>CAWIPI010000010.1:0-7238 GCA_963837975.1 uncultured Actinomycetota bacterium | reverse complement strand
GTGCCGTGCGGAGCCCCCGCTGGGAAACGGACAAATCGATGATCTGGCTCGCGATCCCGCCTCTGCGACGTCCTGATCGATACCTCGAGGGTGGAGTAGGTGCGCCGGGCTCAACCGACGTAGGGGCGCTCGCGGCGCAGCTCCTCGCGAGCGATCGAGCGACGGTGCACCGCGTCGGGGCCGTCGACGATGCGCAGCGCGCGGGCCCAGGCGTAGAAGTACGCCAGCGGGGTGTCGTCGCTGATCCCCGCTCCGCCGAAGACCTCGATGGCCCGGTCGATGACCCGCGTCGCCATCGCCGGTGCGGCGACCTTGATCGCAGCGATCTCGGTGCGGGCCCCCTTCGCGCCGTACCGGTCGATCAGCCAGGCCGTCTTGTAGACGTAGAGCCGGGCCTGGTCGATCTCGATGCGCGACTGGGCGATCAGCTCCTGAACCACGCCCTGGTCGGCGAGGTGCTTGCCGAAGGCCACCCGGGTCCGGGCCCGGTCCACCATCAGCGCGAGCGCGCGCTCGGCCATCCCGATGGCACGCATCGCGTGGTGGATCCGGCCCGGCCCCAGCCGGGCCTGGGCGATCCGGAAGCCGTCGCCCTCGCTCGGCCAGCAGGTTCGCGGCCGGCACGCGCACGTCGCGGAAGACCATCTCGGAGTGGCCGTGCTGGTCCTGGTAGCCGAAGATCGGCAGGTGCCGCTCGACGGTGATGCCCGGGGTGTCGCGCGGCACCAGGATCATCGACTGCTGGCGGTGCTTCTCGGCCTCGGGGTCGGTCTTGCCCATCACGATGAAGATCTCGCAGCGGTCGTCGGCGACTCCGCTGGTCCACCACTTGCGACCGTTGATGACGTAGTGCCGTCCGCGCCGGCCCCCGACGAGGGGTCGCGCTCGATGAGCGTGGCGATGTTGGTGGCATCGGAGGAGGCGACGTCGGGCTCGGTCATCGCGAACGCCGACCGGATCTCCCCGGCCAGCAGGGGCTCGAGCCAGCGCCGCTTCTGCTCCTCGGTGCCGAACAGGTCGAGGGTCTCCATGTTGCCGCTGTCGGGGGCCTGGCAGTTGATCGCCTCGGGCGCGATCACCGGCGACCAGCCGCTGATCTCCGCGACGGCGGCGTACTCGAGGTTGCTCAGCCCGGACACGTGCGGCAGGAAGAGGTTCCACAGGCCGCGCCTGCGGGCGGAGTCCTTGAGCCGCTCGAGGACCGGCGGGTGCTCGTGCGGGCCGTGCTCGGCGAGGTAGGAGGCGTAGACGGGCTCGGCCGGGAACACCTCCTGGCGCATGAAGTCCCACATGCGCGCACAGGTCTCCTCCGCCTGCGGCGAGAGCGCGAAGTCCATCGGTCAGTCCTCCTCGGCGAGACGGTGCAGGCCCTCGTCGGCGATCCGGACGATCTCGCCGTCGAGGTCGCCGAACTCCTGTCCGGCCATGACGCCGGCGGCGACCCGGGCGGCGATGCCCTGGGCGATGACGGCGAACTTGAAGTGGGCGAACGCCTCGTAGAACGCGAGGTCGTGCAGATCGGCGCCGGTCGCCGCGACGTAGCGCTCGGCGAGGTGGCCACGGCTCGGGAAGCCGGGGGTCCGGGTGACCGCCGGGGTCAGCGACGGCTCGGGCTCGCCGGGCTCGCGCCAGTAGAAGAGCAACAGGCCGAGGTCGGTCATCGGGTCGCCGAGGGTGGAGAGCTCCCAGTCGAGTACGGCGGCCACCCGACCGGGGTCGCGCGGGTCCATCAGGCAGTTGTCCAGGCGGTAGTCGCCGTGCACGATCGCGCTGCGCTGCGACCGGGGGAGCGCGGAGGCGAGCCGGCGGCCGAGCTCGTCCACCGCCGGGACGTCCCGGGTGCGGGACTTCTCCCACTGGCCGCTCCAGCGGCGCAGCTGGCGCTCGAGGAACCCCTCGGGGCGGCCGTAGCCCTCGAGCCCCACCTCCTCGGGGTCGACGGCGTGCAGCTCGACGAGGACGTCGACGAGCGCGTCGGCCATCGCGGTGCGCTCGGCCGGCGTGGTGGCGTAACCCTCGGGCAGCTCCGAGCGGATGACGTGCCCCGCCACCTTCTCCATCACGTAGAACGGGGCGCCGATCGTCTCGTCGGTCGTGTCCTCCATCAGCACCCGGGGCACCGGCACGGCGGTGCCGGCGAGCGCCCGCTGGATGCGGGCCTCGCGGCCCATGTCGTGGGCGCTCGGGAGCAGGGCCCCCGAGGGCGGACGGCGCAGGATCACCACGCCCGCCTCGCTGGTGACCTCGAAGGTGAGGTTGGACTTGCCGCCGCTGATCAGCGACGCGGTGCACGAGCGCCACCGCGGGTCGTCGAGGGCCTGGGCGATGGCTGGGCCGAGCTGCTCCGTGCGGACCAGCTCGGCCCAGGCTGGGGTGCGGACCTCGCTCACGCAGTCGTCCCGCGCAGCTCCCGCCGCAGGATCTTGCCCGTGGTCGTCTTGGGCAGCTCGTCGACGAACTCCACCGAGCGTGGGTACTTGTACGCCGCCATCTGGCCCTTCGCGTAGTCGATGAGCTCCTGCTCCGTGGTCTCGGCTCCGGGCGCGAGCGAGACGAACGCCTTGACGCTCTCGCCGCGGTACTCGTCGGGGACGCCGACGACCGCCACCTCGCGCACGGCCGGGTGGCCGTAGAGCACGTCCTCGACCTCGCGTGGCCACACCTTGTAGCCGGCCGCGTTGATCATGTCCTTCTTGCGGTCCACCAGGAAGAACCAGCCGTGCTCGTCCATGAAGCCGACGTCGCCGGTGCGCAGCTCCCCGTCCGGCAGCGACTCCGCGGTCGCCTCCGGCTTCTGCCAGTAGCCCGGCACGACCTGGGGGCCGGAGGTGACGATCTCGCCGACCTCGCCGACAGGGGCCTCCTTGCCGTCCTCGTCGAGGATCCGCACCACGGTGTTGAACACCGGCACCCCGACCGAGAGCGCGCCCGAACCGGGGTCGACCGGCGCCTTCACCCCGAGGGGTACGGCGTGCGAGGGGCTGTTGGTCTCGGTGAGGCCGTAGATGTTGTGGATGTAGAGCCCGGTCCGCTCCTCGAACCGGTCGGTGACCGCCGGCGCGATCGGGGCGCCGCCGGAGTACACCATCCGGAACGAGGACCAGTCGTCCTTCGTGGAGTCGTCGAGACCGGAGAGGCTGATGAACACGGTGATCGAGCCGACCGTGAAGGTGGGCCGGTGCTCGCGGATCGCGTCCATCACCACGTGCGGCTCGAACCGGTGGGCCAGCACCAGGGGACACCCCGCCAGCAGCGCGATCCCGACGTGGCCCACCAGCCCGGTGATGTGGAACAGCGGAGCCACCCCGAGCACGGAGTCCTCAGCGCCCAGGCCCATCCAGTCGCGGTAGGTCTGGGAGTTGAACGCCATGTTGGCGTGGGTGTTCATCGCCCCCTTGGGCACGCCGGTGGTGCCCGAGGTGTAGGTCAGCACCGCGATGTCCCCGCCCTTCGGCGTGACCGGTGCGGGCGAGCGGCCGGCGTACTCCTCGTAGATCCCGGCGAGCGAGAGCGTGCCCTCGACGCCCCCGCGAGGGGTGCCGCCGAGGACGCGCTCGTCGTCGCGGGACTGCTCGTCGAGCGGCGAGCAGGTGACGACCGTGCTCACCCGGGTCTCGCTGCCGCCGATCACGCCGGCGGCCACGGAGGTGTAGAGCTCCTCCAGGCACAGCAGCGCCGTCGCCCCGGAGTCCGCGAGCAGGTAGGTCAGCTCGCGGCTCTTGTTCATCGGGTTGACCGCGACCGCGACCCCTCCGGCCTTCCACGCGGCCAGCAGCCCGACCACGAAGGCGGGGTTGTTCTGCGTGTAGACCGCCAGCCGGTCACCAGTGCCGAAGCCGTGCTCGGCCAGCGCCACCGCGAGCGCGTCGGAGCGCGCGTCGAGGTCGGCGAAGGTGAGCGCGCCGTCGAAGTAGCGGATCGCGACCGCGTCGGGGCTGCGGGAGAGCGTCGCCTCGAACAGGTCCAGCATGGTGCCGAACTCCGGCGTGATGTCGGCGGGCTTGCCCTCGCTGTAGAGAGAGAGCCACGGGCGTTCGGTGTAGGTCGTCACGAGCCCGCCCGCGTCACTTGATGGCCAGCGGGTTGACCGGCGAGCCGCTCGCCTCGCTGACCTTCAGCGGAGCGGCGGCGTAGAGGAAGGTGTACTGACCGTCCTCGGCGCACGAGGCCGCGAGCTTCTCCAGGTCGCAGATCTCGGTGAGGGTGACGCCGAGGTTGCGCATCAGCGCGCAGTGCAGGGGGAGCGCGGCACCGGTGTTGGGGTCGGTGGTCACCTCGTTGGCGATGGTGTCGGTGACCAGGTTGGGGATCTCCATGTCCTGGAACCACGAGACCAGCTCGGGGCTGTAGACCAGGCCCGGCTCGCAGAAGCCCTCGTAGAAGGCGTCGCCCTGCTCGAAGAACAGCCGGAGGAAGTTGGTCCGGATGAGCACGATGTCGTGCTTCTCGATCTTGGTGCCCTGGGCCTCGGCGCAGGCCATCAGGTCCTCGTGGGTGAACGTCTCGGCCTTGTCGAGGTTCTCCTTGCCGCGGAAGCGGGCCATGTCGAGGAGGATGCCGCGACCGACCACGCCTCGCTCGGCGATCGGGGCGACGCTGGCCTTCTCGAGGCCGCCGATGGTGGTGCGGGCGTCGTAGCCGTTCCAGATCTTGCCGCCGTACCAGACGTGGCCCAGCGCGTCGTACTGCGTGGAGCCCTGGAGGAAGGCGTTGATCGTGTCGTCCGCGTAGTGCAGGCCGCCCGGGAACTGCGGGGCGTCCGGGCCGTCCCAGGAGGACTCGTCGAGGACCATCGTGCGTTCCGCGGG
Source organism: uncultured Actinomycetota bacterium (assembly GCA_963837975.1). Lineage (GTDB taxonomy): Bacteria > Actinomycetota > Actinomycetes > Propionibacteriales > Nocardioidaceae > Marmoricola. The sequence continues at coordinate 2,430 of CAWIPI010000010.1, read as the reverse complement.
CTTGCGGCCCGGCCAGACAGGGTCTCCGTTGGGGTCGCCGATGAGCCGCTGGAGGGTGAAGACCGAGCCGGACTTGATGTGCTGCACCCCGCGCAGGACCTCCTCGGTGGTGAGGTAGTTCAGCGCGCCCACCTCGTCGTCGTCACCCCACTTGCCCCAGTTGGTGGGGGAGTCCTTCAGCAGCACGTCCATGGCGGGAACTTCGGTCATGTGAGCCTCCAGCAGACTGAGCGATCGCTCGGTGGTCGATGTGGGTTGAGACGAGCATCACACGGGTCCGCGGAGATCGTCAACGGTCAGATCTCAGCCCGTCGGTGGCAGTCGTCGCGAATCCGAGCGCTGCTCGTACCGACGGCTTTGTTCAGGTATCCTGAACGCATGGTTCAGGACCGAACATCCTCCGCCGGCGCGGCCGTACGCCGCCACCGCCTGCTCCGGGGCCTCAGCCTGCGAGAGCTGGGCGTCCGCGTCGGGGTCAGCGCCGCGACGCTGAGCGCGATCGAGAACGGCCGCACCGGCATCTCGGTGGCGAGGCTGAGCGAGATCGCGACCGCCCTCGACGTGCCCGCAGGGGAGCTGGTCTCAGACTCCGGGCCCACGCTCGCCCACCCCGCGCCGGGCACCCCGGCGCCGCCCACGGTGGAGTCGGAGACGGGCCACTGGCGCGACTTCGCGCCGCTGCCGATCGACGTCGTGCTGGCCGGCGCGATCCGTGCCTTCGTGGCGGTGGGGTACCACGGCGCCAGCATGCGCTCGATCGCGCAGCTGGCGAACATGAGCGTGCCCGGGGTCTACCACCACTACCCGAGCAAGCAGGACCTGCTGGTGAAGGTCTTCGACCTCACCATGACCGACCTGATCTGGCGGCTCGAGCAGGCCCGCGACGAGGAGAGAGACCCGGTGCCCCGGCTGGCGCTGGTGGTGGAGGCGCTCGCGCTCTACCACGCCCGCCGCAACGACCTGGCCTTCATCGGGGCCAGCGAGATGCGCAGCCTCGAGCCGGACAGCTACCGCCGGATCGCGCGGCTGCGCACCCAGGTGCAGGACCTGCTCGACGGGCAGATCGCCGCCGCCGGCGCCGCCGGCGGGCTGCACGCCACCCACGCGCCCGACGCCGGCAAGGCGATCGCCACGATGTGCACCTCGCTGGCGCAGTGGTTCCATCCCGACGGGCCGACCACACCGGAGCAGATCGCCCGGGAGTACGCCGAGTTCGCCCTGGGCCTGCTCGGTCACCGCACCGGCTGAGGGGCTCTCACCACAGCTCGAGGGAGCTGCGGAAGATCCCGGCGATGTCCTCGGCGGCCACCTCGCGCGGGCACGTGGCCAGCAGCCGCTGCTGCTTCAGGGTGCCCTCGACGAGGTCGTCGATGTCGTCCTCGCCGTAGCCCACGGCCCCGATGCCGTTGGGGATCCCGATGTCGCGCATCAGCGCGGTGACCACCTCGGGCAGGGTGTCGGCGGAGCCGCCGTCGGCCGACAGGCTCGGGTCGAGCAGCCGGGCCGCGCGCAGGTGCCGGTCGGGGGCGGCCTCGAAGGTGAACCGGAACGCCTCCGGCGCGGTCAGCGCGACCGACATGCCGTGGGGGACCATCGGCTCGTCGGCGGGGTAGTCCTCGGGGTGGAAGTCGCGCACCCGCCCGGCGATCGGGTAGCCGTTGGCGTGCGGGATGTGCACGCCGGCGTTGCCGAAGCCCATGCCGGCGAAGGTCGCTGCCAGCGCCATGTCGTGGCGCGCCTCGCGGTCGTCGCCGTGCCGGACCGCGCGCCGGAAGGAGGCGCCGAGCAGCGACATGGCCTTCTCCGACCACATGTCGGCGATCGGGTTGGAGCCGCAGTAGGGGACCCGCTGCTCGGGCTGCTTCTTGTCGTAGGTGGTGTACCACCGCGCCGTGTAGCTCTCCAGGGCGTGGCACAGGATGTCCATGCCGCTGGAGGCGGTGACGCCCGGCGGCTGGGTCACGGTGAGGTCGGGGTCGATCACCGCCATCGTCGGACGCAGCCGCGGGTGGCTGATCCCGGTCTTGACCTTGAGGCTGAGCACGTCGAGCACGCAGACCGTGGTGCTCTCGCTGCCGGTGCCGGCGGTGGTGGGCACGGCGACGAGTGGCTTGAGCGGCTTGGCGGGCGAGGCGCCCTTGCCGACGGGCACGTTGATGTAGTCCATCAGCTCGCCGTCGTTGGTCATCAGCAGGTTGACGGCCTTGGCGGTGTCGATGCTGGAGCCGCCGCCGACGGCGACGTAGGCGTCGAAGGGGCCGGCGTCGCGGGCGAAGTCGATGGCCTGCTGCATGCTCTCGTCGGTGGGCTCGACGTGGGCGCCGTCGAAGACGACCGCCTCGATCCCGAAGCGGCCCATCTGGTCGGCGACCCGCTGGGGCAGTCCGGTGGCGGCGACCCCAGGGTCGGTGACGACCAGCGCACGACTCG
>CAWIPI010000009.1:0-15566 GCA_963837975.1 uncultured Actinomycetota bacterium | reverse complement strand
CGGCTGGGCAACAAGGTGCGCTACCGGCCCGAGGAAGTGCGTGCCTGGGTGGACGCCCAGAACACGCTCGCCTCCTGAAGCGCTGGGCCGCAAGCCGCTGCCGATCGGGACGTGGGGGCTGATCCGCACCTACCCGGTCGGCGAGGACGCGAAAGGCAAGCCGATCCGGGTCCGGGCCGTCGCGAACTACCGCGACTTCGACGGGATCACCCGACGGGTGGAGGCCAGTGGGCGCACCGCGACGGCGGCCACGCAGAACCTGCGGACGGCGCTGCAGAACCGCGCCTCGGTGGGTCGGCAGGGTGAGCTCACCGCGATGAGCCGGTTCTCCGCGGCGGCGGACCTGTGGCTGGCGAAGGTGGACGACATGGTCCGCGACGGGCGCCGGTCCCCGGGCACGGTCGAGACCTACCGCCGGCAGCTGAAGAACCACGTGCTGCCGGCGATGGGGAGGTCCGGCTCGGGGAGGCCACCACGCCGCTGGTCGACCGGGTCATCGCCTCGATCAAGGCGAAGGTCAGTGCGTCGACGGCCAAGAGCTGCCGGTCGGTCATCTCCGGTGTGATGAGCCTGGCGGTTCGGTACGGCGCGATCTCGGCCAACCCGGTGCGCGAGGTCGAGCGGATCGAGGCGACACCGAAGCGGGAGCCGCGGGCGCTGACGATGGCCGAGCGGGTCGAGCTGGTCGAGCAGCTCCAGGCCGACGTGAAGGCTCGGCGTCGTGACCTCCCGGACCTGGTGTTCTTCATGCTGTCCACCGGCGTCCGGATCGGTGAGGCGCTGGCCGCCGTGTGGTCGGAGGTCGACCTGGACGTGGGCACGGTGCGGATCACCAGCACGCTGATCCGGGTCAGGGGCGAGGGGCTGCTGCGCAAGCGGACCAAGAGCCGGGCGGGGAGCGGACCCTGCCGCTGCCGGCGAGCGCGGTCGCGATGCTGCGGCGTCGGTTCATGACCGGGGCGCGGCTGGACCAGCCGCTGTTCCCGGACGTCCTCGGCGGCTTCCGGGACCCGGCCAACGTGCGCCGTGAGCTGCGGGAGGCCCGTGGTCAGGAGGCCCTGGCCTGGATCACCTCGCACACCTTCCGGAAGACCGCCGCGACGATCCTCGACGAGGCGGCGCTGTCGGCTCGCCTGGTCGCCGACCAGCTCGGGCACAGCCGGCCGTCGATGACGCAGGACGTCTACCTGGCGCGGCGGGCGGTCGACAGCCAGGCGGCGCTCGCCCTCGAGGTCGCGTTAAGGGACCTCGGGCCCGGCGCCGAAAAGGGTGGCAAAGGTGTGGGCAAAGAAGAAGGCCAGGCCTCGTGATGTGGCCTGACCTGCAAGTTTGTGCGCCATCAGGGACTCGAACCCCGAACCCGCTGATTAAGAGTCAGCTGCTCTGCCAATTGAGCTAATGGCGCGTGAAGCGTGTGGAACCTTAGCAGTGACCCGGCGGCCGGATGAAATCGAGGTCGCGTGTGCTGGGGCACAGTGCGGTGTTCGGGTGGTTTCGACAGGCTCAACCACCGGTCAGAGGCTGGCGAGCACCGCCTGGGCGGCGTTGTGGCCGCCGAGCCCGCTGACCGCGCCGCCGCGGCGGGCGCCGGAGCCGCACAGGAGCACCGAGTGCGACGTCGGTGGCCACGCCCCACTGCTGGGCGGGGGTGTCGAGGGCCTGGCGGTTGGAGGCCCACGGCCACTCGAGGTCGCCGTGGAAGATGTGGCCGCCCGGCATGGCGAGGTCGTCCTCGACGTCCTGGGGCACCTTCGCCTCGATGCACGGCTTGCCGTCGGGGCCGGTGAGGACGCAGTCCATCAGCGGCTCCTCGAGGTGTACGTCGACCGCGGCGACCGCACGTCGTACGGCCTCCTCGCGCTGCGCGGCCCGATCGGAGACGAACAGCGAATCCGGCATGTGCAGCCCGAAGTAGGTGAGCGTGTGCACGCCCTGGCCGGCGAGGTCGCCGAGGATGGAGGGGTCGGTCAGCGAGTGGCAGTAGAACTCACCCGGCGGCTCGGTGGGGATCTGGCCGGCCGCTGCCTCGCGGTAGGACCGCTCGATGGTGGAGTACTCCTCGGCGACGTGGAAGGTGCCCGCGAATGCACGCTCGGCGTCCTGGCCGCCCTTGAGCTGCGGCAGCCGGGACAACAGGAAGTTGATCTTGAGCTGCGCCCCGGAGGGCTTGCGGTCGCGCGCGCCGTCGTCGCCGAGGAGGATGCGCAGGACCCAGGGGGCGACGTTGGAGAGCACGTGCCGGGCCCGGACGGAGTGCGTGCCGGCGTCGTCGCTCCAAGTCACCTCCGCCCCGTCGTCGTCGGCGCGGATCGCACTGACCCCGGCGCCGGTCAGGATCTCGGCGCCGCGCCCGGTGGCGCTGCGCAGCATCGCCGTGGTCACCGCGCCCATGCCGCCGACGGGGACCTTCCACTCGCCGGTGCCGTTGCCGATCACGTGGTAGAGGAAGCAGCGGTTCTGGACGAGGGAGGGGTCGTGCATGCCGGCGAACGTCCCGATCAGCCCGTCGGTGGCCACGACCCCGCGGACGAGGTCGTCGGTGAACCGCTTCTCGATCACCTCGCCCAGCGGCCGCTCGACCACGGCCTCCCAGATGGCCGGGTCGACCTGCTCGCGCACCGCGGAGGCGGTGGGCAACGGGCTCATCAGGGTGGGGGCGACGACGCCGGACATCGCGCCGACCTCGGCGTAGAAGGCGCGCCAGGCGTCGTACTCCTGGTCTCCGCCGGTCAGCGCTCGGAACGACTCCCGCGTCGCCTCGCCCTCCTCGCGCTCGACGAACAGGCCGAGGTGGCGGCCGTCGCGCAGGGTGGGGGAGTACGACGCGGTCCCGCGCGAGCGCAGCTCCAGGGACAGGTCGAGGTCTCGCGCCACCTGCTCGGGCAGCAGCGAGACGAGGTAGGAGTACCGCGAGAGCCTCGCCCCCAGGCCGGGGAACGCCTGGGTGCTGATCGCGGCCCCGCCGGTGTGTCCCAGCCGCTCGAGCACGAGCACCGACAGGCCCGCGCCGGCCAGGTAGGCGGCCGCGGTGAGTCCGTTGTGCCCGCCGCCGACGATGACGGCGTCATAGCTGGACCGGGAGGCGGGGGAGGGGGCGCTCATGAGCGTCACGCTATCGATGCCGCGGCCGGCCCGGCGGCAGCCACCCGATGGCCCCGGGAACATTGAACGTTCAATGAGTGTTGGGAGGCATACTGAGATCCCCACCGGAGGTGCGAGATGCCCGCTGTGACCGTGGACGACCTGACCGTCCTGGACCGACTGAAGGCTCCCGGGTTGGGAGACACCGTCCGCCCGGTCAAGCAGCTGATCGACGCGCCGAAGGGCTACGAGGGCGAGGGATTCCCCGTCCGTCGCGCCTTCGCCGGTGTCGACCTGCGCGACCTCGACCCGTTCGTGCACATGGACCAGATGGGCGAGGTGGAGTACGCGCCCGGCGAGCCCAAGGGCACCCCGTGGCACCCGCACCGCGGCTTCGAGACCGTCACCTACATCATCGACGGCGTCTTCGACCACCACGACAGCCACGGCGGCGGCGGCACGATCACCAACGGCGACACCCAGTGGATGACCGCCGGGTCGGGGCTGCTGCACATCGAGACCCCGCCGGAGTGGCTGGTGCAGAGCGGCGGCCTGTTCCACGGCATCCAGCTCTGGGTCAACCTGCCCCGCGACGCCAAGTGGAACCCGCCCGCCTACCAGGACATCCGCAGCGGCCAGGTCGGATTGGCGACGTCCGGGGACGCCGGGGCGCTGGTCCGCGTGATCGCCGGGACCGTCGGCGCCACGAGCGGTCCCGGGTCGACGTACACCCCGATGACGATGGTGCATGCCACCGTCGAGCCGGGTGCCCGCCTCGACCTGCCGTGGCAGGCCGACTACAACGCGCTGGTCTACGTCCTGTCCGGCCAGGGCACCGTCGGAGACGCGCCGGCGCCGGTGCGCACGGGCAACACGGCTGTGCTCGGCGCCGGCGACTTCGTGACAGTGCAGGCGGCAGGCAGCCAGGACAGCCGTACGCCGGCGCTGGACGTGCTCGTCATCGGCGGCCGGCCGATCCGTGAGCCGGTCGCCTGGGCCGGACCGTTCGTGATGAACACCAAGGCCGAGGTGATCGCCGCCTTCGAGGACTTCCAGAAGGGCCGGCTCGGCACGATCCCGAGCGTGCACGGGGCGCCGACCACCCCGGTCAGCACCCACGACCAGGCGTACTGACCACCTGGGCGCGCTCGGTACCGCCGGGTCAGGGCCTCGGCCCCGGTGGGGCCTGGCCCGCTGGATACTCCTGCATCGGCACCTCGTCGGCGGTCCACGCCGCCATCACCGGGTCGATGATGCGCCAGGCCTCCTGGGCCTCGTCGCCACGGATGAACAGCATCGGGTCGTTGCGCAGCATCTCGTGGATCAGGTGGGCGTAGGGCCTCAGTGGCGGCGGCGCCGTGCGCGCCTCGAGCTCCGTGGTCTGCGCGGACCGCTCGGGGCCGTTGACCGTCGTCGACAGGCGCACGTAGGGCTCGGTGAGCCCGATCCGCAGCACGTTCGGTTCGACGCCGGGCCACTGGGTGAGCAGGTAGTCCGGCATCGCCCGGAAGTGGATGGCGATCTCGGCGGAGTCGTCGGCCAGGGCCTTCCCCGATCGCAGGGTGAAGGGCACCCCGGCCCACCGTGGGTTGTTCACCTCGACGGTCAAGGAGGCGTAGGTCTCGGTGCCGCGTGCGGGATCCACGCCCGGCTCGTCGACGTACGCCGGGACCTGCCGCGTGCCGATCGTCCCCGGGGCGTACCGAGCGCGGACGGTGTCGCTGCGCATCCGCTCGGGTGCGGGCGGCGCGACCGCCCTGAGGGCCTCGACGCGCGCTGCGCGGAAGGAGTCGGCGTCCATCCGGGCGGGCTGTTCCATCAGGACGAGCGCCATGACCTCCATGAGGTGGTTCTGGAGCATGTCCTTCATCGCGCCGGCGCCGTCGTAGTAGGACGCCCGACCCTCCAGGGTCAGGCTCTCCAACCAGCTGATGTCCACCCGTTCGACGTGCTGGGCGTTCCAGACGGGTTCGAAGACCCTGTTGAGGAATCGCAGCGTGACGACCCGGCGGACGAGCTCGCTGGAGAGGAAGTGGTCGACCCGGAAGATGGTCGGCTGCGGGAGCTGGAGCCGCAGGATCTCGTTGAGCTCGCGGGCCGAGGCCAGATCGTTGCCGAACGGCTTCTCGATGGCCACCGCGTCCGAGCCGGTCAGGCCCGTCGCCGCCAGGGCCGGGAGCACCGAGCGAAGCAGGAACGGCGGCAACGCCAGGTAGACGAGCGTGTCGGGATGGTCGTCCCCGACCAGCCGCGCGACGGCCTCGGCGTCGGTCACGTCCGTGGGCTGGAAGCTGAGCATCCCGACGACGGCGTCCTGGGTGGCCGGCGCCACGGACGAGTGCTCCTTCAGCTTCGCCGCGATGTGTCCGCGGAAGTCGTCCGTGGTCCAGTCGTCGTTCGCCGCCCCGAGGATGGTGAACCCGGACGGCAGCATCCCCGCTTCGGCGAGCTGGGCGACGGCTGGCAGCAGCAGCCGGCTGGTGAGATCGCCAGAGGCCCCGAAGAGGACCATGTTCTCGATCATGGGAGGTCGCCTTTCTCATAACGGGGTGACGCCGGCCCGGCCACCCCCGGACGGCACTCGAAGATCGCCCCGGCCAAGGGCTGCGCCGCACGCTCGTCCAGCTCGAGGTCGAACCACGAGGTGGTGACGAAGAGGGTACGGCGATCGGCGCCGCCGAAGGTCAGGGACGTCGGGTTGCTGGTGGGCACCTCGACGACGCCGTCCAGGGTGCCGTCGGTCCGGTACCGGTGGACGGCGCCGGCTCGTCCCAGGGCGACCCAGAACATGCCCTCGTCGTCGACTGTCATGCCGTCGGGCCAGACCTGTTCCTCGGTGAGGTCAAGGAATCTACGGCGCCGCGACGCAGTGCCGGTGGTCACGTCGAGGTCGAAGACGTCGACGGTGAACAGGGCGGTGTCGGCGAGGTAGAGCCGCCCGGACGCCTCGTCGAAGGCCGGGCCGTTGGAGATCGTCAGGCCCGGGACCACGCACGTCACGTCGTCGGCCTCGACGCGGTACAGGGCTGCGTTCCCCGGTCGCTTGTCGAAGGCCATCGTGCCCACCCAGGCACGGCCGTGGGCGTCCACCTTCACGTCGTTGGCCCGGTTCTCGGGCCTGTCCTCCTCGACCGGTACCCGCAGGCGCAACGTGCCGGCGTCCTGGTCGAGTACGGACAGACCGTCGGGTGCGGCGACAAGGGCGTCTCCGCCGCTGTCGAGGACCACCCCGCCGGGCTGTCCGGGCGTGTCCCAGCTCCGGTCCAGGCCGGTGGCCGGGTCGAAGCTGTGCACCATCTGCCCGGTGATGTCGACCCACCACAGCCGCTCCGACGGAGCGTCCCAGAGCGGCCCCTCGCCGTGCTGGGCGCCGACGTCGAGGGCGACCTCCACAGGTGCGTCAGACATGGCTGCTGGCGCCGCTGCGCTGCGCCAGCAGGTGCTCGGCGTGCGCCACCACCGGCATCCCGCCGCGACCCACCTCCACCGGGGTCCGGTGGTAGCCGTGGAAGGTCATCATCCCGCCCGTCAGGAAGGCCGGGTCGGGGAACCCGTTCTGCTTCAGCACGCAGTAGGCGATGTAGCTGCGGAACCCCGAGCGGCAGTACGTCCACACCGGCTTGTCGCGCGGCAGCTCGTCGAGGCGGTCACGCAGCTCGGTGTAGGGGATCAGGACCGCCTCGGGGACGTGCCACGCGTCGTACTCGGCCTGGGTGCGGGTGTCGAGGATCGTCACCTCGTCGGCGCAGTCGGGATAGTCCTCGGGGTACCAGAGGTCGATGTCTCCGCGCAGCAGGTTCGCCCCCAGGAACCCCGCCATGTTGAGCGGGTCCTTCGCGGAGCCGTACGGCGGGGCGTAGGCCAGCTCGAGGTGCTCGAGGTCGTAGACGGTCATCCCGGCGCGCACGGCGACCGCGAGCACGTCGATGCGCTTGTCGACGCCGTCCCAGCCGACGACCTGCCCGCCGAGCAGCCTCCCGTCGTCCGGGGAGAACAGCACCTTGAGGAACAGCGGTGCGGTGCCGGGGTAGTACGCAGCGTGGCCGTTGTGATGGTCGTAGACCTTGCGGTACTCCATGCCGGCAGCACGGAGCTCCGTCTCCGTCATGCCGGTGCCGCCGGCGGTCAGGTCGAAGACCTTGACCACGGCCGTCCCCTGGGTGCCGCGGTACGCGCTCTCGTGCCCGGCGATCGTGTCGGCGGCGATGCGCCCCTGCCGGTTCGCGGGTCCGGCCAGCATCGAGAGCACGGGTTCGCCGGTCAGGAAGTGCGGGGTCTCCACGGCGTCGCCGGCCGCGAGGATGTCGGGGTCGGAGGTGCGCATGCGGGAGTCCACGGCGATCCCACCTCGGGGACCGAGCTCGAGACCGGCGGCGCGCGCGAGGTCTGCGTTCGGGCGGGCGCCCGCTGCCATGACCACGACATCGGCCTCGACCGACGTGCCGTCGGAGAGGTCGAGCACCAGCCGGTCGTCCTCGGTGTGGCGCACCGCCTCCGCGGAGGTCCCGAGCCGCAGGTCCACGTCGTGGGTGGAGACGTGGTAGTCCAGGATGCGCGTCAGCTCGGGGTCGAGCCAGGGCATCAGCCGCTCGGTCCGCTCCACCACCGTGGTCCTCAGTCCGCGGGCGCGGAAGGCCTCGGTGAGCTCCAGGCCGATGTAGCTGCCGCCCACGACGACGGCGCTGGTCGCGCCCGCGTCGAGGCGGGCGATGATCCGGTCCATGTCCGGGATGTTGCGCAGTACGTCGACGCGGGGGTCCTCCGCACCCGGGATCGGGGGCCTCACCGGCTCCGCCCCCGGACACAGCACGAGCTTGTCGTAGGCCTCCCGATAGGTGCGCCCCGAGGCCGCGTCGCGCACCTCGACCTCCTTGGCCTCACGGTGGACGTGGAGCACCTCCTGACCGGTCCGCACGTCCAGGGCGAGGCTCTGGGCCAGGCTCTCCGGGGTCTGCAGCAGCAGGCTGTCGCGATCCGGGATCTCCCCGCCCACGTGGTAGGGCAGGCCGCAGTTGGCGAAGGAGACGTAGTGGTCCCGCTCGAGGATGACGATCTCGGCCGACTCGTCGAGCCGCCTGAGCCGGGCCCCCGTAGACGCTCCCGCTGCCACTCCGCCCACGATGACTGTCCTCATGTCCGACCCTCCGCCGGTGCCCCGATCGCTTGTCCGCCCATCCTTCGCCCGCCGACAGGGCGCTGCCTCACCCGTCCGGGGTGACGCGGCGTCGGGGCGGTCGGACCCCCGGGCCGGGAGCTCGCCCCGAGGAGAGCATCACCCTGAGACTCCGTGCTCACCGGATGGGGAACGAGCCGCCAGGCGGCCCTCGGTGAATGCGTCGAGGTCCACGTCGTCGAGTGTCGTGACCACGAGGTCGGCACCCGCCGCGGTCAGCTCCTCGGCGTCGTCGACCCGTGCGACCCCCAGGGCCGCCATGCTGCCGGCCCTGGCGGCCTCGATCCCCGCGACCGCGTCCTCGACCACCACGCAGCGCTGCGGCGGCAGGCCGAGCGCCTCGCTCGCCGCCAGGAAGATCATCGGGTCGGGCTTGCCCCGGGCGAAGTCACGTCCCGAGAGGTCCACCGCGAAGACGTCGCTCAGCCGGCGGTCGGGGTCGAGCCGGATCTGCTCGAGCATCCGGCCGGCGTTCTTGGACGACGACGCCGCGGCCACACGGAGTCCGCGGTCGGCCACGGCGAGCACGAACCGCAGGGCGTCGGGGAAGGGCGCGAACTCGCCCGCCTCGATGAGCTCGGCCACCCGCGCCTGCTTGAGCTCGGCGTACGGCTCCGCCCGCTCATCGGCGTCGGGGACCCCGAAGTGGTCCAGGGCCGCCCGGGCGCCGCTGAGGCGCGGCCTTCCCGCCACGACGTCCTGGTAGACGCGTGAGGTGAACCGGCCCGGGGCGTACGACGTGCTGGGCACCAGGTCGCGCCAGCGCGTCTCCATCAGCTCCTGCAGCGTCTCGCGCCAGGCTCGCTCGTGGGGCGAGTCGACGAGCACGCCGTCGACGTCGAAGACGACCCCACCGAACCCGGCGCCCACGCGGCCGCCCTACCCGGGACCCGGTCGGGCCGTGAGGGCGAACCGGCACCGTTCGCCCGCCCTGAGCTCCCGGACGTCCTCACCGACGCCGATGCGCACGGGTTCGCTGAACCCCTCGGTCTGGGCCTCGACGGTGAGCTCGTCCCCGTCGATCCCGACCTTGATGGGAGTGCTGCGGAACTGCATCAGCAGCGAGAGGCCGTCGAGACGCTCGTGCAGCCTCGGCTCGAAGAAGACCACACCGTCGCGGATCTCGGTGCCGAGATAGATCCGCTGCACGAGGTCGAGTGTGCCGGCCATCGCGCCGGTGTGGATGCCCTCCGAGGTAGTGCCGCCCTGGATGTCCTCGACGTCGCTGCGCAGCGCCACCAGGAACCGCTCCCAGGAGCTCTCGGGGTCGATCCTCGCGAGCACGCCGGCGTGGACGATGAAGCTCAGGGTCGAGCCGTGCGACGTCCGTGGCTCGTAGTAGTCGATCGTCCTACGCACGCGCTCGGGCGAGAGGTCGTACCCGAGCCGCGAGAAGAGCCGCCTCAGCTCGGCGTCGGGGAACAGGTAGAAGAGCATGAGCGTGTCGGCCTGCTTGGAGGCCTTGTAGCGGTTGGGGTCGTCGCCCTCCGCGCGCAGGATCCGGTCGAGCCGCTGGATGTTGCCGTGCCGGGCCCGCAGGTCGTCCCAGTCGAGCTCCTCGAGGTCCTCGTAGCCCTCGAACTGGCTGATCACCCCGTCGGCGTGGAAGGGGACGAACATCCGCCGGCTCATCTGGGCCCAGACATCGACCTCCTCGTCGGTCAGCCCGATGCGCCGGCGCAGCGCGTCGCGCCGGGTCGTGGGCAGGAGGTCGAGGACCTGCTGGGCGGTCTGGGCGATCCAGGCGGCCATCACGTTGGTGTAGGCGTTGTTCCGCAGGCCGCCCTCGGCGGCGCCGGGGTACTTCTCGTGGAACTCGTCGGGACCCATCACGCCGTGGATCTCCCAGCGGTCGCGCTCGGGGTCGTGGTGCGCGATCGAGGCCCAGAAGCGGGCGATCTCCAGCATCATCTCGGCGCCGCAGTCGCGCAGGAAGTCGAGGTCGTTCGTGGCGAGGTGGTACTGCCAGACGGCGTAGAAGATCGCGGCGCCGACGTGGCGCTGGTTGCGGCTGAGGTCGGGGTCCCACCGTCCCGACAGCGGGTTGAGGTGGACCGTCTGGGTCTGCTCCTTGCCGTCGCTGCCGCTCTGCCACGGGAACATCGCGCCGCGGTAGCCGTGCTGCCAGGCGGCCTCGCGGGCCTCGCTGATCCGTCGGTAGCGGTAGAGCAGCAGCCCACGAGTGGTCCACGGGAGCCGGCAGTTGAGGAACGGGTAGAGGAACAGCTCGTCCCAGAACACGTGCCCGCGGTAGGCCTCGCCGTTGAGGCCGCGCGCGGGGACGCCCGCGTCGTGGTGGGCGGTCTGCCGCGAGCACACCTGCAGCAGGTGCGAGGTGTGGAAGCGCAGCAGGAGCTGGACGCGCTCCTCGCGGGGGAGCTCGAGGTCGCACACCTCCCAGAGCTCGTCCCAGGCGCTTCGCTGGCCCTCGAGCGCCACGTCGAAGGTGGGGTAGAGCCCCACGCTGCGAACGGCCGCCTCCAGCGGCTCGCTGATGCCGCGGTCCCGAGAGCTGTAGAAGGCGACGTTCTTCTCCACCCGGACGGTCACGCCCCGCTCGACCTCGAGAGCGAGCACCTGGTGGATGTAGTCCTCGGTCTGGTGAGTGGTGCGGGTCACGTCGAGCTCGCGTTCGTCGAGGAGTACGCGCGTGCGCGCAGCCACCGCAACCTCGATGCGCGACTGGCGGGTGCGCGCCTTGAGGGCGATGACATCGGTGCCCTCGATCCGCGGTCCCTGCGGGTCGAGGTGGCGCCCCTCCAGCCGGCGATAGCGCGCGACCCCCTGGTTGACGACGCGGCCGTCGAGCGCGGAGACGACCTCGACGCCGCCGGACCAGTTCAGGGGAGTGAGGTCCCAGGCGAGCGCCGCCTGGTGCATCCGGTGCATGCTCACGAACCGGCGGCTGAGCAGGCGGGTCTCCCGGCCCGCGCGGTCGCGGAAGGTCAGCTCACGGGCCACCAGTGCGTGACGGAAGTCGTAGGTGTGCCGGTAGGAGAGGAGCTCCACGTCGGCGAGGCGGAACGGCTCGTCTCCGTCGATGCGGAGCTTCAGCAGCAGCCAGTTGGGCAGGTTGACGAGGTCCTCGTTGGGGCGCGGGTTGACACCCACCACGGTGGTGCGCCGGTTGTAGATCCCGTGCGCGTAGGTGCCCGGGTAGTGGACGTCGTCGGCCTCCTCCCACTCCGCGCTGCCGCGGGTGCAGAAGTAGCCGTTGCCGGTCGAGGTGAGCGCCTCGCGCAGCCCCTCCCGGGCCGGCTCGAAGCCGTCGTAGACGATCTGGAAACCGTCCAAGCTTCCTCCCAGGTCCAGCACCCACGACCGATGCTAGCCCCGAGAAACGGCCCTGCCCGGGCAGACTCGGGCAGGGCCGTCCGCGCCCCGGGGGAGTCAGGAGCCGTAGAGGGCGCGTACGCCGTCGCCGTCGGAGCTGGTGAAGCTCAGGTCCTCGGAGCTTCCGTTGCACTGCGGGTAGTGCATGATCGAGGCCGAGTCGTACGGCGTCAGCGGCCGCCAGTTGTTGTCCTCGAAGCAGGTGCCGGCCTCCGGGCGGGTGTGCTCGTGGCGGAAGCCGAGGGTGTGGCCGAGCTCGTGGCCCAGGATGTTGCCGGGCGTCCACGACCCCGAGCTCATCAGCGACGAGGCGTTCACCAGGATGTTGCGGCTGCGGTCGGTGCTGCTGGGGAAGAAGGCCCGGGCGATGTACTGCGTGGTGTTGGTCGGCTCGACCGAGAAGACCACGGCGTTGTTGCGCACGGTGCAGCTGGAGTTGGCGGACGGCACGTAGGTGAAGTCCACCTTCGACGAGGCCGCCTCCCACAGGGCCGTGCCCTGGTTCATCGCGTTGATGACGTTGGCCTGCGAGCCGCCGAACTTGCTGCTGACGCAGTAGGTCAGGTTCATCGCCTGGGAGGCGCTCCACTTGTCGTCCCGGCCGGAGACCGTGTTGACGACGAGGCCCGTCTCGAGCTGCTGGCGACCGTCGTGGCCACCGACCATCCGGTCGTAGAACTGGCGCAGCGAGCCGGTGCTGGCCTCGGGCTCGTCGCCGTTGACGACGTACTGCCGGTCCGCGTCGCGGTAGGTCGAGGCCTCGAACTCCTGGAAGGACGGCGCCCCCGAGTCGCCCGAGCTCGCGGCGCCGGCGGGGACGGCGGCGAGTGCCGCCCCAGCGACGCTGATGGCGGCCACCGCCACCTGACTGACACGACAGCGTTTCATGGCTTTTCTCCTGTGTTGGGGCGTTCACCCTGACCCGCCCCGGGCAGCGGCAACACTGCTGCGGGCCCACACGTTGGTGCACTGCACAGACCGGCAGGCTTCAGCGGCGTCCTCATCAACTGCGGGTGATGTCCCGCGAGGCCCGCGCGGCACACAGTGGCGGCACCCCCCCGATGGATGCTCGAAGCAAGGAGAGACCATGGCCAAGCAGGAGAAGGACGCGCTGTTCGTCATCGCCGCGTCGTACGACGACGTCGACGACGCGGTGGCCGACTACGAGGCCGTCAAGGCGCTGTACCAGGAGGTCAAGACCTCCCACGACTTCGACGCCTCCGTGATCGCCAAGGGCGAGGACGGCAAGGTCAAGGTCGTCAAGAAGCACGAGCAACCGACCAGGCACGGCGCCGCCGTCGGCCTCGGCTGGGGGCTGGCCGTCGGGGTGGCCGCCGCGCTCTTCCCACCGGTCGGGATCGGGATCGCCGCCGCCGGCGCGGGCGGGGCGGCCATCGGCGCCGTTGCCGGGCACGCCACCGGTGGCATGTCGCGCGACGACCTCAAGGACCTCGGCGAGACCCTCGATGAGGGTCAGGCGGGCCTGGTCGTCGTCTACGAGACGAACCTGGCCGACCAGGTGGCGGCCAACATCAAGGCAGCCAACCGGATGATCACGAAGGCCACCGACCTGGCGGCCGACCAGCTGGCCGAGGACATCAAGGCGGCCCAGCGTGACGCCGCGGTGCCCCAGCAGGCCAGCGCGCCTGCGGAGCAGCCGTCCACCGCGACGACCACCTGAGCCGCAGGACGCTGCGGTGGACAGGGCCAGACGGACGGTGTGCTCCGCCGTCGTGCTCGCGGCGCTGAGCCTGGGCTTGAGTGGCTGCGGGGAGAGCACACCGGCCGTCTGCGACTCCGTCGACCAGCTGCGTACGTCGCTGAAGAGCCTGCAGGACGTGAAGATCCAGCAGGGTGCGCTCGACGACCTCACCAGCCGGCTCAAGGAGGTGCAGAGCGACCTCGACAAGGTGAAGTCGGACGCAGCGAGCGAGTTCTCCGACGAGGTCGACGCGGTCCAGGGCGCCGGGAAGGCGTTGAAGACCGGCGTCGACGCCGCCGTGGCCACCCCGTCGGCCGCCACGATCAGCGCCCTGCGGCCCGAGGTGCAGGCGCTCGTGGACGCGGTCGGCAAGCTGGAGGATGCCCTGGCGGGCACCTGCTGACCCCCGTGCGGGCTATTGCTGCCCTCCGGCCGGGGAGCCGGCGTCGCGGACGATCCCGGCGAGCTCCCGGCGGGTGCGTGGGTCAGCGCCCTGGCCAAGCGCCAGTAGTCCGCGGTCAGCGGGTGGACGTAGCCGCCGCCGTGCACGTAGAGGACCCTCGCCACAGGCCGCTCCCGGCGCGGGCCGACCGTCCACGTGAGCATGCCGTCGCGCCGGGCCTCCTCGACACGCGCCAGCGCACGAGTCAGCCGTGTCGGAGGCGCGTCGCCCTTCTCCTGCAGCTTCCTCGCCGTCTCGAGGGTGTGCCCAGCTCCCTCGAAGGCGTGCTTGTCCCGGCGCAGCCGCATGCCGGCGACGTAGGCGCGGGTGTAGGGAGAGGCGGGACGGGTGTCGCGGTCCCAACGGGGGACCGGCTGGCTCATGGTCCTCCGTCGTTCCCGAAAGGTGGTGCCCCGTCGTACCAGCGAATGGGCACTCGCATGTGCGGCTCGTCGACGGAACACAGCGGCGGAGCGCTCACGGAGGGGTGCGCCCGACGAGCTCAACCGGCGTGCTCGGGCATCGCCGGAACACGGCGGCGATTCCTGGTCACCCAGTGACTGGATATCGCCGCCATCAAGGCGAGCACCGGTTGCGTGGTTTCGACAGGCTCAACCACCGAGGGGGAGAAACGGCGAACCGCAGGCCTCGAGGAGGCCTGCGGTTCATTGGGGTGAGTAACGGGACTTGAACCCGCGACCCTCGCGACCACGTCGGGCGGAGCCTCGGCCCGAAGGGTCTGGAAACGGCGAACCGCAGGCCTCGAGGAGACCTGCGGTTCATTGGGGTGAGTAACGGGACTTGAACCCGCGACCCTCGCGACCACAACGCGATGCTCTACCAGCTGAGCTATACCCACCAGGGATGGTGCGCGGACGAGTGTACCGGTCGTTCAGTCGTGCTCCGAACCGGGTGGAGGGGTTCCCAGGGTGCCCTGGTGCGAGGCCGCGATCCGCTTGGCGGCGGCGGAGTCGGGACCGGGGGAGGGCACGAAGACCGCCTCCCGGTAGTAGCGCAGCTCCTCGATGCTCTCGCGGATGTCGGCGAGGGCTCGGTGGTTGCCGCTCTTGGTCGGGGCGTTGTAGTAGGCGCGGGGGAACCAGCGCCGGGAGAGCTCCTTGATCGAGGAGACGTCGATGATGCGGTAGTGCAGGAACTCATCGAGGGCGGGCATGTCCCGGGCCAGGAAGGCCCGGTCGGTGGCGACCGAGTTGCCGGCCAGCGGAGGCCGGCTCCCGTCGGGGCAGTGCTCCTGGACGTAGGCCAGCACCTGCGCCTCGGCGTCCTCAGGGTGATTCCGGCGTCGAGCTCCTCGAGGAGCCCCGAGGTGACGTGCATGTCGCGGACGAACTCGACCATCTGCTCCAGCGCCTCCGCCGGTGGCTTGACGACGAGGTCGACGCCCTCACCGAGCACGTTGAGGTCGAAGTCGGTGACCAGCGCCGCCACCTCGATCAAGGCGTCTGCCCGGAGGTCGAGGCCGGTCATCTCACAGTCGATCCACACGAGTCGGTCATTCACGTCCGTGAGCCTACCCACGACGGTCAGGAGTCCTTCTCTTAGACTGTGTGGGCATGCTGCGCTGGGCCGGTCTGACTGCTCGGCTGGTCGTCGGCGGCGTGTGGATCTGGGCCGGAGCGCTCAAGCTGCCGGACCCCGGCGCGAGCGTGACCGCGGTGCGCGCCTACCAGCTGCTGCCGCTGTCGGTCGCCGACGCCGTGGGACGGCTGCTGCCGATGCTGGAGGTCGTCGTCGGCGTCTGCCTGGTCCTCGGGCTGCTCACGCGGCTGAGCGCCGCGGTCTCCGCGGTGCTGCAGGTCGCCTTCATCGTCGGG
>CAWIPI010000008.1:0-34253 GCA_963837975.1 uncultured Actinomycetota bacterium | reverse complement strand
TGGTTGAGCCTGTCGAAACCACCTCTCGTACGCCGGACGGTTCACCCCATGCCGCTCATCGTGATGGCGGCGATCTCCAGTCACCTGGTGACGGCGAATCGCCGCTGTCCGCACCCGCCGACCGACGGTGGCTGAGCTCGTCGAAACCACTCGGCGGGAGCGACACAACGCGCTGGTCGGACGGGCCCAGACGGCGAGAATCCCCTGTCCACACAGCGGATTCTCACCCCCGGACTTGTCAGTGGTCGGTGCTTGAATTCACTCATGAGCACGACGACCGACACCATCGCGGACGGGGACCTGGACTCCCCGCGCAAGGTGCTGGCCTTCGCCCGCAACGAGCGCCGGGCCGCCGATCTGGCCGAGGCGAACGTGCTGCTCGCCGCGGTCACCTGGGCCGAGCAGCACCCACCGGAGTCCATCGACGACGCCGCCACCTGGCTCACCCCCGGCGTGGGCGACACCGGCCTCCCGATCGCCGGTCCGGGTGCTCCGCTGGTCGCCGAGTTCTGCCTCGCCGAGCTCGCCCTCGCCCTCGGGATCTCCACCGACGCCGGCCGGAGCCTGGTGGCCGATGCGGTCGAGCTGAAGTACCGCCTCCCCAAGACCTGGACCCGCGTCATGTCCGGCGACCTGCAGGCCTGGCGAGCCCGCCGCGTCGCCCAGGCCACCGGACACCTCTCCATGGAGGCAGCCACCTGGGTCGACGCCCAGGTGGCGCCGTTCGCGCACAAGATCGGGTTCGCCGCCCTCGAGCGCCTGGTCACCGAGGCGATCGCGAGGTTCATGCCCGACCAGGCTCGCGAGAACGCCGACCGGGCCGCCGAGGGACGCCACTTCGACGTCCAGCACGGCCAGGTCTCCTTCAACGGCACCAGCCGCGTCGAGGGCGAGCTCGACCTCGCCGACGCGCTCGACCTGGACGCCGCGATCAGCCAGGGCGCCGACCTCCTCGCCCGGCTCGGGTCGACCGACTCGCTCGACGTGCGCCGCTCCAAGGCGGCTGGACAGCTGGCGCGGAACCAGCTGGCGTTCGACCTGGCTGACGCTGCCCCGGAGGACGACACCGACTCCGATGTCGTTTCGACAGGCTCAACCACCGAGGGCTGAGGTGGTTTCGAAGGCTCCACCACCGACGGCTCGACCACCGGTCCGTCCTCGACGGGTGGTGCTGTTCGTGCACCTGTCCGCCGACGCCATCACCGGCCCCTCAACAGCAGAGCACGACGCACTGCACCTGGCGCGGGTGGAGAACCAGCGCCAGGTCGTCACCGCCGACCAGGTCCGGGAATGGTGCGGCCACCCCGACGCCGAGGTCGTCGTGAAGCCGGTGATCGACACAGCCGAGCACCTCCACGTCGAGGGCTACGAGATCCCTGACCGGCTCCGCGAACAAGTGATTCAACGCGACCACCAGTGCGTCTTCCCCTGGTGCACGAGACCAGCACGACGGTGCGACATCGACCACGTGATCCCCTACCCCGAGGGCGAGACCGCAGCGACAACCTCGCGCCCGTGTGCCGGCGACACCATCGGCTGAAGACCCACGGCGGCTGGACCTACACGATGTTCGAGCTGGGCCGGTTCCTGTGGACCAGCCCGCACGGCTACCAGTACCTGCGCGACCACACCGGCACCCTCGACGTCACCCGCGATCCTCCCGGCGACCCGCCCGAGCAGTAGCTCCCCCGCCCCGCACCCCGCCGATCGGCGGGGTCATCGGCACGCCCTGGACGGCGAACTGCCGCTGATCGGTGCCACCTGGTGACACCGGAGCGCGGCACAAGACCCGGGGTGGTTTCGACAGGCTCAACCAACGGGCTCGTGTCAGGTGGACGACGCCTCGTAGATGGCCTCGATCGAGCGGTCCAGCTCCTCGTCGAACTCCTCGTCGGTCATCTGGACCGTGAGGCCCTCGGTGAGGGCGCGCGAGAAGCTGGCGATCACGCCGGGGTTCCTGGTGAGCCGAGCGACGGCCTCCTCCCGGGTGTAGCCCCCCGAGAGCGCGGCCACCCGCAGCACCCGCGGGTGCTCCAGCAGGACGCCGTGGTGGCCGTCGCGCTCGGGAAGCGTCAGCTTGAGCATGACGTGCTGCTCCTCGCCCAGTCCGTCCAGCTGGGCGAGGAGCAGGTCCCTCAACAGATCCTCCGTCCGGGCCTTCTCCGGGCTGTGGATGTCGACCTCCGGCTCGATGATCGGCACGAGGCCGGCCGCAAGGATCTGGCGCGCGAGGTCGAACTGCTGGCGCACCACAGCGTCGAGGCCCGCCTGATCCGCGGTCAGGGCCACCGAACGCATCTTCGTGCCGAACACCCCGTGCTGCCGTGCCCGTGCCAGAAGGCCGTCGAGGTCGGGGATCGGCTTCATCAGCCGGACACCATCCGCCTCGGGCTCCAGGCCCTTGTCCACCTTCAGGAACGGGACGATGTGCTTCTGCGTCCAGACGTACTCCGCCGACCCCATCCCGCCGATCTCACGGTCCATGGTCTGCTCGAACAGGATCGTCGCAAGGATGCGCTCACCAGTGAACACCGGGCTCGAGATGATCCGGATCCGCATCCGGTGGATCAGGTCGAACATCTCGGCCTCGTCGGCGTAGGCCGAGTCCTCGATGCCGTACAGCCGCAGCGCCTTGGGGGTGCTGCCTCCACTCTGGTCCAGCGCAGCGACGAAGCCGCGTCCGCCCCTGATCCTGGCGAGCATCTCCTGGTCCATGACACGTCCACCTCGGTGACGACGCACCGCGCCCGCGGTGCCCGGGACTCCCGTCCACCACCACCATCACCCGCGAAGGGGCCGCGCCGGGAGAGGCGTTCGTCCCTGCTCTCGCTCGTGGAGGAGGCGGGGCACGACCCGGGCCACGACTTGGGGCACGACTCTGGGCACGAGCGAGGAATGCCGGCGACTCACCGACGCGAGCCGGACAGGGCCCCGAGGACCGCCTCCGCCAGATCGTCCGGCGTGCTGTTGAACGCGATCACAGCTCCGGGAGCGTGCCGGTGGACGAGGTTGACGATCGAGGAGAAGAGCCCCAACAGCTCCTCGGACCTGCGGATCCCGGCACCGACGAGGACGCAGTCCCAGGCCGGGCCCCCGAGCACCTCGGTCACCCGCGCCTCGACGTCGTCGCTGCCGTCGAGACCCACGAGGCACGCCTCGGCGTCGAACCCACGATCGGCGAGCGCGGACATGCCGGCCTCGATCGCCTCCGCCACCGGGGCCGGGTCCCACGGGCCCGGCACACGGAACGGGTCGAGACCGATGACCAGGACGCGGCGGGCCGACACGGTGTCGCTCATGTCGGACACCGTACGTCGATCGCCCGTCGTCGACTCCCCGCCCGCCTCGAAGGAACATCTGTCGCAACCTCGGGGCCACGCACTAGCGTGAGGCCGCACAGCACGGCTGACGAGCCGGCTGGGCGCTGGAGGATGCAGATGCAGGAACCCCAGATGCAGGAAACCCAGATGCAGGAAGTCCAGGAGCAGGGAGCCGGGGAGGTGCGGGAGCGGGCCGGTTTGCGGATCCTGCTGGCCGACGCCCTGCCGCGCGAGGCCGTGGCCGAGCTGGAGGCGCGCGGCCACGAGTGCGTGGTCGAGCCGGGCCTGGGTGGGTCCGACCTCGCCGAGCGCATCCCGGGATTCGACGTGCTGGTCGTGCGCAGCACCAAGGTCCCCGCCGAGGTCCTCGCCGCGGCCGACCGGCTCGCGCTCGTGATCCGGGCGGGCGCGGGGACCAACACCATCGACACGGCCGCCGCCGCGAGCAGGGGCGTGCTGGTCGCCAACGTCCCCGGACGCAACGCCGCCGCGGTCGCCGAGCTCACGATGGGCCTGCTGCTCGCCATCGACCGACGGATCCCCGACAACGTGGCGGACCTGCGGGCGGGCCGCTGGGACAAGGCGACGTACAGCAGGTCCACGGGCCTGCTCGGCAGGACCATCGGCATCGTCGGTCTCGGCGCGATCGGCCTGTGCGTGGCCGAGCGCGCCACCGCGTTCGGCCTCCGGGTCCTTGCCGTCGACAAGCCGCGGCCGGCGTACGTCGAGTCGCGCGCCGCCGACCTCGGGATCACCTACTGCGACGACCTTGCAGAGCTGCTTGCCGGCTCCGACGTCGTCAGCCTGCACGTCCCGTCCACCGGCGAGACCCGGCAGCTGGTCGACCGCGAGTTCCTCGGTCACCTGCGCGAGGGGGCGATCCTGCTGAACACCTCCCGCGGGGACGTCATCGACGAGGCCGCGCTCCTCGAGGCCCTGGAGGCGGGGCGGGTGCGGGCCGGGCTGGACGTGTACGCCGACGAACCCGGCAGTGGCACCGCCGAGTGGAGCTCCGCGCTGGCGCGGCACCCGGGCGTCGTGGGCACCCACCACATCGGCGCCTCCACGCAGCAGGCCCAGCTCGCCACGGCGGCCGGCGTCGTGGAGATCGTGGACGCGTTCACCGAGGGCGAGGCGCGCAACTGCGTGAACCTCGCGCCCAGCAGGCTCGGCTCGGTGACGCTCACCGTCCGGCACCTCGACCAGCCCGGCGTGCTCGCCGAGGTCCTGGGCGTGCTCAGCCACGCCCGGCTCAACGTCGAGCACATGGAGAACCGCGTCTTCAGCGGTCGCGAGGCCGCGGTCGCCTCCATCGACGTCGACGGGACCGTGACGGGCGACCTGCTCGCGCAGCTCCAGCAGGTCCCGCACGTGCTCGGCGTGGCCGCCGCACCCCTGGCGCCCGCAGGATGACGGGCGTCGTCCGGCCGGTGCGCGTGCGCGTCGTACGCCAGGAGGTCGCCGCTCGCACCGTCTCCCGGATGCTCGACGCACTGCCCCCGTCCGAGCGCCCCGCGGGGCATGCGGACCGTCCGACGACGCCGGCGGCGCTCGACCCCGAGGCCTACGACGACGGCGACCCGGCGCTGTTCGTCTACCGCTTGCGCCGCGGGGACCAGGCGCACGTCGGCATCGTCGCGGAGGTCGGGGCCGAGGGGTTCCGCGACGGCAGGGTGCGCGGCCACGAGGCGGTGCAGCCCGAGCGCGTCGCGGGGCTGGTCGACCACTTCACCTCCACGGCCGTGCGCACCGAGCTGGTCGCACTGCTGCACCCGGGTGGCCCCGCCGTCGAGATGGCGGTCGCCGCGAGCCTGGCTGCGCCCCCGCTGCTGCAGTTCACCGGACCCGACGACTGGGAGCAGACCGTGTGGCGGCTGCCGCCGTCGTGCCACGAGGAGGTCTGCGCCGAGCTCGGCGAGGGCGTGCACTACGTCGCCGACGGCCACCACCGGGTGGCCGCCAGCCTCGAGGTGTGGCGGCGCACCGGGCGGCCCTCCGGGCTGATGGCCGTGATCTACGGGATGGACGGGCTGCGCCTGCTCGCGTTCCACCGTCGTGTCGTCGGGCCGGTCGACCGCGCCGGACTGCTGACTCTGCTGGCGAGGTCGTTCGACGTACGCCCGATCGACGGACCCGACGAGGCGACCGGGTGCTTCGCCGTGCACGTCGACGGTCGGTGGTATGACGCCGCCTACCGCTACGAACGCCGCCCCGGAGCCGCCGGGCTCGACGTGACCATCCTGGACGAGCAGGTCCTCGGCCCCCTCCTCGGCGCCGGACCCGACCGCACTGCCCGCCTGGAGATCGCCCCCGCCCTGACCGACCTCAGCGAGCTCACCGCCGCCTGCGACCGCGACGGCGGGGCCCTGTTCGCGCTGCGCCCGACGACCCTCGACCAGCTCGTCGAGGTCGCAGACCGCGGCGAGGTGATGCCTCCGAAGACGACGTACTTCGACCCCAAGCCGTACGCCGGGATCTTCCTGCACTGACCGCCCCGCACAATGGACCCCTTCGACGAAGGAGGTCCCGGTGAGCAGTCGGATGCACGTGGCACAGCGCTCCAACGTGCCGCCGTTCCACGTGATGGACCTGCTCGCCGCGGCGCAGCGCCGCCAGGCCACCCACGGCGACCTGGTCGACCTCGTCGCCGGCCAGCCCTCCACCGGCGCGCCCGGAGCCGTGCGTGCGGAGGCCAAGCGGCTGCTGGACGAGGACCGGCTCGGGTACACCGTCGCCACCGGCGTCCCCGGCCTGCGCGAGGCCGTGGCCGCCCACCACCGGCGCACCAGCGGGATCGACGTCGCCCTCGACGACGTCGTGATCACGACCGGGTCCTCGGGCGGGTTCCTGCTCGCCTTCCTCGCGGCGTTCGAGGTGGGCGACCGCGTCGTGATGGCCCGCCCCGGCTATCCCTGCTACCGCAACGTGCTCACCGCGCTGGGCTGCGAGGTGGTCGAGATCGACTGCGGGCCCGAGACCCGCTTCCAGCCGACCGTCGAGCAGCTCGAGGCGGTCGAGGGGCCCGTCGCGGGGCTGGTCGTCGCGTCCCCGGCCAACCCCACCGGCACGATGCTGCTGCCCGAGGAGCTCGACGCGATCGCCCGGTGGTGCGAGGACAACGGGGTGCGGCTGATCAGCGACGAGATCTACCACGGGATCACCTATGGGGACGGTGGTGGTGGTCTCGACAGGCTCGACCACCGAGGGCTCGACCACCGGGACCGCAGCGCCTGGAACACCTCGCGCACGGCGGTCGTGTTCGGCTCGTTCTCCAAGTACTTCTCGATGACCGGCTGGCGGCTCGGGTGGATGCTCGTGCCCGAGGACCTGCGCCGGCCGGTGGACGTGCTGACCGGCAACTTCACGATCTGCCCGCCCGTGCTCAGCCAGTACGCCGCGATCGCCGCGTTCACCCCGGAGTCCTACGCCGAGCTCGACGGGCACGTCGCGCGCTACGCCGCCAACCGGGAGATCCTGCTGGCCGGACTGCCCCGGCTCGGCATCGACCGCCTGGCGCCGGCCGACGGCGCCTTCTACGCGTACGCCGACATCGGGCACCTCACCGACGACTCCCACGCCTGGTGCCTGCGCCTGCTCGAGGAGACGGGCGTGGCGACCGCGCCCGGCATCGACTTCGACACCAGGCGGGGCCATCAGTTCGTGCGGTTCTCCTTCGCCGGTGGTGCCGACGAGATGCGCGAGGGGCTCGACCGGCTGGGCCGCTGGCTCGGGCGCTGATCGGGTTCCGCAAATCGCACGAAAAGCCCCGCAACCGAGCGGACCGGGCACTAGCCTCAGCCGACCGCAGCACTCGTCCGGGCCCCGAGGGTCCATGCTCTCGGGGGATCCGCATGAAGAAGCTCGCCACGACGCTGGCGCTCGCCACCGTCTTCGCCGCCGTACCGGCCTCGGTCGCCCACGCGGACTCCTACGTGCGCCGCGACGCCACCGCCGACGTGGTGTCGATCCAGATCTCCGAGCCCACCCCGGAGGACCCCGACAGGGGGTCCGAGGAGGAGGTGCTCGTGCCCGCTCCCGAGCGTCGTGAGGGCGACATCGTCTCCAGCGCGGTGCGCCACTCCGGCCGCAAGGTCGTGCTGAAGATGCGCTACCGCTCGCTCTCCCGCACCACCGACCTGGCCGGGCACCTGTTCTCGATCCGCACCAACGAGAAGGTGCGCCGCGACATCGCGATCGTCGCCGGTCCGCGGATGTGGCGCGGCCAGGCCGAGGTCACGAGCCGACGTGGCGAGGTCCGCTGCCGCGGCCTGCGCAAGCACATCAGCTACGCCCGCGACCAGATCCGGGTGGTCGTCCCCCGCCGGTGCCTGAGCAACCCGCGCTGGGTGCAGGTGGGCATGGGAGCCATGACCTTCAAGGGCGACTTCACCTCCGAGACGATGGACTTCTTCGCCGACGACGCCCGCACCAACGGCGCCCTGCGCGACAACCTGGGCTGGGGTGCGCGCGTCCGGCACAACTGAGGGCGGTCGGCCCGACGGCTGTCGTGGTCGTCGGGTCAGCGCAGCCGGTAGAACCGGAAGAAGCCGAAGTCCTCGATCGGCAGCACCTCGACGCTCTCGAACCCTGCCTCGTGGGCGTAGCCGGTGAGCGTGCTGCGACGCATCACGGTCCCGGTGGCGCGCGACGGGGGTGAGGAGAGACCGTCGGGCAGGCAGACGAACAGGCTGGCGGCGTACATGAACCGCTCCAGCTCGTCCCCCGGCGCGGTGAACTCGTCGGCCACCGCCTCGTCCATCACCACCACGCAGCCGTCGGGCCGCACGGCCTCGCGCACCGCGGCCAGCACCTCGTGCGGACGGGGCATGTCGTGCACGCACTCGAAGGCGAAAGCCGCGTCGTACGGTTCGGAGCCCGCGAGCCCCGCTGCGTCGTCGTGCCGGAACCGGACCCGGTCACCCACACCCGCGCGCTCCGCGTGCGCTCGGGCCATCTCCACCGATGCCGCGTCGATGTCGACCCCCTCGACGCTGGCGTCGGGGTAGGCGGCGGCGAGCGCCAGTGACGACCAGCCGCCACCACAGCCGACGTCGAGGATGCGGGCGCCGGGGCGGCTCAGCGCCTCGTGCAGGTCCGCCACCCCACGCAGCGCCTCCCCCAGCCGTCGCTCGAACCACGGACGGTTGAGCGCTGCCTGCGACTCGCGGGCGTCCGCGCCGAGCTCCTCCCAGCGCACTCCCCCGCCGGTCCGGTAGGCCTCGAGGAGGTCAGGCAGGTGGGTGGCTGAGGCGGCGAACATCCTTGGCAGCGGCCCGAGGTAGCCGAGGCTGGTCTCGTCGGTGAGAACCTCGGCGACCGCCGCCGGCAGGTCGTAGCGTCGGCCCACGGAGTCGCCGCGGGCGACCAGCAGCCCGCAGACCGCCTGCTGCTCGAGCCACTCGCGCGCATAGCGCTCGGCGGTGCCGGTCCGTTGGGCCAGCTCGGCGGACGTCGCCGGCCCTTCCCGCGCCAGGGCGCGGTAGAAGCCGAGCCGGTCGCCGAGGTAGATGCTCATCGACTCCGCGCCGGCCAGGCACATGGCGAAGATCCGGTCGGCGGCTTCCCCGACCGTCTCGGCACCACCGACACCCTCTGCCCGGTGGCCTTCCTCAGCAGTGCTCATGGCGCGTCTCCCGCTCGCTCCGGCTCCGGCCGAGTCCCGGCCCCCATCGTGCGCCGACCGCCGTCGCGGTGCTGCGACTGGTCTAGTACGCCGTGGCCACCGCACCTCTCGACCTCGCACTCTCCACCGCGACGCGCCCCGGCAGACCTAACCTCGTCCCATGCGCTTCGAGGACTCCATCGACGTCGCCGCACCTGCCGAAGACGTCTTCGCCGTCTACGCCGACGTCGAGCGCTGGCCGGAGTGGACCGAGAGCGTGAGCAGCGTGGAGCGCCTCGACGAGGGACCGCTCCGCGTCGGCTCACGCGCCCGGGTCCGGCAGCCCCGGCTCCCGGTGGCGGTCTGGGAGGTGACCGAGGTCGTGCCCGACCGGTCCTTCACCTGGGTGGCGCGCGGCCCCGGCATCCGCACCACCGGGACCCACACGGTCGCCCCCGCCCCGGACGGCGTCAGCACGGTGACCGCCACCCTCGACCAGGCCGGCCTCCTCGGACCGCTCATGGGCCGGCTCACCAAGGGGCTCACCGAGCGCTACATCCGGATGGAGCTCGAGGGCCTGCGGTCGCACTGCGAGTCCTGAGGCGGGGGCGAGGTGCGGACGTCCGGCTCAGGCTCCTGACTGCGTGATCGCGCTGCGGCCCACGGTCAGCCAGATGCCGGCCACGAGGAGCCCGAGCGCCGACGCGGCCGGCAGCCCGGGGACCCCGGTGACGACCACGGCCAGCAGCGGGAGCACGGAGAACACGGCGAGGACACCACCGAGGACGCGGGAGACCAGCCCTTCGCGGAAGCTCATGAAGAGCAGGCCGAACAGCGCGACCATGACGCCGAACCAACCGACGTACGGGCTGAAGTCGTTCATCACGTAGTAGACGAACAGCCCGGTGTCGTCGTAGGTCCCCTCCTCCATGGCGCCGTGCAGGTAGATGCCGAGGGCGCCCTTCCAGCCGTAGGCGAGCGTGAGCGTGGAGGCGGAGACGAGCAGGCCGAACACCACGACGAGCGCACCCAACGAGCCCGGGAAGCGCGCGACGACGCGGCGGTGCCAGACCGC
Source organism: uncultured Actinomycetota bacterium (assembly GCA_963837975.1). Classification (GTDB taxonomy): domain Bacteria; phylum Actinomycetota; class Actinomycetes; order Propionibacteriales; family Nocardioidaceae; genus Marmoricola. Next base: position 24,256 of record CAWIPI010000008.1, on the reverse strand, counting down.
TGCGAGGACCACGAGGGCGATCACGGCGAGGTACCCGAGCACGCCACCGACGCGGAACATCGAGTGGTCGAGGTCGGCCATGTGGCGCACGGCGACCGTCGTCACGCCGGAACCGTAGGCATCGGCGCGTGTGTCGGTCACGACGGTGGCGGTGATCCCCAGCGCACCGGCGAGCGCGGCCCAGAGTGGCCAGAGGGTGAGGCGGGAAGGCGCAGGGTCGCGGGGCACGGCTCGGGTCTCCCGGGCGGCAACGGCAGCGGGCTGGGCGGCAGGACGTGACATCGGCAGGACTCCTCCAACGAAGGCCGGCGTGGGCCGGCGGGAGCTCGGTGCCCCCGGGACCGACACTCGGCGGCCCGGCAGCCCGTGCGGCAGGTGCCGGCGTCCTCAGTTCTCGGGTACGTCGCGTCCCAGGCCGCTCTCACGTGCCCGGACGACGAGCTGCGAGCGGTTGTCGACCTCGAGCTTGGAGATGATCCCGTAGACGTAGTTGCGCACCGTCTTCGCGCTGAGGACGAGTCGCCGCGCGATCGTCGCGTTGTCGTGGCCGCGGGCGAGGAGGTCGAGCACCTCGTGCTCGCGGTCGGTGAGCTCGGGGAACGGGCGGGTGCCGCGTGTGCGTGCACCACTGAGGTAGGCCGCCGCGCGCAGGGCGACCTGCGGGCCGAGCAGCACCTCGCCGTTGCCGACCGCGCGCACCGCCCGCTCGATCTCGCCCGGCGAGGCACCCTTGAGCAGGTAGCCGCGCGCCCCCGCCCGGATCGAGGCGAACAGCGAGTCGTCGTCACCGAGCATCGTCACGACCAGGACGCCGACCTCGGGGGCGGCCCGCAGGATCTGCCGGGTCGCCTCGACGCCGGAGTCGGGCCCGAGGTCGAGGTCCATGAGTACGACGTCCGGGCGCACCTCCTCGACCACGCTGACGGCGCTGGTCTCGTCGGCTGCCTGCCCGACCACCTCGATCGAGTCGAGCGACTCCAGCAGCGCGGCCATGCCGATCCGGAAGACCGGGTGGTCATCGACGACCACCACCCGGATCGACCTCTCCCCGCTCACGGCAGCACCACCGTCAGCGTGGTGCCGTCGGCGTCGTGGACCAGGTCGAAGGTCCCGCCCAGCTCGAGCGCCCGCTCGCGCATCGAGGCCACGCCGATGCCGTCGGAAGATCCGCTCGGCCGACCGGAGCCGTCGTCGTGCACCGAGAGGCGGCACCCGCCGTCGTCGGTGCGCGCCAGCCGGACCCGGCACCTGGCGGCGCCCGAGTGCCGGTGTGCGTTGAAGACCGCCTCGGCCGCCACGTGGTAGATCGCGACCTGGCGGGTGCTGTCGAGGTCGTCGGCGCCCTCCGCCTCGAGCTCGACCCGGAACCGGTCGTCGGTGAACCGCCGTGCAAGCACCACCAGGGCGTCGTGCAGCCGCCCGTCGTCGAGTGCCGGAGGAAGCATGGCCCGCGCGATGTCGCGCACGTCCTCGGCCCGCCGGTCCAGCTCCGCGCGCAGCTGCTCGAGCAGCTGGACGTCCCGGCTGCTCATCTCCGGGCTGTTGTTGGCGATCGCCGTCAGGGCCAGGCTCGAGCCCGCCAGCGCGGGACCCAGCCCGTCGTGCAGCTCCCGGCGCAGCAGCCGTCGTTCCTCGTGGCGGATCTCCAGCATCCGCGAGCGGGCCGCCTCCAGCTCCTGGTTGACCTGCGCGAGCTCCAGGCTCACGGCCACGAGCCCGGAGATCTGCTCGAGCAGCCGCACGGTGCGCGGGTCGAGTCGCTCCCCGGGTCGAGCCCCGACATCCATCCAGCCCACCGGCGTACCGGTCCCCGCCAGGGTGATCCGCAGCGGCGACTCGACCGGCGCCCCCGCCGCGGCACTCACCTGGGCGCGTCCGGGCGCCGAGCGCACCGCGACGTGGCGCAGCCGCATGCTGCGGCGCAGACTCTCCACCAGACCCCCCAGGCCGGCACCGTGCCCGAGGTCGCCGTGGGCGACGTCCGACGCCAGTCGACCCAGCAGCTCCTCGGGGTCTGCTCCGGAGCCGTGGACCAGCCCGTCCACGCGGTGCTGCAACCAGCGCTGCAGCGGCGAGATCGCCAGGGCGAGCACGGCCGCGGCGACGGTCGCGGAGACAGCGGAGTCCTCGGGGAAGAGGCTTCCGGCCGCCCAGACGAGTGCGACATAGGCGCCGGCCACGATCGCGGTGAGCAGGCCCCACATCGTCGTGCGCGAGACCGCGACATCCAACCGGCCCGCCGGCTGCCTCAGGATCAGTACGAACACCGCGGCCGGCAGCATCACCTGGCCCGCGAACAGTGCGGCGGCGGCGAAGACCAGCAGCCGACCACCCAGGCTCAGTCCGGTCTCGAAGGCCAGGTAGGCGACGCCGACCAGCAGGATGCTCGTCGTCACCCAGGCCAGGCCGCGCCGCTCGTCGGGGCCCGCGCGGGTGAACCTCCGCAGCAGGTGCGCGGCACCCAGGAGGCCGAGCAGGAAGTAGAACGGGATGGCCCAGCCGTCGACGAGGTGTGCGACCTCGGAGACACGTGGGGAGGGAGACAGGGGGTTGGGGGGCGCCCCGTCCAGGTGGCGCAGGGCGCGCGTCAGGCACGCGAAGATCGTGACGCCGAGGCCGAAGACGGCCATCCGGCGAGCGGGGCCGGTCGGCGTCCGGTCCAGGATCCACGGCAGCACGAGCACGACGAGGAACGCACCCGCGCTCCAGGCCCAGGTGACCAGGTGGACCACGAAGGAGTACGCCGGCAGGGCGTGCTCGGTCCCGAGCACGGCGTACTGGATGGCGAAGGCGGTCAGGGAGAAGCCCACCCCGACCACCGCGAAGATCCAGCCGACCGCGTGCCGGCTGCCCGCGATCACGGCCGCCGCCAGCAGGCCGTAGACGACCCCGATGATCAGGTCGGGCACGAAGAACTCGGTGTGCACCTCGATGCCGAGCGCGTCCGGGTCGGCGCCACCGAAGGCAGCCATCCCCAGTGCCAGCGCGCCGAGCGCCCACGAGACGAGCCAGGCCGAGGCCGCGGCGAGCCGGCGCCCGGTCGTGACCACGGGGGTCGCGGCTTGCGGCTGGAGCACGCGCGCCTCGCTTTCGTCGACGCCCGCAGTATGTCCCAGCCGACGGCCCGGGTGGCAGGGTTCGCCGTCCCGGAAGGCCGGGCTCAGCCCTTCTTCGACAGGAAGGCGATCATCGCCTCGCGGGCCGCGTCGGAGCCGAACAGCCGCGCGCTGAGCACGGCCATGTCGTCGGCGTGGGCGTCGAGGTGCGCCACCACCGGGGCGGCGAGCAGCGCCTTGGTCTCCTGCAGGCCCTGGGGGTGACCCTGCGCCAGGTCGGCGCAGACACGGGCCACCTCCTCGTCGAGGGCCTCGGCCGGCACCGCCCGGGTCACCAGGCCCATCTGCGCCGCGTCGGCGGCGTCGAACTTCCGCCCCGTCAGGAACGTCTCCGCGGCACCCCGGCTGGTCAGCCGCGGCAGGACGGTCAGCGAGATGACGGCCGGCGCCAGGGCCAGCCGGACCTCGGTGAACGCGAAGGTGACGTCGTCGCTGCACAGCACCACGTCGCTCGCGGCGACGATGCCCAGGCCACCGGCCCGGACCGGACCGGCGAGCCGGGTGACGACCGGGGCCCGCAGCGTCAGCAGCTTGCGCTGCAGCGCCACGAGCGCCCGCGCGCCCTCGTCCATGCCGCCCGTCGAGGCCTCGCTGAGGTCGGCGCCCGAGCAGAAGACGCGGTCCGCCGACCGGATCAGCACGACCCGGACGCGCTCGTCCTCCTCCGATCGGTCCAGCGCGTCGAAGAGCTGGGTGACCAGCGTGCGGGAGAGCGCGTTGCGGTTGTGCGGTGAGTCCAGCGTGATCGTCGCGACCCCGTCGGCGACCTCGTGGTGGACGAGCTCCTCGGTCATCGTGCTCCTTCGCTCAGTAGGACTTCGGCAGGCCCAGGGAGTGCATGCCCACGAAGTTCAGGATCATCTCGCGGCTCACCGGGGCGATCCGGGTGACCCTGGAGGCGACCAGGAGGCCCGCGACGCCGTACTCCTGGGTGATGCCGTTGCCACCGTGCACCTGGACGGCGCGGTCGACGGCCCGCACGCAGGCCTCGCCGGCGGCGTACTTGGCCATGTTCGCAGCCTCGCCCGCCCCCATGTCGTCGCCGGCGTCGAGCAGCGCGGACGCCTTCTGCGTCATCAGCCGGGCCAGCTCCACCTCGATGTGCGACTCGGCCAGCGGGTGCGCGATCGCCTGGTGGGCGCCGATCGGGGTCTTCCAGACGGTGCGCTCCTTGACGTACGCCGTGGCCTTGTCGATCGCGAGCCGGGCCATCCCGGTGGCGAACGAGGCGGCCATGATCCGCTCGGGGTTGAGCCCGGCGAACAGCTGCAGCAGGCCGGCGTCCTCGTCGCCCACCAGCGCGTCGGCCGGCAGCCGCACGTCGTCGATGAACACCTGGAACTGCCGCTCCGGGCTGACGATCTCCATCGCGATCGGCTGGTACTCCAGGCCGGCGGCGTCGGTCGGCACCACGAACAGGCAGGGCTTGAGCTTGCCTGTCTTCGCGTCCTCGGTGCGCGCGATGACGAGCACGTTGTCGGCCTCGTCGACGCCGGAGATGTAGATCTTCTGCCCCTTGAGCACCCACTCGTCGCCGTCGCGCCGCGCGGTCGTGGTGATCATGTGGGAGTTCGACCCGGCGTCGGGCTCGGTGATCGCGAAGGCCATCGTCGAGGTCCCGTCGGCGATCCCGGGCAGCCAGCGCTGCTTCTGCTCGGCGGTGCCGAAGCGGGCGATCACCGTGCCGCAGATCGCCGGGCTGACCACCATCATCAGCAGCGGGCAGCCCGCGGCGGCGAGCTCCTCGCAGACCGCGGCGATGTCGCCGACGCCGCCGCCACCGCCGCCGTACTCCTCGGGGATGTTGATGCCGAGGTAGCCGTTCTTGCCGATCTCCAGCCACAGGTCGGTGGTCTTCTCGCCCTTGCGGGCCTTCTCGGTGAACCACTCGCGGCCGTACTTCGAGGCCAGCCGGGCGACCTGCCTGCGCAGCTCCTGGCGCTCCTCGGACTCGGTGAAGCTGCTCATCACTCGTCTCCTGGTTCGTTGGTTGAGCCTGTCGAAACCGTCGGGTCTGTCACCACGGCGAGCACGTCGCCCGCCGCCACCTGGTCCCCCACCGCTACGGCGACCTCGCCGAGGACGCCGTCGGTGGGGGCCGTGATCGTGTGCTGCATCTTCATCGCCTCGAGGACGAGCACGGCCTGGCCGGCGGTGACCGCGGTCCCGGGCTCGAGGCGTACGTCGACCACCGTGCCGGGCATCGGGGCGAGCAGGGAGCCCTGCGCCACGACGTCGGCGGGGTCGACGAACCTCGGCTTCTCGCGCAGCCGCAGGGAGCCGAGCGGGCCGTCGACGAACAGCTCGCGTCCCGTCCCGCCGGTCGCGGACAGGACCCCGTCGAACCGGGACCGCACGCCGCCGACCTCGAGGACCACCGAGGTCGAGGACGCGGAGACGACCACGACGTCCTCGCGGGTCGCGTGGGAGTAGCCGTCGCGGCCGCCGTACCAGCCCACCTCGAGCTCGTCGGGCGTCCCGCCCGAGAGCACCTCGAGGGTGGTGCGCTGCGGCTGGGAGACGACGTTGCGCCAGGCGACCGGCATCGCGTGCTGGGTGACCCGGCGCTCGCGGTCCGCCTCGGCGAGCATCAGTGCCGCCGCGAACGCGGCCGGAGCGGCGTCGGGCAGCGACCCGGTGACCACCTCGGGGTGCAGGTCGAAGAAGTCCGTGGAGACATCGCCCGCGAGGAACGCCTCGTGCCGCAGGGAGGCGACGAGCAGGTCGCGGTTGGTGGTGAGCCCGTGCACCCGCGCCCGGCTCAGTGCCCCGGCGAGCCGGCGGGCGGCCTGCTCGCGCGTGGGCGCCCAGGCGATCACCTTCGCCAGCATGGCGTCGTAGTGCGTCCCGACGTCGTTGCCCGCCTCGAAGCCCGAGTCGAGCCGCAGCCCGGGGGTCGGGAGGGCCGCGAACTCCACGTCGACGCCGGGGATGTCGAAGGTCGCCAGGTGCCCGCTCTGCGGCTGGTAGTCGGCGGCCGGGTCCTCGGCGTACAGGCGGACCTCGATGGCGTGCCCGCTCGGGGCGGTCGAGGAGCCCACCAGCTCGTCGGCCCGCCGCCCCTCGGCCACGGCGAGCTGCGCCTCGACCAGGTCGATCCCGAAGACGGCCTCGGTGACGGGGTGCTCGACCTGGAGTCGGGTGTTCATCTCCAGGAACGACACCCGCGCGGCGTCGCTCAGCGACCGTGTCGAAACCATGAACTCCACCGTCCCGGCGCCGACGTAGCCGATCGCCTCGGCGGCGCTGCGAGCCGCCTGGTGCAGGGTGGCGCGCACCTCCTCGGTCAGCCCCGGCGCGGGCGCCTCCTCCACGACCTTCTGGTGGCGCCTCTGGAGCGAGCAGTCCCGCTCGCCCAGGACGAGCACGCCACCGTGCCGGTCGCCGAGGACCTGGACCTCGACGTGCCGGCCGTGCTCGAGGTACGGCTCGACGAAGACGGTGCCGTCGCCGAAGGCCGAGGCCGCCTCCGCCTCCGCCTTGGCCACCTCGGCGCCCAGCGAGGCGAGGTCCCGGACGATGCGCATGCCCCGACCGCCGCCGCCCGCTGACGCCTTCACCAGCACCGGCAGGTCGGCCTCGGTCACGGCGGACGGCTCGAGCTCGGTGAACACCGGCACGCCGGCGTCGGCCATCAGCTTCTTGGCGGCGATCTTCGAGCCCATCGCCTCGATCGACTCCGGGTCGGGGCCGACCCAGGTCAGGCCCGCCTCGATCACCCGGCGCGCGAACGCGGCGTTCTCCGAGAGGAACCCGTAGCCGGGGTGGATCGCATCGGCCCCGGCGCTGCGTGCGGCCTCCACGACGAGGTCGGCACGCAGGTAGGTCTCCGCGGGGGCGTCACCGGGCAGGCGTACGGCGAAGTCGGCCTCCCGCACGAACGGCAGTCCCGCGTCCGCGTCGGAGTGCACCGCCACGGTCTCGATCCCGAGCCGGCGGCAGGTGGCGAACACCCGGCGCGCGATCTCGCCCCGGTTGGCGACCAGCAGGCGGTTGATCATGCGGCGCTCCTTGCAAGCTCGTTGCGGTTTCGACGCGCCCGTCGCGCCCTCGTTCCTCGGGCGCGGGGCTTGCTCAACCTGGCGCCGCCCACGCGCCGTGCTCCTACCTCGCACGTCACTGCGGCTCTCGGGGTCCCCGTGGCGTTGTTCACGGGGGAGCCGCTGGGGGTCCCCGCGTGAGCGTGTGCCGGGGGAGCGAAGCGGAGGAGGCCGCGATCTCGGGGGGTGCAGCGTTGCGGAGGAGTGAAGAACGCCATGGGGAAAAGTCACATCCTGAAGACGCCGAAGCGGCTGGTGCCTTCGACGGGTTGCTTGGTGATCACGGACAGGCAGACGCCGAGGATGGTGCGGGTGTCGCGCGGGTCGATCACGCCGTCGTCGTAGAGCATCCCGGAGAGGAAGAACGGCAGGCTCTGCTCCTCGACGCTGGCCTCGACGAACTCCCGCATACCGCGGTCGGCCTCGTCGTCGTACTCCCTGCCCTTCGCCTCGGCCGCCGCGCGCGCCACGATCGAGAGCACCCCGGCCAGCTGCGCCGGGCCCATCACCGCGGACTTCGCGCTGGGCCAGGTGAACAGGAAGCGCGGGTCGTAGGCGCGGCCGTTCATGCCGTAGTTCCCGGCGCCGTAGGAGGCGCCCATGATGATCGAGATGTGCGGCACCGTGCTGTTGCTGACCGCGTTGATCATCTGGGCACCGTGCTTGATGATGCCGCCCTGCTCGTACTCCTTGCCGACCATGTAGCCGGTGGTGTTGTGCAGGAACAGCAGGGGTACGTCGATCTGGTTGGCCAGCTGGATGAACTGCGTGGCCTTCTGCGCCTCCTCGCTGAACAGCACTCCCTGGGCGTTGGCGAGGATGCCGACCTGGTGGCCGTGGATCCGCGCCCAGCCGGTCACCAGCGAGGAACCGTAGAGCGGCTTGAACTCGTCGAAGACGACCTCGTTGCCCTCCGAGACCCCGTCGGCGACCAGGGCGATCACCTCGCGCGGGTCGAACGGCTCCTTGAGGTCGGTGGGGATCAGGTCGAGCAGTCCCTCGGGGTCCCCCGCCGGCTCCGCGAAGCCGACGGCCCCCACCTCGGTGGTTGAGCTTGTCGAAACCACCCGTCCGCTGGGCGACGAGCGTCGCCGGTTCAGCCGCGCCACGATCCGGCGCCCGATCCGCAGCGCGTCGTGCTCGTCGACGGCGAGGTAGTCGGCCAGCCCGGAGATGCGCGCGTGCATCTCCGCGCCGCCCAGCGACTCGTCGTCGGACTCCTCGCCGGTGGCCATCTTCACCAGCGGCGGGCCGCCGAGGAAGACCTTGGCCTGCTCCTTGACCATCACCGTGTAGTCGCTCATCCCGGGCACGTAGGCACCACCGGCGGTGGAGTTGCCGAAGACCAGCGCGATCGTGGGCACCTTCGCGGCCGAGGACCGGGTGATGTCGCGGAACAGCTTGCCGCCGGGGATGAAGATCTCCTTCTGGGTCGGCAGGTCCGCGCCGCCGGACTCGACCAGCGCCACCGTCGGGAGCCCGTTCTCCTCGGCGATCTGCGAGGCCCGGAAGATCTTCTTCACCGTCCAGGGGTTGCTGGCGCCGCCCTTCACCGAGGGGTCGTTGGCGGTGATCATGCACTCGACGCCCTCGATCACCCCGATGCCGGTGACCACGCTGGCGCCGACGGTGAAGTCCGAGCCCCACCCCGCGAGCGGGGACAGCTCGAGGAACGCGCTGCCGGGGTCGATGAGCAGCTCGATCCGCTCGCGCGGCATCAGCTTGCCGCGGGCGTGGTGGCGCTCGACGTACTTCTCCCCGCCCCCGGCCACCGCCTTGGCGTGCTCGGCGTCGAGCTCGGCGACCTTGGCGAGCATCGACGTACGGCGGTCCTGCGTCTCGGTCATGGCGTGTACCCCAGCAGCTTGGCGGACAGGTCGGTCAGCACTTCGGTCGCTCCCCCTCCGATGCCGAGGATCCGGGCGTCGCGGTAGTGCCGCTCCACCTCGGTCCCGTGCATGTATCCGGTCCCGCCGTGCAGCTGCACGGCCTCGTCGACGACGTGGGCGCACGCGTCGACCGCGGTCTGCTTGGCCAGGCACGCCTCGGCGATGCTGTTCTCACCGGCGACGTGCCGCTCGGCGACGTGGCGGGTGTAGGTCCGCGCCACCTCCACCTGCCGATGCATCTCGACGAGCTTGTGCTGCACGACCTGGCGCGCGATGAGCGGCTTGCCGAAGGTGTCGCGCTCCCGGCAGTACGCCGAGGCCAGCGCCAGCGAGCGGGCCGCGATGCCGTAGGCGTGCACGGCCAGGGCGATCCGCTCGACGACGAACTGCTCGGCGATCTGGTAGAAGCCGGAGTTCTCCTCGCCGACGAGGTTGCCCACCGGCACCCGTACGTCGACGTAGGACAGCTCGGCGGTGTCGGAGCAGTGCCAGCCCATCTTGGTCAGCGCCCGGTCGACGGTGAACCCGGGCGTCCCGCGCTCGACGCACGAGCAGGCTGATCCCGGCGTGCCCCGGGCCGCCGGTGCGCACCGCGGTGGTGACGAAGTCGGCGCGTACGCCGCTGGTGATGAACGTCTTCGCGCCGTTGACGACGTAGCTGTCGCCGTCGCGCACGGCGGTCGTGCGGATGCCCGCGACGTCGGAGCCGCCGCCGGGCTCGGTGACCGCCAGCGCGCCGATCCTCTCCCCGGCCAAGGTCGGTCGCACGAACTTCTCGACCAGCTCCGGCGACCCGTGCGCGGCCATGTGCGGCAGCGCGATCCCGCCGGTGAACAGCCCCGCGGCAAGCCCGGAGGACCCGCCGGCCTCGAAGAACGCCTCCTGGAGCGCGACCGAGTCCAGCAGCGTGCCGCCCGAGCCGCCCACCTCCTCGGGGAACGAGACGCCGAGCAGACCCGCCTTCGCGGCGGCCTCGTGCAGCGACCGCGGGATCTCCCCGGCGTCCTCCCACTCCTGGAGATGCGGTTCGACCTCCCGGCGTACGAACTCACGGGTGGACTGCTGCAGGGCCACCTGCTCCTCGGTCCAGCTCATCGGCTCACCTCACCTGTCTCGGGTTCCCGGGCGAACCTGGCACTTCCCGTGCGTTGCGAAGCGGGGGAAGTGATGGTTTCCCACGGGACCGTGGGAAACCGCAGCCCCCTCACAGCAGCTCCTCGGGGATGTTGGCCCGGCGCGAGCGGATCCACTCGCCGAGGGCCTTGGCCTGCGGGTCGAAGCGGGTGCTGGCCGCGACGCCGTCGCCGAGCAGCCCACGGATGAGCACGTTCACCCCGTGCAGGTTGGGCAGGTCGACGATCTCGACGTCGAGGTCGGCGGCCTCGGGCACCAGCCGGCGCACCCGGTCGACGGTGACGAAGTGGCGCAGCCACTCGGCCCGCTCGGCGCGACGGGGTCCCTCGCCGACCCACAGCCCGACGTTGGCGTCGCCGCCCTTGTCACCGGAGCGAGCGTGCACGAAGGTGCCCAGCGGCACGTGCCGGGTGATCGCGTCGTCGCGCAGCCCGTCGCCACCCCACATCGGCGGCGCCGCGCGCTCCCGGCGCGGCGGCGGCTCGGCGACCGCGGGATCGGGGATCACCTCGGTGGAGCCGTCGGGCAGGTGCACGGTGTGCTCGACGACGTCGCGGTCGACGTACGCCGCGCGGTAGATGCCGTACGGCGTCGCCGGTCCGGGCGGCGCGGTCATCGTGAACCCCGGGTAGGAGCCGAGGGCGAGCTCGATCGCCGGGGCGGTGAACAGCTTGCCGACCACGCGCGCGTTGTCGTCCTTGACGATGCAGCGCAGCAGGCAGGAGGCGCCCTCCTCCGTGTCGGAGTCGGGCGCCGGCACCCGGCCCATCGTCCAGGTGACCGACGCCGCCTCGAGCCGGTCCTCCAGCTGCAGCCGCAGCCAGGCCGCCTTCTCCTCGATGTCGAGCCCGGTGAGCACGAACTCCATCTGGTTGCGGAAGCCGCCGAGCTCGTTGACGCAGACCTTCAGCTGCGGGGGCGGGGCCTGGCCGCGTACGCCGGAGACCCGCACCCGGTCCTCGCCGTCGGTCGCCAGGTCGACCGAGGTGAGGTCCACCGTCACGTCGGGGCCGAGGTAGTGCTCGGTCTGCACCTCGTACATCAGCTGCGCCGTCACGGTGTCGACGCTGACCCGTCCGCCGGTGCCGGCCTGCTTGGTGATCACGCACGACCCGTCGGCGGCGACCTCCGCGACGGGGAACCCCAGCGGCGCCGGGTCGCGGGGCAGGTCCGAGGAAGCCGGAGAAGTTGCCACCGGTCGCCTGGGTGCCGCACTCGATGACGTGCCCGGCCACCACCGCGCCGGCCAGCGCGTCGTACTGCCCCTGGTCCCAGCCGAACCGCCAGATCGCGGGCCCGACCACGAGGGAGGCGTCGGTGACGCGCCCGGTGACCACGACGTCCGCGCCGGCCTCGAGCGCCCGGGCGATCCCGAAGGCGCCCAGGTAGGCGTTGGCCGTCAGCGCCCCCGGCATCCCGAGGTCGGCCGCCCGCGGCGCCAGGTTGTCGCCGTCGACCCAGGCGATCCGGGCCGGGATCCCCTGCTCGTCGGCGATCGCGGTGAGCCTCGCCGCCAGGCCCGCCGGGTTCAGCCCGCCGGCGTTGGCCACGATCCGCACCTTGCGCTCCACCGCGAGCGCGAGGCAGTCCTGCACCTGGGTGACGAAGGTGCGCGCGTAGCCCAGCTCGGGGTCCTTGAGCTGGTCCTTGCCCAGGATCAGCATCGTCAGCTCGGCGAGGTAGTCGCCGGTGATCACGTCCACGCCGTTCCCGTCGGCGTCGGCGCCCTCGAGCAGCTCGCGCATGGCCGAGAGCCGGTCGCCGTAGAACCCGCTGCAGTTGCCGACCCGCAGCACCTCCGCTCTCACGCGGCACCTCCGGGCTCGCGGCCGGGTCCGGGCGGGCCGGCGAAGGCCTGGGCGATGTCGAGCCAGTGGTCGGCGTCCGGGCCGGTGGCGACGAGGTCGAGGTCCTCGCGGTGGCGGCGCTGGGTGACGCGCAGGCAGAAGTCGTACGCCGACCCGCTCACCGACTGGGCCGCGTCGGCAGGGCCCCACTCCCACAGCTCGCCGGACGGCGCCCGCAGCTCGACCCGGAACTCCTCGGTCGGCGGGGTCAGGCCGTGCACCCCGTAGGAGTAGTTGCGGGTGCGCACGCCGAGGTGCGCCACGTGCCGGACCCGGTCGGTGGGCTCGGGCTCGAAGCCGAGCGCCTCGGCCACGTCGTGCCCGTGTGCCCAGGTCTCCATGAACCTGGCGGTCGCCATCGAGGTGGGGCTCATCGGCGGCCCGAACCACGGCATCTTCTCGCCCTCGGGGTAGGCCCGCAGCGCCTCCTGCAGGGCCGGCCGGGAGCGCCGCCAGCGGGCGAGCAGCTCGTCGGGCGCGACCTTTCCGCCGGCCAGCGCCTCGGCGTCGACGAAGCCCTCGGGGTCGTCGATCGCGGCCAGGACGTACTCGTCCCACCGCGCCTTGTCGGTGGCGGCGGCAACGGCGACCTCGTCGGTCCAGGCGAGGTGCGCCACCTGGGTGGCGACGTCCCAGCCCTCGGCCGGGGTGGGCGTGCGCCAGCCCGCCTCGTCGAGGGCCGCGACGATCGCCTCGAGGGCGGCCCCCTCGGCCGCGAGGTCGGAGAGCACCTGCTCCAGGACGGGGTTGTGGGAGTCGTTCACTCGTGCCTCAGCTCTGCGTCGAGGGTGTGCGCCCAGGCGTCGAGGATCTTGCGGCGCCGGGCGGTGTCGTCGGTGATCGTGTTGGCCAGGCCCAGCCCGCGGACGAGGTCGAGGGTGGCCTGGACGAGCTCGCGGGCGCGCGGCCGGCGCTCGTCGACGCCGAGGGCGTCCACCGCGATCCGGTGCACCTCCCGGCCGACCCGATCCTCGAGCGGGACGACGGCTGCGTGCAGGACCGGATCGGTGCGCGCCGCCACCCAGAGCTCGAGGGCGGCGGTGAAGACCGGCGAGGTGAAGTGGTCGCCGAACATCTCCAGCACCGCGCGCGTGCGCCGCTTGCCGGTGGGCAGCCCCTGGGCGGCCTCGCGCAGCTCCTGGCCGCGCAGCTCGCTGAGGTGCTCGACCGCGGCGAGGACGAGGTCGTTCTTCGTCGGGAAGTGGTGCAGCTGCGCGCCCCGGCTCACTCCGGCCCGTTGGGAGACCAGCGTCGTCGAGGTGCCGCTCCAGCCGTGCTCCACCAGGCACTCGACCGTCGCCTCGAGCAGGCGCTGCCGCATCAGCCGGGTGCGCTCCTCCTGGGGCACCCGCGCGGTAGTCGCCCCGGGGGGCGGCGCGGCGCTGGAGACGGCGTCGGTCACGCCCGCATCCTCACCCGCCATCAACAAACAGTCAAGACTGACTTTTTCCGGGGTCGTCGGCTCAACCCCGACGCAGGGGGCCGACCAGGCGCAGCGCCAGGGTCGGGCAGCGACGTACGGCTGCCCGGGCCTCGTCGAGGAGCGCCTCGTCCACGGCGCCACGGACGAGCGGGTAGCCCCACTCGTCGAGGTCGACGAGCTCAGGCAGCAGCTCGTGGCACAGTCCCCGGGCCCGGCACGCGGGCCAGTCGACCCTCAGCCGGTGAGGCCCGCTCATCCCGCCGCTCCTCGGGCCGCCCACTTCCGAGTGCCGGCGCCGCTCGGCTCCAGCGCGCACCCCCCCAGCGCGTGCGCCGCGAGCTCCTCGGGGAAGGTCCTCACCAGGGAGTCCACCAGTCGCGCGGTGCCATCGGGATGGGCGCAGGCCCCCCGACCCGTCACCAGCCCGCGCAGCTGCTCCACGCGCTCCGGACCGCCCCGGCCACGGGCGAGCGCGGCGACCGACTCGGCGAGAGCCGGAAGACCGAGGAAGCACGGGCCGCAACGCCGTGCGCTCTGCGAGGCGAGGTACGCCGTGACCCGCGCAGTCATCGTCACCGGGCACTCTCCCGGCGCCAGCGGGATCACGGCGCCGGCCCCGAGCGGCACCCCGGCAGCGCGCATCTGCTCGCGGTCCACGCGCAGCCGACCGAGCCGCTCCCGGGTGACCCAACCACCGTGGTAGCCACCGACGAGCAGCGGACCCTCACCACGGGGCAGCACCTCCGACCACCGGGCACCCTCGGTGACCTCACGGACCTCGGGCCGGGTCTCGCCCGCCCAGGTGAGCAACGTGGTCGCCGGCCCATCGGCCGCACCCGGCAGCAGCCGGACGGCGACCTGGGCCCAGGTCTCGGCGTTGGAGAGCAGCGTCGGGCGACCGCGGTGACCGGCGAAGGCCTCGGGCTGCCACGCCGTGACCGGGAGGTTGGGCCGGCCGGCCATCAGCTCCAGCACTGCTCGCGCCTGGCCGGCCACGAAGCGGCCCTCGGCCGCGTGCACCCTGAAGCGGATCCGTTCGGGACGCTCGGCCACGGCTCTCTCCACGGCCGCGACGGTCTGCGGCCTGTCCCGTGCCACCACCACGTGCACCTCCCTGGTGCGCAGCGCGCGCGCCACGACGACCGCGCCGTCGAGGACCAGGTGTGGCCGGCCGAGGCCCAGCGCGGCGTCCTTGTGCGAGGCGGGCTCACCCTCGCTGAGGTTGACCACGACCACTCGGCGCCGACCCGCCGCGACGCCCTCGAGCTTGGTCGCGAACGGGAAGCCCGCCCCGCCGCGACCGCGCAGCCCCCACGCCCGCGCCTCCCGGAGCAGGGTCGCAAGGTCGAGCTCGGGCAGGCCACCGAACCGAGCCCGGTGGGCGACCAGTCCGGGCCCGTCGCCGTACCCCCGGAGGAGGCGCAGCCCCTCACGCACACGGACCGACGTCATCGTGCGGCCCCCGCCCGCGCCGGCGCGGCGAGGGCCACCACCCGCGCCACCGTCGCCAGCACGACGACGGCCACGCATCCCACGGTGAGCGCCACGGACCATCCGGCCCGGGCGTCGGTCCCGATGCCGATGCCGTGCACCACGGCCGCCGCCCACGCGAGGTAGGCCAGCAGGTGCAGGGACCGCCAGGCCCGGTGGCCCAGCCGGGCGCGCAGCAGGCTGGTGCCGGCGACGACCGCGACGACGTCCAGGGCGACGGCGCCCAGCCCCAGCCACAGCGGCTCGTACGACGCCCCGAACGGCAGCACGGCCTGCCACCAGCGGATGTCCACATAGGTGTCGAGGACGGCGGTGAGCACGTGCGCCCCCAGGAGGCCGAGGGCGAGCACGGTCAGGTGCCGATGGAGCTCCTGGCTCAGGAACCGGGGCACGCCCCGGCCCGCCCTGCCGAAGGTGGCGAGTATCCCGACCGCGACGACGAGCGTGAAGACGACCAGCAGCACGGTGCCGGTGGCCCGGTTGAGGTACCAGAGCAGCGCGGAGTCGGTCATCGGCCCTCCTCCGGCCAGGCCCCCACGCGCACCACGGTCGCGTCGCCTCCGGCCACGAGTCGGGCGTCGACCCCCCGTCGAGCGAGCCATCCGGGCGCCTCGTGGCCCAGGATGATCGCGGCCGTCGCGGCAGCGTTGGCGGCGACGCAGGTGGGCCCGGTGGTGGTCACCGTGCGCCACACCTCGGCGGCGGGCAGCCCGGTGCGGGGGTCGACCAGGTGGTGGCGCACGACCCCGCGCTGGTGCCAGCGCCTGACCTGGGTGCTGGAGGTGGCGAGGCCGCCACCCGTCATCGAGACCAGCTGATCGGCAGCGACGGAATCGGGACGCTCCCGGACCTCGACGGGCCAGGTGTCCTCCCCCGCGACCGAGATGTCCCCGCCGAGGCTGACCAGGGTCCCGACGCCCAGCACCGCCTGCACGGTGGCGGCACAGAGGTCGCTGGCCCAGGCCTTCCCGGAGGAGCCCAGGTCCAGGGTGGTGCCCTCCGGGACCCGGACCCAGTCCACGCCCACCTCGAGTCGGGTCCAGGCGCCGGGCTCGGGCGCCGGGGCTGTCGCTCGGCTCGGCGCGGGGGTCGTGGTTCGGGTCGGACCCAGGGCGTCGAAGTCCCGGTCATAACCGAGCGCGACCAGTGTGCGTCCGAGCAGGGGACTGACCAGTCCGTCCGTCTGCTCCGCCACCCCGAGGGCAGCGCCGACCGCACTGACCAGCAACGGGTCCACCGCGACGCGTCGCCCCGGTGCCCGGTTGGCACGACTCAGGTCGCTGTCAGGACGGAACCGGCTGCACGAGCGGTCCACCTCGACCAGCACTCCGCGGACGAGACGCTCGGCCTCCGCCAGTGCAACCGCGCCCGCGGTGGCGACGTGGACGTAGGTCCCCAGGGCGCGGAAGCGAGCAGCGGGCGCTGTCCCCTCCCAGGCGGCAGGGTCGACGCTGCCCATGTCAGGACCCCGACGACGGGGCGGGCGCGGGTGGCGGCGGTGCAGGCGCCGGAGCGGCCGCCGGTCGCGGGCCGGCACCGCCCCCGCCGCCCCCGCCACCCGAACCGCCGCCCGAACCGCCGCCCGACGAGCCGGAGCTCGAGACGGCCCCGGCCGAGGTCGCGGGTGCCGCGTTCCCACCCCTGCTCCCGCTCCCGCTCCCGCTCCCGGCGGATCCGAGCGTCCCGCCGGAACCGATGGCGGCGCGGGTCACGAGGGTGGTCGTCACCGTCAGCTCCGGACGCTTCTTCCACACCGTGCGCACGCGAGGCCGCTGCGCGGCGGCCCAGGCTGCCCGTTGCCGCTCCCACTCGGCGCGCGCCCGGCGCTGTTCCTCCCGCGCAGCTGCCTGCTCGACCTGCTGGTCCTTGCCGTGGTCGCGGGCGGCCAGGCCGGCCATCCAGCCGCAGGCGCTGAGGGCCCCGACGGTGGCAAGGCCGGTGACTGCGGCGAGACCGCGACGATAGCGGTCACGGGTGCGGGCGCTGTAGGTCATGCTCCGCACCATGTCCGCGCGAGCACCAAGGGCGACTCAGAGGACTGTTAAGTCCACGTCAGGAAACCGGGCGACGGGCACGTGGAGGACGGGCCGTGCCGCGGCCGGCAGCCGTCATCCTTGACGAACTCTTAGCAGTCCCGCGACGTGCGGATAGGGCAGGAGCGCGGAGGCTGCGGTCATGAAGATGCTGACCACCCTGGTCTCCCTCTCCGCGGTTGCCACCGGCGCGGTCGGAGCCGCCATCGCCTACGCGAGCACGGCGCCGGAGCCGGCGCCGGCCGTCTCCACGCCTGAACCGGCAGCGAAACCTGCGGCGCGGATCGAGCCGGGCGTGCGTCTCGAGGTGCGCTTGCGTCCGTGCCGGCCCGGCGCCGAGCTCGAGCACGGGAAGTGCGTGCGGCGCGTGACCCGCACCGTCGTCCTCGGGGCGACCGCCGCCCCCCAGCCGGCCCCGGCCGTCGACACGCTCGAGTCCGCGTCCACCGGTGCGGCCGCGGGCGCCGACGACGAGCGCCGGGAGGACCGCGCGCGCCGTGCCCGGGGCGGGCACCAGCACGAGGCGCGCGAGCCCGAGGACCACGGGTCCGAGGACCGCGAGACCGAGGACCGGGAGACCGAGAGGCACGAGACCGAGGACCACGAGACCGAGAGTCACGACTCGGAGGACCACGAACCCGACGACGGCTGAGGCGAGAGGTGTCAGCCCTCGTGGGCCGGGAGCGTGATCGTCACGCGCGTGCCCGCTCCGGGAGTGCTGTCGACCCGCAGGCTGCCACCACGGGCCGCGACGGTACGCCGGGCCAGGTCGAGACCCAGCCCCGTCGAGCCCGGCCGTCCGCCGGGGCGCACGGCCGGGTCCAGACCCCCGCCCTCGTCGGCCACCACGAGGCGCACCCACTCCCTGTCACGGTGGAGCCGCACCGCGAACCCGACACCCTCGTCGGTGTGGGCGAAGACGTTGTCGACGAGGATGTCCAGCACGTCCGCGAGGTCGGACGCGGCGAGCGCCACGGCCAGCGGCGTCTCGTCGGCGCCGACCTCGAGACGACGCCCCTGGTCCTCGGCCAGCGGACGCCAGAAGGCAACCCTGTCCGCCACGACGGCTGCGGCGTCACAGCTGCTCGCCATGTCGTCGCGCACGGGCCGCCGAGCATCGCGCACGATGGCGTCGATGTCGTGCTGCAGGGTCGCGATGTGCTCCTGCAGTCGCTCGCCCAGCTCCCGGTCGGCGACGGACTCCGCATCCAGGCGCAGCGCCGTGACCGGGGTCCGCAGACGATGGCTGAGGTCCGCGACCATCGCCCGCTCGGCGGCGAGCAGCTCGGTGATCCGTTCGGCGAGGGCGTTCAGGGCCTCGGCGAGGTCGCGGGTCTCGGGTGGTCCCACGACGTCGGCCCGAGCCGTGAGCTCGCCGCCCCGGAGCCGGTGGGCCGTCCCCGCGAGGTCCACGAGTGGCCGACTGATCCGCCGGCCCAGCCGGTCGGCGACCAGCAGGGCGATGACCAGCAGGGCGAGTCCCAGCAGGATGATGCTCGCCCAGGCCGGCGCCACCCCGCTGTGCAGCTGTGCCGGCGTCACTCGACTGACCACGACCTCGGTGCCGTCGGCGACCACCACCGGAAGCACGACCTTGCCCCCCTCGGAGTTCTTCACCGAGGTGGCCTCACCGGCACGTGCCCGGCGCACGTCAGGGTCCGCCGGCATCCCGGGACTGGGTGCCCCGAGCACCTGGTCGTCCTCGAGCAGCAGCGACGTACGGGCCACGCCGCGCGCGTCGGTCGCCGCGACCAGCTCAGGAAGCTCCGGCGTGTCGTCGAGGGTGGACACCAGGATCGCCACGTTGCGGGCCTCCTGGTCGGCCGCTGCCATCGCCCGGTCCTCGGCCAGCGTGCGCACCAGCAGGCAGAGGGGGACGACGAATGAGATCACCACGGCAGAGGTGGTCGCAGCGACCAGCCAGGAGATCCGGGCCCGCATCAGACCGCACCAGTGCTGTCAGGCGCCACGAGCCGGACACCCACCCCGCGCACGGAACGCAGGTAGCGGGGATCCGCGGCCGATTCGCCCAGCTTGCGCCGCAGCCAGGACAGGTGCACGTCGACGGTCCGGTCCGAACCGCCGTACGGCTGCTGCCAGACGTCGGCCAGCAGCTCGCGGCGGGTGACCACCTGGCCCGCCCGTCGCGCCAGCAGCTGGAGCATGTCGAACTCCTTGCGGGAGAGCTCGACGGCGACACCGTCCAACGTCACCGTCCGGGCGCCGACGTCGAGCCGCAGGCCACCGACGACGTGCACCTCCGGCGTGTCGTCGCCGGCCGTACGCCTCAGCACCGCCCGGATGCGCGCCTCGATCTGCTGGCTCCCGAAGGGCTTCACCACGTAGTCGTCGGCGCCGGCGTCGAGGGCCCGCACCAACGTGGGGTCGTCGTCCTGGGCGGTGATGACGAGGATCGGCGTCTGCGCGGCCGCGCGCATCATCGGGATCAGCGTCAGCCCTTCGACGTCGGGCAGCCCGAGGTCGAGGAGCACGGCGTCGGGCCGCTCGTTCAGCAGCGTCCGGAGGCCGTCCATGCCCGTGGCTGCCACACTGACCGCATGACCTCGGTCCGTCAGGCTGCGGTGGAGGGCGCGGCGGATCGACTGGTCGTCCTCGACGATCAGGATCCTCGCCATGGACGCACGCTAGCCGAGGCCGACTCAGGCCCCGCGACTCCGCGCCCGGGCAGGTGGGTGTGGTGAGGGGCCACCACCGCGCCCTCGCGGCGCTCGCCTGGGCAGCCCTCGTGGTGGCCTGTTCCACTGGTGTGTGGGCGGTCATCCGCACCGCAGGTGAGGACGTGACCACCGCTCCGACGCTGCCGAGGACCACCCCGGGTGTGGTGGGCGTCCCCGCCCCCTCGGCGCGCCCGACCGGCCACCCGAGCCGCCGCCCGACCGGTCGCCCCACGCCGTCGACCGCCACGACGTCCGCGGGGCCCACCCCCGGGTCCGCCTCCGCCGCGACGCCCGGGTCGACCGCCTCCTCCTCCCCCCGGGCTGTCCCCCCGCGGGCCGGCACCACGGAGGCCGACGCCGCCGGGGGCAGCACGTCCGGCTCCTCCGGCGAGGTGCGCCGCACCTGGCAGGGCGACGCCGGGGCGGTGGTCGCGAGCTGTCGCGGTGGCACCATCGCCCTGCGCGGGGCGCAGGCCAACGCAGGGTGGCGGGTGGAGGTCCGCGAGCGGGGGCCCGAGGAGCTCGCCGTGCGGTTCGACCGCAGTGAGGACGAGGTCGAGGTCCAGGCGAAGTGCGGGGGCGGACAACCGCGCTTCGAGGTGTCCGGCGAGGAGTCCGAGGACGACTGACTCCTCCGCCTTGCCTACGGCGCAGTGGCCCCCGCTGCGTGGTGCGCCGCGACCCGGGCGGGAGACAGGACCGTCGTGTAGACCGCGAGCTCGTCGAGGTCGCCGACGAGCCACGAGCTGGTCGGGTCGCCCGTCCAGCCGCTCATCTGCTCGGCACCGGCCCGCCAGTAGGCGGTGGGCAGGCTGACCGGGGACGCGGTGCCGGAGCCCTGCAGAACCCCGTCGAGGTAGAGCCGCCGGTCGGCCTCCCGAGGCCGAGCCCCCAGGGCGCCGTCCCGGTTGCCCGAGCCGCTGTCGTCCACGGCCGTGCCGGAGCCTTCCTCCAGCCGCCAGTAGAGGTGGGGCGAGTCGGCAGGCACCGCCGTCCGGTAGGGGTAGAAGGACCCGGCGCTGTTCATCGCGCTCGCCGGGCTCACCGTGGCGCGCAGGAACGCAGCATCGGCGGGACCGGCGGCAGCGCCGGCGACGAGGAGACCGGCCGTGGCGACGGCCGCCACCCGGCGTCGGTTGCCGCCGCCGACCTGCGGGGTGCCGTCGCTCGGGGACCCTGAATCGGTCCCTTTCTCTCTAGACCGGACACGCCCGAGTCATGAGAACCGACATCACTTTCGGCCCGAACCCGCACACGACATTCGGAACTGCGGTGGAGGAGGGTTGCTCAGCGTGCAACCCCGGCGCGGCGCCGGGCCCGCTTGCGCTCCCGGGCGATCTCGGCCCGGTAGTCGTGGAAGTCGACCTCCATGGTGTGCCGGCGCGAGGCGACGAAGCGCTTGCGCAGGCGCCGGTCGTACGCCGCGATCTGGCGGCGCATCTCCCCCACCGACGGCAGCGCCCCCACCCCGGTGACCAGGTCGCCGACCCACTCCGCCTGCGCCTCGGCCAGCGGCATGATCGCGCCGAGCGGCTGGATCAGGCCGACGAAGTAGAGACCGGGGAGGTCGGGGTGCACCACCCGGCGGTAGAGCTCCACGTGGTTGTCCTCGGCGGACACCACCTCCTCGGCGAGGAACGGGAAGCTGATCCTGTAGCCGGTGCAGTAGACGACCACGTCGTACTCCCCCGAGGAGCCGTCGGTGAAGAACACCTTCGACCCCTCGAACCGGTCGATGTTCGGGCGCACCGTGATGTCGCCGTGCCCCAGTCGGTTGAGCAGGTCCTGGCTCACCGTCGGATGGGCGTGCAGCACCGCGTGGTCGGGCTTCGGCAGGCCGTAGTCGGTCACCTTGCCCTGGGTCAGGCGCAGCAGCGCCGCCATCGACCACTGCTGCAGCCACAGCGGGCCGCGGGCGAGCGGGGAGTCGGTGAGCCGGTCGGTCGGCATGCCGAGCATGTACTTGGGGATGATGTGCGCGCCCCGGCGCATCGCCAGGTCGGTCGAGGCGGCCACCCGGCTGGACTCCACGGCGATGTCGCACGCGGAGTTGCCGATGCCCAGCACCAGCACCCGCTTCCCGACGAGCGAGTCGGCGGTCCGGTAGTGGTGCGCGTGCAGCTGCTCCCCGGGGAACGTCTCGGCGCCGGGGAACGACGGCTCGGGCCACCGCGGGTCCCAGTGGTGGCCGTTGGCCACGATCACGTCGCGGTAGGTGCGGGTCTGCGGCTCGCCGCCGTCGCGGGAGCGGAAGGTGACCGCCCACCGGTCACCACCGCTGGTCCGGCGAGCGGCTCGACCTTGGTCACCTCGGTGCGGAAGGTGATCCGCTCCCGCAGGCCGAAATGGTCGACGAACTCGTCGAAGTACGCCGCGACCTGGCGGTGGTCGGGGTAGTCCGGCAGCGACTCGGGCATCGGGTGGGCGGCGTACTCCATCAGCTGCCGGGAGGTGTTGATGTGCAGCGACTCGTAGGCCGAGGACATCTCGTTGTCGTTGCCGTAGCGCCAGTTGCCGCCGACCTCGCTGCCCGCCTCGAAGCAGTCGAAGGGCACTCCCCGCGCCTGGAGCACCTGGGCCGCGGTGATCCCGGAGGACCCCGCGCCGATGATGCAGACCTGCGCCCCCGGTTGGACGGCCGGGCCGGCTCGGACGGGTGGCAGGCGGGCGTCATGGCTCCACAGCCTACGACCGGCCCCGGTGGGTGGACACGTATAGGTTTGCCGGGTGACGATTCTCGACGACGCCCGCGAGGGCATGAACCCCGACATCCG
Organism: uncultured Actinomycetota bacterium; assembly: GCA_963837975.1. Taxonomy (GTDB): domain Bacteria; phylum Actinomycetota; class Actinomycetes; order Propionibacteriales; family Nocardioidaceae; genus Marmoricola. The sequence continues at coordinate 1,831 of CAWIPI010000008.1, read as the reverse complement.
CGTGCAGGACGACCTGTTCGGACACGTCAACGGCCCCTGGCTGGAGACTGCCGAGATCCCCGCCGACCGCTCGTCGTGGGGGCCCTTCGTGATGCTCTCCGACGCCGCCGAGCAGCACGTCCGCGAGATCATCGAGGCCTGCGCCGACGGCGGCGTCGAGGGCGAGGAGGCCCCCAAGATCGGCGACCTGTTCGCCAGCTTCATGGACGAGGAGCGCATCGAGGAGCTCGGGCACACCCCGATCCTGCCGCTGCTGGAGCAGGTCGACGCGCTCACCGACGTCGGCGAGCTCGGCGGCTTCCTCGGCTCCTTCGAGCGCCGGGGCGGCGGCGGCCTGTTCGGCTCCTACGTCGACACCGACGACCGCGACTCCGACCGCTACGTCGTCAACGTCCTGCAGGGCGGCATCGGCCTGCCCGACGAGACCTACTACCGCGAGGAGAAGTTCGCCGAGATCCGCGAGAAGTACCTCGCCTACCTCGTGCGCATCCTCACCCTCGCCGAGCGTCCCGACCCCGAGATCACCGCGGCGCAGGTGCTGGCCCTGGAGACCCGGATCGCCAAGGGCCACTGGGAGCGCGCCGAGACCCGCGACGTCCTCAAGACCTACAACCTCACCCCGCTCTCCGAGCTGCGATCGCTGTGCCGAGCTTCGACTTCGACGCCTGGGTCACCGCGATCGGCGGCTCCGCCGAGACACTGGCCGAGACCGTGGTCCGCCAGCCCTCCTACCTCGCCCACCTCGAGACCGTGCTGGCCGACACCGCCATCGAGGAGTGGCGCGCGTTCCTGACCGTGCGGGCGATCCGCACCGCCGCGTCGTACCTCTCCAGCCCGTTCGTGGAGGCCAACTTCGACTTCTACGGCCGCACCCTCTCGGGCACCCCCGAGCTGCGCGCGCGCTGGAAGCGCGGCGTCGGCCTGGTCGAGGGCGCGCTGGGCGAGGCGGTCGGCCGGGAGTACGTCGCCCGGCACTTCCCCCCGCGCTCCAAGGAGGTCATGGACGAGCTGGTGGCCAACCTGCTCGAGGCCTACCGCCGCTCGATCACCGACCTCGACTGGATGGGCGAGGAGACCAAGAAGCGCGCCTTCGAGAAGCTCGACACGTTCGGCCCAAGATCGGCTACCCGGAGAAGTTCCGCGACTACTCCGCGCTGGAGATCAGCGCCGACGACCTGCTCGGCAACGTGCTCGCCGCCACCGCCTTCGAGACCAACCGCGAGCTGAGCAAGATCGGGGCCCCGGTGGACCGCGACGAGTGGTTCATGCTCCCGCAGACCGTGAACGCCTACTACAACCCCGGCACCAACGAGATCTGCTTCCCCGCGGGCATCCTGCAGAGGCCGTTCTTCGACGCCGACGCCGACCCGGCGGAGAACTACGGCGGCATCGGGGCGGTGATCGGTCACGAGATCGGCCACGGCTTCGACGACCAGGGCGCGCAGTACGACGGGAACGGCAACCTCAACGACTGGTGGACGGCCGAGGACAAGGCCGCCTTCGAGCTGAAGTCCAAGGCCCTGATCGAGCAGTACGACGCCTTCGAGCCGCGCGACCTGCCAGGCGAGCACGTCAACGGCGCGCTCACCGTCGGGGAGAACATCGGCGACCTGGGCGGCCTGACCATCGCACGTAAGGCCTACCTGATCTCGCTGGAGGGCGAGGAGGTCCCCGAGCGCGACGGCCTCACCGGCGTGCAGCGGCTGTTCCTGAGCTGGTCCTACGTCTGGCGGACCAAGCGCCGCAAGGAGCTGGCGCTGCAGTTCCTCACCACCGACCCGCACAGCCCGCCGGAGTTCCGCGCCAACATCGCGCGCAACCTCGACGAGTT
>CAWIPI010000007.1:0-96700 GCA_963837975.1 uncultured Actinomycetota bacterium | reverse complement strand
TGAGCCTGTCGAAACCACCCCACTGGTCTTGTGCCGCGCTCCGGTGTCACCAGGTGGCACCGGCATCGGCAGTTCTCGATCCCGGGCATGCCGATGGCCCCGCCGGTGGCGGGGTGCGGGGCGGTGGAGCTACTCCTCGGGCGGATCGCCGGTGAGATCGCCGGTGACGTCGAGGGTGCCGGTGTGGTCGCGGAGGTACTGGTACCCGTGCGGACTGGTCCACAGGTACCGGCCGTCCTCGAACATGGTGTAGGTCCAGCCGCCGTGGGTCTTGAGTCGATGGTGTCGCCGGCACACGGGCGCGAGGTTGTCGATGCGGTCTCGCCCTCGGGGTAGGGGATGACGTGGTCGATGTCGCACCGCCGTGCCGGCCGGGTGCACCAGGGGAACACGCATTGGTGGTCGCGTTGAATCACTTGCTCGCGGAGCCGGTCGGGGATTTCGTAGCCCTCGACGTGGAGGTGCTCGCCTGTGTCGATCACCGGCTTCACGACGACCTCGGCGTCCGGGTGGCCGCACCATTCCCGGACCTGGTCGGCCGTGACGACCTGGCGCTGGTTCTCCACCCGCGCCAGGTGCAGCGCGTCGGTGCTCATGCTGTTGGAGGGGCCGGTGATGGCGTCGGCGGAGAGGTGCACGAACAGCACCACCCGACGAGGACGGACGCGGGTCCCGTCGGTGGTCGAGCCCCCGGTGGTTGAGCCTGTGAAACCACCCCGGAGCCAGGATCAGCACCCTCGGTGGTTGAGCCTGTCGAAACCACCCCAGCGTCGGTCGCCGAGCTCTCATCCGCGGCAGCGCCGGCGAGGTCGAACGCGAGCTGGTTCCGCGCGAGCTGCCCAGCGGCCTTGGAGCGGCGCACGTCGAGTGGCTCGGTGGACCCGAGCCGGGAGAGGAGGTCGGCGCCCTGGCTGATCGCGGCGTCCAGGTCGAGCGCGTCGGCCAGGTCGAGTTCGCCCTCGACCCGGCTGGTGCCGTTGAAGGAGACCTGGCCGTGCTGGACGTCGAAGTGACGTCCCTCCGCGGCCCGGTCGGCGCTCGCCTGCGCTTCATCGGGCATGAACCGAGCGATCGCCTCGGCGATGAGCCGCTCGAGGGCGGCGAAGCCGATCTTGTGCGCGAACGGCGCCACCTGGGCGTCGACCCAGGTCGCTGCCTCCATGGACAGGTGTCCGGTGGCCTGCGCGACCCGGCGGGCTCGCCAGGCCTGGAGGTCGCCGGCCATCACGCGTGCCCAGGTCTTGGGGAGGCGGTACTTCAGCTCCACCGCGTCGGCGACCAGCGTCCTGCCGGCGTCGGAGGAGATCCCGAGCGCGAGGGCGAGCTCAGCGAGGCAGAACTCCGCCACCAGCGGCGCACCCGGACCGGCGAGCGGGAGACCGGTGTCACCCACGCCCGGGGTGAGCCAGGTGGCCGCGTCGTCGATCGACTCCGGCGGGTGCTGCTCGGCCCAGGTGACCGCGGCCAGCAGCACGTCGGCCTCCGCGCGATCAGCGGCGCGGCTCGACGGTCGCGAGCGAACGCCAGCACCTCGCGCGGGGAGTCCAGGTCCCCGTCCGCGGTGGTGCTGCCCGTCGTGCTCATGAGTGAATTCAAGCACCGACCACTGACAACGAAGGGGGTGAGAATCCGCTGTGTGGACAGGGAGATTCTCGCCGTTTCGGCCCGTCCGACCAGCGCGTTGTGCCGCTCGCGCCGAGTGGTTTCGACAAGCTCAACCACCGTCAGTGCGGCGGGGCCGGAACCGGGTCGGCGCTGGGTGGTTTCGACAGGCTCAACCACCGATCGGCTCAACCGCCGAGGCCGTGGTTTCGACAGGCTCAACCACCGACAGGCTCAACCACCGACAGGTCTCAACCGCCCTCGGTGAGGTCGGCGGCTACCTCGCCGCTGTCGACGGCCTGCTGGAGGGCGGCGTGCTGGGCCTCGGCGCGGTCGGCGTAGGTCTCGGCGTACTCCGCGAGGGCGTGGTCGAACGCGTCGCCCTTGCCGAGGTACGCCGAGATGGCGATCCGGTCGCCGGAGCGGGCGTGGGCGCGGGCGAGCGTCCAGGCGCACACCTCGCCGTACACCGTGAGGATGCGCGGGCCCATCTCCTCGACCTCCGCCGAGGCCTTGCCGTCGCGCAGCTGGCGCACGTAGTAGTCGCGGACGGCCCCGTCGCCCTCCCGCGTGCGCTGCCAGCCGAGGAAGATGTCGCTGGTGGCCTGCATCAGTCGTTGCCCGGCGACGACCCGTTCGCCGGAGTTCCCGTAGCTGCTGGCCCCCAGATGCGCCTCGAGCACGCTCGCGCGGGCCTCCTTGGCCTGCAGCACCAGCGGGTCGGAGTGGTCGCGGCCGGCCAGCAGCAGCACGTAGGCGCGGGTGCCGACGCTGCCGACGCCGACGACCTTGCGGGCGACCTCGACGAGCTCGTACCGGCTGACGAGGTGGCCGCGGTCCGAAGGCAGGGACTCCCGGTAGGCCGCCAGCACCTCGGTCAGCGCGCGGTGCACCACCCGGGCATCGACCTCCGGCAGCAGCTCGGAGAGTGGCACCAGCAGCGGCGGCTGGCTGAGGAACCGCGTGCGACCGTCCTCGTTCACGGTGAGCTTACGCAGCGCGCGGGTGCTGTCGTTGCGTCGCGCCTTCTTGAGGTTGGCCTCGCTGCGCTTGCGCTCGGCCGAGGTGGCCAGCGGGGCGAGGTCCTTCATCATGCGGTCGACGTCGACGCCGGCGTACCAGACCTCGAGGTTGCCCTGCCGCGCGAAGCCACGCATCGCCGCCCGGTAGGCCCCCACGACGGACACCAGGGTCCGCAGGCGCTCCCGGTGACTGTGCCCGTTCTGCCGACCGGCGAGGGCGACACTCGCCGCCAGCCGCTTGACGTCCCACTCGAAGGGGCCGGGCAAGGTCTCGTCGAAGTCGTTGACGTCGAAGACCAGCCGGCGCTCCGGGGAGCGGAAGACGCCGAAGTTGGACAGGTGCGCGTCACCGCACAGCTGCACCTCCAGTCCGCTGTGCGGGGCCGCCGCGAGGTCGGCGGCCATCACGGCGGCCGCCCCGCGGTAGAACGCGAACGGCGAGGTGAGCATGCGCCCGTAGCGGATCGGCAACAGCTCGGCCTCGCGGTAGGGGTCGTCGGCGCGCAGGACGTCCACCGCCCCGTCGGGACCTGCGGCACACTCGGCGTGCTGGTCCCGGGGCAGTCGCCTGCGCGCCTGCTTGCCCACCTCCGCCCTCTCCGCCGGCGTCGGGTGCCGAGGCACCTCGACGTCCACCTCGCGCCCCTGCGCGAGCATCACCCGGGGTCCGCTGGCCACCGTCATCTCCGACCTCCTTCGTCGAGCTCCTGCGACCTCTCGGCGAAACTAGGAGCGCGAGCGCGCCGCCGCCTCACCCCCACTGCGTGAGGTGGGCAGGGTCCCGTCCGGTTCGACGCGCTCTGCCCGACTTCACCGGGACTCCGGACCCCGACCTAGGGCCGAAGGGCCATGCCGCGGGACGCTCCTCGTCCCTACGCTCGGGGCGCAGGGAGGCACCTGACATGCTCGATCGTCTCGACCCCGGCGTACGACGACGCCGACCCGCTGCTCGCGAAGCTGTCCCTGCCCAAGCTGCCCGGCCCCCTCGTGCCTCGCGTGCGTCTGCTCGACCGGCTCTGCGAGGGCACCTCCGGTCCGGTGACGCTGGTCTGTGGTCCATCCGGCAGCGGCAAGACCACGCTGGTGGCGTCCTGGGTCGCCCACGACCTGCCTACGGGGAAGGTGGCGTGGCTGACCCTCGACCGCACCGACGACGACCCGGACACCTTCTGGTGCGAGGTGGCCGAGGCGCTGCGCCGCCACGGCACGGACGTCGCGTACGCGGAGCGCGGCAGCCGCGACGACGCGGGCCGGCCCGTCCTGAAGAAGGTCGCCACCGCCCTGGCTCGCGGGCACCAGCCGGTGGTCCTGGTCCTCGACCGGTTCGACGCGGTGACCGACGAGACGATCCTGCGCGACCTCGAGCGGCTGCTCACCGAGGTGACGCCGCAGCTGCGCCTGGTGCTGGTGACGAGGCACCGTACGGCGGGTGAAGCGGGCCGGCGCCTGCTGGCCGGAGGAGTCACCGAGATCGACGCCGCGGACCTGGCTCTGGGGCCCGACGAGGCGGTCGCCCTGCTCGCGCAGCACGACGTCGCCCTGCCCCGGCACACCCTGGACGCGCTCCCCGACCACCTGCGGACGTCCCCCGCGGGCCTGGAGCTGTGCGTCTTCGCGCTGCGGGCGGGCGCGGACCTGCCCGGCCCTGTTCGACCCGCTCCCCGGTCCGCACCTCCCCCGCCAGCGCGACGCGAGCGCGCTCCCCGGCGCGGTCGCGGGCGGCCAGCCGGTCGTCGAGGAGGCGAGCTGATCACCGCGCCCCACGAGGTCGGCGACCTCGGCACGATCCTGGGGGTATGGGCCCACCCGGACGACGAGGCCTACCTGTCCGGCGGCCTGATGGCGCTCGCCCGCGACGCCGGCGCCCGGGTCGTCTGCGTCACCGCCACCCGCGGCGAGCAGGGCACCCCGGACCCGGTCACCTGGCCGCCGCACCGCCTGGCCGACGAACGCACCCGCGAGCTGTCCCGCTGCCTGGCGGTCCTGGCGGTCGAGGAGCACCACTGGCTGGGGTACGCCGACGGTGGCTGTGCCGCCGCACCCGCGACCCCGGCCGTCGACCGGCTGAGCGCGCTGTTCGACGAGGTCCGCCCGGACACGGTGGTCACCTTCGGGCCCGACGGCATCACCGGCCACCCCGACCACCAGACCGTCTCGGCCTGGACCACGGCCGCCTTCGAGCAGGCCGCCCCCACCCACGCGCGACTGCTGTACGCCGCCGTCGGGCAGAGCCGCGCCGACCGGTGGAGCGAGCTCGAGGAGCGGCTGGACGTCTACCTGCCGGGCTACCCCGTCACCACCCCGGACCACCACCTCGCGGTCGACCTGGACCTCGACGCGGAGGTGGTCGCCCGCAAGGTGCGCGCCCTCCTCGCCCAGGAGACCCAGACCCGCGCACTGGTCGACCTGCTGGGCCTCGACCGCTACACCGCCTGGGTCGCCGGCGAGTCCTTCGTCGAGGCCGACCGGACGGGCGCCCCACGGACCGCTGGTAGACAGGGCGGGTGACCAGCCCCCGCGAGCGACTCGAGGCCGACCGGGCACAGGCGCTGCGGCGCCTCGACGCGCTCAGCGAGGACTTCGCCGGCGTGGTGGCCGCCTCCCGCGACACCAACGCCGACGACGAGCACGACCCCGAGGGCGCCACGATCGCCTTCGAGCGCTCCCAGGTCGACGCCCTCGTCATCGCGACGCGGCGGCACCTCGAGGAGATCGACGCGGCGCTCGTGCGCGTGGACGCCGGCAGCTACGGCACCTGCGAGCGGTGCGGCCGCCCGATCGTGGCCGGGCGGCTGGAGGCGCGGCCGACCGCCCGCACCTGCGTGTCCTGCGCGGGCACGCGCCGCTGACCAGCAGAAGCCGATCAGCCGAAGATGTTGAGCGTGCGCGGCACGTTCACCTGCGACCGCGGGATCGCGCGCAGGTCGAGCAGGTCGGTGGCCAGGTTGCCGACCGCGCCGTTGCGGATCGGCTGCTTGCCGCCGTAGCCCGGACGACCGGTGCCCGGCGAGGCGAACCCGGGGTTGATCCGGTACAGGTCGTTCTTCGCGATCCCCTTGCCCCACACCATGAACGGGATCGTGTAGTTCACCCGCGAGGTCGGAGTGCTGTGGCTCTTGCCCAGACCGCCGTGGTCGGAGGTGAGGATCAGCGCCGCGTGCGCACGCAGCCGGGCGTTGCCGGAGATCGTCCGCATGATCACCCCGACGCGCGCGTCGACGGCCTTCACCGCGCGCAGGTAGGCCGCGCTCATGTAGCCCGAGGCGTGCCCCGTCTTGTCGGTCTGGGAGAAGTGGACGAGGTTGAACGGCGCCGGGCTCCTGCGCAGGTCGTCGCGCACGCGGTTGACCAGGGTGGTCTCGTTGGACCGGTAGACGAACGCGCTGATCTTGTCGCGCCCGTTGTTGTGACCGGTGCGGTCCACGGCCCCGCGGCGCCCGTCCCAGCTGCGGTTGAACATCGCGAACTTGTCCTTCGACGTGTACAGCTTCGTCCGGCGGCCGCTGTCGTGGACGACGTCGAACACCGAGGCGACGTACTCCCCCGCCGCCTTGTGGACCGTGCGGGTGCCGCCCTTGTCGTCGTTGAACATCACGCCGTGCCCGTGCTGGGAGACCGCGATCCGGCGGCTGGTCAGCATCGAGGTGTGGTTGGGCAGCGTGCTCGTGGACTCCACCGAGCTGCGCGCGTTGAGCGTGCTCGCGCCCTCGGCCATCAGGCGGTGGAGGTACGGCGTGCCGCTGCGCCCGAGCTTGCGGATGGCGTCCGGGTTCAGCCCGTCGACCGAGATCGCCACGACGTAGTCGATGTGGTTGTCCTTGGAGGCGGCCGCGGCGGCGCGCACGGTGCCGGCGGTGGCCGGTCCGACGGCGGCAGCGCCGGCAGCAGCGGCGCCGGCGACCAGCGCGGCCGCGGTGAGCGCGGCGAGACGACGAGATGCAGTCACGAGAGGATCCTCCGAGTCGGGGGGTGCGGGTGACCTCGGCAGGTCCCGGCGAGACTAGCCCGGAATTGCTGGTTCGTCCGGAAAACCTGGAGCAGGCCCTCCGGCCCGGGTCCGGTCGCTGGGGGCGATGTGGTTCGCTTCGTCGCATCGCACCAGCACCGATGGAGGCCCACATGTACAACCTCTCGACCCTGCTCGAGGACAGCGCCGCGAAGTACCCCGAGCGGGACGCCATCATCCTCGGCGAGACGCGACTGACCTACGCCCAGGTCGACCAGTTCGCCAACATGTGCGCCAACCTGCTCGTCGACCGCGGCGTCCGGCCGGGCGACAAGGTCGCGCTCAGCTGCCCCAACCTGCCCTACTTCACGATCGTCTACTTCGGGATCCTCAAGGCCGGCGCGACCGTCGTGCCCCTCAACGTCCTGCTCAAGGCCCGCGAGATCGCCTACCACCTCGAGGACTCCGACGCGAAGGCCTACTTCTGCTTCCAGGGCACCCCCGAGCTGCCCATGGGCGAGGCCGGCCACCAGGGGTTCACCCAGGCCGAGGGCTGCGAGCACTTCTTCGTGATCACCGCCGAGCTCGGCGCCCCCTCCCCCATCGAGGGCACCGAGACCATGGCCGGCGCGATGATGGCCCACCCCGGCGAGTTCGAGACCGTCGCCACCGACGAGGACGACACCGCCGTCATCCTCTACACCTCCGGCACCACCGGCCAGCCCAAGGGCGCCGAGCTGCGGCACCGCAACATGCGCGACAACGCGCTGTCCGGGGCGGCGCTGTTCGGAGCCGACGAGGACACCCCGGACACCTACCTCAGCGTGCTGCCGCTGTTCCACTCCTTCGGCCAGACCGTGTGCCAGAACGGCGCCTTCGCGTACGGCGGCACGGCGGTCCTGCTCCCGCGGTTCGAGGCGCACGCGGCGCTGGAGCTGATGCTGAAGGAGCGGATCACCTTCTTCGCCGGCGTGCCCACGATGTACTGGGGCCTCCTCGGCGCCGTGGAGGGCGGTCCGGACGTCTCCACGATCAAGGACAACCTGCGCGTGGCCGTCGCCGGCGGCTCGGCGCTGCCGGTGGAGGTGCACCGGGAGTTCGAGAAGCGCTTCGGCGTGACGATCCTGGAGGGCTACGGGCTCTCGGAGACCTCGCCCGTGGCCTCGTTCAGCGCATACGGCGAGCCCGCCCGACCGGGCTCGATCGGGGTGCCGATCCCCGGCGTGGAGATGAAGCTGATCGACAAGGACTGGAACGAGGTCACCGACCCCGAGGGAGTCGGCGAGATCGCGATCAAGGGCCACAACGTGATGAAGGGCTACTACGACCGGCCCGAGGCGACCGCGGAGGCGATCCGGGACGGCTGGTTCCGCACCGGCGACCTGGCCCGCAAGGACGCCGACGGCTGGTACTACATCGTCGACCGGGCCAAGGACATGATCATCCGGGGCGGTTTCAACGTCTACCCGCGCGAGATCGAGGAGGTGCTGCTCACCCACCCCGCGGTCTCGCTCGCGGCGGTCGTCGGCGTCCCGGACCCCTCGCACGGCGAGGAGGTCAAGGCGTATGTCATCAAGACCCCCGGAGCCTCGGTCACCGAGGAGGAGCTGGTGGCCTGGTCCCGCGAGAACATGGCGGCCTACAAGTACCCGCGCGTCATCGAGTTCCGCGACACCCTGCCGATGACCGCGACCGGCAAGATCCTCAAGCGCGAGCTCGACTGACCCGAGCCGCAGGAGCCTCCTGACCCGTTGAGGCCATGTGCACGAGCGCCCGGGTGTTCTACCGTGACGCTGGAGTGGTGCTGTGGACGAACCAGGACACCTGCGGATCAACCTGCTCGGCGAGCTGTCGGCGACGTACGACGGAGGCCCGCTCGACCTCGGCGGGCGGCGTCAGCGTGCGGTCCTGGCGGTGCTGCTGCTCGCCCGCGGGGAGGTCGTCCCCGCCGACCGGATCGTCGACGCCGTCTGGGGCGACCACGCCCCGGGCGAGGCCCTGGGCGCCCTGCAGTCCTACGTCTCGCACCTGCGGCGCAGCCTCCAGCCGGGCGTCCCGGCCCGCGCGCGCTCGGCCGTGATAGTCCGCGAGGGGCCGGGGTACGCCGCCCGGCAGCCGCCCGGCTCGGTCGACGCCTGGCGCTTCGAGTCGCTCCTGCGCGAGGCCGACGAGGCGGGCCGGCCGGGCCAGGTCGTCGCGCTGCTGACCGAGGCCCTGGCGCTGTGGCGTGGTCCCGCGCTCGCCGACTACGCCGACGAGGCGTGGGCCGAGGCGGAGATCGCCCGGCTCACCGAGCTGCGCACGGTGGCGAGGGAGCGGCTTCTCGCCGCCCGGCTCGACGTCGGCGAGCCCGCCCTCCTGGTGCCCGAGCTCGAGGCCATGGTCGGCGAGGACCCGCTGCGCGAGGAGCGCTGGCGGCTGCTCGTGCTGGCGTTGTACCGCTCGCACCGTCAGGCCGACGCCCTGGCGGCGCTGCGGCGGGCGCGGGAGTCGCTGGCCGAGGAGCTCGGTGTCGACCCGGGCCCGGCGCTGCGGCAGCTCGAGGCCGAGGTGCTCGCCCAGTCCCCCTCGCTCGTGGTGCCCCGCCAGCACGCCCGCGAGGAGCCGGTGCCGGTCGACCGGGTCACGCCCGCGACGAGCGCCGCCCCGTCTCCCGGACCGTCCGCGGGACTCCTCGACCGCGACCGCGAGCTGGCCGCTCTCGTGCAGTCCCTGGACGACCTGGCCGAGGGACGGCACGGGCTGCTGCTCGTCGAGGGCCCCGCGGGCATCGGCAAGTCCCGCCTGCTCGGCGAGGCCCGGCGGATGGCGGCCGACCGGGGCGTGCACGTCCTCTCGGCGCGGGGCAGCCAGCTGGAGAACGCGTTCGCCTTCGGCGTGGTCCGTCAGCTCTTCGAACCGGCGCTCGCCGACCCCGCGGGGCGCGACGACCTGCTCGGGGGCGCCGCGGACGGGGCGCGGGGCGTCTTCGACCTCGCCGAGGAGCGCCCCGTCCAGGGGTTCACGGCCCTGCACGGGCTGTACTGGCTGACGGTCAACCTCGCGGCACGCGGCCCGGTCCTGCTCACGGTCGACGACGCCCAGTGGGGCGACGGGGACTCGCTGCGCTTCCTCGCCTACCTCGTGCGACGGCTCGCGACCCTGCCCGTCCTGGTCGCGCTGACCGTGCGGACCGACGGTGAGGAGACCCGCGACTCGCAGCTGTTGGCCGAGCTCGCCCTGGAGCCGGAGGCCGTGGTCCTCCGGCCGGGTGCGCTCTCGCCGGAGGCGACCGCCGGGCTGGTCGAGCGGCAGCTCGGCGTACCTCCCGCGCCGCTGTTCGCCTCGGCCTGCCACACCACCACCTCGGGGAACCCGCTGCTGCTCGCCCAGCTGCTGCGCGCCCTCGCCGCCGACGGCGTCCCTCCGGACGCCTCCCACGCCGACCGGGTGGTCGCCGTGGGCTCGCGCGCCATCTCCAGCTCCGTGCAGCTGCGCCTGCGGCGGCTCCCTCGGGACGTGGTCGAGGTCGCGCGGGCCGCGGCGGTCCTGGGGGACGGCGCCCTGCTGCCGGCGGTGGCGGGTCTGGCCGGGCTCTCCGAGGAACGCACCGCCGAGGGCCTCGCGATGCTCGCCCGCTGCCAGGTCGTGGGCGACGAGCAGCCCGTGGCCTTCGTCCACCCGCTCGTGCGCGACGCGGTCTACCTCTCGCTGCCGGCGGCCGAGCGCGCGCTGCGCCACGAGCAGGCGGCCGCGGTGCTGCGGGAGTCGTGGGCCGAGGAGGAGCAGGTCGCGGCCCACCTCCTGCTCGCTCCGGCCCGCGGTGACGACGACGTGGTGGCCGTGCTGCGCACCGCGGCCCGGACCGCGGCCGCGCGCGGCGCCGCCGAGAGCGCGGTCACCTACCTGCGTCGGGCCCTGGCGGAGTCGCCCGCCGGCGCCTGGCGCCCCGAGGTCGTGCTGGAGCTGGGACTGCTGGAGGCGAGGGTGGACGGGCCCGCCGGGGTGGCACACCTGGTGGAGGCCCACCGGCTGCACGAGGACCCCCGGGCGCGGGCCGAGATCGCCGTGGTCGCCGCGGCCACGCACGTGTTCGCCAGTCCGCCGGGCGTGGCCACGGAGTTCGCGCGTGAGGCTGCCGCGTGCGTGCCCGATGAGCTGGGCGACCAGCGCCAGGCCCTGCTCGCGCTGCAGCGGATCAGCGGCTTCATGCACGCCCTGGAGGACGGCTGGCGCACTCCGGCCCCCGAGCCCGAGGGTCGCGGTCCGGGAGCACAGATGCTGGCCGCCACCCACGCGCTCGCCGCGCTCCTCGACGGCGTCGACCGGGAGCGGGCCGTCGCCATGGCGCGTCTCGCGCTCGCCGACGACCAGCTGCTCGCGGTCGACGACGGGCTGTTCTGGGTCAACGCGGCGGCCGTGCGGATCCTCTCCGACGACGACATCGGCGACTTCTGGGCGCGCGCCCGGGTGGCCGGCCAGGCGCGCGGGTCGCTGTTCGCGATCCTCTCCACGAGCCTGTGGGAGGGGTTCTGGCGGTGGCGCCTCGGCGACCTGCACGACGCCGTCGGCTGCCTGCACGACGCCCTGGACCAGGACCGGGCATGGGGCGGCACGGGTGTCGGGGAACCGTTCGCCCGCGCCTTCCTGGTGCTCTGCCACCTCGACCGGGGAGACCTCGCCGCTGCGCGCGAGGTCGCCGACGCGTGCGAGGCGGTGCGGCTCGGTGAGGGCGGCCGGATCTACCAGCAGGCCGTGGCGCGCCTGCTGGTCGCCGAGGGCCGCTGCGAGGAGGCCCTGTCCGCGCTGGACGCGGCACCGGCCGGCATCCCGATCGCGAACCCCGCGTGGAACCCCTGGCGAGGGATCCGGGCCGCGGCCCTGCACGGGCTCGGCCGGGTGGACGAGGCGCTCGAGCTGGCCGAGGAGGAGGTCGCCCTGCTCCGTCGGTGGGGCGCGCCGAGCCACCTCGGCCGGGGCCTGTTGCTGCAGGGTGAGCTGCGTGGCGGCCACGGGCTGGTCGACCTGCGCGAGGCGGTGGACAGGCTGGCCACGACACCGGCGGCGCTCGACCTGGCCCGCGCCAGGGTGGCCCTCGGCAGCCGTCCCGAGGTCGCCGACGGCGAGGCGGTGCCGCTGCTGGAGCAGGCGGCCGCGGCAGCGGCGCACCGCGGTGCCTCCGAGGTGTGGGCCCGCGCCCGGACGGAGCTCCTGCGGCGCGGCCACCCGGACGGGCCCGGCGCCTCAAGTTTCTCTCAAGAGGACCCGACGATGATGGGAACCCGCCAGGACAGGAGGCCCTCGTGACGGTCGAGCAGACCCTGCGCGCCGCCGGCCTGAGAGGGCTGTGCGGAGGGGCGGTCCACCTGCCCGGCGACCCGACGTACGACATGGCGCGAGCACCGTGGAACCTCCAGGTCTCGGACTACCCCGCTGCTGTCGCCTACCCCGCCTTCCCGGACGAGGTCGCCGAGGTCGTCCGTGCCGCCGACGCCGCCGGCCTGGCCGTCGCGGCCCAGGGCACCGGCCACGGAGCCCCTGCCCTCGCGGGTCGCCTCCACGACGCCGTGCTCCTGCGCACCTCGGCGATGGACGAGCTCCACGTCGATGCCGCCAGGCGGGTCGCGCGCGTCGGTGCGGGCGTGCTCTGGGGCGATCTCGCCGAGGAGGCCGGCCGGCACGGCCTGGCCGCCCTGCACCCGTCCTCCCCCGACGTGGGGGTCGTCGGCTACTCCATCGGCGGCGGGATCGGCTGGTACGCCCGGCACCTCGGCCTGCAGTGCAACTCCGTCACTGCCGCCGAGCTCGTCCTCGCCGACGGCACCTTCGTCCGGGCGACGGCCGACCGCGAGACCGACCTGTTCTGGGCGATCCGCGGCGGCGGCACCCCGCTGGGCGTCGTGTGCGCGCTCGAGTTCGAGCTCCACCCGATCGAGTCCGTGGTCGCCGGCCACCTCGCCTGGGACTCCACGGCCGTCGAGGAGGTGCTCCCGGCATGGGTCGCGTGGTGCGCGAACGCCCCGGAGGAGGTCACGTCCTCGTTCCGGCTGCTCGACGTGCCGGACGATCCTGCCCTGCCCGTCGAGGTCCGCGGCCGGCAGCTGGCGATCATCGACGGCGCCGTGACCGGCGACGATGCTCTCGCCGCCGAGGTCCTGGCTCCGCTGCGTGCCCTGCGCCCCGAGCAGGACACCGTGGCGCGGGTCCCGGCCGCGTCGCTGGTCCGGCTGCACCTCGACCCGGAGGGCCCCACACCGGCGTACGCCAGCAGCACCCTGGTCTCCGCGCTCCCCGACGCGGCCGTCACGAGGATCATCGACGCCGCGGGACCGCCCGCCACGAGCCGGCTGGCCATGACCGAGCTGCGCCAGCTCGGCGGCACCCTCTCCCGCCCCGACCCCGCTGGGGGGATCCTGGACTCCCTCGACGGCGCCTTCCTCGCCCTCGGCGTCGGACTGGAGTCCGACCCGGCCCGGTGGCCGCAGCAGCGCGAGGACGCCGCCCGGTTCCTCGCCGCCGTCGAGCCGTGGGCGACCGGGCACACCTACCTGCCGATGGTCGACGACAGCAGCGACACCCGGAAGGCGTTCCCTCCCGACGTGCACGCCCGGCTGTCCGCCATCCGCCGCCAGGTGGACCCCCGGGGCCTGTTCATGGCCCCGCACCCCTCCGCCTGAGTCGGACTTGAGCCCGCGGCTCAAGTCCGTCGCAAGCCGTGGCCAAGGACTCCGAGGCACGGTCGGTCCCGCGACAACCGGTGACACAGCGAACCGGACCGATCCAGGAGGAGACCACCATGACCAACGCCCACGACACCAGCACGATCCCGCAGCCGGGCGTCCCGTTCGACCAGCTGCGCGGACGGCTCGCGGGCTCGCTGCACACGCCCGAGGACCCGGAGTACGCCGCCCTGTCCTCCCCCTGGAACCTCGCGATCCCGATGCGCCCCGCCGCTGTGGCCGCCGTCCGCACCGCCGAGGACGTGGCCGCGACCGTGCGGTTCGCCCGCGAGCACGGCTGCACGGTCGGCGTGCAGGCGACCGGCCACGGGGCCGAGGCGTCGCTCGCCGGGCACATCCTCGTGGTGACCGCCGGTCTCGACGAGGTCGCCGTCCACCCCGAGGGCTGGGCCCGCGTCGGCGCCGGGGTCAAGTGGCTGCGTGTGATCGAGGAGGCGGCGCCGTACGGGCTCGCCCCGCTGAACGGCTCGAGCAGCGACGTCGGAGTCGTCGGCTACACCACCGGTGGCGGGGTCGGACCGCTGGCGCGCACGTTCGGGATCGCCGCCGACATGGTGCGCGCGTTCGACGTGGTCACCGGCGACGGTGGGCTCCGACGGGTCACCCCGACCGAGCACCCCGACCTCTTCTTCGCCCTGCGCGGCGGCAAGGGCGCCGCGGGCATCGTGACGGCCGTCGAGTTCGACATGGTCCACCTGCCGACCTTCTACGGGGGCGCGGTGTACTTCGACGGCGACGACGCCGCCACCGTGATCGCCCGGTGGCGCGACTGGTCGGCCACCCTCCCGGAGCAGGCGACCACCTCGTTCGTGCTGCTCCAGCTGCCCGAGATGCCCGACGTCCCCCCGCCGCTGGCCGGCCGGACGACGCTGGGCATCCGGTTCGCCTGGACAGGCGACCCCGAGGATGGCCGTCGCCTGCTCGACGAGATGCGCGCGAGCGCGCCGGTCCTGCTCGACGACGCCTTCCTGCGCCCCTACACCGAGGTCGACCACGTGCACGCCGACCCGGTGGACCCGATGCCCGTCATCGACCCCGCGGTGCTGCTGGAGGACTTCACCGAGGAGACGGCCGAGCGGCTGCTCGCCGAGGCGGGTCCCGGCTCGGGCTCGCCGCTCATCATGGTCGAGGTCCGCCAGCTCGGCGGCGCCTACGCCCGCGAGGGCCGGCACCCCAGCGCATTCAGCCACCGCGCGGCCGGGTACAGCGTGCTGGTCGTCGCCATCGCGGGCATGCCCGGCGCGACGGAGCGCGCACAGCAGCTGTTCGCCGCCCTGGCCGAGTGGGACACCGGCGGCATCTGGCCGAACTTCGGCCCGGCGCACGACGAGGCCACGGCACGCCGCGCCTACGACCCGGCGACGCTCGAGCGGCTCGTCGAGGTCGTCGAGAGGTACGACCCGGACGGTGTCCTGCAGATCGGCGGCTTCACCCGCATGGTCGATGACGCGGCCATCGCCGCCTGACCACCCCCGGCGTCATCGACGCCGGACGAACGAGGCCTCCACGGGCACCCGTGGAGGCCTCGTCGCGTGCCTAGACTCGGGAGCGTGGCCACCGGCCGGGTGACGCTGTTCCTGTGCGGTGACGTCATGCTGGGGCGCGGCGTCGACCAGGTCCTGCCGCACCCCGGGGACCCGACCCTGTGGGAGTCGTGGATCCGCGACGCACGGGAGTACGTCGCGCTGGCCGAGCGGGCCAACGGGCCGGTCCCGCGGCCCGTCGAGCCGTCGTGGGTCTGGGGCGACGTCCTTCCGATGCTGGACGCGGCCGCACCGGACGTCCGCGTGGTGAACCTCGAGACGAGCGTGACGCGCAGCGACGACCACGCGCCGGGCAAGGCGGTGTGCTACCGGATGGACCCGGCCAACCTGCCCGCCCTGGAGGCCGTGCGCCCCGACGTCTGTGTGCTGGCCAACAACCACGTCCTCGACTTCGGCCGTCGCGGCCTCGCGGAGACCCTCGAGACCTTGGCAACGGCCGGTCTGCAGGTCAGCGGTGCCGGCCCCGACCTCGATCTCGCTCGTCGGCCTGCGGCGGTCCCCCTGCCCGGGGGCGGGCGGGTCCTGGTGGCCGCGATCGGCCTGTCCACCAGCGGCGTCCCGGCCGGGTGGGCCGCCACGCCGGAGCGGTCCGGCGTGCACGTCGCGCACGCCCCGTCGACCGCTCTCGCCGACGACGTCCTGCGCCAGGTGGAGGCCGTACGCCGACCGGGCGACCGGGTCGTCGTCTCGGTGCACTGGGGCCCCAACTGGGGCTACGACGTCCGGCGCGACGAGGTCGCCTTCGCGCACCGGCTCGTCGAGGGCGGCGTCGACGTCGTCCACGGGCACTCCTCCCACCACCCGCGTCCGGTCGAGGTCCACCGCGACCGGCTCGTGCTCTACGGCTGTGGCGACTTCATCGACGACTACGAGGGCATCGCCGGCCACGAGGAGCACCGCCCCGACCTGCGTCTGGCCCACCTCGTCACCCTCGACGCCGCGACGGGTCGCCTCGACGGGCTCCGGATGGTGCCGTTCCGCGCCCGGCGACTGCGCCTGGAGCACGCGAGCGCCGAGGACGCCGGGTGGCTGCGGAGCACCCTGGACCGGGTCGGCCGCCGCTTCGGCGTACGCGTGGACCTCGCGCGGGACAGGTCGCTGGTCCTGCGGTGGTGACCACGGCACCGCTACCTTGTGGCAGGTGGACGGGCAGACGCTGCTGAACCTCGGGCTCGTCCTGGCATTCGTGCTGGTCGGCGGGGTCTTCGCCGCCACCGAGATCGCGCTGGTCTCGCTGCGCGACAGCCAGCTGGTCCGGCTGGAGCGCAAGAGCCCTCGAGGGGCGCGGGTGGCGGCGGTCGCCCGTGACCCGAACCGGTTCCTCGCCGCGGTGCAGATCGGCGTCACGGTGGCCGGGTTCTTCTCCGCGGCCTACGGCGGATCGACGCTGGCCCCCGACCTCGTGCCCTACCTCGAGCGGCTGGGCCTGCCCGACGCGGCGGCCGAGACCTCCGCGCTCGTCGTGATGACCCTGCTCATCGCCTACCTCTCGCTGGTCCTCGGAGAGCTCGTCCCCAAGCGCCTGGCGCTGCAGAAGTCGGCCGGTCTGTCGCTGGCGGTGGCGCCGCCGCTGGACCGGTTCGCCACCGCCATGCGCCCGGTCATCTGGCTGCTGTCGGTGTCCACCAACGCGGTCGTGCGCCTCCTCGGCGGCGACCCGAGCGCGACCGGCGAGGAGCTCTCGGAAGAGGAGCTGCAGGACATCGTCACGACCCACGAGAGCCTCGGCGAGCAGGAGCGTCGCATCCTGCACGACGTGTTCCGGGCGTCCCGCACGTCGCTGAAGGAGGTCATGCAGCCGCGCGGCGACGTCGCGTTCCTCGAGGCCGACCTCTCCCTCGCGGAGGCCGTGGAGCAGGTGGCGTCCATGCCCTACTCCCGCTATCCCGTGATCGGCACGGGCTTCGACGACATCCTCGGGTTCCTGCACGTGCGCGACCTGCTCGATGTCGGCGCCGACGACCCCCGCCGGGTGCGTGACGTGCTGCGGGAGGTCCTGCAGCTGCCCGCGACCAACCTGCTGCTCCCGGCGGTGGCGACGATGCGCCAGCTCGGCATCCATCTCGCCGTCGTCATCGACGAGTACGGCGGCACCGACGGCATCGTCACCCTCGAGGACCTCGTGGAGGAGCTGGTCGGCGAGATCCGCGACGAGTACGACGTGGTGGCGGCCCGGCCCGAGTCGCCCGGCGACACCTCCACGGTCGAGGGCGGGATGTCGCTGGAGGACTTCGCGGAGGCGACCGGGGTCGAGCTCGAGGACGGCAGCTACGAGACCGTGGGGGGCTACCTCATGGCCAGGCTGGGCCGGATCCCCCGCGTCGGCGACTCCGTCGCGGTCGGGGACACCACGCTCGAGGTGCGCGAGATGAGCGGGATGCGCGTCACGCTCGTCGGCGTGGTGCGCGTCGGCCCGCCGGCCGAGGAGCACACCGGTGGTTGAGCCTGTCGAAACCACCGGGTCGCGCGGCCGGGTCGCGGCTCAGTCGTCGGCGCGACCGCTCGCCCTGCTCGCGAGCAGCGGTGGCTCCGTCGCGAAGCCCTGCCGCCACAGCGCGTGGACGGCCGCCGCGGCGAGGACGACCCCGAGGGTGCCCAGCGCAAGGTCGCCCAGGGTGTCGGCGTAGGCGCCGTTGCGCTCGGTGGAGGTGCTGAGGAAGGCGAAGTACTCCGCGATCTCCCAGGCCACCGCGGCAGTCACCCCGAAGGAGAGGGCCCGTTCGAGCACGACCCCGAAGCTCGGCGTACGACGCAGGGTCAGCAGGACGACCGCGGCCGCGAGCAGCCCGGTGTTCATGAAGTGCATCCAGTCGTCGAACCACACGACGGTGTCGTAGAGGTCGAGCCGGTTGCCCAGCACGTCGGTGAAGCAGGTGATCGTGACGAGCATGTCGGCCAGCCACGGGAACGGCGACCGGTCGCGCCAGAACAGGAACCACAGCGCCGGGAGGGCGAAGGAGAGCATCGGGTAGCCGACGGCGCGCAGGCCGGCCGCCTTGTCGCGCATGTTCCCGAGGTCGGGATAGGCCAGCGCCATCCCGAGCAGCACCACCAGTCCCGCCTTGGCGGTCATGTCCAGACCGCGCACGAGACCCGGATCCTGACGGGAGACGACTGCTTCACTCACGGACCGAATCCTAGGTTGCGGGCACCCCGGACCCGCGCCCTCCCCACCGTCGGTGCGTTCGCCCCGGGCCGACGCGGGCCTTCGACCCTGGCTCGTTCGGCGGGCGCGTGCGCACGATGGAGCCGTGATCGGAGGGACGAGATGGGTGACCGACGGCTGGACCAGGCACCTGGACCGACGAGTCGCGGCGCGGGTCCTTGGCTCGCACGGGCGTGGGTCGCTGTCGCCCTGATACCGGTGTTCTTCGTCATCGGCTTCGCCGTGGGTGAAGGGGTGTATGCCCTGATGGGCTACCGGCCCGAGAACGCCGATGCGCCCGTCTGGGCGGTGGTCCTGGCGTCCATGGTGATCCTCGTGGTCGTCGAGACCCCCTGCGTGGCCGCGGCGTACTCCGGACGCCGCACACGCACGAGCGCGCCCCCGGCCCGATGGACCGGGGGCGCGCTCGGTGACGGGTCAGCTCAGGAGAGGTCGAACCTGTCGAGGTTCATCACCTTGTCCCAGGCCTTGACGAAGTCGCGCACGAACTTCTCGTGGGCGTCGTCCTCGGCGTACACCTCGGAGATCCCGCGCAGCTGGGAGTTCGAGCCGAAGACGAGGTCGACGGCAGTGGCGGTCCACTTGACCTCGCCGCTGACGCGGTCGCGGCCCTCGTAGACGTGCTCCTCCGACGAGCCCTTCCACTCCGTGCCCATGTCGAGCAGGTGGGTGAAGAAGTCGTTCGTCAGCGTGCCGGTGCGCTCGGAGAAGATGCCGTGCCGGGTGTTCCCGACGTTGGCGCCGAGCGCGCGCATGCCACCGACGAGCACCGTCATCTCCGGAGCGGTCAGCTCGAGCAGGTTGGCCCGGTCGAGCAGCAGGGTCTCCGGCGGCAGCTTCTCGCCGGCGCGGGTGTAGTTGCGGAACCCGTCGGCCCGCGGCTCGAGCACCGCGAACGTGTCCGCGTCCGTCTCCTCCTGCGAGGCGTCGGTGCGACCCGGCGCGAACGGCACCGTGATGTCGACACCGGCCTCGCGGGCGGCCTTCTCGACCGCCGCGCAGCCGCCCAGCACGATCAGGTCGGCCAGCGAGACGCGCTTGTCGCCCGACTGGGCGCCGTTGAAGTCCTGCTGGACCTGCTCGAGGGTCTGCAGCACCGTGGCGAGCTCCTCGGGCTGGTTGACCTCCCAGCCGCGCTGCGGCTCGAGGCGGATCCGCGCACCGTTGGCGCCGCCACGCTTGTCGGTGCCACGGAAGCTCGAGGCCGAGGCCCAGGCCGTGGTCACCAGCTGCTGCACGGTGAGGCCGGACGAGAGCAGCGTCTCCTTGAGCGAGGCGACGTCGGCCTCGTCGACGACCCCGTGGTCGACCGCGGGCACCGGGTCCTGCCACAGCTGCGGCTCGGCGACGTAGGGGCCGAGGAAGCGCGAGACCGGGCCCATGTCGCGGTGGAGCAGCTTGTACCAGGCCTTGGCGAAGGCGAGCTGGAACTCCTCGGGGTTCTCCAGGAACCGCCGCGAGATCTTCTCGTACGCCGGGTCGAAACGCAGCGCGAGGTCCGAGGTGAGCATCCGCGGCTCACGACGCGGAGAGCCCTCGTGCGCGCCGGGGACCATGTCCGAGCCGCCGCCGTTCTTCGGCCGCCACTGCTTGGCGCCGGCCGGGGACTCCATCAGCTCCCAGTCGTAGGCGAACAGGATGTGGAAGAACTCGTTGTCCCACCGGGTGGGGTGGTAGGTCCAGGTGACCTCGAGTCCGGAGGTGATCGCGTCGTCACCCTTGCCGGTGCCGTGGCTGGACTTCCAGCCCAGGCCCTGCTCCTCGAGCGGAGCGGCCTCCGGCTCGGGGCCGATGGCCTCGGGCGGGGCGTTGCCGTGGGTCTTGCCGAAGGTGTGGCCGCCCGCGATCAGCGCCACCGTCTCCTCGTCGTTCATCGCCATCCGGCGGAACGTCTCGCGGATGTCGCGCGCGGAGGCCACCGGGTCGGGCTCGCCGTTGGGACCCTCGGGGTTGACGTAGATCAGGCCCATCTGCACCGAGCCGAGCGGACCGGAGAGCTCCCGGTCGCCGGAGTAGCGCTCGTCACCGAGCCAGGTGTCCTCCGGGCCCCAGAAGATCTCCTCCGGCTCCCAGATGTCCTCGCGGCCGAAGCCGAAGCCGAAGGTCTTGAAGCCCATCGACTCCAGGGCGACGTTGCCGGCGAAGACCAGCAGGTCGGCCCAGGAGATCTTCTTGCCGTACTTCTTCTTGACCGGCCACAGCAGGCGCCGCGCCTTGTCGAGGTTGACGTTGTCGGGCCAGCTGTTGAGCGGGGCGAACCGCTGGGACCCGTCGCCGCCGCCACCGCGGCCGTCCTCGATCCGGTAGGTGCCGGCGGCGTGCCAGCTCATCCGGATGAACAGGCCGCCGTAGTGGCCGAAGTCCGAGGGCCACCAGTCCTGCGAGGTCGTCATCACCTCGACGAGGTCCTGCTTGAGCGCCTCGACGTCGAGGCCCTCGAAGGTCTCCTTGTAGTCGAAGTCCGGGTCCAGCGGGTTTCCGCGCTCGGAGTGCTGGTGGAGGACCTGGAGGTTGAGCTGGTTGGGCCACCAGTCCTGGTTGGTCCGGGGCCGGTCCGCCGTCGCCGTGGGGGCGTCGACGACCGGGTTCTCGCTCTCGCTGCCGTGCTCAGACACGTCCGTTCAGCTCCTTGTCTCGCTTCATGGGTCTCGCTTCGGGGGTCGTGCGTCGATCGTCACTGCTGGTGTTGCTGGTCGTGGCCCGGCACTCGGGGCATCGGCCCCAGTAGACCACCTCGGCCTCGTCGATCTCGAAGCCCTGGTCGTCGTCCGCGGTGAGGCACGGAGTGACGCCCACGGCACAGTCCACGTCGGCGATCGCACCGCACGAGCGGCACACGACGTGGTGGTGGTTGTCCCCCACCCGAGCCTCGTAGCGGGCCACCGATCCCGACGGCTGGATCCGCCGGAGCAGGCCCGCGTCGGTGAGGGCCCGCAGCACGTCGTACACCGCTTGGTGGGACACCTCGCCGAGGTCCTCGCGCACCGCCCGGATGACCGAGTCGGTGTCGGCGTGGGGGTGATCGTGCACCGCCTCGAGCACCGCGAGCCGCGGCCGGGTCACCCTGAGGGTGGCGGCCCGCAGGGTCTGCTCGTAGTCGGTGGTCGGGGGCACGTTCGCAGTCTTGCCGACAAACTGGAACGAGTCAAGATCAGCGTGCGGCGATGTCAGCGGCCGATGTCAGAGGTCCCGCGAAGGACGGCTTTCGCCCCTTCCGGGACGGTGCTCGCGGGTCGAACCATGGGGGTGACGCACAGGAGCACGCGACAGGAGGTGCGCAATGTCCGACGCCCTCTCCGGCGTCCTGTTCCCGGTCATGGTCCTCGTGATCTGGGTGGCCCTCGGCGTCACCGCGGTCGTCTACCTCGGTCGGCACGGCCACCGGAGCGCCTACTGGTACGTCATCGGCGTGGTGCTCGGCCCGATGCTGCTTCCCATCGCGCTCGAGCTCGCGCCGCGTGGGAGTGCCCTGCTCGTGCGCACCGGCGTCGCCTCCCAGCACGCGACCCCACCACAGTTGGCCGTGCTGGCCGCGCTCGACGGGTCCCGGGAGGCCGACGACGCACTGGCGGACGCCGCTCGGGTGTTGGCTCCCGAGGGAGTGCAGTTCATCCTGCTGACGGTCCTCGGCGCGGACCTCGGCGACGACCTGCCGGCGGCGCGGCAGGACGCAGAGATGATGCTCGGCGCGCGCGGCAACCGACTCCCGGAAGGGTGCCTCCCCGCGGTGCACGAGGTGCTCACGGGCGACGCCGCTCACGTCATCCTCGAGCGGGCGGAGGTCGACACCGTCGACCTGATCGTGCTCGGCCGACGGGGACGGGGGCTCTCGGACATGGTGTTCGGCAGCGTCGCGGACCGCGTGGTCCGGGAGTCCCCGCGGCCTGTGCTGCTGGGGGCGGCGCCCCCTCGCTGACCCCTCGACCGGGTCCTGCCGCCGACCACCTGCGGCCCCTCAGGCGCCTCCCGTCGCCGACCGCCCGAAGGCGCCGAGCAGCCGCGACTGCGGGTCCTCGCCGCCCTCGACCGCGGGGCCGATCGCCCCGGCCGCCCGGTAGAGCTCCTCGCGCTCGGTGAACCAGTCGGCCACGGCCTCCACCAGCTCGGGGTCGAGCGCGGTGTCCTGGCCGGTGGCCACCGCGAGGTCCCAGGAGTGCACGAGGTGGTCGGCGCCGAGCTGGTGGACGTACTCCGCGATCGGTACGTCGCCGAACGACAGGTGCACGATCCCCTGCCCCGGCAGGTGCCGGTCCACGGCGTCGACCGCCTCGGCGGCCGCCGCTCGACCCTTCCCGCGCGGGTCCGCGCCGAGGACGTCGCCGTCGAACCGGTCCCCCACCTCCGCCAGGGTCGCCCCTCGACAGATCGGCACCGTCCACAGCTCCTCGCCGACGACGTGGTTGACCAGCGTGCGGACGTCCCAGTCCGCGCACGGCGTACGGTCGGACCACTGCGCGTCCTCGACCGCGTCGAGCCGGGACTGCCAGGCCTCCACGGTCCGGCGGTGCAGTTCTGCGAGCTCCATGACTGCCAGCGTGCGCCCGCATCCTCGGTGCTGTCGAGGGCAGCGGGTGGTGTCCTCGCCGTGTGATCAGCCGGTGATCCAGCGGACCAGCAGCACGAGCGCGAGCACGCCGAGGGCGACCGTCAGCACGAGCGGCAGCACCGTCAGCGCGACCGCTGCGACCAGGTAGCCGACGGTCGGCGGGTCAGGGTCGGGGTTCGCCTCGACCGCGGCATGGAGGAGCCGGTAGTTGCGGACGTTGGCGCGGTGGGCCACGTCGAGCAGGTCCCCGGCGAACGGCACCAGCCCGAGCAAGGCGTCGAGGACGAGGTTCCACGCCATCCGGGCCAGCACCGGCACCGGCACGCGTGCACTCACAGCGTCGAACATGATCGCGCCGGAGATCCCGGACCCGAGCAGGTCGCCGAGTCCGGGCACCAGGCCGATGAGGGCGTCCAGCCCGATCCCCTGCCGAGTCCCGGGAATGCGCACCAGGTCGTCCATCAGCACCGCCAGCCGCCGGCTCAGGGCCAGCCGATCGCGCTGACGAGGAGGAGGGGTGCTCACGGTGCGCAGGGTATGCGCTCGCCGTCACAGTGCCGTGCCGCGAAGCCGGCGCTTGTCGATGCCGACGACGACCGAGGCGACGGCGGCGACCAGCAGGATCCGAATCCACACCTCCCAGCCGAGGGGGGCCGTCTGGAAGATCCGGTTCATCACCGGGACGTAGGTGATCGCGATCTGCCCCAGCACCTGGACGGCAACGCCGACGAGGAGCCACGTGTTGGTGAAGAACCCGACCCGCCACACGGGCTCGGTCAGCGAGCGGCAGCTGAACAGGTAGAACGCCTCGACCGCGACGAAGACGTTGAGGGCCGCTGTGCGACTCACCTCGAGCGAGGCACCGTTCGCCTGCTCGTAGTCGAAGACCCACCAGGACCCGAGCACCAGCAGGACCGACACCAGCAGCGTCCTGAAGACCACCGGACCCGTGAGGAGGGACTTCTGGGGATCGCGCGGCGGCCGGAGCATGATCCCGCGCTCCTTGGGCTCCCAGGCCAGCATCAGGCCCAGGGCGACAGCTGTGGTCATGTTGATCCACAGGATCTGCGTGGGCAGGATCGGCAGCGGGGACCCGAGAAGGATCGCCACCAGGATCACCATCGCCTCACCGGTGTTGGTCGGGAGCGTCCACACGATGAACTTGGTGAGGTTGTCGAAGACCCCCCGCCCTTCCTCGACGGCTGCCTCGATCGTGGCGAAGTCGTCGTCGGTGAGGACCATGTCACCGGCCTCCTTGGCGACCTCGGTGCCACCCAGCCCCATCGCCACGCCGATGTCAGCCTGCTTCAGCGCAGGGGCGTCGTTCACGCCGTCACCGGTCATCGCCACTACATGGTGACGGGCCTGGAGTGCCTCCACGAGACGCAACTTCTGCTCCGGGCTCACCCGGGCGAAGACCGCGGCCCTGTCCACGGCCGCTGGCAGGTCCTGGTCCTCGATCACGTCGAGCTCGACCCCCGTCAACACCTTGCCGTCGTCATCGTCACCCTCGTCGAGCAGCCCGACCTGACGGGCGATGGTCCTGGCCGTCGCGGCGTGGTCACCTGTGATCATCTTCACTGCGAGCCCTGCCCCCCGACATGTGCGCACGGCCCGGGCCGCCGTGGCTCGCGGCGGGTCGAGCATCGCCTGCAGGCCGACGAAGGTCAGCCCCTCCAGTACGTCCCCGTCCAGGACCAGTTGCCGCTCGCCGCCGGTGGAGAGCACGACAGCCGTGGCCAGGACGCGCATCCCCTCTCCGGCCAGGTGCTCTGCGGCATCGAGGGCGGCACCCGGGTCGAACGGCTCGAGCGTGCCGCGACGGGTCATCTGCGTGGCGCACAGGTCGAGCACCCGCTCGACGGCTCCCTTCACGAGCACCACGTCCAGCCCAGTCTCGGGATCGGTGTGCAAGGTGGCCATGTACCTGCGCTCGGAGCTGAACGGGACCGTGTCGACGCGCGGCAGCGCGTGGGGAGGTACGCCGAAGTGCCGGGCAGCGACCAGCATGGCCGTCTCGGTGGGGTCTCCCACCCCCTCCCCGGCCTCGTTGATCCTGGAGTCGTTGCAGTTCGCCCCGGCCAGCAGGCACCACCGCAGGGACGCGCCGACCTGTCTGGCATCTGCACTGTCAGGGGCCGGACCATCAGCGACCGCGAGGTGCTGCCCGGGTGCCCACAGGGTCCGGACCGTCATCCGGTTCTCGGTCAGCGTGCCGGTCTTGTCGGTGCAGATGACGGTCGCGCCACCGAGCGTCTCGACCGCAGGCAGGCGACGGATCACCGCCCGCCGACGTGCCATTCTCGAGACCCCGATGGCCAGCGTGATGGTGACCGCGGCGGGGAGGCCCTCGGGGATCGCGCCGACGGCCAGCGCCACGGCGGCCGTGAACATGTCGGCCGCAGCTTCTCCGCGCGCGACACCGACCGCGAAGGTCGCCGCGGCGAGAGCCAGGATGACGACGGTCAGGAAGACGCTGAACCGCGACAGCTTGCGTGTCAGCGGTGTCGCCAACGCCTCTGCCGCCCCCACGAGCCGGTAGATCTCACCGAGCTCGGTGTTGCTGCCCGTCGCGACCACGACCCCCGTGCCGGTCCCGGCCGTCACGAAGGTGCCGGAGTAGGCCATGTTGCGCCGGTCGGCCACCGGGGTCCCCGCTGGCAGCACCACCTCGTCCTTGGCCACGGGAAGTGACTCCCCGGTCAGCGCGGACTCGTCCACCTCGAGCTCGGCCTGGCTGACGATCCTGAGGTCGGCGGGCACCTTGTCACCTGCCTCGACGAGGACGAGGTCACCAGGGACCAGCTCCTCGGAGTGGACGTGCCGCACGCTGCCTGCCCGCACCGCCCGAGCGACGGTGTGCACCATCGAGCGAAGCGCGTCCAGCGCGGACTCGGCCTTCGACTCCTGGATGAAGCCCACGATCGTGTTGACGACCACGACCCCGAGGATCACCGAGGAGTCGACGTACTCGCCGAGGAACAGCGTGACGATCCCGGCAACCAGCAACACGTAGACCAGAGGGTTGTGCATCTGCCGCACCAGCCGCACGAACGGACTGACCGAGGCCACCCGAGGAAGCTCGTTGCGACCGTAGCGGTGGAGCCGCACAACCGCTTCCTTCTCGTCGAGACCGGCATGACGATCCGTCTCGAGCAGCAGGAGCAGCTCGTGGACCTCCAGGTCGTGGTGGAGCCTGCCGTGCAGATCGGGTGCGTATGTCCCCATACCTGAAGTCCACCAGTCCACCCGGCCATGGAGCAGGGGCATTGGTCCTGCGCGACGGCCACGGGAGCTGGTTGCCTGGACGCGGTGTCAGGACAGGCCACGTAGGGTGGGGCCACGGAGCGCCGGGAAGCCTGGTCGGCACGAATAAGTCGTCGACCCTTGGGGACCCTTGATGCCAACGCCAGTCGCTTCCCGCACCATCCTCGGGCCGGGTTCGTGGAGCGAGGCCACGAGGATCGCGGAGATCCTCCGCAAGGAGACCGTCGGCGGTGCCCTGCTCCTCCTGGGCACGGCGATCGCCTTGGTGTGGATCAACTCGCCCGCCGGCGAGTCCTACGAAGCCCTCCGGGACTACCGGGTGGGACCCGAGGCGCTGCACCTCGACCTGACCCTGGGGATGTGGGCCGCGGACGGCCTGCTGGCGATCTTCTTCTTCGTCGTGGGGCTCGAGCTCAAGCGCGAGTTCGTGGCCGGCGACCTGCGGGACCCCGCGAAGGCGGCCGTGCCCATCCTGGCGGCCCTCGGCGGGATCCTCGTCCCGGCGCTCGTCTACGCGCTGCTGACCCTCGGCACCGGACGCGGGGCACTGAACGGGTGGGCGATCCCCACCGCAACCGACATCGCCTTCGCCCTGGCCGTCCTCGCCATCGTCAGCACCCACCTGCCCACAGGTCTGCGCACCTTCCTGCTCACCCTCGCCGTGGTGGACGACCTGGCCGCCGTGACGATCATCGCTGTCTTCTACACCGCCAAGCTCGACTTGCTGCCCCTGGCCGCAGCGCTCGTGCCCCTGGCGCTGTTCGCCTTCGCGGTGCGCCGCCAGATCAGGTCCTGGTGGGTGCTGCTCCCCCTGGCGACCCTCACCTGGGTGCTGGTGCACGAGTCGGGCGTCCACGCCACGGTCGCCGGCGTGCTGCTGGGGTTCACCGTCCCGGTCGCCAGGTCACAGGCAGCCGGGGGACCTGAGGCGGGTCCCGGGCTCGCGGAGCACTTCGAGCACCGGATCCGACCGATCTCGGCGGGCCTCGCGGTGCCCGTCTTCGCATTCTTCGCGGCAGGGGTGCCCATCGGTGGGCTGTCCGGTCTCCGGGAGTCGCTCACTGACCCGATCGCCCTCGGCATCGTTGCGGGCCTGGTGGTGGGCAAGCCCCTGGGGATCGTCGGAACTGCCTGGTTGGCCGCCCGGTTCACGCACGCGAGCCTCGACGAGGAGCTCAGCTGGCTCGACGTGCTGGGGGTCTCGATGCTCGCGGGCATCGGGTTCACCGTCTCCCTGCTCATCGGCGAGCTCAGCGTTCGGCCCCGGCAGCGCCGCAGACGACCGGGTCAAGGTCGGCATCCTGGCAGGGTCCCTGCTCGCGGCGCTCGTGGCGGCCGTCGTGGTGAAGGCCCGCGACCGTGCCTACCGTCGCATCGAGCAGTCCGAGCAGCGGGATCTCGACCGTGACGGGGTCCCGGACATCTACCAGTGACGGCCGAGGCTCAGGACAGGCCGAGGATCGTCCCGTCGTCGGTGAGGTCGATGCGTGCGGCCGACGGGTCGCGGGGAAGCCCGGGCATGGTCATCATGTCGCCGCACACCACCACGACGAAGCCCGCGCCGGCGGAGAGCCGGACCTCGCGCACGTGCAGCTCGTGACCGCTGGGGGCACCGAGCGAGGTGGGGTCGGTGGAGAAGGAGTACTGCGTCTTGGCCACACACACCGGCAGGCCGCCGTACCCGTCCCGCTCGATGCGCTGCAGTCGCCGACGGGCTCGGGCGTCCCACGTGACCAGGCCGGCGCCGTAGAGCCGGGTGGCGATCGTCTCGACCTTCTCGGCCAGGGAGAGGTCGTCGTCGTAGGTGAACGAGAAGGAGTACGGCGACGGCTCGTCCATCGTCTCGAGCACGCCCTTGGCGAGGTCGTGCGCACCGACCCCTCCGTCGACGAAGTGGGTGGCAGGGAAGGCCTTGACGCCCTCGGCCGCAACCAGGTCGACGACGCGAGCGATCTCGGCGTCGGTGTCGGTGGGGAACCTGTTGACCGCGACCACGCACGGGATGCCGTAGACCTCGCGGATGTTGGCGAGGTGCCGGCGCAGGTTGGTCATCCCGGCCTCGACGGCCTCGAGGTCCTCGGTGCCGAGCTCGGCGAGCGGTACGCCGCCGTGGTACTTCAGCGCCCGCACGGTCGCCACCACCACGGCGGCGTCGGGACGCAGCCCGGACTTGCGGCACTTGATGTCGACGAACTTCTCCGCGCCGAGGTCGGCCCCGAAGCCGGCCTCGGTGACCACGACGTCGGCGAGGCGCAGGCCCGCGCGGGTGGCGACCACCGAGCTGCACCCGTGCGCGATGTTGGCGAACGGCCCGCCGTGCACGAAAGCCGGCGCGCCCTCGAGCGTCTGCACCAGGTTGGGCGCGAGCGCGTCGCGCAGCACGGCGGCCAGGGCGCCCTCCGCGCGGAGCTCACGCACCGTGACCGGCTGGGTGCCGCGGGTGTAGCCGATGACGATGTCGCCGATGCGCCGCTTGAGGTCGGCCCACGACTCGGTCAGGCAGAAGATCGCCATCAGCTCCGAGGCGACGACGATGTCGAAGCCGTCCTCGCGCGGGAACCCGTTGGCATGGCCGCCGAGGCCGACCACGAGCTCGCGCAGGGCGCGGTCGTTCACGTCGAGCACGCGCTTCCAGCTGATGTTGCGGACGTCGATGTCGAGCTGGTTGCCGTGGTGGACGTGGTTGTCGATCAGCGCCGCCAGCAGGTTGTTGGCGGCGGCGAGAGCGGCGAAGTCACCGGTGAAGTGCAGGTTGATGTCGGTCATCGGCACGACCTGGCTGTAGCCGCCACCGGCCGCGCCGCCCTTCATCCCGAAGACCGGCCCCATCGACGGTTCGCGCAGGCAGGCGACGGCGCGGTGCCCGAGGCCGTGCAGGGCATCGGTGAGTCCCACGGTCGTGGTGGTCTTGCCCTCCCCCGGCGGGGTGGGGGACAGGGCAGTGACCAGCACCAGCCGGCCCGGCGGCCGGTCCGCCAGCGAGGCCAGGTAGGTCAGGTCGACCTTGGCCTTGTGGTGGCCGTAGGGCACGAGGTGCTGCTCCTCGATGCCCAGTGTCTCCAGCGCGACGTCCCTGATCGGGCGCAGCCTCGCGGCGTTGGCGATCTCGATGTCCGAAAGCACGTCCGGACCTCCCTCCTCGGCCCCCACGTGCACGGTAGCCGAGGAGTGCGCCCTCACCCCGGAAACGACGAGTAGGGCAGACTCGGGGACGTGGACTCCGTGACCTCCCGATCTGGCGGCTACCTGCCCAGCGTCGTGGGCCAGGCCGGTCGCTACCCGGTCGACATCCCGCGAGCGACGCCCCTCGTCCTCGCCGGGCAACGCGTGCTGACCGCCGGCCCCGTGCGGATGTACACCTGCGGCATCACGCCGTACGACGTCACCCACGTGGGCCACGCCTCGACGTTCGTCTGGGCCGACCTGATCGCCTCGCTGGCGCACGTGACCGGGGCCGACGCCGTCATGTGCCGCAACGTGACCGACGTCGACGACGTGCTCACGGCCGCGGCGCTCGGCAAGGGCAAGCACTACGACGACTTCGCGCTCACCCAGGAGTTCCTCTTCGACCGCGACATGCGCGCGCTGGCGGTGGCCCGGCCCGCCCAGGCGCCGCACGCGCGCAGCTACATCCGCCCGGTCCAGCGCCTCGCCGCGGCGCTGCTCGACTCCGGGGCGGCCTACGAGCACGACGGCTACGTCTACTTCCGCGGCCAGCACGTCCCCGCGGCGGCCGGCATCGCCGAGGACGAGGCGCTCGAGGCGTCGCACCAGTACGGCGACCAGACCGACGTCCCCGGTCGCGAGTCGCCCTTCGACGTGGCGATCTGGCGTCCGTCCCCCGACGAGCACCCGGCCTGGCCGAGCCCGTGGGGATGGGGCCGGCCCGGGTGGCACGCCGAGTGCGCCGCCATGTCCGTGGCCTGCGTGGGCGACTCCGTCGACGTGCTGCTCGGCGGGGCCGACCTGGCGTTCCCGCACCACGCCTACCAGGCGGCGATCGCCGAGGCCGCCACCGGCGTGCGCCCGTTCGCGCGGGCGGTCGTGCACGTCGGCGAGGTCCGCCTGGGCGGCGCCAAGATGGCCAAGTCGACCGGCAACCTCGTGCTGATCAGCGACCTGCTCGAGCGGCACGGCGGGCCCACGGTCCGGCTCGGGCTGCTGAACCGCCCGTGGGCCGAGCCGTGGGAGTTCAGCGAGGACGTGTTCACCGGCAGCGCGGCGCTGCTGGAGCGG
This sequence comes from uncultured Actinomycetota bacterium, assembly GCA_963837975.1. GTDB lineage: Bacteria > Actinomycetota > Actinomycetes > Propionibacteriales > Nocardioidaceae > Marmoricola. The sequence goes on along the minus strand of CAWIPI010000007.1, from coordinate 66,652 downwards.
CTCAACGCCGCCGCGGGGTCAGCCGCCGACACCGACGAGTCGATCGACGATGTGCTCGAGCTGCTGACCACCGAGCTGGACGTCCCCGCCGCCGTCGAGCTGGCGCTCGAGCGGGGCGGGCGGACGGCGCGGTTCGTCCTGGACGTCCTCAAGCTGCGGGAGACCACGCTCCCCTGAGCCACCGGTCGGCGAGCGCTCAGGCGAAGTCCTCGGCCGGGGGGCCGCCGGCGTGGCAGTTCTGCTCGTTGTAGTGGCAGGGCATGCACAGGGCCGCCATCGGGAGCACGTCTAGCCGGCTGTCCGGGATGGACTGCCCGCAGGTGACGCACCGGCCGTAGCTGCCGTCGGCGAACCGCGCCAGCGCGGCCTCGGTGTCGTTCAGAGCGGCCCGGGCCGCGATGCGCAGCGCTCCCTTCACGGCGTCGTGGCGTGGGTCGGCGGCGATCTGCGACTCGAGCTGGGCGAGCTGCGCGGTGCGGAACCGGCGCTCCCTCTCGAGTCGGCGCCACCTCCGGGAGGCGGTCGGGTCGGCGTGGGGAACCTCGTGGGGCGACAGCGTCGTCTGGGCCATCTCGCGCTCCTCTCCGGGTGGTGCTCCCCATCCTCCGCGTCGGACGGACGTGACCACAGGGTTCCGTCCGGCCAACCTCCTCGGCGGGTCGTTGCCGGTGTCCGGCAACGACCTCCGTGACGCCGCCCGCTCACCGCCTGCCCCGCACAATGGCCCCATGAGCCGCCGCCGCACCGCCGCGACCGACGACGGCCACGTGCCTCCCGCGGACGGCACGGGCCTGCCGGAGGCCCTCGAGGCCATCGCGACCCGGACCGCACGACGCGGCGGCCGACTCGCCGACGAGGACGTGGCCGCCCTGCGCGCGGCCGGCGTCCGCGCCGCGGAGACGGGCATCACCGCAGGTCAGGCCGTAGACCTCTACCTGGCGGCCACGGCGAGCGCGCGCGCCGTGTCACTCCCGCGCGAGGAGGACCCCGACGACCCCGACGACGTCCTCACGGGGGTGCGCACCGCCGTACCTGCGCTGATGGAGGGGTACGAGAGCGCCGGCCAGCAGCTGGTCCGCCAGGAGGAGACCGCCCGGCGGGAGTTCATCGACGACCTGCTGCGCGGGGACGCGGACGTTGCCGGGGTCCTGCAGGGCGCCGAGCCGTTCGGGCTCGACCTCCGCGCATCCCACCAGGTGCTGCTCGCCGAGCCGCGGGACGGCGCCGCCGTGGACGAGCGCGACGAGAGCGCCCTCGACCGTGCCGTCGTCGCGAGGTACGGCGACCGCGACGTCCTGGCCACGACCAAGGGCGGACACCTGGTCGCGCTCGTGCCGGCGCGGTCCTCCTCCGCGGACGTCGACGAGCCCGCGCGCCTGCTGCACGCCGACCTCACCTCGGCGACGCGGAAGCCGTGGCGCGTCGCGGTCGGCCGCGCCCACCCGGGGGCGCACGGCGTCGCGCGCTCCTACCAGCAGGCGCGGGAGGCCATCGCGCTGACGGGGCGGCTGCACCCGGACGTCGACATGGTGCGCACGCGCGACCTGCTGATCTACCGCGTGCTGGGTCGCGACCGGTCGGCACTGGCCGACCTCGTCGAGGACGTGCTCACGCCGCTGACCAGGGCCAGGGGCGGGGCCCAGCCCCTGCTGGACACCCTCGAGGCGTACTTCGCCTGCGGCGAGGTCGCCACCGAGGCCGCCCGCCGGCTGCACGTGTCGGTGCGCACCGTGACCTACCGGCTGTCACGGGTCACCGCCCTCACCGGCTACGACCCCACCGCGCCCGCCCAGAAGCTGACCCTGCAGGCCGCGGTGATCGGTGCCCGCCTACTGCCGTGGCCACCGGACGGGACCCCTGACGGCGAAGTCCCGCGCCCGGCGGGGTGAGGGTCCAGCGGCGACGATCTGTCGCCGATCAGCTGTGCGATACCCCCTGGGGTATCATGGTGCCGTTCCCCCCTCCTGGAGAGACCACCACCACATGCCTGACGTCGGTCCCGCACTCCTCGCCCGGAAGCACTACACGGTGCCGGAGAGCTATGCGATCGCCCTCCGCGCCTTGAGCACCCTCGGAGCGCTGCGCCGCTCACGAGTCGGCAGGGACAGCCAGTTCCGGGAGCGGATCATGCTGACGGTCACGCAGGTGAACGGCTGCGAGCTGTGCTCACACGCCCACGTGCGCTTCGCCCTCGACGCGGGGCTGGACAAGCGCGAGGTTCGCGACCTGCTCGGCGGCGCGGCGCTGGGCGCGCCCGAGGACCAGCACCCCGCGCTGGCCTTCGCCCAGCACTACGCCGACACCCGGGGGCGGCCGGAGGCCGACGCCTGGCACGAGCTCGTCGCGGCGTACGGCGAGGCGGACGCTCGCGGCGTGCTCGCCGCCGTGCGCCTCATCATGTGGGGCAACGCGGTCGGCATCCCGTGGAGCTCGCTGCTGTCACGGCTGCGCGGCACGCCGCACCCCGACAGCAGCCTCCGCTACGAGCTGACCACGATCGCGGGCGCCGCCGCCCTGACCCCGGTCGCCGTCGTCCATGCGCTGATCTCGCGGCGATCGGCGACGTAGCCAGAGGGCGGCCCGGGGGTTCGCCGCCCTCAGGACCGCGGTCGCCCTGCCGCCTCGCGCTCCAGCACCCGTACGCCACGCCGGTGCAGCAGCCAGCCGCCCACCACGAGCAGCAGGCCGAAGAGCAGGAAGCCGAGGTCCCACGACAGCGGCGCACCCAGGTCGTCGCGCACGTGGTGCACGCCGAGGATCTGGTGGTCGACGATCCCCTCGACGAGGTTGAAGATCCCCCAGCCGGCGAGGACCAGCCCGAAGTGGAAGCTCCAGCTCGGCGCGAGCCGTCCTTGGCGCCACGCAATGATCGCGGCGATCGAGCCGCCGAGCACCAGGAACCAGGTCGCGACGTGGAAGAAGCCGTCGGCGAACGTGTTCACCTCGAGCCCGGCGAGCGTCGTCATCGGGTAGTCCTCGACGTGGGAGACCATGTGGTGCCACTGGAGGATCTGGTGCAGGACGATCCCGTCGACGAACCCACCGAAGCCCAGGCCGTAGAGCAGGCCTGACACCTTCGAGGGGGGACGGGGCACCGAGGGGGACGTCGTGTTCATGGCCCAGCACTACCCGATCGGCGCTTGTCCACGCCCACGAGGCTCAGGCGGGCACGGCATCGGCCAGGAAGCTCGCCTCCGCCTCATGGGCGGCCTCGACGGTGGCCCAACCCCGCGCGCCCAGCGTGACCACCGTGACCGGGAAGACGCCGAGGTTCTCCTTGTCGATGTGGGTGACGAGGTCGTCCATCATCGCCCGCACGTCTGCCGCGAAGGTCGGTGACGTGGGGTCCACCTCGTCGAGCTGTACGTCGAGCGTGACGTGCTCCGCCTCCAGCTCGTCCACCGCCTCGGCGAAGTCTCCTTGCTCCTTCAGCGCGGCGAAGACACCACGCTCCTCCCGGGACACGTGCCGGACCAGCTTGTGCTCCAGCTCCTCGAGGATCGCCATCACCCCCGCCCGGTCGTCCCGCTCGAGCCCCCGGCGTACGTCGCCGACGAGGTCCAGCAGCACGAAGTGCTCATCCATCAGCTCCGCGATCGGCTCGGCGCCACGGCAGCCGCAGTGCTCACACATCTGCCCGTCCCCCGCTCACGCGACCCGGCGCAGGAGCCGCAGCCGCCAGGCCTCGGGTCCGCGCTCGAGATAGCTGACCTCGAAGGCGCCGGGACTGCGCTGCTCGAGCTGGGCGAGCAACGGCAGCGGATCGTGCGGCGCGACCAGCACCATCGCGGTGCCGGACCCCAGGCTGTCGAGAGCGCCGAAGATCGTCGCGTGCCGGATGGCGTGGGGCACGGCGCGGGCGTCGAGCTCGACGTCGCCAGGACGGTCCTGCTCACCACAGGTGCACGTGCCGCCGCACCCGCTGGTTGCCCCCTCGGCCTCGTGGCCACCGAGCTCGTGGTGCATCCCGCCGAGCAGCTCGGCCACCGACACCGACGGGTCCGCCGCGAGGAGCGGGAGCACCTGGTCGTTCTCCTTGGCGACGTGGGCAGCGAAGAGCGCCTCGAGCGCGGCCGCTGTGCTCGCGGCGGTGACGGCGTCGGGGGCGCCCGCCAGCCGCTCGACGAGCTCGACGATCACCCGGTGGTCGGCGACCAGCGCCTCCACGAGGAGCCGTCCCTCGCGCCGGCCGGCCGCGGCGGCGTACACCGTCTCCTCCTCGGCCGCCGCATGCGGGAGCAGCTCCTCGCGCGACCACGCGACCACCGCGTCGCGGGCCGCCGTGACGTCCGCTCCGGCTCGCGCCGCCTGCTGCACGTCGATGACGCGAGCGGCCAGGGCGCCGGCCATGGCGGCGTGGTGCTCGGTGATCGCCTCGACGGCTTCGGTGTCTGCCTCCGACGAGGCGACGACGACGTCCATGTGGTTCCTCCAGGGTTTCGGAGCCCCGGGCGGGTGCTCCACGGATTATTTTAGTACACTCTACTCCGTGAAAAACAATCGGCTCGGCCCCCTGCCCGCCGCTCCCCCCACGGGGCGTGCGCTGTCCCCGTCGCGGGCACGGCTCCTGGAGGCGCTGCGCCGAGAGCAGGAGGCTGTCGGCCTCGACGCGCTGGGCGCCACCACGGGGCTGCACCACAACACCGTGCGCGAGCACCTCGACGCCCTGGTGGCCGACGGGCTCGTGGAGCGCCACCGCGCGCCGGCACAGGGGCGGGGCCGGCCCGCCTGGCTCTACCGCGCCACCTTCGGTCCGCGGGCGACGGCCGGGAACGAGTACGCCGGGCTGGCCACCGCGCTCGCGAGCCTGGTGGAGCGCACGAGCGACTCGCCCGCCGAGGACGCCGCTGCCGCGGGCTTCGAGTGGGGACGCCGGCTGGCCGCCGAGGATGGCGAGGAGGCTCCGCGGACCCCGGCGGCCGCACGCCGCCAGGTCACCGGGATCTTCGAGCGGATGGGGTTCGCGCCCGAGGCCGATCGGCGGCACGTCGACGTGCTGCTCACCCGGTGCCCGCTGCTCGAGGCCGCCCAGGAGTCCCCGACGGTGGTGTGCAGCGTGCACCTCGGCATCGTGCGCGGAGCCCTGGCCGCCTCCGGCCACGACGGCCGCGAGAGCGAGCTGCACCCGTTCTCCGAGCCCGGCGCCTGCCACCTGCGTCTGGTCGCGGACGAGGACCCCCGTCGATGACGGTCGCCCAAGCACCGCAGGTCGCGCCCCCCACGCGGACTCGCCCCCACCGCAGGCGGGTCCCCGTGCACGCCGGCCTGCTCGTTCCGGCCGCGCTGGCCCTCCTCGCCGGGCTCGATGCCGCACTCCAGCTGATGGAGCTCCCGGCACCGCTGTCCACCGACCGGCTGCCGACCGTGCACGGGCCCCTGCTCGTGATCGGCTTCCTCGGCACCCTGATCGCGCTGGAGCGCGCGGTGGCGCTCGGCCGGCCCGCCGGGTTCCTCGCGCCGACGATGCTCGGGGCCGGCGGGCTGCTGCTGGTCTCCCCGGCTCCGGTCTCCGCGGGCAAGTGGCTCCTTGCGGCCGGTGCAGCGGGCCTCGTCGCCGTCTACGTCCCCCTGTGGCGGCGCCAGCGCGACGACGCCGTCCTCGTGCAGGCGCTCGGCGCGACCGTCGCCGCCGGGGCAGCACTGCTGTGGGCCGGGGGCGTCACGGTGCCGGCGCTGCTGCCATGGCTTGCCGGCTTCGTGGTGCTGACCATCGCCGGCGAGCGCCTCGAGCTGGCTCGGCTGACGATGGGGCTGCACGCGGGCACCGTGCTGGTCACGGCCGCCGGAGCATTGGCCTCCGCCCTGGTTGCCACCCTGCTGTGGCCTGACGTCGGCCATCCGCTCCTGGGCGCGGTCGTCGTGGCCCTCGTGGCGTGGCTGGCCCGCCACGACGTCGCCCGGCGCACCGTGCACGGCACCGGGGCCGCGAGGTTCGCGGCCCTGGGGATGCTCGCCGGCTACGTCTGGCTCGCGGTCGCCGGCGCGGTGTGGCTCGCAGGCACGCCCACCGGACCGGCGTACGACGCGGTCGTGCACGCGGTCTTCCTCGGCTTCACGATGTCGATGGTGATGGCCCACGCGCCGGTGATCCTGCCGGCGGTGCTCCGGCGTCCGCTGCCCTACCACCCGGCGATGCTGGCACCGCTGGCCCTCCTGCACGGCTCGCTCGTACTCCGGCTGTGGATCGGGGACGCCCTGGGATCGGCGACCGCGTGGCGGGCCGGGGGCGTGCTCAACATCCTCGCGCTGCTGTCGTTCATCGCCGTCGCGGCCTGGTCCGCCGGCCGGGCGCGGAGCGGGCGATGACGACCGGGCTGCCGAAGCCGGCCGGACGCGGCTTGTGGCCGCTGCGGGACCTGCCCGTGGTGATGTGGCTGCTCCTGCTGGTCGCCTCGACGCTGGTCCACCCGCTGCTCCCCGCCCCGCGGTGGTTGATGATCCACCTGCTCCTGCTGGGGGCGGTGACCCACGCGATCCTGGTCTGGAGCACGCACTTCACCGAGACCCTCCTGCACGTGGCCGGTCCCAGTCGGCGTCAGCAGTCCTGGCGGCTGGCAGTCCTGAACCTCGGCGTCGCCGCCGTCGTCGCTGGTGTCCTCTCCGCGACCTGGCCGGTCACCGTGGCCGGCGCGGCCGCCGTGGTCGGCGCGGTCGTGTGGCACGGCGTCACGCTGACGCGGATGGTGCGAGGCGCCCTGCCCTCGCGGTTCTCCTTCGTGGTCCGCTACTACGTCGCGGCGGCCTGCTTCCTGCCCGTGGGCGCCGGCCTCGGCACCACCCTCGCGCGTGACCTCGCGGAGCCGTGGCACCAGCGGCTGGTGCTGGCCCACGGGACCGTCAACGTGCTCGGCTGGATGGGTCTGACCGTGGCCGGGACCGTGGTGACCCTGTGGCCGACGATGCTGCGCACCCGGCTCGGCGAGGGCGCCGAGCGCTCCGCACGCCGGGCGCTCCCGGTGCTGGTGGCGGGCATCGCGCTGGCGGCGAGTGCCGCTGCCGCGGGCCGGCTCCGCGTGGTGGCGGTCGGTCTGCTCCTCTACCTAGGCGGTCTCGTGGTCCTCGGGATCCCCCTGGGCCGCGCGACCGTACGCCGGCCTCCCTCGACGTTCGCGACCTGGTCGGTGGGGGCGGGCGCGCTGTGGTTGGTCGGCAGCCTGGTCGTGCTCGCCGTCGGAGTCGCCACCGCGTCGGGCTGGGCCGAGGCCGGGGAGTGGTTCGAGACCGTGACGCCGCTGCTGGCCGCCGGCTTCGGCGCGCAGGTGCTGCTCGGGGCACTGAGCCACCTGGTCCCGGTGGCGCTGGGTGGCGGCCCGGCGGTGACCCGGCGTACCCACGCGGCGATGGACCGCGGCGCAACGCTGCGGGTCGCCGGCGCCAACGCCGGCCTGCTCGTCTGCGCCCTGCCGGTGCCGAGCCTCGTGCGGGTGCTCTCCTCGGTGGTGGTGCTCGCCTGCCTCGCGACCTTCGTGCCGCTGCTCTTCCGCACGCTGCGCCTACGCCGCACCGCGACCCGGGAGACCGACGCTGCCGCCCCGTTCGCCCGGCCGAGGGGACAGGCCGCCGGCATGGCGGTCACCGGGCTCGCCGTCGTGCTGCTCTCCGTCGCGGCCGGGGTCGCCCTGGACCCCGCGGCGGTGCGCGGCGCCGGGGCCTCGGCCGCCTCCGCGGACGTGCGGCCCACCGGGCACACGACGACCGTGGAGGTCGAGGCACGGCACATGAGGTTCACCCCCGACAACGTGTCCGTGCCCGGCGGAGACCGTCTCGTCATCGAGGTGACCAACGTCGACGAGCACGTCCACGACCTCACCCTGGAGACCGGGGCGGACACCGGGCGGCTCGCGGCGGGCGAGACCCGACAGGTCGACGTAGGCGTCGTGGGACGCGACCTCGACGGGTGGTGCTCGGTGGTGGGTCACCGGCAGCAGGGGATGGTGCTCACCGTGTCAGTCACCGGCGCGGCGGCCCAGACACCAGCACCGACCCCCACCGATCCCGCCACGACCGGCCACGCCGGCCACGGCTCCTCGGGCGCCCCGGCGACCCCCGACTTCATGGCCGAGCCGGACCCCGCGTTCGAGGCCCGCGACGCCTCGCTCCCACCACTCGGGGCCGGGCGCGTGCACCGGCGCACCCTCACCGTGCGCGAGGTCGAGCGCGAGGTCTCCCCCGGCGTCACCCAGACGCTGTGGACCTATGACGGCACGGCACCCGGACCGGTGCTGCACGGCAGCGTCGGCGACCGCTTCGAGATCACCCTGGTCAACGACGGCAGCATCGGGCACTCGGTGGACTTCCACGCCGGCGCGCTCGCACCGGACCGACCGATGCGGACCCTCGACCCCGGCGAGTCGCTGACCTACCGGTTCACCGCGACCCGGGCCGGCATCTGGATGTACCACTGCTCCACGATGCCGATGTCGGCGCACATCGCGAACGGCATGTTCGGAGCCGTGGTGATCGAGCCTCCCGGCCTGCCTGCCGTCGACCGCAGCTATCTCCTGGTGCAGTCCGAGCTCTACCTCGGCCCGGAGGGCGGCCCCGTCGACGCCGACAAGGTGGACGCCGAGCGTCCCGACGCCGTGGTGTTCAACGGCTACGCCAACCAGTACGACCACCGTCCCCTGACCGCCCGCGTGGGCGAACGGGTCCGCGTCTGGGTGCTCGACGCAGGACCCGGACGGGCGACGTCCTTCCACGTCGTCGGCGGCCAGTTCGACACGACGTACGCCGAGGGCGCCTACCTGGTGCGCGGCGGTCCGGGCGGGGCCCAGTCGCTGGCGCTGCAGCCGGCCCAGGGCGGCTTCGTCGAGCTCGCCTTTCCCCAGCCCGGGCGCTACCCGTTCGTCTCGCACGTGATGGTCGACGCCGAGCGCGGCGCCCACGGAGTCTTCGACGTCGAGACGGATAGTCCGCGACGTTTCGCAGGTCGCTGAGCCGGATTCGCCTGCCGAACGTCGCGGACTATCCGGTCTGGGGGTGGCGTACGGCGAGCGGGTCCGTCGTACGGCGGGCCCGCTCGTAGCCAGACATGCGAATGTGACACGCCGGGCTGCCGTTGCGATCACCAGCTCCGACAGCGACATGTGCATGTTCGGCGACGCGGGGCGGGCCCCCCGGGGATCAGGGGCGCGAGGAGCCCCCGGTGCCCGATGACCCTCGCTCAGCGCGGCAGCGAGTGCCGCACGCGCAGACCGAGGACGGTCGCGCAGATGGGGTGATCATCAGGTGACGCTGCAGCCTTCCTCAGCCCAGCGCGGCCAGCACCTCGTCCGCGGCACGCTGGCCCGAGGACACCGCGCCGTCCATGTAGCCCTGCCAGTACGTCGCGGCCTCCGTCCCCGCCCAGTGGATCGGGCCGCACGGCTCGCGCAGCGCCGGTCCCCACCGGGTGAGCACGTTCGGACCGGAGACACCGGTCGGTCCGCCCCAGGAGAACGGGTCGCGGTCCCACCGCTTGTAGCCCCGGTCGATCATCCGCGAGCGCACCTGCGGACCGAAGTAGCGCTCCAGCGCCGCGGTGCACTCCTCGACCAGCTGGTCCTCCGGAGCCGCGTCGAGACGGCGCATCTGCTCGGCGGAGACGAACCCCATCAGGAAGTGCTTGCCCTGGGCGTAGCTCTCGAAGGTCACGTCGATCGGGGCCCCGTCGCCGATGACCTGCCCCGACAGGCCCTGGTCGCGCCAGAACGGCGCGTCGTAGACCGCCTGGAACTTGCCGATCGAGCCCATCCGCACGCTGGTGTGCAGCCGGGTGCGCGCCGCGCTCAGCCCACCGGGATAGGAGATCCGGCCCGAGATCGCCGGGCTCATCGCCACCACCACACGGCGGGCGCGGAACCTGCCCCGGGGCGTGGCCACGACGGCCGTCCGTCCGCGGGTGTCGATGCTGCTGACCGGCGCTCCGTAGACCAGCTGCGGGGCCAGGTCCCCGGCCATCGCCAGCGGCACCCGGGCCGCGCCCCCCTCGAAGAAGCGCTCCTGGGCACCGCCACCCACGCTGACCAGACGCAGGACCGTGCCCGGGTTGGTCTCGTCGCCTGCCGAGGCGATGTAGCCGAACATGAACAGCGCCGAGATCTCCGCAGGGCGCACCGAGAGGGTCGCGCTGCAGATCAGGGCCAGCTGGAGCCGGGCGGACTCCGAGGTGGCGTGCCGGTCGATCCACTGCTGGAAGGTCATCGCGTCCCACTGCGCCGCCAGCGGGTGCTCCCAGGGACGCCCCGGCCTGATCGTGCTGGCGCTGGCCTGCAGTGCGGCGAGCGCGGCGGCGGCCTCGGGGGTGCTCATGTCCAGGGGCACCCCGGTGGCGGCGGGGTAGGTCGTGGCGCGGCCGTCGCGCCAGTACAGGTTGTCGCCCTCGTTGTACGTCGGCAGCGTGGCCACGCCGTACTCGTCGGCCAGCGCCTGGATCCGGTCCTGTGTCGGACCGGTGAACTCCGCTCCCCCGTCGATCTCGTAGCCGCCGCCCAGCGTGCGCACGTTCTGCACCCGCCCCCCGGCGCGGTCGCGCGCCTCGAGCAGGACCACCGACCGTCCGGCCGCCACCAGCTTCCGGGCCGCCGCCAGTCCCGAGAGCCCGGCGCCGACGACCACGCAGTCGTGGACGGTGGCAGGAGAGCTGTCGGCTGAGGCGGGCGCGGTCCCCAGCAGGGGCGCGGCGGCGCCGGCCGCGCCGAGGGCGGCGGCTCCCCGCAGGACGGTGCGACGGCGGAGGGCGGACGGGTCGAGGTCACCACGTGGGCTCATGCGTCGCCAACGACGCAGCCCGCCGGGGCGTCACGCCCCAGGGCCCCACGCGACCGGATGACGGACGACGCTCAGGGCACCTGGTAGGCCGAGTCGCGCGCGTCGGTGATCGCCATGTGGCCCGGCGCGTGCGCGATCGCGAACGCCGGCCGCGAGGCCATCACCGCGGCCTGCGGGGTCACCCCGCAGGCCCAGAACACCGGCACCTCGCCCGGCCGCACCGTGACGGCGTCCCCGAAGTCCGGCGCGTCGAGGTCGGCGATGCCCAGGGCGGCGGGGTCACCGACGTGCACGGGCGCGCCGTGGACGGCGGGGTACCTCGAGGTCACCCGCACGGCCGTGGCCACCAGTTCCGCCGGCACCGGCCGCATCGAGACGACGAGCGGCCCGGACATCGCACCGGCGCTGCGACAGGGCCGGTCGGTGCGGTACATCGGCACGTTGCACCCCGCCTCGAGGTGGCGCACCGGCACGCCCGCCTCCAGCAGCGCGGACTCGAAGGTGAAGCTGCAGCCGAGCAGGAAGGAGACGAGGTCCCCGCGCCAGAGGTCGGTGACGTCGGCGGTCTCGGCGACGAGCTCGCCGTGCTCGTAGACGCGGTAGGCCGGCAGGTCGGTGCGCAGGTCACCGGCGAACAGCGACGCCTGCACCTCACCGGGCTCGGTGACGTCGAGCACCGGGCAGGGCGCGGGGTTGCGCTGGGCGAACAGCAGCACGTCGTAGGCCGTGTCGCGCGGAACGGCGATCAGGTTGGCCTGGGTCCAGCCGGAGGACCACCCGGCCGTCGGGGTCACCAGGCCCTCGCGGAACCGGGCCCGCGCCTCGGCCGGGGTGAGGGCGGCGACGTCGGGGCCGGTCTCGGGGCCGGTCTCGGGGCGGGTCTCGGGGCGGGTCTCGGGGCCGGTCTCGGGGCCCGGGTGCAGGTCGGTCATGCGCTCCTCCTGGAGGCGTCGCGGTCGGCTGAGGCGTGGGCGGCACGGAACAGCAGCCGCTGGCCCGGCCGTGCCTGGGCCGCCAGCGGCAGGTCGGCGGAGACCACCACGGCGATCACCGGGTAGCCGCCGGTCACCGGGTGGTCGCTGAGGAACAGCGTCGGCTGTCCGGACGGAGGCACCTGCAGGGCGCCGCACACCATGCCCTCGCTGGGCAGCTCGTCGTCGCGCACCCGCTCCAGCTCCGGGCCGGAGAGGCGCATGCCCACCCGGTTGCTCTCGTCGGTGACGGTGTACGCCGCCCCGAGCATCGCCTCACGGGACTTCTCGACGAACCAGTCGGCCCGGGGACCCCAGCGCACCCGCAGCGCCACGTCGCCCGCCTCGGGTGCGCGCACGGCCACGTGGTCGACGCAGGGCTGGGTGCCCGGCGCGGGACCCACCGGCAGCGTCGCGCCGGGCGCCAGCTGGTCCGGCCCGATGCCCGACAGCACGTCGGTGGCGCGGGAGCCGAGCACCTCGGGCACGTCGAGCCCGCCACGGACGGCGAGATAGCTGCGCAGGCCGGAGTCGGGTGTGCCCAGGGTCACGGTGGAACCGGAAGGCACCCGCACCACGGCGTTGGCACCGTGCGGCCGGCCGTCGACCAGCAACGGGCACGGGGCGCCGGTCAGGGCGACGTAGAGATCGCCGTGGGCGCGCACCTCCAGCCCCCCGAAGGTGGCCTCGACCGCCGCCGCCGACTCGTCGTTGCCCACGAGGCGGTTCGCCAGCCGCAGGCTGCGCCGGTCCGCCGCGCCGGACTGGCCGACGCCGAGGGGGGCCAGACCCGGCCGGCCGAGGTCCTGGACAGTGGCCAACGGACCGGTCTCGAGCACCTCCAGCTGCTTCATCGCGCCTCCACGAACCGCACGCGCACGCCCGCGGAGAGCAGCGCCGGAGGCGTGCGGTCGAGGTCCCAGACGGGGGCGTCGGTGCGACCGATCAGCTGCCAGCCACCGGGCGAGGGACGCGGGTAGACGCCGCTGAACTCGCCGGCGAGCCCGACCGAGCCGGCCGGCACCTTCGTGCGGGGGTTCTCCCGCCGGGCCACGTGCAGCCGGTCGTCCTCCCCCACGAGGTAGCCGAACCCGGGGGCGAACCCGCAGAACGCGACCGTCCACTCCTGGCCCGTGTGCGCCTCGACCACCCCGCGCGCGCCGAGCCCGGTGAGCTCCCCGACCTCGTCGAGGTCCTCCCCGTCGTAGCGGACCGGGATCTCGACGTGGCCGGCGTCGGGCCGGTTGCCCGGCCGCGGACGGGCCTCGCGCACGGCTCGCTCGACCGCGCCCGGGTCGGCGACGTCCGGGTCGACCCGGAGCAGCAGCGTGCGGGCGGCGGGCACCAGGTCGACCACCCCGGCGGGCGGAGCATCGGCCAGCTCGGCGTACAGCGCGAGCACCTCGTCGAGGTCGGCGAGCTCCACGAGCAGCCCCGCGTCGGCGCAGGGCAGCACGTTCATCGCTCTTCCAGCGCGAACGGCGCCAGCTCGACACCGGCGTCCTCGAGCCCCCGGCGCACCCGGGCGGCCATCTCCACCGCTCCCGGGGTGTCGCCGTGCACGCACAGCGAGCGGGCGGGCGCCTCGACGAGGGCGCCGTCGTGCGACTCGACCTCCCCACGAGTGGCGATCCGGACGCTGCGGTGCGCCACCACGTCGTGGTCGTGCAGCACGGCGCCGGGCTCGCGGCGGGAGACCAGCCGTCCCTCGCTGGTGTAGGCCCGGTCGGCGAACGCCTCCTCCACCGGGGACAAACCGGCCTTGTCTGCGGCCGTCAGCCACGCCGAGCCGGGAAGGCCGAGGACGTGCATGCCCGGGTCGTAGCGGCGTACCGCCTCGGCGACCGCCTCGGCCTGCTCCTCGTGGTGGACGATCGCGTTGTAGAGCGCGCCGTGCGGCTTGACGTAGGCCACCTCGGTGCCGGCCACGCGGGCGAACGCCTCGAGCGCACCGATCTGGTAGAGCACGTCGTTGACGAGGTCCTCGGGGTCGACGTCGATGAACCGTCGCCCGAAGCCGGCCAGGTCGCGGTAGCCCACCTGGGCGCCGACCACGACGCCCCGGTCGGCGGCCAGCTGGCAGACCCGACGCAGGACGGTCGGGTCGCCGGCGTGGAAGCCGCACGCCACGTTGGCGCTGGTGACGACGTCGAGCAGCGCGTCGTCGTCGCCGAGCACCCACTGCCCGAACCCCTCGCCGAGGTCCGCGTTGAGGTCGATGGTCGTCACGAGCCCTCCCACAGGGTGGCGATGCCGCTCAGCGACTCCCAGGCCAGGTAGAGCGTGAGCAGCCAGACCGCCACTCCCAGGACGACGAGCCAGCGCGGGTAGGCGTAGCCACGGAGCAGGTCGTGCGAGCGCCGGGCCGCGACCCACAGCAGGATGCCGAGCCCGACGGGCAGGATCAGCCCGTTGAGTGCACCGGCCAGGACGAGCAGGCTCACCGGGGTCTTCCCGATCAGCAGGTAGATCCCTGCGGAGAAGGCGATGAAGGCGACGACGACCCAGTTGCGGCGCCGGCCCAGCCAGTCGGAGAAGGTGGTCAGGAACGACACCGAGGTGTAGGACGCCCCGACCACCGAGGTGATGCTGGCGGCCCACAGGATCACGCCGAACACGCGGACACCGGCGTCGCCGAGCGCGTGGGCGAAGGCCGAGGCCGGCGGGTTGTCGCTGGCCAGGGTCGCGCCGCCGGCCACGACACCGAGCACGGCGAGGAACAGCAGCGCGCGCATCACGGCGGTGACGGTGATGCCGGTCACCGAGGTGCGGGTGATCTGGCGGACGTTCGCGGGACCGGTGATCCCGGAGTCGACGAGGCGGTGGGCACCCGCGTAGGTGATGTAGCCGCCGACGGTGCCGCCGATCAGCGTGGTGATGATCAGGAAGCTGACCTCGTCGGGCATCACGGTCTGCTTGAGCGCCTCACCGACCGGCGGGCCGGACGCGAACGCGACATAGGTGACCATCGCGATCATCACCAGGCCGAGGAGCACCACGATCCGGTCCATCGCCATCCCGGCCCGCCGGCTGAGGAAGATCGCGATCGCGATCAGCGCGGAGACGGCGCCGCCGATCTTCACGTCAGCCCCCACCATCGCGTTGGCGCCGAGAGCCGTGCCCCCGATGTTGCCGATGTTGAAGACCAGCCCGCCGAAGACGACCAGGGCGGCCAGCACGTAGCCGCCACCTGGGATCACCCGGTTGGCGAGGTCCTGGGCCCGCATGCCCGAGACGCCGATCACGCGCCACACGTTGAGCTGGACGGCGATGTCGACGAGCACCGAGACCAGGATCGCGAACGCGAAGGCGGCCCCGAGCTGGGCGGTGAAGACGGTGGTCTGGGTGATGAAGCCCGGGCCGATGGCACTGGTGGCCATCAGGAACATCGCACCGAGCAATGCTCCGCGGGTCAGCGCGGACCCCTTGCCCCCGTCGTGCTGGTCGGCGTCGTGGTCGTCCTGCGGCGCTGCGGTGGTGCTCTCGGCGTTGTGCTCCGGCGCGGTCTCGCCGGTGGGTCCTCGGTCCTGCATCGTTCTCCTCGGGTGGTACGCCGGCGGGCCGGTGTCCGTTCCGGATGGTTGTGCCCTGTGTGGGCCGGATCACACCACGATAAGGATTGTTCAACAATACTGCAATACCCTCACCGGCTAGGCTGGCCGCCCCGGCCGGTCACCGGCCCCGAGCAGAGGAGCACACGGTGGTGCAGGGCTACCTGGAGTCGCTGGCGCAGGACCGCGCGAGCGTCGGCCGTTCGAGCACGGCCGCCCGGGTGGCCGACGTGCTCCGCGACCACGTGACCGAGGGCCGGCTCCCACCCGGCACCCGGCTCTCCGAGGAAGACATCGGCGAGGCCCTCGGGGTCTCTCGCAACACCCTGCGCGAGGCGTTCCGCCTGCTCACCCACGAGCGCCTGCTGGTGCACGTGTTCAACCGGGGCGTGTTCGTGCGCTCCCTCTCGGCTCCCGACGTCCGCGACCTCTACCGCTTCCGGCGTCTCCTGGAGCCCGCCGCCGTCCGCGCGGCCGGCGACCTGTCCCTCGCAGCCCTGGCGCCGGTCCGCGCCGCGGTCGAGCGAGGAGAAGGAGCGGCCGCCGACGACGACTGGGCCGCGGTGGGCACCGCCAACCTACGCTTCCACCAGGCGCTGGTGGGCCTGGCGGGCAGCACGCGCGCCGACGAGACGATGCAGCACCTGCTGGCCGAGCTGCGGCTGGTCTTCCACGCGATGGCGGACCCGCGCACCTTCCACGAGCCCTATCTCGCCAGCAACCGGGAGATCCTCGAGCTGCTCACCCAGGGGCGGGTGGAGCAGGCCGAGAAGGCGCTGGACGCCTACCTCGACGTCGCGGAGAAGCAGCTCCTCGGCGCCGTCGGGCAGTGAGGCCACGCCGCTGCGTGCTCATCCCCCGCGGGTGACGCGGCGCGTCTCGGCGTGCTGCCACGCTGGCGCGTGGACCCTGCGCGAGGCGAGGAGGCAGCCGTGCACGTGCGCCGCCGACTCGACCTCACCGGGGCCGACGTCCTGCGCGCCGCGGCGTCACTCGTGGCGACGCTCCTCGGCCTCTGGATCTCGGCGCTCCTGCTGCCGGGACTGACCTTCGACGGGTGGCCCGCGGTCCTCCTCGTCGCGCTGACCCTCGGGGCGGCGGGACTGGTCCTGCGCCCGGTGCTCGTGGTCGTCCTGACCCCGCTCGGCTGGGCTGGAGCGCTGCTGCTCGCCCTGTTCGGGCAGGCCCTCCTGGTCTACGTCGCCCTGCTCGTCGTCCCCGGCGTGCACGTCGCGTCGTTCTCCGACGCCTTCATCACGGCGTGGATCATCGCCGTGATGCTGACGATCGTGGGCTGGGTCGCCACGGCGGGCACCAACGACGCCGTCTTCGCCCACCTCGCCCGCAAGGCCCGTCGCGCACCGCCGGTGCCCGACCCTGAGGTGACCGGGATGCTCTTCGTACAGCTCGACGGCGTCCCGTTCCCGGTTCTGCAGTGGGGCGTGATGGGCGGGACCCTGCCGACGCTGTCGCGCTGGATCCGCGACGGCAGCCACCAGTTCATGGAGTGGACGCCGATGCTGCCCGCGACCACCCCTGCCAGCCAGATGGGCATCCTGCACGGCAGCATCGACGGGATCCCGGCGTTCCGCTGGGTCGACCGTGCCAGCGGGCGGGTCTTCGTCGCCAACCGCCCCAAGGACGCCACCGAGATCGAGGCGTTGCACTCCGACGGAAACGGCCTGCTCGTCGACGGCGGCGTGTCGGTGAGCAACCTGTTCAGCGGGGACGCGCCGTACGCCCTGGCCACGATGAGCCGGGTCGGCGGGGTGGCGGCGAACCGCGAGGGCAGACGCTCGTTGAACCGGTTCCTCCTCCGGCCCGACGGGTTCGTCCGGGGCATGGTCCGCACCACCAGCGAAGTGGTCCGCGAGCGCTTCCAGGCCCGTCGTCAGGCTCGGCAGGACATGCGTCCCCGCGTGCACCGCGGGTGGGGCTTCGCGGGCGAGCGCGGCGTGCTCAACGGCGTCCTGCGCGACCTCAACACCGTGGCCGTGGGCGACGCCCTCGCGGCGGGTGCGCGCAGCGTCTACGTCGACTACGTGGACTACGACGCGGTCGCCCACCACGCCGGGGTGATGCGACCGGAGTCGCTGGACGCCCTGGTCGGGCTCGACGCGGTCCTCGGCCGGCTCGAGGAGGTGGCCGAGCTGGCTCCGCGGCGCTACCGCATCGTCGTGCTGTCCGACCACGGCCAGTCCCAGGGCGCCGTGTTCGCGGACCGGTACGGCGAGGACCTCTCCGGACTCGTCGCCCGGCTCGCCGGCACCGACGTGGCCGCCAGCGTCACCAACACCGAGGGGACGGCCCGCGTCCAGGCGCTGGTGGACGAGCAGCCCCAGCTGGTCGCGCAGGCGCTGCGGGCCGGCACCGGCGCCCAGGACGAGGCAACGGCCGAGGAGTCGGTCGCGCAGGCGGCCGCAGCCGGCCGCGGAGCCGACGGGTCCGACGGGAGCCCACCCCTGCTGGTCTTCGGTTCGGGCAACCTCGGTCTGGTCTACGTCGCCGGCGAGCGACACCGGCTCACCAGGGAGGAGCTGGAGGCGCGGTTCCCGGCCCTCGTCGCCGGGCTTGCCGAGCACGAGGGGGTCGGCTTCGTGGTCGTGGACTCCGCGGACGGCCCGGTCGTCATCGGGCGCGACGGCGAGCACCGGCTGCGCGACGGGCACCTCGTCGGCCAGGACCCGCTCGCGGGCTTCCGCCCCGAAGCGGCCGAGTTCATCCTGCGGGCGGCCTCGATGCCGGAGTCCCCCGACATCGCCGTGAACAGCCTGCTCGAGCCGGTCACCGGCGAGGTGGCCGCGTTCGAGGGCCTGGTCGGCTGCCACGGCGGGCTCGGCGGCTGGCAGGACAGGGCGATGCTGGTGTGGCCCCGCGACCTGCCTCCCCCGCCGGAGCGGCTCGTGGGCGCCGACGCCGTGCACCGGCAGCTGGTGGCGTGGCTGGAGCACCTGGGGCAGCGCACCGACCTGCCGCCCCAGCACCCGCGGCCGTACGACGGTGCCGCCACGGCTCCGAGCAGGACCCTCTGACCCCATTCATCCCGAACGGATGAGGCGCGCCACCGCGGTGCCGTGATGCTCTGGTCGCGTGGACGCGGACCGCACGCCGGCGACCCGGAAGTCGACCCATGGGTCGACCCAGAAGGCGAACCGGAAGACGACGAGGCGAAGGGCGTCCGCGCTGCCCCTCGACGAGCAGAAGAACGCCACGGACGTCACCCGGCCCGCCGGTGCGGGCACCGTGGTCACCTCCCGGAACCTGCGCGTGCTCCTCGGCGCCGCCTGCATCGCGATCGTCGCGGTCGCGCTCAAGGCGGCCAGCGACATCGTCGCTCCGCTGATGCTCGCGCTCGCCCTCACCATCGTCTTCCACCCGCTCCGGGCTCGGTTGAGCAAGCACGTGCCCTCGTGGCTCGCCTCGGTCATCCTGCTGGTCGGCGCCTACTTGTTGCTGCTGGTCCTGGGGCTGATGCTGCTGGTCTCGCTCGGGCGGCTGGCCGACCTGCTCCCGCAGTACCAGTCGCAGATGGAGGACCAGTTCGGCGCCCTCGGGGACCTGCTCCGGTCGTGGGGCCTCACCGACAAGCAGCTGGAGTCGATGAAGGACTCGGTGAGCACCTCGAACATCGCCTCGGCCGCCTCCTCGGTCCTCGGCCAGCTCCTCGGCGTGCTGTCGAACTTCTTCTTCATCGTCACGCTGCTGCTGTTCCTGGCCTTCGACGCCGCCCACACCGAGCCGCTGATGGCGCACGTACGCCGGTCGCGACCGCATCTCGTCGACGCGATGGCGTCCTTCGCCCACGGCACCCGCAGCTACCTCAGCGTCTCGGCGATCTTCGGGCTGATCGTGGCGGTGATCGACACGACTCTGCTCTACCTGATGGGCGTCCCGGGGGCGTTCGTGTGGGGCGTGCTGGCGTTCGTCACCAACTTCATCCCCAACATCGGGTTCGTCATCGGGCTGGTCCCGCCGGCGCTGATCGGGCTGCTCGAGGGCGGCCCCAAGCTGATGCTGGCCGTCATCGTCATGTACTGCGTCGTCAACTTCGTGATCCAGTCGATCATCCAGCCGCGCATCGTCGGCAACGCGGTGGGGCTCTCCACCACGTTGACCTTCCTGTCGCTGGTCTTCTGGACCTGGATCCTCGGGCCGCTCGGCGCCCTGCTCGCCGTGCCGATGAGCCTCTTCTTCCGGGCCGCGCTCATCGAGGCGGATCCGGACAACGCATGGATGAGACCGCTCGTCAGCGGCTCGACCCAGGACGTGGAGGACGGGACCGGGTGACCGGGGTCGGGACGGAGCCGGAGGGCGACTCGACCCGCGACATCATCGAGAGCGTCGCCGGGCACCTCCCGCGCGGCGCCCAGGACAAGATCGACTGGGCGCTGTCGCAGTGGCCCGGCCGGCTGCTCACCAGGGCGACGAGCGGCTTCGTCCGCATCGAGGTGTTCGACCGATCGATGACCATCGCCGCGCAGTTCTTCACCTCGATCTTCCCGATCCTCATCATGGCCGCCACCTGGCTCCACCCCGACAGCACCGACCTGGGCAAGACCGCGGGTTTGCCCGACCAGGTCCAGAAGGTGCTGGACCAGGGCCTGCAGGACTCCGGAAGCGCATCGTTCGGCGTCGTCGGTGCGCTGATCGTGCTGGCCTCGGCGACCAGCCTCTCCCGGGCCCTCACCCGGGCGTTCGCCGCGATCTGGCTGCTGCCTCGCCCCAAGTTCAGGCTCGCGTTCGTGTGGCGCTGGGTCGCGGCACTGCTCGCGCTGGCCATTGCCGTGGTGCTGACCTTCACGGCCGTGCAGCAGGCGCAGGGCGTTCCGCCCCGCGGCCTCTGGTCACTCGTACTCGGCGCCCTCCTGGACACGCTGGTCGGAGTCATCGTGCCGTGGGTGCTGCTCTCGGGCAGGGTGAGCCCCACGCTGCTGCTGCCCGGCGCCCTGATCCTGGCCACGGCCCTGGTGTTCGTCCGGCCGGCGACCTCAGTGTGGCTGCCACACGCGCTGGACGTCAGCGCACGGCGGTACGGCGCCATCGGCGTGGCCTTCACCTACCTCGCCACGCTCTACGTGCTCGCCTTCTGCTGGCTGGTGGCGGGTCTCCTCGGACAGGTCGTGGCCACCGACGAGGGCGCGCTGGGCCGCTGGATCCGGGGCCGCTCGCGGCAGTGATCCGCCGTGCGACCTCAGCCGCGCTCGGTCCGGCTAGGCGCGAAGGGCACCATCTGCTGGACTCCGCCGCGCACGACGACACAGGTTGCCTCCGGGACCTCGCGCCAGGCCCCGCGGAGGCCGCCGAGCGGCTCCGAGACCACGAGGCAGGCGTCGTCGGACAGGTCGCGCAGGAGCGGGTTGTCGGGGTACTGCTCCCTCAGCGTGGAGACGTCGGCGCTGTGGAACAGCGACCGGGACCGGCCCTCGCTGGAGTAGCGGAAGCCGTAGAAGGTGTCCCCATCGGTCGCGGCGACCGTCATCTGGATCGGGAACGTCTCGCCGTGACGTCGCCCCACCTCCTCGATGAAGCCCACCGCACGGCTGACCGCGCCAGGCGGGTCGTCCTCGAGGCCGAAGGTGAGGGCGAGGTGGAAGAACACCTCCGAGTCGGTCGACCCCTCGATGTCCGCGAACAGCGAGGGATCGACGGCCATGGCCAGGTCCCGCCTGCTCTGGTGGAAGCCGTAGATCAGTCCGTTGTGCATCCACAGCCAGCGACCGTGACGGAACGGGTGGCAGTTGGTCTGCTGGACCGCCGACCCGGTGGAGGCGCGGATGTGGGCGAGCACGCAGGGTGAGGTGATGTGCCCTGCCAGCTCCTGGAGGTTGCGGTCGTTCCACGCCGGCTCGGTGCTGCGGAACACCCCCGGGGTCGGCCGGTCGGAGTACCACCCCAGCCCGAACCCGTCCCCGTTGGTCGCCTCGGCGCCCAGGGTGGAGTGCATGCTCTGCACGATCAGCGAGTGCTCGGGCCGGTAGAGCAGGTCGTGGACCAGGATCGGCGATCCGGTGTAAGCGAGCCACCTGCACATCTGTGTCCTCCGTTCCCGCCCTTGGGCGTCCGAGGCCTCCATGCTCGGCGGGGAACCGGGCGCGGCGCATCCTCCCGGGCGGGTGAGCGGCCGACGCCTCACCCGCCTCGGATGAGGCGAGGCTCCGGACCGCGACGGAGCCTGTGAGCGAGCCTGCGTCATCCGGACGCTCCACCCGATGCCAGCGAAGGGACATCGTCATGTCCGACTACCCCTTGATCGCCGACCACGGCCTGATCGGCGACCTGCAGACCGCCGCGCTCGTCGCCACCGACGGGACCGTCGACTGGTTCTGCGCACCTCGCTTCGACTCGCCGAGCGTGTTCGGCTCGCTGCTCGACCAGGAGCGTGGCGGCCACTTCCGGATCCGTCCCAGCGAGGGAGTCTTCACCAGCAAGCAGCTGTACTTCCCCGACACGGCAGCGCTCGTCACCCGGTTCATGACCGAGGCCGGAGTCGGTGAGGTCGTCGACTTCATGCCGATCACCGGCCCCGTGGCGACCCAGCGGCACCGCCTGGTCCGCATGATCAGGTGCGTGCGCGGGCAGATGACGTTCACCTTCGACGTCGCGCCACGCTTCGACTACGGCCGCGAGTCGCACGCCACCCATGTGACGGCGGACGGTGCCGTCTTCGAGGGCAGCGCCGGCACCGCGATGACCCTGCACCTGGTCAAGGAGTCCCACGACGAGCGGCTCGCCGACGCCCAGGTCGACGAACGCGGCGACGTCCACGCGCGGGCCACGCTGCACGCCGGGCAGATGCGCGGGGTGGTGCTCGAGACCGGTGTGGCCGGGCCGATCCGGCGGATCCCGGTCGCCGAGGTGTCGGCGCTCTTCGACGAGACGGTGGACTTCTGGGAGTCCTGGACCGCGCGGTCGACGTACGCCGGACGGTGGCGCGAGACCGTGAGCCGGTCGGCGATCACCCTGAAGCTGATGACCTACGCGCCGAGCGGGGGCCTCGTCGCCGCACCGACGGCCGGGCTGCCCGAGCAGGTCGGCGGGGAGCGCAACTGGGACTACCGCTACACCTGGGTCCGGGATGCCTCGTTCTCCGTCTACTCGCTGCTCGGCCTGGGCTACACCGAGGAGGCCGCGGCACTGGGACGGTGGCTCTCGCAGCGGGTCGAGGAGCAGGCAGGCGGCGGTGGCGGTGGCCCGCTGAGGATCATGTACCGCGTCGACGGGTCCTCGGACCTGAGCGAGGAGGTCCTCGAGCACTGGGAGGGCTACCGCGGGTCGGCCCCGGTGCGCATCGGGAACGGCGCCGCCGACCAGCTCCAGCTCGACATCTACGGCGAGGCGATGGACAGCATCTACCACGGCGACCAGCACGGTCTGCAGGCCGCGCACCAGGGGTGGCTGCGCCTGTGCGGGATCCTCGACTGGGTCGTCGACAACTGGGACCAGCCCGAGGAGGGCATCTGGGAGACCCGCGGCGGCCGCCAGGACTTCGTCTACGGCCGACTCATGAACTGGGTCGCGCTCGACCGGGGCATCCGGCTCGCCACGACCCACGGACGTCCCGCACCCCTGGAGCGTTGGCGCGCGGAGCGCGACGCGATCTACCGGCAGGTCATGGAGCGCGGCTGGAGCCCCACCCGGCAGGCCTTCCGGCAGCACTACGAGACCGACGTCCTCGACGCCGCCCTGCTGCGGATGCCCAAGGTCGGCTTCATCACCCCGACCGACCCGATGTGGCTCTCGACGCTCGAGGCGATGGACGGCGAGCTGGTCACCGACAGCCTGGTCTACCGCTACGACCCCGGGGCCTCACCGGACGGCCTGCGCGGCTCGGAGGGGACCTTCTCGCTGTGCACGTTCGCCTACGTCGACGCGCTCGCGCGTGCCGGCCAGCTCGACAAGGCGCGCGTCACCTTCGAGAAGATGCTCACCTACGCCAACCACCTCGGGCTGTACTCCGAGGAGATCGCGCTCACCGGCGAGCAGATCGGGAACTTCCCGCAGGCGTTCACCCACCTGGCCCTGATCGACGCCGCCCTCGTCCTGAACGAGCAGCTGGACCTCCACCCTCCGGCGACGACGAGGCGATCGAGCGCGGCGCGCGCCGCGGCGCCGGTCCCGGCGCAGCGGGCGTCCGGCGCCGAGGAGATCGCCGCGACAGCGGCGGCCCGCGCAGACCGGTGACCTGACACCGGGGAGCGGGTCCACCGTGACTGACCAAGCCGTCCCGCAGGACGCGAAGGCGCTGCGCAGGGTGCTCGTGCCGCTGGCCCTGGCGCAGTTCATCTGCAGCTTCGCCGGCTCCAACATGAACGTGATGATCAACGACATGAGCGAGGACCTGGACACCACCGTCCAGGGCATCCAGCTCGCGATCACGATCTTCCTGCTGGTGATGGCCGCGCTGATGATCCCGCCGGTCTACATCCTCACCACGCTGATCTTCCGGGACCTCACCTCCCGCGCCCGCGCGTTCGGGGCGATCAGCGCCGCCGGAGGCATCGGGGCCGCGGCGGGGCCGCTGATCGGGGGCCTGATCACCGAGGCGTTGAGCTGGAGGGCCGCTTTCGTCTTCCAGGCCCTGGTGATCGCGGGAATCGTCTGCCTCAGCCGCCACATCGAGGACCCGCTCCCGGCCGACCCCACGCGTCCGTTCGACACCGGTGGCGCGATCCTCTCCGCCGTCGGGCTCATCCTCCTCGTCATGGGGGCTCATGGCCGCGTTCTTCCTGCCCCGCACGCCGGTGCCCGGGGCGGCCACGAAGGCGGGATGAGCCTGGAGTTCAGGCCGGTCCGAGCGCGCCGTCGGACGCAGCGGCCGCCGGCTCCTTGAGCTCCACGAACACCGTGTGCGTCGGCGTGTCCCCGATGTTCATGCCCGAGTGCTCCTGGGCGTCGAGCCAGCGCGCCTGGAACGCGGGGAGCTCGAGCTCCACCTCGCGCCCGCCGGACCACAGGCGGCGCCGGAACGACGAGAGCGTGAGCATCACCGAGTCCGGGTGGTGATGGGGCCGGGTCTGGTCACCCGGCTGGTCGACGTACTCCAGCACCCGCACCCGGTCGTTCTCGAACAGCACCCGGTAGAGCTCCGGGCTCACCTCGACGGGATCTCCCATGGGACTCCTCCGATCACGCGGCCACAAACACCGTCCACCCATTCGGGCCACCCCATTCGTGGCACCTACGTCCCACGATAGGACGGTCGTACCATCTTGACCATGGCCTACGAGACCTCCGGTCGCACCGCGCAGAAGCAGCGAACGCGCGAGCAGCTCGTCGCCACCGTGCGTCGGCTCTTGGCCGAGGGGACCACGCCGACGGTCGAGGAGGTCGCGGCGGTGTCCGGGATCTCCCGTACGACGACCTACCGCTACTTCCCCAACCAGCACGCACTGCTGCTCGCCGCCCACCCCGAGATCGACCGAACCTCGCTCCTCGGCGACGACCCGCCCGCGGACCCACGTGCGCGCCTGGAGCACGTCCTCGACCAACACCTGCGGATCCTGCTGGACTGGGAGCCACAGCTGCGCGCGTCGTTGCGGGCGTCCCTCGCCCCCGACGCCCCCCAGCCCCCGCTGCGGGGTGGGCGCGCGATCGGGTGGTTCGAGGACGCCTTGCGACCCCTCGGCACCCGACGGGCGCGACGGCTCGCGATGGCCGTCCGCGCGGCCGCGGGGATCGAGTCCTACGTCTGGCTGCGCGACATCGCCGGCCAGGGCCCGCGCCAGTCGATCACGGTCCTGCGCCGCAACGCCCTCGCGATCTACGACGACGACGTCAGACAGCGCGCGGCGAGTACATGATGACGCCGACGCCGACCAGGCAGACCAGGGCACCGACGACGTCGTACCGGTCCGGTCGGAAGCCGTCCAACGCCATCCCCCACAGCAGCGAGCCGGCCACGAACACGCCGCCGTACGCCGCGAGGATCCGGCCGAAGTGGGCGTCGGGCTGCAAGGTGGCGACGAAGCCGTAGAGGCCGAGGGCGATCACGCCGGCGCCGATCCAGACCCAGCCGCGGTGCTCCCGCACGCCCTGCCAGACCAGCCAGGCGCCGCCGATCTCCGCGACGGCGGCGAGCACGAACAGGGCGATCGAGCGCAGGGTGTCCACGGGCGCAGTGTCCCAGAGCCCCGTCCCCCGGAGTCGCGTCCGACTACGCTGAGCAAGCGTGAGCAGGATCTTCACCACCAGCGTCGCCTCGGTCTACCCCGCCTACCTCAACAAGGTGGAGCGGAAGGGCCGCACGAAGGACGAGCTCGACGAGGTGATCCGCTGGCTCACCGGCTTCGACGAGGCCGTGCTCGAGCGTCACCTCGCCGAGGGCACCACCTTCGAGGACTTCTTCGCCCGGGCACGGCTCAACCCGAACGCCTCGCTGATCACGGGCTCGGTGTGCGGGGTGCGGGTGCAGGACGTCGAGGACCCGCTGATGCAGAAGATCCGCTACCTCGACAAGCTCGTCGACGAGCTCGCCAAGGGGAAGGCGATGGACAAGGTCCTGCGCGGGTGAGCCCCGGTCTCGCGCGGCGGGTGCGGGGGCGCTCGAACGACGTCGTGGACGTCTTCGTCTACGTCGTCGTCCTCAACCTCGCGATCGAGTACCTCCCGGCGGTGATCAGCGAGGGCTTCACCCTGTCCTTGCTCACCGCCCTCCTGCTGAAGGTCGCACTGGAGCTGGTGCTGGCCCTCAAGGGCTGGGTCGTCCACCGCTTCCGCAGCGCGCAGACCCCGCGCGGGAAGGTCGCCGCAGGCCTCGGGCTGTGGGTGGTCGCCGCGGGCAGCAAGGTCGTGGTCCTCGAGCTGGTCGACCTCGTCTTCGGCGACGCCGTGAGCCTCGGCGGGTTCTTCTCCGTCACCCTGCTGGTCATCGGCCTGCTGCTGTCACGGGCCGGCGTACGGCGCTTGCTGGAGCCTGGCGACGGCTCACCCTCACCGCCAGCACCAGCACGACCACCCCCATGATCCAGAGGTTGACCTCGCCCCAGGCCCAGTGGGCCGACTCCTCCGGATCGCGCACCGAGACGATCACCTGATTGAGGACGAACGAGCTCGCGACCCCGGCGGCAAGCGCACCGACACCCGCGAGGACGCGCAGCCACACCCGGGAGCCCCGCGTCAGGGCGACCCCGAGCGAAACGACCGCGACCGCGAAGGGCAGCAGGCCGGCGAAGAAGAAGATGTCCTCCGCCGGGCTCCTGCCCAGGCCTCCGGCGAGCCCGATGGAGATCGACTTCAGGGTCCAGAAGCCGACGGCGGCGACAGCGGCGGTCAGCGCGATGCGTGATGAGTTCATGGCAGGACGCTCGCACCGCCCCGGCGCTCGTCGCGTCCCTCCCGAGAGTGACGTGCGACGACGTCGCGCACGCCTAGGCTCTGCTGCGTGTCCCGCAGGTCGACCGCCGTCGCGCTGATCGCCGCGGCCGGGCTCGCGCCGGTCGCCGCGCTCGCGCTGGGGTGGGACTGGTACCTCGACGGTCCGCCGAGCGTCCTGCTGGCGGTCGCGGGCGGGTACGCCGCCGGCGCCTGGCTGCCCCGTCGCGTCGCCGCCCTCGCGACGCTGGCCGCCTGCGCCTGCCTGGTGGCCGTCAACCAGGCGCACGGCGTGGCCTTCCACTGGCTGGACGACACGGTGTTCTTCCTCGTGGTCGTCGGCGGACCGGCGGCGGCCGGCGTCGCGGCCACCGAGCGGGCGCGCCAGGTACGCCGCCTCGAGCGGCTGCAGGCCGACCTCGACGAGCAGCAACGCGTCGAGGTCGCAGCCGCCAGGCTCGACGAGCAGACCCGGGTCCAGCACGAGGTGCACACCCGTCTCGCCGAACGCATCGCCGGCATCGCCGTACGCGCACAGGGAGCGCAGCGGACCCGGGACCTGTCCGCACTGCCGGACATCGAGACCGAGGCGCGCGGCGTGCTCGACCAGCTGCGCGAGACCGTCGGGTCGATGCGCACCACGGAGCCGGCCGGCGGCGGGACCGAGGCGCCGCCCGGTCCCGCGCCCGGTCGCCCACCCCGGGACCCGGCCGCGCGGCCGACCCCCTCCATCGCGGACGTCGCCGTCGCGCTCGGCGTCGGGGGCGCGCTGGCGGTGGAGACCACCCTCGTCTCCCACGCCCGCGGACCCGCATGGGCGAACGTGGTCGCGGCGCTGGTCGTCGTGGCTCCTCTGGTGCTGCGCCGCGGCCGGCCGGTCCTGGCCGCCGCTGCCACCATGACCCTGGGGTGCGCGATGAGCGCCTGGCTCACCCCGATCCCCACGACGGTCACGGGGGTCGCCCTGCTGGTCCTGGTGTTCTACTCCGTCGGCGCCTGGGCCCGCGGCCGGTGGTGGGTCGCCGGATGGGCCGTCGCCGCGGCAGGCAGCGTGGCGATGGAGGCGGTGACCCGTCGGACGACGACCGCCGGCGAGGGCGACGACACCTGGATCGTCCTGGTGTGGACCCTGGGAGCAGTCGCGCTGGGTCGGGTCGGCGCCGGCTGGCAGGAACGGCTGCGGCGGACGCAGGCCGTCGTCGAGGAGCTCGAGCACGGGCGGCGCGCGGCCGTCCACCTCGCGCAGGCCAGGGAGCGCGAGACGCTCGCCGCGCAGCTGCACGACACGGTGGCGCACGCGATGACCGCCGTCTGCCTCCAGGCCGGCGCGGCCCGGCGTACCCCCGACGGCACCGACGACGTCCTGACGACCATCGGCTCGGTCGCCGAGACGAGCCTCGACGAGCTGCGCGACGGGCTCGACGCGTTCGAGTCGGTGGACGAGCCGCTGGAGCCCGGCCGGATCGTCGCGGTGGGGCGACGGCTCGGCGTCCCCGTGGAGGTGTCGGGCGACGCGGTGGCCGGCCCGGCCGCGCTGCTCGGCTTCCGCGTGGTCAGGGAGGCCGTCGTCAACGTCGCCCGGCACGCACCGGGAGCGACCGCGAGGGTGCGGTTCCACCGGCCCGGCAAGGTCCTCTCGCTCGAGGTCACCGACTGCGGCAGCCCGCACCCGGGGAGCGTGCGCGGGACGGGCCACGGGCTCGCCGGGCTCGCCGCCGCCGTGGCGGACGCGGGCGGACGCCTGGAGTGGGGACCGCGGCCCGAGGGAGGCTTCCGCGTGACAGCGACGATCCCCCAGGAGCAACCGTGACCACCGTCCTGCTCGCCGACGACCAGGAGCTGGTCCGCACCGGCCTGCGCATGATCCTCTCGACCGAGGCCGACCTCGACGTGGTCGGCGAGGCCGGCACCGGCCGCGAGGCGGTCGACCTGGCGCGTGACCTGCGGCCCGACGTCGTCCTGATGGACATCCGGATGCCCGACCTCGACGGCATCGCGGCGACGCGGCACATCGTCGGTTCGCTGCCGGGTGTGCGGGTGCTGATGCTGACCACGTTCGACAGGTCCCAGCTCGTCTACGACTCGCTCCTCGCGGGGGCCAGCGGCTTCCTGCTCAAGGACGCCCCCGGCGAGCAGCTCGTCGGCGGCGTCCGCGCCGTCGCCCGGGGCGAGGAGCTGCTGGCCCCCGCGATCACCCGCCGCCTGATCGAGGAGTTCACCCGCAGCGGTCGGCAGGGTCCGCCACCGGGCTACGAGGACCTCACCGAACGCGAGACCGAGGTGCTCCACCTCGTCGCCCGGGGCCTCTCGAACGCCGAGATCGCCGCCCGGCTCTTCCTCAGCGTCCAGACCGTGAAGACCCACGTCGCGCGGATGCTGGCCAAGCTCGGGCTGCGCGACCGGGTGCAGGCGGTCGTGCTGGCCTACGAGCACGGGCTGGTCCGGCCTGCTGAGTGATCGAGACCTGCCGTTGCGCGAGTGTTAGTTATCGTCTTACGATAGATAGTCACTGTTGCTCGGCAAGGAGTTCCCATGGGCAGATGGACCGTCCTGGCGCTGCGCGTGATCATCGCGACCGCCCTGCTGGGCTCACTCGTGGTCCAGCTCGTCCTGGCCCCGCTGATCTGGATCGACATGGAGGACGCGCGCGCGAGCGTGCGGGTGCCCTTCGTGGTGATCGTCGTGCTCGGGGTCCTCACGCTGCAGGTCACCGGCGTCTGCATCTGGAAGCTGCTCACCCTCGTACGCCGGGGAGCGGTGTTCTCGCACGCCTCCTTCCGCTACGTCGACATCGTGATCGGCGCCATCGCGACGGCCTCGGCGCTGGTCTTCGCGGTGGCCGTCTTGGCGGCGTACAGCAACCGGACCACGCCGGGGGACGAGGTCGCCCCGGGGCTGGTCGGCCTGATCTGCGGCCTGTCCCTCGTCGTGGCGGGGGTGGCGCTGGTCGTGCTCGTGCTCCGGATGCTGCTCGCGCAGGCGGTGGCGCTCGACTCCGAGGCGCGGCACCTGCAGGCCGAGCTGGACGAGGTCATCTGATGGCGATCGTCGTCGACATCGACGTGATGCTGGCCCGGCGGAAGATGGCCGTCGGCGCCCTCGCCGACCGCGTCGGCATCACGCCCGCCAACCTGGCCGTGCTCAAGAACGGGCGGGCCAAGGCGGTGCGGTTCACCACGCTGGCCGCCCTGTGCGAGGCCCTGGACTGCCAGCCGGGCGACCTGCTGCGGTGGGAGCCCGACGAGGAGTCCGCCACTGTGACCCACGAGGCTCAACGCTCCTGATGACACGCGTGGGCACGGGTACGGCTGGGGCGACCCCGCACGGAGGGCCGACACAGTCAATGAGAGGAGCGCCCATGAGCACGCAGGACAAGGACGTCGTCGAGCTGCTGATGGAGCAGCACGAGCACATCCGGTCGATGTTCGCCGCCGTCGAGGACGCCGGCAACGACAAGCAGGAGAAGTTCGAGGAGCTGCGCCGTTTCCTCGCCGTGCACGAGACCGCCGAGGAGCTGGTGACCCACCCCAACGCGCGCACCGCCGAGGGTGGCAACGACGTGGTGGACGCCCGCCTCGAGGAGGAGACGGCGTCGAAGAAGATGCTCGCCGACCTCGACGGGATGCGCGTCGACGATCCGGGCTTCGCGGCGAAGTTCTCCGAGCTGACGAAGGCCGTGCTGGCACACGCAGAGGCCGAGGAGCAGCAGGAGTTCCCCCTCCTGCGCAGCAACAACGACCAGTCGGTGCTCGACAAGATGGCGAGCGCGGTCCGCGCGGCGGAGGCGATCGCACCCACGCACCCGCACCCGTCGGCGGGCAGCTCGATGACGACGAACCTGATGGCGGGGCCGCTCGCGTCGGTGATCGACCGCACGCGCGACGCCGTCAGGAAGGCGATGGCCTAGGGTCCGGGGCTAGGCGTCACGCATCGCCTCCACCGCGGAGACGGTCGGCGCCCAGCCGAGCTCGTCGCGGATCCGGCCGGTGTCCAGCAGCGGACCACGCGCATCTGCGGGTGACGGGCCTCGTGGACGTCGAGGAGGCGCTCGACGTAGGCCTTCTCCCGCCCGTACGCCGCGGTCGGGAGGCTGTGGGTCTGCCACGACTCGTCGACTGTCTCCCCCGGCGCCGGCGAGTAGGCGCCCACCGAGGACGCGTGCACGAGCGTCCCCACGCCGGCCTCGGCCGCCGCCGCGAACAGGCTTGGCGCTGCCCACCGCGTTGGCGCGCCAGGTGACGGTCGGCCGGTGCGTGGGCTGGAAGATCCAGGCCAGGTGGACGACCGCGTCGGCACCACGCAGGTGCGGCACCAGGTCGTCCTCGGCGACGTCGGCGGCGACGTACGTCGTCTTCGCCGGTGCCGTGTCCGGCGTACGGCGGGAGATGCCGAGGATCTCGGTCACCTGCTCGTCCGCGGCCAGCGCCTCGACCACCGCGCTGCCGACGTTCCCCGTCGCTCCTGTGACCACGACCCGCATCTGCGACACCTCCCGATCGGCTGCTCCCGGTCCCGTTACCGGCCCGGTCGCGCGCATGCCCGGCGTGACTGCCCACTCCCGCGTCGGGCAGATGCCCCAAACGCCGTACAACCACCCGAAGCGTCTCCTAGGGTCGGAGCCGACGTCGCCGCCCCGGGCGCCGTGGACGGGCACGCGAGTCAGAGGGCGCACATGAGCGGCGAGTCACGACCGACGGCGCGTCCCACGGTCGCGGCGCCGTTCACCCCGGAGCGCATGGGCGCGCTGAGCGACGGCGTGTTCGCGATCGTGCTCACGCTGCTGGTCCTGGAGCTGAAGCTTCCGGAGCGTGACGAGTCGATCCTCACGCTGATGCGCGACGACGCCCGGGTCTTCGCCGCCTGGCTGATCAGCTTCGTGCTGCTGGCCCGGTTCTGGCTGGTCCACCACGCGATCGTGGCGAATCTGCAGCGATGCCAGTCGAAGACGCTGGCACTGAACCTCGGCTTCCTCGGTGCGGTCTCCCTCGTCCCGTTCTCGGCCGACACACTCGGCACCGAACGCGTCGAGGAGCCCTGGTCGACCGTCGTGTTCGCCGTCAACGTCGGTCTTGTCTCGCTGACGATCGGGCTGCTGGCGCGGCACGCCGCACGCGAGCTGCAGCTGCACCCCTCGGACCGCTCGATCGCCCTGCTGCACCGCTACCAGCTGCACTACCTGGGCATCCTGCCCCTGGTCGCGCTCGGCTCCGGACTGCTGGCATTCGCGCACCCGGTGCTGTCCGTGACGCTCCTCGCGGCAGAGCTCGTGTTCTGCGCCTCCCTCACCCACCGCACGGCGTACGCCGTCCCCGCCACCTGAGAGGTCCCGATGCCGGCACAGACCATCGACGAGGTGATCGACCAGCTCGAGGCGGTCATCGTGGACGCACAGACCCGGGGGGACCGCATCGGCTACTTCGCCGCGCTCTACAACCGGGTCACGCTCGCGGTGCGCGACGGCATCGCCGCGGGTGAGTTCGACGACGGGCCGAGGATGGAGCTGCTCGACGTCACGTTCGCCAACCGGTTCCTGGACGCGCTCGAGCGCTGGCGCTCCGGGCAGCTGCCCAGCCACTCGTGGCTCAAGGCGTTCGTCGCCTCGTCGAGCCCCCAACCCGTGGTGCTGCAGCACCTGATGGCCGGGATGAACGCGCACATCGCGCTGGACCTCGGGATCGCTGCGGCCCAGGCCTGCCCGGGCGCCGCACTGCCTGCGCTCGAGGAGGACTTCCGCCGCATCAACGCGGTGCTGGCGAGCCTGACGCCGACTGTCGAGACGGAGATCGGCGAGGACTGCCCGGAGTTCGCGCTGCTCACCCACATCGCGCCCTCCCTGGAGCAGCGTTTCTTCGGCTTCGGCATGGACAGGGCCCGGGAGCTGGCGTGGCACTTCGCATGCTCACTTGCTCCGCTCCCTCTCCACCACCAGCCGGCACTCATGGCGCACCGGGACCACGAGGTCGCGCTCCTGACGGACGGCATCCTGGCCAACGGCGTGCTGGCGCACGTGCTCCGGCACGGCGAGAGCACCGACGTCGCCGCGAACATCCAGTCGCTGGCCGACGGCGAGTTCAGCGTGACCGTGGAGCCCGCGCACCTGGCCGGGGCGGCGGGGTCGCGAGCTCCGGAGCCGGCCCTCGTGGGCTGATCCGGACGGCCGTCTGAGAGCACCGCGTCGGCGCACGTCGGGACCTTGGCCCCTACAGCGTCCGTCGGCGGTTCCTAGGCTGGAGGAAAGGCACTCGGGCGCCCTCGGGTCTCGGTCCGGCCGGACGGATCGGAGGGCTGAAGGAGATGAGTCCCCATGGCCAAGGTGCACCTCAGCCGCCCTGCTCCCCACCCGGCCCAGGCGGCTCCGACAGGCCCGGCGCACCCGGCTCCCAGCCCCTGGTGGTGGCTCGCCGGCAGCGCCGTGCTGTTCTTCCTGGTCCCCTTCCTCGGGACCGACGTGCTGGGACTGCAGCCCGACCTCTACTACCTGTGCTACTTCACGGTCGCCCTCATCTGGTTCGCCGCCTTCCTCGGCACCTACCGCGACCTGCTGCACGACCTGTGGCGCTCGAACTGGGCCTGGAGCCTGGTCGTCGGGGCACTCGCCGGCATCGTCGTCGCGGGCATCGTCTTCGGCTCGGACGCCACCGGTCACCCGGACGGGTGGCGGTGGTGGTTCGAGATCGGCTGGCGCGGGGTGGTGTACGGCGCCATCGACGCGCTGACGCTCTTCGTGTTCCCGGCAGCGGTCGCCTACCTGCTCATGCACGGCGACCGCACCGGCGCCCGCCGCAAGATCGGGTTCGCCGGGCTGGCGCTGGGCCTGTCCCTGGTGGTGTCGACCAGCTACCACCTCGGGTACCCGGAGTACCGCGACGCCGACATGCGCTCCCCGCTCATGGGCACGGTCCTGGCGAGCTCCGCGACCATGCTGACCGGCAACCCGATCGGCGCGTTCCTGACCCACGACATCGCACACGTATCGGCGGTGGTGCACCAGGAGGAGGGCGGCCCGACGCAGATGCTGCCGCCCGAGGTCACCTCGGACTACCCCAGCCGCGGCGACAGTGACGTGGCGGCAGGCCTGGCCGTCGTCTGGCTGATCGCGGTTGCCGGCGCCGCGACCTGGGTGGTCCGTCGGCGCCGCCCCGTCAGCTGACCGGCCGGAACGCCACGAACGGCCGGGTGCTGATGAGCTCACGCAGCACCTCGTCGTCGCCGAGGTCGGGCCAGCCGAGGATCCGTCGGATCAGCCGCACCCGCCAGGGATGGCGCGCCCGGAACGCGGTCGTGACCTCGAACGCCTCCTCGGCGCTGAGGAACCGGTGCTCCGGGACGAACTCGCGCCTGCCGAGCTGCACCTTGAGCGCCGGGCCGGCGCGCAGGTTGCGGACCCAGTCGGCGTTCGGACCCCATGCCGACATGATCACCACCTCCTCGGTCCGCGGGTCGTAGCCGAGCACCATCGCGGTCATCAGGTGCGGCGCGCCGGTCCTGCGACCCGCGTGGGTCACCGCCACGAACGTGCGCCCCAGCAGCCACCCGCGACCCGACCGGTACAGCGGCAGCGGCAGTCCGAAGACCCACAGCGCCAGCCGTCCCGGCGTACGCCGCAGGCCCAGCAGCGGGCGGCCGCGCCGGGGAACACGACCAACTCGATGCGAACGCATCAGCACCACCCCCAAGACGTCGTGCAGTGCCGCCCGACCCTGTGCCCACCGTCCCCCCGCTGAGCCTGCGGCACAAGGGCCGCACCCGGCCTGACCGCCTATGCGTCGTGTGCCCGAAAGACGGCTGTGACGGCCTCCCAGACGGCCTCGCTGCGGTCGTGACCCCCCAGTCCCCTGGTCACGTACGCCGCGCCGTAGCCCGCGGCCGGGTCCGCCCACGCCGAGCAGCCGCCGGCCCCGCCCATGCCGAGCTCGAGGCGGGCCTCCTCCTCGTCGAGCTGGAAGCCGAGGGTCCAGGTGACCTCGCGGTCGAGCACCAGGTCGTGGCCCGTGACCGCGGGCTCGACGTAGGCGCGCCACAGGTCGGGACCGAGACGGCTGGCGACGAACCCGTCGGGCCGGATCACGTCGTCGTGGAAGGAGGCCAACGAGAGGGCGGTCGCGTGCAGGGCGACGGCCGGGAACGGGGTGCGTCGGAAACGCTCGGAGTTCAGGACATCGGCGTCGAGCAGTCCCGGCGGCCGGCCGAGCGCCGGCCCCCAGCGCGGGTCCGCGAGGTAGTCCGACCGCCAGGCCCCGGTCAGCTCCACGAGCATCGCCACCCGCGCGAGGTCGTCCCCCTCGACCCGCAGGTGCAGGTCCCATCCGGCGGCGGCCGCGGTCCGCGCGAACCGCTCGGCGAGCGACTCCCCCGTGGCGCGGCGGAGCACCTCGTCGAGCAGGTGACCGTAGGTCAGCGCGTGCTCGGCGACCCCGTCCCCCGGCGCGTGGATCGGGGCAGCCCCGGCGAGCAGGTCGACGAGCGTCCGGCGGTCGTCGTACTCGACCTCCAGCGCGGACTCGGGGAACGCCGGCAGCCCGGCCTGGTGCGACAGCAGGTGCCGCAGGGTCGTTGACTCCTTGCCGAGCCTTCCCGTACGCCGGCCACACCGCCGAGACCCGCTGGTCGAGCCCGAGCCGCCCCTCGGCCACGGCGTCGAGCAGGGCCAGCGCCGCGAACGGCTTGGCGACCGAGAAGGTCATCACGAGGGTGTCGGATGCCCATGGCGATGACCCCGTCGCGGGTGCCCGCCGGGTGGTCGACCTCGACGACGCCGTCGCGGACCACGGCGAGGGCGCCCCCGGGCTCCCGACCGGACGCGACGAGGTCGTCGAGCACATCGGCAGGACGGACGCTCACGGCGCCTGACGATACGCGCCCGGCGGTGGTGGCTCTGCCTGACCTCCGGGAGCTTCGCGGGTGTGATCGACCGCCTCCCCGGGAATGACGACTACACGTCAGGAAACGGCGGATGGAGGAGGTCGTCGACATGGACGCGAACGTGCTGGTGGAGCAGATGGGTGCTCTCGCTCGGAACCTCAGGTCGCAGCACTCGGGTCAGCAGACCCTGCGCCACGTGGTGGACTCCGCGGTCGACCTGATCGAGCCCTGCGAGGACGCGGGGATCTCGATGGCGAGCCGACACCACGAGATCCGGACCGCAGCGGCCACCGGTCCGCGGCCCGCACGGCACGACCACCTGCAGCAGGAGCTGAACGCGGGACCCGCCTTCGATGCGCTGTGGATGGAGCGGGTGGTCGCCGTCCAGGACGTGGCGCAGGACGAACGGTGGCCCGAATGGGCGAGCCGCACCCACGGCGAGCCTGGGCATCGGCAGCGTCGTGTGCTTCCAGCTCTTCACCCACGAGCACCGCGTCGGCGTCCTGCAGCTGCTTCTCGTCCCAGCCCGGCGCGTTCAGCGAGGACGACGTCGACACCGGCCTCGCGGTCGCCGCGCACGCAGCAGTCGCCGTCGCCGCGGCAGAGGAGATCGACAACCTCCACGTCGCCATCGACAGCCGCACCGTCATCGGCCAGGCCACCGGGGTGCTCATGGAGCGCTACCAGCTGACCGCCGACGCCGCCTTCGGCCTGCTCAAGCGATTCTCCATGGAGCAGAACGAGAAGGTCGTCCACCTCGCTCGCCGACTGGTCGGACTGCACCACGCCCACCCGGCCGCGAGCTGAGGCTTCGTCAAGACTCACCAGGCCTCTGGTTGCCTGACCGAATCCGACCCACACTGGTGGTGAGGATCGTGTCCGAGGGAGTGGCGCGTGGTCGATTGGGTGGCTGGGTGGCCGCAGGCGACGTGGTGGCG
Organism: uncultured Actinomycetota bacterium; assembly: GCA_963837975.1. Taxonomy (GTDB): domain Bacteria; phylum Actinomycetota; class Actinomycetes; order Propionibacteriales; family Nocardioidaceae; genus Marmoricola. The sequence continues at coordinate 30,271 of CAWIPI010000007.1, read as the reverse complement.
GCCCACGGTGAGGGCCGTTGCCGTCGCCGGGCCGCTGCTGACGTGCGGGATCCTGTCGACGGTCCGCGGCAACGTCACCGCGGCGACGTCGGTCCTCGTGCTGGTCGTGTGGGTGGTGGCAGCGGCCGCCACGGGTGACCGGCCGGCCGCCGTCCTGGCCGCGCTCTCGGCGGGTCTCTGGTACGACTTCTTCCTCACCGTTCCCTACGCCCGGTTCACCATCGACGACCCCGACGACGTGGAAGCCACCGTCCTGCTCGTCGTGATCAGCCTCGCGGTCAGCGAGATCGCCCTCTGGGGGCGCCGTCAGCATGCCCACGCCGCCCGACGCTCCGGCTACCTCGACGGCGTCGTCCATGCCGCTCGAACGGCGGCGGAGGGCCACGCGTCGGCGAAGACGCTGGTGGACGTCGTGGGGCGCAACATCGTGGACGTGCTCGGCGCCGAGGACTTCCGCTACGTCGAGGGACCGGTGTACGACGCGCGCATCACCACCCTGGACCACGACGGCGTGCTCACCCGCGCCGGCCGGCCGGTGGACGTCGAGCGCAACGGGCTCCCGACGGACGAGTACGTCGCCGTGCTCGTGCAGCGCGGGCCGGCCGTCCTCGCCCACTTCCTGCTCACGGCCACCTCACGGTCGGTCCATCCCACATCCGAGCAGCGCCGCGTCGCGGTCGTGCTCGCCGACCAGCTCGCCGGAGTCCTGAACGACCGCGGAGCCACCTGACGCCCGATCGTCCAGGGCGCCCGACCATCGTCCGGGGCACCTGCGCAACGCCGACGCCAGGCTCTCCTCGAGGCCAGGATCTCGCGCGAGGAACGCGGTCGTCTCCCGTCCGACCACCACCAGCGGAGCCTGTGCCCGCGCGGCCAGTGCACGTCCCACCGACCGTCGCAGTGCCGCGAAAGGGCCGATCCGCTCGCGACTGCCGACCACCACCAGGGAGGCCTCGAGCGTCGCCCAGGTCACCGCAGCGCGGCTGGGCGCCGCGTCGCCGTAGCCGACGACGGCACCGGCGGGTAGGTGCTGCCGGACCACGCGCCGACCTCCCGGTAGTCGGCTCGGGAGGCGCTCATGCCGAGCGTCCCAACTGATCGTGCCTCCGCTTGCGCGTGCGCCGCGGCAGCACCTCCGCCGCCGCCAGCGTGCCGACGGCCAGCACGGTGAGGGTCATGACCGCCATGGCCAGGAACCAGATCATGTGCTCGAAGTTCGTCACCGTCGCTCTCCTTCCTTCTGTCAGCCATAACGCTACGTTGCGCGTAGCGTATTTCCAGCAGCCACGTCGGCGCAGGCCAGCGGCGTGCGGAACATTTCCGCTACGCCAAGCGTTTCATAAGTCGTACGCACGTCAACGACGACCGGAGGAGCGCACCGTGGCAACCACGCCGAGGCCCGGCCGGGACACGTTCGACTACGTGAGCGTGGGGGCGGGTGGCTCGCCGCGGACCTGATCCGCAGCTCGTGACCCGACGGCTCAGGGACCGGCTCCACCAGCCGGCCGGTGAGTTCGCCACCGCACCCGGACCCAGCCACACCGACCGATGGAGGTACCCACCGTGAGCGAGTTCCTGGGGATCTTCCTGCTCGTCGCCTACGCCATGGCGATCACCGCCCTGCTCACCGCCGGCGTCGCGCACGTCGCCGTCGCGACGGACACCACCCGGCGACGGGCGATGCCCGCCCGCCAGGAAGGACCACACCCTGCCGCCCTCATCCCCGAGGAGCCGGGGACGTTGGACCTGCCCGAGGTCTGGGGACACGGCTCGTTCCCTGCCAGCGACCCGCCCGCGAACTGGTAGTCCTCAGGGCTGGATCGCCATGATCCCCCAGAACATCTCCATGCTGCGGTCCAGCCACTCGGGTGCCACCTCGCCACTGCGGACGAGCTCGCCGAGATAGGCACCCATCATCAGGCTCACGATCCCCTCGGCGTCGAGGCCCGGCCGCAGCCGCCCGGCCCGGGAGTCCTCGTCGATCCGCTGGACCAGCAGCTCGTCGTACGGTCGCAGCGCTGCGCGGAAGAGCTCGGTGAACTCGGGGTCGGAGTCCCCCACGATCGCAGCGAGGCCGCCCGGGCCCAGGACGTCGCCCATCTGGTGCCACGCCTCAGCCAGCGCGACCCGGATCTTGTCCCGGACGGTGCCCTCGCGCGGCACCTGCGGTACGCCGATCGCGTTGGACAGCACCGCGGTCAACAGCTCGCCGCGATTGGCGTGACGACGGTAGATCGACGTCTTGGCCACGCCCGACCTCTCCGCCACGCGCTCCACCGTCACCGCCTGCGGTCCGTGGTCGTGCAACAGCGCCAGGACGGCGGCCCCCACGCGCTGGTCGAGGTCTGCCTGGCGTGGGCGTCCGGGCCTGGCCGGGGTGCTGGACGGGTCCTGCGTGCGGGGCATTCGACCTCCATCGGCGCAGCCGCCACGCGTGGCGATTCGTCGGGACGGTGAGTCTAGGACGACGTACGTCGCAGGCCACGGACCGGCGGCTCGAGCGGGGCGCAGGTCGTCCGCAACCACGGTGCAAGGTGATCGACGCATGGTGAGGCCCTCCACCCGCATCCGCCGGATCCGCGATCCGGCCGACACCAGGAGTCATCATGTTCGTCCGCTCGACCATCCTCGCCGCCGCCACCGTCGGCCTGCTCTCGGCCTTCTCCGGGACGGCCACCGCGGCACCCGTCACCGACGTCGTCGACCGCAGCGTCTTCGACGCGACGCCCGAGCTCACGGCAGTGAGCCTGCGCGTGCACGGTCCCACCTCCGGCCCCTTGGGCGGGGCGATGGACGTGACCGTCCGAGCGACCGACGGGACGCTCCCGACCACCTTCGGCTCCTGCGAGCCGGCGCAGGTGACGGCGCAGGTGACATTGCGGCCCGGGCGAGTCCTGACCGTGCACACTCGCGGTGAGGTGTGTGCCCACGTCGGCGACGGAAGCCTCTCCGCGAACGCCGGGTTCCGCGACCGGGACGTCACCGCCTCGGGCTTCGGCCACTGCCGACCCCGGCTCGTCGGGGACGGGCTGATCGCCGTGTCGCGCTCGCAGATCGGCGGCCAGGCGTCCTTCTTCGGCACGTTCCGCTCGGCTCGCGGGCTCGGGTGACGCCGAGCCGGGCTGACTACGCGGACGAGCCCTGGTGACGCATGACGAGGTCGAGGAACTCACCGAGTGACACGCCGGCCTCCAGGTCATGACGGAAGTGGGCCGCGCGCACGACCTCGTAGCGGTTGCGACGGCCCACCTTCTCCTTGCGCAGGTAACCCTGCCCGACCAGGTCGCTCACAATCTGCTGCACCGCCCGCTCGGTGATCCCCACCGCGTCAGCGACATCACGCGTGCGCGACTCGGGGTCCAGTGCCAGCGAGACGAGCACGTGCCCGTGGTTCGACAGGAACATCCACTCCCGTTGGCTCACAGGAAGCACGATACGCGAATCCGCGTTCGCGGATGTGAGTCAGCGTGGATCGGGTGGCGGCGTACGGCGATCCCGGCGGTTGAGCAGCACCACTCTGCCGTGGTCCGCGAGGTCCCCGTTCTCCACCAGGGCCAGCTGCCCGCCGCGCATGAAGACCACCTCGATGAGGTCGTCGACGAGGTCGTGCGCCGCGGGCAGTCCTGAGCGAGGAGCGGCGCCTGGCACCGAGACACCGAAGTCCTCGGGCCGGCCCGGAATCACGAAGTCCTGCTCGACCAGGAGCATGCCCGGCAGCCGCTGGTGCACGGCCCGCCAGCAAGCGGCCATGCCGCTGGCCACGTCACCAGGGCGCGACTCCAGAGCGTCACGCAGGCTGAGCAGCGCCTCCTCCCGACGAGAGCGGAGATAGCGCTCCACCGCAGTGGTCGCGGAGGAGGCGAGGCCGCTCGCTGTCTCGCACTGTTCCGGCGGGAGACGCCCAGCGAGCCTGTGCATGTTGCGGCTCAGGGTGCAGAACCTGTCGACGACCCGTGGTGAACCACCCAGGACCAGCGGACTCGGGTGGTCGGCGCGATGGCTGCCGAGCATCTGGTCGACCGACACCAGGAAGTCATCGGCCAGGTCTGCGGCCGTCGCTCGGCCGACCGCTCCCTGAGAGGGCACCCGGACCCACCCCCGCTCCCCGAACACCTCCCGCGAGTCGACCAGCCGCAGCGCCCCGTCGCTTCCCTGGTAGAGGTGCGCGCAGGTCGCGTGCAGCACCAGCAGCACGTGGGGCGGGGTCCGGTGCAGCGAGTTGATCAACGGTCGGGTGGCGAAGGTCCGCTCGACCACACCGCGAGCCGTCACCGGTGTCGAGAGCCAGAAGGTGCGGTTCACGGCGAGGCTCACGTAGATCGCCACCGCACGATCCGTGGGACGGCCCGCGGCCTGCCGGACGCGGTCGGCCAGCTTGTGCATCAGGCGGGCCCGGGACGGGACGGCCTGATCACGCAGCTGGCGGTCCACGTCGTCGACGAGCGCCTGCAGCCGGGCCGCGTCGGAGGCCGTCATCCGCGGCGCCGGCTCGGTGGGCAACAGCACCGAGATGCACGGATAGGACGCGGTGACGGCGAGGTCCGCCACGTCGCGGGGACGGACGCCGTGGGCGGCCTGCCCCGTGCCGGCGCCGGAGGTCGTCGCGTTCATCGTGTCATCAGCTCCTCGTCACGCTCGTCACCCTCGGCGCTGCCGACAGCGGACGCGTCCTCCGGACCTGGCGCGCCTCGAGTGGCCCTCAGGCTGAGCACGACAGCCACGGTGAGGCTGGTGGCGATCACCGCCAGCGAGAGCCAGATGGGCACCTTCCAGACGTCGAGGAGCAGCATCTTGATCCCGACGAACACCAGGATCGCCGCCAGACCGGCCTTGAGGTAGACGAAGCGGTGGATCAGGTCGGCCAGCAGGAAGTACATCGCCCGCAGGCCGAGGATCGCGAAGGCGTTGCTGGTGAACACCAGGAAGGGCTCCTGGGTCACCGCGAAGATGGCCGGGATGGAGTCGACAGCGAAGATGATGTCGGTGGTCTCGACGAGCACGAGGACGGCGAACAGCGGCGTGGCGACCCATCGGCCGGCCTTCTTCACCCAGAACTTCTGGCCGTGGTACTCGTCCGTGCTGGGCACGCGCTTGCGCACCAGGCGGAGCACGGGGTTGCGCGAGGGGTCCATCTCGTCGTTGCGGTGGGTGAACATCTTCCAGCCGGTGAAGACGAGGAACGCGCCGAACAGGTACAGCACCCAGGCGAACTGCTCGATCAGCACGGCACCGCCGGCGATGAAGATCGCCCGGAACACCAGCGCGCCGAGCACGCCGTAGAAGAGCACCCGGTGCTGGTACTCCCGGGGCACGGCGAAGTAGGCGAAGATCAGCGCGAAGACGAACACGTTGTCGACGGCCAGCGACTTCTCGATCAGGTAGCCGGCGAAGTACTCACCGCCGGCTCGGGCGCCGTACGCCCACCACACGACGCCACCGAACGCCAGGCCCAGGGTGACCCAGATCGCCGACCAGGCCGCGGCCTCGCGCACCGAGACGACGTGCGCCTTCCGGTGCGCCAGCAGGTCCACCGCCAGCATCACCAGGATGACGGCCAGGACCGCCGCCCAGGCCCACAGGGGTACGTCCACCACTACCTCCAAGCGCCCACTCACGTGGGCAGTTGGAGGTCTCCCCCACCACCGGAGGTGGCCGACGCACCGGACCGGGCACAGCCGGCCGAAGTGACGATGACGTCGCTTGTGGGGTACTCCCCTCTTCGCGATTCAGTATTCACGAAAACTATTACGTATGTCAAGGCCGGCGGGGTCGGGCTGACGAACCGAAGGTGGGGCGGGCGACCGGTGGCCGTTCCAGCGCATCGACCGCGAGGTCCACGAGTACGTCACCGATGGTCGATCGGGACCAAGTTCCCTGTCGGACCGTTCGGGCGGGCCGGACACTGGCGGCAACGGCGTAGCGGTTGCGCCGGGTGGCAGTGCGCCGGCGGGCGAGAGCGCGAGTCGGCGGCGCCAGGGATCGAGGTGTCATGACCAGGACCAGCGCCGGCTCGACGGAGACCACCGGCTACCCGGCCCCCGCGGTCTCCCTGGCCCGGCTCTTCCACGACCGGGTGACCGCGACGCCGGACGCCGAGGCGTTCCGCTTCCCGTCGGGCTGACGGCTGGGACTCCGTGACCTGGGCGCGGGTGGAGGAGACGGTCAAGACCATGGCGGCGGGCCTCCTGGCGCTCGGCCTCCGGCCCGAGGACCGCGTGGCGATCGCGAGCAGCACGCGGATCGAGTGGGTGTACGCCGACCTCGCCGTCATGTGTGCCGGCGGCGCGACGACCACCGTCTACCCGACCACGCGCGCCGAGGGCGTGGCGTTCGTCGTGACCGACAGCGGCGCGCGCATCGTCTTCGCCGAGGACGATGTGCAGATCGACAAGCTGAGGGAGCAGCGCGACCACCTTCCCGACGTGGTCCGGGTCGTGACCTTCGACGGCACGCCGGACGGCGAGTGGGTCCTCGACCTGGAGGAGCTGCAGGCTCTCGGCGCCAAGCACCTCGTCGATCACCCGACGGCGGTGGACGAGTCGGTGGCCGCCGTACGTCCGGACCACCTGGCCACCATCATCTACACCTCCGGGACGACGGGTCAGCCCAAGGGGGTCGAGCTGCCGCACCGGTGCTGGACCTACATCGGCGCAGGCGCGACGACGCTGGACCTCGTGTCCCCGAGCGACCTGCAGTACCTCTGGGTGCCGATGGCGCACGCCTTCGGCAAGATGCTCGCGGCGGTGCAGCTGCAGGTCGGCTTCCCCACCGCCATCGACGGTCGCACCGACAAGATCGTGGAGAACCTGGCCGTGGTCCGCCCCACGTTCATGGCCAGCCCACCGCGGATCTTCGAGAAGGTGCACTCGAAGGTGACGCAGGACGTCGAGGAAGCAGGTGGCATCCGGCACCAGCTGTTCAGGTGGGCCTTCCACGTCGGTGACCGGGCGGCGCAGTCACGCCTGCACCACCAGCGTCCGAACCCGCTCGTGCAGGCACAGCTCCTGCTCGCCGACCGGCTCGTGCTCTCCCGGATCCGTGACCGGCTCGGGGGCCGCATCCGCTTCCTCGTCTCGGGCAGCGCGGCCCTGTCGAACGACGTGGCGCGGTGGTTCCACGCCGCCGGCCTGCCGATCCTGGAGGGCTACGCACTCACCGAGACCAGCGCCGGGGCGTGCATCACCCGCCTCGACGACCTTGGGTTCGGAGTCGTCGGACCGCCCCTGGCCGGCACCGAGGTCAAGGTGGCCGACGACGGCGAGATCTCGATCAGGGGTCCCGCCGTCATGCGTGGCTACCGCAACCTCTCGGAGGTGACGGCCGAGGTGCTGAGCGAGGACGGCTGGTTCGCGACCGGTGACGTCGGCGAGCTCGACGACCAGGGCCGGTTGCGGATCACCGACCGGAAGAAGGACCTGGCCAAGACCTCCGGCGGCAAGTACATCGCGCCCCAGCCCATCGAGGTCATGTTCAAGGCGGTCTGCCCGCTGGCCAGCGAGATGCTCGTGCACGCCGACGGCCGCAACTACGCGACCGCCCTGGTCGCGCTCGACCCCGAGGCGCTCACCCAGTGGGCACGGGCGCAGGGCCTGGCCGCCACCGACTACGCCACGCTCACCGCGGACCCCGCCGTCCGTGCCTACGTCGGCTCCTGCGTGGACGTGGTCAACGGCCGCCTCGACCGCTGGGAGACGATCAAGGACTTCCGCATCCTCGACCGCGACCTCACCGTCGACGGCGGCGAGCTGACCCCGAGCATGAAGATGCGGCGCAAGGTCCTCGAGTCGCGCTACCGGACACTGCTCGACTCCATGTACGACGGCCACGCCTGAACACACCTGCGCAGAGCGACCCGGAGGCGCTGGGACCGCCGTGACGACGAGGGCGGGGGTGCCCGGCACTGAGCCGGGCACCCCCGCCTGGTCTCGCAGCGGGTGGCGGATCCCCCTACGAGCCCTTCGGCAGCGTGATCTCGATGGTGCGGTCGTTGCCGCTGGCGGGGTGCTGGATGTTCACCCAGGCGCGCCGCTTGTCGGTCGGGTCGAAGTAGAGACCGGTGAACTCCGAGCCGATCGTGCCGTTGGAGGCCCAGCGGCCGAGGCCCTCGCCCCGGTCCGTCAGGTCCCCGTCGTGGTTCAGGTCGCGGGCGAACCAGATGTCGTCGTCGACCCCGCCGTTGCGGTCCTCGACCACGTAGACGTTGCCCTCGTGGTCCAGCGCGAGGTTGTCCGGGTTGGTCAGCCCACCGCCGACCGGCTGGCCGCTCGCGAGGTCGGTGCTGCTGCGGTCGGCGAAGACGGAGATCTCCTGGCTGCGCAGGTCCAGCGTGTACACCTCATGGGTGGTGGTCGTGGCCATGTAGAGCCGCTCGGTGCCCTTCTCGGTCTGGATCTGCAGGTCCTCGGGACGCTGGTAGTCCGTGCCCTTGAACTGCGGGAGGTCCGTGGTGTTGCGCCCGTCGATCGAGGTGGTGCCGTTGGGGTCGGTGATCTCCAGCGCACCCGGCAGGGGCGCACCCCTCTCGTCCGTGATCGGCACCCAGGAGTAGTCCCCGGCGGCATTCGGCGTCGTACCGTCGCCGACACGCAGGACCGAGGTCTGACCGGCGTCGAAGTAGCCCGCACGACCGGACATGATCTGGCCCCAGCTGGCCGACGGGGTGTAGCGGTAGAGGCTGCCGCCGTTCACCTCGTCGATGAAGTACATGTTGCGGTCCTTGTCGAACTGGATGCCCTCGTGCGCCACCCGCGGGATCACGTTGCGGTGCTCGACGTTGCCGGCCTCGCCGCCGGGCTCGTTCACGGAGTCGGCGGTCACCGGGTTGGTGAGCTCGAACAGCCGGCCGTACGGGTTGGTGTCGCACCCGCTCGGGTCCGTGCACCACTCCTCCTCGGCAGTGATGTGCGTGCCCCAGGGCGTCCAGGCGGAGGCGTCCCATCGGACGTGGTCACCCGGCGCCGGGCTGTACCAGAGGGTCTCGGTCTCCTCGGTCGTCAGGTCGGTGCGCTGGATGCCCGACTGACCGCTCTCGAACGGGGTGAACAGGTAGCGGCCCTTGTGCGGGCCGGTCTCGTTGACGGTGTTCATGTCCCAGACACCGCTGTTCGGCTCGCCCGCCGCGAGCTGCTCCTCGACGGAGGCGATCGAGCGCTGCTGGAAGGCGGGGTTGCCGAAGGTGATGGGGTGCGCCTCGTCGGCGGTCGGGCCGGCCGAGCTCGGGAGTGGGGTGAAGTCGGAGAAGCGGAGTGGGCTGGCGTGGGCGGCGTCGGTCCCGGCGACGAGCCCGGTGAGCAGCAGTGCGCTGACGGTGACGGTTCCCATCCGATGACGGATGATCATGGTGTTCCTCTCGGCGAACGGTCGGCCGGCCCGGTGGTCGGCCCTGACGCCGTTCCTATGGGGCCCGCATGACGCCTGGCACAGCGGACGGCGAAGGGACGGTTAACGCTGGGTGGTCTCACAGCCCTTGTTCGGCATGGGGACGATGAAGGCACGGACGGCCGCGAGAAGGGACCACGGATGCCGATCGAGCAGAGCAGCGAGGTGGAGCGCAAGTACGACGTCCCCGTGCACGCGGTCCTCCCGGCGCTCACCTCGTTGCCGTTCGTCCACGACCTCGCCGACGTCGATCGAGCTCGAGCAGGTGGCGACGTACTTCGACACCGCCGACCTGCGGCTGCTGGAGGCGCGGATCACGCTGCGCCGCCGAGTCGGGGGCGTGGACGACGGCTGGCACCTCAAGCTGCCCGGGCCGGGCGACTCGCGCCAGGAGCTGCACGCTCCCCTGGGCGACGACGAGTCGCCGCCGTGCGAGCTGCTCGACCGCGTCCGGGTGCACGTCCGAGACCACCAGGTCGCGCCACGGGCCACGGTGACCACGCGCCGCGCGATCCACGGACTCCTCGGCGCGGAGGGTGAGCGGCTCGCGGAGCTCTGCGACGACCACGTCCGCGCGCGGCTCGTCGGCGCACCCGAGTTCGAGGAGTGGCGCGAGTGGGAGCTCGAGCTAGCGAGCGGCACTCCCGAGCTCTTCGAGGCCGCCGCCCCTCTCCTGGCGGAGGCCGGGGCCGGCCCGGCCGCCTCGGCGTCGAAGGCGGCCCGCGCGATGCAGAGCCTGCGGGTGCCGGGCTCGTGGCGCGACCGCGCCCGGCTCCCGGAGGAGCCCACGGTGCGCGACGTCCTGGCGCGCTACCTCGCCGAGCACCTCGAGGCGCTGCTGCACCAGGACGTGATGATGCGAGCCGGCGACGGGGAGGGCGTGCACCAGCTGCGCGTCGCCTCCCGACGGATGCGCTCGGCGCTCGCGACGTACGAGTCGACGCTGCAGGAGGGCGCCGTCGACGAGCTGCGCGACGACCTCAAGTGGCTCGGCCAGGTGCTCAGCGACGCCCGCGACGCGCAGGTGGCCCGCGAGCGGTTGCTGGCCATCGTCGACGACCAGCCGGTCGAGCTGGTCCTCGGGCCGGTGCGCAGACGTATCGACGACGAGCTGAGCACCGCCTACCGCGAAGGCCGGTCGCGGGCACACGCCGAGCTCGACGGCCAACGCTACTTCCGGCTGCTCGACCGGCTCGAGGCCTTCGTCGCGGAACCGCCGATGGCGACCGAGGGCCGGCAACCCGCGGCGGAACGACTGCCCGAGCTGCTGGCGAGGGACCTGCGCCGCGTCCGCAAGCGGCACCGTGTCGCCGAGGAGGCACCCCGCGGGAGGCAGCGCGAGCTCGCACTGCACGACGTGCGCAAAGCCACCAAGCGGCTCCGCTACGCCGCGGAGTCCGCGATGCCGGTGCACGGCGACCGCGCCAAGGAGCTGGCCAAGGCCGCAAAGACCATCACCTCGCTGCTCGGCGACGTGCAGGACACCGTCGTCGCCCGGGGTCTGCTGCGCGACATGGGGGTGCGGGCACATCTCTCGGGCGAGAACGGCTTCACCTTCGGCCGGCTGCACGCGCTGGAGGAGGCGGCGGCCGGCGAGCTGCTGCGTGGCTACCCCAAGGCGTACGCCGCCCTGCCCGGCGGCAGTCTTCGAAAGTGGCTGGAGGACTGACCGGGTCGCCGCCCGCGTCCTGATCCTCGATCAGTCGAAGAGTGGTGTGAGCCGGCGCCGCTGGCGAGGGGCCACGTCCGAGTCGTGCGTCAGTGGGCGAGCTGCTCGAGGTCGACACGCTCGTGCGGTGGTGCCGGACGGTGGAACCGTTCCCGGATGCCAGCCGCCTCGGCGAACCGCGCGCTGGCGGTGACCCGGTCCCCGGCGGCCGACGCGAGGCGTGCGAGCGCCTCGAGGGCGGACGCGGTCACGCCCGGCTCGCCGAGCCTGCGGCCCAGCTCCAGTGCCTCCTCGTAGAGCGCCCTGGCGGCGGTCGCCTCGCCGTCTGCCTCGTGGCACCGCCCCAGACCGGCCAGCGCGACCCCTTCGGGCACCGGGGTGCCGAGGTCGATGAACCCGTCCACCGCCGCGCCGTAGTGCCGACGAGCCCGGTCCCAGTCCCCCTCCACGTGGGCGAGCAGGCCGTACCCGTAGCCGGCGAGCACCTCCCCCGCACCGTCACCGACCTCACGGGACGCGGAGGCCGCCTCGTCGAACAGTCGCCGTGCGGCGTCGTGCTCGCCCAGGTAGACCCTGTCGATCGCCAGGTCGGCGAGTGCCCACTGCAGCGTGTTCCACAGCCCGGCGCCCCGTGCCACGTCGATCGACTCCTCCAGTGCGCGGGCTCCTTCCTCGAGCCGCCCGAACTGCCGTAGCCCCCAGCCCAGGTGGTACAGCGTGGCGGAGAGTCCCCAGGAGTCGTCCAGCTGCCGAAACGCGGCGGCCGTGGTGCGGCCGATGCGGACCGCGGTCTCGACGTCGCCGGTCTTGCTCGCGGTCTCCATGCGGACGAACCCGATGACCGCGGCACCCCAGGGGTCGTCGTCGCGGTCGAACTGCTCCTCCGCGGCTGCCAGCAGCGACCGCGACCGCTCCGGTTCCGCGCCGGTGACCCCTTCGACCGCGAGCAGGACTCGGGACAGCGCTGCGTGCCAGTCGTCGCCGATCTCCTCGAACAGGGCCAGGCTCTCCGCCGCCGTCTCCGCGCACCGGGGGCTCGGGTGGACCAGGCAGCCGCGGGGGCGTTCGACGAGGGAGACCGCCTGCAGCGCCAGCGCCCGCGCGTGCGGTGACCCGTCGTCGTCGGCGACCAGGCGGGAGAGCACCTGACGACCTTCGAGGTGGCGGCCGAGGTGCCAGAACATCCCGAGGGATCCCGCCATCCGCAGGGCGGCGTCGCGGTCGCCGTGCGGGCCGCCCAGGAAGGCGAGCGCGGCGCGGATGTTGGGCTGCTCGTCGCGCAGCAGTCGCAGCGTCTGCCGTTGCTCGTGCCCGCGCAGCGGGACCTCGGCGTCCTCGACGATGCCGCGGAAGTAGTCGGCGTGGCGGCGCGCCACCTGCTCCGCCCGCCCGGAGGACCGGAGCTGCTCGGCGGCGTACTCACGCAGCGTCTCCAGCATCCGGTAGCGACTCGTGGGGCCGGGCTCGACGACGACCATGGACTGCTCGACGAGTCGGCCGACGGTGTCGAGGACCTCGCCGGGGGGTGTGTCCTCGTCCCCGACGACGGCCTCGGCCGACATCAGCGTGCAACCGCCCTGGAAGACCGAGAGCCCTGCGAAGACGCGTTGCTCGGTCTCCGACAGGAGCCGGTAGCTCCAGTCGACGGCGCCGCGCAGCGTCTGCTGCCGTTCGTCGGCGGTCCGGGACCCGGAGGTGAGCAGGGTGAAGCGCTGCGCGAGCCGTTGGGCCAGCTCGACCGGCGAGAGCGTGGACACCCGGGCGGCGGCGAGCTCGAGGGCGAGCGGGATGCCGTCGAGTGACCGGGTGATGGCACCGATCGCGGTCAGGTCCTCGGCGTCGAAGAGCAGCCCGGGGCGTACGGCGCGGGATCGTTCGGCGAACAGCTGCGCCGCCGGGTGGTCGAGCACGCTCCCGGGCGGGCTGTCCTCCGGTGGCGTCCCCAACGGGCCGACGGTGACCTGCACCTCGTCGGGGATGGCGAGCGCCTCGCGACTCGTGGCGATGACGGTGATGCCGGGGCAGCCGCTGAGGACGTCGTCGATGAGGACGGCGGCGGCATCCACGACGTGCTCGCAGTTGTCGACCAGCAGCAGCATCCGGCGCCGGGTCAGGAACGACACGAGCCGGTCGCGCAGGTCGTGGGTCGCGGCGGCGCCGTCCATCGGCATGCCGATGGCGTCGGCGACCGCGACCGGCACCTGGTCGGGGGCGTTCACCGACGCCAGTCGCACCGCGAAGGCACCGTCCGGGTAGTCCCCCGCGGCACGTACGGCGGTGGCGAGGGCCAGGGAGGTCTTCCCGGCGCCGCCGGGGCCGATGAGGGTCAGCAGCCGTACGCCGCCGAGGAGCTCGGCGATGGAGTCCAGCTCGGCGTCGCGGCCGATCAGCGGGCGGACCACGGTGGGCAGGTTCGTGGCCCGGACCGCGGGCCGACCGGACGCCGAGCGCGTGGATGCTGCTGCGGCGGCGACCGTGTCCTGCTGGGCACCGAGGGTGACGTCCTGGCGCAGCACCCGCTCGTGCAGGGACCGCAGCGAGACCGACGGCTCGAGGCCGAGCTCGTCGGCGAGCACCTCCCGCGTGCGGGTGTACACCTCGAGGGCGTCGGCCTGCCGGCCGTCGCGGTACAACGCCAGCATCAGCAGCCCGGCGAGGGACTCCAGGGTCGGGTCGTCGGCGACGACCGGTTCGAGGTCGGCGACGACCTCCGGGTGCCGGCCGATCGCCAGCGCGACCTGAGCACGCTCGGTCATCGCCGCCAGCCGGAGCTGGGTGAGGCGTACGGTCTCGGGGATGGCCCACTGCTCGGCCGCGAAGTCGCTGAGCGGGTCACCACGCCACAACGCCAGCGCGTCGTCGTAGGCCCGCACGTGGGCAGGGCCGGCGCCGCCGTCCTCGGCTGCGTTCGCGACGGCCGCGCGCGCGTCACGGACGCGGTCCGCGAAGTCGAGCGCGTCCACCGTCGACGGGTCGACCGTCGCGCGGTACCCGACTCCCTCACGTGTGACGACGTCGCCGACCCCCATGGTCCTGAGGGCGCGACGCAGCTTGGAGACCCGGATCTGCAGCGCGTTCATCGGGTCGACGGGCAGCGTCGACTCCGACCACAACCGGTCGACGAGCACGGGGGCCGCGATGGTGCGGCCGGGACTGAGCAGGAGCTGGGCGAGCAGCGCGCGTTCGGCCGTGCCGGGCAGCCTCACGGGTCCGCCGTCGACCCAGACCTCCATCGGCCCGAGAAGCCCGTATCGCACCTCGTCCACTGCCGCTCCCGTCCCCGCGACGTCGACCCTCATCGTCTCGGAGCGCCCGGGCGGTCAGCAATCCTCCGGACCAGACCTTTCGACGGCGCTCCTGCTGTCGTCGAGCCGCGGACGGTAGACGGCCCCGTCGAACGCGGCGAGCACGTCGGCGAACCGCATGGAGCCCGACAGCCGGACCACCCCCTGGCCGAGGTCCGCGCGGACCGTCTGCACCCCGGGGACGTCGCGGAGCCGGGCGGTCACGTCACGCACGCAGAGGCGACAGCCCATGCCGTCGACGAACAGGCTCAGCTGGCGCATCGCAGGCTCACTCTCGAGAGTCCTTCGGCTCTGACTCCCCACAGTGCGCTGCCGTGCTGTCCGTCGGCTGTCCGCTCGGCGTACGCACCCGCCGGGGCGGTCGGGAGTGGCGGACAGCGACCGGACAGGTCCGGGCAAGGCGGCCCGCTGAACCTGAAGGCCCCCAGCAAAGGAGACAACGATGTCCCGACTTCTCCACCGCCTCGGCCAAGGCGCCGGTGCCCGCCCGTGGCGCGTCGTCGCGGCCTGGATCGTGGCGGCCTTCGCCCTGCTGATGCTCAACTCGGCCGTCGGCGGCGAACCCGACGAGACCTTCCGGCTGCCGGGGGCCGATTCCCAGCGCGCGGCGGACGCGCTCAGCGACCGCTTCCCGGAGCAGTCGCTGTACTCCGCCAACGTGGTCTTCCACTCCCCGGACGGCCTGACCTCGCCCGCGGTACGCCGGGCGATCGAGACGGCCGTCGACCGGCTCGCCGACGGACCACACGTCACCTCCGTGACCAACCCCTATGACCCGCGCGGTCCGACTCTGAGCGAGGACCGCACCACCGCCGTCGCGACTGTCGGATTCGACGTCGAGCGCAGCACCAGGGCGATGTACGACGCGGCGCAGTCGGCCACCGAGCCGGTGCGAGAGACGGGCGTGCAGGTCGAGTACGACACCGGACTCGGCTACGCCGGCGGCGAGTCCGGCGGCGGCAGCGAGATGGTCGGCATCCTGGTGGCGGTCGTCGTGCTCGCGGTGGCCTTCGGGTCGATCGTCGCCATGGGCCTGCCCATCGGCGTGACCCTGCTCGCGATCATGGTCGGCACCAGCAGCCTCGGCGTCCTCGCAGGCGTCGCGTCGGTCCCCCAGATCGCGAACGTCGTCGGCCTGATGCTCGGTCTCGGTGTGGGCATCGACTACGCGCTGTTCGTCCTCTCCCGGCACCGGCAGAACCTCGAGGCGGGCATGTCGGTGCCGGAGGCCGTCGGACGCGCCAACGCCACGGCCGGGCTGTCGGTCGTCTTCGCGGGCGTGACCGTGATGCTCGCCATCATCGGCGTCCAGGTGTCCGGCATCCCCATGCTGGCGATGATGGGCTGGGGCGCCGCGATCATGGTCGCGGTCACCGTGCTCGCCGCCATCACGCTGCTGCCCGCCCTGCTCGGCATCGCCGGTCGCAGGGTCAACAGCGTGCGGATCCCGTTCGTGCGGGCTCGCAGCGCAGGGGAGCGCGACTCCGGCTCCGCCCGCTGGGCGGCGAGGGTGCTGCGGCGCCCGGTGGCGTTCGGTGCATCGGCGGTTCTGCTGCTGGGCGTCCTGGCGATCCCGGTGTTCTCGATGCGGCTGGGCTTCGCCGACGCCGGCAACGATGCCCCGTCGATGACCACCCGGCGCGCCTACGACCTGGTCGCGGACGCCTACGGTCCCGGCACCAACGGCCCGCTCTGGGTCGTGCTGGAGAGCGCGAGCGGCCCCCTCCCCGCGGGGACCGCCGCGGAGGTGGCGAGGGCGGCCGATGACACCGAGGGCGTCGCCTCGGTCAGCCCGGCGGTGTTCAACGCCGACCGCGAGCTCGCCGTCATCGTCGTGACCCCGACGACCTCGCCGCAGGACGCGAGGACCTCCGCGCTGCTGGAGCGCCTGCGTGACGACTCCCTGGAACGGCCGCTGCGCGGCGCCGAGGTGGACGCCTTCGTGACGGGAGGCACCGCCCTGGCCGACGACGTCTCCCGCCAGCTGCAGGACCGGATGCCGTTGTTCCTCGGCGCGGTCATCGGGCTGTCGTTCCTGATCCTGATGGTCCTGTTCCGCTCGCTGCTGGTCCCGCTCAAGGCGGCGGCTCTCAACCTGCTCAGCGTGGGGGCGGCGTACGGCGTCGTCGTGGCGATCTTCCAGTGGGGCTGGGGTGCCGGCCTGATCGGCCTGGAGGAGACCGTCCCGATCATGCCGCTGGCACCGATGCTGATGTTCGCGATCCTGTTCGGGCTCTCGATGGACTACGAGGTGTTCCTGCTCAGCCGCGTCCGCGAGCGCTACCTGGAGCACGGCGACGCGCACCGGGCCGTGGTCGAGGGCGTGGGGTCGACCGGACGCGTGATCACCAGCGCGGCCCTCATCATGATCGCGGTGTTCGGCTCGTTCGTCCTGCAGGACGACCCGACCACCAAGGTCTTCGGGATCGGCCTGGGCGTCGCGGTGCTCCTCGACGTGACGCTGGTCCGGATGGTCCTCGTCCCGGCCGCCATGGGCCTGCTCGGCGCCCGCGCCTGGTGGCTGCCCTCGTGGCTCGGACGGCTCCTGCCCCGGATCGACGTCGAGATTCCCGCCGACACCGCACCTCCGACCGACTCTCCCGCTGACGTGGCCGACGGCAGGCGCCGGGCACCCGTGACCGTGTAGCCCCACGGATCGACGCGGGAACGCAAGAGGCCCCCACAGCGTGGCTGAGAGGGCCTCTTGACGTGGCAACCGGTGCGCGGGCGTGGCTCGAGCACGACCCCGCCCGACCCCGGGTTGCCAGAGTTAGGCGCGCGGATCCCGGTCCGGTCAGCCGGGGAAATCACCGGCTCGTAGCAACGCACCCGGCAGCGGCGTACCCAACCGCTCCTCCAGCCACGCCGCCGTCGCCGTGACCGAGGCCAGGTCAAGGCCACTGGCGACCCCCATCCGGTTGAACAGGTAGACGAGGTCCTCGGTGGCGACGTTGCCGGTCGCGTTCGGCGCGAAGGGACAACCCCCCGCGCCGCCGATGCTGGCGTCGAGGGTACTCACGCCGGACTCGACGGCCGCTACGGCGTTGGCGACACCGGTGTGGCGGGTGTCGTGGAGGTGCAGCCGAAGGGGCAGCTGTGGGCCGGCCAGCTCACGTGCGAGGCGCAGGCGCTGCTTCACGTCCAAGGGCACAGCGACGCCGATCGTGTCGGCCAGAGCCAGCTCGTCGGGGCCGGCGTCGACCACACGCTGGACTGTCTCACCCAGCCGCTCGACCGGCACCTCCCCCTCGAAGGGGCAGCCGAAGGACGCGCCGATCGTGATGGTCGAGAAGACCCCTGCGGCCCGCGCCTCCCGGACGAGCCCCGCGGCGGTGTCACAGGCCTCGGCAGTGCTCATCCCCTGGTTGCGCCGGCAGAAGGTGTCCGAGGCGACGACCACGACATCGATCTCGTCGACCTGCCCCGCCAACGCCCGGTCGAGCCCACGGCGGTTCATGACGAGCCCGGCGTACTTCACGCCCTCTGGTCGCGGCAGTGCCGCCATCACCTCGTCGGCGTCGGCCATCTGCGGGACGCGCGCGGGGTTCACGAAGCTGGTCACCTCGATGCGCCGTGCACCGGCCCGCACTGCCCGGTCGACGAGCTCGACCTTGTCCTCCGTGGACAGGATTGTCTTCTCGTTCTGCAGGCCGTCTCGGGGAGAGACCTCGAGGATCTCCACTGTCGGGTTCACCGTCGCTCCTCCAGGTAGGCGACCGCCGTGCTCTCGTCGACGACCTCGGCGTACTTTGCCTGGAGGTCGAACAGGTTCGCGTCATGCGTCTCCTGCGTTCGGTCGCCGACGGCGTCTCGCACCACGAGTGGGACGAACCCGTGCTGCACGGCGTCGACACCCGTCGCACGGATACAGCCGCTGGTGCTCACGCCCACAAGGACCACCGTGTCGACACCTCGCGCGACCAGCGTCGACGCGAGTGAGGTGCCGAAGAACGCGCTGGCGTACTGCTTGGTGACCACCAGCTCACCCTCGACCGGGGCCACCTCCGGCATCAGCTCACTCAGCGGGCCTCCGCCGTACAGGTGCTCGAGTGCCGGCACCTTCCGCACGAAGACGCCGCCGTCGCTGCCGTCGGGTGCGAACTGCACCCGCGTGTGGATGACCGGCACTCCGTTGCCGCGGGCGGCCGCCAGCACGCGTGCCGCAGACTCGAGGCAGTCCCGCGACGGCAGGCACAAGGGACTGGCTGGGTCGAAGTAGGCGCGCATGAGATCGATCGCCAGCACCAGCCGGCTGCCGTCCCGGACGGAGCGTCCCGGCGAAGCCCTCGTCGAAGCTCGGCAACTCGGTCATCGTGCGATCGGTGGCTTCGGCGCAGGCAGGCCGGTCTCCTCCTCGCACCGGGCCAGGATCTCCTCCAGCGGCGGGCCCATGTTGAAGGTCGGCAGCGGATCGGGACGTCCGTCCTTCAGCTTCTCACGCAGCTGCTCCGTGGCATCGCCGTCGACCTGCCCCTGTTCGTCGCAGACGACGCCGTACCGGCGCGCGCCCTCGACGCTCACCAGCCCGCGTCGCACCTCCAGCCCGACGAGCTCGGGATCGCGGGCGAGCGGGTCGCCCCACCCGCCGCCGCCCCAGGTGACGAAGTGGAGCAGGTCGCCCGACGTTGACCGGGAAGTCGTGGATCTTGCTGGGCAGCACCTCGGTGGTGCCGTCCGCACGCTCGATCCATTTCTTGCCCCGGGCGCCCGGCTCGCCGCCGTTGACCCCCCACGGGTAGGTGAGCCAGCGGTCGTCGTGGATCGCGATCGTGCCCGGCTCGAGGAAGCGGTAGGCGACGTCCACGCCGTTGCCGCCCCGGTGCACACCGGCGCCGCCCGTGTCCGCCACCGTCTCCCAGCGCTCGATGCGCAGCGGGTAGTACGACTCGAGGTACTCGCACGGGATGTTGACGAACGACGGCCACAGCGAGTGCCCGTCGGGGCCGTCGCCGATCGGCCGGCCGGGGATGCCGCCGAAACCGATCGAGTACAGCTGGAACCACTCCCCCTTGCGGTCCCCGGAGCTGTAGTTGCCCGAGTACATGAAGTGAGGCGAGGACGAGAAGCCCGGCAGCATTGAGCAGGTCCGGGTTCGTCTGGCCGAGCAAGCCGCCGAACAGGTCGAAGACCCTGCCGATGCCGTGGTTGCGGGCGTTGAGCGCGGCTGGGTACTTCGGCTTCCAGAACGACTCCTCGGGGATCTCCACGTCCACCAGCGGGTAGAACCCGTCGTTCCACAGGATCTGCGGGTCGGCGACAGTGATCATGTAGATCCCGAAGAACATCCGGACCAGGTTCTCGTTGATGAAGTAGTTGACCGGCCCCTGCGCCTGCGGGCTGCTGCCGGTGAAGTCCAGCAGCACCTTGTCGCCGGTGCGGGTGAGGCTGAGCTTGAGCTCGTAGGGGCCGTAGCCGACGCCGTCGTCGCAGATGTAGTCGGTGAACGAGAGCGTCTTGCCCTCCTCGAACACCATCGCCAGCAGCGTCTTCATCGCCCGGTAGTTGCGGTCGAGCAGGGCGTCGAGCGCCGAGGTGTAGGTGTCCATCGCCGAAGCGCGCGCACATCTCCTGCACCCGTCGCGAGGCCGTGCGGCACGCTGCCACGATGCCGTTGAGGTCGGCACGGTTCCAGTCGGGCTTGCGGACCTGGTTGAGGATGATCCTCAGGGCGTCGTCGTCGAGCACACCCTTCTTGTAGAGCTTGAAGGGCGGGATGATCACGCCCTCCTCGAAGATCGTCTTCGCGTCGGTCGGCATCGACGCCGGTGTCTTTCCACCGACGTCGGACATGTGGCCGAACATCGAGGACCAGCCGACGATGCGTCCCTCGTGGTAGATCGGCATGACGACCAGCCAGTCATTGGCGTGGCTGATCGCGGCTCCGCAGGAGTAGGGGTCGGAGGTGAGGAGGACGTCGCCCTCCTCGATGTCGCCCTCGAAGTTCTCCAGGAAGTCGGGGATCGACAGGCCGAACTGGCCGACGACCATCTTCCCCTCCGGGTCCCCGATCAGCGGGAACTCGTCGTGCTGCTCGCGGATACCCGGGGACAACGCGGTGCGGAAGAGCACCTCGTCCATCTCGTAGCGGGCGTTGCGCAGCCCGTTCTCGACCAGGTCCAGCGTGACCAGGTCGACGTCGACGCTGCGAAGGGGCGCGGTCGCGGTCTCGATGAGGCGTGCCATGGCTCAGTGCTCCGTGTTCGAGTCGAGGGGGCGGATGAGGAGGCTGCCGCCCGGGTGCACCGTGGCGGCGTGCCCGGGGAGGATCAGCGTCGTGGAGTCCATCTCGGTGACGATGGCGGGACCGGGTACGACGTTGCCGGCCTTGAGCTTGGCCCGGTCGTAGACGTTCGCCTGGACCTCGCCGCCCTCGGCCCAGACCGGGTGCGTGGTCCGCAACCCTGCCGCAGGGTCCTCGCCACCCTTCTCGAGCTCGACTGACGTCACGTCGGGACGCGGGCCGTTCGCCGTGGCCCGGACCGTCACGAGCTCGTGCTCGGCGTCGAGCACGAAGGAGAACAGCTGGCTGTGCTCCGCGTCGAACGCCTTGCGCAGGCTCTCCAGACCACCGCCGTTGCCGTCGAAGGCTTCGATGTCGATCGTCACCGGGATCTCGAAGCCCTGGCCGTGGTAGCGCAGGTCGGCGGAGTAGACGACCCGCTGCTGCTCCACGGGGACGCCCTCACTGGTGAGAGTCGCCTGGGCGTCGTCGGCGAGCCCAGTGAGGATCTCCCTGAGCGAGTCGTCGTCGAGCTCGTTGAACCGGCGCACCAGCGTCCGGACGGCTTCGTCCCGCATCACGGTGGTGGCGTCGCCGTAGGCGTTGAGCACGCCCGGCGACGGCGGGATGATGACCGGCCAGGCGCCGGTGAGCTTGCCGAGCGCGTTGGCATGGAGCGGGCCGGCGCCCCCGAACGCGACCAGCGCGAACTCGCGCGGGTCGAAGCCCTGCTGCACCGAGACCAGGCGCAGCGCGCCGAGCATGTTCTCGTTGACGATGTCGATGATCCCCGCGGCCGCGGCCTCCACCGACTCCAGGCCCGTTGCGTCGGCGATCGACTTGACCGCCGCGTGCGCCGCCTCGCGGTCGAGGGTGATCTCCCCACCCGCGAGCTCGGTGGGCAGGTAACCGAGGACGACGTTGGCGTCGGTGACGGTCGGCTCGGTGCCGCCGGCGGCGTACGACGCGGGACCGGGGACGGCACCTGCGGACTGCGGTCCGACTCGCAGCGCCTGGGTGAGCTGGGGGACGTGCGCGATCGAGCCGCCACCGGCACCGACGGTGCGTACGTCGACGGAGGTGGCCCTCACGGTGAGGTCCCCCACCGTCGTCTCCCGCCCGATCCGCGGCTTGAGGCCCTGCACGAGTGCCACGTCGGTCGAGGTGCCGCCCATGTCGAAGGTCAGGAAGTCCTCGAAGCCGGCCTGCTCGGCGGCCCAGGTCGCCCCGGTCACGCCGCCGGCGGGCCCCGACATGAGCATGTTGACCGGGTTCGCCGCCGCCACGCCCGCGGAGACGAGGCCGCCGTCGCTGCGCAGGATGCACAACTTGCCGTGGATGCCGGAGGAAGCCAGCTTGGCGTCCAGGTTCGCGACGTAACGCGCCACGTGGGGCTGCACGGCGGCATTGACGACCGTGGTGATGGTGCGTTCGTACTCCCGGAGCTCGGGAAGCACCGAGGACGAGAGCGAGACCGGGATGCCGGGAAGCTCCTCATGCGGCGATCTCCAGGACCCGGCGCTCGTGGTCGGGGTTGGCGTAGGCGTTGATGAGGCTGATGCTCAGCGCCTCGATGCCCTGCTGGGACAGGTGACGCAGCTTGGCGCGTACGTCGTCCTCGTCGAGCTCGGTCACGACCGACCCGTCCGCAGCGATCCGTCCCCGGACCTCGACCGTGTCCTCGAGTGCGGCGAGCGGCTCGGGTTTGGGCCAGATGATCCAGCCGGCGAGGCCACCCGGCACGAACGACCGGGCGATCTGCAGCACCTGCCGGAACCCCTCGGTGGTGACGAGCCCGACGCGCGCCCCCTTGCCCTCCAGGATCGCGTTCGTGGCAACGGTCGTGCCGTGGAACACCTCGTCGATGTCGCCGAGCGTGATGCCCGCGGTCTCGCAGGCACGCTCGATCCCGCGCAGGACCCCGACCGACTGGTCCTCGGGTGTGGAGGAGGTCTTGGCGCGATGGGTCGCGCCGGACTCCTCGTCGATGAGCAGGATGTCGGTGAAGGTGCCGCCGACGTCTACGCCCAACCGGTAAGCCATGGTTCCTCCTCAGATGACGCCGGCGGAACGCAGCGACGACATGGCGTCGTCGTCGAGTCCCAGCAGGCCTTGGTAGATGTCTTGGTTGTGCTCACCGAGCTCGGGACCCACGTGGCGGACCCGCCCTGGGGTCTCGGAGAGCTTCGGCGCGACGTTGTGCATGGCGAACTCCCCCAGGTCGGGGTGCGCGAGCTTGACGATTGCTTCCCGCGCAGCGAAGTGCGGATCGGCGAACATGTCCTTCGCGCGGAAGATCCGCCCAGCCGGGACCCCGTTGCCGTGGAGCAGCTCGAGCAGGTCGTCAGCCTTGATGGTCGAGCTCCACTCGGCGATCGTGCCGTCGAGCTCTTCCATGTACTTGCCTCGCGCGCCGTGGCGTGGCGTAGCGCTCGTCGGTCGCCAGGTCGGGTCGACCCATGACCTCGGTGAGACGGCGGAAGACCGTGTCCTGGTTGGCCGCGATGAGCACCATCTCCCCGTCGGCGGTCGGGTAGACGTTGCTCGGGCGAGACGTTCGGGCAGCGTCGTTCCGGTGCGCTCGCGCTGGTAGCCGGCGATCTGCCACTCGGGCAACAGCGACTCCATCATCGCGAGCACCGCCTCGTAGATCGCGGAGTCCACGACCTGCCCTCGGCCCGTCCGGCTGCGCTGGTGCAGGGCGACGAGCGTGCCCAGCGCGGCGAACGTGGCTGCGAGCGAGTCGCCGAGGGAGATCCCGGCCCGGGCAGGGGGCCGATCCGGGTCTCCGGTCACGTAGCGGATGCCACCCATGGCCTCCCCGATCGAGCCGTAGCCGGCCCGCGCGGCGTACGGGCCGCTCTGGCCGAACCCGGTGACCCGCGTGACGATGAGGCCCGGGTTGATCTCCCAGAGCTGCTCGGGGGCAAGCCCCCAGCGCTCCAGGGTGCCGGGCCGGAAGTTCTCGATCAGGACGTCGGCCTCGAGCGATGCAGGCGGCGCACCAGGTCTTGGCCCTCCTCGGTCCGGAGATCGGCGGTCACCGACTTCTTGTTGCGAGCCACCACCGGCCACCACAGCGACTTGCCGTAGGGCTTCTCCCGGCCCCACTGCCGCATCGGGTCGCCGTTCGCAGGGTCCTCGACCTTGATCACCTCGGCGCCGAAGTCGCCCAACAGCTGTCCGCAGAAGGGGCCCGCCAGCAGTTGGCCCGAGCTCGACGACGCGAATGTCGTCCAGCGGCAGTGAGGTGGTGTCCATGAGTTCCCTTCGCCCCCAGTTTGCATACAATCTGCCTCGCGACGTGACCCACGCAACACGGCAGTGGTCCGAACCTAGGTCGGTCCTGCAAAGGGTGTCAATGGTCCGCCAGATCATTGCATACAACTTCTGACCTTGTTAGATTGCTGCAGGCCATGAGCGACCCCGCACCCACGGTCGAGCACGACCCCGGTCATGCCTCGGACCACGCTTACCGGCGGATCCGCACGCAGATCCTGACCGGCGAGCGTGCCGGTGGTGACTGGCTGCGCGAGGGCGACCTCGCCGACTCGATCGGCGTCAGCCGCACTCCGGTTCGCGAGGCCCTACGGCGGCTCACCGCCGAGGGCCTTGTGCGCTACGAGCGCAACCGGGGCGTGCAGGTGGCCGCCTGGACCGCCGGCGGATCTCGACGAGATCTTCAGCCTCCGCTCCGTGCTGGAGCCTTGGGCCTGCCGCCTGGCCGCGACTTCGGCGTCGGTGGATCTCGACGAGCTCGATCGGCTCGCGCACGACATGGATGCAGGCTGCACGCGGTTCCATCGCGGCCGTCGACCAGATAACCGAGCTCAACAACCGTTTTCACCGACTGATCCTCGAAGGGTCGGGCAACCGGCGGCTCGACAGCGTCGTGTCGTCGATCGTCCAGGTGCCGCTCGGTGTGGCAGACGTTCTCGCACTACAGCCATGACGACCTGCGCCGGAGCCTCGCGCACCATCACGAGCTCGTGACCGCACTGGCCGCCGGCGATCCGGACTGGGCCGAGTCCGTCATGCGCAGCCACGTCAGGGCAGCGTGGAACTCCCTCCGCGCCGAGGACGGCACACCGACCTGACGACGCGCTCGGCCCGAGCCGTACCACTGACAGGGACGCCGGGTCGCACCGCCGCGGCGCGTGGCGGCGGCTCGGACCTGGTTCCCGAGATCGTCGACCCGCGAGAGTGCGTCCATGGTGCGCAGCGGGCTCCCGACCAGCGCACCCGAGCTGCGCCGAGGCGCGGAAGGCCTTGGTGGCGCGGTCCTGTTCGACGTACCCGCGCTCCTCGAGCATGCGGAGGAGCCGAAGCGGTTGCCCTTGTCCAACCCCAGGGCACGCGCAACATCTTCTGGGGCATGTCGTTTTCGCTGGTGATGGTGCCCTACAACGCGATCTTGTCCGACATGACCAGCGACGCCTGGCTGCTGGTCTTCTGGGGCACCTACGAACGCGACGACCTGCCGCCCACGGAGGAGAAGGTGACGCTGCGCGACTGGGCCTCGGTGTTCACGAACCGGCCCCACCGCAACTTCCTGGGCATCTTCCTGGGCTTCCAGATCACCGTCGACCTCACCCTGGGGATCTTCATCTTCTACATGGTCGTCGTGCTGTTGAAGTACGACTACTACGAGCTCGTCGTGGGCGTGCTGCTGGTCAGCACCGTGGCGTTCACCCCGCTGATGAACCTGCTGGCCCAGCGGCGCGGCAAGGTCTTCCCGCTGTTCGTCGGCGTCCCGCTGTGGATCCTGGCCTCGCTGGTCCTCCTCACCGTCGACGCCGGCACGCCGGTCGTGGTGCTGTGCGTCCTGCCGTGGTGATCGCCGTCGGCTCGGCCTCCGGCGACCTGGCGACCTGGCGACCTGGCGACCTGGCGACCTGGTCGATGCTGAGCGACATCTACGACATCGACGAGCTGCTCACCACCCGGCGCCGGGAGGGTGTCTACAGCGGCGTCACGACGTTCCTGCGCAAGTTCGGCAGGGGCGTCGCCGTGCTGCTGGTGGGCTTGGGGCTACAGGCGATCGACTTCGACCAGAACGAGTACGCCGTGCTGCGCGCGCAGAGCCTCTCGCTCGATCCCCGCGACTACGCCGACAACCTCGCCGTCATCGGCATCAAGTGGATGTTCGTCGCGATCCCCCTCGTGCTGCTGTCGGTCTGCCTGACCTTCGCCGTGCGCAACAAGGTCGACCAGCGCCGCTTCGACGCCGTCCTCGCGGGCATCGACGAGCTCAAGACGACCGGGACCCTGGACGACCTGTCTGCGCAGCAGCTCAACGACGTGCTGGTGGTCACCGGCACCTCGCGGGACCAGCTGTGGGGCGGCCGGGAAGCCGTGGTCGTGGACCGGTGAGCTCCCCCCGGGCCGCCACGAACAGCAGCGCACACGGACATGCCAGATGCCCTCACAGTCAGGCCGTGAGGGCCTCGTGCACTCGCCCTTCCGTCCGGCGTAGCCGCGGCCCGCCATGAGCCCCAGTGGCCATGGGGACTTGTTGGGACCGCCGGATGCACTTCGGCCGCCGGGGTGAGCGCGCCCCACGCTGGGTTACCGTGGCTCGGCTCTGACCTGACCAGAACGGCGGCTCGATGGTGAAGATGCGTGCGCCGGGGAGGCCGTTGTTCCGGCACCCGGCTCAGGTGATCGTCGTGGCCTTCGGCACGGCGGTGGTCGTCGGCACGCTTCTGCTGATGCTGCCGGTGTCGCGGGTCGGCCCGGACGGCGCGCCGCTGGTCACGGCGCTCTTCACCGCGACCAGCGCGGTGTGTGTGACGGGTTTGGTCACGGTGGACACACCGACGTACTGGAGCGGGTTCGGCCAGGCAGTCATCCTGTTGCTCATCCAGGTCGGTGGCTTCGGGATCATGACGCTTGCGTCGCTGGTGGGATTGCTGCTCTCGCGCAGGATGGGTCTGCGCACGCGGCTCACGGCCGCCGCGGAGACCAAGAGCCTGGGCATCGGCGACGTCCGCGCCGTGCTGGTCGGAGTCGCCAGAGTGAGCCTGCTGTTCGAGTCCGTCACCGCGGTGCTGCTGACGGCACGGTTCCTCATCGGATACGACGAGCCGTGGCCCCGAGCCGTCTACCACGGTGTGTTCCACGCGGTGTCCGCGTTCAACAACGCCGGCTTCGCCCTGTACAGCGACAGCCTGATGGGGTTCGTGACCGACCCATGGATATGCGTCCCGATTGCGGTGGCGGTCATCTTCGGCGGCCTCGGCTTCCCCGTCCTGTTCGAGCTGCGCAGACAGCTCGGGCGACCGCGGTCGTGGAGCCTCCACACCAAGCTCACGGTGGGCACCACCGCGGCCCTGCTGGTGCTGGGCACGCTCTTCGTCACCTTCAGCGAGTGGACCAACCCCGGGACCTTGGGACCGCTGCACACGCCGGGCCGGGTCCTCGCGGGGTTCTTCCAGGCGGTGATGCCACGTACGGCGGGATTCAACAGCGTTGACTATGGCGAGATGCGCGACGGCACCCTGCTGGGAACCGATGTGCTGATGTTCATCGGCGGCGGCTCCGCGGGCACCGCGGGTGGCATCAAGGTCACCACCTTCATCATTCTCTTCTTCGTGATCTACGCCGAGGTGCGGGGCGAGCGGCACGTCAACGCGGCCGACCGGCGGATCGGGTCGCGGGTGCAGCGACAGGCGCTCACGGTCGCGCTGTTGTCGGTCGGGCTGGTGATGGCAGCGACGCTGCTTCTGCTCGAGATCACCGAGCTGCCCACCCGGGACGTGTTGTTCGAAAGTGTCTCGGCGTTCGCCACGGTCGGGCTCTCGACCGGGATCACCCCCGATCTGCCGTCCCTCGGCCAGCTGGTCCTGGTCGTGCTGATGTTCGTGGGTCGCCTCGGCCCGATCACACTGGTGTCCGCGCTGGCCCTGCGTGAGAAGCAGCTGCGCTACACCCTTCCGGAAGGACGGCCCCTCATTGGCTAAGCAGATGCGCCTCAACAGCGACCCGGTGGCCGTCATCGGCCTGGGCCGGTTCGGGAAGTCTCTCGCCCTCGAGCTCTCCGACGAGGGCGTCGAGGTGCTCGGCATCGACAACGACCACAAGGTCGTCCAGTCGCTGGCAGGACGGCTGACACACGTCGTCGAGGCCGACACCACCGACGAGGAGGCGATGCGGCAGCTGTCGCTGCACGAGTTCACCAGGGCGGTGATCGGGATCGGCAACGACCTGG
The DNA here is from genome assembly GCA_963837975.1 of uncultured Actinomycetota bacterium. Classification (GTDB taxonomy): domain Bacteria; phylum Actinomycetota; class Actinomycetes; order Propionibacteriales; family Nocardioidaceae; genus Marmoricola. The sequence goes on along the minus strand of CAWIPI010000007.1, from coordinate 2,489 downwards.
AAGCGAGCATCCTGTCGGCCTCGGTCCTGCTGAAGCTCGGCGTCCGCGACATCTGGGCCAAGGCGATCAGCGAGTCGCACGCCCGGATCCTCTCCCAGATCGGCGTGCACCACGTGGTGCGACCCGAGCACGACATGGGCAAGCGCGTCGCGCACCTCGTTCGCGGACGCATGCTCGACTACATCGAGTTCGACGACGGCTACGCGATCGTCAAGACACGTCCACCCGGGCACCTGCACGGCCTCCCCCTGGGCGAGTCGCGCCCACGCTCGAGGTACGGCATCACCATCGTGGGAGTGAAACGCGCCGGGGAGGACTTCACCCACGCGACGCCCGAGACCGTGGTGGAGGAAGGCGACATCATCATCGTCTCGGGCCCGCAAGAGAAGGTGGAGCGGTTCAGCGAGCTCACCTGACCGGTCGTCCCAGAGTCGCGACGCTACGCAACGAGCAACACCTCACCGAGCAGGATCAGTCCGAACCCGAGCACGATGCTGACGAACGGGTCGAGAGGAAACCGGCCTTCTCCCCCGGTGGCGACGATCGCAACAGCGCGGAGCATTCCAACCAGACCAAGGGCCATGAGGACGACGGCAAGACCCGTGGTCATCGGGCCGCTGCCACCTGGTCTGCGAGGAGGACAGCGACGCGCCGCTGCTCCCGGGTCGGGTAGGCCAGGTGTGAGGTCGCGGTGAGCAGGAAGTGGCCGACGATGTCAGGGCCTCGCTGCACGGGAACTGCGACGCACTCATCTGCGGGCAGGCCCGAACGCTCGACGTCGACCGTATGGCCGTTGCGGGTCAGCGTGCCGTCGTGGTCCAGGACGGCTATGCGCGCGTCGCGAATTGGGCCGTCGATGTATCGGCAGCTGCCGGCGGCGAGCACGTCGGTGATCTGACGTGCGACGACGTCGACCACGCTGCCTGGGGGAAGGCTTCCTTCGGCGACGGCGCGCGCGGCGGCGAGGACTCCGTCGAGGTAGCCGGAACGTCGGGCGGCTTGCTTCTGTTGCCGGTACCCCCACAGGGCGAGTTCGCTGACCGCAAGGCTGATCACCACGAGAAGGACGGTCGCTTCGATGTCGTCGGCGTCGGCGATGGCGAAGCGCAGGTAGGGCTCGGTCAGGAAGAAGTCGAACCACGCACCAGCGGAGACGGCGGCGAGGATGCCGGCCAGACGGTCTCCGGTTGCCGCGGCCCCGACGACCCACATCACCAGAACCAGCACCGATGTTGCGGCGGTGACGGTGTCGCGCACAGTCGACAGAATCGCTGCCGTCAGGAATGGACCGAGGAGCGCGGCCAATCGGACCATTGGCCGCCACCTGGTCGCGTGGGGCCACTCGGTGAGGTTCCCGGCCATGCAGCTCACTCCTTCGCGACACCGGACTCCTCCAGTCTCAGCCGGGTCTTCACTGGCGGGGAGTGGCCTTGACGGAATCCCTACGTCCGATTCGCGCGGCCGTCGTACCTGCCCATGTCCCCCCACCAACAGGCACACGGCGGGGGCCGCGTAGTCAAGACGTCAACGCCGCACCTGGGTGCGTAGGCATTTCGTCAGGAACCCCCATCTCGACTGGCAGGGCATCGGCGCTGGGTCTTGAGTGGATAGCAGGCCGCTCGAGCAGACACGGCGGCCGTACATCCGAGTCGTAAGGACCTGCCATGGCCGACATCGGCCTCATCGCTCTCACGATCCTGTTGTTCGGTCTCCTCGCGCTCGCGATGAGGGGGGTCGAGCGGCTGTGACTGCCGTCAACGTGATCGGGTTGATCCTGGCAGTGGCCCTGGGGATCCTCGTCCTCGCCGCACTCCTGTTCCCGGAGCGGTTCTGATGACCGACGGCTGGGCGGCCGCCCTGTTCATCGTCACCCTGGTCGCGGCGTGGGCGGTCGCCTACCGCTTCTTCGGCGACTACCTGTTCCGTGTCGTGACGTCGGATCGTCACAACCGGGCTGAGCGGACGATCCACCGGCTCGTCGGCGTCAAGCCCGGCTCCGAGCAGAACGCCGGTGCCTACGCCCGCAGCGTGCTGGCGTTCTCGATGCTCTCCCTCTTGTTTCTCTACGGGCTCCAGCGGCTGCAGGGCCATCTGTGGCTGGACGCGGGACTGCCGGGGGTGGAGCCGCACATTGCCTGGAACACCGCGGTCAGCTTCGTCACGAACACCAACTGGCAGGCCTACTCCGGTGAGTCGACGATGACGCACCTGACCCAGATGGCCGGCCTGGCGGTCCAGAACTTCCTGTCCGCGGGGGTGGGCATCGCGGTGGCGGTCGCACTGATCCGCGGGCTCGCGCGCAGCCACACCGACAGCCTCGGCAACTTCTGGGTCGACCTGACGCGCCTGGTAGTGCGCGTGCTGCTTCCCATTGCGGTGCTCGTCACGATCGTGTTCGTCGCCGCCGGCATGGTGCAGAACCTGTCCGCCGGCACCGAGATCACCACGCTGACCGGTGGCTCCCAGGTCGTGCCCGGGGGTCCGGTGGC
>CAWIPI010000006.1:0-9109 GCA_963837975.1 uncultured Actinomycetota bacterium | reverse complement strand
GTCCTTCCCTGACCTCCGCGGGGACCTCCGCGGGCCGGGTGCCGTTCCCCGAGGGCTGCACCCGGCCCGGGCGGGCCCCGTCGTGGCCGTCGCTCCGGGCCAGGCGGGGGTGTCCGTCCAGGTCCGCCACGACGTCGGGGGCGAGCGCGTGCTGCATCGAGCGGCGCAGCCGCGGCGCCCACGGGCGCTCCACGAAGCGGTGCAGCAGGTAGGCCAGCACCAGGGCGGTCGCGGTCGCGACCAGCAGCACGACGTAGCTGTTGGTGCTCTCCTGCAGGGTGTCGATGACGAAGAAGCCGACCTGCCCGTGGACGAGGTACAGCGGGTAGGTGAGCGCGCCGGCCAGGGTGAGCCAGGACCAGCCGATGCGGGCCACGGGACCGGTGCTGCACGCCAGCACGGCCAGGATGGACAGCGTCACGATGCCGGCGGTCACGACCGGTGAGACCTCTGCGCGGGTGAGCTCGGAGGCGCGGGCGGCGTACGCCGCGGCCTGCCGGACGCACAACACCCAGCTGAGCCCGAGGACGAGCCAGGTGGCCACGTCGTGGCGCTCCCGGAAGAGCAGGAACAGGCAGATCCCTGCTGCGAAGTACGGCGCATAGGTGGGGATCAGCAACGAGACGAGGAACCCGCTGTCGGTGGCCCGGGCGATCTCGCCGAGCAGCGGCCACAGGAACGCGAAGGCCAGCACCCGGCGCCTCGTGATCCCGACCATGATGAACAGCCCGATCAGCAGGTAGAACTTCAGCTCGATCCACAGGGTCCAGAACGCTCCCTGGGCGTTGACGATGTCGAAGGCCTCCTGGGTCATCGTCAGGTTCACCAGGGCATCGCTCCACGTCGGGTTGCGTCCCGCGTTCCAGAACGCCTGGAGCCCCACGGTGAGCACGACCGCGACCCAGTACGCCGGGAAGAGGCGGGCCACCCGCGATGAGGCGAACGACTCGATCGGGCGGTCGTAGGCCGTCATCAGGATCACGAAGCCGCTGATCACGAAGAAGAGGTTCACCCCGAGGTAGCCGTAGCGGCTCGCGAGGTTCAGCGTGGGGAACTCCGTCGACGGCACCGGGCCCCAGTAGGGGATGCCGATGCCGGTGAAGTGGTAGGCGAGGACGGCGAGCGCCGCGACGAGCCGCAGCCCGTCGAGCGCGGCGAGGCGAGGTCGGGAGCGGGGGCGAGCAGAGGTGTCCGGCACCGGCGAACGTTATCAACGCGGACGTCGGGCCGGAGGCGTCCCACGCGCCTCGCCGTCGTCCGGCGCGGCCGTCCGTGCCCGGGTGCCGACACGGGGCACGGCCGACGGGAGACACCGACCCGGGCAGTAGACTCTCGCGCCGTACGTCACACGCACTCCGACCCCCGAGGAGACCCATGGTGAGCATGCCGCGCCGGCTTGCGCGGAAGTATGTTCCGCCGCAGGTGGTCGACCGGGTCCGTGCCCTCCGGGAGCGTGGCACCCAGGTGTCGCCGACCGGTGCCGGCCCCGCCGGGGGCGCCAAGGACCGGGCGTTCGAGACCGAGCCGCTCCTGGCCGCGCTGCGCCAGGGGCGTTCGCTCACCGCCGGCCTGGTGGACGAGGTGCGCGACCGCCTGGCGGCGGACGACGTCGCCGGTGCCACCTCGATGGCAGCGGCGCTGCGCATCGACCCCAGCACCCGCGCAGTGGGCGACCTGTGCTCCGGGGTCGTGGCGTTCCACGGCGGCTACCTCGAGCTGGCCTGGCACCACCTGTCCGCCACCCCGCGCGAGCTGTGGTCCCGCCACGCCCTCTCGGAGTACGTCCGCGCCGGCGTGGACCAGGACACGGACAACCTCCTGGGCGAGGTCAGGTCGCTCCTGGCGGACCCACCGGAGCACATGAACGCCAAGCGCTGGATGGACGTGCTCGAGCCGGTGTTCGGCGCGGGCGCGATGGAGCTGGCCGAGGAGGTCTTCGGCGTCCTCGACGAGACGATGGCCCGCCAGCCGAAGGTCAACGAGAAGCTCGCCGTACGCCGCGACTGGATGCGCCGCTGGATCGAGCGCTCGCCGGACTCCCCGACCGCACCGAGGTCGGAGGCGGACGTCTCGTTCGCGATCATGGACTACGACCACCCGGGCCGCTCGCGGGCGTCGGCGAACATCGGCGACCACGTGCAGACGCTGGCCTCGCTCGGTCATCTCGTCCGCCACCAGGACCTCGACTTCCAGGGACCCCAGGAGCTCGTCGACCTCGTCACGCAGCTGCACAGCCGGGTGCGTCCCGAGGTCCGGCGCACCGGCCGCCCGGCCACGGTCCAGCTGCTCACCGTGGATCGAGACGCGAGCATGTACCACGAGGTGCCCGAGGGCACCTGGACCCTCGCCTTCGGGTGGTACATGCACGCGCTGTTCGGGGTCCGCTACGGGTTCCCCTTCCACCAGGCGCTGCGCCCGATCTTCGTGTCGTTCCACTGCAACAAGCGCGGCCTGCTCACCCCCGAGGTGATCGAGTACCTCCGCGAGCACGGGCCGATCGGCTGCCGCGACTGGACCACGGTCGACATCCTGCTCTCCGTCGACGTGCCTGCGTTCTTCTCCGGCTGCATGACCACCACCGTCAACACGGTCTTCCCCGACGCCGTCGGGGCGTTCCCCCAGTCCGCGCCGGTGGCCTACGTCGACTCTCCGGAGCTGGCCCCGCCCGGTGCGGCGACCTACAAGCACAGCTCGGACGAGGTGCGCTTCCGCAGCTTCACCGGCAACATGTACGAGGCGATCGACCTGCTGGAGACCTACCGCAGGGACCACTCCGCGATCGTCACCTCCCGGCTCCACTGCTACCTGCCGATGCGCTCGCTCGGCGCCAAGGTCGACTTCCAGCCCAAGAACCGCTCCGACATCCGCTTCGCGGGCCTCATCGACATCGACGAGGAGCAGTTCGACGCGATCCGCAGCGGCATCAACGACCGGCTGGAGCAGGTGTTCGGCGCGATCCTCGACGGCGGCTCCCGCGAGGAGGTCTACGGGCTGTGGCGCGAGCTGTGCGCACCGGACGTCGAGCGCGCGCGTCAGCGCCTCGGGGCCCCGGCCACCGTGGCGGCGCCGACCGACCTGAGTGACGAGATCCGGCGCGCGATCGCCGCCAGCCGCACCGTCGGCGAGAGCCCCGCCGACGCGGTGCACGTGGCCGTGCGGGTGGACGAGCACCGGCCGCAGGTGCTCAACGTGCTGGTCGAGTCGCTCGTCGCCGCCTCCAGCCGGCCGCTGCACCTGTGGCTGCTGGACAGGACGGCCAAGGGCGTCGGCCTCGACGCCGTACGAGAGCGTGCGCAGGGGAGTGCGGTCACCGTCCTCGCGACCGACGCCCTCGGCGCCGACCTGCGGGGGCTCAGTGCCTCCGGCAGGGCACGGGTCCGCGCGGACCTCGCGGTCCTGCTGCTCCCCGACCTGCTGCCCGAGGTCTCCCGGGTCGTCGTGCTCCCGCAGACGGCCCTGGTGGAGGGTGACGTCGCGGCGCTCGCGGCGCTCGACCTCGACGGCCGTGCGCTGGCCGCCCCGGACGTGGCGGGTCGCACCGACGCGAGCGGCTTCGCGGTCATCCACGGCGCCGGCACCAGGCTCGGCCCGCGCACGACCGTGGCCACCGAGCTGCGCCGTCGCGCCCACGCCCGCCACGCCTTCGACTTCACCGCCTTCGACACCGACGTCCTCGTGCTCGACCTCGACACCCTGCGCAAGGAGTCGGCCGTCACCGAGGCCGTCTCGCTCGCCGAGGAGTTCGGGCTGAACGCCCGCGAGGTGCTGCACTTCCACGTCGGTCCGGCGCGGGCGGTCGTCCCGGCGAGCTGGCACGTCGTCCCCACCCGCAACCACCACGACCGGCCCGACCTCCTGCACTGGGCGGACGCGGCCGCACCGTGGACCCGGGACTACGCGCCGCTGCAGGAGCGCTGGCTCGAGCGTCGACGGCAGATGCGACAGCGTCTCTCCGTGACCGCATGATCCGCGACTCCCGGTCGGTCCGGCGGTTGGGAGGGAGCCGGGCCGCGGCACCCCTGCGACGGGCGGTGCGTCGCTACCGCGACCGCAACCTCCCGCTGCTCTCGGTGGTGGTGCCGATGCACGACGTGGGCCGCTACCTCGAGCGCTGCGTGAAGAGCCTCCTCGCGCAGGACGGCAGGGTCGAGGTCGTCCTCGTCGACGACGGGTCCACCGACGCCACGCGTGAGGTCGCCTCCCGGCTCGCGACCAGCCACGAGAACGTGCGCCTGGTGACCCAGGCCCACGCCGGCGTGGGCGCCGCACGCAACCGTGGCGTGCAGCAGGCCAGAGGCGACTACCTCGCCTTCTGCGACGCCGACGACGTGGTTCCACGCCAGGGCTACAGCCGCCTGGTCGAGGCGTTGGAGCGCAGCGGCTCCGACGTGGCGGTCGGCGCGGCCGCGATCCAGGTCAAGGGCAGGTTCACCCAGCCGGAGTGGGTACGCCGCTCCAACCCGCGCCGCCGCATCGGGGCGCCGCTCACCGAGATCCCCGAGATCCTGGGCAACCTGGTGGTCGGTGCCCGGGTGTTCCGGCGTACGGCCTGGGACTCGGCCGGCCTGCGCTTCGAGGCCGAGGACGAGCGCGGCGACGCCCGACTGGTGGTGCGCTCGCTGCTGGCCAGCCGTGCCGTGGACGTGGTGCCGGCCGTCGTCTACCGGTGGTTCGCGCGCGACGACAACCGGTCCCTGCACCAGCGCGACCTCTACGACTCCGGCCGGGTGGCCGACCGGATCCGTGCGCTCCGGCTCGCCGGTGAGCTGCTGGTCGACAGTGCCGACCAGCTGCGGCAGGCCTACTTCTCCGAGATCCTGCACACCACCGTGCCGGACCTGGTGAAGGCGGCCGTGTGCCGCGAGGACCACTACTGGGACGCCCTGCACGAGGAGCTGACCCGGCTGCTCGAGCTGATCCCCGCGACCACGCTGGACCGCGTGCCGGTCGCCGACCGGATCACCGCCTGGTTGTGCGCCCAGGACGAGCGGACGGCCACCGAGGAGTACCTCGAGTACGCCATCGACAACCAGAACGGGTTCCCCTTCGACCTCGTCGAGGGGCGGCCGCGGATCGCGCTCCCGTTCATCGACGTCCTGGCCGAGGCCCCTCGCGGGCTGACCCTCGTCGCCGACGCCGACATGCGCTACCGCACCCGGTTGACCAGCGTGCGGTGGGTCGAGGAGCAGGTGCTCCGCCTCGAGGGTGGCGCGTTCATGGAGTACCTCGACGACCGCTCCGGCCAGAGCGTCGTCGAGCTCGTGCTGACCGAGCGGGGCGGCGGCCGGCAGGTCAGGCTGCCGGCGAGCCCGTGCGAGGAGGTGTCGGTCAACCAGTGGTGCAGCCGCGCCAACGAGGACCACGAAGGCGCGGGCTTCGCCGTGGAGATCGACGTCTCTGCCCTCGGCGCGTCGGGCCCCACAGCCTTCGACGTCGAGGTCTACCTGCGCCTGGGAGGCTTCGAGCGCATCGGCCCGTTCCGGTCGCGCAACGGCGCCGGGTCGGCGGGTCTTCTGGAGGCCTCGACGGTGGACGGTACGTCGTACCAGCCGGTCTGGCGTGAGCACGCAGGCCTCGCCCTGCGGGTGGGCCTCCCGGTCGAGCCCGACCGCGTGTCGTCACCGGGACCGGTCTCGGTCGACACGGTGACCGCGGAGGGCTCCGCGCTGTGCCTCGAGGGCGAGTCCGAGCGGGACCTCTCGGTGCAGCTCCTCGGCCCGCGCGCCGCCACCTCCTGGGTGCCGGCCACCCGGGAGGGGACGCGGTTCCGCGTCGAGCTCAGCCTGCTCCAGGACGAGTGGGGGCTCGCGGCGACCTCGCTGCCCGCGGACACCTACCAGGTGCGTGCCCGCACCACCGACGGCGAGGAGCTGTCGGTGTCGTGCGCCCGGTCGCTGTGGCGACGGCTGCCGCAGCGCTTCGACTCGGGGGAGTGGAACCTCGCCCCCTCCGTGGGCGGCGACGGGCGGCTGAACGTGCGGGTGGTGCCGATCGAGTGGACGGTCAGCCGGCCGCCGCTCCTGCGGCGCTCCATGCGCGACCAGCTCTACGTCGAGTCCCGTGAGAAGCCGCTGCTCGACGTGGTGCTGTTCGAGACCTTCGCGGGCAAGGGCACCGGCGACAACCCGGGCGCGATCTGTGCGGAGTTCGCCCGCCGCGACCTCGGCCTCGACCTCGTCTTCAGCGTGATCGACCGGTCCAACGTGCCCCCGCCCGGGGCGCGGGCCGTCGTGCGCTGGTCGCCTGAGTGGTTCGAGCTGCTCGGGCGGGCCCGCTACCTCGTGGTGAACGCCTCGCTGCCCTACTTCTTCCGCAAGCGTGAGGGCCAGCTCTACTACCAGACCTGGCACGGCACCCCGCTGAAGCGGATCGCCCACGACCGCCCGCACCTGGACTTCTTCAACTGGCACCACCGCCGCCAGCTGCTCGTCGCCCGGGACGGCTGGGACTTCCTGCTCAGCCAGAGCCCGGAGTGCACCGAGTTCCTCAGCAGCGCCTTCCGCTACTCGGGGCCGGTGATGGAGGTGGGGTACCCCCGCAACGACATCCTGGCCTCCGAGGCCGGACGCGAGGTCCGGGACCGGGTGCGCGCCCACTTCGGCATCCCCGAGGACGCGACCGTGGTGCTCTACGCCCCGACCTGGCGCGACAACGCGCGGGTGGGGCGGGTGTTCGACAAGGTCCTCTACCTCGACCCGCTGGAGGTGGTCTCCTCGGTGGAGAACTCCTACCTGCTGGTCCGCGGCCACTACAACTCCGTGGGCGCCGCGGAGGACCGCACGGGCTCCGAGCGGGTGCTGGACGTGACCCGCTACCCCGACATCGCCGACCTCTACCTCGCGGCCGACGTCCTGGTCACCGACTACTCCTCGGTGTTCTTCGACTTCGCGATCACCGACAAGCCGATGGTGTTCCTGGCCCCCGACCTCGAGGCCTACCGCGACGAGAACCGCGGCTTCTACCTCGACTACCACGAGACGGCGCCCGGGCCGATCTGCCTCACCACGGCCGAGGTGGTCGAGGAGATCCTCGCCCCGGACCGGTACGCCGCGACGCGCGAGGACTTCCGACGGCGGTTCGCCCCGCTCGACGACGGCTCGGCCGCCGCCCGGGTGGTCGACGGCATCCTGGCCAGCCACCCGCTTCCCGGGGCCTGAGCCCGACGGGCCGAGGGTGTCCCGCCCGGCCGACGTGTGCCGGGCGGGTCAGCGCCGGGTCAGCACCCACTCCTCGCCGGTGCCGTAGCCGACCTCGAGACCCGTGCGACCGCCGGCAGGACGGGTCACGTGGGTCTGCCACGAGGAGTTGGCCCAGACCAGGCGCAGCCGCAGCCGGCAGCGGTCCCGGGCCGCCGCGTCCTCGGGCCAGAGCGCGGCCAGCGGCGTCGAGGTGCGCACCCGGATCGTGTCCCCGTGTCGCCGCGTCGAGACCGGCAGGTCGACCACGAGCCCGCTGCCCTCGTGCACCGCGGCGAGCGAGACCTCGGCCGCGGACAGGTCGCCCTTGCCGCGCACCTGCAGGGAGGCGTCGAGGCGCAGCCGTCGGCGTTCCCCGACCGGGCCGGGACGCCCACGGTCACGACCGACGGAGAGCCGACGCACCGAGAGGTCGGCCTCGTCGATCCGGGTGCGGTGCCGCTTGGCCGCGACCGTGGCGTCCAGCACCCGCACCCAATCGGTGAGGAACCGGTCGTAGCCGTGAGCTGCCGCCTTCTCCTGGGCGGCCTTGCTCATCCGGCGTACGAGGTCGGGGTCGCGCAGCAGCTCGACCACGCGCCGGCCCATCGCCTCGGCGTCGCCCTCGGGCACGAGGAAGCCGTCCTCGCCGTCGGTGATCTGCTCGCGGGGGCCGTACTTGATGTCGTAGCTGACCACCGGGCAGCCGTGGCTCATGCTCTCCAGGGTGGAGAGCGGGTAGCCCTCGAAGAGGCTGGTCATCAGGAAGGCGCTCGAGCGCCACAGTGACTCGCGGGCGTGCGGGTCGTGGCCCTTCAGGGTCACCGAGTCGCCCAGGTCGAGCCGGTCGATCACCCGCTGGATGCCTGCGGAGTGGCTGCCGCTGCCGTAGATGTCCAGGCGCGCGTCGGGCAGCTCGTCGACCACGTGCCGGAAGGCCTTCACCGCGTGGCTGAGCCGCTTCTGGGCCTCGATGCGGGCGACGACGGTGACCAGGCGCGGGTCGCGCTCGACCACGGGCGGCACGGGCGGGAGGTCGACCGGGTTCGGCACCACGTGCAGGTTGGAGGTCGGGCCGATGCGCTGCGCGATGTCCTCGCGCTGGCGCTCGGTCAGGGTGACGAACGCGTCGAGGCCGTCGCGCACCCCGAGGGCGCGCGTGTAGGCCGGGGAGGTCTCGGAGTCCCAGCGCCGCTCACCACGCACGTGCGTGTTGTGCATCAGGTAGGTCAGGTGGATGTTCGGGGCCTTCATGGGCGCCACCAACGGCGCCAGGAACCGGGAGTCGAGGAAGACGAAGGCGCGCTGGGCGCCCGCGAGGTCGCGCAGCCAGCGCCGGTACCAGCCCGACGGGCTGCGGTAGGTGCCGAGCGCCTCGCCGTCGCGCGAGACGCGGACGATGTCGGTCGGCCAGGTCTCGGGCTCCTTGAACACGAAGTCCGGCATCCGGATGTACGTGCTGCCGTCGGGGCGCAGGTAGTCGAAGACCTTGCGTCCCTCGCCGAGCTTGTAGGTGCGCCGCCACGGCGAGCCGTCGGGCAGGGTCTCCTCGCGCCTCAGGTGCGCGCCCAGGTCGGGGAGGGCCTCCCCGGTCGGGGAGTCTCCCGGCCAGTCGGTGTCGCGGTAGTGCTCGTAGATGTTCAGCAGGTCGATGCCCTCGGTGAGCAGCCTGCGCTCGCGCAGGGTCTGGCGACGCCACTCGAGGTCCGGGGCAGGGCCGACGAAGAGGACGTCGGGGCTGGCTCCGTGGGCCGCGAAGATGCGGTTGCGCATGAGCAGGGCTCGGGTCTGGCCGCCGTAGTCGGGGTGCACGTCGATGGTGATCGAGAGATACCGCCCCGAGGGAAGGGGGCTTCGCTCCATCGGGTCCATGCGCACCTCTCGCACTACGGGTCGGCGATCCGGGCCACGACCCTATCTGCCGACCGGGCCGC
>CAWIPI010000005.1:0-19855 GCA_963837975.1 uncultured Actinomycetota bacterium | reverse complement strand
CGCGCGGCGGAACGCCTCGTCCAGCCCCACGAGACGGTGACCCTCGGGAAGCAGCAGCTCGCAGAAGTCGTCGTCCGTCGCGACCATGTCGTGGCGCAGACTCTCGACCAGCGCCTCGACCGTCAGTCGGGGCACGTCGGTGAGACTGCCGACCAGGGTTCCCACGAGCGCGGTCGGCAGCAGTGGCACGTCGACCTGAGGGCGCTCGAGCCCGGCGTACGTCGTGTAGGCGTCGAGCAGCGCGCCGTACAGCAGCTTGTCGGGGCCGCCCACGTCGAAGTGTCGCGACGGGCCGGTGTAGTCGAGCGCCCCGAGCAGGGCCTCGAGCACGTCGACGACGGCGATCGGCTGCACGAGGGAGTCCATCCAGGTCGGGATCGTGTGCACGGGCATCCGCTTGCTGACCTGGCGGATGATCTCGAACGACGTGGACCCGCTCCCGAGGAGCACGGCGGCGCGCAGGACGACCGTGGTCGCCGGGGTGTCGGTCAGGATCCGCTCGACCTCGCGGCGGGAGGTGATGTGCTCGGAGAGCTCACCGTCGTCGACGTCCGGCACGATGCCGGAGAGGTACACGATCCGCTCGACGTCATGAGCACGTACGCCGGCCGCGAGGTTGGTGGCCGCCTCGCGGTCGGTCTTCGCGAAGTCGTCGCCACCCATCCCGTGGATCAGGTAGTAGACGACGTCGACGCCCTGGCAGGCAGCCGCGACCTGGTCGGCGTCCAGCGCGTCCATCACGACGGTCTCGACACGGTCGCCCCACCACGGCTGCTCGCGGTCGGGGTTGCTCGTGGTGGTGCGCACCTCGTGCCCGCGTTCGAGCAGCAGCGGCACCAACCGGCCGCCGACGTACCCCGTCGCGCCCGTCACCAGGATCTTCAACTCGTCCTCGACTCTCCACGGATCGTCGGGCACGGCCGAGGTGTGGCGATGGCCGTGACCCGATGGGACCGGCAAGTACCCGGCGCGTCGGGGCCTCATGCCCGTGCGCGAGGAGGTGGCGCCGTCGACGGGTGCGCACAGGAAAGCCGGGCCGCCCCCGGGGGAAGGGGGCGACCCGACGTCGTGAGGGCGCGTCTACAGCGCCAGTCCGGGCTCCCCAGCGGTCCAGCCGCCGTCGACGGGGAGCGTGTGCCCCGTGATGAGGGAGGACCCGGAGCTGAGCAGGAACCCGACGGCTCCGGCGATGTCACGCGGTTGGCCGATGCGACCGAGGGGGATCCGCCGCTCCGAGGCACCCAGGACCTCGGGGTCCTCCAGCATCGGCGCGGCCATCGGGGTCCAGACGAACGTGGGGGCGATCGCGTTCACCCGCACCCCGTCCGGGGCCCAGTCGATGGCCATGCTGCGGGTCATGGACAGCACGGCGCCCTTGGTCGCGGTGTAGACGACCTGGTGCGGCAGGGCCAGCAGGGCCGCCTGCGAGGTGATGTTGACGATCGACCCGCCGCCCTCGCGCAGATGCGGGTACGCCGCCTGGGCGGCGAACAGCGTGCCCTTGACGTTGACGGACCAGAGGCGATCGAGCTCGTCCTCCCGGGCCTCGTGGGCGACTCGGTTCTCGCAGATGACGGCCGCGCAGTTGACGAGGCCGTCGAGGCCCCCCAGCGCCGTCGACGCCCGGTCGACGGCGGCGCGCACCCCGTCCTGGTCGCTGACGTCGGCTCCCAGAGCGAAGGCGCGCTCGCCCGCCAGCCCGACGGTGTCGGCGCAGCGAGCCTCGTCGAGGTCCAGGACCGCCACGTGGGCGCCCAGCGCGGCGAGCCCAACGGCCACACCCTGACCGATCCCCTGCGCTGCGCCCGTGACGATCACGCGCTTGCCGTCCAGACGCAGGTCGGAGGCCTCGAGGTGGGCCAGCTCCATGATTGCGGACGCCATCAGAACGCGTGCTCGGCGAAGAAGCGGCTGACGACCTGGGCGTGCTCCTGTGTGCTGTCGAACGGCGTGGAGTGGCCGCCGCCCTTGATCACGTGGGTGACGCCGTTCTGCAGGTGGTCGGCGATCCACTGCTGGCCCGCGCCCTCGGGGCCCTGGTCCCAGGGCGTCATCAGGTCGACGTCGCCGCCGAGCACCAGCGCCGGTGCGGTGATCTTCTCCACCCAAGGGCGCAGGTCCATCTCCTGCATGGCCCGACAGGCCGCCACGAAGACGGGGACGGTGTTGCTGTCGCGCAGGATCTGCTGGACCTGGTCGACCGCGTCGGCCCCGGCCTCGCTCTCCATGTAGGTGGGGGAGAGTGCCTGCCAGGAGATGAGCTCGGCGAGGATGCGGCTGCCGGGGCCCGCGGGATCCATCATCACGATGTCGATCCAGTTCTGGAAGACCAGCCGGCCGTTGCGCCCCAGCTTGGCGGCCGAGCAGTTGATGACGACGCTCTGGGTGCGCTCGGGGTACATCCCCGCGAAGGCCTGGGCCACCATGCCACCCATCGAGGTGCCGTGGATGTGCGCCTTCTCGATGTCCAGGGCGTCCATCAGCTTGCGGGTGTCCTCGGCCCAGCCCTCGATCGAGTACCCCTGTTCGGGCTGGCTCGAGGAGCCGTAGCCGCGCTGGTCGTAGTCGATGACGCGGAACTGCTCGGCGAGGATCGGGCTCAGGGGCGCGAAGTTGTAGTGCCCGAAACCGGAGCCGTGGATCTGCACGACGGGGTCGCCCTCGCCGGTGATCTCGGTCCACAGCTCGGCATCGCCGATGTCGGTCATGGTGACTGCCATGTCGGGGGCCTCTCTCTCGGGTGAGGGCCGCGGACGGCCCATGGGCTCCGAACTATGCAAACGTTTGAGTCACACGTCAAGGGTTAGCTGAGCGATTCCCTGCGTCGAGCTTCGCAAAGGTCGGCGCCGTCGGTGGTGATGACCGCTGAGTAACCTGGCGGGCACCTCTTGACAGGCCCAAGTAGCCGGTACAGGCTTCCCGCAATCGTTTGTGATTAGTCCTTGCTCGGGTCAACATTCAGGAGATATCGATGCGTCAGAACAATGGTTTGCGGCCTCATCGGCGCGCCCTCAGGGGCATCGCCGCTCCTGCCGCGGCCGCGATGGCTCTCGTCCTCTCAGCCTGCGCGACCTCCTCGTCCGGGGGTGGTGGCAGCTCGGACGGCGTCGACGTCTCCGGCGCCGCGAAGGCGGCGGCAGCGGGTCGCGAGGTGCCGGGCTTCGAGCTCGAGGCTCCGGCGATCGAGGCCAAGGGGATCGCCGGCAAGACGGTCTTCGTGGTCCCGCTGTCCTCGGAGATCCCCTACGTCGCGGCCGTCGACAAGGAGATCAAGTCGGTGGTGGAGGACCACGGCGGGCGCTACGTGGAGTTCGCGAACTCGGGCCAGCCGACCCAGTGGGCCGCCGGGATCAACCAGGCGGTGGCGACGAAGGCCGACGTCATCATCCTGAGCCAGGGGCCCGACCCCAAGCTCCTCGTCCCGCAGCTGCGCGGTGCCAAGGCTGCCGGCATCCCGGTGG
The DNA here is from genome assembly GCA_963837975.1 of uncultured Actinomycetota bacterium. Classification (GTDB taxonomy): domain Bacteria; phylum Actinomycetota; class Actinomycetes; order Propionibacteriales; family Nocardioidaceae; genus Marmoricola. Next base: position 16,394 of record CAWIPI010000005.1, on the reverse strand, counting down.
TCCTGAGCCACCTCTACTCGGTGGGAGAGGACCTGCCCGCGGAGGTCGCTGACCTGGTGCACGCCACCACCAACGTCGACTTCGCCGAGGCGGGGAGGCTGATGGTCGACGCCGCCATCGACGAGTCCGAGGGCGCGATTCACGCCCTGGTGCTCACCTCGAACGAGGTGGCCCCCAGCCGGACCATCACGAAGGCCATCAAGGACCAGGTGCAGAAGCGCTGCCCGTCGGCCTGCTCGGTCGAGGTGAGCAACGTGCCCCTCGTGGACTGGGCGACGAAGCTCTCCACCACCACCCAGACCACCCTGCAGCGCAACCCGAAGGTCAACTGGGTGCTGCCCCTCTACGACTCGATGTCGCCCGGCGTCATCGCCGGGATCAACAGCGCCGGCAAGACACAGTCGGTGAGCGTCGCGTCGTACAACGGGACCCCGGACATCCTGAAGCTGATCCAGGACGACGGTCCGATGAAGGTGAACGTCGGCGAGAGCACCGCATGGCTGGGTCGCGCCGCCGCCGACCAGGCCTTCCGCGCGCTGCTGGGCGAGGAACCGGTCGCGGACGGCGACGTCAAGACGCCGCTGCGGATCTTCACCGAGGACAACGTCGACGAGGCCGGTACGCCGCCCAACCCGACCGACGGCTACGGCGACGCCTACGTCTCGGGCTACGACAGGCTGTGGGGCTCGGGCTCGTGACCGTCGCGGGCGCCGAGCCGGTGCCGATCGTCCGGCTCGAGGGGGTGTCGAAGAGCTTCGCGGGGCTCAAGGCCCTCGACGGGGTGGACCTGACCCTGAACGCGGGTGAGGTCCACGGTCTCCTCGGGCAGAACGGGTGTGGGAAGTCGACGCTGATCAAGATCCTCGCCGGCTACCACGAGGCGGACCACGGGGGCCGGATCCTGGTCCACGGCGAGCAGATGCGCGACCTCGGCGCCTCCGGGGGCGCTCGCCATCGGTTCACCTTCGTGCACCAGAACCTGGGCCTGGTCCCCGCCATGACGGTCGCGGAGAACATCGGCTTGACCATGCTGTCCACGGGTCGCCTGCTGCGGCCGCTGCAGCCGCGCGCGTTGAGGCAGTGGGCTGCGGCGCTGCTGCAGGAGTTCGGGGTCGACGTGAGCCCGGACGCGGTGGTGGAGCACCTCGACGGCACCAGCCGAGCGCTGGTTGCGATCGTCCGCGCCGTGGACGCGCTGCGCAGCGGCAACGAGGGCGTCGCGGGGGCGTTGATGGTGCTCGACGAGCCCACGGTCTTCCTCCCGCGCTCGGGCGTCGACCGCCTCTTCGAGCTCGTTCGCGACGTGGTCGGGCGCGGCGCTGCGGTCCTGTTCGTCTCCCACGACCTGAACGAGGTCTCCTCGATCACAGATCGCTACACCGTGCTGCGGGACGGCAGGGCGGTCGGGAGCGGTACGACGGCCACGGCCGACAGCGAGGACCTGATCTCCCTGATCGTGGGCCGCTCCGTGAAGGCGGCGGCACAGACGACCGCCGTGAAGGACGACGAGGTGCGGCTCGACGTCACCTCCTTGCAGACCGCCGCGCTGGCGCCGTTGGACCTGCGGCTGCGCCGAGGCGAGGTCGTCGGTCTCACCGGGCTGATGGGCTCGGCGTTCGCGGAGCCGGTCTACGCACTCGCGGGCGCTCGGGGCAGGCTTCGCGGCGCCGGCGAGGTGGACGGCCGGCCACTGCCCCTGGGGCGCTGGAACCCGCGCCGCGCTCGGGCAGCCGGTCTGGCGCTGGTGCCGGGGGACCGCAGCACGCAGGGCGGGGTAGGTGAGCTGAGCGTGGGCGAGAACCTCGCCCTGCCCGTGCTCGGCGAGTTCCGTCGCCGGGGACTGGTGGACGGTCGCGGCCTGGAGGAGCACGCCGCACGGCTCAACGAGGAGTACGACGTCAAGCCACGCGACCCAGCCGCCACCTACTCCTCGCTCAGCGGGGGCAACCAGCAGAAGGTGCTGATGGCCAAGTGGCTGCAGACGTGTCCGCAGGTCCTGCTGCTCCACGAGCCGACCCAAGGAGTCGACGTGGGCTCCCGTGAGGAGATCCACCGGACGGTCGCCCGCGCGGCGGCCGCCGAGGGCATGGCGGTGCTGTGCGCCAGCACCGACTACAGCGAGCTCGCTCGCCTGTGCGACCGCGTGCTCGTCTTCGACGGCGACTCCGTGGTCGGCGAGCTGGGGCGCGGACAGATCAGTGAGGACGCCATCGCCGAGCACGTGCTCCGTGGCGGCTCGAGCGACGCGATGCGTACGAGGAGGACGGTCGCATGACCACAGTGGATGCCGGCACGAGGACCGAGACTAGCCCGGCCAGGAGGAGACGACCTGGCTCGTGGGGGGAGACCCTGGAGAAGTACGCACTCATCGCGGTGTGGATCGCGGTGGCGGTGGTCCTCGCGGTCGCGATCCCCGACATCTTCGTGCGCACTGACACGCTGCAGACGATCTTCGGTACGCAGTCGGTGCTCCTCGTGCTGTCGCTGGGGCTGCTGTTCCCCCTCATCACCGCACAGTTCGACCTCTCGGTGGCCTCCGTCCTGAGCCTCAGCTCGATGACGGTGGCGATCCTCAACGTCGAGCACGGAGTGCCGATCGGCGTCGCGATCGCGGTGGCCCTGCTCGCCGGCGCGGTGGTGGGGGCGGTCAACGCCCTGCTGATCGTCGGTCTCAGGCTCGACTCGTTCATCGTCACCCTCGGGATGTCGACCGTGGTCGTGGGACTGGTCCAGCTGATCAGCGACAGCCAGACGATCAGCGGCATCTCCTCGTGGCTGACGACGGTCACGATCGCCACGCAGCTGGCCTACATCTCGCTCTCCTTCTGGTTCGCCATGGTGCTGGCCGTGCTCGTGTGGGTGCTGCTGTCGCGTACGCCGCTCGGTCGGCGGCTGCTCGTGGTCGGGCGCAGCCCGGAGGTGGCCAGGCTCAGCGGCGTCAACTCGACCGCCCTGAAGGCAGGAGCGCTGGTCACCTGCTCGGTCTTCGCCGCGCTCGCCGGGGTGCTCAGCGCCGGCACCCAGGGCGGGGCCGACCCCTCGTCCGGGGCCGCCTTCCTGCTGCCCACCTTCGCGGCCGTCTACCTCGGCGGCACCGCCATCTCCCCGGGTCGGTTCAACGTGTGGGGCACCGTCGTGGCGGTCTACTTCCTCGTCACCGGCATCACCGGGCTCCAGTTCCTCGGTGTACCCAACTGGGTCCAGCAGCTCTTCTACGGCGGAGCCCTGATCGTGGCCGTCGCCCTGTCCCAGATGGTCCGCCGTCACCGCGAGAAATCGGTGCGCGGCTGACTCGGCCACCGCTCCCACCCGCAGTCCGTCAACGCAAGGAGAAGAACATGAAGAGGCTCGAAGGGAAGATCGCGCTCGTGACCGGAGGCGGCTCCGGCATCGGACGGCGGGCGTGCGAACGATTCGTGGAGGAGGGTGCCACCGTCGCGGTGGCCGACCTCGACCTCGCGGCAGCCGAGGAGACCGCCGCCGCGCTGGGGGAGCAGGCCTTCGCCGTGCACGTCGACGTGGCGCGTGGGGAGTCCGCCCGCGCCTGCGTCGAGGCGGTCCTGGCCAGGTTCGGGCGCCTCGACTGTCTCGTGAACAACGCAGGCGTCACGATCGTGGGCGCGGTCCACGAGCTCTCCGAGGAGCAGTGGGACAAGGAGATGGACGTCAACGTCAAGGGCGTCTTCCTGATGTCCAAGGTGGCCTGGGACGCGCTCGTGGAGACGAAGGGCAACATCGTGAACACCGCCTCGATCGCGGCGCACTGGGCGATCCCGAACGACGCGGCGTACTGCGCGTCGAAGGCCGCGGTGATGATGCTGACCAAGTGCCTGGCGCTGGATGGAGCGACCGCTGGCGTCCGGGCCAACAGCGTGTGCCCCGGCTACATCGACACGCCGATGATCCAGGGCTACTTCGACGACCAGCCCGACCCGCAGGCCGCCCGCAGCTTCGCCGAGGGGATGCACCCCCTGGGCCGGCTCGGTGCCCCCGGGGACATCGCCGAGGCCATGGTGTACCTCGCGTCCGACCAGGCGGGGTGGGTCACGGGTACGGCGCTCACCGTCGACGGAGGCCTCACGTCCGGCGTCTGGGGGTGATGACGCCCACCCCTCCAGGCCTCACTCCACCACCGCCGGAAGCGCCCGCGCCGCTACATTGGCAGACCACGGCAGGTGCTTGATCTCGGAAACCGGGTCGTGGAACGAGGAAGGCAGGGAAGCGTTGACCACCAGGCAGCAGGTCACCTTGGCGCAGATCGCCAAGCGTGCCGGGGTCCACCTCTCCACGGTGTCCCGCTCGCTGTCACCCGACGCCCCGGGTGTCTCGAAGTCCACCGCGACCCGGATCAGGGCCATCGCCGACGAGATGGGCTACCAGCCCGACCCGGCCGGGGCGAGCCTGCGCACGGGCAGGACCCTGGTGCTGGGCATCCTCGTGCCCCGGGTGACCGACTACGTGCTGGCCCGGATCTTCGAAGGTGCGGACCAGGGAGCTCACGAGCACGGCTACACGACCGTCGTGTCGAACACCAACGACGAGCCTGCGCTGCGCGTGGAGCGCCTGGAGAAGCTGCTCGGCCGACGTGTGGACGGCCTCATCGTGGGAGATGCCAGGCTCGACGGTGACGAGGTGGTGCTCGCGCTCAAGCGCCGCGGGATCCCCTACGTGCTCGTCAACAGGCGACTCCAGGGGCACCCGTCGGTGACGACGGACGACGTCCGCGGCGGCGAGCTGGCGGCCGAGCACCTGCTGGCAGAAGGACACACCAAGGTGGGTGTCATCGCCGGTCTCGCCTACGCCAGCACCTGCATCGAGCGGACGTACGGCTTCGTGCAGAAGTTCACGACGGCCGGGATCAAGGTGGAGCCCACCCAGGTCGTCCACGGTCGCGCCGATGCGGAGGGTGGCTACGAGGCCGCCTCGAAGCTGTTCGAGGCGCACCCTGACCTGACGGCGGTGTTCGCCATCAACGACTTCGCGGCCATCGGCGCCATGGGACGGGCCCGGGAACTGGGGCGCACGGTCGGACAGGACCTGGCCGTCGTGGGCTACAACGACATCCCGCTGGCACGGTTCCTCTCCGTCCCGTTGACCAGCGTGCTCTCGCCCATGCTGGAGATGGGTCGACAGGGAGCGGAGATGCTGATCCAGGAGATCTCCGGGGGAGCCACCGAGTCCCGCCTCCTGGAGCCCACGCTCAGTGTCCGGGAGTCCTCGACCGGCTTGAAGTGAGCCTCGCTGCCGAAGGCGCCGGTGGCGACAGGGGTGGTCACGGGAACGAGTCCGCACTAGGGTGCAATCGATTGCGTAGGAGGCTCGATGTGCGGACAGTGTCGCGGTGTCACCCCAGCGGGGCCGGAGTGGTTCAGCACGGGGCACGGCTCGTCCCTGCGCGAGCGGCGTGAGGCACGTAGCGCCGTGGCCGAGGTCCTGACGAGGCTGGGCCGGCACCGCCGCGTCGTCGTGACGGCACCTCCGGGCCTGATGGCGTGGCAGATGCGGCTGCCGACGGGACGAGCGGAGACGGCTGGGTCCTTCCCCGAGCTGCTCGGGTCCTTCGTGGCCGCCTGGGGAGGGCCCGTGGACCCCTTGGACGAAGCAGTGGTCGCGCAGGTCGACCGGGCCGGCGCATGATCGTCGTCGATCTGGTGGGTGGCTTCCTCGGTGCGGGCAAGACCACGTGGTTGGAGAGGGTCGCGCAGCGCGAGCCGGATCGCTATGACGGGGTCATCGTCAACGAGGTGGCTGCGACCGGCATCGACGACAGCACGCTCGAACGCGCCTTCCCGGGGCGTGTCGTGCTCCTCAGTGGGGCCTGCATCTGTTGCGACGCGGCCGAGCAGCTGCGCGGCGTACTGCACGACCTGGTGGTGACCCGCCATCAGCGGACCACCTCGTCGGAAGACGATCACGTCGTCATCGAGACCTCGGGAGTGTCCGATCCGCACGCACTGGTGAGCCTCATCGAGGACGATCCCGTGCTGAGCGCGAACATCCGCATCCGCCAGGTGATCGTCCTGGTCAGCGCCGTCGCAGCCCGACGACAGCTGCGTCACCGCCCGCTCGCGCAACGCCAGGTCGCCCTGGCCGACGTCGTCTACGTGTCCTGCTCGGACCTGGTCGAGGAGGACGTGCGGCAGGACGCGGTCGCCGCCGTCCGGGCGCTCAACGCCGAGGCGGCCGTGCGGGACGCGCGCACCGAGGAGCTCCTGCCGGCGCCGGCGCAGGCGCCGATGCAGCTCGCCTCCCCTGACCAGGGTGCGGGCGTGCGCACCTGGTCGACGGCTCTCGGTCCGCACACGGCGTGGGCGGAGTACGCCGTGTGGCTGCACCTGATGACGCAGAGCCATCCTGAGAGCCTGCTGCGGTCCAAGGCGGTGCTTCCCTCCGCGGACGGGCCGATGCTCGTCCAGTCCGTGGGCGGCACGGTGCTGCCCGTGACCGCGGCGCCACCCGATGCCGACTACCGCGCTGCGTGCGTCGTGGTGGACGTGCAGGTCTCCCGGGTGGAGCGGTCGTTCTCCGCCTTCGTGCCGTCGGCCGGCGAAGGCCCCCGCACCGCCTGAACCTGCCGCTCCCTGCGTCGAGCCCGACGCTCGGGGCCGCCGGGGAGGACCACACAGGACGCCCGCAAAGCATTGCGTCATCCGCAACTCGCGGCCTGACAGTCACGAAATCGCTGCATCCACTGGGCTATTGCTCAGAAAACTGTTGACCAACGCCGCGCTGCATGCCACGATCACGCAATCGATTGCGAAACGTGGGCTGGCTCACGTTGTGACGGAGAGGAACGAAGATGGCGAAGGACATCAAGGTCTGCATCGGAGCGGACATCGACGCGGTGGCCGGGTGGCTCGGCTCCTACGGCGGGGAGGACTCTCCGGCCGACATCCAGCGGGGCATGTTCGCCGGTGAGGTGGGCATCCCGCGCCTGCTCAACCTCTACAAGAAGTACGACATCACCACGACGTTCTTCGCGCCCGGGCACTCCATCGAGACGTTCCCGCACCGCATCGAGCAGATCGTCGAGGCCGGCCACGAGCTCGGCGCCCACGGCTACAGCCACGAGAACCCCATCCTGATGAGCCCGACCCAGGAGGAGGACGTCCTCAACAAGTCGATCGAGCTGATCGAGAAGTTCTCCGGTCGGGCCCCCGCGGGCTACATCGCCCCGTGGTGCGAGCTCTCGGAGGTGACGGCAGACCTGCTGCTGAAGAACGGCTTCCGCTACGACCACAGCCAGGCCTTCCACGACTTCCAGCCGTTCTACGCGCGCACCGGTGACAGCTGGACCAAGATCGACCTGTCCCAGCCGGCCAACCACTGGATGAAGCCGCTGGTGCGGGGCAACGAGATCGACCTCGTCGAGATCAACTTCTCCTGGTACGTCGACGACCTCCCTCCGATGATGTTCATCAAGGGCAGCCCGAACAGCCACGGCTTCGTGAACCCGCGCGACATCGAGGAGATGTGGCGCGACCAGTTCGACTGGGTCTACCGCGAGTACGACTACGCGATCTTCCCGATCACGATCCACCCGGACGTCTCGGGCCGGCCGCAGGTCCTCCTCATGCTCGAGCGCCTCATCGAGCACATGCAGGGCCACGAGGGCGTCTCCTTCGAGACCTTCGAGAACGTGGCGGAGGACTTCCGCGCCAAGTTCCCGTTCGCGGAGAACAGCCGCTACCCGTTCGACCGCGACCTGCCCTGACCTGATCCGGTCACCCGATCACCGTCCACCTCTCGCAGCACGACTCGGGCTGCACCAGCGAAGGAAGCCGAAGCTGATGTCCGGTAAGCGACGCGTCAGCGTCATCACCCTCGGGGGGACCATCGCGTCCGTCCCCGATGCGCACGGTCACGACGCCGTACCCCGGCTGACGGCCGAGCAGCTCGTGGAGTCCGTCCCGATGGTCCGGGAGGCGGCCGACCTGGAGCTGCAGACCTTCCGGCAGTACCCCTCGGGCGACCTCACGCTCGACGACATCGTCGAGCTGGCCCGGGTGATCGAGCAGCAGGCGGACGCGGTGGACGGGGTCGTGGTGACCCAGGGGACCGACACGTTGGAGGAGAGCGCCTTCGTGCTCGACCTCCTCGTGCGCACCGACGTCCCGGTGGTGCTCACGGGAGCGATGCGCAACTCGGGCCTGCCCGGCGCGGACGGTCCGGCGAACCTGCTCGCCGCCGTCCGGGTCGCGGCCTCCGACGAGGCCCGCGGGCTGGGCCCGCTCGTCGTCTTCGCAGATGCGATCCATCTGCCGAGGTTCGTCCGCAAGACCCACGCCTCGAGCGTCACCGCCTTCGAGTCCCCCCAGCTGGGGCCGATCGGCTGGGTGACCGAGGAGAGGGTGCGGGTCCCGGTCCGGCCCGACATCCGGCCGGCGCACGTGGGCCTCGAGGACGTCGGGCCCTGCCCTGCGGTCGGGATCATCACGATGGGGCTGGGCAACGCACCGCTGCGCCTCGAGCACGTGGCCGGTCTGGAGGGTCTCGTCGTCGAGGCCTTCGGTGGTGGGCACGTGCCCAGCTACACGGTCGACTCGCTGGTGGCCATCCAGGAGCTGATCCCGGTCGTCTTCGCCAGCCGGACCGGCGCCGGCGAGCTCTACCGGTCGACGTACAAGTTCCCGGGCTCCGAACGGGATCTGCTCGCCCGCGGTTTCGTCAGCGCGGGTTCCCTCGACGGTCCCAAGGCGAGGGCCCTGTTGTCCCTGCTGCTCGCCGCCGGGGCCGGCGCCGACGAGATCGCCACGGCCTTCGGGTCGCTCCGCTAGCAGCGCCGGGCCGCGGACCCGGCACCACTCACGGACCTGGCTCGGCAGGCCTGTCCCACCCAGAAAGGCTGCACATGACCACCACCGCCGCACCTCACGTCGAGGACGTGACCGAAGCAGACGTCAGGCGTGCGTCCTGGATCTGCTTCTTCGCCTGGACCTTCGCGGTCTACGACTTCGTCCTCTTCGGCAACCTGCTCCCGGTGCTCGCAGAGGACCTCGGGTGGTCTGCCGCCCAGTCCACCTCGATCAACACCTACGTGACCATCGGCACGGCCCTGGTCGCCTTCGGGATCGGCCCGATCATCGACAGCGTCGGGCGACGCAAGGGCCTGATCATCGCCGTGCTCGGAGCGGCGCTCGCCTCGGTGCTGACCGCGGTCGCGGGCTGGGTCGCCGGGGTGGTCGGGTTCGTCGGCATCGTCCTGCTGGTCCTCGTGCGGTCCCTGGCCGGCCTCGGGTACGCCGAGCAGGCGGTCAACGCGGCCTACCTGAGCGAGATGATGGCCCACACGCACGGTGACGCCGTGAAGGCGCGTCGTCGTGGCCTGATCTACTCGCTCGTCCAGTCGGGGTGGCCGATCGGCTCGGTGATCGCCGCCGGTTCGATCTACCTGCTCTTCCCGATCGGCGGGTGGGCACTGTGCTTCGTGGTCGCCGCGATCCCCTCGCTCGTGATCGCCTACGTCGCGCGCGGCCTCCGGGAGACGCCGCAGTTCCTGGCCCTCCAGCACGCCCGCGAGCTCAAGCGCTCGGGTGCCACGGACCAGGCCAAGGGGGCCGGCGCGGTCTCGGCCGAACAGGCCGAGAAGTCCCCGCTCGCCGCGGCGTTCTCGGGGGAGTCGCTGCGGGCGACCCTGGCGATCGGTGTCGCGTTCACGCTCAACTGGATGGGTGTCCTCACCTTCGTCATCCTCGGCACGTCCCTGCTCACCGCCGAGGACGGCAAGAACATCGAGTTCAGCAACGCGCTCGCGATCCTCGTGGTCTCCAACGCGACGGCCTTCCTGGGCTATCTCTTCCACGGGTGGCTGGGCGACCGCATCGGCCGCCGCAACACCATCGCCATCGGATGGGTGTGCTCAGCGGCCTCGTTCACCGGCATGCTGGCAGCGCCGAGCGGCAGCACGGTCCTGATCATCGCGCTCTACAGCGCCGGCCTGTTCTTCCTCATCGGCCCGTTCGCCGCACTGTTGTTCTTCAACGGCGAGAGCTTCCCGGTGCAGACGCGCGCCACCGGCGGCTCGATCATCAACGCCTGCGGCCAGGTCGGCGCCGTGCTGGCGGGGGCGATCATCACGGCCGCACTGGCCGCGGGTCAGTCGTGGACCCAGGCGGGCTACCTGTACGGCTGCCTGCCGATCCTCCTCAGCGCGGTGGCCGTGATGTGCGCTCGCAACGTCAAGCCCACCCACGTCCGCGCGGACTGAGCACCACCCAGTCCTCCACGACCCCCGACGGGGCCCGCACGACGATCTCGTGCGGGCCCCGTCTGCGTCCCGGGGAGGGTCACTCGACCAGAGCCTCGTGGAGGCGTGCCCCGGTCCACACCCCGTCGACGACCAGCCGGCGTACGACCCGCACCACCTCGGCGGCCACCGCCTCGACCGGCGCGGGGGTGCGTCCGGTCCGTTGGAGCCCCAGGACGACCTGGCGGGTGACGTGCGGGTCTCGTAGGGGGGCACCGGTCAGCAGGCCCTGCTCGACGTCGCGGCTGACCCCGGCCGCGGGGAGCATCGTCCAGCCGTGGCCCGCCTGCACGAGCGTCTTCTGCAGCTGCAGGGAGTTGACCTCCGCGGCGATCCGCGGACGGGTGTCGATCGTGGACCGTGCCTGGTCGATGAGCGCACGCAGGCCGTGCCCGGAGACAGGGAGCACCAGGGGCCGTTCCAGCACGGACCCGCAGTCGACCGGCGACTCCGGCGCCAGGCCGCTGCCGGGCGGCGCGACCGCCCACAGCTCCTCCGCGACGAGCGGGGTGACGGCCAGGGAGGGCGAGGAGTCGAGGTTGTAGAGCAGGGAGAGGTCGACGTCTCCGAGGTCGAGCCACTCCTGCAGGTGTCCCGAGTACGCCGTCACCAGCCGCAGCTCGATGCCCGGATGGTGCGTGGCCAGGGCGCTGACGAGCGGTTCGGCCACGATCTCCACGACGCTCTCGAGCAGTCCCAGGGTGACCACGCCTGCCACCCCGGCAGGGTCGGGCCTGATCTCCGCCCGGGCTCGCTCGAGCTCGTGGAGGACCCGGCGTGCGCGCTCGACCAGGAGGCTGCCCTCGGTCGTGGGGCTCACCCCGGCCGACGTCCGGTGGAACAGCTGCACGCCCAGCTCCTCCTCGAGCAGGCGGATCTGTCGGGTCACCGACGGTTGCACGAGGTGCAGCAGGCGCGCGGCCTTGGTGATGCTCCCGACCTCGGCCACGGTGACCAGGGCGGTGAGCTGCTTGAGCTCCATGCGACGGCTCCTCGCTGCATGAGCGGCGGTGATGCGGGCATCAGGGATCGCTATTTTACAGTCGAGATCATCAGCCATGAGGATGGAAGGCCGCGGGACACGCCGCCCGCCGACACCGTCGCCAAGGAGAGTCGCTGTGCTGGATCTCAAGGAGCTCGAGCTCGATGCCGAGGAGACCGCCATCGTCGAGGTCGTGCGCGACTTCGTGGATCGCGAGGTCCGTCCGGTCGCGCAAGAGCTCGATCACGGCAACGTCTACCCCGAGAAGCTGATCGACCAGATGAAGGACCTGGGCATCTTCGGCCTGGCCATCCCCGAGCCCTGGGGCGAGGTCAGCGTGACCGCACCCTGCTACGCGGCCGTGACCGAGGAGCTGGCTCGCGGGTGGATGAGTCTCGCCGGTGCCATGGGCGGACACACGGTGGTGGCCAAGCTGCTGGTCGCCTACGGCAGCGCGGAGCAGAAGGACCGCTACCTGCCCAAGATGGCGACCGGGGAGATCCGCGCGACGATGGCGCTGACCGAGCCCGGCGGTGGCTCGGACCTGCAGGCCATGCGGACCACCGCGAAGCGTGACGGCGACCGCTACGTCGTCAACGGCTCCAAGACCTGGATCACGAACGCCCGCCGCTCCCAGCTCGTGGCGCTGCTGTGCCGTACGGACCCCCACGCGCAGCCGGCCCACCGGGGCATCAGCGTCCTGCTCGTGGAGAAGGGGCCCGGCTTCGAGATCTCGCGCGACCTGCCCAAGCTGGGCTACAAGGGAGTGGAGAGCTGCGAGCTGTCCTTCGACGACTTCCGCACCCCCACCTCCAGCCTCCTCGGCGAGGAGGAGGGCCAGGGTTTCGCCCAGATGATGCGCGGCCTGGAGATCGGCCGCATCCAGGTCGCCTGCCGCGCCCTCGGCGTCGGTCGGGCAGCCCTGGAGGACGCCCTGGCCTACTCCCAGGAGCGCGAGAGCTTCGGCAAGCCCATCTGGCAGCACCAGTCGGTCGGCAACTACCTGGCCGACATGGCGACCGAGCTCACCGCGGCGCGCCAGCTGGTGATGTACGCCGCCCGCCGCTACGAGTCCGGTCAGCGCGCGGACCTGGAGGCCGGCATGGCCAAGCTGTTCGCCTCGGAGACGGCGATGAAGATCGCCCTCGACGCGGTCCGGATCCACGGGGGGTACGGCTACTCCACCGAGTTCGACGTGGAGCGCTACTTCCGCGACGCGCCGCTGATGATCGTGGGTGAGGGCACCAACGAGATCCAGCGCAACGTCATCGCCCGTCAGCTCGTCAAGCGTCACCCCATCCGCTCATGACGGGGGGAGCAGCGGTCACCTGGCTCTTCGTGCCCGGCAGCCGGCAGGACCGGTTCGACAAGGCGGTCGCCGCCGGGGCGGACGAGGTCATCGTCGACCTGGAGGACGCGGTCGCCCCTGAGGCCAAGGACACCGCCCGTGACACGGTGGCGGACTGGCTCGAGAACCAAGGGTCGGGCTGGGTGCGCATCAACGCCCACGGCACCCCGTGGCACGAGCGTGACCTCGCGGCGGTGGGCACACGGGCGGGCCTGCGCGGGGTCGTGGTCCCCAAGGCCGAGGACCCCGAGGCGTTGCTCGCCGTTCGTGAGGCGCTGCCGGCCGGGGTGGGCGTGGTCGCGCTTGTCGAGTCGGCACTGGGCGTCCACCGGGCCGCCCGGATCGCGACCAGCGGCGCCGTGGACCGCCTGGCGTTCGGTTCGGTCGACTATGCCGTGGACATCGGCGCGGACGAGACCGACGAGGCGATGCAGTTCGCGCGCGGCTCCCTGGTGGTGGCCTCCCGGGTCGGCTCGCTGCCGGCCCCGGTCGACGGCGTCACGGTGTCGACCACCGACGACGGCGCGTCGCGTGCCGCCGCGGCCCGTGCGCGGAGCCTCGGCTTCGGCGGCAAGCTGTGCATCCACCCTCGACAGGTGCGCCCGGTGGCCGAGGGCTTCCAGCCGACGGCGGAGGAACTGGCATGGGCGCGCCGCGTCCTGGAGGCGACCGGTGGCGACGACCTGGACCGGGGAGCGGTCAGCGTCGACGGTCAGATGGTCGACCGCCCGGTGCTGCTGCGGGCGCGATCGATCGTGCGTCGCGCCGAGGGGCCGAGATGATCGGCTCGCGCACGCTCCCTCACCCGGACAAGGAGAACCACGTGCTTCCCCTCGAAGGCATCACCGTGGTGGCGCTCGAGCACGCGGTCGCGGCGCCTTTCACGACCCGTCACCTGGCCGACCTGGGCGCCCGCGTCATCAAGGTCGAGCGCCCCGGGGTGGGTGACTTCGCCCGCGAGTACGACCGCAGCGTCCTGGGCGAGGCGAGCTACTTCGTCTGGCTCAACCGTGGCAAGGAGAGCATCGAGCTCGACCTGAAGTCCGACTCCGATCGCGACCTGCTCCTGCGGATCCTGGACGAGACCGACGTACTGGTCCAGAACTTGCTGCCCGGAGCGGTCGAACGCCTCGGGCTGGACGCCGCGACCCTGCGCGCCCGGCGGCCGGAGCTGATCCACTGCTCGATCTCCGGGTACGGCGCCGAGGGTCCCTACGCGGACAAGAAGGCCTACGACCTGCTCGTGCAGTGCGAGTCGGGGCTGCTCAGCACCACGGGCACCCCCCAGGAGCCAGCCAAGGTGGGCATCTCGGTCGTGGACATCGCCACGGGCATGTATGCGTTCTCCGGCATCCTCGCGGCGCTCTACGAGCGGGAACGCACGGGCGTGGGCGCCACGCTCAGCGTCGCGATGCTCGACGCCGTGGGCGAGTGGATGATGCAGCCCACCTACCTCAGCGTGTACGGCGAGAAGCCCTTCCGTCGTACCGGCGCCCGGCACGCCTCCATCGCTCCCTATGGTCCCTACCGCTGTTCGGACGGCACCGTGTTCGTCGGCGTCCAGAGCGACCGCGAGTGGGCGGTGCTGTGCCGCGGCATCCTGGATCGGCCCGACCTCGTCGAGGACCCGCGCTGCGCGCGCAACACCGAACGGGTCGCGAACAACGAGATGATCACCGGGGTGATCGAGCAGGCGCTGGCCCACCGTGCCGCCGACGAGGTCGTGCAGGCCCTCGAGTCGTGCGGCCTGGCCTGTGCGCGCATGCGGACACCACAGGAGTTCTACGACCACCCGCAGCTCGCCGCGCGCGACCGCTGGCGGGAGGTCGATTCCCCCGGCGGACGGGTGCGGGCCCTGCTCCCGCCGGTCACGGTCGCCGGCCGGGAGGCCGCGATGGGAGACGTGCCCAGCCTGGGGCAGCACTCCGAGGCGCTGCGACGCGAGTTCGACTCGGGGTCGCGGGCGGCCGGGACCTCCACCTCCGAGGGGGACGACGATGACTGACGAGGTTCGGCGCACCGAGCTGCTGGCACCCGAGCCGGCGGTCGCCCTGGCGGGCCTGCTGGACGTCCCGCTTCCCGACCTCGACGCGGGAGAGGGCCTGCCGCTCACGTGGCACTGGGTCTACCTGCTCGAACGGCCGCTGCAGCGGGACCTCGGGCCGGACGGCCATCCAGTGCGCAACGCCGTACCCGCACCGCCGGGACCCGGTCGTCGCCGCATGTGGGCAGGGGGCGCCGTCCGCAGCCTCGCGCCACTGCGGGTGGGTGAGGAGGCCACGCGGCACAGCCGCGTCGTGGACACCACGGAGAAGCACGGGCGCAGCGGTCGGCTGACCTTCGTCACGGTGAACCACACCATCTCCCAGCGCGGGGAGGTCGCGGTGGAGGAGCGTCAGGACATCCTCTACCGCGACGCCGACGCGGGAGCGCCCGTGGCGGCTGGGTCCGACCCAGGTGCCGAGAGCCGCACCCGCGTCGACGCGGGTCCGGGCGAGTGGTCCGTCCCGGTCAGCCCCACGTTGCTCTTCCGCTTCTCCGCGCTCACCTACAACGGGCACCGGATCCACTACGACCGGGACTACGCCCGGGAGCAGGAGGGCTACCCGGGGCTGGTGGTCCACGGCCCTCTGCAGGCCATGGCCATGGCGGAGGTGGCGCGAGCGCGTGGTGTCGGGACCCGCCCCGGGGACTCCTTCGAGTACCGCCTGGTGGCACCGCTCTTCGACGACCAGGGCCTCGTGGCCGGCGCCCGCGACGAGGACGGTGCGCTCACCACCTCGGTGCGTGACGTGTGGGGCCGGCGTACGGCTCAGGGACGCTTCGACCGCGGCTGAGTCGCGTCCTTCTGCGTGCCTTCCACTGCGACTGGTCGGCGTCACTCCCAGCCGGTGTGCCAGCGGCACTCGTCGTACCCGGCCTCGTAGTCGGCCTCGCTGACAGGGACGACGAGGTCGAAGGTGTGTCTGCGGGAGTCCTCGTCGAAGGTGAGGACGGTGGAGACGTAGCCGGGGAGTACGTCGTCGAGACTGTCGCGCTGCGCGTAGAAGGCGAGCTCGAGCACGCCGGTCGACTTCGACTCGACCGTCAGGCCCTCGTAGACCAGGCCTCCGCGGTCTTCGTCGTACGAACAGCCGTCGTCAGGAATTCGGAGCGAGAAGTCCGGGACGGTGGGCAGGTCGGCGACCGACTCGGCGGCGGGGTGCGGCGTGTCGTTGCTGCCGGCCGAGACGGCCAGGACCGTCCCGAGGAGTCCGAGCGCCGCCACTGCAGCAACGACGAGCATCACAGTCCGACGACCCATGGTCGGACACTAGGGGCTGGACGGCCCACTGCGACGCGGAACTGCTTCACGGCACGCGGTGGCAGCGCCGTTGCTCAACCACCGGACCGGTGCCCTCACGCTGAGGAACGGACGCCAGGGCCTGATGCCCATGCCGGCGACCGCCGACGTCGAGGCACGCCATCCCTACAAAAGGGCTGGAGGTGGGCGAACAGATCCTGCGGTCTTCTGCAATGCGTGGATCTGCAGTTCTTCGCGATGGCTGGCCGGGAGGCGTTGGTGGTTCCGTGAAAAGGGTGGCAACCCTGCCCGACGAACAGGCGCACCTGACGCGCCGGTCGGGCACACGTCGGGGAGAACGCCATGACCATACAGGGACCACGTGTCTGCAGTCGTGGTGTCGACGTACGCGATCTCCTGCCCCGACCCGGTGTGGGGCCGCCAGACGTCGCGGGCCAGAGCGAGCGCCCTGGACAGCCGCGGAGGCTCTCGGGAAACGGGTGCCAGGTCGCAACGCTCCGCCCTGCTCGCTGGG
>CAWIPI010000004.1:0-353461 GCA_963837975.1 uncultured Actinomycetota bacterium | reverse complement strand
CTGCGAACGCGATCCACCCCGTCCAGCCGGTGGCTTCCGTCGGGGCGGGTGGCGTGGTCGAGGGGCCTTGCAGGTTGCTGGTGGACATGACGACTCCTTGGGACGCACGGCGTCGACCGTGCCTGTCCTTCCACACTTGCCCGCACTGTTGCTGGGGGTCAGAGCCCAAGGTCGACGGAGCGAGAGCACAATGACCCTGACCGCACCTGTCGTGCCCTTCAACGCTCTGCCGTCGTCGAAGAGACCGCTCACTGCAGAGCTGAGGTGAGACGCATGACGTTGTCGATGTAGCGATCCTTCAGGGGGATGTTCGTCCACTCGCCGAGGGTCAGCTCACGCGAGATCGACCGATAATGATCCTCGACCTTGCGGATATCGCGGACGAAGTCACCGCCGAAGCACATCGTGGAGACCTCGAAGTTGAGGCCGAAGGACCGCATGTCCATGTTGCTGGAGCCGATGACGGCGACGTCGTCGTCGACGGAGAAGTGCTTGGAGTGCAGGATGTACGGCGCCGGATACAGCCAGATGCGCACGCCGGCCTCGAGCAGCGCCTGATAGTAGGACCGCTGAGCGTGGTAGACCATGAACTGGTCACCGGCCTCGGACACGAACAGCTCGGTCTCCACCCCCCTTTGGGCGGCCGTGGTGACGGCGTACAGCAGCGATTCGTCGGGCACGAAATAGGGGCTGGTGATCGACAACCTCCTCTGGGAGCCGTAGATCATCGTGTTGAAGAGACGCAGGTTGTTCTCGTGCGAGAACCCGGGACCGCTCGGGACCACTTGGCACGCCAACCCCTCCGAGTGAGCGACCTCCGGGATGACGAACTCGTCCTGGTCGAGCATCTCCCGGGTCTCGACGAACCAGTCCGTCGCGAAGACCACGTTGAGCTTGGTCACCGTGGGGCCCGTCAGTCGGACCGTGAGCTCACGCCACTCACGCCCCGCCTTGTGGTTCTTCGGCTTGTTGTAGCCCGGCTCGATCAGGTTCTGGGACCCGGTCATGGCGACGAGTCCGTCGACCACCAGGATCTTGCGGTGGTTGCGCAGGTCGGGTCTGCGCCACCTCCCCTTGAACGGCATGATGGGGAGCATGGGGTGCCAGAGGAAGCCTGCCTCGTCGAACCTGGGCTTCAGCTCCTTGTAGCCCGGGATGCCCCGGGAGGCCAGGTGGTCGAAGAGCACCCGGACGGTGACTCCACGTGCCACAGCACGCTCGCACGCCTCGAAGAAGGGCCCGGTGACATCGTCCCAGGCCATGATGAAGTACTCGACGTTGACGAACCGCTCGGCCTTGTCCACCTCGTCGGTCATCGCGGCGATCGATTCCTCGTAGTCGGCAAAGAGGTCGGCCTCGTTGCCCCAGGTGCACGGCAGCGTCCCGAGGCTCTGGCTCATGGTGATCGCCGTACGAAGCCACGGTGGTTCGACGGTCGCGGTCTGCGGCGCGACGTCGGAGGAGAACCGCGCGTGGACGAACTCGTTGACGTCCTGGTGGATGCGACGCCGTCCGCGGTCGACGGTCCTGCTGCCCAGGAGGAAGAACAGCAGCAACCCGACGAAGGGGATCAGGTAGACGACCAAGAGCCAGGCCATCGCCGAGGACGGGCGGCGGTTCTGAGGGATCAGACCGAGGGCGACGATCTTGACGGCCAGGTCGACCAGGACCGCCACGGCCGTGATCCACACCGGCGCACTGGAATCAGACACACGCGTCGCCAACATCAAGGTCACGGCTTCTCCTCAGCGATTCGATGATGATGATCGAGATCGGCGCTGCGCTCGGTCCTCGCCGCAGGGCTTCCGCGCCACGCAAGGATTTCGAGACCCACAGGGCGTGGCCTCTAGTCCACCGGCTCTTCCTGGGTCTCAACACCCGCACGGGCAGATCGCGGTGCGGTGTACGGAGGGAGCGGTTGCGGTAAGCGGAGAGCGAAGATGCCTAGGGCGCACAGCCACAGAGGAACGCCGACAAAGGCCAACAAGACCCAGAGCATGTCGCCTCCCGTACGGATTCCGCCGCACCACCGATGGCATCACTGATCCGGGGAGGCGGCCTCATCCCCTACGGGTAATCCGAAGTTGTAGCCAAGGGGCGAGGCGGGAGGGGCCAGGGACGACGCGCCGCGATGTCGAGCGTTGTCGACAGCCAAGGGGTCGCAGGTTCAGATCTTGTTACCCCGACTGTTGGCCCGACCGTGTCAACCCGACCAAAAAACCAGCTCTGAACTGCGGAAACGCAGAATCGGGAACGGTCGAGATTCGAAGTGATTTCGCTGGTTGGTCTTCAGGTCG
Organism: uncultured Actinomycetota bacterium; assembly: GCA_963837975.1. Classification (GTDB taxonomy): domain Bacteria; phylum Actinomycetota; class Actinomycetes; order Propionibacteriales; family Nocardioidaceae; genus Marmoricola. The sequence goes on along the minus strand of CAWIPI010000004.1, from coordinate 351,164 downwards.
AATCAAATCGGGGGGCGCGTCAGGGCGCTGACCTGCATCGCTGCAGCTCAGCGACCCGTCAGGGGGGTCGCACTGCTCTGCAGTTCACGACCAGCGGTTGCGGTCGACGGATACGGCGCCTCGCTGAACTGCACAAATGGCCGACTCGCCGCGTGGGCGCTGGACGACGTTCACTGGTCGTAGAAACGATTCCTCCTCGACCACGACGTGCTTCCGCGGCATGGGTTGTGGGTCGAGTCGGGGTCTTTCGGCGACGTCTCCCAAGTCAGTGATCAGTGGCTACGGGTGACGCAGATGTGGGCCGGGCCCTCCCGGGGTGTGTCAAGAGCCGCAGCGTCGACACCACCCAGCGTCACAGTTCAGGTGTCACCTTTCGGTGCAGCAGTCCCTTCTGATCATTGCTCCCGGTGACCGTCCCGCTCACCCACTGATGGTCGGCCACGTCACCGAGCAGCGATCCTGAATCCCACGTGCCCGGTGCTGCTCGAAGGCTGGCTCCCGCTGCGCGCCGCGACGCGATATCTACGGCAATAGGAGGCATGGCACAAGAACGAGCCACCCCGCATGGCCCGGTTGGTTCCCGCCTCGGGCCCTGCCGGCGATTGCCGAGGCGCCCGCGCGTAGTAATCGGGGTCGTACCAGTCGGCGCACCACTCCCACACGTTGCCGGTCATGTTGTACAGGCCGAGACCGTTCGGCGCGTAGGAGGTGACCGGGGCGGTACCGAGGTATCCGTCGTCTCCGGTGTCCTGCTGTGGGAACTGCCCTTGGAACACGTTCATCCGGTGTATCCCACCGGGCTCGAGGTCGTCTCCCCAGGGGAACGTCCTCCCTGCGAGTCCGCCGCGCGCGCCGTACTCCCACTCGGCCTCGGTAGGAAGGCGGGTGCCGCTCCAGGCGCAGTACGCGCTCGCATCGTGCCAGGAGACATGGACGACCGGATGGTGTGCCCGGTCGTCGATCCCGGAGGGCGGTCCCTCGGGGTGCCGCCAGTCCGCGCCGAAGACCTGGCGCCACCACGGGGCGGCAGCGACTCCGGCGGTGTCAGGGAAGTCGTCGGGCAGGTGGCCGGCGAAGACAAACGACCAGCCGAACTTCTCTGCGTCGGTCAGGTAGCCGGTGGCGCGCGTAAATGCATCGAAGCGCTCGTTGTCCACAGCCACGGAGTCGAGCTCGAACGTTGGGATCTCGACCTCGTGCACCGGTCCCTCACCGTCGGCCGGATAGGCGTTCTGGTTTTCGCTCCCCATGTCGAAGAGCCCACCCCGAAGCGTCACCAGGGTCATCGGCTCCGGCGCAGCTGGGTCTCGCGAGACGCCGGCACCGCCTCTGGGCGCCTCCGCTCGGGAGGGCGCGCAGCAGCCGCTACCGTCCATGCCGCCTCACTGACGCGCCATGGCGATGCGGATGTCTTTCTCCGTGTCGGCAATGAGGTCCCCGCTGGTGTCGATCGTGACCCGCTTGAGCGTCCCAGTGAAGGCGAAGTCGTCACTGTACGTGCCTGGGGCCACGCGGCTGCCGGCATCTCGCCCGCAGGTGAGTCCCTCGGTGCCGAAGATCATGGGAACGCTGTGTGGCATGTCGACAACCCCCACGAGGCTCTCGCCGATGTACAACTCGCCCCGAGCGGGCGTCCCCTTGCCGACAGCGAAGTCGGGTTTGCCGGTGGGCTCGAACTCGTAGCGCAGGGAGACGTCTCCGGTCGGAAGGTCGGCGTCGGAGGTCACCGTGAACACGTCGCGGCCGAGATAGTTGTAGACGAAGTGCAAGCGCTGGTCCTTGACGAAGAAGGAGTAGCCACCGGTGTTGCCACCTTGGGCGAGGAGCACCCCCTCCGCGCCTCCCTCGGGGATGACGGTGTCGGCGGTGATGCTGAACGGACGGTTGTAGAGCTTCGGGGCGGCGGCGAACGGTACCGGCGCGCCGTTGGGGTAGAAGGTCACGGAGTCGCGTGGCGCGGCGATGGTCGGCCGTTCGAGGGCCAAGCGTGCGCGTACATCACCGTCGAGCGGCATCACGCCGTACTTCCCGGCCTCTGCCCACCACCGGCCGACCATCTCGATCAACCGGTCACGGTGGTCGGCTGCGAGGTCATGGGTCTCTGCCGCGTCGGTGGTCAGGTCGTAGAGCTCCCAGTCGTTCGCCTCGATGTCGGCCAGCACTTCGGGGGTGATGGGGCTGCTGAAGGCCCTGCCCTTTTGGGCTGCTTCGGTGAAGTTGGGACCGGGCCACGGGCAGACCGCGCGCCAGCCTTCGTGGTAGATCGCCCGGTGCCCGAACATCTCGAAGTACTGGGTGTGGTGCTTCGAGTCGACGTCGCCGGCGTTGAAGGTGTGCGCGAAGCTCACCCCTTCGATCGGAGCCTGGGGGACGCCCCGGATGGTCTTCGGCGGTTCGATCTCCAACGCTTCCAGGATGGTGGGAACCAGGTCGATGGCGTGGGCGTACTGGGTGCGGATCTCGCCTCTGGCGGTGATCTTCTGGGGCCAGGACATGATGAAGGGATCGCTGACACCGCCTCGGTAGGTCTCGCGCTTCCATCGACGAAATGGCGTGTTGCCTGCGTTGGTCCACCCCCACGGGTAGTGGTTGAACGCGGTCGGGCCGCCGAGGTCGTCGAGCTGGGCGAGGTTCTCCTCCAGTGTCTCGGCCACGTTGTTGAAGAAGAACATCTCGTTGACCGAGCCCAGCGGACCGCCCTCGGAGCTGGCGCCATTGTCGGAGATCACCATGATCAGCGTGTTGTCGATCTCGTCGATCTCCTCGAGGAACTCGATCACTCGCCCGAATTGATGGTCGGTGTAGGTCAGGAAGCCGGCGAACACCTCCATCATTCGCGTGTACAGACGCTTCTGGTCCGCGCTCAACGTCTCCCAGCGGGGGAAGTCGGGATCGGCATCCGAGAGCGCTGTGCCAGGAGGCAGGATGCCCATGTCCAGCTGACGCTGGTGCACGACCGTGCGGTACTCGTCCCAACCGTCGTCGAACTTCCCGGCGTAGCGGTCCGCCCACTCCTTGGGCACGTGGTGCGGCGCGTGCGCGGCGCCTGTGCAGTAGTGGAGGTAGAACGGCTTGTCGGGGGCGTTGACGTGGGCGTCCTTGATGAACTCGATCGCCTTGTCTGCCAGGTCGACGCTGAGGTGGTAACCCTCCTCTGGCGTGTAGGGCGGGTCAACGTAGTGGTTGTCGTAGACCAACTCGGGATACCACTGGTTGGTGTCCCCGCCGAGGAACCCGTAGTAGCGCTCGAACCCCCGTGCCAATGGCCAGCGGTCATAAGGCCCGGCCGGCGTCTCGTGCTCGGGCGGTGTCAGGTGCCACTTGCCCACCATGAAGGTGTTGTAGCCATGAGGCAGCAACATGTCGCCGAGCATGCCCTTGTCGAAGGGCAGGATCGCGTTGTACCCCGGAAAGCCACTCGATGTTTCCGAGATCGTCGCCAGCCCGATCGAGTGATGGTTGCGTCCGGTCAGAATGCAGCCGCGTGACGGTGAGCAGAGGGCCGTCGTGTGCATGTTGGTGTAACGGAGCCCGTTCGCGGCTAGGCGATCGATCACGGGCGTCTCCACCAGGCCACCGAAGCTCGACAGCTGACCGAACCCGACGTCGTCGAGCACGAAGACCAACACGTTGGGCGCACCCGAACGGGCCTTGGGCGGGGTGGGCCACGCCGGGCTCGACTCCATCGTCGTACGGCCGATCACACCGGAGAACGACTCCCCGTCCGCGTACGTCACCAGATCCGACATCGGCACTCCCTTATCGTCGCGGCGGCAGGCGTCGCCTATCAACACACTGGGCACCCTGATGGGCGACGGCGTCACCCCCAATGGGTGATTCGCCCTCCCGCTGTGAAACTAGGGGCGGATGTTCGACAAATCGGTCGGCACCCTGTCGAGGAGCGGCCTCACCAAAGGCGATCGGTTGCACCTTGGTGCTCGACCTCCTGCTCTGTCAGCTGATCGTCGAACAGCGGTGCTCGACCGTCGTGGTACTGGGGTGGGTTGCGCTTCACTCCACTCCGTGGCCGTCCTGTTCCCGTGCGCCTCGCGTCATAGTGGAGCCGGTATGCAGCGGGCCTCGGTTCGCCCGCGCCCGAGTCATCCCGTTAGACGAACCGCTGTCGGGAAGAGGTTGGGCACCATCAGGAGCCTGGTGACGAGGCTCCCGTCTGTTCCGGATGGGATCCCGCTTGCGGTCATCGGCCCGCTGGGTCCCCCAGGGATGCCTCCGGCAACCAGCCTCGGTAGGCACCGACACCAGGCGACGACTTCAACTTCAGCGACCGCGGCGCGGCCCGTCGCCGCCCGTTGCAGTTCGAGAATCGCGATCGAACCCGCCTCGACATCACCCCTTTCCGGTACAGGCAAAGAGGCGACCTCAGGCGTCAGCGGCTACCGCATGCTTCTAGCGTGCACATTCCTTGTGTCCCGGGCTACCAGGACGCCCCCCGGCTTGGTGCCCTATCGCCAGTGCCAGCAGACTGAGGTCTGGAGATCTCGCGGCGCCGAACAGTGCCAGCTTTTTCAGCGCTCACCTGCTCGGCAGCAGCCAAGAGGACTGCGCCGAGCACAGCGGCAGTTCGCGGGTCGAGATCGGGGCCCTTGTAGGGCCCAATCCGGGGGTTCCAGATCTCGTCGACTGCATGGATCTGCGCGAAGGTGGCGGGTGCTACCTGGTCTGCCTTCTCCACGACGGGAGTCTCGCATCATCGGCCAATGTCTGGCCGTCTTCAAGCGATCCGTTGACCATCTGTATTCGTCCGCGAATATCGGACTGACGTCAGGGACGCAGGGATTCGAGGATGTGGTCGAGCTCGTCGACGGATGCCCCCGGGGGAAGGGTCAGGGAGGGCATCTGCGCGCCGGTGGCGTACCAGCGGTCGAGCGCTGCCCGTGCGTGCTCGGCATCGCCCCACAGGGTGAGCTCGTCGAGCAGCCCCCGGGCTGGCTCGGGGACCTCGAAGGTGCGCGGAGTGGGGTTGGCGGCGAGGATTTCCTCAACCGCCTGGCCATGTCCGAGCCGGTGCAGTGTCTTGCGGTACAGCGGGCCCATGCTGCCGAGGTAGAACGACACCCACCAGGAGGCCAGCTCGAGTGCCCTCGCGGGATCGACCGAGACGGCAGTGGGGATGCAGGGGGCGATCGTCGGACGCGGGCGGCCGGGCGCCCCGCGGGTCAGGCCTTCCTCGAGTAGCCGGATGCCCGCGTCCAAGCCGGACAGCGGCAGCAGGAACGGGCACCACCCGTCGGCGAGCTCACCAGCCAACCGTGTCGCGCGGGGGCCCAGCGCAGCCAGGTAGATGGGGATCTCCGTTCGTGGGGTGACGGCCAGCTTCAGGGGCCGGGTGGTCCGCTCCACAGTCGGTTCGAGGCGCTGGCCGGTCAGCAGCCGACGTACCTGCCGCGTCACTTCACCGAGACGCTCGACCGGCGCCGTGAACGCGACGTCATGGAGTCCCTCCGCCAGTGGCGGGCTGCCCGCTCCGAGTCCGAGCACGAACCGGTCACCGGACAGCTCGGCGAGGCTGGTGGCCAGCATCGCGATGCTGGCTGGGGTGCGTCCCCAGACGTTGACGATGCCGGTGCCCAAGGTGATCCGGGTCGTTCGGGTCGCGACCTCGGCCAGCAGCACCCCCGCGTCGTGACCCCAACCCTCGGCCAGGAAGAACGCGTCGTACCCCAGATCCTGCGCCCGGTCCGCGACGTGCAGCACGACCTCGCGCCGCGTCTCCATGGGGGTCAGACCGACAGCGAGTCGTCGAGTTGGCATGCCTCGATCCTTCGCCGCGGGTGACTGGATGTACAGCGACGTCGCCGGCAATGCCGCAGACATGCTCGATATGCGAGTGCACGACGGACAAGAACTTGTTGACCACGATGCTGCCATGGCCCGGATGAACGTCTCCTGAGCCGCTTCCTCCGCGTCCTGAAGCGATCCCAAGAAGCGGTAGCAGTGCGCGACCAGAGGTTTGCGGTAGGCGAGAAAGACCGCTTCCATGTCGTCGTCGAGCGAAACGTGTGCTCATTTGCTCCAGTCGCCGGCACCGTCGTCAACGCCGCGAGTGACCCGCCTCCCACTGCTCAAGCGGTCAGCCACGATCGATGGCCCGGCCGCGGTGGCCACCGCACCCGTGGTCGGGCCCACCACCACCACCTCGTACGGGGCGTGGGCCTCGCCGGCCTGGGCGGCGTGGTGGTTGGCGAAGTAGAAGACATCGGCCGGTCCGAAGACGTCGAGTCCCTGCACCCCGTCGAAGACGACCAGCGCCACGGTCCTGGATCGCACCTGTTCGACGTACTCCGATCGCGTTACAGGCTCAGCGCGAATCAGCGGTGGCGAGGGGCGCCGAGGCTGGTGACTGCGCCCCTGCGGCAGCGGCGGGGGGCGTGCGGCGCCCAGTGGCCACCAGCAGCAGCCAGACCGCGAAGCTCATCTCGCCCACGATCGAGGGAACCGCGACGATGACGAGGAAGAGGTCGGCGGACGCCTCGTAGTCGGCCAGCACCAGGTGGGCCACGGTGTCCACGACATAGGCCGCTCCGGCGGCGAGCAGGACCCAGGCGATCCAGCGCGGGCCGCGGGCCTGGAGCAGCAGCACCCCGAGGACCACGAGGTGCGCGCCGAACGCGGCGAGCCCGGCGACCCAGGTGAAGTCGAAGGTCTGCAGCGCCAGCAGGACCGCCTCGTCCCGGCTGTCGCCGAGCGCCCCAGGTGTGGTGCTCAACCACACTGCGGCGTAGAGGAAGCCGAGCGCGGCGCCGAGCACCACGGTGTAGGTCAGGCGCAGCCACGCCGCCAGCAAGGACAGGTCACGGTGGACGGGGCGGAAGAGCACCCACAGCGCCCAGGCAATGACCACGTCGATCACGAAGATCCCGAGGAAGCCCACTGCCCCGAGACGGAACGCGGTCTCGGAGTCGCGCAGCGCCGCTGCGGTGCCGGCGGGGTCGCCGGGCTGCAGGACAGGCGTCAACGCCATGAAGTTGGCGAAGATCGCAAGGACGAAGACGGCGAGGTAGCCTCCCGCCGCCCAGCGTGCGGCCGTGCGGGGGCTCGTGGTGGCGGTCATCGGTTCGCTCCTGTCAGGTGTGGCTGTCAGCGGCGGAGGCTCAGATGGTGATCGCGACCTTGCCGCGGGCACGGCCACCCGCCACGTGGTCGATCGCCTTGGCGGCCTCCTGAAGTTCGAAGGTGCGCTCGAGCACCGGACGCAACTGGCCCCGCTCGACCAACTGCGTGAGCTCAGCCATGTCCGTTGCGCTCTCCTTGCTGATCATGGAGGTGAGCCGTTGGCGGACGAACGGCGAGAGCGCGATCGCCGCCAGTTGACGGTGGACACCTCCCAGCCAGCGGTCACCTCCCTCGCCGCCGAGGATGACCAGGGTGCCGCGCTCGGCCAGCAGTCGGCGCAGCTGCCTGAGCGGGCGACGACCGGCGATGTCGAGGATGACGTCGTAGCGGGTGCCGTCGACGAGGTCCTCGTGGGTGTAGTCGATGACCCTCGTGGCGCCTAGGGAGCGCACGAGGTCAGCCTTGGCGCCGCTTGCCACGCCGGTGACCTCGGCGCCGTATGCAGTGGCGATCTGGACGGCGTAGGAGCCGACGCCACCTGAGGCACCGATCACCAGCACCCGGTCGCCAGGCTTGACGCGGCCGGCGTCGCGCACCGCCTGCAGGGCGGTGAGTCCGGAAACGGGGAGCGCGGCGGACTCCTCGAAGGACAGTCGCTCCGGCTTGTGAGTGACCCGGCTCTGCGGGACCCGGGCCAGCTCGGCGAAGGACCCGTTCGCGGTCCCCATGACCTCGTCACCGACCGCGACGTGGGTGACGTCTTCGCCGACCTCGGTGACGACGCCGGCGACGTCGCGACCGGGCACCGGGTGCTTGGGGCGACGCAGGCCGAAGGCGAGGCGGACGGCGTAGGGCTGTCCGGTCATCAAGTGCCAGGTGCCGCGGTCGACCCCTGCCGCCCGGGCTTGGACGATCACATCAGCCGGGCCCGCAACCGGAGCCGGGACCTCGGCGACGGACAGCTGCTCGCTGCCGCCGTAGCGCTGCTGGATGACTGCGTGCATCGGAACCACCTTGCTTGTGGTCGTGTCGTCCGGCTGACCGGTGGGGGGTGGGGTCGTCATTCGGCGCTCACGGCCCGGGCGGTGTCGCGGAGGAGGACGAGGCCGGCCCAGATGTACCAGGCGATGAAGCCGAGGCCAAAGATGGCGGCGGCGTCCGCCAATGGCGGGACGAGAGTCGCGGCGCCGGCGATACCGACGATCACACCGAGCACCGCGAGCCCACGCGGCAGTGCCGTGCTGCGGAAGGCGGCGGCGCTGACCAGCAGCACCCATAGGGCGCCGACGATCTCGATGCCGCCGCCGAGCGCGTCCTGGACGACACTGACCGCAGACCAGGTGGAGACCGCCTCGGCGCGGTCGGTGGCGGCGAGCTCGACGGCGGCGCGTTGTCCGACCAGTGCGACCATCCCACCGGCCAGCACCAAGCCGGCCCAGATCAGCCCGAAGGCGGTGGTGATCTGGGCGAGCGTCGGGGTCCGGTCCGCGAGGCGGTCATGGATGCCGAGGACGAGGACGACCAGAGCCGCACCGGCGACCAGGTAGAGCACCAGGTACCACGCGTACAGGACGGCCTGGTGGTCGAGCAGGAAGGCCAGCGACTCGGCGGGATCGTCCTGCGCGTCGGTGAAGCCCGCCGGTGCCAGGTAGGCCGCCGCGACAGCGAAGCCGACCACGTAGGTGAACGCTTCCACCAGCGAGGCCCAGCCGCCGGCTTGCTGCGATGCTCGAGGGCGGGGCGTCGATGTCGTCACCGCGCCCCGTGCGGTGTCGGTCAGCTCTGAACTGGTCATGGGGTCCTTCCGATTCCTGATGCCGGTCGCGTCGGCGCTCAGCCGCTTACTCCGAGTCTTGAAGACGCTGCGCACGCTTGCCCATCCGGTCGGCACCCCAAATTTCAGGTGGCTGATGGGTCCGCGGTGCCGCGCACGCATGGGGTATGGACTGCATTGCGTGGCGCCATGGGCTGAGCGAGGCTGGAGCATGGCCGCTTCGCTGATCCGCCCGGAAATCGGCATGGAAGGGCACCGATCGCACTGGGTGCGCCCGACATGGTGGAACCTCTCGCTCTACGCCCGGGTGGTTCTGGTCAACAGCACCGTGCTGCTGCTGGCCGTGCTGGCCCTGGTCGTCACACCCGCGACGGTGTCCTTCCCCATCGCGACAGAGCAGGGGCTGGTGCTGGCAGTGGGCGCCGTGGTCATCGCGGTCGCCAACGCCGTGCTGCTGCGCCTCAACTTCCGTGGACTGCGAGCCGTGGTACGTCGGATGGAGACCATCGACGTGCTCAAGCCCGAAGAACAGCTTCCAGAAATCGGCGGCCCGGAAGCCAAGGCGCTCATCGCCGGCTTCAACACGATGCTTGAACGTCTCCAGAACGAGCGGCGCACGAGCGCGCGCCGCACGCTCAGCGCCATCGAAGGTGAGCGCCGACGGATCGGGCGCGAGCTGCACGACGAGATCGGTCAGCGCCTGACCGGAACCCTGTTGCAGCTGCAGCGACTGGCAGATGATCTCCCCGCGCCCTTCAGGTCCGAGGTCGAGTGCATTCAAGAGCAGCAGCGCGCCACGTTGGACGAAGTGGGTGCCCTCGCCTGGCAGCTGCGCCCCGCCCTCCTGGACGATCTCGGTCTCCTCAGCGCTCTCGACGCCCTGACCGAAAGCATGGGCGAACCGACCGCGCGAATAGAGACGACAATCCCCGAAGAGCTGCCACCCCTTGCTCCGGAGCTGGAGCTTGTCGTCTACCGGGTCGCGCAAGAAGCACTGACCAACGCGGTACGGCACTCAGGTGCCTCCCGCATCGCGCTTGCACTCGAAGCAGCCGCAGACCGTCTGACACTACGGGTGACCGATGACGGCACCGGCTTCTCCGTTCCCGCCTCGGAAGGCCCCGGCATCCGGGGCATGCGCGAGCGAGCGCTCCTGATCGGAGGCCGGCTGCACATCGGCCCCGCCGCCGTTGCCCGACAGCCTGGAAGGCGGGGCACCACCGTACGGCTGGACTGCACAGACGTCAGCACGCTTTTGCGGGCCGATGACCGGTAACGGCGTAGCGCGAGTGCTGATCGCCGACGACCATGCCGTGGTCAGGGCAGGACTCAAAGCACTGATCGATCGGGAACCGGATCTCGAGGTCGTGGCCGAAGCTGAAGATGGACGGCAGGCACTGCAGTTGGGCCTCAGCGAGGACCTCGATCTCGCCATCCTCGACATCGCCATGCCGGGCATGACCGGCTTGCAGGCCACAAAAGAGATCCGGCGAGGGCGTGAGCTTCCGATCCTCATCCTCTCGATGTACGACCGCGAGCAGTACTTCTTCGAGGCGATCGCCGCGGGTGCGGCGGGCTACGTGCTCAAGCGTCAGGTCGACCAGGACATCATCGAAGCGTGCCGAGCCGCTCTCAGCGGAGCGCCCTTCATCTACCCCAGCGCGCTCGGTGCCCTCGTGCGCAGATACCTCACCATGGTCGACCAAGGCCAGGTCACTGGGGCCGGACCGCTCACCCCTCGAGAGACCGAGGTCGTCAAGCTCATCGCGGAGGGACGCAACTCCCAGGAGATCGCGGACATCTTGTGCATCAGCCTCAAGACGGTGGACCGGCACCGGACCAACGTCCTGGAGAAGCTCAACATGAACGATCGTGTTCAGGTCACGCGTTACGCCATCCGAACTGGCTTGGTCGAACCCTAGGTCCGGCCCCGGACGTCCACGCTGACGTTGAACCAAGGCCAGACGGCCCGCGCCGCCTTGTACGCCCGTACCCGGGAAGCCTGAAAACTTACGTTCCCGCAATGAACATGCGTCTGGCAGCAGCAGAACGTCCTCGACCGCCGGCACTGGACGACCCGCGAAGAACTCCGGATCGCGATCGTGACCTGGATCGAGAGTCCCTATCACCGTCGCCGCAAGCAGACCGCTCCCGGCCGTTTGACCACCTCGAGTTCGAGAACCATCATGCCCGCGCCAGCCACTCAGGCTGTTTGACCCAACCTGTCACCCGTTCGCGCGGCAGACCCTTCCCGACTCCCACTCCGATGCCAATTCCCCCTGGTCGCGGCGCCGCGCTTCCCCCTGGTCGCGGCGCCGCGCTCCCCCTGATCGCGGCGCCGCGCTCCCCCCCGGTCGCGGCGCCGCGCTCCCCGAGTCTTGAAGACGGTGCAACCCGTGCCTATCGGGTCAGCACCCCATTTTCTCGAAGGCCCTGCGATCGCGATGGGACGCGCAGCCATGGAGCGCGGACTGCATTGCGCCGACCCAAGGGCTGCGCGAGGCGGGAGCATGGCAGCTTCACTCACGCCCCCGACAACGGGCTGGGAAGGGCACCGATCGGACTGGGCACGCCTGGCTGGCATGGTGGAACCTCTGCCTCTACGCACGCGTGGTCCTCGTCAACAGCACCGTGCTGCTCCTTGCCTCCTGGGCCTGGTCATCACACCTGCGACAGTGTCGTTCCCGGTCTCGACCAAACAGGGGCTGGTGCTGGCCGTGGGCGCCGTGATCATCGCGCTCGCCAACGCGGCGCTGCTGCGCCTCAACTTCCGTGGACTGCGTGCCGTGGTTCCGTCGCATAGAGACCATCGACGTGCTGCAGCCGGAGGAATTCCTGCCGGAGACCGGCGGTCCGGAAGCCAAGGCGCTCATCGCCGGCTTCAACACGATGTTGGAACGCCTCCGTGACGAACGACGTACGCGCTCGCTCCGCACGCTCAGCGCGATCGAGGGTGAGCGTCGACGTATCGGCCGTGAGCTGCACGACGAGATCGGTCAGCGTCTGACCGGGACCCTGTTGCAGCTGCAGCGTCTGGCAGACGCCGTCCCCGAGCCCGTCAGGTCCGAGGTCAAGTGCGTCCAGGAGCAGCAGCGTGCCACGTTGGAAAAGGTGGGTGCGCTCGCGTGGCAGCTGCGCCCGGCTCTCCTGGACGATCTCGGTCTCCTCAGTGCAATCGACGCCCTGGCTAAGACGATGGGCGAAACGACGCCCCACATCGAGACAACGACCCCCGAGGAGCTGCCGCCCCTATCTCCGGACCTGGAGCTCGTCGTCTGCCGGGTCGCGCAGGAAGCCCTGACGTAGCCACCCCCTGGATGCGAGCGCGCACTGACGCCTCAGGGATGAGTGGCGGCCACCGCGCACTTCATTGAGTGTGTACGTGGCAAGAGCACGAACTGAGCTGAGGTCGCTTTGGCGAGGGGTTCTCTGCTTGGCTTCGCTTCGTGCGGCCCCAGCGCGGCCCTGGCAGCCGCGCTCAGGGACGGTCGAGACGGCGCGCGAGGTACGGCGCTGTCGCACTGCCCTCGGCCTTGGCGACCTCGGCCGGCGTGCCGGTCGCGACGACCCGACCGCCGGCGTCCCCGCCGCCCGGTCCCAGGTCGATGACCCAGTCGGCGATGGCGATCGCATCGAGGTCGTGCTCCACGAGCACCACGGTGTTGCCCGCGTCGACCAGGCGATGCAGCTGGCGCAGGAGGAGCGCGGTGTCCGCGGGGTGCAGCCCGGAGGTCGGCTCGTCGAGCAGGTAGAGCGCGTGGCCGCGGCGTGCCCGCTGGAGCTCGGTGGCCAGCTTGATGCGTTGCGCCTCGCCACCGCTGAGCTCGGTGGCCGGCTGGCCCAGTCGGAGGTAGCCCAGCCCCACCTCGCGCAGTGTCTCGAGGCTCCGGGCGGCGGTCGGTACGTCGGCGAGGAACTTGGCGGCCTCGTCGACGGAGAGTGCGAGGACCTCGGCGACGTTCTTGTCGCGGTAGGTGACCTCGAGCGTCTCGGCGTCGTAGCGCGCCCCGTGGCAGCTCGGGCACGGCGCGTAGGTGCCCGGTAGGAAGAGCAGCTCGACGGCGACGAACCCCTCGCCCTGGCAGGTCTCGCAGCGGCCCTCGGGGACGTTGAAGGAGAACCGGCCGGCGCCGTACCCGCGGGCCTGCGCGTCGTCGGTCGCGGCATACAGCTTGCGCACCGTGTCGAACATCCCCGTGTACGTCGCGAGGTTCGAACGCGGTGTCCGACCGATGGGGCGCTGGTCGACGAGCACCAGCCGGTCGAACGACTCCAGGACGCCCGGGTCCTCGGCGAGGACCTGGCTGACCAGGGTCGACTTGCCGGAGCCCGACACTCCTGTGACCGCGGTCAGCACACCGAGCGGGATGTCGACGGACACGTCCTGCAGGTTGTGGCGCGTGACCCCGGCGAGCTGCAACCAGCCCTCGGGGTCGCGCACCTCGTGCTCGAGTCGCGGCGCTCGCCCGAAGAGGTGGGCGCTGGTGGCCGACTCGAGGACCTCCTCGAGACCCGGGACCGGGCCGCTGTAGAGCACACGCCCGCCCCCTCGCCCCGCACCCGGCCCGATGTCGACGACCCAGTCGGCGCGTCGTACGACGTCGAGGTCGTGCTCGACGACGAAGAGCGAGTTGCCGGAGCCCTTCAGTCGGTCCAACACGTCGAGGAGCGGTTCGGCGTCGGCGGGGTGCAGCCCGGCAGAGGGCTCGTCCAGCACGTAGACGACTCCGAACAGGCCGGACCGGAGCTGAGTCGCGATCCGCAGGCGCTGTGCCTCGCCGGGCGACAGTGTCGTCGAGCTGCGTCCGAGGCTGAGGTAGCCCAGGCCGAGGTCCAGGAGCACCTCCACCCGGCCGACGACGTCGGCGCAGATCCGGACCGCGACCTCGTTGGTCTCCTCGGGGAGGTCGGCGACGGGCCGCAGCAGCGCGACGACCTCGTCGAGCGACAGCTCGTTGACCTCCGCGATCGAGTGCCCGGCGAAGGTCACTGCGAGGGCTTCTGGCCGCAGCCCGCTGCCGTGGCAGTCGGGGCAGGGCGCGTCCTCGACGAACTGCAGCGCTCGCCCGCGCATCCGCTCGCTCTTGGAGTCGGCCAGGACGTGCATGACGTGCTTGCGCGCGCTCCAGAACTTCCCGTAGTAGCCGTGGTCGACGCGATCCCGCTCGGGTTCGACGAGCACCGACGGCTGCTCGTCGGTGAAGAGCAGCCAGTCGCGGTCCTTCTTCCGCAACCGACGCCAAGGCCGGTCGATGTCGATGCCCAGACCTGTGACGACGCTGCGCAGGTTCGCGCCCTGCCAGGCGCCCGGCCAGGCTGCGATCGCACCTTCGCGGATGCTCAGCGACGGGTCCGGGACGAGCAGCTCCTCGGTGACGTCGTGGACGACGCCGAGACCGTGGCAGTGCGGGCACGCGCCGGCGGCGGTGTTCGGTGAGAACGCCTCGGCGGGGAGGTGACCTTTCCCCGCAGGATGGTCCCCGGCCCGTGAGTAGAGCATCCGCACGAGGTTCGACAGAGTCGTGATGGTGCCGACCGTCGAGCGGGGCGTGGCCGCGCTGCGACGCTGCTGAAGAGCCACCGCCGGCGGCAGCCCGGTGATCTCCTGGACATGCGGAGCACCGACCTGCTGCAGCAGCCGCCGCGCGTACGGCGCCACCGACTCGAAGTAACGCCGCTGCGCCTCGGCGTAGAGCGTCCCGAAGGCCAACGACGACTTGCCCGAGCCGGAGACCCCGGTGAAGGCGACCATGGCGTCACGGGGGATGTCGACATCAACGTGCCGCAAGTTGTGCTCGCTGGCGCCGCGCACTCGCACGAACGCGTCGGGTGCGTCGGAAACCACGTCTGCCTCGTACCCAATTGCCCGCCACCTGATCCCGGCAGCAGGCAGCGATGAGGAGCGGCTGGCAGGCTGAAGCCATGACCTCTGGAGGCGACCACGAGGTGGTTCCGGGGAGACAGGGCCGGCTGATCCGGCGGCGACGGCGGGGTGGCGCAGGTCTCGGGGTGACCGAGGAGGCGGCCCTGCTCGACCTGATGAGGACCCTCTCGCCGCTGCCGGTGCCGCGGGTCCACCAGGTGTGGCCGAGCACGCACACCATGGAGATCGAGCGGATGCCGGGCGTGGCACTGCTCGAGCGCGGCGGGACGCTCGGTCCGGCGCGGCTCGCGGAGGTGGCCTCAGATCTCGGCCGGTTCATCGCGGCGCTGGCAGCCGTGCCCGTGGAGCAGGTGGGCGCACTGCTGCCGAGCGACGACGCGACGCACGACGAGTACCTCGCCGAGGCGGCAGCGACCTACGAACGCCACCGTGACGCCATCCCCCTGGCACATCGAGAGCGGGTCGAGCGGTTCCTGAAGGCGCCGGCACCGCCGGACAGCTCGACGCGATGCGTGACCCATCACGACCTCGGCGCCGAGCACGTGCTGGTGCAGGGCGCGGAGGCCCGCATCACCGGCATCATCGACTGGTCCGACGCCGCGGTCGCCGACCCGGCGTACGACCTCGCGCTGGTCTGGCGCGACCTCGGCACACCGCCGTTCGAGCACGCCCTGTCAGCCTTCGCTGCGGCCGGCGGAGAGGTCTACGAGATCCGGCCGCGTGCACTGTTCCTGGCGCGGGCCAAGACCCTCGAGGACCTTGCCTTCGGCCTCGACCACGGCCTGGAGAGCTACCGCGCCAACGCCCTGCGCGCACTGTACGAGTTCTTCTGACGCAGCCTCCGCCGTCCCGACTGACGCTCACACGAACTTCGCAATTCGGGTCTTCCCGGACTCGGAAGCCGGATAGCCTCCCGACACCGAACAGTCCTGGCAGTCGCCGGGGGGCGGTGCGACCCAAGGACTCACCGTGCCCCCCTTCTCGGAATCTCGACCCCTGCCGCATCCTCGAGGCCGCGTCTCACGGCTACTCACCCTCCTGCTCGCGACCGCGCTCGCGGTGGGCGGCCTCACCCTGGGCGCGACCAGCGCGGTCGCGTACGACGAGTGCTACCCCTACGAGTGCGGCGGCGGCGGTGGCGGCGGGTACACGCAGCCGCCTCCTGTGTTCGGGCCGGCCAGCACCGCCACCTTCGTGATCGGGCAGTACGGCGAGACCTCGGACTTCGTGCCGGTCCAGGGCACCAACGTCACCGTCCAGCTGGCAGGCGGCGCCTGGCGCGACTACCTGACCGTTCATCCCAACGGACGGATCAGCGGCACTCCTCAGAGCACCCCCGGCACGTTCACCGCGACCCTCCTCGCCACCGACGACCTGGGCGCCAGCGCCGTCAAGGAGATCACGGTCACCGTCGTCCAGCGACCCTCGTTCGTCATCGCGGGCCAGGTCATCGCCGTGGTGGACAGCCCGTTCACCTACCCGCTGAGTGCCCACGGCAGCCCGACCCCGACCACCCTGTCGGCGACCGGGCTCCCCGCCGGTCTGTCTCTGACCGACAACGGAGGCGGATTCGGCGTCATCTCCGGCACCCCGGCTCGCGGGGCCGACGGCGTCTACGACGTGGCACTCACTGCCGACAGCTACCGGCCGGAGGACGCGACCACCGCCCACCTGCAGCTGATCGTCGCCAAGCCCACGTTCAGCGTCGGGCCCACACCCACGGTGACCGGCGGCAACGCGGTCGACGGGACGCTGACCGTGACGACCACTCCCACCACCCCGGCGGCGGACGAGCTGCGCTACCAGTGGCAGCGTGACGGCGTCGACATTCCCGGGGCCACGGGCCCCACCCACACCAACACCGTTGCCGACTACCAGCACCAGGTCCGGGTCCGGGTCACCGCCGTCCGCGAGCCCTACACGCCGTCGACGATGACCAGCAACGCCGTCACTGTCCTGCGCAGTCCGCTGACGGTCGCCGACCCGGGATCCATCTCCGGAAGCTTCGGCGTGGGCTCCACCCTGACCGTCGCCCCGCCGACGTTCTCCCAGGGGTCGGTCGACCGTCGCGAGATCTACTGGCTGCGCGACGGTCAGCAGATCCCGGGAGCGTTCGCGTCCAGCTACTCCGTCACCGCCGCCGACCGTGGAGCGCAGCTCGACGTACGCATCGTCTCCGCCAAGTACGGCTACAACGACCACCACCAGCTGATCACCGGCACCGTCGGCGCTGCCGGCACCTGGGACTCCACCGGGACCCTCACCACCAGCGGCACCCAGATGGTCGGCCAGCAGGTCTCCGTGGACGCCGGCTCCTACACCCTCTCCCCCGCCGCCGACAGCACCGTCGTCCGGTGGCTTCGCGACGGCGAGCCGATCCCTGGCGCCGAAGGCTCCACCTACACGCTCACCGCCGCTGACGCGGGGCGCGACGTCGGCGCCGAGCTGATCGCGTCCAGGAGCGGGTACGACGACCTCGTGCTGACCACACCTGCCCAGAAGGTCAGCCCCGGACTCTTCACCTCCCTGCACACCGTCAGCGTGGACGGCCCGGCCCGCGTGGGCGAGCCGCTGGACGCGACCGTGGGCGTGACCACGCCCGCGGCGGACGACTACCGGGTCCAGTGGCTCTCCGACGGGGCGCCGATCCCGGGCGCCACGACGACCACCTACACCCCCACCGCGGGCACCCGGGGGGCCGGGCTCTCGGCGCGCGTGACCGCCGTCAAGGTGGGCTACGAGGACGCAGTCAGCGACACTGCCACGATCCGGGTAGAGCCCGGTGCACTCGAGGCCTCGGTCGAGGTCGCCGGCACCGCGAAGGTGAGGCACACCCTGCGGGCCGAGCCGACGGTGTCCCCGAGCGCGGACGCCGTCGCCTACCAGTGGTTCCGCGACGGTGTCGCGATCGACTCCGCGCACGGCGCCGAGTACACCCTGACGCCCGCCGACGCCGGCACCGACGTCCACGTACGGCTCACCGCCGGCAAGGACGGCTACGAGGACGCCGTCGAGGTGTCCCAGGCCCGCGAGGTCGCCAACGGCACCTTCGACGTCGCACCGACAGTCGCGGTGACCGGCACCGCCAAGGTGGACTCGACACTGACCGCACTCGCCACCGCCGGCGACGCCGCCGTGGAGGACCTGACCTACCAGTGGTTCCGCGACGGCACCGAGATCGACGGCGCCACCCGGACCACCTACACCCTGCGCCAGGCCGACGCAGGGTCGCGGGTCCACGTGACCGTGACCGCGAGCCGTGGCGGTTTCGACACCCTCGTCGCCTCGTCCGACCCGACCGGCCCCGTGGCCGCCAACCCGGCACCGGAGGTGCAGCTGTCCGCGAGCCCCACCATCCGGGTCGGACGACCGGCATCGGTCACGTGGAGCGTCGCCCACGCCCAGCGCGTCACCCTGACCCGGACCACCACGAGCGCCGGGGCGACCCCCCGAACGAAGACGCAGACCGTGCCCCCGGCGGGTGAGGCGACCGTCCCGGCGTCCTCGGCCGCCTCCCACCGGTACACGCTCACGGCCACCGGGCCCGGTGGCACCCGCACCGCCTCCACCGTCGTCGACGTCCTCCTGTCCGCGAAGAAGCTGCCGATGCGTCTGTCCTCGAGCATCGTGCTGCGTGGCCACACCGTGAGCGTGGACACGACCGGGCTGGATGCCGGGGAGCCCTACGCCGTCACCGTCGCCGGCCGTACCGTCGCCCGCGGCGTGGCCGATCGTGCGGGCCGCGTCGCCCGCTTGGTCACGGTGCCGCGCGTGCTCTCCGGGGCGGCCACGCTCGCCGTGGTCGGTTCCCAGCCCGACCGGGCCTCCTCGACCACGATCCAGGTCGTCGCGCCGAAGCGCCTCCGGCTCGATCCGCAGCCCCGCTCCGTGCGGGCCAACCACCAGGCGGTCGTCAAGGTCTCCGGGCTCGTGGCCGGTGAGAAGGTCACCGCGCGGTACCGCAGCGTCGTGGTCACGGCCAAGAACGCGAAGGCGGACAGGCGAGGGGTCATCGTGGTGCGGTTCAACGCACGGCGCGACTGGGGCCGACGTACGTTCGTGGTCAGCGGCATCCACCCGTCCCGGCGCGCCAGGACCTACCTCTCGGTGCACCGCTACAACGCCTGGTGAGGTCGGTCGCTCCTGACCGGACAAGGGCCGACCCTGCACGACGACGCGTCGGTCCCTAGGGTCGGCCCAGGGCGGCACCTGTTGCCGCCGTCCCACGGGGCGAGGAGGAACCATGGCGAACACCCGCGACGCGAGCCCGTCGTCCGGTCCGGACCCGGACGGCAGCACGGAGCTCGCGACCGGTCTGGAGGAGGTCCTGGCGCGCCGCTTCCTGACCACCGACGAGGCACGGCCGGAGAAGGTCGCCCGCTGGCACGGCCGCGGGCGTCGTACGGCGCGGGAGAACGTCGCGGACCTCGTCGACAAGGGCTCGTTCCGGGAGTACGGACGGTTCGTCACCCCCGCCCAGGAGCAGCGACGCGAGCTGGCCGACCTCGTCGTCGAGGCCCCCGCCGACGGGCTCGTTGGCGGCACCGCCACGGTGGACGGGCGACCCTGTGCCGTCCTGTCCTACGACTACCTGGTGATGGCGGGGACCCAGGGCCTGCGCGGTCACCACAAGTCCGACCGGCTGCTCGAGCTCGTGGACCGGATGAGGCTGCCGGTCGTGTTCTTCACCGAGGGCGGCGGCGGAAGGCCCGGGGACACCGACGTGCCGGTCGTGTCCGCGCTCGACGTCCGCTCCTTCGCCCTGTGGGGACGCCTGGCCGGCGTCGTGCCCCGCATCGCCGTCGTCTCCGGCCGCTGCTTCGCGGGGAACGCCGTGCTGGCCGGCGGCGCCGACCTCCGTGTGGGCACTCCCGACGTCAACCTGGGGATGGCCGGCCCGGCGATGATCGAGGGCGGCGGGCTCGGCCGGTTCAGCCCCGAGGAGATCGGACCCGCGGAGGTCCAGGTCGCCAACGGCGTGCTCGACGTGCTGGTCGAGGACGAGGAGGAGGCGGTCGAGGTCGTACGCCGGCTGTTGGGACTGCTCGCCGGCCCGGCCCCGGCGGGCGAGGCGCCCGACCAGGCGGCGCTGCGCACCCTGCTGCCGAGCAACGACCGCGAGGCCTTCGACGTGCGCGCGGTCGTGGAGGGGCTGGCCGACCTCGACACCGTGACCTGGTTGCGGGAGGGATGGGCGCCCGAGCTCGTCACGGCGTTCGCCCGTGTGGAGGGGCTCGCCGTCGGCTTCCTGGCCAACCAGTCCACCCACCTCGCCGGGGCGCTCACGGCCGACGCGTCGGCCAAGGCGGCCGACTTCCTCGACCTGTGCGAGCGCTGGCGCATCCCGGTCGTCTCGCTCGTCGACACCCCCGGCTTCATGGTCGGCCCCGACGCCGAGCGCACCGGACTCGTGCGGACCGCCGGCCGCCTCGTCTCGTCCGGCGCGCAGCTCACCGTGCCCCTCGTCGGCGTCGTGCTGCGCCGCGGCTACGGGCTGGGCGCGCAGGCGATGCTCGGCGGGAGCACCCACGAACCGCTGCTCACCGTCGCCTGGCCCGACGCCCACCTCGGGCCGATGGGGCTCGAGGGCGCCGTACGCCTCGCCCTGGCCAAGGAGCTCGAGGCGATGCCCGAGGACGAGCGCGAGCGCGCGGTGGCGGCCTTCACCGCGGACTACCGCAAGCAGGCCAGCGCGCTCAACGCCGCCCGCCTCTTCGAGATCGACGACGTCATCGATCCCGCGGAGACGAGGAGCACCATCGCGGCCACGTTGCGCGCCACCCGCTGGTAGAGCTCTCGGCTGGGCGGTCACCGGGCCGGCGCCACCCTTCATCCTCACCTCATCCGGTGCTGCCTACCGTCGTCGCACAGCTCAGTGCGAGCCGCACGGCCGAGGAGGCACAGTGTCGACGGGTGCGGCGAGATGACCGGGTTGCTGGACCAGCTGCTGTCGACGCCGGCCTGGCTGGCGCCGATGGTGGTGGAGCGCGAAGGGAGCCCGTGCCATGGCCACAGTCCGCCTCGCACATCGCCTGAGGGGCGTAGGGGTTGCGCAGCGCCCCTGTTACCGGTGCCGCGGAGCGGGTACCGTGACAATGTCTGCAACGCAACTATTGGCGCCCCGCAACGTTTGCGCCACCTGTCGGCCGTCAGGGCTGAGGTAGCCCCGGAGGTCCGGCGCGTACGACGCGTGGGCTCGACTGGTGACAACAGGAGGCAGACCATGAGTGAGTTCTCATCGGCACCAGTGGCCGTGATCACAGGCGGAACGGCCGGCATCGGGCGAGCCGCTGTGCGGGAGTTCGCGGCCTCTGGCTACGACGTCGCCGTTCTGGCGCGCGGACGGGCCGGCCTCGAGGCAGCCGTCGCGGACGTGACGAGAGCGGGCCGTCGCGGGCTCGCCCTCTCCGTCGACGTTGCCGAGGCCCACGCCGTCGATCGCGCCGCGGACCAGGTCGAGGCCGAGCTGGGACCGATCGCGGTGTGGGTCAACTGTGCCTTCGTCGGCTCCCTCGCCTTCTTCTGGGACACCACCGAGGAGGAGTACCGCAGGATGACCGACGTGACCTACTACGGACAGGTCAACGGCACCCGATCCGCGCTGCGAGTGATGCGACCCCGCGATCGTGGCGCCATCGTCAACATCTCCTCGGCCATGGCCTACCGTTCCATCCCCCTCCAGTCGGCCTACTGCGGCGCCAAGCATGCGGTGAAGGGGTTCACCGAGTCGGTGCTGACCGAGCTCCGGGCGACGGGAAGCAACGTCACGATCGGGCTCGTCACGCTCCCGGGCGTCAACACGACCCAGTTCGGCTGGAACCTCAACAAGATGCCGGGGCACCCCCGTCCGGTGCCGCCCATCGTGCAGCCCGAGGTGTGTGCGCGGATGATCCGGTTCAGCGCGGAGCACCCGAGGCGCAACGTCTGGGTCGGGGTGGCGGCGGCGTACACCGTGCTGGGCAACCGCCTCGCGCCGGCGGCCCTCGACTGGTACCTCGCCCGCACCGGTGTCGACTCGCAGCAGACCCCGGACGGCGGCCCCCGCTGGGGGTCCAACGTGTTCCGGCCGCGTGACGAGGACTCCGACCGCGGTGCCCGCGGTGCGTTCTCCGACGACGCCGCTGAGCACGACCCGGTCTCGTTCCTCGGCCGGCACCGCGTCTCCGCCCTGATCGCAGGCGTCGCAGCAGCCAGCCTCGGCGCCCTCGGCTCACGACGGGGTCGTTGAGGCATGGCTCCTCGGGCCATCGAGGTGACCCGGGCGCTCTTCGGGGCGTCCCTCCTGCTGGCGCCGCGCCCCATGCTCGTCCACGTGCACCGGGTGCACGTCGACCGCACCAGCATCCTGGTCGCGCGCGTCCTCGGCGCACGGCAGCTGGGGCAGGCCCTGCTCTCGGGCCTCCGGCCCAGCCCGGAGGTCCTCGCCATGGGGATCTGGGTCGATGTGGCCCACGGGGCCAGCGCCGTCGGCCTCGCCGCGGTGGACCGGCAGCGGGCGTTTGCGGGCCTGCTCAACGCCGGAGCCGCGGCGGGATGGGCCGCCGACGGCTACCGCACCCTGGTGCGCGGGCCGGTCGCCGACCCCAGCCACGAGCGTCGGCGAGACCGGCTGGCCCGATGGACGCTGGGACACCTCCCCGGCGGCCCGCCGCTGCTGCGCGTCGTCGACCGTCGTCGCTCGCGGACCACGGAGGGAGACGAGCGTCGTGGCACGTAGCGCCTCAGGTCAGCCAGCGCAGCAGGTGGTCGTCGTCCTCGTCCTCGCCGGTGGAGAGTGCCTCGGCGGCGCGCAGGAACGCCTCGAGCCCACGGCTCAGCGCCTGGCAGTCGCCCTCGTCGAGGTGCTCGACGACCTTCGCGAAGACCGAGCGTCGATGGGTCATCAGCCGGCCGACGAGCCTGCGCCCCGCCGGAGTCAGGCTCAGGGAGATGCTGCGCCGGTCGGTGACGTCGGCACGACGGTCGACGAGTCCCCCGGTCACCAGCTGGTCGCACGTACGACTCGCGTTCGATGCGTTCACTCCCAGGGCCCGTGCCACCGCGGTCAGGTTGAGCGGCTCCACTTGGCTCAACATGACCAGGACGCGGAGCTGGGGGGTCGTCACGGCCGTCCCCGTGGAGGTGAGGGACCGGGAGACGACCGCCGTCAGCACCCTCGACGTCGCCATCAGCGCCTCGACCGCCGGGTCCGAGTGCGGACTCTTCCTCTTCACCACGGGCCAACCCTAGGGCAACGCTGCGCCACGGCAACGGTTGTTCCATCGCAACAGGAGAGGTGATCCCACCGTGCACGTCATCCAGCGGAGGGCCGGTGTCGCGGACCGGCTGGAGTCCGACCTGCGTGACCGGGTGGACGGCGAGGTGCGCTTCGACAACGGCACCCGCGCCGCCTACTCCACGGACTCCTCCAACTACCGCCAGGTACCCATAGGCGTGGTCGTCCCGCACACCGTGGAGGCCGCGGTCGAGGCCCTCGCCGTCTGCCGCGAGCACGACGCTCCCGTCCTCTCCCGCGGAGGTGGCACCAGCCTCGCCGGGCAGTGCACGAACACCGCGGTGGTGATCGACTGGACGAAATACTGCCACGCCCTGGTCTCGGTCGATCCCGACGCCCGCACCTGCGTGGTGGAGCCTGGCATCGTCCTGGACCGGCTCAACGAGCAGCTGGCGCCGCTCGGGCTCCGCTACGGACCGGAGCCCGCGACGCACATGAACTGCTCGCTGGGCGGCATGATCGGCAACAACTCCTGCGGCACCACGGCGCAGCGGACGGGCAAGGTCGTCGACAACATCGCCCGGCTCGAGGTGCTCCTGTACGACGGAACCCGGTTCTGGTGCGGGGAGACCTCCGAGGGGGAGTACGCCCGGATCGAGCGTCGTGGCGACAAGGTCGCCGCCGTCTACCGCTCGCTGCGGCGGCTCCGGGACACCCGGGCCGACGCCATCCGTGCCGCCTACCCCGACATCCCCCGGCGGGTCTCGGGCTACAACCTCGACTCCCTGCTTCCCGAGCACCGCTTCGACGTGGCCGGCGCCCTCGTCGGCAGCGAGTCCACCCTGGTGACGGTGCTGCGCGCCGAGCTCGAGCTCGTCCCCACCCTGTCGGCGCGGACCCTGGTGGTGCTCGGGTACGACGCCATCGCCACCGCCGCCGACGCCGTACCCGCGATCCTGCCCTTCGACCCGGTGGCGCTCGAGGGCGTAGACCACCGTCTGGTCCACGACGAGCGGGTCAAGCACATGAACTCCGAGGCGCTCGGCGAGCTGCCCGAAGGCTCGGGCTATCTGATGGTGCAGTTCGGCGGGGACTCCCAGGAGGAGACCGACGAGGCGGCCCACCGGCTCATCGACGCTCTCGCCGGCACGGAGCACGAGCCGGTCGGCTCACTGATCGACGACCCCGGGCACGAGGACGAGTTCTGGCAGGTGCGGGAGTCCGGCCTGGGTGCCACCGCCCACCTCCGCGACCGCCCCGACACGTGGCCGGGCTGGGAGGACTCGGCGGTGCACCCGGACCGTCTGGGCGACTACCTCCGAGACCTGGAGCGCCTCTACGTCGAGTTCGGCTATGTCTCCGAGGCGGGTCCGGCCCTCTACGGTCACTTCGGTCAGGGCTGTGTGCACACCAGGATCCCCTTCGATCTCACCTCGGCCGACGGCGTGCGGGCCTACCGACGCTTCATGGAGCGGGCAGCCGACCTCGCCGCCTCCTACGGCGGCTCGTTCTCCGGCGAGCACGGCGACGGGCAGGCACGCGCCGAGCTGTTGCCCCGGATGTTCGGCGAGGAGGTGATGCAGGCCTTCGGAGAGCTCAAGTCGATCTTCGACCCTCGGGACCGGATGAACCCGGGCAAGGTCGTCGCACCCCGACGCCTCGACCAGGACCTGCGGCTCGGGGCGACCTGGTCCCCACACCCGGGCCGGGACCTCTACTTCGCCTATCCCGAGGACGACGGGTCCTTCGCCAAGGCGACCACCCGGTGCGTCGGGGTCGGCCGGTGCCGGCAGCAGAGCCCCGCCGGGCACGAGGTGATGTGCCCGTCCTACCAGGTCACGGGCGAGGAGGAGCACTCCACCCGGGGTCGCGCCCGGCTGCTCTTCGAGATGATGAACGGGCACGGCGACTCTCCGATCGAAGACGGCTGGCGCTCCCGAGAGGTGCGCGAGGCCCTCGACCTCTGCTTGGCCTGCAAGGGCTGCAAGTCCGACTGCCCGGCCGACGTCGACATGGCCACCTACAAGGCCGAGTTCCTCGCCCACCACTACCGTGGGCGGCTGCGGCCACGCGCCGACTACGCCATGGGCTGGCTGCCGGTGGCGGCACAGGCGATCAGCCGGCTCCGGGCATCGGGCCCGGTCAACGCCCTGACCCATGCTCCCGGCGTACGCGCCGTGCTTCCCCCTCTCGCCGGACTGGAACCGAGGGAGGTCCCGCTGTTCGCCCCCGAGTCCCTGCAACGGTGGTGGGCGCGACGCGGACCTCGGTCGCGCCCCCGGCGCGGGAGGCTGCTGCTGTGGCCGGACACCTTCACCAACGCCTTCCACCCCGAGATCGGCCGTGCCGCGGTCGAGGTCCTGGAGGGCGCCGGCTGGGAGGTGACCATGCCCACCGGTCCGGTGTGCTGCGGGCTGACCTGGATCTCGACCGGCCAGCTCGACGTGGCACGTCGGGTGCTGCGGCGCTCGATCGATCAGCTCGCGGAGCACGTGCGCGCCGGCGGCCTCGTGGTGGGGCTCGAACCCAGCTGCACGGCGGTCTTCCGCAGCGACGCCCCCGACCTCCTCCCCCACGACCTCGACGTCGCCCGTGTCCGCGACCAGACCCACACGCTCGCCGAGATCCTGGTCGACCACTCCCCTGGGTGGTCGCCTCCGGATCTCTCCGGCCGGTGGGACGGTGCGATCGCCCAGGTGCACTGCCACCAGCACGCGGTGCTCGGCTGGGACGCCGAGTCGCAGCTGCTCGGTGCTGCCGGACTGGACGCCGAGCGCCTGGATTCGGGCTGCTGCGGCCTCGCCGGCAACTTCGGCTTCACCCGGGGGCACGGGGAGGTCAGCGAGGCCTGCGCCGAGCAGGTGCTGCTCCCCCGCGTGCGTGACGCCTCCCCCCGCACCGTGGTGCTGGCCGACGGCTTCTCCTGCCGCACCCAGATCCACGACCTGGACAGTGGCGGCCGGGAGGCCCTGCATCTCGCCGAGCTGCTCGCCGCTCCTCGGCGACCCGGGCAGCCGGGCCGGACACCGGAGCAGGACCTGACGCCGCGTCCACGCACGCCCGCGCAAGTCCATCCCGGGCTCGCGGCGGCCGGCCTCGGGGTCCTCGCCCTGGCAGGCAACCGGGTCAGGCGGGCGAGGAACCGAACCGGTGGGTGACCGGCCGTCACCGGCGGACGACACCAGAGCACACAGCGAAATCACTGCACAGAAGGAAGGGATCGCGACATGAGCCAGACAGTCGGCGACTACCTCTTGGAGCGCCTGCGCGCCTGGGACGTCGAGAAGGTCTTCGGCTACGCCGGGGACGGCATCAACGGGTTGCTCGCCTCCTGGGGGCGGGCGGACAACAGCCCGCAGTTCGTGGAGGCGCGACACGAGGAGATGGCCGCGTTCGAGGCGACGGGATATGCCAAGTTCAGCGGCCGGGTAGGAGTGTGCACGGCTACCTCGGGCCCCGGGGCCGTCCACCTGCTCAACGGGCTCTACGACGCCAAGCTCGACCACGTCCCGGTGGTGGCGATCGTGGGACAGACCAACCGCACCGCGATGGGCGGCTCCTACCAGCAGGAGGTCGACCTGCTGAGCCTCTACAAGGACGTGGCGAGCGACTACGTCCAGATGATCACCGCTCCCGAACAGCTGCCCAACGTGCTCGACCGCGCGATCCGCACCGCCATGGCGCGACGGGCCCCCACCGCGATCATCATCCCCGCCGACGTCCAGGAGCTGGAGTACACACCTCCCTCGCACGAGTTCAAGATGGTCCCGTCGTCGCTGGGCGTCGAGATGCCGGTCACGGTCACCAACGAGGCCGCCGTCCGACGTGCGGCGGACGTGCTGAACGCAGGCTCCAAGGTCGCGGTGCTGGTGGGCCAGGGGGCTCGCGGGGCGCGCCAGGAGGTGATCGAGACCGCCGACGCGCTCGGTGCCGGCGTCGCCAAGGCGCTGCTCGGCAAGGACGTGCTCTCCGACGACCTCCCGTTCGTCACCGGCGCGATCGGCCTGCTGGGCACCAGGCCGAGCTACGAGATGATGATGGACTGCGACACGCTGCTCATCGTGGGGGCCAACTTCCCCTACACGCAGTTCCTGCCCGAGCTCGACCAGGCGCGCGCGGTGCAGATCGACATCGACGCGGCCATGATCGGGATGCGCTACCCCACCGAGGTGAACCTGGTCGGGGACGCCGCCGCCACGCTTCGCGCGCTGCTCCCGCACCTGCAGCGCAAGCAGGACCGGAGCTGGCGAGAGAGCATCGAGCACAAGGTCGACAGCTGGTGGCGCACGATGGAGGCCGAGGCGATGGTCGAGGCAGACCCCGTCAACCCGATGCGCATCTTCTGGGAGCTCTCCTCACGGCTGCCCGATGACGTGATCGTCAGTGCCGACTCGGGCTCCGCCGCGAACTGGTACGCCCGGCACCTGAGGTTCAGGGGAAGCATGCGCGGATCGCTCTCCGGGACCCTCGCCACCATGGGCCCCGGCGTGCCCTACGCGATCGGCGCCAAGTTCGCGCACCCGGACCGCCCGGCCATCGCCCTGGTCGGCGACGGCGCCATGCAGATGAACGGCCTGGCCGAGCTGATCACCGTCAAGCGCTACTGGCAGGAGTGGCGCGATCCCCGATTGGTGGTCGCCGTCCTGCACAACAACGACCTCAACCAGGTCACCTGGGAGATGCGGGCGATGGAGGGCGCCCCCAAGTTCATCGAGTCCCAGAGGCTGCCCGACGTCGACTACGCCCGGTGGGCCGAGAGCCTGGGATTCGGCGTACGCACCGTGACCGACCCCGACGCCCTCGGCCCCGCCTGGGACTACGCCCTCGGTGCCGACCGGCCGACCCTGCTGGACATCCACTGCGACCCGAACGTCCCGCCCATCCCCCCGCACGCCACCTTCGAGCAGATGAAGGACGCCGCTGCCGCGCTGGTCAAGGGCGACAGCGACCGGTGGGGGGTCATCAAGGAGGGACTCAAGGTCAAGGCGCAGGAGTTCGTCCCGCATGGTCGCGACTGACCGGGAACCCGCGCAGGGACACTCCTCCGGGCGGGCGCGGGTCGAGGCGATCTCGGCCCGGGCCTACACCGTGCCCACCGACGGCCCGGAGGCCGACGGGACCCTCGAGTGGCGTGCCACCTCCCTGGTCGTGGTGACCGTCCGTTGCGACGGTGTGCAGGGGCTGGGGTGGACCTACGGTCCTCCGGCCTGCGCGGACCTCGTCCACCAGCTGCTCGAGGAGGTCGTCGTCGGCGCCGACGCCATGGACGTCCCCGGCACGTGGGCGGCGATGGTCGCCGCGGTACGCAACGCCCCCCGCGTGGGTGCTGTCGGGTACGCCGT
Organism: uncultured Actinomycetota bacterium; assembly: GCA_963837975.1. Taxonomy (GTDB): domain Bacteria; phylum Actinomycetota; class Actinomycetes; order Propionibacteriales; family Nocardioidaceae; genus Marmoricola. The sequence continues at coordinate 322,875 of CAWIPI010000004.1, read as the reverse complement.
ATCAGCCGTGGACGTGGCCCTGTGGGACCTCAAGGCGCGGTTGCTGGAGCTGTCTCTGGCCCGTCTGGTGGGACGGGTGCACGAGACCGTTCCGGTGTACGGCAGCGGCGGGTTCACCACCTACACCGACGCACGGACCGCGGCCCAGCTGGCCGACTGGACCGGGCGGGGCCTGTCCGCGGTGAAGATCAAGATCGGCCAGGACCGGGGCCGGTCGACGCACCGCGACATCGAGCGCATCGAGCTGGCCCGTGCCACCGTCGGACCGCAGACCGACCTGTTCGTCGACGCCAACGGCGCCTACGACCGCAAGCAGGCAGTGCGGCTGCTGCGCGACGCAGGAGCAGCGGAGGTCACCTGGTTCGAGGAGCCGGTCAGCTCCGACGACCTCGAGGGCCTGCGCGAGGTGCGGCGCCGGGTCGACGCCGACGTCACCGCGGGTGAGTACGGCACCGACCTGCACTACTTCCACCGGATGTGCAGCGCCGGTTCGGTGGACTGTCTCCAGGTCGACGCCACCCGCTGCGGTGGGTACACCGCCTGGCTGCGGGCCTCGGCCGTGGCGGAGGCGCACGGCCTCGACGTCTCCGCGCACTGCGCCCCCCAGCTCCACGCCCACGTCGCCGCCGGCACACCGAACCTGCGCCACCTCGAGTGGTTCCACGACCATGTCAGGATCGAGTCGATCTTCTTCGACGGGACGCTCGACCCCGACGGCGGGCGCCTGCGCCCCGACGAGCGGCGCGCGGGGCACGGTCTCTCGCTCGCCGGGCGCGCAGAGGCGTACGCCGTCGGCTGAGCGGCGCCGGCGCGCCCTCGGCTCCGACGGCCGTGCTCACCCCTCCACGTCCGGTGGATCCGCGAGCCGTCGGGCCGCCTCGAACATCAGCGCGTGCACGAACGCCTGGGGCAGGTTGCCACGCAGCTGTCGCTGGACGACGTCGAACTCCTCGGTGAACAGCCCCGGGGGCCCGCAGGCCGACCGGTTGCGCTCGAACCACCGCAGCGCCTCGCCCCGGTTCCCCTGCTGGTGCTCGGCCAGCGCCATGTGGAAGCCCGAGACGAGGAACGCTCCCTCCGCGTCGTGCAGCTCCCCGCCGTCGTGGCGGAACCGGTAGAGGAAGTAGTCCTCGGCCAGCTCGGCGCGCACCGCCGCCACCGTGCTCCGGCTGCGTGGGTCCTCGGGCGGGACGGCACCACGGACGGCCGGGAGCAGCAGTGCAGCGTCCACCCGGGAGTCGGAGGGGCTGCGCTGCCAGCGTCCCTCGGGATGCACGCTGGTGCGGCCGACCTCTGCGACGATGGCGTCCGCCAGCGCGGTCCAGGCGGCCCCCTGCGCCCGGGGGGCGCGCTTGGCCACCGACCTCAGCCCGGCGGCGCAGATGAGCCGCGAGTGCGTCCAACGGTCGTCCTGCGTCTCCCACACCCCCGCACCCGGGTCCTCCCCGTGCCGCTCGACGGCTGCCACCGCGGTCTCCACGGCGCGCCAGTGCTCCAGGTCGAGCTGGTCGTTGGCGGCGGCGGCGCCCATGAGCAGCAACGCCTCGCCGAACGTGTCGAGCTGGAACTGCCGGCGCACCCAGTTGCCCACGCACACCTCGCCCCCCGGGTAGCCCGGAAGGTCCAGCGTGCGCTGCTCGGGAACAGCAGCTCCGTCGAGACAGTAGGCGGGCGCCATGCGGTCTCCGTCGTCCAGCAGCCGCTCGCTGACGAACGAGACGGCATCGTCGACCAGCGAGTGGGCTCCGTCCGTCGCCAGCGCCTGCCCCGCGAAGCACTGGTCCCGGATCCAGGCGTACCGGTAGTCGTAGTTCCTTCCCGTGTCGGCGCGTTCCGGGAGAGACGTGGTGGCCGCGGCGACCATCCCGCCTCCCGGCAGGGTGAGCCCGCGGAGCACGGCGTACGCATGGCGCGCGTCCCGCGCGGCGATCGTGCGGTGCACCTCAGGCACGGCGCGCTGCCAGGTGCTCTCGGTCTGCCTCCAGGCCCGGTCGGGGTGCACCTCCTCCCGCGACAGCTGGTGCTCGGCCAGCTCCAGGACCAGGTCGTGCTGCTCACCTGCGGCGAGCTCCAGCTCCGTCACCAGGCAGTCCTCCCGGCGTACGGCGCCCTCGGCGCCGGTCCACCGCAGGTGCAGCGCTCCGCAGCGCCCCGTCCACGTCGCGTCGTCCCGGGAGAGGCCGGTCATCGGATCGGCCCCGAAGCCCGCGGCGAGGGCCAGCCGCACGCCGATCCTGGCACTGCCCCGCAGGACCTCGATGCGGCGCAGGACGACTGCGCGGCGCTCCTCGCCGGGGTAGGCAAGGGCCTCGCGGCACTCCACGACGGCCTCCCTCGTGACCCAGCGGCTGCGCCAGATCAACGACCCCGGCTCGTAGTGCCCGCCCCACACGAAGTCGACGTCCTGCGGAGCCACCACGTAGGCGCCCGGCGCGCCCACGAGCGCCCCGATCACCGCGTCGGAGTCCCACCGCGGCATGCACATCCAGGCGAAGTCGCCGCGCGGACCGACCAGGACTCCTCGCCAACCGTCGGCCAGGACGGCGTACTCGCGCAGCACGTGGGACCCGAACTCAGGCACGACGTCGCCATCCTCGCCACAGGCGCAACGGCAGCAGCCCGATCAGCGGTGCGCGTCGCCCCAGGTCCTCGTTCCCGCGGACGTCGAGGGCCCTGGCCATCCGTTCGGCCTCGCCGCTGCTGGGGTAGAGCTTCGCACCCTCGGCCGAGCAGCGGGTGCACGACCAGCGCATGAGCTCCCCCTCGGCGCGGAAGTCGAAGTCGTGCCCGAGCAGGCGACACCGCGTCCCCCCACGCGTCGACGGCTCGTCCATCTCACCCTCCTCGTCACAGCGGAGCACGGTGTGCACTTCCCCACACCTGGGTATCAATAATATGTTTGTTGGAGCAATAGTTCTCTATCCGCAACGGTTTGGGGAGGCCGTGCCGGCCCGGGGACGGGAGGGTCCGGCCCGAGAGGGACGAGGGAGAGGGACATGAGCGACGTCCAGACCGGCACCGTCACCACTCAGGTGCCAGCACGGATCGACCGGCTGCCGTGGTCGAAGTTCCACTGGCGCGTCGTTGTCGGTCTCGGAAGCGTGTGGGTCCTCGACGGGCTCGAGGTCACCATGGTCGGCAGCGTCGCGGCGCGACTGACCGAGAGCGACAGCGGGATCAACCTGGATTCCGGCCAGATCGGCATCGCCGCGGCGATCTACATCGTCGGAGCGTGCCTGGGCGCCCTGGTGTTCGGCCAGCTGACCGACCGCTTCGGACGCAAGAAGCTCTTCATGCTCACCTTGGCGGTCTACCTCGTGGCGACGGTCGCGACGGCGTTCGCCTTCGCGCCCTGGTACTTCTACCTCGCCCGATTCTTCACCGGTGCGGGTATCGGTGGCGAGTACGCCGCCATCAACTCCGCCATCGACGAGCTGATCCCGGCACGGGTCCGCGGCCGGGTCGACCTGACCATCAACGGCTCCTACTGGGTGGGGTCTGCGGCCGGTGCACTCGGGGCGGTGCTCCTCCTCGACACCGACATCTTCGCCCCCGACCTGGGCTGGCGGCTGGCGTTCGGGATCGGCGCCCTGCTCGGCCTGGCCGTGCTGCTGGTCCGGCGACACGTTCCGGAGAGCCCCCGCTGGCTCTTCATCCACGGACGCGAGGACGAGGCCGAGCGGATCGTCGGCGAGATCGAGGACCAGGTCCGCGCGGAGAGTGACCAGGAGCTGGACGAGCCCTCCGACTCGCTGACCGTGCGGCAGCGCAAGGCCATCCCGTTCCGGGAGATCGCCAAGGTCGCCTTCACCCAGTACCCCCGCCGCGCGTTCCTCGGTCTCGCCCTGTTCATCGGCCAGGCGTTCATCTACAACGGCGTCACCTTCAACCTCGGCACGTTGCTCAGCACGTTCTACGGTGTCGCCTCCAGCGTCGTGCCGGTCTTCATCGCGATCTGGGCCGTGTCCAACTTCCTCGGGCCCGTGACCCTGGGGCGACTCTTCGACACCGTCGGCCGCAAGCCCATGATCAGCGGCACCTACATCGGCTCCGCGGCGGTGGCGACCGTCCTCGGCCTCACCCTCGCGGGCGGCTCCACCAACGAATGGCTCTTCCTGGCGATCCTCGTTGCCTGCTTCTTCCTGGCGTCCTCGGGGGCCAGCGCGGCGTACCTGACCGTGAGCGAGATCTTCCCGATGGAGACGCGCGCCCTGGCGATCGCGTTCTTCTACGCCGTGGGCACCGCGGCCGGCGGCATCGTGGGGCCTTTGCTGTTCGGCCAGCTGATCAACTCCAATGATCGCACCCTGGTCGCGCTCGCGTTCTACATTGCCGCCGCCGTGATGGCGCTGGCCGGCGTGTGCGAGATCTTCCTGGGCGTGAAGGCGGAGAAGGAGTCGCTGGAGGACCTGGCCCAGCCGCTCACCAGCGAGGACGCTGGGCAGGGCGAGCAGGGCGAGCAACAGGCGGACGAGAGCGGCGAGACCGCTGCGGAGGATCCGAGCCGGGAGCGCATCCGGCAGCGGGGCCGTCGACGGGAGGCTGACGTGCGACTGCACCGGCTTCGCCCCGGTCCCGGCCCGGCGATGTACGCGCCGTGGATGTCCGCCTCGACCTCGACAGAGGAGATCGAGGAGCTGCTCGACCGCGAGATCGAGACCATCGCGACGGCCGTGGCCGACCTCGGGCCGACCGACACGACCCGACTGCGGCGTACGACGGGTGCCTACTCCTGGGGACCGGGCCGGTTCCGTCGCGCCCTGCGCGAGGCCGAGGCCGAGGGGCGCGTCGAGCGGCTCTCGGCTCGCAGGGTCGGCCCCCCGTCGGGCCGGAACGGCTGAGCGGAAGGGCAGTGAGGATGCGCATCATCCCACCGGGCAGGAACATCGGCGTCGTGACGCTCTTCATGGTCGGGATCCTGGTCGTCCTGGCACTCATGTGGCTGGTGACCCGCGCGGCATGATCCGACCCGTGTCACCGCGGCACCCCCGCAGCGCCTGCCCCGAGTCCGTCCGCCCCGTCGCTGCGAGAGGGAGAAACGCCCATGCCTGATCGTCCGCGAGTGCACGATCCGAGGGCCCCTACGGTCCGACCCCGGCTGGTGTGGTCGGGCATCGTCCTCGGCCTCCTCGCGGCCGCCGTCGCCAGCGTCGCGATGATGGCGGGACATGCCTGGCTGGCCTGGGGTGCGGGCCTGGTCGGCGCACTCGCCCTGCTTCTGGCCTGGCGGGGCGGGGTCATGTTCGACACCCGCGGGCAGGAGCCGCCGCACCACGAGCTGCGCGAGCTGGCCCGGGGCGGCGAGCACAGAGGGGTCTCCCCCGAGGCGCGGGCCGTGGGACCCGAGGTCGAGGCCCGGGCAGCCCAGCTCACCGCGCGCCAGCACCACATCCTCAGCCGCACGGCATCGGCGCCGCACCGACGGTGGCGTCCCGCCGCCGCCTGGATGCTCGTCGTCGTGGGGGCCTGGCTCGTGATCGGGCAGTGGGCCCTGAACTACCCGTTCACGGTCGTGGGGCAGGACAACGCCCTGCGAGACCTGGGGTTGGCTGTCGTGGTGGTCCTGTGCGGCCTGCGTCTGCGGCTGCCGACGCGCAGCCCGGTGGCCTCCGCCCTGTGCGCCCTCAGCGGCGCCCTGCTGGTCGCCTCGGCCCTGCTCCTTCCCCACGACTCCGTCGTGGTCTCCGCCAACGAGCTCCTCACCGGACTCGCGGTCCTCGGACTGACGGTCCCCACCCTGGCCTCCTGAGGGGTGCCGAGGACGGCCGTCGGCCGGTCCTCAGGGCCGGCGTAGCTCCCGGCCGGTGACCCCTCGTCGCCCGTCGTACTGGTGGCCGTCGGCAACCTCCGTCTCGCCGGTGCCGTCCGAAGCCTCAGGGGAGGAACCGTAACCCGCCTCGCGCAGCTCCTCGCGCGTCGGCGGCGGCAAGCTGTCGCCGGACACCGCCCGAGCCACCCTCGCGCGCCACTTCGCGCGCCTCCCGTGGGGCTCCTGCGCGTTCGTGGTCGCGGTGGGCGCCGTCGCTCGCTCGGCGCGGTCCCGGGTGACGAGCGGGTACGCATGCTCAGGGTCGAGCGGCTGGTGCTTCTCGCTGTACTCCCCGTCAGGAGACCGTCTGATGATGCCCGACTCCCGCCCGTGCAGCACCCGCTCGCGATCACGGCGCTGCAGGGCGATGCACCACCTGCGCGCGATGATGAAGGACACGACCGGTGCGACCACGACGGCGGCGCGGAACGCCTGCGCGATCGCGATGACGTCGAGGTGGAGCACCAGGGCGATCACGTCATCGCCACCGGCCGCCCACAGGACTCCGTAGAGCGTGACCATCGCCGCCAGGAAGGCCGTCCGGTTCGGCACGTCCCGGGGCCGCTGGAGGAGATGGTGCTCGAGCCGGTCCCCGGTGGCCCAGGCAGCCACGAACGGGTAGCCGATGAAGGTCACCCAGACCAGCATGGGGACCAGCATCCCCGGGACGAAGACGTTCCAGCTGATGGTGTGCCCGAGGACCTGCGTCTCGACGCCGGGCATCAGTCGCAGCGCCCCCTCCGGGACGCCCATGTACCAGTCGGGCTGGGAGTCGGCCGTCACCTTGGCCGGGTCGTAGGGGCCGTAGAGCCACACGGGGTTGATCGTCATCAGCCCGCCCATCAGCGCCGCGACACCGAAGACGAGGAAGAAGAAACCGCCGGACTTCGCCAGGTAGACCGGGAGCATCGGGTACCCGACCACATTGAGGTTGGTCCGCCCGGGTCCAGGCCACTGGGTGTGCTTCTGGTAGACGAGGATCAGCATGTGGGCTGCGATCAGCCCCAGCAGCAGTCCGGGGACAAGCAGCACGTGCACGGTGAACAGCCGCGGGACGATCGCGTCTCCCGGGAAGGCGCCGCCGAACAACAGGAAGACCAGGTAGCTGCCCACCACCGGGATCGACTGGATCAGACCCGCGGTGATGCGCAGCCCCGTCCCGGAGAGCAGGTCGTCCGGGAGCGAGTATCCGGCGAAGCCCTCGACGATCCCCAGCAGTAGCAGCACCCCACCGATGACCCAGTTGACCTCGCGCGGCTTGCGGAAGGCGCCTGTCGCGAAGACCCGCATCATGTGCAGCAACATCGCGGCGATGAAGATGTTCGCCGCCCAATGGTGGGTCTGCCGCATCAGCAGTCCTCCGCGGACGTCGAAGCTGAGGTGCAGAGTGGAGGCATAGGCCTCGGAGACCTTCAGCCCGCGCAGCGGCACGTAGGAACCGGTGTACGTCGTCTCCCCCATGGCGGGCCTGAACCACAGTGTCAGGAAGACGCCGGTCACCAGGAGCACCACGAAGCTCCACAGCGCGATCTCACCGAGCATGAAGGACCAGTGGTCCGGAAACACCTTGCGCAGATACTTCTTCGACGTCGCCGCGAGGCCGAGTCGCTCGTCGGTCCACCGTGCGGCCTCCCCGGTGCGCTCCCTGATGCTCACGTCGCCCTCCTCGACACGATCCGTCCACCCGGGCCGTACCTGCAGGCACATTCCTTGCGGCCCGACAACCATTGTCCACCCGCAACGGCCTCGGGTACCAGGTGCCGGCCCGCGCGTAGAGCGGGACACTGGCGAGGAGCAACCCGCTGGCTCCCAGCACGGGGCGTTCGGGGCCCGCTCTCGCGCGGCGCTCACGTCCCCGATGCCTGCCTGCGGGCCCACATGCCGTCTCCGAGTTGTCACGGCCCGGGTTTCATCAGGGCTTCATGCGCCGCTGCCTACGGTTGCGCTGCGGGCTGCGGCGACGACCCCCGGGCCCGTGTGGACCGGCATCGGCCGGCGCGGGCCCGGGCGAGAAGGTGAGAAACGAATCGTGATGAGCGGACTTCTGGACCAGCTCCTGTCCACGCCGGCCTGGCTGGCGCTGATGGTGGTGTTCGCCGTCCCCGCCCTGGAGTCCTCGGCCTTCGTCGGCTTCCTCTTCCCCGGCGAGACGGCGCTCCTGCTCGGCGGGGTCGCCGCCGGTCAGGGACACTTGCCGCTCCCGGCGGTCCTGGCCGTCGGCATCGGCGGCGCGATCCTGGGCGATGCCGTCGGGTACCTCGTGGGACGTCGCTGGGGTCATCGCATCCTGGGCTCCACCATGGGTCGTTTCGTCAACCAGCGGCACTTCGACCGTGCCGAGCGCTCGCTGCTGCGCTGGGGCGGCTGGGCGGTCTTCCTCGGCCGGTTCACCGTGGCGCTGCGGGTGCTGGTCCCCGGCCTGGCCGGGATGGCCCGGATGCCCTACCGGAAGTTCCTGGCAGCCAACATCGTGGGCGGCGCGCTGTGGGGCGCGGTGATGGCGACGGCCGGCTACCTCGCCGGCAACAACTGGCGCACCGTGGAGCACTACCTCACCGGTGGCGGCGCCGCGCTGACCGGCGCCGCGGTGCTGCTGTACGTCGCCGTCCGGCTCGTCCGTCGCCTCCTGCGACGCCAGCGCGGCGGTTCGCCCGACACCTCACCGAACCCACCGAAATCACCGGATCAGTCGTCCAGACCAGCCTTGACCCCCCGTGTTTCCATGGCGAATGTGTGGAGGACGACGGAGCGGCCGGTCTCGCGTCCGGGCTGAGGTCCCGGTGACGCGACCCTGCTCCGGACAGCGGCCATGACGACCAGCGAAGTCCTCAAGAGGCCCCCCCGGACCGGCACGCCCCCACTCCGGGCAGCGGCACGGAGGAGCTTCCGACCGGTCGTCGAGGTGGGTCTGGCCGCCGCGGTGGCCGTGGCCGCCTGGCTGCCGTTCCTCCGCGTCCCGCTGAGCCCCGACGAGGGCGGCTTCCTGCTGCTCGCCCGGCAGTGGAGCCCGGGCTCCTCGCTCTACGGCGACTACTGGGTCGACCGGCCGCCACTGCTGCTGTGGCTGTACGGCCTGGCCGGGCGGCTGGGTGAGGGCACCTACTCACACGGCGCGCTCACCGCCCCGTCGGTGAAGCTGCTCGGGGCGGCCGCCTGCGCTGCCGCGGTGGTCCTGGCAGGCGTCCTCGCGCACCTCCTCGCGCCCGGGCGCCCGTGGCCGCGCCGCGCCACACTCCTCGCCGCGGTGGCGCTGCTGTCCACTCCCCTGCTCGGCATGCCGGAGACCAACGGCGAGGTGCTGGCCGTGCCCCTGGTCCTGCTCGGGGTGGTGTGCCTCGTCGCGTCGACCCGCCGGCCGTGGGGCGGTCGCGCCATCGCGCTCACGGTGGCGGCGGGGGCGGCTGCCGTGGGCGCCGCGCTGGTGAAGCAGAACGTGGTGGACGTGTTCGTCTTCGCCGTGGTCCTGCTCGTGGCCGCCCGGCGACAGCTTCGCCACCGACTGCTCCGCATCGCGGCGTTCGCGGCCGGGACCCTCGGCCTGCTCGCGGTCGTCCTCGCCGCCGCGGCACGGCAGGGCACCTCACCCGCCGGGCTGTGGGACGCGGTCGTCGTCTTCCGGCTGCAGGCCTCGTCGGTGATCAGCGGCGGGGCGTCGACAGCGACGGGCCAGCGAGCGTTCCACGTCCTGCTGGCCGGCCTGGCCAGCGGAGCCCTCGTGCTCCTCCTGGTCGCCGCGTTCGCGGCGCTGCGGGCGAGCAGGAGCGGGCGGCCCCCGCTCCGCGAGCAGCCGGAGCCGCCCGTCCCACTGCACCGCGCGCTGGTCTGGAGCGCCGTCGCCATGGCGGCGTGGGAGGTGTGCGGCGTCGCCCTGGGCGGCAGCTACTGGTTCCACTACCTGACCGGCCTCGTGCCGGGAGCGCTCGTCCTCGTGGCCCTCGCCCGGCCGCGCCGCCCCGGCCTCACGGTGCTGACGGCCGCCCTCTCCTACGTCGTGCTCGCCTCCGCCGTGGTGTGGGGTGCCCACGTGGCGAGACCGGCCCCGGTCTCCGACCAGGCACGCGTCGGCGCCTACCTGCGCGCACACGCCCGGCCCACCGACGGGGTCGTCGTGGCCTTCGGGCACCCGGACATCGTCGCGAGCAGCGGGCTGCACAGCCCCTACGAGTACCTCTGGAGCCTCCCCGTGCGGGTGCGGGACCCGCAGCTGCGCCAGCTCGGCGAGGTGCTGGGCTCCGCCGACGCGCCGCGATGGGTGGTCGTCTCCGGCAACGGCCTCGACTCGTGGGGCTTGCAGCCGAAGCAGGCCCAGTCCGTGCTCCGACGGCACTACGTTGAGGGCGTGACGTACGGCGACTGGCACGTGTGGCGACTCCGGGCGGGGCTGACCGACCGATGAGGGTGCTGGTGGCCGAGGACGACGTCCGCCTGGCCGACCTGCTCCGCGAGTCCCTCACCGAGGCGGGCTGGCAGGCCGACGTCGTCCACGACGGACGCTCCGCCTACGACCTGCTCCTCGGCGATGCGGGGTACGACGTCGCGCTGCTGGACTGGATGCTTCCCGGCATGGACGGCGTGAGCGTCGCCAAGCGGCTGCGCGGCTTCGGGATGGCGGTCCCCATCCTGATGCTCACCGCCCGGGGCGACGTGCGCGACCGCATCGACGGGCTCGACGCGGGCGCCGACGACTACCTCGCCAAGCCCTTCGACCTCGACGAGCTCCTCGCGCGGCTGCGCGCGCTGTACCGCCGCAGCAGCCGCACCGGCGAGGCCCCCGTGCAGGTCGGCGACCTGGTCGTGGACCCCGTCGCCCGACGGGTGTTCCGTGGTGGGGTCGAGGTCACCCTCTCGGCTCGCGAGTTCGACATCCTGCACCTGCTGGCGTCGCGGGCCGGCCAGGTCGTCACCCGGCTGAACATCCTCGACGAGGTGTGGGACGGGGAGACCGACCTGCGCAGCAACGTCATCGACGTGCACGTCGGCGCCATCCGGAGCAAGATCGACAAGCCGTTCGACACCGACACCATCACGACGCTGCGCGGCGTGGGGTACCGGCTCGAGACCACGGCCGGACCCAGATGACGCGACTGCGGACCAGGGTGAGCCGACTCCCGTTGCGCCTCCGGCTGGTCGCGGGGTTCTCCGCGGCCATGTTCGTGGTCCTGCTGGCAGCGGGGAGCTTCGTCTACTGGCGGGTCGCGTATGCCCTGGACCGGGGGCTGGACACCGAGCTGAGGCAGGTGAGCCGCACGCTGCGGCCCCTCGTCGCGCCGGACGGCCAGGTCACCGACCGGTCGGCGGCCGAGGCGACGGGCGTGGCGTGGCAGGTCCTCGACGCGGACGGCACCGTGAGTGACAGCGGCGGCCCGGCCGGCGCGACGGCCATGGTCGGCCCGCGACAGCTCGCCCGGGCCGACGGCGGTACGCGCACCTACAACGTCGGCGACTTCCTGCCCGTCGCGCACCACCCCTACCGCCTCCGCGTCACGCCGGTCGGGTCCTCGCCGCAGCACTACCTGCTCGTCGGCGTACGCCGCGACCACCGCGACGAGGCGCTGCGCGAGCTCCTGGTGCAGCTCCTGGTGGCCGGCCTCGGCGCGATGCTCATCACCGCCCTCGTGGGCGAGCGTCTCGCCCGCGCGGCCCTGCGGCCCGTCGAGCGGTACCGCCGTCGCGCCGCCGCCATCGCGGCAGGCAGCGCCGAGCTGCGGCTCGACGTACCACCGCTGCGCGATGACGAGATCACCCGTCTGGGACACACGTTCAACGACATGCTGTCCTCCCTCGAGGAGGCGCTCGAGCGGGAACGGCAGTTCGTCAACGACGCCAGTCACGAGCTGCGCACCCCGGTCACGCTCCTGACCAGCCGCGTCCAGCTGGCGCTGCGGCGCAGCCGCACCCAGGCCGAGCACGAGCGCATCCTCGCCGAGCTCGCGGTCGACCTCGACCGGCTCGCCCGTCTCGCCGACCGGCTCCTGCAGGTCGGCAGGGCCGAGGCGCGCACCCACAGCGCCAGCGGGTCCAGCGACCTCGTCGCGGTCGTGGGCAAGGTGGTCAGCCAGCGGCGCCTGGCCGACCCCGCCGCGGCCGGGGACGTGTCGGTCACGCTCCCCTCCAGGCCGCTCCCGATCGGCGTCGCCGACTTCGAGCTGGAGCGGATCCTCACCAACCTGCTGGACAACGCGGCCACGCACGGCGCGCCCCCGGTCGAGGTGACGGTGGACGATCCCGTGCCCGGCTGGGCACGCCTGTCCGTTTCGGACTCCGGAGCGGGCATGCCGACCGCACTCCTCACCTCCGCGACCCAGCGTTTCGCTCGCGCCGACGACGCCCGGGCTCGGCCGGGCTCGGGCCTCGGGCTCTCCCTGGTCGAGGCCCTGGTCAACGAGGCGGGAGGCGAGCTGCGGCTCTGCCACGCCGGTCACCACGGCTCGCACGGACGACCGGCGCCCGTTCAGTGCGCCCACGGTCCGGAGATGACCGTCACCGTGCTGCTGCCCATCGAGCCGGATGCTCCGGCCGAGACGGCCGAGGCCGCCGGGACGACCGGAGCCTGACCGGCTGCTTCATCCGCGCTTCATGGACCAGCGCCAAGGTGACCGTCGTGAAGGCATGGCGGCGCGCGGCACGTCTCTGGGTGGTCGTGCTGTGCTTCCTCGCCGTCGGGCTGGCGAGGTCGGAGCAGGTCGGCATCCCGTTCCGTGACCCGCACGGCGCCTACTTCCTGACCCGAGTGGCCCTGACGATGGGGATCTTCCTCGGGCTCGTCGGGCTCGACGGAGTGCTCCGCACGCCACGCCCACGCACGCCCGGGGGCGTGCTGGCGACCGTCCGGGCCCGCTGGACCCCGGCCAGGATCGCCCTGGCGTGGGGCGCGCTGCTCGCCTACCACCTGACCTACTTCACCTATCACAACCTCAAGAGCTGGGACGTCCTGAACGCTCCGCGCGACCCGATGCTCACCCGGTGGGACCGCTGGATCTTCCTGGGGCACAGCCCCGCGGTGCTGCTCCACGACCTCCTCGGTCAGCACGTGGCGGCGTGGGTCCTCATGGCGTGGTACGAGACCTTCCCCACGCTGGTCGTGCTCGCCTTCCCGGCCGCGGTGGTCCTCGCCCGTCGCATGCGCGACGCCTACGCGGGGATCGCGGCGTTCGTGTGGGTCTGGATCCTCGGGACCGTCACCTACTACGCGATCCCGTCCCTGGGCCCGTTCCACGCGGCACCGGCGGACTTCGCTCGCCTGCCGCACACGATGATCCAGGACACGCAGGCGCACTACCTCGCCCAGCGCGACCACCTGCTGGCCCATCCGCACGCCGGTGACGCCTTCGCCCAGATCTCCGCGTTCGCCAGCCTCCACGTCGCCGCGACGGCCACGATCCTGGGGCTCGCCTGGTGGCACCGGCTCCGCCGTACGACCGCCGTCCTCGCGGTCTTCCTGGCCGGCACGATGGTGGCCACCGTCTACCTCGGCTGGCACTTCGCCGTGGACGTCCCGGCCGGGCTGCTCGTCGCGGCTCTCGCGTGGGTGCTGGGTCCGCTGACGGTCGGCGTACGACGACGGCCGCCGGCTCGGGAGGCGCAGCGCCCCGCTGGAGCGGCGTCCCGCGGCTTCATCCTGTCTTCATCGCCGCGGACGAGGGTGTGACCATGCGCTGCGTCATCGTCGTACCGACCTACAACGAGGCCTCCACGATCGGCGACCTGCTGCGGAACGTCGACACGGTTCGGACCCAGGTCGCCGATGCGGTCATCGACGTCCTCGTCGTCGACGACAACAGCCCGGACGGGACGCAGGACGTCGTCCGTGCCCACCCCGGTCACGGCCGGTGGGTGCACCTCCTCCCCCGCGCCTCGAAGGACGGACTCGGCTCGGCGTACCGCGCCGGCTTCGCGGCGGCGCTCGCCGCGGGCTACGAGGTCGTCTTCCAGATGGACGCGGACGGCTCCCACCCCGCCGGAGCGCTCCCGGCGATGCTCGCGACGGTGCGCACCCACGACGTCGTGGTCGGCTCGCGCTACGCCCCCGGCGGGCGCACGGCGAGCTGGCCCGCGCGGCGGCGGGCGCTCTCCCGGGCCGCCAACGCCTACGCCCGCTCGGTGCTGCTGCTGCACACCCGCGACACGACCTCCGGATTCCGCGCCTGGCGCAGCGAGGCGATCGTCGCGGCCGGCGTCCTGGGGACGACCTCCAGCGGCTACGCCTTCCAGGTCGAGAACACCTGGCGCTGCGAGCGGCGTGGGCTGCGGCTGGCCGAGCTGCCGATCACGTTCACCGACCGCAGCGCCGGCACCTCCAAGATGACCGCGGCCGTCGCCCGCGAGGCCGCCCTGCTCGTGCTGCGGTGGCGGGCGAGGGAGCTGGCGCGTCCCCTCCACCTCGCCCCGCCCTACGCGACGCCGCGCGACGGCGCGGCCAGCGCATGACCGGGCGGAGCGGTCGCCGCTCGGACCTGTGGGCCACGTCCCGGTTCGTGCTGTCCTGGGGCGCTGCGCTCGCACTCCTGTACGCCGTGCTCCCGCGGGCAGTCGACGTCACCTGGCACTCCGTGCTGCCCGTCCTGTCCTCGGTCCCCTGGCGAGGGGTGCTCGTCCTCGTGGTCGTGTGGGTGCTCGGCCTGTTCGTGCACTCCTTCGTGCTCACTGCCGCCGCACCCGGCCTGACCCGCCGGCGCGCCCTGACCCTGAACCTCACCGGAAGCGCCGTCGCGAACGTGGTCCCGCTGGGCGGCGCCGCGGGAGTGGAGCTGAACCGGCGGATGATGCGGGCCTGGGGCATCGACGGGCGCGCCTTCGCGGGCTTCACCTTCCTGACGAACCTCTGGGACGTCGCCTCCAAGCTGGTGCTGCCCGTCCTCGGAGCGGTCGCGCTGGCGCAGGCGGGCGAGCACGTCTCCGGCCAGGTGCGGACCCTCTCCCTCGTCGCCGGCGGGCTCCTCGTGGTCGGGACAGGCGCGGCACTGCTGCTCCTGAGCCCTCGTGGCGCGGACGCTCTGGGCCGCTTCCTGGAGACCGCGGCGCACCGGGTGCTGCGGCTGCTCGGGAAGGACCGGGACCTCGACCTCGCCGCGGCGCTCGTCGAGGTCCGCGCGCAGAGTGCGGAGCTGCTGGCCCGCGGATGGGTGCGGATGTCGGTCGGCATCAGCGGCTACGTCGCCCTGCAGGGCCTGCTGCTGGGGCTCTGCCTGCACCTGACAGGTGCCCAGACCCCCTGGCCCGAGGTCCTGGCGGCGTTCGCGGTCGAGCGGGCCCTGACCATCGTGCCCCTGACACCTGGCGGGGTCGGGGTCGCCGACCTCGGCCTCGTCGGCGTGCTCCTGGCACTGGGCGGCGACCCGGTCAGCGTGACCGGTGCCGCGGTCCTGTACCGCGCGTTCGTCTTCCTGCTGGAGATCCCGGTCGGCAGCACCGCCCTCGGCGCCTGGCTGCTCGGGCAGCGCCTGCTCGCGCGACGCCAGGCCGTGCGCCGGCACATCTCGTCACCGGCGCACCGCGTCGCCCACGTCACCGACGTCTTCCTGCCCCGCCTGGGCGGCATCGAGACCCACGTCGACGACCTCGTCCGCCACCAGCGCGCGGCCGGGCTGGACGCCCAGGTGCTGACACCGCCCCGCCCCGGCGCCGGGGACCCGGACTGGGTGCACCGGATCCCGGCCTCGGCGGCCCGTCGCGCGGTGACCGGCTACGACGCGGTGCACGTCCACGTGTCGCTGTTCTCCCCCTTCGGCATCGGGGTCGCCCGTGCGGCCGTGAAGGCGGGAGTGCCGGTCCTGGTCACCGTGCACTCCATGTGGAACGGCACGGGAGGCCTGCTGCGGCTCGCCTCCCTGACCGGCCTGCGTCACTGGCCGGTGGCCTGGTCGGCCGTCAGCTCGGCGGCTGCGCGGACGTTCGCCCGGTCGATGGGCGGCGCCCCGGTCGAGCTGCTGCCCAACGCCGTCGACGTCGCGTCGTGGCGACGCGGCGGCGTCGGTCCGGCTCCCGCCCCGTCCACGGAGGGGGCGCCGGTGGTCGTCAGCGTGATGCGGTTGATGCCGCGCAAACGGCCGCTGCAGCTTCTGCGGGTCTTCGAGGAGACCCGGCGGCGGACGGGCAGGCAGGACCTGCGGCTCGTGATCGTCGGAGACGGGCCGCTGCGCCGTCGTCTGGACCGGCGCGTCCGCCGACGCGGCCTCGACGGGCACGTCCGGGTCACCGGGCGCCTGTCGCGGCAGCAGGTCCGCGACGAGCTGCTCGCCGCCTCGGCGTACGTCGCCCCGGCACCGAAGGAGTCCTTCGGCATCGCCGCCCTGGAGGCACGCTGCGCCGGCCTGCCGGTCGTGGCGCACCGGGCGAGCGGCGTCACCGAGTTCGTCCGCGACGGCGTGGACGGGCTGCTCGTGGACAGCGATGCCGCGATGACGGCCGCACTCTGCGAGCTCGTCCGGGACGACGCGCTCCGCGACCGGATCGCGACCCACAACCGCGCCGTGGCCCCACGGCTCGACTGGGCCGACGCGCTGGACCGCTCGACCCGGCTCTACGCGGTGGCGGCCGAGCGCGCCGAGCGTCACCGTCCGGGTGTCGTGGCAGCGAGGCCGGCCCTCGCCGTGGAGGCCTGAGCGGGGATGGCCACCATCGTCTCCCTGCACGCCCATCCCGACGACGAGGCGCTCCTGACCGGCGGCTGGCTCGCCCAGCGGGCCGCCGCCGGCGACCGTGTCGTGCTCGTCTTCGCGACCGACGGCGCCGCCGGACTGGCCGACGAGCGCTACCGGCCCGACTCGCTGGGCCGGGTGCGGCGTGCGGAGGCCGCGGCGTCCGCCACCGCGCTCGGAGCCGCTCGCGTCGTCTGGCTCGGTCACGCGGACTCCGGGATGGCGGGCGGTCCCTCGGCGGGAGCACGCCGCTTCGCCGACGTCCCCGTGGAGGATGCCGCCCGCGCCGTGGCCGCCCTCCTCGACGAGGAGGGCGCCGAGACCGTCACCGGGTACGACGCCCACGGTGGCTACGGCCACCCCGACCACGTCCACGTCCACCGCGTGGCCCGCCGGGCGCAGGCCCTCGCGGCGTCACGGCCCCGCCTGCTCGAGGCGACCCTCGACCGGACCTGGCTGGTCCGGGCGCTGCGGGTGTTGCGGCCGTTCGCGCCGCTCCTGCGGGGGCTCACCCTCCCGGGCACAGAGATCTTCACGCCCCGCGAGGTCCCCCTGCTGGCCGTGGACGTCCGTCCCCAGCTCACCGAGAAGCGCGCGGCGCTGGCGTCCCACGTCTCGCAGCGCAGCGGGGGGATCCGCACGGTGGCGGTCCTGCTCGCCCTGCCGCGCGGCCTCGCCGGACGGGTGCTGGGCACGGAGTGGTTCGTCGAGGTCGCCTAGCTGGCGCGGACCTATCCCTGGCGCCGGCGCAGCAGGTGCACCCGGAGGCGGTGCAGCCGGGGCATGAGTCCGTAGATGACGATCGGCACCGCGACGGTCGCCAGGACGAAGGTGCGCAGCACGGGGCCGGCGCCCGAGAGCCACGGACCGACGACCAGGTTGAGCACGGTCAGCGTCGGGAACACCGCGACCCAGATCATCAGGGCGAGCTGGTGCGTGGTGGGCGGGCCGACCGGGCTCGGTACGGGCGGCGGGGTCAGGGGCTGGTGGGGGCGAGCGGGCATGGCTGTCTCCTTCGATGGGTGGGGCGGTCGGTCACCGACCGCGGTGCTCCCGGACGGCGAGGCACACGTCCTCGGTGACGAGGTCGGCGTTGAGGGCGATGGCGGCGGCGGACCCCTCCCCCGCCGCCGTGATGACCTGGGCGCGTGGGTTGCGGACGTTCCCGGCCGCCCAGACACCGGGAACGGTGGTCCGGCCCGTGTCGTCGGTGACGACCCAGCCGGTGTCGTCGACGTCGCAGCCGAGGTCGACGAGGAGGTCGTGGGCGGGCACGAACCGCGGCGGCACGAACACCACGTCCCGGGGGACGAAGCGACCGTCCTCGAGAGCAACGCCACGCAGTGCGTCGTCCTCGACGACGACCTGGCGCGGGCGGCCCTCGACGATGCCGATGGCCCGAGCGATGAGCTGCTCGCGCTCCTCGAGCGTCAGGGTCGCCGGTGGGGCGAACACCACCACGTCGTCCGACCACTGGCGGACGACCTGGGCGTACTGGACGCTGCCGGGCGACCACGCCAGCACACCGAGCGCCTGGTCGCGGACCTCGTGTCCGTGGCAGTAGGGGCAGTGCAGGACGTCGCGGGCCCAGCGCTCCCGCAGCCCGTCGACGTCCGGGAGCTCGTCGCGCAGGCCGGTCGCCACCAGCAGGCGGCGTGCACGGACCCGGGACCCGTCTGCCAGGTCGAGGACGAACCCGTCCCCCGCGGCCCGGCCACGGGCCACCCGGCCGGGTACCACCTCACCGCCGTACCCCTCGACCTCCTTGCGGCCGATCGTGAGCAGCTCGGTGGGAGGCAGGCCGTCACGCGAGAGGAACCCGTGCATGTGAGCGGCCGGTGCGTTGCGCGGCTCGCCCCCGTCGACGACGAGCACGGCGCGTCGAGCCCGGGAGAGGACCATCGCTGCCGAGAGCCCGGCCGCGCCGCCGCCGATCACCACCACGTCATGACTGTTCATGGCTCCAGCGTGCGACCGGGCCACGACCGAGGCAACAAGTGTTGCCATTCCCGGGAAATCCGCCGACGATGCCCCGGTGACCGACCGCGAGGAAGCCATCAGTGTGGCGCTCGACCAGGTGGGCCCGCGACTCCAGAGACTGCGCAAGCAGCGTGGGATCACGCTCACCGGCCTCGCCGCCGCGACCGGCATCTCCAAGAGCACCCTGTCCCGGCTCGAGACGGGACAGCGGCGGCCGAGTCTCGAGGTCCTGCTGCCCCTCGCGCAGGCCTACCGTGTGCCCCTGGACGACCTGGTCGGCGCTCCCGAGGTGGGTGACCCGCGCATCCGGCTCAAGCCCCGCCGGGTCAACGGTCGCACGGTCCTGCCGCTGACCTCCCCGGGCGGCGTGCAGGCGTGGAAGATCGTCATCCCGCGCGCGCAGTCCACGCCACGGCCGCGCGCCCACGACGGGTTCGAGTGGCTCTACGTGCTCTCGGGCAGGATGCGGCTGGTCCTGGGCGACCGCGACCTGGTCCTGGGCGTGGGCGAGGCCGCTGAGTTCGACACCCAGGTGCCGCACTGGTTCGGCAGCACCGGCGAGGGCCCGGCGGAGGTGCTCAGCATCTTCGGACGTCCGGGCGAGCGGATGCTGGTGCGGGCCGGCGGCAGCGACTCGAATTCGCGGGAGGACCCCCACGGCGACTGAGCTCCCCGGGCGGTACGACGTGCCCGGTCCGGAGCGGCCGCTCGTCGGCCGCCGACGGTGGCATGATCGCCCCACCGGGCTCGGGTTCGGCGACAGTGCGTGAGTCCGCGACCCGGGGAGGGAGTCGAGGGTGCCCGAGGCCGTCATCGAGACGAAGCTGCTGGTGCCACCCGTGCGCCAGCGGACCGTGCCCCGTCCCCGGCTCGAGGCACTGCTCGAGCGCGGAGCGAGCACGACCCTGACCCTTCTCGCGGCCCCCGCCGGGTTCGGGAAGACGACGCTGCTCGCCGGCTGGCTGGCACATCGCAGCGGCCCGGGCAGGGTCGCGTGGGTGTCGCTCGAGGAGCGCGACACGGAGCCGACGGTCTTCTGGACCCACGTCCTGCACGCCGTGGAGCGGGCCATCCCCGGGACCGCCGGCTCCGCACTCGCGCGCCTGGGCCCCGACCCCGCCCAGGTGCACGAGGCACTGGCCCTGCTGGTCAACGAGCTCGGCGTCACCGCGGACGACCTGCTCGTGGTCCTCGACGACCACCACCTGGCGGAGTCGCCCGCCGTCCGGTCCGGGCTGACGTTCCTCCTCGAGCACCTGCCGCCGCAGGTGCACCTCGTCATCAGCACCCGCGCCGATCCTGGCCTGCCGCTCGCACGGCTGCGGGCGCGCGGCGAGCTCGTCGAGGTCCGTGCGGCCGACCTCCGCTTCGACGCCGACGAGGCGGCGGCGTACCTCAACGACGTCCACGACCTCAGCCTCGACAGCGCCGACGTCGCCTCGCTGGAGTCCCGCACCGAGGGGTGGGCGGCGGCACTCCAGCTCGCCGCGCTCTCCCTGCAGGGGAAGGAGGACCGCGCCGCCTTCATCTCCGGGTTCGCCGGTGACGACCGCTTCGTCGTCGACTACCTCGCCGACGAGGTCCTCGACCGGCAACCTGCCGCCGTGCGCGGCTTTCTCCGCGACACCGCTGTCCTCGACGAGCTCACCGCGCCGCTGTGCGACGCGGTCACCGCTCGTGCCGGGAGCAGGGCGATGCTGGACCGGCTGGAACGCGAGAACCTCTTCCTCGTGCCGCTCGACGACCGGCGGCACCGTTTCCGCTACCACCACCTGTTCGCGGACGTGCTCCGCGCACGGCTGCTCGACGAACGGCCCGCGGACGCGCCGGTCCTGCACCGGCGCGCCAGCGACTGGTACGACCGCGCCGGCGAGCCCGAGGCCTCGGTGCGCCACGCCGTCGCCGCGGGAGACCTCGCGCTGGCTGCGGAGCGCATCGAGCTGGCACTGCCGGCGATGCTGCGCGAACGCCGCGAGCAGGTGCTGCGCCGGTGGGCCCACGACCTGCCCGCCGACGTGGTGCGGAACCGTCCCGTGCTCGCGGTCGGACTCGTCGGCGGGCTGATGGCGAGCAACGACTTCGAGGGCGTGCCGCAGCGTCTGGAGTACGCCGAGAGCCTGCTCGACTCGCCCGCCGAGGACCTGGTGGTGGCCGACCCGGCAGAGCTGCCCCGACTGCCGGCGAGCGTGCACTACTACCGGGCGGCGCTCGCGCTGGTCTCGGGCGATCCCGAGCACACCCGGCAGCACGCCGACGCAGCCCTCTCCCTCGCCGCACCGGACGACCACCTCACCGTCGCCGCCGCCTCCGCGCTGCTCGGCCTGGCGTCCTGGACCGAGGGCGACCTGGAGGAGGCGCACGCCGCCTATCGCGCGGCCGCCGACCACCTCGAGCGGGCCGGGCACGTCGCCGACCTGCTGGGCTGCTCGATCGCGGTCGCCGACATCGAGATGACGCAGGGGCGGCTGGGTGCGGCACGACGCACCTTCGAGCACGCCCTCGCGCTCACCGGTGGCGCCCGGATGCGCGGCGTCGCCGACATGCACGTCGGCCTGAGCCGGGTCGCCTGGGAGCTGGGCGACCTCGATGCGGCAGCACAGCACCTGCGCCGGGCCGACGACGCGGGGGACGCGCTCGGCCTCCCGCAGAACCCGTACCGGTGGCGGCTGATGATGGCCCGGCTGCGCCAGTCCGAGGGCGACCTGCCGAGCGCCGTCGAGCTGCTCGGGGAAGCACAACGGGTCTACGTCGGTGACTTCTCGCCCGACGTCCAGCCGGTGGCGGCGACCCGGGCCCGGCTCCTGGCCGCCTCCGGAGACCTCGCCGGCGCCCGGGCGTGGGCCCGCGAGCGTGGCGTCGCTGCCGGCGACGAGCCGACCTACCTCGGCGAGCACGACCACCTCGCCCTGGCCCACGTGCTGCTCGCCGAGGCCACCGCCGGTGCGGACCGGGACGCCCTGGACGAGGCGGAGGCACTCCTCGCAGGCATCGTCGCCGCGGCCACAGTGGGCGGCAGGACCGGCACCGCCATCGAGGCGCTGGCCCTCCAGGCGCTCGTCCGGCGTGCGGCGGGCGACCTCGACGCGGCCTGCGACACCCTCGCCCGGGCCGTGGAGCTGGCCCAGCCGGAGGGCCAGGTGCGGGTGTTCACCGAGCACGGCGCGCCGATGCACGAGCTGCTGGCCGAGCTGGCCCGACGACAGCCGCGGACCCCCTACGTCGAGCAGCTCCTCCCCCGGTTCCCGCACCGGGGCTCCCGGACGGCCGGGTCGGGTCCCGCCGCCGGCGTACGCCCACCGCAGCCGCTGGTCGACCCGCTGAGCAGCCGGGAGCTCGACGTCCTGCGGCTGCTGCGCTCCGACCTCAGCGGCCCGGACATCGCACGCCGGCTGCACGTCTCCCTGGCCACCGTGCGCACCCACACCCAGCACGTCTACGCGAAGCTCGGCGTGAACAGCCGCCGGGCCGCGGTGCGGCGCGCCCACCAGCTCGACCTGTTCCCGCGCGCCGGTCACTGAGGTCGCCGCGACCGCTTGCCAGGGGGCGACCACGACAACGCGTGTGCCCGGACCACCGGCGAGGGCGACCGGCGCCCCGCAGGCCCCTAGAGCAGAGCCACGCCCGCCACTCCGACGAGGCTGAGCAGCGCCGTGACGACCGCTGTCGGCGTCGAGAAGGCGGTGGAGGCGAAGTCGGCGGCGGAGGGCCGGCGCGACGACTGCCCGAGTCCGTAGACCGGCGCGATCCACCGCAGGTAGTAGAAGAGGCTGACCACCGTGTTGAGGAAGACGGCGACCGCGAGCCACGCGAGTCCACCGTCCCAGGCGGCCGTGGTCGTCGTGAGCTTGCCGGCGAAGACCACCGTCGGCGGCGTGCCGACCAGCCCCAGCAGCGCGACCACCAGCGCGGCCCCGAGCAGCGGGCGGGCCCGGCCCATGCCGCGATAGGCCTTCAGCTCCCTGCGCTCGGGAAGGGCCGTCGTGACGGCGAAGGCCGAGAGGTTCGTGACGGTGTAGCCGGACAGGTAGAGCAGCAGCGACGGCAGGGCGAGGTCGCTGCGTCCGGCGACCGCGACGGGCACGAGCAGGTAGCCGACCTGGCTCACCGTCGACCAGCCGAGCAACCGACGAGGGTCGGTCTGCCAGTAGGCCGC
Organism: uncultured Actinomycetota bacterium; assembly: GCA_963837975.1. GTDB lineage: Bacteria > Actinomycetota > Actinomycetes > Propionibacteriales > Nocardioidaceae > Marmoricola. The sequence continues at coordinate 300,296 of CAWIPI010000004.1, read as the reverse complement.
CAGGTTGCCCAGCGTCATGCTCGCCACTGCCAGCACCCCGACGAGGAGCGGCCAGTCCAGCGTCCCCGGCAGCATCGCCACGAGCCGGTAGGCGGCGACCAGCGCGCCCACCTTCGGGACGGTGGTGACGAAGGCAGCGACGGCGCCGCCGGCCCCCTGCGCCGCATCTGGCACCCAGAAGTGGCCCGGCACACCACCGGCCTTGAACATCAGCCCGGCCAGGACCATGACGCCCCCCACGGCCACGGCCGCCTCCGGCCCGTCGGCCAGCCGCTCGCCCAGCACGTCGTACGACGTCGTGGCCGTCACGCCGTAGAGCACGGTGATGCCGGTCAGCAGCAGGATGCCGAAGAGGGCCCCGACGAGATAGGTCTTCAGCGCCGCCTCCGCACCGCCCGAGGTGCGGGCGATCCCGATGAGCCCGTAGAGCGGGATGCTCGCCAGGAGGAACCCGACCGCCACGACGAGCAGGTCGACGGCCCCGGCGAGGACGAGCGTGCCGGCCGTGGCGAAGAGCACCAGCGCGCACGTCTCGCTCTCCCGGGCCGTGCCCGCGATCTCGTCCGAGGCGAGGGCGAGGACGACCAGCGCGCCCAGGACGGCCACGACGCGGGCGACCCCGGTCGCGTCGTCCACGGTCCAGCTGCCCTCCATCGCCAGCCGGTCGGTGCCGGCCAGGCCCACACCCGCGGCCACCGCGGCGACGAGGAGGGTCACCGCGGCGAGGGCGCGGGCGACCCACTGCCGTCGCCTGGGCAGGAAGGAACCGCCGAGCAGCACCGCGAGACCGCCCAGGAAGAGCACGATCTCCGGCAGCAGCAGCAGCGGCCGCATCGCCATGGAATCCACTGTCGGCTACCTCCCGACCAGCTCGACCAGCACCTTCGAGGCGGGTTCGATCACCTCGAGCAGCGGTCGCGGGAGGACACCGATCAACAGGGACAGGAGCAGCAGGGACCCCACCGACCAGGTCTCGACCGGGTGCAGGTCGCGGAAGCCGACCGAGGCGCCGCGGGTCTGCCCGGTGAACAGGCGCTGGAGGGCCCGGAGGAACAGGGCCGCGGTGACCAGGATCCCCAGCACCGCGACGGCGGCGACGGGGGTCGCCGCGATGCTGCCGGCGAAGATCTGGAACTCGGCGATGAACCCGGAGAAGCCGGGAAGGCCCAGGGAGGCGAAGGCGCCGACCGCGAACAGGGTGGCGAACCGTGGCGCCGGGGCCGCGAGTCCGCCGTAGCCGTCGAGGTCGTAGCTGCCCGTGCGGTCGTGCAGCACCCCGGCGAGCAGGAACAGCGCTCCGGTGATCAGCCCGTGGCTCACCATCTGCGTGACCGCGCCCGTGACCGCCACCGAGCGGGCCTCGGCGGTGTCGTCGGCCACGAGTCCGGCGGCCCCCACGGCGAGGGCGATGTAGCCCATGTGGTTCACCGAGGTGTAGGCGATCATGCGCTTGAGGTCGGTCTGGGCCAGCGCCACCAGCGCGCCGTACAGCACCGAGACGATGCCGACGACGATGACCACCCAGGCCCAGGCGCGCCACGCCTGAGGGAGCATGGGCATCGCGATCCGGACGAAGCCGTAGGTCCCCATCTTCAGCAGGACTCCGGCCAGCACGGCCGAGCCGATGGCGGGGGCGTCGGTGTGGGCGGGCGGCAGCCACGTGTGGAACGGCACCGTCGGCGTCTTCACCGCCAGCCCGACCAGGATCGCCGCCAGCACCAGCCCCCCGGCGACCGAGGAGCCGTCCAAGGGAGCCTGCTCGGTCAGGGCGACCATGTCGAAGGTGTGCGGCTCGGCCGCCACGTAGAGGCCGATGAAGCCGACGAGCAGGACCAGGGAGCCCAGGAAGGTGTAGAGGAAGAACTTCAGTGCCGACCTGGCGGCGGAGCCGTGGCCCCAGCCCGCGATCACGAAGTACATCGCGACGATGGACAGGTCGAAGAAGACGAAGAACAGGATCAGGTCCGCGGAGACGAACAGGCCCATGCTCACGCTCTGCAGGAAGAGGAACAGCGCGGCCTGCAGGCGGGGTCGGTCGGCCTCGCGCAGCGCGTAGACCGCGCAGGCGAGGAAGATCACCGCCGTCATCGCGACGAGCGGCAGGGACAGGCCGTCGACCCCGAGGTGGTAGCTGCTGTCGACGCCCGGGATCCACTCGGCCCGCTCCTCGAGCGCGAGCCGGCCTGGCGCAGGGGCCTCGTAGCGCCACCACGCGACCAGCACGAGCGCGAGGTCGGCGGTGGCGGCGGCCACCCAGCACCATCGCGCGGCGGCGTCGCCGAGCCGGGGCAGCGCCACCAGCAGCAACGCTGCTGCCAGGGGCAGGAACACGATCAGGCTGAGCACGTTCACCTCACTGTGAGGAGGAGCAGGACACCGAGCGCGAGCAGCGCGACGGCCTGGACGTAGTACTGGTACAGCTGCCCGGACTGCGGGCGGCGGGCGAGGCGGCCCAGGCCACGGATCCAGGCAGCCAGGGTCTCGACCGCGCCGTCGACCCAGCGGCCCTCCCCGCGGGCACTGCGGTCGGATGCCCCCAGGGCCGCCCGCGACGTCGCCGCGACACCGCCGTCGAGCACCTCGTCGTCGAACCTCGCAGCGCCCCGGGCCGTGGCGAGGGTGCCGGAGGCCGTCCCGGCGACCGCCCGGTCGAGGGCGGCGTCGAGATCGGCCAGCCGGGCGGCGAGCCACAGGGTCGGGCGTACGACGCACACCAGAGTCGCGCGCTGCAGACCCAACCAGCCGGCCGCCCAGCCGGGCTCGGGCAGCCGTGGACGCCACCACACCAGCGCCAGGACCACCAGCGCGATGACGACCGACGCCGCCAGCTCCAGGGGCGCCGGACCCAGCGGCGTCTCCCCGAGCGCACGGGCGAGGGTGTCACCCACGGGAGGGAGGGCGAGCAGCCCGAGGAGCGCCGCGCCGAGCGCGAGCACGACCAGCGGCGCCTGCTCGAGCGCGCCGAGGTGCCGGGTGCCGCGCTGCGCCTCGTCGTGGTGCGCCTCGACCTCGGCCCTGCCCGGCGCGGGCACCGGTCGCCAGACGACGACCAGGATCTTGCCGGCGTAGGCGGCCGACAGTGCCGCGGCGGCGAGCCCCACGGCGTACAGCCACGGCGACTCCTCGAGCGCGACCGAGAGGATGGCGTCCTTGGTGGCCCACAGGGCCAGCGGAGCGACCCCCGCCAGCGAGAGCGCGCCCACGGTCGCCGTCGCCCCGACCAGCCGCCAGCGCGGAGCGACGCCGCGCAGCCCGGCGAGCCGCTTGGTGCCCAGCGCGGTGAGCCAGGCGCCCGCGGCGAGGAAGAGCAGCGCCTTGGTCGCCGCGTGGGCGACGAGGTGCGCCACTCCCCCGCTCGTCGAACCGACTCCTGCCGCCATCACCACGAACCCCAGCTGGGCCGAGGTCGAGGCCGCCAGGAGCTGCTTGAGGTCCGTCTGCGCGACCGCGACGCACCCGAGCAGCAGCGCGGTCACGGCGCCGACCCACGCCGCTGCCGTCGCGGCCCAGCCGGTGGCCGCGAGCAGCGGCTCGACCCGCAGCAGCAGGTAGCCGCCCATGGCCACCATCGCCGCCGAGTGGAGCAGGGCGCTGACCGGGCTCGGACCCTCCATCGCCCGCGACAGCCAGAACGAGAACGGCAGCTGGGCCGCCTTGCCGAGGGCTGCCACCAGGAGCCCCGCCGCCACGACGTCGCGCCAGCCCGCGCTGCTCGCGGCCAGGTCGGACAGGGCCAGGCCGGACCCTCCAGCCACGGCGGCGCCCGCGGCGACGTACATCCCGACGTCGGCGGTCCGGGTGGTCACGAAGGCCGTCACCCCGGCCGAGACCCGGTCGTCCTCGCGCCACCAGAAGCCGATCAGCGCGAACGACGTCGCCCCCATCAGCTCCCACGCGAAGAGCAGCGCAGGCAGGGTCTGCGCCGTCGCCGTGACCAGCGCGGCCGCGGCGAAGACCAGCATCAGCCCGTGGAAACGCCCCTGGGACTCGCGGATCTCGCCGGCGGAGAAGACCAGGACCAGCAAGGTGACCAGGGCCACCGTGGGGACCACCAGCCCCGACAACGGGTCGACGCCGAGCGCGAAGTCGCTGCCCGCCATGAACGGCACCGAGACCTGGGGATGCGTGAGCGCGACGACGACCCCGAGGGCGGTGGTCGCGAGCGCCGTGCCCACCGAGACCACGGCGGCGCCGCGCTCGAGGCGCGTCAGGGCCAGTCCCGCACCCACCAGGGCAGGAACCAGGACGAGGAGCCACAGCGCCGTCTGCGCGAGGGTCGAGGTCACCGGCGGCTCACCCCGAGAGATCCGTCGCCATGTCGGTCATGTCCGAGCCCCGCTCCCGGTGCAGGAGGGTCGCGACGGCGAACCCCATCGCCATCTCGAGCGTCATCGCCGCGATGACCACCAGCAGGAGCACCTGTCCGGTGGGTTGGGGGGCGAGGAACCACCAGAACCCTGCGGCCGCCAGGATCACGGCGTTGATCATCAGCTCCAGGCCCATCATCACCATCACGACGACCTGCTGCGAGATCGCGCCGTACAGGCCGACGGCGAAGATCGCCGCGGCGACCAGCAGCGTTGCCTCCAGGGTCATCGTCCGACACCTCCCGACTGGGGGTCCCGCGGCGGTCGTCCCGACAGGTCGTCGCCGAGTCGGTCGTACCTGCTGCGGTGCGAGGCCAGCACCACCCCCGCCACGATCGTGGCCACCATGACCGGGCTGATCACCGCCATCACGAGCATGTGCGGACCCATCACGTCCTGCCCCAGGGCGCGCGTGACGTCCTCGGCCGGCACCCCGCGCCGGTCCGGCCAGTCGACGAGCAGGATGCCCGCAGCCAGCACCAGGAAGGTGACCCCGGCGAGCACGAGCGACGTCCTCTTGCCGTGCACCATGCTCATCGGCATCAGCGCGGGGTTCATCCCCATGAACATGACCATGTAGACGGCCATGATCGCCATCTCCATCACCATCATCAGGATGGTCACCACGCCGACGTAGTTCTGCTGCAGGAACAGCACCATCACCCCGACGGCGACGAAGGAGAGGGCCAGGGCGTACGTCGCCCGTGCCATCGAGTCGACGTAGAAGACCGCCGCCCCCGCCAGGACCGCGACGACCCCGAGCGCCCAGAAGGCGATGTCCAGCAGCATCCTCATCCCCTCCCCGCCGCCACCACGGCCACGACCAGGTCCTGCGCGAGCACGGCCGGAAGGAGCACCATCCAGCCGAGCTCCATGAAGGTGTCCGGGCGCAGCGCCGGGACCCGCCGGCGCCACCACACCAGGGCCACGAGCAGCGCCGCCGTCTTGAGCAGCACCCACAGCCAGCCCGGCAGCAACGGCCCCGCGCCGCCGCCGAGGAACATCGGCACGGCGAACGCCGCACCCGCCACCAGGAGCGCGTAGCGGCCGGCCTCGAACAGCAGCCGGTCGGGTCCGGACAGCTCGGCTCTCACGCCCCCGGCGAGGTCCGCACCGGCGGCGGGCGCGAACGGTCCGCTGACGGAGAAGGCGACGACGCCGAGGAGGTAGACGAGGAAGGCAACCGGCATCCAGACGGCGAACCACAGCCCCTCCTGGGCCGCCGCCACCTGGCCGACGTCGAGGCTCTCCGCGGCGATGGCCGGCGCGACCAGGGCGAACATCAACGGCAGCTCGTAGCCCAGGCCGTGCGCCAGGAACCGGTAGCCGCCGACCAGCGAGTACGCCGAGTTCGCCCCCCAGCCGGCCAGCCACACGAGCGCCCAGACCCCCACGTCCATCGCGTTGAACCACACCACGCCCACGTCGAGGTCGAGGACCGTCCAGCTCCCCAGCGGCACCACCGCGAGCATCAGCGCCGCTGCGACGAGGAGCCCCGCGCCGCCCGTGCGCCACAGCAGGCGGTCGGCCTCCACCGTCGTCCGTCGGCGCTGCCGCAGCAGCCGTGCGACCTCGCCGAGGGGTCGCGAGACCCGGGCCGGAGCGCCGTTCGCGCGCGCGGACAGGACGCCGTCGAGGGCGGCCGCGAACAGCACCAGGGCGCCGAGGAGGACCAGGGCCACCCACGCCCACCCGGCGCCGACGGCGGAGGTCCCGGACAGGACGACGTGGCTGGTCCACGAGTGGTCAGCCATGCGACGCCTCCTCCCCGGCCCGGTCGGTGCGCAGCTCGCCGAGGTCGAGGCTGGCCACGACCAGCCGGACCGCGGCCAGGTCGAGACCGCGGAGAACCTCGGGCAGGTGGTCGGGCGTCACGGCGGCGTGCTCCTCGGCTCCACCTGCGACCGCGTCCCGGACCGAGCGCTCGAGCAGCCGAAGGAGCCGGTCGTGGGTGTCACCGGCCAGGTCGGCGGGCAGGCCCCGCCTCCGGAGATCCTCCGCACGGATCGGACGGACGCCGCGCAGGGACCGACGCAGCACCCGCGACCGGCGGACCCGGCGGGCGAGGGCTTCGACCCGGTCGCTCACCATGGCCGTCTCCGCGTCGTCGAGGACGAGATCGCGGATGGTGCGCGCCTCTGCCGCGGCGTCGTCCCAGCCGGCGAGCGCCAGCAGCGCGGCGAGGTTGTCCATCCGGCGGGCGGGCGAGGCGACAGCCCCGTCGCGGAGCGGCCCGGAGGGCAGCTCGACGTCCAGCACCTGCGCGCTCGCCTCGGCGACGACGTCGCCGTGCAGGGTGCAGTCCAGGACCAGCCCGCCCGGCCAGTACGGCAGCACCGGCCCGAGGCGCACGTGGAGGACGTCCATCTCGAGCCCGTCGCGGTCCTCGGCGCCCTCGGCGAGCGCGATCCCGCCTGGCGCCATCTCCATGTCGCCGTGGTCCATGTCGCCGTGGTCCATGTCGCCGAGCAGGTCCGCAGCGGAGGGGCGGCTGCGGGCGTCGTCCCGGTGGCGGGCATCGTCCACGAGGTCGCCGGCCGCCTCATCGAGCCGCATCGCCGCCTCGTCGTGCCGGCGTACGACGACGTGGACCCGCGGGCCGGGCAGCTGGTGCCACACGAGGCCGACCGCCTCCGCGAGCTGCGGTCCGGGCTCACCGCAGACCGCGAGGACGTCGGCGTCCGCCGGGGAGAGCGCCAGTCGCCACCCGCGCGCGAGGGCGGCACGCTCGACGGCAGCTCGCGTTCGCCATTCCCCGGGGACCTCGACCACGAGGACGTGCGCGTGCTTCACGGCGAGGCGCGCGAGCCAGTCGGTCAGACCCACCGCAACGCCCCCTCACGCCAGGCCCACACCACCGCGACGAAGAGGCCGCCGAGGAACAGGAACATCTCGAGCACGGCGGTCGCGCCGAGCTCGGCGACCACCACCGCCCAGGGGTACATGAAGAGCATCTCGACGTCGAAGGCGAGGAACACCAGCGTCGCGAGATACCAACGCACGTGGTACCGCGAGAGGGCGTGCTCGGCGGGCTGCCAGCCGGACTGGTGGGGCAGCACGACCAGCGGGTCCCTCGACAGCGCCACGAGCTGGTGCAGGCCGTAGGTCAGCGCCACGACGATCAGGACAGCCACGAGCAGGGCGATCAGGCCGGTGTACACGACACTCGCTCCCTTCGAACCGGTTCACCGAGACGACAGCGCCTGGGCTGGGCACGCGGCGGCGGTACCCGCACACCCCGGCGGGCATGCGACGCCTCTCCGATGGCACGCTCCAGCGGACCGGCACCCCCCACCATCAGTGCTCGGCACCCCTGATCGTGCGCCAGGAGTCCCAGGTCGCGTGGAAGATCAGCGCGGTGATGAGGAGGCCGATGATCGGGTCGGCGAGGGGAAGGCCGAGGGCGAGGAAGAGGCAGCTCAGCACGATACCGCCGCTGACGTAGCCGTCGACGCGGGCGTGGTTGCCGTCCGCGACCAGCGCGGGGCTGTCCAGCCGTCGTCCGGCCCGCCACCGGATCACCGCCGCGACCTCGTTTCCGACCACGCCGACGATGCCGGCCACGAGCAGGGCCCACAGGTTCCCCGGTGTCTGCGGGTGCAGGAACCGGTCGACCACCTCCACCAGGGCGATGAGCGCACTGGCGAGGATCACGACCACGACGGCGTACCCCGCCCACCGCTCCGCCACGGCGCTGCGGAGGAGGAAGGCGGCCCCCAGGGGCAGGGCCGTCAGGGCGTCACCGCCGTTGTGGATGACGTCGGTCAGCAGGGCGACGCTGTCGCTGACGGCGAACACGAGCGCCTGGGCCACGGCCGTCAGCACCAGCACGAGCAGGCTCCAGGCGACCGCCTTGACCCCTTCGCGTGACCGCACGATGGAGGGGTCCACCAGCCCGTGGCTGTGACCGTGACCGTCGTGGTGGTGGTCGTGCTGGTCGCGGGCCGCAGGTGCGCGGTTCGAGGAGGGGTCGTGGCTCACCTGGCTGAGTATCTGCATAGACACGCAGGTATGCAAGTCTATGCTGGGCCCGTGCACGACGACATCCCCGGCTTCCGCATGCCCGACGACGGCGACGTCGAGATCGCCGCTGCCGCCTTCCGCATGCTCAGCGACCCGCGTCGCATCAAGATCCTCTGGGCCCTGCTCCAGGGCGAGTCCTCGGTCAACTGCCTGGCCGACCTCGTGGACGCGAGCCCCTCGGTGGTGAGCCAGCACCTCGCGAAGCTGCGCCTGTCCGGACTTGTCAGCGTGCGCCGGGAGGGAACCTTCGCCTACTACTCGGCCGCCAACAACCACGTGCAGCGCCTGCTGGGCGAGGCCCTCGACCATGCCGACCACGCCGCCGATCGCGTCCCTCGCGACGCCGAGCACCACCACCGGCACGCCGAAGCCTGATCCCCGCGCGACGCGACCCCCTCAGGCCAGCTGCAGGCCCAGCTGGGCGATGAACTCGTCGGCCATGGCGACCTGGCGCTCCAGCTTCTCGCGCCGCTCTCCCGCCTGCGCCAGCAAGAGGGCGAGCCGCTCCCTCGCCGCGGCGCGCCCCTCGGCGGCACCGGAGTCGCGCAAGGTCTCGATGTCGCGCATCGCGACGCCCATCTCCTCGAGGGTGAAGCCCAGCGGCTTCATGCGACGGATCACCAACACCTTCTCTACGTCGGCCTCGGTGTAGAGCCGGAACCCGCCCGCAGAGCGGCCGGAGGGGCGCAGGAGCCCCACCTCCTCCCAGTGGCGAAGGCTGCGCAGCGACAGCTCGGTGCGTGCCGCGACCTCCCCGATCTGCAGCACGGCCGGGCCGTCGTCGTCGGGTCGATGCGCCGGGGGCTGGTCACTCACTCGTGGGCTCTCTCACGTCGGCAGGATTTCAACCCTCACGATACGTGAGGGTAGAGTCGCCGTCGACGTCGACCGGCCCGGACGGGTCTGCGCATCCGGAGATGTGCGCCTCCCCTCGGCGAACCACCTCTTCCTCCTCACCCTGCCCCGAACGGAGTCACTCGTGCGCACTGACGCGCCACACAGTCCCGAGCCCAGCGTCCGCTCCGCCCTGCGCTCCCCACGGTTGCTGCGCACCGAGGTGCTCGCAGGGCTCGTCGTCGCCCTGGCCCTGATCCCCGAGGCGATCTCGTTCTCGATCATCGCCGGCGTCGACCCGCGGGTGGGGCTGTTCGCCTCGTTCACGATGGCCGTCGCGATCTCGTTCCTCGGCGGCCGGCCGGCCATGATCTCCGCGGCGACGGGGGCCATCGCCCTGGTCATCGCACCGGTGATGCGCGACCACGGTTACGACTACCTCATCGCGACAGTACTGCTGGGCGGGCTCATCCAGGTCGTCCTCGCGGTCGTCGGCGTCGCGCGGCTGATGCGGTTCATCCCGCGCTCGGTCATGGTCGGGTTCGTCAACGCCCTGGCGATCCTCATCTTCGAGGCCCAGGTCGGCCACCTCCTGGGGGTGCCGTGGGCGGTCTACCCGATGATCGCCGTGGGCATCGCCGTCATCGTGGGCTTCCCCCGCGTCAACCGCGTGGTCCCGGCGCCGCTGGTCGCCATCGTCGCGCTCACCGCGTTCACGGTGGTGGCTGCCCTCGACGTACCGAACGTCGGCGACGAGGGCAGGCTGCCGGACAGCCTGCCCGCCTGGTTCGTTCCCGACGTGCCGTTCAGTGCGGAGACGCTCCGGATCATCGCCCCCTACGCGCTCGCCATGGCTGTCGTCGGCATCCTGGAGTCCCTGCTCACGGCGAAGCTGGTCGACGACATCACCGACACCCACTCCGACAAGACCCGCGAGGCGATGGGCCAGGGCGCGGCCAACGTGATCACCGGGTTCTTCGGCGGCATGGGTGGCTGCGCGATGATCGGGCAGACGATGATCAACGTGAAGGCCTCGGGGGCGCGCACCCGGATCTCCACGTTCCTGGCCGGCGTCTTCCTGCTGGTCCTGGTCGTCGGCTTCGGCGACGTGGTGGCCCTGATCCCGATGGCCGCACTGGTCGCGGTGATGATCATGGTCTCGGTCGGCACCTTCGACTGGCACTCGGTCCGTCCGGCGACCCTGCGGCGGATGCCGAAGTCGGAGACGACCGTGATGCTCGCCACCGTGATCGTCACGGTGGCCACGCACAACCTGGCTGTCGGAGTCGTCGTGGGCGTCCTGGTGGCGATGACGCTGTTCGCGCGACGCGTCGCCCACCTCACCGAGACCGAGCGCGAGCTGACGCAGGACGCCGAGGGGGACGTGGCGGTCTACCGCGTCACCGGCGAGCTGTTCTTCGCCTCCAGCAACGACCTCTACACCCAGTTCGAGTACGCCGACGACCCCCAGCGCGTGGTGATCGACCTCAGCGAGTCGCACGTCTGGGACGCCTCGACGGTCGCGGCGCTCGATGCGATCACGACCAAGTACGCCCGCAAGGGCAAGTCCGTGCAGATCACCGGGCTCAACGACGCGAGCGCCGCGCGCCACGGGCGGCTCACCGGGGAGCTCGCTGCGCACTAGCCCGGCCGAGCCGCCGCCTCGGACGGAGGCTCAGTTCGGAGCACACTGGATCCACCACGACGGGAGGTTCCTCATGGCGGGCAACGGCGCGGGCGCGGCAGCGGGCGGCGGGGCGATCTACGGCCTCGGGATCTTCGGCGCGTGGGTCTACTACTGGCAGCAGGCGGACGCGCTCTGGGAGTACGCCTACGCCGTCTTCCAGGGGATCTTCTGGCCGGCGTACATGGTGTACGCCGCCTTCGCGGCCCTGCACGCCTGAGGAGCGGGCGCGGGGCACCGCGCCCGGGACAGCGAACGGCCCCACCCCCGCAGGGATGAGGCCGTCGGCTGATGCAGCGAGGTCAGACGCGAGTGCGGCTGCCGGTGTTGCGGCCGGTCACGGTCGAGGCGATGACCACGAGCACGGCCGAGACGAGGATCGCGACGATCCAGCGCACCCAGTCGATGCCGGAGCTGCCGTTGCCGCCGAACGCGCTGTAGACGAACCAGCCGAGGATGACACCGCCGATCCCGCACAGGACCGTGAGCCACAGCGGGATGTTGTCCTTGTCGCCGGGGGCGACGAACTTGCCGAGCAGGCCGATGATGATGCCCGCGATGATGACGCCGATGATGTCCATCGTTCACTCTCCTGTTCGTCGAGGGCAGGCCTGGTGGGCCCGCACATGCACGCGCGGGAATGGGTCATCCCGCACGACACCGTCTCGGTACCCGGGACGGATGCCCCGAAACAGGACCCGAAACAGGACCCGAGACAGGACACGGCCCCGGAGGGAGCGAACGGCGGGCCTCACGCCAGCGAGAGGAACAGCTTCTCCAGCTTCTTCGCGTCCACCCCGTCGAGATCGTCGCCGGAGGCCAGGCACTGCTGCAGACCCGAGGCGACGATGGCGAAGCCGGCGCGGTCGAGCGCCTTGGAGACGGCCGCGAGCTGGGTCACGACGTCCTCGCACTCCCGGCCCTCCTCGAGGGCGCGCAGCACGCCCCCGAGCTGGCCCTGGGCCCGCTTGATGCGGTTGATGATCGGCGTGAGGCCGTCCGGATCGAGCTCCATCAGCTGTCCTTCTCGATCGCTGCGAGCATCGCGGTGAGCCGCTCGCGCGCGTCCTTGGCAACGGTGTCCAGGGCACCGTTGTCCGCGAGGCCCATCATCGCGTCGGGGTCGAACGCCTCCACCACGGTGGTGGCCTCGTCGACGGAGCGCACGACGACGTTGCACGGGAGCACCGCCGCGATGGACGGGTCCACCTGCAGCGCCTCGTGGGCCAGCTGCGGGCGGCACGCCCCCAGGATGAGCTGGGGAGCGACGTCCACGTCGAGCTTGTTCTTCAGCGTGGCCTTGAGGTCGATCTCGGTGAGCACGCCGAAGCCCTGGTCCGCGAGCCCGGCGCGCACCGCCTCGACCGTGTCGTCGTAGCCGCGCCGCAGCGTGGTCGACAAGGTGAAGCCGGCCATCAGGCGCTCTTCTCGAGCTCGGCGGGGTCGAGGTCGCGCACCGCGGCGATGACCTGCTCCAGCGCCGCTGCGGGCAGCGCGCCCGGCTGGGCGAACACCAGCGTGCCCTTCTTGAAGGCCATCAGCGTGGGGATCGAGGTGATCTGTGCGGCAGCCGCGAGCTCGCGCTGGGCCTCGGTGTCGACCTTGCCGAACACCACGTCGGTGTGCGTCTCGGCGGCCTTCTCGTAGACGGGGGCGAACTGGCGGCAGGGACCGCACCAGGACGCCCAGAAGTCGACGAGGACGATCTCGTTCTCGGTGACGGTGCGCTCGAAGTTCTCCGCACCCAGCTCGACGGTGGTCATGTGCTCCTCCTGTGCTCGGAATCCCTGCGGCGCCAATGCCCCAGGGGTGTTTTGCTTCCAACCTACATACCCCCTAGGGTATTCCACGGCCTGATTTCGCGCCAGAGGCACCAGCACCGACGAAAGGTCCTTCCAGACATGACGATGACGGCACCCGGCCGCCACGCCCTCCGCACCCCACCCGACGACGAGCTCGGTCACCGTCCCGGCCCGCTGGGCCGTCTCGGGGTCTGGGTCACCGACCACGCCAGGATCACCACCGCCGTGTGGCTCCTGCTCATCATCGGACTCGGCGCCTTCGCGCCCCGCGTCGAGGCGGAGCTCTCCGGCGCGGGCTGGCAGGCCGACGGCTCGGAGTCCGTGGCCGCGCGCGAGCTCGCCCAGGAGCACTTCGGCGGCAACGCCAGCTCGGCGATCCAGGTCGTCGTGCACGCCGAGGACGGTGCCGTCACCTCCGGTGCGGGCAAGAAGGTGCTCGCCGAGGCCACGTCGATGCTGAAGGCCGACGGACGGATCGACCAGGTCGTCGCACCCCAGCCGGGCGCCACGCTCAGCGAGGACGGCTCCACGGCAGTGCTGCTCGCAGGAGCGGGCGCCGACACGAACGACATGGTGCGGGCCGCCGACGACCTCAAGGGCCCGCTGAAGGACCTCTCGACCAGCGGCGTCGAGGTCAACCCCACCGGCGCGTCACTGCTGTGGTCGGACTTCAACGAGGCCAACCTCGACGCGATGCTCGCCTCGGAGATGCTCTCGTGGCCCGTGACGCTGGCCATCCTCGTGCTCGCCTTCGGTGCCCTGGTCGCGGCCGGGTTGCCGCTCATCCTGACCCTGGCCGGGCTGGTGGCCTCGGCCGGAAGCCTGGTCCTGATCAACCAGCTCGTGCCGGTGTCGATCTGGGCGATGAACTTCGCGATGATGTTCGCCCTCGCCCTGGGCATCGACTACGCGCTCTTCCTCGTGGTGCGCTACCGCGCGGCCCGGCTCGGCAGCGGCCTGTCCCCACGCCAAGCGGTCGCCGAGACGATGGACACCGCCGGCAAGGCCGTCCTGCTCTCAGGTGCGACGGTGCTCATCTCGCTGTCGGCCGTGATGCTCGTCCCCTCGCCGTCGTTCCGGTCGATGGCCGGCGGGATCATGCTCGCCGTCGTCTTCGTGCTGGGCGCGACGCTGACCCTGCTGCCCCTGGTGCTGGCCAAGCTGGACCTGCGCATCAACAAGCTGTCCCTGCCCTGGGTGCACTCCGGGGAGCACCGCTCACCGAAGTTCGCCGCATGGGGCGAGCGCCTGTGGCGGCGTCCGGTCGCCTTCGGCCTCGGCTCGCTGATCGTGCTGATCGCGCTGGCCGCGCCGATCCTCGGGCTGAAGACCGCGATGCCCTCGATCAAGGTGCTGCCCGACGACGCCTCCGCACGCATCGGCTACGGGCTCGTGCAGGACGCCTTCGGTGAGGGCGCACCCGGCACGCTCCAGGTCGTGGTCGACGAGGCGGACGCCGCCGACGCCCGGCGTGTCCTGGCCGCCGACGAGGGCATCGCCGGCGCCATGCCGCCCGCTCCCGCGACCGACGACAGCGGGCTGGCCCTCATCCAGGCCGTCCCCCAGGTCGACCCGTCCGACCCCGCGCTCGAGCAGACGGTGGACCGGCTGCGTGCCGACCTCCCGGACTCCGCACAGGTCGGCGGCGCGGCGGTGGAGAACCTCGACCTGAAGTCCCAGCTGGACAGCTCGACGCCGCTGGTGATCGGGGTCATCCTCGCGCTGGGCTTCCTGCTGCTGCTCCTGGCCCTGCAGGCTCCCCTCCTCGCCCTGCTCGGCACGCTGGCGAGCCTGCTCTCCACGGCGGCCGCGTTCGGCGTGGCCAGGCTGGTCTTCCAGGAGGGCTGGGGCGCCGGCCTGCTGGGGTTCGAGCCGCAGGGCTTCCTCGACGCGTGGGCACCGGTGTTCTTCTTCGCGATGATCTTCGCGATCGCCATGGACTACACGGTGTTCCTGCTCGCCTCTGCCAAGGAGCACTTCGAGCACTCCGGTGACCCGAAGGACGCGATGGTGGGATCGCTGGCGCACTCGGGCCGGGTGATCTTCGCCGCCGGCGCGGTGATGGTGGCGGTGTTCTTCACCTTCGCCCTGTCCGGGCCGCTGCCACCCAAGGAGATGGGCATCGTGCTCGGCGTGGCCGTGCTGCTCGACGCGTTCCTGGTCCGACTGGTGCTCCTGCCGGTGCTGCTCCGGCTCACCGGCCGGGCGGCATGGTGGAGTCCCGCGTGGCTGACGCGGGTGCTGCCCAAGATCCGCTTCTCCCACGACTGACCGTCCTGATCGATTCCCCTCCCCAACCCCTGAAGGAGATCGCCATGTGTCGTCCCGTCAAGTGCAAGACCTGCGGCAAGACCACGTGGGCCGGCTGCGGCCAGCACGTCGCCCAGGTCAAGTCCGTCGTACCCGCCGGCAACTGGTGCGACGGGCACCCCAAGGAGCCCGGCCAGGGCGGCGGCTGGTTGAGCCGCATGCTCGGCCGCTGAGCCGAGCGGCCCCGCCGAGGAGCCGCCGGCCGTACGCCGCCACCCCGCTCGGGGTCAGGACGAACGCAGCCGTTCGCTGACCTCGGCGACGGTGGCGGCGGCGCTGCGACCGACCCCGATCAGGGTCGCCGAGGCCGCGCCCACCCAGTCGCCGTAGCCGACGAGGTGGACCCGCGGGTCGGCCAGCGCACGGGTGCCGGAGCTGCCGCCCACGGGCACCGGGCCGCGGGTTGTCCGGTCGGGGTCGACCCGCGACAGGTGCAGCGGAGCGAGGTGGCGCAGGGCGGGACGGAAGCCGGTGCACCAGATGACGGCGTCGGCGTCCAGCCGCTCGCCACCGGGCCAGGCGACGCCGGTGCGCGTCAGCCGCTCGAAGACCGGGCGCGCCCGCAGCACCCCACGCGCCCGGGCCTCCCGCACGGAGGACACCATCACGATGTCCCCCAGGCCCCCGACACCCGGGTGGTCGCGGCCCTCCTGCTGGGCGCGGACCCGCTCCGTCGCCGCCGCGAACAGCGCTCGCCCGTCGACGTCGTCGGGCAGGAACCGCGGCGGCCTGGGAGTGACCCAGACGGTCTCGGCCACGGTCGAGACCTCGGCGAGCACCTGGACCGCCGAGTTTCCGCCGCCGACCACGACGACCCGCTGCCCGGCGAACTCCGACGGGTCGGCGTAGTCCGCGGCGTGCAGCTGCCGGCCGGCGTACTCCCCCATCCCGGGGTAGCTCGGCCAGAACGGCCGGTCCCACGTGCCCGTCGCGGAGACCACCACGCGGGGGCGGAGCTCCAGTCCGGGGGCACGGACGACGAGCCGCCCGGCCGGGTCGTCGTCGGCGCGCGTCACCTCGGTGACCCGGTGTGGTCGCCGGACCTGCAGGTCGTAGCGGTCCTCGTAGGCGCTGAGGTACTCGACCACGTGCTGCTTCGGCGGGAACCCGTGGGCCGCGTCGTCCCAGGCCGGCATCATCCAGCCCGGCAGCGACGAGACCGACGACGGCGAGAACAGGCGCAGGCCTGCCCACATGCGCGGCCAGGAACCTCCCGGACGGTCCGCCGCGTCCACGAGGACCGCGTCGCGGCCGGGCTCGAAGCCGGCTCGACGCAGGTGGTAACCGGTCGCCAGCGCCGCCTGCCCGCCGCCCACGACGACGACCTCGGGCTGCGACATGGCGGTCATGGTGTCACCCGCGTCACACGCGGGAGGTCCCCAGCCCGGACGGCGCGGACGCGCTGGCTAGGTTCTGCTCATGGATCTCGTCAGGCAGATTGCGTTGTTCGTCCACGTCCTCGGTTTCGCCGCCCTGATCGGCGGACTGCTGGTGCAGCTCTCCGGGCCGCGCCGGGTGAACT
This sequence comes from uncultured Actinomycetota bacterium, assembly GCA_963837975.1. Classification (GTDB taxonomy): domain Bacteria; phylum Actinomycetota; class Actinomycetes; order Propionibacteriales; family Nocardioidaceae; genus Marmoricola. The sequence continues at coordinate 283,754 of CAWIPI010000004.1, read as the reverse complement.
CGGCGATGCGCGACGGCGCCGGCACCGCGTTCGTCGCCGGGCTCGCCCTGGTCGGCATCCTCGAGGCGGGCGACGCCCCCGTCGACCACGCCAAGGTCGGCGTCAAGCTCCTCATCGGCCTCGTCGTGCTGGCCCTGGTGATGGCGAACCTCCGCAAGGAGCGGATCAGCGACGCGATCTACTTCACGATCCTCGGTCTCTCCGTGCTCAACGTCGCGGTCGCCATCTTCTGGTCCCCGGTCCACGCCTCGTAAGCGGTTTCGGTGCCCTCGGTGGTTGAGGAGCGAGCGTCGCGAGACCACCCCGCATCGCCGGCCCGAAGAACGAGCGTCGTGACGACACCGCGGCGAATCGCAGTCACCTGGTGACGGAGATCGCCGCCACCACGCCGAGCACCCGCCGAGAGTCTCAACCACCGACAGGCTCAACCACCGACGCACCTGGCGTCTCCAGCTCGGCACGCAGCGCCCTGGCGAGGAGGTCGAGGTCGGGGAAGTGAGCCGGGTCGGCGACGGCGGTGATGGTGAGGCGTCCGGCGTAGGTCAGCACCTCGAAGTAGACCCGGACGTTCCCGCCCGCGGAGACCGCGACCGGGATCGCCCTGACGATGCGGTGTCCGGCGAAGGTGAGCGGCTGGTCGGGGCCGCGGACGTGGCTGACCAGGGTGTGCATCCGGCGCTGGTGGTTCATGTACCAGCGGAAGCCGCCGAGGCGCGCGAGCAGCCGGAACAGCGAGCCGAGCACGGCGATCGGCGGCGGCCCGGCGGCCTCGGACCGGCGCGCCCGGACCTGCCCGGCCGCGTGCTGGAGCCGGTCGGACACCGAGCCGGCGCAGGGAACCGCGACGATCATCGGGCTCACGGCGTTGCCCAGCCCGGCGGAGTCCGCGGCAGGCCGGCCCGAGACGGGCACGGTGAACACCAGTGAGTCCACGTGCTCGCCGCGCGCCGTGAGCACCTGCCCCAGTGCCCCGGCCACGGAGACCAGCACCGCGTCGTTGGTGGTGGCGCCGGCTCGGTGCGCCGCGGCGCGGAGCGGTCCCACGTCGCAGGAGACCGCGACCGCCGCGCGCGCCGGGCCGGTCGGCCCGACCAGCGAGCACGGGGTGATCGCCACGGCCCGCACGCCTCCGGCCGCCGCGAACGACTTTCGCAGCACCCGGGCCGTCCGAGGCGCGTCGCGCAGTGCCCGCAGCCGAGCACGCTGGGCATCGAGGAACAGCGGCCACGCACCGGGGCGCGGCCGGGGGAACGGCGTCGTCGCGGTGCGGACGCCCTCGTCGACGAGCTCGGCGAGCACGGCCAGGCCGCCCACGCCGTCGGCGAGGACGTGGTTCATCACCACGAGCAGCGCGGCCGTGCCATCGGCGGCGCCGGTGACCAGCACCACCGCCCACAGCGGCTCCGAGCGCGGCAACCGCGTGCCGACGACCTCCAAGGCGGCGTCCAGGACCTCCTGGGCACTCGCCGGCGGCGGACAAGCCTTCGCGCGTACGTGGCGGTCGACGTCGAAGTCGGGGTGGTCGACCCAGATCGGTCCCCCACGAGTCCATCCCGCGCCCACCAACCGCTGACGCAGTCGAGGCACCGCCGCGATGCGCTCGGCCACCAGTCGCCGTACCTGCGCCAGGTCCGGGCTCCCCTCGAGCTGCAGCAGCACGCCGAACTGCTCGGGCACCTCGCCCCGGTCCATGGCCAGGAAGGCCCGGTCGGCCGGACTGGCCCGCTCGATCCTCGGTGGGCTCGTCCTCGGTGGGCTCGTCGCCTGTGCAGAGGGCGTCGGTGGCCGCAGTGCCTGGCTCATGGCGCCTCCGAGGGAAGGGATCCCCAGTCAAGCGCGGTTCTCCGGCGATCGACAGGGACGGAGGTCCCGTACGCCGCGGTTGCGGGCCTACGACGGTCGAGGTCGGGACGTTCGGCCCCTGCCCCGTGACCGCTCCGCGGCGCACGCTGGGACGCAGGGACACCACACGACCTCGGAGGGATCATGCACGCACTCGTCTACCACGGACCCGGCCAGAAGACCTGGGAGGAGATCCCGGACCCCGAGCTGCGCGACGACACCGACGTCGTCGTCGGCGTCGACGCGGTCACGATCTGCGGCACGGACCTGCACATCCTCAAGGGCGACGTACCCGAGGTGAAGCCCGGCACCGTCCTCGGCCACGAGGCGGTCGGCACGGTCGAGGCCGTCGGCTCCGCCGTCCGCAGCGTCTCCGCCGGGGACCGCGTGCTGGTCTCGTGCATCGCCGGCTGCGGCACCTGCCGCTTCTGCCGCGAGGCGCGCTACGGGCAGTGCCAGCGCGGCGGCGGCTGGGCGCTGGGGCACACGATCGACGGGGTGCAGGCGGAGTACGTCCGGGTGCCGTTCGCCGACCTGTCCACCCACCTGCTGCCGGCCGACGTCTCCAACGAGGCGGCGGTGCTGCTCGCCGACATCCTCCCCACGAGCTACGAGGTCGGCGTACTGAACGGCCGCGTGCGTCCCGGCGACACCGTGGTGATCGTGGGCGCCGGACCGATCGGGCTCGCGGCGGTGCAGACCGCGGCGCTGTACTCCCCCGCCCGCATCGTGGTCGTCGACCCCGCCGCACCGCGTCGCGACGCCGCCAAGCGGATGGGCGCCCACGTGGTGCTCGACTCGGTGCCCGACGAGGTCGCCGAGGTCGTCTCCAGCATGACCGACGGCCTCGGCGCCGACGTGGTCATGGAGGCCGTCGGCGTCCCGGAGACGTTCGAGCTGTGCACGCGACTGGTGCGCCCCGGCGGCCACGTCGCCAACATCGGCGTCCACGGCGCGTCCGCGACGCTGCACCTGGAGTCGCTGTGGATCAAGGACGTCACCATCACGACCGGGCTCGTCGACACCAGCACCACGCCGACGCTGCTGCGGCTCCTGGCCGACGGGCAGATCGACCCCACTCCGATGATCACGCACCGCTACGGGCTCGACGACATGCTCGAGGCGTACGACGTGTTCGCCCGCGCCGGCGACACCGGCGCGCTGAAGGTCGTGCTGGAGCGGTCACCGAGCTCGTAGCGGTTTCGACAGGCTCGACCACCGGGTGCGAGTGCCTTCTGCCCGCGGAATCGGGACCAAGGCCCCTGAGTCGGGCGCGAGCGCGGGTCGATGCTGGAGGCACGAAACCCCTTCGAGCAATGGAGTTCACCATGTCCGGCACCCGCACCCGCAGCGCCCACCCCACGGACACCGTGTCTCGGGTCATGGTGTGGCCGGTGGCAACCGTGCACGCAGAGGCGACCCTGCGTGAGGTGGCCGAGTCGCTCTCGGCCGACGACATCGGGGCCCTCGCGGTCCTCGAGCACGGCGTGCTCGCCGGCGTCGTCTCCGAGCGCGACGTGGTGGAGCACCTCGCGCAGGGCGCCAACCCCGACCACCTGACCGCCGGGGAGATGATGACGACCGACCTCGTCACGGCCGGTCCCGACGACACCGTCCTGGAGGCGGCGCAGCGGATGCTCGACGCGGAGATCCGGCACCTGCCGGTCCTCGACGAGGGCGTGATCGCCGGGTTCGTCTCGATCCGCGACGTCGCCGACGTGCTGGCCCGGGCGGCCTCGCTGGTCGATGACGTCGTCGTGGTGCCGAGCGGCACGCGGGTCGTCGTACGTCCTGCGTGAGTGCGTCAGGCAGACGCTGCCGTACGCCGGGTGATGAACCGCTCGCAGCCGGCCATCGTGGCCAGCTCCGGGTAGTCGTCCTCGTCGATGCGGATGCTCGCGCCCTCCCCGACCTTCTCGACGAAGTCGAGGAAGTCCAGCGAGTCGAGCTCGAAGGCGTCCCGGAGGTCGGCGTCGTCGGCGAGAGAGGCGACGTCCGCGTCGGGCACGATGCTGGTCACGGCCTCGGCCACGATCCTGCGGGCTTGGTCGGCCTGGATGCTCATAGCTCCTCCGGTTGCTGCAGCAGTCGGTCGATGGTCGCGAGGAAGCGGGCGCCGGTGTAGCCATCGGTGGCGCGGTGGTCTCCGGACAGGGTGAGCCGGACGACCGGGTTCACGCCGAGCCGGCCGTCCACCGCCCACGGCCGCTCCACCAGTCGGCCGACGCCCAGGAGCGCGACCTGGGGCGGGTAGATCACGCCGATGACCTCCTCGACGCCCTGGTCGCCGAGGTCGGTGACGGTGAACGTCGGGTCGGCGAGCTCCGCACGGGTCAGGCGGCCCCGCCTGGCCCGTTTGACGAGGTCGCGCAGCCCGGACATCACTGCCGCCAGCGTCAGGTCCGCGGCGGCGTGCATCGCAGGAGCGACCAGGGCGCCGTCGCGCACCGAGACCGCCACTCCGAGGTGGACGTCGTCACCGGCCACGAAGTCGTCGTGGAGCCAGAACCCGTTGAGCTGGGGGAACTCACGCAGCGCGAGCGCGGTGGCCTTGAGCAGCGCCGCCGCCGGCACCAGCCGCTCCCCGACGGGCACCTCCCGGTTGTGGGCGCGCATCCAGGACGTCACCGGCCCCATGTCGACGGTCGTGGCCACGTAGTAGTGCGGGATCTCCCGCTTGGCCTTGCTCATCAGGGCGGCGATGGTGGCCCGCGAGCCGGTACGCGAGGCAGGTGCCGGGGCCGCCGGGGCTGCGGGCGCTGCGGGCGCGGCGGGCGCGGCCGTCGCCGCCGCAGGCACGGCCGGTCCGGCCGCGAGCACGTCGGCCGCGTGCACGGGTCGCTCGCCCGCGGCTGCGACCAGCGGCGCCAGGTCGACGCCGCGCTCGGCCGCGAGCCGGCGGGCGTACGGCGAGACCCGACCGTCCCGGCCGGCCGGGGGCACCGCCTGCGGCGGCAAGGCCGGCGGCACCGTCGGGGCCGGGCGCGCGCGCTCGGCAGCCACCCGGTCGACGTCGGCGCGGGTGACGGCACCGTGGCGACCGGTGCCGGTCACGCCCGCGAGGTCGACACCGAGCTCGGCCGCGTGGTGCCGGACCGGCGGCGAGGCCACGGGCGTCGGGTGTGTCGCCGGCGCAGGCGGAGCGGGTGGTGCCGGCGTCAGTGGAGCCACGGGCACGGGAGCCGACGGGGCAGGTGGCGTCGTCGCGGGTGCGGCTGAAGCAGGTGCGGCGGCAGGTGCGGCGACGGGCGCGGCCGCGGCAGGCGCCGGCGCCGCCCCGGCCTCGACGAGGGTGGCCAGCGGCTCCCCCACCGCGACCCGCTGACCGGGCTCCGCGAGCAGCTCACCGACCACGCCGTCGGCGAAGGTCTCGATCTCGACGGCCGACTTGTCGGTGTCGACGACCGCCATCAGGTCGCCGCGGCGTACCTCCCGCCCAGGCTCGACCAGCCACTCCAGCAGCACGCCGGACTCCATGTCGGCGCCCAGCGAGGGCATCAGGAACTCCCCCATGCCGGCCGCCTCAGCCCGTCACCCGCTGCGCCGCGGCCACGATCGAGGCGGGCTGGGGGATCGCCGCCTCCTCGAGGTGCTTGGCGTAGGGGATCGGCACCTCCACCGAGCACACCCGCTCCACGGGCGCGTCGAGGTCGTAGAAGCACTGCTCGGTGATCCTCGCGCTGACCTCCGCCGACAGGCTCCCGGAGCGCCATCCCTCGTCGACGATGACGGCTCGGTGGGTACGCCGCACCGACTCGGTGATCGTGACGTCGTCGAGCGGCCGCAGGCTGCGCAGGTCGATGACCTCGGCCTCGATCCCGAGCCCGGAGAGCGTCTCGGCGGCCGTCATCGCCTTGGGCAGGCAGCCGCCGTAGGTGATCAGGCTCAGGTCCCGCCCCGGTCGGCGTACGACGGCCCGGTCGATGTCGACGGCACCGGCATCGGCAGCGAGCCGGCCGCCGACGTTGTAGAGCGCGCCGTGCTCGAAGAACAGCACGGGGTCCGGGTGCTGGAGCGCGGTCCAGAGCATGCCGCGCGCGTCCTCCAGCGTCGCCGGGGCCACGATCCGCAGGCCGGGGATGTGGGCGTACCAGCCCTCCAGGCTGTGCGAGTGCTGCGCCGCCAGCTGGCGTCCGGCGCCGGTGGTCATCCGTATCACCAGCGGCACCTGCACCTGGCCACCGGACATGTGCTGGAGCGTGGCGGCGTTGTTGAGGATCTGGTCGAGCGCCAGCAGGCTGAAGTTGACCGTCATGATCTCCACGATCGGCCGCATCCCGCCGATGGCGGCGCCGATGCCGGCGCCGACGAACGCCGACTCCGACAGCGGGGTGTCGCGGATCCGCTCGGGCCCGAAGTCCTCGAGCAGCCCGAGGCTGACGGCGAAGCACCCGCCGTAGGCGCCGATGTCCTCGCCCATCATGAACACCCGCTCGTCGCGGTCCATCGCCTCCCGGATCGACTCCCGCACCGCCTCGCGGTAGGTCGTCTCCACCGTCCCCGCGGTCACGACGCGCCTCCCGACGGCGCCGACGACTCGCCGCGTGACTCGCTGGTGACGAACCGGGTGAGGTCCTCCACCGGCTCGAGCGGCGCCTCCTCCGCGGCCCTGACGGCGGCGTCGATCTCGGTGGCGATCTCGGCAGCGGTGGCGTCGTACTCCTCGGGGGTGAGCCGGCCCTCGGCGGTGAGCATCGACGCGAGCATCCCCACGGGGTCGCGCTCGCGCCAGTGCGCCACTTCGTCCTTCTCGCGGTAGCGCTCCGGGTCGTACATCGAGTGGGCACGGAAGCGGTAGGTCCGCAGCTCGAGGAAGCACGGTCCGTCGCCACCGCGGATCCGGTCGGTCGCCCGCCGCGCCGCGTCCCGCACCTCCAGCACATCCATGCCGTCGACCGCCCAGGCCGCCATGCCGTACGACGCGGCGCGCAGCGCGAGGTCTGTCTCGGCCTGCTCGTGGGCGATCTCGGTGCCCATCGCATAGAGGTTGTTCTCGCAGCAGAACAGCACCGGAAGGTGCCACAGCGCGGCCAGGTTCAGGCACTCGTGGAACTCGCCCTCGGCCATCGCCCCCTCGCCGAAGAAGCAGACCGTCACCACGGGGCGCTCGCGCAGCCTGTCGGCCAGCGCGAGCCCCACCGCCACGGGCAGCCCGCCCGCGACGATCGCGTTGCCGCCGTAGAACCGGTGCGAGACGTCGAACAGGTGCATCGAGCCGCCCCGGCCCCGGCTGCAGCCGGTGACCTTGCCGAACATCTCGGCCATCAGCGCGTCCATCGCGACTCCCTTGACCAGGGCGTGGCCGTGCTCGCGGTACGTCGACACGACCGCGTCGTCCTCCCCCAGCACGCTGGCCACCCCCGCCGCGACTGCCTCCTCCCCGATGCCGACGTGCAGGAAGCCGCGGATCTTGGTGGCGCTGTAGAGCTCCACGCAGCGCTCCTCGAACATCCGGACCCGCAGCATCTGGCGCAGCAGCTCGAGCCGGTCGTCGTCGGGCGCGGCCGGGGACGCGGGCGAAGTCGGTGTCGGGGACGTGCCCGCGGGGGTAGCGGTCTCGCTCATCAGGCACTCTCCAGCGTCGACAGGTCACCCTCGGGCAGCCCGAGCTCGCGGGCCTTGAGCAGCCGCCGCATCACCTTGCCGCTGCGCGTGTGCGGCAGGTGCTGGTCGAAGACGATCTCGCGCGGCGCCACCGAGCCCAGGCGGCGCCGGCCGAACGCGATCAGCTCGCGCCGCAGCGCCTCGGTCGGCTCGAAGCCGGGGCGCAGTGTCACGAAGGCCTTGACCACCTCGCCGGCCACCGGGTCCGGCTTGCCGATCACGCCCGCCTCGACGACGGCGTCGTGCTCCATCAGCGCGCTCTCCACCTCGAAGGGCCCGATGAGGTGGCCGGCCGACTTGATCACGTCGTCGGCGCGGCCGACGAACCAGAAGTAGCCGTCCTCGTCACGTCGGGCGAGGTCGCCGGAGAGGTACCAGCCTCCCGCGAAGCACTTCTGGTAGCGCTCCTCCTCGTCGAGGTAGGCCCGGAACATCGAGGGCCAGCCGGGGCGCAGCGCCAGCTCGCCGGTCCGGCCGGTCTCGCTCACCTGGCGCACCGTGTCGTCGACGACCTGCGCGCGCCCGTCCTCGCCGCGCTCCAGCAGCGCGACCGCGACGCCCGGCACGGGCCGGCCCATCGAGCCGGGGCGCACCTCCATGTCGGGGCTGTTGGCGATCATGATCGCGCCGGTCTCGGTCTGCCACCAGTTGTCGAGCACCGGCCGTTCGTAGGCCGCCTGGGCCCAGACGACGGCCTCGGGGTTCAGCGGCTCCCCGACGCTGGCCACGTGGCGCAGGGTGGACAGGTCGTAGTCCGCGATCACGTCGGTGCCGGCGCGCATCAGCATGCGGATCGCCGTGGGGGCGGTGTACCAGACGGTGACGCGCTGCTCCGCGAGGATGCCGTACCAGCGGCGGGCGGCGTACTCCCCCGCGTCGCAGATCACGGTGGTGCCGTGGGTCAGCGGCGCGACGATGCCGTACGACGTGCCGGTGACCCAGCCCGGGTCCGCGGTGCACCAGAAGACGTCGCCGCGGCGCAGTCCGAGGGCGTGGGCGCTGGTGGCGTGGTGGGCGACCACGGCCTCGTGGACGTGCACGGCGCCCTTGGGCTTGCCGGTGGTGCCGCTGGTGAAGTGCAGCAGCGCCGGGGTCTCGGGGTCGGTGGGCGGGATCTCGTACCCGCTGTCCGCCTCGTCGAGCAGCCGGTGGAACGACAGCGTCCCCGGCACGTCCTCGGCGTCGACGAGGAGCACGTGCTCGAGGTCGGGCAGCTGCTCGCGCATCGGCTCGATGCGCCGGCGGTAGAGCTCCGCGGTCGTGACCAGCACCCTGCCGTGCCCCAGGCGCAGCCGCTCCCGGACGGGCTCGGGACCGAACGCCGCGAACAGCGGACAGAACACGCTGGTGTGCTTGACCGTCCCGAGCGAGGTCACGTAGGTCTCCAGGCCGCGGCCGAGGAGGGAGAACACCGTCTGCCCCGGAGCGACCCCGAGCGCGTCGAGGACCCCTGCGAACCGGTTGGTCAGCTCGCGGAGGTCGGCGTAGGTGTGGTCGGTCGTGGACTCGTCGGTGGCGATGCAGCGCAGGGCGACGACACCGCCGTCACCGTGCAGGACGTGCCGGTCGACGGCCTCGTGGGCCAGGTTCAGTCCCTGTCCGCCGGGCAGCCCGTCGAGCGACTCCCTCGCCTGCTGCCACACCGTCGCGGTGTCGCTCGCCGGCGGCACGCTCGGCTCAGCTCTCGCGTACCGGGTGGTCGGGCCCGTCGTCGGGCCCGTCGTCGGGCCCGTGGCTCTTCTGGGCCCCGGTCGACGTGTCGTCCTCGCGCTCGCGCTCGGCGGCCTTGTGTGCGTGCGCCGCCTCGCTGGCGAGGTAGCGGTTGAGCCCGGCCCAGAACCGCGCCCGGTCGGCGCTGCTCGGACGGTCCGTGGACTTGCGGGCCTCGGCCTGCGCGCGTGCGTTCTCCAGGTCTTCCATCGTCTCCTCCTCGTGGAGCCTGCCCCCCACGTTGCCGCGCGGCACCCTGTCGCTCTAGGGCCCTTGGGCCCGAGCATCCGGCAGAACGGCCCGACCGCTCGAAGGGGCCGGTACGCGCTGGCTGGTCGGGCGGCCGCGACGGCGGCGCGGTGACCTTCGCCCCTTCGCGACCGTGCCGCCGAGCCGGTACAAGGGAGGCAGAGGGGGCGGCAGACCATGGACGCAGCGATCGCGACGGCGGCCCTGGACAAGCGCTACGGACGCACGCACGCGCTGCGCGGCATCGACCTGGTGGTCCCCCCACGAGTGGTGTTCGGCTACCTGGGCCCCAACGGGTCGGGCAAGACGACGACGATCAGGATCCTGGCCGGGCTGATGCGCCCCACCTCCGGCCGGGCAACGGTCCTGGGGCACGACGTCGTACGCGAACGTGAGGCCGTGCAGCGCCTGGTCGGCTACCTGCCGGGCGACTTCGTGGCGTACGCCGACCTGACCGGCGAGCAGGTCCTGCGCTACCTCGGCGCCCTGCGCGGCGGGGTCTCCTGGACGCTGGTCGGTCAGCTGGCCGAGCGCCTGCAGCTGCGCCTCGACGAGCGGATCGGCGCCATGTCGCACGGCAACCGGCAGAAGGTCGGCATCGTGCAGGCGTTCATGCACGAGCCGGAGGTGCTGGTCCTCGACGAGCCGACCGCCGGCCTGGACCCGCTGGTGCAGCGGGAGTTCCTCGCCCTGGTCCGGGAGGCGCGCGACGCCGGGAGGACGGTGTTCCTGTCCTCGCACGTGCTCAGCGAGGTCGAGGCGATCGCGGACGTCGTGGCGATCCTGCGTGCCGGCGAGCTGCTGGTGACCGACACCGTGGCGCGTCTCGAGCGGCAGGCGGTACGCCGGGTCGACCTGACCTTCGTCTCCGTCCCGCCCACCGACGCGCTCGCGCGGGTCCCGGGCGTGCACGACGTGCACCTGGTGGACCGGACGGTGCACCTGGCCGTCGAGGGCTCGATGGTCGAGCTGGTGACAGCGGCGGCGCCGTACGGCGTGGAGAACGTCGTCACCCACGAGCCGGACCTCGAGGAGGTCTTCCTCGGCTGGTACGAGCAGGAGGGGTGAGCGTCGTGCTGCGCAACGTGTTCACCAAGTCGCTGCGCGACCAGCGGTGGGCGCTGGTCGGCTGGGGCACCGGCGTGGTCCTGCTGGTGCTGATGGAGTCGTCGGTCTGGCCGACGGTCCGCGACATGCCGGACTTCGACGAGTTCGTCGAGGCCTACCCCGAGGCGATGCGCCAGCTGTTCGACCTCGAGAAGATGGCGACGGCGAGCGGGTTCATGAACGCCGAGCTGTTCACGCTGGTGCTGCCGCTGCTGTTCATCATCTTCGGGATCAGCCGCGGCGCCCGCCTGGTGGCCGGAGAGGAGGAGGGCGGGACGCTCGAGGTGCTGCTCGTCACCCGGGTGTCGACGACGAGCCTGGTCCTGCAGAAGGCGGCCGCGCTCGCCACCTCGCTGCTGTTCCTGGGAGCGCTCGTGTTCCTCACCTTCCTGGTGACGGCGCCGACCTTCGGCATGGACATCGGCGCGGGCGACCTCGCGACCGCCTCCCTGGCGATGGTGCTGATGGGCGTCGAGTTCGGCTTCGTGGCCCTGGCCATCGGGGCGGCGACGGGCCACCGCGCCCTCGCCCTGGGCATCGCCGGCACGGCCGCGGTGGCGAGCTACCTGCTCTACGCCCTCGGCCTGATCGTGGACTTCATGGAGCCCTGGCGACCGCTCTCCCCCTTCGACCAGGCCCTCTCCGGCGGACCGCTGGGTAGCGCGCTCCCCGCGTCGATCGGCTGGGTCGTGCTGGTCGCGGTCCTCGCCCTGGCGGCTGCGCTGCCCGTCTTCGCGAGGCGGGACATCCACGTGCACTGAGGTCGACCCCGGGCGAGAGGGACACCCCGCTCAGAGCCAGTCGTTGCGCTTGAACGCGACGTACAGTGCGCCGGACAGAGCCAGGATGAGGATCGACGAGGTGAGGAAGCCCGACTCGCGGGCGAACCCCGGGTAGGGCAGGTTCTGGCCGTAGAAGCCGGTGACGGCTGTGGGCACCGCGATGATCGCGGCCCAGCTCGTGACCTTCTTGGTGATGACGTTGAGACGGTTGCCCTGGATCGTCAGGTTCGTCTCGAGGATGGTGTTGACGAGGTCGCGGAGGCTCTCGGTCCACTCCGTCGCGCGCAGCACGTGGTCGTAGACGTCCTGGTAGTAGGGCAGGAGCTCCTCGGACACCAGCCCGACGTCGCGTCGCATCAGGGTGTTGACGACCTCCCGCATCGGCAGGACCACGCGACGGAGCTGGACCAGGCTCTTGCGCAGCTCGAAGCTGCGGCGCTGCACCCCCTGGTCGTGCGGCCGGTCGTCGAACAGCAGGTCCTCCAGCTGCTCGATCTGGTCGTCGAGGGACTCGACCGCGTCGAAGTGCCCGTCGACCAGGACGTCCAGCAGCCCGTGGAGCAGGGCCCCGACGCCGAATCTGGTGAGGTCGACCTCGTTGTCCCACCGCTCCAGCACGGCGTCCATGGAGAACGAGTCGTCGCGGCGGACAGTGACGAGGGCGGCCGGCGTGATGAACGCGTGGATCTCGCCCGTGACCAGCTCACCGCTGTCGACGTCGAGCTGCACCGAGTAGGCGCTGAGGAAGTCGTGCCCGGCGTAGCGGTCGAGCTTGGGCCGCTGGCGCCCCTGCGCGGCGTCCTCGACCGCCAGCCTGTGCAGCCCGAGCTCGTCGGCGACGAGCTTCAGCTCCTCGTGGTCCGGCGCACACAGATCGACCCACACGACGGCCGAAGCGTCCGTCAGGTGCTCGGAGAGCTGGTCGATGGGGAAGTCCTCGTCGGTGAGGACTCCCCCGCGGTAGCAGCGAGTACGGGCCATCCGCCCAGTATCCGGTAGTGGGGGCTGCGCTGCCTGTCATTGCGCACCCGGGTCCTCCGGTACGCCGATGCCGCCATTTTTCATTGTTCGACGGGCGCGAGTGTCCCTCTGCGCCTAGGTTGAGCCCGCGGCACCGCACCGCACCTCGTCACTCGGACACGCGGTCGCCGGCCCTTCAGCCCAAGGACCGCTCGTGCCCCCTGTCTCGGCGCCCTCTGCCTCCGCCCGCGCTGCCCGTCTCCCCGGAGGGCGTCCTGAGCGCCCCACCCCGGTCGGCCGGCTCGTCGCCGCTTCGGTCGTCGTCCTGCTCGCCCTCGGCGGCTCGGCCCTGGCCGCGGCACCTGCCCAGGCCGACTCCGGGGACGGCACGGTGGTGACGTGGTACGGCACGGAAGCCGCCCCGGACTCGCTCGCCGGCAAGGACGTCATCGCCATCAGCGCCTTCGACGGCCACCAGCTGGCGCTGACCTCCGACGGCCGGGTCACCGCGTGGGGGGACAACTCCTCCGGCCAGACCGACGTGCCGGCCTCGCTCCAGGACAGGACCGTGACCTCCGTGGCGGCCGGTTGTGGCTTCAGCCTGGCGCTCACCTCCGACGGCGCGGTCACCGCCTGGGGTGCGAACGACTCCGGCCAGGCGACCGTGCCGGGCTCCCTCGCCGGCAAGACCGTCACGGCGATCTCGGCCGGTTGTGGCCACAGCCTGGCGCTGACCTCGGACGGTCAGGTCGTGGCCTGGGGTGCGAACGAATCCGGTCAGACCGCCGTGCCGGCCTCTCTCGCCGGCAAGACGGTCACCGTCATCGACGCCGCCTTCAGCCACAGCCTGGCGGTGACCTCCGACGGCCGCGTCACGGCCTGGGGCAGGAACGACCACGGCCAGACCGACGTGCCCGCCTCGCTGGCCGACAAGACCGTCACCGACGTCGCGGGAGGCCTCTGGCACAGCGTCGCGCTGACCTCCGACGGCGAGCTCGTCGCCTGGGGCGACAACAGCCGACACCAGATCGAGGTCCCGCCCGTGGGCGACCAGGTCGTCGTCGACCTCGAGGCCAGCGTCTGGCACAGCCTCGCGCTGACCTCCGAGGGCAACGTGCTCGCCTGGGGCCACAACGGCCAGTGCCAGCTGTGCGTCCCCGCCCTGCCGGCGGGCACCGGCTACACGGCGATCGCCGTCGGCCACCTGCACAGCGTGGCCGTCCGCGCGCCGCTGCCGATCGACTTCACCACCGGCACGACCGCCACCATCGCCGGGACGCCCCAGGTCGGGCAGACCCTGACGGCGGACTCCGGCGACGTGACTCCGACCGCGACGTCCCTCACCTACCGCTGGTTCTCCGACGGCGCAGCCATCGCGGGAGCGACCGGACCGGAGCTCACCCTCACGAGCGCCCAGCAGGACTCCACGATCACGGTCCAGGTCACCGCGCGCAAGCACGGCTACAACGACTCCACCGACACCTCGGCAGCCACCTCTCGCGTCGTCGGCACCAAGGTCGTCGGGACCACCACCGTCGGACGCACCCTGCGTGGGGACGCGTCCGCGGTCACGGCGTACGACGGAACGCCCCTCGCGAAGCAGTGGCTGCGCAACGGATCCCCTGTTGCGGACGCCACCGACGCGACGTACGTGCTGACCAACGCCGACGCGGGCGCGACCATCGCGTTCCAGGTGACCGGCACCAAGGACGACGTCACCGAGACCCCGGTGACCTCCGCGGAGGTGGGCCCCGTCAGCGGCGGTGTGATCACCCTCCCGGCCCCGGTCATCAGCGGCACCCCGGCCGTCGACAGCCCGCTCAGCGCCGCGCTCCCCGACGGACACCTGGATCCCGCCGACGCGGCGGTGACCTGGCAGTGGCTGCGCGACGGCAGCCGTGTCGGCACGGGCAGCACCTACACCCCGCGGCCGAGCGACGCCGGAGCGGCGCTCACCGTGCGGGCCACCGCGACCAAGGACTACTTCAACCGCGTCTCGGAGTCCACGGACAGCGGGACCGTCGTCCCCGGCACCTTCGGCACGCTGCCCGTCGCGACGATCTCCGGCACGGTCAAGGTGGGTGAGGTGCTGACCGCGGATGCCGGCCCCGTGGCTCCTGGTCCCGACGGCGTCGCCTACCAGTGGTACGCCGACCAGAACGCCATCGAGGGTGCGACGCACCGGACCCTCACCCTCACCCCGGCGCAGCGCCACGCCGCGATCACGGTGGAGGTGACCGCCGCCCGCGACGGGTACGACGACGTCAGCGACGTCTCGGACCCGACCGCCGAGGTGGCCACCGAGCTCGCCCCCGAGCTGCAGCTCGACGAGGGTGACTCGAACCTTCGTCGCGGCCAGTCCACGACGCTCACCTGGAGCTCGACCGACGCCGACACGGTGACGGCGTCGGGCGACTGGACGGGGAGCAAGGTCATGTCCGGCTCGGCCTCGGTCAGCCCGACCAGGCTGGGCACCAACACCTACGTCCTGCGAGCGAGCAACGACAACGGCTCGACGACCACCCAGGTCGCCGTCACGCTCAACCGTCAGGCCAAGGCAGTCGTCGTCGCCGCGCCGGGCGGACTTCGCGCGGCGGGCTCGGGCGTTCCCGTCACCGGCAAGGGGCTCGACGCAGGCGAGCGCTACACGATCCGGGTCGGCAACAGCGAGGTCGCTGCCGGGACGGCCAGCGGCACGGGGTCGCTCAGCCGCACGGTGACGATCCCTTCACGTACCAAGGACGGCACCGCCACGGTCACCGTGACCGGCTCGGAGGCCGACCGGACGGGCAGGGCTGCGGTCCGTGTCATCGCGAGGAAGACCCTCGGCATGCGCCTCGCCCACCGCAAGGTGCGGGTCCGGCACCGTCAGACCGTCGCCGTCTCGGGTCTCGCGGGCGGGGAGCGGCTCACGGTGCGCTACAACGGCAGGCGAGTCTCGCCGCGCGGCGCGCACGCCACCGCTTCCGGCACCTACCGGATGACGTTCCGCGTCGGCACGTGGCGCGGCCCCAAGCACGTCGTGGTCACGGGCCAACGCCCCGACCGCACCGCGAAGGCAGGCTTCTGGATTCGGCGACGCTGACTCGCTACGTCTCCTCCCCCGGCGCCTCGACCTCCGCGTTCCACCTGGCACGACGCTGCTCCCCCACCCGGGTCAGGCCCCGGCCACGGGCCGGCCGACGACCATCGACTCGAGGATCTCCGGGGCGAAGGTCTCGGCGGTCTGCGGGTCGAGCTGCGCGCCGAGTCCGTCCAGCACACGCGTGAAGAACGACCGCGCGGCCGCGGCGAAGACCACGTCCGCCACGTCGGCGTCCGTGAGCCCGACGGCGCGCAGCCTGTCGACGTCCTCCTGCCGGACCGACGCTGCGTCCCGGGCGACCTGCCCCGCGAAGTCGTAGACCGCGCGGTCCTGCTCGCTGAGGCCGCCGCCCGTCGGGTCCTCCGCGATGGCCACCATCGTCGGCTCGTCGCCACACACGTCGCGGAGGAACTTCGAGTGCGCCGCGGTGCAGTACGTCGACCGCAGCGCCCGGGCGGCAGCGATCGTGGCGATCTCGTAGCGACGTCGGTCCATGCCTCCCCCGACGGCCGCACCCAACCTGACCCATGCCATGGCCACCTCCGGCCGGGTCGAGAAGGCCGTGGCGAAGTTGGGCAGGAAGCCCCAGGCATCTCTCTGCTTGCTGTAGAACTCGGCGAGGTCGCCCTCGGCGGCCTCCTCGGGAACGGTGTCGATGAACATGGGGCCATCTTGTTCCTGTCGGCGCCTCCGCGCCACGGTCGGCCGCCTTCCGACCTCGGTGGTCGAGGAGCGAGCGCCAGCGAGCGTCTCGAAACCACTGCCATCGTCTACGCCGCGCTCCGGTGTCACTCAGTGGCACCGATCAGCGGCATTCCTTGGCCCCGGCTTCGCGAGACCCACCGCGCGTGACGAAAGGCACCAGTGCGCCGCTCCCAGTGGTGCTTCTCGTCACTCAGGTGCCGGCGGCGCTCGAGAACCCGTGACCGGTGCCCGTCCATCAGCTGCCCTGTCCAAGGGGCTGACCCTGTTCGGGGACGGCCGCGCTCCCTAACCTCTCAGGCATGACCCTGCTGCGGATGGACAACGTGGCCATCGTCGTCGCCGACCTCGATGCGGCCGTCGCCTTCTTCACCGAGATCGGTATGGAGCTCGAGGCCAGGATGCCGATCGAGGGCGCGTTCGCGGACCAGACGGTCGGCATCGACGGGCTGCGCAGCGAGATCGCGATGATGCGCACCCCGGACGGTCACGGCAAGGTGGAGCTGACCAGGTACGACGTCCCGGTGGCGGTCCACGCGGACCCGCCGGTGCCGGTGCCCAACACGTTCGGCCTGCATCGCATCATGTTCGCGGTCGACGACATCGACGACACCATCGCCCGGCTGCGCAACCACGGCGCCGAGCTGCTCGGCGAGGTCGCGCAGTACGAGAGCATGTTCCGCCTCTGTTACCTCCGCGGCCCGGACGGCATCATCGTGGCCCTGGCCGAGCAGATCGGCTGACACCGAGGACGAGGGGCCCCATGACCGACTTCACGAGCGCCGACGACCTGTCGGGCGCGACGTTCCGCGACGCGAACCTGCGCGGAGCCCGGTTCGTCGGCGCCGACCTGTCCGGCGTCGTGATGCGCGGGGTCGACGCGCAGGGCATGGACGTGGACGCGCCCTGGCTGCTCGGCGAGGACGGTTCGCTGCTCGTCAACGGGGTCGATGTTGCGGCGTACGTCGACGCCGAGCTCGACCGGCGCTTCCCCGGCCGCTCGCAACGGATGGCCGCCGACCCGGAGACGCTGCGCTCGGCCTGGGAGGCGCTCCGGACCGCCTGGGCCGCCGCGCTCGATCGCGTGGAGTCGATGCCCCCCGGCACCGTCGACGAGTCGGTCGACGGCGAGTGGTCCTTCGCGCAGACGCTGCGGCACCTGGTGATGGCCACCGACGTCTGGCTGCGCCGGGCGATCCTGGAGGTCGAGCAGCCGTACCACCCCTTCGGCCAGCCCAACGTGGAGTACGCCGCCGACGGCAACGACACCTCCGTCTTCTCGAACGAGACCCCGTCGTACGACGAGGTGCTCGAGGCCCGCGCCGGACGCGTGGCCATGGTGCGCGACTTCCTTTCAACGGTCACCCCCGAGGAGCTGGCCACGACGCGCAGGAACCCGTGGGCGCCGGAGCATCCCGAGACCACGCTCTCCTGCCTGCAGGTGATCCTCGAGGAGGAGTGGGAGCACCTCCGCTACGCCGTGCGCGACCTGGACGCGATCGAGGCGCGCGCGGGCGACGCGGAATCGTCCGCCGGCTAGCGCCGACCGACGCGCAGCGCGACCGTCACGACCTCGTCGAGATCCACGCCCGCTGCCTTCCGGACGGCGTCCTTCAGCGGCAGCAGGTAGCGGCCGTCCTTGGGGAAGAGCGCCGTCGAGAACTCCGTGTCATCGATGCTCGCGACGACGGGCACCTGGCCCCAGTACTCCACGCCCCTGGCTGCGAACTTGATGTCCGCGCTCTCCTCGGCCGGGATGTCGACGAAGTAGAACGGCGCCGGGCCCCGCCACTCGACGATCGGGCCCTCGAACTCGAAGTCCATCTCCCCCATGCGGCGATTATCCAGCAGACGCAGGGATCAGGGCACTCTCGGCGATGACTTCCGTCCTTGGTCGGGGTCGAATCGGGTATGGCGGTCTTCGCGTTGGTGCACGGTTCCGGTGACGGCGGGTGGGCGTGGCGGCTGGTGCAGCACGCCCTCCGGGACCGCGGTCATGAGGCGGTCGCACCCGACCTGCCCACCGACCGCGAGGACGCGACGTGGGACGACTGCGTGAGCACGGTCGTCGACTCGGTCGCCGGCGCCGAGGATCTCGTGCTCGTGGGTCATTCCGCGGGCGGCTTCGTCGTACCCCTCGTGGCGCAGCGGGTGGACCCGCTCCTGCAGGTCTACGTCGCCGGCATGGTCCCCCGTTCCGGGGAGACCGCCGCCCAGTGGTTCGACGACGTCGGCTGGTTCGAGGCGATGGCCGAGCAGTCCTCCGACGGCGTCACGGGCAGCGCGGACCCGTTGGTCGGCTTCTACCACGACGTCCCCCGCGACCTGGCCGCGCAGGCGATGGCCAGGGAGCGGCCGACCAGCCAGCAACTCGGGAACACGCAGTGGCCCCCTGTCGCGCTTTCGGGGGCCGACGCGAGGTACGTCGTCACGACCCGTGACCGCTTCATCCCCTCCTCCGTGCAGCGACGGGTGGCAGCGGAACGCCTCGGCATCACCCGACCGGACGAGATCGACGCCGGGCACTGTCCTCACCTGAGCCGGCCCGAGGAGCTGGCGGGGATGCTGGCGGGGTTGTTCGGGGGTGTGGCTGGATGAGGTCGCATGGGCGACGGGGCGTTGCGACGGGGCGTGCGACGGGGCGCCGTGATGCTCCGGAACCAGGACCTGGTGTCGCGCCCGCGTCCCCGGCGCGTGTTGGCGAGGACAACGGCGCCCAGCGCCGAGAGGGTGAGGCCGACCAGCGAGTGTGGCGCGGCCAGCGGGCGGCTCAACCCCATGATTGGCTTCGGGCGGGACCGGGTACGGCGGCCGGGTGAAGAACCCCGAGGTGGCAGTGGTGGGTGCCGGCATCGTCGGCCTGTGCACGGCGTACGCCCTCGTCGAGCGCGGGATCGGCGTCCGTGTCTACGAGCAGAGTGTTCCGGGAAACGGTCAGTCCGGTGGCGTTTCCCGGATCTTCCGGCACGCGCACGACGATCGGCGGCTCATCGCGTACGCCCAGGAGAGCCGCGCCGCCTACGAGGAATGGGGCGCCCGGCTCGGTGTGCAGATGGTGTCCGAGGACGGCGCGGTCGCCATCGGTCCGAAGGTCGATGCGCACGTGCCGCTGCTGGAGGAAGCAGGCGTTGCGGTACGCCGGCTCGACGCCGACGAGCTCGCGCAGCGCATCCCGCTGCTGGCGGGGTACGACGGGCCCGCGATGCTCGACGAGCGCGGCGGCTCCATCAGGACCCCCGATGCGATCCAGGCCCTGGCCGGCGCGCTCGGGGACGCGGTAGTGGTCGACGAGGTACTCGCCCTTAGGCCCCTCGGCGACGGCGTCGAGGTACGCAGCGGTGGCCGCACCGACCGGTACGACCACGTCGTGGTGTGCGCTGGCCGTGGCTCCGCCCACCTCGCGCGATCGGTAGGCATCGACATCCCGGTCAAGCAGGGCGCGCACGTGCGGCTGACCTTCGTCGTCCGCGGGGAACCGCCGACAACCCTTGCGACATTGCAGGACTCCAGCGGCGACTTCGGGGAGACCGGCGTGTACGCCGCCGCGCTTCCCGGCAACGGGGGCTACGCCCTCGGTCTCAGCCAGACCACGCAGGCCCGTGATGACGGCAGCCTGCTCGTGCCCGGGGAGCTCGGGGACCTGGCGGAACGTGCGGCCGCCTACGTAGGACGCGCGCTGCCCGGTCTGGAAGCGGAGCCGGTCGACGTCCGGCACTGCTGGACCACCGAGCTCCCCTGGGGCGAGGACGGGGTGGCGGTCTGGGAGCAGGGGGGCCTGCTGTTCCCGGTGGGGCACAACCTCTTCAAGCAGGCGCCCGGACTCGCCCGGAAGCTGGCCGCCGCGGCGGCCGGGCAGCAACTGGCACCAGAGGTGCGCCCGGAGGCATTGCTCGGTCACTCCTGATCCGGATGGGCATGCCCGCCGCGAGCGCTTCCGCGCCCGTGCAGCCATACCCCGGGCACGAGTCTGGATCGGCACTGCATGTCGTTCTCGCGAGCGTGGAGTCGGCCATTGGAACGCGGCGAAATCTCTTCGGTTTCCCTTGTGGACAAGGGGATTCTCGGCCACGGGCTTGTCGGTGCTCGATGCTTGGATGAGGTATGTCCGCAGCACCGACCGAGCACCTTCACCCGGTGGCCCGTGCCGTCGCCGAGGCCACGTCGGCGCTGCGTGAAGCCATCGGGCTGCCGCTGTTCGGGCTGGGTGGTGCGGAGCTGCGCGAACTGTGCCGGCAGCTGACCTCGCTGGCCTCCACTCTGACTTCCTTGGATGGTGCGGCGCTCGCGCAGGCCGAGTCCTGCGACGTGGCCGCGGAGGTCGGTGCGACGTCGACCGCGAACTGGCTGGCCCACGAGATGAAGCTGACGCGCAAGGAGGCGCACCGGCGCGTGAAGCTGGCTCGCGACCTCGAGACGTTCCCGGCCACCTCGGCCGCGCTGGCAGCAGGCGAGGTGGTGGCCGAGCAAGCTGGGGTGATCTGCCACGCCGTCGCCCGTCTGGACAAGATCCCGGCCGACCTGGTTGCCGATCGCGACCTCGACCTGTGTGCGTTGAAGGCCCACGCCGAGCAGCACCTGCTCGCCGAGGCGGCGCACCACGACGCCAAGGGCCTGCAAATCCTGGGTCGTCACCTCCTCGACGTGATCGCACCGGAGGTGGCCGAGGAGCACGAGCGCCGGTTGCTGGAGCAGGAAGAAGAACGCGCGAGGCAGAAGACCCGGTTCACGATGACTGAGGACGGCCAGGGCTGCGTCCACGGCCGGTTCACCCTCCCCGCCCTGCAGGCCTCGATGTTGAAGAAGGCTCTGTTGGCGCTCGCGGCGCCGAAGCACCAGGCCGCGGTCGACGGCACCACTCCCGTTCCCGGTCGCCCGAGTGCCGAGCGGATGGGCCAAGCGTTCGCCGAGTACGTCGAGCGCTACCCGGCCGACCGGATCCCCGACGCCGGAGGAGTCCCCGCCAGCCTGGTGATCACCATGGACCTCGAGAAGCTCCTGCGGGGGTTGGGTGCCGGGGTGCTCGACGACGGCGGCCGGATCTCGGCCACCGAGGCCCGGAGGCTGGCGTGTGAGGCCGGGATCATCCCTGCCGTGCTCGGCGGAAGGGCCAGCCGCTCGACGTGGGGCGGAAGAAGCGGTTCCACACCACCGCCCAGCGCATCGCGATGGCGATCCGCGACGGTGGTTGCACCGCCGAGGGCTGCGACTACCCGCCCGGTCTCTGTCACGCCCACCACGACATCGCCTGGCGAAGCAACGGCGACACCAACGTCAAGGACGGACGACTCCTCTGCCCGCGACATCACTCCCTGGCACACAACCCGCGTTACAACACCACCCGACTCGGCACCGGGAAGCTCCGCTTCACCAGACGCACGTAGGGCGACCCGACCACGCCGACTGTTGACCCCGACTCACACTCCATGGGCCCCTCTCCGCCCACCCCTGCAACCGGAGCAGGACGCGCCCCGCCCCGCGCGTCCCCGAGGTCCGCGCCGGCGTGCCTTCGCCGTGAGACGATCGCGCCCAATCCAGAGGGGGGACAGGATGTGAGAGCCGGACGCTCCTGGCTGGTCGCCGCCGGCCTCGTCGTCGTGGTCGTCGTGCTCGTCCTCGTCGGCATCCTGACCGTCACCTCGGGGCCCGAGGAACCCGAGGACGGCGAGGCGACGACGACACCGCGCTCCCTCGCCTTCGTGGTCTCCGAGCAGGTCGACCTCGACCCCACCAAGGCCGGCGTCGACTGGGCAGCGGACAGCTACGGCCGCCTCTTCCCGCACCCGAAGCGCGCCGTGGCCGCGTCGACCAACTTCGCCGGCGAAGGCAACATCGTCGTCGTCGCCGTGTCCCCGGAGCGGATGAAGGACGAGGTGCCGTGCGAGGAAGGCACCTGCGCCGACCTCGGAGACGGCATCACGCTCACCTGGGAGGAAGCCGCCCCGGAGGAGGACCCCGGCGTGGTCTTCGTCATCGCCGAGCTCGACACGCGCACGGTCGTCCTGAGGTACGCCGGCCCCGAGATCACCGGCGACCCCCGCGACCTCGACCTGCCGATCCCGGTCGACACGATGGTCGACGTCGTCACCGACCCGCGGGTCGCCCCCACGACGACGCAGGCCGCCGTCGACTCGGGCGAGGAGATCGACTTCTGGCTCGACGGCAACCCGGTCATCTAGCGCCCCCACCGCCCGACCTCCGCGTGGCGTACTGCCGCGCTGCGGGACTGGTCAGGGCCAGGAGGACGAGGATGCCCAGGGCCACGTGCGGGAGGCCGCTGCGCAGCGTCGGGCTGGGTCCGCCGTGGGCGACCGCCAGCCCGGCGAGCAGGATGGTCACCGCGGTGGAGAGCATGAGCAGGACGCGCGCCCAGTTGCGGCCGAGATAGGTCGCCACGCCGAGGCCGAGGTCGACGGCCGCGACGACGGCGACCGCCACGGCGGCCGCCTTGACCCCGCCGGCCGACAGGTTGGTGGCTGCCTCGGCCCGCCCGGGCTGCACCAGCACCCAGAGCAGCACGAGCCCCACCAGGCCGCGCAGGCACGCGACCGCCGCGCTGAACACGATGGTCGCGGGCCGCGTGTCCCGGCTGTCCGTCGTCGACGCCCATCGCTCCGTCCGGGGCACCTCGATGCCGCGGAGGTCCACGACCGGGAGGTCCCCGTCGGTCTCCATCCGGTCGCCGCCGCCGTTGCGGGCGTGGTAGCCGGCGGCGAAGTCCTCGATCCGCTCCGCCGACGCCCCGGCGTTGCTGTCGAGCAGCGTGGCGACGATGTGGTCGCGCTCGACGTCGATGTCCTCGGCGATGCGGTGGGTGACCTGGAGGGTCATCAGCGACAGGCCGACGGTGCGGTCGTACGTGCCGGCTGCCACCCAGTCGACGAGGTACCCGCCGGGCAGTCGCCAGCCCTCCGGACAGCGCCAGAACCGCACGTGGTGCCGCTGCGCCGGGTTGCCGTGCACCTCCATCTGGTAGGCGAAGTCCTGCTTGCGCTCGAACAGGAAGAGCGGGCTGACCGGTGCCTCCGGGTAGCGACGCCGCGTCACCGTCGCTCCGATGATGCGCAGGCTGCTGGCCAGGGTGACGTCGTCGGCCGGCGTCCAGCCGGCCGTCCTCATCGCGGCGTGGACCTGACCCTCGTCACCCCGGAGGGCCAGGTTGACCGGGTCACCGAGCAGGCCGTCACTCGTCCGGGTGCGGCCGATGAAGTAGCCGGGGACGTAGACGTAGGTCAGCACCCGGTGCAGCCGCGGCAGCACCAGGTAGGCGACCAGCAGCCAGAACAACACCAGCAGCACGAGCTGCCAGCTCAGCTCGAGGCTCTCCTCGAAGACCAGCACCGCCAGCCAGCCCGCGGCGACGCCGGCATAGACGAAGAGCAGGGCGTCCACCCTCGTCATCAGGGAGTGGGCGCCACGCTGCTCCACGCGTCGGGTGCCGCGACCCGCGCGTGAGGAGGAGCTGGCGTCGAGCACACCAGGACCTTCGATGCCCATCGGGCACCCAGTCTCACCGCCCGGGTCCCGCCCGGAGATCACCCGCCGCGAGTGAGTCGCCGCAGGCCGGGGCGCGGGCTACTGCACCAGCAGCGCCAGCGAGAACAGCGCGACCAGCCAGCTGACGAAGCTGCCGACCAGGAAGTACTCCGTGAGGCGGTGGATCCGCACCTGCTCGCTCTTGGACTGCAGCTCGGGGAACCGCAGCAGACCCTTCGCGGCGATCACGATGCTGGCGGCGGTGAGGTGGCCGGCCAGGCCGAGACCCACGATGAAGACGCGCTCCATCGGTCCGAGCAGGCGGCCGCCCTTGAGGCGGAGCTCCGGGTCGGGCTCGGAGCCGTAGGTCGGGTTGGTGGTGCCGGTGGCGGCCAGCACGAGTCGTACGACGACGTTGCCGGTGCTCAGCTGCACCAGGAACGCGCCGACCAGCAACAGGAGCCGGTCGGTGCTCAGGCCCTGGAGCGCCGGCACCCCGACCGAGTCCAGCCAGTCCCCCAGCGGCCCGCCCGCCGGGGCCGCCCACCCCGAGGTGAGCACCCCGAGCAGGAGCCCGCCGCCCAGCACCAGCAGCGGGACCCAGGCGCGCCCGCGACCGAAGGACCACGTCACGGTCTGCCCCCACACCACCACGATCGCCGCAACGACCAGCAGGGCGAGCAGGTCGGGCCACTGCGTCAGCCCGGCGAGCAGCCCCAGCCAGACGGCCGCCGCCGCGCCGATGCACTCGTTGACGATCGGGATCGGCCGGATCGAGTGCGCGAGGTCGGTGACCGCCAGCCCCACCAGCAGTACGGCGATCCAGCTCATCGCACGCTCCTCAACAGCTCGTCGGCCGCGACGACCACGGCCAGCCCGTCATGGCGCACCCGCTGCGACACCGCCGACGGGGAGATCCCTTCCTCCGCCGCCAGCTCGGCCTGCGTGCGACCCGCGAGGGTCCCGCGCAGCAGCCGCAGCGAGCGCTCCGAGACAGAGCCAACCATCTGGTCCCGACACATCAGCGCAGCGTTGATCGCGGCCGGGTCGGGCCCGGGCGTGTCGGCGGCGCGGCGGTAGGCCGTCCGCAGGTGCCGCGTGGCCGGCCGCGACTCCTCCCGCTTGACCGCCTCGATCGCCTCGCGCGCGCTCCACCACCCGGGACCGTCCTCGACCCGCGGCTCGTCGGCCAGCACGGCGACAGCTCCCCACCCGATGCCGTGACGCAGCCCGGTCGTCGGCGCCAGCTGGAGTCCCAGCCACAGGGTCGCGTGCGCCGCCTCGCCCACCGAGGCGAAGCAGCCCTGGAACTCGTCGCCGACCGTGATCCGCAGCGGCACCACCGGCGCCAGGACCTCGTTCGCCTCGGCGAGCAGCTTCTCCAGGCGGGCGTGCAGATCGGGCCGGTCCGGCGCGGCACGCGAGCGCACCACGTCACCGATCACCGCTGCGACGGAAGCCGACACGTTCATTCCCGTCATATGAAGATCATATCTTAACTTCCAGAAAAGGAAGCGCTGATCTTACTCCCAGAAGATCCGGTCCACGATCCCACGCGCCCGGCGGGCCGAGCGCAGGTAGTCGTTGAGCATCACGTCGCTCTCCCCCGGCTGGTACTGCAGGATGGCCGCCACCGCCGCCCGCTCCCGGGCGTCGCGCGGCAGCTGGTCGGCGGGCTTCCCGCGCACCTGCACGGTCGCGTTGCGCGCCCGGCTCGCGAACCGCCACGCCTCGGCCAGTCCCTGGGCGTCCTCGAGCCCGATCAGGTCGTGCTCCACCGCGACCTGCAGTGCCTCGAGGGTCTTGGTGGTGCGCAGCTCCGGGATCCGTCCCGCGTGCCGCATCTGCAGCAGCTGCACCGTCCACTCGATGTCGGAGAGCCCACCCCGGCCGAGCTTGAAGTGCGTCGCCGGGTCGGCGCCGCGCGGCAGCCGCTCGGAGTCGACCCGCGCCTTGATCCGGCGGATCTCGATGACGTCGTCCTCGGTGAGGCCCTCCTCGGGGAACCGCAGCGGGTCGATCAGCTGCTCGAAGCGCCGGCAGAGCTCCGGGTCGCCGACGACCGGTGCCGCGCGCAGGAGCGCCTGGGCCTCCCAGACCGCCGACCACTTGGCGTAGTAGGCGGCGTACCCCTCCAGCGTGCGCACCTGCGGGCCCTGCCTGCCCTCCGGGCGCAGCGAGATGTCCACCTCGAGCGAGGGGTCTCGCGACTGCTCCGAGAGCAGCTGGCGTACGTCGTTGGCCACCGCTTGGGCCATCGAGGCGGCGAGCTGCGGGTCGGCGTCGGGCATTGGCTCGTGCACGAACATCACGTCGGCGTCGCTGCCGTAGCCGAGCTCGTAGCCGCCGTACCGGCCCATCGCCACGATCGCCATCCGGGTCGGCATCTGCTCGCCCCGGGCCTCCTCGACCGCCCGCGTCACCGCGGCCAGCGTCGCCTCCAGGGTGGCGCTGGTCAGGTCGGTCAGGGCGTAGCCCACCTCGGCCACCCCGAACGGCACGCACAGGTCGGCGACGCTGATCCGCAGCAGCTCGCGGCGGCGGATCGCCCGGATCGCCAGCACCGCCTCCTTGGCGCTGTCGCGGCGCTTCGCCGCGGCCTTCATCTCCGTCTGCACACTCGCGCGCCCGAGCGGCTCGAGGCGCTCGTCCTCCCCGAGGATCGCCACGCCCTGCGGCTCCCGGCGGAGCAGGTCGGTGGCGTAGCGGCTGGTCGCCAGCACCTGCGCCATCCGATGTGCCGCCTCCCCCTCGTCGCGCAGCAGCCGGAGGTACCACGGCGTGGTGCCGAGCGCCTCGGAGATCCTGCGGAAGCCGAACAGCCCCGCGTCGGGGTCGGGAGCGTCGGCGAACCACTCCAGCATGACCGGCAGCAGCGTGCGCTGGATCGCCGCCGTGCGGGTGACGCCCGTGGTGAGCGCCTCGATGTGGCGCAGGGCCGCCGCCGGGTCGAGGTAGCCGAGGGCGGCCAGCCGGGCCTTCGCGGCCTCCGGGCTGAGCCGGACCTCTCCGCTGACCTTCGCCACCGCGGAGAGCAGCGGGCGGTAGAACAGCTTCTCGTGCAGCCGGCGCACCTCGCGCTGGTGGTATTGCCACTGCTTGTCGAGCTCGCGCACCGGCTCGCGGGAGTAGCCGAGCGAGCGGCCCAGCCGCCGCAGCGACGCCTCGTCGTCGGGCATCACGTGGGTGCGTCGCAGCTGGTGGAGCTGGATGCGGTGCTCGAGGGTGCGCAGGAACGCGTACGCCTCGTGGAGCGCGAGCCCGTCGTCGCGCCCGACGTAGCCGCGTTCGGTGAGCCGGGCCAGCGCGCTCAGCGTGGTCGGCGGGCGCACCTCCTCGTCGGTGCGTCCGTGCACCATCTGCAGCAGCTGTACGGCGAACTCGACGTCGCGCAGACCGCCGGAGCCGAGCTTGAGCTGGCGCTCCGCGTGACTGGCCGGGATGTGGTCGAGCACCCGCCGGCGCATCGACTGGACCTCCTCGACGAAGCCGTCGCGCTCCGCGGCCGACCACACCATCGGGCTGATCAGCTCGGAGTACTCCCGGCCCAGCTCGAGGTCGCCGGCGACCGGTCGCGCCTTGAGCAGCGCCTGGAACTCCCAGGTCTTCGCCCAGCGCTCGTAGTAGCCCTGGTGGCTGGCGAGGGTGCGCACCAGCGGACCCGACTTGCCCTCGGGACGCAGGTTGGCGTCGACCGGCCAGATCGTGCCCTCGCGGGTGTGGTCCGAGCAGACCTGCATCATCGTCGAGGCGAGCTGGGTGGCCGAGCGCAGCGCCTTCTGCTCGTCGTACCCCTCGACCGGCTCGGCCACGAAGATCACGTCGACGTCGCTGACGTAGTTCAGCTCGTGCCCGCCGCACTTGCCCATCGCGATCACCGCGAGCCGGCAGCCCTCGCACCCGTCACCCACCTTGGCCCGGGCCACCGCCAGCGCGGCGTCCAGCGTCCCGGCGGCGAGGTCGGCCAGCTCGGCGGCGGTGTCGTCGACGCCGAGGCCGTGGGCCAGGTCGCGCGCGGCGAGGCGCAGCAGCAGCCGGCGGTACTCCACCCGCAGCGCGTCCATCGCCTCGCCGTGGTCCAGGGTCGACGTCGGCTCGGTCTCGGCCGGGTCGCCGCCGACGGCGCGCACCAGCTGGGCGCGCAGTGCGTACGCCGCCGGGCGGGTCGACCCCAGGGTGGGGTCGGTCAGCTCGTGCCAGTGCTGCGGGTGCCGGCGCAGGTGGTCGCCGAGCGCCGGGCTGGCCCCCAGCACCGACAGCAGCCGCATCGAGGTGCCCTCGTCGTCGGCCACCTCCTGCAGCAGCGCATCCCGGTCCTCGGCGGCCTCGGCCAGCGCGACGAGGGCGGC
Organism: uncultured Actinomycetota bacterium; assembly: GCA_963837975.1. Lineage (GTDB taxonomy): Bacteria > Actinomycetota > Actinomycetes > Propionibacteriales > Nocardioidaceae > Marmoricola. The sequence goes on along the minus strand of CAWIPI010000004.1, from coordinate 255,891 downwards.
CAGCGCCTGGTCGGGGTCGGCGCTGCGGGCGATCAGCGGCAGCAGCGGCTGTGCGGCGTCCTCGAGCCCTGCGAGGTGCTCGCGTGCGCGATCGGTGTCGAGGAAGCCCAGACGCGCGAGGTTTCCCCAGGACTGGTCACCACGAGTTGCCACCCGTCGAACCTATCGTCACCACGGGCTGCCCAGGGCTTCGGTGAGGCTCAGTCCGGACACCAGCAGGCCGCCCAGCGCCACCGGCGCCGCGAGCAGCACCCCCGTCGACGCGGCCAACGCGAAGCCCCCCAGGGCCAGGACCATCCCGAGCGCGGTCAGGACTGCGGCGACCTGCACCGGCCTGCGTCGCATGAACACGCAGGCGAGCCCGGCCGCGACGAGCAGCAGGAGGCCCGGCAGCGCCAGGGCGAGTCCGAGCACGACGCCGAGGCCGTCGAACATCTCACCGCGCTCGGCGAGGTCCGAGACGACGAGCGCGATGCCCGGCAGCAGGGTGGCCAGTCCGCCGAGGACGAGGACCGCGACGGCGGCCAGGAGCGCCCAGCGGGCGCGGGGGCGGGTGGGAGCGGGTGCGGCGGTGAAGGTGGTGGTCGACATGCTCCGAGACTGGCCGAGGAGCATCCTCCCCGGTATCCGCGAAAGTACTCAGATCACCGGCAGCATCATGTCGCGCTCGAAGGCCGAGACCTGGCCGCGGTACTCCTCCCACTCGGTGCGCTTGTTGCGCAGGAAGAACTCGTAGACGTGCTCGCCCAGCGTCTCGGCCAGCAGCTCGGACTCCTCGGCCACCTTGATCGCCTCGTAGAGGTTCTTCGGCAGCATCTCCAGGCCCAGCGCCTTGCGCTCGCGCTCGTTGAGCGACCAGACGTCGTCCTCGGCCTCGCGCGGCAGCTCGTACTCCTCCTCCAGCCCCTTCATCCCGGCCGCGAGCACCACGGCGTAGGCGAGGTAGGGGTTGCAGGCCGCGTCGATCGTGCGCAGCTCGATGCGGGTCGACTGGCCCTTGTTGGGCTTGTACATCGGCACGCGCACCATCGCCGAGCGGTTGTTGTGGCCCCACGAGATGTGCGAGGGCGCCTCGCCGCCGCCGATCAGCCGCTTGTAGGAGTTGACCCACTGGTTGGTGACGCAGGTGATCTCGGCGGCGTGCGAGAGGATGCCGGCGATGAAGTGCCGCGCGGTCTTCGACAGCTGGTACTCCGCGCCGGCCTCGAAGAACGCGTTGGTGTCGCCCTCGAACAGCGAGACGTGGGTGTGCATCCCCGAGCCGGGGTGGGTCGTGAACGGCTTGGGCATGAAGCTCGCCCAGATGCCCTGGCTCAGCGCCACCTCCCGCACGACGGTGCGGAACGTCATGATGTTGTCCGCGGTGGACAGCGCGTCGGCGTAGCGCAGGTCGATCTCCTGCTGGCCGGGACCGCCCTCGTGGTGGCTGAACTCCACCGAGATCCCCATCGACTCCAGCATGTTGATCGCCTCGCGCCGGAAGTCCGAGCCGCGTGACTGGGCGGTGTGGTCGAAGTAGCCGCTGCGGTCCACCGGCACCGGGTCCTCGCCGATGCCCGGGCGCCCCTGGAAGAGGTAGAACTCGATCTCGGGGTGGGTGTAGAAGGTGAACCCCTTCTCGGCGGCCTTCTGCAGCGTGCGCTTGAGCACGAACCGCGGATCGGCGTACGACGGGGAGCCGTCGGGCATCATGATGTCGCAGAACATCCGCGCGGTGGAGGGCGTCTCGCCCCGCCACGGGAGCAGCTGGAACGTCGTCGGGTCGGGGTGCGCGAGCATGTCCGCCTCGGTCACCCGGGCGAAGCCCTCGATCGCCGAGCCGTCGAAGCCGATCCCCTCGGAGAAGGCGTTCTCCAGCTCGGCCGGGGCGACCGACACCGACTTGAGGTAGCCCAGCACGTCGGTGAACCACAGCCGCACGAAGCGGACGTCGCGCTCCTCGAGAGCGCGAAGGACGAAGTCTTCCTGCTTACCCATGGGCTCACTATGTCCCATCGGCGCACCTCGACACCGAACCGCCACTGCCCACGACTGGTGTCGTGGGCAGTGGCGGCGACTGTGCTGCGGTCGGAGACGGCCGAGTGGCAGGCGTGCTGCTACTTGATGAAGCCCTTCTCCTTGAGGAAGTCCCTGGCCACCTTCTCAGCGGGCTCCCCGTCGGCGCTCACCCTGGTGTTCAGGTCCTGCATCACCTCGGTGGTGAGCTCCTCCGCCAGCGGCTCGAAGACCTCCTGGACCTCCGGGTGCTCCTTCACGAAGTCCTCGCGCTGGACCAGGACACCGTTGTAGAGGGGGAAGAAGCCCTTGTCGTCGTCCATCACCACCAGCTTCAGGGCCCCGATCCGGCCGTCGGTGGTGAAGACCTCACCGAAGTCACAAGTGCCATTGGCCGTCTGGGTGTAGACCACGCCCGTGCCCAGGCTCTTCACGTTCCCACCGGTGATGCCGTAGGCCTTCTTGAACCCCGGGTAGCCATCCGGCCGGGCCGCGAACTCCGACTCCACGCACACAGTGGCGTCCGGGTTGGACTTGATGTAGGCCGCCATGTCCGAGTGCGTAGTGAGGTTGTTCTTCGTGGCGAAGTCCTCGGAGGTCGCAAAGGCATAGGTGTTGTTGAACGGCGCAGCCGGTCCCCACACGAGCTTGTTCTTGGCCAGGTCCTCCTCGGCCACCGCCGCGGTCTGCTTGGTCGAGTCGGTGATCGGCTTGTCGTGGCCGAGGTAGTTGATCCAGCCCGTGCCGTTGTAGTCCCAGTAGACGTCGCTGCCGCCGCGGATGAGCTTCTCCCGGGCTTGGGTGCTGCCCTTGGTGTTGGTCTCGTCCTTCGCATCGGCACCGGCCGCACACAGCATGGCAACGGTGATCTGGCCCAGGATCAGCTGCTCGTCGAACTCCTTGGAGCCGGCCTTGACCGTCACCCCCTCCAGGGCGCTGCCGTCGACCGAGTCGGCCTCGATGTCGCCACAGACGCCCCCTTCGCCACCTGAGGAGCTGCTCTCGCTCAGCGAGCCGCAGCCACTCAGCGCCAGGGCGGTCACGGCCGCGATCGCGACCCCTGCCATCTTCTTGCTGCCCAGCTTGATCATCGTTTTCCCTTCGGTTGCACGTACGGGTGATATTGATGGATGGGTCGGTGCGCGATCTCCCCTTGGCGGGTCAGCGGATGCCCTTAGGGGTGCCCAGACGCTGCAGGACACCGCCGAGCCAATCCATCAGCAGGGCGAGAACGGCGATCATCACGGCCACCGTCAAGGTGGCCAGTGGACGATTGGTCTTGATGGCGCCGAACAGCGGCAGCCCGAGGCCACCGGCATCGAGGGCATAGCCGAGTGGCACCGTGCCGACCGCCAGCACCAGTGCCGTGCGGGCACCGGCCCCGATCACCGGGACCGCCAGGGGCAGCTCGACGCGCATCAGGATCGCCAGCGGCGACATGCCCATCCCCCGCGCCGCGTCCAGGACACCCGCGTCGATGCCTTCGATCCCGACGATGGTGTTGCGAAGCACGGAGAGCGCCGAGTAGGCGGTCAGGATCCAGACCACCGCCCAGAAGCCGATGGTGTAGGTGCCCACCAGGGCCAGCAGGCCGAGGCTCGGGGCCGACTGGCCGATGTTGCCGGCGGTGAGGACGAACGGCGCGAGCCACCGCGTACGGCGTCGGGTGACCAGGACTCCCAGGGGGACCGCGATCACGATCACGAGCACCGCGATGGTCAGGCTCAAGTAGATGTGCTCGAGGGTGTACTTGCTCAGGTTCGCGCCGTTGAGGATGTTGTTCTCGATGCGGTCGAGGGTGCGGCCCTGGATGTTGAGGTACAGCGCCACCGAGACCCCGACCGCGATGAGCGGAACGATCAGGTCGAACGGGCTCAGCACCGACCGACTGCCTCGGGGCGCTCCTGCCGCCGCTGCTGCCGTGGCCGCAGCACTCACGTCGGAGGGCCGGGCGTGTTCGACCCCCTCTTGGGCGGGGACAACGCTCATGGAGTGCCCACCGTCTCGGACTCGTCCCCTTCGCGATGCACGCGGTTCAAGATGGTCCGCACGGTGATGGAGCCGACCTGACGACCGTCCCGAGCGACGGCGACCCCGTCGAGGCCCCTGCCCACCATCAGGTCGAGGGCGGCGTGCAGCGTGGAGGAGACGTCTACCGACACCCGTGCGTCGCCGTCACCGGGTGCGTCCAGGGTCAAGGAGTCGACCCGCTCGAAGTGCAGCCGTTTGAGCGCGGCTCCCTCACCGATGAAACCGGAGACGAAGTCGTCGGCAGGGCGGGCCAGGATCGCCTCCGGGGTGTCGTACTGAGCGATCCGCGAACGGTCGCGAAGCACTGCGATCCGGTCTCCGATCTTCAGCGCCTCGTCGAAGTCGTGCGTCACGAACACGATCGTCTTCTTCAGAGTCTGCTGGATGGAGAGGAACTCGTCCTGCAGCCGGCCACGGGTGATCGGGTCCACCGCCCCGAACGGCTCGTCCATCAGCATGATCGGTGGGTCGGCGGCCAGCGCTCGAGCCACCCCCACACGCTGCTGCTGTCCACCCGAGAGCTCGCGCGGGTAGCGGTGCCCGTAGTCCCGAGGCTCGAGACCGACCACGCTGAGCATCTCCTCGACCCGCTGGCTGACCCGCTTCTTGTCCCACTTGAGAAGCTTGGGCACCATCGCGACGTTGGTCGCGATGGTCAGGTGCGGGATCAGCCCTATCTGCTGGATCACGTAGCCGATCTTGCGGCGGAGCTGGACGTCGTCGAGCTTGGTGATGTCCTCCCCGCCGATCTCGATCGTGCCGGAGGTGGGCTCGATCAGCCGGTTGATCATCCGCATGGTGGTGGTCTTGCCGCACCCGGAGGGCCCGACGAACACCACGATCTCCCCGGCAGGGATCTCCATGTTGACGGCCTCGACGGCAGCATGCGGCTGGTTGGGGTACTGCTTGGTCAGATCGGTCAGCACGATGGGTACACCGCGGTGCGGCTGTTCCCCCGACTGCGCTGTCTGGCTCTGGCGGCCCTTGGTCTCAGACACGGATCCCCCTCGGGGTGGTGATGCGTCGGACGACGACGAACACAGCATCGAAGGCCAGTGCGACCAACGTGACGAAGATGATGCAGACCAGTGCCTTGTTCGTGGTGTTCACCGAGCCCAGGTTGTCCAGCGCCTCGAAGCCGTACTGGCCCAGCCCGATCCGGAGAACGAAGGCGGCGATCGCCACGATGCCCACGCAGAGCTGGGTGGCGACCCGGACCCCGGCCAGGAGGACCGGCCAGGCGATCGGGAACCGGATCTGCCAGAGCATCCGGAACGGGCCGATCCCCATGCCACGGGCGGCATCGACGACGGCCGGGTCGACGGACTGGAGCCCGATGATGCCGTTCCGCACGATCGGCAGCAGGGCGTAGAGCACGATCGGCGGGATGACTGCGACCAGCGACGCGCCGAAGATCGAGAGCAGGAAACCGAACAGCGCGACGGCGGGGAGGGTGAAGCCCACCGCCAGGGTGGAGATGGCGACGTTGGCTCTGATCGGGGAACGATAGGCCGCGACGGCGAAGAGCGTCCCCAGGATGGCCGCGATGGCGATGCAGTAGAAAGAGAGCTGGGCGTGCTGCTCGGTGCGGAAGATGATCTCGTCACGATAGGTCGACAGGTACTCAGAGAAGGGAAGTCCGTTCACGCGCAAGCCCCCAAAGATGCCCGGACACGCCATCTGGTCCGGGCTGCTGAGGGGCTGACCATAACCGAGGCACGCTGCCGCTTCGTGGATATGCCCGTGTCGTCTACTTCACGTCGATGAGTCGTGATCTTCTGGTGACCTTGCAGACCCGCTCAGCGCGGCGAGACGCCGCGCCAGTGGTCGCCACCAGGCCTCGAGCTGCGCACGGTGCGCGGCGATCTCGGCCAGCACCCGGTCGACCACCCCCTCGGCGTAGCGGTCCGGGTCCTCCTCGGACCAGGTGCGCAGGATGTGCTCGTCGACCTCGGGGTGGAGCTGCACGCCCCACACCGTGGGCGCGAACCGCGCGGCCTGGAGATCGCCCTCCGGTGTGCGCGCGAGCACCTCGGTCCCGCTCGGCACGCCGACGACGATGTCGTCGTTCCAGAACACCCCGGAACGGCTGGTCGCCAACGGTCCCACCAGCGGGTCGGTCGTCGCAGCGTCGGTCCACCCCATCGGCAGCAGGCCCAGCTGCTGGCCGCGCTCGTTGCGCCGCACCTGGCCCCCCAGCGCGACGGCGGCGAGCTGGTGGCCCAGGCAGATGCCCAGCGTCGGCGTACGACGCTCCGCCGCGTCGCGGACCAGCTCCTTCACCGGACCCAGCCACGGGTGGTCCTCGTCGTCCTCGGCGCCCATCGATCCGCCGAGGACCAGGAACGCGTCGTGGCCGGAGAGGTCGGTCGGCAGCGGGTCGCCCGCGTAGGGGTGGCGCACGTCGAGCTCGAGGCCGGCGTCGACCAGCCAGTCGCCGATGAGGGCAGGCGGGCAGTCGTCCTGGTGCTGGACGACGAGGATCGAGCGGTGGACCTGGTGGGCCGGAGTCGGGGTCGGGGACGTCACGGCGCCAGTGTGCCGGACCGGCTCATCCCCGAGGGCTGGTGACTCCCGGACGCCCTGCGGATCATGGTTGACCGTGCAGCCGACACAGGGGGACGGGCCGGTCGTGCCGGGGCGCGTCCGGAGTCGCTCGCTGCTGTGGGCCTGGGTCCGCCGGGTGGGGTTCCTGATCGTCGCGGTCGTGGTCGTGGAGTACGCCGCGGTCCACCTCGGCGGCGCTGCGCTTCCGCCTGCTCGGCCGCACCGGTACGCCGCTGCCGGAGGCCGCCTCGGTGGCGACCCTGGAGTCCGCCGTCACGACGCTGTGGCTGGTGGCCGCCTTCGTCGTCGGGCTGATCGCGGCGGTGCCGCACCCCGAGACCCACGCGTTCCTGCGCAGCGCCTCGGTGCTGGCGGTCGTCCTCGTGACGACCTTCGGCGGGCTGGTGGCCGTGCTGATGCAGCGCCCCGACCAGGTGGTGTCGGTGACGCACGCGATCGCGAAGCGGCTGCCGCTGGTGCGGGGCCAGGCGCTGGAACGCCTCGTGCGCACGCTGATCGAGCAGGTGCGGCTGCTCCTCGGCAACCGGGAGGCGAGCCGGCGCGCTGCCCTCTGGGGGCTCGGCTACTGGCTGCTCGACGCCGTGTGCCTCTACCTCAGCGTGCTCGCGTTCGGGGTCGCGACCAACCCGGGCGGCCTGCTGGCGACGTACGCGCTGGTCGGGCTGATCGCGATGCTGCCCCTCACCCCCGGGGGACTGGGGCTCGTCGAGGGCGTCGCCGTACCGGTGCTGGTCTCCTTCGGCACACCGCACGACGCGGCGACCCCGGCGCCCCGCCCGCAGAGGCCGAGGGCTGAGCGCCGACGACTGTTCAGGACCTCGGGACGTTCTCCAGCTCGGCCAGCCAGGCCTCCGGGCCGACGTCGCTGGGCATCCGCCAGTCGCCGCGCGGCGACATCGTCCCGCCGGGGCTGACCTTGGGCCCGTTGGGCAGCGCCGAGCGCTTGAACTGGCTGGCGAAGAACCGCTTGATGAACACCTCGAGCCACTCGCGGATGTCGGCCAGGGAGTACTCCGGCCGGCTCTCCTCGGGGTAGTTCGGCGGCCACTCGCCCGCGGAGGCGTCGGACCAGGCGTGCTCGGCGAGGAAGGCGACCTTGCTGGGCCGGAAGCCGAAGCGGAGCACGTGGAAGAGCGTGAAGTCGTGCAGGGCGTAGGGGCCGATCGAGCTCTCCGTCGACTGGGCCTCCTCCCCGTCCTTGGTCGGGATCAGCTCGGGGGTGATCTCCTGGCCGACGATCGCGGTCAGCAGCTCGTTGACCTCGCTGTCCTTCTCACCGAGCTGCTCGCTGTCCACGACCCAGCGGATCAGGTGCTGCACCAGCGTCTTGGGGACCCCGGAGTTCACCGTGTAGTGCGACATCTGGTCGCCCACGCCGTAGGTGCACCAGCCCAGGGCCAGCTCGGAGAGGTCGCCGGTGCCGAGCACGATCCCCCGGCGCTGGTTGGCGATCCGGAACAGGTAGTCGGTGCGCAGCCCCGCCTGGACGTTCTCGAAGGTGACGTCGTACACCTCCTCGCCGCGCGCGAACGGGTGCCCCATGTCGGTGAGCATCTGCCGCGCCGCCGGGGTGATGTCGATCTCCTCGAAGGTCACCCCGAGAGCCTCCGAGAGCCGGGTGGCGTAGGACTTCGTGGTGTCGCCGGTCGCGAACCCCGGCAGGGTGAAGGCGAGGATGTCGCTGCGCGGCCGGTCGAGCCGGTCCATCGCCTTGGCCGCCACGATCAGCGCGTGGGTGGAGTCCAGGCCGCCGGAGACGCCGATCACGACCTTCGGCTGGCCGATCGCCCGGAGCCGCTGCTCGAGCCCGGACACCTGGATGTTGTAGGCCTCGAAGCAGTCCCGCGCCAGGCGCTCCACGTCGTCGGGCACGAACGGGAACCGGTCGGTCTTGCGCCGCAGGCCGATGTCACCGGTGGGCGGCTCCACGGTGAACGCGATCCTGCGGTGGTCGCCCTCGTGGATGCCGTAGGCCTGTCGGTTGTCGTTGACGGTGCCCTGGCGCATCCGCTCCTGGCGGATCCGCTCGAGGTCGACGTCGGCGATCGTGCGGCGCGGGCCGTCGGGGAACCGGTCACCCTCGGCCAGCAGGCCGCCGCACTCGTAGATCATCGTCTGGCCGTCCCAGGACAGGTCCGTGGTCGACTCGCCCTGGCCGCCGGCGGAATAGACGTACGCCGCCGAGCAGCGCGAGCTCGCCGAGCGGACCAGCTGCTTGCGGTCCTCGGCGCGGGCGATGGTGATCGGGCTGCCGGACAGGTTGGCCAGGACCGTCGCGCCCGCCAGCGAGGCGTGCGAGCTCGGCGGGATCGGCACCCACATGTCCTCGCAGATCTCGACGAACAGGCACAGGTCCTTCACGTCGGTGGCCTCGAAGACCAGGTCCGGCCCGAAGGGCACCCGCTCCCCGTTCAGCACGATCGACTCACCGCGCTGGTCGGCCCCCGCGGCGAACCACCGCGCCTCGTAGAACTCGCGGTAGGTGGGCAGGAACGACTTCGGCGCCACACCGAGCACGGCCCCCCGGTGGATGACGACCGCGCAGTTGTAGACCCGCAGGCCCTTGCGCAGCGGCGCGCCCACCACGATCACCGGGCGCAGCTCGCGACTGGCCTCGACCAGCTCGGCGATCGCCGCCTGCACCGCCTCCAGCAGCGTGTCCTGGAGGAAGAGGTCCTCCACGGAGTAGCCGGTCAGGCAGAGCTCGGGGAAGACCGCGACGGCCACCCCGTCGTCATGGCACAGGCGCGCCTGCTCGAGCACCGTGGCCGCGTTGGCCGCCGGGTCGGCGATGTCCACCGCCACCGTGCAGGCAGCGATCCGGGCGAGTCCGTGGGCGTAGGCCGAGGTGAAGTCCACCTCGGCAGTCTGGCAGAACTGTTGGGTCACACTGTCCACGTGGAGTCCTTCCTCGACCGACCTCGGGAGTCGGTGCACGCGCTCGTCGGGCTGGCACGTACCCGAACTCCGCGTCCTCATCGCCACGACCCGGAGGTGGCCTGAGGTGCCCGTGCACGTCGTACGCCTCGGCACGCCGCGCGGACCCGACGAGGGCCTGCGGATCGGCACCGTGCGCCGACCGCCGCGCGGGGTCCCGAAGGCGGAGTTCGCGAGCCGGGACTACTACGACGTGTGGCTGCCCGAGCTGTCGCCGAGCCAGGACCTGGTCACGATGGCGCTCGGCGCCACCACCGACAAGGAGTGGGACAGCTTCGTGCGGGGCTACCGCAAGGAGATGTCGACGCCGGCAGCGCGCCACCTGCTCGACCTGCTGGCCGCGCTCTCGCGCAGCTCCGCGCTCGCCGTCGGGTGCTACTGCGAGGACGAGTCGCGGTGCCACCGGTCGGTGCTGCGCGAGCTGCTGGCCGAGCACGGAGCCGACGTCGACTGAGCCTCCCGGACCCGCACGTGTGACCCAGGAGACATGCCGGAGGCCGGGGCGGAGGTCTAGCGTGGACGTCGGTCCGGGGACTCCACCAGGGAGCCTCGAGGCGAGGCCCCTCCAGGGGCAGGCAAGGAGCTCGACGATGAGCGAGGAGACCGCGCCCTACGGCACGGGCGCCGGGGGTCCGGCCGCCCCGTCGGCAGCGACCGGGTCCGCAACCGGGTCCGCGACACCGCCGCAGGCGGCGCCCGCCAAACGGGTCCGCACCCAGCACCTGCGGGAGATGAAGCAGCGCGGCGACCGGTTCGCGATGCTGACGGCCTACGACATGTACACCGCGCAGATCTTCGACGAGGCCGGCATCGAGGTGCTGCTCGTCGGCGACAGCGCGTCGAACAACGTCTACGGCAACGAGACCTCCCTGCCGGTGACCGTCGACGAGCTGGTCCCGTTGACCCGCGCGGTCTCCCGCTCGGTGAGGCGCTCGCTGGTCGTGGGCGACCTGCCGTTCGGCTCCTACCAGCGCTCTCCCGAGCAGGCCTACGACACCGCCGTCCGGTTCATGAAGGAGGGCGGCGCCCACGCGGTCAAGCTCGAGGGCGGCCGCGAGATGGCGCCCCAGATCGAGCTGCTCAGCCGGGGCGGCGTGCCCGTGATGGCGCACATCGGCTTCACCCCGCAGAGCGAGCACGCCCTCGGCGGGTATCGCGTCCAGGGCCGCGGCGAGACCGCCGCCCGCATCCTCGAGGACGCCCGCGCCGTGGAGGCTGCCGGAGCCTTCGCCGTGGTCATGGAGATGGTGCCCGGCGACGTGGCCGGCCAGGTCACCAAGGAGCTGGCGATCCCCACGATCGGCATCGGCGCCGGCGTCGACTGCGACGGCCAGGTCCTGGTCTGGCAGGACGCCTTCGGCATGCGCAGCGGCCGGATGGCCCGCTTCGTCAAGCAGTACGCCGACCTGCGCGGCGTACTCCTCGAAGGCGCCCGCACCTACGCCGACGAGGTCCGCACCGGCACCTTCCCCGGCCCCGAGCACACCTTCTGACCCGGCCACGCCCCGACGGTGGTTGAAGCCCGTCGAGACCACGAACCATGGCCGCCCGGCCGGTGCTCATCGTGATGGCGGCGATGTCCAGTCACTGGGTGACTGGACATCGCCGCGGTGTCTGCCAGCAACCATCGAAGAAGACCTCTATGCCCGTTTTCGGCGATTCGCCGGAAATAGCCGATTCCAAGCCCCACACTGTCGTGCACAGACACCACCGCAGCGGGGCAGGGACGACACCGGATGGCCATCTTCGGCGACGCAAGGAAGCGCAGGCGGCGCAAGAAGCGTCGCCACCCGCTGAGAAACCGCAAGCGGCACCACGCGAAGCCGAAGCCGAAGCCCAAGCCCAAGCCCAAGCCCAAGCCCAAGCCTGCGCCGAAGCCGGCCCCCAAGCCCGCTCCCCCGCCGCAGCCGCCGCAGCCACCGGTCCAGCCGGCGCCGCCCTCGCCGACGCCGGGGACGTCCACACCGACGTCGCCGGCACCGACCGAGCCCGAGGGCGCCCGGGTCGCCACGGTCCGTGAGCGACTCCACCTGAACCGCTTCGGCACGGGCTTCACCCAGGCCTCGCTCACCGCGCTGCGCACCGCGGGCACCCCGGAGGCGTGGCTGGAGGCCCAGCTCGCGCCGTCCTCGGTGGCCGAGGCCGCGAAGGTCGCGCAGGTCGACCGGTGGTTCGACTTCCTCTGGCGCACCCCGGCGGAGAAGTACGCCACGGATCGTGCGCGGACCAAGGCGGCGTGGGAGTACGGCCACGACCTGGGCAACTGGAGCATCCTGCGCCGGGTCTACTCCAGCCGCACGGTCCTGGAGCGGATGGTCGACTTCTGGTCCGCGCACTTCCACATCCCGGTGCAGCACGACCGCGCCTGGGTCTACCGGTTCGACTACGACGCCACGATCCGCCAGCACGCGTTCGGGCGGTTCGAGGACCTGCTCGTGGCGTGCTCGCTGCACCCGGCGATGCGGGTCTACCTCGACAACTGGAAGTCGGTGCGCAACAAGCCCAACGAGAACCAGGGCCGCGAGCTGCTGGAGCTGCACACCGTCGGTCGTGCGGCGGGCTACACCGAGGCGATGGTGAAGGCCTCCGCGGTGCTGCTCTCGGGCTACACCGTCGACTGGGGCAAGACCTTCGAGGCGAAGTACGACGCAGGCGCCCACACCACCGGCGCGGTGCAGGTGCTCGGCTTCTCCCACGCCAACACCTCGGTCGACGGCCAGGCCGCCACGCTGGCCTACCTGAAGTACCTCGCCCGCCACCCGGCCACCGCCCGCAACCTGGCCAGGAAGCTGGCGACCTTCTTCGTCCGCGACGACCCCTCCGAGGCGCTGGTCGACCGGCTCGCGAGCGTCTACCTCGACTCGGGCACCGACATCCGGGCCGTGCTGCGCGCGCTCGCGGTGCACCCGGAGTTCCTCACCTCCGAGGGACTCAAGGTGCGTACGCCGATCGACGACCTGGTGGCCACCGCACGCGTGCTCGACGTCGACGTGCAGGCGCCGACGAGCCAGAACGCCTACACCCGGCACGCGAACTGGACCCACGGTGGAGCCACGCTGTTCTCCTGGCCGCGGCCGGACGGCGCGCCGCTCGTGAACTCCGCGTGGGCCTCGGCCTCCCGGCTGTTCGCGTCCTACGAGATGCACATGAACCACGCCGGCGGCTGGTGGCCCAAGGACGCGACGTACCGCCCCGCGGCGTCGTGGCTGCCGGCCTCCAGCATCCGCTTCGACGACTACGTCGACCACCTGTGCCGCACCTGGTTCGGCCGCGCCGCCGACGCACGCGTGAAGCTCGCGGCGTCGCAGTCGGTCAAGGTCTCCAGCGCCACGCTGGTCACCGCGAAGCACGCGCTGGCCGGCTGGCAGTTCCCGCGGCTGGCGATGGCGCTGCTCGACTCCCCCGACCACATGACCACGTGAGGACGCGATGACCACCGACCCGACGCAGAACGGGGTGCCCGACGCCCACGGCTGCTGCGACTACACCCGGGCACAGGCTTCCCGACGCTCGCTGCTCCAGGGCGCCGTCGCGCTCGGCGGCACCATGGCGGTCACCCAGATGTTCGGCGACGCGCTCGTGCAGGCGACCTTCGGCGGCACCCGCGGTGGCAACACCTTGGTGGTGATCAGCCTGCGCGGCGGCATCGACGGCCTCGGCGTCGTCGTGCCGCACGGTGACCCCGGCTACTACAAGGCCCGCCCCACCACCGCGGTGCAGGCCTCCTCGCTGGTGTGCGGCGACGCGATGTTCGGGCTGCACCCGGCGATGGACGCCGCTGAAGCCCATGTGGCAGGCCGGCGAGCTCGCCGCCGTACAGGCCGTGGGCCTGCCGGTCGCCAACCGCTCGCACTTCGCGGCCATCGAGGAGGTCGAGGACGCCGCGCCGGGCTCGACGGTCCGCTCGGGGTGGATCAACCGCATGCTCGGGCAGGGCGCGACGAGCGGCCCGACGGACGGGGTCCAGCTCGGGCAGGGGTTCCCGACCACCGCGATGCGCGGCGACCGCTCCGTGCTGTCCACCGACGACCTCGACGGGCTGCAGGTGTGCGGCCTGGAGGACGCCGAGACGCAGCGCTACCAGTCGCTGGAGACGATCTGGGGCGGGGCGAGCGGACCGCTGGCCCGTGCCGCCGGTGAGGCGGTCTCGGTCTCGAGGACCGCGGGCGCGACGCTCGCGACCATGCCGGCCTCGTCAGCCGCCTACCCCACCGTCTGGAACGCCAGCCCGTTCGCGGCGCCGCTGAAGAACGCCGCGAAGCTGATCCGCGCCGACATCGGCACCGACGTGATCGCCATCGACGCCGGCAACTGGGACCTGCACACCAACTACGGCACGATCCAGTGGGGCTCGATGCAGTCCAACATCGACGGCCTCGCGCAGTCGCTCGCCGCGTTCTTCACCGACCTCGGCGCGCTCCGCTCGCGGGTCACCGTGGTGACGATCTCGGAGTTCGGCCGCCGGGTGGCCGAGAACGGCAGCCAGGGCTTCGACCACGGCTGGGGCAACATGATGCTGGTGGCCGGCGCGGGCGTGAAGGGCGGCCACTACTACGGCAGGTGGCCCGGCCTCGACACCGGCTCGACCAGCGACGGCGACCTGGCGGTGACCACCGACTACCGCAACGTCCTCGGCGAGGTGGTCGCGCGGCGCTTCCCCGACCGGTCGGTGCCCGCGCTGTTCCCGGGGCTGTCCTACAGTCCGCTGGGATTCATGGCCTGACCCGGACCGGGCCATCGGACCGGGCGACGCTCAGGTCCCGGTCAACACCTGGGCGTCGGTGAGGCACCGCTCGGCGTCGAGCAGCTGGCCCGCGTCGGCGAAGCTCTGCGCCGCCTGCTCGGCCAGCGCGACGGACTCCCGCCTCGATCCCTGCGCACGGGCGATATGGGCCCGCGCCTCCAGCACCGCGGCCTGCCAGGCCGTGCCCGACCAGCGGGCGGCGATCGCCTCGGCGGCCTGCAGGTGACGGGTCGCCTCCTCCAGCTCGCCCCGGTCCGCGCACAGGATCGCGGCGGGCACCTCGAGCATCACGTCGCAGAACAGGCAGCGGTCATCCTCGCCCAGCGCCGCCTCGGCCTGGTCCAGCACCGCCCGGGCGGCGTCCAGGTCCGGCGCCGCGGCGATCAGGGAGCCATAGACGCGCTGCAGCAGGTGCATGCTGAGCTGCGACCAGCGCGCCAGCGGCAGCGCCCGGCGCAGCAGGCGACGCGCCTCCTCCACGTCTCCCTGCAGGAGCCGGACCTCGGCGAGCCGTTGGAGGCTGTGCGCCTCCCCCGCCGGCGCGTCGATGTCGCGGTGCAGCTCGACGGCCTCGGCCAGCTCCCGCTCCGCACGGTCCAGGTCGCCGCCGAGCAGGGCGGCCTCGCCGATCAGCGCCGTCGCGAACGCGACGCCACGCAGCGCGCCGGCCCGGGTGGCGCTCGTGCGCAGCTCCTCGCCCTGCTCGATGATCTCCGCGTAGGGCACCGGCCCGTAGAGGACGTACTCCGCCACGCACAGGTGCGCGTCGAACAGCGCGACGGCCAGTCGCTCCTTGCCATGGGTGCGCCGCAGCTCCATCCGGAACCGTTCGAACCACTCCCCGCGCTGGTGGGCGATCAGCCCCTGCAGCGAGACGAGGTCCACCATCTGCCAGCCGTCGTCGCCCAGGTGCATCAGCTCGCGCGCCTGACCCGTCACGTCCCAGGCGGTGTCGATGTCTCCGGTGAAGTAGGCGAGGTTGCCGCGGGCCAGCAGGATGGGCGCGTCCGCCCGGTCGCCCTCCAGCTCCAGGCCGGCCAGCGCGGCCCGTGCGGTGTCGAAGTCCCCCGTCACGCAGGCGGCCCTGGCCATCCGGGCGCGGACCATCCGGTGCTCTGTGCCGGTGGTGAGGGGCACCGCCGCGGCGTACGCCTCCACCGCGGCGGGGTCGCCCACGGCCATCAGCAGGTCTCCTCGCCTGGCCAGCAGCCGGGGCAGGTGCTCGGGCCCGGCGTGGTCGCGCACCGCCTCGACCAGCGCGAGGGCGTCCCGGTAGGCACCCAGCGCCCCGGCGGTCTCCACCGCCTCGCAGACGTACGACGTCGCCCGGGCCGGCAGCCCGGCGGCGATGAACTGGTGGGCCACCCGGCTCGCGGGGGCCCCGAGCGCGGCCAGCCGCTCCGCCACCAGGGCGCGCGTCCGCGACAGCTCGTGCGGCGGCAGCCGGTCCAGCAGCACCTCGCGGACCAGCGGGTGGCGGAACCGGAAGCCGGGGTCCGCCGGCTCGACCAGCATCGCGCCCAGCGCGACCTCGAGCCGGGCGTAGGCCTCGTCCTCACCCGCGTCGACGAGGGCGAGGAGCTCGTCGATGGTGAACGTCGTCCCGAGCACGGCGACGCGCTCGAAGGTCCGCCGCACCTCGTCGGGCAGGACCGGGAGCACCTCGCCGGGGTGCTCCGGGGTCGAGGTCCGGGCCAGCTCGAGGGCGGTGAACGGGATGCCCGCGCTGACCCGCCAGACGTGCCCGGCGTCGGCATCGGCGAGGTCGGGGAAGGCGTCGGCGAGCAGGCGGCGCGTCCCCGACTCGGACAGCGGGGGCACCTCGACCCGTGTGGTCGGGTCGCGCGCCACCAGGCTGGCGAGCACCTCCCTCAGCTCGCCGCGCACGGTCGGGCGGTGCGCCAGAGCGACCAGGATCGGCTCGCGGGCCGCGCACCGGGACAGGAAGTGCAGCAGCCGCATCGACGCCTCGTCGGCGTCGTGGGCGTCGTCGACCACCAGGAGCAGGCCGTGCCCGGCCGCCGCCAGCCGCACCAGCTCGGCGGACGCGACGAAGAGGCGCTGGTGGGCGGACTCCCCGCTCCACTGCAGGTGGGCCCCGGCCAGCGCGCGCTCGATCTCGGTGCGGTAGACGTCGTCGAGCCCGTCGAGCAGCGCCGGGTGCCGGCGGCACAGGTCGGCGAGGGCCTCCAGCACCGGCGCGTAGGGCCAGGGCCCCTCGACCGCCGCCGCGCTGCCCCGTCCCACCCGCCATCCCCGACGTACGGCAAGCTGCTCGGTCAGCCTCAGCAGGGCCGACTTGCCCACGCCGGGTGGCCCGGTGAGCACGAGCGCCCCGCCGCGGCCCGCGTCGGCTCGGTCGAGCACCTGCCGGATCGTCCGCTCGATCTCGCGGCGCTCCACGAGCCGGGCACCGCGACGCGGGGGTCCAGGGGTGGACCCGGCCGGGACGTCTCGCTGCGCGGGGACCCGGCCCGCAGCCCGGCTCGGGGCCTGCTCCTCGCGCTCCAGCCGGGCACGCAGGCGGGCCGCCTCGGGTCCCGGGGTCGTGCCCAGCTCGTGCAGCAGCGCCTGGTCCAGGCGGTCCAGCTGCCGCAGGGCCGCACGCTCGTCGCCGCGGGCGAGGTGGTCGCGAGTGAGCGCCAGGTGTGCCTCCTCGTCGGCAGGGTCCTCGGCGAGGACGTCCTCCCACCGGTGCGCGTGGCGCAGCAGTGCGAGCCGCAGGGAGCTCTCGGCCTCCCGGGCCTCGCGCGCCCACTCGTCGTAGCGGTCCTCGGGCAGCAGCGGCCCGGTCCACGCCTCCAGGGCCGCCTCGAGCACCTCGGGGTCCTCACCGGCCAGCGCCCGCCTGCCCAGCCCGGTGAACTCCTCGAGGTCCACCACGACGTCGGTCGTGGGCAGCAGCAGGACGACGTCGTTGCGCAGCCGCACCGCGTCGTCGCGGCCGAGCGCCCGGCGGGCGAAGTGCGCCGCCTTGTGCAGCCGCGGCGCCGCCTCCGCGACCGGCAGCCCGGGCCAGAGGCTCTCGATGACCTGCTCGCGATGGAGGCGGTGCCCCTCGGCCAGCGCCAGCAGCTTGACGAGGTTGGCGGCATGCCGCCGGGTCCAGGCATCCGACGGCACCGGAGTGCCGTCGACCTGGACCTCGAACTCCCCGAGCAGCCTGATCCGCACGGCCACGTGCTCGCGCCTCCTCGACTCCCCACGCTAGCGAGGCATCGGCACCCTGTCAGGACCACGCGGCGCACTGGTCTCCCCCGCGACGAGCCCGGTCCGGCGGTCGGGTCGGGCCATCAGGTGGTCCACCTCGTCGCTCATCGCGGAGCTGACGCCGCGCAGCAGTCCCTGGATCGAGTCGACGTCCCAGTCGTAGGCCGCGACCGCCTCGGTGACGTCGAACAGCGCCGTGGACAGCCGGTCCCGCTCCGCGTGGAAGCCGCCCATCGCGACGTGCTCGGGCACCGCGCCCTCGAGCGTGTCGAGGATCGCGTCGGCCGCGAGCTCCGCGTCGCGCAGCGCATCGGTCATGCCGTGGGTGGTGATCGGGTCCTTGAAGTAGCCCGCGTCGCCCACCAGCGCCCAGCCCGGGCCCCACGGCGTGCGCAGGTAGCCGGGGACCCCGCCCCAGCCGTGGAAGCCGCCGACGGGGGTGGCCGACGCCACCCGGTCGCGCAGCCCGGGGCCGGCGGTGCGCATCAGCTCGTCGAACGCCGCGGTGCGACCCGTCCGTCGCAGGGCTCGCATCCGCGCCGGCGTGGTGCCGACGAAGACGCACGCCTGGCCGTCGTTGGTCGGGATCAGCCCGGCGCCGGCACCGTGGTCGTAGGCCCACTCGTAGCCGTCGGCAGGCAGGTCCGCGAGGTAGCGGTAGAGGACGGCGGTCGCGTGGCGTCCCCGGCGTACGACGGGAGCCTGCACCTCGCGCGCGACGACCGAGCCGATCCCGTCGGCGCCGACCACGAACCGGGCCCGCAGCTCACGACTCCCCCGCTCGGAGGTCGTCCGCACACCGGTCACCCTGCCGCCGTCGCGCAGCAGTCCGGTGACCGTGGTCCCGTGCCGCACCTCCGCCCCGGCCGCGATGGCGGCGTCGACCAGGATCCGGTCGAGCACGTGCCGCCGCGGGGCGTAGAGCGCGTCCACCCCGGGACTCGGGCGGATCGAGACCTGCACCGAGTGGCCGCCGCGGTAGTGGAACGTCGTACGCCGCACGGGCGGCGTGCCGGCCTCGCGGACCGCCGGGAGGACGCCCCAGCGGGACAGCTGGAGCACCCCGGCCCGCATGAACGCGTGGGTGGAGACGGTGTCGGTCCCGGGCGCGGACCGCTCGACCAGCGCGACCCGCGCGCCGGCCCTGGCCAGCAGCAGCGCCGTGGAGGCCCCGGCCACGCGGCCACCGACCACCACCACGTCGAAGGAGTCGCGGCCGTTCATGCCGCCCGCTCCTCGCCCTGAAGGGCCGCGGTCCGCGGCACCGACCCGCCGAGCAGGTGGGCGACGACGGCGCGCGCGTCGTGACGGGCACCGTCGATGAAGCCCGAGTCGCGGCGGTGCTGGAACCGCTGCCCGACGACGTAGACGCCGGGGGCCGAGGTCACGCCCCGGCGCTGCTCCACCTGTCCGTCGTCCGCCAGGATCGGCAGCCGGATCCAGGCGTGGTCGGGCCGGAAGCCGGCGGCCAGCACGATCGTGCTGATCCGCTCGCGACCGAGGTCCAGCGCGCGCACCGGGGTCGGGGGCACGAACGCCCGCGGCCGCACGGGGGCCAGCACCTCGGAGGCCAGCCCCGAGGCGTCGACGCACCGGTCGACCCGGTCGAGGAACCGGTGCATCTGGTGCTCCGCGTCGGCCACCGTCCCGGGCAGGCTGTCGTCGAACCGGGCTGTGGAGCCGACGAGGTCGCGCAGTCGACCGGTCACCCGGACGCCGCCGGCGTGCAGCGCCGCCAGGTCGAGGTCCCGGCCGAACCGGCCGGGCTCGTTGCGCCCGATCAGCTGGAGCGAGGGCTCGCGGCGGGCTCGGACGGGGTCGGCGACCTCGTCGATGGTCCGTGCCAGGCGGCCGGTGCTCTCCAGCCACCAGAAGATGTCCATGCCGCGGTAGCGCCGCGGCATCCGCGTGTGCCGTCCCACCGCCAGCACGACGTCGCGCCCGGCCCGGTGGAGCTCGTCGGCGATCTGGACCCCCGAGGAGGAGGCGCCGACCACGAGGACGCTGCCGCTCGCGAGCTGGTCGGGGTTGCGGTAGCGGCTGCTGGGCAGCACCTCGACCTCCGAGCCGCGGATCCCCTCGGGCACCACCTGCGTCCCGTGCGGCCCGGTCGCGACCACGACGTGGCGGGCGCGGAAGGTGCCGCGGTCCGTGTGCACGTGGTAGCGGTCACCGGGCGCGCGGTCCAGGCGCAGCACGGCGGTCTCGTCGATCACCGGCGCGTCGAAGGAGTCGGCGTACCGCTCCAGGCTGCGCACGAAGTCGGCCGCGGCGAGGTAGCCGTCGGGGTCCGGGCCGCTGTAGTACCAGCCCGGGAGCCGGGTCATCCAGCTCGGGGTGAGCAGGTGCAGCGAGTCCCAGCGCTCGGAGCGCCAGCGCTCGCCGACCCGGCCCCGGTCGAGCACGACGTGGTCGTGCCCTGCCTGGACCAGCAGCCGGCTGACGGCGAGGCCGGCGTGCCCGGCTCCGACGACGACGGTGTCGATGGTGTGGACGGTGGTCATGGTTCCTTCTCCTGAGGGCCCGGGTCCCGGCCGGTCGGGGTGTGACCGGCCGGGACCCGTGACGGCGGCGGTCCCGGCGGTCAGCCGGTGACCACGTCGACGACGACGGGCGTCGGGTTGGTGAGTGCGTCGTACACCGCGGAGCGGCGGCGCGACTGCTCGACGATGGCGCGCAGCGTCTCGTCGTCCGCGTCGCCCTCGATGTGGAAGGTGACGCGCACCTGCTCGTAGCCGTTGCGGACCGATCCGTCGGACAGGCCGAGGATGCCGAGCAGGTCGACGTCGCCCTCGGCGGTCGAGCTCACCTTGGTCAGGCGTACGCCGCGCGCCGCCGCGACGTTGGCGATGCCCGCGGTCAGGCAGGCGGCGATCGCGTGGAGGAGGTACTCCACCGGTGTCGGCGCCTCGTCCTGGCCGACGAGCACCGCCGGGTGGTCGGCCTCCACGACGGTGCGGTTCTTGTGCTCCATCTCCTGGGTGGCGCCGAAGAACCCGGAGTACGTCGACCGGCTGTGTGTCCCGGTGACCCACTCGTTGCGTGCCCGGAACTGGAACTTGGCGATCTCCGGGTTGCCCTTCACCGCGTCGAGCGTCGCGAACAGCGTCGCCGTGTCCACGCCGTTCGTGCGGGGGTTGTCGGTCGTGACGGTCATCTCTGATCCCTTCATCGTTCGCCGCCGGACTGTCCGGCGGAGGGGCTGGGTGGCGTCGCGGGGTGGGCGCCGGCCACGACCGGGTCGCGCCAGACGACGGCGCTGCCGTCGAGCACGACGACCCCGTCCTGGTTGCTGATCCGGGTGGCGAGGGTGGTGACGGGCTTGTCGTCGCGGGCTGCGGTGACGGTGGCCTCGGCGGTGATCACGTCACCGGGACGCACGGGGGCGAGGAAGCGCCACGAGACCTCGAGGAACACGCTGCCCGGCCCGGGCAGCTGCTCGGCGACCAGGGCGTTGAGCAGGCCCGAGGTGACGCCGCCCTGCACGACGATGCCCGCGAAGCGGCCCGCGGCCGCCAGCTCCTCGTCGTAGTGGACCGGGTTGGCGTCGCCGGTCAGCGCGGTGAACAGCTCGATGTCCCGGCTGGTGACGGTGCGGGTGCGCCGGGCGGAGTCCCCGACGCCGGGTGGTGCCGGCACTGGTCCCGGCGAGCTCGTGGTGGTCATGGCGAGGACTCTGCGCTGCCGGCCTTCCCCGCACCTTCCCCCGACCTTCCCCGCCCTCGGGTCCCGGGAGAAGGCGGGCGGAAGGCGCACGGAAGGCCGCCGGATCAGTGTCGAGGTCCTGAAGTCGCCGGTCCCATGACCGGCCGGAACTGCCCAGGAGGCACCGATGTACCACTACGACGCAATGGCCCGGATCGCCCAGGACCGGATCGATGACCTGAACACGTCCGCGCGGAGGCGCGGTGCGCGCTGGGAGAACCGGACGTCGGCCCGCCGTCGACGCAGCCGGTGAGCACCGTGTCGATGACCACGACGGCCGTGCCCCGCGCCACCTCCTCGGTCGCGGCAGCGACCCGGACCGCGGCGCCCGCCGCGTCCGGGTCGCCTGTCGGCGCGATGGGGGCGGGGGCCCGGGCGATGGCGCCGATGCTGGTCGCCTACGTCCCGTTCGGGCTCGTCGTGGGCGCCGCGATCGCCTCCAGCGACAGCCCGGTGGTCGCGTGGCTGGCCACCTGGACGATCTACGGCGGCGCCGCGCACCTCGCCGTCCTCGACGTGCTGGCGCACGGCTCGGGGTGGGTGGTGGCGGCCGCGGTCGGGCTGCTCGTGAACGTCCGGCTGACGGCGTACGCCGCCGCGATGGCACCCGCGTGGCGGGGCACTCCCCTGCGGCACCGGTGGGTCGCCGCCCTGATGCTGACCGACGCCCCCTGGGTGCTGGCCCGGGGGCGCACGCACGACCAGCGCAGGTTCTACCTCGGGGCCGCGCTCACCCTGTTCCTCGCCTGGCCCGTCCTGGTCTCCGCCGGGGTGCTGGTCGGGCGACAGCTGCCGGCGAGCCCCGCCGCGCAGCTCTTGGCCGCACTGACCCTCGGCACCCTCGTGGTGACCCAGCTCGGCGAGCGTCCCGTCCGCGCGGCGGTGGCGACGGCCTCGGTCACCGCCGCGCTCACCACCGGGCTCGACGCCGGCACCGGACTGGTCCTCGCCGGCCTGGCGGGGACGGTCGCCGGCGTGGCGACGGAGTCGCGGGTGGGCCGAGCGACGGAGTCGCGGGTGGGCCGAGCGACGGAGTCGCGGTCATGAACGTGCTCGCCGCCGTCCTCGTCGTCGGCCTCGGCAGCCTGGTCCTGCGCCTGGGCCCCCTGCTGGGTGCCGAGCGGCTCCCCGAGCGGTTCACCCGCGCCTCGGCGTGGGCGGGGCTCTCGGTCCTGGCCGGCCTCACCGTGCGCGCCGTGACCACGCACCAGGACGCCTCCCTCCCGCGGGCCCTGGCGCCGGTCGTGGCGGC
Organism: uncultured Actinomycetota bacterium; assembly: GCA_963837975.1. GTDB lineage: Bacteria > Actinomycetota > Actinomycetes > Propionibacteriales > Nocardioidaceae > Marmoricola. Next base: position 233,449 of record CAWIPI010000004.1, on the reverse strand, counting down.
GGCGGCCGTCGGCCTGGGGCTGGTGCTGGCCCACCGGGGCCGGTCCGCGCTGGTCGCCGTGGCCGTCGGGGCCGCCACCTACCTCCTGCTCGTCCTCCTCCTCTCCGGCGCGGCCGACGGCCTCGCCGCCCTCACCAGCGCACTCACCACCCCGTTCACCACCCCACACCACCACCTAGGAACCCGCCATGACCGTCTTCGCGTTCTCGGCACCCATCCGCACCGACACCTCCGTGACCGTTCGCCTGCGCGACGGCCTGGCCACGCTGCGCCCCCTGGGGCCCGGCGAGGCGGAGCCCCTGCTCCGGGTCTTCGCCGCCATGTCGCCGGCCTCGCGCGCGAGCCGCTACCTCACCGGGCTCAGCCAGCTGCCGCCCTCGATGCGCCGCGTGCTGACCGCCGTCGACGGGCGCGACCACGTCGCCTGGCTGGCGTCGGTCGGCGACGAGCCGGTGGGCATCGGACGCTGGATCCGGACAGCTCCCTGCACCGCGGAGGTCGCCTTCGAGGTGGCCGACGCCCACCAGGGCCGCGGCCTGGGGACCGCCCTGGTGGACGTGCTCACGACCGTGGCCGCGGTCTCCGGGATCCAGCGGCTCGAGGCGACCGTGCTGGACTCCAACGCTGCGTCCCTCCGGCTGCTCCGGCACCTCGGCCTGCAGTTCCGGTCGACCCTCGGCACCCTCGAGGGCACCGGTCCGCTGCGGCTGCTGGAGCCGGCGCGGGTCGACCGGCCCACCGTCGTCCGGCTCGCCCTGGCGGCCGCGGCCGTCCCGGACGGGTCGTCGGACGGGATCGCCGCGGCGTACGGCTGACCGCTGCTGCTCAGCCCCAGCCCAGCGCGCGGGTGCCGACGGCGACCATGGACAGCCACACCGCGAAGACCACCACCGGCAGCCACGCCACCCGCCGTGGGTGCGGCTCGAACCAGCGCGTCGCCACCACGAAGAGGACCAGCCACAGCACCAGCAGGAGCGTGGTGACCCACCACGGGGCGACGCCGGCGCTGCCGAGGACGAGGAACAGCACGCAGGCCATCCCGCCCAGCCCCACGAACCCCCAGGGCGAGACCTTCGGCCTCACCGCGCGGCGCGTCGTCGGCACGCTCAGTCCTCGAGCTCGTCGTTCCACTTCGGGTCGTGGTCCCACTCCTCGTTGCGCTCCTGCACCTTCTCCAACGCCCGCGCGGCCTCGGCCTCCGTCGGGTAGGGACCGAGCCGGTCCGCGTTCTTGCAGCCCTCCTGCGGCTCGACGGTGTGGTGCTTCAGGCAGTACCAGAAGTCGCTCATGCCGGTGAAACTACACTCGCCCCCGTGACTGCCATAGCCCCCGGAAGGATCTCCCCGCGCCGGCCCGTGCCCGCCTCCATCGCGCGCCCGGAGTACGTCGACAAGCCCGCGCCGGCCCCGTTCACGGGCTCGGAGGTGAAGGACACCGACACCGTCGAGCGGATGCGGGTCGCCGGGAAGCTCGCCGCCGAGGCGCGTGACCTCGTGGGCTCCCACGTGGCGCCGGGGATCACCACCGACGAGCTGGACCGCATCGGTCACGAGTTCCTCTGCGACCACGGCGCCTACCCCTCGACCCTGGGCTACAAGGGCTTTCCGAAGTCGCTGTGCTCCTCGGTCAACGAGGTGATCTGCCACGGCATCCCCGACAGCTACGTCGTGCAGGACGGCGACATCGTCAACATCGACATCACGGCGTACCTCGACGGCGTCCACGGCGACACCAACGCCACCTTCCTCACACCTGGCGTCTCGCAGGAGGTCCGCGACCTCGTCGACCGCACCCGGGAGGCGCTGCGTCGCGCGATCAACGCGGTGAAGCCGGGTCGACGGATCAACGTCATCGGCCGCGTCATCGAGTCCTACGCCAAGCGCCACGGCTACGGCGTCGTGCGCGAGTTCACCGGGCACGGCATCGGCACCTCGTTCCACTCCGGCCTGGTCATCCCCCACTTCGACGACCCGCACTACGACGACGTCATCGAGCCGGGGATGACGTTCACGATCGAGCCGATGCTCAACCTCGGCACCCACGAGTGGGACATGTGGGAGGACGACTGGACCGTGGTGACCCGGGACCGCCGCCCGAGCGCGCAGTTCGAGCACACCCTGCTCGTCACCGACGAGGGCGCCGAGGTGCTCACGCTCCCCTGAACCGCATCAGCGGTAGGCCCGATCTCCCCGTCTGCTCGTCGGGCGGCTCGACGCTTGGTCCCGGGTTGTCGCTATGGTCGCCCGGTGACCAGTTTGTTCGAGGACTACGCGACCGGCATGGGCTCGGCCTACGACGAGATGTTCGATGACGGAGTCGGCCTGCGCACGCCGTACAGCACCCTCCAGCCGTCGCTGCAGGAGATGGGCCAGACGGAGCTGCAGAGTCGCGTCGAGGCGCTCCAGTCCAGCTACCTCGACCAGGGCGTCACCTTCGACATCGGCGGCGAGGAGCGTGCCTTCCCGCTCGACGTGCTGCCGCGTGTCATCGAGATGGAGCACTGGGCCACGGTCGAGGCCGGGGTGCAGCAGCGCGTGCACACGCTGGAGAAGTTCCTCGCCGACGTCTACGACGCCGGCCGGGTGCTCGACGACGGCGTCGTGCCCCGGCGCGTGGTCACGACCTCGTCGCACTTCCACCGCGAGGCCGCCGGTGTGGAGCCGCCCAACGGGGTCCGGGTCCACGTCAGCGGCATCGACCTCATCCGTGACGACGCCGGTGAGTTCCGCGTGCTCGAGGACAACGTGCGCGTCCCGTCCGGCGTCTCCTACGTGATGACCAACCGGCGCGCCATCGCGGCGGCGCTGCCGGAGACGTTCGCCGAGCACCGGATCCGCCCGGTCGCCGGCTACCCGCAGAAGCTGCTCACCGCGCTGCGCGCCGCCGCGCCCGCCGGTGTCACCGACCCCAACGTGGTGGTGCTGACCCCGGGCGTGTTCAACGGCGCCTACTTCGAGCACGCGCTGCTCGCGCGCACGATGGGCGTCGAGCTCGTCGAGGGCCGCGACCTGGAGTGCCGCCGGGGTCGCGTGATGATGCGTACGACGCAGGGGCTCGAGCCCGTGCACGTGATCTACCGACGCGTCGACGACGACTTCCTCGACCCGGTGCACTTCCGGAGCAGCTCGCTGCTCGGCTGCTCGGGGCTGATCAACGCCGCTCGCGCGGGCAACGTGACGATCGCCAACGCGGTCGGCAACGGGGTCGCCGACGACAAGCTGATCTACACCTACCTGCCCGACCTGGTGCGCTACTACCTCGGCGAGGAGCCGATCCTGCGCAACGTCGACACCTGGCGCCTCGGCGACGCCGACCACCGCGAGGAGGTCATGGACCGGCTCGACGAGCTCGTGCTCAAGCCGGTCGACGGCTCCGGCGGCAAGGGCATCGTGATCGGCCCCCAGGCCAACCGCGCCGAGCTCGACGAGCTGCGGGTCAAGGTGATGGCCGACCCCCGCTCGTGGATCGCGCAGCCCGTCGTCCAGCTGAGCACCGTGCCGACGTACGTCAACGACGCCATGCGTCCCCGCCACGTCGACCTCCGTCCCTTCGCCGTCAACGACGGCAACCGGGTGTGGGTGCTCCCCGGCGGCCTGACCCGGGTCGCGCTCGGCGAGGGCGAGCTGATCGTGAACTCCTCACGCGGCGGCGGGTCCAAGGACACCTGGGTGCTCGCCGGGCCGAGCCGCCAGCAGCCCCGCCCGGCCCCCGAGCGCGTCGAGGTCCACGCCACCCCCCAGGACACCGGCCCCGCCCTGCACTCCTTCTCCGCCGCCCAGGACCAGCAGCAACAGCAACAGCAGTCCTCGACCCACCCGACCCACGACGGGAGCGCCCGATGCTGAGCCGGATCGCGGAGTCGCTGTTCTGGATCGGCCGCTACGTCGAGCGCGCCGAGGACACCGCCCGCATCCTCGACGTACAGACCCAGCTGATCCTCGAGGACCCCGGCGTCGACGAGGAGACCACCTGCCGCAGCCTGCTCTCGATCATGGGCGTCGACGTCGACGAGGACACCCCGATGGACACCGCCGAGGTGATGCGGGTGCTGGCCTACGACACCGGCTCGACCGCCTCGATCGCGGCGACCCTGGCCGCCGCGCGCGAGAGCGCCCGCCGGGCCCGCGAGACGCTGTCCACCTCGATGTGGGAGGCGATGAACACCACCTACCGGGCGATCCCGTCGGGACACTTCCGCTCGATGCGGCCGCCGGTGGCGTTCCGCTGGGTGCGCGACCGGGCGGCGCAGATCAACGGCATCGCCGAGGCGACGATGACCCGCGACGAGGGCTACCAGTTCCTGGTCCTCGGCCGCTCGATCGAGCGCGCGGACATGACCTCGCGCCTCGTCGCCACCGCGGCGCTGACCTCCGGCTCGGCCTGGGGCACCTCGCTGCGGGCCTGCGGCGCCTACGAGGCGTTCCTGCGCACCTACAAGGGCCTGGAGACCGAGCGCGGCGCGGCGGAGTTCCTGCTCCTGGACCGGCTGTTCCCCCGCTCCGTGGTCTTCGGACTCAGTCGAGCCGAGCGCTGCCTGGAGCAGCTGCAGGCGTCGGGCACCCGTGCCGGCGTGCAGAACGAGGCGCAGCGACTGCTCGGCCGCACCCGCGCCGAGCTGGAGTACCGCTCACTGAGCGACTTCGTCGCCGAGCTGCCCAGCGAGATGGAGCGGCTCCAGCGCACCTGCGCCCTGGCCACCGACGCGATCACCCGCCGCTACTTCGCCGGCGCCGAGGCCACCGAGTGGCACGGCGTACGGGCATGAGGGGAACACGATGAATCACCCCACGCCATCACTCGCTCCGCTCCCGATGACGAGGGGACCCCGATGAATCACCCCACGCCATCACTCGCTCCGCTCCCGATGACGAGGGGACCCCGATGAGCATGCAGCTGCGCATCGCGCACACCACCGGCTTCGAGTACGACGGCAAGGCGAACACCTCGTTCAACGAGGCGCGGCTGACGCCGGTGACCCTGCCGGGCCAGATCGTCGCGCACTCGCGCGTGGAGGTGCACCCCACGCCGTGGGTCTACACCTACCGCGACTACTGGGGCTCGCAGGTCACCGCCTTCGAGGTCCTCGACCCGCACCAGTCGCTGACCGTGACCGCGCTCTCGACCGTGCACGTCGACCGCACCCCGTCGGGTGCGCCGGTGCTCAGCTGGGACGAGATCCGGGACGCCTCCCTCGTCGACGTGCACACCGAGTACCTCACCCTGCCCGAGCGGGTGGACCCCACCGAGGACCTCGTCGCGGCCGCGCGCGAGATCGCCGAGGCGAGCGAGATGCCCGGTCAGGCCGCGCGCGAGATCTGCGCCCTGGTCAACCGCGAGGTCAAGTACGTCTCCGGCTCCACGACCGTGGACGCCTTCGCCGCGCACTCGTGGGCCGAGCGCTCCGGGGTGTGCCAGGACATGGCGCACATCGCGATCGGCGCGATGCGCTCGGTCGGCATCCCGGCTCGCTACGTCTCGGGCTACCTGCACCCGAAGCAGGACCCGGTCGTGGGCGAGCCCGTCCGCGGCGAGTCCCACGCCTGGGTCGAGTGGTGGGACGACGCGTGGCACGGGTTCGACCCCACCAACGACACCGAGCCCGGCGACCGCCACGTCGTGGTCGCCACCGGCCGCGACTACAACGACGTGAAGCCGCTGTCGGGGATCTTCTCCGGCTCGGGCACCTCGCGGATGTTCGTCGACGTCCAGGTGACGCGCCTGCAGTAGGTGTGTCCGTGGGGGGGCTCAGCCCTCCACGGTACGTCGCCGACACGGCGTCCGAGGCGGCCACTCCAGCCGCTCTAGGCCACCGGCGGCCGACGCGACGCGTCTGGTCGGCAGAGGTGGTGGCGCGCCGCGCGGCCGTTGTACGAGTGGACGCGAGGCCCTGCAGGTGCCACGGGTCCGCGCCACCGAAGGGAGTCCTCCGATGTTCCTCCGCTCCGCCGCCCTCGCCACGCTCGCCGCCACCGCCCTCGCCGGGCTCGCGGCCCCCGCCCGGGCCCAGACCCACGACCTCGAGCTCCCGGCGGGGCTCGCCTGCCCCGACTTCGGGCTCGGGGTCGACATCGACGGCGACGCCCCCGTCGCCAGGGAGTTCCACGACCGCGACGGCAACCTCGTCAAGACGATCGCCGCAGGTCGGGGCCAGCAGCTGACGTTCACCAACCTCACCACCGGACACACGGTGTCGCTGGCGGCCAACGGCGCGGTCAACATCACCCGCCCGGGCCCAGGCGACCTCAGCACGGTGACGGCCATGGGGCACAACGTGATCATCCTGTTCCCCACCGACGTCCCGCCCGGCCCGAGCACGACCCTCTACGTCGGCCGCGTCGTCTACACCGTCGACCAGAACCAGACGTTCACCCTGCTCAAGACGACGGGACGGAAGGTCGACCTCTGCGCCGCCCTGGCGTAGCCCCGGTGCGGATGGGCTGGCTCATAGGCCGGGTTCTGTTCGCCGTACCGCCTCACGACGGCACGGTTGGCGATCATCCATCTCCGGGTGCCGTTGCCGACACCCTCCAGCGACCTACCCGCGAGCTCGGGCGGACCACCCTCGGACACTCGCTGTCTGGTCTTGCTCCAGGTGGGGTTTGCCTAGCCACGGCAGTCGCCTGCCGCGCTGGTGGTCTCTTGCACCACCGTTTCACCCTTACCGCCGCCCCGGAGGGCGGTGGCGGTCTGTTCTCTGTGGCACTGATCCCGCGGGTCACCCCGGGTGGGCGTTACCCACCACCTCGTCCTGTGGAGCCCGGACCTTCCTCGACGCTGCAAGCAGCGACGCGATCGCCCGGCCAGCCCATCCGCACCTCAAGGATAGGGGTCCACGTCACTCGGACGTGCAGAAGTGCCGTTCAGGCGGGGATTCGCAGCGTTTCGGGGACTTCTGCACGTCCGAGTGGTCGTCCGTAGACCCGGGACAGGACCTCGACCACGTAGTCCGGCTCCTCCATCACGTGCCACCACGTGAAGCGGAGCACGCGCCAGCCCTCCGCGACCAGCTCGTTGTAGCGCCAGCAGTCGCGGCGGTGCGCCTCCTTGCCCGTGTGGAACTCCCACGAGTCGGCCTCCAGCACGACGCGCGCCACGGGGTCGACCAGGTCCGGCGAGACGACCCGTCCGGTGACCGCGATCTCGACCTGGGGCCGGAGGACCAGCCCGGCCTCGATGGTGATCGCGCGGAGCACCGACTCGAAGGGGTTCGCCGCCCGCGGGCTGGCGTGCTCGGCGACCCTTCGCACCCGGCTCGCGCCCGCACCGCGAGCCCGGTCGGCGGCCTCGCGCAGCTCGCGCCGGGTCACCTGTCCCGAGCGCAGGGCACTGTCGGCGATCGTCAGCGCCTCGTCGAACGGGAGGGTACGGGCGCACGCGAGCACGGTGTCGAGCGGTGGCGTCGCCCTCAGGGAGACGTCGAGACCGGCGACCCAGACCAGTCGCGCACCCCGGCGGTCGAGGACCTTGCGGTTGCGCGGCACCGCGACCTCGGGAATGGGCGGGCGTGTCTTGACCGGCCACCCGTGCTCGATCGCCGCGCTGCGCAGCGCCAGCACCCCGGAGAGGCGGTTGGCCACCGTGCGCGCACGGTCGGCGTCGGGCAGCGCGTAGCGGCCCCGTGCCAGCCGCACGATCTCGCGCTCCCGCAGCGCGCGGACGATCTCGTGCCGGGGCACGAGATCCAGCAACCCCACCGCGGACGCCACGCCCCCGAGGCGGTCGAGGGCGGAGGCGGCGCGCATGGCGCCACCCTCGCCCAGGTCGCGCGAAGGCGCATCCGGGAATCCACAGGGTCCGGCTCAAAGGGTGAAGCGGACCTTCCTGGTCGCCGGGTCGGCCTCGGTGAGGGTGACCGTGACGTCCTCCCCGACCGGGAGGGGCGAGGCGGAGGACACCTTCGCCTCCACAGCGGGGTCGGCGAGCATCACGGTGCCCTTGCGCTCGTCGTCGTGCTCGGTCTCGGTGACGACCGCGCCGAAGCTCTCGCCGACCCGGTGCTGCAGGGTCTCGGCCTCGACCAGGTCGAGCACGGCGTTCTCGTAGGCGTTCGCGCGCCGACCGGACTCGCGCATCAGGTCGGGCAGCTCGCCCATCCGGGCCCGCACCCACTCGGGCACGTCGGTCCCGGCGCACAGGGCGCCGCAGATCTCCAGCCCGTAGCGGTCGACGAGCCGGCGCAGCGGCGCGGTGACGTGGGCATAGCTCGAGGCCAACGCCGCGTGCTCGGTCTGCTCGGGCAGCTGTCCGTCGAAGGCCGCATAGCCGGCGCCGCGCAGCAGCTGCGTGCACGCCACCACCATCGCCGCCTGCGCGGGGTGAGCCGGGTCGAGCGATCGGATGAAGTCCGGGTGCGACTGGGAGCCCGGCCAGTCGATCCCCAGCGCTCGCGCCGTACGACGCAGCCGCGTCACCACGTGGCCGGGAGCGGGTGGCAGCGTCCGCAGGATCCCGACCTTGCCGGCAGTCATGATCTGCGCGGCGGCGAACCCGGTCAGCAGCGAGATCTGGGCGTTCCAGTCCTCGACCGGCAGCATCTCGCGGTACTCCAGGCGCCACCGGCCGTCCTGCAGCTCGACCTCCTGGGCCGGCATCGGCAGCGACACTCCCCCACGCGCCGCCTCCTGGTCGATCCGCAGCTCGCCCACCGTCCGCAGCAGGGCCAGCGTCGATCCCTTCGGCGCACCGTCGATCTCGCGCTGCACGGCCTCGTAGTCGAGCTTGGCCCGCGAGCGCACGACCGCGCGCTCGACGGCCGCGTCGAGCAGCGCACCCTCGCCGTCGAGCCGCAGCGTCCACACGAACGCCGGCCGGTCCTCCCCGGGGAGCAGCGAGGCCGCGTCCTCGCTGAGCACCTTGGGGTGCAGCGGCACCTTGCTGTCCGCGCCGTACAGCGACTCCCCGCGCTCGTGCGACTCCTCGTCGACAGGGTCGCCCGGCTCGAGGAACGCCATCACGTCGGCGATCGCGTAGTGGACCCGGTAGCCGTCCCCGTCGGTCTCGAGGTGCATCGCCTGGTCGAGGTCCATCGCGCCGGCGGGGTCGATGGTGAGGAGCTCGAGACCCCTCAGGTCGCGGCGCGGCGCGCGCGGAGACGATGCCCGGCGCGCGGCGTCCTCGGCGGCCTTCCGGACGTGCGGCGGGAACTCCGGCGACAGCCCCTGCTCCGCCTGGATCGTCTCCACCCCGCGGCGCAGCTCCTCGGCCGTCGCCCCGCTGGCCTGCAGCACCCGTGTGCCCACGCGCCCTCCTCCTGCCGCCCCGGCCCGGGTGTCGGGCCGCGCGGCCCTGCACACCCTATGCATCCGCCGGGCACCTAGGCTGGCGCGGTGCTGATCCTGCTGCCCCCCTCGGAGGGAAAGGCGACGCCGCGTCGCGGCAACCCCCTCGGCCTCTCCGGACTGACCTTCCCCGAGCTGACCGAGCCGCGCGAGCAGGTCCTCGCAGCCCTCGTCGACCTGTGCCGCGCGGACCCCGACCGGGCGATGACGACGCTGGGGATCGGCCCCACCCAGGCAGAGGAGGTACGCCGCAACGCCGATCTGCGTGACGCACCCACCGCTCGCGCGGACGGCATCTACACCGGCGTGCTGTACGACGCGCTGGACCTCGCCTCCCTCGACAGCACCGCTCGCCGGCGGGCCTCCCGCTCCCTGCTCGTCACCTCCTCGCTGTTCGGGCTGGTGCGCCCCGGCGACCGGATCCCGTCCTACCGGCTCGCCGGCGGGGTCAACCTGCCCGGCGTCGGCCCCGTCTCCGGCCACTGGCGGAGCGTGCTGGACCCGGTGGTGCGGACCGCCGCGGGACGCGGTCTGGTCGTCGACCTGCGCTCGACCACCTACGCCGCCTTCTGGCGCCCCGACCCCGACCTGGCCCCGAGGGTGGCGACCGTCCGGGTGCTGCAGCAGGTGGGCGCCCGACGCACCGTGGTCAGCCACTTCAACAAGGCCACCAAGGGGCGGCTGGTGCGGGCGCTGCTGGAGGCGGGCGCCTCGCCGACCACGCCGGGTCAGCTGGCCGACCAGGTCGCCGCCCTCGGCTGGAAGGTGGAGGCGGCCGAGCCGGACCGGCACGGCCAGCGCCTCGACGTCATCGTGGACGAGGTCTGAGCCGGGCGGCCGGCTCTCACTGGGGGGTGCCCCCATGCATGAACCGAGCGCGACGGCATCTGGGCGCAGGCCCTGAAGGTGCTCCGATCTCGAGAGGGACACCCAGTGATCGTTCCCGCACAGCGGCAGCCAGTCCACCGCTCGAGCACGGGGATCGTCACCCAGGAGGCGCTGTCTTCGATGGTGCGGGTGCGCTCTGAAGACGCTTCGAATCCCTTGTGGACAAGGGGATTCTCGGCCCCGGGCTTGTCGGTGGTCGATGCTTGGACGAGGTATGTCCGCAGCACCGACCGAGCGCTTTCACCCGGTGGCCCGTGCCGTCGCCGAGGCCACGTCGGTGCTGCGCGAGGCGAGCGGGTTGCCGCTGTTCGGGCTGGGCGACGCGGAGCTGCGGGAGCTGTGCCGACAGGTGACCTCGTCTGGCCTCGACGCTGACTGCGGTCGAGGGGGCTGTGCTGGCGCAGGCCGAGACCCGTGACGTGGCCGCTGAGGTCGGTGCGACCTCGACGGCGAACTGGCTGGCCCACGAGACGAAGCTGACGCGGAAGGAGGCGCACCGCCGGGTCCGGCTGGCTCGCGACCTCGAGGAGTTCCCCACCACCTCGGCCGCGCTCGCTGCAGGTGAGGTCGTCGCCGAGCAGGTGCACGAGATCTGCCACGCCGTCGCCCGGCTCGACAAGATCCCCGCGGACCTGGTCGCCGACCGCGACCTCGACCTGCCGGCGTTGAAGACCCACGCCGAGCAGCACCTCCTCGCCGAGGCCGAGCACCACGACGCCAAAGAGTTGCGCATCCTGGGCCGGCACCTGCTCGACGTCGTCGCCCCCGAGGTCGCCGAGGAGCACGAGCGCCGCCTGCTCGAGCAGGAAGAAGAACGCGCCCGCGCCAAGACCCGTTTCACGATGAGTGAGGACGGCCAGGGGTGCGTGCACGGCCGGTTCACCCTCCCGGCACTCCAGGCCAGCATGCTCAAGAAGGCCCTGGTGGCTCTGGCCGCTCCCAAGCACCAGGCAGTGGTCGAAGGATCGGCACCTGTGCCGGGTCGGCCCGAGCGCGGAGCGGATGGGGCAGGCATTCGCTGAGTACGTCGAGCGCTACCCCGCCGACCGGATCCCCGACGCCGGCGGCGTCCCCGCCAGCGTGGTGATCACCATGGACCTGGAGAAGCTCCTGCAGGGACTCGGCGCCGGGGTGCTCGACGACGGCAGCCGCATCTCGGCCACCGAGGCCCGCCGCCTCGCCTGTGAGGCCGGGATCATCCCCGCCGTGCTCGGCGGCAAGAGCCAACCTCTCGACGTCGGGCGCAAGAAGCGGTTCCACACCATCGCCCAGCGCATCGCGATGGCCATCCGGGACTGCGGCTGCACCGCCGAAGGCTGCGACTACCCGCCCGGGCTCTGCCACGCCCACCACGACATCGCCTGGAGCCGCAACGGCGACACCAACGTCAAGGACGGCCGACTGCTCTGCCCCCGACATCACGCCCTGGCCCACAACCCGCGCTACAACAACACCCGCCTCGGGACCGGGAAGCTCAGGTTCACCAGGCGAACGTAAGCCGGCGATCTACCGGATCTCGGCAGCTCCGGTGGACGGGACGCCGACGCGCCCCGGCCGCCCGTAGGGAGACACCCGGTCAGAGCCGACTCTCCACCGCGCCCTCGCCACCGAGGCGCTGCGCCGCCCACACGGGCAGGATCGAGACGAGGATCAGCACGACAGCGACCACGTTGACCACCGGCGCCTGGTTGGGCCGGAACAGGTTGTTGAAGATCCAGATCGGCAGCGTCGGCGTCCCCGGCCCCGCGGTGAACGTGGTGACCACGATCTCGTCGAAGCTGAGGCCGAACGCGAGCAGGGCCCCCGGCCACCAGCGACGAGCGCAGCAGCGGGAACGTCACCAGCCGCATCGTCTGTAGCGGGCGCGCGCCGAGGTCGGCCGAAGCGGCCTCCAGCGAGGCGCCCGTCCGGCGCAACCGCGCGCTGACGTTGTTGAAGACCACGACGATGCAGAACGTCGCGTGGCCCACGATGATCGTGAACAGCCCGGCGTCGATGCCGAACACGGGGTCGAGCACGTTCTGGATCACCGAGAGCAGCGCGATGCCGGTGACGATGCCCGGCAACGCGATCGGCAGGATCACGAGCAGGTTGATCGATCCGCTTGCCGAAGAAGGAGTAGCGCTGTCACGGCCAAGGCCAGCCAGCGAGCCCAGTACCAGGGCGATCGCTCGTGGCGCCCAAGCGCCGGCCTTCACCGAGGTCCACAGCGCGTCGCGCGCCGCCGCGCTGTCGCAGGCGCGCCCGCCACCACTCAGCGGTGAAAGCGGGCGGCGGCCAGCCCAACGTCCGGTCGGCGTTGAAGGAGTTCAGGATCGACGATCACCAGCGGGCACGTAGACGAACGGCCAGCACCAGCGCGGCGACGACCCACAGAGCAGCCGCCGCCGGGCCGGCCTCACGGTCCTCAGCTCCGCTCACAGGTTCTCCAGGCGCCGGTGCGGCTCGCCAGCGGCCAGGTAGATCACCATGATCACGACCGAGAGCCGTCGCCGAGCGCGGCGGCGAACGGCAGGTCGTCAGGTGACGATGTTCTGCAGCACCGACGTTGCCCAGCATCTGCATCTTGCCCGCCGACGATCTGCACCGCGATGTAGTCGCCGAGGCTACAGCGAGAAGGTGAAGACCGAACCCGCCACGATCGACCGGGACTTCAGCGCGGCAGCACGACCCGACCGGAAGGTCGCCGCGGACCGGCGCGCCCGAGGTCGGCCGAGGCCTCGAGGTGCGCCTCCGGCAGCCGCTCGAATCCGGAGTACACCGGCAGGATCATGTACGGCAGCCACAGGTAGGTCAGCGTCAGCACGACTGGCCGACCAGGCCGTAGCCCGGGCGTGGTGCCGAAGGTCGCGTCAGTCGACGGCCCGTCGGGGTGAGCATGGTGCGCCAGGCGTAGGCCTTGACCAGGTAGCGACGCCCACAGCGGGACCAGCACCGCGGCCACGAGGACGCTGCGCAGCCGCTGCGCGGTGCCACCTCGCGCCATGAAGAACGCGAACGGCACCGCGATGACGCGTCGCACAGCACCGTCACCATGAGCGGCCACGCACCAGGGTGCGGCCGATGATCCTCACGGTAGACGTCGACGCTGAACAGATCCTGGAAGTTCTCCGTGGTGAACGTCGTGACGACCTCGTTGGTGAACGGGTCGGTGCGTGCAGAACGCCGTCGCGAAGCATCGCCGCCAACGCCCCGAGGTAGGCCACCACGAGCCACAGTCATCGGCGCGGCCAGCAGCGCCGCCAACGGCGTCCTTCGTCTGCTGCCAGTCACGCTCACCTCGCGACGCGGTTCCCGCGGTGAGCGCTGTGCGGCCACCTCGCCTCAGCCGCGGATCTCCGACCAGCGCTTGGGTCCACTCCGCGTAGTCGGTGCACTTGCACGTCGTTGCGCCCGTCCAGGCACTGCGCGATCGGGGTCGTCCAGTAGTAGACCTGCGACGAAGTAGTCCTCGTCCTCGGCGTGGAAGGTCGTCGCAGTGGTTCGTGTCGGCCGTCTCCTTGCAGGCCAGCTCTGTTGCCGGGGCCTCACCGAAGTACTCCGCGACCTGCGGCGTTGGTCTTCGGGCGAGACGAGGTAGTCGATCCAGCTTGTAGGCGCAGGTCTTGGTGCTTGGCTCTTCGGCGCGCCACCATCCAGGTGTCCGACCAGCCGGTCGACGCCCTCCTTGGGCAGCACCGCCTCGACCGGCGCCTTCTCGGCCTGCGCGACGGTTGGCGATCACCTGCCAGGTCGTGCCGACCACGCGTGGAGCCGTTCTTGAAGGCCTGGATCTCCTTGAGGTAGTCCGCCCAGTACTCACCGACGTTCTCCGTTCTGCTTCTTGAGCAGGTCGACCGCGGCGTCGAGCTGCTTCTCGTCGAGCGCGTACGGGTTCTTGATCCCCAGGTCGGGCTGGGTCTTCATCAGGTAGAGCGCGGCGTCGGCGATGTAGATCGGCGAGTCGTAGGCCGTGACCTTGCCCTTGTACTTCGACGCGTCGTCGAAGACGGCCGCACCACGAGTCCGGGGCCGGCTTGACCTGGTCGGTGCGGTACATCAGCAGGTTGGCGCCGCGGCCGTGCGGGACGCCGTACATCTGCCCGTCGACGGAGTTCCAGGGCTGGTCCTTCAGGCTGTCGAAGATGTCGCCTGTAGTTCGTCATGCAGGTCGGTGTTCACCGGCTCGACGTCGCCGGCCGCGATCATCCGCAGGCGTGGCGTCGCCGGAGGCGGAGACCACGTCGTACTGCCCGGTGCTGCATCAGCTGCACCATCTCGTCGGAGGTGCCGACGGTCTTGACGGTGACCTGGCAGCCGGTCTCCTTCTCGAAGTCGGTCACCCAGTCGACCTTCGGGTCGTTGCTGCCGTCCTCGACGTAGCCGGGCCACGCCAGCGACGCTGACCTCGCCCTCCGGGCTCGCCGAGCTTGTCGAGCGGCTTCAGGTCGGGCGGGGTGAACCCGCCGGCCGAGCCGCCCGAGTCCTTCGTCGGACGCTGCCGGAGCCGCATCCGCGTCAGGGCCAGGGTGGCGCAGCGATCAGCGCTGCGCCGAGCTTGGTGGTCGTCCTCACGAGGAGCTCCTTTGTGCGGTGGATGGGTTGTCCGAGTCGTGCGGGTGCACCTCGATCAGGTGCTCGCGGGTGCCAGCGCAGCTCCACGGGGTCGCCCGCGGCGCAGCTGTTCGTGGGTGGCGTGGTGGCCGTTCTCCTCGCAGGGCGACAAGCCGGCCGCCGCCGTCGAGGTCGACGACGAACCGGGTGACGGCGCCGGCGTAGACGACCTCGGCCAGGGTCCCGCCTGCGTCGCGCCACGCCGTCGGCCGTGCCGCTGCCTGCGGCGCACGACGCGTGAGCTTCTCGGGCCGGATGCCGAAGGTGCCCCGTCGCCCGGTGGCGCGCTCGGCCTCCGCCGCCTCCAGCAGGTTGGAGGTGCCGACGAAGCCGGCGACGAACGCGTTGGTGCCGGCTGCTCGTAGATCTCCGCGGGCGGTGCCGACCTGCTCGATGCGGCCCTCGTTGAAGACCGCGATCCGGTCGCTGATGGTCAGCGCCTCGTCCTGGTCGTGGGTGACGAAGAGGAAGGTGATGCCGACCTCGCGCTGGATCTGCCTTGAGCTCGACCTGCATCTGCTCGCGCAGCTTGAGGTCGAGTGCGCCGAGGGGCTCGTCGAGCAGCAGGACCTTGGGCCGGTTGACCAGCGCGCGAGCGAGGGCCACCCGCTGCCGCTGGCCGCCGGAGAGCTGGCCGGGTCGGCGGTCCGCCTAGTCGGCCAGGCGGACCTGCTCCAGCGCCTCGCGAGCGCGCGCTGCCGGCGCTCGGCCTTCGGCACCTTCTTCACCAGCAGGCCGTACTCGACGTTCTGCTGCACGTTCATGTGCGGGAACAGCGCGTAGTCCTGGAAGACCGTGTTCACGTCGCGGGCGTACGGCGGTCGACCGGTGACGTCGTCGCCCGCCGAGCTCGACCCGGCCCGCCGTGGGGGTCTCGAACCCGGCGATCATCCGCAGCACGGTGGTCTTGCCCGAGCCGGAGGGGCCGAGCATCGAGAAGAACTCTCCTGCACCGACCGTGAGGTCCACGTCGTCGACGGCCACCACGGGCGGGCGCCCGGGAAACTCCTTGCGCAGGCGCTGGAGCCGGATCGCAGGCACGTCCGACCCGGGAGGTCGGGACATGGGTGTGGGTGTCAATGAGCCTCCAAGGTGGGGGTTCCGCGGAGTCCGCCGCTCTCTGGCGCTAAAACCTATGGCCCCATATGTTTGATCGGCAAGGGCCTGTCCGATATCGATGGCAACTGGTCCAGCACGCGGTGGTCGAGGGATCGCCGCGCCGGGCACCGGAGCAGAGGGGGTGGACGTGGCGGACCTGTCCCTGGGACTGGGCACCTACGCCGCTGTCTTCGCCCCCTTGGAGACCTCGAGCCGGGCCGCGGTCATCACCCGTCGTCTCGGCGACGCCATCAGTCTGGGGGTGCTCCCCGACGGGCTGCCGCTGCCCGCCGAGAGCGAGCTGGCCGAGCGCCTCGGCGTCGCCACGGTCACGGTGCGGGAGGCGCTGGGCGCGCTGCGCGCCGACGGCCTGATCCGCACCCGCCGCGGACGCAACGGCGGTTCGTTCGTGTGCTCCCCCGCCGACGACGGGCGCACGGCGCTGCTGCACCGACTGCGCGACCTGGGCCAGGGAGAGCTGCGCGACCTCGGCGACCACTACGCCGCGGTGGGCGGGCGGTGCGCCGAGCTCGCAGCCGGACGCGCCGACGCGTCTGACGTGGCCCGGCTGCGGAGCCTCGGCCCGGCCGTCCGCGACGGCAGGGTCGCCAGCGACTGGCTGCGCGCCGAGGGGGCCTTCCACCTCGAGCTGGCGGTCGCCGCACAGTCGGCACGCCTGGCCCGCGAGGAGATCACCCTCCAGGCCGAGGTCGGACCGGTGCTGTGGCTCGCCCACGCGCACGCCGGCGCCGCCGGGGAGGCCGCCCGCTCCCACGAGCTGCTGACGGACGCGGTCGCCCGCGGGGACGGGACGGCCGCCCGGGCAGCCCTGGAGGACCATGTCCACCAGCTGGTGCGGGCGCTGCAGCCCCTGCACCACGAGTCGAGGAGGTCCCGGTGACCCGTCCCGAACACCTGCTCGCCGATGCGGTCTCGGGCTTCTGCGAGCTCCGTTTCGCCGACGTCGCCGGCATCGCCGGCCTCGCCGTACCCTCGCTGACGCCGCCGTCACCGCGCCGCGAGGACCTCGCCATCGAGCGGCACTGCCTCGACCTGCTCGCCACGACCCGGCCGCCGCTGGCGGGCGCCGGCGTCGTGGTCGCCCCTCATGTGCTCGTGGACGACCCCTACTGGCTCGAGTGGTGGCTGGCCGGCCCCGAGGACGACCCGCACGCCGCCCGCCGCCTCACCGCCGACCTGAACCCTGCCTCGGTGGCGTTCCGCGACTACACCTCGCTCGCCTGGTTCACCGACCCCCGCACGACCGGGGAGCGCACCATCACCGGGCCCTACGTCGACTACCTGTGCACCGACCAGTACACCCTCACCTTCACGGCTCCGCTCGTCGCCGACGGCCGGTTCCTCGGGGTCGCCGGCGTCGACGTGCTGGCACGCTGGTTCGAGGAGCACCTGTTCACCGTCCTCGACGAGGCCGGGGCGCTCGACGAGGCGTGCGTCGTGGTCAACCGGGTGGGCCGGGTGGTCGCCTGCCCGGCCGCGACCTGGGTGACCGGTGACCTCGTCCGCGAGCTGGGCGGGCAGGACCCCGGGGACGCCTGGGAGGTCACCCCCTGCCCCGGCACCCCGTTCGTGGTCGCTCGCCGCCGCGGCTGATCAGCCGAAGATCTCGGTGGGCCGCGCGTTGTAGAGCCGCAGGTTGGCCATCGGCACGTCGCCGCCGGGGCCGCCCTGGAAGTAGGAGATCACCGTCACCGACGCCGGGGCGAGCTCCATCCGGTAGACCGCGTCCAGCGGCGCCCCGAGCGCGTCGGCGACCAGCGTCTTGATCGGGGTCACGTGGCTGACCGCGACCACGGTCTGCCCGGCGTACGACGCCACCATCCGGTCGCGCCCCTCGAGCACCCGCTTCTCCACGGCGCGGAACGACTCCCCGCCGTGGGGCGCCGACTCGAGGTCGCCGAGCCAGGAGGAGATCTCGTCGGGGTACTTCTCGTGGACCTCGGTGAAGCTCATCCCGTCCCAGGTGCCGAACTCCATCTCGGCGATGCCGTGCTCCTCCTCGACGGCCAGGTCGAAGAACTCCGCGAGGATCTCGGCGGTCTCCCTCGTGCGGCGCACCGGGGAGCTGACCAGGGCGTCGAAGGTGCCCGACAGCGGTGCGAGCCACTCGCCGGTGGCGCGGGCCTGCTCGCGCCCCTCGTCGTTCAGCGGCGGGTTGGCGCTGTTCAGTCCCCCGGAGAACAGCTTGGCGGTCGTGTGGTCGGTGACCCCGTGGCGCACGAGCACCAGCGTGGTCGGCTTGCCCGGGGGCCCCCAGCCGCGGGCAGGTGCCGCAGGGCTGGGCTCGGCCGGCGCGGCCGGCTCCCCGGTGCCGCCGCGGGCCCCCTCGGCCCCGATCAGGCCGTTGCCGTCCCGCACCCCGTCGAGCGCCTCGTTGGCGAGCCGGTCCGCGTGGGCGTTCTGCGCACGCGGGACCCAGGTGAACGTGGTCCCCAGCGGCGCGAGGCCGTTGGCGCGGATGGCCAGCGGCTTCATCGAGGGGTGCTTGATCTTCCAGTTGCCGGCCATCTGCTCGACGACGAGCTTGGAGTCCATCCGGACCTCGATCTCGGCCTCGGGTGCGTGCTCGGCCGCCAGCTCGAGCCCGGCGATCAGGCCGCTGTACTCCGCGACGTTGTTCGTGGCCACGCCGATCTTCTCGCCGCGCTCGGCGATCACCTCGCCGGTCTCGGCGTCCTTGAGCACGGCGCCGTACGCCGACGGGCCCGGGTTGCCGCGCGAGCCGCCGTCGGCCTCGACGACCACCGACGTCCAGCGCCTGCGGTCGGCAGTCCCGGGGCTCACAGCCCCGACTCCCCCGTGCGCACGAGGATGCGGTTGCACTCCTCGCACCGGACCACGTCGTCGGTGGGCCGCTTGGCGATGGCTGCGAGGTCGGCGGCGTTCAGGGTGAGGCGGCAGCCACCGCACTCACGACGGCGCAGGGCGGCCGCCCCGACACCGCCCTTCTGCGCGCGCAGCTTCTCGTAGAGCGCGAGGAGGTCCGCGGGCATCCCGTCGACCGCGGTCGCCCGCTCGGAGCGCACCGACTCCAGCTCGGTCTGCAGGTCGCCGGCGGCGCGCTGGAGCGCGGCACGCAGCTCCCCGGCCTGCTCGTCGACCCTCGCGAGCTCGGCCGTCCGCTCCTCGAGGGATCGCTGGGCCGTCTCCAGCCGTTCCATGACCTCGAGCTCGGCGTCCTCGAGCGTGTCGATCCGGCGGTGCAGCGACTCCAGCTCGCCGAGCATCCGCTCCAGCGCCTTGGGGTCCTTGACCTGGCCTGCGTCGATCATCCCCTGGTCGCGCTCGCGCCGGGTGCGCACCTGCTCGACGTCGGCGTCGGCTCGTCTCTGCTCCTCGCTGAGGTCGTCGACCTGGATGCGCAGGTCGCGCGCCGCGTTGTCGACGGTCGTACGTCGGACCGCGAGCTCGCGCAGCTGCTGCTCCTCGGGGATCGAGCGCAGCTGGTGGTTCAGGGTGTCGATCCGGGAGTCGAGCTCCTGGACTTCGAGCAGCTTCAGCTGGACGAACGGGTCGGCTTTCAGGGGATTCTCCTGGGGGTCGGTGTCCTCAGACCCGGAAGGTCCACGGGTCGGTGCAGGTCGTGCTGACGCGCACCTCCACCGTATCGCCAAGCGCGTCGCCCAGCCGACCCGCCAGCACCGGCAGCCAGGTCCACTCCGCGGCCCAGTGGGCCACGTCGACCAGGGCCGGCCCGCCGTGCTCGCGCAGCTCGGAGGCCGGATGGTGGCGCAGGTCGGAGGTGAGGTAGACGTCGACCCCCGCCGAGCGCGCCCGGTCGAGCAGGAAGTCGCCGGCCCCGCCGCACAGGCCCACGACCTCGACCGTCTGCTCGGGGTCACCGGCCACCCGGACGCCGTGCGCCGTGGCGGGCAGGGACCGAGACACCGCCTCGGCGAGCTCGGCCAGCGACATGGGCTCGGCCAGGCGGCCGATCCGTCCCGAGCCGCGGTCGGGCTCGTCGAGCGCGGCGAGCTCGATGACGTCGTGGGCGGGCTCCTCGTAGGGGTGCGCGGCACGCATCGCCGCGAGGGCCGCCCCGCGCCGTGCCCGGGGGCACACGGCCTCGATGCGGACCTCCTCGACCACCTCCGGGCGGCCCACCTCGCCGATCGCGGGCCGGGCCCCCTCCAGCGGTCGGAAGCGGCCCTCGCCGGGGGTGGTGAACGTGCACGAGTCGTAGTCACCGATCGCTCCGGCCCCCGCACCCGCCAGGGCGGCCCGGACGGCCTCGGCCGCCTCGGCGGGGGCGAAGACCACGATCTTGTCCAGCGCCTGAGCCGGGTCCGCCTCGAGCGGCACCACGTCGACCAGCCCGAGGGCGAGCGCCAGCGACTCCGAGACCCCGCCTGCGGGCGAGTCGGCGTTCGTGTGCGCCGCGAACAGCCCGCAGCCCGCCGTCACCAGCCGGTGCACCACTCGACCCTTCGGCGTCGTCGCCGCCACCCCGTGGACGCCCTTGAGGAACAGCGGGTGGTGGGTCACCAGCAGCTGCGCCCCCTGCGCGACGGCCTCCTCGGCGGTCGCCGCCACGGGGTCGACGGCGAGCAGGATGCGGGACACCTCGGACTCTGGGTCGCCGCACACGAGGCCCACGGCGTCCCAGCTGTCGGCGTGCTCCGGCGGGTACCACTCGTCGAGCAGCGCGGTGATCTCACCCAGGGTCGGCATGCGGCGAGGGTACCGACGGCCAGCGGCCGGCCCCGCGACCGGCGGAGATGCCGTCGCGCAGGATCACGGCGTGGTCGAAGGCCAGCTCTTCGGGAGCGTCGTCGGCGACCAGGTCGGCCACCGGGAGCCACTGCGCGTCGGCGGCGTCGGAACCGCCCCGGGCCGGCGAGTCCTCCTCCAGCAGGGCGAGGAAGGCCACGCTCACCGCCCGACCGCGAGGGTCGCGGCCGGGTTCGCCGTACGCACCGAGCTGGCGCAGCGCCTCGGGCGCCACCTCGACCCCGGTCTCCTCCTGCAGCTCGCGGGCCGCCGCCGGCGCGAGGTCCTCGTCGACCTCGAGGTAGCCGCCGGGAAGCGCCCATCTCCCCTCGTACGGCGGGGAGCCGCGGCGCACGCACAGCACGTGCAGGGCGCCCTCGACCGGGGCGAGCGCGACGACGTCGACCATGACGTCGATGCGGGGATGGCCTGCGGAGTCGCCCACGTCAGTTGACCTGCCGCTGCCGGCCCTGCCAGTACTGCTGGCGCAGCTTGAACTTCTGCAGCTTGCCGGTGGCGGTGCGCGCCAGCACCTCGCGGAACTCCACCGACGACGGGGCCTTGTAGCGCGCCACCTTGGACTTGCAGTAGTCGATCAGCTCCTGCTCGGTCAGCTCCGACCCCTCGGTCCTCACGACCAGGGCCTTGATCGTCTCGCCCCACTTCTCGTCGGGTACGCCGATCACGGCGACCTCCGCGACGTCGGGGTGGGAGAAGATCACGTCCTCCACCTCGATGGAGCTCACGTTCTCGCCGCCGGTGATGATCACGTCCTTCTTGCGGTCCGAGATCGTCAGGTAGCCCTCGTCGTCGATGGTGCCGCCGTCCCCGGTGTGGAACCACCCGTCGTCCAGCGCCGCCTCGGTCTCCTCCGGCTGCTCCCAGTAGCCCTCGAGGACCACGTTGGAACGGGCCAGCACCTCGCCGGACTCGGAGATGTCCAAGGTCACCCCGATGGCGGGCT
The DNA here is from genome assembly GCA_963837975.1 of uncultured Actinomycetota bacterium. GTDB lineage: Bacteria > Actinomycetota > Actinomycetes > Propionibacteriales > Nocardioidaceae > Marmoricola. The sequence goes on along the minus strand of CAWIPI010000004.1, from coordinate 211,897 downwards.
GGCCGGCGCGCACGAGCTTGGCGGCGCGCTCGTCGGCCGACAGCCCGTCCCACTCGGCGCGCGAGCGATTGATCGTCAGCAGCGGCGAGGTCTCGGTGAGGCCGTAGATCTGGATGAACTCCCAGCCCAGCTCCGCCTCGACTCGGGCGACCGTCTTCGTCGGCGGCGGGGCGCCTGCCACGATGATGCGCACCTTGTCGCGGCCGGGGACCTCCCCCTCCCAGCTCTCGGCCGCGTCGAGCACCGAGGCCACCACCGCCGGGGCGGCACACATGACCGTGACGCCGTGCTTCTCCACCCTGCGCAGGATCTCCGCGCCGTCGATCTTGCGGATCACCACCTGCTCCACGCCCATGCCGGTCATGGCGAAGGGCATTCCCCACCCGTTGGCGTGGAACATCGGGAGCGTGTGCAGGTAGACGTCGCGGTCGGTGACCCCGGCGTGCAGGGCGAAGGTGACCGCGTTGGTCCAGATGTTGCGGTGCGTGATCTGCACGCCCTTGGGGCGCGCGGTGGTGCCGGAGGTGTAGTTGATGGTCGCGGTGGCGTTCTCGTCGTGCTCCCACGGCTCGGGGTCGACGCCCTCGAGGTACATCTCGTCGTCGTTGCCGATCACGAACGTGTGCTCGCACTCGATCCCCGCGAGGGCCTCCTCCAGCTCGGGGTCGACGTAGAGCACCCGGGCCCCGGAGTGGGTGACGATGTACTGGACCTCGTCGGCGGAGAGGCGGAAGTTGATCGGGACCAGCACGCGACCGAACCCGCACACGCCGAAGAAGGCGGCGCCGAGCCGGGCGCTGTTGTGCGAGACGTAGGCGACCCGCTCACCGACCCCGATTCCGAGCTGGTCCAGCTTCGCGGCCTGGGCGCGGGCGAGCTCCCCCACGCGGGCGTAGCTCACCTCCCCCAGTGAGGGGGCCGGCTGCTCCGGCTCGTCGACGAAGCCGGTCCGCTCGCGGTAGACGGCGAGCGCACGGTCCAGAAAGTCAGCGGCAGAGAACGGCACGATCACGGGTGTGACTCCCCTCACGGTTCGGTTCTGGTCACCCTAGCCACGCCACCTCAGCCGCTCACAGGGCCGTTCGTCTGGCTGCGGCGTACGGCACGAAGGGGGCGACGAACGGCAGATGGGACCAATGGACGTGGCCGGGCACCGGTCGCCCACGGGAGACTGAGCTCGTGCCCACCGACCCACTGGACTGCGCCGACGACCCGACCCCCGAGGGCGAGGACCGTCGGCTGAGGGCCCTCCTCGACCACCTGCCGGCCATGATCGGCTACTGGGACCGGGACCTGCGCAACGTGATCGCCAACGAGACGTACGTCGAGTGGTTCGGGTTCACCCCGCAGCAGATGAAGGGGATCCACATCCGGGAGGTGCTCGGTGAGCGCCTCTACGCCCTCAACCTCCCCCACATCCGGCGCGCCCTCGCCGGCGAGGAACAGCTCTTCGAGCGCACGATCGTCGACACCCACGGCGCCACCCGGCACACCCAGGCCGCCTACGTCCCCGACGTGGTCGACGGCGAGGTCTGCGGGTTCTTCGTCCTGGTCACCGACGTCACCCCGCGCGTGGAGGCACAGCGGCAGATGGACGAGGCCCAGCAGCTTGCCGGGTTGGGCAGCTGGTCGATGGACCCCAGGACGCGCGACATCGTGTGGTCGGCGCAGATGTACCGCATCACCGGCCTGGACGCCGACTCGGTGCGACCGAGCTTCGACCTCCTCGTCCCGATGGTCCACCCCGAGGATCGCGAGCGCGTGCTGGCCAGGGCCACCCGCTCGATGGAGAGCGGGGAGGACTACGAGCTCGACTACCGGCTGGTGCGTCCGGACGGCGAGGTGCGCGACGTGCACAGCCGGGTCCACGGCGAGCACGGCCCGAACGACAAGGTCTTCCGCCTCACCGGGACGATGCAGGACGTGACGTCCTCGCGGACCCTGAACCGCGAGCTGGCCCGCGTCAACGAGGACCTGAGGGAGGTCAACCGGCTCAACGCCGACGTGCTCGGCGTGCTCGGTCACGACCTGCGGTCCCCGTTGTCGGTGCTGATCGGCCACTTGGAGGACCTGTCGGAGACGTGGGACGAGACCCCCGAGGAGGACAAGCTCGCGCGGGTGGGAATCGCCGCTCGTGCCGCGCGACGGCTCACGACGATGGTCGACGACATCCTGGCCATGGCCAGGTTCGACTCCGGCTCGATCGCCACCCGCCCCGGTCCGGTGGAGGTGGCCGACGTGGTCCGCAACGCGCTCGGCACGGTCCCGCAGGGCGCCGAGGTGGAGGTCGACGTGGATGGCGAGCCGAGCGTCGTGACCGACCCGTTCCACCTGCGCCACATCGTCACCAACCTCGTCTCGAACGCGCTGAGGTACGGCGAGCCGCCGATCACCGTGCGGGTCTCCGAGCGCGACGGACGGGTCCGGGTGGACGTGGTCGACCACGGCGAGGGCGTCCCGCCGGACTTCGTCCCGCACCTGTTCGAGCGGTTCACCCGCGCCACCATCGGCGTGGCCACCCGCAGGCCCGGCAGCGGATTCGGGCTCTACGTCGTCAGCCGGCTGGCCGAGGCCAACGGCTGTCGCGTCAGCCACGAGGCGGTCACGCCGCACGGCTCGTGCTTCCGCCTGGAGATCCCCGCGCCCCCGGGGTGAGGCGAGGGCCTCAGTCGCCGGCGGGCCGGGCGCCCCCGCCCACCAGCTCACGCTCCTGCGGCTCGATCCACCGCAGCGCGGGCTTCGCCAGCACACCGTGGACCACCACGGAGAGCCCGATGGTGAACGCGACGGTGGCCCACAGCCACCGGAGGTCGGCGAAGTCGGCGCTCCCGGCCGCATAGGCCAGGTAGAACAGCGAGCCGACGCCGCGCACGCCGAAGAATGCGGTGACGAGGCGCTCGCGGTGGTTCATCCCGTGGGCCGTGTGCGCGAAGGGCATCAGGCTGAGCACGCCGCTGAGGGGCCTGGCCAGCAGGACCAGCACCAGCCCGAGGGTCACCCCGCGCCAGTCCAGGGCCTCGAGCAGGCCGCGGGTCATCGCCATCCCGAGGAACAGCAGCACGAGCAGTGTGAACAGGCGCTCGAGCCGCTCGACGACGCCGTGCATGGCCTCGTTGTAGTGGTGGTGCCGCTCGGCGTTGCGGAACGCCATCCCGCAGCAGAACACCGCCACGAACCCGTAGCCACCGATCGTCTCCGCCGCACCGAACGAGATGGCCAGCGCCGCCAGGGCGAGCAGGGGCTCGCCCTGCTCGGCCAGGCGCAAGGAGGCGCGCCGCGCCCGGAAGGCGAGCTGGGCCAGCGCCCATCCCACGAACGCGCCGACCAGGAAGCCCAGGACGGTCTTGCCGACGAGCTCCCAGGCCAGCCAGTGCACGATCCAGTTCTGGGGCGCTCCCTGGGTGGCCAGGAAGATGGCGGCGTAGACGAAGGGGAAGGCGCCGCCGTCGTTGAGGCCCGCCTCCGAGGTCAGCGCGAACCGGACCTCGTGGCTCTCGTCGACGTCGGAGTGGCCCCGCGCGGCGTCCGGGTCCACGTCCGGGGACACGTTCGGGCCCCCCACCTGCACGTCGCTGGCCAGCACCGGGTCGGTGGGGGCGAGCACGGCGCCCAGCAGCAGGGCGGAGGCCGACGTGATCCCCAGCCCCCACCAGCCGAACAGCCAGAGCGCGCCGATGGTCAGCGGCATCGCGACGAACAGCAGGCGCCACGTCGCCGACCAGCGCCGCCAGTCCCCAGACCGTCGGGGCCGCAGGCGCAGGGGGCGGTCCAGCGCCAGGCCCACACCCATCAGGGCCAGCAGCACGGCGAACTGCGTCACCTGCTCCACGGTCGCCCGGTGGACGACCGGGTCCATGAAGTCGTCCCCGCCCACGGGGAGCAGCCCGACGCCCATCCCGGCGGCCAGCAGGACCATCGGCGGGGAGATCGGCACCCGGCGCAGCGCGGAGGGCAGCAGCGCGGCCAGCAGGATCGCCAGGCCCGCGACGAGGTAGAACGTGCTGGTCACGAAGGGTCCCCTCTCGGCAGGGCTCGGGCGTCGCGTGGCACGTGAGCCGTGGCGACGGACGTGAGGAGTCGAGTGCGCACGGCAGGCAGGATGAGTGGGCGCAGCAGGGATCGAACCTGCGACCACCTCGTTGTAAGCGAGGTGCTCTACCGCTGAGCTATACGCCCTCGGAACGGTCCGCCCGCTGCGCGGGCGCCGATCACGCGGGCACAGACTACGCGGAACCGGGCGGCGCGAGCGCGGGGGGCAACCCCGGACACAAAGAAGTCGCGCCGCTGGCGTCTCGGGTCACCAGCGGCGCGACATGGAAATCATGCCCGACCGTGCGAGGGGTTTCCAAGTACTTTGGCCCCAAATAGTTCAAAGGAACTAGACCAGGGTGGCCAGTGCGGCGGCGTGCTCGTCGAGGTCGCGCGGCTCCCCCGTCGCGTTGTGCACCATCCACCCGATGCGCCCCTCCTTGTCCACCGCGAACGACGACCGCTTGGGGGCTCCGGAGATGTCGTCGAAGACCCCGTACTCCTGGGTCGTCGCGCCGTGCGGCCAGTAGTCGCTGAGCAGCGGGAAGAAGATGCCGTCGCGGTCGGCGACCGCCCGCTGGGTGTAGATCGGGTCGCAGCTGATGGCCACCAGGGTGCGGTCGTCCCCCTCGAAGTCGCCGAGACGGTCGCGCAGGCCGGTCAGCTCGCCGGTGCACACGCCGCTGAACGCGAACGGGTAGAACACGATCATCACGGCCTTGCGACCGGCGAACGAGGACAGCGTGAACTCCTGGCCGTGCTGGTCCCGGAGGGTGAAGTCCGGCGCCGCGTCACCGATCGAGAGAGTCATGGCGCCATCGTGCCAGTCGCCCCTCGCGACCCCGACCTCAGTCCTGCGGGCGACCTTCCTCGTCGTACTTCTTGAGGTCCTTCTTCAGCACCTTGCCGGTCGCGTTGCGGGGCAGCTCGTCGAGGAAGATGATCTCGCGCGGCACCTTGTAGCGGGCGAGGTTCTCCTTGACGTGCGCCTTGAGGGTGTCCTCGTCGACGTCGCCGTCCTTGACCACGAAGGCGCGCAGCCGCTTGCCGAAGTCGTCGTCGTCGACCCCGATCGCCGCCACGTCGTGCACCTTGTCGTGCTGGGCGAGGCAGTCCTCGACCTCCTTGGGGAAGACGTTCTCCCCGCCGGAGACGATCATCTCGTCGTCGCGGCCCTCCACGAAGAGCCGTCCCTCCTCGTCGAGGCGGCCGACGTCGCCACTGGACATCAGGCCGTCGATCATCTCCTTGCTCTCGTCCTCGTCGCCGGTGTAGCCGCCGAAGAGCATGGTGTTGCCGACGAAGATGCGGCCCGACTCTCCGGCAGGGAGGGGGTTGCCCTTCTCGTCGTAGATCCGCACCTCGGTGTTGTACGGCGCCTTGCCGGCCGTCCCGGGTGACTCGCGCATGTCGCGGGGCTGGGCGATCGTGGCCCAGGCGACCTCGGTCGACCCGTAGGTGTTGTAGAGGTTGTCGCCGAAGGCGTCCATCCAGTCCGTGGCCAGGTTTCCGGGCAGCGCCGAGCCGGAGGCGGCGACCACCCGCAGCCCGGAGAAGTCGCCGGAGCGCTCGTCCTCGGACAGCTTCATGATGCGCTGCAGCATCACCGGGATGACGACCAGCGCGTCGCAGTCGTGCTCCTGGATGGTCCTCAGGCAGTCGGCGGGGTCGAACTTGCGCCGCAGCACGATCGTCGAGCCGAGCAGCATGGCCAGGTTGAGGTGGGCCCAGCCCCAGGTGTGGAACAGGGGGGCGGCGATGTAGGTCGTGCCGTTCGTCTTCAGCGGCATCTTCGACAGCAGCGCCACCGCCCCGTCGATGCCGGACTCGCCGCGGGGAGCGCCCTTGGGCGTGCCCGTGGTGCCCGAGGTGAGGATCACCGGGCGCGTGGTGTGCTCGGGCACGGAGTGCGCGTCGGTGGAGCCCTTCTCGATGAGCTCCTCGACCAGCGGCACGTCGCCGGCGTCGCCCTCGTGCCACGCCACCACCCGGGCCACGTCGATGCCGGACTTGTCGACGAGCTCGGTGAACTCCTCGTCGAAGATGATCGCCGCGGGCTTCTCACGCTTGCACACCTCACCGAGCTGCGGCGCCGAGAAGGCGGTGTTGAGGTAGAGGATGTCGGCGCCCAGCTTGGACAGCGCGGTCGAGGCGTCGAGGAAGTAGCGGTGGTTGCGGCACAGGAGCGCCACGCTGTCGCCCTCGCCGACGCCGAGGTCCGTCAGGCCGTGGGCGAGCCGGGTGGCGCGCTCGTCGATCTGCGCCCAGGTCAGCTCGCCGAGCTCGTCGACCAGCCCGACCCGGTCGGGCTGGCGCACCGCCAGTGCGCGGATGCCGCCGGCGAAGCCGATGCCCCAGTCGAGGAGGGTCTTGCCGATCGAGGCGAGGGTCCGTGGGCCGTAGGGCCGGATCACCCCCGAGGTCGCCATGACCTTGACCATCCGGCCATGGCGAAGTGCCTTGCTCTGCAGCTGCTGGAACATCGGGAGGGGCCTCCTGGGACGCGCGTGTCAGCGGTTCTTGGGTGCGACCAGTCGGGTCGCTGTCCATTCCTTACCCACTGCAACGGTCGTCGTCGTGGAAAGTCCCGCAATCGGTGCCGCTTCTGCGACATCGGAGGCGTCCACGGCCCCGGGACGGCCCACCTTCGGGGTCAGCAGCCAGATCGCGCCGCCGCCCACGAGGTCGGTGAGGGCGTCGACCAGGGCGTCGACCAGGTCCCCGTCGTCGTCGCGCCACCACAGGAGCACGACGTCGACGACGTCGCCGTGGTCACCGTCCACGAGGTCGGAGTCGATGGCGTCCTCGATCGCGGCCCGGACCGTGTCGTCCACGTCCTCGTCCCAGCCCAGCTCCTGCACCACCGTGCCGGGCTTGAGACCCAGCCTCTCCCCCAGCTGGACGTCCGCGCCGCCTGCGCTCGGGCTCACCTGTTTCCTCCACTCACACTTCATCGTTCAGGACAGCCCGCGGTGGTCCCGGGGGCCCGGTGCCCCGTAGTCCACTAGACCTCCCGGTCGGGCGCAACCCCACGCGCCCTGCGTCCACGGACCAGACCTTTTCGTCACCGGGTCGGCGGAGGTCCGGGACGTGCTCGAGAGGCGCCGGTCGCCGTACCCGTGAGTAGATTCGCGCCTGCCCGCGGAAGTGGCACGATGAAGAGGTGAGCAACTCGGAAGAGACCCCCCAGAAGGCCGCCCCGGACGCTGTGGAGAAGACCGGCGCCCCTCCGCGCACGTCGGTGATCCACGAAGGCCTGCCCACCCAGCTGCCCGACATCGACCCCGACGAGACGCAGGACTGGCTGGAGTCGTTCGACTCGCTGGTGCAGGACCGCGGACGTGACCGCGCTCGCTACCTGATGCTGCGGCTGCTCGAGCGGGCCCGGGAGAAGCAGGTCGGCGTCCCGGCCCTGCGCAGCACCGACTACATCAACACGATCCCGCCCGAGCGCGAGCCGTGGTTCCCGGGCGATGAGGAGACCGAGCGGCGCATCCGGGCGTTCATCCGCTGGAACGCCGCGGTGATGGTCTCCGACGCCAACCGCCCGGGCCTCGAGGTGGGCGGCCACATCGCGACGTACCAGTCGGCGGCGAGCCTCTACGAGGTCGGGTTCAACCACTTCTTCCGCGGCAAGGACCACCCCGGCGGCGGCGACCAGATCTACATCCAGGGCCACGGCTCCCCCGGCATCTACGCCCGGGCCTACCTCGAGGGTCGCCTGACCGAGGACCAGCTGATGCGGTTCCGCCAGGAGGTGCAGCACGGCGTCGGCAAGGGCCTGCCGTCGTACCCGCACCCGCGGCTGATGCCCGAGTTCTGGGAGTTCCCGACCGTCTCGATGGGCCTGACCGGGATCAACTCGATCTACCAGGCGCGGTTCAACCGCTACATGCAGAACCGCGGCATCAAGGACACCTCCCAGCAGCACGTCTGGGCCTTCCTGGGCGACGGCGAGATGGCCGAGCCCGAGTCGCTGGGCGCCATCGGCGTCGCCGCGCGCGAGGAGCTCGACAACCTCACCTGGGTGATCAACTGCAACCTGCAGCAGCTCGACGGCCCCGTCCGGGGCAACGGCAAGATCATCCAGGAGCTCGAGTCGCAGTTCCGCGGCGCCGGCTGGAACGTCATCAAGGTGATCTGGGGCCGGGAGTGGGACGAGCTCCTCGCCCGTGACGTCGACGGTGTCCTGGTCAACCAGATGAACAGCACCCCCGACGGGCAGTTCCAGACCTACTCGGTCGAGGACGGCGCCTACAACCGCGAGCACTTCTTCGGCGCGGACCCGCGGCTGCGCAAGATGGTCGAGCACATGACCGACCGGCAGATCGAGAAGCTGCCGCGCGGCGGTCACGACTACCGCAAGGTGTACGCCGCCTTCGACGCCGCGACCAAGCACGTCGGGCAGCCGACCGTGATCCTGGCCCACACCATCAAGGGCTGGACGATCGAGGCGCTGGAGGGCCGCAACGCCACCCACCAGATGAAGAAGCTCAAGACCGACGACTTCAAGAAGTTCCGCGACCGGCTGTACCTGCCGCTCAGCGACAAGGACATCGAGGAGGCCTACGAGGCCACCGGCGGGGCGCCGTTCTACCACCCTGGTCCGGAGTCCCCCGAGATCGAGTACATGATGGACCGCCGCCGGCAGCTCGGCGGCTCGATCCCCAAGCGGGTCGTGCGCGCCAAGCCGCTGAAGGTCCCCGGCGACGACCTGTACGACGAGCTCAAGCAGGGCTCCGGGAAGAGCAAGATCGCCACCACGATGGCCGTGGTCCGGCTGCTGCGCGACTGGATGAAGGACAAGGAGATCGGCCCCCGCATCGTGCCGATCGCCCCCGACGAGTACCGCACCTTCGGGATGGACTCGATGTTCCCCAGCGCCAAGGTCTACAACCCCGGCGGGCAGCGCTACGAGTCGGTCGACCGCAAGCTGCTGCTGAAGTGGCGCGAGGACGTCAAGGGCCAGCTGCTCCACGAGGGCATCTCCGAGGCGGGCGCGATGGCCTCGGCCACGGCCGCCGGTTCGTCGTACTCCACCCACGGCGAGGTGATGATCCCCTTCTACATCTTCTACTCGATGTTCGGGTTCCAGCGCACCGGCGACTCGATCTGGGCGATGGCCGACCAGCTGGCCCGGGGGTTCCTCATCGGCGCCACGGCCGGTCGCACCACGCTGACCGGTGAGGGGCTGCAGCACGCCGACGGCCACTCGCCGCTGCTCGCGGCGACCAACCCGGCGGTCGTGCACTACGACCCTGCGCACGCCTTCGAGGTGGCGCACATCATGCAGGACGGGCTGCGGCGGATGTACACCGTCAGCGACGAGCACCCCCAGGGCGAGGACGTCATCTTCTACCTGACGGTCTACAACGAGCCGATGGTGCAGCCCAAGGAGCCCGAGGGCATCGACGTCGAAGGCCTGCTCAAGGGGATCTACCGCTTCGCCGACGCCCCGGAGGTCGAGGGCAACGGCGACGCCCCGCGGGTCCAGCTGCTCGCCTCCGGCGTCGGCTTCCCGTGGATCCAGAAGGCCCAGCAGCTGCTGGCCGAGGACTGGGGCGTGGCCGCCGAGCTGTGGTCGGTCACCTCGTGGAACGAGCTGGCCCGCGACGCGGTCGAGGCCGAGAAGTGGTCGCTGAACAACCCCTCGGAGAAGGCGCGGGTCCCCTACGTGACGAGCACGCTGGAGGAGACCGCCGGCCCCGTGGTCGCCGTGAGCGACTACATGCGCGCCGTACCCCTGCAGATCGCGCGCTGGGTCCCCCGCGACTACCACGTGCTCGGCACCGACGGCTTCGGCTTCGCCGACACCCGGCCGGCCGCCCGCCGCTTCTTCCAGGTCGACGCCGAGAGCGTCGTGGTCGACGCGCTGCGCGCCCTGGCCGACCGGGGCGAGGTCAAGCGCGAGGCCGTGGCCGAGGCGTTCGCGAAGTACCGGATCGACGACCCCACGGCCGTCGCCGACGTGAAGCAGGAGGGCGGGGACGCGTGAGCGCCCCGGTGGCATGACGCCGACGACCGGCCCCGCGGTGCGCAGCGCCGTACGCCGCGGGGCGGTCCCCCTGGTCCTCGGAGTGGTGTGCCTGGTGCTGTCCTGGCCCGCCACCGAGGACCTCGACCCCCTGCTCACGGGCCTGGGCGTGATCCTGCTCGTCCTCGGCCTGGTGATCGTCCTCGCCACGGCCCGGACGCTGGCGGCCGAGGAGCGCTCCGGGAGGCCGTGACGGTTTCCCACGGGACCGTGGGGAACTTGCACTTCCCGTGCGTTGCAACGCATGGGAAGTGACGCTTTCCCACGGGACCGTGGGAAACCGCGACCCGCCTCAGGCGGTGGTGCGGGCGCGGCGCCAGGGCAGCTGGGCGACCGGGGTGAGGGGGGCGTCGCCGGCCTCGGCGCGGTTGGCCGGCTCGGTGGGGCCGTTGCGCAGCAGCTGGCGCCAGCGACCGCGGTGGTACGCCGCCGGCTGGGTCGCGCGGACGAACTCCTGCACGATCTTCACGAAGCGGTCCGGGTGGTCCTTGTGCGGGAAGTGGCCGCTGTTCGGCAGCACCTCGACGACCGCGCCGGGCGCGATCCGGGCGACGTTCTCGGCGTGGGTCGCGGGGATCACGATGTCGTCGGTGCCCCAGACCACGAGCATCGGCATCGCCTGGGTGAGGTAGGCGCGGTCGACCATCGTGACGATCTGGCCCTTGAGGTCGACCACGGCCCGCACGACGTGGCGGATGGCGGCCCGCGCGTGGGGATCCTTGAACGACTCGTAGATCTCGGCGACCTCGGCGAGGTCGCGGGCGGCGGTCAGCTTGGAGCGCGAGAGCGCCCGCAGCCCCGCCTTGCCGGCGTGCCGGACGCCGGGGAGGGTCGCCGCCCCCATCAGCTGGTGAAAGCCGGGGAGAGTGACGGCGCGGATCAGCGGCGAGACCTCGGGACCCAGTCCGCCGGGCGCCACCAGGATCATCCGCTCGGTGCGCTCGGGGAACTGGTAGGCGAACTGCATCGCGATGCCGCCGCCGAAGCTGTGCCCGACCACGGTGACCTTGTCGATGTTCAGCACGGTGAGCAGGTCGCGCATCCCGTTGGCGTAGCCGCCCACCGAGTAGTCCGCCCGCGGCTTGGCGCTCACGCCGTGGCCGAGCAGGTCGGGGGCGATCACCGTGTAGTGGCGGGCGAGGTCCTCGATGACCGGCATCCAGGTGGTGTGGTCGCACCCCAGGCCGTGCAGCAGCAGCAGCGCCGGACCCTCACCGGTCATCACGAACGCCCGCTCGTGCCCGTGGATCGTGATGCGGCGGAGCTCGAGCTCCGACCGAGGCCCCTGGGCCATGCCCGCTCCTAGAGAGGTTGTTGGGTGCAACGGGAACGAGTCAAGCAGAACGTGTTGTACATATGAACCCAACGACACGACAGTCCCACCAGTTAGGCCGATTGGCCTACGGGGAGACCCGACGAAGGGCCCCGTCTAGCATCACCCGCATGGCCGTGAACGACACCCCCTCCGCGACTCGGGACAGCGTCCACGCCCAGCTGGCCGAGATCGTCCGCCTGGTCACCGGTCGCGCTGTGGGCGAGGTCACACCGGAACGGACGTTCGTCGACGACCTGCGCATCGACTCGCTGTCGATGGTGGAGATCCTCGAGGGGGCGGCTCGACACTTCGGCGTACGCATCGAGGACGAGGCGGCCAAGGGCTTCGTCCGGGTGGGCGACCTCGTCGACCACGTCGCCGCGCGCGTCAGTCGCTAGCGGGCTCGCGTCGCCGCGCCCTCGCAGGCTCGGCCGCGGGCGCTCAGACGACCTGGTGCAGCCAGCGCACGGGGACGCCGTCGCCGGCGTGCCGGAAGGACTCCAGCTCGTCGTCCCACGGCTTGCCGAGGAGCTTGTCGACCTCGAGCTCGAGCGTGGTCTCGCCGAGCGCCGCCTTCACGACGGCCGCCTTGAGCCGGTCCTCGGGGATCATGATGTCGCCGTGCAGCCCGGTCACGGCGTGGAAGACGCCGAGCTCGGGGGTGGCGCAGAAGCGGGCGCCCTCGGTGCTGGTGGTCGGCTCCTCGGTGACCTCGAAGCGGAGGTGGTTCCAGCCGCGCAGGGCCGAGGTGATCGCCGCGGCGGTGCCCTGGTCACCGGACCAGGAGTACTCCATGCGGTAGGTGCCCGGCTGGGCGGGCTGCGGGGTCCACTCGACCTGGGGCGCGATGCCGAGCACGCCACCGACGGCCCACTCGACGTGCGGGCACAGCGCGGAAGGCGACGAGTGGACGTAGAGCACGCCACGGGTCGCTGGACGAGTCACTGATGCAGCCACGACGGACCTCCTCTTGCTTCGGCGTCGAGATACGCCTTCCCCAGCGGTCTCGCGTCGTGAAGCAACTGAAGAGTCAGTGTGACGTCAGTGCAACGTGTGAACTTGTGCGCCCATTGTGACCGACGTGGGGCGAACTTGCCAGCGAAACGGCCAACACCGGCCGTACGGCGTGTCGCTTATGTCGCAGATGACTGGACCGTCGAGCGGGGCCCGAGCTCCATCAGCTGGGTCAGCACGTCGGTGGCGACGCCCAGGCCACCGAGGTGTGACTCGCCGTCGATGGTGGTGAACCGGGCCTGCGGCAGGCGGCGCGCGAGGTGCTCGCCGTGCGCGTGCGGGATGATGTGGTCGGAGTCGCCGTGCCACCAGCGCACCGGCACCTGCACGTCGGCGGCCTCGAAGCCCCAGGGCCGGGTGAACAGGATGACGTCGGAGAGCACCGCCCCGAACTGGAAGCGGGCGCCGTTGAGGATGTCGTCGAGGAACATCGCGCGGAACTCCGGCCTGGCCAGCAGCTCCTTGTCACCGCGGGGCTGCACGGCGGCGTAGGCATCGATGATCGGCCCCGCGACCGGACGGATCAGCCGGATCCCGGCGGCCAGGGCGACCCCGATCGGCACCCTCGCCACCGAGAGCAGCGGGGCGGCGTACGGCGCGAGGCCGACCAGCCCGCCGGTGATCGCGTCGGGCCCCTGGGTGGGCGCCACTCCCCCGAGCACGCCCACGCCGTGCACCCGGTCGGCGAGCGCGGCCCCGGCGGCCAGCGCGTAGGGCCCGCCGCCGGAGAGGCCGATCACCCGGAGCGTGTCGATGTCGAGGACGTCGCAGAGCTCGACGAGGTCGCCGGTCCAGTCGAGGACGTCGTCGTAGAGGTGCGGGGTGGAGGTCCCGATCCCGGGCCGGTCGACGCCGATGATCCGGAGGTCGTGGGCCTCGGCGAACTCGCGCGCCTCCAGCGGGATCTGGCGGCGGGCGCCGGGGGTGCCGTGCATCCACACGACGGCGGCGCCGCGCGGTCGGCCGAACTCGGCGAAGGACAGCCGGCGTCCGTCGCGGACGGCCACCGACCCCTCGAGGCGGGGACGTTCGACGTCGGACCGGCGGCCTGCCATGGCGGCAGTGTGGCACGGGAGCGCCGCGGTCAGGCGGTGTGCGGCATCCTGACCGCGCCGGTGTCGACGATGTTGCGGGGGTCGCGCACCGCGCCGACGAGCTCACCGTCCCCCACCACCCCGGCGTCGTCGACGACGGTGGCGACCAGGCAGGTGACGTTGTCCACCCCGCCGGCGGCGAGCGCGGCGTCGAGCAGCGCCTGGGCCGCCGCGTCGTCGCCGTGCCGGGCCACCAGCTCCTCGATCCGGGCGTCGGGGACGAGGTCGGTGAGCCCGTCGCTGGCCAGGAGCAGGCGGTCGCCGGGCACGAGGTCCAGCGGGGTCAGCTCGCCGAGCTCGGCGACGTTGCCGTTGACGCTGCGCAGGACGACGTTGCGCCAGGCGTGGAAGGGCACCTCCTCCTCGCGCAGCGAGCCCTGGTCGACGAGGTCCTGCACGTAGGTCTGGTCCCGGGTCACCCGCCGCAGCCGGTCGTCCCGGAACAGGTAGCCACGCGAGTCGCCCAGGTGGGCCAGCCCGAAGCGGGTGCCGTCGGTGACCACGGCCGTGAGCGTGGTGGCCATCCCGGCGCGGGTGGGGTCCTGGAGGACGCCTGCCACCACCTGCTCCTGGGCCACGCGGACGGCGCCCGCGAGCAGCTCGAGGGGGTCGGCCGAGGGGTCGGCCAGGGCGAGTGCCGCGACGACGTACGCCGTCGTGGAGGAGGCCACCTCGCCGGCGGCCGCACCGCCCACGCCGTCGGCGACCAGCATGCAGCCAGGACCGAGGAACCCCGAGTCCTCGTTGCCGTCGCGCACCAGCCCGGTGTGGCTGAGCGCGACGCCGGAGAACCGCAGCATCGGCCCCACCCCTTCTCATGGTCCAACGTGCAGCGAGCCTCTCACGGTTCCGCGACGGGCGGGCGTACGCGGCCCGCGGCGGACCCGCAACAATGGGCGCCATGGAATGGCTGCTGCTCGCGATCTCGGTGGGGCTGGTGCTCGCCTGCGGCGGCTTCGTGGCGGCGGAGTTCTCCCTCGTCACCGTCGACCGCTCCGAGGTCGACCGGGCCGCGGAGGGCGGGGACCGCGCCGCGGCTGGCGTGCAGCGGGCCGTCCGGTCGCTGTCCACCCAGCTCTCGGGGGCGCAGGTCGGGATCACCCTGACCAACCTCGCCATCGGGTTCCTCGCCGAGCCGGCGATCTCGAGCCTGATCCGGGCACCCCTGGAGTCGCTCGGCATGCCCGCCGGCGCGGTGACCCCCACCGCGCTCGCCCTGGGCCTGGCGCTCTCGACGCTCGCCACGATGGTCTTCGGCGAGCTGGTGCCCAAGAACATCGCGATCGCCCTGCCGCTGGCCACGGCCAAGGCGACCCAGCGCTACCAGCGCGGCTTCACCGCGGTGATGAAGCTCCCGATCCGGCTGCTCAACGGCTCGGCCAACGCCCTGGTCCGCGCCCTGGGCGTGGAGCCGCAGGAGGAGCTGCGCTCCGCGCGTTCCTCCGACGAGCTCGCCTCGCTGGCCGGCCGCTCGGCCAGCGAGGGCACCCTGGACACCGAGACCGCCCACCTGGTGCAGCGGTCGGTGGCCTTCGGGCCGCGGACCGCCGGGGAGATCATGACGCCGCGGGTGCAGATGGCCTGCGTGGACTCGAGCGACCCGGTCAGCGAGGTGATCGACCTGTCCGCGGCCACCGGGTTCTCGAAGTTCCCGGTGATCAAGGGGACCTCGGACAACGTCGTCGGCTCGGTGCACGTGAAGCAGGCGGTCGCCGTCCCCCGCCCCGAGCGCACGCACACGCGGGTGCGCGAGGTGATGGTGGAGGCCACCGTGGTGCCCGAGTCGCTGCGCCTGGACCCGCTGCTCTCGCTGCTGCGCGGGGAGGGCTTCCAGATGGCGATCGTCTCCGACGAGTACGGCGGGACGGCCGGTGTGGTGACCCTCGAGGACGTCGTGGAGGAGATCGTCGGGGACATCGCCGACGAGCACGACCGCTACGGCTCGCGGCTGCGCCAGCGGCCCGACGGGTCGTGGATCCTCTCCGGCCTGCTGCGGCCCGACGAGGTCGCCGAGGCGACCGGGCTCCATCTGCCCGAGGACGAGACCTACGACACCGTCGCCGGTCTGCTGGTCCGCGAGCTCGGGCGGATCCCGGCCCGGGGCGACCGGGTGCTCGTGCCGCTGCCGGTCGAGATCCCCGAGGACGACGACGAGGAGCCGGTCCAGGAGCACGCCCTGATGCGGGTGGAGCGGATGGACGGCCTGCGCGTCGACCGGATCTCGCTGAAGCGGCTGGTGCCCGACGCCGACGGTGGCGACCGGCTGGTGCCGGGCGACCGCGACGGAGGTGACCCCGCATGAGCAACCAGTCGGCCCTGCTGCTCGGCCTGCTGCTGCTGGCGGGCAACGCGTTCTTCGTCGGGGCGGAGTTCGCCCTGGTCAGCGCCCGGCGTACCCAGATCGAGCCGAAGGCCCAGGCCGGGTCCCGGATGGCCCGCTCGACGCTGCACGCGATGGAGAACGTCTCCCTGGTGATGGCGGGTGCCCAGTTCGGCATCACGGTGTGCTCGCTGGGGCTGGGCGCCGTGGCCGAGCCGGCCCTCGCCCACCTCCTCGAGCCCCTTGCCCACGCCGTCGGCCTGCCCGACTCCTGGCTGCACCCGGTCGCCTTCGCGATCGCCCTCGCGATCGTGGTCTACCTGCACGTGGTGCTGGGCGAGATGGTGCCCAAGAACCTCGCGATCGCCGGCCCCGAGCGCGCCGCCCTGCTCTTCGGGCCCCCGATGATGCTGATCATCACCGTGCTCAAGCCGGTGGTGTGGCTGCTCAACGCGATCGCCAACGGCCTCCTGCGGCTGATGCGGATCGAGCCCCGCGACGAGGTGTCCTCCGCCTACACCCGCGAGCAGGTCGAGGCGATGGTCAACGAGTCGCGGCACGAGGGGATGATCGAGGAGGGCGAGTACGAGCGCCTCGCCGGCGCCCTCGGGTTCACCTCCCGGACGGTGGAGGCGGTGCTGCTCCCCCTCGGCGAGATCGAGACGGTCACGCGGGGGGCGCGCGCCTCCGACGTCGAGGCGGTGTGCGCCCACACGGGCTACTCCCGCTTCCCCGTGGCCGCCGACGACGGTGGTCTCGTGGGCTACCTGCACATCAAGGACGTGCTCCAGTCCGACGCGCACGGTCGCGCCCGCATCGTCGACGACAAGTGGATCCGGCCCTTCGCGGCCGTCCGGGCCTCCGACACCCTGGTCAACGCCCTGCAGATCCTCCAGGCGGCGGGCGCGCACATGGCCCGCGTGGTCGACGACCAGGGCCTGGTGATCGGCGTGGCGACGCTCGAGGACGTCATCGAGGAGCTGGTCGGGGAGATCCGCGACGCGGCCCACGCGGGCGGTCACTGAGTCGGATCGACCGCCGTCGGCTCAGCCCTCCCCGGGGTGGGTGGCCGGGAGGGTGAACACGATCCGCGTCCCGCGATCCCCCTCCGGCGGCCGGGCGGCGATGCGGCCCCCGTGGCGCTCGACGATCCGCTTGCACACCGAGAGCCCGATCCCGTGGCCGGCGTACCCCCTGCCGGCGTGGGCGCGGTGGAACGCCTCGAAGATCCGGTCGCGCTGGTCCGCGGGGATGCCCACCCCCTCGTCGGCCACCGTCACCTCGACGAGGTCGTCGACCCGGCGGCCGCTGACCCGCACGATCGGCACCTGGCCCGGGACGACGTACTTGACCGCGTTGCCGATCAGGTTGTCGAGCACCTGGCGCAGCATGGTCGGGTCGGCGTGGACCCTCGGCAGCGGACCGACCTCGATCGCGGGCACGGGGCCACTGGTCACCTCGACGTGCTGCTGCGCCACCGACCGCGTCAGCGTCTCGAGGTCCACGGCGCTCGTCCTCAGCTGGGGGTCGCGCGAGGTCGAGGACGCCAGGAGGTCCTCGATCAGCTTGCGCATCCCCGCGGCGGCGGTGCGGATCCGGTCGACCTTCGGCGCGGCCCCCTCGCGGGCGAGGGACCCGTCCATCCGGAGGTCGTGGTCGAGCATCTCGCTCCAGCCGTCGACGACCGCGAGAGGCCCGAGCAGGTCGTGGGCCACGACGCTCGCGAACGACTCCAGCTCCGAGCGCTGGGCCCGGTCGGAGGTCACGTCGTGGTAGACCACCACCGCCTGCCGCAGACCGCTGGGGGCCGGGGTCGGCAGCCGGCGTGCGCTGACGGTGAAGGTCCGGCTGGGTGCCCCGTCGGGGAAGTCGACGAGTATGTCGCTCGCGACCACGCTGTGACCCGCGATCGCCCGGCTCCACGGCATCTCCTCCCGCGTCAGCGGACGGCCGTCGGGGGTGAGGAACCGGAAGCCCGCGGTGTCGAGGCTGCGCACGTCGTCGGTGGCGAGGCGCAGCATCTGCGCGCCCGCGGGGTTGCGCTGCAGGATCTGGCCGTCCTCGTCGAGGACGGTCACCCCGTCGTGCATCGTGTCGATGATCGCCGAGAGCAGCCGGGCCTGGCTCTCCGAGGCGGCGCGCGCGCTGAGCAGGGTGTGGGTCAGCGCCAGCCGCTCGCTGCGGCCCAGGGACAGCAGCATCCCGAGGCAGAACACCAGCCCCAGGAACACCTGCGAGATCAGCACCAGGTCCTGCCAGCTGCGGGCGTCGGCGAACGGCCCCTCCCCCTGCACGGTGAGGAGGACCACCCCCATGCTCACCGCGAGGCTGTGCACCGCCACCGGGAGCGGGCTGAACCGCATCCCCGCCCACACGGTCGGCACCAGGAGGGGGAAGGCCACCGGGAGCGAGGGCAGGCTCACGAAGACCACCGCGTAGATGGCGATCGTCAGGAGACCGAGGAGGGCGCCCTCGAGCGCGCGCAGGCGGACGAGCGGGCGAAGCGCCGTGAGGGGATCGACTCCGGCCTCGCGCTGCTCGTGCAGGCGTCTCCACGAGGCCAGGCCGAGCAGGACGCACGTCAGGACGATCGTGGCCCCCACGGCGTTGCGTCCCCACCAGACGAACAGGTCCCCCCAGTCCCCGCGGGGGAGGAACAGCAGCCTGCCGGCGGTGCCCACGACCGCTGCCACCAGGGCGCCGCTGGTGCACCCGGCCAGCACCGCCCAGAACTCGCGCAGCCCGTCGATCGGGGGCACCGGCCCCGGTGGGCGCATGGCCGGCCACAGCGTCCACAGCACGAGTGCCGCCGTGGCTGCCTGGGTGAGGTTGGAGGCCATGAACACCAGTGCCGTCGCGCCCGCGGCGCCGGTGGTCAGGTTGAGCACCACGGTCGCGACGCCCACCACCACCGTGGCCTGGCCCCACCGCCGCGGCGGCAGGAGGGCGAAGACCAGGATCGAGGCCCCGGCCGCCGGC
Organism: uncultured Actinomycetota bacterium; assembly: GCA_963837975.1. Taxonomy (GTDB): domain Bacteria; phylum Actinomycetota; class Actinomycetes; order Propionibacteriales; family Nocardioidaceae; genus Marmoricola. Next base: position 193,112 of record CAWIPI010000004.1, on the reverse strand, counting down.
CACACCAGCGAGAGCGGGTGGTCGCCGACGGTCGTGGCGCGACCGAGCAGGCCGAGCGCGAAGTAGGCGAGCGCGCCCAGGACGAGCACCTGGGTCGTGGTCGGGCCACCGCCGCGACCGGACGCCTCCCAGGGCGGGAGAGGCGCGGGCTGCACGCTCATGGGCTCCGCCATTTCACAGTGGGCTAGGACGAATCAACTCGATCGGGACGAGCGCCGTCAAGGGTGGGCCCCGTCGACCGTCGCGGGCCGGCTCCCCACCGAGCGGGCGCAGGCCTCCGCCACGCGGTCCCTGTCCCCGGCGACGACGAGGTACTCCACGTTGCGCAGCCGCTTGACCTCCCCGACCTTCTTGCCCGTGGGACCGTGGATGCCGATCTGTGCGCCGACGTACCTCCGGTGGTCGAAGGCGAGCAGCTCCACGCACTCGCGGCCCGCCTCGCGCAGCGCCCCGACCAGCTGGTCGGGCTGCACCCAGGACTCGTCGTTGCAGGACACGACCACGACCTCGGCCCGGGCGCGCGTCAGCAGGCTGACGAGCGCGGCAGGCATGAGCGGCTTGCTGTTGAAGACGCTGCGGGTCTCCTCCTCGCGCGCGTCGACCCGCTTGCAGGCGATCCCGTAGTGCTCCGGCTCGTCCCAGCGCACCAGCGTCTCCCACACGTGGTAGTTGGTGAAGTAGCGGTGCTGGTTGTACGGCGGGTCGAGGTACATCAGGTCCACCGCCGGGAGCAGGTCGACCGACTCCATCGCGTCGGCCCGGACCGTGTGACCGGGCCCGGCGATCACCTCGGGCACCACCAGGTCGAGGTCGCGGTGCGAGCGCGGCGACCAGCTCTTGAGGTAGGCCATCTGCAGCCCGGTCGTCGAGTCGACCCGGTCGGCGGCCAGCAGGAGGGCGGTGAGCAGGATCGGGCGGAGCGGGCCGTCGGGGTGGTCCCGCTCGATGGCGCTGCGGATGGCGTCGATCCGCGCTCCGTTGTGCGGCTGGAAGTAGCGCGACTGCTCGCAGAAGGTCCGGGTGACGTAGCCCGGCTCCCCCGGCAGGCGGCCGAGCCGGTCGATCTCGTCGCGCAGGGCCTCCTCGTCGACCTCGCCCGCGTCGGTGGCGACGTAGCAGTCGCTGAGGACCTCGCTGTAGGAGGCCGTGTCGGTCGCCGTCACCTCGATGCCGCGGCGCTTGAGCTCCTGGGCCACCCGGGTGGTGCCGGTGAACAGGTCCACCGCGGTCCGCGCGCCGACCGCCTCGGCCAGCTCCCCGAGCACGGGCACGAGCACGCGCTTCGACCCGAGGTACTTGATCACGGCGACGATGCTAGGGCGCCGCGGGCCCGACCAGGGCCCGCGCCGCACCCGGATGGAGCGGCAGCCGGGGCAGCAGGACGGCGTGCACCGAGTGGTAGAGGTCGGGACGACCCGGCCACACCGTCTCCCTCGGGGCCAGGTCGGGACCGAGCTGGTGCTGCCAGGAGCCGTTCTCGGGGTGCACCCAGAACTGCACCGCGTGCTCCCACCAGCGGCGGTGGAACGCGGCGTACTCCTCGCGCCCGGTGGCGCGGTGCAGCGCCGCCGCGGCGCAGATGGCCTCGGCGACCACCCAGTGCATCCGGTCGCGCACGACGGGACGCCCGTCCCAGTCGGTGGTGTAGACGAAACCCTCCGCCCCGTCGACCGCCCAACCGTCGGCCACGGCGCGGTCGAAGAGCGCCTCCGCCGCCGGCAGCATCCACCCCGGCGCCGACCCCGGCCCTGCCCCCGGACCCGCCTCCAGGGCGGCACGCAGCTCGAGCACGAGCCGCGACCACTCCAGGCCGTGCCCCACCGTGACGCCGTAGGGCTCGAAGGGGTGGTCCGGCCGGTCGCGGTGGTGGTCGTGGAGCACGCGCCAGTCCGGGTCGAAGTGCTCGGGGACGCGCCAGTCGTGCGCCGGCGCCCACCCGTGCACCACCCGCTCGGTGATGGTCGCCGCCCGGCGCAGGAAGCGCCGGTCACCGGTCGCGTCCGCCGCGGCCAGGCAGGCCTCGACCGCGTGCATGTTCGCGTTGACGCCCCGGTAGGGGTCCAGCCGCGACCAGGTGCGGTCCCACCGGTCGACGTACAGCCCGCTGCGTGGGTCGAGGAAGTGCCCGTCGAGCACGTCGACGGCCTCGTCCAGCAGGGACCGGGCCCCGGGCACCCCCGCCACCGACCCCGTCGCCGCCGCGAGGACGACGAAGGCGTGCGCGTAGGCCGCCTTCGTGGGGTCCAGGTCCTGCCCCGGACCCACGGAGGCGAACCAGCCGCCGTGCTCGCCGTCGTGCAGCCGCCCCGCCAGACCGGCGAGGGCCTGCTCGGCGAGCGCGGCGCCTTCCTCGAAGCCGGCGAGCGCGCCGAGGGAGTAGACGTGCGCCATCCGCGCGGTGATCCACGTGTGCACCGGACGGCCGAGGTCCGGGCGGCCGTCGGAGTCCAGCCATGCGGCACCGCCCTCGGGGTGCGGGAAGGCGCGGCCGAACTCGAGCTGCCGGAAGAGCTGCTCGGACAGCCAGGCGTGGTCGGCGGCGGGCTGACTCACATCCGGCCCGCCTCCTCCCCGGCGAGCTCGACGAGGTCGGAGATCGAGTCGATGACCCGGGTGGGCCGGTAGGGGAACGTCTCCACCTGGTCGCGCCGGGTGGACCCGGTCAGCACCAGCACGGTCCTGATGCCGGCCTCCAGACCGCTGATGATGTCGGTGTCCATCCGGTCGCCGACCATCACCGTGGTCTCCGAGTGCGCCTCCAGCCGGTTCAGGGCGCTGCGCATCATCAGCGGGTTGGGCTTGCCCACGAAGTACGGCGAGCGCCCGGTCGCCGTGCTGATCAGCGCGGCCACCGAGCCGGTCGCCGGCAGCGTCCCCTGGGCGCTCGGCCCGCTCGGGTCGGGGTTGGTCGCGATGAACCGGGCGCCGCCCTCGATCAGCCGGATGGCCCGGGTGATCGCCTCGAAGGAGTAGGTCCGCGTCTCCCCCAGCACGACGTAGTCGGGGTCGCGGTCGGTCATCACGTAGCCGATGTCGTGCAGCGCCGTCGTCAGGCCCGCCTCGCCCACGACGTACGCGCTGCCGTGCGGCCGCTGGGCCGAGAGGAAGTCCGCGGTCGCCAGCGCCGAGGTCCAGATCGCGTCCTCCGGGACGTCGATCCCGCTGCCGAGCAGCCGAGCCCGGAGGTCGCGAGGCGTGAAGATCGAGTTGTTGGTGAGGACGAGGAATTTCTTCCCGGACCCCTGCAGCGCGGAGATGAACTCCGTCGCCCCGGGGACGGGGTCCTCCTCGTGGACCAGCACGCCGTCCATGTCGGTCAACCACGTCTCGATCGGCCGCACGTTCTCCATGGGCAGCATGCTCCCACGCGCGTCCGCTCCGTGGCCGTGCACGCGCACGTACGTGTGCCCACGGGGGCGGTGGGTACGAGGCCACCCCACGAACCCCCTCGCCAGGAGGCCAACGCATGGACCCGAGCAAGCCCGCCAAGGCAGTCAAGGACGCCCTCGAGGCGACCGCCGAGAAGGCAGCGGACCTGCTGACCCCGGAGGTTCCCGGCGCCCCGGGGAGCGCACCGGCCACCGTCGAGGAGCCGACGGAGCCGCACCCGCCGCTGCCGCCGAAGAAGGAGCACGGCGCCCCGGAGACCAGGACCCCGACCGGCGCGGAGACCGGCGCCCCGGCGTCGGCGGCCGCCCAGCAGGGGGCCTACCTGACGACCGCGCAGGGCGCCCGGGTGCGCGACAGCGACCACTCCCTCAAGGCGGGCGAGCGCGGCCCGACCCTGCTGCAGGACCACCACCTGCGGGAGAAGATCACTCACTTCGACCACGAGCGGATCCCGGAGCGGGTGGTGCACGCCCGCGGCGCCGGCGCCCACGGGGTCTTCGAGGCCTACGGCACCGCGAGCGACGTCACGCTCGCCGGGTTCCTCGAGAAGGGCCGCAAGACCGACGTCTTCGTGCGCTTCTCGACCGTGCTCGGCAACCGAGGCTCGGCCGACACCGTGCGCGACACCCGGGGCTTCGCGACGAAGTTCTACACCTCCGAGGGCACCTTCGACCTCGTCGGCAACAACATGCCGGTCTTCTTCATCCAGGACGGCATCAAGTTCCCCGACGTCATCCACGCCGGCAAGCCGCACCAGGACCGCGAGATCCCGCAGGCGCAGAGCGCCCACGACACCTTCTGGGACTTCGTCTCGCTGCACACCGAGGCCCAGCACCACGCGATCTGGAACATGTCCGACCGCGGCATCCCCCGCTCCTACCGGATGATGGAGGGCTTCGGGGTGCACACCTTCCGGCTGGTCAACGCCGAGGGCGCGACCGTGCTGGTCAAGTTCCACTGGAAGCCCAAGCTGGGCGTGCACTCCCTGACCTGGGAGGAGGCCCAGATGCTCGGCGGGCTCGACCCCGACTTCCACCGCCGGGACCTCTACGACGCCATCGAGGCCGGCGCCTTCCCCGAGTGGGAGCTCGGCATCCAGGTGCTGCCGGACACCCCCGAGGAGACCTTCGAGGGGATCGACCTGCTCGACCCGACCAAGATGGTCCCCGAGGAGATCGCTCCCGTGCAGGCCATCGGGAAGATGACCCTGAACCGGATCCCGTCGAACTTCTTCGCCGAGACCGAGCAGGTCGCCTTCCACGTCGGCCACCTGCCGCCCGGGATCGACGTCACCAACGACCCGCTGCTGCAGACCCGGCTCTTCTCCTACCTGGACACGCAGCTGACCCGCCTGGGTGGACCCAACTTCGCCCAGATCCCGATCAACCGGCCGCACGCCCCGGTCAACGACATGCACCGCGAGGGCTTCCACCAGGACGGCGTGCACACCGGCAACGCGCCGTACAAGCCGAACTCGGTCGACGGCGGCTGCCCGTTCTTCGCGGGCGCCGACGAGCACGCGTTCGTGGACGTGCCGGTGCGGGTGGCCGAGTCGACCAAGGTGCGGGCGAACCCGGCGTCCTTCGACGACCACTACAGCCAGACCCGGATGTTCTGGGCCAGCATGTCGCCGGTCGAGAAGGAGCACATCATCCGGGCCTACAGCTTCGAGCTCGGCAAGTGCTACGAGCAGGCGATCAAGGAGCGTCAGCTCCAGTGCCTGGCCAACATCGACCCGGTGCTGTGCTCCGAGGTCGCGACCGCGCTGGGCCTGCCCGCTCCCGAGCCGACCGTCCCACTGGGCGAGGTGGGGACGAGCCCCGCGCTCTCCCAGGTGGGCGGGGAGTGGCCCCCGGACGGGCGCATGGTCGGGATCGTGGTCGACCCCGACGGGGACCTCGGCGGCGTGCGGGAGCTGCGGCAGGCGGTCTTCGCCGCCGGCATGGTGCCGCTGCTGGTCGCGCCCCACGGGGGCATGGTCGAGGAGATGCCGGTCCAGCGGACCTTCTCCACCGGCCGCTCCGTCGAGTTCGACGTGCTGCTGCTCGCCGGCAGTCCCGTGCCGGCTCCGGACGCCGTACCCGTGCGTGAGTCGGAGGCGGGCGCCTCCGACTCGGTCACCCTCGACCCCCGCGTGGTGCTGATGATCGACGAGTGCTGGCGTCACGGGAAGACGATCGGCGCCTGGGGCGCCGGGGTCCCCGCGGTCCGCTCGCGCGGGGTGGACGACACCCCGGGCGTCGTCACCGGGGAGAGCGCCGAGGCCGTCTTCACCGAGGTCCAGCAGCTGATGGCCTCCCACCGGGTGTGGGAGCGCTTCCCGGCCACCGTGGCCTGAGAAGTCCCTCTGCTGGCACCTGCGCCGCCGATCGCCGGCGGCGCAGGTGCCAGCATCGACCGCCCGAGCGTGCCAAGATCACGACATGCGGGATATCGAGGTCGACTCCATCCAGCTCGAGCGGCTGGCTCCTCTGCTCGCCGACGAGCGGGCCGAGCGCCTCATGCGCCGAGCAGCCCAGGCGCACGACATGCTCGAGGGCATCACCGTCTGGAACGTCAGCGCGACGGCCACGGGCGGCGGGGTCGCGGAGATGCTCCAGTCGCTGCTCGCCTACGCCCGCGGTGTCCCGGTGGACACCCGGTGGCTGGTCCTGGACGGGACCCCGGAGTTCTTCCGGTTCACCAAGCGACTGCACAACCACCTGCACGGCGCGCCCGGCGACGGCGGCCCGGTGAACGACGCGCAGCGCGAGCTCTACGAGCGCGTGCTCGAGGACAATCTCGAGCACCTGGTCTCGCTCGTCCGGCCCGGCGACATCGTGCTGCTCCACGACCCCCAGACCGCCGGGCTCGTCGAGGGGCTGACCAAGGCGGGCGCCCACGTCGTCTGGCGCTGCCACGTGGGCCGCGACACCCCCAACGAGCTGACCGACGCCGCGTGGGAGTTCCTGCGGCCCTACGTGGAGCCGGCGCCGGCGACGATCTTCTCCCGCCACGAGTACGCACCGTTCTGGGTGGCCCCGGACCGGCTCTGGTTGATCCCGCCCTCGCTGGACCCGTTCAGCGCCAAGAACTACGACATGACGCCGAACGACGTCGAGGCCGCGCTGCGCCAGGCCAACCTCGTGTCGTTCCCCACCGACCACGGTGACCTGACGTTCGTGCGTCGCGACGGCTCCACCGGCTCGGTGCGACCCCACGCCGACCTGCTGTTCGGCACCGGCCCCGTGCCGCCGGATGCGCGCGTCGTGCTCCAGGTGAGCCGATGGGACCGGCTCAAGGACATGTCCGGGGTCCTGGCCGGGTTCGCCGCCTACCTCGGGCGGCTGCCCGACGACGTGCACCTCATGCTGGTCGGCCCCGACGTGTCGGGGGTGAGCGACGACCCCGAGGGCGCCGAGGTGCTCGAGGAGTGCAGGGCCCTGTGGCGGGCGCTGAGCGAGCAGGCGCGCAGCAGGCTGCACCTGTGCAGCCTGCCGATGGACGACACCGACGAGAACGCCCACCTGGTCAACGCGCTCCAGCGCCATGCCGCCGTCGTGGTGCAGAAGAGCCTGGTCGAGGGCTTCGGCCTCACGGTGACCGAGCCGATGTGGAAGGGCCGGCCGGTCATCGCCTCGCGCGTCGGCGGCATCCAGGACCAGATCGAGCACGGCACCAGCGGGCTGCTGCTGGACGACCCGCACGACCTCGACGGCTTCGGCAGGCTGTTGGTGGAGGTGCTCGGCGACGACGACCTGGCGGCCGGCATGGGCGCCGCCGCGCGCGAGCGGGTGCGCGACATGTACCTCGGCGACCGCCACCTCATCCAGTACGCCGACCTCTTCTCGACCCTCCTCGGCGCCGCCCACCCCTGAGAGCCCGCGCGCCCCGACCCGACGCCGACCCGCCCCCCGACCCCGCACCGAGCCGACCCGGAGGAAGCCATGAGCACCGACGAGGGCCAGCCGCGCCACGGGATGCTGCAGTCGGCGCTGGACCTGTTCGTCACCAGCACCCGCACGGTGGCCGACATGGTCACCCACGCCGGCTCGGCCGGCGCGCGGGCGGTCCCCGACCCGATCGCCGGGCAGGTCCGGCAGATGCTGCGCGCGCTGCGCAGCGTGCTGGAGCAGGCGCCCCAGCTCACCGACGAGTTCGAGGTGCTGGTCAACGAGCTGCACGCCAAGCGCCTGAGCATCCAGGCGCTGCGGGCCGAGCTCGACGCGCTGGACGACCAGCTCGCGATCCTCGAGCACGCGCTCGAGCCGGTGCACGCGTGGAGCCGGCAGTGGAGCAAGGTGCAGCACGCCCTGCTCGACTCGATCGACCGGGACCTGCCCCCGCACTCCGACCCGCAGACCGGCCCCCCCACCGACTGAGCGATTTCGCTCCGGGCGTGCCCGCCGCTCACTACGCTCGTCCCTTGTGAGCCTATTTGTCCGTTTTGTCGCGCGGGTGATCTGCCTGCTGCTGGTCCCCGGCGTCGGTGTCTCGCTCGCCGCGCTCCCCGCCTCGGCGACGGTCTCCAAGCTGTGCACGGGCAACGTCGCCTGCGTCAGGGCCGGGATGAGCGACAGCGGCTACTGGTTCAACAGCAAGACGATGTACTGGCGGATGTACTCCGGCCACAACTGCACCAACTACGCCGCCTACCGGATCATCCAGAACGGCGGGCCCGCGAGCCGTCCGTGGACCGGCAGCGGCAACGCGACCAACTGGGGCGTCGCGATGAGCCGGATCACCGACTCCACGCCGACCGTCGGGTCGATCGCGTGGTGGCGCGCCGGCGTGAAGCCTGCCGGGAGCGCAGGTCACGTGGCCTACGTCGAGCGCGTCGTCTCCGCCGACGAGATCATCGTCTCCCAGGACAGCTGGGGTGGTGACTTCTCCTGGGCCCGGATCACCCGGTCGGGAGGCGGCTGGCCCAGCGGCTTCATCCACTTCAACGACGTCCCCCTCCTGAACACGACCGCCCCGAAGGTCTCCGGGACCGCCAAGGTGGGCTCGGTGCTCACCGCCTCCCCCGGGGCCTGGAGCGCCGGCGCGACATACGCCTACCAGTGGACCCAGGACGGCGCCGACATCCCGGGGGCGAAGGCCGCCACCCTGGCGCTCACCCAGGCCATGCAGGGTCGCAGGATCGCAGTCCGTGTGACGGCCAGTGCCCAGGGCTACCGCGCGGCCACCGTCGCCTCTGCCCCCACCACGGCCGTCGGAGCCGGAGCGCTGGACACCAGCGCCGCTCCCACGATCGTCGGCACGTCGACCGTCGACGCCACCCTGACCGCCCGGCCGGGCACCTGGGACCCCACTCCGGACAGCCTGGGCTACCAGTGGCGTGCCGACGGGGTCCCCGTTCCGGGAGCCACCCAGCCGACGTTCCGGGTCGGGGTCGACCAGGTGGGCGCCGCGCTGTCGGTGACCGTCACTGCGACCAAGGCCGGGTACGCCGACGTATCCCGGACCTCCTCGGCGACGTCGCCGGTGACGGCGAGCACCCTCGCGTTCACCCGGGCCCCGGCGCTGACCGGTCTTGCCCGGCCCGGCCGGCTGCTGCGCCTCACCAAGGCGCTGACGACTCCCGCTGCCGCGCTCCAGGTGCAGTGGCTGCGTGCGGGCAGGCCCGTGCCCGGCGCGACGGGCTCGAGCTACCGCGTCACGGCCGCGGACCTCGGCTCCCGTGTCAGCGCGGAGGTGCGGGCGACCAAGGCGGGCTACGGCGACCTCGTCCGTCGTACGCCGTCCACCGCGGTGGTCCGCGCGACCCCGACCATCCAGGTGAGCCCCCAGCCCGGGCCCGGCACGCTGGCCTTCACCGCCTCGGTGCGGGTCGCGGGCGCGCCCGTCGACGGGAAGCTGCACGTGCGGTCCCGTGGCCGGCTGCTGGCGGTCTTCGACGTCCGCGACGGTGCCGCACGGGGCACGGTCACCGGGCTCCCCCGCACGAAGCGGGTCTACCGCTTCTGGTTCGCCCGGACGACCACCGCCACCCGCGGAGTGGTCGCACGCCGGCTGACACTGCGCTGACGCGGACCCTCACCCCGAGCGCGCGCATGATGGGACCGTGCGCGGAGTCCTGATCGACCTCGACGGCGTCGTCTACGTGGGCGAGAGCCCCGTGCCCGGCGCGGTCGACGCAGTCGCCCGGCTGACCCGTGAGGGCGTGCCGTTCCTGTTCCTGACCAACACGACCTCGCGGCCGCGAGCGGCCCTGGTGGAGAAGCTGAGGGAGCTCGGCGTCGACGCCTCGGTCGACCAGCTGCTCACCCCCGCGGTCGCCGCCGCGTCCTGGCTGCGCGACCGAGGACTGGGCCACCCGGCGCTGTTCGTGCCCGACGCCACCGCCGCGGAGTTCTCCGCACTCGACCCGGTGCCCCGCGACGGCGACGGTGGTGCTGAGGCGGTCGTGGTCGGGGACCTCGGCGAGGGGTGGGACTTCGCCACCCTCAACAGGGCCTTCCGGCTGCTGATGAGCGAGTCGCAGCCGCCGCTGGTGGCGCTGGGGATGACGCGCTACTGGCGGGCCGACGACGGGCTGCGGCTGGACGCAGGCGCCTACGTGCGGGCCCTGGAGTACGCCTCCGGCCGCCGTGCCGTGGTGATGGGCAAGCCGGACGCCGCGTTCTACGCCACTGCCGTCGGGCGGCTCGGCCTCGAGGCGGGCGAGGTGGTGATGGTCGGCGACGACGTGCGCACCGACGTGGCGGGTGCGATGCAGGCCGGCCTTCGCGGCGTACTCGTGCGGACGGGGAAGTTCTCCCCCGCCGACCTGGAGGCCGGCGTCACCCCCGACGCCGTCCTCGACTCGCTCGCCGACCTTCCCGACTGGCTCGACGCCTCTCCCTGACGCCGATTCCGCCGTCTCGCCGGGCGGGGCGTTGGTCCCCACGGGGACGGCGCTTCGGCACTACCGGGCGAACCCCTGCCGTCGCATCGTGGAGGACACAGGGAGGCGGCAGCATGAGGCGGATCATGGTCGTGGTGGCGGCGGTGCTGGCAGTCCTCGTCGCCGGCGTCGGCGCCTTCGCGGTGGGCCGCTCCGTCGGCGACGGCCACGACGGGTCGTGGCCGGGGATGCACCGGACAGTGGGGGTTCGCGCCGACCCGGACGACGGTCCCTGGGGTGTGGACGGCCACGGCCACATGCACGGGACCCAGGTCACCTCCGAGCGCGACTACCTGGCACACATGGTCGCCCACCACCGGGAGGCGGTCGCCGCCGCCAAGCAGCTCGAGCGTTCCGACCGCCCCGAGATGCGAGCCTTCGGGCGCTCGATCGTGGCCACCCAGACGGCCCAGATCGAGCAGATGAACGCCTGGCTCGAGAGGTGGTACCCCGACCGGCCCCGCACCTCGGAGTACCGACCGATGATGCGCGACCTCTCCGGGCTCTCCGGTGACCGGCTCGACCGGACCTTCCTCGAGGACATGATCGGCCACCACATGGTGGCGGTGATGACCTCCCAGCAGCTGCTGGCCCTCGACCTGGCCCGGCACAGTGAGGTCGCGGAGCTCGCGGTCTCGATCCGCGACGACCAACGCGCCGAGATCCGCTGGATGCACCGGGCGCTCGCCGCGTGGTTCGGCGTGGGCCGGGCCGGCGGGATGGGCGGACCCGGCATGCGGCCCGGCATGGGCTGGCGAACGGGCAGCATCGGCGGGAGTGGGTAGCGTCGGGCGCATGTACGTCCCGCACTTCAACGCCCTCGACGACACCGAGGAGATCCGACGACTGGTCGATGCGGTCGGGAGCGCCGAGCTCGTGACCACCGGGGACGACGGCTATCCGCGGGCCACCCTCCTTCCTGTGATCTGGGAGGACGACCGGCTCGTGCTCCACATGGCGAAGGCCAACGACCACTGGCGCTCGCTGGGTTCCGGCTCCCCCGCGCTGGCCCTGGTCACCGGCCCGCAGGCCTACGTCTCGCCCGCGTGGTACGCCGCCAAGGCCGAGCACGGCCGGGTCGTGCCGACCTGGAACTACTCGGCCGTGCACTTCACCGGCCGCGTCGAGGTCCACCACGACGCCGACTGGCTGCTCGACGCGGTCACCAGGCTCACCGACCTCCACGAGGGCCGGCGCGACCACCCGTGGGCGGTCACCGACGCCCCCGCCCGCTACGTCGAGGGCCAGCTGCGCGGCATCGTCGGGATCGAGATGCAGATCGAGCGCGTCGAGGCCAAGGCGAAGCTCAGCCAGAACCGCTCGGCGGCCGACCGGCGGGGCGTCGTCGAGGGCCTGCGTCGCGAGGGCGGCCCGAGGGAGGCCGAGATGGCCCAGGAGGTGGCCCGGGAGATGGCGCGCGACCGGGGCTGAGAGCCCGTCTCCCTATGCTCGGACGATGGCGGTCCTGAGCACCAAGCTGCACGTGCCGTCGTCACGGCACCGCCTGGTCGCGAGACCCCGACTGACCGACCCGCCCGTCCACGAGGACGGCCCGCCTCCTCGACTGCTGCTGGTCTCCGCGCCCGCCGGGTCCGGGAAGACCACCTTCCTGGGCCAGTGGCTGGCTGCCCGCCCCGGTGTCCGTGTCGCCTGGCTGTCCCTGGACGAGGGCGACAACGAACCGCGTCGCTTCGCGGAGAGCCTGGTCGCCGCTGTCCGGGTGGCCGCACCCGTGGCCGTGCAGGCGGCCCAGCAGCTGCTGGAGGGCAGCGCCGAGGTCCCTGCGGGGGCGTTGCTGACCACCCTGGTCAACGACCTCGACCGACTCGCGGGGGCTGTCGTGCTGGTGCTGGAGGACTACCACGTCGTCGACGAGGCGGCCGTGCACGACGACGTACGGTTCCTCCTCGAGCACCTCCCGCGACAGGTCACGCTCGCGATCTGCAGCCGGACGGACCCGCCGCTGCCGCTCGCGCGGCTGCGCAGCCGGGGCGATCTCGTCGAGGTGCGAGCAGCCGAGCTGCGGTTCACCCCCGCCGAGGCCGGCGACTTCCTCAACCGGGTGATGGGGCTCGGGCTCGGCGAGGAGAGCGTCGCCGCCCTCGAGTCCCGGACCGAGGGGTGGGCCGCCGGCCTGCAGCTGGCTGCCCTGTCCCTGCGCGGGCACGAGGACCCGACGCCCTTCATCGACGACTTCGCGGGCAGCCACCGGTTCGTGCTCGACTACCTGGTCGAGGAGGTGCTGCACCGCCAGCCGGACGAGGTCAGCCGGTTCCTGCTCGACACCGCCGTGCTCCAGCAGCTGACCGGCGGGCTGTGCGACGCCGTCACCGGTCGCAGCGACGGACAGGCGATGCTGGAGTCCCTGGAGCGCACCAACATGTTCGTCGTACCCCTCGACGACCGCCGGCAGTGGTACCGCTACCACCACCTCTTCGCCGACGCCCTGCGCGCCCGTTCGCTGGCCGAGGACCGCGGACGGGTCGAGGAGCTGCACCGCCGGGCCGCCGAGTGGCACGCCGCGCACGGCCTGATCGACGACGCCATCCGGCACGCCCTCGCCGGGAACGACACCGAGCAGGCGGGTGCCCTGGTGGAGCAGGCACTGCCGCTGCTGCGGCGCACCCGCCAGGACCGCACGCTGCGCGGCTGGCTCGAGCGGCTCCCCGACGCCCTCGTGAGGCGGCGCCCGGTGCTCGGTGTCGCGGTGGCCTGGACCCGCCTGGTCGCCGGTGACCTCGACGGGGTGGAGACGCGACTCCTCGGGGCCGAGCAGGCGCTCGCGGCGATGTCCGCGACCGACCTGGCGACCGACCGGGCGGCCGAGGAGCTGGCGGCGCTGCCGACCGCCATCGAGGTCTACCGCGCCGCGGTGGCGCAGGGTCGCGGCGACGCGGCCGCCGCCACGACGCACGCGCGGCGTGCCCTGGACCTCGCCGGGCCCGAGGACCACATCGGCCGGGCCGGGGCCTCCGGGTTCCTCGGCCTGTCCGCCTGGGCCGCGGGCGACCTGGAGACGGCCGTGGACACCTTCACGGTCGCTGTCGACAGCATGCACGCCGCGGGTGACCTGGCGGACGAGCTGGGCAGCACCGTCGTGCTGGGCGACATGTGGCTGGCGCGAGGGCGACCCGGCACCGCCCGGCGGCTCCTCGAGCAGGCGCTCGACCGAGCCCTCCGGCACCCCGCGACGCTGCCGACCACCGGCGACCTCCACGTCGGCCTGGCGGTGGTGCTCACCGAGCAGGACGAGCTCGACTCCGCCGCGGAGCACCTCCGGGCGGCGCACGCACTCGGCGATGCCGCCTCGCTCATGGAGAACAGGCACCGTTGGTACGTCGCGATGGCGGGCCTCGAGCGGGCGCGCGGCGACCTCGACGCCGCGGCCTCCCTGCTCGTGCGGGCCGCGCCGCTGCACCTGCCCGGCTACTTCCCGGACGTCCGGCCGATCCCCGCGCTCCTGGCCCGCGTCCGGATCGCCCAGGGGGGCCTCGAGGAGGCGTTCGCCTGGGCTCGCAGGAAAGAAGTCGACGTCGACGCCGAGCCGTCGTACCTCACCGAGTTCGACCAGCTCACCCTCGCCCGCCTGCTCCTCGCCGACCACCGGCAGCGCGAGGGCGGCTCCGGGGCGCCGGCCGAGGTCCTGGACCTGCTCGGTCGCATGCGTGCCAGGGCTGCGGCGTGTCGGCGGGACGGCAGCCTCGTGGAGATCGACCTCGTCGCCGCGCTGGCCCACCAGGCCGGGGGTGAGCCGGGCGAGGCGCTGGCGGACCTGGGCCACGCACTCGCCCTCGGGGTGCCCGCGGGCTACCGGCGCCTGTTCCTCGACGAGGGCGCTCCCCTGACCGAGCTGCTCCGCCTCGCCGCGGACCGCCCCGAGACCGCCCCGCACGCGCGTCTGCTGCTGCCGACCGCCGAGCGTTCCGGTGGGGCGCTGCTGCACGACCCGCTGAGCGAGCGCGAGGTCGAGGTGCTGCGGTTGCTGGCCACCACGCTGACGGGCCCGGAGATCGCTCGCCAGCTCTTCATGTCGGTGAACACCTTCCGGACCCACACGCGGCACATCTTCACCAAGCTGGACGTCAACACCCGCGCGGCCGCCGTGCGCCGGGCCGCCGACACCGGCCTGCTGTAGCCGCTCACCGGGAATCACCATCCCGGTCACATCACGTGGTGATGTGCGCTCACCACACCGGTTCCTAGCGTCGTCGACATCCCCGGAAGCCTCCGGGACAGGCGAGAAGGAGCCAGCCATGACGATCACCAGCACCGGACTCACCCGAGCCGCCGGCCTCGCCGCCGTCGTCTCGGGACTGCTGTTCATCGGCGTCCAGGTCAACCACCCGGCCATGGACGTCGCGTCGGTCACCAGCGCCGAGTGGGTGGTGCGCAACATGGTCAAGGTCGCGATGGCCGCCCTGGCCCTCGCCGGGCTCACCGGGATGTACCTCCGTCAGGTGCGGCAGAGCGGTGTCGCCGGCCTCGTCGGCTACCTCGTGCTGAGCGCGGGCTACCTCGTGATCCTCGGCGTCGCCTTCGTGGCCGGCGCGGTCCTGCCCTCGCTGGCCGACACCGACCCCGGCTACGTCAACTCGCTGCTGACCGCGGCCGAGGGCGGCAGCCCGGCGAGCGACATCGGTCCGATGCAGGTCGCGCTCGGCGTCTCCGGGGCCCTCTACGTGGGCGGCGGCCTGATCTTCGGGATCGCGACGTACCGCGCCGGCGTCCTCGCCCGCTGGGCCGCTGCCCTGCTGGCCGTCGGCACCGCCGGCACCCTCGCGCTGGCCGTGCTGCCGGCGTCGTTCGACCGGCCGTTCGCCGTCCCGACCGGCGTCGCGTTCATCGGCCTCGGGCTGTCCCTGTGGCGCGAGCGGGGCTCCGTCGCAGTCGGGGCCGACGCCAGGAATCTGCGTCCCCACGCCGCGGCCGCGCGGTGACGACGACCCCACGTGCACCCGAAGGAGAATGAACCATGTCCGTCCTGACCCCCACAGCCTCCCGGGCCTCCCGGGCCTCCCGGGCCTCCCGGGCCCCCGCGCCGCCGACGCTGTCGCCGTGGCAGCTGAACCTGATGCGGGCCGGCTACCTGCTGATGGCCGCCGGCCTCGCCATCGTGAAGTGGCCGCTGCTGCCCGAGGCGCACACGATGTCGCTCTACGAGGGCGTGACCCTGAGCCTGCTGACGGCGATGTCGCTGCTGGCGCTCCTCGGCCTGCGCCACCCGGTCAAGCTGCTGCCCCTGCTGCTGCTCGAGTCGGCGTGGAAGGTGCTCTGGCTCTCGGTCGTCGCCCTCCCCGCAGCGATCACCGGCGACCTCGACGCCGCCACGCGGGAGACCGTGGTCAACTGCTCGGTGGTCGTGCTGATCCTCGCGGTGGTCCCGTGGCCCTACGTGTGGCGCACCTACGTGCGCGGGGCCGGGGAGGCATGGCGATGAGCGAGTACGTCGTACGCATCGACGGGCACCTCGACGAGCACTGGTCGGAGGCGCTGGGCGGGGTCGTCGTACGCCATGAGGAGGACGGCACCTCCACCCTCAGCGGAGTGGCCGACCAGGCCCAGCTCCATGGCGTCCTCACGAGGCTGCGCGACATCGGCGCCACGCTGGTCTCGGTGTCGGCTGCGGAGGCGTCGTCCCCGGCCCGGTCCCCGCTGGACGCCGTCGCCTGGCCTGTGCGCGCCTCCCGGCTCATCCTGCGACCGGCCCGTCCCGAGGACGCCGACGCGACCTGGCGGTTCCGCAGCCTCGAGGCCGTGGGCCGGTGGCTGACCGGGGTCCCCGACGACCTCGCCGCCTACCGGCGTTCGTTCGCCGACCCCGCGCGGCTCGCCAACACGCTCGTCATCGAGCGCGAGGGCGCGATCATCGGCGACCTGATGCTCCGCGTCGAGGACGCCTGGGCGCAGGCCGAGGTCGCCGAGCAGGCGGTCGGCACCCAGGCGGAGCTGGGCTGGGTCCTCGACCCGGCCCACACCGGGGCCGGCTACGCCACCGAGGCGGTCCGCGAGCTGCTGCGCCTGTGCTTCGAGGACCTCGGTCTGCGCCGCGTCGTCGCCGGCTGCTTCGCCGAGAACACCGCCTCCTGGCGGCTCATGGAGCGCCTCGGCATGCGCCGCGAGCAGCACGCGCTCGCCGACGCGCTGCACCGGGACGGGCGATGGGCGGACAGCTATGGGTACGCGATGCTGGCGGAGGAGTTCCGGAGGGAGAATTCCCAGTACGTACTGTGAATTCATCCCCGATCACCGGAAGTTTCCGGTGTACGACGGAGGTTCTCGGTGCACGACTCAGCGCGACCCTGACCGACCCGTCGCCACCAGCCCGATCCGGGCGAGGTCGGCCGTCAGCGCCTCGGTGCGGTCCCGGTGCGGTGGGTTGAACCGGGCGACCACCCACTCCCACCAGCGGGGGCAGTGCACCACCTCGTAGGTCTGCACCACCCGCGTGCGGCCCTCGTCGAGCGGCTCGAGGCTGAGGCGCCACTCGGTGCTGTCGACGTACATCCAGGTGCGCACGGTGTGCCAGCCGATCGACCGCCCCGAGGCCACCTCGGTCACCTCGCAGGTGCGGTGCCAGCGCCACCACAGTGACGTGCTCGCGCCGCGGAACCGGACCCCGGGCTCGGCGTGGGTGGCGCCGTCCAGCCACTCGACGCGATGGCACTCGTGGCTCCACTCACCCGTGCGTGTGACGTCGGAGACCACGCGCCAGACCGCCTCCACGGGCGCGGCCACCTCGACCTCGACCCGGCACTGCATGGCCACTCGGGTCGTCGTACCCATGACGCCTCCTGTCCTGGCCGTCACTCCCCGGCGCGCGACCCCTCGTTGCTGAGCCGGTCGATGACATCGGCCAGCCACGTCTCGTACTGCTCGTCGCTCCAACCGCGCAGGTCGGTCAGCATCCGGTAGACGCCGACGTCCAGGACCGCCCAGAGCGCGTCGACCAGGTCCTCGGGCACCGGACCGCCGGTGACGAGCGAGAGCCCCTGCTGCACGTTGGTCCGCCGCCCCTCCTCGCGCTGGCGCATCAGCCGGTCGAGCTCGGGGTCGGACGCGGCGGCCTCGCGCAGTGCGGCGTTCACCCCTGCGGTACGACGATGGATCGCCGTGACCAGCCCGGCGGCGGCACAGACCCGTTCACGACGGGCCCCACGACCGAGTGCGGTGAACTCCTCACGCCGATCCAGCGGCACCGGGTCGGCGTCTGCGACCACGGCCACGTCGATCGCCGCCATGAGCAGATCGCTCTTGGTCCGGCAGTTGGCGTACACCGTCTCGACCGACACCCCCGCCTCCCGGGCGACGTCGCGCATGCCGGTGGCCGCCCACCCACGCTCCGCGAAGAGCCTCGCCGCGGCACCCAGGACGGCGGTGCGCGTCTCGCCCGCCTGCTGCCGCCGCCGGGGCGAGCGGTAGGCGCGCCGACCCTGCGTCTGCTCCGTGCTCATCGAGCCCTGGCGCCTGCACCGGCGTCGGCGGGCTGCCACACCTCCGCGGCATGTCGCCGGTAGGCCCGGGCGAACCCCTTGAGCAGGATGAACCGCGGAACGGGCGGCACGACGTGGGTGACGACCTGGTATCCCTCGGCGTCGATGCCGTCGAGCAGCCAGTGCCCCTCGAAACCCAGCTGGGACAGCGACTTCGGCTTGATGTTGTGCTTCTGGTCGATGGCCCGCCACTCCTCGTCGGTGAGGGTCGCCGCGACGACGGGCATCGCGTCGGCGACCTCGCGGTCGAGGTGCGGGAACAGCACCGCGCCCAGCTCCTCGAGCGCCGCGACCAGGGTGACCCGCATCGAGTCGTCGTCCGAGGCGGCGTACCGCTCACCGGCCGTCGCGGACGGCCTCGCCTGCCGGCTGGATCTGCCGGTGGTCGGCCTCGAGCGAGGCCAGCAACGGCTGCACGGCGGGGTTCTTCGCGCGGACGGCCGGCCACAGACCCTCGTCCTCGCCCGTGTGGTGGGCGTGCAGGAAGTCCATCAGCCACACGACGTGCCGGCCGAGCGCCTCGCGCTGCCGGCCGGTCGGGTACGGCGCGGTCCCGGCGACCTGCCGTGCCCGCTCCAGGTCACGACGCAGCGCGCCGTGCACGATCCCCATCATCCGCGTGTCCGCGGGTCCACTCGCCTTCGCCATGGCGTCCTCCCCATCTTGCCCCCGCAGGTTCAGAGTAGAACTGCCATGTATTGACTACAAGGCCGTTCTAGTCCGCCGAAGTTGCGGCGGCGAATTCCCAGTACGTACTGGGAATTCATCCTCGATCACCGGGCGAGGTCCATCGGTCTAAGCAACGGTCATGCTGCTGTCGGGTTCGACAGCAGTGCGTCCAGCGCTTGGGCTGGGGTCTGCATGTCGAGAGTAGGGCGTGGGCGGGCGTTGAGGCTGGCGGCGATGCGGCGCAGGTCTGCGGCGCTGAATCTGGCCAGGTCGGTGCCCTTGGTCAGCCAGTGCCGCAGCAGCCGGTTGGTGTTCTCGTTGGTGCCGCGCTGCCAGGGCGAGTGTGGGTCGCAGAAGTAGACCGGCATCGCCAACGCGAGCTGGATCTTGTCGTAGCGGGCCAGCTCGGTGCCGCGGTCCCAGGTCAGTGAGCGGCGCAGGTGCTCGGGCAGCTGGGACATCTCCCGGGTCATCGCCTCGGCGACGCTTTCGGCGTCGTGGCGTCCGGGCAGGTGCAGCAGGATCGTGAACCGGGTCGAGCGCTCCACCAGGGTGCCGACCGCGACCCCGCCGGCGACGCCCATCACCAGATCGCCCTCCCAGTGTCCGGGCACCGCCCGGTCGGCGACCTCGGCGGGACGTTGGCTGATCCTGAACGCCTCCCGGTAGGGGCTGTTCCTCCTGCCGGCGCCGGGTCGGGGCTTGCGCCGCGGCCGCTTGGTCGACAACTGCCGGTGCAGGTCCTGGCGCAGCGCACCGCGGCTCTGGACATAGAGCGCCTGGTAGATCGTCTCGTGCGACACGCGCTCCATGATCCTGCCCGGTTCCTCCTCCCGCAGGACCCGGGCGATCAGCCGCGGTGACCAGCCCTGGTCCATCCAGGCCTCGATCCGCCGGCACAGGACCGGGTTCACCGCGAGCTTGAACTCCTTGGGCCGACGGCGGCGCTCATGGGCAGCCCGATGCGCCACCGGGCCCCAGTAGGACCCGTCGGGCCCACGGTTGCGGGCCACCTCGCGAGACACCACCGACTTGTCCCGACCAATCGCAGCACCGATCCGGGCATAGGACCAGCCAGCTCTGCGCCCGGACGCGATCACCGCGCGATCCTCACCGCTCAGCTGCCGCCGACGCCGATCCGTCCGCGCAGGCTCGCCCACCACCCGCAACGGCGGCGAACCGGCCAACCCACCGTTCCTACCCGATGTGATCTCCATGGACGTCGAGGCTCGCCACCACAACCGCCCCGTGCGGTCCGCCACGCCGAGCAGCCCCGCCGCAGCAGTCACCGACATCCCCGAGCACACCAGATCGAAGAACTCCTCGCGGATCAGCTCATCGGTCTTACGAAGTCCCACTGCCAACACCACCAACAAGGTCGGCGTTGCTTAGACCGATTGAGTCCGCCCCGGAAGTATCCGGTGTACGACGGAGGTTTTCGGTGCACGACCTCTCGTCGCGCCGCGGGCGGGACCCGTCTCGATCAGGGAGCCAGGCCGACGTACAGCATCGCGGCGACGGCGAGCGCCACGCCGGCCCAGAACACCAGGTCCACGCGACGGTCGACCAGTCGATCGAGCGCCCGACCGGCGCTGCCTGTGCCGAGGGCTCGGTGGGCCGCCACGACCCTGGTCAGGCCCACGGAGGCGAGCAGGATGTTGACCATGGAGGCCGTGCAGAACAGGCACAGGGCGCGCATCTCGAAGGCCGACTGCTCCATGTACCAGAACGCGAAAGCCGTCATGAACAGTGCCAGGCCCCACACCCCCGCCAGGTAGCTGCTCGCGTGCCGCGACCCCAGCAGCGCGGCCGCGGCGGTCGAGGCGACGACCGCGAAGACCGGCAGCCCGATCAGCGAGTTCGGGATGCCGAGAGCCGAGGACTGCCAGTAGGCGTAGGCGGTCTGGCACGAGACACACCGAGCTGATCTCGCAGATCGGTTTGCCGCCACCAGCTGACAGCGTCGCCATGCGTTCGGCCGTCTGCCAGACGGCGCCGACGATGCCGAGGACCCCGGCGACCAGCACCAGCCACCACCAGCCGCGGGCGACGGGCGCTGCGGTCTCGGTCCGCGACGGTTGCGGCTCGGTGATCGTCATCCTGGCTCCCCTGCGTCTCGTGGGGCCACGTGGCCGCCCCGCTGCCTCAACGGTAGAAACCGGAAATGTCGCCCGGCCACGACTGTTGGTCCCCTGGCTCCGGGACCTTGGACACCCGAGGGACGGACGCAGAGCGGGGCACGCCGGCGACCATCGTCCGGCGACGTACGGGGCGACTGCACGTATTCCGTCGACCGGATCCGGTACGTCGCCGGGCATGGAGTGTGCGACTCGGGCTGAGAGCCACACAAGGGCGTGACCGACACGCCCTTCAATGTCGGCTGCACAGGTGTTTGGGCGCGGTGGCCGGATTGTGCGAACGAGGACATTCGCGTCTCAGCCTGAATGCCACCCGTCGGGCGGCATCAGACATTCACCTCGTAGGGCGGGTGGGGCTCGAACCCACGACCCAAGGATTATGAGTCCTCTGCTCTGACCGACTGAGCTACCGCCCCGGGGTCGCCGAGCCTAGCGACCGGGGCGCGCCGTGCTCCGGTCGGCATGCCGCAGGCGCGCGGCGCGGGCCATGGCCGGAGCTGCGACGATCGCGGCCACGTCGACGGGCCAGAGGCGGCCCTCGGTGACGTCGTACGCGTCGAGGAGGCACGACCAGCTCTCCCTCGCGACGAAGTGACCGAAGCCGAACTCGAAGGCGACCGTCGCGCTCCCCCAGCCCGCACCGACCAGCAGCGCGTCGCGCAGCGTCGGCAGCGGGTGCGCCCGCTCGGTGCGGCGTACCCAGGGCGCGAACGCCGCCAGCAACGTCACGCTCGAGACCTGCTGCGCACGCCGCTCCCCCAGCGCCTTCGCGTAGACCCCGCGCGCGGCGGCGTTGGCGAACGCCAGCGCCAGCAGCCCGCCCCAGGCGCGGGACCAGGCGGCCCAGTCGGCTGTGGCGTCGGGTACGCCGAGCCGGGTGTCCTTCTCAGCCGACACGGTGCCCCTCCTCAGGCTGGGTGGCCTCGCGCAGGGCGCGGTTGGCCGTACGCCGCTTGCGACTCAGCGAGTACTCCGGGGGCCACATCTTCTTGGTCAGGGAGTCCAGCATCGGGATCACTCCCGTGGCCACGCCCAGCACCCACGCGCGCTGGGGGTCCGAGGAGCCGCCGTCCAGACCCGCCCAGGACGCCACCGCGTCGATGGTGGCCAGCGACCAGGCGAAGAAGGCGCACGTGGCCAGCACGTAGTAGTGCGGGTCGGTGTCCCCCCGGTCGTCGTTCATGTGCGCGGCCCCGAACAGGTAGCCGAGGTTGGCGATCGCGAACACCACCAGCCAGAACAGCACCCAGACGCCGGTCGGCGAGAACGCCGCGAAGAACCCGGTGGCCAGGGCGACCGACTCGGCGGGGACGTACTTCACGATCTTGGTGACGTAGGAGTCGTCCTGCCTGACCGTGCGCATGTTGGTGCTCACCGCGACACCTCCGAGCTGCCTCGGTCGGGCCGGCGCACCGACCGGAGGGGACCAGCGTCGCGGAGGGGGTGGGCGGGGCGCAACATCTCCGCTGGTTGAGGAGCGAGCGCAAGCGAGCGTCTCGAAACCAAGGTGGTGGTTTCGACAAGCTCAACCACCGTGCCTCAACCACCGAAGGCGAGAGGTCAGCGGGACTTGTGGCGCGGCTTCTTCGTCCGGGGCGGGCCCGAGCGCGGGGCGGGGCCCTTGTCGCGCTGGAGGTCGATCAGGATGCCGGAGATGCGGGTGTCGGCCAGCTTGGCCAGGGTGTCGTCGGACAGGTCCGGGGGCAGCTCGACCAAGGAGAAGTTCGGCTTGATGTCGATGCGGCCGAAGTCCGAGCGCTTCAGGCCGCCCTCGTTGGCCAGCGCGCCGACGATCTGGCGGGGCTCGACGCGGTGCCGCTTGCCGACCGCGATGCGCCACCGCACCAGGCCGGTGGCCGGACCGCGTTTGTCGCGCCGCTCCTGCACCGGCTCCGGCATGTCCTCGAGCAGCAGTGGCTCGCCGTCCTGGGCGAGCACGGCGATGGCGGCCGCGATGTCCTCGGCCGGCACGTCGTGCTCCTGCTCGTAGGCGCGCACCAGGTCGCGGAAGACGCCCACCTGCGGGTCGGCCAGCGCCTGTCCGATCGCCTCCGTGAACTTCGCGACGCGGAAGGCGTTGACGTCCTCGACCGTGGGCAGGCTCATCTGCTCCAGCGTGGTCCGGTTGGCCTTCTCGATGGCGCGCAGCAGGTAGGTCTCGCGCGGGGTGACGAAGGAGATGGCCTGCCCGCTGCGACCGGCCCGGCCGGTGCGACCGATGCGGTGCACGTAGGACTCGGTGTCGGTGGGGATGTCGTGGTTGACCACGTGGCTGATCCGCTCCACGTCGAGTCCCCGGGCGGCGACGTCGGTGGCCACCAGGATGTCCAGCTTGCCCTTGCGCAGCTGGTCGATCGTGCGCTCGCGCTGCACCTGCGCGACGTCGCCGTTGATCGCGGCGGCGGCGAACCCGCGGGCGCGCAGGCGCTCGGCGAGCTCCTCGGTGGCCTGCTTGGTGCGCACGAAGATGATCAACCCGTCGAAGTTCTCCACCTCGAGGATCCGCGTCAGCGCGTCCAGCTTCTGCGGGTGCGCGACCTTGAGGTAGCGCTGCGTGACGTTGGTGGCCGTGCCGCTGCGCGACTTCACGGTGACCTCGGTGGCGCCGGGCGCGTACTTCTTCGCGATCCTGCGGATCTGCGAGGGCATCGTCGCGCTGAACAGCGCCACCTGCTTGCCCACCGGGGTGCCGGCCAGGATCGTCTCGACGTCCTCGGCGAAGCCCATGTTGAGCATCTCGTCGGCCTCGTCGAGCACGACGAAGCGCAGCCCGCTCAGGTCGAGGGTGCCCTTCTCGAGGTGGTCCATCACGCGACCGGGAGTGCCGACCACGACGTGCACGCCGCGACGCAGTGCGCTCAGCTGCACGCCGTACCCCTGGCCGCCGTAGACGGGCAGCACGTGCAGGCCCTTGAGGTGGGTCGCGTAGCGGCCGAACGCCTCGGAGACCTGCAGGGCCAGCTCACGGGTCGGCGCGAGCACCAGCACCTGCGGCGTGGTCTGGGACAGGTCGATCCGGGACAGGATCGGCAGCGCGAACGCCGCGGTCTTGCCGGTGCCGGTCTGGGCGAGCCCGACGACGTGCTCGCCGGCCAGCAGCGGGGGGATGGCCTCGGCCTGGATCGGCGAGGGGCTCTCGTAGCCGACCTCGCGGAGCACCTTCTCCACCCGGGGGTCCAGGCCCAGCTCGTCGAATCGGGGAAGCTGGGCGGGGGCCTGCGGGGGTTCGTTCACCGGTCAATACTAGGGCCGAACCCGGTCACGACTTCCCCCGGCCGTCGCCGAGGTCGGCAGGGTGTGGGTGTGCGCGGCAGCGGCTGCGGCCGCATCCTCCAGCGTCCCCGTCGTCGCGCGGTACCTGCGGCCCATCACCACGGCCATCGCCACCCCGGCGAAGGAGATCACCGCCATCAGCCACGCGGCCGCCCCGAGCGCCGCGGCGAGCGCCTGGCCCTGCGACTCGCCCTCGGCCAGCCGGCTGGCGGAGACGGAGCCGTAGATGCTGGCCGCCAGGGCCGTGGCCATCGCCGCCCCGACGTAGCGGGCCATGTTGGAGACCCCGGACGCCGCGCCGACCTGGTTCTCCGCCACGGCCGCGGTCGCCGCCGAGGACGCCGGACCGTTGGACAGCCCCATGCCGACGGCCACGGCCACCAACGGCAGCACGAACGCCCCGTAGCGCCAGTCGGCCTGGGTGAACCCCATCGCCACGAAGCCGGCCCCGGTGAGCGCGAAACCGACACCGACGAGCTGCCGGCCGCCGAGACGGGCCGCCATCTTCGGCACGAGCGGTGCGACGACGACGAGACCCGCCGTGGCGGGCAGGGTCGCGAGCCCGGCCTGCAGGGGACTCAGGCTGAGCGTGCTCGGGTCCTGGAAGTAGATGCTGACCAGGTACATCAAGGCGTTGATGGTCCCGGCGCCGATCAGGATGGCGACCGTGCTCCCCACCAGGACGCGGTTGCGGAGCAGCGCCAGGTCAAGCAGCGGCACCGCGACCCGACGCTCCACCGCCACGAAGGCGGCTCCGGCGCCCAGGCCCAGCGCCAGGCATCCCAGGGTGGCCAGCGACGTCCAGCCCCAGTCGCTCCCCTTGCTCAGGGCCAGGATCAGCGGCATCAGGGTCAGCGCCACCAGCAGCGTGCCGGCGTAGTCGATCGAGCGCGGCCGGTCCGGGTCGCGCGACTCCGACACGGTCACGTAGGTCAGCGCCATGCACAGGACCGCCACGAGCGCGTCCACCCAGAACAGTCCCTGCCAGCCCGTCGTCTCGACGAGTACGCCGCCCAGCAGCGGGCCCGCCGCAGCGCCGACGGCGGCCGCAGCGCCCCACAGCGAGACCGCCCGCAGCTGCGCGTCGCCCTCGTTGGCCACCGAGAGCAGGCTGAGTCCACAGGCGAGGACCGTCGCGCCCGCGGCGCCCTGGACGGCGCGGCCGGCGATCACCATGCCGCCGGAGTCCGAGAGCGCGATCAGCACGCAAGAGGCCACGAACACCAGCAGCCCCAGCTGGAAGATGCGCTTGCGGCCGAAGACGTCGCCCAGCGAGCCCGAGGTCACGATCACGGCGGCGCCGACGAGCGAGTAGCCGGTCACGGCCCACTGCAGGGTGGTGACCGAGGTGCCGGTGTCCTCGCTGATCGACGGCAGCAGGATGCTGACCGCCGAGGTGTTGGCGTTCACCACCAGCGTGGACAGGCAGGTGGCGGCGAGGACTCCACGGGTGCGGCTGCTGGCCTGGGTGACACTCATCCGACTCCTCCTGCACGGCAGGCGCGAACGGCCGCGGAAGGCGCATTGCCGGGGCGCAGGAGCCACCCTAGGAGCGGGTCGGGGGCTCGGCCTCATCCACGACGGACGAGCCCACCCAGGGCGCACCGGGACCGCGTGCGACAACCCGCGCAACCCCCTCAGTTCAGGCACGCCCTCTAGGATTGGGGCCATGCCCACAGTTGCCGCAGCCGAGGAGCGCTGGCGGCTGACGATCGACAACGCCCCCGTCGGCATCGCGCTGGTGAGTCTCACCGGCCGGTTCGTGCGCGCCAACCAGGCGCTGTGCCAGATGCTGGGCTACGACCCCGAGAAGCTCGCCACCCTGACGTTCGGGGACATCACCCACCCCGACGACCTCGACGCCGACCTCGAGCAGCTGCGGCGCCTGCTGGCCGAGGAGATCTCCAGCTACCGGATGCGCAAGCGCTACCTCCACGCTGACGGGCACACCGTGTGGGGCGACCTCTCCGTCTCGCTGGTGCAGAACGACGGCGGGGAGCCGCTGCACTTCGTCTCCCACGTGGCCGACCTCACCGAGGAGATGCGGGCCCACGACGAGATCGAACGGATCAACCGCGCGCTGACGGCGCAGAAGGAGCAGCTGGAGCGCTCCAACAGCGACCTGGAGGCGTTCGCGACGCTGGCGAGCCACGACCTCCAGGCGCCGCTGGCGACGATCCGCGGCTACCTCGAGCTGCTGCAGCTGGAGTACGCCGACACCCTCGACGAGCGGGCCAACGACTGGATCGGTCGCTCCGCGCACGCCGCGGAGCGGATGTCGGAACTGGTCCGCTCCCTGCTGGACTTCTCGCGCACCGGCGGGCGCGCCTCCGCGGACCGGGACACGGTGTCGGTGGCCGGTCTGGTGGAGGAGCTGCGCACCGACCTCGACCAGCTGATCCGCGGCGCCGGCGCGGTCCTCGAGGTCGCCACCGACGCCCCGATGGTGCGTGCCGACCGCGCGCGGCTGCGGCAGGTGCTGCAGAACCTCGTGCAGAACGCCGTCAAGTACCGCTCCCCCGAACGCACCCCCCGCGTCGTGGTCGACGTCGCCGAGCAGCCGACGGAGTGGCTGGTCACGGTCACCGACAACGGCGTCGGCGTCCCGGCCGACCTCCGGGAGGCGGTGTTCACCATGGGCACGCAGGTCGACCGGTCCGACCCCGGGCACGGCATCGGTCTGACCGCATGCCGGCGGATCGTCGAGCACCACGGCGGCCGCATCTGGGTGGAGGACAACCCCACCGGCGGCAGCCGGTTCCGCTTCACCCTCCCCCGCTGACCGACCCTGATCGACCCTGATCGACCCTGGCCGACGCCCCGCGCACGGGCATAGGTTCGGCCCATGGAGACACCGACACCCGAGCGCTGGGAACCCCTCGACGAGCACTGGGAGCGAGCGCTGTGCATCGTGGCGCACCCCGACGACATGGAGTTCGGCGCCGCGGCCGCGGTGGCCCGGTGGACGGGCCAGGGCAAGTGGGTCGGCTACACGATGGTCACCAGCGGCGAGGCGGGGATCGACGGACTGGCGCCCGAGGAGTGCCGCGTCGTACGCGAGGCCGAGCAGGTGGAGTCGGCCCGCATCGTGGGCGTGGACAGCGTCGACTTCCTCGGGCTGCCCGACGGCGTCCTGGAGTACGGCGTGCCGCTGCGCGGGGCGCTGGCCGCGGAGGTGCGCCGGCACCGTCCCGAGATCGTCATCACCGGCAACTTCCGCGACACCTGGGGCGGACGCAACCTCAACCAGGCCGACCACATCGCCGTGGGTCGAGCCACGCTCGACGCCGTTCGCGACGCCGGCAACCGGTGGGTCTTCCCCGAGCAGCTCCAGGACGGCCTCGAGCCGTGGGGCGGGGTCCGCGAGGTGTGGGCGTTCGGCTCACCCCAAGCGGGGCACGCCGTCGACACCACGGACACCTTCGACGCCGGGGTGCGCTCGCTGGAAGCCCACGCGGCCTACATCGACGGGCTGGGCTGGGAGAACTGGGACCCGCGCGAGTTCCTCGAGGGCATGGCGCGCCCCTCGGGTCAGCGGCTGGGGGTGGCCTTCGCCGCGCCCTTCGAGGTCTTCCCGATGGGCTGGGGCGACTAGCCCGGAGCAGGATCGAGCCCTGCGGGCTCAGGAGCCGCGCGCCAGGGGTCCTCGCGGCGCCACACCACGGGCAGGTGCAGGCCGACGCCGTCCTCGCGGGCGAGCCGGCCCAGCACCCGCATCGTGACGTCGAGGTCGTCGCCGGCGTACGGCAGGGCGCGCAGCGGCTCGTCGAGCGGCCGGAAGAAGTCATCCCAGTGGATCAGCACCACCCGGCGGGCCCCCACGGCCCGGACGGTCTCGGTCCAGTAGTCGACCAGGTACTCCTCGGGCTGGACGCCGAGCTGGCCCACGCCGAGGTAGGCGACCTCGGCGCGACGCCCGGCGAGGGCACCAGGCACGAACCCCGCGCTTCCCTGCACCAGCGCGGACGCACCGCTGTCGTGCTCCACCAGCAGTGACCAGGACTCGCCGCAGCGGTAGGCGCCGGCCCGCACCGGAGGCACGACGGGCACCTCGATCATCCCGGGGTAGCGGTCGGGCGGGCAGTGGTGCGACTCGATCGCGGCCACCGTGAAGGCGCCGTACGCCGCCGGCTGCCCGGACTCGACGACCCGGATGCGCTCCTCCTCGAGTCCGCCGCCACGACCGACGTTCGCCGCGGACTCGCCACCGACCAGCACCGCCCCCGTCCGCGCCGCCACCACGGCCGAGTCGAGCGCGTGGTCGTAGTGGGTGTGCACCGGCACCACGGCCTCGAGGCGGTCCACCCCGGCCCGCGCCAGAGCTGCGTCGATGCGCGAGGGGTCGGGGGCCACCTTGCCCAGGGCGACCCGTGCCAGCGAGGGCCGGGAGAAGAAGCCGTCGGTCATCAGCGCCGACTCCCCGTCGTCGAACAGCAGCGTCGCCACCCCGAGGAACGTCACCGCGAGGCCGCCCCCGGCCGCAGGCACGTCGAAGCGGTCCGCGTGGTCGTCGATGCTCGGCCGGCCGAGTCGCAGGCGCATGGCCGCGACGCTACCGGGCCAGCCATCCCTTCGCGGCCGCCAGGTCGCCGGCAGCGAACCTCCGGACCGGCGCCGGGGCCAGCCACCCGAAGTTGCGCACCGCGCTGCCCACGCCGTCGTGGTCGGTCACCACGGCGATCCGCTTCCACTTCTTCGGCTGCGCGGCCCACGAGCGTGCCTCGGCCCGCATCCGCTCCGAGGACTGCGCGTCGAGGTCGTCGCCGAGCAGCAGCAGGACGCGTACCCCGTCGTCCCGCTCCAGCGCCGCCCGGACCGCGGGCACGAGCACGTGCTCGTACTCCTCGTGGGTGACCGTCCCGCCGGCCTCCACCCCGAGGGTGCCGGCGGGCATGTCCTCGATCAGCCTGATCATCCGTGCGCCTTCCTCACAGCAGCACGCCACGGAGCCGGTCCGTCCTGGGGTCGTCGCGCGTCGCCGCCTGCGTCATTCCGATGCTACGAGGGCTGCGGGCACGACGGGAGCGGTGCGGCGAGGGCGTGCGGACACGGGAACAAGGCGCCCGGCAAGCTTGGGGAGGATCTCCGGCACCAGACGCCGACGATGTTCCCCGAGTGCGACCCGCCTACCGAAGTCCGAGCCGAGGAAATGCGTGAGCCCCGTCCGACGCTGGTGCGTCGGACGGGGCTGACGTGGCTCCCCCGGTTGGACTCGAACCAACAACCCTCCGGTTAACAGCCGAATGCTCTGCCAGTTGAGCTACAGGGGATCGCGCCCGCAAACACTAGCAAGTCGACCCGGAGTTGCTAAATCGGGTGGCGCGCCGTGTCGCCCACACGTGGGTGCCCGACTCAGGCGTCGCCGACCTCGGCGCGGGCGGCGACCAACGCGGCATCGGCGACCGCGGCGACCTCGGGGTCGTTCGGGTCCAGACCGGGGTCGTAGGCGTGCATCCACGCGATCGGCCCGCCGACCGGGCTGCGGCGGCCGATCACGGTGACGCCGGTCCTGCCGCGGACCGGGACGCTCCGCTGCAGCACGATGCTCGCGGTGACCCGCTCGCGGACCAGCTGCAGCAGGCGGGGCGGCTCCTCCATCTCGAAGGAGTGGGTCGGCCGGGGGGCGCCGTACTCCCCGACCTCGCTGACCCGAAGCCGTCCGGCCTCCTGGTCCCAGGCGGCGTCCTCGACCTGCTCCCAAGGAATGGTGGTGGTTTCGACAGGCTCAACCACCGAAGGAGGCTCAACCACCGGAGACGGCTCATCACCACCGCAGGCGGCACGAGGACCAGCTGCGTGCGGGTGCCGATCAGCCAGGTGCCGTCTGAGGCGACGGCGGCGGCGAGCACGCGCTCGCGCACGCCCAGGGCCGCCCGGGCGCGGACGTCGGCGGGCAGCTCCTCGCGGCGTCCGGCGAGCCTCACTGGTTCTCCAGGGCGCGCTCGCGCAGGCTGCGGCGGTGCTGCTCGAGGGCCACCAGCTCGCCGAACATGCGGTTGTAGTCGCCGGCCTGCTCCACGGGGTTGGTGCGCTGCAGCCGCGACTTGAGGTCGGCGATCCGGCGCATCGCGGTCAGCTCGCGGAGCCGGTAGACGTTCTGCCCGACGTAGGCCTCGTCGGGGTCCTTGTCGAGGTGCAGCGGCTCGACGGCAAGCGCGCTGACCAGCGACTGGAGGCGCTCGTCGGTCTGGGAGTCGCGCAGGGTGGAGGCCCAGTGGGCGTCGGCCGCCGTCGGCCCGCCCGCGGCCTCGACGCCGCTCCACACGGCCCGGTAGGCGCCGTGGGTGAAGTCGTCGTCGTCGACCTCCCGGGCGAGGCGACCGACCACGGACGGGTGCTGCACGACCAGCTTCAGCGTCTCGCGCTCCAGCACCAGCCGGGGGTCGCGCGGGTCGGGCAGGTCGGCGGACCGGGCCTGGGGCGGTGCCGCGGGTGCCGCCCCGCCGCGCACGGGAGCGGCGCCCCGCTGGGCCGCCCGGCGCACCTCGCGCTGCACGTCGATCGGCTCGATGCCGAGCATGCCGGCGAGCTCACGGGCGAACGCGTCGACCTTGGAGCGGTCGCGGATGCTGGTGACCAGCTTGGCGGCCTCGCGCAGCGCGTCGATGCGGCCGTCGGCCCGGTCGAGGTCGTAGCGCTGCACGACGTTGGCCAGCACGAAGCGGTAGAGCGGCACCCGCCGCGCGACCAGCTCGCGGACCTCGGCGTCGCCCTTCTCCAGGCGCAGGTCGCAGGGGTCGAGGCCGCTCGGCTCGACCGCGACGTAGGTCTGCCCGGCGAAGATCTGGTCCCCCTCGAACGCCCGCAGCGCGGCCTTCTGCCCCGCCTCGTCGCCGTCGAAGGTGAAGATGACCTCGCCCCGGAACTCGTCGTGGTCGTGCAGCAGCCGACGGATCACCCGGGCGTGCTCGTCGCCGAAGGCGGTGCCGCAGGTGGCCACCGCGGTCTTCACGCCCGCGAGGTGGCAGGCCATCACGTCGGTGTAGCCCTCGACGATCACGGCCTGGCTGCCGCGGGCGATCTCGCGGCGGGCGAGGTCGATGCCGTAGAGCACCTGGCTCTTCTTGTAGATCGGGGTCTCCGGCGTGTTGAGGTACTTCGCCTCGATCCGGTCGTCGTCGAAGATCCGGCGCGCGCCGAACCCGATCGTGTCCCCGCTGCTGTCACGGATCGGCCACATCAGCCGGCCGCGGAACCGGTCGTAGAGCCCGCGACCGCCCTGCCCGATCAGGCCGCTGGTGACCAGCTCCTCGTCCTTGAACCCGTGCTGGCGCAGGTGGCGCAGCAGGTCCTCGCCGCCCCGGGGCGAGAACCCGACCCCGAAGGTGGCCGCGGCGTCGGCGTCGAAGCCGCGGGAGTCGAGGAACTGCCGGGCGGTGAGCGCCTCGGGGCGGGCCAGCTGCTCGGTGTACCACTGGGCGGCGTGCTTGTGCGCCTCCACCAGCCGCGGGCGCTGGGGTCCGCTGTGCTGGCGCGGGGCGCCGCCCTCCTCGTAGCGCAGGCGTACGCCGTACTTCTCGGCCAGCCGCTCGACGGTCTCGGTGAACCCGAGGCCGTCCATCTCCATCACGAACTTGATGACGTCGCCGCCGGCCTGGCACCCGAAGCAGTGGTAGAAGCCGCGAGACGGCGTGATGTGGAACGAGGGCGACTTCTCGTCGTGGAAGGGGCACAGGCCCTTCATCGACCCGCCGCCGGCGTTGCGCAGGGTGACGTAGGAGGAGACGACGTCGTCGATGCGCGCCTTCTCCCGCACCTCCGCGATGTCCTCTTCCCGGATCCTGCCCGCCACGTGGCGGAGTCTACGGGTGCGCACCCACCGAGCCCGGTGACGCCCTCCACACCTCGGGATCGGCCGACTTACCTCGTAAGTTTTCGGCCTCGGACAGGTTTGGATTGGTCCGAAATGGCTAACTGGAAGAACATGACTGAACCAACACTGGGCCAGCGCGGCGCGCACGCGGTGTCCTCACCACAAGACCAGTCAGGGTCCGAGCCGACGCTGGGGGCCCTGGTGAACGACCTGACCACGCAGGTCCCCGAGCTGATCCGCTCCGAGCTGCGCCTCGCCCAGGCCGAGATGGCCGAGAAGGGCAAGCGCGCCGGGATCGGCATCGGCATGTTCAGCGCCGCCGGCCTGCTCGCCTTCTTCGGGCTGGCGACCGTGATCGCGACGCTGGTGCTCGTGCTCGACCTGTTCCTGCCCGCCTGGGCCGCCGCCCTGATCGTGGCCGTCGTGCTCTTCGCGGCCGCAGCGATCGCGGGGCTGATGGGCAAGAAGAAGGTCGACCAGGCCACCCCGATGGCGCCGGAGCGCGCCGTCGAGGGCGTCAAGGAGGACCTCGCGACGGTGAAGGGAGCCAACCGATGAGCAACCAGACCCCCGAGGAGATCCAGGACGACATCGAGCGCCAGCGCGAGCAGCTGGCCCAGACCGTCGACCAGCTCGGCCACAAGCTGGACGTGAAGTCGCAGGCCAGGGCGAAGATGGACGACGTCAAGGTGCAGACCCAGGCGCGCGTGGCCGAGGTCAAGGACCGCACCACGACCGACGACGGCAAGCCGCGCCCCGAGGTGATCGGCGCCGGCGTCGCGGTCGTCGTGGGCGTGACCCTGCTGATCTGGCGGAGGCGACGCCGATGAGCGCGCAGCAGGCGCGACAGGGCGAGGGTCAGGGCGAGCACCGCACCGAGCAGGGCATGCCCCACCCGGACGACTCCCGCAAGCCCGAGGGGCCCACCGACCTGAAGAAGCGCTCGTGGTTCTACGTGCTGCGCAAGACCATGCACGAGTTCACCGAGGACCAGTGCACCGACCTCGCCGCCGCGCTGACCTACTACGCCGTGCTCGCGGTCTTCCCGGCCGCCCTGGCGCTGGTCTCGCTGCTCGGGGTCTTCGGGCAGGCCGACAAGTCGGTCGACACCGTCGTCAAGACCCTCGACCCGCTCGTGTCCAGCAAGATGCTCGGCACCGTCGAGCCGGCCCTGCGCCAGATCGCCAACTCCGACGCCGCAGGCTGGGCGTTGATCTTCGGTGTGCTGGTCGCCCTGTGGTCCGCCTCGGGGTACGTCGGGGCGTTCGGCCGGGCGATGAACCGGATCTACGAGATCGACGAGGGCCGGCCCTTCTGGAAGCTGCGCCCGATCATGCTGGTGCTGACGCTGGTCGCGGTGCTGCTGGCGGCCATCGCGCTCCTGCTGCTCATCGTCTCCGGCCCCCTGGCCGAGTCGATCGGCAACCAGCTGGGGGTCGGCAGCACCCTGGTGACCGTCTGGAAGATCGCGAAGTGGCCGGTGCTGGCGATGATCGTGATCCTGGTCGTGGCGCTGCTCTACTACACGACGCCCAACGTCAAGCAGCCGAAGTTCCGCTGGCTCTCGGTGGGCGCGGTCGTGGCGATCCTCGTGTGGGTGCTGGCCTCGGTGGCGTTCGCGTTCTACGTCGCCAACTTCTCCAGCTACAACAAGACCTACGGATCGCTGGCCGGCGTCATCGTCGCGCTGCTGTTCCTGTGGATCACCAACCTCGCGCTGCTGTTCGGCGCCGAGCTCGACGCCGAGCTCGAGCGAGGTCGGCAGCTCCAGGCGGGGATCCCGGCCGAGGAGGAGCTCCAGCTCCCGGCCCGGGACACCCGCAACATCAAGAAGGCCCGCAAGAAGCGGGACAAGGACGTCGCGCTCGGTCGTGAGATCCGCCGCGAGGCGGAGGCGAACGGCGCCGCCAACCGGGAGCAGGACTCCCAGAAGGAGAGAAGATGAAGAAGCTACTCGTACTCATCGCAGGGACCGTCGGCTACGTGCTCGGCACCAAGGCCGGTCGGGAGCGCTACGAGCAGATCCGCGGCACCTTCAACAAGGTGAAGTCCGACCCGCGGGTGCAGGAGAAGGCGCAGCAGGCCGCCGACCTGGCCAAGGAGAAGGCCCCGGTCGTGAAGGACAAGGCCCAGGAGAAGGCCCAGCAGGCCGCTGACAAGGCCGGCTCCAAGGTCGGGTCCAGCAACAACGGCTCCTCGACCGCCGCCCCCGCCGGCGACGTGGCCGAGCAGCTCAACCCGGACAGCACCGTGTTCCAGGAGAGCCCCGGCCCCAAGGGCGACCTGCCCTGAGCAACCCGGTGGTCGAGCTTGTCGAAGCCACCACCGGCCCGGGACCTCAGTAGTCCCCGGTCATCACGTTCGCGAGTGGCTCCCCCGCTGCCAAGCGGTGGAGCTGCTCGCGAACCAGCTTCATGGCCCGTGGGTGCATCGCGCTGCTGTTGCCGCCGACGTGCGGTGCGAGGAGCAGGTGGGGCGCGCGCCACAGCGGGTGGTCGGCAGGGAGCGGCTCGGGGTCGACCACGTCGAGCGCGGCCCGGATGCGTCCGCTCTCCAGCTCGGCCACCAGGGCGTCGGTGTCCACGACCGCGCCGCGCGCCATGTTCACCAGCAGCGCACCGTCCTTGAGCCGGCCCAGCATCGCGGCGTCGAACAGGCCCTTGGTCTCCTCCGTGCCCGGCACGATCAGCACCACCACGTCCGCCTGCGGCAGCAGGTCGGGCAGCTCCTCGATCGCGTGCACCCCCTCGCGCGCCGTACGCGCCACGCGGACGACCTCGGCCTCGAAGGGGACCACACGCGCCTCGATCGCGGCGCCGATCTGACCGGCGCCCACGATCAGCACCTGCTTGTCCGCCAGCGACTCGCGCCGCTCCGGCGCCCACTCGGCGCGCTCCTGGGCCCGCACGAACTCGGGGATGCCGCGCAGGCTCGCCAGCACCAGCGCGAGGGTGAGCTCGGCGGTCGAGGTGTCGTGGATGCCGCGCCCGTTGCACAGCTGCACGCCCTCGGGGACGTAGCCGCGGATGTGCTCCACGCCCGCCGACATCGTCTGCACGACGCGCAGGCGCGGCAGCTGCGCCAGGACCTCGCCGTCGGAGGGCCGGAACCGGTAGGGCAGGACGTAGACCTCCACCTCCTCCCGCGAGGCCGGCAGCGCATCGGGGTCGACGTGCTCGTAGCGGAGCCCGTCCGGGAGCTCGCCGGCCTCCTCGGGGGCGAAGGGCAGCCACACGAGCGGGCGGGTCCGAGGGTCCGTCATGGCGCCAGTGTGTCGGAGGTGCGCGTGGCGCCGGGCACGAGGGCGGCGTGCCAGGAGACCGCGGAGGCGTCGGTCAGGCTGGCGACCTGGTCGACGACCACCCTGGTGCGGGCGGCGTCGTCGGCGGCCGTGTCGAAGTCCTCGGCGAACGCCGGGTCCAGTCCGGTGCT
This sequence comes from uncultured Actinomycetota bacterium, assembly GCA_963837975.1. Classification (GTDB taxonomy): domain Bacteria; phylum Actinomycetota; class Actinomycetes; order Propionibacteriales; family Nocardioidaceae; genus Marmoricola. Next base: position 158,039 of record CAWIPI010000004.1, on the reverse strand, counting down.
CCCCCGGCGCCACAGCGCCTCGAACAGCTCGTGGAGCAGCGCCCGCTGACGCTCCATCAGGTCCAGCCGGTCCCGTGCACGCATGACGTAGTGCGCCGCCACGCCCTTGAGCACCGCGATCTCCTGCGCGGTCTCCTCGGGCACCACCAGGTCGGCCTCGTGGCGGACCAGCGGCCGGTCGCCGTAGGCCTCCTGGGTGGCCCGGTGCACGCTGCCGCAGAAGACCCCGATCAGGTCGCTGGTGAGGTTCTTCAGGGCCGCCAGGCCCCGTCTGCCGCCGTCGTACGGCGACCCGGGCCACGAGCCCACCGAACGGACGCGGCACAGCGCCTCGTCGAGGACAGGGTCGGTGGCCTCGGGGAGGTACCACTCGCGCACGGTCTGCCACGTGGCACGGCGCTCGTCCTGGTCGTCGAGGAGCCGGAGGTCGATCCGGCCGCCGACGATGCCGTCCTCGAGGTCGTGCACCGAGTAGGCGACGTCGTCGGCGAAGTCCATCACCTGCGCCTCCACGCAGCGGCGAGGTCCGGCCACCCCGTGGCGCAGCCAGGTGAACACCGCGAGGTCGTCGTCGTAGACGCCGAATTTCCCGCTGCCGTCGGTCGAGCCGCTTCCGTCGGTCCGAGCCTGTCGAGACCCGCTGCCACGGGTACTTGGTGCAGGCGTCGAGGGTGGCCCGGGTGAGGTTCAGCCCGATCGAGCGACCATCGGCGTCGACCGACTTCGCCTCCAGGCGGGTGAGGATGCGCAGGGTCTGGGCGTTGCCCTCGAACCCGCCGCAGTCGGCGGCGATCGCGTCGAGGGCCACCTCGCCGTTGTGCCCGAAGGGCGGGTGCCCCATGTCGTGGGCCAGCGCCGCGGTCTCGGCGAGGTCGGGGTGGCAGCCCAGCGGGTGCGCGAGGTCGCGGGCGATCTGGGCGACCTCGAGGCTGTGGGTGAGCCGGTTGCGCACGAAGTCGTCGGCCTGGGGCCCGAGCACCTGGGTCTTCGCGGCCAGCCGGCGCAGCGAGGCCGAGTGCACGACGCGGGCTCGGTCGCGCTCGAACGGGGTGCGCTCCGGGGCGTCGACCCGCTTGGCGGGCTCGTCGACGAGACGCGCGCGGGAGGCGTCGTCGTACAGCTCGTCCCAGGTCACGGCCCCGACGCTAGTCCGTCAGAACCCGAGCCGGCGCAGCTGGCGGGGGTCGCGCTGCCAGTCCTTGGCGATCTTCACGTGCAGGTCGAGGTAGACCGGGGTGCCGAGCATCGCCTGGATCTGCTGGCGCGCGGCGGTGCCGACCTCGCGCAGCCGGGCGCCCTTGTGGCCGATGACGATGCCCTTCTGCGAGGAACGCTCCACGAAGAGGTTGGCGTGCACGACCAGCAGCGGGTCGTCGGCGGGGCGGCCCTCCTTGAGGTTCATCTCCTCCACGACCACGGCGATCGAGTGCGGCAGCTCGTCGCGCACCCCCTCCAGCGCGGCCTCGCGGATCAGCTCGGCGACGATCGCCTCCTCGGGGGAGTCCGACAGCTCACCGTCGGGGTAGAGCGGCGGTCCCTCGGGCAGCAGCCCCACCAGAAGCCGCTCGAGCAGCTCGACCTGGTCGCCGCTGCGCGCCGAGACCGGCACGATCTCGGCCCAGTCGGTGCCCGTCTCCTCGCCGAGGGCCGCGATGTCGAGGAGGTGCCGCCCGATCTGGTCGGGACTCGCGAGGTCGGTCTTCGTCGCGATGGCGACCTTCGTCGTACGCCGCACCTTGGCCAGCTCGTTGACGATGAACCGGTCCCCCGGGCCGATCTTCTCGTTGGCCGGGAAGCACACGCCGACGACGTCGACCTCCGACCACGTGCTGGTGACGAGGTCGTTGAGCCGCTCGCCCAGCAGCGTGCGGGGACGGTGCAGGCCGGGGGTGTCGACCAGCACCAGCTGGGCGTCGGGACGGTGCACGATGCCGCGTACGACGGTCCGCGTCGTCTGCGGCTTGGAGCTGGTGATCACCACCTTGCTGCCCACCAGCGCGTTGGTCAGCGTCGACTTGCCGGCGTTGGGCCGTCCGACGAAGCAGACGAAGCCCGAGCGGTGCGGTGTCTCGTCGGTGGTCATCGTCGCTCCCTGGCGTCGTCGTACTCCGCCCAGATCTGGTCCTCGGAGTGGCCCAGCGCCTTGCCGCGCGCATAGATCGGGCCCGGGTCGACCTGCCGGGCCCGTCGGCCGCGGCTGCCGCTCCAGTAGCCCATCACGTCGTAGTGGCGGGTGTCCCAGCCGAGGTCGTGCCGGGCGTGGCGGCGGATCTCCCGCATCTGCGCGGACTCCCCGGCCATCCAGAAGTAGCCGGGCCCCTCGGGCCAGGACAGGCCTCGCACGATCTCGGCGAGCTCGCTGGTGCCCGCAGGGGCGTCGTGCCAGGTGACCGCGGCCGCGACGTAGTCGGGCATCGGCCCGTCGGGCACCTCGGCGTGGATCTCCAGCGGCGTGTCGGTGATGCTCTCCGCGATCCGGGCCATCGCCGGGAGGGCGGTCAGGTCACCGGCGAGGACCACCCAGGCGGCGTCCTCGGGCAGCGCGAAGGACCCCTTGGGGGCCGAGAGGCCCACCGTCTCGCCGACGCAGGCGGTCTGCGCCCACTCGGTGACCAGCCCCTGCTCGTGGACCACGACGTCGATGGTCAGCCGTCCCCCGCTCAGCTCGCGCAGCGTGTAGTAGCGCGTCTGGAACTGCCCCGGCACCGTCAGCGCCACCCACTCGTCGGGGATCCCGGTCGAGACGAACCCCTCCGGCGCCTCCAGCACCACCCGCACCAGGTGCTCCCCGAGGACCACGCGCTCACGCACGACGGCGGAGAACGGTGTCCGGGAGCTCACCGGCCAAGGCTATCGGCCGGGCTCGGGTGTCCCTCCGGTGGTCGAGCCACCAGCCCCTACGAGAGCCAGGTCGGGCGCAACGGGAAGCCGCTGGTGCCGTCGTCCTCGGTGCGGCCGCCGAGCACCTGGTGGAGCTGGATCTCGTTGCGTTCGAAGCCCATCCGCGAGCCGGCCATGTAGAGGCCCCAGACCCGGGCCGTGCCCTCGCCGACCTCCGCGACGCACTCGTCCCAGTTCTCGCGCAGGTTGTCGCACCAGCCCGCCAGCGTCATGGCGTAGTGCGGGCGGAGGTTCTCCTCGTGGTGCACCTCGAGCCCGGCGTTCTGCATCTCCGTGATGACCTTCCCCGAGCCGATCAGCTCGCCGTCGGGAAAGACGTAGCGGTCGATGAACGCACCCGTGGAACGCAGCCAGTTGTCCGGCCGGGTGATGGAGTGGTTGAGCAGCCTCCCGCCCGGGACGAGCTTGCTGCGCAGGAGCTTGAAGTACGACGGGTAGTTCTCCACCCCGATGTGCTCGGTCAGGCCGATCGAGCTGATCGCGTCGAACCCGGTCTCCGGCACGTCGCGGTAGTCGAGGTGGCGCACCTCCGCGAGGTCCTCCAGCCCCTCGGCGCGGATCCTCTCCTGCGCCCAGGCGGCCTGCGCCTTCGACAGGGTCACGCCGAGGGCCTTCACGCCGTACTCCCTGGCCGCGTGGCGCACCATCCCGCCCCACCCGCAGCCGACGTCGAGCAGCCGCTGGCCGGGCTGGAGGTCGAGCTTGCGCGCGACCAGGTCGTACTTCGCGAACTGCGCCTCCTCCAGCGTGGCGTCCTCAGTGGGGAACACCGCGCACGTGTAGGTCATCGACGGGCCGAGCACCAGCTCGTAGAAGCGGTTGGACACGTCGTAGTGGTGCTGGATCACCTTGCCGTCGCGCTCGTGGCTGTGCCGCAGCCCCTCCATCACCCGGCGCCAGCGCGGGAGGTGCTCCTGCGGCGGGGGCGGCGGGGGAACCAGGTGGTTCAGCCCGATCGAGCGCAGCAGCTGCACGGCCTCCGTCGGGGCGGGCCGACGGAACTTCATCGCCCGCAGCAGCAGCACCATCGCCTCGTAGGGGTCGCCCGGGTGCACGCCGGTGACGTCGAGGTCGCCGGACACGTAGGCCCGCGCCAGCCCCAGGTCGCCCGGGGCGGTGACGAGGTAGGCCAGGCCGCGCTCGTTCTTCAGCTCCAGGCCGACGGCGGCGTCCTCGGGGCCGTAGGAGCTGCCGTCGTACGCCGTGAACCGGATCGGCACCGGTCTGGCGAGGAGAGCCTCGAAGACCTCGGCCAGCGAGAGCCGGGTCGAGCGGGAGGTGAGGTCCTTGAGCTGGGTCATCGTCGTCGCACCGCCTTGTCGTAGAGACTGGTCAGTCGGTCCTCGGGGTCGTAGCGCTTCTTCACGGCCGCGAGGTTCGCACCGTCGTAGAGCTGGTCGAAGGTCGCCGGGTCGTAGAAGGCCTCGGAGTAGAGCGACTTGTGTCCCTCGAGCTCCGACACCTTCTTCTCGATGGCGCGGTTGAGCGGGGCCTGCGGCGCATCGTCGCCGACCGCCACCGCTCCCCAGAAGCCCACGTTGACGTAGGTCCGGGCCGGCTTCAAGGGATAGGAGGGCCAGGGCCGGGGCTGGTCCAGATCGGTGCCGACGCCGCGCAGCCGCAGCGGGCACAGCCACACCGGGCGCATGCCGACCTCCTGGTCGAACCAGTCCAGGAACTCACCGAGCCGCTCCACCGGCACCTCGATGTCCTGCACCACCCGTTCGCGCAGCGGGCGCCCGGCGCGGCGGTCGAGCCGGTCCATCACCGAGAACCGCCGCTCCAGGCCGACCAGGCGGTGGTAGGTGTCGGACCGGCGCAGACGACGCGGCCAGAGCCGGCGCACCACCCGGTGCTGGGCGCCGAATGCCCGGGAGCACCAGAACCAGTCGGTGTCCCAGCGCCAGAGGTAGTCGTAGGTGGTGAGCAGGTCGATCTCGCGCCGCTGGACCGAGCGCCAGTAGACGTCCTGGCCGGTGTAGTCGCTGCCCCGCACGTCGGGTCCGCGCTCCTCCCACCGGGCCAGGGTCAGGTAGTACTCCCCCGGCTCGAAGGCCGTGCCGTCGAGGCCGTCGACGCGCTCGCCGTGCCAGCTGCCGGTGTCGGTGATGGTGGCGATCGCGTCCTGCAGCGACGCGGTGTCGTCGAAGCGCACGTGGCGCAGGGCGACGTGGGAGGCGACCGGCTCGAGCTCGATGCGCAGCCGTGTGGCGTAGCCGAGCGAGCCGTAGGAGTTGGGGAAGGTGGCGAACAGGTCGGCGTGCTCGTTGCCGGGGGTGCAGGTGACCACCTCGCCCGCGCCGGTGAAGACGTCCATCTCCAGCACGGACTCGTGGGGCAGCCCGTTGCGGAACGAGGTGGACTCGATGCCGAGGCCGGTGACCGCACCGCCCAGGGTGATCGTGCGCAGCTGCGGCACCACGAGCGGGATCAGGCCGTGCGGGAGCGTGGCGTCGACGAGGTCCTCGTAGGTGCACATGCCCTGCACGTCGGCGATCCGGTGGACAGGGTCGACGAAGATCACGCCGTCGAGCCCCGAGACGTCGAGGCCGGGACCGGCCTGCTCGGCGCGCGGGCGGAACAGGTTGGAGGTGTGCTTGGCCAGGCGCACCGACGAACCCGGCGCGATCGCGTCGTACGACGCCTTCAGGCGGCGCACCGCCTCCTCGTGCTGGACGACTCCCGTCATCGCGTCCTCACCTCCCGCAATCCTCGCCTCGCCCCCCACTGATCACCTTGCCAGACGGCAGGGACACCGCTCACGTGGAGGTGGTGGCCTGCACCGCCCCGGCGGGTGACGCCCGGTGCACGGTCACGCCGGACCCGGCGAGGTCGCGGACCGCGTCGAGGTCGGCGGCGCTCACCTCGTCGCCGGTGAGCACGACCACCGCCTCGGCGCCCTTGGCGCCGCTGGCCACGGCCATCGCAATCACGACGCCGACCGCCGAGACCCGGAGCGAGGGCAGGTCGACCGTCGCGCCCGCGTAGGTGCGTCCGTCGAGGTCCCTCAGGGCCGCACCCTCGGCCGCCCCGGTGCGGGCCCGCGTCGCCCGGGCCAGCACGACCAGCTTGTTGTCCTCCGCCGTCAGCTCGCTCACGTCCGGGAGTCTAGGACCGGCGCGGTGGCCGCGCCCTCCCCCTGGGGGTCGGGAGCGTGCGTGATCAGCACGGTGCCCACCTTGTTGCGGCGCCCCTTGGCCTCCTCGGCGGTGAACACGAGCCCGCCGACCTGCACCGACGAGCCCGGGATCGGGACCTTGCCGAGGTGCTTGGCCATCAGCCCGCCCACCGAGTCGACCTCGTCGTCCTCGATCGCGACGCCGAGGATCTCGTCGAGGTCGTCGACCGGGAACCGCGAGGGGACGCGGCGCGCGCCGTCGTCGAGCTCCTCGACCTTCTCCTCCTCGGCGTCGAACTCGTCGGTGATCTCCCCGACGATCTCCTCGAGGATGTCCTCGATGGTGACCACGCCGGCGGTGCCGCCGTACTCGTCCACGACGACGGCGATGTGCCGCCGCTGCGCCTGCATCTCGCGCAGCAGGTCGTCGACCGGCTTGGAGTCGGGCACGTGGAAGACCGGGCGCATCATCGACTCGACCTGCTCGGTGGTCTCGGCCGCCTGCCGGTCGAAGACCCGCTTGCTGATGTCCTTGAGGTAGACGAAGCCGAGGATGTCGTCGAGGTCCTCCCCCACCACCGGCAGCCGCGAGAACCCGCTGCGCAGGAACAGCGACATCGCCTGGCGCAGCGTCTTGGTGCGCTCGATGTAGACCACGTCGGTGCGCGGCACCATCACCTCGCGGACCGAGGTGTCGCCGAGCTCGAAGACCGAGTGGATCATCTTGCTCTCGCCGGACTCGATGAGGCTGGAGGCCTCGGCGAGGTCGACCATCTCGCGCAGCTCGGCCTCGGAGCCGAACGGGCCCTCGGAGAAGCCCTTGCCGGGCGTCAGCGCGTTGCCGACCATGATCAGCAGCCGCGGCACCGGGCCGAGCACGCGGCCCAGCGCCAGCACCGCGCCCGCGGAGGCCAGCGCCATCGCCTCGCTGTGCTGACGGCCCAGGGTGCGCGGCCCCACGCCGATCAGCACGAACAGCAGGAAGAACGTCACGCCGATCGCCGCGGCGACCGAGCTCCACTGGCGCGGCCCGAGCAGGTCGAGCACCGCCGCGGTGATGAGCACGACGGCCGAGGTCTCGCTGAGCAGCCGCAGCACCAGCAGCGCGTTGAGCCGCGGCGCGGGGTCCTCCAGCAGCTTGATCAGCCTGCCCGCGCCGGGGCGGCCCTCCTGCTCCAGCTCCCGGGCCCGCGCCCGGGAGAAGGCCGAGAGCGCGGCCTCGACACTGGTGAGGGCCGCGGCGAGCACGACGAGGCCGAGGATCGCCAGGATCAGGCCCGGACTGTCTCCACTCATCTCTGGCTCACGCCTGCTCGTCGGGGTCGTGCCCAGGATCGCGCCCGGGATCGTGCCCGGGATCGTGCCCAGGATCGTGCCCGGGATCGTGGTCGGCGTCGTGGCGTCGCCACTCGGCCAGCAGCCGGTCCTGGAGGCCGAACATCTCGGCGTGCTCCTCGGGCTCGGCGTGGTCGTAGCCGAGCAGGTGCAGGATGCCGTGCACGGTCAGCAGGTCGACCTCGGCGGTGGTCGAGTGGCCGGCGGTCCCCGCCTGCGACGCGGCGACGGCCGGGCACAGCACGAGGTCGCCGAGGACGCCCTCCTCGGGCTCCTCGTTGACCATCCCCGGGCGCAGCTCGTCCATGGGGAAGGCCAGCACGTCGGTGGGGCCCTCCTTCTCCATCCACCGGGAGTTGAGCTCGGCGATGGTCTCCTCGTCGACCGCGGTCACGCACAGCTCGGCGAGCGGGTGCACGCGCATGCGGTCGAGGACGAAGCGGGCCAGTCGTTGCAGCCGGCGCTCGTCGAGCTCGGCGCCGGACTCGTTCTGGATCTCGATGGTCATGGCGTCAGCGGTGGCGCTCGGGGCGTGGTCCGCCCGCTCGGCCGTCCTCGCGCCCGATCTCCTTCTGGGCGTCGTAGTGGTCGTACGCCGCCACGATCTTGCCCACCAGGCGGTGCCGCACCACGTCGTGGGAGGTCAGGCGGTTGAAGGAGACGTCCTCGATGCCGTCGAGGATCCCCTCGACCACCCGCAGCCCGCTGCGTACGCCGGAGGGCAGGTCCACCTGCGTGACGTCACCGGTGACGACGATCCGGGACCCGAACCCGAGACGGGTCAGGAACATCTTCATCTGCTCCGGGGAGGTGTTCTGCGCCTCGTCGAGGATGATGAACGCGTCGTTGAGGGTGCGTCCGCGCATGTAGGCCAACGGCGCGACCTCGATGGTCCCGGCCGCGAGCAGCTTGGGGATCGTCTCGGGGTCGAGCATGTCGTGCAGCGCGTCGTACAGCGGCCTCAGGTAGGGGTCGATCTTCTCGCTCAGCGTGCCGGGCAGGAAGCCGAGCCGCTCGCCGGCCTCGACCGCGGGCCTGGTCAGGATGATCCGGTTGACCTTCTTGGCCTGCAGCGCCTGCACCGCCTTGGCCATCGCCAGGTAGGTCTTGCCGGTGCCGGCCGGGCCGATGCCGAAGACCACGGTGTGCTTGTCGATGGCGTCGACGTAGCGCTTCTGGTTCAGCGTCTTGGGGCGGATCGTGCGGCCGCGGTTGGACAGGATGTTCAGGGAGAGCACGTCGGCGGGGCGCTCGGTGGTCTCGGCGCGCAGCATCGTGATCACGCGCTCGACCGTCTCGGGGGTGACGCCCTGGCCGGTGCGGATGATCGTCACCAGCTCGTCCAGCATCCGCTCCGCCAGCGCCACCTCGGCGGGAGCCCCCCGGAGGGTGAACTCGTTGCCACGCACGTGGAGGTCGGCGTCGAAGGCCTTCTCCATCAGCGAGAGGTGCTCGTCGCCGGGGCCGAGGAGCGACACCATGTTGATGCTGTTGGGCACCACCACGGTGTGCAGCGTGCCGCTGCGCGAGCCTGTCCGGGAGTCGGGGCGTGAGTCGGCTGGAGCGCCGGTGGTGGCGCCGAGAGCGCCGGCCTTGCTGGTCTCAGTCATGGATGCCCCGGATCGGGGCTGCCCTTCTGTCGGGGAGTGCTGGCGGGTCAATGCTACGGGGAGGACCATCGGGCCGCACCTGCGTCGCGCGCCGCCCGCCCGGGCCGGGGTCCCGGCCGGTCAGGGCCGGGTGACCAGCAGGATCCCCAGGCACATCTCGTCGGTGGTGCCCTCGCCCCACAGGACGTACTTGTCCGGCTGCCCCTGGAACGACGGCTGGGCCCGCAGCCGCTGGTCGTGGCGGCAGGTCACCTTGATCGTGTCCAGCGGCTTCAGGGCGGCGGGCTTGATCGCCCGGCTCCCCTGGTCGTCGAAGTTCCACACCGGGATGTCGAGCAGGGTGCGCGCCCGGGGCGTGCCCGGGTTGACCTCGACCTTGATCGAGCGGCCCAGCAGGTGCATGTGGCCGGCGACGCCGCGCACGGTCTCGGGCTTCATGATCGTCCGGGTGCACGACTGGACCGGGCCGGGTCGCCCCTTGCCGCACAGGAAGTGCAGCAGGTCGGCCGTGGCGCCGGGGCCCTGCCCGAACCGCTGCTTGACGTCGGCGAGGGCGGCGGGACGCTTGCACAGCTCGCCGGCGGCGTACTTCGGACGGCACGGGAGCTCGACCGGGGCCGGCAGCAGCCGCGTCTCGAGCGCCTTGATCCTCCGCGAGGCGGGGGCGAGGCGCAGCTCGGCGGCGCTGCGGTCCGGCGACTTCCCGGCGAGCAGGTTGTAGTGCACCTGCATCACCACCCGCGAGCCCGCCTCCAGCTTCTCGCCGAAGCCGTTGGCGAACACCTGCTCGCTGCCGCCCGGCGCCCAGGCCCCGAGCCACGGCGCGTCGTCGATCTCCGCGCCGCCGCCCAGGCCCGAGTTGCCGAAGCACGTCCACCCCTGCTCCGGGGTCGAAGCGTCCTTCTGCTCGGCCTCCTCCACCAGGTCGGGGGGCACGCGGAACATGATCACGTGGTGCACGACCTCGGGGTTGCCGGGGAGCACGTTGAAGCCGGTGATGAACTGGTCGCGGGCCACCCCGGGGTCGAGCAGGAAGCAGCGGTAGTCGTCGGTGCCCTCCCCGGTCGGGGCGGACGGCGTGTAGTCGGCCGGCATGGTCACGTTGACCCGCCGCTCCCCCGCACGCAGCGGCTTGCGCCGCACGGGCGCGGCCCGGGCCCCGTGGTGGCCGGCGCCAGCCTCCGCACTCTCGCTGGCGCTGGGCGTGCCGGCATCCTTCTCGTGGGCGCTGTGGTCCCCCTCTGCCGAGGCGGAGCCGGTGGAGTCGTCCGTCCCCAGCCCGCAGCCCGCGAGGACCAGCGCCAGCACCGAGACGAGGAGCAGCGAGGCCCTGCGGGCGCGAAGGCGGGGCATCATCCCGGCGGCCAGGTCATCGTGCGGCCGCCCAGGACGTGCATGTGGGCGTGGAACACCGTCTGGTGGGCGGACTTGCCGGTGTTGAACACCAGCCGGTAGCTCTCCCCCAGCCCGTCGATCTCGGCGACCTCGCGCGCCGCCTCGAAGAGGTGGGCGGCGGTCTCCGGCTCCCCGGCCGCGAGCGCCGCGGCGTTGGCGTAGTGGCTGCGCGGGATCACGAGCACGTGGGTCGGTGCCTGCGGGTTCAGGTCGCGGAAGGCGACCGTGGTGGCCGTCTCGTGCACGACCTCGGCCGGGATGTCCCCCGCGACGATCTTGCAGAACGGGCAGTCCCCGGCACCACTGGTCTCGCTCATGGCCACAGCATGCCCGATCGGTGCGTACGGCGTGTCAACCGATCGGGCCCCTCCCCGCGCTCGGCCGCCGCGACGCCCCCGCGACTCGCGCGTACGTCCGGCGTCCGTCTATGCATAATCTCCCCATGACGTGGACGGCAAGGGCCAACTCGGCGCTCGGCAGGGTGGCCGGCGTTCGGCTCGTGCGAGTCGCCGCCGGCCAGGATGCCCCGGAAGCCTCGGAGGCGACCGAGGACGCCGGCGACGAGGCCCTGGACCTGGCAGAGCCCGACGACGACTTCTCGGTCGTCCGTCCCCCTCGATATCCCGAGGTGGATCGACTGCTGCGTCAGCCGATCTTCATCTTCGCTCCTGTCCGCTCAGGCTCCACCTTGCTCAGGTCGCTGCTGGGGGCGCACTCACAGCTGCACGCCCCGCACGAGATGCATATCCGGAAACTGCGGGTCAGGGTCCCCCACCCCCTCGGACGGCGATCGATGCGATCGCTCGGACACAACCGTCCCGACCTCGAGCACCTCCTGTGGGACCGGGTGATGCACCGCGAGCTGTGCCTGAGCGGCAAGGACTTCTTCGTCGACAAGACACCTTCCAACGCCTGGATCCATCGCCGGATCGCGACGTCCTGGCCCGACGCGCGCTTCATCTTCCTGATCAGGCACCCCTCGTCGATCGCCGCTTCGTGGGCGGAGGCCAGCCGCGGGCGGCGGACACTCGACGAGGCGGCGCGGGACGCGCTGCGCTACATGGAGGCGGTGCAGGGAGCGCGGGACAGCCTGGACGGCCTCACGGTCCGCTACGAGGACCTCACGGAGCGCCCCGAGCTCGAGACCAGGCGCATCTGTGAATTCCTCGGGCTCGACTGGGAGTCGGAGATGCTCGACTACGGAAGCGGGGGGTCCTTCGAGAAGGGCCTGGGAGACTGGACCGCGAAGATCCGGAGCGGCCGGGTCCAACCGGGTCGACCGTTGCCTCCTGAAGGAGAGCTCCACGAAGCGCTCCGGGACCTCGCACAGGTCTGGGGCTATGCAGACCCGCAGGCGACCTGAGGCGGGTCCGCAGCCCCAGCACGGCGTGTAAACCGATCATCGGGCCCGCGCGTCCCACTAACGTGACCACCGTCCTGCCAGAACCCGCGAGCGGCCCGCCGGCCGAGGGGGTGCTCATCGACGCCGAGCACAGAGCCACCCCGGGGGCTCGACCGGGCACCGACCCGGAGGCCGAGCTGCTGCTCGAGCGGCTCTTCGCGCAGCACTACCGGCTGCTCGTGCGCCTCGCCGTGCTGCTCCTGCGCGACGCCGGCACCGCCGAGGAGGTCGTGCAGGACTCGTTCGTGGCGGTCCACCGGCGGCTGCTGGACTCCGACCGCGGGCTGGACGACCCTGCGGCGTACCTGCGCCAGACCGTGGTCAACCGGTCGCGCTCGGTGCTGCGTCACCACCGGGTCGTCGACCGGCACCGTCCCGAGGCGACCGGCGTGTGGCCCGGGGCCGACGAGCACGTGCTCCGTGACGACCGTCGGCGGGCCGTGCTCGACGCCTTGGCGCGGTTGCCCCGTCGTCAGCGCGAGGTGCTGGCGCTGCGCTACTACCTCGACCTGTCCGAGCGCGAGATCGCGGCGACGCTTCAGATCAGCCCCGGCGCGGTGAAGAGCCACGCCTCGCGCGGCGCGGCCGCCCTGCGCCAGACCCTGTCCGACCTGCTCGAGGAGACCCCGTGAGCGACCCGACCCGGCCCCCGCGGCCCACCGACCCGGCGGGCGACGACTCCGGCCTGCGCGCCCTCTTCCACGACGCCGTCTCGGACGTCGAGCCCTACGGCACCCTCGACCAGATCCACGCCCGGGAGCACGAGGCGGCACCGACGACCCGACGCTGGCTCCTGCCCACGATCGCCGCGGCCGCCGCCACCGTCGTCGTCATCGGCGGCGCCGTCGCGGTGACCCGGGACGCCGGACGCGGGAACCCCCCGGCGGCCCAGCAGCCCGCGCCGACGGCGAAGGCCTCTGCTCCCCAGGACGACGCGACCGGCTCGGTCGCCGCGGAGCCGGAGGCCGAGGTGACGGCGGCCGTGCCGGCGTACTTCGTGGGGACCACTGCCCAGGGTCCCCGCCTCTACCGCGAGTTCCAGCGCCAGCAGGTCTGCGCCGGCGCCGAGTGCAAGGCGGAGGCGGCGGTGCGCACCGCGGTCGCGGGGACGCCCGACGACCCGGACTACCGCGTGCCCTGGCCGGCGGGCACCTCCGTGCGCGACGTCTCCTTCGACGGCGACGTGCTGGTCGTCGACCTGTCGGGGCCGTCGCTGAGGGACCGACAGGCGGGCACGAGCGCGCTCGACGCCGAGCTGGCCGTGCAGCAGGTGCTCTACTCCGCCCAGGCCGGGCTCGGCCAGGGCCGGCCTCCGGTCCAGCTGCTGGTCGACGGGGAGCGCTCCGACCAGGTCCTCGGGGTCCCGACGGCGGAGCCGCTCGCGGCGGCGAGCGCCGACTCGGTGCTGGCGAGCGTGTGGGTGACCTCTCCGAGCGAGGGGGCCACGGTGCCGGGGACCTTCGAGGTCACCGGCCAGGCCGCCACCTTCGAGGCGAACGTCGTCTGGGAGCTCGAGCGGGGCGACGAGGTGGTCCGCCGGGGGTTCACCACCGCCCGTGAGTGCTGCACCCTGTCGCCGTACTCCTTCACGGTGACGGCCCCGCCGGGCGACTACACGCTCGTGGTCCACGACACCGACGAGTCCGACGGCGAGGGCGTGGGCACGAGCCAGGACACCAAGCAGCTCACGGTGCGCTGAGCCGCGGGGACGCCCCGCTCAGCGCTCGCCGTCGATGAGCAGGTCGCCGTCCTGCTCCACCAGCTGCAGCGTGACGTTGTCGCTGGACCGGCCCCCGTCCTTGCGGACGTAGTCGACGTCGTAGGACACCGTCATCGCCTTCGGGTCCGCCGAGATGGTGCCGGGGGTCGCCGACTCGAAGCCGCTCCAGAACCGCCGGTAGGCGCCGAACCCGCCGCTCTGGTCCTGGAACCCCGGAGTGAGGCGCTTCCAGGTCGTGGCGGGGTCCTCGGTCACCGTCGCGAGGTAGTCGTCGACGAAGGACGTCATCTCCGCCTCGGTCGGCTCCTGCTTCGTCGGGCTCGACGTGGGTGAGGACGATGGCGACGGCGTGGACGTCGTCTCGCCACCGCCGCTGTTCGCGGCGGGCTGCTCGTCGTCGCCGCGCAGCGCCGCCCAGGTGACCAGGCCGACCAGCAGGACCGCGGCGAGCGCGACCAGCGCCGGGACGAGCCACGGCCGCCGGCGGCGGCCCCCGCGCGGCTCGGGAGGCGCGGCCGGTGCCTCCGGAGGCGCGACGGGGCCCGGCTCGGTGCGGGGTCCGGTCACGGGCGCGGTCACGGGCTCGGCCACCGGCTCGGCCACCGGCTCGGTCCGGGGCTGCCGCTGAGGCTGCCGCTGGTCAGCCTCCTCAGGGGGCGGCTCCGGCGCCGTGACCGGCCCCGCGACGGGGAGGATCCGGGTGTGGTCGGGGGCCGGCTCCGGCGCCTCGACCGCCTGCGGGCCGGCGGCGAGGGCGTCGCGCAGGTGCGCCATCGTCCACCGCGCCTCGGGCTCCTTGTCCATCGTGGACTCCAGCGCCGGCACGAGCCAGCCGGCGTCGGGCAGCCGCGGCGGGTCCTCGTGCACGATGCGGTAGAGCGCGCCGAGCACGTTGCCGCCCACCTCGTACGGCGGCTCACCGGCGAGGGCGAAGTACAGGGAGGCCCCCAGCGACCAGACGTCACTGGCGGCGGTGGCGGTGCGACCGGCGGCGATCTCGGGCGCGAGGTAGGCCGGCGACCCGGTCACCATCCCGGTCTGGGTGAGCGACGCGTCGGCCACCGCGCGGGCGATCCCGAAGTCGGTGAGCTTCACCAGGCCCGTGGTGGTGATCAGCATGTTCGAGGGCTTGACGTCGCGGTGGACGATGCCGGCGGTGTGCGCGGCGGCCAGCGCGTCGGCCGCCTGCCCGATCACACGGGCGGCGCGGTCGGCCGGGAGGGGCCCCTCGCGACGGACCAGCCCGGCGAGGGTCGTCCCCTCGACGTACTCCATCACCAGCCACTGCTCGTCGCCCTCGGAGACCAGGTCGAAGACCGCCACGACGTGGGGATGGTTCAGCGAGGCCGCCAGGCGCGCCTCACGGGCCGCCCGCTCGATGTCGGGGTGGGACCCGCCCGGGAACATCCCGATCCGCTTGAGCGCGACGGCGCGGCCGAGCACCTCGTCACGACCCAGCCAGACGACCCCCATGCCGCCACGACCGATCTCGCGCTCGAGTTCGTACCTGCCTGCGATCAATGCTCGCGTCCTTCCCGCTGGTTGCCCGCTGGTCCCCCTGGTTGCTTCGCCCGAGGCATCGTAGGCGCTCGGACCGGGCCAGTCCTCCCGCAGGCGCAGGGCTCAGGCCCAGCGCGACGTGCGTGAGAGCAGCGCCGCCACGGCGGCCACGCCGGCCGTCGAGGTGCGCAGCACCGGCTCCCCCATGCGCGTCGCGCGCGTCGTTCCGAGAGCCTCCAGCTCTTCGACCGTGATCCCGCCCTCTGGCCCCACGACCACCACCACCGACCCGACGCCCTCCATGGTGAGGCTGGACAGCGACCGCTCGGCCTCCTCGTGCAGCACCACGCCGAGGTCCGCCTCGTCGAGCAGGGCGACGACCTCGGCGGTCGAGGCGGCCGGCAGGACCTCGGGCAGCCACGCCCGCCGGGACTGCTTGCCGGCCTCTCGGGCCGTCGCGCGCCACTTCGCCAGCGACTTCTCGGCGCGCTCGCCACGCCAGACTCCGACGCACCGGGCCGCGGCCCACGGCACGATCCGGTCGACGCCGATCTCGGTCAGCACCTCCACGGCGAGCTCCGCGCGGTCGCCCTTGGGGATCGCCTGCACGACCGTCACCGACGGGGTGGGTCGTGACCGCACCTCCACCGACTCGACCGTGGCGACCAGGGAGCTCTTGGAGGCCTCGGTGACGGTGCAGGTGGCGAGGGTGCCGGCGCCGTCGCCGAGCACGACCCGCTCGCCGGCCCTGGTGCGGCGTACGACGACCGCGTGCCGGGCCTCGTCGCCCTCGAGGACCACCCGGTCCCCCACGGCGGCTCCGGCCACCTCGCCGAGGAAGACGGGCAGCGTCACGACTGGGTCACCGGGTGCTCACCCTCGACCTCACCGGGGGTGGAAGGCGTCCCGGAGCCGGCCGAAGACCGACTTCTGGGGGGACTGGATCTTGCCGTCCGGCGACTCCTCGTGGCGCAGCCTGGCCAGCTCGCGCAGCAGCTCCTCCTGCCGGTCGTCGAGACGACCGGGGGTCTCGACCTCGACGGTCACCACGAGGTCACCGCGCACCTGGGAGCGCAGGTGCGGGATGCCGCGACCGCGGATCGTGGTCTCGGTGCCGGACTGGGTGCCGGGCCGGACCTCGAGGTCCACCCACAGCTCCATGTCGGAGTCGGCCTCGGCGACATCGGCCTCGAGCAACGGCATCTGGAGGGTGGTGCCCAGGGCCGCCGCCGTCATCGGCACGGTGACCTGGCAGCGCAGGTCGGTGCCGTCGCGAGAGAAGACCGCGTGGGGCGCGACGTGGATCTCGACGTACAGGTCGCCGGCCGGCCCGCCGCCGGGGCCGACCTCGCCCTCCTGCGCCAGCTGGACCCGGGTGCCGGTGTCGACGCCCGGCGGGATCTTCACGGTGATGGTCCTGCGCGAGCGCACGCGCCCGTCGCCGGAGCACTCACGGCACGGCTCGGGGATGATCTCGCCGTACCCGCGGCAGGCAGAGCACGGCCGCAGGGTGCGGATCTCGCCGAGGAACGACCGCTGCACGTGCTGGACCTCGCCACGGCCGTGACAGGTCTCGCAGGTGACCGGGCGCGACCCGGCGGCGGCGCCGCTGCCCTCGCAGACCGTGCACAGTACGGCGGTGTCGACCTTGAGGTCGCGGGTGACGCCGAAGGCCGCCTCGGCGAGCTCGACGTCGAGCCGGACCAGCGCGTCCTGCCCGCGGCGCGTGCGCGGCCGGGGCCCGCGGCCCTGTGCCGCACCGGCCTGGCCGCCGAAGAAGGCGTCCATGATGTCGGTGAAGGAGAAGCCGGCGCCCGCTCCGGCCCCGCCGCCGCGCCCGAACGGGTCGCCGCCGAGGTCGTACATGCGGCGCTTCTCGGGGTCCGAGAGCACCTCGTAGGCCGCCGACACCTCCTTGAACCGGTCCTGGGTCGCGGGGTCGGGGTTCACGTCGGGGTGCAGCTGGCGGGCAAGACGGCGGTAGGCCTTCTTGATCTCGTCGGCATCGGCGTCGTGGGAGACGCCGAGGAGCTCGTAGGGGTCCTGGCTCACGTTTCGTCTTTCGGCTGGCGGTTCGGTCTGGTGTTCTGGGTCGTTCTGGCTCGGTCTGGGGGCGGTCAGGCCTGGTCGAGGATCGTGGAGACGTAGCGGGCGACCGCACGGACCGCGGCCATCGAGCCGGGGTAGTCCATCCGGGTGGGTCCCACGATGCCAAGCGACCCCACGGCCTCGAGCCCGGGGCCGTAGCCGGTCGCGACCACCGAGGTGGTGGCCAGCTCCTGGTAGGGGCCCTCGTGCCCGATGCGCACAGTGATGGTGTCCGACGACGTCGCCTCGCCGAGCAGCTTGAGCAGCACGACGTGCTCCTCCAGCGCCTCCAGCATCGGCTTGATCGAGTGGTCGAAGCTGTCGCCGAACCGGGCGAGGTTCGCGGTGCCACCCACCACTACCCGCTCGTCGTGGCGCTCGTTGGACATCGCCTCGACCAGCGCGGCCGCGATGACGGCGACCTGCGGGCGGTCCTCGTGGGCCACCTGCTCGCTGAGCGCGCCGAGCCCGGCGGCGGCGTCGGTGATCGACTCGCCCATCGTCGCCCGGTTGATGCGCGTGCGGAGGTCGGCGAGCGTCTCCTCCCCGAGCTCCGCGGGCAGCTCGACGACGCGCTGCTCCACGCGACCGGTCGAGAGGATCAGCACGATGAGCAGGCGGGTGCCGGTCAGCGCGACCAGCTCGACGTGACGCACCGTGGAGCGCGCGAGCGTGGGGTACTGCACGATCGCGACCTGCTGGGTGAGCTGTGCGAGCAGGCGCACCGAGCGCTGGATGACGTCGTCGAGGTCGTGCGCGCCCTCGAGGAAGGTGGCGATGGCGCGGCGCTCCGCCGACGTCATCGGCTTGATCTGGGTCAGCCGGTCGACGAAGAACCGGTAGCCCTTGTCGGTGGGGATTCGCCCCGCGCTCGTGTGCGGCTGCGCGATCAGCCCCTCCTCCTCGAGCGCGGCCATGTCGTTGCGCACCGTGGCCGGGGAGACGCCGAGCTGGTGGCGCTCGACGAGGGCCTTGCTGCCGACCGGCTCACGCGTGGCGACGTAGTCCTCCACGATGGCTCGCAGCACCGCGAGCCTGCGGTCCTCCTGCATCCCGCCTCCTCCGCTGCACTCGTCCGCCCCTGGCCCCTCGCGGGCACGCCCCGATGCGGGGGCGCCGGAGGTCGACCTTGGCACTCACTGGTCCCGAGTGCCAATCGTACAAGTCCGCCGTAGGCTCGCGCCCGTGTCGGAGTTCACAGAGGTGGCCGATCGCGTGTGGACCGCGCGGTACGAGTGGTGCGACGTCAACGTCACGGTGGTCCAGGGCGAGGCGGGACTGCTCGTCATCGACACGCACGGGTCCGCCCGCGCGGCCGGCGAGGTGGTCGCGGACCTGCGCCGGCTGTCGTCACGCCCGGTCGTCGGGCTGGTGAACACCCACGCGCACTTCGACCACACCCTCGGCAACGCCACCTTCCGCGAGGAGTACGGCGACGTGCCGATCACCGCCCACGAGCACGCCGCCGCCACCACCGTCCAGGACGCCGAGGAGGCGCACCGGGCGCTGGCGGAGCGGGGAGACCCGCGTGCCGAGGAGGTCGCCGCGACGTCCCCCGTGGCGGCGGACCGGACCTTCTCCTCGGTCACCACGCTGGACCTCGGCGACCGGTCGGTCGAGCTGGTGCACCCCGGACGCGGGCACACCGGCGGCGACCTCGTCGTACGCATCGACGACGCCGACGTGCTGCTCGCCGGCGACCTGGTCGAGGAGTCCGGGATGCCGGCGTACGGCGCCGACTGCCACCCGCTGGAGTGGCCGCTCTCGCTCGACCTGGTGCTGAACCTCGTGGGCCCGGGCACCGTCGTGGTGCCCGGCCACGGCGCCCCCGTCGACCGCGACTTCGTGCAGGAGCAGCGCGCCTCGATCGGCGTGGTGGCCGAGACGATCCGGGACCTGGCCGGGCGGGGCGTTCCCGTCGCCGATGCCCTCGGCGCCGCCGCGTGGCCCTACCCGACCGAGGGCCTCGGCGAGGCCGTGCGCCGCGGCTACGAGCAGCTCCCCCGCGCCTCGAAGCGGCTGCCGCTGATCTGAGGCCGCCAGGCCCTCCGCGCACCACACCTGCGCGTCAGCCCACGGAGGGCGAGCCGTGCGTCACTCCTCCTCGTCGGAGTCGTCCGGCTCCTCCGGCCCCTCGGCGAGGATGCCGTAGAGGCGTCGGCGGGTGTCGGCGAGGACCTCCAGCGCCTTCTCCCGCTGGTCGGCGGAACCGGTCGACATGACCTGGACGATGGCGCCGACCGCCTGTCCGACGACCTGCTTGAAGTTCGTCGCCTCGACGTCGTCCTCGCTCTCCACGAACGGGGCCCAGACGGCCGCCATCTCCTCGGCGTGCGAGTCGACGTGGTCCACGCCCGCCTCGGTGAGCCGGACGGCCTTCCGGCCGGTGGGAGCGTCCTCGACGAGCCCCTCGTCCTCGAGCTGGGCGATCGTCGGGTAGACCGACCCCGGGCTCGGCTTCCACGCCCCGTCGGTGCGCTCGGCGATCTGCTGGATGACCTGGTAACCGTTGATCGGCTCCTCGGCCGCCTTCAGCACGTCGAGGATGGCCGAACGTACGTCGCCGCGGCGCACGCGCGGTCGGCGTCGGCCGCCCCGCCCGCCGCCGGCGTCGGCGCCGAACATCTGCGCCACCCAGGGCGGCGCACCCGCCATCGGACCGGCCATCGGGCCGGGCCAGGGCTCCCAGGAGCCGCCACCGTGACCGCCGTGGCCCGGGCCGCCGTGCCCGTGACGGTCGCGCCCCCTGCCGCCCCGCTGGCGGCGGACGGGCTCGAAGTCGTCGTTCCACCTGTGCTTCATCTCGAGACCTCCCTTCTGCTGGTGCCGGGAGCTCGTTGCTCCACCGACACAGTCCCGATATGTTGACGATATATCGCGAGTATTCATCAGTCAACGGCCGCGCGGCGGTGGGCGGCGTGCCTCCCGGGAGCCGAGCGCGGTTCGCCGTAGCGTCTCGCCGGTGACCTCCCCCACCGACCGCTACGGATCCGACGTCCTCGCCCAGGACTGGCGCGCGCCGAGAACGGTCGCGCCGTGGAGATCGAGGCCCAGCCCGGCCTCGTCGTCGAGGAGGTCACCACCGACTGGTGCGGCGAGATCGTCAAGGTCGAGCGCGACCTCGGCACGCTGACCCTGGAGGACCGCCGCCGCAAGCGGCGTACGTTCCCCCTCGGCCCCGGCTTCCTCCTCGAGGGCCGCCCCGTCGTGCTGGTGGCGCCGACCAGGAAGGGGCCGGAGGCGCCGACCCGCACGGCCTCGGGGTCGATCGCGGTGCAGGGCGTGCAGGCACGGGTCGCGCGGGCCAGCCGGATCTTCGTCGAGGGCCGCCACGACGCCGAGCTGGTCGAGAAGGTCTGGGGCGACGACCTGCGGATCGAGGGCGTGGTCGTGGAGTACCTCGACGGCGTCGACGACCTCGGCGAGAAGCTGCGCGACTTCGGGCCCGGCCCGCGGCGGCGGGTGGGCGTGCTCGTCGACCACCTCGTCCCCGGCTCCAAGGAGAGCCGCATCGCCCAGTCGGTGGCGAAGTCGCCGGTGGGCGAGCACGTGCTGATCGTGGGGCACCCGTTCATCGACATCTGGGAGGCGGTCAAGCCCGAGCGCCTCGGCAAGTCCGCGTGGCCGAAGGTGCCCCGCAACATCGAGTGGAAGAAGGGGGTCTGCCAGAGCTTCGGCTGGCCCCACCGCGACCAGGCCGACATCGCCCGGGCGTGGAAGCACATCCTGGGCGGCGTACGCGGCTTCCAGGACCTCGACCCGGCCCTCCTCGGCCGAGTCGAGGAGCTGATCGACTTCGTCACCGCCGCCGAGTGACCTGACACGTCGTACCGACAAATCGGGTGGGGTTCTCGGGCAACCCCTGACGTTCTCGGGTGATGCTTCGCCCCGTTACGTCAGGTTTCCCCGGCCAGCCGGGGAAACCTGCATCGAACTACAGCAGCTCCCGGACCACCGCGTCCGCCAGCAACCGGCCGTCGCGGGTGAGCACGAGCCGGTCGCGCTCGAGCACGGCGAGGCCCCGGGCGACGACGCCATCGGCACGGGAGCGGTCGACGAGGTCGAGGGGCAGGCCCTCGCGCAGCCGCAGCTCGAGCATGATCCGCTCGGTGCGTCGCGTCTCGGCGTCGAGCACCTCGCCGTCCTGCGCCGGGGACTCCCCCGCGGTGATGCGGGCGGCGTAGGCGCTCGGGTGCTTGACGTTCCACCACCGCTCGCCCGCGACGTGCGAGTGCGCGCCCGGGCCGACCCCCCACCAGTCCGCGCTCGTCCAGTAGAGCTCGTTGTGTCGGCAGCGCGCGTCACGCCTCCGCTCCGCGTCACGGGCCCAGTTCGACACCTCGTACCAGCCGAGCCCGGCGGCCGCGAAGGCCTCGTCGGCGACGACGTACTTCTCGGCGAGGTCGTCGTCGTCGGGCGCGGGGATGGCGCCGGTGCGCACCTGCCGGGACAGGCGGGTGCCGTCCTCCACGATCAGGGAGTACGCCGACACGTGGTTCGGCTCGCAGGCGAGGGCCGTCTCGACCGAGGTCCGCCAGTCGGCCACCGACTCACCCGGCGTGCCGTAGATCAGGTCGAGGCTGACCTGCTCGAAGCCGGCCTCGCGGGCCCACGCGACCGCGCGCTCCACCCGGGCCGGGTCGTGGGTGCGGTCGAGCACGCGGAGCACGTGGGAGACCGCCGACTGCATCCCGAAGGAGATGCGGGTGAACCCGCCGGTGCGCAGGGCGGCCAGGCTCTCGGGGGTGACGCTGTCCGGGTTCGCCTCGGTGGTCACCTCGGCGCCGGGCGCCAGGCCGAAGGACGTCTCGACGGCCTTCAGGATCCGGACGAGGTCCACGGCGGGCAGCAGCGTGGGCGTGCCCCCGCCGAAGAACACGGTCGATGCCTCCGGCGGCTCGGGGCCCAGCTGCTCGGCGGCGCGGGCGATCTCGGCCACGGCGTGACCGGGGTAGGCGGCCTGTGACCCGCCCCCGCCGAGCTCGGTCGCGGTGTAGGTGTTGAAGTCGCAGTAGCCGCACCGCACCGCGCAGAACGGCACGTGGACGTAGACGCCGAACGGCGTCGAGGCAGCGGCAGGCACCGGACCAGTCTCACACCGGGCCGGTGAGACGACCGTGCCCGGCCCCGGTGGACCGGGGCCGGGCACGGGGAGCGGATCAGGCGTACAGCTTCTCGATCACGTCGGAGTAGTTGTCCTCCACGACGTTGCGCTTGACCTTCATCGACGGAGTCAGCTCGCCCGACTCGATCGTGAGGTCGTGGTCGAGCAGCTCGAACTTCTTGATGGTCTCCCACCGGTTGAGCTCGAGGTTGAGCTGGTCGATGTACCCCTGGACCATCTCGCGGGCCTTCGGGTCGGAGACGATCTCGGTGTACTCCTTGCCCTCCAGACCGTTCTCCTTGGCCCAGGCCTGCACACCGTCCGGGTCGAGCGTCACCAGCGCGACGCAGTAGTTGCGTTCGTTGCCCAACACGATGAACTGGCTGACGTAGGGGCAGATCGCCTTGAACTTGGACTCGATGGCCGGTGGAGCGATGTACTTGCCGCCGGAGGTCTTGAACAGCTCCTTGATCCGACCGGTGATCTTCAGGTAGCCGTCGGAGTCGAGCGACCCCTTGTCACCGGTGCGCAGCCAGCCGTCCTCGGTGAAGGTCTTGGCGGTTTCCTCAGGGAGGTTGTGGTAGCCCTCCATCACGCCAGGGCCGGTGATCTGGATCTCGTCACCCTCCCCGAGACGCACCCGGCTGCTGGGGAACACAGGGCCGACGGTGCCGTACTTGTTCATGGAGGGCAGGTTCACGAAGGAGCCGGCGGAGGTCTCGGTCAGTCCGTACCCCTCGAGGATCTGGATCCCGGCGGCGCCGAACCACTTGGCGACGTCGGGGTTGAGAGCCGCCGCGCCGGAGATGAAGAACCGGACGCGGCCACCGAACCTGTCACGGATCTTGGAGAACACCAGCTTGTCGAACAGGCCGTGCTGCAGCTTCAACGGCAGCGGGATCGACTTGCCTTCCTCCCTGAGGTGCTCGACCTTGAGACCGACCTCGAAGGCCTTGTTGAAGATCTTCTCCTTGGCGCCTCCTTCGGCCTTCTGCATCAGCACGATCCGGTCGTGCGCCTTCTCGAAGATCCGCGGCGCCGCGCCCATGAACGTGGGCCGGACGATCCCGG
This sequence comes from uncultured Actinomycetota bacterium, assembly GCA_963837975.1. GTDB lineage: Bacteria > Actinomycetota > Actinomycetes > Propionibacteriales > Nocardioidaceae > Marmoricola. Next base: position 134,795 of record CAWIPI010000004.1, on the reverse strand, counting down.
TGTTCTCGACGATCTTCTCCACCCGGCCGTCGACCGCGGTGGCGAAGCCGCAGGCGAGCTGGGTGGAGAGCAGCACCTTCCCGAACGAGTGCGCCATCGGCAACCAGAGGAACTGGAGGTCGTCCTCGCTGAGGAAGCCCTGGGCCTGGATGGCAGCCCCCTCGTAGGTCCACGACGAGTGCCGCAGCCGCACGCCCTTGGGACGACCGGTCGTGCCCGAGGTGTAGATCAGTGTGGCCAGGCTCTCGGGCTTGATCACCCCGACGGACTCCGCGACGGCGTCGGGGTGCTCCGCGAGGTGGGCCTCCCCGAGTGCGCTGAGCTCGTCGAGACCCATCACCCAGTCCCCGTCGCCCGCGCCTTCGAACACCACGACCTTCTCGAGGTGCGGCAGCTCGGACTTGTACTGACGCAGCTTCTCGACCTGTGTGTCGTCCTCGGCGAAGACGACCCGGCACTCGGAGTCGGCCAGGATGTAGGCCACGTCGCTTGCCATCGTCGAGGGGTAGACGGTGGTGGTGGCGGCACCGGAGCACATGATGGCGAGGTCGGCATAGATCCACTCCATCCGCGTGTTCGAGGCGATGCCCACCCGCTGCTCGTGCTGCACCCCGAGCGAGAGCAGGCCGGCGGCGAGCTTCTCGACCTTGTCGCCCGCCTCCTTCCAGGTGACCGACTTCCACGGCTGTCCGTCCCCGTCGGGATAGCGGTAGGCCTCGCGCTCGGGCGTCCGGGCGACCCGGTCGCGGAACTGCACGGCGACGTTGGGGGCGCGGTTCTCGATGAAGGAGGTGTCGATGCTGACGGACGACATGTGCGTGCTCCTGGGTGGGCGTCGTCCCGGCCCGCGTCAGGACCGGAGGTTGGTGACTTGCAGGTAACCTAGATCACAGCGCAAGGCCAGACACCCCTCCAGGGGGACCCGACCGCATTTTCTTTCGCCCAGTCCTCGCGAAACACCACATGTTGCGGTTGTTCCGGGGTCGACCCCGGTCTACCGGGTGGAGATGGTGGAACCCGACCCTCGCTGCAGTCGCGTCTCCATCCGGCGCCGGGCCACCGCCGCGAGCCCGTCCACCTTCCGCAGCTCGGGAAGCAGTCCCGGCTCGGTCGTCAGCGCCCGGAACATCGTCGAGACGGTCACCCCGTGGCCCGGCTGGTGCACCACCGTGAGGTCGTCGCCCGCCCGGACGGTGCCCTCCTCGAGGACGCGGAGGTAGGGACCGGGTCGTCCGCGCTGGGCGAAGCGTTTGACCCAGGCGCGGTCGTCGTAGCCGTTGACCCGCTGCCAGTTCTTGAAGTCGTTGCAGGGGGTGCGGACCATCGCGATCTCCAGCGTCACGGTCCCGACCCGCCAGCGCTCCCCCACCTCGGCCTCGTTGACGTCGATGCCCCGCGTGGTGAGGTTCTCGCCGAACTGCCCGTCCCGGATCTCCCGGCCGAGCTCGGCCTCCCACCAGTCGAGGTCCTCGCGAGCGAAGGCGTAGACGGCCTGGTCGACGCCCCCGTGGTGCACGGTGTCGGAGACCTGGTCGCCGTCGAGGCCCAGCCGGTCGACGCGCACCGGCCCGTGCACCGCCTGCTTGTCGATCGAGGAGCGACCGATGCCTGCCCACGCGAACTCGCGTGGTCCCCCCACGTTGACCGAGACAACTTCCGCCATGCCCGCGATCCTCTCAGGCCGTCGCGCGGCGCCGGTCGCGACGCCACGCCGTGTCGAAAGCAGTCAGTCCTGGACCGCCTTGGCGATCGCGATGCACATCGTGAGGTAGTCGGCGGTCGGGGTCGCCCGCTGCGATCCGCCGGGGGCGCCGGCGTCGTCCTGGAGCCGCCACAGCGCGTTGTCCATCATCCGTACGACGACCCAGTCCCTCGCCCGGTCCTCGTCGAGGTCGCGCGACGTCGACCAGGGTGTGGAACCGGCGCCGTACGCCGTCGCGGACGCTCTGCCCGGAGGTGCCGAGCTCCCCGAACCGGTTCCACAGCATCGGGGCCGGCTCGTAGTGGGGGTCGCCGCTGGTCGGCTTGGGGTCGATCGCCAGCCAGGGCTCCCGGTCGGCGGCCATCACGTTCTCGTAGTGCAGGTCGCCGTGGACCAGCGTGCCGGTGCTGCGGGGGTCGGCGACGAAGTCGCGCGAGAGCGAGACCGCCTGCTCGACCAGCCGCCGCGGCAGCGGGGCGCTTCGGGGCAGGGCGGCCAGCTCGGCGGCCCACCTCTCGACGTACGACGTCAGCGGGCGGAGCCGGGGCGGGGCGGGGACGTGCAGCTGCGCGTACAGCCCGGCCACCACCTCGCAGGCCTCGAGGTCGTCGACCCCGGTCAGCCGTTCCTGGTGCAACCGCTCGAGCAGCATCGCCCGCCGCCTCGGGTCGGCCCGCAGCAGCGTCACCGCCCCACGCCCGTGCCAGTGCTGGAGGGCGAGGTGCTCGTGCTCCGACTCGTCGTCCGGGAAGCCCACCTTGAGCACCGCGGGCCGGCCGCCCGTCGTGCGCACCGGCACGACCAGCGCGCAGAAGCCGTGCATCATCCACCCGTCGGTGCTCAGCTGCCACTCCTCGAGGAGGTCGCGCACCAGGCCCGGGAGCAGGTCCACCCACCCCGCCCAGTCGGGCCCCCGGCGCGCCATGCCCACCACGCCGGCAGGGAGGTGGAGCGCGCTCACGGGCGGGTCTACTTCTTGCTCTTCTCCGCGGGCCCGCTCGTGGACAGCGCCGCGATGAACGCCTCCTGGGGGACCTCGACGCGGCCGACCATCTTCATCCGCTTCTTGCCCTCCTTCTGCTTCTCCAGCAGCTTGCGCTTGCGGCTGATGTCGCCGCCGTAGCACTTGGCGAGCACGTCCTTGCGGATGGCGCGGATGGTCTCGCGGGCGATCACACGGCTGCCGATCGCGGCCTGGATCGGCACCTCGAACTGCTGGCGCGGGATCAGCTCGCGCAGCTTGCCGGCGAGCATCACGCCGTAGGAGTACGCCCCGTCGCGGTGCACGATCGCGCTGAAGGCGTCGACGGTCTCGCCCTGGAGCAGGATGTCGACCTTCACCAGGTCGGAGACCTGGTCCCCGGTCGGTTCGTAGTCCAGCGAGGCGTAGCCCTTGGTGCGCGACTTCAGCTGGTCGAAGAAGTCGAAGACGATCTCGGCCAGGGGCAGCGTGTAGCGCATCTCCACGCGGTCCTCGGAGAGGTAGTCCATCCCCTCCAGCTGTCCGCGCTTGGACTGGCACAGCTCCATGATCGCGCCGATGAAGTCGCTGGGGCTGAGGATCGTCGCCTTGACCACCGGCTCGCGCACCTCGGCGATCTTGCCCGTGGGGTACTCGCTGGGGTTGGTCACCTCGTGCTCGGTGCCGTCCTCCATCAGCACGGAGTAGACGACGTTGGGGGCCGTGCTGATCAGGTCGAGCCCGAACTCGCGCTCGAGCCGTTCGCGCACGATCTCCATGTGCAGCAGGCCGAGGAAGCCGCAGCGGAAGCCGAACCCGAGGGCGCCGGAGGTCTCCGGCTCGTAGGCCAGCGCCGCGTCGTTGAGCTGCAGCCGCTCCAGGGCGTCGCGCAGCGTCGGGTAGTCGTCGCCGTCGATCGGGTAGAGGCCCGCGAACACCATCGGGTTCGGGTGCTTGTAGCCGCCGAGGGGCTCCTTGGCACCGTGGTGCTGGCTGGTCACGGTGTCACCGACGCGGGACTGGCGCACGTCCTTGACGCCGGTGATCAGGTAGCCGACCTCGCCGACGCCGAGGTCCCCGGCCTTCACCGGCTCCGGGCTGATCACCCCGACCTCGAGCATCTCGTGCACCACGCCGGTGGACATCATCTTGATCCGATCGCGGTGGGTGAGCTTGCCGTCGACGACGCGCACGTAGGTGACCACGCCGCGGTAGGTGTCGTAGACCGAGTCGAAGATCAGGGCGCGGGGCGGCGCGTCGGCGTCACCGACCGGGGCCGGGGTCTGGGCGACGATCTCGTTGAGGAGCTGCTCCACGCCGAACCCCGTCTTGGCCGACACCTGCAGCACGTCGGCCGGGTCGCACCCGATGATGCCGGCGAGCTCGGCGGCGTACTTCTCCGGCTGGGCCGAGGGCAGGTCGATCTTGTTCAGCACGGGGATGATGTGCAGGTCCGCGCCGAGGGCGAGGTAGAGGTTGGCCAGGGTCTGGGCCTCGATGCCCTGGGCCGCGTCGACGAGCAGCACCGCGGCCTCGCACGCCTCCAGCGACCGGGACACCTCGTAGGTGAAGTCGACGTGGCCGGGGGTGTCGATCATGTTCAGGACGTAGGTGCCCGGCTCGGCGCCCGCCGGGTTGTCCGGCTGCACCGTCCACGGCATCCGCACCGCCTGGCTCTTGATCGTGATGCCGCGCTCGCGCTCGATGTCCATCCGGTCGAGGTACTGCGCCCGCGCGGCCCGCTCGTCGACGACGCCGGTGAGCTGGAGCATCCGGTCGGCGAGGGTGGACTTGCCGTGGTCGATGTGGGCGATGATGCAGAAGTTGCGGATGATCGCGGGGTCGGTCCTGCCCGGGACGGGCGCGGTGGCGTTCGGGGACACAGCCAACTCTCGACGAAGACGATCAGACGGGGAGCCATCCTCCCACGGGACCTGGACTGCGCCGAACTCACTGGGTGTGTCCCTGTCGGCAACGCCAGCTACCGGACCTGCCGAAGAGTGGGCGTTGCCCTGAACAGGCCCCGATCAGACGCCTTCGCTTCTGGTGATCATCCCCCGCCGCGTGTGACCAGCCCCGCAGCGCGCCAGTACGGGCATGCGGAGGCCGTGCGGTTGGGAGGGCGGGTGAACCGTGGTGCGCGGTAAGGGCGCACTCCTCCTCACGTCCGCCTGGTGAAGCGGAGCTTGCCGGTCCCCAGCCGGGTGGTGTTGTAGCGCGGGTTGTGGGCCAGCGAATGATGTCGCGGGCAGAGGAGTCGTCCGTCCTTGACGTTGGTGTCGCCGTTGCTCCCCCAGGAGATGTCGTGGTGGGCGTGACAGAGCCCGGGTGGGTAGTCACAGCCCTCGGCGGTGCAGCCACCGTCCCTGATCGCCATCGCGATCCGCTGCGCGGCGGTGTGGAACCGCTTCTTGCGGCCCACGTCCAGCGGGCTGGCCCTTGCCGCCGAGGACGGCGGGGATGATCCCGGCCTCGCAGGCCGAGGCGGCGGGCCTCGGTCGCCGAGATCCGGCCGCCGTCGTCCAGCACGCCGGCGCCGAGGCCCTGCAGGAGCTTCTCGAGGTCCATCGTGATCACGACGCTGGCGGGGACGCCGCCGGCGTCGGGGATCCGGTCGGCGGGGTAGCGCTCGACGTACTCCGCAGAACGCCTGCCCCAGCCGCTCCGCGCTCGGCCGGCCCGGGCACCGGGGCGGTGCCGTCGACGGCGGCCTGGTGCTTCGGGGCGGCCAGCGCGAGCAGCGCCTTCTTCAACATCGCACGCCTGCAGCGCGGGGAGGGTGAACCGGCCGTGCACGCACCCCTGGCCGTCCTCGGTCATCGTCAGTCGGGTCTTGGCGCGGGCGCGTTCTTCCTCCTGCTCGAGCAGCCGGCGTTCGTGCTCCTCGGCGACCTCCGGTGCGACCACGTCGAGGAGGTGCCGGCCCAGGATCGCGCAGCTCGTTGGCGTCGTGGTGCTCGGCCTCAGCGAGCAAGTGCTCCTCGGCATGGGCCTTCAACGCGGCCAGGTCGAGGTCGCGGTCGGCGACGAGGTCCTCAGGGATCGAGTCGAGTCGAGCCATGGCGTGGCAGATCTCCCGCGCCTGCTCGGCCACCACGTCCCCTGCCGCGAGGGCACCAGCGGTCGTCGGGAGGTCGTCGAGGTCGCGGGCCAGCCGCACCCGGCGGTGTGCCTCCCGCCGGGTCAGCTTCGTCTCGTGGGCCAGCCAGTTCGCCGTCGAGGTCGCACCCACCTCCGCGGCCACGTCGCGGGACTCGGCCTGCGCGAGCACCGCTCCGTCGACCGCGGTCAGCATCGAGGCCAGCCGGGTCACGTCGACCGCCAGGTCGCGGAGCTCCGCGTCACCCAGCCCGAACATCGGCAGTCCGGCCGCGCCGCGCAGCGCCGTCATGGCCTCGGCGACGGCACGGGCCACCGGGTGGAAGCGCTCTGTCGGTGCTGCGGACATACCTCATCCAAGCATCGACCACCGACAAGCGCTGGGCCGAGAATCCCCTTGTCCACAAGGGATTTCGTAGTACTTCTCGAAGTCGCGCGGCACCGTCCGAGGGCTCGACCTCGACTCCGGAACACACCCTCCGCAGCCAGCCGGATGCCGCCGCGTCCAAGAGGAACACAGCCAGTCACAAGCACCGACCCGGCACCCAGAAGCGCAGCTTGGCGCCCCGCCGGTCCTCCAGCACCCCGCCGTTGGCCTCGATCACCTTGCGAGAGCCCAGGTTGCCGACGTCGCACGTGACGAGAACGGGGTCGATCCCCAGCGACGCGGCCTCGGGAAGCACCGCCGCCAGCATCCGGGTCCCGTGCCCCTGCCTGCGTCTGCTGCGCCGTACGTCGTAACCGACGTGACCCCCGACCTCGAGCAGTGCGGGAGTGAGCTCGTGGCGCAGCGAGATCCGCCCGAGGTACTCGTCCCCCTCCGTCCACCACCACGTCGTCTGGCAGACGAACCCCGGTCGCCGCGGCCGGCGAGACTCCTCCAGCGTCTGAGTGAGGTAGTCCTCGAAGCCTTCCGAGGTGTGCCACACGGAGCCGAACTGCGCGAGGTCCGCCCCGATCATCGAGTCCCCGCCCGCACGGCCCTCGTCCTCGAACTCGGCCATGGCCTCCAGGAACGACTCCCGGAACCTGACATCGGGGGTGCTCAGGTCTGCCATGGCTCGATCCTGTCCCACGCGGCGCACGACGTTCCACCGGATATCGAGCCGCCGCCGACCTCAGGCGAGACCGTCTCCGCTCTCCATCAGCCGTTTCAAGCGGGTCCAGGTCCGGCGCTCCACCCGCGCGCCGCTCAGCAGCAGGAACGGGACCAGCAGCCGCATCGCGCGCGTGGGACGCATCTGCCAGTCCCAGGTCAGCCGGGTCGAGCCGCCGAGCGCCTCGAAGGTCAGGCAGCCGACGACCACGGTGCCTGCGGTCTCGGTGCGCGAGCAGAGCCGGTGCGGCCGCTCATGGGCGGTGAGGAGGCTGACCATGGACAGCCGGCCCACGCGGCTGCGCAAGGTCGAGGCGAAGCGCGAGCCCTTGCCCACCGGCTCGTCGGTGAGCAGCCGGCACTCGCTCATCGCGGGGTTGTACGTGGGCTCGTTGCGCTGGTCGGCGACGAAGTCGAAGACCTCCTCGACCGGCCGGTCGATCACGATGCTGTCGCGGATGCGCACCACGGCGCACCACCTTTCCTCAGGGCAGATTTCCGATTGAGGATCAGCCCGGACTCTCGAGGTACTCCTTGGTCTTGGCGATCGCGAAGCCCCAGCCCTGCTCCAGGGTGGGCGAGGGCGGGAGGGCGACCTCGTCGGGGTTGGTCAGCACGTCGAGCAGCACGGGCCCCTCGTGGTCGAGGGCCGCAGCGACCGCGGCGTCGACCTCGTCCGCCTGCTCCACCCGGATGCCGCGCATCCCGATCGCCTCGGCGACCTTGGCGAAGTCGGGGTTGGCCAGCGCCGTGCCGTGCTCGGGCAGCCCGACCTGCTCCATCTCCAGCTTGACCATGCCGAGCTGGCCGTTGTCGAAGACGACGAGCTTGACCGGCAGGTCGTAGGACACCGCGGTGATCAGGTCGCCCATCAGCATCGAGAGCCCGCCGTCCCCGCAGAAGGCGACCACCTGGCGGCCGCGGTCCAGGGCGCTGGCCCCCAGCGCCTGCGGCATCGCATTGGCCATCGAGCCGAGGTTGAACGACCCCAGCAGCCGGCGGCGCCCGGACATCGTCACGAACCGCGAGAGCCACACGGTGGCCATGCCGGTGTCGGTGGTGAACACCGCGTCCTGGGCGGCGTGCCGGTCCACGGCCGCCGCGAGCAGCTCGGGCCGGATCCGCGCGTCGGGGTTGTCGACCTTCCGCCGCAGCAGGCCCCTCGGCTTGCGGTCGTACGCCGGGTCGGTGAACCGCGCCTGACGCTTGCGCCATTTCGCGTAGGTCGAGCGTGCGCCGTCGAGGTGGTCGGTCTCGCTGCGCTCCTCGAGCAGAGGCAGCAGCGCCTGCAGCCCCCTGGCGGCGTCGCCCACCAGCGCAAGGTCCACCGGCGTGCGCCGACCGATGTGCGAGCCGCGCACGTCGAGCTGGATCACGGTCTTCCCCGTGGGAAGGAAGTCGCGGTAGGGGAAGTCGGTGCCCACGAGGAACAGCACGTCGCACCCGTCGAAGGCCTCGCTGGTCGCCGGGTTGCCGAGCAGCCCGGACTGGCCGATCTCGTGGTCATTGTCGCGCTCGAGCCCCTCCTTGGCCTTGAGCGTGAGCACCATCGGCGCCTTGAGCCGCTCGGCCAGCGCCAGCACCTCGGCACGGGCCTCGCGCGCCCCCTGCCCGACGAGGAGGGTCACCTTGTCGGCTCCGTTGAGCAGTGTGGCCGCCTCCTCGACGACCTCGGGAGCCGGGACGCTGTGGGGGCGGGTCTCGACGAACTTCGGCACGGGTATGCCGTCGGGGAGGTCGAGGCCGCCCACGTCGCCGGGCAGCGTCAGCACCGCCACGCCGGAGTCCTGGATCGCGGCGTTGACCGCCTGCTCGACGAGCAGGGGCAGCTGGTCGGTACTGGTGACGGTGCGGTTGAAGACCGCGACGTCGTCGAAGAGGGAGTCGTTGTCGACCTCCTGGAAGAACTCGCTGCCCATCTCCTCGCGCGGCACCTGGCCGCAGATGGCGAGGACCGGCGCGTGGGACTTCCGGGCGTCGTACAGGCCGTTGAGCAGGTGCACCGCGCCGGGGCCAACGGTCCCCAGGCAGACCCCGAGCCGCCCGGTGAGCTGGGCCTGGGCTCCGGCGGCGAACGCGCCCGCCTCCTCGTGCCGCACCCCGATCCACTCCAGACGCTCCTCGCGCCGGATCGCGTCGGTGACCGGGTTCAGCGCGTCGCCCACGACACCCCAGACGGTCTCGACGCCGTGGTCGGCCAGGGACTCCACGAGCAGCTCTGCGACAGTGGTCATGAGCGGTTTGTACCCACTGTGCCGGTCTGGTCACGCGGTGTCCGTGACCCGGCCCGGCGTCGTTCGCGCCGATTTGGGCGCCGCCGCGGCCCGCTGATATCGTTTCCCTTCGTGTCTGGACCCTGTCCGGACCCCCAAACCTGCAACCTTCCACAATCGAGGCGAGCCTGACGTGGCGAACATCAAGTCCCAGATCAAGCGCAACCGGCAGAACGACGCCGCGCACGAGCGCAACAAGGCCGTGAAGTCGGCGCTGAAGACCGCCGTGCGCAAGTTCCGTGCCGCCGCCGACGCGGGCAACGCCGACGAGGCCCGGACCGCCGCGGCCGTGGCGACCAAGCAGCTGGACAAGGCGGCCTCCAAGGGCGTCATCCACAAGAACCAGGCCGCCAACCGCAAGTCGGCCATCTCCAAGAAGGCCTCCTCGCTCTGAGGCTCGCCGCCGCCTGAGCGGCAGCAGCACCGGCCATCAGCACCGGGCGCCGTCCCTGTCGGGGCGGCGCCTTTCGTGCGTCCCGGACCGTCCGGCTCAGCGCCCCGGACGCGCGCGCACGATGTCGAGCACCATCTTCTCCAGCGCGTAGGCAGGGTCGCTGGCCTGGCCCTTGATGTCCGCGTCGGCGCGGGCGACCGAGCGGATCGCCCGGCCCACCCCGCTCGGGTCCCAGCCGTGCGACTGGCGACGCAGCGTGTCCAGCTTCCAGGCCGGCACCCCGACCTCGCGCATGAGGTCGGCGTTGCGCATCCCTCGCGGGGCCGCCATGAAGCGCGCCAGGCTGCGCAGCCCGCCGGCCATCGCGCTGGTGACCAGGACCGGGGCGGTGCCGCGGTCCAGCGCCCAGCGCAGCTCCTCCAGGGCCCGGGCGGTCTGGCCCGACAGGGTGTGGTCGGCGACGGCGAACGACTTGGCCTCCGCGCGCCCGCCGAAGTACTTCTTCACCATCTCCACGCTCAGCGGCTGCCCCTCGAAGTCGCCCGCGAGCTGGCTGGCCGCGGCCGACAGCGACCGCAGGTCCTGCCCCACGGCCTGGACGAGGAAGTCCGCGGCGTCGGGGTCGATGCGGACCTTGTGGGCCCGCAGCTCGTTGACCACGAACCCGGGGTACTCCCGCGCGGTGAGCGGGGCCGACTTCACCTCGGTCACGGCCGGCAGCTTGCGCAGCTTGGCCAGCAGGCCGGTCCCCTTCTGCCCGCCGCCGTGCGCCAGCACGAGCGCGACGTCCTCGGCCGGTGCGGCGGCGTAGTCGAGCAGGCCCGGTGCCGACTCCTCAGGCAGGTCCTCGAGCTTGCGCACGACCACGCAGCGGGTGCTGGAGAACAGCGAGGGCGCCGCGAGGTCGCCCAGCTCGGCCATCGTGAGGGTGCCGGCCATCGTCTCGGAGACCTCCGCCTCCGGGTCGTGGCGGCGTACGGCGGACCGCACGCCGACCACCGCACGCTCCCCCAGGAACTCCTCGGGACCGGTGATCAGCGTGACGCGGCCGAGGACGTCATCGGGAACCCCACCGGGCCCACTCGTGGGCACACCTCGGGGAGCGCGAGTCGGCATGGCGGCAGCCTCTCACGGCACGCCGACACCGCACGGTCGCAGGGCCCCGTGCACGCGAGCCCGGTCAGACGAGCCGGGTCAGACGAGCCGGGTCGGACGAGCCGGGTCACAGGGCTGACCTCGCCCCCGACCACCCGCGTGCAGCTCCCCCCGACCCAGATCCGGTCCTGCGCGTCGGTGCTCACCCGGACGCGGCCGTCGCGGCCGATGGCCGTGCCCTGCCGGGCCACGTAGCTCCGCGGCAGGTGCCCCTCCCGCGTGAGCCAGAGGGCGAAGCCCGCGTTGAGGCTGCCGGTCACGGGGTCCTCGGGGATGGCGAGGTCGGGGCAGAACGCGCGCACCTCGTGCTCGACGCCCAGCGCGTCGCGCGTCGCTGCGTCGTGGGCGCCGATCACCCCGACCTCCAGCCCGCTCATCGCCGCGAAGTCCGGGTGCAGGTCCAGCACGTCGGCGGCGCTCGCGAGCTGCACGCCCAGCCAGCCGGGACCGTTGTCGACCCAGGCCGCCCGCACGACCCGCTGCCGGTCCACGCCGAGCGCGCCCACGGCGCGGTCGAGCGTCTCCTCGTCGACGTCCCCGCTGCGACGCAGCGGCGGGGCCTCGAAGGCGAGACCGTCCTGGTCGACGCGCAGCTCGACCAGCCCGACCCCGCACTCCTGGACGACCCGGCCCTCCGCGGCCGGCGTTCCGCCCGCTCCCAGCCACGCGTGGGCGCTGCCGAGCGTCGGATGCCCCGCGAACGGCAGCTCCTCGCCGGGCGTGAAGATCCGCAGCCGGTAGTCCGCGGACGGGTCCGTCGGGGGGAGCAGGAAGGTGGTCTCGGAGAGGTTCGTCCACCGGGCGAAGGCGGCCATCTGCGCGTCGTCGAGCCCGGCGGCGTCGTGGACGACCGCCACCGGGTTGCCCGACATCGGCTCGGCAGCGAACACGTCGACCTGGGAGAAGGGATACGTCGTCACGGGCACCAGCCTGCCATCGCGTGAGACGTCACACGAGTGAGCCGGCACGACGTGGGTACGTTCCTCGGCGAGCCCTGTCGGAACGACCCCGGCGTTGCCCTGCGCCCGGGAGCCTGCCCGACGCAGCCCCGAGCGAGAGGACACGATGCAGCCCGAGCTGATCGGCGGCCGCTACCGCGTCGAGCGGGCCATCGGCCAAGGCGGCATGGGGACCGTCTGGCTGTGCCGCGACGAGCGGCTGCACCGCTCGGTGGCCGTCAAGCAGGTGGGACTCCTGCCCGGGGAGTCGGTGACCGACTCGGCCCGGGCCCTGCGCGAGGCGCGGTCCACCGCTGCGCTGAGCCACCGCAACGTGGTCACGGTCTTCGACGTCGTCGAGGAGGCCGGCCACATCTGGCTGGTGATGGAGTACGTCCCGGGCCGCTCCCTCTCGCAGATCATCAAGCAGGACGGCCCCCTGGACCCCGCCACCGTCGCCGACCTCGGCGCGCAGGTCGCGGCCGGCCTGGCCGCGGCCCACGCCGCGGGCACGATGCACCGTGACGTCAAGCCGGGCAACGTGCTCGTCCGTGAGGACGGCGTGGCCAAGATCAGCGACTTCGGGATCGCCCGCACCGCCGGTGACCCCGCCCTCACCCAGTCCGGGTTCCTGACCGGCACCCCGAGCTACTTCTCCCCCGAGCTGGCCCGCGGCGGCGACCCCGGACCCGGCAGTGACGTGTGGGCGCTCGGCGCCACCCTGTACGCCGCCGTCGAGGGACGCCCGCCCTACGAGCAGCACCCCAACCCGATGGCCGTGCTGCACGACATCTCCTCGGCGCCGCCGCCGCAGCCACGACGTGCGGGGTTCCTCGAGTCCGCACTCGGACGGATGCTGGACCGGGACCCCGGGTCCCGCTGGTCGATGGAGGACGCGGCTCACGTGCTCGGGCGCCTCGCGGAGACCCACGATGCCGAGGGCACCCTGAAGAACACGGTCGAGTCGGCCGTGCCCGCCTCGCCCGCCGCACCCGCTGCGGGCGAGGCGACGACGGCGGCGGCCGCCCCGACACCTGCCCCGACATCTGCCCCGCCTTCCGCCCCGCCTTCCGCCCAGGAGCCCGACCGCCGTCCCGCACCTGCCCCCACCCCCGCACCTGCTCCGGCTGCTGCGCCCCGCCGGCCCCGTAGGGCCACACGCGGTCGTGCCGTGCTGGCGGTCCTGGCCCTGGCACTGGCCGTCGGTGCCGCGATCCTCGCGGTCGCACAGCTCGGGGACGACCCCTCGGGCGACTCCAGCGCCTCGCAGGCCGAGGGCTCGCAGACGGGCAAGGACTCCTCGAGCTCAGGCAAGGGGTCCGACTCCGGGTCCGACCCCGGGTCCGACTCCGCGTCCGACTCCGGGTCCGACTCCGGCTCGGGCACCGGGTCCGACTCTGGTTCGGGGGCATCGGCGAAGGAGCAGTTCGTGCGCGACTACTACGACGCCGCTCCGGGGGGCACCGACGAGGCGTGGGCGATGCTGGGCCCGGACCTCAAGTCCCAGGGCCGGGGCTCCTACGACGGGTTCTGGCGCAAGATCGAGTCGGTGGAGGTCAAGAGCGTCGAGGCGCGCGAGGGCAGCGACACCGTCGACGTGACGCTCGTCTACCGGACCACCGACGGCCGGACCAGCACCGAGCGCAAGCAGGAGGGCCTGGTCCCCTCCGACGACGGTGGCTACCTGCTGAACACCGACACCCCCGCCGGCTGAGCGTCCTGGCCGGCTCAGCGGCCGGCCCGGCTGCCGCGCTCCCGCACCCCCAGGGTCCCTCCACGGACGACGACGGCGACGTCCCCCGACTCGTCGGTGCGGACCACCCGTGCCCGCGACTCGTGCAGCAGCGCCATCAGCGATGGCGCGGGGTGCCCGTAGTCGTTGTCGCGCCCCACGGAGATCACCGCCAGCCGCGCGCCGGTGCCCCGGAGGAGGTCCGGGTCCTGGCTGGCGCTGCCGTGGTGGGCCACCTTCAGCACGTCCGCCCGAAGCCCACCCGTCTCGCGGCGCAGCCGCGCCTGCACACCCTCCTCCTGGTCCCCGAGCAGCAGGATCCGGACGCCGCGCACCTCCACCAGCAGCACGACGCTGGAGTCGTTGGCCGGGGAGGCCGAGTCCCCGGCGGGCGGTCCCGAGGGCGCCAGCACCTGCCAGGTCACCGCACCGACCCGCGCGCTCTCGCCGTACGCCGCCCGCTGCACCGGCACACCGGCCCGCGCCGCGACCGACTGCACCAGGCGCACGCCGCCCGGCGGCTCGTCGAGCGAGGTCACCTGGACCGACCCCACCCGACGCCCGCGCAGCACGCCCTCGAGACCGTCGACGTGGTCGGCGTGGAAGTGGGTGAGCAGGACCAGCGGCACCTGCCGGATGCCGAGCCGACGCAGGCACCCGTCGACGGCGCGCGGATCGGGGCCGGCGTCGACCACCACACCCGTTCCCTCCCCCGCCGCGAGCACGAGCCCGTCGCCCTGCCCGACGTCGCAGGCGACCATCACCCAGCCGTCCGGCGGCCAGCCAGGAGTGGGCAAGGGCACGAGGACCGCACCCAGCATCACGACGCTCAGGCCGATCGTGGCCGAGCGCCGGGCCAGGACCGCGCCGAGGAGCAGCGTCACGGCGACGGACAGCAGCACGAGCACGGTGAGCGCCCCGGGGCCGGCCGGCCAGCCGACCGCCGCGACCGGCAGGTCGGCGCTCCGCTCGGCCACCGCGATGATCCAGTGGGCGGACCACACCGCCGGCGCCGCCACCGCTGCCCCGGCTGCCGGGACGCCGAGACCCACCAGACCGCCGAGCAGTCCCAGCACCGTGGCCGGCCCGACCGCGGGCGCGGCGAGGAGGTTGGCCACCACGGCCACGAGGCTGACCTGGCCGGAGATCGCGGCGACCACCGGCGTGCAGGCGACCTGCGCGGCCAGCGGCACCGAGACCGCCTCGGCCAGCCAGCGCGGCAGCCAGCGGGCCAGCCGGTCCCGCCAGCCCGGCGCCAGCCACAGGATGCCGGCGGTGGCCAGCACCGACAGCGCGAAGCCCGGCGAGACGGCCAGCCAGGGATCGAGGAGGAGCAGGACCAGCACGGCCACGCCCAGTGCCCGCGTGCCCCGCCTGCGGCCGTGCTGCCCCATGCCCAGCAGACCCACCGTGCCCATCGTCGCTGCCCGGACCACGCTGGGCTCGGTGCGGGCGAGCAGCACGAAGCCCGCCACCCCCAGCAGCCCGACGACCAGCAGCCCGCGGGCGCGCACCCCGGCCCACCGGGCGAGCACCAGCAGCGAGCCGACCACCAGGGTCAGGTTGGTGCCGGACACCGCGAGCAGGTGGGTGAGCCCGGCCACCCGGAACGCCTCGTCGAGCTCGTCCGGCATGCCGCTGTCGTCGCCGGTGACCAGCGCCGGCACCAGGGACCGCGGCCCCTGCGGGGCGGAGGCGACCGCCCGTCGGATCGAGGTGCGGACGGCGTCAGCACCTGCCAGCAGCGGCCCCGGCCGTGACCGGACCACCGGAGGTCCCCTGCTCGTCAGCACGCCGGCGAGGTCGCTCGTCCGGGCGGGCTGCAGCCGCCCGGTCATCGCCACCCTCGCCCCGAGCGGGACCCGGCGCCAGCTCGCGTCACCGATCACCAGCACGGGGACCCGGACGGTTCGTCGCTGTCCGCGGGCGGTGACCTGCTCGGTGCGTGCCCGTACGACGACGTAGTCGGCGAACCTCCCCCGGCGCAGCACCGGGTCGGAGGTCACCACCAGGACGCCGCGCACCGTGGCGCCCTCGCGGGCCAGCTGCTCCACGGGGCTGGACCCCACCGCCTCGCTGCGCAGCAACGCGGAGGCGGCCACGCCCAGGGCCGCGACCAGCCAGGCGACCCGGCTGAGGACCTCACGACCGCGGCGACGCCGCTGCAGCAGCCACAGCGCCGCCGCCGCCACGACCACGATCAGGACCCACCCCGGCGCCCGCAGTGCCAGCAGGGCCGCCAGCCACGCGCACAGGCCCAGGACCGGTGCTCGCAGGTCGACCCCGGAGGCAGGCGTCGGCGCCTCCCGCCCGGGTCGCGGGTCCGGTCGGTGCTCGGGAGGCCCGGCCGTGCCGCGGTCGGCCGCCGGGGCCGCCGTCACAGGGTCACGTGCGGGGCCAGCTCGGCCAGCGTCTTCTCGCCGATGCCGTCGATCTCCAGCAGCTCGTCGACTGCGGCGAACGCACCGTGCGCGGCGCGCCAGTCGAGGATCTTGCCCGCTGTCACCGGACCCACCCCCGGCAGCGTCTCGAGCTGCTCGGCCGTGGCGGTGTTGATGTTCACCAGGGACCCCGCGGGGTCCGGGGCCGCCGTGCTCGCTCCAGCAGCCAGGCCGCCGGGAGGGCCGCTCGCCCTGCCCACGAGGATCTGCTCGCCGTCCACGAGCACCCGGGCGAGGTTGAGCGAGGTGAGGTCCACCCGTCCGCGCGGACCACCGGCCTTCTCCAGCGCGTCGACCACCCGCGAGCCCGCCGGCAGCGTGGTGACGCCCGGGCGGCGTACCTTCCCGGCGACGTCCACCGTGACCTGCCCGCCCGCCGCCGGGGTGCCGCTGGCCGCCGACGCCCCGGGGGCAGCGCTGGCGCCCTGGGAGGGGGCGGGCACCAGCGGCGACGCGGACGTCGACGGCGCGACGGCGACGGGCACCGCGGCCGGGTCACCGCCGCCCATCCTGAACACGACGTACGCCGTGGACGCCAGCGCCACGGCCACCACCACCACCACGACCATGAGCGTGGCCGGCTCCAGGCCGGCGCGACCCCGCAGCGTGTCGGGGACCTGGTCGCCCAGCCAGCCGGTCAGCCGCCGACCGGGTCCCGGACGCGGAGGCCTCGCGTGGCGACCGGCGGCCGGAACGGGAGCCGGTGGCGGCATCACCGGTGCGTCGGCGCCTGCGGCAGGTGCGTGGTCCGGTCTCTCGGCCGGCTCCTCGACCCGTCGCAGGCCCGCCTGGTCGAGCTCGCGCCCGAGCAGCTCGAGACGACGACGGGCGGCCGCCGCGACCTCCTCGTGTGACTGCCTGTGCATGCCCCGACGCTAGGAACGCCGTCCCGCGGGCGGAAGCACGATTCGCGCGCCTGTGGACAACGCGGGGACATCCCCCCGGTGTGCGCCGCTCAGCGGCGGGGAGCCACCGAGACCGCGACCATCCCCGGGCCCACGTGCGCCCCCAGCACGGCACCGATCTCGCCGAGCGAGACCTCGCGCTCCTCGAGACCCTTCCCCAGCCGGGCGGCCAGCCGCTGGGCGAGGTCGGCTGCCCGGTCGGGGCTGGCGAGGTGTGCCACGGCCACGTCGACCGGCGCCTCCCCCGCGGCCTCGACCGCGAGCTCCTCGAGCCGCGAGAGCGCCCGCGCCGAGGTGCGCACCTTCTCGAAGGGCCCGACCCGGCCGTCGTCGAGCCGGAGGATGGGCTTGACCGCGAGCGCGGACCCCAGCAGCGCCGCGGCGGCGCCCATCCGGCCGCCGCGCCGGAGGTACTCCAGGGTGTCGACGTAGAACAACGAGGTGGTCGCGCTCGCACGGGTGCGAGCGGCCTCGCCCGCTGCGGCGGCGTCGGTCCCGGCGTCGATGGCGTCGGCGGCCGCGAGCACGGCGTACCCGGTGCTCATGCCCACCTGCCGGGAGTCCACGACGATCACCGGGACCGGCGCGCTGCGCGCCGCCAGCTGTGCCGACTCGAAGGTCCCGCTGAGCTCCGCGGAGATGTGCACCGAGACGATCGCCTCGGCTCCCTGATCGGCCAGCCGGCGGTAGGTCTCGAGGAACGTCTCGGGGTTGGGACGCGAGGTGCTCACCGGCACCCACTCCCGCAGCGCGTCGGCCAGCTGCTGCGGCGTGACGGCGTCCTCGCCGCTCTCGTCGTACGCCGAGGAGCCGATGACGACCTGCAGCGGGACCACGGTGATCCCGCGCTGCTCGACCGTCTCGCCGGTGAGCGAGGCGGTCGAGTCGGTGACCAGCGCGACGGACATGGAGCGAAGGTTAGCGCCGGGCCACGCGCCGACCGCACGGCACGGGCACCGCGCTACGGTCGGGGAACCCCCGGGCGCACCGGCAGAGGGCCGGTCGCAGACAGGAGCAGCAGATGCGCATCGTCATCGCAGGTGGCCACGGCCAGATCGCCCGCCAGCTCGGCAGGCTCGTCGCGGAGGCAGGTCATCAGCCCGTGGGCATGGTCCGCAACCCCGAGCACGTCTCGGACCTCCAGCAGGACGGCATCGAGCCGGTCGTGATCGACCTGGAGGCGACCGACGTGGCCGAGATGACCTCGGTGGTCGAGGGCGCCGACGCCGTCGTCTTCGCCGCCGGCGGTGGCGCCGACGGCAACGTCGCGCGCAAGGAGACCGTCGACAAGGGGGCCGCGATCATGCTCGCCGACGCGGCCGAGGCGGCCGGCGTCCGGCGCTACGTGATGGTGTCCTCGATGCACACCGACCGCGCCGACCCCGAGTCCGACGACGTCTTCCAGGTCTACCTGCGCGCCAAGCAGGCGGCCGACGACGACGTGCGCTCCCGCGACCTCGACTGGACCATCGTCAAGCCGGGACGCCTCACCGACGACGTGCCGACCGGTCTGGTGCAGGTGGGCTCGCTCGAGGGCGGGGCGGTGACGCGCGGCGACGTCGCCCACGTGCTGGCCGAGGTGCTCGACGCCGACAACACGATCGGAGTGACCTTCGACGTGCTGGGCGGCGACGTCGCCGTCCGGGAGGCGGTCCGGTCCCTGTGAGGACCTGACCTGTGAGGCCCTGATCAGGGCTCGATCAGCCCGGCCCGGATGGCGTAGCGGGTGAGCTCCGTGCGGTCGCGCATCCCGAGCTTCTGCAGGACGTTCTCGCGGTGCCGCTCCACGGTGCGGACGCTGATCGTCAGTGTCCGGGCGATCTCGCGCGAGGAGTACCCCTCCGCGATCAGCTTGACGACCTCGTCCTCCCGCGGCGTCAGCACCGCCCGCGGGAGCCGCTCCCCGCGCCGCAGTCGGTCGAGGTAGTCCTTGACCAGGGCGCTCTCCGCGCCCGGGTAGAGGAACGGCTCGCCTCTCAGCGCCGCGCGGCACGCGTCGACGAGGTCACGGTCGGCGACCGACTTCAGCACGTAGCCCGAGGCCCCCACGCGCAGCGACTCGAAGAAGTACTGCTCGTTGTCGTGCATGGACAGCATCAGGATCCGTGGCGGGGTCGGGAGGCGGGAGATCTCCCGCGCCGCCTGGAGGCCGGTCAGCCGCGGCATGGCGACGTCGAGGATCGCGAGGTCGATCGCGGTGTCGCGCACCCGCTCCACCGCCTCGGCGCCGTCGCCGGCCTCCGCGACGACGCTGAGGTCCGGCTGCGCGTCGAGGATCATCCGTACGCCGCGCCGCACCAGCGCGTGGTCGTCGGCCAGCAGGATCCGCACCGGCCCGCTCGATGAGCCGCCCCGGGAGCTTCTCGTGGCACCGCCCGGGTCGCCGCTCATGGGGCGACCCCGGCGGGGCCGCCCTCGACCGGCACGGCCAGCGTCACGACGGTCCCGCCGCCGTCGCGGCGGCGTACGTCCAGCCGGGCACCGACCAGCAGCGCCCGCTCCCGCATGCCGCGCAGCCCGGTGCCGTCGGCGTCCCGCGGGATCCCGACGCCGTCGTCCGCGACGGTGAGCACCAGCTCCGCCCCACGCATCCCCAGCGTCAGCTCGACGCTGTGGGCGCGGGCGTGCCGCGCGACGTTGGTCAGCGCCTCCTGGGCCACCCGGAAGACCACCAGCTCCACGGTGTCGGGCAGCGGCGGGATGCCCGGCATGACGCCGCGCCGCACGCTGGTGTCCACGTGGGTGAACAGGTCGGTGGTCAGCGCCGACAAGGCGCTGCGCAGGCCGAGGTCCTCCAGCACGTGGGGGCGCAGCCGCCGGGCGACGTCGCGCACCTCGTCGAGGCTGGCGCGGGTGCCCTCGCGCACGCGCTCCAGCCCCTCGCGCGTCTCGCCGGAGGACTTCTCGGCGAGCATCCCCACCTCGAGCAGCAGCGCGGTGAGCGACTGGCCCACCCCGTCGTGCAGCTCCTGAGCGATCCGGGCCCGCTCGGCCTCCTGCCCGGCCAGCGTCGCGAGGTCGGTCTCCCGCTGTGCCCCCTCGATGCGGCCCAGCAGCTCGTTGACCGAGGCCGCGAGGTGGCGGGCGATCCCGGTGTCCGGCACGGGCACCCGCTCGATCGGGTCTGTGCTGCGCGCGGTGTCCAGCTGGCGCACCAACCGGTCCAGAGGACGCAGCTCGGCGCCCACGAGCAGGGCGTTGGCGAGGAGCATCACCGCGAGGCCCACGACCAGCACCACGACCTCCGACCACAGCGGCTCCGGGGAGACGGTGGCCGGGGAGAACGCGAGGATCGTCGTGCCGAGGGCGAACAGCAGCCCGTTGATCGCGGTGACCCGCGTGGTCAGCGAGGCCCCCTGCTTCCGCATCATGCGGGTCACCCTCGCCGACGCCGTGCCCCCTGTCCAACGCCCGCTCCGCCGCGCGGGGCGCGGAAGTGGGGACCAGTCCCCATGTGGCCGGCGTCCCCGACCGCGCAGTCTTGGGAGTGCGGGACCCCGACCGTGTCCGCCGCACGGGAGGGGTCACCGCACCAGTCAGAGGAGGTCTCCCGTGGTCCGTGACCAGCGCATGGTGCTGTCCGGCGACCCCGAGTCCCGCGGGGCGCTCCCGCGCCGATGGACCTGAACCTCACGATCCTGGCCGGCACGCTGATCCTGCTGGCCGGGGTCGCCGCCGTCCGGGTGTCCGCGCGCGCGGGTCTGCCGAGCCTGCTCCTCTACCTCGCGATCGGCCTGGCGCTGGGCGAGTCCGGCCTCGGCGTGCAGTTCGAGGACGTCGACCTGACGATGCTGCTGGGCACCCTCGCCCTCGCGGTGATCCTCGCCGAGGGCGGGCTGAGCACCCGACTGGACGTGATCCGGCCGGTGGCCGCCCTGTCCGGCCTGCTGGCGACGCTGGGGGTGGCGATCAGCATCGCGGTGACCGCGGGGCTGACCTACCTGCTGCTCGACGTGGACCTGCGCACCGCCCTGCTGCTCGGCGCCGTCGTCGGGTCCACCGACGCCGCGGCGACCTTCTCGATCATGCGGCGCCTGCCCGTGCGGCCACGGCTGCGCGCCACCCTGGAGGCGGAGTCGGGCTTCAACGACCCGCCCGTGATCATCCTGGTCACCGTGGTGGCCAGCGACGCCTGGAACACGGCCAACCCGCTCGAGATCGGCGGGCTGGTGCTCTACCAGCTCGCCGCCGGGGTCGCGGTGGGCCTGCTGGTCGCGCGCGTGGGCCAGTGGCTGCTGGCGCGCAGCGCGCTGCCGTCCTCGGGCCTCTACCCGCTGGCCACCGTCTCGATCCTGTTCCTGGCCTTCGCCGTGGCCGGCCTCGCCCAGGCCAGCGGCCTGATGGCGATCTACGTCGCGGGGGTGTGGCTCGGCAACGCCCGGCTCCCCCACAGGCAGGTCACCGTCGGGTTCGCCGACGGCCTGGCCTGGCTGGCCCAGATCGGCCTGTTCGTGCTGCTGGGCCTGCTCGCCAGCCCCGGACGCCTCGCCGACGCGCTCCTGCCGGCGGCCATCGTCGGCGCCGCGCTCACCTTCGTGGCCCGCCCCCTGTCGGTGGTGGCCTGCGCCAGCTGGTTCCGGGTCCCGCTCCCCCACCAGCTGTTCATGTCGTGGGCCGGGCTGCGCGGGGCGGTGCCGATCGTCCTCGCGACCATCCCGATCGCCCGCGGGCTGCCGTCGGCCGACCGGATCTTCGACGTGGTGTTCCTCCTCGTCGTGGTCTTCACGCTGCTGCAGGCGCCGGTGCTGCCGTGGCTGGCGCGGCGTACGGGCGTGGCCGTCGAGGCCGCCGCGACCGACCTCCAGGTCGAGTCGGCCCCGCTCGACGCCATGGACGCCAGCCTGCTCCAGCTGGAGATCCCCCAGGGCTCGAAGCTGGCCGGGGTCTACGTCTGCGACCTGCGCCTGCCCAGGAACGCCGCCCTCGCGCTGGTGCACCGCAGCGAGCGGATCTGGGTGCCCGACGAGCACACGTCGCTGCAGGCCGGGGACCACCTGCTGCTCGCGGTCTCCGACGAGGCACGTGCCGAGACCGAGACGCGGCTCCGCGCCATCGGCGAGGGCGGCCGGCTGGCGGTCTGGTACGCCGGGTCCGGCAACCGCGCGAGGGATACACCGACCTCGAGCCGGGAGGGTCCCCCCGGAGCAGGAGCACCCCGCCACGCGGCGCCGCCCACGCGACCAGTCGGCGACAGCCGGCCGCGCAGCGAGCAGGCGCTGGCGTCCAGCCGCTCCTAGCCTGCGACGACGTTGACCAGCTTGGGTGCGCGCACGATCACCTTGCGCACCTGCTTGCCGTCCAGGGCGCGCTGCACCGCCTCGTCGGCCAGCGCCGCCGCCTCCAGGTCCGCCTCGGTGATGTCCGGGGAGACCTCGAGGCGCGCGCGCAGCTTGCCCTGCACCTGCACCACGGCCGTCACCGAGTCCTCGACCAGCAGCGCCTCGTCGACCGCCGGCCACCCGGCGCGGGCGACCGTGGGCTCGTGGCCCAGCCGCGACCACATCTCCTCCGCCGTGTAGGGCGCGACCAGCGAGAGCAGGATCGCGACCGCCTCCGTGGCCTCGCGCACCGCCGGGTCGTCGGCCCCGCAGCCGGAGTCGATCGCCTTGCGGGTGGCGTTCACCAGCTCCATCATCCGGGCCACCATGACGTTGAACCGGTGCGACTCCACCAGCTCGGCGGCGTCGTGCACGGTCCGGTGGGTCACCTTGCGCAGCGCGACGTCGCCGCCCTCCGCCGGCGTCCCCGGCGCCGAGGACACGTCCCCGGAGAGCCGCCACGCCCGCTGCAGGAAGCGCAGCGAGCCGGCGGGCGACACGTCGGCCCAGTCGATGTTGTCCTCGGGCGGCCCGGCGAAGACGAGGGTCAGCCGGACGGCGTCCACGCCGAACTCCTCGAGCTGGGCGCCCAGGTCCACGCCGTTGCCCAGCGACTTGCTCATCTTCTTTCCCTGGTTGATCACCACGCCCTGGTTGAGCAGCGCGGTGAACGGCTCCTCGAAGTCCACCAGGCCCATGTCGTTGAGGACCATCGTGAAGAAGCGGCTGTAGAGCAGGTGCAGCACGGCGTGCTCGACGCCGCCGACGTACTGGTGCACCGGCATCCAGGTGCGCACCTTCTCGGGGTCGAAGGCCTGCGTGTCGTCGCCCGGCGAGCAGTAGCGCAGGAAGTACCACGAGGAGTCGACGAAGGTGTCCATCGTGTCGGAGTCCCGCTTGGCCGGGCCCCCGCACCGCGGGCAGTCGACGTTGACCCACTCCTCGGCGGCCGCCAGCGGCGAGACCCCCTTGGGCTTGAGGTCGGCGCCCTTGAGCTCGGGCAGCTCGACCGGCAGCTGGTCCTCGGGGACGTCCACCTCGCCGCACCCGGGGCAGTGCACCACCGGGATCGGGCAGCCCCAGAAGCGCTGGCGCGAGAGCAGCCAGTCACGCAGCCGGTAGTTGACGGCCCCACGGCCGGTCCCCTGCTTCTCCAGGTAGTCGATGATCGTGCGCTTGGCCTCGTCGACCTCCATCCCGTCGAGCGAGACCTGGTCGTTGGCGGAGTTGATGGCCGGCCCGTCGCCGGTGAAGGCCTCGCCCTCCCAGCCCTCGGGCGGCTGCACGGTGCGCACGATCGGCAGGTCGAAGGCCGTCGCGAAGTCCCAGTCGCGCTGGTCCTGCGCCGGGACCGCCATGATCGCGCCGGTGCCGTAGTCGGCCAGCACGTAGTCCGCGGCCCACACCGGGATCTTCTCCCCGTTGAGCGGGTTGACGGCGTGCCGACCCAGGAAGACACCGGTCTTCTCGCGCTCGGTGGAGAGCCGGTCGATCTCCGACTCCTTGTTCACCTGCTCGCGGTAGGCCTCGAGCTCCGCGCGCTGCTCGGGCGCGCACAGCTTCTCGGCCAGGGCGGCGTCGGCGGCGACGACGAAGAAGGTCGCGCCGAACAGCGTGTCGGGACGGGTGGTGTAGACGGTGACCGGCTCGTCGTACCCCTCCACGACGAAGTCGACGTGCGCCCCCTCGGAGCGGCCGATCCAGTTGCGCTGCAGGGTCAGCACCCGCTCGGGCCAGTCCAGGTCCTCCATGTTGTCCAGCAGCCGCTGGGCGTACTCGGTGACCTTGAAGTACCACTGGGTCAGCTCACGCTTGGTGACCTCGGCGCCGCACCGCTCGCAGGCGCCGTCGACGACCTGCTCGTTGGCCAGCACGGTCTGGTCGTTGGGGCACCAGTTGACCGGGCTCGACTTGCGGTAGGCCAGGCCGCGCTCGCGCAGCTTCAGGAACAGCCACTGCGTCCAGCGGTAGTACTCCGGGTCGGAGGTGTGCAGCCGGCGGGACCAGTCGAAGCTGACGGCGTACTTGCGGAACGACGCGGCCTGCGTCTCGATGTTGGCGTAGGTGTAGGTGGCGGGGTGCTCGTTGCGCCGGATGGCGGCGTTCTCAGCAGGCAGGCCGAAGGAGTCCCACCCGATCGGGTTGAGCACCTCGTAGCCGCGGTGCCACCAGTAGCGCGCGATCACGTCGTGCAGCGCGGTGACCTCGGCGTGGCCCATGTGCAGGTCGCCGCTGGGGTAGGGGAACATCGTCAGCGCGTAGCGCTTCTCGCGCGGGCTGTCGTCGTCCGCACGGAAGGGGTCGAGCTCGTCCCACACCGGTAGCCACCTGGCCTCCACGGCGTGCACGTCGTACCCCTGGCCCTGTCTTGGTGGCCCTGCTCCTGCTCGCTCATCTGCTGCTTCCTCGTCTCGGCGCTCGTCCGGCCTGCTGTCCTGGGACACAGAAAAGCCCCTCGCGCAGAGGGGCAGCCGCATCGACGTGATCGGTGCGGCTAGGCAAGAAGGAGTGCCTGGCTCATGCGCCCATGCTACGCCCCCGTCGGGCTCACTCCTCCTCGAGATCCTCGGGTACGACGATCGGGCGCAGCTTCGCCCACACCGCGAACGCGGCCGCCACGACGACCATGCCGATCCCCGCGAGGATGTTGATGTTCAGCCCGTCCGCCTTCGCGAGGTCGGCCTCGCTGGTGAACAACCCCATCACGACGAGGATCACCCCGTAGACGCCGATCAGCGCCGCGATCACGAAGCGGATGTCGAACACCCCTGCGCGGTGGGACTTCTGCGTCTCGTTCGACTCAGCCATGTGCTTCTCCTACCAGAAGAGGATGTTGAGGACGACGACGAGGGCGATGCCGATGCCGGCCAGCTTGGTGGGTTGCTGGTACCACGGCAGCTGGCCCTCGTTCTCGTCGTGGAAGTCGGCCTTGGGGGTCAGCGAATAGACCAACCCACGCAGCTCGGACTCCGGCTTGGACTCGGTGCGGAGGGTGACCACGACGCTGACCAGGATGTCGACGACGAACGCCGCGCCGGCGGCGACGAAGCTGGCTCCCTGCCCGGACAGCGGGATCAGGTCCAGCGACAGCGGGCCCAGCACGTCGGTGCTCACGACCGAGACGCCCACCGCCGCGACCGTCCCGCTGACCAGGCCGGTCCACCCGGCGGTGGGAGTCATCCGCTTCCACAGCATGCCGAGGATGAACGTCGCGAACAGGGGCGCGTTGAAGAAGCCGAAGAGGGTCTGGAGGTAGACCATGATGTTCTCGTAGTTCCGCGCGATCAGCGCGGTCCCGATCGCCACCACGGTGGCCGCGAACGTGGCGATCCGGCCCACCGTCAGGTAGTAGCCGTCGTCGCGCCCCTTGACGATGTAGGTCTGCCACAGGTCGTAGGACAGCACCGTGTTGAAGGCGGAGATGTTGGCCGCCATGCCGGCCATGAACGAGGCCAGCAGGCCCGCGACCGCGACGCCCAGCATGCCGTTGGGCAGCAGGTCGCGGATCAGGTAGAGCAGCGAGTTGTTGTAGTCGAAGTTGGGATCGCCGGCCGCCTTGGCGTCGGCCACCTCCGAGATCACGACCGCGGCGATCATGCCCGGGAAGATCACGATGAACGGCACGAACATCTTCGGGAACGCGCCGATGATCGGCGCTCGCTGGGCGGCGGAGATCGAGCTGGACGCCATCGCGCGCTGGACCTCGACGAAGTTGGTGGTCCAGTAGCCGAAGGACAGCACGAACCCCAGCCCGAAGACGATGCCGATCACCGACAGCAGCGGGCTGTCGATGCCGGTCAGGTTGGTGCCGGGCCAGGAGTTGAGCTGGAGCTCCGGGTCGTTCCCAGTGGCGATGATCTTGTCCTTCAGTCCGCTGTAGCCGCCGACCTTGTGCAGGCCCACCAGGGTCAGCGGCAGCAGCGCCGCGACGATCACGAAGAACTGCAGCACCTCGTTGTAGATCGCCGCGGAAAGACCGCCCAGGGTGATGTAGGACAGCACCACGATCGCCGCGACGACGAGAGAGAGGTACAGGTTCCAGCCCAGCAGGATGTTGATGATCTTCGCGAGCAGGTAGAGGTTGATGCCCGCGATCAGCAGCTGGGCCACCGCGAAGCTGAGCGCGTTGACCAGGTGGGCCCCGGTGCCGAAGCGCCGCCGCATGAACTCGGGGACCGAGCGCACCTTCGAGCCGTAGTAGAACGGCATCATCACGATGCCGAGGAAGATCATCGCCGGGACGGCGCCGATCCAGAAGTAGTGCACCGTCGGGATCCCGAACTGGGCCCCGTTGGCCGACATGCCCATGATCTCCACGGCGCCGAGGTTGGCCGAGATGAAGGCCAGGCCGGTCACCCACGCGGGCAACGAGCGACCGGAGAGGAAGAAGTCGATGCTGGTCGACACCGAGCGCCGGGCGAGCAGCCCGATGCCGAGGACGAAGCCGAAGTAGAGCGCCACCAGGAGGTAGTCGACCCAGTTCGCGTCCAGCCGGAGCTGGGCATCTGCTGCCAGTACCATCAGGCCTCCCGGAGAGCGTTCAGAGCGGTCACGAACGTACCGCCTTGTGGATCATGCCCCGGAACGTACCCATTCAGACCCGGAGGTTCGGTATGTCGTGGTTGGTGACCGGAGGAGCCGGCTACATCGGCGCCCACGTCGTGCGGGCGTTCGGGGAGGTCGGGCTCGACGCGGTCGTCGTCGACGACCTGTCCAGCGGGCACCGTGAGTTCGTGCCGGCCGGAGGTGCCGTTCGTCGAGGGCAGCATCGTCGACACCGACCTGATGGCGCGCGCCATGGAGGAGCACGCCGTCGAGGGCGTGGTCCACCTCGCCGGGTTCAAGTACGCCGGGGTCTCCGTCGAGCGCCCGCTGCACACCTACACCCAGAACGTCACCGGCACGGTCAACCTGCTCGAGGCGATGCAGCGCACCGGCGTGAAGTCCATGGTGTTCTCCTCCAGCGCCGCGACCTTCGGCACCCCCGACGTGGAGCTGGTCACCGAGGAGACCGAGACGCGACCCGAGTCGCCGTACGGCGAGAGCAAGCTGATCGGCGAGTGGGTGATCCGCGACCAGGCCCGCGCCACGGGGCTGCGGCACACCTCGCTGCGCTACTTCAACGTGGTGGGCTCGGGCAGCAAGGACCTCTACGACACCAGCCCGCACAACCTGTTCCCGATCGTCTTCGAGATGCTGCTGGCCGGGAGGACGCCGCGGATCAACGGCGACGACTACGCCACCCCCGACGGCACCTGCGTGCGCGACTACGTGCACGTCGCCGACCTCGCCGCCGCCCACGTGGTCGCCGCGCGCAGGCTGGCTGCCGGCGAGGAGCTGCAGCCGGTCTACAACCTCGGCAGCGGCACCGGCTCCTCGGTGCGCGAGATCATGGACGCCATCCGCACGGTGACCGGCATCGACTTCACCCCCGAGATCGCGCCGCGCCGCCCGGGCGACCCCGACCGCATCGTCGCCACCGGCGAGGCCGCCGCCCGCGACCTCGACTGGCAGATGCGCCACTCGCTGGAGGAGATGGTCCGCACCGGCTGGGAGGCCCGCAGCGCCGCAGGGTGAGCCGTCCTCGGTGGTTGAGCCTGTCGAGACCACCACCCGGTGCCGGAGGCCGACCCTGCGTCATTCGGACGTGCAGAAGTCCTGGAGACGGGGTCGGAACGCCTTGCACGGGCACTTCTGCATGTCGGAGTGATGTTCGAGGACGACTCCCACCTCGCCTGATTTCGAGACTGGCTGCGTGTCTGGGGCATGATCCCCCTCATGACTTCCCACTCCTCGATCACCGACCTCTTCTCCCTCGACGGCAAGGTGGCCGTCGTGACCGGCGCCTCCTCGGGGCTCGGCGTCGCGTTCGCGCGGGCCTTCGCCGAGGCGGGGGCCGACGTCGCGCTGGGGGCCCGGCGCGTGGACCGTCTCGGGGAGACCGCCGAGCTCGTCGAGGCTGCCGGCCGCACCGCGATCAGCGTGGCGACCGACGTGGCCTCCCCCGAGGCGTGCCAGACGCTGGTGGACACCACGATGCAGGAGCTCGGCCGGGTGGACGTCCTGATCAACAACGCCGGCATCGGCACGGCCGTGCCCGCGACCAAGGAGACCCCCGAGCAGTTCCGCCAGGTGGTCGACGTGAACCTCAACGGGTGCTACTGGATGGCCCAGGCCTGCGGGCGGGTGATGCAGCCGGGCTCCTCGATCATCAACATCTCCTCGGTGCTGGGTCTCACCACCGCGGGACTCCCGCAGGCGGCGTACGCCGCGTCCAAGGCCGGCCTCATCGGCCTGACCCGCGACCTCGCCCAGCAGTGGACCGGCCGCAAGGGCATCCGCGTGAACGCGATCGCGCCGGGCTTCTTCACCTCCGAGATGACCGACCAGTACCCCGAGGGCTACCTGGAGAGCCAGCAGGAGCGCATCCCGATGAGGCGCAAGGGCGACCCGCGCGAGCTCGCGGCGACCGCCGTGTTCCTCGCCTCGGACGCCGCCGGTTACATCACCGGGCAGACGCTCCCGGTCGACGGCGGGATGACGATCACCTGACGGCTGGATCCATGGCCGTGGGCCGCAAACACACCGGCCCGATGGACGCCGTCAGCTCCATTCCTGCCAGAGACTTCCGGCCTCGGTTCTCGTAGCCTGCGTGCATGGCCACGTTCATACTCACGGTGATCGGTGATGACCGGCCAGGCCTCGTGTCCGCCCTCTCGGCCCCGATCAGCGCCCACGGTGCAAGCTGGGAACGCAGTCAGATGGCACGACTGGCGGGCAAGTTCGCCGGCATCGTGCTGGTGGCCGCCGCCGACGACAAGGTCGACGCCCTGGTCGATGACCTCACGGCGCTCGAGGCGCAGGGCCTGCGGATAGCCGTCGGGCGAACGCAGGAACCCGTTGAGCGAGAGTCCGTGAGGCTTCACCTCGAGCTGCTCGGAGCGGACCATCCTGGGATCGTGGCCGAGATCTCCGCCTCCCTCGCCACCCGCGGCGTCAGCATCGAGGAGCTCACGACGCAGGTCCGCGAGGCCCCCATGGCCGGGGGGACTCTCTTCGAGGCCCGCGCGGTGCTCGCCGCCCCGCCCACGACGAGGACCGAGTTGCTGGGCTCGATGCTCGAGGAGCTCGCCGATGAGCTGATGGTCGAGATCACGCTGTCGGAGAGCTGACTCGTCACCGTGCCGGCGCCATTCCGCCTCCCGAGCGGATCGACGGCTTCTCGAGCGGGAGATGACCGCGAACACGCGACCGGTCCCTGGTGTAGTCAACCCCGAGGAGCTGTCCCGCGATGACCACGCGTTTGCGAGACTGGACGCATGAGCCAGCCGCAGAGCTCTCGCGTCCCCACGTCCGCACTGACGCTCGACTACCCGCTGTCGCTGGGGGTCTACGACCGTTACGAGCAGGCGCAGGAGGCGGTCGACTTCCTCTCCGACAACGAGTTCCCCGTGCAGAACTGCCTCATCGTCGGCACCGACCTCCGGCAGGTCGAGCGGGTG
This sequence comes from uncultured Actinomycetota bacterium, assembly GCA_963837975.1. Classification (GTDB taxonomy): domain Bacteria; phylum Actinomycetota; class Actinomycetes; order Propionibacteriales; family Nocardioidaceae; genus Marmoricola. Next base: position 105,279 of record CAWIPI010000004.1, on the reverse strand, counting down.
ACCGGTCGGCTGACCACCGGGAAGGTGGCGGCCGGCGGCCTGCTCTCCGGGGTGTGGCTCGGCCTGTTCGTCGGTCTGGTCGTCTCGCTGTTCGGCAAGGAGAGCGAGGCCCTCGGGGTGATCCTCGCGACGATGCTCTTCGGCGCCGTCTTCGGCCTCGTCTGGGCGCTCGCGGGGTACGCCGCGACCCGCGGACGGCGCGACTTCACCTCGGTGAGCCAGGTGGTCGCGACGCGCTACGAGGTCCTCGTCGAGCACAAGTACGCCGAGCAGGCACGCCAGCTCCTCGCCACCATGGGCGAGTCCCGGGGCGGGCACCCGCTCTGACCCGCTGAGACGGCCGGCGCACCCCCGCGCACGCGCCTCTAGGGTGTCCGCATGCCGCAGCCCAACCCTGCTCCCGAGCACGTCCCCAGCACCGGCGAACAGCCGTCGATCACGATCATCGGCGCGGGCTTCGGAGGACTCGGGACCGCGATCGCGCTGCGGCGCGCCGGCTACACCGACGTGACGGTCCTGGAGAAGGCCGAGCGCGTCGGCGGCGTCTGGCGCGACAACACCTACCCCGACGCGGCGTGCGACGTGCCGTCCTCGCTCTACTCCTGGTCCTTCGCCCCCAACCCGGGCTGGCCGCACCGCTACTCCCGCCAGGACGAGATCCTGGCCTACATCGAGCGCACCGCCCGCCAGGAGGGCGTGCTCGACCTGGTCCGGTCCGGCGTCGAGGTCACCGCCGCGGCGTACGACGAGCAGACCTGCTCGTGGGAGCTCGAGACCGCGTCCGGCGAGACGATCCGCACCGACGTGCTCGTCAGCGCCGTCGGCCAGCTCTCCCGTCCGGTCGTCCCGCACCTCCCCGGGATCGACACCTTCGAGGGACCGGCCTTCCACTCCGCGCAGTGGGACCACTCGGTCGACCTGCGCGGCAAGCGGGTCGCGGTGCTCGGCACCGGCGCCAGCGCGATCCAGTTCGTGCCCGCGATCCAGCCCGAGGTGGGCCACCTGACGGTCTTCCAGCGCTCCGCGCCGTACGTCGTGCCGAAGCCCGACCGCGAGTACACCGCCACCCACGCCCGGCTGTTCCGCCGGTTCCCGCCCGCGCAGGCCTTCGGCAGGAACCTCACCAAGGTGCTCTCCGAGCAGCTGAACCGGTCCCTGACCGGCCACAATCCGACCAAGCTGATGATGAAGCTGGCCTGGCGCGCCCAGCTGCGCGCGCAGGTGAAGGACCCCGCGCTGCGCGCCAAGCTGGTCCCCGACTACCCGCTGGGCTGCAAGCGGCTGCTGTTCTCCAACGACTGGTACCCCGCGCTGGTGCAGCCCAACGTCGAGCTCGTCACCGACCCGGCCGTCGAGGTGCTCCCCCATGGTGTGCGCAGCGCGGACGGCGAGGTGCACGAGGTCGACGTGATCATCTACGGCACCGGCTTCGCGGCCACGGAGTTCCTCGCCCCGATGCAGCTGCGCGGTGTCGACGGCGCGGACCTCCAGGAGCGGTGGAAGTCCGGGGCACGGGCCTACCTCGGCCTGAGCCGTGCCCGACTTCCCCAACCTGTTCGTGGTCTACGGGCCCAACACCAACCTCGGCGGCAGCTCGATCATCAGCATGCTGGAGGCGCAGGCGGCCGCGATCACGACCCTGCTGGCCCACATCCAGCGGGCCGGAGCGCGGGCGGTCGCGGTCAGCGCGGAGGCCGAGCAGAGATTCGACGACGAGGTCCAGGCGCGGCTCGCCGACAGCGTCTGGGCGGGCTGCGCCAGCTGGTACCACGACCACGGCGGCCGGGTGACCACCAACTGGCCGGGGACGGTCGCGGAGTACCAGCAGCGCTGCGCAGACCTCGACCTCGGCGACTTCGTCACCGTGGGGACCCGGCAGGCCCCCGACGCGGTCAGCACCTGAGCCGGACTCCGACCGTCAGGCGTCGGGCTCGTCGCGACGGTCGACGTCGGGGTCGGTGAGCGAGTAGGGCAGCCGCACCACCTCGAGCACGTGCTGGGCGGGCGAACCCGGGGGCGCGAAGAGGACCAGCTGCTGACCCCGCTGGGCTGACTCCCGACGCGCCGCGTAGAGCGTCTGCACGCCGGCACTGCACAGCAGGGTCACCTCCGACAGGTCGAGCACCAGTCGGTGGGCCCCGGAGTCCCGCAGCGCCTCTCGCAGGTAGGGCAGGTGGAGGCCGTCGAGGGGCCCCGCGACGCGCATGCGGCCGTGGCGGCTGCGCAGCTCGAACGGCCGGTCGGGCTCGCCGTACGACGAACCGGCCTCGGTCTCCGACCCGGTCAGCATCCTGGCCGGCCGACTGAGCCGGTGTCCGAGGGTGACGACCGTGCCGGTGCTGCCGGTGTCGATGTCGAGTCGGTCGACCATCCCGCGCGCGATCGCCAGCCCGCGGGTCGCGTCCGCGGGCTCGTGGGTCGGCTCGCGCCAGCGTCCCCAGTCCTGCACCGTGAGCCTGAGCTCGCCGGACTCCAGCAGCAGGGCGTGCACGCACACCAGCGCAGCGGACTCCCCCGGCAGGTAGGCGTGGGTCACGGCGTTGACCACGAGCTCGTCGACCGCGTGCTGCACGGCGACGTGGTCCAGCTCGCGCACCCGCAGCTCCCCGAGCCACGCGGACACCTCACGCACGGCCGCCGGCCCCGCGGCTTCGTCGGCCTCGAGCTCGAGTCGCAGCTCTCGGGGCCGCTCCCCTCGTCGGGCCGCCACCAGCAGGGCGATGTCGTCGTCGTACCCGGTGCGCCCGGTCATCGCCTCGAGCATCTCCGCGCACACCCGGTCCGCGCACCCCTCGGCCTGCGGGTTCGTCGGCTGCCATCCGGTGGCCGCGTCGGCAGCGACCTGTCCCAGCTCGACGGTGCTGCTCGTCACGCTGTGACCGGGGCGGTGCACGATCCCGTCGGTGTAGAGGACGAGCACCTCCTGCTCCCCGAGCCGGTCGCGGCTCACGCCGGCGGCGCCGGCGGTCGCGAGGGGACCGGCGCCACTGCCGGGCAGGTGCCGTGCCCGGCCCGTCCCGTGGTCGACGACGAGGGGTGGTGGGTGTCCGGCCGTGCAGTACTCCAGCTCTCCGGTCGCCGGGTCGAGGGCGACCACGGAGACCGTCGCCGCCTCGGCCTCCGGGACCGTGCGGGCGAAGTCTTCCAGCTGCTCCATGACGCGTCGCAGGTCGGCCTCGTGGCCCAGCCGCTCGTGCGAGACCGACCGCAGCTGGCCCATCGCCGCCGCGGCAGCCACCCCGTGCCCGACGACGTCACCCACGACCAGGCCCACCCTGCCGTCCGGCATCTCCACGACGTCGAACCAGTCACCGCCCGCAGTCCCCTCGTCGGGGCCCAGCAGGTAGGAGCCGGCGATCTCCATGCGCGGGAGGACCGGCAGCCACTGCGGCAGCATGGCGTCCTGCAGGGCGATCACCGTCTCGAGCTCCTCGCCGAGGTTCTCGTCCGCCAGCAGGGCCAGCAGGGAGTCCTGCACCTCGGTGCCGTGCACGAGGACGCCCCGCACCGAGTCGTCCGCGTCCCGCCAGGGCGAGACCGTCAGTGCGTAGACCAGGTCGCGGGACTCCCGTCCGGCGACCGCCTGCCGCGGCGACGATGCGGTCACGGTCTCGGACCTGCCGGTCGCCAGCACACGCTCGGCAACCTCGCGCACGGGCTTGCCGACGGCCTTCCACCCCTCCGCGACCGCGCGCGCCGCGGCGTTGGCGCTGGCGACGACGAGATCGGGGCCGGAGCAGGCGAGCATGGGGGTGGGAGCGGACTCGTAGGCGGCCAGGGCACCCTCGAGATCCCCCGGGTCGTGCCGTGATGCACTCATTCGGTTCCTCGCGAACGGTTGCTGGTGTCCGTGCCGTGACTCGGGAGGTACCCCGGTCGTCGCGAATCACGCATCGGCGGGTGGCTGGGTCTCGGGCGCCAAGGGGTGTACGGTCGAATGGTCGGTTTTGATGACCGACGCACCTTCTCGGGTGATCGGTGTAGCAATCGCTTGTCGCCCGGTCCATCTGCTGGAGCACACGGCGGGTGACCCAGATCCTCGTCCACGGACGGCGGGTCCAACCCGACAGTGGTGATGCATGAACACCGTTCGACCCCCCTCTTCCGTCTCCGACCCGGCGCGGCCCGTCCCGCCCGAGCAGGCCTCCCCGGTCTCCCAGGGACGCGCCTCGCGCGCACGCCGGACCGACGACATCGTCAGTGAGCTCGCCGACTGCCCCGCCGGCAGCCGCCGCCAGGGGCTCGTCGACCAGCTCATCGCGGCGAACATGTCCGTTGCGGACTCCATCGTCTCCCGCTACCGCTCGCGGGGCATCGCGACCGAGGACCTGCGCCAGGTGGCCTACCTGGCCCTCACCAAGGCCGCCCAGAGGTTCGACGCCCGCGCGGGCCACGACTTCCTGTCCTTCTCGGTGCCGACGATCCGGGGTGAGGTACGCCGCTACTTCCGCGACCACGGCTGGATGGTTCGCCCTCCCCGCCGCCTCCAGGAGCTCCAGCAGCGCCTCACCCGCGCCCAGTCGGACCTCGCCTTCGGTCTCGGCCGGCCCGCTTCGGTCCAGGAGCTCGCCGACGAGCTCGACGAGTCGGAGGCCCACGTGCGTGAGGCCATGGACGGCCAGGGCTGCTTCGCCCCCACCTCCCTCGACAAGCCCGCGGGCGACGAGGACGGGTCTCCGCTCGGCGAGCTGATCGGCCAGCAGGACCCCGACCAGGAGGCGGCCGAGGCGCGAGTCGTCCTCGCGCCCGTCGTACGCCGGCTCGGAGCGCGGGACCGCCGGATCCTGCGGCTGCGCTTCTTCGAGGGACTCACCCAGCGCGAGATCGCCGAGGACATCGGCGTGACCCAGATGCAGGTCTCCCGGCTGCTGACCCGGATCCTCGGGACTCTCAAGGAGGACCTCGGTCCGGTCGACCCCACGACCCCCTGACCGACCGGACTAGACTGGCCGTTCGCTCACCACGGCGGCCGGCCCGACGCCCCGCCACGACCAGGGGGTGCCATGACCGACGAGACCGGGACCGCCTCCTTCTTCGCCCAGGTCAGCCGGGACCTGATGCAGCGCGCCGACGAGCACCCCACGCTGACCACGGTGGTCGAGCGCGCGGTCGACGTGGTCCCCGGCTGCGACCACGCCAGCCTGACGCTGCGTCGCCGGCGCGGCCGGACCGAGACCGTGGCCGCCTCCTCGGAGCTGGCGCGGGCCGCGGACCAGCTCCAGTACGACCTGGAGGAGGGACCCTGCCTGGAGGCCGCGTTCACCGGCGGCCCGAAGGTCTCCAACAAGCTGGTGGCCGCGAGCGAGTGGCCGGACTGGGGCCCACAGGTCGCGGGGCTGGGCGTGCACTCGGTCGTCAGCATCCAGCTGTCCACCGCCGACGAGGTGCTGGGAGCGCTCAACTTCTACGGCTCGGAGCCCGACGCCTTCGCCCCTGACGCGCTCGACCTGGCCGACATCTACACCACCCACGCGAGCAACGCCCTCTCCGCGGCGAGACTGGCCAGCGGACTGCGCACCGCCCTGCACAGCCGCCACATGATCGGTGTCGCCCAAGGCGTCCTGATGCAGAGCTTCGACCTCACCATGGAGCAGGCCTTCGAGCTGCTCCGGCGCTACTCCAGCCACACCAACACCAAGCTGGCCGAGGTCGCCGAGTACGTCGTGGGCAACCGGCGGCTGCCGGAGTTCGAAGAGCCGACTCCCTGACCTGGGATGCGCCGGCGCGCATTGTGGGTACTGCCCCTTGGCCCACCCCTACCCCTGGAGGACCCCGAATGCACCTGCCCCGTGAGCGAGGGCCTATCAGCCGCCACGTCATCGACTCGCTGAGCACGCCGCGCGGATCCGGTCCGGCGCCCGCCCTCGGCCTGGACCGTGTGGTCGAGGACGACGACGTGCAGCTGGCCCTGTGGATGCTCTTCGAGCTCCACTACCGCGGCTTCGACGGGGTGCATCCCGATCGCGAGTGGGACCTCGAGCTCCTCGGCCTGCGCCGCACCATCGAGCGCCGCCTCGAGAACGAGCTGCGCGAGGCGACACGCGAGGTGGTCGCCGCCCAGCCACGCGAGGGCGATCTCGCCGAGCAGCTGCTGGCACTCGTGGCCGCCGACGACAGCCCGTCCGCGGCGGCGTACCTGCAGCGCCAGGCGACCCGCGAGCAGGTGCTCGACTTCCTGCGCCAGCGCAGCATCCAGCAGCTCAAGGAGTCCGACCCCCAGTCGTTCGTGCTGCCCCGGCTCGACGGGCCCGCGAAGGTCGCGCTCGCCGAGCTGCAGTACGACGAGTACGGCTGCGGCCGCCCCGAGCGCCTGCACCAGCACCTCTACGCGACCGCGCTGGAGGCTGCGGGACTGGATCCCGCCTACGGTGCCTACGTCGACGAGGTCTCCGCGCTGAGCCTGGCCTCCGCGAACGTGATGTCGCTGTTCGCCCTCAACCGCCGGCTGCGCTCCGCGGCGATGGGGCACCTCGCCGCGTTCGAGGCCTCGAGCTCGGTGCCGTCGCGCAAGATCGCCGGGGGGATCGAGCGGGTCGGCCTGCCCCCCGGGGTGACGGACTACTTCCACGAGCACGTCGAGGCCGACGCGGTGCACGAGCACGTCGCCACCCGCGACATCTGCGGGGCGATGGTCGAGGCCGACCCGACCCTGCGCGGCGACGTCTTCTTCGGTGCGGCCACCTGCCTGCACATGGACGCGCTCTCCGGCGCCGAGCTGCTGCAGCGGTGGACCGGGCCCATGGAGCGGGCGTCGTGACCGCGCAGCAGGACAGGCAGGTCAGCGTCCGCCACTGCCCGGGCGGGCCGCTGCTCGTCCGCGGCGCCGACAGCGTGGTCGACGAGGACGGCAGGGCGCACGAGGTGACCCGCCCCGTCGTCGCCGTCTGCGCCTGCGGCAAGTCCGCGCGCAAGCCCTGGTGCGACAGCACGCACAAGGCCATCCCCCGGTGAGGGTCCGATGACCGCCGTCGGCTCCGGCCGGGAGCAGGACGCGACCGAGGAGACCATCGACTTCGGCGGGATCCAGATCACCTTCGACGACCGGGTGCTGCGGCCGCGCAGCTGGACCGAGCACCAGTCCCGGTGGGCCGCGGAGGTGCTCCCCGAGCTGCCCCGAGGTGATGTGCTCGAGCTGTGCTCCGGCGCCGGGCAGATCGGTCTGCTGGCCGTCGCCGGGTCGAGCCGGCGACTGGTGTGCGTCGACCTCAACCCCGTCGCCGCCGAGCTCACCCGGCGCAACGCCCACGCGGCCGGCCTCGGCGACCGCGTGGAGATGCGTCAGGGCCGCATCGGTGACGTGCTGCGAGACGACGAGACGTTCCCGATGATCATCGCGGACCCGCCGTGGGTGCGCCGCGAGGAGACCACGCGCTTCCCCGAGGACCCCCTGCTCGCCATCGACGGCGGCGACGACGGCCTGCACGTCGTACGCGAGTGCCTGGCGGCCGTCGAGGCCCACCTGGTCCCGGGTGGCGTGGCCCTGCTGCAGCTCGGGCCCGGTGACCAGGCCGACGCCGTACGCCGCCTGCTCACCTCGACCTCCGTGGTGGCGGGCGAGGTGCGCGAGTTCGGCGACCGCGGCGTCGTGCTGCGTCTGGACCGCAGGGACTGAGCCGAGGCGCCGCTCAGCGCATCACTGGCCGGTGAGCGCCTCCTCCACGAACGCGAGGCAGCGTGAGGCCGTCTCGTCGAGGACGTCCTCGGGGGACCCGTCCAGCGCCAGCTCGTGCACGGCGACGGCGTCGGGCGTCGCGACCGCGATGAACACGGTCCCGGGGGGCTTGCCCTCGCTGGGGTCCGGGCCGCCCACGCCGGTGCATGAAACGGCGACGTCGGCACCGAGCAGTCGGCGCGCCCCGATGGCCATCTGCTCGGCGCAGGTCGCCGTGACCACGGGGCCCTCGTCGACCCCGAGCACGTCGAACTTCACCGGCTCCTGGTAGGCGACCACGCCGCCGCCGAACCACTCCGCCGCGTTGGGCCCGGCCCCGAGCCTGGTGGCGACCGTGCCGCTGGTCAGCGACTCCGAGGTGACCACCCGCAGCCCGCGCTTCGCCGCGAGCTCGGCGATCCGCTCGATGCGTTCGTTGTCGTCTGCCATGTGCCACGCTCCGGTTGTCGTCTCTGGTCGGTCGTCCGTCTCGGACCGAACGGCTCATTACCCTCAATCGCTGCGCCCCATGCGCCGTTCTCCCGGTCCGCCTCACTCGGGCCGGTTGCGCCTGCGCAGGCGACGGTTGGCCTCCGCCAGTCGCGCCACCTCGCGCTCGAGCTCCAGCACGCGCGCCACCCCCGCGAGGTTCAGCCCCTCCCCCAGCAGGTCGCGGATCCGGGCCAGCTGGTCGAGGTCCTCGTGGCTGTAGAGGCGGGTGCCACCGGGCGTGCGGTCCGGCTCCACCAGACCCCGTCGCTCGTAGACACGCAGGTTCTGCACCTGCATGGACAGCATGTCGGCGGCCACCGAGATGGCGAAGACCCCGGTCCTGCGGTCGTCCATCGCATCCTCCGTCCGGCACGGCTCAGGGGCTTGAATCCGCCTACGCGTTGGATTATAAGAAACCTGTAACCACTGATACAGGTCCTCGGCGGTCGAACCGCCTCGAGGCCAGACATGGAGCATGAGGAGGACACCATGTTGCTGCGCAACACCGACCCGTTCCGTGACTTCGACCGGTTGACCCAGCAGCTCCTCGGCACCACCACGCGCCCGATGGTGATGCCGATGGACGCCTGGCGCGAGGGCGACAGGTTCGTCATCGAGTTCGACCTGCCCGGCGTGAGCCCGCAGACCATCGACCTCGACGTGGAACGCAACGTGCTGACCGTGAGCGCCGAGCGCGTCTCGCGCAACGGCGACTGGGAGATGCTCGCCTCCGAGCGCCCGCGCGGCCGGTTCAGCCGCCAGCTGGTGCTCGGCGACAACCTGGACCTCGACCGCATCGAGGCCGGCTACGAGGGCGGGGTGCTGCGCCTGACGGTCCCCGTCGCCGAGAAGGCCCGGCCCCGCAAGATCCAGGTCACCACGTCCGGGGACGACAGGAGCGCGATCGAGGCCTGACGCTCCGTCGTACGGCGCGGCCCCGGGTCCGATTGAGGCCGACCCGGGGCCTGCGTACGTCTCCGCGATGAAGGGCCGGGCGACGTCAACGCAAGGTACGCGGGTTCGGGAACAATGGTTCCCTTCTCGTCGCCGGCCTACGTGCGCCTGGTGAAGCGGAGCTTGCCGGTCCCGAGGCGAGTCGTCTGATAGCGCGGGTTGTGGGCCAGGGCGTGATGTCGCGGACACAGCAACCGGCCGTCCTTGACGTTGGTGTCGCCGTTGCGTCCCCAGGCGATGTCGTGATGGGCGTGACAGAGACCGGGCGGGTAGTCACATCCCTCGGCGGTGCAGCCACCGTCCCTGATCGCCATCGCGATCCGCTGGGCGACGGTGTGGAACCTCTTCTTCCGCCCCACGTCCAGTGGCTGCCCCTTCCCGCCGAGTACGGCGGGGATGATCCCGGCCTCGCACGCCAGCCGGCGGGCCTCGGTGGCCGAGATCCGACCACCGTCGTCGAGGACGCCGGCACCCAGCCCCTGCAGCAGCTTCTCGAGGTCCATGGTGATCACCAGGCTGGCGGGGACGCCGCCGGCGTCGGGGATGCGGTCGGCGGGGTAGCGCTCGACGTACTCGGCGAAGGCCTGCCCCATCCGCTCGGCGCTGGGACGTCCCGGGACGGGGGCGGTGCCGTCGACTGCTGCCTGGTGCTTCGGCGCGGCCAGCGCGAGCAGCGCCTTCTTCAACATCGACGCTTGCAGGGCCGGGAGGGTGAACCGGCCGTGCACGCACCCCTGCCCGTCCTCGGTCATCGTGAGCCGGGTCTTGGCCCGTGCGCGTTCTTCCTCCTGCTCCAGCAGGCGGCGCTCGTGCTCCTCGGCCACCTCCGGTGCCACGACATCCAGCAGGTGCCGACCCAGGATGCGCAGCTCGTTGGCGTCGTGGTCCTCGGCTTCGGCCAGCAGGTGTGACTCGGCGTGGGTCTTCAGCGCGGCGAGGTCGAGTTCGCGGTCGGCAACCAGGTCCGCGGGGATCTTGTCCAGTCGCGCGACGGCCTGGCAGATCACGCCCGCCTGCTCGACGACGACCTCACCCGCAGCGAGCGCACCCGCGGTGGCCGGGAACTCCTCCAGGTCACGGGCCAACGCCACCCGCCGATGAGCCTCCTTCCGGGTCAGCTTCGTCTCGTGGGCGAGCCAGTTCGCCGTCGAGGTCGCCCCCATTTCGGCAGCAGCGTCGCGGGACTCGGCCTGCGCGAGCGCCGCACCATCCAAGGCCGTCAGGGTGGAGGCCAGCGAGGTCAGCTGCTGGCACAGCTCAAGCACCTCCGCATCACGGAGCCCGAACAGCGGCAACCCGGTTGCTCCGCGCAGCACCGCAGTGGCCTCGGCGACGGCACGTGCCACCGGGTGAAGATGCTCGGTCGGTGCTGCGGACATACCTCATCCAAGCATCGACCACCGACAACGCCGGGGCCGAGAATCCCCTTGTCCACAAGGGATTCCAATCGATTTTCGGAGTTCTGCAGACCGCCGGACAGAGCAACTCGCGGGCGGTGCAGACCCCCTTGTGAGAGCAGTGAACTGAATACAGTTGCGAGACCGGTGCTCACTCGGTGCGCTTCTTTGTGGGCGACGTGCACTCCACGACCAGGGTCACGAGTAGCACGCCGGACTACGCGACGTTTCCGACGGTGAGCCCGCGCGGGTCGTGGACGCCCCCCATACCGATCCTCTCAATGACTGACACCAGTGGCACCAGACTGACAGGCACGGAGCCTAGAGCCGCTCTGGGCCGCTTGAGTCGTAACGTCCGGTTCGCTGCATGGGTGGCGTGCTGCGCCTGACGGTCCCCGTCGCCGAGAAGGCCAAGCCCCGCAAGATCCAGGTCACCACGTCCGGGGACGACAGGAGCGCGATCGAGGCCTGACGGGGCTCCGTCGTACGACGAGGCCCCGGTCCGGCTGTGCGCCGGGCCGGGGCCCGCGTGCGTGGCGAGCCGGAAGCCGTAACCGCTGGGTCAGCGCGGGCACGCGGGTACCGGCCGGCACTGTGGTGGCGCGTCCTGGTCCCAGGATCCCGGTCCACCGGCCGGCGACCGTGTGCTGTGTTCGGGTTGGATCTTCTGGTCGACCGTCGTGACCTTGTCGACCGAGTCGTCGGTCCCACAGCCGACGATGCCGACGGACATGACGGCGGCGGCGATGATGCCAATGGTGGTCTTCATGGCTGTTCCTCCTGTTCCGGGCTCCGGGCCTGGAGCCGTTCTCCCGCCCCGCCCCGGGACGTGTCTCGACGCTAGGAACAACCGCACCGTCGACTGAATGTGCAGTTCTGCACATGGCTCGCGGGCGTGCGGCGGCGTAGCCTCGAAGGGAGGTTCTATGGCCGGGATGACGCTGACTGACACGGAGCTGGCGGCGCTGCGAGCGATCGCCGAGCCGGAGCACGCCGCCGAGCCGGGGCCGGAGCTGCCCTGGTCGATCCTCACGGCCCTCGAGGCGCTGGTGCAGGCGGACCAGGTCGAGCTGGAGCACAACCACCCCCGGCTGCAGCGGTTCGGCTTCCTGCAGACCGCCCCAGGTCAGGGCTACGTGCCCGAGGAACCCGACAACCCCCACTTCTGGGGACTGTGGGGGCGGTCCGAAGCCCTCGGCCGGGGGCGCCCCAGCGACCCGACCAGCACCACGATGCTCTCGGACGTCGTCTCCGACCGCGCTTGGCGGAACGACGCGTTCTACATCGAGATCATCAAGGACCAGGGCCTCTTCCACGAGCTCGGCTTCTACCTGCCGGACGCGGACGGGTGGACGCTCCGGCTGAGCTGCTGGCGCGCACCCGGTCGCGACTTCACCGAGCGAGACCGGTTCCTGCTCACTCTGCTCAGACCGCACATCATCGCGGCCCACCGCGCGGCGGAACGACGGCTGCACCAGGCGTCGCTGACCGCCCGTCAACTGCAGCTCCTCGAGCTCGTGAGCAGAGGGCTGACCAACCGCCAGGTCGCACGCGCCCTGGGGCTGACCGAGGGCACGGTGCGCCGACACCTGGAGAACGTCTACGCGCGACTCGGCGTCAACAGCCGCACCGAGGCCCTCGCGCACGTCGGCGGATCGTCGTGACCCCACCCCGGAAACACACGAAGGCCGCCCCGAAGGACGGCCTCTCGAGTGGAGCTGAGGGGATTCGAACCCCTGACCCCTTGCATGCCATGCAAGTGCGCTACCAGCTGCGCCACAGCCCCATTGCCCCGCGTTCAGGCAACGCCGGGAATCTTAGCCAACCCGCCCGACCGATGGCCAATCGGGGGTCGCCTCACCGGCCGGCGCGGCCCGAGGTGACGTCCGCGGGGAGCGGGATCAGCGGGCAGTCGCGCCAGAGGCGCTCCAGCGCGTAGAACTCCCGCTCCTCGGTGTGCTGGACGTGCACCACGATCTCGGCGTAGTCGATGAGCACCCAGCGACCGTCGCGCTCCCCCTCGCGGCGTACGGGCTTGGCTCCGACCTCGCGCAGCTTGTCCTCGATCTCGTCCACGATCGCCTTCACCTGGCGCTCGTTGCCGGCCGAGCAGAGCACGAACGCGTCGGTGATGACGAGCTGTTCGCTGACGTCGAAGGCCACGATGTTCTCGGCGAGCTTGTCCGAGGCCGCCCGGGCGGCGACGTGCACGAGCTCGACGGCACGTTCGGTAGCGGTCATGCGAGGGGCACCTTCGGTGAGTAGAGGTTGTGCTTGGCGAGGTACTGCACGACGCCGTCCGGGACGAGGTACCAGACCGGCTCCCCCTTGGACCGGCGCTCGCGGCACTCGGTCGAGGAGATCGCCAGCGCTGGGATCTCGATGATCGTGACGCGGTCCGGCGGGATGTCGTCCAGCGTGCCGGGGGTCATCTCGTAGCCGGGCCGCGTGCAGCCCACGAAGTAGGCGAGCTCGAACAGCTCCTTGGCGTCGCGCCAGGTGAAGATGTCGGCGAGGGCGTCGGCGCCGGTGATGAAGAACAGGTCGGCGTCCGGCATGGACTTCTTGAGGTCGCGCAGCGTGTCGATGGTGTACGTCGGACCGCCGCGGTCGATGTCCACGCGCGAGACCGTGAACCGGGGGTTCGAGGCGGTCGCGATCACCGTCATCAGGTAGCGGTGCTCGGCCTCGGAGACGTCCCGCTCCGACTTCTGCCACGGCTCGCCGGTGGGGACGAAGACGACCTCGTCGAGGTCGAACCAGGACTGGACCTCGCTGGCGGCCACGAGGTGACCGTGGTGGATCGGGTCGAAGGTGCCGCCCATCACCCCGACGCGGCGGCGCCGCTTCGGGGCGGTGGAGCCCATGACGGGGCCCACCGCGGGGTCGCTGGCGAGGTCGGTGGCCGAGCGGGCCGGTGCGGTGCTCAGGAGTGCTCGCGTCCCTTGCCGAAGGCCAGGACGGCGAACAGCATCGCCAGCAGGATCAGCAGGCCTCCGACACCGATGACGTAGGGCCCGATGCCGGGGCCTTCTTCGGCGGCGAGCGGGAGGAGCATCAGGTTCAGCATGGCGCACAGCCTAGCCGCACCCCCCGACCGCGAGGCGAGCGACCGCCCGGCGGTTCGGGCGACAGCCCCGGGCTGGTCAGTGGAGCACGACACCGACCCCCAGCAGCCACGCCCAGAAGAACAGCGTGCGCCCCAGGAGCCCCGCGACGAAGAAGACCACCACGTTCATGCGCAGCGTGCCCGCGACCATCGCCATGGCGAAGAACGGCGGGAAGCCGACGGCGGCGGAGGCGAACACGAGCACCCCGCTCATCACGGGCCGCCCGTGCACGTAGGCACGCCAGCGCTGGAAGCTCGCCTGGCGCCTCGGCGTCTCCATGCGCCGCCGCAGCCACGGGATGTCCAGCGCGCCGAGGGACAGGTAGTACCAGACCAGCTTGCCGAGGTTCTGGCCGAGCGACCCGATGAACGCCAGCCCCAGCGCGGAGTAGGTGTCCGTTCGGGCGTAGGCGACCGCGATGTAGGCCTCCATGTTGAACAGCGGGATGACCGCTGAGAGCGCACCGAACCCCAGCGTCAGGGCGAGCAGCTTCACCGGACGTGGCCGTCACCGGTGACGACGTACTTCGTCGACGTCATCTCCGGGAGGCCCATCGGTCCCCGCGCGTGCAGCTTCTGGGTGGAGATGCCGATCTCCGCGCCGAACCCGAACTCGCCGCCGTCGGTGAACCGGGTGGAGGCGTTGACCAGGACGGCGGCGGAGTCCACCTCGGCGACGAACCGCTGGGCGCTGGCCTGGGAGTCGGTGACGATCGCGTCGGAGTGCGCCGAGGAGTGCCTGCGGATGTGCCCGATCGCCGCGTCGAGGGAGGGTACGACGGCCGCGGAGATCTCCAGGGCGAGGTACTCCGTCGACCAGTCCTCCGGCGTCGCCGGCACCACCCCGTCCTGGGCGGCGAACACCTCGTCCCCGTGGATGGTCACACCGGCGTCGCGCAGGGAGCCGACGATGCGGGGCACGAACTCCTCGGCCACGTCGGCGTGCACGAGCAGCGACTCCGCGGCGTTGCACACCGAGGTGCGGTGGGTCTTGGCGTTGAGCACGATGCGCTCGGCCATGTCGAGATCGGCTGCGGCGTCGACGTACACGTGGCAGTTGCCGACGCCGGTCTCGATCACCGGCACCGTGGACTCCTCCACCACCGAGGCGATCAGGCCGGCACCACCGCGCGGGATCAGCACGTCGACCAGGCCACGGGCGCGCATGAGCTCCTTGACCGAATCGTGCCCCTCCCCCGGCACCAGCTGCACGACGTCCTCGGGGAGCCCGGCAGCGGCGGCCGCCGCGCGCAGGCTCGCCACGATGGCGGCGTTGGAGCGCCGGGCGCTCGAGGACCCGCGCAGCAGGACGGCGTTGCCGCTCTTCAGGCAGATGCCCGCGGCGTCGGCCGTCACGTTGGGTCGCGCCTCGTAGATGATGCCGACGACCCCGAACGGCACCCGCACCTGGCGCAGCTGGAGGCCGTTGGCCAGCGTGGAGCCGCGGACCACCTCCCCGACCGGGTCGGGCAGCCCGGCGACGTCACGCAGCCCCTGCGCCATCGCCTCGAGCCGTCCCTCGTCCAGGCGGAGTCGGTCCAGCAGGTGCTCGGCGGTGCCCGAGGCCGCCGCCGCGTCGAGGTCGGCGCGGTTCGCGGCCAGGACCTCCTCGGCGTCGTCGACGAGGCGCCGGGCCATCGCGTGCAGGGCGCCGTCCTTGACGGCGCGGGTCGCCAGCGCGAGCTCTGTGGCGGCCACCCGGGCACGGGTCGCCGCAGCGGTCACGGAGGGCACAGGCATGGGTCCAGCCTATCGAGCGCGGTCGACGCCCCTTCAGCCGCGCAGGGCCCCGGCAGCGCGCCGTTCACGCAGCCCCTTCTCCACGACCTCGAGCCCCACGACCTCCCACCGGGGGAGCCTGGCGGAATCCCGGTGCTCGTTCCACAGCCGCATCGCCAGCGAGGCCACGTCGAGCATGCTCTCGCCCTCGTCCCAGTACTGGATCTCCACCGTGTCGCGGGTGGTCGTCACCGAGTCCAGGAAGGGGCGCTCGGTCTCGAGGCGCTGCATCGCCCGGCGCAGCATGCGCAGCTCCACCGGCTCGCCCGAGAGGGTCAGCGTCACGTGCCAGTGACGCACCACGTTGTTCACTTCTCTCCCCCTGCTGGGCCAGGGCATCGTGCCCGGACACCAGTGTCCCCGACCGGAGGCGTCTCGCGAAGTGAAACGCAGTACTTGACTATTCCGGACCGCCGAAGCCGCTTCAGAGCACGATCAGGTCGTCGCGGTGCACGACCTCCCGCTCGTACGCCGCCCCGAGCTCGCGCGCCAGCTCGTGCGTGGAACGTCCGAGCAGTCCGGGCAGCTCGGTGGCGTCGTAGTTGACCAGCCCGCGCGCCACGACACGGCCCTCGTCGTCCACGAGGTCCACCGGGTCCCCCGCCACGAACCCGCCGGCGACCCCGGTGATCCCGGCCGGCAGCAGCGAGGCCCGCCGCTCGGTGAGCGCGCGCACGGCGCCGGGGTCCAGCTCGATCCTCCCCTTGGGCTCGGTGGCGTGGGCCAGCCAGAGCAGCCGGGTGGGTCGACGCCGCCCGGTGGGGTGGAACAGGGTGCCGACCTCCTCGCCGGCGAGCGCCTCCCCGGCATGCGCCATGTCGGTGAGCACGACCGGGATCCCGGCGCCCGTCGCGATGCGGGCGGCCTCCAGCTTCGTCTCCATGCCCCCGGTGCCGACGCCGGCGGAGCCCGCACCGCCGACGCGCACGCGGCCGAGCGCGGTGATGTCGTCGACCTCCCCCAGCAGCCGGCTGCCCGGCTCCCGCGGCGGGGCGTCGTAGAGCCCGTCCACGTCGGAGAGCAGCACCAGCAGGTCGGCGTGCACCAGGTGGGCCGCGAGGGCCGCCAGCCGGTCGTTGTCGCCGAACCTGATCTCGGAGGTGGCCACCGTGTCGTTCTCGTTGACGATCGGGACGACGCCCAGCTCCAGGAGCTTGGCGAAGGTGCGCTGGGCATTGCGGTAGTGGCTGCGACGGGTCACGTCATCCAGCGTGAGCAGCACCTGGCCGGTGACCTGGTCGTGCCGCGCGAACTCCTCGGTGTAGCGATGCACGAGCAGGCCCTGGCCGACCGAGGCGGCCGCCTGCTGCCGGGCGAGGTCCCGGGGTCGACGCCGGAACGCCAGCGGGGACAGCCCGGCGGCGATCGCGCCGGAGGAGACGAGCACCAGGTCGGCCCCGCGGCGGCGTACGCCGACCAGGCTGTCCACGAGCTCGCGCACCCGACCGGGGTCGATGCCGCCGGCGGCGGTGGTCAGCGACGACGACCCGACCTTCACCACCACCCGCTGCGCACCGGCGACGGAGGGGCGAGGACTCACTCGTCGTCCTCGTCGTCGAGGTCGAGGTGGGTGAGCCCGTGGGCCTCGTCGTAGCGCCGGGCCACGTCGGCGCGGGTCTCCCCCTCGGCCCGGTCGGCCATCGCGGCGTCGATCGCGCGACGGCGCTGGGACGCGGTCCGCGACTCGCTGAACCGCTCGTCCTCGCCGCGTCGCCCGAGCATCTGGGCCCCGGCGTCGATGCCCGGCTTGAAGTCGAAGACCACCGCGTCGTCGGGGTCGCCGATCAGCACGGCGTCGCCCTCGGTCGCGCCCAGCTCGAGCAGGCGCGACTCCACCCCGAGGCGGTTGAGCCTGTCGGAGAGGAAGCCCACGGCCTCGTCGTTGCTGAAGTCGGTCTGCCGGATCCAGCGCTCCGGCTTCTCCCCGCGCACGCGCCAGCCCTGGCCGCCGTCGTCCGTGCGCACCGGCTTGACGGTGAACTCGGTCCCTGCGCCGGCAGCACGCGGGCGGATGACGATCCGCTGGGTCTCCGCGCGGGGGGCGGCCGCACGGCGGGCGGCGACGATCTCGGCCATCGCGAACATCAGCTCGCGCAGGCCCTCGTGGCTGGAGGCGCTGACCCGGAAGACGCGGTAGCCACGCGCGGTGACGTCCTCTGCCACGATGTCGGCCATGTCGCGCCCGTCGGGCACGTCGATCTTGTTCAGCGCCACGAGGCGGGGCCGGTCCTCGAGACCGCCGTACTCCTCGAGCTCGTGCTCGATGACCTCGAGGTCGCCGACCGGGTCGCGCCCGGGCTCCATGGTGGCCAGATCGACGACGTGCACGATGGCGGCGCAGCGCTCGATGTGGCGCAGGAAGTCGTGGCCGAGGCCCTTGCCGGCGCTGGCCCCCTCGATGAGCCCCGGGACGTCGGCGACGGTGAAGGTGGTCTCCCCCGCCTTCACGACGCCGAGGTTCGGCACCAGGGTGGTGAAGGGATAGTCGGCGATCTTGGGCCTGGCCCGGGACAGCGCGGCGATCAGGCTGGACTTGCCGGCGCTGGGGAACCCGACGAGGGCGACGTCGGCGACGACCTTGAGCTCCAGGCTGACCACGAGGTCGTCGCCCGGCTCGCCGAGCAGCGCGAACCCGGGGGCCTTGCGCTTGGAGGAGGCGAGCGCGGCGTTGCCGAGGCCTCCCCGGCCGCCCTGGGCCACGACCATCTCGGTGCCGGGGCCCACCAGGTCGGCGAGCACGGCCCCCGACCCGTCGGTGACCACGGTCCCGTCCGGGACCGGGAGCACGAGGTCGTGCCCGTGGGAGCCGTTGCGGTGGCCGCCCGCACCATGGCCGCCGTGCTCGGCGACGCGCTTGGGGCTGTGGTGGTAGTCGATCAGCGTGGTGACGTCGGGGTCCACGCGGAGGATCACCGACCCGCCGGGGCCGCCGTTGCCTCCGTCGGGCCCACCGAGGGGCTTGAACTTCTCCCGGTGCACCGAGGCGACACCGTTGCCGCCGCGGCCGCCGAGGACGTGCAGCGTCACGCGGTCGACGAACGTGGGTACTGCCATCGCCAGCTCTTCTCCGTGGCTCGTTCGCAGACTCGTGGGGGACGACTCGTGCGGTGGTCACTCGTGGGGGTGACTCGTGGGGGTGACTCGTGGGTGGTGAATGGCGAAGGGCGTCCCCGATGCTCTCAGGAACGCCCTCGCTGGTGGATCAGTCGCCGTCGGGGAGGTTCACTCCCCAGCCGGCTGGATGTTCACGACGCGGCGGCCGCGCTTGGTGCCGAACTCGACTGCGCCCGCGACGAGCGCGAACAGGGTGTCGTCACCGCCACGGCCGACACCGCTGCCGGGGTGGAAGTGGGTGCCCCGCTGGCGGACGATGATCTCGCCGGCGTTGACGAGCTGCCCGCCGTAGCGCTTCACGCCGAGGCGCTGGGCGTTGGAGTCGCGACCGTTCTTGGTCGACGCTGCTCCCTTTTTGTGTGCCATGGGCTCGAGTCCTTCGTAGTCGTGGGTCCGACGGGCGCGACCGTCGTGCCGTCAGAGGGTGATGTCGGTGACCTTGACCTGGGTGTACTTCTGGCGGTGACCCTGGCGCTTCTTGTAGCCGGTCTTGTTCTTGTACTTCTGGATGACGATCTTGGGGCCCTTGGCGGCGCCGAGGACCTCGACGGTCACTCCGGCCTTGTCGAGGCCCGAGGAGGTGACCTGGTCACCGTCGACGACCATGACCACGGGGAGGGTCAGCGACTCGCCGACGCCGGTCGCGACCTTGTCGATCTCGATGACGTCGCCCACGGCAACCTTCTGCTGCTTGCTGCCAGCGCGCACGACTGCGTACACGGCGAGTTCACTCTCCTTGGGTCTACAACGTCTGTGAGTCTCGGCCTGCTCGGCGCGCTGGGCACCCGTTCGTCGGAACGTCGGGGGGCGCGAGCCGCGCAGGATGGGTCGGGCGCGTGAGCACACCGAGGGTCAACTTTACTGGCTGGCCGGTCGCAGGGTCAAAACGGGCCCGGGGACGGGCGTTCGGCGCCTGCGATCACCGCTCGGGCTCAGCGCTTGCGCGACCCCTTGCGCTTGATCGGCACGTGCAGCAGCGAGAACGCACTGCCGCCGTCCTCGTGCTCCTCGTCGTGCTCCCGTCTGCTCGCCGTCCAGCTCGCCGTCCTGCTCTTCGGCCGGCCCGCCCTCGGGCCGGTCGCCCGGCTGCTCCTCGGCCGGCTCGTCGCTCGGCGTCGCGGGCGGGGTCTCGGCAGCCGGCGCCACGGGCGCCTCGGGGTCCGGCACCGCGACCGGCTGGGCGCCGGCGACGTCGGCGGCGACCTGGTCGGCGGGACCGTCCTGCGAGCCGGTGCCGTGGTCGGGAGAGGCGGGCTCCACCGGCACGTCGACCGGCTCGGCCGTCGGCGCGGACTCACGACCGGCACCACCCTGGGCGGCCGACGAGGTGGCGGCCGGAGGAGGACCGGCCGGGCGGCGCGCCGTACGACGTCGGGTGCTGGTGACCACGCGCGGGGGCTCCGGCGCCGTGGGCTCCGGAGCCGGAGCGGTAGCCCGGTCCTCGTCCGTCGTGGCCGTGGCCGCGGCCGACTCAGAGGGCACGTGCTGCGGCTCGGGGGACGGCGAGGCCGGCTTGCCGATCACCCTCTGCTCGGCCTGCGGCTCGGTGGCCGGGAGCTGCTCGGGCTCCGGCGCGGACGCCCGCTCCCCTGCCGCTGCCTGGGTCTGCTCGGCGGCCGGCTCCTCGGCCTGCTTCTCCGGCTGCTTCTCCGGAGGCCGCGAGTTGGCCAGGTCGGCGGGCGAGGGCACCGCGGCCGGTGCAGCGACGCCGCCCCGACCTCCCTCACCGGAACCGCCGTTGCCACGCCCACGGTTGCGACCCCCGCGGCCGCGCCGACCGCGCTGGTCGTCGTCCTCGGAGCGACCCCCGGGCTCGACCGGGTGCTCGTGCACCACGAGGCCGCGGCCCTTGCAGTGCTCGCAGTCGGTGCTGAACGCCTCCAGCAGGCCGGTGCCGATCCGCTTGCGCGTCATCTGCACGA
The DNA here is from genome assembly GCA_963837975.1 of uncultured Actinomycetota bacterium. Taxonomy (GTDB): domain Bacteria; phylum Actinomycetota; class Actinomycetes; order Propionibacteriales; family Nocardioidaceae; genus Marmoricola. The sequence goes on along the minus strand of CAWIPI010000004.1, from coordinate 84,861 downwards.
GCCCGAGCGAGGTCACCTCGGCCACCTGGTGGCGGGTCCGGTCGCGCCCGAGGCACTCGACGAGACGTCGCAGCACGAGGTCGCGGTTGGACTCCAGCACCATGTCGATGAAGTCGACGACGATGATCCCGCCGATGTCGCGCAGCCGGAGCTGGCGCACGATCTCCTCGGCGGCCTCGAGGTTGTTCTTGGTGACCGTCTCCTCGAGGTTGCCCCCGGAGCCGGTGAACTTCCCGGTGTTCACGTCGACGACGGTCATCGCCTCGGTGCGGTCGATGACGAGCGAGCCGCCCGAGGGCAGCCAGACCTTGCGGTCGAGGCCCTTGGCGATCTGCTCGTCCACGCGGTACGCCGCGAACAGGTCGCGTCCGGAGTCGGACCCGCCCTCGGCCGGCTCGAAGCGCTCGAGCCGCTCGCGGAGGTCGGGGGCGACGTGGGAGACGTAGCCGTCGACCATGTCCCAGGCGTCGTCGCCCTGGACGACGAGCTTGGCGAAGTCCTCGGTGAACAGGTCGCGGACGACCTTCAGCGTCAGGTCCGGCTCGCCGTAGAGCAGCTGCGGCGACTTGCCCGCCTTGACCTTCGACTCGATGTCGGTCCACCGGGCCGTCAGCCGCTCGACGTCGACCGTGAGCTCCTCCTCCGAGGCGCCCTCGGCCGCGGTGCGCACGATCACGCCGGCCTGCTCGGGGACGATCTTCTTCAGCAGCGTCTTGAGCCGGTTGCGCTCGGTGTCGGGGAGCTTGCGCGAGATCCCGGAGGTGTTCCCCTCGGGCACGTAGACCAGGAAGCGCCCCGGCAGGCTGATCTGGCCGGTGAGCCGCGCGCCCTTGTGGCCGACGGGGTCCTTGGTGACCTGCACCAGGATGGTCTGCCCCGAGGACAGCACCGACTCGATCTTGCGGGGCTGGCCCTCCTTGTGGCCCAGGGCGGACCAGTTGACCTCGCCGGCGTACAGCACCGCGTTGCGGCCCTTGCCGATGTCGATGAACGCCGCCTCCATCGAGGGCAGCACGTTCTGCACGCGGCCGAGGTAGACGTTGCCGATCAGGGAGGTCTGCGACTCGCGGGCGACGTAGTGCTCGACGAGCACCTTGTCCTCGAGGACCCCGATCTGGGTGAGGTCGTCCTTCTGGCGGATCACCATGACGCGGTCGACCGACTCGCGACGCGCCAGGAACTCCGCCTCGCTGACGATCGGCGCGCGGCGGCGACCGGCTTCGCGGCCCTCGCGACGGCGCTGCTTCTTGGCCTCCAGGCGGGTCGAGCCGCTGACGCTCGTGATCTCGTCCTCGGGGCTGCGCTGCTTGCGCGCGCGGTTGCCACCGTTGCCACCGTTGCCGCCGTGCCCCCGTTGTCGTCACCCTCGGCGTCGTCGCCGGAGCGACGGCGGCGACGACGTCGGCGGGACCCGGAGGTCTCCCCCTCGCTGGTCTCGGACTCCTCGCCCGAGTCCTCGGACTCCCCCGCCTGGTCCTCGTCCTCGTCCTCGCCGGACTCGCCGTTGCCCTCGGAGTCCGAGGGCTTGCGGCGGCGGCGACCACCGCGACGGCGGCGGCGGCGGGCGCCGCCCTCGCCGCCCTCGCCCGTCTCGCCGGACTCCTCGCCACCGGAGGTCTCGGTCTCCTCCGGGGAGGCGTCACCGCGGTCCCCCGAGCGGCCTCCGCCGCCCCGGCCCGCGCTCTCGCCGGTGTCCTCGCCCGTGTCCTTGCCGGGGCTCTCGTCCCGGTCGGCACCGTCGCCCGATCCGGCCTTGCCGCCCTTGGCGCCCTTGCCCTTGCCGCCCTTCTTGGCCTTGGTGCCGCCCGCGGGCTTCTCACCGGCGCCACCGGAGGCGCCCTCACCGGAGGCGCCCTCACCGGAGGCCTCGCCGCCCTCCTGGCCAGCCTCGGGAGCAGCCGCCGCCTTCTTCGTGGTCCGCTTGCGGGCCGGCGCCGGCGGGGTCTCCGGTGCCTTGAAGAGCACCATCGGGGCCGCGGGCACCGACTCCTCGGTGAGCGCGTCCCCCTGCGTGCCGGCCGCGTCGTCGGCCGCGTCGGTGACCGGCGTCGTCGGAGCGCTCGCGGGCGCCTCCGTGGCCTTGGTCGTCCTCTTGCGGGCGGCCGCCTTCTTCTTCGGCTTCACCGGGGGCGCGTCCTCGGCGAGCCCCTCGGGGCCGGGCGCGTCGACCGCGACCTCGGCGGGAGCCGCGTCCTGCGGGGCCTCCGTCGGCTCGGCGGCTGCCTTCTTCGCGGCGGTCTTCCTGGCGCCTGTCTTCTTCGCGGTCCGCTTCGCGGGCGCCTTCCGTGCCGGCTTCTGGGTCGACTCCTGGGCCGCGTCGCCATCGGACGCCCCGGGCGTGTCGGCGGTCCCGCTCGGTGTGTCGACGCCGGCGGCGCCGGGCGTGTCGGCCCCGGGTGCGTCGGTGCTGCTCTGACCGGGCGGCTCGGCGGCGCTCGCGGCGCCAGCCGGTTCGGTGCCGGTGTCGGGCGTGTCGGTCGGGTCGTTGTCGAGCATTGGTGAGCTCCTCGTGCCCGTCGTCCGGGATGACACCCTCGCGACGGTGCGGGTCGCGGGGTACGGCGCGGCGCGGATCGCTGCGGCGTACCCCCAAAGCCTTCGGTCGGCGGCGACGTCCTCCGTCTTCGCGTCTGGTGGACGCTCCTCAGACACCAACCGCGGTCGCCGGGCAGATCACGCCGGTGAAGCTGTCACCTTCACCGACCTGCCGCGTCGCGGTCGGGTGCCATCGGGTCACCCACCGTGCCGTCTTCGTGGTCCAACGGGCCCTGCGCCAATCGCTGCTGGAGAGCGGCGGTGACACCGAGTCCGGAGGTCTCGCGTAGAGCGGCGAGAACGTCGTCGGGTCTCACGGACGGCGAACCGTGCCGCAGGACCACGTCGAGTATCGCACACGAGGGGCGCTCCGCCGGCGGTTCGGCGACCGCCAGCGACACGATCGCGGCGCGGGCGTCGAAGCTGCGGACCCCCTTCTTGGTCATCCGCTCCACGACGACCTCCTCGGTGGCGAGCAGCGCCGCGGCCGCGTGGCGCACCTCCTCGACCGTCACGTCCTGCAACGTCAGCTGCCACCAGGACGCCTCCAGCCGGTCGGCCAGCGACCCGCCCGCGCTGACGACGACCTCGAGCACGTCGAGCCCCTCCGGCAGGGCCGCGTCGATCTCGGCGTGGGCCCACGCCGGGTCGACGACCTCGGCGAGGCCGATCTCGAGGTACTCCGCCTCGCTCGCCGAGCCCGTGGGCGCGGCGCCGGCGTAGGAGATGCGCGGATGGGGGTTGAAGCCCGAGGAGTAGGCCATCGGGATGCGGGCGCGGAACACCGCACGCTCGAAGGCCCGGCTGAAGTCGCGGTGGCTGGTGAAGCGGAGCCGTCCGCGCTTGGCGTAGCGGATCCTCAGCCTCTGCACCGGGGGCGCCTGCTGCTCTGGCTGTTCACGCACGCAGGCACCCTACGGCGGGCTCAGCGCGCGGAGCGCATCAGGGCGGACGGGTAGACCGTGACCACCCGGCGCCCTCCGAGCCAGCCGGTGAGGCGCTCCGCCTCGTCGGCCAGCACCCGGCGGCCCTCGGAGCCGACGTCGTGGCGCAGCAGGACCTCCACGACCCCGTCGGGGTCCTGCACCCAGCACCCGACGACCCGTCCCTGCCACCACGCGGTGGTGCCGGCGTTGCCGTTGGAGTCGAACAGGTGGGGCACGTCCTCGTCGTCGAGGTAGAACCGGCGCTGCCGCCAGCCCATCGTGGTGGGGTCGAGCACCGGCAGCAGCGCTCCCCAGGGCTCCGGCTCGGGCACGTCGTCGAGGTCGTCGGGCAGCAGGTGGCCGACCCCCTCCTCGAGCGCCACCTCGACCGCGCCGAGCTCGGCCAGCGCCCGGCGTACGGCGGTCTTGGTCGCGCCGAGCCACCAGACCAGGTCGGCCTCCGTGCCGGGACCGAACGTGCGCAGCCAGCGCTCGACCAGGGCGAGGTATCCCGCTCCCGGCTCCAGCGGCCGCGCCGGACCCCCGAGCCACTGCTCGGTGAGGACCCATCGCGGGCGTGAGACCTGCCAGTCGGCCTCGTTGGGACCGCGCAGGACCCGGCCACCGGCCGCCAGCGTGCTCAGCAGTCGGGGCCCCACCGGGAAGCTGCCGCCGTAGGACTTGCCGGGCGCCATCTCGAGGCGCTCGCCCAGCACCGGCACCTGCTCGCGCAGCTCCGCGGTGGTGGCCGGGCCGCCCTCGCGCAGGCACCGCAGCACCGCCTCGCTCGTCCGCGTCACCCACGAGGGGCCGTCGGCCGCGATCCCGTTGGCCTCCACCTCCTTGGCCAGCCTGGCGCCGATCTGGGCGGCCACCCGGGCCGAGGCGCTGCCCCACACCGCCGGCAGCAGGTCACGCGGGAACGCGAACAGGGTGCGCCGCATCGCGAGCTGCTTGACCACCGCCCGCTCGACGTAGAGCGCGTGCTCGATGTCGGCGCGCGAGGCGCCACTGCGGGCGAAGGCGGAGAGATAGACGCTGGCGGGCTCGGTGGCGTGCAGGCACGTCATCTGCTCCACGGCGCCGGCCACGCCCGTCGTCGGCGTCGCCAGCGCGTGCCGGTCGCCCAGGCGGGCACGCCGCTGGGCGTCGGAGACCTTCTGCACGAGGCCATCTTGGCAAGAGCCACCGACAACCGGCGGGGCCGATCGCCCCGGCCACCCGCTCCCGGGACCCGCCGCCGCTCGGGAGAGGATGCGCCGGTGACCTCCACCTCCCTGGCCAGGGCGCAGCGTGCCCTGGTCGTCCTCGGCATCGTGGTGCTGGCGTTCAACCTGCGCCCGGCGGCGGTCAGCGTCGGGCCCGTGCTCGGCGACATCCGCTCCGGCCTGGGCATGTCCGCCGCCGCGGCGGGCGTGCTCACCGCACTCCCGGTGCTGGCCTTCGCCGTCTTCGGGGCGCTCGCCCCGCGGGGTGCCCGGCTCGTGGGGCTGCACCGGCTGACCCTCGCCTCGCTGCTGGCAGTGGTCCTCGGCCTGACGGTGCGGGCGTCGACCTCCTCGGTGCCGGTCTTCCTGCTGCTGTCCCTGCTGGCGCTGGCAGGCATGGCGACCGCCAACGTGCTGCTCCCCTCCTTGGTCAAGCTGCACTTCCCCGACCGGATCGGCCTGATGACGTCGGTCTACTCGACCGCGCTGGCCATCGGTCTCACCGCCGCCTCCGTGCTCACCGTGCCGATCAGCGAGGCCGGGGACGGCTGGCGCACGGGCCTGGTCGCGTGGGCCTTCACCGCGGGGATCGCCGTGCTGCCCTGGCTGGGCCTGATCACGCACGACCGGCGTCCCGAGGAGGTCTCCGGCCACGTCGGGCTCGCGGAGGTCGCGCGCACCCGCCTGGGCTGGCTGATGGCGCTCTTCTTCGGCCTGCAGTCGCTGCAGGCCTACACCGTGTTCGGCTGGTTCGCCGAGCTCTACCAGTCGGCCGGGTTCTCCCCCGCGGGCGCCGGGTGGCTGCTCGGGGTGATCACCGGCATCAGCATCCCGCTGTCGTTCCTGATCCCGTGGCTGGTCGGGCGCTCGCGCGACCAGACCCTCCTGATGTGCCTGGTGATGGCCTGCTACCCCATCGGCTACCTGGGGCTGGTGTTCGCCCCCCGAGGCGGGGCGCTGGTCTGGGCGATCTTCGTCGGGATCGGGCTGTGCACGTTCCCCCTGATCCTGACGCTGATCGGGCTGCGGGCACGGACCCCCGCCGGAACAGCCGCCCTGTCGGGCTTCGCGCAGTCGATGGGCTACCTGATCGCCGCGCTCGGCCCGTTCGGCATCGGGCTGCTGCACGACCTCACCGGGAGCTGGACGGTCCCGCTGGTGGTGCTGATCGTGCTCCTCGTCCCTCAGCTGGCCGTGGGGCTGGCGGTGTCCCGGCCGGCGTACGTCGAGGACGAGCTGCGCCCGCGAGTGACCGACCTGACCTGACGCCCGACTCAGGCTCCCTGCGGTGACCCCTCGCCCGGGCGGACGAAGCCCGTCTCGTAGGCGACCACGACGAGCTGGGCGCGCGAGCGCAGGCCGAGCTTGGCGAGCAGCCGGTTCATGTGCGTCTTCACCGTCGCCTCCGAGACGTAGAGGCGGGCGGCGATCTCGCGGTTGTCGAGCCCCCTGGCCACCAGGCCCAGGACGTCGCGCTCGCGCTCGGTGAGCGTCGCGAGCTCCGCGGGCGGTCCCGTCCGGGGCGCCGGGCCCTGCACGTGCTGCTCGACCAGCCGACGGGTCACCGACGGCGCCAGGAGGGCCTCCCCCGCGCTCACCGTCTCGATGCCCGCCACCAGTCGATCGGGCGCGGTCGCCTTCAGCAGGAAGCCCGCGGCGCCGGCCCGGAGGGCGCCGTACACGTAGGAGTCGATGTCGTACGTCGTGAGCACCAGCACCCTGCTCGACAGCCCTCGGGCGGCGATCTCGCGAGTGGCGGCGATGCCGTCGAGCACCGGCATCCGGATGTCCATCAGCACCACGTCGGGTCGGAGGCGGGCGACGAGGTCGACCGCCGCCCGGCCGTCGGGGGCGTCGCCGCGCACCTCGACCCCACGCGCCTCGAGCACCATCCGCAGGCCCGAACGGACCAGCTCCTGGTCGTCGGCGATCACCACCGACGCGCTCACGCGGGGTCCCCCGGGATCGTCGCGGCGAGCTCGAACCGGCCGTCGCTCCATCCGTGGGAGAGCGTGCCTCCCAGCAGCGAGACCCGCTCGGCCATGCCGCGCAGCCCGAGACCGGACCCCTGCGAGGGCCCTGTGCCGCGGGCGGGGTTCGAGGCACGGATGGCCACGCCGGGACCGTCCGCCACGACCTCGAGCCGGACCGTCCCGTCGCCGTAGCGCAGCGCGTTGGTCAGCGCCTCCTCCGCGATCCGGTAGGCCGAGACGTCGATCCCGCTGGCCAGGGGCGGCAGCGCGTCGTCCACCCGGAGCTCCACGTCGAGCCCGGAGGCGCGGAAGCGCTCCACCAGCCGGGACAGGTCGGCGATCCCCGGAGTGGGCGCGAGACCGAGCTCGTCGGCGTCGTCGCGGATGACGTGCAGCAGGCGACCGGTCTCGGCGAGGGCGCGGCGACCGGTCTCGGCCACGTCGCGCAGCACCTGCTCGGCGCGGTCGGGCCGGGTGCGCACGAGGTCCTGCGCGGCCGCCGTCTGCACCACCATCGCGCTGACGGAGTGGGCGATCACGTCGTGCAGCTCGCGGGCGATCCGGTCCCGCTCGGCGCGCACCGCCTCCCGGGCCAGCAGGCCCTCACGCTCCTCCAGCAGCGCCTTCTGGTCGGCCATCCGGCGTACCACCCGGCCGAACACGTACGGCGGCAGCATCAGCCCGGCGACGAAGAAGACGTCGCTGATGTCGTGCGTGCGGGGGTCGAAGGTCCGGTAGTCGGTGAGGATCGCCAGTGCGATCACCCCGAGGCCGACCAGGCCGCGCAGGTCGCGGCGCCAGCGGGCGAGGGTGTAGATCGAGACGGCGAGGACCAGGATCGGGGCCGCGGCGTCGTCGACCTTCGAACCGACGAGGGCGGTGCTGAACAGGACCAGCGGGACCGTCGTACCGATGAGCAGGGGCGCCCGACGCCGCACCGCCAGCAGCGCGCAGGCGACGCCGTTGAGCACCACCGCCCATTCCCAGCCCGGCGGACGCAGGACGAGCAGCTCGAGGGCGCACAGGCCGAACAGCAACCCCGCGAGGAAGAGGTCGAACACCCAGGCCGGGACCCGCTTGCCCATGCTCGAAGCGTAGGACTTCGCGGGCCTCCTGTCCGTCCACCCACGGGTGGAGGACGAGCCCATCCGCGGAGTGACGACTACCGGGTGCGCGGTTCCTAGCGTCGAGGGCACGAGCTGACCACTTCGGAGGAGGACGACATGGACACCGAGCCGAGGGACCGACGCATCGGACGCCTGGCCTGGGTGATGGCCTGGGTCGGGCTGGTCGTCGGCCAGTTCCACGCGATGGCGCGGCACAACACCGTCGACGGCAAGGAGGACCTGCAGAGCTGGACGACCCGGGTCTGGTCGGACCCCGCCCGCAAGCTCTTCGCCCCCGCCCTGGACTGGGCGAGCCCGGACGCCGTCTACCTCACCTACGGCAAGATCTGGTTCCCGGTGTTCGCGGCCTTCACGGCGTGCGCGTTCGTGCTCTACCGGCGGCGGCGCCCGCAGGGCTTCGAGAAGTTCGCCTGGCGGTTCGCGCTGGTGGCCTACAGCTGGGCGTGCGTGGCGGTGCTGGTGACGTACTGGACCCAGTGGACGCACACCACGGACCTGCTGGACCTCGCGTTCCTGTTCCTCGACGTCCCCGGGGTGCTGCTGTCCTGGATCAGCTCGACCATCCTCGGGATCACGCTGGTCCGCCACGGGTACTGGCCGCGCACCACCGCGTGGCTGCTGGCGCTGGCCATCCCGCTGTCCCTCCTGCTGGAGATGTTCACCTCCATGGGCAGCGGCGCCCTCCCGGAGATGTTCGCCTTCGGCATCGCCGGCCGGCAGCTGGCCCTCGGGCGGACGACGGCGACGCGGCCCGGCGTACGACGCACCTCAGCCCGCCTGAGATCCCCACCCCCAGACCGGATAGTCCGCGACGTTCCGCAGGTCCGAGAGCGGATCTCCCCTGCGGAACGTCGCGGACTATCCGATTTCTGGCCGATTTCTGGCCGATTTCTGGCCGGGATCAGACGACGGAGAGCGGCAGCAGCTGCTGGCCGGTGGGGCCGATCTGGATGTCGGTGCCCATCTCCGGGCACACGCCGCAGTCGTAGCAGGGGGTCCAGCGGCAGTCCTCGACGTCGACGGAGTCCGGGTCGAGGGCGTCCTCCCAGTCCTGCCAGAGCCAGTCCTTGTCGAGGCCCGAGTCGAGGTGGTCCCAGGGCAGCACCTCGTCGTAGCCGCGCTCACGCGTGGTGAACCAGTCGAGGTCGACCCCGCCTCCCTCTCCCACGGGCAGGGTGGCCAGGGCGCGCTCGGTCGCCGCCATCCACCGCTCGTAGGAGAAGTGCTCGCTCCAGCCGTCGAAGCGGCCCCCGTCGCGCCAGACCTCCTCGATGATCCGGCCGACCCGACGGTCGCCCCGGGACAGCAGTCCCTCGACGATCCCGGGCTTGCCGTCGTGGTAGCGGAAACCGATGGCGCGCCCGAACTTGCGGTCCGAGCGCACCTCCTCGCGCAGCTTGCGCAGCCGCTCGTCGGTCGTCTCCACGTCGAGCTGGGCGGCCCACTGGAACGGGGTGTGCGGCTTGGGCACGAAGCCGCCGATCGAGACCGTGCAGCGGATGTCGTTGTGTCCCGCGACCTCGCGGCCCTTGGCGATCACCTTCTTGGCCAGCTCGGCGATCTCCAGCACGTCCTCGTCGGTCTCGGTCGGGAGACCGCACATGAAGTAGAGCTTCACCTGCCGCCAGCCGTGGGAGTACGCCGCCGCGACCGTGCGGATCAGGTCCTCCTCGGTGACCATCTTGTTGATCACCTTGCGCATCCGCTCCGACCCGCCCTCGGGGGCGAAGGTGAGCCCCGAGCGACGGCCGTTGCGGGAGAACTCGTTGGCCAGCGTGATGTTGAAGGCGTCCACGCGGGTGCTCGGCAGCGACAGGGAGACGTTGGACCCCTCGTAGCGGTCCGCCAGCCCCTCGGCGACCTCGCCGATCTCGGAGTGGTCGGCGCTGGAGAGCGAGAGCAGGCCGACCTCCTCGAAGCCGGACTTGCGGATGCCGTTCTCGACCATCTCGCCGATGGTGGTGATCGAGCGCTCCCGGACCGGGCGGGTGATCATCCCGGCCTGGCAGAACCGGCAGCCGCGGGTGCAGCCGCGGAAGATCTCCACGCTGTAGCGCTCGTGCACGGTCTCGGCCAGCGGCACCAGCGGGTTGCGGGGGTAGGGCCACGCGTCGAGGTCCATCAGGGTGTGCTTGCGCACCCGGTCCGGCACGCCCGGCCGGTTGGGGCGTACGCCGAGCAGGGCACCCGACTCGTCGTATGCCACGTCGTAGAACTTCGGGACGTAGACCCCGCCGCTGGCCGCGAGCCGCAGCAGCAGCCCGTCACGCCCGCCGGGACGGCCCTCGTCCTTCCACTCGCGGATGACCTCGCTGATCGCGAGCACGATCTCCTCGCCGTCGCCGAGCACCACCGCGTCGACGTAGTCGGCGATCGGCTCGGGGTTGAACGCCGCGTGCCCGCCGCACAGGACCACCGGGTCGTCCTCGGCGCGCTCCTCGGCACGCAGGGCGATGCCGGCGAGGTCGAGGGCGGTGAGCATGTTGGTGTAGCCGAGCTCGGTGGAGAAGGAGATCCCGAACACGTCGAAGTCGCGCACCGGCCGGTGGCCGTCCACGGTGAACTGCGGGATCGCGTGCTCCCGCATCACCGCCTCCATGTCGGGCCACACCGAGTAGGTCCGCTCCGCGAGCACGCCCTCGCGCTCGTTGAGGACCTCGTAGAGGATCTGGACGCCCTGGTTGGGCAGCCCGACCTCGTAGGCGTCGGGGTACATCAGCGCCCAGCGGACACTCGTCTCCGCCCACGGCTTCGTCACCGAGTTCAGCTCGCCACCGACGTACTGGATGGGCTTCTGCACGCGGGGGAGGTGCGGCTCGAGTGCGGCGAAGACCGACTCACCTGGTGGAACGGGCATGCATGAACCTTCCGGCAAATGGGGAAGTACCAGCGTACGTGCTGGCCCAGGCACGTCTGCAACCCGAGCAGGAAGGGGGATCGGGGTGGCCGAGCATGCCCTTGCCTGGCGACCCTCGCGACGCCTTCCGGTGCGGGCGACCGGGACCCTCTGGCTGCTGTGCCTGGTGGCGGTCCCCGCGTCCGTCGTGCTGGAGCACGTCGCCGAGCACGCCGCCGGCAGCGGCCAGCCCCCTGCGGCTGAGCACCGCGGCCGCGTTCCTGTGGGCCGTGCTGGCCTGGCTGTGGCCCGACGAGGCCCGCCGCGGCCGGGTGATCGCGCTCACGGCCCTGGCGGCGCTCGGCGCGCACCTCCTCACCGACGTCTCGCTGGGTCACGCCTGGCTGTCCTCCGCGCGCGGGGCGGTGGCCACGGTGCTGCAGGTCGTCGTCACGCTGGCGGTGCACCGCTGGTGGACGGGCGACGACAACCTCGTCCCGCACCGGCCGCGCGACCTCGTCAGCCTCGCCGGCGCCAGCATGGTGGGCGCGCTGGCGGTCATCCCGCTCGCCCCCACCCCCGGGGTCGGGGTCACCAGCTCGACGCTGCTGCTCTCCTCCTGGGTGGCGCTCGGGGCGGTGCACGTCTTCGTCGGCGGCGCGTGCGTCCTGCTGCTGGTGCAGCGAGAACCACGTGCCGAGGCTCTCCCGACGAGGCTGGGGGTGCTCTACGCCCAGCTGGTCGTGACCGCCGTGTGCCTCGGACTGGTCTTCCTCCTCGACGGGCTGCCGGTCACCTGGCTCGCACTGCTGCCGGCGATCTGGGCGGGGATGACCCTGGGGCCGTGGGCCGCCGCCGCCTACAGCCTCACGGTCTCGCTGACGGTCGCCCTGGTCCGGACGCTTCCGGCGGGCAACCGCCCCTACGGCGCGCTGGACCGCACCGGGTCGCTGGTGCTGGACAGCCTGATGGCCGCGTTCGTGTTCGTCGTCCTGCTGCTCGCCCTGCTGCGCGACCAGCGCGCCCACCTCGCCAACGAGGTGGTGCGCCGTCGCCAGGAGGCGCTCGACCAGGCGGGGCTGCTCGGCACCGTCTACGAGTCGATCACCGAGGGCCTGGTGCTGATGGACGCCGACGGCGACGTCCAGCTGCACAATCGGGCCGCGGCGCACATGCTCGGCCCGGACCGGCTGACGGACGAGCCGGCCCGGTGGCTGCGCCGCCGGCGCGACGCCGCGTCCTTCGCCTACGCCTACAACCGCGACGGGACCGAGGACGGCATGCGCATCCTGTCGGTGCAGCTGACACCGGTGCAGTACGCCGGGTCGGACAGCGTCGTGGCGATCGTGCGCGACGTCACCAGCGAGCAGCGCCGGATCGAGGAGCTGACCAGCTTCGCGGCCGTGGCCGCCCACGACCTCAAGGGTCCGCTCGCCGCCGTACAGGGGTGGATCGAGCTCGCGGAGGACACCGTGGAGAGCGACCCCGCAGCCAGCCTCGAGGCGCTCGTCCACGGCCGCAGCGCCGCCGACCGGATGTCGCGGGAGATCGACGACTGGCTGACCTACAACGTCGCCCGCGAGGGCATCGTGCACCCCGAGCCGGTCGAGCTGCAGTCGTTCGTCGAGACGCTCGTGACGCGCTACCCGGGCGCACGGATCGAGGTCGAGGCACGCGACACGGTGCTCGTCGACCAGACCCTGATGCGTCACCTCGTGGTCAACCTGGTCGGCAACGCGGTGAAGTACACCCGCCCGGGCGAGCCACCGTGCCTGCGGGTGCGCAGCCTGCCCGGCCCCGGACCCGGCTGGGTCCGGCTGGAGTTCAGCGACACCGGCATCGGCATCCCGGAGGGCGAGGAGGCGGCCGTCTTCGAGCCGTTCCGGCGCGCCAGCACCGTGCGGGGCAGGTACGACGGCTCCGGGCTCGGGCTGGCGCTGTGCAGGCGCATCGTGCGCCGCCACGGCGGGGTGATCTCCGCGCACCGCAACGAGTCCGGCCCCGGGACGACGGTCTCGCTCACCCTCCCTCGTGCCTGACGCGAGGGAGGGGACCCAATCCCCCCATTGCGCGGACGGTCACGGTCGCCTGTCCCTAGACTTCTCGGGAGGAATGGTGTAGATGCGACGAATTGACGAGGTCCCCGGGGAGACGACACCGCACACCGGTGCCGGCGCCGCCGCTGCCGTGCGCCTCGGCGCCGTCGCCAGGATGTACGCCTTCGCCCTGGGCTGCTACCTCGTCGCGCCCTACCTCGGCCTGGACAGCCGCGAGGTCGACCCGCGCATCGCCGAGGTGTGGCCCACCGGGGTCGTCGGGTTCGTGCTGGTGACCACCGTGTGGCACTCCGGCCGGCGCGTCCTCACCGGCACGCTCGCCACCATGGCAGCCGTCTTCCTGCTCACCGGCGTGGCGCTGGGCTACCCCGTCGGGGCGTCGGCCTGGTGGGCGGTGACGGGCGCGGCGCAACCCGTCCTGATGGCGGCGATCTACCGCCGCGCCCTGGCCCGCCCGGGATGGGACCCCCGCACTCCCAGGGACGTGGGCGGGCTGTTCGTGGCCGCCGTGGCCTCCTCGCTGGTGCTCGGCGTCGTGGGCGGCTACCCGATGCTCACCCCCGACGACCTTCCCTCGAAGGTGCTGCTGTGGTGGGTGCTGCGCAACAGCGTCTTCTGCTTCGTGGGAGGCGCCACGTTCATGGTGATCTACCACTGCCGGCGCTCCGAGGCCCTGCCCCCCAGCTCCTGGACCAACCGCGCCGGGCTGCTGGTGACCTCCGTGCTGTGCGTGTACGGCGCCTACCACGACCCCTCCCTCCCGCTGTCCTGGCTGCTGATCGTGCCGAGCGTCTGGGGCGGGCTGACGCTGACCGTGCGGGGCACGGCGTACCTCGCCCTCTGGGTCGCGCTGCTCGCCGCGGCCATGACCTACCTGCCGCAGAACCAGTTCGGGTACTCCGGCCTGCTGCCGGCCGCCTCGATCGTGGACCTGCTCGTCACCTCCAGCGTCGCGTTCGCCCTCCTGCTCGCCCTGATGCGCGAGCAGCGCGGGGCCCTGATCGTGGAGCTCGACGGACGGCGGACCGAGTCCGAGGCCCAGCGGCACCTGCTCTCCACCGTCTTCGACTCGATGAAGGACGGCGTCGTGCTGACCGACGGGCAGCGGGTGACGATGTACAACGCCGCCGCCCGGCAGCTCCTCGGCCGCCCGATCCCGGTGCGGAGCGGCTCCTGGGCCAGCACGTTCGACCTGCGCGAGGTCGACGGACGGCCCGTGGCCGACGAGTCCCTGCGCCAGGACCTGCTCGCCGCGGCCGGGGAGGCCGCGCGCACCCGGGAGGTGCTGGTGGGGCACGACGACGGCGCCCGCATCCTCGAGCTCTCGGCCCAGCCCGTCGACGCTTCGGCTGACGGCCCCACCATGGTCCTGCTCCACGACGTGACCGCCGAGCGCACCCGGCTGCGCGAGCTCGGCAACTTCGCCGGCATGGTGGCCCACGACCTGCGCGGGCCGCTGACCGTGCTCGACGGGTGGCTCGAGATCGCCCGCGACCACGGCCCCGCCGACGACGGCGAGGACCAGGTGCACGACGCGATCGGTCGGGCACGCGACGCGAGCCGGCGCATGCGCCAGGTGATCGAGGACTGGCTCAGCTACACCGTCGTACGCAACGGACGGCTGCACCCGGACGCGGTCAAGCTCGAGGAGCTGACCAGCGCGCTGGCGGAGAGCCGCGAGGCGCACTGGGCCGACGGCGACCAGCCGCGCTTCGTGCTCGATCTCACCCACAGCGTGTACGCCGACCCGGGGATGCTGCGCCAGGTGGTCGACAACCTCATCGGGAACGCGATCAAGTACACCGCCGCCGACGAGGCGCCCCGGGTGGAGATCGTCTCCCGTCACGACCGCGAGCCCGGGTGGGTGCGGGTCGACGTCACCGACCACGGGATCGGCATCCCCGAGGGTCAGGAGGAGCTGATCTTCGAGGAGTTCCACCGCGGCCCGGTCGAGGGACGCTCCCCCGGCTCGGGGCTCGGACTGGCGCTGACCCGACGGATCGTGGCCCTGCACGGCGGCGAGCTGACGGCGTGGCGCAACCCCGGCGGCGGCTCGACCTTCAGCTTCACCTTGCCCGAGGCCTGACGGCGCGGGAGACCGCGCTGCCACGCATGGCGATGGTCTGGAGCAGCCCGATGGCCATCATCGTGGCGAACATCGAGGACCCGCCGTAGGACACCAGCGGGAGCGGCACGCCGGTCACCGGCATGATGCCGAGGCACATCCCGATGTTCTGGAAGGTCTGGAAGGCCAGCCAGCACGCGATCCCTGCGGCCGCGACGCGCCCGAACATGTCCTCGGCGTTGTAGGAGATGTGCAGCGCCCGCCACAGCAGCACCGCGAAGAGCACGATCAGCAGCCCGGCGCCGATCAGCCCGAGCTCCTCGCCGGCCACGGTGAAGATGAAGTCGGTGTGCTGCTCGGGCACGAACCGCGAGCGGGTCTGGGAGCCCTCGAACAGCCCCTGCCCGAACAGGCCGCCGTTGCCGATGGCGATCCGGGCCTGGGTGGTGTTGTAGCCGGCCCCGCGCGGGTCCAGCCCCGGGTCGGTGAAGGCCATGAACCGGTTGATCTGGTACTGCTTCAGCAGGCCCAGGGTGACGGCGAGGTAGGCGACGAGGGCGCCCGAGGCGAAGATCGAGAACAGCCAGCGCCGCGGGACTCCGGCGACGGCCAGGACCCCGAACACGGTGGCGGTCAGCACCAGCATCGTGCCGAGGTCGGGCTGCAGCATGATCAGCAGCGCGGGAATGCCCGCGATCACGCCGAGCAGGCCCACGTCGACGGGGCCGACCCGCCGCACCCGGGAGTTCTCGGTGCGCTCGGCGATGATCATCGCCATCCCGATCACGACCGCGAGCTTGGCGAACTCGGCCGGCTGGATCGACAGGCCGCCGAGCATCAGCCAGGAGCGCGAGCCGTTGATGGTGGTCCCCATCACGAGCACGAGCAAGAGCCCGATCACCGAGGCGACGTACACCAGCGGCGTGACGATGCGCACCCAGCGGTGGTCCGTGGCCATCACGGCCGCCGCGAGGACCAGCCCGATCAGGACGTTGACCAGGTGCTTGTGCAGGTACGCCGTCGACTGGCCCCGGGTGAGGACGTCGTTGCTGGCGGTCGCCGACCAGACCAGGAGCGTGCCCACGAGCAGGATCAGCCCGGCGGCGCCGAACAGGACCCAGTCCAGCCGGGGCACCGCCACGCGCGTGCGGCTGACCGCGAGGCGGCCGATCGGGAGGACGGTCACTGCTGGGCCCCCTTCGACGCGGGCGGGAGGATCGAACCGTCACGGGCGAAGGTGGGGAGCTTGCGAGGCGCCTTGGTGCCGGGGATGGCCGCCTTCGCGGGCTTCACGTCGGTGCCCTTGACGCCGTACAGCTGCTCCCAGATGGCGCGGACCGCCGGGCCGGACGTCCCGGAGCCGGTGCCACCCTGGCTGACCATCATCACCACGACGTAGTCCTTGGTGTACGACGCCACCCACGAGGTGCTCTGCTTGCCGTAGACCTCGGCCGACCCCGTCTTGGAGCGGATCGTCACCTTGTCCAGCGGGAAGTCGGTCAGCCGCCACGACATCGTGCCCTGCTTCGAGACGCCCTTCAGGGCGTTGTCGATGTAGTCGAGGATGTCCTTCTTCACCGGGAGCTTCGCTGCGACCTTGGGCGAGAACCGCTTGCGCACCTTGCCCTCGGGGCTGACGATCGCGGTGGCCACCTGCGGTTCGTAGAGCGTGCCCCCGTTGGAGATCGCGGAGTAGGCGCGGGCCAGCTGGAGCGGGGTCACGACCGTGTCGCCCTGGCCGATCGCGAAGTTGACGGCGTCGCCGGCGCGGTAGGCGAAGCCCTCGAGGCAGAACTCCCGCGCGAACCGGTGCAGGAAGTCGCTGCCCTCCTCCTTGCCGACCTTGCAGTAGTAGCCCTTCATGGACTTCCAGTACTCGAGCTTCCACTTCCGGTCGGCGATCCGCCCGGTGGCCTCGCCGGGCAGGTCGATGCCGGTCTTCTTCCCGAAGCCGAACTTCTTGGCCATGCTGACCAGCGGGTCCTTGGCGTTCACGTCGTCGACCTTGGTGCCGTACTTCTGCCAGAAGGCGTAGCCGATCCGGTAGAAGAAGGTGTTGCACGAGACCTCGAGGGCCTTGTCGAAGCCGATGGAGCCGTAGGCCCCCGACTCGTAGTTCTTGAACGTGCGGTTGCCGACCTGGAAGCCCGAGGAGCACGCGAGCCGTGTGTCCGGCCCGTAGCCGTTCTCCATGGCGCCCGCGGTCATCATCGGCTTCCACGTCGACCCGGGGGCGAACTGGCCCTGGGTGGCCCGCGAGAGCAGCGGTGTGCCCGCCTTCTCGGAGTACAGCCGCTCGAGCTGCCGGCTGCTGATGCCGCCCGACCACACCTCGGGGTCGTAGGTGGGCTGGCTGGCCATCGCCACCACGCGGCCGGTGCGCGCATCGAGGACGACCGCGGCGCCGCTGTCGGCGGCGTACTTGCGCCCGGTGACGGTGTCGGTCGTCGCGCGGGCCGTCTGGATGGTCTGGTGGAGCTGCTTCTCCACGAAGGACTGCACCTTGGCGTCGATCGAGGTGACCAGCGTGTCGCCGGGGACCGACTCGGTCTCGCCGGAGTCGCCGAGCACCCGGCCCATCGAGTCGACGGCGACCTTCTTGTAGCCCGGCTGACCGCGCAGCCACGCGTCGTACGCCTTCTCCACGCCCGCCCGGCCGACCACGGACGCGCCGTTGAGGGAGGTGTCCCCCTCCTTCTCGGCCTCGTCGAGCTCGCCCTCGGTGATGGGGCTGAGGTAGCCGAGCAGGTGGGCGGCGTTGACGCCGTAGGGCTCGGGGTAGGCGCGCACGCTCTCCTGCTGGGCGAGCACGCCGGGGTACTTCTCCGCCTGCTCCAGCACCTTCACGGCGATCTTCTGCTTGACGTCGCGGGCGACCGGCACCGGCTGGTACGGCGAGCCGTTCCAGCACGTGCCCCGCTTGCTGTCCGGCTGGCCGCAGAGCAGCAGACGGGCCTCGATCTTGCGGATCGGCACGTCGACGACGCGCGAGAGCCGGCGCATCGTGGTCGTGCGCACGTCCTCGGAGAGCTTGCCGAACAGGGTCCGGTCGACGCTGACCACCCAGCTGCTGCGGTTGGCGACCAGCGGACGGCCCATGTCGTCGACGACCAGGCCTCGAGCCGGCTGCACGACGACGTCGCGCACGGACTGCTCGGCGGCCTGGGCGCGGTAGCCCTCGCCGGTGGAGACCTGCATGTACCAGAGGCGGGCGAACAGGGTGAGGAACAGCCCGAGCACGAGCGCCTGCACCACGATCAGGCGCAGTCGGCTGCGCTGGGAGGCGCTGGGCCGGATGAGGACCGCAGCCATCAGGTGACCAGCTCGCCCGGGCGCCGGGCGCGCTCGAAGAGCGGCATCAGGACGGGCAGCAGGAGCGGCGCGACGACGACGTCCCACAGCACGGCGATCCCGATGACCGCGAGCATCTCGCCCGGCGGCAGTGCGTGGTCGCCCAGGACGAGCCCGCTCAGGGCGAACAGCGAGGTGCCGACGAAGGAGCAGACCGCGACCGTGGCCAGTCCGGCCAGGGGGCTGCGGCGCGCGTCGTTGCGCACGCGGCCCGCGAGGACGGCGACCAGCACGAAGGCCAGGGCCCACCGTCCGGCGACGTGGTCGGCGGGGGGCGCGAGGTCGAGCAGCAGCCCGGCGGCGAAGCCGAGCACGGCGCCGTACTGCGGGCCCCGGGCGATCGAGGCGGCCACGACCGCGACGAGGGCCAGGTTGGGGACGACGCCGTTGACGGCGAACTGGTTGAACACGGCGACCTGCAGGACCACGGCGGCCAGCACCACGAGACTGACGACGCCGGTGCGCGAGAGGCTCATCGCTTCGCTCCCCCGTTGATCACGAGCCGGTCCCCGTCGGTCCGGCGAGGCACGACGACCCCCACGACGTCGAGCGAGGTGAAGTCGACGAACGGGTCGATCACCGCGTGCTTGGCCAGCTCGCGCGGCGTGGAGTACACCGACTCGACCTTGCCGATCGGGATGCCGGCGACGTACGGAACGCCGTTCTGGCTGCCCCAGGTGACCACGACGTCGCCCTTGGCGGGGGTGACGGAGTTGTCGACCAGGTCGAGGTCGAGGCGCCCGCGGTCGCCGGTGACCCCGCGGCCGCGGAGGAAGCCGATCTCCCGGTTGGAGCCGAGGCGACCGCCGACCACCGAGTCGGTGTCGAGGACCAGCAGCACGTTGGCGGTGCTCCGCGTGGCGCTGATGACCCGGCCGACGAGGCCGTCGTTGTTCAGCACCGTCATGTCCTTGCGCACGCCCGAGGAGGTGCCCGCGTCGATGGTGACCGTGCGCGAGAACGACTGCATCGGGCCCATGCCGACCACCCGGGCCGCCACGAGCGCGTAGCCGGTCTGGTTGGCGGTGCGGGTGAGTCCGTCGAGCTCGGCGAGGCGGTGCCGGTCGAGCGGGACCCGCTCGGCCTCCGACCGGAGCTGGGAGTTCTGCGCCGAGAGGCGGGCCACGTCGGCGCGCAGCTCGTCGTTGGCGCCGAAGTAGGCCAGCGTCTCGCGCAGCGGCCGCACGGCCGCCGCGGTGGTGGCCTCGACCGGGCCGACCACGTTGCCCACGGCCGCGCGGGCCGGGTCGAGCGGGGAGTCGTCACCGCTGGCGGCGTCGACGGTGATGACCGTGAGCGAGGCGGCCACCAGCAGCCCGACCACCGCGCGCGAGGAGTCCCTCCGGGCGCGCCCGAAGCCGGTGCGGCCCTCGTCGAGGTTCATCCGTCCGAGAGAGGCACCGCGGACGTTGCCGGTCCGGCCCCGAAGTCGCTGCTTGGCCACGCCCTACCGCCTGTGGTCCGAGACGAGGACCTGCTGCAGCGCCTCGAACTCCTCCACGCACTTGCCCGCGCCGAGCGCGACCGAGGTGAGGGGGTCCGAGGCGACGTGCACCGGCATGCCGGTCTCGTGGCGGATCCGCTCGTCGAGGCCGAGCAGCAGGGCGCCACCGCCGGTGAGCACGATGCCGCGGTCCATGATGTCGCCGGCCAGCTCGGGCGGCGTCTGGTCCAGGGTGGTGCGCACGGCGTCGACGATCGAGTGCAGCTGCTCCTCGAGCGCCTTGCGGATCTCGGGGCTGGAGACGGTGACCGTGCGAGGCAGACCGGAGACCATGTCGCGCCCGCGGACCTCGGCCTGGCGCTCCTGGGGCAGCGGGAACGCCGACCCGAGCGTCATCTTGATCTCCTCGGCGGTGCGCTCCCCCAGCATCAGGGAGTGCTCCTTCTTCATCCAGGTCACGATCGCCTGGTCGAGGTCGTCGCCGGCGGTGCGCGAGGACAGCGTGGTCACCAGGCCGCCCAGGGAGATCACCGCGACCTCGGTGGTGCCGCCGCCGATGTCGACGACCATGTTGCCGGTGGCCTCGTGGACGGGGAGCCCGGCGCCGATCGCGGCGGCCATCGGCTCCTCGATGATGTAGACCCGCCGTCCGCCGGCCTGGTAGCCCGCCTCCTTGACCGCCCGCTGCTCCACCGCGGTCACCCCGCTGGGCACGCAGATGATCATCCGGGGCTTGGCGAAGTAGCGCCGCTTGTGCACCTGCTGGATGAAGTGGCGCAGCATCTCCTCGGTGGCGTCGAGGTCCGCGATCACCCCGTCCTTGAGCGGACGGATCGCGGCGATGCCGTCGGGAGTGCGCCCGATCATCCGCTTGGCCTCGTGGCCGACCGCGAGGATCTCGTGGGTCTGGTCGTTCATCGCGACGACCGACGGCTCGTCGACGAGGACGCCCCGGCCCCGGACGTAGACCAGCGTGTTCGCCGTACCGAGATCAACCGCCATGTCGCGGCCGATGAGACTGTTGGCCATCCGTGTCGCCTCGCAGGTGCCGGGAAGGGGAAGAGGTACGACGCCCCGCGCGCCCCACCTGTGGATGAGACTAAGGAGCGCGGGCCCCCAATCCCGCGACGACACGCGGCGGGCCAGGCACGTGCCGGTTTCTGGCGCGGTTTCCCACGGGACCTTGCGAAACTGTCACTTCCCGAGCGTTGCAGCGTGCGGGAAGTGCTGGTTTCCCACGGGACCGTGGGAAACCGCGGACGGCGTCAGAGGCCGGGGAACCAGAGCGCGATCTCGCGCTGGGCCGACTCCACGCTGTCCGAGCCGTGCACGAGGTTCTCGCGGTTCGACAGCGAGAGGTCGCCGCGGATCGTGCCGGGGGCGGCCTTGCGGCCGTCGGTGGCGCCGTTGATCGCGCGTACGACGTCGACCGCCTCGTCGCCCTCGAGGACCATGGCCACGAGCGGGCCGCTGGTCACGAACGCGCGCAGCGGCGGGTAGAAGTCACGCTCGACGTGCTCGGCGTAGTGCTGGTCGGCCAGATCGGTGTCGATGTGGCGCAGCTCCAGCGCGGCGATGCTCAGGCCCTTGGCCTCGAACCGCGACAGGATGTCGCCCACCAGCCCGCGTCGGACCGCGTCGGGCTTGAGCAGGACCAGGGTGCGCTGAGTGCCGTCGGACATGGCGCACACCCTAGTGGGCGGCCGGCCCCGCGGCCGGGCCGGGCCGCTCCCCCGCCTCCCACTGCGCCCGCTCCACCTCGATCTTGCGGCCGAGCACGAACGCGGCGGCCCACAGCGCGAGGAAGACCGCCCCGAGCACGAACATCGTGGCGACCACGAAGCCGAGCGCGATGGCCGCCACCTGCAGCGCCCAGCCCGCCCAGTAGGCCCACCGGAAGCGCAGCAGCCCCGCCACCACCAGGCACCCCAGGCTCAGGCCGAGCCCCATCGCCAGGCCCGCGCCGGTGGAGACGCCGGCCACCGCGATGAGCACCGGAGCGCTGAGCCCGAGGACGATCGCCTCGAGCGCCAGGATCGCGGCGCACAGACGCCGCTGCATCAGTCGTCCTCCGGCTCGTCCTCGAGGTCCTCGTCCTCGAGGTCCTGGTCGAGGAGGACCTCCGGCGGGTGCGGGGTCACGCCCGGGACCCCGCCCGGCGGGGTGCCGGGCGCTCGCCGCGAGCGCAGCATGGCCCGGGCCTCGCCCACCGTCACCACCGAGCCCGTGACGAGTACGCCGCCCGAGCCGATCGCCTCGCCGAGCGCGCCGCCGGCCTCGGCGAGCGTCGCCGCCTGCTCGATGGCCTCGGCGAGCGAGGGCGTCTCGCTGACCCGGTCCTGACCGAAGATGCCGCGCGCCACCTCGGCGAGCTCGGCGGCGGGCATCGACCTCGAGGTGGAGTTCTGGGTGCACACCACGTGGGCCAGCATCGGCTCCAGCTCGGCCAGGACCCCCTCGTAGTCCTTGTCCCCCATCACCCCCAGCACCCCGACCAGCGGGGAGAAGGTGAAGGAGTCCTCCAGCGCCGCGACCAGCGCGGCCGCGCCGTGCGGGTTGTGGGCGGCGTCCAGGACGATCGTCGGGGACCGCCGGATGATCTCCAGCCGCCCCGGTGAGATGACCTCCGCGAAGGCCTCGCGGACCAGGTCTGCGTCGAGGGCGTCATCCCCACCGAGGAATGCCTCGACCGATGCCAGCGCGAGCGCCGCGTTCTGTGCCTGGTGGGCGCCGTAGAGCGGGAGGAACACGTCCTCGTAGCTGCCGCGCAGGCCCTGCAGGCCCACCATCTGGCCGCCCACCGCGGGCACCCGGCCGGTGACCCCGAACTCCTGCCCCTCGCGGGCCAGCGTGGCGCCCACCTCGGCGCACCGCTCGAGCACGACCTGCATGACCTCCGGGGACTGCACCGCGCACACGACGGTGGCGCCGGGCTTGATGATGCCGACCTTCTCCTGGGCGATCGTCGCCGGCGTGGAGCCGAGGTACTTCGCGTGGTCGACCGCCACCGGCGTCAGCACGGCCACGGTGGCGTCCGCGACGTTGGTCGCGTCCCAGGTGCCGCCCATGCCGACCTCGACCACGGCCGCGTCGACGGGGGCGTCGGCGAAGGCGGCGTACGCCATGGCCACGACGGTCTCGAAGAAGGACAGCGGGTGGTCGTGCTGCTCGTCGACGAGGTGGGTGAACGGGGCGACGTCGTTGAACGCGGTCACGAACGCCTCCTCGCTCAGCGGCTCGCCGTCGAGGCTGATCCGCTCGGTCATCGACTCCAGGTGGGGGCTGGTGAACCGGCCGACCCGCAGGCCGAGGGCCGCCACGAGCGTCTCGACCATCCGGGCGGTGGAGGTCTTGCCGTTGGTGCCGGTCAGGTGGATCACCGGATAGCTGCGCTGGGGGTCGCCGAGGAGCTCCATGAACGCCTCGATCCGGTCGAGCGTGGGGTCCAGCTTGGTCTCGGGCCAGCGGCTCAGCAGTGCGTCCTCGACCTCGGCGTAGGTCTCGGCGAGGCGGGCGTCAGCGGCGGGGCCGTCGGGGGTCTCGTTCATCGAGGCGAAGTCTAGGTCGCGGGGCTGCGGGCCCGGCCCGGTGCCGTGACCAGCGCCGTCACCCGAGCCGTTGCGGGCGCGCCCGGGACCCGTCACTAGGATTCGCTGCATGAGTGACGCCCCCCAGACTGCCCCGTCCGCCGAGACGACCGCACCACCCGCGGCCGTCGTACCGGACCGGGCCGCGTTGGAGGGTCTGGAGGAGAAGTGGGCCGCGCACTGGCGCACCGACGACACCTATGCGTTCGACCGGACCCGTCCCCGCAGCGAGGTCTACTCCATCGACACGCCGCCCCCGACGGTGTCCGGCTCGCTGCACGTGGGCCACGTCTTCTCCTACACCCACACCGACCTGGTCGCGCGGTTCCAGCGGATGCAGGGCAAGTCGGTGTTCTACCCGATGGGCTGGGACGACAACGGCCTGCCGACCGAGCGCCGGGTGCAGAACTACTTCGGCGTGCGCTGCGACCCCTCGCTCCCCTACGACGCCGAGTTCGCGCCGCCGGCGAAGCCGGACCCCAAGAAGCAGGTCCCGATCAGCCGGCCCAACTTCGTCGAGCTGTGCGAGCGGCTGGTCGTCGAGGACGAGAAGGTCTTCGAGGACCTGTGGCGCACGCTGGGCCTCTCGGTCGACTGGAGCCAGCACTACACGACGATCGGCCCGCAGGCACAGACCGTCAGCCAGCGGGCCTTCCTGCGCAACCTCGCCCGCGGCGAGGCCTACCTGCAGGAGGCCCCCACCCTCTGGGACGTCACCTTCCAGACCGCCGTCGCCCAGGCCGAGCTCGAGGCGCGCGAGTACGCCGGGCACTACCACCGGGTCGCCTTCCACGGGCAGGACGGGCCGGTCCACGTCGAGACCACGCGCCCTGAGCTGATCCCCTCGGTCGTCGCCCTGATCGCGCACCCCGACGACGAGCGCTACCAGCCGCTCTTCGGCACCACGGTCAGCTCCCCCGTCTTCGGGGTGGAGGTCCCGGTGCTGGCCCACCCGGCGGCCGAGCCGGACAAGGGCGCGGGCATCGCGATGTGCTGCACCTTCGGCGACCTCACCGACGTCACCTGGTGGCGTGAGCTGCAGCTGCCCGTGCGCACGCTGATCGGCCGGGACGGCCGGATGTCGCGCGAGACCCCCGAGTGGCTCGGTCGCTCGGAGGAGTCCGCGGCGGCGTACGAGGACCTCAAGGGCAAGACCGCGTTCAGCGCACGTGAGGCGATGGTGGCCAAGCTCCGCGAGACCGGCGACCTCGACGGCGAGCCCACCCCCACCCAGCGGATGGCCAACTTCTACGAGAAGGGCGACAAGCCGCTGGAGATCGTGGCCACCCGGCAGTGGTACATCCGCAACGGAGGCCGCGACGGCGACGTCCGCGACCAGATGCTGCGCAACGGCGCCGAGATCACCTGGGTCCCGCCCCACATGCAGCACCGCTACGACAACTGGGTCGGCGGCCTCAACGGCGACTGGCTCATCTCGCGGCAGCGCTTCTTCGGCATCCCGTTCCCGGTCTGGTACCGCCTCGACGACGAGGGCGAGCCCGACTACGACGAGCCGCTGCTGCCGCGGGAGGACGAGCTGCCGGTCGACCCGTCGACCGTGGCACCCGCGGGCTACACCGAGGACCAGCGCGGCCGGCCGGGCGGCTTCGTCGGCGACCCCGACGTGATGGACACCTGGGCGACGTCGTCGCTGACCCCGCAGATCGCCGGCCGCTGGGAGAGCGACCCCGACCTGTTCGAGCGGGTCTTCCCGATGGACCTGTGCACCAACGCGCACGACATCATCCGCACCTGGCTGTTCTCGCGGGTGGTCCGGGCCCACTACGAGAACCACGCGGTCCCGTGGACGCACGCGATGATCTCCGGGTTCATCGTCGACCCCGACCGCAAGAAGATGTCGAAGTCCAAGGGCAACGCCGTGGTACCGACCGACGTGCTCGACAAGTACGGCGCCGACGCCGTGCGCTGGCGGGCCGCGATGGCCCGTCCCGGCCTGGACTCACCGTTCGACGAGAGCCAGATGAAGGTCGGCCGGCGTCTGGCCATGAAGGTCCTCAACGTCTCGAAGTTCGTCCTCGGCAGCGTCGGCGCGACGCGTCCCGACCCGACGCTGGTGACCCAGCCGGTCGACCGCGCGCTGCTCGCCCAGCTGGCGGGGGCGCTGGAGGAGGCCACGAAGGCCTTCCACGCCTACGACTACACCACCGCGCTGGAGCAGGCCGAGAAGTTCTTCTGGGACTTCTGCGACGACTACGTCGAGCTGGTCAAGGAGCGTGCGTACGGCGACGCCGGGGACCCGGCCACCGAGTCGGCCCGTGCCGCGTCTGGCCACCGCTCTGCACGTGCAGCTGCGGATGTTCGCGCCGTTCCTGCCCTACGCCACCGAGGAGGTCTGGTCGTGGTGGCAGGAGGGGTCGGTCCACCTCCAGGCGTGGCCCACTCCCCCCGACGTCGGAGCCTCTGCCGGCGCCGACCCCGAGGTGCTCACCGCCGTCGCGGCTGTCCTCGCCGGCGTCCGCGGAGCCAAGTCGACGGCCAAGGTCGGCATGCGCACCCCGGTCGAGCGGGCCCGGGTCACCGGACCGGAGCGGGCGCTCGCGGCCGTCCGCAGCGCCGAGGGCGACCTGCGCGCCGCCGGCACGATCACCGGCGGCCTCGAGCTGGTCGCCGACGGCCAGGCCGCCCTCAGCGTGGACGCGGTGCTCGGGGAGCCGCCGCCGAAGAGGTGACCCCGCGCGCGCCGGCTGGTTGGGTCTGACGGGGCCCCGAGGCTCCGAACAGGACCGACGGGACTGCTCGTGGGTTCAGGCTGGCTGCTGGGCGCGAACGGTCTCCCGGTCCGGGCTGGTCGCCATGCTCGCCGACGGTGCGGTGCGGGGCCAGGTCCAGGCGTACCTCACGATGAGGGCGAGAACGATCAGTTCCAGTACGACGCCAAGACCGTAGAAGTACAGCCAGAACCCGCCCGCCACGTTGAACACCGTGACGGGGACGTAGACCGCGGCCACGACGAGGTTCGCGATGCGGCTCGCCCGGGCGGGCAGCGTCATCGACAGCACGACCATGAAGATCGGGATGGCCATGAGGCTCAGCGCCGTGGTCGAAAAGGTCTGGGAGAGGTCGAACTCGAAGACCCGGCCGTCGAGGATGTCTTCGACGATGCCGGGCGTGAAGAAGCCGAGAATGTCGACGTAGGCGTACAGGAACATGAAGGTCGTCCACGCTGCGGCGAGCTTGGCTCTCACCGGGATCGGCTGGTCTTCCAGTGTGGTGGTGGGCTGACGTGTGCTCATCATGGGCTCCCTTGTCGTGGTGAGGATCGGTGGGTCCACGCTCGCTGAGCCCGGCGTCGGGCGCCTCGGCCCGGAGGCCGGGGTTCTCCGGGCCGATGGGATGGTCTCTGCCTCCTACTTTCGGCGGGTACGCCGAGGCGCGCCGATCCCTAGGCTGGAGCCGTGGTCACTGTTGGGCGCTCCATCTGGCACGAGCCGCGGCCTGCCGACGCCCCGCCCGTCGGTCGTCTCGACTGGCTGCTGGTGGGCGTGTTCGCGGCCGCCACCGTGGTCGAGGGCATCGTTCGGCCGGACCTGGCCTGGCGACCCCTGGTGACGGTGCTCGCCCTGGCGCTGGTTCCTGCCCTGCTCTGGCGGCGGGCCCGCCCCCTGACGGCCGCCCTGGTCGGGTGGGGCGTCGCCGGTCTGCTCTCGGTCCTCCAGCTGACTGCGCCCGCCGGGGACCTCGACCTCTTCTCCATGATGGCTGTCCTGGTCCTGCTCTACTCCCTGGTGCGGTGGGGCTCGGGACGGGAGATCGTCGTGGGGACGGCGTTCGTGACGGTCGTCGTCGCGCTGGGGATGTACGCCGCCTCCGCGGGCTGGGCCGACGTCTTCGGCGGGAGCGCCCTCCTGCTGTTGATCGTCGCCCTCGCGGCGGTGTTCCGCTACCGCGCGGACCTCTGGCATCGCCAACAGCGCGAGACCCGAAACCAGGAGCGGGTGGCGCTGGCGCGCGAGCTGCACGACACCGTGGCCCACCACGTCTCGGCCATCGCGGTGCAGGCGCAGGCCGGTGGCGTGGTCGCCGGCACCCAGCCCGAGAAGGCTGTTGAAGTCCTGGCCGCGATCGAGTCCGAAGCGTCGCAGACCCTGGCGGAGATGAGGTCCATGGTGCGGGTGCTGCGTGAGGAGGAAGCCGCCGCCTACTCACCGCAGCCGGGTGTCGCGGACCTGGCTGCTCTGGCGCGCGCCGACGCGACGCCCACGGTCGAGGTCTCGCTGGACGGTGCCTTGACCCGGCTCGCGCGACCCGTGGACGCCGCGCTCTACCGACTCGCGCAGGAGTCGCTGACCAACGCCGTACGGCACGCCCGGAGCGCGACCCGCGTCCGGATCGACGTACGCCGGGAGGGCGACGCCGTCAGGCTGCGTGTCACCGACGATGGACAGACCGCGCCGGGGCCGGCCCCGGAGCCTGGGTTCGGCCTGCTGGGCATGGCCGAACGCGCCCAGCTCCTCGGCGGATCTCTCTCCGCGGGGCCGGGGCCCGAGGGTGGCTGGGTGGTCGAGGCCGTGCTGCCGGTGGAGGCGCCGGCGTGAACACCCCACGACGTTCTTCTCCGCCGCTTCGCTCCCCCGAACAACGCCGCGGGGACCCCGCATGAGCATCCGTGTGGTCGTGGCCGACGACCAGGACCTGGTCCGGACCGGGCTGGTGATGATCCTCGGCGCGCAACCCGACCTCGAGGTCGTGGGCGAGGCAGCAGACGGGCTCGCAGCGCTCGACCTGGCGACCCGGCTGCGTCCCGATGTCCTCCTCGTCGACATCCGGATGCCCGGTCTCGACGGCGTCGAGGTGACGCGGCGCCTGGCCGGGCCGGATGTGACGGACCCGATGGCGGTCGTCGTGATCACCACCTTCGACCTCGATGAATACGTCCTCGGTGCCCTACGCGCCGGCGCCCGCGGCTTCCTGCTCAAGGACGCCGGGCCGGAGCTCCTCGTGCAGGCCATCCACGCCGCGGCCGACGGGGACGCGCTGATCGCCCCCAACGTCACCCGTCGGCTGCTGGGGACCTTCGCCGACCAGGCGCCGGTGCTACCGGTCCAGCCCATCGCCCCACTCACCGAGCGCGAGGAGGAGGTGCTCGCGCTGGTGGCGCGGGGCCGGACGAACGCCGAGATCGCCACCGAGCTCTTCGTCGGCCTGAGCACGGTCAAGACCCACGTCGCATCGCTGATGACCAAGCTCGGCGCCCGCAACCGCGTCGAGATCGCGATGTGGGCATACGACACCAGACGCGTGCGAGCCGATTAGTGGGTACGGATCGCAGCGTGGGCCCGTGGGGTTCGGTCGCCCAGCGATGAGTACGGAGAGCAGCAACGATCATCTCCGGCCCGTTGTCCAACCGCAGCACCGCCGGGCCACCACCACGACGAGTGACCGTGCTCCGGTTCAGTGCGGTGGCGAGCACTTCGCCGCTGTGGCACCGCGCCGCGATCGCGACCGGCTCGATCCTCGGGTCAGCGGCCGTGGCCGTGGCCGCCGGAGCGACCGTGTCCGCCGGAGTGACCGCGGCCGCGGGAGCCGAAGCTCTTCTGCGAGCTCTTCGAGGAGCCCTTGGACCAGGACCGGGACTTGGACCAGCTCGTGGACTTCGCGGAGCTCGTGGGCTTGGACCAGGAGGACTTGGGCTTCGACCAGGACCGGGGCTTGGACCAGGACTTGGGCTTCGAGGAGCTCTTCGGCTTCGACCAGGTCTTCGCCGGAGCGCTGGAGTGATGACGCGGCTTCGTGGCGTGCGAGCGCGACGGCGTGCTGCGCTGGTGGCTCCAGCCCTGGGAGCTGTGCCCCATGGAGCTGGGCGCGGTGCGCTGGGCGGACTGACGCGAGCGCAGGGGTGCCGGCCGGGGAGCCCACTTCTTCGGGCTGCCGTGCGCACGGTTCTTGCCGTGCTCGATCGCGCCGCGCACGGTGGCCACCGTGCTGCGCAGATCCTTGCCCTTGCCCTTGCCCGGCCAGTCCCCGTGCCGGTCCTCCCAGCGGCCGTGGCCGTGACCCTTGCCGCCGACGCCGTTCCCGCGACCCACGTCCAGACCGTCACCCAGTCCCTTGGTGAGTCCCTGGCCCGGACCCTGTTCCTGGCCCGGACCCTGACCCGGTCCCTGGCCGGAACCCCAGCCCGGGACACCGGGCTGCGCACCGGGACGGGCCGAGACGTCGCGTCCCGGTGTCGTCGGCGTGCTCGGACGGGGCGAGGCGGGGCGAGCGTTCGAGAATCGGGCGGGCCCGGCGTCCCGTCGCGGGCGCGCCGCCGATGCGCGGCGTGTCGCGGAGCGAGCCTGGACGCTCCGCTGGGCCGGCGTCGAGGAGGACGTCGCGCTGCTCTGGGTGGTCCCCGCGGGGGCGACCGGGGTCACCAGGTCGCCGAGCGAGACGACCTGCACGGGCTCCGAGGCCGGCTCGTCGGCCGGCTCGTCGGCGCCGGTCGGCACCTCGCTGAGGGCCTGGGCAGGAGCCGGTGCTCGGGTCAGCGACTGGCCGAGCACCATGTCGGGGGCCAGGGCGCTGATCAGCTCGCGTGAGCCGCCGGACTCGACGAGCACCTGCACCACCTGGGTGCGCAGGCCGTTGGCCATGATCAGGCACGCGGCAGCGACCACCAGGGCGAAGGCCCCGAGCGGCCTGCGGTGTTCTGCTGCGAGCATGTGGGATTCCCCCGGCGACGATGACTCCTGCTGACGCAGGTGCCGAAAGAATATGGGCAAATCGCCCGACATGCGGCAGTGGTCTATGAATGACCGCCACTGGTCTAGTTTCTAGGCGGACTTCTTCTTCTTCGGCTCGTCCTCACGCGGGACGAGAGTGGGGTTCACGTTGTCGGAGACGACCTCGCGGGTGACCACGACCTTGCCGATGTCGCCCCGGGAGGGCACGTCGTACATCACGTTGAGGAGCACCTCCTCGATGATCGCGCGCAGGCCGCGGGCACCGGTCCCCCGCTCCATCGCCTTGTCCGCGATCGCCTCGACGGCGTCCGTGGTGAACTCCAGCTCCACGCCGTCGATCTCGAAGAGCTTCTGGTACTGCTTGAGCAGCGCGTTGCGCGGCTCGGTCAGGATCTGGACGAGGGCGGCCTGGTCGAGCTTGTTGACCGCCGCGATCAGCGGCAGTCGGCCGATGAACTCGGGGATCAGGCCGAACTTCACCAGGTCCTCGGGCCGCACCTGGCCGAACATCTCGTCGGCCTCGGTCTCGTTGGACGCGCGCATCTCGGCGGTGAAGCCGAGCGTCTTCTTGCCGACCCGCTGCTCCACGATGTGCTCGAGCCCGGCGAACGCACCACCCACCACGAACAGGATGTTGGTGGTGTCGATCTGGATGAACTCCTGGTGCGGGTGCTTGCGACCGCCCTGGGGCGGCACCGAGGCGGTGGTGCCCTCGAGGATCTTCAGCAAGGCCTGCTGCACACCCTCCCCCGAGACGTCGCGGGTGATCGAGGGGTTCTCCGCCTTGCGGGCCACCTTGTCGATCTCGTCGATGTAGATGATGCCCGTCTCGGCCTTCTTGACGTCGTAGTCGGCGGCCTGGATGAGCTTCAGCAGGATGTTCTCGACGTCCTCACCGACGTAGCCCGCCTCGGTCAGCGCGGTGGCGTCGGCGATCGCGAAGGGCACGTTGAGCATGCGTGCGAGCGTCTGCGCCAGATAGGTCTTGCCGCACCCGGTGGGACCGATCACGAGGATGTTGGACTTCGCGACCTCGACGGCGTCGTCCTTGGACTGCTTGCCGCCGCCGGCGGTGACGCCGGCCTGCACCCGCTTGTAGTGGTTGTAGACCGCGACGGCCAGCGACTTCTTCGCCGTCTCCTGGCCGATCACGTAGGAGTTGAGGAACTCGAAGATCTCGCGAGGCTTCGGCAGCTCGTCGAGCCCCACCTCGGAGGTCTCGTTGAGCTCCTCCTCGATGATCTCGTTGCACAGGTCGATGCACTCGTCGCAGATGTAGACGCCGGGGCCGGCAATCAACTTCTTGACCTGCTTCTGGCTCTTCCCGCAGAACGAGCACTTCAGCAGGTCGCCTCCGTCACCGATCCGTGCCATCCGTCCCTCATCCATCCAATCGGCCGGGCAGGGGCCCGACGTGTGCCGAAACCGTCGTCGTGCTCGCGTCAGCTATGACCGTACTCCGCAATCGGTCCCCTCGGGGGAGGACACGGCGACCCGCACGGCCCGCGCCGACTCAGACCGCTACTGCCTTGCGCGACTCCAGGATGGAGTCGATCAGGCCGTAGTCCACTGCGGCCTCCGCGGTCAGGATCTTGTCGCGCTCGATGTCGAGGTTGACCTCCTCGGGGCTCTTGCCGGAGTGCTTGGCGATCAGCTTCTCGAGCAGCTCGCGCATCCGCAGGATCTCGTTCGCCTGGATCTCGATGTCCGAGGACTGGCCGTAGGTGCCCTCGGTGTAGGGCTGGTGGATGAGGATCCGGCTGTTGGGCAGCGCCAGCCTCTTGCCCGGCGCGCCGGCGGCCAGCAGGACGGCGGCGGCGGACGCGGCCTGGCCCAGGCAGACCGTCTGCACGTCGGGCTGGATGAACTGCATCGTGTCGTAGATGGCCGTCATCGCCGTGAACGAGCCACCGGGCGAGTTGATGTAGATCTGGATGTCGCGCGAGGGGTCCATCGACTCCAGGCACAGCAGCTGGGCCATCACCGCGTTGGAGATGTCGTCGCTGATCGGCGTGCCGAGGAAGATGATCCGGTCCTCGAACAGCTTGGCGTAGGGGTCGATCCGGCGGATCCCGTAGGAGGTCCGCTCCTCCCACTGGGGGATGTAGTAGTTCATCTGAGGCGTCTCGTTTCTCGCGAAGGGGTCGCTGCGTCGGGTCACTTGGAGTGGGCGGGGCGGCCCTCGTCGGCAGCCTCGCGCGCACTGGTGACCACGTGGTCGATGAAGCCGTAGTCCCGGGCCTGCTCGGCGGTGAACCAGCGGTCCCGGTCGGCGTCGGTCTCGACCTGCTCGAGCGGCTGGCCGGTGTGCTGGCTGATCAGCTCGAACAGGACCTTCTTGATGTGCAGCGACTGCTGGGCCTGGATCTTGATGTCCGAGGCGGAGCCGCCCATGCCTCCCGACGGCTGGTGCATCATGATCCGCGCGTGCGGGAGCGCGTAGCGCTTGCCCTTCGCCCCGGCGCAGAGCAGGAACTGGCCCATCGAGGCGGCCAGGCCCATGCCGACCGTGGCGACGTCGTTGGGGATGTAGTTCATCGTGTCGTAGATCGCCATGCCGGCGTCCACCGAGCCGCCGGGGCTGTTGATGTGCAGGAAGATGTCGCCCTCGGGGTCCTCCGCGCTGAGGAGCAGCAGCTGCGCGCAGATCGCGTTGGCGTTCTGGTCGCGCACCTCCGAACCCAGGAAGACGATGCGCTCGCGCAGCAGGCGCTGGTAGATGTGGTCGTCCAGACCGTACGACGACTGGCCGCCGTTCATCTGCGGTGTGCTCGGGTTGGTGTTCTCAGTCACGGGTCCGACCCTAGACGGCGACACGGACAAACACCCGCGCGACCCTGCCGTGTTCGCCCACAGCAGACTCAGCCGGCGGGCCGGTCCGCAACCCGGTCCTCGACGCCGCCCTCGGGCCTGCGCTCGACCCCGCCCTCCACGACGGCCCTGATCCGCTCCAGGGTCGTGCGGATGCCGGCGGCGAGCTCGGCGTCGTGGCCCTGCGCCCCGCCGAGCAGCGGCCCCACCAGGGCGGTGCCGAGCGTGAACCGCGGCAGCACGCGGCGGCCGGTGACGGTGGTGCCGGTGGCGGTCCCGACGAGCTCGTAGACCCAGGTGGCGCCGGACTCTCGGGTCTTCCAGGCCACCGCCCGGCGCGGCTCCCACCGCACCACCTTCGACGTGGTCGGCCACACCACCGCCCGCGCGGCGGTTGAGGCCGAGGAGCGTGGCGCCCACTCCCGGCGTGCCGATGACCCGGAGCCTGCGCAGCTCGGGACTGAACTCCGGCATCCTCGCGAGGTCCGAGACCACCCGCCACACCGCCTCCGGGGTCGCACGCATCTCGACGGTCGCGGAGATCGACTGGGGAACGCTCACGCTGTGGGGCTCTCTTCCTTGGTCGGCGGATCGGTGCGGTCGCGCAGCCAGCTGCGGATCGCGGCACACACGTCGTGGTGGTTGAGCAGGTCGAAGTGGTGGGACGCCGGGACGTGCAGGGTCTCGGCGCCGGGGAACATCTCCCCGCCGTCACGCTGCCGTCCGAGCGCGGAGGCATAGGGCACCAGGCAGTCGCCCACCGTCCCGGCGCTCACGGATCCGTGGGACCGGGTCAGGGTCGCGGCCACCAGCCGGTAGCGGGCGTTGGGCAGGTTCTGCACGTCGCGGGCCAGGCCGTGCCGCAGGTCGAGGATGCCGGTCGAGCGGTACTCCAGGAACCTGCCGATGGCGGCCACCTCCGGCACCCGCCCCATCACGCTCACGCCCCGGTTCACCACCCGCTCCAGTGGCGCGCCGAGGTGGGGCGTGCCCAGGCAGACCACGTCGGTGACCAGGTCGGTCCACGGCTCCTCCCGGTCGACCTGGACCGCGCAGGCCGCACGCAGGATCAGGCCGCCCATGGAGTGGCCCACCAGTGCGATCCGTCGTACGTCGGTCGGCCAGGCCTGCACCAGCCGGTCCAGCAGCCCGGCCAGGGCGGCGCCGTTCTCCGCGATGGGGAACCCGGTGTTCACCCGGAGGTAGACCGGCGTCCAGCCGTCCTCGACGAGGCGGTCGCCGTAGCTGCGGCGGTCCGGGGGCTCCTCCTCCGGACCCCTCGGGCGGGCCGCACGGTTCCAGTGGGACTCGTTCTCGACGAGCCCGTGCACGAAGACGACGACCGTGTCGGTGGCGCCGGGGAAGGCCGCGGCCACCCCGTCGGCGTCGAGCTCGACGTCGCGGCCGTCGATGCGGACCCCGAGGTCGAAGACGAAGCTCGACCCCTCCTCGCGCAGGCGGTCGCCGATGAGCCCGTTCACGGCCGCCACGACTGCCCGCCCCTGGGAACTGTCCTCGATCCCGGGCGCCAGGCCCGTGCGACCGGCCAGCCGCAGCCCGCCGGCCGCGCCCCTGAACCCCGCGCTGATGCCGGTGTACACGAGCTTGGCGATGCCGTCGTGCACGCGATGGGTCAGCGTGGTGCCGCCGGCGAGGCGGTCCACGACCGCGTGCGCGCGGCCGGCCACCGACTCGTGCACCTCGCGGACGGTCCCCACCACCAGGTCCTCGACGTAGTCGGCGGCCAGGGCCGCGGCATCGAGCACGCTCGCTTCACTCGCAGTCACGGTGAACAAGTGTTCACTGAAACTGGTGGTGGGGTCAACGACCCCGCGGTCAGCTCGCGGGCGTGTCCTCGGACTCCTCGGTGGCGGCCTCCGTGGCGACAGGGGCCTCGGCACCCTCGGCACCCTCGGCACCCTCGGCACCCTCGGCACCCTCGGGCTCGCCCAGGCTGCCGTCGGGACGCAGGTTCTTCAGGTCCACCGGGTTGCCCGACTCGTCGGTCACGGTCGCGCTCTCCACGATGCGGGCCAGCGCCTTGCCGCGCACGACCTCGGAGACCATCTCGGGGATGTGGTTGTGCTCGACCATGTGCTTGACGAACTCGTCGGGGTTCTGACCGGACTGCTGGGCACGCCGGAACAGGTGCTGGGAGAGCTCGTCCTGCTCCACGCCGATCTCCTCGGCCTGGGCGATCTCGTCGAGGAGGAACTGCGAGGCCATCGCGTCGCGCACCCGCTTCTCGAGCTCGGCCTCGAACTCGTCGACGGTCTGCTTCTCGTTGTCGAGGTACTGCTCCATGGTCATGCCGGCGTACATGAGCTGCTGCTCGATCTCCTGGCGGCGACCGGCGAGCTCCTCGGCCAGGACGCTGTCCGGGAGCGGGATGTCGGCGGCGTCGAGCAGCTGCTCGAGCACGGCGTCACGGGCAGCGGCCGCCTGCTCGAGGCGCTTGCCGCGCTCGAGACGGGTGGCCACGTCGGCACGCAGCTCCTCGATCGTGTCGAACTCCGAGGCGGTCTGGGCGAACTCCTCGTCGAGCTCGGGGAGCTCCTGCTCCTTGACCGCCGAGACCTTCACGGTCACGTCGACGTCCTTGCCGGCGAGGTCCCCGCCGAGGAGCTGGGAGGTGAAGGTGGCCTCCTCCCCCGCGCCGAGGCCGCGCAGGGCCTCGTCGATGCCCTCGAGCATGTCGCCGGAGCCGACCTTGTAGGAGTAGCCGTTGACCTCGCCGCCCTCGACGGCCTCGCCGTCCTGGGTCGCCTTGAGGTCGATGGTGACCATGTCGCCGTCCTGGGCCGGGCGCTCGACGTCCTTGAGCGTGGCGAAGCGCTCGCGCAGCGCCTCGACCTGCTCGGCGACGTCCTCGTCGCTCACGGCGATGTCGTCGACCTGCACGTTCAGGCCGTCGTAGGACGGCACCTCGATGGAGGGACGCACGTCGACCTCGGCGGTGAACTCGAAGACCGAGTTGTCCTCGAGGCGGGTGACGTCGATCTCCGGCTGCGCCAGCGGCTGCAGGTCGTTGTCCTGCAGCGCCTGCACGTACAGCTTGGGCAGGGCGTCGTTGATCGCCTCGTCGAGGACCGCGCCGCGCCCGACCTGGCGGTCGATGACGGGCGGCGGCACCTTGCCCTTGCGGAAGCCGGGGATGTTGATCTGCTTGGCGATGGCCTGGTACGCCGCGTCGAGGCTCGGCTTGAGCTCCTCGAAGGGCACCTCGACGGTGATCTTGGCCCGGGTCGGGCTCAGCGTCTCGACGGCGCTCTTCACAGGTGAACTCCTTGGTGTGGTTGCGGTTGCGTTCATGGTTCGTTGGTGCGCTGCCGGGCGGCAGCCGGGTCGGGGCGACAGGACTCGAACCTGCGGTCTCCTGCTCCCAAAGCAGGCGCGCTAGCCACTACGCTACGCCCCGCCAAGAGGCCTCCCGGAAAGCTGACCGGACGGCTCCTGAGAGCGGATGACGGGAATCGAACCCGCGTCATCAGTTTGGAAGACTGAGGCTCTACCATTGAGCTACATCCGCGTAGGCCCCCGCTCCTGGGCTGCGCGGGCGGGGACCATCGTGCCACAGGCAGCCCCGCGGTCACGAACCGGCGCCTCGGCTGCGGATCCCGACTGCTCCGAGCGGGCTCAGGCCTCGACGTGGTTGCCGGACCGCCGGTGGACGAGCACGAGCGCACGGTCGTCGTTCGTCTCCTCCATCGCGTCGACCAGGTGGCCGGCCCCGCCGTCGAAGCCGCGCTGGAGCAGGCGCTCGCCCAGGCCGGCGAGCTTGTCCAGACCGAGCGCGATGTCGCGCTGGGCCGTCTCCACGAGACCGTCGGTGAACAGCAGCAGCCCGTCCCCCTCGTCGAGGTGGCCCTCGACGCACTCGAACTTCGCGTCCGGCATCAGTCCGAGGAACGGGCCGTCGGAGTTGAGCACCGACCACCGGCCCGAGCCGGCGTGCAGCCAGAGGGCGGGCGGGTGCCCGGCCTTGCGCAGCTCGAACCGGCCGGTCGGCAGGTCGAGGTGCAGGTGGATGGCGGTGGCGAACCCCTCACCCCAGTTCTGGCCGAGGAGGTAGTCGTTGGCCGCGGGCAGGAACTGGTCGCCCGGCAGTGCGGACACGATGCCGTTGAAGGCTCCGGACAGGAACAGCGAGCGCGACCCCGCCTCGACGCCCTTGCCGGACACGTCGACCACGACGAGGTCGAGCTTGTCGTGCTGGGAGCGCTTGGCGACGATGAAGTCGCCCGCGAACGAGGTGCCGCCCGCCGACTTGGCCACGGCCTCGACCAGCCAGTCGCCCGGGAGCGCCGGCAGGTTGCCCTGCTGGGAGATCCGGTCGCGCAGGTCGACGAACATCGACTCCCCCATCGGGCCGGAGACGCCCAGCCGGGTGCGCCGGAACGAGGTGACCAGGATCAGCAGCGCGATCAGGAAGGTGACCGAGACCCGCGCGAAGCTGCGCCAGTTCACCTGCGGCTGGTCCAGGAGCAGCACGCACACGCACAGGCACGTGAAGACCACGAACCACGGCAGCGACTTCGGACCGAGCCACAGGCTGCCGATGAACATCGGCAGCAGCAGCGTGGTGAACGGCAGGAAGTCGGGGTAGACGAGCCCCCCGAGCGTGATCACCACGGTCAGCAGGACGAGGAAGAACAGCGCGGGCCGGTCCGAGACCGACATCTCCCGGCGCATGCGCAGCGAGAGCCCGCGCCACGGTGGCGCAGCACGCTTCAGCATGGTCGGTCCGCCTTCATCCGTGGGCCTGGGTCGTGCTCGCCGCGCCGGAGGTCGGCAGCCGAGCGTTCTTGCGCTGGTCGGGTCCTGTTCGTCTGGGCGCCTAGCCTACGGCGCGGGACCGGAACGTGGGTTGACAACGCGGGCACCAGAACAGATTGCGTCCGGCGAGCTCCTGCGTGCGCACGGTGGCGCCGCACACCAGGCAGGCCTGTCCGTGCCGGCGGTAGACGTAGACCTCTCCCCCGTGGTCGTCCACGCGCGGCGGCCGACGCATCGCCTCGGGGGTGTGCTCGGGACGCACCGTGTCGATGCTGCCGGTCCGCACCCCCTCGGCCATCAGCTCCACGAGGTCCTGCCAGATCGAGCGGAACTGGCCGACCCGCAGGGTCTTGCCGGGCCGCAGCGGGTGGATCCGGTGCCGGAAGAGCGCCTCGGCGCGGTAGACGTTGCCCACACCCGCAAGCACCGACTGGTCCATCATCATGCTGCCGATCGGCGCGCGGCTGCGGCGGATCCGCTCCCACGCCCGGGCGGGGTCGGCGTGCGGGTCGAGCGGGTCGGGCCCGAGCCGGGCGAGGACCGCGTCGCGCTGCTCGGCGGTCAGCAGCTCACAGGCGGTGGCACCGCGCAGGTCGGCGTACGCCGCGGCGCCGACGATGCGCAGCCGCACCTGACCGACCGGCTCGGGCGCGGGCCCCTCCTCCACGGTGAACACGCCGTACAGCCCCAGGTGCACGTGCACGAACCGGGCGCCCTCGAACTCGACGAACAGGTGCTTGCCGAACGACTCCGCCCCCACCAGGACGGTGCCGTCGAGCAGCGCCGCGGACTCGGCGAACCGCCCCTGCGGGCTCCCCACCCGGACCACCTCGTCGGCGAAGGCCTCCCGCAGGGACGTGGCGAGCCGGTGGAGCGTGTGCCCCTCAGGCATCGGGGCCGCGGCCCGCGGCAGAGGCCGGGAGCGGCGGCAGCTCGCCGGTGCTCTCGTAGTCGCCGAGCATGCCGATGCGGCGCACGTGGCGCTCCTCACCCGTGAAGTCGGTGCCGAGGAAGAGCCCGATGAAGCGGGTCATCTCCTCGAGCGTGTGCATCCTGCCGCCCACGGAGATGACGTTGGCGTCGTTGTGCTCCCGCGCCAGGACTGCCGTCTCCTCGCTCCACACCAGTGCCGCGCGCACCCCGGCGACCTTGTTGGCCGCGATCTGCTCCCCGTTGCCGGATCCTCCGACGACGACACCGAGGCTGCCCTCGTCACGGGCGACGGCCTCGGCGGCGCGCAGGCAGAAGACCGGGTAGTCGTCGAGGGCGTCGTACTCGAAGGGGCCGTGGTCGACCGGCTCGTGCCCCTGCTCGCGCAACCAGCGGTCGAGGTGGTCCTTGAGCTCGAGGCCGGCGTGGTCGGAACCCAGGTGGACGCGCATGGGCGCAAGGCTAGCCGTGCCACGAGTGCCCTTGGTCCCTAGGCCGGACGGTCCGTGGGCGACCACACTCGGAAGGCGTCGGCAGCTGGCCGGCACCGCAGAAGGGACCGCCTCGATGAGCTCCACCTACCTCGGCAGCGCCGTCCACGTCCCCGACCCCGAGACACGGGCCCTGCCGACGGCGGCCTACGTGGTCAACGGGGTCGCCACGCTCGCGCTCGGGGTCATCGTGCTGGCCTGGCCGAAGGCGACGCTGGCCGTGGTCGCCGCGCTCTTCGGCATCCACCTCCTCTTCGTGGGGATGGTCCAGGTCTTCGGCGCGCTGCGCTCCCCCGCCTCGGGCGGCGTGCGCGTGCTGCTCGGCCTCCTCGGCGCCGTCGCCGCGGTCGCCGGCATCATCTGCATCCTGAGCCCGTTCACCTCCCTCACCGTGCTGGTCATCCTCACCGCGATCGGCTGGTTCGCCCAGGCGATCGCGGACGCCGTCGCCGGTTCCCGCGCCGAGGGAGCGCGTCGCTGGTTCATGTGGGGCCTCGCCGTCATCTCGGCGGTCGGGGCGATCGTGCTGGTCACCTGGCCGGAGATCTCGCTGCTGGTCATCGTCCGCGTCGCCGGCTGGACGCTGGTCGTGCTGGGGATCGCGCAGATCGTGACCCTGCTGGTGCGACGGACCAGGGAGGCATGAACCTCCAGGACACCCCCACGCTGGTCGCCGTGCTCGGGGCCGCGGTGGCCGTGGGCGGGCTCGCCCTCCGCGTGGCCGCGCTCGGTGTCATCCCGGGAAACCGCAAGCCCTCCACCGGCATGGCCTGGCTGCTGATCGTGCTGCTGAACCCGTGGCTGGGACTGATCGCCTTCGGCTTCTTCGGGTCCAGCCGCATCGGGAAGAGGCGGCACGAGCGCCAGCTCGAGATCAACGCGAAGATGGCGGCCCGCACGGCGGGCGCCCCGACGGTCGCGCTCGACGACGTCCGGGCCCCGGTCCGCACGGTGACGGCCCTCAACACCCGGCTGGGCGGCCTGCCGGTCGTCGACGGGAACGACGTCCTGATCCTGGAGGGGTTCCAGGACCAGCTCGCCGCGATGACGGAGGCAGTGGGCCGGGCACGGGACCACGTGCACGTGGAGTTCTACATCACCGCGTGGGACGAGATGACCGACCCGTTCTTCCGGGCGCTCGTGGAGGCCGCCGAGCGCGGGGTCACCGTCCGGCTGCTCCTCGACCACCTGGGATCACGGTCCATCCCGAGCTACAAGGAGCTCTGCCGACGCTTGGACGGCACGTCGATCCAGTGGCACGCCATGCTCCCGATCCAGCCCCTCCGACGCCGGTTCCGCCGCCCGGACCTGCGCAACCACCGCAAGCTGCTGGTCGTGGACGGCACGATCGGGTTCACCGGATCGCTGAACCTGGTCGAGCCGGGTTACAACGTGGCGAAGAACCACGAGCTGGGACGCGGCTGGGTGGACCTCGTGTGTCGCGTCGACGGGCCCCTCGTGGCGGAGCTGGCAGCCGTCTTCGCCTCGGACTGGTACTTCGAGACCGACGAGGCGGTCCCCGTGGAGATCCTCGAGGGCATCCGGTCCGGCGTCGACGGCGAGATCGCCTCGGTGCGGGGACAGGTCGTGCCCAGCGGTCCCGGATATGCCAACGAGAACAACCTGCGGATGTTCACCACCCTCATCTACTCCGCCACGGAGCGCATCTCGCTCACCAGCCCCTACTTCGTCCCCGACGAGTCGCTGCTGTACGCCGTCACGACCGCGGCCCAGCGAGGGATCGAGATCGAGCTCTTCGTCAGCGAGGTCTCCGACCAGTTCATGGTCGGCCATGCCCAGGCGTCCTACTACGAGGCGCTGCTGCGGGCCGGCGTACGGATCTGGCAGTACCCCGCGCCGGCCGTCCTGCACTCCAAGCACTTCACGATCGACGACGACGTCGCCGTGCTCGGGTCGAGCAACATGGACCAGCGCTCGTTCGCGCTCAACTACGAGATCTCGCTGATGCTGCTCGGGCCCGAGGTCGTGACGCGCATGCGCCTGGTGGAGGACCACTACCGCGAGCTGAGCCGCGAGCTGACCCTCGAGGAGTGGTCGACCCGGGGGCGGGGGACGCGCTACGTCGACAACGTGATGCGGCTGACCTCCGCGCTGCAGTGAGAGCCGACAGCGTCCCTCAGGGCCGGTGGCAGCGCAGGAACCCGGCCACCTGCCGGGTCAGCGGCTCGGCGGCGTCGAACACGTCCGGGTGCCGCCAGAAGCCGTGCACCTGCCCGAGGTAGCGCGTGGCCACCACGCTGACCCCGGCCTCGGCCAGCCGGGTCGCGAGCAGCTCGCCCTCGTCGCGCAGCGGGTCACCCTCGGCGGTCACCACCAGGGTCGGCGGGAGCGTGTGCAGGCGGTCGGAGTGCAGCGGTGCGAGGTCCGGGTGGGTGAGGTCGTCGGGGTGGGCGGCGTACTGCTCCCAGTACCAGGCGGCCTCGGCCGGGTCGAAGCCGACGCCCTCGAGCCCGTAGGACTCACCGTCCGCCTGCGGGTCGAGGAACGGGTAGACGAGCGCGACCGCGGCGAAGCGTCCGGGGTTGCGCAGCGCCGCCACCAGCGCCAGGTTGCCGCCGGCACTGTCGCCGTGCACGTACGTCGGCCCGGCCAGCCCCTCGTCGGCCGCGCGCCGCTCGAGCCAGCGCAGCACCGTGTCGACATCGTCGGGCGCCGCCGGGAACGGGTGCTCCGGCGGGCGGCGGTAGTCGACGCTGAGCACCCGGATGCGGCACCTGTCGGCGAGCCGGCGGGCGGCGTTGTCGTGGACCTCGACGTCGTGGAACACGAACCCGCCCCCGTGCAGGTGCAGGAGCACCCCGGGGTCCGCGGCGTCGGGGACGTAGAGCCGGCACGCGACACCGTCGGCGTCCACGTCGCGCACCTCCGCCACGGGCTCGCGCGGCTCGCGCGCGGCCTCCTCCCGGGCGGCCCGGCGCGACGCCTCGACGTCGAAGCCGGGGGCGTAGTTGGGCAGCGCCCCGGCGGCCTCCTCGACCGCTCGACGGGCCTGGGGGTGGAGCATCACGACCTCCTGGTGCGGCGGTTTCAGGAGCTGAGCCTGGCCAGCTCCTCGTCCACGATCGACGGGTCCAGCTTGGTGAAGACCGGCGCCGGCTTGGCGACCGGGGTGCCGGGCTCGAGGGCCCGTCGTGCCCACGGGGTGGGCCGGGAGTAGTCACCGGTGAGCACCGGGTAGCCGGGGCCGCCGTCGAGGTCGTCGACCTCCTCCAGCCGCGGCATCGGCTGCACGTCACCGGTCCCGCCGAGCACGGCGTCGACGGCGTTGGCCGAGAACGGCAGGAACGGCGAGAGGATCGTGTTGAGGTCGGCGACGCACTGCGCGGTGACGTGCAGGATCGTTCCGAGGCGCTCGCGCTCGTCCTCGCCCTTGAGCTTCCACGGCTCGGAGTCCGAGACGTAGCGGTTCACCTCCGCCACTGCGCGCATCGCCTCGCCGATCGCGGCCTTCTGGCGGTGCCGCGCGATCAGGTCGCCGACCGTCGAGAACGCGGCCTCCACCGTGTCGAGCAGCTCCCGGTCGGCCTCCGTCAGCTCGCCGGCGGCCGGGATCTCCCCGAAGTTCTTCGCGATGAGGTTCGCGGTGCGGTTGACCAGGTTGCCCCACCCGGCGACGAGCTCGTCGTTGGTGCGGCGTACGAACTCCGCCCAGGTGAAGTCGGAGTCCTGGTTCTCGGGTCCGGCGGCGGCGACGAAGTAGCGGAACGCGTCGGGCTGGTAGCGGCTGAGCAGGTCGCGGACGTAGATGACGACCCGCTTCGAGGAGCTGAACTTCTTCCCCTCCATCGTGAGGAACTCCGAGGAGACCACCTCGGTGGGCAGGTTGAGCTCGCCGTACCTGCCGGGCTTGCCGTCCCGGTCGCCCTTGCCGGAGTAGGCCAGCAGCTCGGCGGGCCAGATCTGGCTGTGGAAGGTGATGTTGTCCTTGCCCATGAAGTAGTAGGAGGACGCGGTCTCCTCCCCCGGCGCCGTCGTGGGGTTCCACCACTCGCGCCAGCGCTCCGGGTCGCCCGTGCGCCGGGCCCACTCGATGCTCGCGGACAGGTAGCCGATGACCGCGTCGAACCACACGTAGAGCCGCTTGTTCGGGTTGTCGCGCCAGCCCTCGAGCGGCACCGGGATGCCCCAGTCGATGTCGCGCGTCATCGCGCGCGGGCGGATGTCCTCGAGGATGTTCTGGCTGAACCGGATGACGTTGGGCCGCCAGGTGCCGCTGGCCTCCCGCTCGTCGAGCCACGCGCCGAGCGCGCCCGCGAGGGCCGGCAGGTCGAGGAAGAAGTGCTGGGTCTCCACGAACTCCGGCACCTCGCCGTTGATGCGCGAGCGCGGGTTGTGCAGGTCGGCGGGGTCGAGCTGGTTGCCGCAGTTGTCGCACTGGTCGCCGCGAGCGCTCTCGTAGCCGCAGATCGGGCAGGTTCCCTCGATGTAGCGGTCGGGCAGCGTCCGCCCTGTCGAGGGGCTGACCGCGCCGTGGGTGGTCCGCTCGATGAAGTAGCCGTTGTCGTGGACGCCGGTGAACAGCTCCTGCACGACGGCGGTGTGGTTGCGGGTCGTCGTACGCGTGTAGAGGTCGTAGGTGACCCCGAGGGCGGCGAGGTCCTCGGCGATCATCCGGTGGTTCTGGTCGGCGAGCTCCTGCGGCGTGACGCCCGCCTCGTCCGCAGCGATCAGGATCGGGGTGCCGTGCTCGTCGGTGCCCGAGACCATCAGCACGTCGTGGCCGGCCATCCGCATGTAGCGGCTGAACACGTCGGAGGGCACCCCGAAGCCGGCCACGTGGCCGATGTGGCGGGGGCCGTTGGCGTAGGGCCAGGCGACGGCGGACAGCACTTTGGTCATGGCGTGAATCCTAGGTCTGGGAGGTTCGCCCGGTTCATCAGGGCCGAACGGCCCTCTCCGGTCGCCGGGACCGCTCCTACGGTGGGTGGATGACGACGTTGATCGCGGAGGATCTCGTCCTCCTGCTCCTCGACGACGAGTCCGGGAGGTTCGCCCACAGCACCTTCCTCGACATCGGCATCGGCGGCGCGCTGCTGGTCGAGCTGGCCCTGGGCGGCCACGTGGGGGTCGTCCCCGGTGCCTCGCGCTGGGCCGCCGCCAGGGTGCGGGCCACCGGCATCGCCCCGCCGACGGACGACGTCCTGCGCGAGGCGCTGGAGACGGTGCGCCACAAGGAGCGCCCCGCCCACGACCTCGTGGGCCGGCTGGGCAGGAAGCGGCGCGCCGTGCTCCTCTCCCGGCTGCGCGAGCGCGGCATCCTCGAGGAGCGGGACGACCGGGTGCTCGGACTGATCCCCCGGCGCCGCTGGCCGGCGGTCGACAGCCGCCACGAGGACGAGGTGCGTCAGGATCTCGCCGCGGTGCTGCTGCACGGCGCCGACCCCGACCAGCGGACCGCCGCCCTGGTCTCGCTGCTCTCGGCGCTCGACGTCGCCCACCGGGTCGTCCAGAGCGAGACGCTCGACGCACGGGAGGTGCGGGCACGTGCCCGGACCGTCGCCGAGGGCGACTGGGCGGCCGAGGGTGTGCGCGAGGCGGTCAAGGCCGCCCAGGCAGCGATCCTCGTGGCGGTGATGGCGGCCAGCACGAGCGCCACCACCGGCAACTGACCACCGGCAACTGGCAGCCGAACCCCTCGGTGCGACTCAGCTGAAGTCGAGCTCGGCGGTCCGGCTGCGCTTGAGCTCGAAGAAGAGCGGGTAGGACGCCACCCCCACGCACGCGTCCCACAGCTTCCCGGCCTCCTCGCCCCGCGGCGCCTTGGTGATCACCGGGCCGAAGAACGCCACGCCGTTGATGTGGATCGTGGGCGTGCCGACCTCGTCGCCGACGGGGTCCATCCCCTCGTGGTGGGACTTGGCCACCAGGTCGTCGAGGAAGCTGTCCTCCATGGCGTCGGCCAGCGTGACGTCGAGGCCGGCCTCCTTCAGCGACTCCTCGACCAGGGCACGGTCGACGTCGCGCTGCTGGAGGTGGATGCGCTCGCCCATCGCGGTGTAGAGCGGCAGCAGGGCGGCCTCGCCGTACTTCTGCTCGGCGGCGACGAGGACCCGCACGGGTCCCCACGCGGTCTCGAGCATCCGGCGGTAGTCCTCGGAGACGTCCTTGTCCTTGTTGAGGTAGGCCAGGCTCATCACGTGCCAGTGCACCTCGATGTCGCGCA
This sequence comes from uncultured Actinomycetota bacterium, assembly GCA_963837975.1. Lineage (GTDB taxonomy): Bacteria > Actinomycetota > Actinomycetes > Propionibacteriales > Nocardioidaceae > Marmoricola. The sequence goes on along the minus strand of CAWIPI010000004.1, from coordinate 39,874 downwards.
CCTTCTCCACCTCGAGGATCCACCGGGAGGTGATCCAGGCGAAGGGGCATCGGGGGTCGAACCAGAAATCTGCCCGAGAAGTAGTCATATCCGTCCCAACGCCCAGGGGGCAGGATCATTCCCGCGAAGGGGTGAGACCACACCTGCGTTCCCCCGGTCTGGTCCCGGCCGCGGCGAGTTGGTTCGCCGCCTGAGTGGGGTGCAATGATGCCGATCATGCCTGGAACGAACCTCACGCGCGACGAGGCGCAGACCCGCGCCCGGTTGATCGGCGTCGACTCCTACACCGTGGACCTCGACCTGACGACCAGCGAGACCACCTTCTCCTCCACGACCGTGCTCGAGTTCACGTGCACCGAGCCCGGTGCGGAGACCTTCGCCGACCTCGTCGGCGCCACCGTCCACGAGATCACGCTCAACGGCACCTCGCTGGACCCCGCCGAGGTGTACGCCGACAGCCGGATCCGCCTCGCCGACCTCCAGGACCGCAACCGGCTCGTCGTGCGCGCCGACTGCGTCTACTCGCGCACCGGCGAGGGCCTGCACCGCTTCGTCGACCCGGTCGACGACCGCGTCTACACCTACACCCAGTTCGAGGTCCCCGACGCGCGGCGCGTGTTCACCACCTTCGAGCAGCCCGACCTCAAGGGCGTCTTCACCTTCCATGTCACCGCGCCCGAGGACTGGAAGGTCGTCTCCAACGCCCCCACGCCGGAGCCCGAGGGCCTCGGCGACGGCAAGGCGGTCTGGAAGTTCCCCACCACCGAGCGGATGTCGACCTACATCACCGCGGTCATCGCCGGTGAGTACCACGCGGAGTTCGCCACCTACGACGGCAAGTTCGGCCAGATCCCGCTGGGCCACTACTGCCGGCAGTCGCTGGTGGAGCACATGGACACCGACGAGCTGGTCAAGATGACCTGCCAGGGGTTCGAGTTCTTCGAGGACGCCTTCGACTACCCCTACCCGTTCCACAAGTACGACCAGCTCTACGTGCCGGAGTACAACATGGGTGCGATGGAGAACGCCGGCGCGGTGACGCTGCGCGACGAGTACCTCCCGCGCAGCCGCCAGGACGCCTCGTTCTACGAGTTCCGCTGCTCGGTGATCCTCCACGAGATGGCGCACATGTGGTTCGGCGACCTCGTCACGATGCGGTGGTGGGACGACCTGTGGCTCAACGAGTCGTTCGCCGAGTGGGCCTGCTACCACGCGGCAGTGGAGGCCACCGAGTTCGACGAGTCGTGGACCGGTTTCACCAATGCCCGCAAGAACTGGGCGCTGCGCCAGGACCAGCTGCCCAGCACCCACCCGATCGCCGCCGACAACCACGACCTCCAGGCCGTCGAGGTGAACTTCGACGGCATCACCTACGCCAAGGGCGCCTCGGTGCTCAAGCAGCTCGTCGCCTGGGTGGGCCTGGACAACTTCCTGGTCGGCCTGCGGTCCTACTTCCGCCAGCACGCCTTCGGCAACTCCGAGTTCAGCGACCTGCTCGGCGCCCTCGAGGCGTCCTCGGGACGCGAGCTGGACTCGTGGGCCAAGGAGTGGCTGCAGACCAGCGGTGTGAACACCCTGGCCCCGCGCTTCGAGGTGGACGCCGACGGCAGCTACACCTCCTTCTCGGTGCAGCAGACCGCAGCCGTGGAGCACCCGACGCTGCGGCGGCACCGGCTCGGCATCGGCCTCTACGACGCCGTCACCGAGGACGGGGTCGAGCGGCTCGTGCGGCGCTCGGTCGTCGAGGTCGACGTCGCCGGTGAGGTCACCGAGATCCCCGAGCTCGTGGGCGTGCGCCGGCCCGACCTGCTGCTGCTCAACGAGGGCGACCTGACCTACGCCAAGATCCGACTCGACGACCGGTCGCTGGCCACCGTGGTCAACGGGCTCTCCCGGCTCGACGACTCCCTGGCCCGGGCCCTGTGCTGGGGCGCGGCCTGGGACATGACCCGCGACGCCGAGCTGAGCGCCAGCGACTTCGTGGCGCTGGTGCTGCGCAACATCGCCAGCGAGACCGATGCATTCGGCTCCGCACGGCTGCCGGGGTACGCCGCCCAGGCCATCAACAACTTCGCCGCACCGGCCAACCGTGCGCAGCTGCGGGAGACCTGGGAGCGCGGCCTGCGCCGGCTGCTCGACGAGGCCGAGCCGGGCAGCGACCACCAGCTGACGTTCGCGCGCTCCTACGCGAGCGCGGCGCGCAGCGACGGGGCGCTCGCCGACCTCGAGGGCCTGCTCGACGGGTCGCGCCCGATCGACGGCCTGGTCATCGACACCGACCTGCGTTGGTCCCTGCTCTTCGGGCTCGCCCGCGCCGGCCGTGCCGACGAGGCCCGCATCATCGAGGAGGAGGCCCGCGACAACACGATCTCGGGCCAGGAGCACGGCGCCGCGGCGCGCGCCGCACGACCCACCGCCGAGGCGAAGGCCGAGGCCTGGGAGATCGCGGTCGTGCGCGACGACGTGCCCAACGAGACCCAGCGCAGCGTGGTGAGCGCGTTCATGCAGCCGGGCCAGGAGGAGATCCTCCAGCCCTACGTGGAGAAGTACCTCCAGGTGGCCGACACGTTGTGGGAGGACAAGGGCACCCAGCGCGCGTCGACCGCGCTCGAGCTGATGTTCCCCCGTCCGCTCGCCTCGGCCACCCTTCTCGAGCGCGTCGGCGACTGGCTGCGCGACTCGCCGGCCAACCCGGCCGCCAAGCGCTACGTGCGCGAGGGCGCGGCGGACGTGGAGCGCTACCTCGCCGGCCAGCAGAAGGACGCCGGCACCAGCTGAGGCGGCGTACGGGACCCGACCGGACAAGTCGGGCGGGGTTCATGGGCAATGCCTGACGTTCCGGGGTGAAGCTTCGGCCCGGAACGTCAGGTTTCCCCGGCGAGCCGGGGAAACCAGCGCCCACCTACTCGTGCAGGGTCGCGGGCCTGCGGGCGGCCTCGGCGAGCTGGCCCACGCCGTGCTTGATGCCGCCGACGAGGTCGCCGGGGGCGAAGGCGGACTGCATGCTCGCGGCCGCGAGCCGGACGGCATCGTCGCTCAGCGACCGTCGTACGACGGAGCCGGTGATGATCTCCAGGGCCCGGGCGACCGGGTCGACCACGAGGAGCACGCTGCGGTCGGGTGAGGACAGCGAGGCGTGCAGCCGCTGGGCGTAGCCGCGGGTGTCGCCCTCGACGGCGCCGACGAAGACCGAGAACTCGAACCGGCAGGTCATCTCCGCGCCGCGGATGGCGCGGTCGATCTCCGCCTCCTGGGCCGCGGAGAACAGCTCACCAACGGGCACTGGTGCCTCCGGTCTCCTGCTTGCGTGCCTCGAGCTGCTCGGTGCTCACCTCGTCGGCCGCCTGCACGCCCTTGGTCGGCCCGCCGAACCACTCCGAGTCACCGCGCCAGGGCTGGCCGGCCTCGTAGCCCCGGCCGCCGCGGGCCAGCGAGGGCAGCAGGGTCAGCAGGGTGATCACCGCCGCGGCGCCGAGCGGGATGATCAGCACGATCAGCAGGAAGCCCAGCAGCGAGACGTCGGGGGCCGGCTCCCAGCCGTTCACCGGCTCGGCGGCGGCCGCCGAGCTGACGAGGGCACCGCCCAGCACGAGCGAGGCGGCGGCGGACAGCGCGAGGAGGGGGCGGCGGACACGGTGGACGGCGTCGTGAGTGAACACACACGCAGGATAGCGATTCCCGGCTTGGAGAGCCTCCCGCGTCCCTCGTAGCCTCCCTCACATGCTTTCGCCGACCATCATGCCCACGGGCATCTTCGAGATGCCCAGCACGTGCGAGGAGAGCGACAGCTGGACGTGCGCCGCCGTCTACGGCTGGACCGGCAACGAGACCCTGGCCCACTCGGCGACGTGGATCATCGGCAAGCCGCTCGCGATCCTCGCCATCCTGCTGTTCGCCGTGATCGTCCGCTGGCTCGCCTCGCGGATGATCGACCGGGTCGTGGCCAGGGCCGAGCACGCGCCGCGCCCTGGCAACAAGCACACCTTCAACCGGCGCGCCCAGCGGGCCAAGAGCCTGGGCTCCCTGCTGAAGAGCATCATGACCACGGTCGTCTTCGGCATCGCGATCGTGATGGCGCTCTCCGAGGTGGGGGTGAACGTCGCCCCGATCCTGGCCAGCGCAGGGGTCCTCGGACTGGCGATCGGCTTCGGTGCGCAGAACCTGGTCCGTGACTTCCTCTCCGGCGTGATGATGATGATCGAGGACCAGTACGGCGTCGGCGACGTCGTCGACCTCGGCGAGGCCGTCGGCACCGTCGAGCACGTCGGGCTGCGGGTGACCCGCGTCCGCGACATCGACGGCACGGTCTGGTACGTCCGCAACGGCGAGATCCTCCGCGTCGGCAACCAGAGCCAGAACTGGGCACGCACCGTGCTCGACATCACCGTCGGCTACCACGAGGACCTGGTGCGGATCCGCAAGGTGCTCGAGGAGGTCGCCCACGGCCTGTGGGAGGACGAGGACTACAAGGCCGTGGTCATCGAGGAGCCCGAGGTGTGGGGCGTCCAGGAGCTGGGCCCGGACGGAGTGCTCGTGCGGGTCACGCTCAAGACCGCACCGATGGAGCAGTGGGCGGTCGCCCGCGAGATGCGCGAGCGGATCAAGGCGCGCTTCGACTACGAGGGCATCGAGATCCCGTTCCCCCAGCGCGTCGTCTGGCACCGCGAGCAGCCGGGTGCGTCGGGCGAGGGCGCGCGGACCGACGCCGGCCGCGCTGCGTCGACCCCGGGGCCCGCTGAGTAGGAGTACTCAGCCGCAGTTGAGTCGCGAGCCTGACGCGCTCGCGGCCCCGGAGACGCGACGATCGTCCCCATGAGCAGACTCGTCGACCCCACCATCTGCCCGGACTGCCGTGGGCGGCTCGACCCCAGCGCCACGTGCACGGCGTGCGGACTGACGATGCAGGGCCCGCTGGCCCTCGAGCTGTGGAACGCGATGCTCGGGGCAGACCGCCTGGTCGAGCAGCTCCGGGCGACCTCGACCCCGCCCGCAGCGGTGCCCCAGCCCGCGTCAGCGGCACCGGTCGCCGCACCCGGTGCGGTCGTGCCGTTCGTCCCGGCCGGGGCCCCTGCGCCCGCACCCCGCCGACTGCCCTCGGCCTCGGTGCCCGTGGTGCTGCTCTTCCTCGGTGCGCTGTGCCTGCTCGTGGCCGCCATCGTCTTCGTCGCGGTCACCTGGGGCATCCTCGGCCTGACCGGCCGGACCCTGGTGCTCCTCGGCGTCACCACACTGCTCGCGGCGGGCGCGGTGCTGCTGACGCGCAAGTCGCTGCGGGGGGCGGCCGAGACGTTCTGGCTCGTCGTCGCGGGGATGCTGACCGTGGACCTGCTGGCCGCCGAGTCGGCCGGCCTGCTGGGGCTCGACACGCTCCCCTGGCGCGGCGTCGGCGCGCTGGTGGGCGGCGCCCTCCTGGTGCTCGGAACCGCGGTCGGCGCGTGGGCGCGCACCCAGCCCGTCACCCGGCTCCTCGGCATGGAGGCCGTCGGCGTGGTCGGCGGCCTCGTCCTCTGCGTGACCAACGGCTGGCTCGCGCAGGACCCGGCCGTCGGGACGACCGTGGCCATCGTGCTGCTGGCCGGGGCGTTCGTGCTGCTGCGGCGCCCGGTGCCCGTGACGGCGTACGGCCTCGGCCTCCTCTCCCTCGTCTCCTGGCTGGTGCTGCTCGGCATGGGGCTGGACCGCGCCGCCGAGACCGCCGGACTCGCCGAGTGGTGGAGCGAGCTGCGCGGCTGGCCGCTGGTGGTGGCCTTCCTGCTTGCAGGGGCGCTCGCCCACGCTCCGGGGGTCCCGACGCGGGCACGCCCCGTGGCCGCCGGGCTCGCGCTCGCTCCCCTCGTGGCGCTGGCCAACGCGCCGTGGACGGTCGGGACGCCCACACGCGACGTCCTCGTCGAGTGCGCGACGCTCCTCGCGCTGGCCGCGGTCACGGCGCTGGCGCCCCTGGTCTGGGCACGGGGCGCCGCGGCGCTCACCGCCCTCGGCGTCCTCCTGCTGGGCGCCCGGCTGCTGATCGCTCCCTGGTCGGTCCTGGCCGACCTCACCACCGACGGCAGCACGCCGCTCGACGCCACCATGACCGGACCCGACGGCGGACCCGTGGCCGGGACCGCCGGCGTGGTGGCGCTGACCCTGGTCGTCGCCCTCGCCACGCTGCTGCGGCACGTGCCCGCCGCAGGCCGGCGGGAGGCCTCGCTGGGACTCGGGGCGCTCGCACCCGCGGGGCTGGTGCTCGGCGGGCTCGTCGTCGTCCTCCAGCTCGAGCCGCCGCTCTGGGCGGGGGTGCTCGCCGCCGCGACCGCTGCGGTGATCGCCGGGGCCGCCGCGTGGTGGGCCCGCGACCACCTCCTGGCCGGGGTGCTCGGCACCCTGTCCACGGCCTACCTCACGCTGCTGGCGCTCTTCGCCGCCTCCGCCTCGGAGCTGCTCATCGCGCTGACCACGACGGTGACCTTCGTGGTGGCGGGTGTGGTGTGTGCCCTGCGCGACCGCGTCGTGGCCCCGGTCTCCGCCGCCGTCGCAGGCGGAGCCGCCACCCTGCTGGGCGGGTGGGTGCTGGTCACCTGGGGTGTGGTGATGGACGCCGACACCGAGGCACAGGCGCTCGCCGTGGCGACGTACGCCGGCCTGGTGGGGGTGCTCGCCGCGGCGCTGAGCCGGCGGCCCTCCACCCGCGTGACCTTCGAGGGCGCCGCGGCCCTGCTGGCGGTCATCGCCGTCGGCACCGCCGGTGACCGGCCCGCCACCGCGATGGCCCTGACGATCGTGGGCTCGGCGCTGTGCATCATGGCCGTGACCAACCGCGACCGCGAGGTACTCGGCTGGGGTGGTGCCGTCGTCCTCGGCGCGGCCACCGTGCTCCGCGTCGATGCCGGCGTGACCGCGCCCGAGCTCTACGTCCTGCCGGCCGCGGCCGTGCTGGTCGCCGTGGGTGCCTGGCGCCTGCGCCACGACCCGCAGGTGGGCAGCTTCTCGACGCTGGGGAGCGGACTCGTGCTCGGCCTGGTGCCCAGCCTCCTGCTCGCCCTGGACGAGCCGGTGTCGCTGCGTGGCGCCCTCGTCGGCGCCGCGGGACTGGTCGTGCTCGCCGCCGGGATCGGGCTGCGGCTGGCCGCGCCCTTCGTCGTGGGCGCCGTCACCACCGCCCTCCTCGCGCTGCGCCACCTCGAGCCGGTGGCGGAGGCCGTCCCCCGCTGGATCTCGCTCGGCGCGGTGGGACTCCTCCTGCTGCTGGTCGGGGTGACGTGGGAGGCCCGCCGCCGCAACCTGGCGACCGCCCGCCACTACCTGACGGCCCTGCGCTGAGGCCCGGTTGCGACAATGGACGCATGAGCACCTTCTACGACGAGATCGGCGGCAGCCCGACGATCCGCGCCATCGTCCACCGGTTCTACGCCGGTGTGCGCGACGACGAGGTGCTGCGGCCGATGTACCCCGAGGAGGACCTGACCGCGGCCGAGGTGCGGTTCGCGATGTTCCTCGAGCAGTACTGGGGTGGCCCCACGACGTACTCCGAGCAGCGCGGCCACCCGCGGCTGCGGATGCGGCACGCGCCCTTCGCCGTGACGCCCACGGCCCGCGACCACTGGCTCACGCACTTCCGCGCCGCCCTCGACGAGGCGGAGCTGACTGCCGAGCAGGATGCGCAGTTCTGGGCCTACGTCACCCACGCCGCGCAGTTCATGGTGAACACGCTCGACGAGGTCCCTGGCGGCGGCGCGGGGGCCGGTCCGGGCGTGGAGACGGTCTAGCCGGCAGGCGCGGCCTGCGCCGCTTCGACGTCCGCGCCGCTGCGCGTGACCTCGTCGACGAGGCGGGCGCGCTGGGCCGGGGTCATCTCCGCCGTCGTCTGCGCCTCGGGGTCGAAGACCACCATCACGACCGTGGCGGTGGCCACCACCCGCTCGCCGTCACGCATCTCCGAGCGGATCGTGAACGACCGGCTGCCGAGGTGGGACACCCAGGAGGTGACGGCGTACGGCGCCCGCCGGTGCGCGACCGGACCCAGGAGGTCGACGTCCGTGCGGGCCACCACGTGGTGGCTCCAGCGCTCCCCGCGGGTGTGCATGTCCATCAGGTAGCGGATCCGCGCCTCCTGGAAGTACTCCAGGAACACGCCGGGTCGGACCAGGCCGTCCTCGCCGATGTCCGAGCGCCGCACGTGGAGCTCGTGGCCCTCCGCCGTCGGCCGGCCGCCCTCGGCGAGCGGGCGCCAGGTCGGCGCCGGGCCCGTCGCCTCCTCGGTGACCGCCCGCTCCGCGCCGGAGAGGGCAAGGTCCAGGACGGTGGTCGCCCGCAGATGGACCGTGCGGCCAGAGCCGGAGCCGGAGTCGCCGTCGGCCTCCGCAGGCAGGTCGTAGACCTCCTGCGCCAGCTCCACGCGGTCCTCGCCGACGGCCGTGACCCACGTGTCCACCAGCACCGGACGCCTGCGGAAGACCAGCGGCGCCACGAACTCCACCTGCAGTCGCGACACGGGAGCCCGCCCGGCGGGGTGGCCGGCGAACATCGCCTCGCGTGCCTCGGTGAGGTAGTCGACGTAGGTCACGTTGTTCACGTGTCCCAGCAGGTCCATGTCGGCCCAGCGCAGCGGGCACTCATAGGTGTGCGGCACGCAGCGGATCCTCTCAGTGCGGCGACCGGAGGTGGTCAGTGCCCTGCGACGAGGTGGCCGTAGTAGGTGAACAGGCCCTCCTGGCGGCGTACGCGCACCCGGTGGTTGCGGGCCACGAACGGCACCACCGCCGCGAGCAGCGACGCCAGGGCGGCCACGGTCGACGAGCGCGAAGCACGATCAGCAAGGGGGTCAGGTGAGGAAGCAGGTCGCAGGTCATCGGTGATCCTTTCGTCGATGGTTCTACATCTGTAGAATCTACAGGTGTAGAACGCTGGGACCAAGCCCGGCGGTAGTGTCCTGGCTCACGAGAGGAGCGGTGGTGACCTCGATCCCGGAGACGTTCAGCGTGCGGCAGCTGACCCTGCTGGCCGCCGCGGTCCGCGTGGTCGCGAGCGGCGGGCTGCGCGGACTCACCCACCGCGCGGTCGACGCCGAGGCGGGACTCCCCCAGGGCACCTGCTCGGCCTACATGCGCACCCGCCTGATCCTGCTCACCTGGCTGACGGCCTACGTGACGCAGTTCTTCACCCGCGACACCGCCGAGCTGGCGCGGCAGATCGAGGAGCACGCGCACCAGGAGGGGTACGCCGAGCGCGAGACCGCCACCATGCTGGAGTCGTGGCTGCTCGAGCCCGAGCTGCTCCTGGTCCGGATGGAGCTCTCCCTCGAGGGCACCCGCCAGCCGGAGATCGCCCGGATCGGCCGCGAGCAGTCCGAGCAGCTCGCCCTGGTCGTCGCCCGCGCGCTCGACACCACAGGACGAGGCGCCGAGCCGGCTCGGGCGCGCACGCTGATCGCCGCCGTCGACGGGCTGCTCCTCCACGCCCTGCGTGAGCCGGCCGAGGACCGGGCGGCCTACCTGCGCGCGGGGCTGGACCAGCTCATGGGGACGCTCGCCGAGGGCAGCCACCGTCCGACGGTCTAGGCTGCTGGAAGCCCGAGCGGCGCACCGGCGTCGCCGTAGGCACCCACAGACGACCCAGCTATCCCAGGAGGTCCACATGCCCGAAGCAGTGATCGTTTCGGCGGCCCGCTCCCCCATCGGCCGCGCGAACAAGGGTTCGCTCAAGGACTTCCGGCCGGACGACCTGAGCGCCCTCATCATCAAGGCGGCGCTGGACAAGGTGCCCGAGCTCGACCCGCGGACGATCAACGACCTGATGCTGGGCTGCGGCCTGCCAGGTGGAGAGTCGGGCAACAACATGGGCCGGGTCGTCGCCACCCTGCTCGGCCACGACGAGATCCCCGGCACCACGATCACCCGCTACTGCTCCTCGTCGGTGCAGACCACCCGGATGGCCTTCCACGCGATCAAGGCCGGCGAGGGCGACGCCTTCATCTCCGCCGGTGTCGAGACGGTCTCCCGGTTCGCCAAGGGCACCTCCGACCACATCCCCGACACCCGCAACCCGCTGTTCGCCGAGGCCGAGCAGCGCACCGACGAGCAGGCGCAGGGCGGCCAGGACTGGCACGACCCGCGCGAGGACGGCAACCTCCCCGACGTCTACATCGCGATGGGGCAGACGGCGGAGAACGTCGCCCGGCTGCGCGGCCTCGACCGCAAGGAGCTCGACGAGTTCGGCGTACGCAGCCAGAACCTCGCCGAGAAGGCGATCAACGACGGGTTCTGGGCCAACGAGATCACCCCGGTCACCACCCCCGACGGCACCGAGGTCAGCGCCGACGACGGCCCGCGCGCCGGGGTCACCTACGAGGCGATCTCGGGCCTCAAGCCGGTGTTCCGCCCCGACGGCGTGGTCACGGCCGGCAACTGCTGCCCGCTCAACGACGGCGCCGCCGCGGTGATCGTCATGTCGGACACGAAGGCCAAGGAGCTGGGGCTGACCCCGCTCGCGCGCATCGTCTCCACCGGCGTGACCGGCCTCTCCCCCGAGATCATGGGCCTCGGCCCGGTCGAGGCGACCAAGCAGGCGCTCGCCAACGCGAACATGAGCATCGGCGACATCGACCTGGTCGAGATCAACGAGGCGTTCGCCGCCCAGGTCGTCCCGTCCTACCAGGACCTGGGCATCGACATCGACCGGCTCAACGTCAACGGCGGCTCCATCGCCGTGGGTCACCCCTTCGGCATGACCGGCGCCCGCCTGCAGAACACCATGCTCAACTCGCTGAAGTGGCACGACAAGTCCACCGGCCTGATCACGATGTGCGTGGGCGGCGGCCAGGGCATGGCGCTGATCCTGGAGCGCATGTCCTGACCTGACGCAGAGACAGCACGAGACGGCGCGCGCGCCCCGCTGAGGCGGGTCGCACGCGCCGTCTTCTGCGTGCTGGGGCCGGGGGCGCCGTCGTGGTGGGCTCAGGCGGTCTGGTCGAGGACGGCCTGGACCGAGAGCTCGATGTCGACCTTGTGGCCGACGAGCAGCTTGCCGCCGTCCAGCGGGATGTCGAAGTCGACGCCGAAGTCCTTGCGGTTGATCTGCGTGGTGGCCTCGAAGCCGATCCGGGTGTTGCCGTAGGCGTCCTTGTCCACGCCGAGGAACTCGACGTCGAGCTCGACGGGACGGGTGACGCCCTTGATGGTGAGGTCGCCGCGCGCGGTGCTGCCGTCGAACGAGGTGGTCACGAACGTCATCGGGCCGCCGTTCTCCACGTCGAAGAAGTCGGCCGAGCGCAGGTGGCCGTCGCGCTGGGCGTCGCGGGTGTTGACCGAGTTGAGGTCGATGGTGGCCTCGGCGCGGGCGTCCTCGAGCGAGGCGCCGGTGGTGACCTTGCCCTCGAACTTCTCGAACTGGCCGCGGACCTTGGTCATCAGGTGCCGCACGGTGAAGCCGACCTCGGAGTGGCTCGGGTCAATGGTCCAGGTGCCGGCGACGATGCCGGTGGTGGCGGTGGTGTCGGTGGTGATGCTCATGTGATCAGTCCTCACGTTCGGGTCCGGTACGGCTCTCGCACCATGGTGATACAACTTTCAACTACCCGACCCGTCCCGGTATTCCACGCTCACGAGAATTTCTTCTCCGCCGTCGCCCTACACTCCCGCCATGAGCTCTCGGAACGAGGTCGACTGGCTCGACAGCGAGCAACAGCGATCCTGGCGCGCCTACCTGATGGGCACCGAGCTGCTCCAGCACCAGCTGGACCGGGAGCTGCGCGACGAGCACGGCATCGGGCTGAGCGAGTACGAGATCCTGGTCCGGCTCTCCGAGGCCCCCGAGGGCCGGATGCGGATGGCGCTCCTCGCCGAGGCGATGTCGCACTCCCGCAGCCGGGTGACCCACACCATCAAGCGGATGCAGGACGCCGGGCTCGTACGCCGACAGCCGTGCGAGGCCGACGGACGGGGCGTCGAGGCGGTGATGACCGCGGCCGGCCGCCGCAAGCTCACCACGGCCGCGCCGACCCACGTGCGCGGCGTGCGCGAGCACCTCGTCGACGTCTCCTCGCGCGCGGACTTCGCGGCGCTGGGCCGGATCTTCGACGAGGTCAGCGACCGGCTCCTGCAGGGCAAGCCCGAGGACGCCGACATCCGCTGACCGGCCCCGGTCGAGGGCCGGTCGAGGGCCGGTCGCGGGTCAGTCGCGGGTCAGCCGGCGGTGCGTGACCCGGTGCGGGCGCGCGGCGTCCGCGCCGAGGCGCTCGATCTTGTTCTCCTCATAAGCCGCGAAGTTGCCCTCGAACCAGAACCACTTGGCGGGGTCCTCGTCGTCGCCCTCCCAGGCCAGGATGTGGGTGGCGACCCGGTCGAGGAACCAGCGGTCGTGGGAGGTGACCACGGCGCAGCCGGGGTACTCCAGCAGGGCGTCCTCCAGCGAGGAGAGCGTCTCCACGTCGAGGTCGTTGGTGGGCTCGTCGAGCAGCAGCAGGTTGCCGCCCATCTTCAGGGTGAGCGCGAGGTTGAGCCGGTTGCGCTCTCCACCGGACAGCACGCCGGCCTTCTTCTGCTGGTCCGGGCCCTTGAAGCCGAACGAGGCGACGTAGGCCCGGGAGTTCATCTCGAAGTTGGCGACCTTGATGAAGTCCAGGCCGTCGGAGACGACCTCCCACACGTTCTTCTGCGGGTCCAGTCCCCCGCGGCTCTGGTCGACGTAGGAGATCTTGACCGTCGAGCCGACCTTGAGGTCGCCCGCGTCGGGCTCCTCGGCCCCGGTGACCATCCTGAACAGGGTCGTCTTGCCGACGCCGTTGGGACCGATCACGCCGACGATCCCGGCCCGCGGCAGGGTGAAGCCGAGGTCGTGCATGAGGGTGCGTCCCTCGAACCCCTTGCTCAGCCCGTGGGCCTCGAGCACCACGTCACCGAGGCGCGGACCTGCCGGGATGTTGATCTCGGAGGTGTCGATCTTGCGCATCCGGTCGGCCTCGGCCGCCATCTCCTCGTAGCGGGCCAGACGCGACTTGCTCTTGGCCTGGCGGGCCTTGGGGTTCGAGCGCACCCACTCCAGCTCGCGCTCGAGCATCTTGGCGCGCTTGGCGTCCTTCTGCCCCTCGATCTTGAGCCGGTCCTTCTTGGTCTCCAGGTAGGTGGAGTAGTTGCCCTCGTAGGGGTGGCACTTGCCCCGGTCGAGCTCGAGGATCCAGCTCGCCACGTTGTCCAGGAAGTAGCGGTCGTGGGTCACGGCCAGGACGGCGCCGGGGTAGGACGCCAGGTGACCCTCCAGCCACTGCACCGACTCGGCGTCGAGGTGGTTGGTGGGCTCGTCGAGGAGCAGCAGGGAGGGCTGCTGGAGCAGCAGCTTGCACAGCGCGACCCGGCGGCGCTCGCCACCGGAGAGGTTGTCGACGAGCACCTCCGGGGGCGGGCACCGCAGCGCGTCCATGGCCTGGTCGAGCCGGCTGTCGAGGTCCCACGCGTTGGCGTGGTCGAGATCGGTCTGCAGGTCGCCCATCTCGCCGAGCAGCTTGTCGTAGTCGGCGTCAGGGTCCGCGAGCTCCTCGGAGATCGCGTTGTAGCGGTCGAGCTTGGCCTTGGTCTCCGCCACGGCCTCCTCGACGTTCTCCAGCACCGTCCTGCCCTCGGTGAGCGGGGGCTCCTGCTGGAGCATCCCCACGGTCGCCTCGGGGTCGATGATCGCGTCGCCGTTGTTGGCGTGCTCCAGTCCGGCCATGATCTTGAGCAGGGTCGACTTGCCGGTGCCGTTGGGCCCCACGACGCCGATCTTGGCGCCGTGCAGGAAGGACAGCGTGACGTTGTCGAGGACGACCTTGTCCCCGTGTGCCTTGCGGACGTTGCGGAGGGTGAAGACGTAGTCAGCCATGATCGGCAAGCCTACGGTGCACCCCCGCTCAGGGCCGAGCAGGGTGCGGCCGGCGAACCCCTGCTCAGGCGGCCCGTCAGGCGGCCGGCGTCACCGGATCCCCGGCCCCGTCGAGCTGCGGGCCGTCGGGGTCGTAGGCGTGCACCATCTCGCGCACGGCCTCGTGCTCCCGCGGGTCCCTGGTGGCGGCCCTGGTCGTCTTCTCGAAGCTGCTGGTGCCCTTGCTGAGGTCGTGGCCCACGAAGGTCGCGTCCACGACCCAGGTCACCGACGGCGGCTGCCCCTCGCGCTCCCACACGTCGACGCGCACGCGGCCGTGCACCACGACGGCGTCGCCCCGCTTGATGGAGTCGTTGACGTTCTTGCCCAGCGTGCGCCAGCAGTTCACGGTGTACCACGAGGTCTGCCCGTCCACCCACGTGCCGCCCTTGTTGTAGCGGGGCGTGGACCCCACCCGGAACGAGGCGCACTGGGTGTCCCCCACGTCGCGCACGTCGACCTCTCCGCCGACCCATCCCTGCAGGGTCACGTAGGACTCGTTCATCTTCTGCCTCCTCCTCGTCGGTGGAGGCAGTCCACCCGAGGACGACGACAGGCGGGCCAGGGACGGCGTCGCCTGTGGAGAACCGGGGCACGGGACGCGCCTGTGGACGCGAGCCGGTCAGCCTCGCGCCGTGCGCAGCCCCTCCCAGGTCTGCCGGTACGCCTCGAGCTCGGCCGCGACCGGCTCCACGACGAGCTCCTCGGCGACCTCGCCGACCGCCGCCCTGAGCCGACGGTCGGCACGCCGCGCCCGCGACCTCGCCCCCATCGCGATCAGCGGCCGGGACAGCAGGGACAGCAGGATCCCGGCGAGCACGCCCAGCAGGAGCATCAGCGTCGGCACGGGGAAGCCGCGGTAGTCCGGCGCGTCGGGCACCGGCATCTGCAGGTAGGCGGTGCCGGCGAGCACCCCGAGCCAGACGGCGCCCGCCAGCGCCGTCGCCAGCAGCACCCACTGCAGGACCCGCACCGCCCGGCACCACAGCGGGGTGCCGGCGACGCCGAGGTCGGTGGTCGCCACGGCCCGGTCGAGTCCGTCCTCGAGGTCGGAGAAGCGGGAGACCGACGCCTGCCGCACCGAGCGCACCCACGGGGGCGCGAGGCCGTCGGAGACGTCGGCGCACAGGTCGCGCACGGTCGTCTCCACCCGCGCCTGCGAGACCGCGTCCGTGGTCGGCATCGACGAGCGAGCGGCTGCCACCAGGTCCCGGCCGGACGTGCCGCGGTCCAGGTGGAGCCGCCGCAGCGGGTCGGGCTTCAGTCGGGACACCCAGGCGGTCAGCGGCCACCCGGTGGCCCGGCGCGCTCGCACGGAGGTGGCTCGCTGCACGGCGTCCACCACCGTCGGGACGCCGGCGGCGCCGTTGAGCGCGTCGACGACGTCGCGACGGTCTCGTGGGCCGAGGTCCCGAGGCTTGGCGTCGCCGCTGTGCGCCGAGAGCCGGGCGGCCGCGTCGGTGATGTCGCCGGCGAGCCGCTGGCGCATCGAGGCCTTGTCGGCGACCCGCTTCGCGACGGCCTCGCGCAGCTCGGGCACTCCCTCACCGGTCCGCGCGGACGTGGCGAGCAGGGGCACGCCGGTGAGCCCGTCCGCGTCGAGGCGTCGCCGCACGTCCGCGAGCATGCTGGCGCGGCGGTCGGCGGGCACCTCGTCGACGTGGTTGAGCACGACCAGCATCACGTCCTTGTGCGAGGCCAGCGGCCGAAGGAAGCGGTCGTGGATCGCCGCGTCGGCGTACTTCTGCGGGTCGAGCACCCAGACCATCAGGTCGGTCAGGCCGATCAGCCGCTCCACCTCGAGGTGGTGGGCGACCTCGGTGGAGTCGTGGTCGGGCAGGTCGAGCAGCACCAGCCCGTCGACGTCGCGGTGCTGGTGCCCGCCGTCGAGCATCGAGTCGCGCAGCACCCGGTGGCGCGGCGGGATGCCGAGCCACTCCAGCAGCCCGGTGGCCGGGTCGGGGCCCCAGATGCAGGCGGTGGTGTGCGAGGTCGTCGGTCGGCGTACGCCGACCGCGGCGAGGTCGAGGCCGGTCAGGGCGTTGAACGTCGAGGACTTGCCCGACCCCGTGGCTCCGGCGAGCGCCACCACGGTGTGCTCGGCCGAGAGACGCAGCCGCGCCCCGGCCCGCTCGACGACGGCCGCCGCCGGGTCCAGCACGGCCTCGTCGAGCCGGCCGCGACCGGACCGCACGGCCTGCTCCAGCCCGTCGAGGCGGGCGTCGAGCGGCGTCTGGCGCCCCAGGACCTTGCGGGCGCCGGCGACCAGGCCGCTCACGAGCCGCTCCGCGCGGTGGCGAAGCGCAGGTCGTCGACCCCGCGCGCGAGCACTCGCAGCTGCTCGGCGGCGTCGGCGGGCACCTCGAGGGCGTCGAGCCGGTCGAGGAAGCGCTGCCGCTCCTCGTCCATCAGCGCGGCGACGCGCTGGGCCAGGTCCTGCCGCGCGGCCGCGGCGAGGCGCCGGACCGCCTGGTCGCCGAAGACGGCCTCGAGGACCTTCTGCCCGACCACGGCCGAGCCTCCCGCGATCCCCACCTCGGCTCCGGTGACGCCGCCGGTGGAGGCGAACACGACGACCATCAGCGCGACCGAGAGCCCGTTGACGCCGTAGGCGAGGAAGCGCGCCGTGCTGCGCTTGTCCGCGCCCTCGGACCGGACCAGGTCGAGCACGCCGGACTGCCAGTCGCGCACCATCCGCTCCGAGCGTTCCCGGAAGTCCCGCGAGGCCCGGGAGAGGTCCACCCCGCCCTCCTCCAGCACCTGGGCGCCCGCGGCCACCGAGCGCCACGAGGCGTCGGCGCGCTCCGCGGCGGCCTCGGCGTGCTCGAGGACGAGCATCTGCAGCCCGGACTCCACGGCCACGGTCACCCGCTCCGCCTGCTGCGGCTTGCCCTTGATCGCGTTGGTGATCCGGTCGCGCAGCCAGCTCACCCTCGACTCCAGGTTGCGCAGCAGCTCGCCGGTGCCGACGAACTCCTGCCACCGGGCGAGGACCTCGCCGCGCAGCAGGGTGCCGTCGGCGCAGCCCTCGTCGATGTCGGCCAGGGCCTGGGCGTAGGAGACGTCCACGTCGCGCTTGAGCCGGACCTGCATGTCGGCCTGGGCCTGGCAGGCGTCGGCCACGTCGTAGGTCCGCCGGGCGATCGAGCGCACCGCCCCGTCGAGCGTCTGGCGCACCACCGCGTTGCGGGCCTCGGCGTCGGCGCCCAGTGCGCTGAGCCAGTCACGGATGTCGTCGACGGCAGCGGCGGGCAGCAGCCCGTCCTCCCCCAGCGGCGCCTCGGCCACGGTGAACAGCGGGGAGTCCTTGAGCCCGCGGGAGGTGAGCATGCGCGCCAGGTCGGTGCTGACCTCCGAGATCGCGCCGGGCGCGGTGCGGTCGAGGACGATCGCGACCGCGGCGCTGCGGTCGGCGGCCTGCCTCAGGAAGCCCCACGGCACCTGGTCGGCGTAGCGCGCCGCGGAGGTCACGAACAGCCACAGGTCGGCCGCCGCGAGCAGCTGGGCCGCCAGGCTCCGGTTGCGCTCCTCCACCGAGTCGATGTCGGGCGCGTCGAGCAGGGCCAGTCCTTGCGGGATGGCCGGCGAGGCCACCAGCTGCAGGGCGCCGGGGTCGCCGGTGGCCCGGCTGGTGCGCTCCAGCTCGGGCAGGATTCGCTGCTGGTCGAACCACCCGACGTCGTCGGGGTGGTGGACGAGCACCGGCGAGCGCGTGGTCGGGCGCAGCACCCCCGGCTCGCTGACGCGCTGACCCACCAGGGAGTTGACCAACGTCGACTTGCCGGCGCCGGTCGAGCCTCCGACCACGGCGAGCAGCGGTGCGTCGATCTGCACCAGCCGCGGCAGCACGTAGTCCTCGAGCTGGTCGATCATCTCCGTGCGCCGGGCCCGGTTCTCCTCCACGCCAGGGACGTCGAGGGGCAGGCGCGCACGCTGCAGCGCCTCGCGCAGGCCGGTCAGGGTGCTGAGCATGCGGGCGGACCCGTCCCCACTCGTGCTGACCCGTCCGGGCGGCTCCACCGATGAGTGCCCGGCGGGGGTCACTGCGGGGCTCCGGTCCCGTAGCCGCTGCGGACGACTCCCTGGACCGCGGGCATGTGCACCGGTTGCACCCCGGCGGTGGGCTGCGGCCACAGGAGGTAGGGGCGCAGGGCGCGCATGTGGTCGACGTGTTCCTGCCCCACGAGCGCGAAGTCCGGGGGCGCCACGCCGCGCAGGTAGCGGCTGTGCAGGAAGCCGAGCTCGACCGCCTCGGTCTGGTAGGCGACCATCGTGCGCCGGGCCGCCCTGCCGCCGACGTTCTCGGCGTACCGGCGGGCGAAGCGGCGGGCGGGGATCCGCGAGAGCCAGGGCACCTCGGCGTGGTCGAGGAAGCCGCGCTGGGCGCAGTCGGTGAGGGCCGCCGTCAGCACGACGCCCTCACGCCGCCGCGACCAGATCGCGAAGCCGGCCAGCATCAGGAAGGCCGGGACCATCAGGAAGAAGTACGCCGCGATGGCGTTGCTGCCGTCGTCGACGAGGAGTGAGCCGTTCCATGCCGCGTGCGTACCCACGGCGAGGAGATATCCACCGATCGGCGCGAGGACCCGCACGGCGCCGTTGCGCGACCCCACCGCGATGCCGATGCCGATTCCGATGAACGCGGTGAAGAAGGGGTGGGCGAACGGGCCGAAGATGCAGCGCACGACGAACAGGCCCAGCGCGCTGCCGAGGCCGCCGGACTGCCCGTCCTCGCCCATGTACGCCGCGGTCAGGTAGAGGATGTTCTCGGTGAACGCGAAGCCGATGCCGACCATCCCGGCGTACACCAGACCGTCGAGGACGCCGTCGAGCTCGTGCCTGCGGTAGAAGAGCAGCAGCACGATGAACAGGCCCTTGGCCGCCTCCTCGGTCAGCGGCGCGACCACCACCGCGGTGACGCCGTCGGGGCTCTCGAACAGGACGCTGTCGAAGACCTGCAGCACCAGGGCCACCGAGGTCGCGACGAACGCCCCCCACCCCAGGCCGAGCCCGAGGAGCGAGTCGCGGCTCGGGCTCGTAGCGGTCCAGCCACATGTAGGCGCCGACCAGCGGGGCCACCGGGAGCAGCGCCAGCAGCAGGCCGACGATGATCGCGGTGGGGGCGCCGGAGAGCAGCAGGACCAGCCCCATCACGGCCGCCCCGAGGAACATCACGACCGCCACGGCGATCGTGAAGGTGGCGGAGCTGCGGCGTCTCTGCATGCGCGTAGCGTAACGATGCCTCGGTCGTAGAGTGGCACGGTGACCGACCAGAGCGACCCCACCGAGAACACCGCCCCGGAGGCCAGCGGCGAGCAGCTGGCCCACACCGCCGAGGAGGCTGCCACGGACGGGACGGAGAGCCACGACCCGCCGGTGCCCCAGGCCTACGCGACCTTCATGCGCACCGGCTGGGGCGACCGCGAGCTCGACCTCCCGGTCCACCCCGTCGCCGAGTGGGCACGCGGGCGGCGCGACCGGCTCACCGAGCAGTTCCCCGGCGAGCGGCTGGTGATCCCCTCGGGCGCGTTCAAGGTCCGCGTCCAACGACACCGACTACCGGTTCCGCTCCGAGACCGCCCACACCTACCTGTGCGGCAACCAGACCAGCGACGGGGTCCTGGTCGTCGAGGACGGCGAGGCGGTGCTCTACGCGCGGCCGCGCAGCTCGCGCGAGACCGACGAGTTCTTCCGCGATCGGCAGTACGGCGAGCTCTGGGCGGGCCGCCGACCGTCGCTGAGGGAGATCTCCGACTCCCTGGGTGTCGAGACCCGGCACATCGACGACCTGCCCTCCCACCTCTCGGGCTCGGCCAAGACCCGGGTCCTGCGCGGCGTGGACTCCCGCGTCGACGCCCTGGTGCACGCCGACCCCGGCCGCGACGAGGACCTCGCCCGGGTGCTCTCCGAGCTGCGCCTGGTCAAGGACGAGTGGGAGGTCGGCGAGCTGCAGGCCGCCTGCGACATCACCACGCTCGGCTTCGAGGACTCCGTGCGCGAGTGGGACCGGGTGCTGGAGTTCGGCGAGCGCTGGATCGAGGGGACGTTCTTCCGCCGGGCGCGCGCGATGGGCAACGACATCGGCTACGACTCGATCGTGGGCGGTGGCCGGCACGCCACCACGCTGCACTGGATCGAGAACTCCGGCCCCATCACGCCGGGCGAGCTGGTGCTGCTGGACATGGGCGCCGAGGCGTCCTCGCTCTACACCGCCGACGTCACCCGCACGCTCCCGGTCGACGGCGTGTTCACGCCCCTGCAGCGCGACCTCTACTCGTTGGTCCTGGCCGCCCAGAAGGCCGGCATCGACGCCGTACGCCCGGGTGCGGCGTTCCGCGCCGCCCACGAGGCGGCGATGTCGGTGATCGCGCACGGGCTCGAGGACATGGGGCTGCTCCCCGTCCCGGCCGAGGAGGCCCTCTCCCCGGACAGCCGTGTCTACGCGCGCTGGACGCTGCACGGCACGAGCCACATGCTCGGCATGGACGTGCACGACTGCGCCGTGGCCGACCCGGCCACCTACCCCGGCGGCGACCTCGCCGAGGGCATGGTCCTCACCGTGGAGCCGGGGCTGTACTTCCAGGAGGACGACCTGCTCGTCCCCGAGGAGCTGAGGGGCATCGGCATCCGGATCGAGGACGACGTCGTGGTCACCGCCGACGGCGCCCGCAACCTCTCCGAGGCGCTCCCCCGCGAGCCCGAGGAGATCGAGGCCTGGATGGCCGACCTGCGTCTCTGAATGCCGCTCCCGCGAGATCGAGAGTAGGACGAGGTCCCGCACTGCTGCCATGATGTGACGGTGCCGATTCCGGGAGTACCGTCATGGATCGGTGACCTGGGTCACCTCAACGCCTTGGCGCAAGCTGCCTTCGCCACCGACACCGACGGCCAGATCATCTTCGCCAACACGGCTGCGCGCCGACGCTACCGCTTCCTGGGCGAGGACCGCACACGGGTGCGGCTGGCCGAGGGGCTGCTCCCCGAGGGCGAGCACGGCGTGTTCGCCGAGATCCAGCGTCAGGCCCTGAACGGGACCCCGTGGACCGGACGCCTGCAGGTACGCCGGGTCGACGGGTCCGTCCGCGCCGCCGACGTGAGCTGCTCCCCCCTGCTGCGCAACGGCACCATCGAGGGTCTGGTCTGCATCGTCGACGACGCGGTGGCCCAGCGCGGCGAGGCCCACGAGGCGCGCCGCCTCGAGGACCGGCTCACCCGGCTCGCCCGGGTGGCCGCGGAGCTGGGCACGGCCGAGGACGTCGAGACGGTGACCAAGATCGTGATCTCCCAGGCCGCGGACGCCGTGGGCGCCACCGTGGCCTCGCTGTCGCAGCTGATCGACGCCGACACCCTGGAGCTGGTCGGCCTGCGCGGCGGGCTGGAGGGCGCCAGCCAGCGCTGGGCGAGGTTCTCCCTCCACGACGTCACCCCGGTGGGCGACGCCATCCGAGCCGGCGAGCCGCTCGTGCTGACCGGCCGTGACGAGATCCAGTCCCGCTACCCCGATCTGGAGGGCGTGGTTGAGGGGCCCCGCTCGATGGTCGTGCTGCCGCTGAGGGTGCTCGGCCACGCGCTCGGTGCGATCACGCTCTCCTTCCCCGGGCGGCGCGAGCTCGACGCCGCAGAGCTGGAGTTCTTCGGGATCCTCGCCGACTCCTGCGCGCAGGCCCTCGAGCGCATCCACTCCTCCGAGGAGGCGCTCAAGCAGCGCGCCCGCCTGCAGTTCCTGGCCGAGGCGACCACCGAGCTCTCCCGGAGCCTGGAGTACCAGAAGACGCTCGCCAAGGTCGCCCGCCTGGCGGTGCCGACCTTCGCCGACTGGTCGGCCATCGACCTGCTCGAGGACGGCCGGCTGCACCGGCTGGCGGTGGAGCACGTCGACCCCGAGAAGGTGCGCTTCGCCCTCGAGATCGAGCAGCGCTACCCCTCCGAGCGCGACAGCCCCGGAGGCGCCTGGGACGTCATCCGCACCGCGCGGCCCTCGCTCATCCCTGAGGTCTCCGACGAGATGCTCGTCGCGGCGGCCAAGGACGCGGAGCACCTGCGGCTCGCGCGGGAGCTCGAGCTGCGCAGCGCCCTGCTCGTGCCGCTGATCGCCCGCGGGCGGGTGCTGGGCGTGATCAGCTGGGTGGCTGCGGAGTCGGGCCGGCGCTACACCGAGGCCGACGTGTCCTTCGCCGAGGACCTCGCCAAGCGGTGCGCGATCGCCATCGACAACTCCCAGCTCTACAGCGAGACGATGGAGGCCGCCGTACGCCTCCAGAACGCCGTGCTGCCCGACCTCAGCGAGGACGTGCCGGGCTGGGAGCTCTCCGAGCTGTACAGCCCCGCGGGACGCACCGAGGTCGGCGGTGACTTCTTCGACGCCGTGGGCCTGTCCGACGGGCGGCTGGCGATGTTCGTCGGCGACGTGATGGGACGCGGCGTCGGGGCCGCGGCGGCGATGGCGCAGATCCGTGCCTCGATCCGCGCGTACGTCGCCGCCGACGCCAGTCCCGAGGACGTCCTGCCCCAGCTCGACCGGCTCTTCACGACGTACGGCGTCACCCAGCTCGTCACGATGGTCTACCTCGTGCTCGACCCCGCCCGCGGCGAGCTGACGATGGCCAACGCCGGTCACCCGCCGCCGGTGGTCCTGCGCGCGGACGGGCGGGTCGAGCAGCTCCCGTCGGTGACCGGCGCTCCCCTGGGCGTCCCGGCCGGCGACCGCGAGACCGTGACCCTGCCGTTCGCGGACGGCGACACCGTGCTCGCCTTCACCGACGGGCTCATCGAGCGCCGTGGCGAGGACATCGACGCCGGGCAGCAGCGGCTCCTCGACGAGGTCCCGCTGCTCGGCCGGCTCCCCCTCGACGACGCCCTCCCCCAGATCGTGGAGACCGTGCGCGACCACACCCGTGAGGACGACGTGGCGGCCCTGGCGGTCCGACGCTCTACCTCCGGCGGCGCCGGAACAGCAGGTAGCTGATCGCCACCAGGCCGATCATGGTCAGCAGGCGGTTGACGTCGATGGCCGGCTGCCAGCGCACGTCCGCGCCCTTGATCACGTAGGCACCTGCCGGCCGCCCGACCATGCCGAACCCGCCGCCCTGGCCCTCCTGACCGTGCTCGTCGGTCCCCGTCCCTCCTCCGTAGCCGCCGGCGACGTGGGCCGCGGGGATGAAGGTCATGCCGTTCTTCTCGTAGGGCTCACCGAAGATCCGCTTGATGCCCAGGCTGTCCCTGCCCTTGGTGACGATCTCCAAGACGTCCATCGCGTGCTCCTCCCGCACTCTCTGGTCCTGCCTCCAGCCTGCGCGGACGCAGCGTTCCTGGTGAGGGCCGAAGGACCCTTCGGGACCTTGTGACTCCCACGGCCTGCGCCACCCCGACGTGGTGGGCGGAGCTCGGGCCGGCGAGATCACCTCCGCCGTCGAAGGACCTCGACGCGTCGTACGCCGACAACGACGTCGTCCTCTACGACCGGCCGTCGGCCCCGGGAGAGCTGGTCAACCTGGCCGCCCACCCCGCGCAGCGGGCGCTCGTGGAGGACTAACGCGGTCGCCTCGAGGCCCCCATCGACACCGAGATCGGCGACGACCTGCCCGCCTGGGTGCCTGAGCGACGGCGTCTCTTCGGCTGGCCCACCTGGCACAGCGACGCGGCGACGCGGCTTGACCGTCCGGCTCGGCGGCGCGGCGCGCTCGCAGGGGCGCCTCGACGCCATGCCCGGTGCGGCATACTGGCGAGCGGGTCGGGCAGGTCGCGGAACCGCATCGCCGTGTCGAGGGGGTTCGGTGGTCCGTGCTCGGAGCCCTGCCCCCGTAGCTCAGCTGGATAGAGCAAGAGCCTTCTAATCTCTAGGTCGCAGGTTCGAATCCTGCCGGGGGCGCTGCCGGGGGGCTGTGTGAGGAGCCACCATGGAGCGACCACGACCACTCATCGCCGAGCTCGAGGAGCTCTCCGTGGACCTGCGCGGCAGGCGCCAGGAGCTCGCGGAGATCGACGAGAAGATCAAGGCGCTCGAGGAGAAGCTCGACGCCACCGGCGACGACGCCCAGCTGGCCGACGTCGACCTCCAGCAGGTCCTCCGCGAGCAGCAGGCGACGCTGCAGCTCCTCTCGACGATCAGCAAGGGCCTGCACGACACGGCGATGTCGATCATCCGCAAGATCGGCGGCTAGGCCCGGCTCGTCGTACACCGAGAACATCCGCCGTACACCGGAAACTTCCGGTGTAGGTGGGAGGTTCCCCAGTACGTACTGGGAAACCTCCCACCCGGCTCAGCGAGTCGCCCGGCCCTGCGACTCCAGCAGCACCTGCTCCTTCTTCGCGCCCTTCACCAGGCCCTTGCCGGGGATCCCGGCCTTGCCGTTGACCGTCGAGGTGTCGTAGGCGAACGTGAGCACCGACGTCGCGATCGCGTCGGAGTTCACGTCGAGGGCGTGCCGGTTGACGTTGCCGATCAGCGTGTAGTCCTCACGCAGCTGGTCGTAGAGGCTCGCGTCCTGGCCTGCACCGGTCAGGTTGTCGCACGCCGCGTGGTAGCACGGGTCGTACGCCGCACCGGCCACGCCGCCGTACAGCGCCGCCTCCTCGGCCGTCTTCTCCACCTCGGCGCCGGTGAACAGCCCGCCCGCAGGGATGCCGACCGCGATGAACGGGCCGTAGTCGGAGCGTCCGGAGAACTCGCTGTCCTGCGAGGGCTCGCCGCGGCTCTCGTAGAACTGCTCGAAGACGTCCTCGATCTGCGCCGACCCCTCGGGGATGAAGCCCGCGGGTGCGGTGTCGCCGGAGTCGTCACCGTCGTAGATCCCGAACATGTAGTTGGGCGAGGCGACCATGTCGAAGTTGAGGTAGAGCGCGATGTCCTTGGCCTGCTGCTCGCTCAGCTGCGCGACGTAGTGCTCGGAGCCGAGCAGGCCCTCCTCCTCCGCGCCCCACCACGCGAAGCGCACGGTGTTGCGGGGCTTCACCTTCGCCATCTGCGTGGCGACCTCGAGCAGCGCCGCGCTGCCGGAGCCGTTGTCGTTGATCCCGGCCCCGTCCTGGACGCTGTCGAGGTGGGCACCGGCCATCACCACGTTGTCGTCGCGACCGCTCCTGGTCTCGGCG
The DNA here is from genome assembly GCA_963837975.1 of uncultured Actinomycetota bacterium. GTDB lineage: Bacteria > Actinomycetota > Actinomycetes > Propionibacteriales > Nocardioidaceae > Marmoricola. The sequence goes on along the minus strand of CAWIPI010000004.1, from coordinate 14,911 downwards.
ATGACGTTGTACGCCGTCCGCTCCTCGGCGTCGTAGTCGACGACCACCCGCATGGCCGCACCAGGCGTGCTGGCGAGGTCGGTGCCGGCCTCCAGGCTGGCGAAGACCACGGGGATCGTCAGCCCGGTGGCGTCACCGATCATGCTGACCATGCCGGCCGTGTTGTTCCAGATGATGGCGCCGGAGGCGCCGGCGGCCTGGGCGTTCAGTGCCTTGACCGCGAACGGGCAGCCGCCCCGCTGCATCAGCGCGATCGAGTCCGTCGGGAAGGCCGCAAAGTCACCGGCCTCGCACCCGCTGGTCGTGCTGCCCGGGTCGACGACGGTGAGCGGACCGGTGGCCGTCCCCTCCGGCGTGCCGGAGTCGAAGGCGTTGCGCAGGAACTCGCTGCCCTGCACGAACGTGCGCGGGTCCGGCGAGATCCGCTGGAGCTCGGAGTGCTCCTCGGAGTAGGTGAACGGGAACTCCTGGACGGTCGGGGTGTAGCCCGCCGCCTCGAGCTCCTTCACGACGTAGTCGACCGAGGCCTTGAAGCCGGGCCGGCCGACCGCACGGTCGCCGTACTGGTCGGCGATGTCCTGGAACGCCTCGAGGTGCTCGAGCGTCCCGTCGACGGTCACCGCCTCGGTGAGCTTGCGGACGGTGTTGTTGTTGGGGTCGGCATACGCCGGCGACGCCGCCGACCCGCCGATCAGTGCTGCCGTGAGAGCGACCGCAGCCGCTGCCCTCGTTCGCTTTGCCATGTGGTTTCTCCCTCACAGGAACCGGCGGGGGTTGCCGGACCCAGCAGAGGCTAGATGGTGACGTACGTCACATGGAAGGGCAGAGCGGGCGTAACGACGGCGACGGCCCCGGCCGCGAGGCCTCCGGGCCTCAGCCGGCGAGCTTCTCCAGCTCCGCGGCCATCCGCGTCATCAGCTGCGTGAGGCCCTTGAACGGACGCACCATCACGGTGAACTCGGTGAGGCGACCGTCGCTCCCCCAGCGCATCATGTCGATCCCGTGCACCTGGAGGCCGTCGACCACGGTCTCGAACTCCAGCACCGCAGAGTGCTCGTCCCACCACGCGTGTCGATAGTGGAACTCCGGTCCGAGGACCGTGAGCGCGGCGGTGAGGTAGGCGGTCGTGAGGGCTCTGCCCTCCTGCGGGGTGTGCACCGCCGGCGACCGGAACACGCAGTCCTCGGCGAGCAGGGTGTCGAGCAGGGTCGCGTCGCGCGACCGCACGACCTGGTGCCACCGCTCCAGCGGGTCGGGACGCTCACTCATGCGGGCAGCCTAGAACGAGGCCCGAGGCGGCGGAATCACACGTGATCTCGTTCACGTGGTGAGCGTGTCGTGATCAGGACGATGCTGCGGGTCGTCGTACAAAGGTGGTGGCCCTGGAAGGTATGAGCTTCCAGGGCCCGAGCAATTCCGGCTCAGCCACCGAGGCCACCGAGGCTGTCGAGCCCCAGGACCGCCTCGTCGATCTCGGCGCGGATGCGGGTCTTCACCTCGTCCGGGGCGTACGACGCGTCCACGGCCGCCCGCGCCAGCTCGGCGACGCCGGCCTCGTCGAGGTCGAGGAGGTCCGCGGCGATCTCGTACTCGCGGTTCAGGGTGGTCCCGAACATCGGCGGGTCGTCGCTGTTGATCGTCACCAGCACTCCGGCCTCCCGCATCTCGCGCAGCGGGTGCTCGTCGAGCGAGGCGACGGCGCGGGTGGCGATGTTGGAGGACGGGCACACCTCCAGCGGGACCTGGTGCTCGGCGAGGTGCGCCAGCAGCGCGGGATCCTGCACGGCGGAGGTGCCGTGCCCGATCCGCTCCGCACCGAGGTGGCGCAGCGCGTCCCAGACGGTCTCCGGCCCTGTCGTCTCGCCCGCGTGCGGGACGCTGCGCAGCCCGGCGGCGCGGGCGGCGTCGAAGTGGGGCTTGAACTGCGGACGCGGCACGCCCACCTCGGGGCCGCCGAGACCGAAGCCGATCAGGCCCTCGGGGCGGTGGTCGAGCGCGTAGGCCAGCGTCGCGTCGGCGGCCGGGATCCCGCTCTCCCCCGGGATGTCGTAGATCCAGCGCAGCACGATCCCGAGGTCCCGCTCGGCCGCCACCCGGGCGTCCTCGATCGCCTCGGTGTAGCCCTCGATCGGCACCCCGGCGGCCACCGACGTGAACGGCGTGCAGGTCAGCTCGGCGTACCTCACCTGCTGGCCCTCGGCCATCTCGCGGGCGATCTCGTAGGTGAGCAGCCGCACGTCCTCGGGGGTGCGCACCAGGTCGACGACGGCGAGGTAGACCTCGATGAAGTGGGCGAAGTCACGGAAGGCGAAGAAGTCCGCCAGCTCGTCGGGGTCGCTCGGCACCGTCCCGGGGTGGCGCGCGGCGAGCTCGGAGACGATGCGGGGCGAGGCGGAGCCCACGTGGTGCACGTGCAGCTCGGCCTTGGGGAGGCGGGAGACGAATCCGGCGAGCGGTGACATGGCGACCAATATGGCAGGCGCGGCGAGGGGCGAGCCAGCCGCCTCGGCGCCGTGACTCAGTCCCCGAGGAGGGTGCGCTGGAGCCGGTCGGCGAGGTCGGTCCCGTCGGCGCCGCGCACGGGCGTGCCGTCCACCACCACGGTCGGCGCGGTGCGTACGCCGGCCGACCGCGCAGCCTGCCCGGCCCGGGCCACGAAGACGTCGTCCGGCTGCTGGAGCGCGTCGCTGACCAGGCCCGCGGTGACGCCGGCGTCCACGGCCCAGGCTTCGAGCTCGGTGCCCGCACGCGCCTGAGCGGGCGAGGGCTGCCGGTCGAAGAGCTCGTCGTGGAACCGCAGCGCCTTTTCGGCGCCGGACTCCTGCAGCACCGCCGCCCAGGCCCGGAGCGCCTGCCGGGAGTAGGCGCCGGACTCGGCGTAGGGCCGGTACTCCACCTGCGCCTTCCCCTGGGACGCCTCGACGCGCAGGAAGTCACGCGAGCCGATCTCGAAGTCGCGGCTCGACACGCCGCCGAAGTCCTCGAACACGACGACCTTCCTCGGCGCGTCGGACCGACCGACCAGCAGCGACTGGCCGCTCGCCCGCACGTGCGCTTCGGGCTCCTGCGCCTGCGGGGACGACCCGCCCCCGCTGGAGAAGATGACCAGGGCCGCGACGACGGTCGAGACGGCGCCGAGCACCGCGAGCGTCAACATCAGCCGACGACTGCGCGGGGGCGGGGTCTGCGCGGTGCGCGGGGCCTGCGAGGTGGGCTGCGCGGTCACTGCTTCAGCATCGCCTCGAGGTTGTCGACCATGTCGGCGATCGAGGCGCCCTCCACCTTCTTGCCGTCCACCGTCACCGTCGGTGTGCCGGTGACGCCGGCGTCACGGGCCGCCTGGGTCGCCGTACGGACGAAGTCGGGCTGCTCCTGCGCGGCCGCGTCCAGCACCGCCTGGTCCTTGACCCCTGCCTCCTTGGCGAGGTCGACCAGCTCGTCGGTCCCGGGCTTGTCGTTCGCCGCCTCGTAGGGCTGGTTCTCGAACAGCAGGTCGTGCAGCCGCAGGGCCTGCTGCGGGGTCCCCTCCTGGAGCACCGCCCCCCATACGTTGAGCGCGCGCGTGGAGTAGTCGTCCTGCAACAGGTGGAAGGGGCGGTACTCCACGACCACGTCCCCCTTCGCGGCCTTGTCGTGCAGCATCGAGCGGGAGGCGTCCTCGAACTCCCGGCAGTAGGGGCACAGGAAGTCCTCCCACACCACCACCTTGGGCGCGCCCTTGCCCTCGCCGATGACGAGGGCCTCCCCCTGCGCCGCGGCGGGCACGTCGGTGCGCGTGTCCGAGGTCGAGGAGCCCCTGCCCGTGAGCAGCACTCCGGCGGCGACGACGGCGGCGAGCACCACCACGATGGCGCCGGTGATCAGCAGCCGCCGGTTGCGCTCCCGCCGCGCCTGCTCCTGCTGGATCGCGGCGGCACGCGCCGCACGGTTGGTCTCACGTTCCTTCTTCGACATAGACCATTCGCTCCGTTCGCTCGGGGAAGAGGACGTTGTCCAGGGCATACGGCGTACGACGCAGCCAGACCAGCAGCAGGGACAGGGCGAGCAGCCCGACGTCGCGGGCGATCTCCCAGGGGTACTTGCTGAACGCGTCGGGGTCGGGCCCGCCGGTGCCGAAGCAGCCACAGCTGATCGCGATGCCGCGCGCCCACACCGAGGCGATCCCGACGATGAAGGCGACCTGCAGCACCGCGGAGACCGCGGCGCTCAGCCGCGTGAGCAGCCCGAGGACCAGGCAGACGCCGACGACGACCTCCAGCATCGGCAGCAGCCGTCCCACGGCGTCGGCGACCGACAGCGGCAGCAGCTGGTAGGCGCGCACCGCGGTCACGCTCGCGCCGGGGTCCGGCAGCTTGAGCGCTCCGGCCCAGATCCACACGCCGCCGACGACCAGCCGAGCAGTCAGACCGGCCCAGCGCAGCATGCCCACACTCTAGAGAAGGACTCCTGACCGTCGTGGGTAGGCTCACGGACGTGAATGACCGACTCGTGTGGATCGACTGTGAGATGACCGGCCTCGACCTCCGGGCAGACGCCTTGATCGAGGTGGCGGCGCTGGTCACCGACTTCGACCTCAACGTGCTCGGTGAGGGCGTCGACCTCGTCGTCAAGCCACCGGCGGAGGCGCTGGAGCAGATGGTCGAGTTCGTCCGCGACATGCACGTCACCTCGGGGCTCCTCGAGGAGCTCGACGCCGGAATCACCCTGGAGGACGCCGAGGCGCAGGTGCTGGCCTACGTCCAGGAGCACTGCCCCGACGGGAGCCGGCCTCCGCTGGCCGGCAACTCGGTCGCCACCGACCGGGCCTTCCTGGCCCGGGACATGCCCGCCCTCGATGAGTTCCTGCACTACCGCATCATCGACGTCTCCTCGATCAAGGAGCTCTCCCGGCGCTGGTTCCCCCGCGCCTACTACAACGCCCCGACCAAGAGCGGCAACCACCGAGCCCTCGCCGACATCCGCGAGAGCATCGAGGAGCTGCGCTACTACCGGGAGGCGGTCTTCGTGCCCTCCCCCGGTCCCGACTCCGCCGCCGCCAAGCGGATCGCGGCCTCGCACCAGGGCACCCTGGGAACCCCTCCACCCGGTTCGGAGCACGACTGAACGACCGGTACACTCATCCGCGCACCATCCCTGGTGGGTATAGCTCAGCTGGTAGAGCATCGCGTTGTGGTCGCGAGGGTCGCGGGTTCAAGTCCCGTTACTCACCCCAATGAACCGCAGGTCTCCTCGAGGCCTGCGGTTCGCCGTTTCCAGACCCTTCGGGCCGAGGCTCCGCCCGACGTGGTCGCGAGGGTCGCGGGTTCAAGTCCCGTTACTCACCCCAATGAACCGCAGGTCTCCTCGAGGCCTGCGGTTCGCCGTTTCTCCCCCTCGGTGGTTGAGCCTGTCGAAACCACGCAACCGGTGCTCGCCTTGATGGCGGCGATATCCAGTCACTGGGTGACCAGGAATCGCCGCCGTGTTCCGGCGATGCCCGAGCACGCCGGTTGAGCTCGTCGGGCGCACCCCTCCGTGAGCGCTCCGCCGCTGTGTTCCGTCGACGAGCCGCACATGCGAGTGCCCATTCGCGGGTACGACGGGGCACCACCTTTCGGAACGACGGAGGACCATGAGCCAGCCGGTCCCCCGTTGGGACCGCGACACCCGTCCCACCTCTCCCTACACCCGCGCCTACGTCGCCGGCATGCGGCTGCGCCGGGACAAGCACGCCTTCGAGGGAGCTGGGCACACCCTCGAGACGGCGAGGAAGCTGCAGGAGAAGGGCGACGCGCCTCCGACACGGCTGACTCGTGCGCTGGCGCGTGTCGAGGAGGCCCGGCGCGACGGCATGCTCACGTGGACGGTCGGCCCGCGCCGGGAGCGGCCTGTGGCGAGGGTCCTCTACGTGCACGGCGGCGGCTACGTCCACCCGCTGACCGCGGACTACTGGCGCTTGGCCAGGGCGCTGACCCACGCACCCGCCGGGAGCTCGCCGGGATCGTCCGCGACGCCGGCTCCCCGGCCGGAGGGCAGCAATAGCCCGCACGGGGGTCAGCAGGTGCCCGCCAGGGCATCCTCCAGCTTGCCGACCGCGTCCACGAGCGCCTGCACCTCGGGCCGCAGGGCGCTGATCGTGGCGGCCGACGGGGTGGCCACGGCGGCGTCGACGCCGGTCTTCAACGCCTTCCCGGCGCCCTGGACCGCGTCGACCTCGTCGGAGAACTCGCTCGCTGCGTCCGACTTCACCTTGTCGAGGTCGCTCTGCACCTCCTTGAGCCGGCTGGTGAGGTCGTCGAGCGCACCCTGCTGGATCTTCACGTCCTGCAGGCTCTTCAGCGACGTACGCAGCTGGTCGACGGAGTCGCAGACGGCCGGTGTGCTCTCCCCGCAGCCACTCAAGCCCAGGCTCAGCGCCGCGAGCACGACGGCGGAGCACACCGTCCGTCTGGCCCTGTCCACCGCAGCGTCCTGCGGCTCAGGTGGTCGTCGCGGTGGACGGCTGCTCCGCAGGCGCGCTGGCCTGCTGGGGCACCGCGGCGTCACGCTGGGCCGCCTTGATGTCCTCGGCCAGCTGGTCGGCCGCCAGGTCGGTGGCCTTCGTGATCATCCGGTTGGCTGCCTTGATGTTGGCCGCCACCTGGTCGGCCAGGTTCGTCTCGTAGACGACGACCAGGCCCGCCTGACCCTCATCGAGGGTCTCGCCGAGGTCCTTGAGGTCGTCGCGCGACATGCCACCGGTGGCGTGCCCGGCAACGGCGCCGATGGCCGCCCCGCCCGCGCCGGCGGCGGCGATCCCGATCCCGACCGGTGGGAAGAGCGCGGCGGCCACCCCGACGGCCAGCCCCCAGCCGAGGCCGACGGCGGCGCCGTGCCTGGTCGGTTGCTCGTGCTTCTTGACGACCTTGACCTTGCCGTCCTCGCCCTTGGCGATCACGGAGGCGTCGAAGTCGTGGGAGGTCTTGACCTCCTGGTACAGCGCCTTGACGGCCTCGTAGTCGGCCACCGCGTCGTCGACGTCGTCGTACGACGCGGCGATGACGAACAGCGCGTCCTTCTCCTGCTTGGCCATGGTCTCTCCTTGCTTCGAGCATCCATCGGGGGGGTGCCGCCACTGTGTGCCGCGCGGGCCTCGCGGGACATCACCCGCAGTTGATGAGGACGCCGCTGAAGCCTGCCGGTCTGTGCAGTGCACCAACGTGTGGGCCCGCAGCAGTGTTGCCGCTGCCCGGGGCGGGTCAGGGTGAACGCCCCAACACGGGAGAAAAGCCATGAAACGCTGTCGTGTCAGTCAGGTGGCGGTGGCCGCCATCAGCGTCGCTGGGGCGGCACTCGCCGCCGTCCCCGCCGGCGCCGCGAGCTCGGGCGACTCGGGGGCGCCGTCCTTCCAGGAGTTCGAGGCCTCGACCTACCGCGACGCGGACCGGCAGTACGTCGTCAACGGCGACGAGCCCGAGGCCAGCACCGGCTCGCTGCGCCAGTTCTACGACCGGATGGTCGGTGGCCACGACGGTCGCCAGCAGCTCGAGACGGGCCTCGTCGTCAACACGGTCTCCGGCCGGGACGACAAGTGGAGCGCCTCCCAGGCGATGAACCTGACCTACTGCGTCAGCAGCAAGTTCGGCGGCTCGCAGGCCAACGTCATCAACGCGATGAACCAGGGCACGGCCCTGTGGGAGGCGGCCTCGTCGAAGGTGGACTTCACCTACGTGCCGTCCGCCAACTCCAGCTGCACCGTGCGCAACAACGCCGTGGTCTTCTCGGTCGAGCCGACCAACACCACGCAGTACATCGCCCGGGCCTTCTTCCCCAGCAGCACCGACCGCAGCCGCAACATCCTGGTGAACGCCTCGTCGCTGATGAGCTCGGGGTCGTGGACGCCCGGCAACATCCTGGGCCACGAGCTCGGCCACACCCTCGGCTTCCGCCACGAGCACACCCGCCCGGAGGCCGGCACCTGCTTCGAGGACAACAACTGGCGGCCGCTGACGCCGTACGACTCGGCCTCGATCATGCACTACCCGCAGTGCAACGGAAGCTCCGAGGACCTGAGCTTCACCAGCTCCGACGGCGACGGCGTACGCGCCCTCTACGGCTCCTGACTCCCCCGGGGCGCGGACGGCCCTGCCCGAGTCTGCCCGGGCAGGGCCGTTTCTCGGGGCTAGCATCGGTCGTGGGTGCTGGACCTGGGAGGAAGCTTGGACGGTTTCCAGATCGTCTACGACGGCTTCGAGCCGGCCCGGGAGGGGCTGCGCGAGGCGCTCACCTCGACCGGCAACGGCTACTTCTGCACCCGCGGCAGCGCGGAGTGGGAGGAGGCCGACGACGTCCACTACCCGGGCACCTACGCGCACGGGATCTACAACCGGCGCACCACCGTGGTGGGTGTCAACCCGCGCCCCAACGAGGACCTCGTCAACCTGCCCAACTGGCTGCTGCTGAAGCTCCGCATCGACGGAGACGAGCCGTTCCGCCTCGCCGACGTGGAGCTCCTCTCCTACCGGCACACCTACGACTTCCGTCACGCACTGGTGGCCCGTGAGCTGACCTTCCGCGACCGCGCGGGCCGGGAGACCCGCCTGCTCAGCCGCCGGTTCGTGAGCATGCACCGGATGCACCAGGCGGCGCTCGCCTGGGACCTCACTCCCCTGAACTGGTCCGGCGGCGTCGAGGTCGTCTCCGCGCTCGACGGCCGCGTCGTCAACCAGGGGGTCGCGCGCTATCGCCGGCTGGAGGGGCGCCACCTCGACCCGCAGGGACCGCGGATCGAGGGCACCGATGTCATCGCCCTCAAGGCGCGCACCCGCCAGTCGCGCATCGAGGTTGCGGTGGCTGCGCGCACGCGCGTACTCCTCGACGAACGCGAGCTCGACGTGACCCGCACCACTCACCAGACCGAGGACTACGTCCACCAGGTGCTCGCTCTCGAGGTCGAGCGGGGCGTGACCGTCCGGGTGGAGAAGAACGTCGCCTTCTACAGCTCTCGGGACCGCGGCATCAGCGAGCCGCTGGAGGCGGCCGTTCGCAGCGTGGGCCTCTACCCCACCTTCGACGTGGCGCTCGAGGGCCAGCGAAGCGCCTGGGACGAGCTCTGGGAGGTGTGCGACCTCGAGCTCCCCCGCGAGGAGCGCGTCCAGCTCCTGCTGCGCTTCCACACCTCGCACCTGCTGCAGGTGTGCTCGCGGCAGACCGCCCACCACGACGCGGGCGTCCCCGCGCGCGGCCTCAACGGCGAGGCCTACCGCGGGCACGTGTTCTGGGACGAGCTGTTCCTCTACCCGTTCCTCAACTGCCGGCTCCCGTGGACCACCCGTGGGCTGCTGCTCTACCGCTACCGGCGGATCAGCGAGGCCCGCGAGGCCGCCTGGCAGCACGGCTACCGCGGCGCGATGTTCCCGTGGCAGAGCGGCAGCGACGGCAAGGAGCAGACCCAGACGGTCCACCTCAACCCGCTGTCGGGACGGTGGGACCCCGACCTCAGCCGCAACCAGCGCCACGTCGGCGCCGCGATCTTCTACGCCGTCTGGCAGTACCACCTCGCCACCAACGACCTCGACTTCCTGCGCGACTGCGGCGCCGAGATGATGCTGGAGATCGCCCGCTTCTGGGCCTCGATCGCACACCACGACCCCGAGCGCGACCGCTGGGAGATCCACGGCGTGATGGGGCCCGACGAGTTCCACGAGAAGTACCCCGGCGCCACCGAGGGCGGCCTGCGCAACAACGCCTACACGAACGTGATGGCGGCCTGGATCGCCCAGACCGCCCAGCAGGTCCTCGACCTCCTGCCCACGACCCGGCGCGACGCGCTGCGCCGGCGCATCGGCCTGACCGACGAGGAGATCGATGTCTGGGCGCAGATGAGCCGCCGGATGTTCGTCCCCTTCCACGCCGACGGGGTGATCAGCCAGTTCGAGGGCTACGAGGACCTCGAGGAGCTGGACTGGGACGGCCTGCGGGCCCGGCACGGCAACATCCAGCGGCTCGACCGGATCCTGCGCGCGGAGGGCGACGACCCCAACCGCTACAAGGCCTCCAAGCAGGCCGACACGCTGATGCTCTTCTACCTCTTCCCCGACGCCGAGCTGCAGCGGCTCTTCGCTCGGCTCGGCTACGACCTGTCGCCGGAGCGCGTGCGCAGGACGATCGAGTACTACGAGCCGCGCACGTCGCACGGGTCGACGCTGAGCTTCATCGTCCACGCCGGCGTGCTCGCGAGGATCGACCCCGAGAGCTCCTGGGAGCGGTTCCTGGTGGCGCTGCGCAGCGACGTCGAGGACATCCAGGGCGGCACTACCTCGGAGGGCATCCACACCGGCGCGATGGCCGGCACGCTCGACCTCGTGCAGCGGATCTATCTCGGCACCGAGATCCGCGACGGTGTGGTCTTCTTCGAGCCGAGGCTGCACGAGCGTCTCGACGGCCTCTCGCTGCTGATGCAGTTCCGCAGCACGCCGATCCGGGTCGGGATCGACGGGAACGACCTCACCGTCGAGGCGCTGGCGGAGGGGTTCAGCGAGCCCGTGCGCATCGGCTTCGGCGAGGACGTCCGGGAGCTCGCCGCGGGCGAACGGTGCCGGTTCGCCCTCACGGCCCAACCGGGTCCCGGGTAGGGCGGCCGCGTGGGCGCCGGGTTCGGTGGGGTCGTCTTCGACGTCGACGGCGTGCTCGTCGACTCGCCCCACGAGCGCGCCTGGCGCGAGACGCTGCAGGAGCTGATGGAGACGCGCTGGCGCGACCTGGTGCCGCGCACGTCGTACGCCCCCGAACGGTTCACCTCGCGCGTCTACCAGGACGTCGTGGCGGGCAAGCCGCGCCTGAGCGGCGCCCGGGCGGCCCTGGACCACTTCGGGGTCCCCGACGCCGATGAGCGGGCGGAGCCGTACGCCGAGCTCAAGCAGGTGCGCGTGGCCGAGCTCATCGAGGCGGGCGAGTTCGCGCCCTTCCCCGACGCCCTGCGGTTCGTGCTCGCCGTGACCGACCGCGGGCTCCGCGTGGCCGCGGCGTCGTCGTCGAAGAATGCGGGCCGCATGCTCCAGCAGATCCGGGTCGCCCCGGGACGCCGGCTCAGCGACGTCTTCGCGGCGGACCTCTCGGGACGTGACTTCGCCCGGGGGAAGCCCGACCCGATGATCTTCCTGTCGGCGAGTGTCGCGCTCGGTCTGCCGCCGCAGCGCTGCGTGGTGGTCGAGGACGCGGTCGCGGGGATCGAGGCCGCCAGGGCGGGTGGCATGGCGGCCCTGGGGGTCGCCCGGGTCGACGACGCCGAGGAGCTGACCGCGGCGGGTGCCGACCTCGTGGTCACGACGCTCGACGACGTGGACCTCGACGCATTCACCGAGGGCCGCCTGGCGGCTCGTCCCCCCATCCGGTGAGCACGGAGTCTCAGGGTGATGCTCTCCTCGGGGCGAGCTCCCGGTCCGGGGGTCCGACCGCCCCGACGCCGCGTCACCCCGGACGGGTGAGGCAGCGCCCTGTCGGCGGGCGAAGGATGGGAGGCGCGATCGGGCACCGGCGGAGGGTCGGACATGAGGACAGTCATCGTGGGCGGAGTGGCGGCGGGCGCGTCGACGGGGGCCCGGCTCAGGCGACTCGACGAGTCGGCCGACATCGTCATCCTCGAGCGGGACCACTACGTCTCGTTCGCCAACTGCGGCCTGCCCTACCACGTGGGCGGGGAGATCCCGGATCGCGACAGCCTGCTGCTGCAGACCCCGGAGAGCCTGGCCCAGAGCCTCGCCCTGGACGTGCGGACCGGCCAGGAGGTGCTCCACGTCCACCGCGAGGCCAAGGAGGTCGAGGTGCGCGACGCGGCCACGGGGCGCACCTACCGGGAGGCCTACGACAAGCTCGTGCTGTGTCCGGGGGCAGAACCGCTGAGGCCGCCGATCCCGGGTGCGGAGGACCCGCGCGTCGACGTACTGCGCAACATCCCGGACATGGACCGGATCATCGCTCGGCTCGATGCGGGGGCCACCAGCGCCGTCGTCGTGGGCGGCAGCTACATCGGTCTGGAGCTCACCGAGGCGTTTCGCGCCCGTGGGCTGAAGACCACCGTGGTGGAGCGGACCGAGCGGCTGATGCCCTGGCTGGACCCCGAGCTGACGCGCATCCTGGACTACCACGTCTCCACCCACGAGGTGGACCTGCGGCTCGGGACCTCCGCGGAGGCGGTCCGCCACACCGGGGACGACCGGCTGGTGCTCGACCTCTCCGACGGCACGTCCGTCGAGGCCGACGTCGTCGTCATGGCAGCGGGCGCCCGTCCGAACGCGGACCTCGCACGTGCCGCCGGCCTCGAGCTCGGTCCCCGCGGCGGGATCGCCGTGGACTCCCGCATGCGCACCTCGGACCCCGACATCCTCGCGGCCGGGGACGCCGTGGAGACCCCGCACTTCCTGACCGGCGAGCCCGTCCTCTCGATGCTGGCCGGTCCGGCGAACCGGCAGGGCCGGATCGCCGCCGACACCATCGCCGGGCACGAGAGCGCGTACCGCGGCACCCAGGGGACGGCCGTCGTCAAGGTCTTCGACCTGACCGCGGGCGGCACCGGCATGACGGAGACGGAGCTGCGCGCCGCAGGCATGGAGTACCGCAAGGTCTACGACCACCACAACGGCCACGCCGCGTACTACCCAGGCACCGCACCGCTGTTCCTCAAGGTGCTGTTCTCCCCGGACGACGGGAGGCTGCTCGGCGGGCAGGTCGTCGGCTGGGACGGGGTCGACAAGCGCATCGACGTGCTCGCGGTCGCCGTGCGCGCGGGGATGACCGTCTACGACCTCGAGCACCTCGAGCTGGCCTACGCGCCGCCGTACGGGTCGGCGAAGGACCCGCTCAACATGGCCGGCTTCCTGGGAGCGAACCTGCTGCGTGGCGACATCGACCTGTGGTACCCGGAGGACTACCCCGGCTGCGTGGACAAGGTGACCATCCTCGACACCCGGACGCAGGCAGAGTACGACGCGTGGCACGTCCCCGAGGCGGTGCTGATCCCCTACACCGAGCTGCGTGACCGCCTCGACGAGCTGCCGCGCGACAAGCCGGTGTGGACCTACTGCCGGTCGGGGTTCCGCAGCTACATCGCCTACTGCGTGCTCAAGCAGAACGGCTTCCCCGATCCGGCCTTCCTGACAGGCGGGATGATGACCTTCCACGGCTATCACCGGACCCCGCTGGAGGTGGGCAAGGGCGGCATGCCCGTGGTGGCGCACGCGGAGCACGTGCTCGCCCAGCGGGCCGGCGCCGTCGAACATGTCTGACACCCCGGTCGAGGTTGCGCTCGAGGTCGGGGCGCAGCACGGGGAGGGCCCACTCTGGGATGCAGAGTCGGGACGGCTCTGGTGGGTCGACATCACCGGGCAGATGGTGCACAGCTTCGACCCGGCCACCGGCCTGGACCGGAGCTGGGACACGCCCGGACAGCCCGGCGGGGTAGTCCTCGACAGCGGCGGAGACGCCCTTGTCGCCGCACCCGACGGTCTGTCCGTACTCGACCAGGACGCCGGCACGTTGCGCGTGCGGGTACCGGTCGAGGAGGACAGGCCCGAGAACCGCGCCAACGACGTGAAGGTGGACGCGCACGGTCGGGCCTGGGTGGGCACGATGGCCTTCGACAAGCGACCGGGGAACGCAGCCCTGTACCGCGTCGAGGCCGACGACGTGACCTGCGTCGTCACGGGCCTGACGATCTCCAACGGCCCGGCGATCGACGAGGCGTCCGGGCGGCTCTACCTGGCCGACACGGCGCTGTGCATCGTGGACGCCTTCGACCTCGAGCCCGCCACCGGGACCCTGACCGGCCGCCGGAGGTTCCTGGACTTCACCGAGCAGCAGCTCTGGCCGGACGGCATGACCGTCGACGACGAGGGCATGTTCTGGGTCGCCCTGGGACGAGCCGGCGCCGTCCACCGGTACCGGACCGACGGCACCTTGGACGGCGTCGTCGAGGTGCCCACCAGCAATCCGACGTCCGTCACCTTCGGCGGGGCTGATCGCCGTACCCTCTTCGTCACCACCTCGTGGTTCGACCTCGAGCCGGACGAGCGTGCGGCGCAGCCCTTGGCCGGGGCGATCTTCGAGTGCCGTCCGGGGGTGGCCGGGCCGGCGTCACCCCGTTATGAGAAAGGCGACCTCCCATGATCGAGAACATGGTCCTCTTCGGGGCCTCTGGCGATCTCACCAGCCGGCTGCTGCTGCCAGCCGTCGCCCAGCTCGCCGAAGCGGGGATGCTGCCGTCCGGGTTCTCCATCCTCGGGGCGGCGAACGACGCCTGGACCACGGACGACTTCCGCGGACACATCGCGGCGAAGCTGAAGGAGCACTCGTCCGTGGCGCCGGCCACCCAGGACGCAGTGGTGGGGATGCTCAGCTTCCAGCCCACGGACGTGACCGACGCCGAGGCTGTCGCACGCCTGGTCCGGGAGGGCCATCCCGACACGCTCGTCTACCTGGCGTTGCCCCCGTTCCTGCTTCGCTCCGTGCTCCCGGCCCTGGCGGCGACGGGCCTGACCGGCTCGGACGCGGTGGCCATCGAGAAGCCGTTCGGCAACGATCTGGCCTCGGCCCGTGAGCTCAACGAGATCCTGCGGCTCCAGCTCCCGCAGCCGACCATCTTCCGGGTCGACCACTTCCTCTCCAGCGAGCTCGTCCGCCGGGTGGTCACGCTGCGATTCCTCAACAGGGTCTTCGAACCCGTCTGGAACGCCCAGCACGTCGAACGGGTGGACATCAGCTGGTTGGAGAGCCTGACCCTGGAGGGTCGGGCGTCCTACTACGACGGCGCCGGCGCGATGAAGGACATGCTCCAGAACCACCTCATGGAGGTCATGGCGCTCGTCCTGATGGAACAGCCCGCCCGGATGGACGCCGACTCCTTCCGCGCAGCGCGCGTCGAGGCCCTCAGGGCGGCCGCGCCGCCCGCACCCGAGCG
>CAWIPI010000003.1:0-473280 GCA_963837975.1 uncultured Actinomycetota bacterium | reverse complement strand
CTTATAATGCTGCGCTGGATGCTCAGATCAATGACCCCAACCAAACCGGAAAAACATCGCCCTGTTCGTGCCTGTGGTGGGTCCGCACTTCTTTGAAAAACAGCTTATTGCATTCCAAGGCATGCAATTCGTTCCAAGAAGTCAACGCCAGGGGTTAGTCGCGCGAATAAAGCGAAGGTGGGGAAATGGCAAAGAGAAGAAAGAAGAGCGGGGCTGTTAAGCGAGCAACGAAACGGTTGAAAAAAGCGATCCGATCAGCGGCGCGCCATATTGGGGTGAGACCGCCGCCGAAACGTCGCGGGTAATGCTGTATGCTAGAGGCCGATGAGCCCAACAGCGAAGCGTATTCTGCCGGAATAATCACAATTGACGGTAATCGTCTCGCATCGGTTTAGGTCGTAAAGACACGAAGAGATGGCCGACAACCTTGCAACGTCCGGCTCTTCCAGCAGGACCGCAAGGATCGCCGAGGTATCGACGATCACTTGGGCAGCCCGTCTTGGTCGTAGAGAATTTCGTTGATGTCTTGACTGGAAAATTCGCCTTTAACCCGTTTCCGGAACTTTCGGCTGATTTCGAGTATTTCTTCCGCCGTGGCTTTTTTGCCCGCAGGCTTCGGCGCGCCTTGCGGCGGGACCAGCCGCGCCGCCGGCTTGCCGCCGCGCGTGATAACGATCTCCTCGCCGCGTCCGACGCGGTCGAGCAGTTCGGAGAACTTGGCCCTGGCTTCGGCGTCGCCGACGGCGTTCATGGCGGTGCGGTCCGTTCGAATATCGAATGCGTTAAATATAGCGCCGATGTGCGGCGTCGCCACCGTTTCAAGCGCTTTTGCAGGAGGCCGCGCCGAAGGCGGGCTTCTCCTCACTTCTTAAACCTCACCACCTTCTTCTGCTCGCCGAGCTTCTCGATGCCCAGCGTCACCACGCCGAGGCCATAAGAATCAGCGTCGGCTTCGTGCCGAGCGCCACATCGCCCCCTCACCTGCCTTTGCTCGGCTTCGTCTCCTGCCTTCGTGCTAACGGGCTTCCGCCTTCGCGCTAACGCGCTACGGCGGTCACGCGGCGGAAGGTTGTCGCACAAAAAAGAACTGGGTCCCCGCTTGCGCGGACGCACAGGCCATGCCCATGCCCTCAGCCGGGCGCGTTGTGCGCGCGCCACCCTCTCCCACGGATGGGAGAGGGGGAAGAGTTCGCGCCGCGCGTCCGCGCAATACATTGAGCGTCAGTGATTACGGGATGCCCCGCCTGCGCGGGGCATGACAGGGGAGAGGCTGTGCGCGAGAAATACCTGGGTCCCCGCCTGCGCGGGGACGAGCGGGAAGGGCGTGCCACAGGCTCGCTCCCATGGGGAGAGGTCGCACGCCGAAGGCGGGCGGGCGAGGGGTTAGGGCCTATCGAGGAGTCACTTTCCCCCTCACCCCGCCCCTCTCCCCCCAGGGGAGAGGGAGCGCGCCGCCGCGCGGCGCGTATGCGCGATTCATTGAGCGTCAGCCATTACTGGATTCCCGCTTGCGCGGGAATGACCCGCAATTCGGGCGCGGCTTGATATCCGCCCTCATCCTTCGAGACGCGCCCTAAGGGCGCTCCTCAGGATGAGGACTTAGCGCCGCGGCTATTTCTTAAACGCCACCACCTTCTGCTTCTGCTCGCCGAGCTTCTCGATGCCCAGCGTCACCACGTCGCCGGGCTGAAAGAACACCGGCGCGCTTCATGCCGAGCGCCACCCCCGGCGGCGTGCCGGTGATGATGATGTCGCCCGGCTCCATGACGAAGAACTGCGAGCAGTACCACACCAGGTGCTCGCAGCCGAAGATCATGGTCTTGGTGTTGCCGGTCTGCCGCCGCTCGCCGTTGACGTCGAGCCACATGTCGAGGTTCTGCGGATCGCGCACCTCGTCCTTGGTGACGAACCACGGCCCGATCGGCCCGAAGGTCTCGCAGCCCTTGCCCTTGGCCCATTGCCCGCCCGAGCGCTCGATCTGGAACACGCGCTCGGAGACGTCGTTGGAGACGAAATAGCCGGCGATGAAGTCGCGCGCCTTGTCGCGCGCGATATAGCGGGCGCGGCGGCCGATGACGATGCCGAGCTCGACCTCGTAGTCGAGCTTGCTGGAATCCTTGGGCTGGATGGTGTCGTCGTTCGGCCCGCAGATGCACGAGGTCACCTTGTTGAAGATGATCGGCTCCTTGGGGATCGGCATGCCGGCCTCGGCGGCGTGGTCGGAATAGTTGAGCCCGATGGCGATGAAGTTCTTCACGTTGCCGAGGCAGGGGCCGAGGCGCGGGCGGCCGGCGACCGGCTTCATGCGCTTGAAATTGGCTTTCCGGATCTTGGCGAGGCCGCCGGAGGCGAGCATGTCGCCGTCGATGTCTTTGACGATGCGCGAGAGGTCGCGGATCTTGCCGTCCTCGCCGATGATTCCCGGTTTTTCGCGTCCCGGCGCGCCATAGCGCACGAGTTTCATGGGTCGATCTCCCTTTAGGCGTTTTGTTTCTTTGAAATGAAAAGGGCGGGTCGGCGCCATATTGCGACAGGGCAGGGCGAGGGGCAAGGCGGGTTGCTTGCGCGCCGCATACGTGAGCCCGCGAAAGCGGGCGTCCAGAGGCCGCAGCAATGCGGTGGTTACTGGGTCCCCCGCTTGCGCGGGGGACGACAGCCAGAGATCGAGAGCGGTGTCGGACGCTCGGCCGCGCGCGCCCGGCTAGACCGCGCGGTGGGCGAGCGCCAGCCAGACGAGGTAGAGCGCAAACAGCGCGGCGGTGAGCAGCATCCAGTTTTGCGCGTGCAGGCCGAGGACGTCGCAGGGGCCGATCAGCCAGGAGAGCATCGCCTTATCCTTCCGGGCGCCAATTTAGCGCGCGGCGGGCGCGGGCGATCAGTAAATTGGCCGTAAATTGCCGGCGCTTTGCCGGATCGGCGGCGTAGCACGGTGCGCTCCTGGTTACCGAATGCTAACGCAATTCCCCATCTTTCTACGTTCACTTGCACGGCCGGCTAAAGAATTGGGTGTATGCTGCGCAGGCGTAGTCGCATTGCGGGCAGAGGAGGTGCCCCATGGAAGAACGACGCAAGATCAGCCGTCACCGCACGCTCAAGGCGGGCACCATCGGCTTCAACCGCGCCGCCGGCATCGACTGCCGCGTGCGCAACCTCTCCCCCGCCGGCGCCTGCCTCGAAGTCGCAAGCCAGGTCGGCATCCCGGACGACTTCGTGCTGGTGATCGAAAGCGATCATCTGCACCAGCAGTGCCACGTGATCTGGCGCACGGCGACGCGGCTGGGCGTGGAGTTTCGCGCGGCCTGATCAAAACGCGCCGGCGAAGGCGCCCCCGTCGATCAGCAGGTTCTGCCCGGTGATGTAGCCGGCGTGCGCGGAGCACAAGAAGGCGCAAGCCTGTCCGAACTCGTCCGGCGTGCCGAAGCGCCGCGCCGGAATGGTGGCGGCGCGCGCCTCGGCCGCGGCCTGTTCGCTGGTGCCCATGCGCTGCGCCGTCGCCTTGAAGTTCGACCGCAGCCGGTCGGTGTCGAACGAGCCCGGCAGGATATTGTTGATGGTCACGTTCTTGGCGGCGACGGTGCGCGCGACGCCGGCGAGAAAAGCGGTGAGCCCCGCGCGCGCCCCGGAGGATAGGTCGAGCCCCGGGATCGGCGCCTTCACCGACGACGAGGTGATGTTGACGATGCGGCCGAAGCCGCGCGCGGCCATCGGGTCGAGCACCTTCTGGATGAGCTCGACCGCGACGACCATGTTGGCGATGACACCGTCGAGCATGGCCTGCCGCGTCAGTTCGCGGAAATCGCGGAACGGCGGCCCGGCATTGTTGTTGACCAAAATGTCCGGCTGCGGACAGGCGGCGAACAGCTTGGCCTGACCGTCGGCGGTGGCGACGTCGGCGGCGACCGCGATCACCTTGGCCTTGGTCGCCTTGGCGATCTCCTCGGCGGTGGCTTTGACCGTCGCCTCGTTGCGCCCGTTGACCACCACCTCGCAGCCGGCTTGCGCCAGCGCCATGGCGCAGCCTTTGCCCAAACCCTTGCTCGAGGCGCAGACGATGGCCTTGCGGCCGGCGATTCCGAGATCCATGGGGCTTCCTCCGCATGACGTTTTTTATGGCGCGCGGAGTGTCGGGGGCCGGGCCGGGTGCGTCAAGTATCGCCAAACTGTCACACAGCGTTGCTAGGCGGATTACGGGCAGTGCAATTTTTGATTTGCGAGAAGCTCGATGTTGCGCGATCCGGACCGGCAGGTGATGGAGAAAGCCTATGCCCGCTGGGCCCCGGTCTACGACACGCTGTGCGGGCCGTTCTTCCTCAACGGCAGGCGCGCCGCGGCCTTGGCCGCGCGCGAGGTGGGCGGGCGCATTCTGGAGATCGGCGTCGGCACCGGGCTGTCGTTCGACGACTACGATACCTCGACCGAGGTCACCGGCATCGACATGTCGGAGCCGATGATCGCGTGGGCGCGCGAGCGCCTCGCCAGCGGCCGCTATCCCTTCGTCAAGCAGCTCCTGCTGATGGACGCCGAGGCGCTAAGCTTTGCCGATGGCAGCTTCGACTGCGTGGTCGGACAGTTCGTCATCACGCTGGTTGCCGACCCGGAGCGTGTCTTGAGCGAATGCGCCCGCGTGCTGCGGCCGGGCGGACAGATCATCCTGGTCAACCACCTCTATTCTGAGAAGGGCTTGGCCGCCGCGCTCGAGCGCCTGCTGGCGCAGAAGGCGCACAAGGTGGGCTTGCGGCCGGAATTCCCGTTCCAGCGGCTGGTCGCCTGGGCCGAGAGCCACGGCGGCGCCGAGCTGATCGAGCGGCAGAAGGTCAGGCCGTTCTTCACGCTGGTGCGCTTTCGCCGTGTCGGGCGGACCGGCCTGGCCGCCTAAGAATAGGTAAATAGTGCTGTCATAAAACGGCAATGAAGCCCTGCTAATGACGCTGCACATGAGCAAGAGCCTGGAGAAAGTCGCCGCGTGACGGAGCCCGCCACGAAGCGATTTCGCGCGCTTTTCATCTCCGACGTGCACCTGGGAACGCGCGGCTGCCAGGCCGACAGGCTGCTCGACTTCCTCCGCCACCACGAGGCCGAAACCATCTATCTGGTCGGCGACATCGTCGACGGCTGGGCGCTGCGCTCGTCCTGGTATTGGCCGCAGCCGCACAACGACGTGGTGCAGAAGCTCTTGCGTGCGGCGCGCAAAGGCGCGCGCATGGTCTACGTGCCGGGCAATCACGACGAATTCCTGCGCGGCTATTACGGCACGCATTTCGGCGGCATCGAGGTGGTGGAGAATATCATCCACGAGGGCGCCGACGGGCGGCGCTATCTCGTGGTGCACGGCGACGTGTTCGATCTCGTGGTCACGCAGGCGCGCTGGCTGGCGCTGCTCGGCGACAAGGCCTACGAGCTTGCCCTCACGGCTAACCGTATCTTCAACGGATTCCGCCGCGTGTTCGGGGCGCCCTATTGGTCGCTGTCGAAATGGGCGAAACACAAGGTCAAGAACGCCGTGAACTATATCGGCGCCTTTGAGAAAGCGCTGGCAACCGAAGCCAAGCACCACCACGCCGACGGCGTAATCTGCGGCCACATCCACACCCCGGCCATCCACGACGACTACGGCCTGCGCTACATCAATTGCGGTGACTGGGTTGAGAGCTGCACGGCGGTGGCCGAAAGCCACGACGGTAAATTCGAGATCATCGAATTGACATGGGCTTGGCTGCGCCGCTTCCACGCACCGGGCGCGGCGGTGCTGGCGGCGACGCCGACGCTCGTCAACGAGCTCGAGAGCCGCGGTTTCAAGAACGTCAAGCTGTGGCCGCGCGGCGTCGATGCCCAGCTGTTTCACCCGCGCGATGACGTTCCGATCGAGCTGCCGCGGCCGCTCTTCCTGACGGTCGGCCGGTTGGCGGTGGAGAAAAACGTCGAGGCTTTCCTGTCGCTCGATCTGCCCGGCAGCAAACTGGTGGTGGGCGATGGGCCGGCGCGCGCGCAGCTCGAACGTGATCACCCGACGCCGTGTTCGTCGGCGCCAAGCAGGGCGAGGCGCTGGCCGAATACTATGCGGCCGCCGACGTGTTCGTATTTCCGAGCCGTACCGACACTTTCGGGCTGGTGTTGCTGGAGGCGCTGGCGAGCGGTGTGCCGGTCGCCGCTTATCCGGCCGCCGCCCCGCGCGACGTGATCGGCAGCGCGCCGGTCGGTGTGCTCGACGAGGACCTGCGGCGCGCGTGTCTTGAGGCGCTCAAGTGCTCGCGCAAAGAATGCCGCGCCTACGCGCTCAAGATGACCTGGCAGGCGAGCGCATGCATCTTTCTCGACCACGTGGCGCAGGGCAACAGAGTGATGCGCAGGCGGCGGCCTTGGTTGAAGCGGCTCCGGTCGGCCGCCCCGGCTGACGAGCGCGGTTTGGCGAAGAAAGCCCGCGCTAGAAGTCGCTGAGCGGCCAAAGCCCTCCGGCTCGCGGTGGCGCTTATCGTCGTTTCGAAGTCAGCCGCGTGACCTGAATCCCTCGTTCCGCTAGCCTCGTATTCCCGCAACGCGCTGCTTGACATCTACTGGTAAACAGTACATCAAATGGTCGAGCCGAAATTCGAATGGGACCCTGTAAAGGCGGCACAAAACGAGGCCGATCACGGCATCACTTTCGAAATGGCGAAGGACGTATTTAAGGATCCCTTCGGTCTCGAATGGTTGGACGATCGTGAGAATTACGACGAGGATCGATACGTTGCCATCGGAATGGTAGAAAATCATCTTCTCTACGTCGCCTACACCTTGAGAGGTGAGACTGTTCGCATCATTTCGACCCGAGGAGCCGAACCGTATGAACGCCGAAAATACCACGAAGAAAACGACTAAACGATCGAAGCACGATTGGCGGCGGTTCGATGCGATGAGCGGTGGCGCTCGTGCTGCTGCAGCTGCTGCGCACGATCCCGATTCGAAGCCGCTGACGCCTAAAGACTTCAAACGCATGAAGCGCACGCCTCAAGTCAAGATCATCCGCCGCGCGCTCGGTCTTACTCAGGAGGAATTTGCCAAAGGCTTCCACATTCCGCTCGGCACACTGCGCGATTGGGAGCAGGGCGCCGCGACTCCCGATCAATCCGCCCGCGCTTATCTCACCGTGATCGCGCGCGATCCGGGGGCTGTCCGCCGCGCGCTGTCGGCCGCGAATGCTTGAAGGCGTCCGCAACAAGCCCACTCTCCGGACCGCCGCCGACATCGCGGCCGCGCAGAAAGTCTTGCGCGGCGTCGCCGTGCGCACACCGCTCGTCAACGCGCCGGTGCTCGACGAGCGGGTCGGCGCGCGCGTCTACCTGAAATTAGAGACGCTGCAGCGCACCGGTTCGTTCAAATTCCGCGGCGCTTACAACAAGATCGCCTCGATTCCGTCCGACAAGCGCGCCGCCGGTGTGGTGGCCTATTCGAGCGGCAATCACGCGCAGGGTGTGGCGGCGGCCGCCCGCCTGCTCGGCATGCGCGCGACCATCGTGATGCCTTCCGACGCCCCGCGCGCCAAGCGCGAGCGTACCGCGGCGCTCGGCGCCGAAATCGTCCCCTATGACCGCGACAAGGAAGACCGAGCGGCGATCGGCGAAGCGATCGCCAAAGAGCGCGGCGCCACGCTGGTGCCGCCCTATGACGACCCGCTGATCATTGCCGGGCAAGGCACCATCGGCGCCGAAATCGTCGAAGATCTGGCCGCGCTCGGATTGGCCCCGGAAATCGTGCTGGTGGGCATTTCCGGCGGCGGGCTTGCCGCCGGCACCGCGCTCGGCATCAAGGCCGGCGCGCCGGCCGCGCAAATCTACGCGGTCGAGCCGGAAGGTTTCGACGACACGCTGCGCTCGTTCAAGAGCGGGCGGCGCGAGACGAACGCGCGCCTTTCCGGAACGATCTGCGACGCGTTGATGAGCGCGACGCCGGGCGAGTTGACCTTTCCGATCACGCGCGCGCTGATCGGGCAGGGCGTTACCGTGAGCGATGCCGAGGTGGCGGCCGCGGTACGCTACGCCTTCGCGGAATTGAAGCTGGTGGTGGAGCCCGGCGGGGCGGTCAGTCTTGCGGCGCTGCTGGCGGGCAAGCTCGAGCTGAAGGGAAAGGTTGTGGCAGCGATCCTGTCGGGTGCCAATGTGGACGCGGAATTGTTTGCGACGCTGATCGGCAAGTGACAACGAGTGTTTGGCGTTACGTAAACAGCGCGATTCTCTCTTCCTCGCTCAGGGCAAGCAGCGCCGCCAGCGGATCGGGCGGCGCCGCGGTCTCAGTGGGGCGCGCCCGAGCGTCGACGACCGGCAGCGCCTCCATCTTCGGTCCTTCCGGCTCAGTCGCGGCGGCCGCTTCCAGTTCGGGGAAGGCATGGAAGCCCGCCGATCCCCCGTGCGCCGCCTCGAATTGCGGCGGGATGACCAGGATCGTCTCCGCCGTGGCAGCGCTGACGATCTCGGCGGCTACCGGCTCGGCTGGCGCGTTATCGTACCATCTCACCTCCGGAATGGCGGCGGCGCTGCCGGCCGGTTTGGCCCCGGCGGCAATGGCGCCAACGCGCGTTCGTGCGCCAGCGCGAGCGCCGGCCTCGGCGTTGCGGTTGGGGTAGGTATCGGCAATTCCGGCTCCTCGGGCGGTGGCACGACGGCGAGCCCGGCGGCTTGTTCGGCTTCCGGCGAATTGTCCGCCCCCGGTTCGACCATGCTCCGCAAGCGGCGTTCCAGGATGTCGAGCAGCATGGTGAGCTTGACCGCGCGTGCCGGCAGCGTGGCCTGCGCGAGCTCCGGCCGCGCCGCCCGGATGGTGCCGATTAGCCCGCGCAGCTCGCTGCGCAGCTCCCCTGACCCGCGCGCCTGCGCACGCACGAGACCCTCCAGCCGCGCCAACGCCGCCAGCAGCGTCTCGGTGTCGGCGCCGCGGTGACGGCGCGCATATTCGGCAAGAAAAGCGCGCCCGCGCGCACTGGCGGTGAGCGCGGCGCAGAAGGTCTGATACTCGTCTTCGCTCGGTGCGCCGGTCGGCGCAGCAGGCAAAGCTGCGTCGGTCGCCATATCAAATCCCCGAACTTCAGCTTATCAATCAGCCACCGTCCACGCAAGCGCGCTCAAGCCGGCGCATATTTCATGCTTGCAAGGTCGCAGAAAGCCCAATAAATAAGGCTAAACCTGAGCCGGCGTGAGCTGGGTTGAGCGGGACTGACAACGACTACGTTGTTAGCCCACTGTTAGCCCCGAGGGGAGCATGAACGAGCCGAGGCACCGCCAGCGGCGCAAGGAGCTGACCGATAAGCAGGTCATAGCCCTTCCAAAGAAGCGCAAGCGCTACGCGGTGCCGGACCCGGAGGAGCGCGGCCACTTCATTCGCGTGATGCCGAACTCCGCCAACGTCTTCGTCGTCGTCGCCCGCAGCCCTTTGGGAAAGCAGGTCTGGCATACCATAGGAAGCGCCGATGCGATGACGATCGCGGAAGCCCGTGAGCAGGCGCGCGAGGCGAGGAAACGCATCGCCAAGGGCCTGCCTCCGGTCGAGCCGCCGCCGCCGGTCGAGGACAGCTTCGAATCAGTGGCCGCCGATTGGCTGAAGCGACACGTCGAGCGCAACGGCTTCCGCTCCGCCGGCGAAGTGAGACGGGTGCTTGAGACGCTGGTGCTGCCGCATTGGGGCGACCGGCCTTTCGTCGAACTCAGGCGCTCGGACATCACCGCGCTGCTGGACAAGATCGAGGACGAGAACGGCCCGTCGGCGGCGGATCACGTCCTCAGCATCACCCGCGCCATCGCCAACTGGTACAGCGCGCGGCACGACAATTACGTGCCGCCCTTCGTCCGCCGCATGGCGCGCACCAAGCCGGAGCAGCGCAAGCGCAGCCGTATTCTCAGCGATCAGGAGTTGGCGGCGGTGTGGCGGGAGGCGGAAGGCGCAGGCACTTTCGGCGCGCTCGTTCGATTCCTTTTGTTCAGCGGCCAGCGCTGCGGTGTCACCCTCGCCATGAAGTGGGCCGATGTCGACCTCGACGCGGCGGTCTGGCGCATCCCGGCCGAGCCGAGGGCCAAGGGCAATGCCGGTGAGCTCAAGCTGCCAGAAATGGCGATGGAGATCATCCGGGCGCAGCCGCGCATGATGTCGAATGAGCACGTGTTCGCTTCCGGGCGCGGCAGCGGGCCGATCGGCGGCCTGTCCAAGGCCAAACGGCTCCTGCATGCCGCTTGCGGCGTGGACGGCTGGACGCTGCACGATTTACGGCGGCAGGCGCGCTCCCTGATGGGCGAGGCCGGCGTGCTGCCGCATGTCGCCGAGCGGGTGCTGGGCCATCGCATTCCCGGCGTCGAAGGAATTTACGACCGCGCCTCCTACGCCGAGCAGAAAGCCGACGCCCTCGAGCGCCTGGCCGCGAGGATCGCCAGCATCGTCACGCCGCCGCCGGAGAACGTGCTGCCGCTGAAGAAGCGGGCGCGGCGGCCGGTCACGGTGCCGTCGTGACCGTGCGGCCCCTGACCGCCGCCGAAGTCGCGGCGATGAACGAGGAAGTCCGCAACCATGTCAACGCGCTGGCGCGCCGCTGGGAGGAATCCGGACATACGGATTATCACGCGCTGCTTGGCGCGCTGTTCTTCGTGCGGTTCAGGTTGCCGGATTGGCTGTTCACTGGACTGCGCAAATTGGTGGAAACGAAGTTGCCAGCCATATCCGACGATGAGCTGCGTCACGAGGTGGTGGCAGCCTTGCGTGAAGTTGATGACCTGCTGCGGAAAGAAGCCCACGCAGAGGCGGTTAATTCACTCAAGGAGCATCCGACGGCGCATGGCAAGGTCGACACGATGAAACGAGCCTACGATGCTGTGGAGCGTAAGCTGCGTCCGTCGGGGACCAAGAAGTACAAACGATCCCGCAAAAGGACTAATGGGTAAAATTTGGCGCCCTAAATTACCCATCAAACCGTTAGCCAGTCGGTTCACGCGCGCGCAACGTAGCTCATGTCAATAACGACGTGAGGCTACGATGGACGAAACCAAAGCCGAGCGCCTGCTTGCGCAGCTAGGTGTGGCAAGCATCGAGGAGGCGCTAGCTCTCGTTAAAGGCTCGACGCTGCCACCGCAGCTTGACCGCTGGTTGGCATTCGAGGATCTGCGGACGGCCGGCATCGTGGACAATTGGCAGACGCTCCGCAGCTGGCAAAAAAATCCCCGAATCAATTTCCCGCCGGGTCGCTTGTTCGGCCCAAACACTCGCCGGTGGTCGCTCAAGAACGAGATTGAACCGTGGCTCGCGAGCCGACCTGTGGCGCGCGACACAGCGGCGTGAACCCATGGCCGCAAATGGAAGCCGCGCCCGGACGGGGATCCGAGGCGCGGCGGCAGGTAGTAGGGGACACGAAGACCCGAAAGTTGCCGCGAGGTATCCAGATCGAACACTTATTAGCGCGGAGTGCCTTCCACGTACGTCACCCTTATCCTCCCCACTGCTTCATCTCATCCCAGCGCTCGCGCATAACGCCCTCGCTGTTTCTCCATGTATCGGCAAACTTCCGCCAGCGATCAATAGATTCCTGTAACGTCTCATGATCCCAGGCGCAGCCGATCATGCACAATACCATGCCTACCCAGAACACATCGTCGCCACTGCGCGCGTTATTGATGGACGCGCATATCTCGTCCTTCGTTGGTAGCGATCCCATTACTGCGTCCTCGCAATCAGATGCTCTTTTCTAGCCCACCTAGCCATTTCCATCGATACCGCCATGATCTCCGCGGCCGCATCAAAGCCCGCAGCATGCTTCTCGAACTCACAAATCGGACAGTAATGCCCTTCGTTTTCTCCATCAGGATTTTCGAGCAAAAGATACTCGCCGCCGTTCCTCAGCGCCTGCGCAAAGAAATGGTCGGTCAGCGATACCATCGGTTCGAAAGTCGTGGCATCGACCTTGCCGTCGTTGCCCAATACGCATTCCTCAACGCGCCTTTGTGCCTCCTCCAAAGAACCAGCCATGAGCCCATCAAGCCCAGCAGTCTCGATGGCTTCGACACACATGTCAGTATGATAGGCACAGATTTGCATTCTTTAGATCATCCCTCTAACCCTCTGCATGCCAAGCGATTGCTTGCGATACAAGATCAGCGCGCTAAACGCGCCGCTGCTTGCGTCTACCTGATCGTCATGGCGCCCGGTAGGAAATCTAGCAAGCTCATCGAGATATGTGCGCATATCCCATTGCCCATGCACAAGCTTGACGTTACCCGCTTCAGCCTGCGCCGCAAATGGGCGCGCGCGTGTCTGCTTGTCACCCGTCTCGCGCTCGGTGTGGACATCAAAGCCGCGCAGCAAGTTCGTAAAGTCCTTCGCTTGCGTCTTTCCTGCCTGACCGGCATCTTGCGGCAGCCATATCTGATACGCGCGCCGTCCCAGGTCAACCACATCCACGCCAGCCGTCTGCGCCACCAGCCGCTTCACGCCGTCGCCATCAAGCTGCGCACGCACCACATCGCGAATGTAGAACTCCTTACTGCGCTCTGAGTAGCCCATCAATACGCCGCATGTGTAGTCGCCGGAGCCAGCCGTCGCCGCCAAATCGAACCAGCGCACCCACCTGCAATCAGCCGGCGCCGCGTCCACGACCTTGAACCAGTCTCGCTTGATCAGTCCGCCACCACGCGGGGCAGGAAGCTGCTGCATCTGACCGGCCCAGCTATAGGACGACATCGCCTTCCTGTCGCGCTCGACCACCTCACGTGGGAAGCGCTCGGGAAACAGTAGCTCGCCCTCCTTGGTGCGCGGATCAACAAAGCCGATGCTCGTGCGGCAGCGCCGTTCGGGATCGAACTCCATTGGTAGCATGAGGTACTGATATCCAAGATCGGACGCCAGCAACTCACCAATCACATCCTGTTCATGCAGCCGATGATGGATGACGATGATGCCCGTCCTCTCCGGATCATTAAGGCGTGTTGGCATTGTCTCGTGCAGCCACCGCAGCGCGCGCTCACGCTTCAAATCTGAATCCGGATGCTCGACCTGCTGCGGATCATCGATGATGAGAATATCACCGCGGTCGCCAGTGCCGCCTCCGACATAGTCCGAAATTCGAAACCCGCCCTGGTCATTGCCGTAGCGAGTTTTCATGTTCATGTCGTCGAGCAGCTTGAAACGGTTGCCCCATATGTCCTGGTACCACCTCGATAGCATCAGGTGACGACAACGCAGTGCATCGCGTGTTGATAATTCCTGATCGTATGAGAAGCCAATGATACGCTTGGCCGACTGACCCATCGGACCCCAAAGCCAAGCCGGAAGGAACACCGCCGTTAAAAGGGACTTCATGAGCCCTGGCGGGACTGCAATCGCCGGGATCGAATCCCTCCGATGATAAGGAGGTGGATGTCCTGGAGGCTGGCGGCGACGCCACGCTGCAGGAACTCGAAGCGGCGCTGACCGCGCTCAATGACGACGAGAAGTTGGATCTGGTAGGGCTCATGTGGCTCGGGCGCAGCGAATTTGGCACGTTTGCCGAGGCACGGCAGCAGGCGGCGAACATGACGGACAAGCACATCCCGCGCTATCTGATCGGCACGCCGAAACTCGGTGACTATCTCGAAGAGGGTTTGGCGGCTCTCGGAATTTCCCTTGAATTGTTCGAGATCGGTCGTCTCTGACGACCCTCGACCAGAACAGGAATGGGCAACAAACCATTTGCATCCTGTCTTGTGAAGTGAAGCGGCCAGGACTTTGCCGCGACGCTTGCACGGCGCCGGCCCACTGAGGCCGGCTGCTTTGAGCTGGCTCGACGCCCTTGCACCGTCCTCGCGCATCAGTCCGATCTCCTTGTGAGAAGCCTTTGCATTCGGACGGCTTCATAGGTCATGGTAACCTCCTCCGGGCTTGGCCAAGGTGCACCCGTGGGCAAGCTGACCGAAAGGACAAGGATGTGGCGCCGCCGGTCCTTTACCTTTTGCTTCTCTTCGTCCCCTTTTCCTTGGGACTGAAATATCTCGCCGGTGCCTCTTCGCTCTGGATATTCATCTCCGGCGCGGCTGCGATTGCGGTTCTTGCCGAGTGCATCCGCCGGGCGACGGAGCAGCTAGCGGAACGCGTGGGACCAGCCCTCGGCGGGCTGCTGACCGTAAGCTTCGGCAGCATCGCTGAATTGGTGCTGGCTCTCTTCGTGCTCGCCAGCGGTGAGACGGCGGTGGTTCAAGCTCAGATAACCGGGTCGATCATCGGTACCAGCCTGTTCGGCTTAGGCCTCGCCATTATTGTCGGCGGCGCCAGGCGAGAAAGGCAGAAATTCAATGCAGAAAGGGCCGGCTTGCTATCGACCCTCCTAATTCTGGTCGTTATCGCGCTCTTGCTTCCGGCGGTATTCGACTACACGGGCCGCATCGGGGATCACGCTACCGATCTCCAACTCACCGATGAAGAGCTGAGCCTGGGTGCATCTGTTGTGCTGCTCCTCCTGTACGTCGCCAACCTCGGCTACACGCTCATTACCCATCGCGACGTGTTCGCGGCCGACGAGCCTCGCGTTATAGCGAGCTGGGGCTTAGGGACCTCTCTAGTGGTGATAGCTGCCGCAACGGTCGTGATCGCGATCGAAGCCGAGATGGTCTCAGGAGCGCTGACCGCGACCGCGGGCGCACTGCATCTTTCGCCGCTCTTCCTTGGTGTGATCGTGCTGGGGCTGGTCGGCACCGTCGCCGATTTGTTCGCAGCGTCTTGGTTTGCCCATCAGGACAAAATGGGACTCGTGCTCAATATCTGCATCAGCTCGGCGATCCAAGTGGGGCTTGTCATAGCGCCATTGTTGGTCATCATTTCCTGGCTGATGGGCCGTCCGATGAACCTGGTATTCTCCAACCCCCTGCATCTCTTCGCCATCGCGGGGACCGCATTCATTGTCAATTCGATCGCCCGCGATGGTGAGACTACATGGTTCGAGGGCCTCCTGCTGGTCGGCGTCTATATTCTGTTCGGGCTGGCCTTCTTCTTCAGTGGACCCGTTTAAAACCCAAACAATCAAGGAATGAGCCTGCAAGGCTTGGTCGAACGTGTCGTCGACCGATAGGCCTGCTTCCCGAGGCGGCGTGCGATGCGGGCGACGGGACAGACTCCATCTCGCGAAAAGAAACGAGCTTATGCCGGCTCTCATCCCAAAGAACCTTGCGCAAACAGCGAAGGCTCTGAAACAGCGTCAGCCGTCCGACGGCAGAAAGCTGCGGGTGATCCCGTAACACCTGCGGCAACCGATAATAAGGAATCCGGCTGGCCAGATGGTGGACATGGTGTATTCCGATATTGGCGGTAAACCAGCGCAAGACGCTTGGCAGGTCATAATGCGAACTGCCGTGCAGCCCGGCTTCGTGAAAATTCCAACTCTCATCATGGGCCCAGAACGTATCCTCGAACTGGTGCTGGACATAGAACAGCCAGACCCCGATCGAGCCGGCGATAAGCGTGATCGGCAACTGCACAAGCAGGAATGGACCAACGCCGACCAGCCAGATCATAGTCCCGACCAGAACCGCGATTGCAACATTCGTCGCCATCGCGCTAAGCCAGGGCTGCCAGCCACCGTGCATCAATCCCATCGGCAATCGGTGCCGCAAGATGAACAGATACGCCGGGCCGACGCCGAACATCACGATCGGATTCCGGTACACGCGATACAAGAGCCGGCGCCCCTTAGGTAGCGCCAGGAACTCGCGCACGGTCAACGTATCGATGTCGCCGATTCCGCGCCGATCGAGATTGCCTGAACCGGCATGGTGGAGAGCATGCGCGCGCCGCCAGAAATCGTACGGCGTCAGTGTCAGCACGCCGATGACACGTCCGACCCAATCGTTCGCGAGGCGATGGCGGAAGAATGATCCGTGGCCGCAGTCGTGCTGGATCATGAAGAGACGCACGAGGAAGCCTGCGGCGGGCACAGCGAGCAACAGGCATATCCAATACCCGGCATCGAGACCCGCCCACATCAGAACCCAGGTGAGGGCAAACGGTCCTGCCGTTATCACGACCTCAAAGACGCTGCGCATGCAATCCGGCTCGCGATAACGGTTCAGTGCATGCGCCAGGGCTCGGGAATCGGACGTGGCATTAGCATTGTTCGCGTGCTGATCCATGCGTAAATTTCACTGGCTTGCCCCCGCGTCGCATTGCCGCGTATGACGCAGCGGCGAGCGCGTGCTGGTGGAGCGAGCCGCAGCGCTATTGCTTCGAGCAAAGAACCGTAGAGATCAATCCGGCCGCAGTCACTTGTCGTTCACAACCGCTCCACCAAAACGGGGCAGACCGAGCTTGTTTTTCGGCCGGCGGCCGGGTAGCCGGCGATCGCCGCTGTTCTCTGACGCATCATTTCCCTGCCCTAAACCGGAGCCAGCCGTAGCGTCGGTCACGGCGCCGCCGAGGTCGAAACCTGGCCGGTCCTTGGCGCCAGGACCAGGAGAACGCGCAGCGGCTTTTGCATTGAGCCGCTCTTGATTTTCCTCCTCACCCGAGGCCGGTTCGTGCTGGTTGGCGTCAGTTGGTTTGGCCATGAAAATGCTGTCCCTTTACGCGCGGGCCGCCATAAAAAGCGCTCCCGACACATTGCAAAATACGCCACTGCGAAATCGCGATCTGTGCAAAAGAGATCACCGGCCTTATCTTTACGCTGGCTAAAAAAGCTACTCACTTCCGGACTGATCTCACATCCCACCCGCTTGCCATGCTGTCAGAGTGCCGTTGGACGCTTACCTGTCCGCCAATGCGCTTCGATCTGTTCGAGGCTCTTGCCTTTGGTTTCTGGCACCAGGCAATAAAAGAAGACCCATGCCGCAACCGCTATGACGCCATAGAGCCAGAAAGTTCCAGCCTGCCCCAGAGCCGCAACCAGAGTCAGGAATGACACGGCCACCGCCAGGTTCATGGCCCAATTGGTGACTGTCACAGCGCTCATGGCCGCACCGCGGACCTTCAAGGGATAGATCTCAGAAATCATTAGCCAGAAGATCGGCCCGAGGCCGAAAGCGAAACAGGCGACATAGATCACCAGACCGCCGATGGCGATGGCGCTCTTGAAACTCGCCAACTGCTGGAACTGAAACGCAGCGCCCAAGATCGCGAGACCAACAATCTGGCCGGCCACTCCGGTTAACAGCAAAGGCCTTCTTCCGACGCGATCCAGCAGGAAGATGGCCAGCACGTGAAGGCACCACATCACCACGGTCAACGCCGCTCCGGCCAGGATCGCGGATCCTGCGGCTGTAATGCCGGCGAACTTGAAAATAGTCGGGGCGTAGTAGATGACGGTGTTGATGCCCGTTATCTGCTGAAATACCGCCAGTCCCGCGCCAACAATCAAAGGCATCCTGAGTGAAGGCTGGAATAGCCCATTCATCCCGCCGGCACCTTGATGTTGCATGCTTTTCTGGATGTCCGCGATTTCCGCACTGACGTCCGATTCAATCCGTGCACGCTGTAAGACCCGCCGGGCTTGTTCCACCTTAGACTTGCTGATCAGCCAGCGCGGGCTGTCCGGTAACCACCACATTGCAACAGTCAGAATGATGGATGGAATAGCCGCCAAGCCAAACATGTATCGCCAACCCTGAATGCCGGACAGCGCGTAGTCCGCCAGGTAAGCGACAACGATGCCTGTGGTAATCGCTAGCATGTTGACTGCCACCAGCGAGCCGCGAACTTTTGCCGGCACCAGCTCGGCGATGTACATCGGCGAGATAAAGGAAGCGATGCCGATCGCTATTCCACTCACGACCCTGGCGACAATCAGCCAGGTCACCGTTGGTGCCAGAGCCGTACCGATGGCGCTGGCCGTAAAGATAATGCCGGCCAGTATGATCAGTGCGCGGCGGCCGAAGCGATCGGTCAGTGTGCCGCCAAGAACAGCTCCGATAACGGCGCCGACCAAGACCGCGCTGACGACAATCTCCTCCATTGCGGGCGATAGAGAAAATTGCGTTTTGACGAAGAGGATCGCACCGGAGATAACGCCCGTATCGTACCCGAAGAGCAGGCCACCAATTGCGGCGATCGCGACAGCGACGTAGACAAAGTCCTTTACGCCAGCCGTCGCATCACTCTTCATCAGTCGCTCCTTATGGCGGACGCCGCCCGAGTCACTACGAAGAGCGACTCCTCTTCACGATGCCCAGCCGCCGGCGTAAGGCCGCCGGGTTATGGCCGCGTTAACCTTTTCATCACACCCGAGGAAAACGCCGCGAGTCTTTCTCTTTTCTCGCCGTCACTCACGGCTACGTTCCGGTCGACCACAGGACAGTAGATCGTTACGAGGAAGTTCGTGATCTCTGCGTCCTTGGGGCACGGATGCCTCTTCTTCAGTCGCATGGTAATGTTTGGGACGATCCTGTCTCCCCGCTTGGCAAGCAGATTGGAATCACGGACGCTCAGGCTACCGAATGGAAGAAGTCGGGCGGAGTTGATCGAGAAGAAGTGGGCGGATGACGTGCAAAGGTCGGCGGCAATCCCGACATGATCATGAAAGAGCTGCAAGCGTCACTCAAGCAATACAATGCGGACTCTGGGCTCAATGCCGGGTTTTTCACGCGCCGATCCTTTCAGATAAATTGCTGCAGGCGCAATCCCCTCATTGTTGACTTACCTAATCAGGTGGCTCGGAGGGTCTTGCTCCCTGAAATAAACGCTTGGCGGACGCCCAGAACAATGCACAGTACCGCTCCAACGGCGAAGAAGAGCCAACCGGTGTCGTCAGAGGCCGCGATCGAGGCGGCGCGCCAGTTCACTGAGATGACCGCCGGAGACGGAGAAATTGTGTCATCACCGGATGATGCTGGGATTGCTCGGAGAGTTTGGCGCTATCGGTCCGACATGTGATGCCGGTGGCGGAGCAGAGCCTAGCAGCACTCCAATCGCCGACAGGATTGCGATTAGAACAATCAGGCCCTGGCAAACTCGCTTCATGTTCACGGGCATTGGCAGCATTTCGACGACGTAAAATAGGATAATCGCGGCTAAAGCCAACTCCGCAGCATAGATGATCACAGGGATCACGTTCGTGGGGGTCTCCACAGAGCGAAAAACAACTCACAACGCGAAAGATGCTGAGCCGCACCAGGGCTATGCCACCGACCGTAGCTCAGCCACGATACCCTTCGCTTTAAGCTGGCCGACACAGTGAAAGTGCCAACCTACTTTAGCTTATAAAATGACAGTTGCCGCTGAGCGACAATCAGCGCCTGAACAGAATGACCAAAATCACGATCACCAGTATCCAGATGCGCTGGTCGCCGGAGCAGATCAGCGGCTGGCTCAGCGAACAGGGCATCAAGCTGAGCCATGAACGCATCTACCAGGTGATCTGGGATGACAAACGCGACGGTGGCAACTTGTGGCGCAGTCTGCGGCGGCGCGGTAAACGTTATAACAAACGTGCCGGCAAGAACGCTGGACGCGGCATAATCCCCGGTAAAATCGACATTTCCGAGCGTCCGGCCATTGTCGCGCGCAAAACCCGTCTGGGCGACTGGGAGGGCGACACCGTCGTCAGCGCCGGACACAAAGGCGGCTTGCTCACGCTGGTCGAGCGCAAAACCCAACTCGCCAAAATCACCAAGTTGCCGCGTGCGACTGCCCACGCAACGCAGAAGGCAGCCGTGCGTCGCCTCAAGCCTATCGGTGACTTCGTGCATACGATCACCTTCGACAACGGCAAGGAATTCGCCGCGCATCAGGACATTGCCGATGCGCTGAAAACCAAAATTTTCTTCGCCACGCCGTATCACGCATGGGAGCGCGGTTTAAATGAAAACATCAACGGTCTTATTCGTGACTTCTTCCCAAAGGGAACAGACTTCTCTACGATCTCAAGTGCCGAGGTTGCCAAGGTCGAACGTTTGCTCAACGAGAGACCTCGAAAATCCCTCGGCTTCCGTTCACCGCAAGAGGTTTTCCACTCCCTCGCTTACTCTTAAATTTCTATGCGCTGGGAAGTTGAAATCCGCGCGGCAAAAAGCTTTCGGTCGAAATCCCAAATATTATGCAGATCGCAGTTGAGCCGCTACGACCCTCCAAAGGACAAGAAATGTGGGCGTCAACTGGCCATCCGTTAAACCTGGACAAGCTAGCGCTCGCCGTCGACATGAAAGGAAGCGTGTTCAACGATCATGGAATGCGATGGGATAATTCGGGCCGCAATGGCCATTATGCTTCGATAGAATGGTTCGGACAGTAGCGCAGACCAATCTAATCAGGGTACGGCGCCACCGGCCATGAGGCGACATCGCGGCTAGGGCAGATACTGCCGTATTTTCGCCAGGAGCTGACGCGGGCTATAGGGCTTAGGTACATAATCGTCGCAGCCGGCCGCCCGCGCCTTCTGTTCGTCTCCGCTCAGGGCATAGGAGGTGATCGCGATGATCGGGATCGCCCCTAATGCTGGATCGGCTTTGATTCGCCGCGTCGCCTCGTAGCCGTCCAAGATCGGCATTTGAATATCCATGAGGATGAGATCGGGCCGCTGTTTTGCTACTGCTGCCAGCGCCTCCTCGCCATTCTCCGCTTCCGTGATTTCATAGTCGGTCGCGGAAAGCATATCGCGAATAATTTGGCGATTATCCTCTTGGTCCTCCACCACCAGAATGCGTTTGGTCATGGTATCTGAACCTGCTGATCTACCTGTATCGGCAGCATGATCGAAAAGGTCGAGCCCTTGCCGATCTGAGATTGCAAGGTAATTTGGCCGCCGTGCATCTCGACGATGCGTTTCGAGATTGCCAGCCCCAGACCGGTCCCGCCCTTCTTGCGGGTGATCGAATTGTCGGCTTGCTGAAACTCCTGGAACAGCTTGCTCTGGTCGGCTTCGGAAATCCCCGGGCCGGAATCGCACACCGAGACGCAATACTGGCCGTGGCCGGCGGAAGCCTTGATGGATACCTCGCCGGTATCGGTGAACTTGATGGCGTTGCCCACGAGATTAAGCAGAACTTGCGTCAAGCGACGCTCGTCGCCCCGGCCCCGTGGCAAATCGGGCGCAATATCGACCTTGAAGGCGAGCTTCTTGTCGGCTGCCAGCGGCTCAACCGCGCCATAGACGCTGTGCACCAGGTCTTTCATCGAATAGTTATCGAGCGAAAGCGTGAGTTGCCCGGCCTCGATTTTGGAAAGGTCGAGCACGTCATTGATCAGCCCGAGCAGGTGTTTGCCATTGGCTGCGATGCGCTTGAGCGTTGCCTGCGCCTTCTCCGGCATCTGCCCGTAGACGCCGTCCACGATCAACTCGGTATAGCCGAGAATGGCATTGAGCGGCGTTCGGAGTTCGTGGCTCATGTTGGCGAGAAATTGCGATTTGTGCTTGCTTGCTTCCTCAAGTTGGCGGCTTTTCTCTTGAATTTCGTCGAACAGTCGCACGTTCTCAATCGCAATCGCCGCCTGGTCGGCGAAGGTTGTCACTAATTCGATTTGCTTGTCGCTGAACGGGCGCACGTCGGACCGTGTCAGGGTCAATACGCCTATTGCAGCACCCTCGCGCAGCATAGGAACCGCGAGCACCGTGCGGTAATCGCCCACTCTTTGCGCCTCAAGCAACGCGTACTCCGAATCAGCCATTACGTCTGCGATATGAATTACCTGACCTTCAAGAAGCGCGCGCCCAGTCGCCGAGCCTCGTCCGGCTTCGATTGGCAAATCTTTGACGAGGTTCCGGAACTCGGATGAGTAGCCATAAGATTCGGCGGCGCGGAAAATCAAGCCATTTTTCTCGCGAAGGATGGTGGCCTTGTCGGCATCGCAAAGCCGGGCGGCGGATTTATCAGGTTGACTTATCCTGCAAAACCTGAACCGCCACACCCCCGACCTGCAGTTTCGTCAAGATCCGCTGACAGCCGCCAAGCGGGGAACCTCGTGGCACCAGTGGCAGGCGGAGTAGCCGACGGACAGCAGCACCGGCACGTGGCGCCTCCGGGCCTCGGCGAAGGCGTCCTCGCCCCACTCCCACCAGTCGACGGGATTGTCCTTGTGCTGCAGCAGGTACGGCGACGTCGCGGTCGCCAGTCGGTTCGGCATGGGGACCCCCTTTCCGGTCCTCCAGCATTGCAACGCGGCCAACCTGGCGGCGCCGCGGGGGCCGGCTCACGTCGTCCACGACCCGGCGAGCAGTCTCGGCCCGCACACGAATCCTGCCCGGGACCTTCGCACCAGGCAACTTCACCGCCGGGTGGAACCAAGGAGCGGGACCAGCTCTCCACGTGACCAGCCGCCCAGGTCTGCACCAGCCCCGCCAGTGTGCCGAAATCGGCCTACCCTGAGAGATCCCCTGCGCAACGCGTTGGCAATGCCCCTTTCACCTCGTCCAGGAGGCATGTTTCCTGTCCGCGCGGAGCGTCGGTGAAGCCCGGTGCCACCGAGGGGGCGTCCGAGGCGGCACGCGGGATGCACAGTGTGTGTGGAGCAGACCTGAGAAGAGGTGGGTCTGGTGGATGTCATGACGACCCTCGCCCCGCCCGTACGGCGTCTTTCCGGGACTCTGCGCAGGCCCGGCACCCGGCCGCTCCTCATCGTGCTCCTCGTGGCGGTGCTCGTGGGGTGCGGCGAGGGACCCCCTGACACGCTCAAGACGCACACGGCCACGCCCGAGCCCACTGCCCAGACTGAACACCTGCCGCTGCAGAAGTCCGGTCTGGCAGTCGGCGGTGATGTCGAGGCGCGCGCGACGAAGGTCGGTGAGTTCCCGGTGAGCCAGGCCGAGCTCACGAAGA
The DNA here is from genome assembly GCA_963837975.1 of uncultured Actinomycetota bacterium. GTDB lineage: Bacteria > Actinomycetota > Actinomycetes > Propionibacteriales > Nocardioidaceae > Marmoricola. The sequence continues at coordinate 450,571 of CAWIPI010000003.1, read as the reverse complement.
TCGCCAAGGTCTGCGAGGGCGCCCAAGGCATCCCGGTCGAGGGCGGCGATCCGTGCGTCGCTGTGCAGGAGCTCCCCTTCAGGCCCTGCGGGCCGTTCGACATCTGCGTGGAGATCTTCGCGGTGCGTAGCGCGGGATTTGCCGGCGCGGGCTACGCCGAGGTGTCGGATCGCCGAGGCACGGAGTCGCTGTGTGAGTCCGACCCTGAGGCGGTCTGTCTGCGTGTCGGCCTGACCTCCCCGGCGCTTGCGAGGTTGACGACCCTGACGCCCACGGCCACACCAACGACCCAGGCACCCACCGAGACGCCGACGACCGGCGGCCCCTCACCGACACCGCCGGGCCCGACGCCGAGCGAGCCGACGCCCGGCCCGCCACAGGCTCCGACCGGCATTGCGAGCGCGGCCCCGACAGAGGTGGCGACCGTGACCTCCACCCCGTAGCTGTCATGTCGAGCGCTGCGCCTGCCGCACCGGCCAAGAGCGAATCCCTGCGACGGAGCGTCGAGACCATCAGCCAGCTGCTGTTCGCCTCGGGAGTGGTCACCGCGATCCTGTACTACTTCGGCTACGTCCGGGAACGCGAACTCTTCTCCTACTTCGGCGTCCCGATCGGCGCACTCGACTTCACCACGAGCGATTACGTGCTGCGAAGCGCGCAGGCAGTCTTCGCGCCCCTGCTCACCCTCTTCCTGCTCGCCACGGTGGGCCTGGCTGTGCACGAAGTGGTGATGACGCGTCGCGGCGACCTCTCCGGACAGGGGTGGCGGCTCGGTTGGGTGACTGCTGCGGGGACGGCCCTGGCACTCCTGTGCGTGGGCGCGATCGGCGCGTTCGCCCACTCCCTGATCGCCGGACCGGTTCTCTCCGCCATCGCCCTGGGAACGGGCGCCCTCCTCATGGACTACTCGGCGTGGATGGCGTCGGTTGACGCCGAGCTGCCCACGCCTGTCCATGAAGCCCTGGATCGCTCTCGCCTGCCGCGGCGAATGCTTCTGACCGCCCTGGCCGTGCTCGCGGCGTTCTGGTGGACCCTCAACGTGGCGACTGCCAACGGACGCGCCGCCGCGCAAGCGATCCAGCGGTCTCTGGAGTGGCGGGGCGAGGCGGTCGTGCTGACCGACGCACGCCTTGCCATCAGCGGACACGGCCTGACCATTGAGCCGGTCGCCCCCCAACCCTCTCGCTACGCCTACCGCTACGAGGGATTTCGGGTCCTCCTCCACACCGGCGATCAGTGGATCCTCCTCCCCCGCGGCTGGACACCCGAGAACGGCGACAGCGTCGTACTGCTACCTGAGACCGCGGCGGCAGTGCGCGTGGAGGTCCGACCCTGATCCAGAACTACCTGGCGCGCCGGACCGGCTCGCTCCACTCGTCCTGCGCAGTCTCGTGGGCGGCGGCGTTGAAGGCCCGGAGCGCGGCCACGACCGCGTCGGCGTCGTCGGGGGCCATCTGCTCCACCACCCGGCGCACCTCCTCGCGGCGGCGGCCGGCCACCGCATCCAGCAGGCGGCGTCCCTCCGGCGACAGCTCGACCTGGACCACGCGTCCGTCGTCGGCGGACCGCCGGCGCTCGAGGAGACCGAGGCGCTGGAGCCGGTCGCAGTGACGACTGGCGTTGGAGGGGTTCACCCCCAGCTGCTCGGCGATCTCCCCGACGCTCTGCGCGCCGTGGGCGGCCAGGAGGACCAGCAGCCGGTGCTGGGCCACCGTGACCTCCACCGGGGCGGCACCGATCGAGTGCACCGCGATCCCGACCAGGGCACGGCTGGCGGTCAGCAGCTCCTCGACGAGCTCGTCGGACGCGGACTGCACCACGGGCTCCATGATCGAGGCCTCCTCTCGCGACCGCACCGGCGGCGGGGCCCCATCCTCGCGCATCGTCGCGATCGCCGCCGCCATCACCGCCGGCCTTGCCCGGACGTGGAGCGCGTGGTTTCGTTGCTATCAAGCATGTTTGCGCAACAGCATCTATATTGCGAGAGCAGACGAGCGAGGAGGACCCCGAGATGACCGACAGCCGACCCCGGACCGTGGTGGTCACCGGCGCCTCCGGAGGCATCGGGCGCGCCCGCGCGCGTGCGTTCGCCGACCGGGGCGACGACGTGGCGCTGGTCTCCCGCGGCAGCACCGGCCTCGACGCCGCCGCCGAGGAAGTGCGGGAAGCGGGGTCCCGGGCACTCCCCCTGGAGGTCGACGTCGCCGACGCCGCCGCGGTGGACGAGGCCGCCGAGCGGGTGGAGGACGAGCTCGGCCCGATCGACGTCTGGGTCAACGTGGCCTTCAGCTCGGTCTGCGCCAGGTTCGTGGACATCGAGCCCGCGGAGTTCCAGCCCGTCACCGAGGTCAGCTACCTCGGCTACGTCCACGGCGCCCACGGCGCCTTCGACCGGCGCTCCCACCCCCGGTCCCCCCAGCTCTGGGCCTCCCAGCACCACGGGCTGCTCGCCGCCGCGGGTGGCGCGGCGGCCGCTGCCGGTGCCCTCGCCTGGCGGCACCATGCCTGAGCGCAGCCCCGCGCCCGGGCAGAGCACAGACCCGGAGCCCGCTCACCTCGTCCACCCGCGCCGGGTCTGGGCCGGGTTGGCGCTCGCCCTCGTCGGCGCCGCCGCGCTGGGGCTCGGCATCGCAGCGAGCGACGTCGTCGTGGGCGCCGTCGGGTGCGTCCTGCTGGCGGTGGGCGCGGCGGTCGGGATCTGGGGCGGCATCCTGTACGACACGCACGGCGCACGGCCGGTCACGGCCGAGCTCGGCGAGCTACGCCGCGGCGAGGTCCACCCGGGCACGGCGCCGGGCGACATGGCCGACAGCCCGGAGGCCCGCCGTGACTCGGCGGCCACCGAGGGCACCAGGCGGGCGGTCATCCCCGCGGCGGGGCGGCCCGGGCGGCGCTCGTACGCCAAGGCCGGGGGCTTCGGGCTGCTGATCGCCGCCGCGCTCATCCTCTGCGCCCAGGGCTTCTTCGCGCACACGGCGACCGGCCAGCAGAACGCGGTGCGCGACCTCGGCATCGCGATCGTGTGCGGGGCGGTCGCGCTCCGGGTGCTGACCTCGGCCGGCAGGCACCGGGTCGCCTCCATCCTGGGCGTGCTGTGCGGCGTGGCACTGGTGGTCCTCGCCTTCGTCTCCGACCACGACGGTCCCGCGGTTCCGGCGCTCGAAGCGATCACCGGCGCCTGGGTGGTCGTCTCCGCCTTGGCCACCCTGGACGTGCATCGCGTTCGGTAGGGTGTGGCGGTGATGGCGGTGGGGCTCGCCGACAACCGCAGCAGCAGCTGCCAACAGTCCCTACCTTGCTCGCACGTCCGGCAACGGTAGGAGCCTCATGTCCGCATCCCGCCCCAGCGGCGGCACCGCCGCGCACGCCTCCGGGGGGGCAGTCGACCCCGACGTCGACCTCCACCAGCCGGGCCAGCGCCGGGAGTGGTCCCGCCACCGGTGGGTGCTGCCCGTCGTCGCTCTCGGCGGGATGCTCGGGGCCTCGGCCCGGCACGCGCTCGAGCTGGCGTGGCCCGCGGCCGTCGACGGGTTCCCCTGGGCCACCTTCCTCACCAACGTCTCCGGCTGCCTGCTGATCGGGCTGCTCATGGTCCAGGTGGTGGAGGTGGGCCAGGCCCATCCCCTGGTGCGCCCGTTCCTCGGCGTCGGGGTGCTCGGGGGCTACACCACCTTCTCGACGTACGCCGTCCAGGCGACCACCCTGACCGACGCGAGCCGACCCGGGCTGGCGCTGCTCTACCTCCTCTCCACCCTCGCCGGAGCCCTGGTCGCGGTCGCGGCCGGGGTCTTCGCCGCCCGCGGCCTGGTCGTGCTCGCCCAGCGCTCGCGCCGACACCTGGAGTCCCGATGACCCTGCGCGACACCGCCCGCCGGATGACCGTCTACATCGGCGAGTCCGACACCTGGCACCACAAGCCCCTCTACACCGAGATCGTGCACCGCGCGCACGCCGCCGGGCTGGCCGGCGCGAGCGTCCTGCGCGGCATCGAGGGCTTCGGCGCGTCGAGCAAGATCCACACCAGCCGGCTCCTCTCGCTCTCGGAGGACCTGCCCGTCGCGGTGATCATCGTCGACACCGCCGAGAAGGTGGAGGCGTTCCTGCCGCAGGTCGAGGAGCTGGTCACCGGCGGGCTGGTCACGCTCGACGACGTCGAGGTCGTCCTGCACCGCTCGGCGGGCGCGGGACCGCAGTGACGGGCTTCCTGCTGGTGTGCCTCGGCGCCGCGGTCGGCGCCCCCATGCGCTACCTCGTGGACCGCGGGGTCCAGGCGCGTCACGACTCCCTGCTGCCGTGGGGCACGCTCTCGGTCAACGTCGCCGGGTCGCTGGTGCTCGGGGCGCTCGTGGGCCTCGGCGCCCACCACGCGGTGCCCGACCCGGTGATGCTCGCCGTCGGGACGGGCCTGTGCGGCGCCCTGACGACCTACAGCACGTTCAGCTACGAGACCCTGCGGCTGGTGGAGGACGGCGCCTGGCTCTACGCCTTCCTCAACCTCGCCCTCAGCCTCACCCTCGGCGTCGCCGCGGCCGTGCTGGGCTTCGCGCTGGGGACCGCCCTCTGAGCCGGTCCTCTGAGCCGGCTCTCCGGTCCCGCTCCCTGGTCCCGCCCTCCGGTCCCGCCCTCTGGGCACCCCACCGCCGTCCCCGTACGGTGGAGGACATGCCCACCATCGATCTGACGGCCGAGAACTTCGAGCAGAGCGTGGGGGACGACGGCATCCTCCTCGTCGACTTCTGGGCGAGCTGGTGCGCACCGTGCCGGCAGTTCGCCCCCACCTACGAGGCGGCGTCCGAGGCCAACCCCGACATCGTCTTCGGGTCGGTGAACACCGAGGAGCAGCACGCGTTGGCCGCCGCCGCCCAGGTCACCTCGATCCCCACGCTGATGGCCTTCCGTGACGGCATCCTGGTCTTCAACCAGCCGGGCGCCCTGCCGCCCGCGGCGCTGGACCAGCTGATCGCCGCGGTGCGCGACCTCGACATGGACGACGTACGCCGCCAGCTCGCCGCGCAGGAGCAGGCCTGAGCGCCTCGGGCTAGCGTGGCGACCATGGACTCAGCCGCCTGGGACGAGAGGTACGCCGCGACCGACCTGGTGTGGTCGGCCGGACCGAACCGGTTCGTGGAGGAGGAGCTCGCCGGCCTCGCGCCCGGGCGGGCCCTCGACCTCGCCTGCGGGGAGGGGCGCAACGCCCGGTGGCTCGCCAGCCGCGGCTGGCAGGTCACCGCGATGGACTTCTCCCCCGTGGCGATCGAGAAGGGACGCAAGCTCTCCGCCGGTGCGCGCGACGGCATCGACTGGGTCGTCGGCGACGTCCTGACCGCGGCACTGCCCGAGAGGCTCGACCTCGTCGTCGCCGCCTACCTGCAGATCCCGGCCGGGGAGCGTCGGCTCGCGATGCGTCGCGCCTTCGAGGCCCTGGGCCCCGGCGGCCGGCTGTTCGTCGTCGCCCACGACTCGACCAACCTGACCGAGGGCGAGGGCGGTCCCCAGGACCCGGCGGTGCTCTACACGGCCGAGGACGTCCTGGCCGACCTCGAGGGCCTCGACCCCGAGGTCGTGCGGGCCGAGCGGGTCGCCCGGGACGGCGCGTGGGACGCGCTGGTGCACGTCGTACGCCGCTGAGACCAACCCTTCAGACGAAACGGACAGGGTTCACGGCGGATACCTGACGTTCCGGGGTGAAGTTCTGCCCGAGAACATCAGGGGTCCCCGGCTGGCCGGGGAAACCCGCACCCTCAGGAAGCGCTCTCCCGCGGCCCGGCGGGCTTCTCGGTGGGGCCGAAGGCACCGTGCTCGGCGTTGGCGCGGGCCTTGCGCAGGTGCCGCGTCAGGCTGAACCCGAGCAGCGCGACCGCGATCCCCAGCGCGATGAACACGCCGAACGCGATCCAGCCGGCCTTCACGTCGTCGTCCGCGGGGATCGGGTCGGCCCCGCCCAGGAGCAGCGGCATGAGGAGGATGAGCGCGTTCATGGCTCCAGTCTCTCAGGTGTCCCAGCAGCTGACCCGTCAAGGTCGGCGCGGTCGCGGATCCCCGCGAAAAGGTCGTCCTCGGGCAGGTCGGAGTCCACGAAGGAGCGAGCCAGCTCGTAGTCCTCGGTCGGCCACGCCGCCTGGTGGACCTCCAGCGGCACGTGGAACCACGGACCGTCGGGGTCGATCTGGGTCGCGTGCGCGAGCAGCGCCCGGTCGCGCACCGGGAAGTACTCCGCGCAGGGCACCCGCGTGGTGATGCGGGCGTCGTGGGCGGGATCGACCTTCCACTCCTCGAGCCGCTCGGCGTAGGGCGACTCGAGGCCGCGCCGGACCATCTCGTCGTGCAGGGCCTGGGTGCGCGGCCGGTTGAAGCTGTGGTGGTAGTAGAGCTTCAGCGGCTGCCAGGGCTCCCCCGCGTCGGGGAACCGGCTGGCGTCGCCGGCCGCCTCGAAGGCGGCCACGCTCACGTTGTGGCACTGCACGTGGTCGGGGTGGGGGTAGCCGCCGTTCTCGTCGTACGTCGTGAGGACGTGCGGACGGAAGCTGCGGATCAGGCGGACCAGCGGCTCGGCGGCGACCTGCGGGTCCAGCAGCCCGAAGCACCCCTCGGGCAGCGGCGGCTTCGGGTCACCCTCGGGCCAGCCGGAGTCGACGAAGCCGAGCCAGTCCTGCCGGACCCCGAGGATCTCGCGCGCGGCGTCCATCTCCTGGCGCCGGATCTCGGTGATGTTCTCCAGCACCTCGGGACGTTCCATCTTCGGGTTGAGGATCGACCCGCGCTCCCCGCCCGTGCACGTCACCACGTGGACGTCGACGCCTTCCTCGACGTACTTGGCGGTGGAGGCGGCGCCCTTGCTGGACTCGTCGTCAGGGTGGGCGTGCACGTGCATCAGGCGGAGCATGCGGCCCATCCTAGGGATGCGACAATTGCCCTCGTGAGCGACGTGAGGACCGACCCGCTGGGTGACCGCTACGGCGCGCCCAGCCGGGCACGCCGGCGGGCCGTGGTGATCGGCTCCGGCCTCGTCGGGCTGGTCGCGCTCGCCTGGCTGGCGTGGGTGATCGCGTTCCAGGCCACCCCCGAGGTGCAGTCGTCGCTGCGGTCCTTCGACGTCGTCGACCGCCACACCGTCACCGCCGACGTCGCGGTGAAGACCCGCTCGAAGGACGTCTCGGCCAACTGCCTGGTCCGCGCCTTCGGCCAGGACCACTCGGTCGTGGGCGAGGCCAACGTCGAGGTGGCCGGGGCCGACGGCACGACGGTGCGCCAGGTGAAGGTGCGCACCGAGCGGGAAGCGACCTCGGTGGAGCTGGTCGGCTGCACGTCGGAGGGCCAGTCGCGGCCCCGCTGACGGCACCGGCAGGGCACCAGCGCGCTTGCCCGATCTGAATTGCCCGTCAGCGGCTCGTTGGTAACATCGTCTACTTGCCCGCACGGACAACGATCTCAGGAGTACCCACATGAGCGAGCCGACCTCCGGCGATGCCATCTGGCTGACCCAGGCCAAGTACGACGAGCTCAAGGCCGAGCTCGACCAGCTTCGCGGACCCGGCCGAGCCGAGATCGTCCAGCGCGTCAGTGACGCCCGGGACGAGGGCGACCTGAAGGAGAACACCGGCTACCACGCGGCACGCGAGGAGCTCGGCAAGATCGACGGCCGCATCCAGCAGCTCTCCGACATGCTCGAGCGCGCCCAGGTCGGCGAGGCGCCGCCGGACGACGGCATGGTCGAGCCGGGCATGTGGGTGACGATCCACCTCACCGACCACGACCTCAAGCAGGAGTTCCTCTTCGGCTCCCGTGAGATGGGCGGCGAGGACATCACCGTCTTCTCCCCGCAGTCCCCGCTGGGACAGGCGATCAACGGCCGCCACCGCGGCGACACCGTCGAGTACGAAGCGACCCCGGGCAAGGTCGTCAAGGCGGAGATCCTCGAGGCGGTCCCCTACCAGGGCTGAGCCCCGGCACCCGATCGGGTCACTCGATCACGTGGTAGCCGTGCTCGCGGAGCCGGCAGAGCACCGCCTCGGCGTGCGCCTCCCCGCGCGTCTCGAGCTGCAGCCGCACCTCCACCTCGCCGATGTGCAGCAGGGTGGAGGTGCGGTCGTGCGCCACCTCGAGCACGTTCGCGCCCTCGTCGGCGAGCTCGCCGAGCAGCCGGGCCAGCCCGCCCGGCCGGTCCGGGATGTGCACCTGCAGGTGCATGTAGCGGCCACCGGACGCCAGCCCGTGCCGGATCACCTTGCCGAGGAGCAGGGGGTCGATGTTGCCGCCGGAGAGGACCGCCACCACCGGCGTCACGAACTCCTGCGGCTGCTCCATCACCGCGGCCACCGCCACGGCACCGGCCGGCTCGACCACCATCTTGGCCCGTTCCAGGAGCAGCACCAGCGCGCGGGAGATCGAGTCCTCGGAGACCGTGACCACGTCGTCGACGTACTGCCGGATCGCCGCGAACGGCAGCCTGCCGGGCCGCGCCACCGCGATCCCGTCGGCCATCGTGCCCATCCGTTCCACCGCGACGGGCTCGCCGCGGCGCAGTGACTCCGGGTAGGCCGCGGCCTCCTCGGCCTGCACCCCCACCACCCGCACGTCGGGACGCAGCGCCTTGACCGCGGTCGCGATCCCTGCGACGAACCCGCCACCGCCGGTCGGGACCAGGATCGTGGCTGCGTCGGGCGCCTGCTGGAGGATCTCCAGCCCGGCGGTGCCCTGACCGGCGATCACGTCCTCGTGGTCGAAGGGGTGGATGAAGACCGCCCCCGTCTCGTCGGCGAACGCCTGCGCGGCCTCGAGGGCCTCGGTGAGGTACTCGCCGGCGAAGCGGACGTCGGCGCCGTAGCCGCGGGTGGCGTTGGCCTTGGGGATCGGCGCCCCCTCCGGCATGAACACGGTGGCCCTGATGCCCAGCATCTGGGCCGCGAGCGCGACGCCCTGGGCGTGGTTGCCCGCCGAGGCCGCGACCACCCCACGGTCGCGCTCGGCCTCGTCGAGCCGGGACAGCCGCACGTAGGCGCCGCGGATCTTGAACGACCCGGTGCGCTGGAGGTTCTCGCACTTGAGCAGCACGCGTCCGCCGACCATGGCCTGCAGCCACCGGGACTCCTCCATCGGGGTGGTGATCGCGACGTCGGCGATGAGTCCCGCGGCGGTCTCGATGTCGGCCAGGGTGACGGTCATGGGGACACCCTAGGCGTGCACCAGCGGTTGCCCATCCTGTTGTCAGGAACAACCATATTTGTCACAATCGGGGCAGCGGAGGCGCGGTCGGGGGGCGCCTCCGCTCCGGGTGAGACAGTGGACGGACCGGCTCACGGCTCCCGCAGAGCCTCGGTGCGGGACGGGTCTGCGTGGTCGGCGACCTCCGCGCCGGACACCTCGGTGGGGAAGGTGCCCGGATCCCTGTCGAAGGCCTCCTCGGTGTCCTCCCCGACCGCGGTGTTGCTCGCGAGGTGCTGGACGACCGCGTTCATCGACGCCGCCAGCGGTACGGCGATCAGCGCACCCGGGATCCCCGCGACGATGACGCCCATGGCGATCGCGACGATCACCCCGAGCGGGTGCAGCGAGACGAACCTGCCCATCAGGAACGGCTGCAGGACGTGCGCCTCGACCTGCTGCACCAGGATCACGCCGCCGAGCATCAGCAGTGCCGTGACCGGGCCCTGGGCGACCAGCGCGACCAGCACGGCCACCGCGCCCGAGAGGGTCGCCCCGATCATCGGGATGAAGGAGCCGAGGAAGACCAGCACGCCGATGGCGCTGACGAAGGGCACGCCGAGGACCGCCGCGACGATCATCACCCCGGCCGCGTCGACCGCCGCGACGAGCACCGTGGCACGCACGAACTGGGTCAGCGACTCCCAGGCCACCCGGCCCGAGGAGTCGGCGTGCAGGCGGCCCGCGCGGGGGAACAGCCGCACCACCCACGCCCAGATCAGCGGACCGTCGGCCAGGAAGAAGTAGGTCGCGAACAGGACGATGAAGAAGCCCGCGACGAGGTGTCCCACCGCGGTGCCGAACTCGGTGATCCGGCGGGCCGCGTCCTCGCCGGACTGCGCCACGGCCTGCTGCAGCTGGTCGAACGCGGCGCTGAGCTGGGAGTCGGAGACGTTGAGCGGCCCCGTCTGCAGCCACGTGCGGATCTGGTCGATGCCGTCGCTGACCTGCTGGGACAGGTCGCTGACGCCCTGGGAGACCTGGTTGCCCACGAAGGTGACCATCAGGCCGATGGCACCCAGGCCCACCACCACCACCAGCAGGGCGGCGGCCCGGCGCGGGATGCCGACCCGTTGCAGCCAGCCGATCACCGGGGACGCCAGCGCGGCGGCGAGCAGGGCGATCACCAGCGGCAGGACGACGACGAGGAAGAGCTTGAGCAGCCACAGGATCACCGCTGCGGCGACGCAGATGACCGCGAACCGCCAGGCCCAGGCCGCGGCGAGGTCGACTCCGTAGGGCACCTGGCCGGGCCGGAGGTTCGACGGCCCGCCTGTGATCTCGGGCTCGGTCTCGGCGGCGCGGCGTGCGGCACGCACCTCGGCCCACTGCTGGGCGATGCGCTCGCGGAGCTCGAGGCTCTCCCGCTCCTCGTGGGCGGCGTGCGCCTCGTCTCGCGAGCGGGTCCTGGTCCTCAGGTTCTCGATCAGGCTTCGCGGGGTTCGGCGCACGGCGACAGGCTACGTGCCAGCGCCGCAGCGGCGGCCGGGCGACGCTCCGCGAGCAGGCCCACCGCCGCCAGCACGTAGTGGCGGTCCACGACCGACCGCGGGTGCTCCGGCAGCTGCCACCCCTCGCGCGAGACACCGGCGAGGGCTCCCAGGACCCGGTCGACCGAGGCCGGGTCGCCGTGGCGCAGCACCCCGCCGGACCCGACGAGGAGGTCGACCTCGCGGAGGTCCTTGCCCGTCCGCTCGACGACCCGGCCGTCGGGACCGACGACGACCCGTGACCGGCCGGCGTGACGACGCAGCGCCAGCACCGCCGCCGTCGTCGCCAGCTGCTCGTCCTCCAGTCGCTCTGGCCCGGACTGCGGCAGGTGGGCAGGGTCCTCGCTGCGGCGTACGGCGGCCTCGCGCAGGTCCGCGCCGACCAGGCCGGCCCGTGCCCCGGCCTCCCAGGTGCTCAGGGCACTCCACCGCATCCCGAGGTCGCCCTCGACGGTGCGGGTGACCGGCGTCGAGGCCACCACCTCGCGCGAGAGGCCGGCGTCCTCCGGGTCGAGCCGCACCACGGAGTGCACGTCGGTGGTGGCGCCGCCGACGTCGACCACCACGACGCCGTCGCCGCCGAGCTCCGCCGCCAGCACCTCGACGCCGGTGAGCACCAGGTCGGGGGTCGCGCCCCGCACCATGGACGTGAACGTCGGCCGCTGCGGCGAGGAGTCGGCACGGCTGCTCAGGTGCTTGCCGCCGATGACGTGGGACAGGAACATCTCCCGGACCGCGCGCCGGGCCCCGGACGGCTCCAGCACGCCGATGCGCGGGACGACGTTGTCGGCGACGACGACGGGCAGCCCCTCGAGCGCCTGGAGGACGGCCTCGCGCGCGTCGGCGTTGCCGGCGACCACGACCGGACCGACCCAACCGCTGGTCGCGACCCGGCGGGCGCCGAGGAGGATCCCCTCCTCGTCCCCGCCGTCGGTGCCACCGGTGAGCAGGACGACGTCGGGCCGCGACGTGGGGACGAGGTCGCGGTAGTCGGCGTCGGGCGACGTGCGGGCCAGCACCGCGACCACCTTGCCGCCGCTGGAGAGCGCGACCCGGCGCCCGGCCTCGGCGGTGACCAGCTCCTCGTTGCCGACCACCGCGATCCGCAGTCCGCCGCCCGCCGACGAGCAGGCGAGCACCTCGGCGTCCAGCGCCTCGGGCCGGCGGTCCGCCAGCTCGGCGCGGCAGGCGTCGAGCCCGTCGAGCACGTCGGTCTCGAGGGTCGTGCGGTGACTGGCGGAGCCGAGCAGCTCACCGGTCTCACCGTCGAGCAGCGCCGCCTTGGTGAAGGTCGAGCCGAAGTCGACGCAGAGCACGGGTTCCATGCCTCACCCGCGAGCGATGACGTAGACGGCCGCGACGGCCAGGCACGCCAGCAGCGCCAGGCTGAGGACGTGGGCCGCGGGCCCGGCGGTGATGGTGGTGCCGGTCCGGATCGCCCGGTCGACCCTGCGGAAGTGCAGGTAGCCGCCGACAGCCGCGATGACCGAGGTGAGCAGCAGGGCACCGGCGAACACGAGCACGAGCGCGCTGTCGCCGAAGAAGTGGGCGACGGCGATCGCCGCACCCATCAGCCCGATCGCGGTGCGCTGGTAGGCCAGGAGGGTGCGCTCGTTCGCGAGCGAGAAGCGCACGTCGGGGTGGTGCTCCTGGGCGGGCCGCTCAGCCAAGGGCCCGGTCAAGGTCGGCGAGCAGGTCCTCGGCGGTCTCGATGCCGACGCTGAGCCGGACGAGGTCGCCCGGCACCTCGAGCTCGGTGCCGGCCACGCTCGCGTGGGTCATCCGGCCCGGGTGCTCGATGAGCGACTCGACGCCGCCGAGCGACTCCCCGAGGGTGAACACCTCTGCGCGGCCGCACACGTCGAGTGCGTGCTGCTCCCCGCCGGTGACGCGGAAGGACACGATGCCGCCGTACCTCTTCATCTGGAGCGAGGCCACCGCGTGGCCGGGGTGCTCCTCGAGTCCGGGATAGATCACCTGGCTCACCGCCGGGTGCCCGGCGAGGAACTCCACCACCTTCTCCGCGTTGTCGCAGTGCCGGTCCATCCGCACCCCGAGCGTCTTGAGGCCCCGCAGCACCAGCCAGGAGTCGAACGGCCCGGCGACACCGCCGATGGAGTTCTGGTGGAAGGCGATCTGCTCGGCCAGGTCGAGGTCGCGCACGACCAGCGCGCCGCCCACGACGTCGGAGTGGCCACCGCAGTACTTCGTGGTGGAGTGCACGACGACGTCGGCGCCGAGCACGAGCGGCTGCTGGAGGTACGGCGAGGCGAAGGTGTTGTCGGCGACGAGCAGGGCGCCGGCGTCGTGCGCGACCGCGGCCAGCGCCTCGAGGTCGCCGATGTTCAGCAGCGGGTTGGTCGGGGTCTCCACCCACACCGCCTTGGTCCGGCCTGGGACGATCGCGGCCCGCACGGCGTCGGGGTCGCTCACCGGCGCGGAGGAGTTCTCCAGCCCCCAGCGGCGCAGGACCTTGTCGAAGAGCCGGTGGGTGCCGCCGTAGGCGTCGTCCGGGATGACGACGTGGTCGCCGGGCACGCAGATCGTGCGCAGCAGCGTGTCCTCGGCCGCGAGCCCGGAGGCGAACGCGAAGCCGCGCTCGCCCTCCTCGAGGGCGGCGAGGTTGCCTTCCAGGGCGGTGCGGGTCGGGTTGGCCGAGCGGCTGTACTCGTAGCCGCCGCGCATGCCGCCGACGCCGTCCTGCTTGTAGGTCGAGGTCGCGTAGATGGGCGGGATCACCGCGCCGGTCATCGGGTCGGGCTCGTAGCCCGCGTGGATCGCCCGGGTCTCGAACCCTGCCTTGTTCTGGTGCTGCTGGGAGGTCATCTGGCGAGGCTATCGCCGACCGGCGGGAACACGTGCCGGGGCGCCTGCGTTCCCCCTGAGCCCGACGACGAAAGGCGACCGATGTTCCTGCGCAGCAAGACCACGCTCCCCACGCCCGACCAGGCCCTGCCCGGCCGTCCCGAGCGCCCGTTCCAGCTCGCCGAGAAGCACCGCGCCCTCGACGCCCCGCTCGTCACCGACGAGGTGCCCGAGGGCTACGAGGTCGCGCTGTTCGGGCTCGGCTGCTTCTGGGGCGCCGAGGAGATCTTCTGGCAGGTCCCCGGCGTCTGGTCCACCTCTGTCGGGTACGCCGGAGGCAGCACCCCCCACCCCTCCTACGAGGAGGTGTGCAGCGGCCGCACCGGCCACACCGAGGCGGTCCGGGTCGTCTACGACCCGACCAAGGTCTCCTACGCGGACCTCGTGGCCACCTTCTACGAGGTGCACGACCCCACCCAGGGGATGCGCCAGGGCAACGACATGGGCACGCAGTACCGCTCGGCGATCTACGTCACCACCCCCGAGCAGGAGCGCGTCGCCCGCGAGGTGACCGAGCGCTACCAGCCCGAGCTCACCAAGCGGGGCTACGGCCCGATCACCACCGAGATCAAGCCGGCCGGCGAGACGCCGTACTACTACGCCGAGGACGCCCACCAGCAGTACCTGCTGAAGAACCCCTTCGGCTACCGCTGCCACTCCGCCACGGGGATCCCGGTCCCCCGCTGACCTGGCGCCCGGGCTTGGCCTGCTCAGTACCTTGACGGCCATGGGGTGGGTCCAGGACTGGGTCGTCGCGGTCATGCGCGCGATCGGGGCTCCCGGCGTCGGCGTCGCCACCCTGCTGGAGACCGTGTTCCCACCGGTGCCCTCCGAGGTGGTGCTGCCGCTGGCGGGCTTCACCGCCGACCAGGGCCACTACTCGTTCGTGTCCGCGCTGGCGTGGGCGACCGCCGGGTCGGTCGCCGGGGCGCTGCTCCTCTACTGGGCGGCCGCGGCGTGGGGCCTGGAACGGCTCGGCGCCGTGGCCGAGCGGTTGCCGCTGATGGGGCGGGAGGACGTCGAGCGCTCGATCGCATGGTTCGACCGGCACGGTCGGTCCGCGGTCTTCCTCGGCCGGCTGGTGCCCGGCGTACGGAGCCTGATCTCCATCCCGGCGGGCGTCCAGCGGATGCGGCTGCTGCCGTTCCTGGGCTACACGACCGCGGGCAGCCTGCTGTGGAACGCGGCGCTGATCGGCGCCGGCTACGAGCTCGGCGCCCAGTGGCACCTCGTGGAGAAGTACGTCGGGGAGGCCTCCACCGCCATCTCCGCGGTGCTCGGGCTGGCCGTGGCCCTCGCCGTGGTCACGCGGGTCCGCGGGCGACGGGCCGAGCGACGCACCGAGCCGGAGCCGGAGGAGCAGGTGACCTAGCCTCGGTGCCCCGTCAGTGCACGAGCGCCTTGAGCACGATCAGCAGCCCGGCGATCAGGCCCACCGCGAGCGCGTGCACCAGCGCCCGGGTGGGATGGGTGCCCGAGAGCCGGGAGGCGAGGTAGCCGTAGCCCGCGATCAGGGCCAGACCGGTCCACTTCGCCAGCGTGAACGCGGTGTCGTACTCGATCCAGCCGAGCAGTGCCGCGACGAAGAACACGGAGGGGAAGGCGATGCCGAAGGCCACCGACAGGGACTCCTCGACCATCCGGCCGGTGGACTCGATCGGGGCCGGCGCGCCCGCCTCGTCGGCCAGGCCGGCCGCAGTGCGGGCTCCGAGGATCTCGCTGTAGAGCTCGGCCAACGCGACGGCGACCGCCGTCGCCAGCAGGGAGCCGATCACGGTCTCCTTGCCCTCGGGCGGGTGGATCTCCAGGGTCAGGACCAGCGCCAGGCCGATGATCGACCCGTAGACGATGCGGGAGACGTGCCCCGACCGCAGGTGGGAGGCCAGTCGCGGATGCACGCCCATCGGGCCTCCTCGGTGCCGGCTGTCGCTCGGCGTCCAATGTGCCACGCCGTCGCGTGAGTCGCCTCACTCCGTGGCGCCCGAGTTTGAGATGCCCGAGGTTGTCGGCAGACTGGGGCCCATGACTGACCAGACTCCGCCTCCCGGCCAGCCCACGCCCGAGCCCACTCCGGGCGTCGGCCACACCGCCGGAGAGGCCGCCGCGCCGCCGCCGCCCCCGCCGGGCGGCGGCACTGCTGTGACCGCTCCTCCGCCGCCGCAGCAGCCCGCGAAGAAGTCGAAGGTGGGCCTGATCATCGCGCTGGTCGCCGGCCTGGTCGTCCTGGCCGTCATCGCGGCGCTCGTCGTCGTGTTCGTGGTGAACAAGGAGGACAAGCACTCCATCTCCATCGCCTCGACCGCGGGCGGCATGAAGCGGGACACCGGCAAGGAGAAGGAGCTGCAGCAGCAGCTCGACGCCGCGGAGCAGCAGTTCAAGACCCAGGCGAAGAACGTCAGCTACGTGAAGTCCGGCGTCTACGACCAGAACGACGGCGACCGCGGCCCCGAGGGCTCGCTGGTCTTCCTCGGCGCGAAGCTGAAGAAGGAGCAGAGCCCCACCAAGTTCGTGGACTCCTTCAGCAAGCAGGCCGAGTCCAACGGCTTCAAGACCAAGAAGATCTCCGCCGGTGACGGTGGCGGCAAGGCCGTGTGCGCCGAGCAGTCGACCGGCCAGAAGGTCGCCATCTGCGCCTGGGCGACCAAGGACTCCATGGGCGAGCTCGTCCCGACCGTGCCCGGCTACGACGCCGACAAGCTCTCCAAGATCCTCATCGACATGCGTTCGGACGTCGAGAAGACCGAGTAGCAGCCCTCCGCGCCGGTGCTGACCCGCTGGGGTCGCGAGCTCGATCCCGAGCGACCGCTCCCGGAGTACCCACGGCCCCAGCTGGTGCGCGAGCACTGGTGCAACCTCAACGGGCTCTGGGAGCACGCGTTCACCGCGACTCCCGCCCGGCCGGCGGCCTGGGACGGCCCGATCGTGGTGCCGTTCTCCCCCGAGGCGCCGCTCTCGGGGGTGGGTCGCCAGCTCCAGCCCGACGAGTGGCTGTGGTACCGCCGCAGCTTCACAGCACCCGACCACCCGCCCGGTGGTCGGGTGCTGCTGCACTTCGGCGCCGTCGACCAGTCCTGCACCGTGTGGGTCAACGGCCGCGAGGTCGGCTCGCACACCGGCGGCTACCTGCCGTTCACCCTCGAGGTGACCGACGCGCTGTACGCCGCGCCCGAGCCCGACCTGCTCGAGGTCCGGGTGCGGGACCTCTCCGAGACGGGCGTGCACGCCCGCGGCAAGCAGCGCCTCGACCGCGGGGAGATCTGGTACACCGCCCAGTCCGGCATCTGGCAGACCGTGTGGCTCGAGGCCGTCCCGGCGACGTACGTCGAACGCCTCGAGCTCGTGCCGCACCTCGAGACCGGCGAGCTCGAGGTGACCGTGGTGGCGCGGACGCCGGTCCAGCCGCAAGCGGTGGTTGAGCCGCGGACGCCGGTCGAGCCTGTCGAGACCAAGACCCTCACCGCGCGAGTGGTGGTTTCGACAGGCTCGACCACCGATACCGCAGAGGTCGTGCCTGGCCGGCCGGTCCGGATCCCGCTGTCGGTGGTGCGCCCGTGGTCGCCGCAGGACCCCCACCTCTACGACGTCGAGGTCACCCTCGGCGACGACCGGGTGACCTCCTACGCAGGGCTGCGCTCCTTCGGGGTCGGCACCGACGCCGAAGGGCACCCGCGGCTGCTGCTCAACGGGGAGCCGGTGGTGCACGTCGGCGTCCTCGACCAGGGCTACTGGCCCGACGGCCTGCTCACCCCGCCGGCCGACGAGGCGATGGTGCACGACATCGAGGCGATGAGGTCCCTCGGCTTCACGATGCTGCGCAAGCACGTCAAGGTCGAGCCGCTGCGGTGGTACGCCCACTGCGACCGGCTCGGGATGCTGGTCTGGCAGGACATGGTCAACGGCGGCGGTCGCTACCGCCACGTGGTGACCACCCTCCCCGCGACCCGTTCGCTGCGGATCAGCGACCGCCTGCACCGGCTCTTCCACCGCGACGACGCCGCGGGGCGCGCGGAGTTCCGGCGCGAGGTCCGCGCCACGGTCGAGCTGCTCCGCAACGTCGTCTCGCTGGCGGTGTGGACGCCGTTCAACGAGGGCTGGGGCCAGTTCGACGCCAACGACGTCGCCGCGGAGGTCGCCCGGCTCGACCCGACGCGTCAGGTCAACCACACCAGCGGCTGGGTCGACCAGGGCGGTGGGGACATCTGGAGCTTCCACCGCTACCTGCTGCCGTTCCGGATGCCCCGCCGACGGCGCGGGCGGCGCGGGCGGCGGGTGGTCGCGCTCACGGAGTACGGCGGCCACAGCCTGCGCGTGCCGGGGCACACCTGGAGCGAGCGCGAGTTCGGCTACCACCACGCCGAGGACGCCGACGCGCTGACCGAGGGGTTCGTGCAGCTGCACGACCCGTTGCGCGAGGCCGTCGCGGAGGGGCTCGGGGCGACGGTCTACACGCAGCTCAGCGACGTCGAGGACGAGCTGAACGGGCTGCTCACCTGGGACCGCGAGGTGCTCAAGCCCGACCCGGACTCCGTACGCCGGGTCACCGCGTCCCTCCGGCTCAGCCCGGGGAGTCCACCCACTCCTGGCCGATGACCCGCAGCTCGGCACGCCCGGAGGTCAGCTCGGCCACGATCTCCTCGGTGGCCGCCCGCGCCCGGGGCGGGACGGCGAAGCGCAGCCACGCCTCGCTGGTGTACTCCACGCCGAGCACGCGCGCGCCCCGCGAGCGCAGGTCGTGCTCGAGTCGGCCGACCTCGGCGATGTCGACCTCGACCTCGCAGAGGTCCTGCAGCACCCGTTCGACGACGCCGACCTCGTCGAGCGCGGCCCGGGTGGCACCGGCGTAGGCGCGCGCGAGACCGCCGGTGCCGAGCAGCACGCCGCCGAACCACCGGGAGACCACCGCGACGACGTCGCTCACCTCACGACCCCGCAGCACCTCCAGCATCGGCGCACCCGCGGTGCCCGGCGGCTCCCCGGCGTCGCTGGACTGCTGGAGGGCGCGCTCGGGCCCGATGACGAGTGCCGTGGCGTGGTGCCGGGCGTCCCAGTGCTGCTTGGTCACCTGGTCGACCACCGCGCGGGCGCCCTCCTCGTCGTCCACCCGCGCCAGGGTGCACACGAACTTCGAACGGCTCTGCTCGATCTCCGCCACGCCGTCGCGGCCGATGGTGAGGTACGACGTCACGGGCACTCCCCGACCGTACCCACCTCCGCGGCTCTGCGACGATCGGGAGATGCGGATCGTCTCACTGCTCCCCTCGACCACCGAGATCCTGTTCGCGATCGGGGCCGGGGACGACGTGGTCGGGGTGACCTTCGAGTGCGACTTCCCCACCGAGGCGCGGGAGCGGCGGATCGTGTCCACCAGCACGATGCCCGACGGGCTCGACGCCGCCGGGATCGACGCGTTCGTCACCGCAGCCCTCGCGGTGGGCGAAGACCTCTACCACCTCGACGAGGGCGCCCTGCGCGGGCTCGACGCCGACCTCGTCGTCACCCAGGACCTGTGCGCCGTCTGCGCGGTGGACGTCTCGGTGGTCGACGACGCCCTCGCCCACCTCGGCTGCAGCGCCGAGGTGCTCACGGTCGACCCGCACACGCTGGAGGAGGTCCTCGGCTCGGTCCACCGCCTCGGCGCCGCGACCGGGCACGAGGCCGAGGCGGCGGCCCTGGTCTCCGACCTGCGGACCCGGCTGGCGGTCGTGGCCGACGAGGTGGCCGCGCGCCCGGGCCCTCCGCCACGGGTGCTCCTGCTGGAGTGGACCGACCCGCCGTTCGCCCCCGGCCACTGGGTGCCGGAGATGGTGACCGCGGCCGGAGGCGTGCCGACCGTCGGGGTCGCCGGTGCCCGGTCGGAGCGGGTCAGCTGGGCGCAAGCGCTCGCCGAGCCGCCGGACGTGGTGGTGTGCGCCCCGTGCGGCTACGACCTCGACGGGTCCCTGGCCCTCGCCGGAGCCGTGCGGGACTCAGGGGTGCTGCCGGCGGAGGTCCCGCTGTGGGCGGTGGACGCCAACGCCTCGTTCGCCAGGCCGGGGCCCCGGCTGGTGGACGGCGTGGAGAGCCTGGCCCGGATCCTCGACCCCACGGGTCCGCCGCCCGCGACGCACGCGGCCGCCCGCGTGCCGGACCGTCCCTGACGAACGCCGGTGGGTGGTGGAGCAGCCCCTGGGCAGGGCCGCCCCACCACCCGTCCGGCATCGATGGATGTGGAGGGACCCGCGTGCGCGGGCTTTCCATGTCACACCGGACCGCGCATCAACCGCAGACGGGTGACCACAGGTGTGATGTGCAGGTCCCACACTAAGGACCCGGAGCCCGAAAAGTAAGACATTCCGGACATAAGAGACGCAGTGCCTCGTTCAGTCCTGCGCGACGAACCCGAGCAGGTCCTGCCGGGTGAGCACGCCCACCGGCCGCCCGTCCTCCTGGACGAGCAGGGCGTCCGCGCCGCGCAGCGCGTCGACCGCCTCGGAGACCCCCGCGCCGGCGCCCATCGAGGGCAGCGGCTCGTCCATGTGCAGCTCCACCCGGTCGGCGAGGCGCGCCTCACCGGCGTACAGCGCGTCGAGCAGCCGTCGCTCGGAGACCGAGCCCGCCACCTCGGCCGCCATCAGGGGCGGCTCGGCGAGCACCACGGGCATCTGCGAGACGCCGTACTCCCGCAGGATCGAGACGGCGTCGGCGATCGTCTCGCCGGGGTGGGTGTGCACCAGTGCGGGGATGTCGCCCTTCTTGGCGTGCAGCACCTCGCCGATGCTCAAGCCCCCGCCGGAGCCGGGGAGGAAGCCGAACCTGGCCAGCCAGTCGTCGCTGAACACCTTGGTGAGGTAGCCGCGCCCGCTGTCCGGGAGCAGCACCACGATGACGGCTTCAGGGTCGTCCAGCTCCCGCGCCAGCTGCGCCGCGGCGTACGCCGCCATGCCGGAGGAGCCTCCGACGAGCATCCCCTCCTCGCGAGCGAGCTGGCGGGTCATCGCGAACGAGTCGGCGTCGGAGACCTCGATGACCCGGTCGGCGATCGTGCGGTCGTAGGTCTCGGGCCAGAAGTCCTCACCGACGCCCTCGACGAGGTAGGGGCGGCCCGTGCCGCCCGAGTAGACCGAGCCCGCCGGGTCGGCGCCGACCACCTGGATCTCCGGGTTCTTCTCCTTGAGGTAGCGGCCGACGCCGCTGATCGTGCCGCCGGTGCCCATCCCGGTGACGAAGTGCGTGATCCGGCCCTCGGTCTGCTCCCAGATCTCGGGGCCGGTGGTCTCGTAGTGGGACCGGGGGTTGTTCGGGTTGGAGTACTGGTCGGGCTTCCAGGCTCCTTCGGTCTCGCGCATCAGCCGGTCCGAGACGACGTAGTAGCTGTCCGGATGGTCGGGGGCGACGGCCGTCGGGCACACGACCACCTCGGCGCCGTACGCCTTGAGCACGTTGCGCTTGTCCTCGCTCACCTTGTCGGGGCACACGAAGATGCACTTGTAGCCGCGCTGCTGGGCCACCAGGGCCAGCCCGACGCCCGTGTTGCCCGAGGTCGGCTCCACGATCGTGCCGCCGGGCTTGAGCTCGCCGCTCGCCTCGGCTGCGTCGACCATCCGGACCGCGATCCGGTCCTTCACCGAGCCACCGGGGTTGAGGTACTCCACCTTGGCGAGCACCAGCGAGGAGGTGTCGCCCACCACCCGGTTGAGCTTCACGAGGGGGGTGTGGCCGACGAGGTCGAGGATCGAGTTCGCATAGTGCATGCGGCCAATCTACCGGCGCCCTAGGGTGAGTGGTGCGCGGCATTTGTCCGCCTCGTGAGGATCCAATTTTCACATTGGCCTCACCAGACCCATGAATTTCATGCATACTTCCCGAGATTTGCTTTTACACCACTCGGGGCGCGCAGCGAGGGAGACACGCCGTATGAAGACGAATCGAGCCAGGACGATCACGCGAGGACTGGCGGCGACGGTGGCCCTCGGGGTCCTCGCCTCGCCCGCACTGATGGCCAGCGGCGGCCAAGCCGCGACCTCGGACCCGAAGTACCGCAAGGTCTCGGCGCCGAACGTCATCTTCCCGGTCAAGGCCAGCAAGGCGGTCAAGGACCTCAAGAACTTCTCCAGGTCCCACCGCGGCACCGACATCAAGGCGCCCTGCCACACGCCGGTGTACGCCACCCACCCCGGCACCGCCGAGGTGGTGACCAGCGCCAGCTGGCACAGCAAGTACATGGTGCGCGTGGTCACCGCACGCGGCGGCCTGGGCACCAAGGCCGCCTACCTGACCAAGCCCGAGGTGGCCGACGGCCAGATCGTCCAGTCCGGCCAGCTCATCGGCTACGCCGGGCGCAAGACCCGGAGCACCTCCTGCGGCATCTACTTCGCCGTCGCGCACAACAGCAAGGTCGTGAACCCCTCGACCTGGCTCAGCACCTACGTGGGCAAGAAGGTCCCGGTCACCAAGCTGTTCGACAACACCGGCTTCAACGTCGCGTCGTTCAACGTGCTCGGCGCCAGCCACACGTCCTCGGGCTCGCGCTACGCCACCTACCCCTCCCGGACGACCCGTGCGGTCACCGTGATGAACCAGCGCAAGCTCGACGTCGTCGGCCTGCAGGAGTTCCAGGGCAAGCAGTACGACTACTTCCTGTCCAAGGGCAACGGCAAGGAGTGGGGCGTCTACTTCTGGGACCCGCCGGGCTCCAAGCGCGACACCGAGAACGCCATCATCTGGCGCAAGTCGAAGTTCGACTTCGTCTCCGGCGAGACCTTCGACATCCCCTACTTCTACGGCAACACCCGGCACGTGCCGGCGGTCCTGCTGCGGGAGAAGGCGACCGGCCGCACGGCGTACTTCCTCAACGTGCACAACCCGGCCAACGTGCGCGGCAACGCCGCGAAGTGGCGGGCCCAGGCCATCGCCATCGAGCGGCAGAAGATCATCGACCTGCGGGCCACCGGTCGTCCGGTGTTCCTCACCGGCGACTTCAACGACCGGCAGGCGGCCTTCTGCCCGCTCACCGCAGACAAGCTCAGCATCTCGCCCAACAGCGTGCCGAGCATGACCTGCGCCTTCCCCCGTGAGTTCACGATCGACTGGATCTTCGCGGCCGGCCAGGCGCGGTTCTCCTACTACAACCGCGACATGTACCCCAAGAACGCCAAGATCAGCGACCACCCGGTGGTCTATGCGACCGCGCACCTGCAGGACTGAGGGGTACCTACCGCTCAGTACGATCTAGACATGGGTAGAGCAGCGGCCGCACGCAGACTGGCGGCCGCTGCCGCCTATGGAGGGGGCGGACTCTCGGTCCTGGGCGCCTCGCTCTACGGGGTGCTGCGGGCCGAGGCGCTGCTGGCCCGGCGCGCCATCGGCACCACCGACCGGCGGGTCCCGGACGCCACCGGCTGGTACGGCCGAGGTCGTCCCGCCCCCGCCATCAAGATCGCCCTGCTCGGTGACTCCAGCGCCGCCGGCTACGGCGTGCACACGGTCGAGGAGACGCCGGGCGCCTGGCTCGGGTCGGGGGTCGCCGAGCGCGCCGGGCGCCGCGTGCACCTGCGCGAGTTCGCGGTCGTCGGGGCACAGTCCAGCCACCTCGACCAGCAGGTGACCCGGGCGCTGCGCACCGGCCCCGACGTGGCCGTCATCCTGATCGGCGCCAACGACGTGACCCACACCGTGCTGCCCTCGGCGTCGGTGCGGCACCTCTCCGAGGCCGTACGACGGATCCGGGAGGCCGGCGTCGCGGTCGTGGTCGGCACCTGTCCCGACCTCGGCACGATCTCGCCGATCCCGCAGCCGCTGCGCCAGGTCGCACGCGCCTGGTCGCGCCGCCTGGCCGCCGCCCAGACGATCGCCGTCGTGGAGGCCGGCGGGCGCACCGTCTCGCTGGGCTCGATCCTGGGTCCGGAGTTCGCCGCGGCCCCTGCCCTGCTGTTCGGGCCGGACCAGTTCCACCCCTCGGCGGCGGGCTACGAGGCGCTGGCGCGGCTGATGGTCCCCTCGGTGCTCTCCGCCCTCGGCCTCGGCGAGGAGAGCGAGGAGACCCCGCGCCTGGGTCGTGGCGAGGGTGTCCTGCCGATCGGCTACGCCGCGGTCAAGGCCAGCCAGAACCCCGGCACCGAGATCGACGGCACCGAGGTCGGCGGCGCCAAGCGTGGCGTCGGCGGCCGCTGGGTCACCCTGATGCGACGCCGGCTGCTGCCCACCGGCGTGGCGGAGACGCCCCAGTCGGAGGACCAGTCGGAGGACCAGTCGGAGACGACGGACGCCCCGGCCGAGAGGTCGGCCGAGGCGTCCGCGTGAGCTGCTGCTCGGGTCAGTCGCTGCCCCGCAGGATCGCGAGGATCCGCAGCATCTCGATGTAGATCCAGATGATGGTGACGGTGAGCCCGAAGGCCGCACGCCACGACTCGCGCTCGGGCAGGCCCGCCGCGATGCCGCGCTCGACGAAGTCGAAGTCGAGGATCAGCAGCAGCACGCCGAGGCCGAGGCCGATCACGCTGGAGATGAGACCCATCGTCCCGAAGCCGTTGAAGCCGAAGTCGGCCTGGAAGAAGCTCAGGACCAGGTTGAGCATGCTCAGCGCGACGAAGCCGAACATCGCTCCGATCACCCACATGCGGAACTTGGCGCCGACCTTGATGTCGAAGAACTTGTACGCCGCCAGCGTGCCGCCGACGGCAGCCATCGTGCCGAGGACGGCGCCGATGACGAGCCCGCCCTGGCCGCTGTTGGGGTCGACGAAGGTGGCCTCGAGGACCTTGCTGAAGGCACCCACGAAGACGCCCTCGACGGCGGCGTAGGCCAGCACGAGCGCCGGGCTGATCACCTTCTTGAAGGAGTTGACCATCGCCAGCGCGAAACCACCGAGGGCGCCGAACAGCGACAGCGCGTAGAGGCCGCCCGCCAGCTCGGGGTTCTTCTGGACGTCACCGGTCAGGAACCACGTGGCCGCGGCCGTGAGCACGACCACGCCCAGGGTGAAGGCGGTCTTCTGCACCACCGAGTCGATGGTCATCCGGCCCTGGTCGACCTGGGTGCCGTACGACCCACCGCCGGGGGCACCGCCGGTCATCCCACCGGGTGCGCCGGTCCCCCACTGGGCGGGTGCCCCGTAGCCGGCGTACTGCCCCTGCCCGGGGTAGGTCTGGGTGCTCTGGGCGGTGCCGCGGCCGTTGAAGCCCTCGGACCGCTTGAAGACAGGGTTGCTGCTCTGCATGGCGTCCTCCTTGGATGCCTGCGAAGCATCCACTCTGGTGCTCGCGAGACGCCCCGATCCTACCGGGGCGTCACCTGCTCAACGATGCACCCGGGACCGGTGTTCCCGGCGTACACCCGTCGCGGCGGCCTGTGTGGCGGAACCCACGCACCTGGTGAAGGCGATCCACCACACAGTCGTCCACAGGTGCACGGAGACCGGGTGGACGCGTCACTGCCACGCCGCTCACCATCCACCGGTGACTCCCCTCGACCAGCTGATGGCGCTCCAGTCCGGGGTCGTGGCACGGCGCCTGCACGTCGTCGTGGCACGGGACCGCCGTCTGGTCGCGCCACCCGGTGTCGTCCTCCACCGCCGTCGGGGGTTCGAGCGCCACGTGCAGTGGAACCTCTCGCCGCCCCGGGTCCGCTACGAGCACGCGGCGATCGACGTGGCCGCCGGATCGCTCGACGACTTCGCCGCCGTCGCGGTCCTCGCGCAGGCGGTGCAGTCGCGGCGTACGACGGCGAGGCGGATGCTCGCCGCGATGGAGGAGCGCGAGCGTCTCCCCCGGCGGGCGTGGGTGGCCGGTGTCCTGTGCGACGTGTCGGAGGGCACGTGCTCGGTGCTCGAGCGCGGTTACCTCACCCGGGTCGAGCGGCCGCACGGGCTCCCTCGCGGGCGTCGCCAGGTCGCCGGGGCCGGCTGGACGGGACGGGCGACGCCCTGCGGGACGGGATGCGCCCTGTGTGGTTGATCGCGAGCACCACGTGGAGGCGATCCACCACACAAGGGGCGGCAGGGACCGGAGCGTGCCCCGGGTGGGGCTCGAACCCACACTGTGCGGTTTTTAAGACCGCTTCCTCTGCCGATTGGGATACCGGGGCCCCGGCGTGCTCACGCAGGTGCCGATCATAGGTAGGTCTTGCGCGGATGGATCGCGTGCGCGCCGGCCACCCGGTCGAGGAAGAGCAGGCCGGCGCAGTGGTCGATCTCGTGCTGGAGGGCGCGCGCCTCGAAGGCGTCGGTCTCGATCGTGCGGGTCTCGCCCGTGCCGGGCACCAGGCCGCTGACGACGAGCCGGGTGGCGCGCTTGACGTCGCCGGTGAGGTCGGGGACCGACATGCAGCCCTCGCGCGCCTTCTCGTTGCGCGAGGCGGAGACGACCTCCGCGTTGGCGAGGACGAACGTGCCGTGCGACGTACGCGTCTTCGGGTGGTCGGTGACGTCCACGGCGAACATCCGCACCCCGACCCCGACCTGGGGCGCGGCCAGGCCGACGCAGCCGGGCGAGACCCGCATGGTGGCGACGAGGTCGGCGGCCAGCTGCACCATCGCGGGGTCGAGCGGGTCAACGGCGCCTCCCGGCGTGGCGAGCACCGGCGCCGGTGCGGTCACGACGTCCAGCACCCGGCCTCCCTCGAGGCCGGAGTCGGGTCGGCTCACAGGTCGTCGCTCTCCAGCGGGCGCAGCGAGGCCTCCACCCCGAGGGCGTCCGCGGCCCCCTTGACCGCCGCCTCGAGCGCGCTCGGGTCGACGCCGGCCGGGAGGTCGCACTCGGCGAGGAGCACGTACAGCTCCCCCGACAGCCGGGTCGAGAGGTCGGTGATGTTGCCGCCCACGCGGGCGACCTCCGCCACGATCGTCGAGACGATGCCGGGGCGGTCGCCGCCGTGCACGCTGAGCAGGTACGACGTACCGCCGGGACCGGCCTGCTCGACCGGGACCTCGCGCACGGTGACCGCGAGCGAGCCGTCGTCCGTCAACGGGGCGAGGGCGGACTCCAGCTCGGCGGAGCCGGCGGGCCCCTCGGTGACGAGCATCATCGCGAAGTGGCCGCGCAGCAGCGTCATCGTCGAGTCCTCGATGTTCAGCCCGAGTTCGGCGAGCGCGCGGGTCGTCTCGGCGATGATGCCGGGCCGGTCGTGGCCCAGGACCGTGATGGCGTGCAGTGTCACGCGCGGCAGTCTTCCACGCGGCCCGGAGGTCAGCGCGGGAGGCCACCGAGCGCGGCAGCCCGGCCCAGCACGGCGTCGAGCATCGGCTCGGTCAGCCGTCCGGTGAAGGTGTTCTGCTGCGAGGGGTGGAAGCACCCCAGGAGCGTCAGGTCGCCGCCGTCGGGGTGGGCGAGCTCGACCTCGACGGCGTGCCCGAACCGGGGACGCGGACGCGGCACCGCGACTCCCGCCCTGGCCAGCGCCCGCAACGCCGCCTCCCAGCCGAACCCGCCCAGGCACACCACGGCACGCACGCCGGGCAGGACCAGGGCGAGCTCCCGGTCGAGCCAGGGCGCGCAGGTGTCGCGCTCCTCCGGGGTGGGCCGGTTCTGCGGCGGGGCGCAGCGCACCGCGGCCACCAGGCGCGCCCCGAGGAGGCGCTGGCCGTCGCCGGCGTGCGTGGAGGTCGGCTGCGTGGCCAGGCCCACGCGGTGCAGCGACGCGAACAGCCAGTCGCCCGAGCGGTCGCCGGTGAAGACGCGCCCGGTGCGGTTGCCCCCGTGGGCCGCGGGGGCGAGCCCGACGACGAGCACGGAGGGGTCCGGATCGCCCCAGCCGGCGATCGGTCGTCCCCAGTAGCTCTCCGCGGCGAAGGAGGCCCGCTTCTCCCGGGCCACCTGCTCGCGCCAGCCGACCAGCCGCGGACAGGCGGAACACACCGAGACCCGCGCCTCGAGCACCGGCAGGGTGGCGCGCGCCGCGAGCCGGGCCACCCCTGCGG
This sequence comes from uncultured Actinomycetota bacterium, assembly GCA_963837975.1. GTDB lineage: Bacteria > Actinomycetota > Actinomycetes > Propionibacteriales > Nocardioidaceae > Marmoricola. The sequence continues at coordinate 423,124 of CAWIPI010000003.1, read as the reverse complement.
CCGACCGCGCGACCGACGGGACCGGCGCCCCGGGGGGCACGGGGTCCTCCGGCCAGCCGGTGCCCGGTGGGACGGGGCTGGGGAACCCCTCGGGTCTCTCGCTGCGTCCTTCGCCGTCGCTCACGCTCATGGGACCTCCGGCCCCCGCGCTCAGCGACGGCCGAACGGGCGGTCCGCCGGGTCGCCGGGGGTGGTCGCGGCCACCCGGATGTCGCGCATCCGGGCGACGTCCTCGGCGTGCCGCAGGGCCGCCTTCTGGATCCCGCGGGTGTCGCGCACCGGGAGCTGGAGGGCCTCCTCCGCTGCCACCCCGAGCTGCAGCTCGCGCCCGCGCTCGAGCTCGGCGTCCAGCTCGGCACCGAAGAGCAGCGCCAGGTTCGTCAGCCACAGCCACAGCAGCGCGACGACGACGCCCGCGACCGAGCCGTAGGTGCGGTCGTAGGAGGCGAAGTTCGCGACGTAGAAGCCGAAGCCGGTCGAGGCGACCAGCCAGACCAGGATCGCGACGAACGCGCCCGGCGAGATCAGCCGGAAGCGGGTGAAGTCGACGTTGGGGGTCGCCCAGTACAGCAGCGCGACGTTGACCATCACCACGACGGCGAGCACCGGCCACTTGGCCCAGCCCCACGCGGTGACGACCTCGTCACCCAGCCCGACGGCGTTGCCGATCGCCTCGGCGACCGGGCCGGTGGCGACCAGGATGACCAGGGCCACCGCGCTCAGCGTCACCGTGACCACGGTGACCCCGAGCTGCATCGGACGGAGCCGCCAGAAGGGGCGGCCCTCCTCGACCTCGTAGACGCGGTTCATCGCCCGGCTGAACGCGCCGACGTAGCCCGAGGCGGTCCACAGGGCCAGCGCGAGGCCGACGACCAGCGCGATTCCGGCGGCGTCCCAGTTGGCGAGGTCCGTCAGCACCGGCTCGATCTGGGCGAGGCGCTCTGCGGAGACGAGCGGCGCGAGCACGTCGAGGATGAGGTCGACCGTCTCGTCGGACTGCCCCACCACCCCGACCAGCGCCAGCAGCGCCAGCATCCCCGGGAACATCGCCAGCACGGAGTAGTAGGTGAGCGTGCCCGCCATGTCGGTGCATCCGTCGTCGAGGAACTCCCGCACCGTGCGGCGCAGCACGAACAGCGCCGAGCGTCGCGGGCCCTTGGTGTAGTCCTCGCGGTGCTCGAAGCCGACGTCCTCGCCCGTCGGCCCGGGACGGTCGGCCCGGTCGGGGCGGTCGCCGGCGGCCTCGGCGGGGGCCATCGCAGCGGTCTGCTCGGGCGGAGTGGTGGTGTCGCGCTTGGTGAACATTCAGATCTTCCCGTCTGCTGGGGCGTCGTCGGCGACGAGCGACCAGGCGATGCCATCGAGGATGTCGTGCTCGGAGACCAGGATCGAGCTGACCGTCGTACGGCGCAGGATCCGGTCGAGGATGAGTCCGCCGGCGCCGATCACGTCGGCGCGGCCGGGATGCATGTACGGCAGGGCCTTGCGCTGCTCGATCGGCATCAGTGAGCAGCCTGCTGACCGTGCCCTGGACCGCGTCCGTGCGCAGCACGCTGTGGTGGATCACGGTCGGGTCGTAGGTGGCGAGGTCGAGCACACCGGCGGCGAGCGTGGTCACGGTGCCGGCGACGCCGATGACCGCCCCCGCCTCGGCCGGGTCGACCGGGCACCGGTCGAGGGCCTCGTCGATGTCGGCCACCGCGGCCTCGACCTGGTCGCCCGAGGGCGGGTCCTGGGCGAGGTGGCGCTCGTTGAGGCGCACCGACCCGATGTCGAGGGACTGCGCCACCAGCACCGTGCCGTCGGCCCGGCCCAGGATGAGCTCGGTCGACCCGCCGCCGATGTCGCAGACCAGGATCGGGTCGGACAGCGGCGGCAACGCCCGGGTGGCGCCCAGGAAGCTCAGCCGCGCCTCCTCGTCGCCCTCCAGCACCTCGGGCTCGACGCCGACCCGCTCACGCACCCCGGTGAGGAACTCCTCGGAGTTCTCCGCATCACGTGCGGCCGAGGTCGCGCAGAACCTGGTGCGGGCCACGTCGTGGCGTCCGACGACCTCCATGTACTCCTCGAGCGCCGAGAACACCCGCTGCAGCGAGGTCTCCGCGAGCCGGCCGGTGCGGTCGACCCCCTGCCCGAGCCGGACGATGCGCATCTCGCGCACCAGGTCCTTGCCGGTCCCGGAGCCGGCGTCGAGGTCGGCGACCAGCAGCCGCAGGGAGTTCGTGCCGCAGTCGAAGGCCGCCACACGTGTCATCGGTCGTCCCTGTCGTCGGGGTCGTCGGGGTCGTCGGGGTCGTCGGGCGGGTCCACGCACGGTCCGGACTCCCACCACGCGCCGAGGGCGTCGAGCACCTCGTCGCCCAGCGGGTTGACCCCGCGTCCCTGGGCGAGCGCCTGGCCCGCCAGGACGTGCAGGCACTTGACCCGCTCCGGCATCCCCCCGGCGGAGACGCCGGCGATCTCGGGAACCTCGCCGATCTCGGCGCGCGCCGCGAGGTAGGCCTCGTGCGCCCGGGCGTACGCCGCGGCGAGGTCGTCGTCGGAGGCGATCCGCTCGCTCATCTCGCGCATCAGCCCGGAGGCCTCGAGCGTGCCGATCAGCGAGGCCGCCCGCGGGCAGGTCAGGTAGAACGTGGTCGGGAACGGCGTGCCGTCCTCGAGCCGCGGCTCGGTGGCCACCACGTCGGGGTTGCCGCACGGGCAGCGGTGGGCGACCCCGTGGATCGCGCGCGGGGGACGGCCGAGCTGGGCGGCGACCACTGCCTCGTCGCGCTCGTCGATCCCGGGGCCGGCCGCGCTCACGGCTCGGGGGTGGGGCTGGGGGCAGGGGGCGGGTCGATCCGGGTCGCCGGGTTCGGGACCTCGGGGTGGTCGGCGGCCTCGCGGCTCGCCTCGACCTTCTGCCACCACGCCTTCGGGGTCGTCCGGCCCACGGTGTCGGGGTCGGTGAGCTCGTCGCGGTGCTCCAGCGGCTTGCCGTCGCGACCGATCACCTGGTAGCTCGTCTCCCCCGGCAGCACCCACCCGAAGCGCTCGCGGGCCTGGTTCTCGACGTAGGCGTCGTCCTGCCAGCGGCGCTTCTCCCGCTCCAGCGCCGCGATGTCGCGCTCCGAGCTCTTGATCTGCGAGCGCAGCTCACCGATGTGCGCGCGCTGCTGGAGATAGGCCCGCATCGAGGACGCGTAGGAGACCACCAGCACCGCGGCGACCACCACCAGGATCGCCATCCGGTTGGTGAAGCGCGGTCGGCGCGTGGGCGCGCTCGGCGTACGCCCGCGGTCGCTGCCGCGGGTGCCCGGGCGGATGTTGCCCGGGGAGTGCCGCGGACGGGCGCTGCGGCGCGGCCCGCCCTGCGGCGTACGACGAGTGGCCATGGGTCGGCTCCGGCCTCAGCCCTGGTACCGGGGGAACGCGCCGCGACCGGCGTAGCGGGCGGCGTCGTCGAGCTGCTCCTCGATGCGCAGCAGCTGGTTGTACTTCGCGACGCGCTCCGAGCGCGCGGGTGCGCCGGTCTTGATCTGGCCGCAGTTGGTGGCCACCGCGAGGTCGGCGATGGTGGTGTCCTCGGTCTCGCCGGAGCGGTGGCTCATCATGCACCGGAAGCCGCTGCGGTGCGCGAGGTCGACCGCGTCGAGGGTCTCGGTCAGCGAGCCGATCTGGTTGACCTTGACCAGCAGCGCGTTGGCCGAGCGCTCGGTGATGCCGCGGCCGAGGCGCTCGACGTTGGTGACGAACAGGTCGTCGCCCACGATCTGGATCTTCTCGCCGAGCTGGGTGGTCAGCGTCTGCCAGCCCGACCAGTCGTCCTCGTCGAGGGGGTCCTCGATGGAGACGATCGGGTAGGCGTCGACCAGGTCGGCGTAGTAGGCGGTCATCTGCTCGGCGCTGCGCTGCTGGCCCTCGAAGGCGTAGGAGCCGTCGGCGAAGAACTCCGAGGCCGCGACGTCGAGCGCCAGCGCGATGTCGGTGCCGAGGGTGAACCCGGCGGCGCCGACGGCCTCGGCGATCAGGTCGAGCGCGGCCCGGTTGCTCTCGAGGTCGGGGGCGAAGCCGCCCTCGTCACCGAGGCCGGTGGCCAGGCCCTTCTTCTTCAGCACCGACTTCAGCGCGTGGTAGACCTCGGCGCCGCTCTGCAGCGCCTCGGCGAACGAGGCCGCGCCGATCGGCGCGATCATGAACTCCTGGACGTCCACGTTGGAGTCGGCGTGCGAGCCGCCGTTGAGGATGTTCATCATCGGGACGGGCAGCAGGTGGGCGTTGGGGCCGCCGACGTAGCGGAACAGCGGCAGGTCGGCGCTGACCGCGGCGGCGCGGGCGACGGCCAGCGAGACGCCGAGGATCGCGTTGGCGCCGAGGTCGGCCTTGTTGGGCGTGCCGTCGAGGTCGAGCATCGCCTGGTCGACGAGGCGCTGGTCGCTGGCGTCGAGGCCGATGATCTCGGGCTCGATCTGGTCCTGCACTGCGCTGACGGCCTTCTGGGTGCCCTTCCCGCCGTAGCGGTCGCCTCCGTCGCGCAGCTCGACGGCCTCGAACGCCCCCGTGGAGGCACCCGAGGGGACGGCCGCGCGGCCGATCGAGTCGTCGTCGAGGAGCACCTCGACCTCGACCGTGGGGTTGCCCCGGGAGTCGAGGATCTCCCGGGCGATGACGGTGTCGATGGAAGCCAACGGATGCTCCTGGGTCGCAGGTGTTCGGCAGTGGTGTCAGGCGGGGTGGACGGACCAGCGCGGCGGGCCGGCCCGCCAGTTCACCCTAACCGGGGGCGGGGGCGATCCAGCGGACCACCCGCGCGGGCCGGGCTAGGTTCCGGAGCCGAAGACGACGGGGTCCGAGCCCTCGACGGCGCCGAGCCGCGTGCACGCCCGCCGGGCCAGGTCGCAGGCCACCACCGCCGCGGGATCGCCGCCGGTGCGGTCCAGACCGTAGACGCGCGACCTCCCCGCCCGTCCCACCGGCTCGAAGTCCGCCGGCGCGCCCCGGAACCGCTTCGGGTCGACCCGCACCCCGCTCACGTCGCCGAGCAGCGCCGTCGGGCGTCGCCGGGGCGTCGTCGGCGCGAACGGCTCGCCCCGTGCGGGTGTCGTAGGCGACCCGCGTCGCCGCGGCGTCCGCCCCGGACACCACCACGCGGGACCGGTCGGCGCTGGCACCGAGCTCGGTGAGGCCTGCCATCCGGGCGGGCCGGAGCCGGGTCAGGTCGGTGAACCACAGCTCGCCGCTGGAGAGCAGGTAGACCCCGCCGCGCACGACGACGAACGAGTCCACGGGCACCGGCAGGTCGACCGCACGCCTGCCGACGTGCAGCCGCGAGCCCTGGGCCCACACCACGTCGTCCGGGGAGACGTCCCCCTCCCCCACGGGCACGCTGCGTGGGGGCGGGCTCGCCGTGGGCGGCGTGGTGACGGTGACCGTACGCCGCGGCTTGGGCGCCATCTCGTCGTCCTGGGTCGTCTCGCAGCCGCTGGCGACCAGCACGAGCACGGCGACGAGCGCCCCGAGGAGTGCGCGCCTCACGCGCTGGCCCGTCGTACGGCGTCCCGCAGGGCCTGCTCGGGGTCCACCCCACGGCCCCGGGCCTCGTCGACCAGGACCAGGAGCCGGTCGCCGAGGTCGTCGGCGAGCCCGTCGGCGTCCAGCGGCCGGCCCGCGCGCTCGAGCCGGTCGAGCACCTTGGCCGCGCGGGCGAGGGCTGGGAGCTCCAGCGGGATCCCCTCCAGCGGGTCCTCGCGCTGCTTCTCGGCCGCCTTCACCGACTCCCAGGTCTCGTTGATCCGCTCGGGGTCGGTCTCCTCCACGTCACCGAAGACGTGCGGGTTGCGCCGCAGCATCTTCTCCACCAGCCCGCGGGCCACGTCGTCGATGTCGAACTGCCCGGACTCGGCGGCGATCGCGGCGTGCAGGTAGACCTGCAGCAGCACGTCGCCGAGCTCCTCGCACAGGTGGTCCGGGCTGCCGCCGGAGTCCAGCGCCTCGATGGCCTCGATCGTCTCGTAGGTCTCCTCGAGGAGGTGGCGGGCCAGCGTGCGGTGGGTCTGTGCGGCCTTCCAGCCGCACTCGGCCCGCAGCCGCGCCATGATCTCGACGAGCTCGATCAACGGAGAGGCGTCGCCGGTCCGCGGAGCGTCGCCGATCAGCGGGGGCTCGCCGCCGGGCATGGGGTCAGCCGCACTTCTGGTTCTCGGGCAGGCCGCTGACCCAGTCGGGGTTGGGCTGGTCGGCGTCGGCGGCCTTCGCGAAGTCGGAGCTGGGGCGCGACACCGAGCCGTCGCCGCCGCCGGGGAAGCCCTGCTCGTTGGGCGAGTAGCGCGGGTCGGTCTCGATGTCGGCTTCCTTGTTGAGCCACTTCTCGCGTTCAGCCAGACCGGCGTTGAGGAGCTGCTCGGTCTTCTCGAGACTGATCTTCTCTCCGGTGGCTTCGCTCCCGGCCTGCACGAGCACTGCCCGCCCCCCGGCCCAATCCGTGAAGACGTCGGTCAGCTCATCCCGAACCTGCTGCGGCAGATTCTCGAAGAACGGCTCCACCTGCCCCAGGAATCCGCGGACGAGAAGCGCATCCGGGCGGATACCCTCGGACTTCCCGAACTGCTGGCTCAACTGGGTGTCGATCAGAAGGCTGAGTGCCTGCTGCCGCACTTGCGAAACAGCGACCACAGGCGCGTTGCCCCCCTTGACCAAGTCATCCTGAAGCCGGCACTGCGCGTCGGCGAGGTCGGTGACCTGGTCGTCGGTGATCCGGGTGTCGTTGACCTTGGCCGCGGTGCCGGGCGGCAGCCCGCCGCACCCGCTGAGCACGAGCAGCGAGAGGGCTGCTGCGGCTGCTGCACGGCCTGTACGCCGACCTCGGAGCTTCACGTCGTGCTCTCCTTCTTCTCCCCGCTCGGGGACCCGTTCACCGGTTGGACCACGCCGTCGATCACCTGACGTGCCCAGTCGAGCAGCTCCTCGTCGCGAGGAGGCTGCGCACCGAAGCCAGCCGGCTGCGGTCGCGGCACGAGCATCGTACGCACGGGAGCCTTGTAGAGGCTCTTCGGGTGAAGCCGGTTCAGGCGTACGACGCGCGAGTCGGGCAGCTCCACGGGGTGGAACCGGACGTACTTGCCCTGGATGGTCACCTCGGAGATCCCGGCGTCGCGGGCCCGAGCACGGAAGCTGGCCACGGAGAGCAGGCGCGCCACCGGGGCGGGCGGCTCGCCGTACCGGTCGACCATCTCCTCGCGCAGCAGCCGGACGTCCTCGTCGGAGCGCACCTCGGCGAGCCGCTTGTACATCTCGAGGCGCAGCCGCTCGCTCGGCACGTAGTCGTGCGGCAGGTGCGCGTCGACCGGCAGCTCGATCTTGACCTCGATCGGCTGCTCGATCTCGCCCGCGCCGGCGGGGGCCCGGAACTCCTGGACGGCCTCGCCCACGAGCCGGACGTAGAGGTCGAAGCCGACGTCGGCGATGTGGCCGGACTGCTCGCCACCGAGCAGGTTGCCGGCGCCGCGGATCTCGAGGTCCTTCATCGCGATCGCCATGCCGCCGCCGAGGTCGGAGTGCTGGGCCAGGGTGGCGAGCCGCTCGTGCGCGGTCTCGGTGAGCGGCTTGTCGGCCGGGTAGAGGAAGTAGGCGTAGGCGCGCTCGCGGCTGCGGCCCACACGCCCGCGCAGCTGGTGCAGCTGAGAGAGGCCGAGGGTGTCGGCCCGCTCGATCAGCATCGTGTTGGCGTTGGACACGTCGAGCCCCGACTCCACGATCGTGGTGCACACGAGGACGTCGAACTCCTTCTCCCAGAAGTCCAGCATCACCCGCTCGAGCTGGTGCTCCCCCATCTGGCCGTGGGCGGTGGCGACCCGCGCCTCGGGCACCAGCTCCTTGATCCTGGCGGCGGCCTTCTCGATCGACTGGACCCGGTTGTGGATGTAGAAGACCTGTCCGTCGCGGAGCAGCTCGCGGCGTACGGCGGCCGCGACCTGGCGGTCCTCGTAGGCGCCCACGTAGGTGAGCACGGGGTGCCGCTCCTCCGGCGGGGTGGCGATCGTGGACATCTCGCGGATGCCGGTGATCGCCATCTCCAGGGTGCGCGGGATGGGCGTGGCCGACATCGACAGCACGTCGACGCTGGTGCGCAGCTGCTTCATCTGCTCCTTGTGCTCGACCCCGAAGCGCTGCTCCTCGTCGACCACGATCAGGCCGAGGTCCTTCATCTTGATGTCGGGGTTGAGCAGCCGGTGGGTGCCGATCACGATGTCCACGCTGCCGTCGGCGAGGCCCTCGATGACCTCCCGGGCCTCCTTGTCGGTCTGGAACCGGCTCAGCGGCCTGAGGTTGACCGGGAAGCCGCTCATCCGCTCCGCGAAGGTGGCGTGGTGCTGGGTCACCAGCAGGGTGGTCGGCACGAGCACCGCCACCTGCTTGCCGTCCTGGACCGCCTTGAACGCGGCCCGGACGGCGATCTCGGTCTTGCCGTAGCCGACGTCGCCGCAGACCAGCCGGTCCATGGGTACGACGCGGCGCATGTCGGCCTTGACCTCCTCGACCGAGCTCAGCTGGTCGGGGGTCTCGTGGAACGGGAAGGCGTCCTCGAGCTCGGTCTGCCACGGGGTGTCGGGGCCGAAGGCGTGGCCCTTGGTGGCCTGCCGGGCGGCGTACAGCTTGATCAGCTCGGCCGCGATCTGGCGCACCGCCTTGCGGGCGCGGCCCTTGCGCTTGGCCCAGTCGGAGCCGCCGAGCCGGTCCAGGCTGGGCTGCTCGCCGCCGACGTAGCGGGTGACCTGGTCGAGCGCGTCGGCCGGCACGTAGAGCCGGTCGGGCGGGTGGCCGCGCTTGGAGGCGCCGTACTCGAGGACGAGGTACTCCCGCACCGCGCCCTGCACCTCGCGCTGCTTCATCTCCACGAACCGGCCCACGCCGTGCTGCTCGTGGACGACGAAGTCGCCGGCCTTGAGCTCGAGCGGGTCGATCTGCTTCTTGCGCCGCGCCGGCATCTTGCGCATGTCGCGCGTGGTGGCCTTCTGCCCGGCGATGTCCTCGCCGGTGAGGACGACCAGCCCGGGGTCCTCCAGGACCAGCCCGTGGGCGAGGCAGCCCTGGGTGACCAGGACGACCCCGTCCCCGCTGGTCGAGCCGCCCTCGCTGGTCGAGCCGCCCTCGCTGGTCGAGCCTGTCGAGACCACCTCGCCGTCGACGAGCCGCGCGGCCACGTCGTGCTCCCCCAGCACCTCGGCCATGCGCTGGGCGGGGCCGTGGCCCTGGTGCACGGTGACCACGCGCCGGCCGGCCGCGAGGTGGCCGCGGATGTCGGTGACCGCGGCCTCGATGTCGCCGCGGTAGGACTCCGCCGGCTGCGCCCCGACGACCAAGGTGCCCTCGTCGGTGTCGATGCCGAAGGGGCTGATCCCCCACCAGGCCTGCGACTGCTCGAGCACCTGGGTGCGCACGTCGCCGATGCTGCGCAGCGAGGCGGCGCCCAGGTCGATCGGGGCGGTCCCGCCCGCTGCGGCCGCGGCCCAGCTGGCGCCGAGGAACTCCTCGCTGGTGGCCACGAGGTCGTGCGCGCGGGTGCGCACGCGCTCGGGGTCGAGGACGAGCACGTGGGTCTCGGCAGGGAGCAGCTCGACGAGCAGCTCCATCTCGTCGACGAGCGCGGGCGTCAGCGACTCCATGCCCTCGACGGCCATGCCCTCGGCGAGCTTGTCGGTGATCTCGGCGAGCTGCGGGTGGGTCCTGCCGAGCTCGGCGGCGCGGCGGCGTACGTCCTCGGTCAGCAGCAGCTCGCGGCACGGCGGCGCCCAGAGGCGCTCGACGGGCTCCAGGGTGCGCTGGTCGGCCACCGAGAAGGCCCGGATCTCGTCGACCTCGTCGCCGAAGAACTCCACACGCACCGGGTGCTCGTCGGTCGGCGGGAAGACGTCGACGATGCCGCCGCGGACGGCGAACTCGCCGCGCTTCTCGACGAGGTCGACGCGGGAGTACGCCGCCGCGGCCAGCCGCTCGACGACGTTCTCGAGCTCGACCTCCATCCCCGGCTCGAGCTCGACGGGCTCGAGGTCGGCGAGGCCCTTGACCTGCGGCTGGAGCACCGAGCGCACCGGCGCCACGATCACGTCGAGGGGACCGTTCACAGGTCCGCCGGTCGAGCCCGTCGAGACTCCGGGGTGCTTGATCCGCCGGAGCACGGCGAGGCGGCGACCGACGGTGTCGTTGCGCGGGCTCAGCCGCTCGTGCGGCAGCGTCTCCCAGGCGGGGTAGAGCGCCACCCGCGCCGGGTCGAGCAGGTCCTGCAGCTCCACGGTCAGGTCCTCGGCCTCGCGCACCGTGGCGGCGACGACGAGCACCGTGCGTCCGGCGTCGACGAGGCCCTTGACCACGAACGGGCGCAGCGCCGCCGGCCCGGTCAGATCGAGGGTCGTCACTCCCTGCTTGGCGTCCTCCATCGCCGAGGCCAGGGCCGGCTCACGCAGGACGATGTCGGCCAGGGCGGCGACGGACACGGTGCGACTCCTCGTTGCTGCTGGTCGGCGCAGGCACGCACGACGACCCCCAGCCAACGCAGGGCAGGGGGTGGGGAAACGCTCCTGAGTCTACGGGGCGACCGGGAGCCCCCAGCCCGGTGGTTGAGCCCGTCGAAGCCGCCCCGGTGGGCGTCGGTGGTTAGGGAGCGAGCCTCAGCGAGCGTCTCGAAACCACGGCGGCCCCGACGGTGGTTGAGCCTGTCGGAGGAATGCTCCCGTCTTGCGCCTGCCCAGGAGGGACCGAGTGGTCAGGTGCTCAAGAGCGCGGGCAATTCACAGTCACGTTGTGACCGGGAATCGCCGCCATCTCGTCGAGAGAGCCGTTGGTCCGATCGTTCAGTGGTTTCGACAAGCTCAACCACTGTGCCCTGGGCGTCGAGCCTGTCGAAGGGAGCGTCTCGACGTCACCGCCGCAGGACGAAGACGGTGGTTGAGCCTGTCGAAACCACCCGGCCGTCTTGTGCCGCGCTCCGGTGTCACCAGGTGGCACCAGGTGGCACCAGGTGGCACCGATCAGGGGCAGTTCTCGGCTCGGGCATGCCGATGACCCCGCCGATCGGCGGGGTGCGGGGCGGGGGAGCTACTGCTCGGGCGGGTCGGTCGGGACGGAAGGGTCCATGTCGCCGGTGACGTCGAGGGTGCCGGTGTGGTCGCGCAGGTATTGATAGCCGTGCGGGCTGGTCCACAGGAATCGGCCGATCTCGAACATGGTGCAGGTCCAGCGGCCGTGGGTCTTGAGCCGATGGTGTCGTCGGCACACGGGGGCGAGGTTGTCCGATGCGGTCTCACCCTCGGGGTAGGGGATCACGTGGTCGATGTCGCACCGTCGCGCTGGTCTCGTGCACCAGGGGAAGACGCACTGGTGGTCGCGTTGGATCACTTGTTCGCGGAGCCGGTCGGGGATCTCGTAGCCCTCGACGTGGAGGTGCTCGCCTGTGTCGATCACCGGCTTCACGACGACCTCCGCGTCCGGGTGGCCGCACCAAGCGCGGACCTGGTCGGCGGTGACGACCTGGCGCTGGTTCTCCACTCGGGCAAGGTGCAGCGCCTCGCTGTTGTGGCCGGTGATGGCGTCGGCGGAGAGGTGCACGAACAGCACCACCCGACGAGGACGGACGCGGGTCCCGTCGGTGGTCGAGCCGACGGTGGTGGAGCCTGTCGAAACCACCCCGGAGGCGGCGGTCGAGCCGTCGGTGGTTGAGCCCCCGGTGGTTGAGCCTGTCGAAACCACCCCAGGGTCGGTCGCCGAGCCATTCTCCGTGGCGTCGGCGAGGTCGAACGCGAGCTGGTTCCGCGCGAGCTGCCCAGCTGCCTTGGAGCGGCGCACGTCGAGCGGCTCGGTGGACCCGAGCCGGGCGAGGAGGTCGGCGCCCTGGCTGATCGCGGCATCCAGATCCAAGGCGTCGGCGAGGTCGAGCTCGCCCTCGACCCGGCTGGTGCCGTTGAAGGAGACCTGGCCGTGCTGGACGTCGAAGTGGCGTCCCTCGGCGGCCCGGTCGGCGTTCTCGCGAGCCTGGTCGGGCATGAACCTCGCGATCGCCTCGGTGATGAGCCGTTCGAGGGCGGCGTACCCGATCTTGTGCGCGAACGGCGCCACCTGGGCGTCGACCCAGGTGGCTGCCTCCATGGACAGGTGTCCGGTGGCCTGCGCGACCCGGCGGGCTCGCCAGGCCTGCAGGTCGCCGGCCATCACGCGTGCCCAGGTCTTGGGGAGGCGGTACTTCAGCTCCACCGCGTCGGCGACCAGGTTCCGGCCGGCGTCGCTCGAGATGCCGAGCGCGAGGGCGAGCTCGGCGAGGCAGAACTCCGCCACCAGCGGAGCACCCGGACCGGCGAGCGGGAGGCCGGTGTCCCCGACTCCGGGGGTGAGCCAGGTGGCGGCGTCGTCGATGGACTCCGGCGGGTGCTGCTCGGCCCAGGTGGCTGCCGCGAGGAGCACGTTCGCCTCGGCCAGATCGGCGGCTCGGCGCTCGTTGCGGGCGAAGGCCAGCACGTCGCGCGGGGAGTCCAGGTCCCCGTCCGCGGTGGTGCCGGCCGTCGTGCTCATGAGTGAATTCAAGCACCGACCACTGACAACGAAGGGGGTGAGAATCCGCTGTGTGGACAGGGGATTCTCGCCGTCTCGGCCCGTCCGGCCAGCGCGTTGTGCCGCTTGCGCCGAGTGGTTTCGACGAGCTCGACCGCCGTCGGTCGGCGGATGCGGACAGCGGCGATTCGCCGTCACCAGGTGACTGGAGATCGCCGCCATCACGATGAGCGACAAGGCGTGGGCCGTCCGGCGTACGAAGGTGGTTTCGACAAGCTCAACCACCGTCGACGCGACCTGGGGCCCGGCCGTCCGGCGTACGAAGGTGGTTTCGACAGGCTCAACCACCGACAAGCTCAACCATCGACCAGACGCACTCAGCTGCGACTCCCCGCGGCGACCTCCTCCTCGCTGCGGAGGATGCAGAACTCGTTGCCCTCGGGGTCGGCGAGGACGACCCAGCCGGTGCCGTCGTCGTTGCGCTGGTCGTCGAGCTGGCGGGCGCCGAGGTCCAGCAGCCGGGTCAGCTCCTGGTCGCGGGTGCCGGCGCTGGGGCGCAGGTCGAGGTGGATGCGGTTCTTGACCTGCTTGCGCTCGGGGACCTCGATGAACAGCAGTGGGTGGCCACCGTCGGGCCGCTGGATCCAGCACTCCTCGTGGCCGGGCTCGTTGGGGTCCTCGGGAGCGTCGACGTACTCCAGGACCTTCTTCCACCACTCGGAGAGCTCGTAGGCGTTGCGGCAGTCGATCGTCGTGTGCGACACGAAGGCGGTCATGCGACCACTGTGCCGTCGCCGCTCCCCGCCGTCGAGCGCACAGCGCGCAGGGCATCGGTGACGGTGAGCCAGCCGACGACGTGCTCGTGGGACTCGTCCAGCACAGGGATCGCCCCCACCGAGGCGTCGAGCGCGTCGAGCGCGTCGTCGAGCGAGTGGTCCGCAGTCATGGTGGGCGGTCGCTCGAGCAGTGCGGTGACAGGTGCCCCGTCGTGGCGGTCGTCGGCCAGCGCCTCCACGGCCGCACGTCCTGCGAGCACGCCGCGGTAGCGCCCCTCCTCGTCGTGCACCGGCAGGCAGGACTCACCGGACTCGACCAACCGGGTGGCGGCGACGCTGAGCTCGGTGCCGGTGGAGAGCCACTGCGGCACGGTCGTCATCACCTCTGCGACGGTGGTGCGCGCGGCCCGCGGGGCCGACTGGTCAGGGGCGTGGAGGTCGACGCCACGACGCCGCAGCTTCAGGGTGTAGATCGTGTCCCGGGAGAGCAGGCTGCCGACCCCGGTGGCCAGGACGATCGCGGTCATCAGCGGGAGGATGATGGAGTACTCCCCCGTCAGCTCGAACATGATGATCACCGCGGTGATCGGCGCGCGCGCGGCCCCGGCGAAGACGGCCCCCATCCCGATCAGCCCGTAGACACCGGCGGCGCCGGCCCAGGACGGCCCGAACGCGTGCAGGGTCTGGCCGTACGCCGCGCCGAGCATCGCCCCGATGAACAGGCTCGGCGCGAAGACCCCGCCCGACCCCCCGATCCCGATGGTGAGGCTGGTGGCCACCGCCTTGCCCACGAGCAGGAGCACGAGGAAACCGACGGCATAGCCCCCTGCCACCCCGCGAGCGAGGACGGGGTAGCCGACGCCGTACATCTGTGGAAGGACGAGCAGGAGGCCGCCGAGCAGGAGACCGCCGACCGCGGGGCGCAGCCACTCCGGACCCCGCCACACGGCGTCGCAGAGGTCCTCGATGGCGTAGAGCACGCGCGTGAAGCCGACTCCGACCGCGCCGGCCAGGACACCAAGCAGTGCGAACAGGAGGTACTGCCCCACGTGGTCGACGGTGAAGGCCGGGAGGTCGAGGAACGCCGCGTTGCCGAGCGCGGCCCGGCCGATGACGCTCGCGGTGACGCTGGCCAGCACCACCATGCCGAAGGACTCCGCGGCGAAGTCGGCCAGGATCAGCTCCATCGAGAAGAACACCCCGGCGAGAGGGGCGTTGAACGTCGCGGCGATGCCGCCGGCGGCTCCGCACGCCACGAGGACACGCATGCGGGGTTCCGCCACCCGCACGACGCGACCGATGGTCGAGCCCAGCGCGGAGCCGATCTGGACGATGGGTCCCTCCCGGCCCACCGACCCGCCGCCACCGATGCACAGCGCCGATGCCAGCGACTTCACCGCCGCCACCTGAGGGGCGATCCGGCCGCCTCGCCGCGTGACGGCGAACATGACCTCGGGCACCCCGTGGCCCCTGGCCTCACGGGCGAAGAGGTGGACGAGCGGGCCGTAGAGCAGACCCGCGACCACCGGGGCGAGCACCACGAACCAGGGTCCGAGCCACGGCACGTGGGGGTTCGCAGCATGGCCGGCGACCGAGTAGTCGTCGTGCCCCGTGAAGAGCGCGGTGAACGTCTCGATCAGCCAGCGGAACACGATCGCACCGAGCCCGGCACCGGCCCCCACGGCGACGGCGAGCACGAGCAGTCCGGTGCTGCCCGAGCGGACGACGTCGACGACGACGCTGGGCGACGTGGCGCGCTGGAACACCAGGCGGAGGCGGACGGGCAACTCGGCGACGGACACCATTGCAGTATGCAACTATTGCGCCGTGTCACAAAATCGGGAACCAGAGCCCCCCGCCGAGTTGGACGACCTCGCCACCGCCGTCCTTACCGCATCGCGCGTCCTCGTCGCGATCTCGGCGCGGTCGCTGGCCGGCATCGAGGACCGCCTGACCCTCACGCAGTTCCGGGCCCTGGTGGTGCTGGACGACGCCTCCGGCGGCACGCTGCGCGCCCTCGCCGAGTCGCTGGGGGTCACTGCGAGCACCGCGATGCGCACCGTGGACCGGTTGGTCGACCTGGGCCTGGCCCGGCGCGGGGACAACCCGGCCGACCGGCGCGAGGTGGTCCTGGGGCTCACCCCGGAAGGGTCACGAGTGGTCGCCGACGTCACCCGCGCGCGCCGAAGGGAGATCGGCCGCGTGGTCGAGCAGATGCCCACCGCCCAGCGCTCGCGGCTCGTCTCCGCCCTGCGCGCGTTCGCGGAGGCATCGGGCGAACCGTCCGCACCTTCGCACTGGTGATCCCGCCCCCCGCCACCCGGCCCGAGGGTCAGGGCAGGCCTCAGCGTCGTGCGCGGCCGACGCGCCGCTGCCGCGGAGCAGGACGTACGACGAGCACCGGGCACGGGGCCGAGTGCTGGACCCGCTGGGCGGTGCTGCCGAGCAGGATCGTGTCGCTGAGGCCGCGGCTGCCGCTGGCCACCACGACCAGGCCGGCGCCGAGCTCGCGCGCCGCCCGGACGATCTCGTTGGCGGGCGAGCCGCTGCGGACCCGCTCGTGGACCGCAGGCCCCCAGTCGGCGAACTCGGCGGCCACTGTGGCGACCGCCGCGGCGGCGGCGTCACCGAAGGACTGCGCGCCGGGCTTCTGCGACTCGGCGCTGATCTCGTCGGCGAAGGCGACCGAGGCGTAGGGGCTGACCACGCCGACGACCGAGACCTCGGAGATCCGGGCCGGGTCGGCGAACGACTTGAGGTGCCGAGCGGCCTCGAGCGACTGCTTGGACCCGTCCGTGGCGACGACGACGTGCATCTCAGGCCTCCTTGCCCGCGGCGGTGCTGTCCGCCCCGGCGGTCGACTTGCGTCCGAAGAAGTGCTCGACGACGTAGAGCACGCCGCCGATCGCGAGCAGGCCCGCACACCAGACCAACGCGAAGGGGTCGTCCACGACGACGTAGACGAGCAGCACGGCGTTGCCGACGATGCCGACACCCAGCAGCAGGCGCGAGGCGCGGAAGGACTCCTCGTGCACGTCCTTGTCGCCGAGCTTGAGCGCGGAGACGATCACGAGCACGTAGATCACCAGGGTGAGCACGACGGTGACCAGCGCCAGGCGCTCCACGACGTCGACCCCCACGCCGGCCTTGTTCAGCACGGCGCCGAGGACGAGCAGGCCGCACACGACGACTCCCGCGAAGATCAGGGCCACCCACGGGCTGCGGCGGGCGCGGTGGATCTTGCCGAACACACCGGGGACGACGTCCTCGCGCGCCATCCCGTAGAGGATCCGCGACTGGGTCACCACCGCGACCAGCGTGGTGTTGGTGATCGCGACCATGGCGATCACGGCGAACAGGGTGGCCATCACACCCACCGGCACCGGCAGGATCCCGGCCTTGACCACCTCGAGCAGCGCCGCGTCGGAGCCGGCGAGGGTCTTGGTGGGCACCGTGAGGGCCGCGGTGATCGCGACCAGCACGTAGATGACGCCCGCGGTGATCATGCCGCCGACCAGTGCCCGCGGGAAGTTGCGCGAGGGGTTGACGGTCTCCTCGGCGACGTTGGCCGCGTTCTCGAAGCCGGTCATCGCGAAGAACGCGAGCGCCACGCCCGCGACGATCGCGAAGATCGGGTTGCCGTCGCTGGTGAACTCGCCCAGCTTCGCGAAGTCCGCCTTGCCCTGGGCGACGTACACGACCCCGATGACCATCACGATCACGAGCCCGGCGACCTCGACGAACGTCATGATCATGTTGGCGACCACGGACTCGGTGATCCCGATGTAGTTCACGACCGCCAGCAGCACGATGAAACCGAGGCTCACCAGGAGCGCGGGCGGCAGCGACCAGACCTCGGAGAAGTACGCCGAGAAGCCGGTGGCCAGCGAGCCCGCGGCGGCGAAGCTGGCCGAGAGGAACGTGACCGTGACCAGGAAGGTCAGCGCCTTGTTGCCGAACGCCTTGTTGACGTAGAGCGCCGCGCCCGCCGCCTGGGGGTACTTCGTGACCAGCTCGGCGTAGGCGAGCCCGGTGATGGTCGCCAGCGAGACGCCGACCGCGAACGCGATCCAGAAGGCGCCGCCGACGGCGCCGGCCACGAGGCCGATCAGCACGTAGATCCCCGACCCCAGCACGTCGCCGAGGACGTAGAAGAAGAGCAGCTTGCCGGTGATCGACCGTTTCAGCTCGCTGTCCGAGGCCGAGGCCGCGGGGTCCTGCCGGTCGGTGCTGACGTCTGACATGTGCGCCTCGCTCGGAGAGGGAGTGTGCCGTGCAGGTCTGAACGTGGGCTTACCCCTGTCGAACAGCACCAAACCTCGCGCACCGGGCGCCCGCACGCCGCGAAGCACGTGGCCTACTGCACGACGACCTCGATGCGCTGGAATTCCTTGAGCTCGGTGTAGCCCGTCGTGGCCATCGCCCGGCGCAGCGCACCCATCAGGTTCATCGTGCCGTCGGCGACCCGCGAGGGGCCGAACAGGATCTCGTGCAGCGTGCCGACGGTGCCGAACTCGACCCGCTGCCCGCGGGGCAGCTCGCCGTGGTGCGCCTCGGCGCCCCAGTGGAAGCCGCGGCCCGGCGCGTCGGTGGCGCGCGCCAGCGGCGAGCCGATCATCACGGCGTCGGCGCCACAGGCCACCGCCTTGGCGATGTCGCCGCTGCGCCCGATGGAGCCGTCGGCGATCACGTGCACGTAGCGACCGCCGGACTCGTCGAGGTAGTCGCGACGGGCGGCGGCGACGTCGGCCACCGCGCTGGCCATGGGTACGGCGACGCCGAGCACCGTCCTCGTCGTGTGGGCGGCTCCCCCGCCGAAGCCCACCAGCACGCCGGCCGCGCCCGTGCGCATCAGGTGCAGCGCCGCCTGGTAGGTCGCGCACCCGCCGACGATCACCGGCACGTCGAGCTCGTAGATGAACTCCTTGAGGTTCAGCGGCTCGGCCTGGCCGCTGACGTGCTCGGCGCTGACGGTCGTGCCGCGGATGACGAACATGTCCACCCCGGCGTCGACCACCGTCTTGGCGAACTCCTTGGTGCGACCGGGGCTGAGGCTGCCCGCGACCGTGACACCGGCGTCGCGCACCTGGCGGATCCGCTCGGTGATCAGCTCCGCTCGGATCGGCTCGGTGTAGATCTCCTGCATCCGCCGTACCGCGTCGGGTCCAGTCAGGGTGCTGACCTCCTCGAGGAGGTCGGTGGGGTCGTCGTACCGCGTCCAGAGGCCCTCGAGGTTGAGCACGCCGAGGCCGCCGAGCTCGCCGAGCGCGATCGCGGTCGCCGGCGACATCACCGAGTCCATCGGGGCGGCCATGATCGGCAGGTCGAACCGGTAGGCGTCGATCTGCCAGGCGATCGACACCTCCTCGGGGTCGCGGGTGCGCCGGCTCGGCACGATCGCGATGTCGTCGAAGGCGTAGGCCCGGCGCCCGCGCTTGGCCCGTCCGATCTCGATCTCAGTCACGGACGAACCCTAACCAACGCCGGTGCGCCGGGCCGAGTCGTACGCCGGCCGGCTAACCGTTGACGGCGTGGTCGAGCGAGCCGGCCAGCCAGGCGACGTACCGCTCGCGTGACCAGCCCAGGCCCCGCAGGCACAGGTAGTTCTCGGCGGTGGTCAGCGTCTGCACCGCACCCACGGCGTCGGGGCGCACGTCGTCGCCTCGTCGGAGCAGCCGCACGATGGTGCGCGAGACCGCCAGCCGGCGCAGCTCGGCCCCCTGGCGCAGGGCCGCGGCGGCCGGGTCCTCCTGCGCCGCCTGCCACAGCACCGGCACGAGCGGGGCCAGGTCCTTGATCAGGTCGTGCTCGAACTCCGCGATGCGCCGCAGGCGCTCGTCGACCTCGTCCACCTGCTCGAGCCGCAGGTCGGCGAACGCCTCGGGCAGGTCTGGGTGCTCGGGCGCCCCGCGGTGCCGCATCGCCAGGATCAGCAGGTCGGCCTTGGACCCGAACCGGGACGTCATCTCCTCGTCGCGCAGCCCGGCCTCGGTCGCGATCGCCGCCACCGTCGTCCCCGACCACCCGTAGCGGGGGAAGACCCGCGCGGCCGCGGCCGCGACGGCGGTGGTCCGGGTCCGATCGAGGTCGCCGCGTCCCGCCTCCACGTGGTCGGGCGGGGCGGCCGCGAGGTCGAGGTACATCACCAGCAGGTCGGACCACGAGCCGTCGGGGAGCCGGAAGCCGCCGGACAGGGTGCCGACGACCTCGAAGCCGAGCGAGCGCCACAGGGCCACGGCCGCGACGTTGGCGGCGACGACGGCGTTGAACTGGATCGCGCGGTAGCCCCGGTCGCGCAGCAGGCCCACGGCGTGCTCCCCCAGCGCTCGGCCGACACCGCGGCCGCGGGCGTCGACGCCGACCATGAAGGAGGCGGTGGCGACGTGGGACCCCTGCGCCGGACGGTTGGGGCCGAGCTTCGCCGCGCCCAGCACGGTGTCACCGTCGACGGCCACGAGGTTGTGCTCCCCGGTCCAGAAGGTCCGGGTGGCGGCCTCGTCGCGCGGGACGTCCATGGCGTAGGTCTCGCCCGTGGCGGCGACCTCGACGACGAGGTCGTGCACCTGCGGCCAGTCGCGCTCCTCCATCGGCCGGATCCGCATCGTCGAGCCGGGCGCAGCCGAGCGAGGGGTCGCGGTGGCGTGTGCTGCCAGGGCGCCGCCGGTGAACTCCTCCTCGCCGGTCACCTCGCGCACGACGTCGAGACCCGACTCGCGCAGCCTCGCCTCGAGGTCCTCACGGTCCGGCCCCGCGCCCAGGTCGACCTCGGCCAGGACCAGGCCCGCGTGGGCGCCCTCGAAGACGTCCACCGCCACGTCGTCGAGGGCGTGGCGACGCTTGACCAGCCGGTCTCCCCCGCGCTGCAGCCGCTCCCACTCCGCCTCGTCGAGGTAGAGGCTGGTGTGCAGCAGCGAGTCCCCCGAGTCCTCGCGGATCTTGTGGCCGAGCTTGCGCACCACCGTGCCGTCAGGCTCGGTGACGCGGCGCAGCCGCAGGCCGGTGCCGGGCAGGTAGGTGTCCTCGACCAGCCGCCCGCCCTCGGGGAGGTCGGGCACGGCACGCAGCAGGAAGCGGCGCTCGCGCTCGCGGACGGCGTACTTGCGGGCACGCGCCGCGCGGGCGGTCACGTCCCCGCGCGCCGTCCAGTCGTAGGTCAGCGCCACGAGTAGTTGGGCGCCTCGGTGGTGATCTGCACGTCGTGCGGGTGGCTCTCCTTCAGCCCGGCGGAGGTGATCCGCACGAAGCGGCCCTTCTCGCGCAGCTCAGGGATCGAGCGCGCACCGACGTAGAACATCGACTGGTGCAGGCCGCCGATGAGCTGGTGGGCGACGGCCGCCAGCGGCCCGCGGTAGGCCACCTGGCCCTCGATGCCCTCGGGGACGATCTTGTCGTCGGTCTCGACGTCGGCCTGGAAGTAGCGGTCCTTGGAGTAGGACTTCTTGCCGCGGCTCGACATCGCGCCCAGCGAGCCCATGCCGCGGTAGGACTTGTACTGCTTGCCGTTGACGAAGACCAGCTCCCCCGGGCTCTCCTCGCAGCCGGCGAGCAGCGAGCCGAACATCACCGACTCCGCCCCGGCCACGAGGGCCTTGGCGATGTCCCCGGAGTACTGCACACCGCCGTCGGCGATCAGCGGGACGTCGGCCGGGCCGCAGGCCATCGAGGCCTCGTGCACGGCGGTCACCTGGGGTACGCCGACCCCGGCGACCACGCGGGTGGTGCAGATCGAGCCCGGGCCGACGCCGACCTTCACCGCGTCCACCCCTGCGTCGACGAGCGCCTGGGCGCCGTCGCGGGTGGCGACGTTGCCCCCGACGACCTGCACGTGGCGGGTGGCCGGGTCGGCCTTGAGCCGGCGGATCATGTCGAGCAGCAACCGGGCGTGGCCGTGGGCGGTGTCGACCACGAGCACGTCCACACCCGCTTCGACCAGCGTGGTCGCGCGCTCCCAGGACTCGCCGAAGTAGCCGACAGCGGCGCCCACGAGCAGCCGCCCCCCGGCGTCGTTGGAGGCGTCGGGGAACTGCTCGGACTTCACGAAGTCCTTGACCGTGATCAGCCCGGCGAGGCGGCCCTGCTCGTCGACCAGCGGGAGCCGCTCGCGCTTGTGCTGGCGCAGCAGCACGGTCGCGTCCTCGCGGCTGATCCCGACCGGGGCCGTGATCAGCGGCATCGGGGTCATCACCTCGTCGACCTTGGTGGTCGCCCACTCCGCGACCGGCACGAAGCGCAGGTCGCGGTTGGTGATGATGCCGAGCAGGCGCTGGTCGTGGTCGACGACCGGCAGCCCGGAGATGCGGTACTGGCCGCAGATCTCGTCGAGCTCCTCGAGCGTCTTGTCCGGGCCGATCGTGACCGGGTTGGTGATCGTCCCGGTCTGGGTCCGCTTGACGAGGTCGACCTGGTAGGCCTGGTCCTCGATCGAGAGGTTGCGGTGCAGGATCCCGATGCCGCCCTGGCGGGCCATCGCGATCGCCATCCGCGACTCGGTGACCGTGTCCATGGCCGAGGAGATCAATGGCGTGCGCAGGGTGATCCCGCGGGTCAGCCGGGTCGTGGTGTCGACCTCGCTGGGGATGACGTCGGTCTCGCCCGGGAGCAGCAGGACGTCGTCATAGGTCAGGCCGAGCTGGGCGAACTTGGCCGGGAGCTCTGGGGAACCAGTGGTCATCGGATCCGGGGACCTTCCGGTGCGTGGCGGGTGCCCAGTCTAACGGTGGGGCACCACCGCGACGTCCGGCGGGACCGGGGTGGCCGGCCCGGCAGGGCGTACGCCGGTCACGCTGATGCGCGCCTGCAGCATTCCCTCGCTGACCTTGATCCGGGCCCGGAGCCCCGCGTTGCAGACCATGGTCACCAGGCCCTCGTCGTCCGGCGGCGCGAGCAGCACGACCTCCCCGACACCGTCGGCGGCGGCCTGCGCCACCGACCGGACGAGCAGGGTGGTGCCGATGCCGAGTCGGCGCCACGCGGGAGCGACCGAGACCGTCAGCTCCCTGCCGGGGGTGGGGGCGAAGGCGGCCGCACCGACCACGTGACCGCCGATCCTCGCCACGACGCCGCTGGCCGTCTCGACGTACGCCACCTGGCCGGCCCGGGCCTCCCCCTGCGCCACGGGCGGTCCTCCCGCCCGCTCGGCGAACCGGCCGAGCGCCTCGGCGCGCGAGTGCTCGGTCGCGCTCCACCTCTCGGGGTGGGGACCGAGCAGGCGCTCCAGCGCGGCCGAAAGGAGGTCCGGGTCGCCGGCGACGTCGTGGGCGGCCGCGAGCCAGCGCATGGGCTGGTCGACCAGGTCGTGAGTGGTGCAGGGTTCGACGCTCACCTCGCCCCCGCCTGCACCACTCACGAGATCGGCGACCGCTCCGGCGGTCCAGCCCGCGGGCGCGTCCATCACGAGCTCGTCGGTGACGCGGCCGAGGTCGGGGAAGATCTGCAGGCCCATGATGTTCAGCCCCGCCTCACCGCAGCGGGTGGCCAGGAGCGCGAGGGCGCCCGGCCGTTCGGTCAGCGTGGTGCGCACCCGGAAGAACATGGGGCCACTGTGGCGGGGGTGTGTTGCGGGGGTGCTGCGCGGATGTTGCGCACACGTGACGAATCGGCGACACCCGCGCCGACGCGGGCCGAGTGGTTGGGTGGAGGGCATGGATGCGGTCGAGGCCGCCTTCGAGGCGGTGCCGCGGTCGGGCTTCCTGCCGCGTGGAGCGCGGTTCCGCGCGCGCTTCGACGTCCCGATCATGATCGGCCACGACCAGACCTGCTCCCAGCCCAGCACGGTGCGGGCGATGCTGCGGCTCCTCGAGGTGCGCCCCGGGGACCGCGTGCTCGACGTCGGCTCCGGCTCGGCCTGGACGACCGCGCTCCTGGCGCACCTCACCGGGCCCACCGGGTCGGTGATCGGCGTGGAGCTGGTGCCCCAGCTCGCCGCGTGGGGAGCGGAGAACCTCGCCCGCACGGCGTTCACCTGGGCCTCGGTGCACCAGTCGCTCCTCGGCGTGCTCGGCTGGCCGGCGCAGGCGCCGTACGACCGGGTGCTGGTGTCGGCGGAGGCGAGGTCCCTGCCCGGGGCGCTGGTCGACCAGCTCGCCGACGGCGGCCGACTCGTGGTCCCGGTCGACGGCACGATGGTGCTCGGCGTACGCCGCGGCGACGACCTCGTCACCAGCGAGCACGGCAGCTACCGGTTCGTGCCGCTCCTGTGAGTCGTCCCTCCTGCCACGGCTTCCCAGGCAAAAAGCCACTTCCCCCGCTTCGCAGAGCGGGGGAAGTGGCTGTTTCGCAGGTTCACCCGGGAAACCGGGCGCCCGAGATCAGTGCCCGTGGCCGTGGCCGTGACCGGCCGCCTCGGGCTCCTCCTCCTCGGGCTTGTCCACCACGAGGGTCTCGGTGGTGAGCAGCATCCCGGCGATCGAGCTGGCGTTGGTGAGCGCCGACTTGGTCACCTTGACCGGGTCGAGCACGCCCTGGGCGACCAGGTCGCCGTACTCGCCGGTCGCGGCGTTGTAGCCGTTGCCGACACCGAGCTCGCGGACCTTGGCGACCACGACGTAGCCCTGCTCGCCGCCGTTCTCGGCGATCCAGCGCAGCGGCTCGGCCACGCTCTTGCGCACGATCCGCACGCCGACGGCCTCGTCGCCACTCAGGCCGAGGTCACCCTCGAGCGCGGAGACGGCGTGGATGAGCGCGGAGCCACCGCCGGGGACGATGCCCTCCTCGATCGCGGCGCGCGTCGCGGAGACGGCGTCCTCGATGCGGTGCTTCTTCTCCTTCAGCTCCACCTCGGTGGCGGCGCCGACCTTGACCACGCAGACCCCGCCGGCGAGCTTGGCGAGGCGCTCCTGGAGCTTCTCGCGGTCCCAGTCGGAGTCGGTCGCGTCGATCTCGGCCTTGATCTGGTTGACCCGGCCGTTGACCTCGGCCTGGTCACCGCCGCCCTCGACGATCGTGGTGTTGTCCTTCGTGACCACGACGCGGCGGGCCGTGCCGAGCACGTCGAGCCCGACCTGGTCGAGCTTGAGGCCGACCTCGGGGGCGATGACCTGGCCACCGGTGAGGGTGGCGATGTCCTGCATCATCGACTTGCGGCGGTCGCCGAAGGCCGGGGCCTTCACCGCGACGGCGTTGAAGGTGCCGCGGATCTTGTTGACCACCAGGGTCGAGAGCGCCTCGCCCTCGACGTCCTCGGCGAGGATGAACAGCGGCTTGCCGGCCTGGATGACCTTCTCCAGCAGCGGCAGCATCTCGGCGATCGCGGAGATCTTGCCCTGGTGCAGCAGGATGTAGGGGTCGTCGAGGACGGCCTCCATCGACTCCTGGTCGGTGACGAAGTACGGCGAGAGGTAGCCCTTGTCGAACTGCATCCCCTCGGTGAACTCCAGCTCGGTGCCCATGGTGTTGGACTCCTCGACGGTGATGACACCGTCCTTGCCGACCTTGTCGAATGCCTCGGCGAGCAGCTCGCCGATGACCTCGTCGCGGCTGGACACGGTGGCCACGGCGGCCATGTCCTTGCGGTCGTCGACGTCGCGGGCGGCCTTGCCGAGCTCGCCGGTCACGGCCTCGGTGGCCTTGTCCATGCCGCGCTTGAGCGCCATCGGGTTCACACCGGCGGCCACGGCGCGCAGGCCCTCGTGGACCATCGCCTGGGCGAGCACGGTCGCGGTCGTCGTACCGTCACCGGCGACGTCGTTGGTCTTGGTCGCGACCTCCTTGGTGAGCTGGGCACCGAGGTTCTCGAACGGGTCGTCGAGCTCGATCTCGCGGGCGACGGTGACACCGTCGTTGGTGATCGTGGGGGCGCCCCACTTCTTGTCGAGGACGACGTAGCGGCCGCGGGGGCCGAGCGTCACCTTGACGGCGTTGGCGAGCTTGTCGACACCGCGCTCGAGTGAGCGGCGGGCGTCCTCGTCGAACTCAAGGATCTTGGGCATCGCGTGGATGCTCCTTTCGTGGTCGGAAAAGCGATAGTCCGAGACGTTCGGCATCCGGATCCCGCGGGATCGGGTGCCATGCGTCTCGGACTATCCGGGATGGATCAGGAAACGATGGCCAGCACGTCGCGGGCGGACAGGATGAGGTACTCCTCGCCGCCGTACTTGACCTCGGTGCCGCCGTACTTGCTGTAGATCACCTTGTCGCCGACGGAGATGTCCATCGGGATGCGCTCGTCGCCGTCCTCGTTGAATCGGCCCGGGCCGACGGCGATGACCTCGCCCTCCTGGGGCTTCTCCTTGGCGGTGTCCGGGATGACCAGGCCGGACGCCGTGGTCTGCTCGGCGTCCAGGGGCTGGACGACGATCCGGTCCTCGAGGGGCTTGATGTTGACCGACACGTCTGATCAACCTCTACTTTCCACACAGTCGTTGGGTCGGGAAGTTTGCGCACCTGTGGGACGTACGCCGTCGCGGGGGTCGCACCTCGGCACAAGCGCTGGCACACTCGCGGGGAGAGTGCCAATGGAAAAACTAGCACTCGCACTCAACGAGTGCCAGACAGGGCCTCGGGCGCCGGTGCCAGACTGGACCGGTGGACCTCGACGACTTCCGCTGGTTGCTCACCGCCCCCGGACAGCGCCTCCTCACCGAGGCCACCGAGGTCGTCGCGTCCGCGACCGACCCCTTCGCCGCGCAGCGGGACCTGCGGCGCTCCGCCACCGCCGGGCAGGTGGCCGCGGCCCTCACCCAGGCCGAGCTGCGCCAGCGCGCCACGGAGAAGTTCGAGGACCTGGCGAGGCGGATGTACTTCACCCCCGACGGGCTCGAGCAGGCCACCCGGCTCCCCGTCGCCGCCCACCGCGCCGCCCGGGTGCGTGCCGCCGGCGCCGAGACCCTGGTCGACCTCGGCTGCGGGATCGGAGCCGACCTCCTGGCGTTCGCACGAGCCGGGCTCACCTGCGCCGGCGTCGACCTCGACCCGGTGCGCGTCGCGGTGGCCGAGGCCAACCTCGCGGCGCTGGGGCTGGGCGGCGCGGTCACGGTCGCGGACGCCACCACGGTCGACACCTCCCCCTTCGACGTCGCCTTCGCCGACCCGGCGCGCCGGTCCGCCCGCGGGCGCACCTTCGACGTGCACGGCTGGACACCGCCGTGGTCCTTCGTCGAGACGCTGTTCGAGCGGGACTCCTGCGTCAAGGTCGCCCCGGGCCTCCCCCACGACCTCGTCCCGGAGGAGGTGGAGGCCGAGTGGGTCAGCCACCACCGCGAGGTCAAGGAGGCGGTGCTCTGGTCGTCCCGGCTGGCCACGACGCGGCGCCGCGCCACGGTCGTCGCCGACCACGGCCTCGCGACGCTGACCTCCGAGGACGACCCGTACGGCCGGGGTGAGGCACCCACCGGCCCCGTGGCCGAGGTCCTCTACGAGCCCGACGGCGCCGTCGTCCGCGCCGGGCTCGTCACGGCCGTGGCCGCCGAGGTCCGCGGGCACCTGCTGGACGGGCACATCGCCTACGTCACCTCGGCCGACGTGGTCCGGACGCCGTTCGCCCGCGGCTACCGCGTGCTGGAGGAGGTGCCGTTCCGGGAGAAGCAGCTGCGGGCCGCCCTGCGCGAGCGCGGGGTCGGCCGGCTGACGATCAAGAAGCGCGGCGTCTCCGTCGTGCCCGAGGAGCTGCGCCGTCGCCTGGCGCTGCGCGGCGAGCGCGAGGCCACCCTGGTGCTCACCCGGGCGGCGGGCAAGGGCACCGCCCTCCTGGTCGAGCCGCTGGCTACCCCGGGGCCCGTCGCCGCGCCCGCGCCCGGCTGAGCAGCGCGCCGGCGGTCACCCCGGCGAGCAGACCGCCCAGGTCGGCGACGAAG
Source organism: uncultured Actinomycetota bacterium (assembly GCA_963837975.1). Taxonomy (GTDB): domain Bacteria; phylum Actinomycetota; class Actinomycetes; order Propionibacteriales; family Nocardioidaceae; genus Marmoricola. The sequence continues at coordinate 396,042 of CAWIPI010000003.1, read as the reverse complement.
TCGCGCGGGTCGCCGTGCCGGTTGACCGGCAGCACCGCCTGGAGCAGCTCGGTGGCGCCGGCGTACGCCGCCAGGCCCACGACCAGGGGCGCAGCCGGCACCCGCGCCCACAGGCCGGCGAGGGCGAGCGCCGCGAACGTGAGCAGGTGGCCCACCTTGTCGTCCGGGGCGTTCGGGGGCAGCTCGGGCTGCGGGCTGAGCAGCAGCACGGTGGTGAGCACGAGCAGCCCCGCGAACACCGCCCGGGGCAGGAGCAGCCTCACCGACGCCCCGCCGCCCTCAGGCCAGTCCGGCGCGCTCGGCCCCGATCGTGGTGTCCTCGCCGTGCCCGGTGTGCACCACGGTCTCGTCGGGCAGCGTGAGCAGCCTCGCCCGGATGGACTCCTTGATCTGGTCCTCGTCGCTGAACGAGCGGCCGGTCGCACCGGGACCGCCCTGGAACAGGGTGTCCCCGGTGAACACGCACCCGAGGTCGTGGACGTAGAGGCACACCGCGCCCGGCGCGTGGCCCGGGGTGTGCAGCACCTTCAGGGCCGCACCGCCGATCTTGATCGTCTGGCCGTCCTCGAGGTCGACGTCCCAGAGGTGGTCGGGGTGCGTCAGCTCCCAGACCGGCCTGTCGTCCGGGTGCAGCAGGATCGGGGCGGTCACCCGCTCCCGCAGCGCGGGGGCGACCCGGACGTGGTCGTCATGGGCGTGCGTGCACACGATCGCCTTGACCGCGCGGCCCGCGACCACCGCGAGGATCTCGTCGACGTCGTGCGGGGCGTCGATGACGACGCACTCCTCGTCGTCGCCGACGACCCAGATGTTGTTGTCGACGTCGAAGGTCTCCCCGTCGAGGGAGAAGGTCCCGCTGGAGACGGCGTGGTCGATGCGAACTCGGCTCATGCCCGCGACCCTACGGGCGCGTCCGGGTCAGTGGCGTGCCGCCCACTCCCGTGCCTGCTGGCGGGACCAGCGCCGGTCCGCGGCGTCGATGCTGCGCCGGTCGCGCAGGTCCACCCCGGCCTTCTCAGCCGCGCGCCTGGCCTTCGGTCCGCGCAGGTCGGGCAGGGCGACGGTCTCGGGGGCGATCGACCGGTCCCGGGTCGCGTAGGTGCGCTGCCTGGCGGTCACCGTCGGCGCGGCCTCGCGTGCGGCCCCCAGGGTGGCGGCGCTCGCGGTCACGGTCGCCCCGGTGAGCCGGGGGCTCACCAGCGGCGTGTAGCCACTGGCGTGCCCCGCGCGGTTGGGGTGGTAGGACTCGCTGATCGGGTTGGAGAGCCCGTTGAGCCACTCCGGTGAGTCGCACACGGCGTGCCCGGTGAAGGCGCTGGTCGGGTTGGACCAGGCGAAGCCCGCCGTGGACGCCGCGGCGCTCAGCCGGGCGTTGAGCAGGTCGGCGGTCTGGTTCAGGCGGCTCTCCTCGGACGGGGAGAACCAGGTCAGGGCGTTGCAGTCCTCACCGTTGAAGATCCGCGGGTAGCCGACGACCACGACCTTCGCCCGCGGGGACCTGCTGCGGATGGAGGAGTACAGCGTGCGCAGCGAGCCGGGCAGGGTGGTGGCGATGTAGGCCCGGGCCTTGTCGATCGCGGCGTTGCAGTTGCTCATCCACGCCGGCTGCGCGCAGGTGGTCAGCACGCTGCTGAAGCCGGCGTCGTTGCCACCGACCGAGATGCTGACGTAGCTCGTCCCGGTCGACAGTGCGCCGAGCTGGGTCCTCGTGACGTCGGCGACCCTGGCCCCCGAGCACGCCCGGAAGTTCAGCGTGTAGGAGCGCGCAGCCGAGATCAGCGAGGGGTAGGCGTAGACCGAGCGCTGGCAGGTGGTGCCGTCGGCGAGGTAGCTGCGGGTGCCGGTGCCGCTGGCGTAGGAGTCACCGAGCGCGACGTACGTCGGCCCGGCCGCCTGCGCCGGGGCACCGGCGAGCGCGGTCGCCGCGAGCAGGACGGCGGCGGCCACCAGGGCTCCGGGGCGGGTACGACGGTGGCGCATGGCGGGTCTCCCGGGAGCGAGGCGCTGTGACCGGCGTCACGCTAGTCCAGGACGACCACCGAGCGCAGGACATCGCCCGCGTGCATCTTGTCGAACGCGGCCTCGACGTCGCCGATCCCGATCTCCTCGGAGACGAACGCGTCGAGGTCGAGCCGGCCCTGCCGGTAGAGGTCGACCAGCATCGGGAAGTCGCGGCTGGGCAGGCAGTCGCCGTACCAGCTCGACTTCAGCGAGCCTCCGCGTCCGAACACGTCGAGCAGCGGGATGTCCGGGATCTGCATGTCCGGGGTGGGGACGCCGACGAGCACGACGGTGCCGGCGAGGTCGCGGGCGTAGAACGCCTGCTTCCACGTCTCCGGGCGTCCGACGGCGTCGATGACCACGTCGGCGCCGAAGCCGTCGGTCAGCTCCTGGATGGCCGTGACCGGGTCGGCGTCCGTGCTGTTCACGGTGTGCGTGGCGCCGAGCCGCTTCGCGCCCTCGAGCTTCCGGTCGTCGAGGTCGACGGCGATGATCCTGCTCGCACCGGCGAGGGCCGACCCGGCGATGGCAGCGGCGCCGACGCCGCCGCAGCCGATGACGGCGACCGACTTCCCGCGTCCGACCGCGCCGGTGTTGATGGCGGCGCCGAGGCCGGCCATCACGCCGCAGCCGAGGAGCCCGACCGCCGCGGGACGCGCGTCCGGGGCGACCTTCGTGCACTGGCCTGCCGCGACGAGGGTCTTCTCCGCGAACGCGCCGATGCCCAGCGCGGGGGTCAGCTCGGTGCCGTCCTCGAGGGTCATCTTCTGGGTGGCGTTGTGGGTGGCGAAGCAGTACCAGGGCTCCCCGCGCTTGCAGGCGCGGCACTCGCCGCACACCGCGCGCCAGTTGAGCACCACGAAGTCACCGGGCGCCACCTCGGTGACGCCCTCGCCGACCGACTCGACGACGCCGGCGGCCTCGTGCCCCAGCAGGAACGGGAAGTCGTCGTTGATCCCGCCCTGCCGGTAGTGCAGGTCGGTGTGGCAGACCCCGCACGCCTGCACCTTCACCAGCGCCTCACCGGGACCCGGGTCGGGCACGTTGATCGTCTCCAGCGAGACGGGCTCGTTCTTGGCGCGGGCGACTACTGCCTTGACCTGCTGCATGGGTGCTCCTTCGAGGTGGCGTGCGGTGGGCTGGTGGGTGGGTCCGGCGTACGACGAACGATCAGCCCGCGAGGACGAGCTCGACGGGCAGCGAGGAGTCGGCGGGCACGTCGAGCTCGGACGGCGTACGCCCGCGGGCGACCATCTCGGAGCCGAGGGCGGCCACCATCGCCCCGTTGTCGGTGCAGAGGCCGGGGCGCGGGACGCGGACCCGGATGCCGTGGCGGGCGGCCCGCTCCTCGGCGAGCACGCGCAGGCGGGAGTTCGCCGCGACGCCTCCGCCGATGAGGATGTCCTCGATCCCCTCGGCCACGGCGGCGTCGACGGCCTTGCGGGTGAGCACGTCGCACACGGCCTCCTGGAACGACGCCGCGACGTCGGCCACGGGCACCGGGTCGCCGGACTCCTCGCGGGCCTGCACCCATCGGGCGACGGCGGTCTTCAGCCCGGAGAAGGAGAAGTCGAAGCGGTGCCGCTCGAGGTCGCGACGCGAGGTCAGCCCTCGCGGGAAGTCGATGGCGACCGAGGAGCCGGAGGCGGCGGCCCGGTCGATGTGCGGCCCCCCGGGGAAGGGCAGCCCGAGCAGCCGCGCGACCTTGTCGAAGGCCTCCCCCGCCGCGTCGTCGATCGTGGAGCCGAGCGGCTCGACCGAGGAGGTGACGTCTCCGACCCGCAGCAGCGAGGAGTGGCCGCCGGAGACCAGCAGCGCCAGGCAAGGGTCGGGCAGGGGTCCGTGCTCGAGCTGGTCGACCGCCACGTGCGCGGCCAGGTGGTTCACGCCGTACAGCGGCTTGTCCAGCCCGAGGGCCAGGGCCTTGGCCGCGGCGACGCCGACCAGCAGCGAGCCCGCCAGGCCCGGACCGGCCGTCACCGAGATCGCGTCGACGTCGGCGAGGGCGACGCCGGCGGTGGCGCAGGCCCGCTCGATCGTGGGGACCATCTCCTCGAGGTGCGCGCGGGAGGCGACCTCGGGGACCACGCCGCCGAAGCGGGCGTGCTCCTCGACCGAGGAGGCGACCGCGTCCGCCAGCAGGGTGTGGCCGCGCACGATGCCCACGCCGGTCTCGTCGCACGAGGTCTCGATGCCGAGGACCAGGGGACCGGAAGTCGTCACCGAGGACGTGGTTGCGGAGGTCACCGCGCCATTGTGCCCGGGCGGTCGAGGCGTGGCCTCACCCCGGGCGGGTAGCGTGCGACTCCGGACCGATCGGGAGGATCCATGGACCTGCACGACGACGCCCTGGGCATGCGCGACGACCTCGACCGTCTGCGCCGCGAGCTCCACCAGCACCCCGAGATCGGGCTCGACCTCCCGCACACCCAGGAGCGGGTGCTGCGCGAGCTCGACGACCTCGGCCTGGAGATCTCCACGGGCACGGGCACCACCTCGGTGACCGCTGTCCTGCGCGGCGGGCGGCGCGACGAGGCCGACCCGCGCACGGTCCTGCTGCGCGCCGACATGGACGCGCTGCCGATCGAGGAGGAGTCCGGGCTGGAGTACGCCGCCACCAACGGCGCCATGCACGCCTGCGGCCACGACCTGCACACGACCTCGCTGGTCGGGGCGGCGCGGCTGCTCTCCCAGCACCGCGACCACCTGCGCGGCGACGTCGTGCTGATGTTCCAGCCCGGCGAGGAGGGGTGGGACGGCGCCGGCGTGATGATCGAGGAGGGCGTGCTCGACGCCGCGGGCCGGCGCGCCGACGCGGCGTACGGCATGCACGTCTTCTCCGCGATGCTGCCCGGCGGACGGTTCGCCAGCCGGCCGGGCACGATCATGTCGGCCTCGCACGCGCTGCACGTGGTGGTGCGCGGCACGGGCGGGCACGGCTCGACGCCGCACCGTGCGAAGGACCCCATCGCGGCGATGGCGGAGATGATCACGTCGCTGCAGACCATGGTCACCCGGCGCTTCGACATCTTCGACCCGGTCGTGCTCACCGTCGGCATGGTCGAGGGCGGCACGCGCCGCAACATCATCCCCGACGAGGCACGGTTCTCGGCGACGGTGCGCCGCTTCTCCGAGGACAGCGCGAGCCTGCTGCGCGAGGCGATCCAGGACACGCTGCACGGCGTGGCCCGGGCGCACGGCGTGAGCGTGGAGGTCGACTACCACGACGAGTACCCGCTCACCGTCAACACCGCGACCGAGGTCGACTTCGGCGTCGAGGTCGTCCAGGGGGTGCTGGGCGAGGACCGCTACCAGGAGCTCGCTGCGCCGATCGCCGGGTCCGAGGACTTCTCCCGGGTGATCGACGCCGTCCCCGGCGCGTTCATCGGGATCGGGGCGCTGCTCCCCGGCCGCGACCCCGAGACGGCCCCGATGAACCACAGCCCACGAGCGGACTTCGACCCGGCGGTGCTCCCGGACGCGGCGGCCGTCTACGCCGAGCTCGCGGTGCGGCGCCTCGAGCGGTTCGCCGCCGGCGCCTGAGCCGGGTCAGCCCCGGGGGCCACCGCAACCGCGGCGGAGCCCGCGACGCAGCACCACCGCCGTCTCGCCGTCGGCGTAGTAGCGCGGCCGCCGGTCGATCTCGGTGAAGCCGGCACGCGCGTAGAACGCCAGCGCCCCCCGGTTGTGCTCGCGCACCTCGAGCAGCAGCCGGTCGGCCTCCGTGCCGGCGGCGCGCGCGATGACCGCCTCCAGGAGCGCCGTGGCGATCCCGCCGCGGCGGTGCCGCTCGGCCACGGCGATGCGCTGCAGCTCGGCGATGTCCCCGGCGAACGAGGCCACGGCGTGCCCCACGACCTCCCCGTCCTCCTCCGCCACGAGGTAGCTCACGGTCGGCAGGGCACCGACCACCCCCTCGCGGACTAGTCCCTCGCTCCACGCGTCCGCGCCGAGGCAGTCCGCCTCGAGGCGCCCCACCGCAGCGACGTCGTCCGGGCCGGCAGGACGGATGGTCATGGGTCCATGGTGCTCGATGGTGCGGGCAGGTGGGGCGGCGGTGCGGGCGCGCGTGGTGGACGGGTGGGGGCGAGGTGCACTGGTGCGGGCGCCGACGTACGGCATCGCCCGCCCCGGAACCGGCCGACTCCGCAAGACGGACAACGTTCTCGGGCAATACATGACGTTCCCAGGTGATGCTTCGCCCGTGAACGTCAGGTTTCCCCGGCTCGCCGGGGAAACCTGCCCCCCACCCATCCGCACCCCCCACCCGCGCCGAACACCACCCATGGCTCTTCAGCGGAAGCTCGGTCCGTTCCTCGCAGGCATCCTGGCCGCTCTCGCGGGGACGGCGGTGGGGCACCTGGTAGCGGCGCTGCTGGTACCGGCGTCCTCTCCGGTGCTGGCGGTGGGGACGGCCGTGATCAACCTGACGCCCACGCCGGTGAAGGTGTGGGCGGTCCGGGAGCTGGGCAGCGCCGACAAGCCGGTGCTGGTCGGCAGTGTCCTGGTGGGCACCCTGCTGCTCGCGGGCGTCGCGGGGGTGCTGGCCCGCCGGAGGTTCGTGGTGGGCGCGACCCTGCTGGTCATCCTCGTCACCGCCGCGGGCGCGGCCGCCGTCGTGCAGCCCGCGGCAGGGCTGCGCGACGCCCTGCCCGCCGTGGCGACCGCGCTGACCGGCCTGGCCGTCCTCGCGCTGCTGCTGCGGGGTCCCTCCCCGCGCGAGGCGATCCACGGCGGCGAGGCCCCCTCGCGGCGGGCGTTCCTCATCACCGCAGGCTCCGTCGCCGGTCTCGCAGCCCTGGCGGCGGGCACCGGCCAGTGGGTCGTGCGCGCGCGCAACCGCATCTCCGACCTCGGCACTGCCCGCGTCCGGCGCGACCGCTGCCGGCCCTGCCCGCGGGCCTGGATCAGCGGTACGACGGCATCAGCCCCTTCGTCACCCCGCGCTCGGACTTCTACCGCGTCGACACCAACCTGACCGTGCCCGTCGTCGACGCGGGCTCCTGGCGGCTCGTCGTGGACGGCGACGTCGACGAGGAGCTGACCCTGACCTTCGAGGAGCTGGCCGCGATGGACGTCGTCGAGCGCGACATCACCCTCACCTGCGTCAGCAACGAGGTCGGCGGCAACCTGGTCGGGTCGGCCCGCTGGCTCGGCGTACCCCTGCGTGACGTGCTGGACCGCGCCGGCATCGGCGATCGGGCCGACCAGATCCTCAGCACCGCCGTGGACGGATTCACGATCAGCACGCCGCTGGAGGTCGCCCTCGACGGACGCAACACGATGCTCGCCTTCGCGATGAACGGCGAGCCGCTGCCGCGTGAGCACGGCTTCCCGGTCCGGCTGGTCACGCCCGGGCTCTACGGCTACGTCGGCGCGACCAAGTGGCTCGAGCGGCTCACCCTGACGACGTACGACGACGCAGGAGGCCTACTGGACGAAGCGGAAGTGGGCGACCGACGCGCCGATCAAGCTGTCCAGCCGGGTCGACACGCCGCGCCCCCTGTCCACGATCGAGGCCGGCAGCACCGTCATCGGGGGCGTCGCCTGGGCGCAACCGGTCGGGGTCGCGAAGGTCGAGGTGCGGCTCGACGACGGGCGGTGGCGACGGGCGGAGCTCGGCCCGAGCGCCGGCGTGGAGTACTGGCGCCAGTGGTACCTCCCCTGGGACGCCGCCCCCGGCAGCCACCGCATCGCCGTGCGCGCCACCGACCGTCGCGGACGCACCCAGACCACCGAGCGCGCCACGCCGTTCCCCGACGGCTCCAGCGGCATCCAGGAGGTCGTCGTCACCGTCTCCTGAAATTTCTCCCGTCTGCCCCCATCCGTTCGGGCGCCGGCGCCGAATCCCTGACACGACCGAAGAAATGCACCCGATCGAGAGGCACCACCATGAACACCACGATCCTGAAGCGCACCGGCGTCGCCGCCGCCGCGCTCACCCTGTCGTTCGGCATGGCTGCCTGCGGTTCTGACGAGGGATCCGGCGACTCCAGCAGCTCGGCCCCCAAGCAGGAGCAGACCCAGGACGACACCGCGATGGCCAGTGGTGAGTTCGGCGAGGGCTGCGCCGCAGTCCCGGAGTCGGGCGCCGGCTCCTTCAAGGGCATGTCCACCGCCCCCGTCGCCACCGCCGCGAGCAACAACCCGGTGCTGGAGACCCTGGTGACCGCGGTCACCAAGGCCGAGCTGGTCGACACGCTTGAACTCGGCCCCCGAGCTCACCGTGTTCGCGCCCGCCAACGACGCCTTCGGCGCGATCCCGAAGAAGGACCTGAACGCCCTGCTCGCCGACAAGCCGGCAGCTGACCAAGGTGCTCACCCACCACGTGGTCGAGGGCAAGCTCTCCCCCGAGGACGTGGCCGGCACGCACAAGACGCTGGCCGGCGACGAGATCACCGTGGAGGGCTCCGGAGAGGACTTCACCGTCGGTGAGGCCAACGTGATCTGCGGCAACGTGCAGACCGCGAACGCCACCGTCTACGTCATCGACGGCGTGCTGATGCCGTCGTCGATGTGACGCTGAGCACCCGTCTGCAAGGGTTCTGGACGTGAACCAGTTCCGCTCCGAGGCCTCCGGCTCCCCCCAGGGGGAGCCGGAGGTCCCGGCTCGTCCCGTGGGCGCCGACCTCGCCGACCTGCTCCGGCGGTCCGGACTCGGCGACGAGGCCGCGTTCGCCCGGGTGTACGACGCCACCGCGGCCCGCGCCTACGGGCTGGCCCTGCGCGTCGTGCGCGACCCGAGCCAGGCCGAGGAGGTCGCCCAGGAGGCCTTCCTCGAGATCTGGCGGACAGCGAGCCGGTTCGACCCCGACCGGGGCAGCGCCGTCTCGTGGATCCTCACGCTCGTGCACCGCAAGGCGGTCGACCGGGTCCGGTCCGCGGAGGCGAGCACGCGCAGGGACACGGCGTACCACCAGGCCAACCAGGCGGTGGAGCACGACTCCACCGCGGAGGCCGCGCAGGCCTCGATCGAGGCACGAAGGGTCCGGCAGGCGCTGGACTCGCTGACCGAGGTGCAGCGACAGGCGCTGGACCTCGCCTACTTCAGGGGCTACACGCACACGGAGGTCGCAGCGATGCTCGACCTGCCGGTGGGCACGGCCAAGACACGCATCAGGGACGGACTGATCCGTCTACGAGACACGATGGGGGTGGGGCAGTGAATTCCGACAGGTTCGAGTCGCTGCACACGCTGTCCGGTGCCTACGTCGTCGACGCACTCGACGACGACGAGCGAGAGGCGTTCGAGCAGCACCTGCCCGGGTGCCTCGACTGCCAGCGCGAGGTGGCCAGCCTCCGCGAGGCGACCGCCCTGCTGGCCGACGACGCCGCCACCACGCCTCCCCCGGGCCTGCGCTCCGCGGTGCTGTCGGGGATCGCGACCATCCGGCCGCTGCCGCCCGAGACCGGCGACGCACCCGCGAGGGAGACCGAGCCCGAGCGAGGCCCCGCCGGCCGCCCGGGTCGTCCCCCTGCGCCGTCGCCGGCGCACGGCCACGCTCCTGGCCGCTGCGGCGGCCGTGGCCGTCGTGGCCGGTGGCGTCGTGTGGCAGCAGCCCTGGCGCGACGACGTGTCCGTGCAGGTGGCCAGTCCCGCCGACCGGGTGCTCGCGGCGAACGATGCCAAGCGCGTCTCGATCAGCTTCGAGGACGGCTCCAGCGCCACCGTGGTGCGCTCGCTGAGCGAGCGCCGTGCGGTGATCCTCACCCGCGACATGGCGGCGCCGCCCCCGGGCAAGGCCTTCGAGCTCTGGCTCCAGGACGAGTCCGGCGCGATGCTCCCGGCGGGGCTGATGAAGACGGCGGGCGACCACAAGCTCCTCCTGGAGGGGGACGCCGCCAAGGCCACCGGCGTCGGCATCACCGTCGAGCCCGAGGGCGGGTCGCAGGAGCCCACCAGCAAGCCGATCGCGCTGTTCGAGCTCGACAAGGCGACGACATGACCCCCGCGCCGCAGCGGGTGGCCGTGGTCGGCAGCGGGGTCGCGGGACTGACGGCCGCCCACGTCCTCGCTCGCCGCTCGCGGGTGACACTGTTCGAGGCCGACGACCGGCTCGGCGGCCACGCCGACACCCACGTCGTCGAGGACGGCGAGCACTCGTGGGCCATCGACACGGGCTTCATCGTGCACAACGCCCGCACCTACCCCCACCTGCTCCGCCTCTTCGACGAGCTCGGCGTGCCGACCCAGGAGTCCGACATGTCGATGTCGGTGCGCTCCGACGGCCATCGGCTCGAGTGGGCGGGCGCGCTCGGCCTTCCGGGGCTGTTCCCCACCTGGCGCAACGCCGTGCGCCCGGCGTACCTGCGGATGCTGGTGGAGATCCCCCGATTCCACCGGATGGCGCGAAGGGTGCTCGCCGGCGGTGGCCCAAACGTGGCTGAGGAAGACGAGACGCTGGCGTCGTTCCTCGACCGCGGGCGGTTCTCGCCGCTGTTCCGCACCCACTTCATGGAGTCGCTCGTCGCGTGCGTGTGGTCCTGCGACCCCGCGCTGTCGCTGGAGTACCCCGCGCGCTACCTGTTCCGATTCCTCGAGCACCACGGGATGCTGCAGGTCTTCGGCTCGCCGCGCTGGCGCACGGTCGTCGGCGGCTCGCGGGAGTACGTCGCCAGGGTCGCCGACCGCCTGCCCGACGTGCGCACCTCGACCAAGGTGACCTCGGTGCTCGAGACCGCCGACGGCGTCGAGGTGACCGACGGCAACGGCCGGGTCGAGACCTTCGACGCGGTGGTCATCGCCACGCACCCGGCGCAGGCGCTCGCGATGCTGGCCGAGCCCACCGCGGTCCAGCGCGAGGTGCTCACCGCGATGCCCTACTCGCCGAACACCGCCCAGCTGCACACCGACACCAGCGTGCTGCCCCGCCACGAGCGCGCCCGGGCCTCGTGGAACTACCTGCGCCGCGACGCCGAGGTCTCGACAGGCTCGACCAGCGGGGGCTCGACCAGCGGGGCTCGACCAGCGCTCTGCGCGACGGTCGGTCCGGGGTCACCGTCAGCTACGACATGACCCGGCTGATGCGCCTGCCCGTGCCTGCGGACGGACGGCGGTTCGTGGTGACGCTCGGCGGGGAGGACCTCGTCGACCAGGGAGCCGTGCTGGCCACGATGGAGTACGAGCACCCGATCTACACCCCCGCGTCGGTGGCGGCGCAGCGCCGCCTGCCGGAGTGCGACTCGGACCGGCTGGTCCTCGCCGGCGCCTGGCACGGCTGGGGCTTCCACGAGGACGGCGCCCGCTCCGGGGTGCGGGCGGCGGCCCGGCTCGGCGTCGAGTGGGAGGGACCGCCGCGCCTGCCCGTCGAGGCCAGGACGTTCGACACCACGATCCGGCACACCCGGCGGCGGCCGTTCCGGCGTACGTTCACCCACCGCGCGCGGACCTGGCTGGTCGACCTCGACCACCTGCCCGACCACGGCGTCCTCGGCCGGTTCGAGGCGCGCGACCACCTCGGCGACCCCGAGGCCACCCTCAAGCAGAACGTCGAGGCGTTCCTGGCGCTGCACGGCGTGACCCCCGACGGCGGGCGGATCGTGATGGCCGCCAACGCCCGCGCCCTGGGCTACTGCTTCAACCCGATCAGCGTGTTCTGGTGCCACCGCCGCGACGGCGAGCTGGCCGCCGTGGTCGTCGAGGTGCACAACACCTACGGCGACCGGCACGCCTACCTCGTCCACCCCGACGAGCAGGGACGGGCGCGCACCGAGAAGCAGATGTACGTCTCGCCGTTCCACGGCACCGACGGCCACTACGAGATCGCCGTGCCCCGCCCGGTGGACCGCCTCCAGGTCGCCGTCACGCTGCACAGCGACGACGGGGCGGTGTTCAGCGCCAGCCTCGACGGCACGCCGACCACCACCTCCCCGCTGCGCAGCGCCCCGGCGGCGCTGCGTGGCTCCCTGCTCATCCACGCCCACGGGGTCTGGCTGTGGGCCCGCCGACTGCGGGTCCGCCCCCGGCCCCACCACCAGCGACAGGAAGGCGTCTGAGGACATGACGACGACCCCCACCCGCCCCGCCGGCACCTGGCCGGACCTCGAGCGCGTGCCCTCCGGCATCCGCGCCGAGGTGTCCGCCCGGATCGCCCGGCAGCTGTTCCGCGCGGCCGTACGCCGCCTACCGGTGACCGTCCGCGAAGGCAGCGACGCCACCCGCTCTTGGGGCGCGGGGGGCCCCGAGATGCGGATCCAGCGGCCCGCCGAGTTCTTCGCCCGGCTCGGCCGCGACGGCCTCATCGGCTTCGGCGAGGCCTACCTCACCGGCGCCTGGGACGCCGAGGACCTCGGCGGCTTCCTCACCGTGCTCGCCGCGGACCTGCCCACGCTCATCCCCGCGCCGCTGCAGGCACTGCGCGCCGCCTACGTCCGCCGGCCACCGAGTGCGCAGAAGAACACCGAGCGCAACACCCGCGGCAACATCGCGCACCACTACGACCTGTCCAACGACCTGTTCCGGCTGTTCCTGGACGAGACGATGAGCTACTCCGCGGCGCTGTTCGACACCTCCGTGACCGACCGCGGCGACCACCTCCGCGCGACGCCGCCCGAGGGGCACCGCACCGAGTCGCTCGCGGCCGCCCAGGTCCGCAAGATCGACCGCCTGCTCGACGAGGCCGGCGTCACCGAGGGCACCCGCGTGCTGGAGATCGGCACCGGCTGGGGCGAGCTCGCCGTCCGCGCGGCCGCCCGCGGCGCGACCGTGCACTCGGTGACCCTGTCGCGCGAGCAGCTCGAGCTCGCCGAGGAGCGCATCGCGGCGGCGGGGTACGCCGACCGGGTGACCGTCGAGCTCAGCGACTACCGCGCGATCCCGGACGGCACCACCTACGACGCCGTCGTGTCGGTGGAGATGATCGAGGCCGTCGGCCACGAGTTCTGGTCGACGTACTTCCGCACGATCGACCGGCTCCTGGCACCCGGCGGCCGCGTCGGGATCCAGGCGATCACGATGCCCCACGACCGGATGCTGGCGACCCGCAACACCTGGACGTGGATCAACAAGTACATCTTCCCCGGCGGCTTCCTGCCCTCGGTGACCGCGATCGACGAGGTCACCCGGGCCGACACGACGCTGCGGATCCGCAACCGGCTCTCGTTCGGCACCCACTACGCGGAGACACTGGAGCGGTGGGACCACGCCTTCCGCGCCGCGGGCGAGCAGGTGCGCGCGCTCGGCTTCGACAGCACGTTCCAGCGGATGTGGCACTTCTACCTGGAGTACTCCCGGGCGGGGTTCGCCTCGGGCTACATCGACGTGCAACAGCTGACGCTGACCCGGGAGGACGCATGAGCACCACCACCCGCACCGAGCCCGCCGCCCGGACCGACGCGGGACCCGGCGACGGGGTGGCCGACCGGCTCGCCGCGGCCCTGCGCCCGTTCGTCGGCGGCGACCTGCCGGTGCGACTGCGGGCGTGGGACGGCTCCGAGACGGGCCCGGTCGAGGCCCCGCTCGTGGAGCTGCGCTCCCCCGACGCCGTGCGCCGACTGCTGTGGCACCCCGGCGAGCTCGGGGCCGCCCAGGCCTACGTGACCGGCGAGCTGGAGGTGCACCACGACCTCGACACGGCGCTGACCCACGTGTGGCAGGTGGCCGCGGAGCGCGGGCTCTCCGGCGTACGGCCCTCGCCGCGCGCCTTCGCCCAGGCGCTGCGGACCGCCGTCGGGGTCGGAGCGGTCGGCATCCCGCCCGCGGCGCCCGCCTCGCAGGCCCGCGTGCGCGGGCGCCTGCACAGCCGGCTGCGCGACCGCCGCGCGATCAGCCACCACTACGACCTGTCCAACGAGTTCTACTCGCTGCTGCTGGACCCCTCGATGGCCTACTCCTCGGGCTACTGGACCTCCGAGGACGCCTCCTACACCGTGCAGGACGCGCAGCGCGACAAGCTCGACCTGGTCTGCCGCAAGCTGGGCCTCGAGCCCGGCATGCGGATGCTCGACGTCGGCTGCGGCTGGGGGTCGCTCTCGCTGCACGCCGCGGAGCACTTCGGCGCCCGGGTCACCGGCGTCACCATCGCCGCGGAGCAGAAGCGGTTCATCGACCGGCGCATCGCCGAGCGCGGTCTGGGCGACCGGGTGGAGATCCGGCTCCAGGACTACCGCGAGATCCCGGAGGTGCGCTCCGGGGCCGGGAGCTACGACGCCGTGGCGTCCATCGAGATGGGCGAGCACGTCGGGGAGCAGAACTACGGCACCTACGCGCGCGTGCTGCACGACGCGGTCCTGCCGGGTGGTCGCGTGCTCCTGCAGCAGATGTCGCGCTCGGGCGGACGCAGGGGCCACCCCGGCGGCGGTCCGTTCATCGAGTCCTTCATCGCCCCGGACATGCACATGCGACCCGTCGGCGAGACGGTGGCGTTCCTCGAGGGCGCGGGCCTGGAGGTGCGCGACGTGCACGCCATGCGCGAGCACTACGTGCGCACCGTCGACGGCTGGCTGGAGCGCTTCGAGGCCAACCTGGACCGGCTCACCGACCTCGTCGGCGAGGAGGTCGTCCGGGTGTGGCGGCTCTACCTCGTCGGTGGCTCGATGGCCTTCCGCGACGGCCGGATGGGCGTCGACCAGGTCCTGATGGTGCGGCCCGGGGCCGCGCACACCCTGCCCGCGGTCCGGAGCTGGTGAGGCCCCGATGGAGCTGACGACGGTCCTGCTCGGGTCCCTCCTCGCGGTCGCGGTGCTGATGGCCGTCACCGCCCTGGTGGCACGCCGGGTGGGCCGGGTCGCGGTGGTCGACGTGGCGTGGGGCGCCGGGTTCGTGCTGGTCGCCCTCGTGAGCGCGCTGCTGGGCGACGAGCCGGTCCGCTGGCTGCTGCTGGTCATGGTCGGCGTGTGGGGGTCGCGGCTGGCCTGGCACATCGGCCGGCGCCAGGTCGGGCACGCCGAGGAGGACCCGCGCTACGCCAAGATGCTGGGCGGCACCCTCGCGCCGGGCGGGGGCGCGAGCTTCGGCACCGCGGTGCGCAGGGTGTTCGCCGTCCAGGGCGTCGCGATGTGGCTCGTCTCGCTGCCCGTGCAGGTGGCGGCGGTCGCCGGCACGCGCTGGACGCTGGCTGGTCTGGGTGGGCGTGCTCGTGTGGGCCGTGGGGCTCGTCTTCGAGAGCGTCGGCGACGCCCAGCTGGCGGCGTACAAGAAGGACCCGGACCGGCCGCCGGTGATGGACCGCGGGCTGTGGGGCTGGACGCGGCACCCGAACTACTTCGGCGACGCCTGCGTGTGGTGGGGGATCTGGCTCGTGGGCGGCCTGGCGGCCGGTGTGCTGCCCGCGCTCACCGTGGTGTCCCCGGTGGTGATGACCTACTTCCTCGCCTTCGCCACCGGCGCGCGCCTGCTGGAGCGCTCGATGATGAAGCGGCCCGGCTACCCGGAGTACGCCGAGCGCACCTCGATGTTCTTCCCGCTCCCGCCGAAGCGCCGCTGACCGGGACGGCCGCCGACGGCCACCTGCGTCCTTCACACTGGGCCGCATGAGCACGAGCCCCGCAGGCGACGTCAACGCCAACGACGTGGTCGCCTTCCTCGTCGAGATCGGTGTCCTGGTGCTCCTCGGCGTGGCCGGAGCCCGGCTCGGCACCTCGACGGGGACGTCGGTGGCGCTGGCCGTGCTGCTGCCGCTCGCCGCGGCCGTCCTGTGGGGGCTGCTGGCCGCCCCGCGCGCCCGGATCGAGTCCCCTCCGCTGCGGCTGGCCACCAAGCTCGTGGTGCTGGGCGCGGGCGTGCTGGCCGGGTTCGTCGTGCTGCCCACGGCCTGGGCCGTGGTGGTCGCGGTCGTGGTGGCCGTGAACCTGCTGCTGATGTACGTCGGCCCGTTCGCCCGGCGTCCGGTCAGCTGACCCGCTTCGGCTTGCCGGGCTCGGCCACGTCGGGGCGGCGCAGGTAGAGCGGCTCCGGCTCCAGGATCTCGAACCGCTCGCGCAGCACCACGTCGCACAGCACCGCCGCGTCGGGGTGCTCGGGCGCCGTCGCGCGCGGGAAGGCGTCGGGGTAGAGCACCGCTCCCCGGCCCACGACCGGGAGGTCCGTGCGAGCGTCCAGCGGCTTGACCACCTCGGGGCCGGAGACGCGCCGGCCGCCGGCGTACGACGCGAGGTAGACCTCCTTGCGCCGGGCGTCGGTCGCCACGCAGAACTCCTCGAGCCCGGCGTCGACGGCCTCGGCGGCCAGGATGTCCAGCGAGCACACGCCGTGCACCGGGATGTCCCGGACGAACGCCAGCGTGCGGGCGGTGACCAGCCCGACGCGAAGCCCGGTGAACGGGCCCGGGCCGACGCCGACGGCGATCGCGGTGAGGTCGGCGGCCCGCGCGCCGGCCTCGGCGAGGACGCGCTCGATCCCCGGGGCCAGCATCTCGCCGTGCCGCATCGACTCGGTGGAGCCGTAGGAGGCGACGACGGCGTCCCCGTCGTGCAGCGCGACGGTCACGTGGGAGGTCGCGGTGTCGAAGGCCAGCAGCACGTCCGGAGCCTAACCGCCGACCGTCGGGCCGGGGCGGTGCGGGGGCGGGCCGGTGCGGGCCGCCGACGCGCTCAGGAGGCCGGGACCGGTGGGGGCTCCGCGCTGGTGAGCGTGCCGACGGACCCCAGGTCGAGCTCGCGCCAGCGCGGCCCGACTGGCGTCAGGGTGAGGCTGCGGGTGTCGTCGGCCGCCCGCTTGAGGCTGAGCTCGAGCCGGTCCACCGACAGGGACTCGGCGAGGCCCTCGCCCCACTCCACGACGGTGACGGCCTCGTCGATGTCGGTGTCGAGGTCGAGGTCGTCGAGCTCGGCGGTGCCGCCCAGCCGGTAGGCGTCGACGTGCACGAGGGCCGGGCCGCCGGAGACCGAGGGATGGACCCGGGCGATCACGAACGTCGGAGAGGTGATCGCGCCGCGGACCCCGAGCCCGGCGCCGATCCCCTGCGTCAGCGTCGTCTTCCCGGCCCCCAGGTCGCCGGTGAGGATCACCAGGTCGCCGGCGTGCAGCCGCTCCGCGACGTGCTCGCCGAACTCCCGGGTCTCCTCGGCGGTCGCGAGGGTGTGGGTGAGCGGGAGCATGCGCAGCATCGTGAGGCGGTTGCCGTTGCGCTCGGACTCGACGTACCCGAGGTTGCGCCAGAAGTTGATCGTCGCCGGCAGCTCGACGCGTGCCTCGAGCTCGAGGCCGGTGAACCCCAGCTCCTGGGCGATCTCCCGCGCACGACTGGCCATCTGCGCCGCCACCCCGAGGCCACGCACCTGCTTGAGCACGCCGACGCGCCGCAGCCCCAGCAGCCGTCCCCGGGGCTCGAACAGCAGCGCCCCGACCGGCCTGCCGTCGTGCTCCACGAGCAGGCCGCCGTGGGCGTCGAGCGCCTCGCGGATCGTGGCAGGCGTCTCGTCCAGCGCGGTGGCGGGCGGGTCGAGCGCGGGCCGGTGGGAGAACGCCTCGTGGATGACCGCCAGCACGTCGTCCGCGCGCGAGCCGTCGACGGTCGAGATCGTGGTGGCGTCGGTCATCGGGCCGCCTTCGTCACGAGCCGGTCGAGGGCGGCGTTGACCTGCTCGCGCCCCTCGAAGATGACCATGTGTCCCGCGCCCGCGCACTCCACGAGCTCGGCGTGCGGCAGGTAGCGCGCCATCTTGCGGCTGTGCCCGATCGAGGTGAGCTTGTCCTTGGTCCCGCCGATGATCGTGGTCGGCACCCCGTGGAGGCCGCCGAGGTGCTCGAACTTGTCGAGCTCGCTGAAGGTCGGGAAGAACTCCGCGAGCACCTCGAACGGGGTCCCGGCCAGCATCTCGTCGAGGAACTCCACCTGCTCGGCCGGCACGTCCTTCCCGAACGCGAACAGGTCCGCGACGATGAAGCCGATGTTGGAGCCCGACCTGCGGGCGGAGTCGACCAGCTCGGGCGCCCTGGCGAGCGCGGCGATCAGGCGCGGCGCCACCGTGGTGCCGATGCGGTCGGGCAACAGCCGCCCGGCCACGGTGCGGTGCGGACGCAGGCCGCCGGCGGTCGTGGAGATGAGCGCGACGCCCCTGACCCGCTGCGCGAACAGCTCCCGGTGACGCTCGGCGAAGGCGATGACGGACATGCCGCCCATGGAGTGGCCCACGAGCACGACGTCGTCGCCCTCCGGCAGGAGCTGGGTGATCACGGCGGCCAGGTCGTCGCCGCACTGGTCGACGGTGGCGTTCTCGCGGCGCGAGCGCTCCGAGCGACCGTGGGAGCGCTGGTCGAAGAACACCATCCGATGCTTGCCCCGGAACGCCTCGCGCTGGAAGTGCCAGCAGTCGAGGTTGAGCGCGTAGCCGTGCACGAAGACGACCGTCAGGTGCTCCTGGCGTCCGGTCCCGCCCTCGGCGTACGGCGCCACCTCGTCGACCTCGGCGTGCAGCACCAGCCCGTCGTCGCAGGTGACCTCGACCGGCGTCGCGCGCAGGTCGCCGAGCCGGTCGGCGCCCGCAGCACCCGCCCGGCGCGCGCGGACCACGCGGCGCTCGGCGACCACTCCGGTGGCGATCGCCGCGACCGCCGCGGCGCCGAGCCCGCTCGCGACGTAGACCAGCGAGCGACGCGCGCTCATGGGTCGACCTCCCCGACCCAGCGGCGGGTCTGCCGACCGCACGTCCGGGTGACGATCTCGTAGCCGATGGTGCCGCACCAGCGCGCCCAGTCCGTCGCCGTCGGCTCGCCCCGGGTCCCGGGACCGAACAGCACGACCTCGTCCCCGGCCTCCGCCGAGCCCGCCCCGACCACGAACTGGTCCATGCAGACCCTGCCGAGGATGCGCGAGCGGCCCCCGCCCACGAGGACCTCCGCGGTCGAGGAGGCGTGCCGGGGCACTCCGTCGCCGTACCCCAGCGGCACCAGCGCCACCCGCATCGGGGCGTCGGCCACGAACGTGTGCCCGTAGGAGACGCCGTCGCCGGCCGCGATGTCCTTGGTGAGCACGACGTTGCCGCGCACGGTCATCGCCGGCACCAGCCCGAGGCCGGCCTCGCTCACCACGTCGGGAGCGGGCGTGACGCCGTAGACGGCGATGCCCAGGCGCACGAGGTCGTGGCGGCTCCCGGGCAGCAGCAGCGCCCCCGCGGAGTTGGCCAGGTGGCGCACCTCGGGCCGCAGCCCGGCCTCCTCGGCGACGTCGCAGCCCTCCTCGAACGCCTCCATCTGGGCGGCGTTGGCCGGGTGCTCGGGCTCGTCGGAGCACGCGAAGTGCGACCACACGCCGGTGACGTGGACGGCTCCGGCCTCCTCGGCGGACTTGGCGGCGGCGACCAGGTCGGGCCACAGGGCGCGGGGCGCACCGTTGCGCGAGAGACCGGTGTCGAGCTTGAGCTGGACCCGCGCGGTGACGCCCACCTCGCCGGCCGCCCGCACGACCTCCTCGAGCTGCGACACCGACGAGGCCGTCACGTCCACGCCGGCCGCGACGGGACCGGTGTGGTCGGCACCGGGCGCGGCCAGCCAGCACAGCACCCGGCCGGTGTCCCCCGCGGCGCGGAGGGCCATCGCCTCGGCAGCCGTGGCCACGCCGAGCCAGCGGACCCCGGCGGCTCGGGCGGCGCGCGCGACCGGCACCATCCCGTGGCCGTAGCCGTCGGCCTTCACCACCACCATCAGGTCCGGCGAGGGCGTCGAACCGTCCCCGGCGACCAGCTCGCGGAGCCGGTCGATGTTGTGCCGGATCGCGCCGAGGTCGACGACGACCTCGGCGTGCGGGCTGGGTGGGGCGCTCATGGCGCCCCTATCCTCCCATTCAGGACAGCAGCTCCTGCACCACCGTCGGCACCGCGTCGGCCACCGCGCTGGCGGTGAGGGGACCGCCTCCGCTCGCGAGGGTCGCCGCGGCCCCGTGCAGCCAGGACCCGGCGGACGCCGCGTCCCAGGGGTCGAGGCCCGCGGCCAGCAGCGAGCCGATCACGCCGGCCAGCACGTCACCGGCACCGGCGACGGCGAGCCACGGCAGGCCGCTGGAGGTCACCCGCACGCGTCCGTCGGGACGCGCGACCAGGGTGTGCCTCGACTTCAGCAGCACCACGGCGTCGTACTCCTCCGCGGCTCGGCGCGCGTGAGCCAGCTGGTCGCCCTCCACCTCCGCCCGCTCCACGCCCAGCATCCGGGCCAGCTCGCCCGCGTGCGGCGTGAGCACCAGGCCCTGCGGCCCGCGCGAGACGTGCAGGAGCGCGTCCGCGTCGACGACGGTGGGCAGCCCCTGGGCGAGCGCGGCGGACAGCGCCTCCTCGGCGTCGGTGTCGCCCCCGGACCCGACCACCCACGCCTGGACGCGACCGTCGGCAGCGACCACCTCGGGGTGCCGGGCGCGCACGGCGTCGGCGGCCGAGCCGAGGTAGCGCACCATCCCGGCCAGGCCGGTGGCGGCTCCCGAGGTGCACAGGACGGCGGCCCCGGGATAGGTGCTCGAGCCGGCCCGGACGCCCACGACGCCGCGGGTGTACTTGTGGTCGAAGGGGCCCGGCACCGGCAGCAGGGCGGCCACGTCCTCCGACTGGAGCGCCTCCACCGGGGCCTCGGGCAGGTCCAGCCCGATGTCGACGAGGTGGATGGCGCCGCACGCCTCCGCCGCGGGCTCCACGAGGTGGGCGACCTTGTGGGTGCCGAACGTGACGGTGGCGGTCGCGCGGACGTGCGAGCCGTCGAGGCGGCCGGTGTCGACCTCCACCCCGGAGGGCACGTCGACCGCGACCACGGGGACGTCGGGGAACCGCGCCAGCGCGGCCTCGGCCTCGGGACGCAGCCCCGGCTGCCCGCCGATGCCGACGATGCCGTCCACCACCACGTCGGGCCTGTGTGCCTCGTCCGCGGTGACCGTCCGGCCGCCGGCGGCGTGCAGGGCCGCGAGGCCGGACTCGTGGGCCTTCGAGGACAGCAGCACCGCCTCGACGGCCGCCCCGCGCCGGGCCAGCCGCGCCCCGGCCCAGAGGGCGTCGCCGCCGTTGTCGCCCCCGCCCACGAGCAGCAGCACCCGGGCGGCGTACACCGAGCCGAGCAGGTCCGCCACGGCCACCGCCAGCCCCGCCGCCGCGCGCTGCATCAGCGACCCCTCGGGCACCCGGGCCATCAGCTCCTGCTCGGCCGCCCGCACCTGCTCGACCGTGTGCGCTCGTCGCATGGACTCAAGTTAGCGGGCCGGGTCGGGCGGACCCCTCGAGCACCACGAAAGCCGACGCCATCCCGCCGTCGTGGGACAGCGAGAGGTGCACGGCACGCACCCCGAGGCCCTCGGCCGCGGCAGCGACGGTGCCGCGCAGGGCGAACCGCGGGCGTCCGGCCTCCTCCGACTCGACCTCGGCGTCGTGCCAGGCGAGCCCACCGGGCGCGCCCAGGGCCTTCGCGAGGGCCTCCTTGGCGGCGAACCGGGCGGCGAGGGACTCCACCGCCAGCGCGCGTTCGGCCCGGGTGAACAGCCGCCTCCGCAGGGTGGGCGTGCGTTCCAGCACCTGCTCGAAGCGGGCGACGTCGACGAGGTCGGTGCCGATCCCGACGATCACGACTCCGGAGCCCTACTCGACGGTGACCGACTTGGCCAGGTTGCGCGGCTGGTCGACGTCGTGGCCCATCACGGTGGCCAGCTCGCAGGCGAACAGCTGCAGCGGCACGGTCGCCACCACCGGCTGCAGCAGGGTGGGTACGACGGGCAGCGTGATCGTGTCGTCGGCGTACGGCGCCACCTCGTCGTCGCCCTCCTCGGCGAGCACGAGCGTGCGGGCGCCGCGGGCACGGATCTCCTGGATGGCGCTGATCATCTTGTCGTGGAGCTGGTCTCGCCCGCGCGGAGGCACCACGCAGAAGACGGGCAGGCCCTCCTCGATCAGCGCGATCGGGCCGTGCTTGAGCTCGCCGGCGGCGAACCCCTCGGCGTGGATGTAGGCGAGCTCTTTCAGCTTCAGCGCCCCCTCGAGCGCGACCGGGAAGCCCGCGTGCCGCCCGAGGAACAGCACCGACCTGGTGCCGGCGTGCTCGCGGGCCAGCGCGTAGACCTTCTCGGCGTCGTCGAGGATGCGCTGCACGTGCGCGGGCATCTTCTCCAGCTCGCGGACGACCGCGGCGATCTCGTCGCCGTACTTGGTGCCCCGGACCTGGGCGAGGTAGAGCCCGAGGATGTAGCAGGCCATCAGCTGGGTGAGGAAGCCCTTGGTCGAGGCCACGCCGATCTCGGGGCCGGCGTGGGTGTAGATCACCGCGTCGGACTCCCGCGGGATCGTCGAGCCGTTGGTGTTGCAGATCGCCAGCACCCGGGCCCGCTGCTGGCGCGCGTAGCGGATCGCCATCAAGGTGTCGGCCGTCTCGCCGGACTGGCTGATCGCGACCACGAGCGTGCGGCGGGTCAGGATGGGGTCGCGGTAGCGGAACTCGTGGGCCAGCTCGACCTCGCAGGGGATCCGGGTCCAGTGCTCGATGGCGTACTTGGCCACCAGCCCCGCGTAGTTGGCGGTCCCGCACCCGATCACGATGATCTTGTCGATGTCGCGCAGCTCGTCCTCGGTGATCCGCACCTCGTCGAGCTGCAGGTTGCCGTTGCCGTCGTGCCGCCCCAGCAGCGCGTCGCCCAGGGCGCGCGGCTGCTCGAAGATCTCCTTGCGCATGAACCAGTCGAAGCCGTCCTTCTCGGCCGCCGAGAGGTCCCAGTCGACGTAGTAGCGGCGGCCCTCCGCCTCGGCCCCGTGGAAGTCGGTGACGCGTACGTCGTCCCGGGTGATCGTCACGACCTGGTCCTGGCCGAGCTCCAGCGCCTCGCGGGTGTGCTCGATGAACGCCGCGACGTCGGAGCCCAGGAAGTTCTCGCCCTCGCCGATCCCGACCACGAGCGGGGAGTTGCGACGTGCCGCCACGACCCGGTCGGGGTCCTGGGCGTCGACGGCCACCAGGGTGAACGCCCCCTCGAGCCGGCGACACACGTCCTGCATCGCGGTGGTGAGGTCGGCGCCGTCGGCGACTGCGGCCTCCAGCAGGTGGGCGGCGACCTCGGTGTCGGTCTCGGAGCGGAGGTCGTGCCCGGCGCGCTCGAGGTCGGAGCGCAGCGGGACGTAGTTCTCGATGATCCCGTTGTGCACCACGGCGACCCGGCCCTGCTGCCCGAGGTGGGGGTGGGCGTTGGTGTCGTTGGGGGCGCCGTGGGTGGCCCAGCGGGTGTGCCCGATGCCGGTCGTGGCCTCGGGCAGCGGGGTCTCCTCGATCGCCTTCTCCAGGTTGGCGAGCTTGCCGGCCCGCTTGTCCCAGACGATGGAGCCCCCGTCGGCCAACGCGATGCCGGCGGAGTCGTATCCGCGGTACTCGAGTCGCCGCAGCCCCTGGATGACGACGCCCCGGGCCTGCTTCGCACCGACGTACCCCACGATTCCGCACATGCGGGCCAGTCTAGGTGCGGAGGCGGGATGCGCCGCCGCAGCCGGTCCGCGCGGCGGTCCGCGCGGCGGTCCGCGCGCCGGGCACCCTGGCGCCGCCCCCGCTCGTGGCCTCTAGGGTGAGGCGCATGTCGAACGGCTCCCATCCGGGTGAGAGCTCGCCGTACGTCGAGCTCGAACGGGAGGCGTGGGCGGCGCTCGGGCGCGCCACCGAGCAGCCGTTGACCCCGGAGGAGATCGAGCGGGTGCGCGGCCTGGGCGACGAGCTCGACCTCGAGGAGGTCCAGCAGGTCTACCTGCCCCTCTCGCGGCTGCTCAGCCTCTACGTCGAGGCCGCGAGCAACCTGCACCGCAGCCAGGAGGAGTTCCTGCACCAGCGGGTCCCGCCGCGGACCCCGTTCGTGATCGGGCTGGCCGGCTCGGTGGCCGTCGGCAAGTCCACCACCGCCCGCGTGCTCCAGCACATGCTCGCCCACTGGCCCGAGCACCCCCGGGTCTCCCTGGTCACCACCGACGGGTTCCTGCTCCCCAACGCCGAGCTGCGCCGTCGCGGCCTGCTGCACCGCAAGGGGTTCCCGGAGTCCTACGACCGGCGCGCCCTGCTGAAGTTCGTCATCGACATCAAGTCCGGCAAGGAGGAGGTCGAGGCGCCGACGTACTCCCACCTGGTCTACGACGTGGTGCCCGACGAGAAGGTCGTGGTGTCCCAGCCCGACATCGTCATCGTCGAGGGCCTCAACGTGCTGCAGACCGCGCGGGTCCGGCCCGACGGCCGGGCGGGGCTGGCCGTCAGCGACTTCTTCGACTTCTCGGTGTACGTCGACGCCGCCACCAGCGACATCCGCCGGTGGTACACCGACCGCTTCCTGCGCCTGCGCGAGACCGCGTTCCGCAATCCCGCCTCCTACTTCGCGCGCTACGCCTCGCTGTCCCAGGACCAGGCGGTGAGCGAGGCGAACCGGATCTGGGACGAGATCAACGGGCCCAACCTCGAGCAGAACGTCAAGCCGACCCGGTCCCGGGCCACGCTGGTGCTGCGCAAGGGGCCGGACCACTCCGTGCGCTGGGTGCGCGTGCGCAAGCTGTGATCCCGGGGGTGTTGACTGGCCGCGTGCCCGACGCGAACCGCCCCCGACCCGGGGCCGACCGATGACGCCGACGAGCGAGCCGATCCCACCCAACCGCTGGGAGCTGCACCGCGACGACATCGGCACCGGCTACGCCGACCGGTTCGAGGACCTCATCGACCGGGGCGAGGACGTCGACGGGGAGGCCCGCCTGGCCGACGTGCTCGCCCCGAGGAACGGCCGCATCCTCGACGCCGGCGCGGGCATCGGCCGGGTCGCCGCCACTCTCGCCGCCCGGGGGCACGACGTGACCGCCGTGGAGAAGGACCCCGACCTGGTGGCGCGCTCGCGGGCCCGGTTCCCGGGCGTCCCCGTCGTCGAGGCCGACATCCTCGCGGTCACGCCGGAGGCGCTCGAGGCGGCCGGACTGCCGGCGGCGTACGACGTCGTGGTCGCCGTGGGCAACGTGATGGTCTACCTCGCCGAGGGCACCGAGGTGCGGGCCCTGCGCACCCTGGCCGGGCTGCTGGCACCGCAGGGCCGCCTCCTGGTGGGCTTCCACCCGCGACAGGGACCGGCACACAGCCGCGACTACCCGGTGGCCGACTTCCGCAGGCATGCGGAGCAGGCCGGACTGGCCGTGGACCGCGTCTACGGCACCTACGACCTGCGACCGCCCGCCCCCGACTACGTCGTGGCCGTCCTCGCACCGGTCTGAACCAGTTCCGCGCTCTCCGGCCGAGGAGCGCCGGTCGCCCTACGATGCCCGGATGGCAGAGATGAGCATGAACAAGGTCATCCACCGGGCCTTCCGACGCGACCTCGACCGCTTCGTGGGCGCGCTCACCACCTTCCCGGCCGGCGACGCCGCCCGCGCCCGCCAGCTGGGGGTCGCGTGGGACAACTTCGACCGGCAGCTCACCGACCACCACGAGGGCGAGCACGAGATCGCGTGGCCCGCGCTGGAGCAGGTCGGGGTCAGCCGGGAGCTGCTCGATCGGATGGACGCCGAGCACGAGACGATGGCCGAGGCCCTGCGCGGCGCCCGCACGGCCATGGCGGCGCTGCGGTCACGCCCGGAGGCCGGCGAGGCGGAGGCGGCCCTCGCCGCGATGCGCCACCTGCGCGAGGTCACGGTGACCCACCTCGACCACGAGGAGCAGGAGATCGAGACGTTCTACCTCGAGCGACGCGACTCCCCCGAGATGAAGGAGATGGGACGCAAGTTCTCGCGGACCAGCCCGGCCAAGGGCGGCCAGTTCATGGCCTGGGTCGACGACGGCGCCACCGCCGAGGAGCGTGCGGCCCTGCGCGCCAACGTGCCCGGCCCCGTGCTCGCGGTGATGACCGGGGTGTTCGGGCGGAGCTACCGCAAGCACGTCGCCCCGGTCTGGAAGGCCTGACCCGGGCCCCGGTGCCGCCCGGCGCCCCCGCTCGACCTGCACGCCGTCTCGGGAGGTCGGCATCGCACCTGACCCGCCGCAGAGACCCCGCGTGTCGCCCCGGGTGGCCGTGGGCGCCGCGGCGGCTGTCGCCGTCGCCAGCCGCCTCCCCCTCCTGGGGCTGCCGGCCTGGCCGGACGAGGCGGGGTTCCTGCAGGTGGCGGCCGGTTGGCGCCTCGGTGGGGGCGGGCCGTACGTCTACGGTCCCCACTGGGTGGACCGTCCGCCGGGCCTGATCACGCTCTACGCGCTCGCCGACGCCCTGGGCGGCCTCACCGCCCTGCGGCTGGTCGGCGCGCTCGCAGCCGGGCTCACCGTGCTGGCGGTCGCCGACCTCGCCGGCACGCTGTCGCCCGGCCCGGCGTCGGGGCGGGCCCGGGTCTGGGCCGCGGTGTGTGCTGCCGCGCTCCTCTCGACGCCCTGGCACTGGTCCTTCATGGTCGACGGTGAGCTCCTCGCGGCGCCGTTCGTCGCCGGCGGCATGGCCCTCGCCGCACGCGGGCTGGCCGGCACCGGGGGGCGGAACCTCGCCGCCGGCGCCGGAGCCGGGGTGCTGGCCACCACCGCGCTGCTGACCAAGCAGAACTTCGCCGACGTGTTCGTCTTCGTGGCGACGCTGGTGGCCCTGCGGCTGCTCGGCGGCTCGCTGGGCCGCACGCATGCCCTCAGGGTGCTGCTGGCCTTCGCGGCGGGCTGCCTCGCGGCGCTCGGCGCGGTCGCCGCCTGGACCGCCGCGCACGGCACCTCGCCGTCCTCGGTCTGGTACGCGATGTACGCCTTCCGCCTCGACGCCGAACGCGTCCACGCCCTGGAGCCCGCCACCAGTCGCCTGGCCACCCTGGCGTGGGCGAGCCTGCTCAGCGGTCTGGCGATCGTGCTCCTCGCCGGGCTCGGAGGCGCGGCCCTCCGCGGTCGTCGCGACCCGGACGTCCTGGCCCTGCTGGCGGTGCTCGCCTTCGACGCGGTCTCGGTGCTGGCCGGAGGGGACTACTGGCTCCACTACCTGCTGCAGCCCTCGGTGGCCGCGGCTGCACTGCTCGGCGTCCTCGTCGGGCGCGGCGTGGAGCTCAGGCCGGTCGCGCTCGTCTGCGCGGTGCTCGCGGCCGTCGGTGTCGCGGGCATCCTGCTCTCCGCGCCTGCGACGGCCGAGGAGCAAGTGGGCCGGGCGGTGCGGAGCGCGGCCCTGCCCCACGACGACCTGGTCACGGTCCCGGGGCACTCGAACGTCAACCTGGCCGCCGGGCTCTCCTCGCCCTATCCCTACCTGTGGGCGCTCCCCGCCCGGACGCTCGACCGCGACGGCCGGGAGCTGAGGGCCGTGCTCAGGGGATCAGACCGCCCTGCCTGGTTCGTGCTCTGGCGTCCCCTGCGGCCCTCCCACGCACCGGACAGCCTGGCCGGCACGTTGCGGGCCGGCTACCGGCCCGTGGCCCGCGTCTGCAACCACACGATCTGGCTGCGTGACGACCTGAGCCGTCCCGTGCCGTGGGCCACGCCGCGAGCAGAGGCGACGCGCGCCTCACGCTGCCGGTCGGCGGCCGGGCTCCCGCCGCTGCTGCGGCACCTGCCCTGAGCACTCCTGGTGCGCCGCAGGACCCGTGGTTTCGACAAGCTCAACCACCGAGGCCCGGCTCAGGCCAGGCTGAGCTGCTCCCGGACGACGCCGGCGAGGCGCTCGGCGATCGCCTGGGCCCGGTCGGCGGTGCCCGCCTCCACCATCACCCGGACCAGCGGCTCGGTGCCCGAGGGGCGCAGCAGCACCCGTCCGGAGTCGCCGAGCTCGGCCTCGGCCTCGGCGACCGCCGCGGCCAGCACGAAGTCCTCGTCGGCCCGGGCCTTGTCGACGCCCGGCACGTTCACCAGCACCTGCGGGAGGCGGGTGACCACCCCGGCGAGGTCGGCGAGCGAGGAGCCGGTGGCGGCCATCCGGTCCAGCACGTGCAGGGCGGTGAGGATGCCGTCCCCGGTCGTGGCGTGCCGGCTCATGATCACGTGGCCGGACTGCTCGCCGCCCAGGGTGTAGCCGGCGATCTTCATCGCCTCGAGGACGTAGCGGTCCCCCACCTTGGTCTGGCGTACGCCGACGCCGGCGGCCCTCATCGCCTGGACGAAGCCGAGGTTGCTCATCACGGTGGCGACCACCGTCTCGTCGTGCAGCTCACCGGTCTCGCGCATGGCCAGGGCCAGGATCGCGAGGATCTGGTCGCCGTCGACGACCTCGCCGTTCGCGTCCACGGCCAGGCAGCGGTCGGCGTCCCCGTCGAGGGCGAACCCCACGTCGGCGCCGTGCTCCGTGACGGCCGCCTGCAGCACCTCGAGGTGGGTCGAGCCGCACCCGTCGTTGATGTTGAGGCCGTCGGGCTCGGCACAGATCGCGACGACCTCGGCGCCGGCGTCACGCAGCGCCCGGGGACCGACCACCGAGGCGGCCCCGTGGGCGCAGTCGAGGACGACCTTGATGCCGGCGAGCGGGTGGCGGATGGTGGAGACCAGGTGGGCGGCGTACTCCTCGACGGCCGTGTCGTGGGGACGGACCCGCCCGACCGTGGCGCCGGTGGGCCGCTCCCACGGCTCGCGCAGGCGGTTCTCGATCGCCACCTCGATGGCGTCGTCGAGCTTGACCCCGCCGCGGGCCAGGAACTTGATGCCGTTGTCGGGCATCGGGTTGTGCGAGGCCGAGAGCACCACGCCGAGGTCGGCGCCGAGCTCGCCGGTGAGCCAGGCGACGCCGGGCGTGGGCAGCTCGCCGAGCAGCAGGACGTCGACGCCCGCCGACGCCAGCCCGGCGACCACGGCGGACTCCAGGAACTGGCCCGAGATGCGGGTGTCGCGGCCGACCACGGCTAGGGGCCGGTGGCCGGCGAACGTGCCGCGCTCGGCGAGGACGTGCGCGGCGGAGACGGACAGGTCCAGGGCCAGCTCAGCGGTGAGGTCACCGTTGGCCAGGCCCCGGACGCCGTCCGTGCCGAAGAGGCGTGCCACGTCGCTATTCCTCCTTCGTCGTGGGTCGTCTGCCGGAGTGCATGGCAAGGCGGAGGAGGGAAGGCGGCCTTTGTGCGGAGCGCAGCGGAGCGGCCGTCGACCGACCCTGAGCCGATCCAGAGGGCCGCCGCCAGGTGCCCGGCAGGCGGCGCACGATCAGCGCTTGGAGAACTGGGGCGCCTTACGGGCCTTCTTGAGACCGGCCTTCTTGCGCTCGATGACGCGGGCGTCGCGGGTGAGCAGGCCGGCCTTCTTCAGGTCCGGACGGTTGGCCTCGACGTCCACGGCGTTGAGCGCGCGGGCGACACCGAGGCGCAGCGCCCCGGCCTGGCCGGTGATGCCGCCGCCGTGGATGCGGGCGATGACGTCGAAGCGGCCCTCGAGCTGCGTGGTCACGAAGGGCTCGTTGACGACCTGCTGGTGCAGCTTGTTGGGGAAGTAGCTGTCCAGCTCACGGCCGTTGACGGTCCACTTGCCGCTGCCCGGGACGAGCCGGACGCGGGCCACGGCCTCCTTGCGGCGGCCGGTGGCGGCGGCAGGGGCGACCGTCGCGGGTCGCGCGGGCGCGTCGGCGCCGGGCGCGCTCTCGGAGGAGTACGCGATGCCCTGCTCGTTGACCTCGAAGGTCTCCTCGCTGGTCTCGTTGTCTACGTCAGCCACGGTGTTCCTTTGCGGGTTCGTCTGAGAAGTTGTGGTCACTGGGAGATCTGGGTGATCTCGAAGGGCTTGGCCTTCTGGGCGGCGTGCGGGTGCTCGGGGCCGGCGTACACCTTGAGCTTCTTGAGCATCTGGCGGCCGAGGCGGTTCTTGGGGAGCATGCCCCAGACGGCCTTCTCGACGGCCCGGCGCGCGTCCTTCTCCAGCAGGTCACCCATCGGGGTGGCCGAGAGGCCGCCGGGGTAGCCCGAGTGACGGTAGGACATCTTCTTGGTGGCCTTGTCCCCCGACAGGGAGATCTTCGAGGCGTTCACCACGATGACGAAGTCACCGGTGTCGACGTGGGGGGCGAACATGGTCTTGTGCTTGCCGCGCAGCAGGTTCGCGACCTGGGCGGCGAGGCGGCCCATCCGGACGTCGGTGGCGTCGATGACGTGCCACTCGCGCTGGATGTCGCCGGGCTTGGGGCTGTACGTACGCAACGTCGTGGGCCTATCTCACTCGTTCGTGGACCGTCCCGGGCTGATTCCCGGACCGGTGGTGGTGCCACGCCGCCTGACGAACACTGCCCACGAGACCGATGTCCCGGGGTCTGCACCAGGGCCACAACGGCGGAGACCCTGACGCGGCAGGAGGCGCGACCGGCAAGATTACCGGCCGCCCGGAGCCCGAGTCAAAACGATGACCGGGTGGTCCCCCTCCGACTGATGGGCATAGGTTGAACTGCACATGCCCTGGGCATCCTGTCGGACATCTCGGGGCAATCGTTGACCATCGAACGCCCCTGTAGACACCAGCGCGGGCCACCGCCCCACCGACACGAGCAGAGCGCAAGGAGCCGACGTGACCGAGACCGGTGACCAGAGCCTCACCGTCCGAGACAACCGGACCGGCCAGGAGTACCAGATCCCGATCAGCGACGGGGCCATCAGGGCCGCCGACCTGGGACAGATCAAGGTCTCCGAGGACCGCCCCGGACTGTCGACCTACGACCCCGGCTTCGTCAACACCGCCTCCTGCAAGAGCTCGGTGACCTACATCGACGGCGAGCAGGGGATCCTCGAGTACCGCGGCTACCCCATCGAGCAGCTCGCCGAGAAGTCCAACTTCCTCGAGGTCGCCTACCTCCTCATCCACGGCGAGCTCCCCACCAAGGAGCAGTACGACACCTGGGTGCACGAGATCACCCACCACACGTTCCTGCACGAGAACGTGAAGACCTTCATGCAGGGCTTCCGCTACGACGCCCACCCGATGGGCATGCTGATGGCCTCCGTCGGCGCGCTCTCCACGTTCTACCCCGAGGCCGGCAACATCAAGGAATCCGACAACCGGCACATGCAGATCGTGCGGATGATCGCCAAGATGCCGACGCTGGGTGCGTGGGCGTTCCGGCACGCGCAGGGCAAGCCCTACGTCTACCCCGACAACGACCTGAGCTACACGGCCAACTTCCTCTCGATGCTGTTCAAGATGAGCGAGCACAAGTTCGAGGCCGACGAGCGGCTGGTCAAGGCCCTCGACGTCCTGTTCATCCTGCACGCCGACCACGAGCAGAACTGCTCGACCAACGCGGTGCGCTCGGTCGGGTCCTCCCAGGTCGACCCCTACGCCGCCGTCGCCTCGGGCGTGGCGGCCCTCTACGGCCCGCTGCACGGCGGTGCCAACGAGGCCGTGCTGCGCATGCTGCGGCGCATCGGCGGCAAGGAGAACATCCCCGACTTCATCCAGGGCGTGAAGGACGGCAACGAGAAGCTGATGGGCTTCGGCCACCGCGTCTACAAGAACTACGACCCGCGCGCCAAGATCATCAAGAAGGCCTGCGACGACGTGTTCGAGGTGACCGGGGTCAACCCGCTGCTCGAGATCGCCCAGGAGCTGGAGAAGATCGCGCTGGAGGACGAGTACTTCGTCAAGCGCAAGCTCTACCCCAACGTCGACTTCTACTCCGGCCTGATCTACGAGGCCTTCCAGTTCCCGCCCGAGATGTTCACCGTGCTGTTCGCCATCGGCCGCACCCCCGGGTGGCTCGCGCAGTGGCTGGAGCTGGTGCAGGACAAGGACCAGAAGATCGCCCGGCCCAAGCAGATCTACACCGGGGAGCGCGAGCTCGACTTCGTCGGCGCGGCCGAGCGCTGGAAGTGACCGCCCGGTCCGCGGCGAGGCTCTGACCCGGACTCCGCCGTGAGCACCCGTCTCGACCTGGTCGTCCGCTCCGAGGGGATCGGCGCCTTCCGCGCGCTGCTCGCCTCGCTGGAGAACCAGCCCGTCCCCGACGGTGGCGTCGGGGTCGTGGTGGTGCCGGTGGGCGTGGACGCCGAGGAGTCCCACCGGTTCGCGACCCTGGCCGCGCACCGCACCGGCGTGGTCGTCGTCCCCGACGGGCCCCAGTGGTGGGGTGCCGCCGTCGAGGCGACGAGCGCGCCCCACGTGCTGCCGGTCGCCCCGGGCGAGGTGCTCGTGCCCGGCTCGGTGGCCCGGCTGCTGGCGGCAACCGACTCCCACGGAGACGGCGACGTCCTCGTCGCCCGCGCGGCGACGCCCGGGAGCACCTCCGACTGGCGCCTGTTCGCCTCTCGGGCGACGCCGGACGCCGACGACCTGCGCGCGGTGGCCGGTGAGCTGCCGGTGGTCCTGGCCCGGCGTACGGTCACGCGCCGCCGCGGCGACAGGAGACGTCGCCGACGTACGCCGCGCAGCAGTCGCCTCGGGCACCCCGACCCTGCTCCCCGGGCACCCGGTCCTGCGCCGCCCGCGGCCGGCCTCGACCGAGGAGGCCGAGGCACCGCAGAGCCTCTGGGCCACCGGCAGCTGGAGCGAGGGCACCCTGCGGCTCGAGATCGCCCTGGACGAGGGCGACCAGGTCGACCACGCGACCCTGCGCCACGTCGACTCCGGCGTGGACTGGAGGCTGCCGGCCCGGCACGACGCCGGGCACCTCGAGGTGGAGGTCGACCCCGGGACGCTCGCCGACGGAGAGCCGCTGGGCCGCGGCCGCTGGGTCGTCGACGTCCACGCCTCCGGGGCGCCCGGTGACTCCTCGAGCCGGCCCGTGGCCTGGCGACAGACGCCGGGGAGCGCGCTGCTCTCGGGCGTCGTGGTCACCGCCGCGAGGGGCAAGCGGCAGCGGGTCGTCCTCGACGTCGGGGCGACCCGGCGTTCCCCGCTGGCAGACCTCTCGGCCGACGGGGCCGCGATCGAGGAGAGCGCCCGCGGCACTCTCCTGCGGTGGCCGTTGCCCTTCGTCGACGTGGTGGGAGAAGGGTCGTGGCCGGCCACGCTGGACCTCGGCGGCTTCCCGGTCACCGCCCGCGTCCGGTCGGCCGATGACAGCGCATCGCTCGAGGCCTGGCTCTCCGGGCTGCGGTCGCGGGTGCCGGTGTCGATGGAGCTGGCGGGATCGCCTGCGTACGCCACCGGCTTCGACCTCGACATCAGCGCCATCGGCCTGATGGCGCTGGTGCCCCACGAGGACGAGGAGAGGACGAGTCCCCGGCCCGGCGGCCGGGCTGTCCAGCGCGGCGGTCGTGCGCGCTCCCTCGCCGGCCGGCTGCGGCGGCGGCTGAACCGGTCCGCCGGCTGAGGCCTCCCGTCAGGGAGTGGGCGCGTAGGCCGCGCCGAGCGAGCTCGCGGCGGCCTCCCGGACCTCCCGGGACAGATCGCCGGTACGTCGCTCGCGCCGGGCCTCGGCCAGGACGTCGAGCACGGGCGACTCCAGGACCCGCCGGGGTGGCTGGACGAAGGTCCGGTCCAGCAGGTCCCGGGGCACGGGCTGCGGATCGGGTCTCCGGAACTCGGCCATGATCGCGTCGTAGTTGTCGGCCAGCACGGTGCTGGAGGGGTCCAGCCCCATCACCAGCAGCAGGCCCGTGGGCTGGGTGTCCACCGAGATCATCAGGACCTCGGGCCGGTACTTCTGCAGCACCGGGATCACCGAGTAGATGTCACCGGTCCACGCCTTCGTACGCCGCACCCGGTTGGCCTCGACGACGCGCCTCGGGAGGATGTCGTCGAAGACGATCACCGAGCTGGGCCGTGAGTGCCGCTCGGCGTTGATGAAGTCGCGCAGGGCGAACTCGAACAGGTGCATCCCGTCGATGAAGGTCAGGTCGAACGGCTCACCACCCGTCGGGGCCAGCGGCCCGGGCCGGTCGAAGTACTCGTCGCTGGTGGTGCGGAACAGGTGCACCTCGGTGTGCAGCTCGCGGTCGATCGCGAAGGCCGGGTCGATGCCCACCGACCGGCACCGGGACACGCCCAGGCTGTTGCCCCACCGGACACCGATCTCGAGGTAGTTCTCCGGCTCGAGCCGGCCGTGCAGGTCGCGCAGGAAGTCGAGGTAGAGCACGCCGTCATCCTAGGCACCGAGCTCGGCGCGAGTCCTCCGCCCGCGGTCGGGGCGGGCGTAGCCTGCCTGGCGTGAGCAGCCGGAACGGGCCCCTCGTCCTCACCGGCGCGGTGGCCGCCGTGAGCAGCGGCGTGGTGGGGATCGCGCTCGTCCAGGGCTGGTTCGGGCCCGACGTGGGCCGTGGCGCGGAGTTCTGCGAGGCCGCGACCGGGCTGCTCCGACAACCCGCCAACACGCTCAGCAACGCCGGGTTCGTCGTGGCAGGCCTGCTGGTCGCCTGGCACGTGGGGCGTCGACCCACGGCGCCGGAGGTGGTCCTCAGCCGCAGCCGCGGCACGGCGTACGCCGTCACGGTCACGCTGCTCGGCCCGGGCAGCGCAGCCATGCACGCCTCCCAGAGCACCGTGGGCGGCCACCTCGACACCACCAGCATGTTCCTGCTCGCGTCGTTCGCCGCGGCCCACGCGCTCACCCGGGTGGCCGGCCTCGCCGACGGCGCCTTCGCGGCGCTGTTCCTGTCCCTGGTGGCCGCGTGCGAGCTGGCGGTCGTGTGGTCGGTCGAGGTGCCCGTGGTGCTGCACCTGGGCAACGTGGCCTTCGCCGCCCTCCTCCTGGCAGCGGTGGCCACCGAGGTGACCCTGGCCCGACGTCCCGACCGCACCGTCGACCTGCGCTGGGCTCTGGCGGCGCTGGGCGCACTGCTCCTGGGGTTCGCTGTCTGGAACCTCGCGAAGGACGACGGGCCGTGGTGCCGCGAGGCCTCGGTGCTGCAGGGCCACGCCGCGTGGCACGTCCTCGGGGCAGTCGCGGCCTGGTGCCTCTACCGGTTCTACGCCAGCGAACGGCTCACCACGTCGCGCCCTCACACCGTGGCGCGGCCGTGACCCTCCCAGTAGGGCTTGCGCAGGTCGCGCTTGAGGATCTTGCCGGTCGGGTTGCGCGGCAGCGCCTCGAGCACGTCGACCGACTTGGGGCACTTGAAGTGGGCGAGGTGCTCGCGGCAGAACGCGATGAGCTCCTCCTCGCTCGCCTCGGCCCCCGGCTTGAGCGCGACCACGGCCTTGACCGACTCGCCCCAGCGCTCGTCGGGGACGCCGATGATCGCCACCTCCATCACCGCCGGGTGCTCGGCGAGGACCCGCTCGATCTCGGGTGAGTAGATGTTCTCCCCGCCCGAGATGATCATGTCCTTGAGCCGGTCCTCGACGTAGACGAACCCGTCGGCGTCGACCTTGCCCATGTCGCCGGTGCGGAACCAGCCGTCCTCGGTGATCACCTGTGCGGTGGCGTCGGGCTTGTTGAGGTAGCCCTTCATCAGCTGCGGGGTCCGGAACCACAGCTCGCCGTGCTCCCCGGTCGCGACCTCCTCCAGGGACTCGGGGTCCACGACCTTGACCTCCGCGCCGGGGATGCACTGGCCGGCGCTGACCAGCCGCTCGGGGTGCTCCTCGTCGCGGTGCGCCTCCGGCATCAGGTGGGTGATCACGCCGGCGACCTCGGTCAGTCCGTAGACCTGGATGAAGTCGGTGTCCGGCCACGCCTCGATCGCGGCCCGCAGCAGCGGCAGCGGCATCGGTGCGGCGCCGTAGCAGTAGGTCTTGAGGTGGCCGAACAGCTTGACCGCGTCCTCGCCCGACTGCAGCACCTGGGCCAGCACGGCGGGCACGAGGAAGGTGCGGTTGGCGCCCTGCATGATCGCGCCGGCGAGCGAGGCCCCGTCGGGGTCGCGGGTCATCACGCTCGGGACGCCGTCGTGGATGCCGAACAGCACGTAGGAGGAACCGCCGACGTGGAACAGGGGCATCGAGACCATGTTCTTGTCGCCGGGGTCGAAGCCCCAGCCGTCGTGGGCGTTCAGGGTGTGGGCGATCATGTTCGCCTGCGACAGCTCGACGCCCTTGGGGTGTCCGGTGGTGCCCGAGGAGTACATCACCAGGCAGGTGTCGCCCGGGTCGACGTCCTCCGCGCGGCCGAGCGGATCGGCCCCGGCGAGCAGCGCCTCGTACTCGTCGCCATCGGCGCCGTCCGGGGTGACCTCGACGATCTTCTCCACATCGGTGAGCCGGTCGCGGATCTTCTCGATCAGCGGCATCAGCTCGCTGCCGACCAGCAGCACCTTGGCGCCCGAGTCGTTGACGGCGTAGTCCACCTCGTCGCCGGCGAGCCGGAAGTTGATGATCGCGTTGGCAGCCCCGAGGCTCGCGGCGGCCAGGGTGAGCTCCACGCACGCGGGGTGGTTCTTGTCGAGGAACGAGACCACGTCACCACGACCGACACCCAGCGACCTCAGCGCGCCCGCGAGCCGGCGGACCCGGTCCTCCCACTGGCTCCACGTCCAGGTGCGCCCCAGGTAGGTCATCGCCTCCCCGTCGGGATCGGCCTCGGCCCAGTGGGCCAGCCGGTCGTCCAGGAACGTCGGGGCAGCGAGCTCGGTCATCGGCAGGTCTCCTCGGGCGGGGGGATCGTGGGCAGAGCGTGACACACGCCACACCGCCGTTCAACGAGAGCCACCCGTCCGGGACGGCTCAGGCGGCCTCGATGCGTCCGGGCTCCTCGGGTCGGCGTACGCCCATCACGATCGCGCTCGCCAGGACCACCATGAGCAGCCCGACCACCTGCAGGCCGGCCAGCACCTGCCCCAGCACCAGCACCCCGGCGATCGCCGCCACCGCCGGCTCCAGGGAGAGCAGGATCCCGAACACCGAGGCCGAGAGGCGGCGCAGGGCGAGCAGCTCCAGGGAGTAGGGCAGCAGCGAGGACAGCACCGCCAGCCCCAGGCCCTTCACGACGTGCTCGGTGGTCCACAGGTCCGAGGTGCTCAGCCCCGCCGGCAGCACCACGACGGCGGAGACCACCAGCGCGATCGCCAGCCCGTCCAGCGCCGGGAAGGCGGCGCCGGTGCGGCCGCTGAGCAGGATGTACGCCGCCCAGCACACCCCCGCCGTCGCGGCGAGACCGAGACCGACCCAGCTGAGCTCGGACCACGGGACCGTCAGGGCCTCGGAGATCAGCAGCACCCCGGCGCCTGCCGCCGCCACGGCCACGAAGTCCATCGTGCGCCTCGACAGCAGGGTGGTCAGGACCAGGGGGCCGAGGAACTCCACCGTGACCGCCACCCCGAGCGGCAGGTGCGCGAGCGAGGCGTAGAAGCTCCAGTTCATCAGCCCGAGGGCGATCCCGAAGGCGACCACGGTCTGCCAGGCCCGCCGGTCGTGGCCTGTCAGCCGCGGCCTGGCGACGGCGAGGAGGATGGCCGCGGCGAAGCCGATCCGCAGGAGCACCGATCCGCCCGCGCCGATCTCGGGGACCAGCGTCGCCGCGAGGGCGCCGCCGAACTGCACCGAGACCACCCCACCGAGCACGAGGAGGGGCGCCGGCACGGCTGCCGCCGACCACGCAGAACCAGGCACGCGCGCCAGCGTAGGTCCGCGCACGGCCGGCCCCGGGGGCGGGTCAGGCGCCGAGCCGCAGGGGCGGGCCCCGCCGCGAGGGAACATTCAGCGTGCCCGGTCGACGCGCCCCTCGTCCCACACCGGACCGTCGGACTCGTAGACCGCGCCGTCGGAGCCGTAGACCAGGAACCGGTCGAAGTCGCGGGCGAACCAGCGGTCGTGGGTCACCGCCAGCACGGTGCCCTCGAACCTCGCCAGCCCCTCCTCGAGCGCCTCGGCGGACTCGACGTCGAGGTTGTCCGTCGGCTCGTCGAGCAGCAGCAGCGTCGCGCCGGAGAGCTCCAGCAGCAGGATCTGGAACCGCGCCTGCTGGCCTCCGGAGAGCGACTCGAACCGCTGCTCGGCGGCGTGGGCGAGCTCGTAGCGGTCCAGCGCCCGCGAGGCGGCCTCACGGGGCAGCCCCGCACGCCCTCGGCCGTCCGGCTGGACGTCGCCGCGGTGCAGGATCTCCAGCAGCGTGCGGCCGAGGAGCTCGGGGTGCTCGTGGGTCTGCACGAACCAGCCCGGACGCACGCGCGCGCCGAGCCTGGCCCGTCCGGAGTGGCGCACCGGCGTCACCGGCACCTCGTCGACCGGGCGGTGCTCGACGTCGGGATCGGTGCCCCCGGCGGCGAGCAGGCGCAGGAAGTGCGACTTGCCCGACCCGTTGGAGCCCAGGACGGCCACCCGCTCGCCGTACCAGACCTCGAGGTCGAAGGGTCGCATCAGCCCGGTCAGCTCGAGCTGCTCGCACACGACCGCGCGCTTGCCGGTGCGGCCGCCCCGGAGCCGCATGGTCACCTGCTGCTCGCGGGGCTGCGCGGTCGGCGGACCGGCCTCCTCGAACTTGCGCAGCCGCGTCTGGGCGGCGCGGTAGCGCGAGGCCATGTCGGAGTTGTAGGCAGCCTTGTTCTTGTACATCAGCATCTGGGCGCGCAGCTTGGCGCGCTCCTCCTCCCAGCGCCGGGTGAGCTCCTCGAACCGGGCGAACCGGTCGCGCCGCGCCTGGTGGTACGACGCGAACCCGCCGGGGTGCGTCCACACGGAGTTGCCGGCACTGGGTCCACCAGTGGGTCCGCCGCTGCCGAGCTCGACGGTGACGATCCGGGTGGCGGTGTTGGCCAGCAGCTCGCGGTCGTGGCTGATGAACAGGATGGTCTTGGCCGACTCGCGGATCCGCTCCTCGAGCCAGACCTTGCCCGGCACGTCGAGGAAGTTGTCCGGCTCGTCGAGCAGGAGCACCTGGTCGGGCCCGGCGAGGAGGTACTCCAGCACCAGCCGCTTCTGCTCACCGCCGCTGAGCGTGTCGAGGTCGCGGTACTTCGCCCGGTCGAACCCGACGCCGAGCGCGGCGGTGCAGCAGGCGTCCCAGACCACCTCGAGCTCGTAGCCGCCCGCGTCGGCGTACTCCGCGAGCGCCTCGGCGTAGGCCATCTGGGTCGGCTCGTCGTCGGTCTCCATCAGCCGGCGCTCGAGCCGGTCGACCTCCGCCGCCGCGGCCCGCACGCGTGCGGGGGCGACCGAGAGCAGGAGGTCGGCGACTGTCGGTGGTGGACCGTCGACGCCACCACCGCCGCCCAGCCCCTGGCCGACCATCTGCCGCATCACGCCGAGCCCGCCCGACCTCGTGACGGTGCCGGCGTGCGGGGGCAGCTCACCGGTGACGATGCGCAGCAGCGTGGTCTTGCCCGCACCGTTGGCCCCGACCAGCGCCACCTTGGCGCCGTCGGCCACGCGGAAGGACACGTCGTCGAGCAGCACCCTGCCGTCGGGCAGCTCGTAGCGCACCCCGGCGACCTCGACGTGACCCACGGGAGGTCATTGTTCCGCTCATCCCCGTCGGTGGCGAGCGGGTTTCGCGTCAGGCTCGACGGGACTCCAGGACCCGGAAGCCCTTGGCGCTGGCCTGCTTCTCGGTCGGGTACCCCTGGTCCCGCAGCCACCGGGCCAGCGAGTCCGCCCCGAGGTTCTTCCCGACGACGAGCACGGCCCGTCCACCCGGGCGCAGGCGCGGGAGCCACCGCAGGAGCAGCTCGTGCAGTGCGTCCTTGCCCACGCGGATCGGCGGGTTGGACCAGATCTCGTCGTACGTCGCCTCCGGGTCCACCTCGTCGGGCAGCACGGCACGGAACCGCTCCCCCACGCCCATGCGCTCGGCGTTCTCGCGGGCGAGCAGCAGCGCTCGCTCGTTGACGTCGACCGCGGTGACCCGCGCGTGCGGGACGGCGACGGCGATGGCGAGGCCGATCACGCCGTAGCCGCACCCCAGGTCCAGCACGTCGTGGGCCTGCTCCGGCGGTCCCTGCTCCCGCAGCAGGACGCCGGTGCCGACGTCGAGACGGCCGCGGGCGAAGACCCCCGAGCCGGTCGTCAGCTCCAGCCAGTGGCCCCAGACGTTCGCGCTCACCGGCACCCGGGTGAACGGGGTGGTGGGGTCGGCGCTGAAGTAGTGCTCCTCCACGACTGCTCCCCTCGACCACCTCGGGCCCACAGGCGGGCCGCCCGGCCAACCTATCCACAGCCGTCACGGCCGTGCTGGGCAGGCCGCAGGCCCGGGGATGTGCTGGGCCCATGACCGACTCCCCCTCCTCCACACCCGCCTCCGGGCCCGGCTGCAACGAGGTCACCCTCGTCGGCCGCGTGAGCGCCGCCCCCGAGCCGCGCGACCTGCCCAGCGGCGACCACCTCGTCACCCTCCGCGTCGTGGTCGACCGACCGCCCAGGAAGGGCGAGACCCGACGAGCAGTGGACGTCATCGACGTCGCCTGCTGGACCAGACGGACCCAACGGGTCGCCACGGGGCTCGGCCCCGACGACGCGGTGCGGGTGGAAGGTGCCCTGCGCCGACGGTTCTTCGCGACAGGCGGTGGCCGGGCGAGCCGCTACGAGGTCGAGGCGAGCCGCCTGGTGCGCGTCAGCCGTGCGCGCTCGCAGTGAGGGCGCGGGCCCGCGCCACGGCACTGCGCAGCGGGTAGCCGTAGCGCAGCATCAGGGGTGAGGCCAGCGCCGCGGCCGTCACCCGGTCGCGGCCACGCAGGTTCTCGACCCAGCGAGTGTCGAGGCGCAGCGTGGTCTCGCCGTCGGAGTGCCGGTTCGGGTTTCCCATCACCGTGTGCGAGCGGACCATGCGCAGGGTGTTCTCCCCGGTGAACGGCATCGACGCGGGGTCCAGCCCCACCCAGTCCACGATGTCGCCGAACGCGGTCCGCGGGGAGGCGACCAGGTCCTCGTACCGCACACGTCGGTAGCGCCCCTCCCCCAGCGTGGGCCGGACCCGCCGTTCGATGAGCAGGTTGCGCACGTCCCAGTGGAAGGTGTTGCGGCCGGCCGAGAACTGCTTCATCGCGTGTCCCGAGGAGTCCGAACCGTGCGACTTCTCCTGCATTCCCGAGTACGCCGCGGCCCGGGGGTCGCGGACGACGTGGAGCAGGTGCAGGTCGACGTCGGGGGCCAGGGCGGCCGCGAGGGCGTCCGAGGGGTTCTTCGTCGAGTCGACCACCACCGAGGCGTCGGTCCGGTCCACGATGGCGTGGTACAGCTCGCCGAGCGCGCGCGGGTAGGCCAGGTCCGCCGCCCCGCGGCGCCACTCCCGGTAGCGCGCCGGCACGTCGTCGTTGCGCCACGAGTCACGTCGCAGCTGCCGGATCGCGTAGCGCTTCTCCGTGGTC
This sequence comes from uncultured Actinomycetota bacterium, assembly GCA_963837975.1. Lineage (GTDB taxonomy): Bacteria > Actinomycetota > Actinomycetes > Propionibacteriales > Nocardioidaceae > Marmoricola. The sequence goes on along the minus strand of CAWIPI010000003.1, from coordinate 355,118 downwards.
ATCGAGATCTCCTCGAGGACGGGCCGCCACACCGGGCAGTCGAAGATGACCTCGCCGCAGCCACACTCGAAGCCGGCCGGGTGCTCCTTCATCCACAAGTAGTTCAGCTCACCGATGTGCATCGCGCCCGGCGTGCTGCCCAGCACGTTGCCGGCGACCGTCGTACCCGACCGCAGCCAGCCGGCGATGAACAGGACCTTGACCACGCTCGGAACCCTAGTGGGTCGCCGCAGGCCGGGGGTGCGGTTCGCCGAGGTGAGCCATCAGGTGCGGGGCCGGTCCCGCTCGGAGGCCGGCAGCGTGCGCACGGCCCTCGACAACCGGGCCCTTTCCGCGAGCAGGCCGTCCTCGGGATAGCCCACCTCCTCGAGGGTGAGCCCGTGCGGCCGCACCACCGTGACGGCGGGGTCCCGCACCTGCGCCGAGAGCACCTGACCCGCCCAGCCGGGCTCGCGGCGCCCCTCGCCCACGGCGAGCAGGCAGCCGACCAGGGAGCGCACCATCGAGTGGCAGAAGGCGTCGGCGCGCACGGTCGCGACGAGCACCCCCGCACGGTCGCGCTCCCAGAAGAGGTCCAGCAGCGAGCGGATCGTCGTCGCACCCTCGCGTCTCTTGCAGAAGGCCGCGAAGTCGTGCTCCCCGAGCAGGTCCGCCGAGGCGGTGTTCATCCGCGCCAGGTCCAAGGGGCGCGGCCACGAGAGGACGTGCCCGCGGGTGAGCGGGTCGACCGCGTCGGGGCGGTCGGCGACCCGGTAGGCGTAGCGCCGCCAGACCGCGGAGAACCGCGCGTCGAACCCCGGCGCGGCGGCGGTGATCCGGTGGATCCGCGCGTCGGGGTCGAGCACGCCGTTGAGCCGGCGGGCGAGGGCGTCGGGTGGGTCCTGGCCGCTGCGTCCCGACACCCGCGCGAGCGCCTCGGGGTCGAGGTCGACGTGGGCGACCTGGCCGCGCGCGTGCACGCCGGTGTCGGTGCGGCCGGCGACGGTCAGCGCGCTCCCCTGCGTGCGCAGCACGGTGTCGAGCGCCTCCTCGACCGCGCCCTGCACCGTGCGCAGGTCTCGCTGCCGGGCCCACCCGTGGAAACCGGACCCGTCATAGGCGAGATCGATGCGCCAACGCACCGCGACAACCTACCGTCCGGCGCGGCGGCGGCCTCTGGGATGCTCGCCTGCGTGCGCATCCCTCCTCCCGGCCGGCTGGCCCTCCTCTTCGGCGGGTGCGTGGTGCTGGGCACGGGCGTGGCGATGCTGCTCGAGGCCGACCTGGGCTCCGACGGCTACTCGACCCTCGTCAACGGCGTCGCCATCGGCGGGGACATCCCGTTCCTCGTCTCCAACATCGCGATCAGCCTCGGCTTCCTGGTGATCGCCGCGCTGCGTCGGCTGCGCCCCGGGCTCGGGACGCTGGTGCAGATCGTGGTGGTGGGCCTCACCGTCTCCTGGCTGCTGGAGGTGCTGGGGACCCCGGGGACCCTGCTCGGGCGGTCACTGCTGCTGGCCGCTGCGTTCCCCGTGCTGGCGGTCGGCATCGCGGCGTACCTCGGCACCCACCTGGGCGCCGGACCGGCCGAGGCAGCCGCCCTGGCCTGGGACCCCCCGCTGCCGTTCCGGTGGAGCTACAGCGCGGTGCAGGGTCTCGGCGCCCTGGTGGGCTGGCTGCTCGGCGCGACGATCGGACCCGGCACGATCGCCGTCATCGTCCTGCTCGGACCGACAGTCGACCTCGCCAGCAGGCTGCTCGGGCTCGACGTGCGGCAGCGCGTAGGGGACGACGAAGGGCCCGCCACCTCGCGGTGACGGGCCCTCGACGGCTGTGCGGCGGCGGCCGCTCAGGCCTTGGTGTCGTCCTCGGACTCGGCAGCAGCCTCGTCCCCGGTCTCGCCGGCCTCGCTCTGGGCCTCGGCGGTCTCGACCTCGGAGGCCTCGGTGTCCAGCACCTGGGTCTCGCCGGACTCGTCGGTGGCCTCCACCTCGGCCGGGGCGACCTCGGCGGGCTGCTCGACCTCGACGGCCGGTGCGGCCGCGGCGGCCTTCTGCTGCTTGGGCGCCGACGGGGTGTAGGACTCGGTCACCAGCTCGATGACGGCCATGGGGGCGTTGTCGCCCTTGCGCGGCCCGATCTTGGTGATCCGGGTGTAGCCCCCGGGACGCTCCGCGAACTGCGGGGCGATCTCGGTGAACAGCGTGTGCACGACCGACTTGTCGCGGATGGTCTTGAGGACCTCGCGGCGGTTGTGCAGGTCGCCCTTCCTCGCCTTGGTGATCAGCTTCTCCGCGACCGGGCGCAGCACGCGCGCCTTGGCCTCGGTGGTGGTGATCCGGCCGTGCTCGAACAGCGCCGTGGCGAGGTTGGAGACGATCAGGCGCTGGTGGGACGGGCTACCGCCCAGGCGGGCGCCCTTCTTGGGGGTTGGCATTGGCGATTCTCATTCCTCCTCAGCCGTACCAGGTACTGAGGTAGTCGGGCCTGCGACATGAGCCGCAGGCTCATTCAATTAGTACTGCTCGTCTTCCACGAAGCTGTCGTCGTCGTCGTCGTACGCCGCCAGGGCGGTCGCCGGGTCGAAGCCGGGCGCGCTGTCCTTGAGGGACAGGCCCATCTCGACCAGCTTGGCCTTGACCTCGTCGATCGACTTCGCACCGAAGTTGCGGATGTCGAGCAGGTCCTGCTCCGAGCGCGAGATCAGCTCACCCACGGTGTGGATGCCCTCGCGCTTGAGGCAGTTGTAGGAGCGGACGGTGAGGTTGAGGTCCTCGACCGGCAGCGCCAGGTCCTGCGCGAGCTGCTCGTCCACCGGCGAGGGGCCGATGTCGATGCCCTCGGCCTCGACGTTGAGCTCACGCGCCAGGCCGAACAGCTCCACCAGGGTCTTGCCGGCCGAGGCGATCGCGTCGCGCGGGGTGATCGACGGCTTGGTCTCGACGTCGATGACCAGCTTGTCGAAGTCGGTGCGCTGCTCGACTCGGGTGGCCTCGACCTTGTAGGTGACCTTCAGGACCGGGCTGTAGATCGAGTCGACCGGGAGCCGGCCGATCTCGTTGTCGGCGCCCTTGTTCTGCACGGCGCTGACGTAGCCGCGGCCGCGCTCGACGATGAGCTCCATCTCGATCTTGCCCTTGTCGTTGAGCGTGGCGATCTTCAGGTCGGGGTTGTGCACCTCGACACCGGCGGACGCCTCGATGTCGGCCGCGGTGACCACACCGGCTCCCGACTTGCGGAGCACCATCGCGACGGGCTCGTCGTGCTCGCTGGAGACGACGAGACCCTTGAGGTTGAGGATGATCTCGGTGACGTCCTCCTTGACGCCCTCGATGGTGGAGAACTCGTGCAGGGCCGTGTCCACCTTGATGCTCGTGACCGAGGCACCCGGGATGGAGGACAGGAGGGTCCGGCGCAGGGAGTTGCCGAGCGTGTAGCCGAAGCCGGGCTCGAGGGGCTCGATGACGAACCGGGAGCGGAAGTCGTCGACGACCTCTTCCGACAGGGTCGGGCGCTGAGCGATGAGCACTGTTGTTTTCCTTTCCGAGCCCACCCACTATTTGACGGGCTCGAACTCACACAGGGTTGGGGTGGTGGTGCTTACTTCTTCGAGTAGAACTCGACGATGAGCTGCTCCTGGACCGGGAGCTCGATCTGCGCCCGGACGGGCCGCGAGTGCACGAGGATCCGCATCCGCGACGGGATGGCCTCGAGCCACGCCGGCACGATGCGCTCGCCGTGGGTCTCGCGCGCCACGATGAACGGGGTCATCTCCAGGCTCTTCTCGCGCACGTCGATGATGTCGTGGGCGTCGACCTGGTAGGACGGGATGTCGACCTTCTTGCCGTTCACCCGGAAGTGGCCGTGCACCACGAGCTGGCGGGCGTGCCGACGGGTCCGGGCGAAGCCGGCGCGGTAGACCACGTTGTCGAGGCGGCACTCGAGCAGCTGCAGCAGGTTGTCACCGGTCTTGCCGGAGCGCCGCGCGGCCTCCTCGTAGTACCGGTGGAACTGCTTCTCCAGCACGCCGTAGGTGAAGCGGGCCTTCTGCTTCTCCTGCAGCTGGTTGCGGTACTCGCTCTCCTTGATGCGGGTACGGCCGTGCTGGCCGGGAGCGTAGGGGCGCTTCTCGAACGCCTTGTCCTCCCCGACGAGGTCGACACCGAGACGGCGCGACTTCTTGGTCATGGGACCGGTGTAACGGGCCATTTCAAAGTCTCCTTTTCGTGCTGTCTCGGGTCAGACGCGCCGGCGCTTGGGCGGGCGGCAACCGTTGTGGGGGGTGGGGGTGACGTCCTGGATCGTGCCGACCTCGAGGCCGATGGCACCCAGCGAGCGGATCGCGGTCTCACGCCCGGAGCCCGGGCCCTTGACGAACACGTCGATCTTCTTCATCCCGTGGTCCATCGCACGACGTCCGGCGGCCTCGGCGGCCATCTGCGCGGCGAAGGGGGTGGACTTGCGCGAGCCCTTGAAGCCGACGGTGCCGGCCGAGGCCCACGAGATCACCGCGCCGGTGGGGTCGGTGATGGTGACGATGGTGTTGTTGAACGTGCTCTTGATGTGGGCCTCGCCCTGAACGACGTTCTTCTTCTCCTTGCGGCGCACCTTCTTGGCGCCGGCCGCGCTGCGGCTCTTGGGGGGCATTCGAAACTCCTGATGTCTATCGGTTGCTGGGGCGAGCGGCGGTGACCTGGCCGGAGGCCGAGGTCACTTCGCCTTCTTCTTGCCGGCGACGGTGCGCTTGGGGCCCTTGCGGGTGCGCGCGTTGGTCTTGGTGCGCTGTCCGCGGACGGGCAGGCCCATGCGGTGCCGGCGGCCCTGGTAGCTACCGATCTCGATCTTGCGGCGGATGTCGGCCTGGACCTCGCGACGGAGGTCACCCTCGATCTTGAAGTTGGCGTCGATCTCGTCGCGGAGCTTCACGAGCTCCTCGTCGCCCAGGGTGTGGACGCGCGCGTTGGGGTCCACGCCGGTGGTGGCGAGGATCTGCTGGGAGCGGGTACGGCCGATGCCGTAGATGTAGGTGAGTGCGATCTCGATGCGCTTGTCGCGCGGGAGGTCGACACCAACGAGGCGTGCCATGTGGTGGCTGTCCTTTTCTGAAGGGCCGGGGCCCTTCGGTCGATCACGGTGGTCTGGTCGTGTCGCGTCCCCGCTGCCCGACCGTGTCGGGAGGGAGCTCCGGCCATCCGTTCCGGAGGTGGTCCGGCCCCGAGGGGCCGTAGCGATCACGCAGTGGATGTGTTCAGTTGTCGGCTCGCGAAGGAGCCGGTGCGGGCCCTCAGCCCTGGCGCTGCTTGTGGCGAGGGTTCTCGCAGATCACCATGACGCGGCCGTGGCGACGAATCACCTTGCACTTGTCACAGATCGGCTTGACGCTCGGGTTGACCTTCATGTCAGCCCTTTCTCGATCGGCTGTCGGTGGTTACTTGTACCGGTAGACGATGCGACCCCTGGTGAGGTCGTAGGGGGACAGCTCCACCACCACGCGGTCCTCGGGGAGGATCCGGATGTAGTGCTGGCGCATCTTGCCGCTGATGTGGGCGAGCACCTTGTGTCCGTTGGTCAGCTCGACCCGGAACATGGCATTGGGAAGGGCCTCCACGACGGAGCCCTCCATCTCGATCACGCCTTCCTTCTTCGGCATGTCCTCCGCAATCTGTTGATCGTGTGTCTACCGTGTGACCCGGGAACCGCCTCGGCTGCGCCGAGTGGACCTCGTGGACCGTTCGGAGGTCCTCATCCCCGGGCACACGACACACTCCGGGGAGCGGATCGATCAGCGTTTGTCCGGGCAGCCGCGAGGCACCACAAAACGAGCCCACGTTGGGCCGACAGCCCAGTCTAGGGGATCAATGCCCCTGACCGTTAATCGCCGCCGTGACGGCGCAGCAGCGTGACCGGGTTGAACGGTGCCCAGACCCTGCGGAGCACGGGCTGCTGGCGCTGGAGGACCCTGCGCTCGCCCATCACCTGGTCCCAGTAGGCCTCGACGTCGGCCTCCCTCGGCTCGTCGAGGCCGAAGACCCCGTCGTCGCCCCGGCGGGACAGCTCGCCCGCCATCGCCAGCACCCGCGCCTGGGCGGGCCTGGTCGCGTGCCTGCGGACCGGGATCCCGAGGTCGCGGGCGTGGTCGACCAGCTCGGTCCAGGCCCCCGCCATCCGGTCCGAGGGCCGGCCGCGGGTACGGCGCAGCCGCCGGCGCACGAGCTTGGTCAGGGGCACCACCAGGGCCAGCACGATCGGCACCAGCCAGGGCAGCAGCCGCACCAGCACGCTGCGACGCGGGGCCTGGGACTGGTCGCGCGCCTTCTGCTGCTCTTCAGACGACGACTCCAGGTCCCGGGAGGACTCTCCTGAGGGCCGGGGGGCCGTCTTCGGGGGAATCACGGGGACAGGCGCCACGCCACCGCGCGGCCCCGGGGGCTTTGTGCTCATGAACGCGCTGGTCGGCAAAGTCCTCCATGAGCCATCGTCCACGCGAAGCTCGACCCACGCTTGTATGTCGGACCCGTGGACCCGTCCGCCTCGAGGTACCACTGCCCCAACCACGACACGCGCTGGAACGCCGACCCGGTTCGCCAGCAGTGCCATGGCTGCGGCGTACTGCTCGTCATCGCCGACGGGTCTCGCGGCGAGCAGAAAGTCTTTGAACAGCCGCCTGCGGTCGTGGCCAGCACGGTATTGCGTCTCGCCCGGGCCGAAGCCGTCGCTGTAGCGACCATTCCGTCGCAGGTAGTCCGCCAGCACGAAGACCTTTCGCATGGGGGAAGCGCGGCTCGCAATGACGTCCCGAAAGCGGGAGTCTGCCCGTGCCGTATCGCTCACTCTGGGCAGGGGCTCCGGCCACGCCGCCATCGATGGTCGGAGTCGGTCATCCGCCAGAATGGCGGTGAACTCGTAGCTGCGCGATGGCTTGAGACCAAGTGGCGTCACTGCCGTGGAGGTGGCGAGGTTGTAGCGGAATTCGTCGCGGCGCTCCTTCGGGTCTGCAAAGCTCAGGTCGAAGGTCGTCAGCGAACCCAGGGTGGGCACCCATGCGCTCCTGTATGCACGCTTGACCTCGACTCGCGCTCCAATCGCGCGGCCTCTCGTGTCGTTCTTCACGATGGTGTCGATTCGCTGGAATCGATCGTCGGTGGTGTCAGTCATCGTGTGGTTGTCCGGCTCCCAGGCACGCCCGTCATAGGTGTCCAGAGCCACAAGCCTCACTCGGCTTCCTCGCGGCGCTCCGAAAACGGTGAAGAGATGTCTGTTGTAGACGTTGCCGCTGGTCCCTGGCGCTTGCTTCGTGTAGGTGCGGAAGTTGCGCAGCGGCGAGGCCAGCTCGCTGACCTCGGGCAGCTCGCCGACGCGACCGTGCAGGGACTCCCCCCGGGAGGCAGCGCTCCCGCCGGTGAGCGGGATCGCGACGAGCAGGGCCGCGGCGACGACGAGCACCGCGAGCACGCCGCGCCCGATCCGGCCGTGCGCGCTGCCGCGGATGTCCTGGGACCGCTCGGGGGTGAACTGCAGGCCACGGAAGGCCACCCACGCGACGGCGACCACCGCGAACCCCACGGGAAACCACTCCAGCAGCCCCTCGCCGGGCTCCCGCAGGAGCAGCACGACGACGAGGACCCCGAGCAGGGGCAGCGCGGGGCCGGCCGCGCTCCGCGACCGCAGCGCCCACAGCGTCGCCACCAGTCCGGCCGTGAACCCGAGCAGGTAGGGCACCATCGCGGGCGGCCCGGAGAGGTCCACGAACGGGAGCGTGGTGAGCATCTCCCCCCACCCGGTCCAGCTCCCGGTGAGTGCGTCGGCCACCGTTTCGGCGTCGGGGATCCCCCCGCCCAGGCCGGCGGACCGCAACGCGACCGGGCCGGCCAGCAGCAGCGCCACCACGGGGGACACGGCCACGACGACCGGGACCGGCACCCGGGCTGCGGCCACCGCGAGCAGCACCCCGATCAGGGCAGCGATCTCGGCGAGGACCAGGAACCCCCAGCCCCGGAACGTCGGGGCCAGACCCACGACCGCCAGCGCCACCAGGGCCAGCACGGCCACGACGTCCAGGAGGGCCCAGGCAGGACGGCGGGTCACGTCATCACCCCGTGCACGGCCGCCGGCAGGGCCCGCGGCAGCTCATCAAGGCTCCGCAGGCTCAGCGAACGCACGCCGGGAGCGCGACTCACCGAGCTGGCCCCGCTCTGGTCGGCCCGCACCAGCAGCAGCGACACGTCCGGGGGCAGCTGCGCGCGCACCGCGCCGGCGAGGTCGGCCGCGGCGTCGCCGCCGGTGACCAGGACCAGCCAGCTGGTCTCGGGCGCCAGACGCAGGGCCTCCCTGGCGGCCTGCACCGGGTCGGACTCCCCGGGCACGATGCGGCAGCAGGCGTCGAGCACCCCGTCCAGCCCCCGCCCGGTGACGGCGTGGTCCCCGCAGAGCATCGAGACCTCCGTTCCGTCGCGGTGCGCCCGGGCGGTGACCGAGGCGGCGACGGACACGGCGGTCTCGAAGTCCTCGGGGTCCCCGTAGGAGCCCGCCTCGGCGTCGAGGACCACGGTCAGGTGGCTGCGCCGGGTGTCGTGGTACTGCCGCACCTGGAGGGTGGAGGCCTTCGCCGAGGAGCGCCAGTGCACGTGCCGCAGGTCGTCACCGGGGACGTACTCGCGCAGGGCGTGGAAGGCCAGGTCGCTCATCGAGATCTCGTCGCTGGGGATGCCCTCCTGGTCGCGGATGACCCCGAGGCCCAGGGACTCCACGTCCACCATCCGGGGCAGCACCAGCAGCTCGGCCGCCGGCGACCAGCGCTCCTCCCAGCGCAGCAGGCCCAGGGGGTCGGTACGGCGAGCGGTGACCGGGCCGACCGGCACCACTCCCCGGCGCAGCTGGGTCAGGTCGATCCGCTCCTGGGTCGGCGTACGCCGCCGCAGGGTGCGCAGCCGCACCAGGTGGCTCACCGCTCCGGTGGGCACGGCGATCAGCGGACTGGGCACCGGCAGCCTGGTGGCGCTGCGGGCCGTCACCCTGACCTGCGCGTCGTCGCCCACCATCGTGCGCGGGGGCGTGAGCCGCAGGTCGACCTTCGCGCGCGTCGGCAGCAGCGCGAAGACCACGGCCGCCAGCGCGAGCAGGACGCACACGACCCAGATCAGCTGGAAGACGGGCCAGCCGCCGATGCTGTCGAGGAGGTAGCACACCAGCGCGAGCACCAGCACCGAGCGCCCGGCAGGGGACACCCTGTCGAGTGGCTTGGGCAGGCCCACCAACATCTCGCCTCGGCCCCTCTCAGGCGCGGACGGTGGGGACCGGCACGCGGTCGAGCAGCTCGTCGACGACCTGCTCGACGTCGACGCCGCGGAACTGCGCCTCCCCGTCCAGGATCAGCCGGTGGCCGAGCACGGGGTGGGCCAGCTCGGCCACGTCCTCGGGCACGACGTGCTCGCGGCCGTCGGCGACGGCCCACGTCTTGATGACCCGCATCAGCGCCAGGCACCCGCGGGCGGAGATCCCGAGCCGCACGTGCTCCATCTCCCGGGACGCCTCGGCCAGCTGGCGGATGTAGCTCACCACCGCCCGGTCGACGTGCACGTCGTCGGCGATGCGGCTCATCTCGCTGACCAGGTCGATCTTCATGATCGGCTCCACCAGGGCCGCCCGGTCACGCACGCTGGAGCTCAGCAGCAGCTCCTCGGTCGCCTCGGCGTCGGGGTAGCCGACCGAGGTCTTCATCAGGAACCGGTCCAGCTGCGCCTCGGGCAGCCGGTAGGTGCCGGACTGCTCGATGGGGTTCTGGGTGGCGATGACCATGAACGGCTGCGGCACGTCGTGGGTGACGCCGTCCACCGTCACGTGCCCCTCCTCCATCACCTCGAGCAGCGCGGACTGCGTCTTGGGCGAGGCGCGGTTGATCTCGTCGGCGAGCACGATCGCGTGGAAGATCGGTCCGGGGTGGAAGGTGAAGGTCCCGCGCTTCTGCTCGTAGACGGTGACCCCGGTGACGTCGCTGGGCAGCAGGTCGGGCGTGAACTGGATCCGGGCGTGGGAGCCGTCCAGCGTGCCCGCCAGCGACCTCGCCAGCATGGTCTTGCCGGTGCCCGGGAAGTCCTCCAGCAGCATGTGGCCCTCGGAGACCAGGCAGGTCAGCGTCAGCCGGATGACGTGGCGCTTGCCGAGCACGGCGCGCTCCATGTTCTGCGTCATCGCCTCGAACGTGTCCTGGAACCACGCCGCTCGCTCGCTGCCGATGGTCATGGGCGCCATCGTAGGCGCAGGGTCAGCAGGCGACCGATCGATCAGGCGCAGGTTCGCGCGACCCGGTCAGCGCGCACTGCGCTCCCGGCGCCGGAGGCGGGACCAGGGGACGGCGAGACCGGCCGCGCCGACGGCAGTGACCGCGGCCACGAGCACGAGCGCGGCCGGCAACCCCAGGTGGGGAAGGAGCACGCCCATCGCCGCGGGCGCGACGATCGAGGTGAGCGCACCGAGGACGAGCGCCAGCGTGAACCCGTCGGTGGGACGGTCCGCGGCCACCTGCGCCGTCCAGACGGCCAGCACCGACGAGCCCACCATGAAGCCCATCCCCAGCAGCACCGCGGAGGCGAGGGTCACGGGCAGCGATGCACGTCCCAGTCCGAGGAGCACGAGCGCCGCGCTGACCACGCAGATGCTCCCGATGCCGACCGCCGGCGCCCCGACTGCGTGGACCATCCTGCCCGTGCCCAGGGCGACCAGCCCGCCCGCACCGATGAGGGCGAAGATCACGGGCGCCGCCGAGGCCGCGAGGCCCCCGCTGCGAGCCGCCTCGCTCGCGTAGGTGAAGTAGACGGTGACGGCGGCGAAGTAGACCACGGCGTACGCGAGAGGAGCGAGCATCGGCAAGCGCCACAACGGCCTCGTCGAGGAGTCCTCGCCTCCGCGGCGAGGATCCAGCCGGGGCACGGCGCGCAGGTTGACCAACGCCGCCACGGCGGCTGCCACGGCGATGCCCGCCCAGGTCAACCGCCAGGACGCGAGCGTGGCCAGCAGACCCAGCGCCGCGAGCCCGACCAGCCCCAGGCTGGTCCCGGTCGTGATCACCGACAGCAGGGTCGCGTGGTGGCGGCGCGGCGCCACCTGGGCGGCGATGTCGGAGTACGGCGCCCACACCCAGCCGGCGGCGCTGCCACTCAGCACCGCCCCCGCCGCGAGGATCCCCGGCGACGGTGCGATCGCGACGGTCGCAGCACCCACCACCCCGCACACCCCACCCACGGTCGTCGGTGCCCGTGGTCCTCGTCGGGCCGCCAACCGCGGCACGGAGAGGAGTCCCACGAGGTAGCCGGCGAAGGTGCCACTGGCGATCAGGCCGAGGACCGGCTCGGAGAGCCCGAACTCCGAGCGCACGTCCGGCAGGGTCAGCCCGTAGGCGTAGCGGGCCATGCCGAAGGCGACGCCGACGACGGCGGCACCTCCGACGGCAACCCCGATCGTCGGCCTGTCCACACCCCCAGCGTTTCACCGCGTCCGGCAGGGGCCGACGGCGGACCCGCTCAGCGCGCGTGCCGGGCGACGAAGTTCTCCAGAAGGGTCATCGGGTGCAGCACCTCGACGGCGCGGGCGCGCAAGAGCAACGTCTCGGCCTCGCTCGGGTGGAAGTACCCCGCGTCCTTGTAGACCTCGATGCGGGTCCCGATGCCGACCACGTCGAGCTCGGGGTGGAACTGGGTGGCATAGACGTTGCGCCCCACGCGGAAGGCCTGCACCGGGCAGGCCTGCGAGGTGGCGAGGTGGATGGCTCCGGCGGGGAGCCGCACCATCGACTCCTTGTGCCCGCCGTACGCCGCGAACTGCGAGGGCACGCCGGCGAAGACCGGGTCCTGCTCGCCCTCGGCGGTGAGGGTGACCGAGAGCGGTCCCACCGGCTCGGGCCAGGAGCGGTCCACCACGCCGCCCTGGTGCAGGCCGAGGGTGCCGATGCCGTAGCAGGCGCCCAGGAAGGGGAAGTCCCGCGCCACCACCTCGTCGAGCAGCGCCCAGATCTCGGCCTCGGCCCGCAGCTGGGCCGGCACCTTGGACCCAGGGTCGTCGCTGGCGTTCCACGGGCCGCCGCCGAGCAGGATCCCGGACCAGTCGTCGAGGCAGAGCTCGGGCAGCTCCTCGCCGGCGAGGTTGACCAGCGGGAGCTCGGACTCGCCGAGGCCGCTGAAGCGGAGGAACGACTCGTACTCGTTGTCCGCGGCCGCCCGTTCCGCCCGGATCGAGAGCAGCAGGAACGGTCTCATCGCCGGCCGGACCGTCAGTCCCCGCCGTAGGGGACGCCGAGCTCGGCCAGCTTGGCCCGGCCGCCGTCGAGGGCGGTGAGCACCCAGGCCCCCTCCGGGGTGAGGGTGAAGGTGTGCTCGAAGTGGGCCGACCAGCTCCCGTCGTCGCTCACGACCGTCCACTCGTCGGCGTCGAGGTCGGTGTGCTTGCTGCCCAGCGTCACCATCGGCTCCACCGCGAGCGCGAGCCCCCGCTCGAGCCGCGTCCCGCGCCCGGGACGGCCGACGTTGGGAACGTTGGGGGGCTGGTGCATCGCGGTGCCGATGCCGTGGCCGGTGAAGTCCTCGAGGATGCCGTAGCGACGGCCCTCGGGCTGGGCGCGGACGTGGCTCTCCACGGCGTGGGAGATGTCGCCGACCCGCCCCCCGAGCCTCGCGGCCGCGATCCCGGCCCACATCGACCCCTCGGTGACCCGCATCAGCTCGCGCACGGCCGGACGCACCTCGCCCACGGCGACGGTGATCGCAGCGTCCCCGTGCCACCCCTCGACGATGGCGCCGCAGTCGATCGAGATGACGTCGCCGTCCTCGAGCCTGCGCTCTCCCGGGATTCCGTGCACCACCTGGTCGTTGACCGAGGCGCAGATCGTCGCCGGGAACGGCGGGTGGCCGTAGCCGAGGAAGGAGGGTACGCCGCCCGCAGCGCGGATGTTCTCCTCCGCGATCGCGTCGAGCTCGCTGGTGGTGATGCCGGCCCGGACCGAGGAGCGCAGCAGCTCCAGGGTCTGGCCCACCAGGAGCCCGGCCACGCGCATCTTCGCGATCTGCTCGGGGGTCTTGATCTCCACGCCGCGCTCGCGGGCGGAGCTCAGGAGATGGGTCAACGACCGTCGCGAGGTGCCCACTGGCTCAGCTCTCGTCGACACCCTCGAGGGCGGCGAAGATCCGCTCGCTGACCTCGTCGACCGATCCCATGCCGTCGACCTCGACGAGGAGGTCGCGCTCCCGGTAGACGTCGATGAGGGGCTCGGTCTGCTCGGTGTAGACCTCCTGGCGGCGCCGGATGACGTCCTCGGTGTCGTCGGAGCGTCCCTCGGTGGCGGCCCGCTGGAGCAGGCGCTGGACCAGCTCCTCGCTCTGCACGGTCAGGACCACCACGGCGTCGAGCGAGTGACCGGTGTGCTTGATCATCCCGTCGAGCTCCTCGACCTGGGCGAGGGTGCGCGGGTAGCCGTCGAGCAGGAAGCCGGGCTCGGCGTCGGACTCGTCGATGCGGTTGCGGACCATGAGGTTCGTGACCTCGTCCGGGACGTACTCCCCCGCATCCATGTACTCCTTGGCCCGCAGCCCCAGCTCGGTGCCCTCGGAGACGTTGGTGCGGAAGATGTCACCGGTGGAGATCGCGGGGACACCGAAGTGGTCGGCGACGACCTTGGCCTGGGTGCCCTTGCCGGCCCCGGGAGGGCCCATCAGGATCAGTCGCACGTCGGGGCCTCCGTGGAGTGGAGGTGAGCCGGCGGAGCGGTTCTGGGGCGAGCCATCAGCGAAGGAACCCTTCGTAGTTGCGCTGCTGGAGCTGGCTCTCGATCTGCTTCACGGTGTCGAGTCCGACACCGATCATGATGAGCAGCGAGGTGCCACCGAACGGGAAGTTCTGGTTGGCGTTGACCAGCACGAGAGCGACCAGCGGGATGAGGGACAGGAGACCGAGGTAGAGCGCGCCGGGCAGGGTGATGCGCGACAGCACGTAGGAGAGGTACTCCTCGGTCGGCTTGCCCGCCCGGATCCCGGGGATGAAGCCGCCGTACTGCTTCATGTTGTCGGCGACCTCTTGAGGGTTGAAGGTGATCGCGACGTAGAAGTAGGTGAAGAAGATGATCAGCAGGAAGTACGCCGCCATGTAGAGCGGGTGGTCGCCACGCACGAAGTACGTGCCCACCCAGCGCACCCAGGCGGAGTCGGAGTTCTGGTTGAACTGCACCGCCATGGCCGGCAGGTAGAGCAGGCTGGAGGCGAAGATGATCGGGATGATGCCGGCCTGGTTGACCTTCAGCGGGATGTAGGTCGAGGAGCCGCCGAACATCTTGCGGCCGACCATCCGGCGGGCGTACTGCACCGGGATCCGCCGCTGCGCCTGCTCGATGAAGATCACCGCGGCCACCAGGGCGAGACCGACGACCATCACCCCGGCGAAGACCCACGGGCCCTTGGCCTTCTGCACGCCCCACAGGGCGCCCGGGAAGGTGGCCACGACCTGGGTGAAGATCAGGATCGACATGCCGTTGCCGACGCCGCGCTCGGTGACGAGCTCGCCGAGCCACATGATCACGCCGCTGCCGGCGGTCATCACGAGCACGATCTGGGCGGCGACGAAGGTCGTGTCCTCGTAGAGCAGCGGCTTGGTGCAGCCCTGGAGCAGGTTGCCGGTGCGCGCGAGCGCGACGATGCCGGTGGCCTGCAGGATCGACAGGGCCAGGGTCAGGTAACGGGTGTACTGGGTGATCTTGGCCTGACCGGACTGACCCTCCTTCTTCAGCGCCTCGAGCCGCGGGATCACCACGACGAGCAGCTGCAGGATGATGCTCGCGGTGATGTAGGGCATGATCCCGAGCGCGAAGATGGTCAGCTGGAGCAGGGCCCCGCCGGAGAACAGGTTGATCAGGCCGTAGATCCCGCTGTCCTTGGTCGCCTCGAAGCACGACTGCACGTTCGGCACGTTGACGCCCGGGGCGGGGATCTGTGAACCGAGCCGGAACACGGCCACGATGAACAGCACGAACAGCAGCTTCTTGCGCAGGTCCGGCGTCCGGAAAGCGTTGGCGAATGCGCCTAGCACGTGCTCCTCTTTCGCATGTACGACTCGTCGGGCCCCGAGACGGGCTGACGTCGGCGGTCAGTGGCAGGAGAGCTCATTCGAGACCCGAGCCCGTGGAAGCCTAACAGGGCAGGACGCCCACCCATCGGTCTCCTGGAACCCGGAGGCCGTGGTGTCCGTCCTGCCCTGTCGGCAACGTGCTCTCGAGTAGAGCTCAGCGCTCGTTCGCGGTGCCACCGGCAGCCGCGATCTTCTCCTTGGCGGAGCCGGAGAACTTGTCCGCGGTGACCTGCACGGCCACCGCGATGTCGCCCTGGCCCAGCACCTTGACGGGCTGGCCCTTGCGGACCGCGCCCTTCGCGACGAGGTCCTCGACGGTGACGGTGCCACCCTCGGGGAACAGGTCGTTGATCCGGTCGAGGTTCACGACCTGGAACTCGACCTTGAACGGGTTGCGGAAGCCCTTCAGCTTCGGCAGGCGCATGTGGATGGGCATCTGGCCACCCTCGAACGCTGCCGGGATCTGGTTGCGGGCCTTGCTGCCCTTGGTGCCGCGGCCGGCGGTCTTGCCCTTGGACGCCTCACCGCGACCCACGCGGGTCTTGGCGGTCTTGGCGCCGGGAGCCGGGCGCAGGTGGTGCAGCTTCAAGCTCATTCGGTGTCACCCTCTCGGACTTCCGTGACCGTCACCAGGTGACGGACGGTGTGGACCATGCCCCTGACCTCGGGGCGGTCCTCCTTGACGACCACGTCACCGATGCGCTTCAGACCGAGCGACCGCAGGGTGTCGCGCTGGTTCTGCTTGCAGCCGATGGTGGACTTCATCTGCTGGACCTTCAGGCGGGTCGTCATGCCGACACCTCCTGGGAGACGCCCTCGGGCACCTCGGCCTTGGCCCTCAGCAGCGCCGCGGGGGCGACGTCCTCGACGGCCATGCCGCGTCGGGCCGCCACGGCCTCCGGCTCCTCCAGCGAGCGCAGCGCCTCGACGGTCGCGTGCACGATGTTGATCTGGTTGGAGGATCCGAGCGACTTGCTGAGCACGTCGTGGATGCCGGCGCACTCGAGCACCGCACGCACCGGGCCACCGGCGATCACACCGGTACCGGGGGCAGCGGGGCGCAGCAGCACGACGCCGGCGGCCTTCTCGCCCTGGACCGGGTGCGGGATCGTGCCCTGGATGCGCGGGACGCGGAAGAAGTTCTTCTTCGCCTCCTCGACACCCTTGGCGATCGCGGCCGGGACCTCCTTGGCCTTGCCGTAGCCGACGCCGACCATGCCGTCGCCGTCGCCGACGATCACCAGGGCGGTGAAGCTGAAGCGACGACCACCCTTGACGACCTTGGCGACGCGGTTGATCGCGACGACGCGCTCGATGTACTGGCTCTTCTCCTGCTGGCCACGACCACCGTCACGGCCGCCGCGGCGCTCACCGCCGGAGCGCTGTCCGCGCTGGGGTCCGCTCATGGTTCTACCTCTTCCGTTTCTAAAGCTCTGAGATCAGAAGGTCAGGCCGCCCTCGCGGGCGCCGTCCGCGAGGGCCGCGACGCGACCGTGGTACTTGTTGCCGGCGCGGTCGAAGACCACGCCCTCGACACCAGCGGACTTCGCGCGCTCGGCGACGAGCTCGCCCACCTTGCGGGCCTTGGCGGTCTTGTCGCCCTCGAACGAGCGCAGGTCGGCCTCCATGGTCGACGCGGACGCCAGGGTCTTGCCGACCAGGTCGTCCACGACCTGCACGGTGATGTGCTTGGTGGACCGGGTCACCACCAGACGGGGACGTGCGGCGGTGCCGCTGACCTTCTTGCGTCCACGGATCTGACGACGCGCACGCGACGCGACCCGGGCCGCGGTGTGCTTGCCAGTCTTCAGTGCGATGGCCATCGTCACTTACCCGCCTTTCCGACCTTGCGGCGAATCTGCTCTCCGGCGTACCGCACGCCCTTGCCCTTGTAGGGCTCGGGCTTGCGCAGCTTGCGGATGTTGGCAGCGACCTCGCCGACCAGCTGCTTGTCGATGCCCTGGACACCGAGCCTCGTGGGGCCCTCGACGGTGAACGTGATGCCGTCGGGGGCGTTGAACGTGATCGGGTGGGAGTACCCGAGCTGGAACTCCAGCTGGGTCGGGCCCTTGGAGAGCACGCGGTAACCCACGCCGACGATCTCGAGCTTCTTCTCGTAGCCCTCGGTGACACCGACGACCATGTTGTTGATCAACGACCGGGTCAGCCCGTGCAGGGCACGGCTCTCCCGCTCGTCGTTGGGACGCTTCACCTCGAGGGCGCCGTCACCGTGATCGACGGTGATGGGGGCGGCCACCGTGTGGCTCAGCGTGCCCTTGGGGCCCTTGACCGTGATGGTCTGGGCGTTCACCTGCACGTCGACACCGGACGGAACCGGGACGGGCAGCTTGCCAATGCGCGACATTGCTATACCTCCTGGTCCCTGGTCACCAGACGTAGGCGAGGACTTCCCCACCTACACCCTTGCTGTTGGCCTGACGGTCGGTGAGCAGACCCTGGCTGGTCGAGATGATGGCGATGCCGAGGCCGCCGAGCACCTTGGGCAGCGCGGTGTGCTTGGCGTACACGCGCAGGCCGGGCTTGCTGATCCGCCGGACGCCGGCGATGGACCGCTCGCGGCTGCGGCCGTACTTGAGCTGGATCTCCAGCGTCTTGCCGACGACGTCCTCGTGGTCGGCGACCTCGAAGGAGGTGATGTACCCCTCCTGCTTGAGGATCTCAGCGACGCCCTGCTTCAGCTTGCTGTACGGCATCGACACCGAGTCGTGGTACGCCTGGTTGGCGTTGCGCAGACGCGTCAGCATGTCTGCGATCGGGTCAGTCATGGTCATGGTGGTGTGTTCTCTCTCGTCGCGGTTTCCGCGGCCCTCAGCGGAGCGGGACCTTCGACGTGGTGGTGGGTTGTTACCAGCTCGACTTGGTGACGCCGGGCAGCTCGCCCGCGTGCGCCATCTCGCGCAGGCAGATCCGGCACAGGCCGAACTTGCGGTAGACGGCCTTGGGGCGGCCGCAGCGCTGGCAGCGGGTGTAGCCGCGGACCGCGAACTTCGGCTTGCGGGCGGCCTTGACCTTCAGTCCAGTCTTCGCCATGTCAGTTGTTCTCCTTGAACGGGAAACCGAGCTTCTTCAGCAGCGCGCGACCCTCGTCGTCGGTGGTCGCGGTGGTGACCACCGTGATGTCCATGCCGCGCGAGCGGTCGATCTTGTCCTGGTTGATCTCGTGGAACATGACCTGCTCGGTGAGCCCGAAGGTGTAGTTGCCGCGACCGTCGAACTGGCGGTCCGAGAGCCCGCGGAAGTCACGGATACGGGGCAGGGCCAGCGCCAGCAGGCGGTCGAGGAACTCCCACATGCGGTCGCCGCGCAGCGTCACGTGAGCGCCGATGGGCATCCCCTCGCGCAGCTTGAACTGGGCGATGGACTTGCGGGCCCGGGTCACCTGGGGCTTCTGGCCGGTGATCGCGGTGAGGTCCTTGACCGCACCCTCGATCAGCTTGGAGTCACGCGCGGCCTCGCCGACGCCCATGTTGACCACGATCTTGGTCAGACCGGGCACCTGCATGACGTTGGCGTAGCCGAACTCCTCGCGCATCGCGGGGAGGATCTCCTCGCGGTAGCGCGCCTTCATGCGCGGCATCGACGACTGCTCGGCCGCCGTGTCGCTGTTGATCTCGGTCATTGCGTCACTCATCAGATCTCTTCTCCGGACTTGCGGGAGACGCGCACGCTGCGGTGGGCCGGGTAGGTCGACCCGTCCGGGCGCCGCTTGGTGGTCTCCACGCGCTTGGCGCCGACGCGGGTCGTGCCGTCGCCGTCGACCAGCATCACGTTGGAGACGTGGATGGGGGCCTCGGCGGTCACGATGCCGCCGGTGGTGCCGGCGCGTCCGCCCTGGTTGAGCACCTTGGTGTGCTTCTTGACCCGGTTGACGCCCTCGACGATCACCCGCTGCTCCTCGCGGAGCACCTGGATGACCTTGCCCTCGGCACCCTTGTCCTTGCCGGCGATCACCTTGACGGTGTCGCCCTTCTTGATCTTGACGCTCATCTCAGAGCACCTCCGGCGCGAGCGAAATGATCTTCATGAACTTCTTCTCGCGCAGCTCGCGGCCCACGGGACCGAAGATGCGCGTGCCACGGGGCTCCCCGTCGTTCTTGAGGATCACCGCTGCGTTCTCGTCGAAGCGGATGTAGGAACCGTCCGAACGACGGCGCTCCTTGACGGTGCGCACGATCACGGCCTTGACGACGTCGCCCTTCTTGACGTTGCCGCCCGGGATCGCGTCCTTGACGGTGGCGACGATGACGTCGCCGATGCCGGCGTAGCGCCGACCAGAGCCACCGAGCACGCGGATGCACAGGATCTGCTTGGCACCCGTGTTGTCGGCGACCTTGAGTCGCGACTCCTGCTGGATCATCTGTCCTCGTTCTCCTACTTCGCCTTCTCGAGGATCTCCACCACGCGCCAGCGCTTGGTGGCGCTGAGGGGGCGGGTCTCCATGATCAGGACGCGGTCTCCGACGCCACAGTCGTTCTGCTCGTCGTGGGCCTTGAGCTTGCTCGTGCGGCGCAGGACCTTGCCGTACAGCGCGTGCTTGACCCGGTCCTCGACGGACACGACCACGGTCTTGTCCATCTTGTCGCTCACGACCAGGCCCTCACGGACCTTGCGCGCGGCGCGCTCCTTCACGGCGTTGTCCGCCACGGGGCTCTCGCTCATGCGCCTACCTCCTTCGACTCCTTGGCGTCCGGAGCGCTCCGGATGCCGAGCTCGCGCTCACGCACCACGGTGTAGATCCGGGCGATGTCCTTCTTGACCGCGCGCAGGCGGCCGTGGCTCTCGAGCTGACCGGTGGCGGCCTGGAAACGGAGGTTGAAAAGCTCCTCCTTGGCCTCACGCAGCTTGCCCTCGAGGTCGACGTCGTTCATGTCGTCGAGCTCGTGTGCGGTCGCCATCAGAAATCACCTGCTTCACGGCTGACGAACCGGCACTTCATGGGGAGCTTGTGCATCGCGCGACGCATGGCCTCGCGAGCGACGTCCTCAGGAACACCGGAGAGTTCGAACATGACACGACCGGGCTTGACGTTGGCCACCCACCACTCGGGCGAGCCCTTGCCCGAGCCCATGCGGGTCTCGGCCGGCTTCTTGGTCAGCGGGCGGTCGGGGTAGATGTTGATCCACACCTTTCCGCCGCGCTTGATGTGACGGGTCATCGCGATACGAGCGGACTCGATCTGGCGGTTGGTCACGTAGTGGCCCTCGACCGCCTGGATGCCGAAGTCGCCGAAGGCGAGCTTCGTGCCACCCTTGGCGGCACCGGTCCGCTTGGGGTGGTGCTGCTTGCGGTGCTTGACCCTGCGGGGCATCAACATGGTGCTCAGCCCTCCTGTCCCGTGCTGGGTGCGGCGGCCGCCTCGGCGGGCGCTGCAGCGGCCTCGGCCGACGCGGGAGCCTCGGTGCGGTCCGAACGCGTCGGACGGTCCCCGGCCCCGCGGGAGCCACGCGTGGGACGGTCCCCACGGCCACCGCGGCCACGACCGGGCGCACCGGCGCGCGCGGCCGCCTGGGCCTCGCGCTCGGCGCGGGTGCCCGCGACCTCACCCTTGTAGATCCAGACCTTCACGCCGATGCGGCCGAAGGTGGTCTTGGCCTCGTAGAAGCCGTAGTCGATGTCGGCGCGCAGCGTGTGCAGGGGCACCCGGCCCTCGCGGTAGAACTCCGAGCGCGACATCTCGGCGCCGTTGAGGCGGCCCGAGCACTGGATCCGGATGCCCTTGGCACCGGAGCGCATCGCGGTCTGCATCGCCTTCTTCATCGCGCGGCGGAACTGCACGCGACCGGCGAGCTGCTCGGCGACGCCCTGCGCCACGAGCTGCGCGTCGATCTCGGGCTGCTTGACCTCGAGGATGTTCAGCTGCACCTGCTTGCCGGTGAGCTTCTCCAGCTCGCCGCGCAGGCGGTCGGCCTCGGCGCCGCGGCGACCGATGACGATGCCGGGGCGGGCGGTGTGGATGTCCACGCGGACGCGGTCACGGGTGCGCTCGATCTCGACCTTGGAGATGCCGGCGCGCTCCATGCCCTTGGAGAGGAGCTTGCGGATCGCGACGTCCTCGCCCACGTAGGACTTGTAGAGCTTGTCGGCGTACCAGCGGCTGCGGTGGTCGGTGGAGATGCCGAGGCGGAACCCGTTCGGGTTGATCTTCTGACCCATCAGGCCTTCCGTCCCTTCTTGGTCTGGCCCGTCTTGCTCAGGGCGGTCTCGTCGGCGGGCTGCACGACCAGGGTGATGTGGCTGGTGCGCTTGTTGATCCGGGTGGCCCGGCCCTGCGCACGCGGCCGCCACCGCTTCATCGTCGGACCCTCGTCGACCGTGGCCTTGCTGACCACGAGCGTGCCGCGGTCGAGGTCCTCGGTGGTCTCCGCGTTCGCCACGGCGCTCTCGAGCACCTTGTACACGGTCTCGCTGGCGGCCTGCGGTGCGAACTGCAGCAGCGCCAGGGCGTCGTCGACCGGCAGGCCGCGGACCATGTCCACGACCCGTCGCGCCTTCATCGGGGTGATCCGGACGAAGCGCGCACTGGCGAACGCACCCGGCTGGTCGCCGAGCAGCGAGTCACGGCGGGCGCTCGTGCGCCTACGCTCTCCTACGCTCATTGCTGTCATCTCTCCTTGCCCTGCCGCGTCAGCGGCGGCGGCTCTTCCGGTCGTCCTTGACGTGCCCGCGGTAGGTGCGGGTCGGGGCGAACTCACCCAGCTTGTGGCCGACCATCGAGTCGGTCACGAACACCGGGACGTGCTTGCGTCCGTCGTGCACGGCGAGCGTGTGGCCGATCATGGCCGGCACGATCATCGAGCGGCGCGACCAGGTCTTGATCACGTTGTGGGTTCCGGCCTCGTTCTGCGCGTCCACCTTCTTGATCAGGTGGTCGTCGACGAACGGACCCTTCTTCAGGCTGCGAGGCATCTCGTTACTTCCCTACTCAGCGCTTCTTGCCGGTCTTGCGGCGACGGACGATCAGGGCATCGCTGGCCTTGCGCTTGCGCGTGCGGCCCTCGGGCTGGCCCCAGGGCGAGACCGGGTGGCGACCACCGGAGGTCTTGCCCTCACCACCACCGTGCGGGTGGTCGACCGGGTTCATCACGACACCGCGGACGGTCGGGCGCTTGCCCTTCCAGCGCATGCGGCCCGCCTTGCCCCAGTTGATGTTGGACTGCTCGGCGTTGCCGACCTCACCGACGGTGGCGCGGCAGCGGACGTCGACGTACCGCATCTCGCCGGAGGGCAGGCGCAGCTGGGCGCGCGACCCCTCCTTGGCGACGAGCTGGGCACTGTTCCCGGCGGAGCGGGCCATCTTGGCGCCGCCACCGGGCCGCAGCTCGATGCAGTGGATCGTCGTACCGACCGGGATGTTGCGCAGCGGCAGGTTGTTGCCGGGCTTGATGTCGGCGGTGGGACCCGACTCGACCGCCGTGCCCTGGCGCACGCCGAGCGGCGCGATGATGTAGCGCTTCTCGCCGTCGGCGTAGTGCAGGAGCGCGATCCGGGCGGTGCGGTTCGGGTCGTACTCGATGTGCGCGACCTTGGCCGGCACGCCGTCCTTGTCGTAGCGCCGGAAGTCGACCACGCGGTAGGCGCGCTTGTGCCCGCCACCCTGGTGGCGCGTGGTGATGCGGCCCTGGTTGTTGCGCCCGCCCTTCTTGGGCAGCGGCTTGACCAGCGACTTCTCCGGGGTGGTCCGGGTGATCTCGACGAAGTCAGCGACCGACGAGCCACGACGGCCCGGGGTGGTCGGCTTGTACTTGCGGATTGCCATCTCTCGTCCTCAGTTGAGTTCTCGTGTGACGCCGGTCAGGAGACCGGGCCTCCGAAGATGTCGATGCGGTGACCCTCGGCCAGGCTCACGATCGCGCGCTTGGTGTCCTTGCGGCGACCGATGCCGTTGCGGGTACGGCGGGACTTGCCGGGTCGGTTCAGCGTGTTGACCGAGGTGACCTTGACGTCGAACACCTTCTCGACCGCGACCTTGATCTCGGTCTTGTTCGCGTCCGGGCGGACCAGGAAGGTGTACTTGTTGGCGTCGAGGAGGCCGTAGCTCTTCTCGCTCACCACGGGCGCGATCAGCACGTCGCGGTGGTCCTTGTGCAGGGTGCTCACTGATCGGTCTCCTCG
The DNA here is from genome assembly GCA_963837975.1 of uncultured Actinomycetota bacterium. Taxonomy (GTDB): domain Bacteria; phylum Actinomycetota; class Actinomycetes; order Propionibacteriales; family Nocardioidaceae; genus Marmoricola. The sequence goes on along the minus strand of CAWIPI010000003.1, from coordinate 331,904 downwards.
TTCTCGGCATCGTGCGCCGGAGCCTCGACGATGGTCGCCTTGCGGACGCTCGCGGCGGCGGTGCCGTTCACGAAGGCGTCGTAGGCGCCCTGGGTGAACACCACGTCGTCGGACAGCAGCACGTCGTAGGTGTTGAGCTGGTCCACCGCGAGCAGGTGCACCGAGGCGACGTTGCGCAGCGAGAGCCACGTCAGGGCGTCGTCGCGCTCGAGCACGACGAGCTGGCGACGGTCACCGGCGAGACCGGTGAGGGCGGCCACGGCGTCCTTGGTCGACGGCTTGTCGCCGGAGACCAGGGACTCCACCACGTGGATGCGACCGGCGCGGGCCCGGTCGGAGAGGGCACCGCGCAGGGCGGCGGCCTTCATCTTCTTGGGGGTGCGCTGGTCGTAGTCGCGCGGCTGCGGGCCGTGCACGGTGCCACCGCCGGCGAACTGCGGCGCCCGGGTCGAGCCCTGGCGGGCGCGGCCGGTGCCCTTCTGCTTGTAGGGCTTGCGGCCACCGCCGCGGACCTCGCCGCGGGTCTTGGTCGCGTGGGTGCCCTGGCGAGCAGCAGCCTGCTGGGCCACGACGACCTGGTGGATCAGCGGGATGTTGGTCTCGACGTCGAAGATCTCGGCAGGGAGATCCACCTTGACGGTCGCAGCCTTGTCTTGGGCACTCATGCGCCGGCCTCCTCGGTCTTCTTCGCAGCCGTGCGGATGACGAGGAGTCCGCCCTTGGGGCCGGGAACGGCGCCCTTGAGCAGGATCAGACCCTTCTCGGCGTCCACGGCGTGCACGGTGACGTTCTGCGTGGTGACGGTGTCGGTGCCCATCCGGCCCGACATCCGCATGCCCTTGAAGACGCGGCCCGGGGTGGCGCAGGCGCCGATCGAGCCGGGCTTGCGGTGGTTGCGGTGCGCGCCGTGCGAGGCGCCGACGCCGGCGAAGCCGTGGCGCTTCATCGTGCCGGCGAAGCCCTTGCCCTTGCTGGTGCCGGTGACGTCGACCTCCTGGCCGGCGGCGAACAGCTCCGGGCTGAGCTCCTGGCCCACCTCGTAGGAGGGGGCGTCGCTCGTGCGGATCTCCACCACGTGGCGGCGCGGGGTGACCCCGGCCTTGCCGAAGTGCCCGGCGACCGGTCGGGTCACCTTGGTGCCGTCGATCTCGCCGAAGCCGACCTGGATGGCGTTGTAGCCGTCCTTCTCGGGGGTGCGGACCTGCGTCACCACGTTGGTGCCGGCAGCGACCACGGTCACGGGCACGATGCGGTTGTTCTCGTCCCAGGTCTGGGTCATGCCGAGCTTGGTGCCCAGCAGGCCCTTGACGTTGCGTTCGAAGGTGCTCATGTGTCGAACCTCAGAGCTTGATCTCGATGTCGACGCCGGCAGGCAGGTCGAGGCGCATCAGCGAGTCGACGGTCTTCGGCGTGGGGTCAATGATGTCGATGAGGCGCTTGTGGGTGCGCATCTCGAAGTGCTCGCGGGAGTCCTTGTACTTGTGGGGCGAGCGAATGACGCAGTAGACGTTCTTCTCGGTCGGCAACGGCACCGGGCCGGCGACCTTCGCGCCCGTACGGGTCACGGTGTCCACGATCTTCCGCGCCGAGGTGTCGATCACCTCGTGGTCATAGGCCTTGAGCCTGATGCGGATCTTCTGTCCCGCCATCAAACAACGTCCTTACTTCGTAGTCCTCACGACTGGTCTCGGACCACCTCGGTGAGGAGGTCCGCCCTGCTCCCACCCCGTCCGATCCGTCCGACCCCCGCGGTCGGGCGTGTCGCGGCGGTTCACGCGCGCGACTCACACGATCGTGCTGGGTCGTTGTCTTCTGGGGTGACGCCCGGGGGGCCGGGCCGAACGGGATCTCCAGGTGCGGCGCGGACGTGCGACGACTGCCAGCTGCACCGCAGCCTCAGGAGAACCTGTTCAGTAGTCAATGTCCGCGCCCCGGCAATCCCACCGGAGCAACCGCACTATCTTGACAGAGACCACCGGCGAGCGCCAAATCGGCCCGGTGAGGAGGAGCATCGGCCTCCCCCGAGACGGTCCCGGCCCTTGTCCTGCTCCCCCGCGGGACCTAGCGTCAGTACATGGACACCGTCGTCCTCGTCGGTCTGGCGAAGGTCATCGGGATCTCCCTGGTTCCCGTGGCGCTCTTCGGCGCCGTCCTCCACGGACGCCGACTCCTCGAGCACGGCGCGACCGCCGGCCGTCGGGCGCGCCTGCTCCCCCCGGCGGTGCCGCCCCCGCCCGGGCCGCCGCTGGAGAAGCTGGCAGCGGACCTGCGCCGGCTGCGGCCGGAGGTGCGCTCGCACCGTCCCGGCATCGCGATGGCCAAGCAGCGTGGCGTCGTGGCGGCGTACGACGGGGTGCTGGTGGCCACGGCTCGGACACTCGGCGTACCCACCACCCTGGGCGAGCTCCCCGACGGCATCGACCACGAGGCCGAACGGCTCCGCCTCGAGGTCGCGCTGGAGCGCGCCGGCCTGCGCTGGCAGGTCGACCGGCACGAGTCCTGATCGACCGCGGCCGGCAGCCCGCTCCCTCGTCCCCGGCGTCGCCCTCTCAGGGGGAGGTGCTCATCGCCGCGATGCCGGCGATGACGAACACGCCCACGAAGACCACCACCGCCGCGACCATGATGACCGTCGAGACGATCCCCAGGATCCGGCCCACGTTGGCGAGGTCCCGGCCGCCCAGCTGGCCCCCGGAGGCGTCGATCTCCTTGACCACCCTGTTGCCCATCACCCACGCGAACGGGCCGAGCACCTGGCACAGCACCAGCCCGCAGATCCCCAGGATCAGCACGGTCGTGGTCTGCGGGTGGTCCTGGGCCGGCGCGGGGTAGGGCGAGGGCGGCAGCTGGCTCATGCGCCGGAGTGTGCCACGCCCGAGGCCGTCGAGGTGGCGGAACCGGGTCAGCGCCGCCGGTAGGCCAGGTCGGTGATCGCCCGGTCGGCGGCCCGCCCCTTGCGCTCGAACTTCGTCACCGGCCGGTCCGCCCAGCGCTCGACCACGCCTCCCTCGAGCAGGGCCTCGGCATCGAGCACGTTGCGCATCTGCTCGGCGTAGCCCGCCCAGTCCGTGGCCAGGCGCCACCACCCACCGGGCCGTAGCCGGGAGGCCGCCAGGGCGGCGAACTCGGGGGTCACCAGCCGTCGCTTGTGGTGGCGCGTCTTGGGCCAGGGGTCGGGGAAGAACGTCCACAGCTCCTCGACCCCGCCCGGTTCGAAGAGGTGCTCGAGGCACCACACGGCGTCCACCGACAGCAGCCGCACGTTGCTCGCGCCGGCCTCCGCCAGCAGGCCCAGCGTGTGCGCGACTCCCGGTCGCCAGACCTCGAGCGCCACGACGTCGCACGCCGGGCGCTGCGCCGCCAGTGCGGCGGTCGCCTCCCCGATCCCGGAGCCGATCTCCACGATGACCGGGGCCTCGCGGCCGAACACCTCCGACCACCGGAACCCAGGCTCGTCGACCGCCTCGTCGGGCACCACCCAGTCCCGGTGGTGGGCGTCCCACGACTGCTGCTGCGACGGCGTGAACCTGCTGCCGCGCCGGGAGTAGGTGAGCACCTCCCGCATCCGGCGTCCCTCGTCGGTGAACTTCTGGTGCGGGCGCGCAGGGGGCAACGGGTGATTCACCGCACGATTGTCTCGCGCGCCCGGCGGAGCCCGACGACGAGGTGGCGCACGGCCCCGTCGTCCCATCGTGGGTGGGCCGAGCCTGCTCTACATTGCGAGCATGACCGATCGAGAGCACCTGGCCGCCCTGCGCGCGGCCGAGGAACAGCGCTTCGCCGAGCTCCACCCGCGGTCGGCGGAGCTGGCCGGGCAGGCCGGGCGCTCGTTGCTGGCCGGGGTGCCGATGCCGTGGATGACGAGGTGGCCCGGGGCGTTCCCGCTGTTCGCCGAGTCGGCGTCCGGGGCCCGCCTGGTCGACGTCGACGGGATCGAGTACGTCGACCTCTGCCTGGGCGACACCGGCGCCATGACCGGTCACGCGCTCCCCCAGGTCACCGAGGCGATCTCCCGGCAGGCGGCGCGCGGGATCACCACGATGCTCCCCTCGCCCGACGCCGTGTGGGTCGGCGAGGAGCTGGGCCGGCGCTTCGGTCTGCCCGCCTGGCAGCTGGCGATGTCCGCGACCGACGCCAACCGGTTCGTGCTCCGGTTCGCCCGTCACCTCACCGGCCGGCCCCGGATCGCGGTGATGGACTGGTGCTACCACGGCACCGTCGACGAGACCCTCGCCGTGCTCGGCGGCGACCGCGTCGTGCCCCGCCCCGGCGCGCTCGGACCCCAGGTCGACGTCGCCGAGACGACCGCCGTGGTGCCGTTCAACGACCTCGACGCGCTCGACCGGCGACTGGCGCAGGGAGACGTCGCGTGCCTGCTGATGGAGCCGGCGCTGACCAACATCGGCATCGTGCTGCCCGAGGACGGCTACCTCGCGGGGGTCCGGGAGGCCACCCGGCGCCACGGGGTGCTCCTGGTGATGGACGAGACGCACACGTTGTGCGCCGGTCCCGGTGGCTGCACCCGCGAGTGGGGGCTCGACCCGGACTTCGTGGTGGTCGGCAAGCCCATCGGGGGTGGGGTGCCGGCGGCGGCGTACGGCATGAGCGCGGAGGTCGCCGCCCGCCTCTCGGGGCCAATGCTCGGCCACGAGATCGACGTGGCGGGCGTGGGTGGCACGCTCACCGGCAACGCGCTGGCGCTGGCGGCGGTCCGGGCCACCCTGTCGACCTGCCTGCGCGAGGAGGACTTCGCGGTCGCCGTACCCCTGGCCGAGCGGTTCACCTCCGGCGTCGCCGGCGTGATCGCCGAGCACGGCCTCCCCTGGCACGTGCAGCGCCTCGGCTGCCGGGCGGAGTACTGGTTCTGCCCTCCCCCGCGCGACGGCGCCGCGGCTGCCGCGGCCGTCGACGAGGACCTCGAGGGCTTCTTCCACCTGTGGGCCCTGAACCGCGGCGTGCTGCTGACGCCGTTCCACAACATGGCCCTGTTCAGCCCCCACCACACCCCCGCCGACGTCGACCGTCACACCGAGGTGTTCGCCGGTGCCGTGGAGGCCTTGGTGGGGTGAGGTTCGGAGGGGCGAATTCCCAGTACGTACTGGGAAACATCCCTCGATCACCGGGCGAGCTTTCGGTGCACGAGGGAGGTTCTCGGTGTACGACGGCCCGCCAGCCGCGCGTCGCACCCGGACATGCCAATGTCAGCGCGGGGACATCAGACCGCCCCGTCGCCCTCACCGGCCACATTCGCAGGTCTGGTCACGCGACGACCCCCAGAGACGCACGAAGGCCCCGGACCACATGGGTCCGGGGCCTTCGATGTGAAGCGCTAGATCACTTGGTGATCTTGGTGACGCGGCCGGCGCCGACGGTGCGGCCGCCCTCGCGGATCGCGAAGCGGAGGCCGTCCTCCATGGCGATCGGCTGGATCAGCTCGACCGACATGTCGGTGTTGTCGCCGGGCATGACCATCTCGCGGCCCTCGGGGAGGGTGACGACGCCGGTCACGTCCGTGGTCCGGAAGTAGAACTGCGGCCGGTAGTTGTTGAAGAACGGCGTGTGACGGCCGCCCTCCTCCTTCGAGAGGATGTAGACCGAGGCCTCGAAGTTCGTGTGCGGGGTGGTGGTCCCCGGCTTGATCACGACCATGCCGCGCTCGACGTCCTCGCGCTTGGTGCCGCGGAGCAGCAGACCGACGTTCTCACCGGCCTGGCCCTCGTCGAGCAGCTTGCGGAACATCTCGACACCGGTGACGGTGCTCTTCTGCGAGCCCTCGCGGATGCCGATGATCTCGACCTCCTCGTTCACCTTGACGATGCCGCGCTCGATGCGGCCGGTGATGACGGTGCCACGACCGGTGATCGTGAACACGTCCTCGACCGGCATCAGGAACGGCTTGTCGGTGTCGCGCTCGGGCTGCGGGATGTACTCGTCGACCGCGTCCATCAGCTCGATGATCGACTCGGCCCACTTCTCGTCACCCTGCAGGGCCGGGAAGGCGGCGACCTTGACCACCGGGACGTCGTCACCGGGGAACTCGTACTCGTTGAGGAGCTCGCGCACCTCCATCTCGACGAGCTCGATGAGCTCCTCGTCGTCGACCATGTCGCACTTGTTCAGCGCGACGACCAGGGCGGGCACGCCGACCTGGCGGGCGAGCAGCACGTGCTCACGGGTCTGCGGCATCGGGCCGTCGGTGGCGGCCACGACCAGGATCGCGCCGTCCATCTGCGCGGCACCGGTGATCATGTTCTTGATGTAGTCCGCGTGGCCCGGGCAGTCGACGTGGGCGTAGTGACGGTTCTCCGTCTGGTACTCCACGTGCGCGATCGAGATCGTGATACCGCGCTGACGCTCCTCGGGAGCCTTGTCGATCTCGTCGAACGGCGTGAACGGGTTCAGGTCCGGGTACTTGTCGTGCAGCACCTTCGTGATCGCTGCGGTCAACGTCGTCTTGCCGTGGTCGATGTGACCGATGGTTCCGATGTTGACGTGCGGCTTGGTCCGCTCGAACTTCGCCTTAGCCACTGGGGCTCCTCCTGTTGGTTGTTACTGACTCGTGTGTGGAACTGGTGTTGCTGCCGAGGACCGGGTGAGAACGTTACTCGCCGCGGACCTTCTTGATGATCTCGTCGGCGACGTTCTGGGGAACCTCGGCGTACGAGTCGAACTCCATCGAGTACGACGCCTGACCAGAGGTCTTCGACCGCAGGTCACCAACGTACCCGAACATCTCCGAGAGCGGCACGAGGGCGTCGACCACGCGGTCGCCCGAACGCTCCGACATCGCCCGCACCTGACCGCGGCGCGAGTTGATGTCGCCGATGACATCACCCATGAAGCTCTCGGGCGTGACCACCTCGACGGCGAACATCGGCTCCAGCAGGACCGGCTTGGCCATGCGGGCGGCCTCCTTGAAGGCCTGGTTGCCGGCGATCTTGAAGGCCAGCTCGGAGGAGTCGACGTCGTGGTAGGCGCCGTCCTCCAGGGTGAACTTCACGTCGACCATCGGGTAGCCGGCGAGCACGCCGAACTCCATGGCCTCCTGGCCACCCTGGTCCACCGAGGGGATGTACTCCTTCGGCACGCGGCCACCGGTCACGTTGTTGACGAACTCATAGCCCACGCCCAGCCCGGTCTCGGGGTCGGTGTTGGGCTCGAGGCTGATGAGCACCTTCGCGAACTGGCCCGACCCACCGGTCTGCTTCTTGTGGGTGTAGCCGTGCTTCTCCACCTTGCGGCGGATGGTCTCGCGGTAGGCGACCTGCGGCTTGCCGACGGTGGCCTCGACGCGGAACTCGCGCTTCATCCGGTCCACGAGGATCTCGAGGTGGAGCTCGCCCATCCCCGCGATGATCGTCTGCCCGGTCTCCTCGTCGGCCTTGACGGTGAAGGTCGGGTCCTCGTCGGAGAGACGCTGGATCGCCGTGCCGAGCTTCTCCTGGTCACCCTTGGTCTTGGGCTCGATGGCGACCTCGATCACCGGGGCCGGGAAGGTCATCGACTCCAGGATCACCGGGTGGGCCTGGTCACACAGGGTGTGGCCGGTCTTGGTGTCCTTCAGGCCCATGACGGCCACGATCTGGCCGGCGCCGACCGACGCGATCTCCTCACGCTTGTTGGCGTGCATCTGGTAGACCTTGCCGATCCGCTCCTTGCGGCCGTTGACCGGGTTGAGCACCGAGGAGCCCGCCTCCAGCTTGCCGGAGTAGACGCGCACGTAGATCAGCTTGCCGAGGTGGGGGTCGGTGGCGATCTTGTACGCCAGGCCCGCGAACGGCTCGTCGTCGGAGGGCTGCCGGACGATGACCTCGTCCTCGTCCTTGACCGAGTGGCCCTGGATGCCGTCGATGTCGAGCGGCGAGGGGAGGTACTTCACGACCGCGTCGAGCAGGGGCTGCACGCCCTTGTTCTTGAACGCGGTGCCGCACAGCACCGGGTTGACCTTGTCGGCCAGGGTGGCGCGACGGATCGCGGCCTCGAGCTCCTCCACGGTGAAGTCCTCGCCCTCGAGGTACTTCTCCATGACGGTGTCGTCGGCCTCGGCCAGCGTCTCGAGGAACTTCTCGCGGTACTCGGCGGCCTGCTCGGCCATCTCCGCGGGGATCTCCTCGACCTCGTAGTCCTCACCCATCTTGGTCTCGCCGCGCCAGGTCAGGGCACGCATGCCGACCAGGTCGACGACACCGAGGAAGTCGGACTCGGCGCCGATGGGCAGCTGGAGCACCAGCGGGGTGGAGTTGAGGCGCTCGACCATCATGTCCACGCAGCGGAAGAAGTCCGCGCCGGTGCGGTCCAGCTTGTTGACGAAGCACATGCGGGGCACGGAGTACTTGTTCGCCTGGCGCCAGACCGTCATCGTCTGCGGCTCGACACCGGCGACACCGTCGAAGACGGCGACGGCGCCGTCGAGGACGCGCAGCGAGCGCTCGACCTCGGCGGTGAAGTCGACGTGCCCGGGGGTGTCGATGATGTTGATCTGGTGGTCCTTCCACCAGCAGGTCGTCGCGGCGGACGTGATCGTGATGCCGCGCTCCTGCTCCTGCTCCATCCAGTCCATCGTGGCGGCGCCCTCGTGGACCTCACCGATCTTGTAGGTGATGCCGGTGTAGAACAGGATCCGCTCGGTGGTGGTGGTCTTGCCGGCGTCGATGTGCGCCATGATGCCGATGTTGCGGACCTTGTTGAGGTCAGTGGTGATGTCGACGGCCACGTCAGTCAGCGTTCCTTAGCTTTGGTTTCGGTTGGCGGTGATGGGAGCGAGGTACCCGTACCCCTGCGGCCTCAGCCACGAAGGCGGTCGTAACCCCGCACCCACCGTTCACCAGCGGTAGTGCGCGAAGGCCTTGTTGGACTCGGCCATCTTGTGGGTGTCCTCACGCTTCTTCACAGCGGCACCGAGGCCGTTGGACGCGTCGAGGATCTCGTTCATCAGGCGCTCGGACATCGTCTTCTCGCGACGGGCCTGGGCGTAGCCCACGAGCCAGCGCAGCGCGAGCGTCGTGCTGCGGTTGGCCTTGACCTCGATCGGCACCTGGTAGGTCGCACCGCCGACGCGGCGGGACTTGACCTCGATGGCCGGCTTGACGTTGTCCAGGGCGCGCTTGAGCGTCACCACCGGGTCGGTGCCGGTCTTCTCACGGGTGCCCTCGAGGGCGCCGTACACGATGCGCTGGGCAACCTGCTTCTTGCCGTCCTGCAGCACCTTGGAGACGAGCTGCGAGACCAGCTGCGACCCGTAGACCGGGTCGACGTCGATCGGCCGCTTCGGAGCGGGACCCTTGCGGGGCATATCAGCTCTTCTCCTTCTTCGCGCCGTAACGGCTGCGGGCCTGCTTGCGGTTCTTGACACCCTGGGTGTCGAGCGAGCCGCGGATGATCTTGTAGCGAACGCCGGGGAGGTCCTTCACCCGGCCGCCGCGGACGAGCACGATCGAGTGCTCCTGGAGGTTGTGGCCCACACCCGGGATGTAAGCGGTGACCTCGACGCCGCTGCTCAGGCGCACACGGGCGACCTTGCGGAGGGCGGAGTTCGGCTTCTTCGGGGTGGTGGTGTAGACGCGCGTGCAGACGCCGCGTCGCTGGGGCGAACCCTTCAGGGCAGGCGTCTTGTTCTTCGACACCTTGTCCTGGCGGCCCTTGCGGACCAGCTGGTTGATGGTGGGCACCTGGTGGTTCCCTTTCTGTTCTGCTCTCAGTACTCGACGCCTTGCCGGGCACGATGGATCGCTGGGTTGGAGCTCAGCTTGTGAGTGCGCGCGGGTGCGGGCACGCAGAGAGGCCTGGACAGCCCAGACACAAGGAATGAGATTACCGGGTGGCCGCACCTCGGTCAAAACGAGCCGATCCGGTCCTCCCGTGGGGTGGTCCCGTGGTGGTCCGGCCGACCGGGGTGCCCGGTGACCCGAGCCGACGGGCGGTCGATTTGCCGCAGCCGGACGGTGTGCCCGAGGCTGCGCCCATGCGACTGGCCCCCACCTCGCCCCGGACCCCCACCCGGGCCCCCGTCTGGGCACTGCACGGAGACGGACACCACATCAACGAGGGCGAGGTGGTCAAGCCCGACGAGCGGCTCGCCTGGCCGGCCACCATCGGCCTGGGTCTCCAGCACGTCGTCGCCATGTTCGGCGCGACCTTCCTGGTGCCCCTGCTCACCGGCTTCCCACCCACCACGACGCTGTTCTTCTCCGGCGTCGGGACGATCCTGTTCCTGCTGATCACCCGCAACCGGCTGCCGAGCTACCTGGGGTCGTCGTTCGCCTTCATCGCGCCGATCACGGCCGCCACCGCCTCCGACGGCTCCTTCGGGGCAGCGCTGTTCGGCATCGTGGTGGTCGGCCTGCTGCTCGCCGCGGTCGGGGGCATCGTGATGGTCACCGGCACCGACTGGGTCGACACGTTGATGCCGCCCGTCGTGGCCGGCGCCGTCGTGGCGCTGATCGGGCTCAACCTCGCCCCGGTCGCCAAGGACAACTTCACCAAGGCCCCCTGGGTCGCGCTGATCACCCTGGTCGCGGTGCTGCTGTGGACCGTCGCCTTCCGCGGCCTGATGGCCCGGCTGTCGATCTTCTTCGGCGTGCTGGTGGGGTACCTCGCCGCGGTCCTCGCCGGCCAGGTCGACTTCGCTCCCGTCGGGAAGGCCGCCTGGATCGGACTGCCGGACTTCACCACGCCCACGATCGCGTGGGCCGTGCTGCCGGCCTTCGTGCCGGTCGTGCTCGTGCTCGTCGCCGAGAACGTCGGCCACGTGCGCAGTGTCGCCCACCTGGCCGACCCGACCCTGAATGCGCAGACCGGCCGGGCACTGTTCGCCGACGGGGTCGCCACCGCCCTGGCCGGCACCGGCGGCGGCTCGGGGACCACGACCTACGGCGAGAACATCGGGGTGATGGCCGCGACGAAGGTCTACTCGACGGCGGCGTACTGGGTGGCCGGCGGGTTCGCCGTGCTGCTGGGCTTCCTGCCCAAGGTGGGCGCGCTGGTCAACACGATCCCCCCGGGCGTCCTCGGCGGGGTCACCACCGCGCTCTACGGCCTGATCGGCGTGATCGGGGTCAAGATCTGGATCGACAACCGGGTCGACTTCTCCCGTCCGACCAACCAGTTCACCGCCGCGACCGCGCTCGTCGTCGGCATCGCCGACTTCACCTTCGTGGCCGGGGAGCTGAGCTTCAACGGGATCGCGCTGGGGACCCTGGCCGCGATCGTCGTCTACCACCTGATGAGTGCGGTGGAGCGGCTCCGGGGCTGAGCGGCACCGCGATCGGCCCGAGGTGAGCTCCGGTCACCTCGGGTCAGGTCCGGCAGCCGACGCCGTCCGGCTGTGCTCGAGCAGCAGCTCGGCGAGGTGCACGGCCCTGCGTCCGGCGAGGTCGTCGAGCTGGGTGCGGCAGGAGAACCCGTCCGCGAGCACCACCGCGTCCGGACCGGCGGCACGTACGGCGGGCAGCAGCGCCGTCTCGGCGACGGCCACGCTGGTCTCGTAGTGACCGACCTCCACCCCGAAGTTGCCGGCCAGGCCGCAGCAGCCACCGAGCCGGTTGACCTTCGCGCCGGTGGCGGCCAGCAGCGCCGCGTCGGTCTCCCAGCCGATGACGGCGTGGTGGTGGCAGTGCGGCTGGGCGACGACCTCGACACCGCTCAGGTCGGGGGCCGCCCACTCCCCCGCGGCGATCCGCGCGGCGAGGAACTCGGCGAGCGAGCTCAGTCCGCGGCCGACCTCGGCCACCCGCGGGTCGTCCACCAGCTGGGCGGCGTCCTCGCGCAGCGCGGCCAGGCAGCTGGGCTCCAGGCCGATCACCGGCGTGCCGGTCGCGACGTACCGGTGCAGGGTGTCCACGGCCGCCGCCACGATGCGGCGGGCGGCGGACAGCTGTCCGGTGGTGATCCAGGTCAGCCCGCAGCAGGCCTTCTCGGGGATGACCGCGGCGCGCAGGCCCATCGACTCCAGCAGCTCGATCGCGGCCCGGCCGGTGTCGGCGGCGAACCGGTCGGTGAACGAGTCGGCCCAGATCCACACGTCGGGTGGGGCGTCTGGCGCCGCGCCGCGCAGCGGCCGCTCGGAGAAGCGCGGCAGGCTGCGGCGCTGGTCGACGCCGGCCGCGGCCTTCGCGAGGCGACCCATGGTGGCGCTGCGCAGCACGGCGTTGGCCAGCCGCGGCGGGGTGAGCCGCGCCCACCGCGGCAGCTGGCCCAGGGCGTAGTGCGAGCGGGGACGCAGCCGGCGGGTGTACTTCCGCGCCAGCACCTCGGACTTGTAGGTGGCCATGTCGACCCCGGTCGGGCAGTCCCGGGCGCATCCCTTGCAGGACAGGCACAGGTCGAGCGCCTGCTCCACCTCGGGGCCATCGACCTCCAGCTCGCCGATGGCGACGTCCTGCAGGACGCGGGCACGGCCGCGGGTGGAGTCCTTCTCCTGGCGGGTCGCGAGGTAGGAGGGGCACATCACCCCGCCCGAACCGGTGTTGTCGGCGATGCACTTGCCGACGCCGGTGCAGCGGTGGACGGCGCCACCGAACGAGCCGGCGTCGTGGGTGAGCCGCAGCGTGGTGCGCACCGGCTCCTGCGGCCGGGCCAGCCGGAGGTCGGCGTCGAAGGGCGCCGGGTCGACCAGCACGCCCGGGTTGAGCACACCCCTGGGGTCGAGGATCCGCTTGGCCTGCTCCATCAGGGCCAGCGCCTGCGGGGAGTACATCCGCGGGAGCAGCTCCGAGCGCGCCCGGCCGTCCCCGTGCTCGCCGGACATCGAGCCGCCGTAGGAGGCGACCAGGTCGGCGGCGTCCTCCACGAAGCCGCGGAAGCGGCCGCGGCCGGCGACGTCGTCGAGCTCGAAGTCGATGCGGACGTGCACGCACCCGTCGCCGAAGTGGCCGTAGGGGACCCCGTCGAGCGCGTACTGGCGGAGCAGGGCGTCGAAGTCGCGCAGGTAGCGCCCGAGCCGCTCGGGCGGGACCGCTGCGTCTTCCCACCCCGCCTGGGCGGGCCGGGTCAGCGAGCGCGCCGCCAGTCCGGCGCCGTCCTCGCGGATGCGCCACAGGGCGAGCTGCTCGGCCACGTCGGTGACGATGCGGTGCGGGACCCCGGCCGTGGCCGCGACCTCCGCCGCACGGGAACGCACCTCCGCCTCGGTGTCGCCGGTGACCTCGGCGAACAGCCAGCCGCGTCCCTCCGGCAGGGCCGGGCGACCGCTGACCATGTCGGCGATGCGGGTGTCGAGCCCCTCGCACGCGACCAACCGGTGCCGCAGCAGGTCGGGTACGGCGTCCGCCGCGTCCGCCATCGTGGGGTAGCCCAGGACGGCGAGGGCCCGGAAGGGAGCGTCCTCCACGAGCCGCACGGTGGCGTCGAGGACCACGCCGAGCGTCCCCTCGGTGCCGACGAGGAACCGGTCGAGACGTCGGCCGTTCTCGGGGAGCAGGTGCTCGAAGGAGTAGCCCGAGACCTGCCGGCCGAAGCGACCGAACTCCGTGCGGACGACGTCGAGGTGGCGGTCCACGAGCGCGTGCAGCCGCGTCACCGGGTCGTCCGAGCTGCTCGTGTCGTGCGCGCCGTTCGACCCCGCCGCCACGACCGTCCCGTCGGCGAGCAGCACCGTGAGGGCCTCGACGTTGTCGGCGGTGCGGCCGTAGCCCAGGGCCCGGGAGCCGCAGGCGTTGTTGCCGATCATCCCGCCGATCGTGCAGCGGGTGTGGGTCGAGGGGTCCGGGCCGAACCGCAGCCCCTGTGGGACCGCCTTGCGCTGCAGCGCGGCGTGCACCACCCCGGGCTGCACCCGGGCAAGCTTCGCGTCGACGTCGAGGTCGAGGACCCGGTGGAGGTGCCGGCTGGTGTCCAGCACGATGCCCGACCCCACGGCATTGCCGGCGATGGAGGTGCCCGCACCGCGCATCGTGAGCGGCACGCCCTCCTCGCGTGCCGCGGCGAGCGTGGCCGCGACCTCGTCGGTGTCCCGGGGCCGCACGACCACCTGCGGCGGGATCCGGTAGAGGCCCGCGTCGCTGGCGTAGAGCGACCGGACGAGCTGCGAGTCGTCGACCTCGGCGACGCCGTGGCGTCGCAGCCTGTCGACGAGCCCGGCGGCCGGCGGGGTCGCGGGCTGGGAGCTCATGGGCTCCAACCTAACGAGTCCCGCCCATGTCCAGCGCGGCAGTGACGACCCCGGACACCGCCACCGTGCCGGCCTCCACGTCGGCCAGCGGCACCCAGGCGACGGCGTCGGTGGTGCCCCCGTCCTCCTGCACCTGCGGCCGTCCCGGCCCGACCTCGGTCGCGTAGACGAGGTGGACACCGTGGAAGTCCTCCTCGCGACCGTGCGGCGCGACGCCGGTGAAGTGCTCGTCGTGGACGCCGACCAGGTCGCCGACCCGGGCCTCGAGCCCGGTCTCCTCGCGCACCTCGCGGGTCACCGTGTCCCCGGGCGACTCCCCGTGGTCCACGCCTCCTCCCGGGAGGGTCCACACACCCGGCCTCGGCCCGCGGGTCGAGTTGCGGGTGAGCAGCACCCGCCCTCCGTCGAGGACCAGGGCGTAGGCGGCCACCCGCTGCCTCGTCGCCGGGCGCACGTGGGCCAGCGCCTCCAGGACCATCGGCACCGTGGGGACGGCGCCGGACTCGACGTCGGCGATCGGCTGCCACCTGGCGTCGACGGTCGAGCCGTCGACCTCCACCACCCGCGGCTCGGGGGCGTCGGCGGGCACCCAGGCGTCGTACACGATCCGCACCGAGTGCAGCTCGGAGGCGGCGAGGTCGTCGCGGGCACCGCTGTCCAGGCGCCGGTGCGCCGACCCGACCCAGACCGGGCGTCCGAGCTCGCAGCGCAGCCCGGTCTCCTCGTAGACCTCCCGGACGATCGCCTCCTCCGGGTGCTCGCCGAAGTCGATCCCGCCGCCCGGCAGCGTCCACTTCTCGACCTCGGAGATCTCGGGCGAGATGCGGGAGAGAAGGATCTGGTCGCCCCGGACGATCACGGCGTACGCCGCCACCCGCTGGCGTCGAGGCAGTTCCGAGGGCTGCGTCATGGCTGGGAGTCTAGGTGGCTGCGTCGGGCGGGTATTTTGTCCCGGTGACCGACGCTGCCGCCCCACCCGCGCCCAGCCCGGTCCCCGCGCCCCGCAAGCCGCGCGACCCCTGGTTCGACAACGCCAAGATGACGCTGGTCGCCCTGGTCGTGGTGGGCCACTCCTGGACGCTGCTGCCGAAGAACACCGTCGACGACTGGCTCTACGTCTTCCTCTACGCCTGGCACATCCCGGCGTTCGTGATCGTCACCGGCTACCTCTCGAAGTCCTTCGAGTGGACCCGTCCCCGGCTGTGGTCGCTGGTGACCACCGTGGCCGTGCCCTACGTGCTCTTCGAGGGCCTGTACGCCGCCTTCCGCCACCAGTTCGGCGGGGTGGAGTTCGAGCGGTTGTGGGCCAACCCGCACTGGCCGATGTGGTACCTCTCCGCGATGTTCTTCTGGCGGCTGCTGACGCCGATCTTCAAGCGGATGCCGGGCAAGGTCGTCGTGGCCGTCGCGATCAGCCTGCTGGGCGGCCTCTACGCCACCGACACCCTCGACAACGCCCGCATCCTGGGCCTGCTGCCGTTCTTCGTGCTCGGCCTGAAGATGCACGAGGGCCACTGGACGATGCTGCGCACCCGTCGCGCGCGGTGGTACGGCGCCGGCGCGCTGCTGCTGATCCTCGCGCTGGCGTGGGTGGTCTCCACCCAGGGCTGGCTGGAGACCGAGTGGCTCTACTACCGCTCCCGCTACGACGCGCTCGACCCCGACGACATGCGCGCCATCACGATCCGGATGCTGTTGCTGCTCACCGGCCTGTGCGGGGCGTTCGCCTTCTTCACGGTGGTGCCGCGCACCAAGACGTGGTTCAGCGCCTTGGGCGGGGCCACCCTCGTGGTCTACCTCTTCCACGGGTTCTTCGTGCTGACCGCGGAGTTCACCGGCTTCCCGGGCTGGGCCGAGAACCACTGGCCGCTCTCGCTGGTCCTGGCCACCGTGCTGGCGGTGCTGCTCGCCCTCGTCCTGGCCTGGACCCCGGTCTCCCGGCGGCTCAACGTGGTGGTCGACCCGGTCGGGGCGATCAGCCGAAGGCGTCGAGGTCGGGCCCCCAGCTCGGGGTGACGGCGTTGAACGGCACCTCGTCGAGGCCGCGTGCCCGGTGCCGGGTCGGGGCGTGCCCGCCGAGGTGGGCGGGGTACCACGTCGCCACCTCCCCCGGCCTCGGTCGGTGGTGCGCAAGCCCCTGCAGCCCCTCGAGCAGCCCGGTCAGCTCGTGGCCGAGGTGGTGGGTGCGCCCGGTGAGGTCGTCACCCGCGGCGACGTGCAGCGGGGCGCCGAAGGCGAGGTCCACCCGCCGGCGCCGGGTCAGGTCGGGCGGCGGGTGCGGGTCGCCGACGGAGAACAGCCGCTGGGTGCCCCACACGGCCGCCGGCACGAGCGGGGCGCCCGTCTCGCGCGCCAGGGCGACGAGCCCGCGCATCAACGGCCGCACCGTGTAGGAGAAGGAGATCCCCGCCTCCGGGAACCCGCAGACCGCCTCTCCCTCGCGCAGCAGCCGCCGCGCCCGCAGGTAGGCGTGCGCCGGCGCCTGCCGGTCGACCGGGATGTGCTGCATGCCGTCCATGAACCGCGCTACGACGGGCACCTGCCAGACGTCGTGACGGGTCATGAACCGCACGTAGCGCTCACGCGGGACCAGCGCGCGCTCGATGAAGACGAAGTCGGGATAGGACACGTGGGTGGCAGCGATGATCACCGGCCCGCTGGTCGGCACGTGCTCGGCGCCGGACCAACGCACGTCGAGCAGGAGCGCCCGCAGCGCCGCCCGACCGAGTGCGTTGACGAACCGGTAGACCCCGTCCACTGCCCCCTCGCCCTCGGATCGATCAGCTGAACGGCGGGCGGGTGTCGAGCCGCACCGAGCGACGGCCCGCCCAGCGCCACACCCGAGCGGCCCGGTCGCGGTCCTCGTCGGTGACCAGGTTGCCCATCCAGCGCAGCGCCAGCGTCATCAGCCAGTCCGAGCGCATGCCCGCCGGGCCAAGCGTCGGGAGCAGCCGCGGGACGGTCACCAGCCCCGCGAGGCGACGAGCGATCGAGAACGCCTCCCCGTAGTGCTCGCGCAGCAGGGCCGGCCACACCGAGGAGAGGTCGGTGTGCTCCCCCATCTGGTCGACGAGCAGTCGTCCCGTCTCCAGGCCGTAGTCGATGCCTTCGCCGTTGAGCGGGTTCACGCAGGCCGCGGCGTCACCGATGAGCGCCCAGTTGGGACCCGCCACGTGGGAGACCGCGCCCCCCATCGGGAGCAGTGCCGAGGTGGGCGCGCGCAGCTCCCCGGAGAGCTCGAACTCCTCGCGGCGCTCGTCGGCGTAGAACTGCATCAGCGGCCGCAGCGCGACGTTGGCCGGCCGCTTCTCGGTGGCGAGCGTGCCGACCCCGATGTTCACCTGACCGTCGCCCAGCGGGAAGATCCAGCCGTAGCCGGAGAGGATCTCGCCCTCCTGCCCGCGCAGCTCGAGGTGGCTGCTGATCCACGGGTCGTCGTGCTTTCCGGAGTCGACGTAGGAGCGTGCAGCGACGCCGTACGCCGTGTTCCGGTGCCACTCGCGGCCGAGCTTCTTGCCCAGGGGCGAGCGGACGCCGTCGGCGACGACCAGCCGCTCGCAGCGGACCTCGAAGCGGTCGCCGTCGCGGTCGAAGACCACCGCCGCGACCCGACCGTCCTCGAGGCGTACGTCGACCGCCCGGGCACCGTCCATGCCCACCGCGCCGGCCTTGATCGCCGTGGTGCGCAGGTGGTCGTCGAGCTCGGTGCGCGCGACCGCCGAGCCGTAGGCCGGCAGCGAGCCACCCGGCCAGGGCAGCAGCAGCGTCTGGCCGAAACCGTGGGCACGCAGCCCGTGGTTCACGGTGTGCGCCCGCACCCAGTCGCCGAGGCCCAGTCGCTCCAGCTCCCCGATCGCGCGCGGCGTGAGCCCGTCGCCACACGTCTTGTCGCGCGGGAAGACCGCCGCGTCGGCCAGGACCACGTCCAGCCCCGCCCGCGCCGCCCAGGCGGCCGCCGAGGACCCGGCCGGACCGGCACCCACGACGAGGACGTCGGTGCGCGTG
Organism: uncultured Actinomycetota bacterium; assembly: GCA_963837975.1. Lineage (GTDB taxonomy): Bacteria > Actinomycetota > Actinomycetes > Propionibacteriales > Nocardioidaceae > Marmoricola. The sequence continues at coordinate 313,792 of CAWIPI010000003.1, read as the reverse complement.
GTCTCGGGCGGCATGGTCCCCTGCGTGGTCACTTGGACATTCTCGCAAGGGGTTGGTCGCTTCCGCGCCGTCGGGTCGGCCGGCGGCCCAAGGTCGTACGCAGACCTGCGAATGTCGCGCATGTCGCTGCTGTGGCGCACAACCGCCACCTCGGTCACTTTCGCATGTCCAGGTACGTCGCTGCCCTCGGGTGGGAGGCGGACGACGCCGGTCAGCGGAGCGAGCGGGCCAGCACTGCCCTACAGCAGCCCGGCAGCGCGGAAGGCCCGGTCGTAGATCTCGCGGATCACCGGTTCCTTGCGCGCGTTGTAGTCCATGACGTGCTCCCCCGCCGCGTTGCTGGCCGCCGCGGCGCCGAGCTTCGCGTCCCGGTAGAGCGCCAGGTCCTCGGGGCGCTCGCGCAGCCAGTCCCGGAAGATCCGGTTCCGGATGGGCTCGGGACAACCTGGGGAGAACACGTGCAGGTTGCCGCGTGGCTGCTCGGAGACCAGGCAGCGGTGCTCGTGCCACCACGGCTCGCGGATCACCAGCGTGAAGCCGGCGACCTCGAGCCGGGGCAGCCAGGCCGCCTCGTCGGCCGAGTCGGCGACGGTGAGGTCGATGTCGATCACCGGTTTGGCCGCAAGCCCCGGCACGGCCGTCGAGCCGATGTGCTCGATCTCCAGGGCAGCCTCGCCGAGAGCAGCCCGGATCCGGCCGGCCAGCACCGTGAAGGAGCCCGGCCAGCCGGGGTCGGGCTCCACGACCTCGATGTCCCCGCGTCGGCGCCGTCCCCCGACCCAGGCGCTTCGTCCGGCCGGGGGCTCGTCGTCGTGGTGCCGCGTGATCTCCTCGGGCTCGGGCACCCCGCAAGGCTACGAGAACGAGGAACGGCCCCCGGCAGGAGCCGGGGGCCGTTCCTCGTGCGGTGTGCTCAGTTCTGGTAGGACCCGAAGTCGAAGTCGTCCAGGGCCACCGTCTGGGTGCCGCCGGCGCCGAAGTAGTCGTCGCCGTAGTTGTCGTACCCGGTGACGGCGTACGCCGCGGCGCGCGCCTCCTCGGTCGGCTCCACCCGGATGTTGCGGTACCGCTCGAGTCCGGTACCGGCCGGGATCAGCTTTCCGATGATCACGTTCTCCTTCAGGCCGAGCAGCGAGTCGGACTTGCCGTTGATCGCCGCGTCGGTGAGCACCCGGGTGGTCTCCTGGAAGGAGGCCGCCGAGAGCCACGACTCGGTCGCCAGCGAGGCCTTCGTGATGCCCATGAGCACCGGACGCCCCGAGGCCGGGCGGTTGCCCTCGGAGACCGCGCGGCGGTTCTCCTCCTCGTAGCGGACCCGGTCGACCAGGTCGGACGGCAGCAGCTTGGTGTCGCCCGACTCGATCACCGTGACCCGGCGCAGCATCTGCCGCACGATGATCTCGATGTGCTTGTCGTGGATCGACACGCCCTGGCTGCGGTACACCTGCTGCACCTCGGCCACCAGGTGCTCCTGCGCCTTGCGGACGCCGAGGATGCGCAGAACGTCCTGCGGGTCGGGAGTTCCCTGGGTGAGCTGCTGGCCGACCTCGATGTGGTCGCCGTCGGCCACCAGCAGGCGCGAGCGCTTGCTGACGGGGTACTCCTGCACCTCCGAGCCGTCGTCGGGGGTCACCAGGACCTTGCGGGTCTTGTCGGTGTCCTCGATCTCGATCCGTCCGGCCGCCTCCGAGATCGGCGCACGACCCTTGGGCGAGCGGGCCTCGAAGAGCTCGACCACGCGGGGAAGACCCTGCGTGATGTCGTCCGCGGAGGCCACACCGCCGGTGTGGAAGGTACGCATCGTCAGCTGCGTGCCGGGCTCACCGATGGACTGCGCGGCGATGATGCCGACCGCCTCACCGATGTCGACCAGCTTGCCGGTGGCCAGCGAGCGCCCGTAGCACTTGGCGCACGTGCCGGTGCGGGCGTCGCAGGTCAGCACGGAGCGGACCTTGACCTCCTCGAGGCCGGCGGTCACCAGCTCCTCGATCTTGACGTCACCGAGGTCGTCGCCGGCGCCGGCGAGCAGCTCCCCGGTCTCCGGGTGGTTGATGTCGACCGCTGCGGTGCGGGCGTACGCCGAGGTCTCGGCGTTCTCGTCCTTGCGGACCACGCCGTCCTCGCCGCGCACGCCGATGACCTTCGGCATGCCCCGCTCGGTGCCGCAGTCGTCCTCGCGGATGATCACGTCCTGCGAGACGTCCACCAGACGACGGGTCAGGTAACCCGAGTCGGCGGTCCGCAGCGCGGTGTCGGCGAGACCCTTGCGAGCACCGTGGGTGGAGATGAAGTACTCCAGCACCGAGAGGCCCTCGCGGAAGTTCGCCTTGATCGGACGCGGGATGATGTCGCCCTTCGGGTTCGCCACCAGACCACGCATGGCCGCGACCTGACGCATCTGCATCATGTTTCCGGACGCACCGGAGTCGACCATCATGTAGATCGGGTTGTTCTTGTCGAAGTTGGCTTCCATCGCCTTGGCGACCTCGTTGGAGGCCTGGGTCCAGATCTCGATGAGCTCCTGGCGGCGCTCGTCGTCGGTGATCAGACCAAGCTCGGCCTGCGACTGGACCTTGGCGGCCTTCTCGTCGTACTTCGCGAGGATGACCGGCTTGTCGGCCGGGGTCACCACGTCCTCGATCGAGACCGTGACACCCGAGCGCGTGGCCCAGGCGAACCCGGCGTCCTTGAGCGAGTCGAGGCTGTTGGCCACCTCCACCTTGCTGTAGCGCTCGGCGAGGTTGTTCACGATCCGGCCGAGCTCGCGCTTGCCGACACCGAAGTCGACGTACTCGTAGTTCGCCGGCAGGGTCTCGTTGAACAGCGCGCGACCCAGCGTGGTGTCCAGGGTGACCGGGTCGCCCTGCTCCCAGCCCTCGGGCAGCTCGACGTCGGCCGGGGGAACGACGCCCTCCAGACGGATCCGGACCTTGGACTGCAGCGCGATCTCGCCGCGGTCGAAGGCCATCACGGCCTCGCCGATGGAGGCGAACGACCGGCCCTCGCCGATCGCGCCCTCGTCGGCGCGGGTGAGGAAGAAGATGCCGATGATCATGTCCTGCGTCGGCATGGTCACGGGGCGACCGTCCGACGGCTTGAGGATGTTGTTCGTCGACAGCATCAGGATGCGGGCCTCGGCCTGCGCCTCAGCGGAGAGCGGCAGGTGCACGGCCATCTGGTCACCGTCGAAGTCGGCGTTGAACGCCGAGCAGACGAGCGGGTGGATCTGGATGGCCTTGCCCTCGATCAGCTGCGGCTCGAAGGCCTGGATGCCGAGGCGGTGCAGCGTGGGTGCGCGGTTGAGCAGCACCGGGTGCTCCGCGATGACCTCCTCGAGCACGTCCCAGACCTCGGGACGCACGGCACGCTCGACCATCCGCTTGGCGGACTTGATGTTCTGCGCGTGCGAGAGGTCGACGAGCCGCTTCATCACGAACGGCTTGAACAGCTCGATCGCCATGTACTTCGGCAGACCGCACTGGTGCAGCTTCAGCTGCGGACCGGAGACGATCACCGAACGGCCCGAGTAGTCCACGCGCTTGCCGAGCAGGTTCTGGCGGAAGCGACCCTGCTTGCCCTTGAGCATGTCGGAGAGGGACTTCAGCGGACGGTTGCCCGGCCCGGTGACCGGACGGCCGCGACGGCCGTTGTCGAACAGCGAGTCGACGGCCTCCTGGAGCATCCGCTTCTCGTTGTTGACGATGATCTCGGGCGCACCGAGGTCGAGCAGCCGCTTGAGCCGGTTGTTCCGGTTGATCACGCGGCGGTACAGGTCGTTGAGGTCGGAGGTCGCGAAGCGGCCACCGTCGAGCTGCACCATCGGACGCAGGTCCGGCGGGATGACCGGGACGGCGTCGAGGACCATGCCCATCGGGCTGTTCCCGGTCTTGCGGAAGGCGTCGACGACCTTGAGGCGCTTGAGCGCACGGACCTTCTTCTGGCCCTTGCCGTTGGCGATGGTGTCGCGCAGCGACTCCACCTCGGCCTCGATGTCGAAGGTCTCGAGGCGCTTCTGGATCGCCGTGGCGCCCATGTGGCCCTCGAAGTACTTGCCGAACCAGTTCTTCATCTCGCGGTAGAGCAGCTCGTCACCCATCAGGTCCTGGACCTTGAGGTTCTTGAAGGTGTTCCACACCTCCTCGAGCCGGTCCAGCTCGCGCTGGGCACGGTCGCGGACCTGCTTCATCTCGCGCTCGGCGCCGTCCTTGACCTTGCGCTTGGCGTCGGCCTTGGCGCCCTCCTCCTCGAGGGTGGCGAGGTCGGTCTCGAGCTTCTGGGCGCGCTCCTCGATCTGGACGTCGCGGCGGTTCTCCAGGCTCTTGCGCTGGAGGCCGATCTTGCCCTCGAGGTCGGAGAGGTCCCGGTGCCGGGCGTCCTCGTCCACGCTGGTGATCATGTACGCCGCGAAGTAGATGACCTTCTCCAGGTCCTTCGGGGCGAGGTCGAGCAGGTAGCCCAGCCGGCTGGGCACGCCCTTGAAGTACCAGATGTGCGTCACGGGAGCGGCGAGCTCGATGTGGCCCATCCGCTCGCGGCGGACCTTGGAACGGGTCACCTCGACGCCGCAGCGCTCGCAGATGATGCCCTTGAAGCGGACACGCTTGTACTTGCCGCAGTAGCACTCCCAGTCCCGGGTGGGACCGAAGATCTTCTCGCAGAAGAGTCCGTCACGCTCGGGCTTGAGCGTGCGGTAGTTGATGGTCTCCGGCTTCTTGACCTCGCCGTGGCTCCAGGCGCGGATCTCGTCCGCGGTGGCCAGGCCGATCTTGAGCTGGTCGAAGAAATTCACATCGAGCACGGTGGCTGCTTTCCCTCGTTCGAAATCTGGTGGTTGGTGACGGGGCCGACGGGCCGCTCCCGCCGGTCTCGGACGATCGCTGGGCGACCTCCTCGACCGGCAGGAGCCGGCGCGTCAGACCTCTTCAACCGAGCTGGGCTCGCGGCGGGACAGGTCGATGCCGAGCTCCTCGGCGGCGCGGAAGACGTCCTCCTCCGCGTCGCGCATCTCGATCGCGGTGCCGTCCTGGGACAGCACCTCGACGTTGAGGCAGAGCGACTGCATCTCCTTGACGAGAACCTTGAACGACTCGGGGATGCCGGAGTCGGGGATGTTCTCGCCCTTCACGATGGCCTCGTAGACCTTGACGCGACCGGGCACGTCGTCGGACTTGATGGTGAGCAGCTCCTGCAGGGCGTAGGCGGCGCCGTAGGCCTCCATCGCCCAGACCTCCATCTCACCGAAGCGCTGGCCACCGAACTGGGCCTTACCGCCGAGCGGCTGCTGGGTGATCATGGAGTAGGGGCCGGTCGAACGCGCGTGGATCTTGTCGTCGACCAGGTGGTGGAGCTTGAGGATGTACATGTAGCCCACCGACACCGGGTCCGGGAACGGCTCGCCGGACCGACCGTCGAACAGGTTGGCCTTGCCGTTCTCCCCCACCATGCGAACGCCGTCGCGGTTGGGGAGGCTGGAGCCCAGCAGCCCGACGATCTCGTCCTCGCGGGCACCGTCGAAGACCGGGGTCGCGACGTTGGTGTCCGGCTCGGCCTTGTCGGCGTGGATCTTGATCAGCCGCTGCTTCCAGTCCGAGTCGGAGGCGTCGCCGTGCAGGTCGAGGTCCCAGCCCTGCTTGGCCAGCCAGCCGAGGTGGAGCTCGAGGATCTGCCCGATGTTCATCCGGCGGGGCACGCCCAGCGGGTTCAGGATCACGTCGACCGGGGTGCCGTCCTCGGTGAACGGCATGTCCTCGATCGGCAGGATCTTGGCGATGACGCCCTTGTTGCCGTGACGGCCGGCGAGCTTGTCACCCACGGAGATCTTGCGCTTCTGGGCGACGTACACCCGGACCAGCTGGTTCACGCCCGGGGGCAGCTCGTCGCCGTCCTCGCGGTTGAACTCGCGGACGCCGATGACCGTGCCGGACTCGCCGTGCGGCACCTTCATCGAGGTGTCGCGCACCTCGCGGGCCTTCTCGCCGAAGATCGCGCGCAGCAGCCGCTCCTCGGGGGTCAGCTCGGTCTCGCCCTTGGGCGTCACCTTGCCGACGAGGATGTCACCGGTGGTGACCTCCGCCCCGACCCGGATGATCCCGCGCTCGTCGAGGTCGGCGAGCAGGTCGTCGCTGACGTTGGGGATGTCGCGGGTGATCTCCTCGGGACCCAGCTTGGTGTCCCGGGCGTCGACCTCGTGCTCCTCGATGTGGATCGAGGTGAGCACGTCCTCCTGCACCAGGCGCTGGCTCAGGATGATCGCGTCCTCGTAGTTGTGACCCTGCCAGGGCATGAAGGCGACGAGCAGGTTGGTGCCCAGTGCCATCTCGCCCTCGTCGGTGCACGGCCCGTCGGCGATCGGCGAGCCGACCTCGACCCGGTCACCCTCGGCGACCAGCGGACGCTGGTTGATGCAGGTGCCCTGGTTGGAGCGCGTGAACTTCAGCAGGCGGTAGGACTTGTCGCCGCCCTCGTCGGTCATGATCACGACCTGGTCGGCCGAGACCTCCTTGACCACACCGGCCACGTCGGTGGTGACCACGTCGCCGGCATCGACCGCGGCGCGGTACTCCATGCCGGTGCCGACGAGCGGGGCGTCGCTCTTGATCAGCGGCACCGCCTGACGCTGCATGTTCGCACCCATGAGGGCGCGGTTGGCGTCGTCGTGCTCGAGGAACGGGATCAGCGCGGTCGCGACCGACACCATCTGGCGCGGCGAGACGTCCATGTACTCGACCTCGTCGCGCGGGATGTCGACGGCCTCGCCGCCTCGGGTGCGGACCAGCACGCGCTCGTCGATGAAGTTGTCCTGGTCGTCGAGGCGGGCGTTGGCCTGCGCGATGACCTTGGAGTCCTCCTCGTCGGCCGTCAGGTGGTGGATCTCGTCGGTGACGTGACCGTTCTTCACCACGCGGTACGGCGTCTCCACGAACCCGAACGGGTTGATCCGGCCGTAGGAGGCCAGCGACCCGATCAGACCGATGTTGGGACCCTCGGGGGTCTCGATCGGGCACATGCGGCCGTAGTGCGACGGGTGCACGTCACGCACGTCCATCTGGGCGCGGTCACGCGAGATGCCGCCGGGGCCGAGCGCGGACAGACGACGCTTGTGCGTCAGGCCCGCGATCGGGTTGGTCTGGTCCATGAACTGCGAGAGCTGGGAGGTCCCGAAGAACTCCTTCAGCGCCGCCACCACGGGCCGGATGTTGATCAGCGACTGCGGCGTGATCGCCTCGACGTCCTGGGTCGTCATCCGCTCCCGGACCACCCGCTCCATGCGGGCGAGGCCGGTGCGCAGCTGGTTCTGGATCAGCTCGCCGACCGTGCGCATCCGGCGGTTGCCGAAGTGGTCGATGTCGTCCGCGCGGACCTCGATGGACTCGTCGTGGGCGTCCTTGATCTCGTTGCCCTGCGCGTCGACCAGGTTCTCCTTGCCGGCGTGCAGCTGCACGATGAACCGGATGGTCGCCACGATGTCGTCGATGGTCAGCGTCTGCTGGTCGAAGGCCTCGTGGGTGCCGAGCTTCTTGTTGATCTTGTAGCGGCCGACCTTGGCGAGGTCGTAGCGCTTGGGGTTGAAGTAGTAGTTCTGCAGCAGCGTCTGCGCGGCCTCACGGGTCGGCGGCTCGCCGGGACGCAGCTTGCGGTAGATGTCGAGCAGCGCGTCGTCCTGGCCCTCGGTGTGGTCCTTCTCGAGGGTCAGCATCATCGACTCGTACTCGCCGAACTCCTCGCGGATCTGCTCGTTGGTCCAGCCGAGGGCCTTGAGCAGCACCGTGACGTTCTGCTTGCGCTTGCGGTCGAGGCGTACGCCGACCATGTCGCGCTTGTCGATCTCGAACTCGAGCCAGGCTCCGCGCGAGGGGATCACCTTGGCGGTGAAGATGTCCTTGTCGGAGGTCTTGTCCGCCGACCGCTCGAAGTAGACACCGGGCGAGCGGACGAGCTGGGAGACGACGACGCGCTCGGTCCCGTTGATGATGAAGGTGCCCTTGCGGGTCATCATCGGGAAGTCGCCCATGAAGACGGTCTGGCCCTTGATCTCGCCGGTCTCGCCGTTGGTGAACTCGGCGGAGACGTAGAGGGGACGGGAGTAGGTGAAGTCCTTCTCCTTGCACTCCTCCTCGGTGTACTTCGGGTCGAGGAAGACGGGGTTCTCGAACGAGAGCGACATCGTCTCGGAGAAGTCCTCGATGGGGGAGATCTCCTCGAAGATCTCGTGGAGTCCCGACTTCTGGGAGAGCTCCTCACCGGCGCTGCGGCGCTCGGTGACGGATCGCTCCCACTTCTCGCTGCCGATCAGCCAGTCGAAGCTGTCGGTCTGGAGGGCCAGGAGCTGCGGAACCTCGAGCGGTTCGGCGATCTTGGCGAAGGAGATGCGGCGGGGACTGTTGTTGGTGCTGTTCTTGCTGCGCGAGGCGGCCAAGAGTGGTCCTTCCGAGGCTCACATGTGTGACGGCGCCGTCCCACCACGAACCAGCCACCGGGCAGGCAGGAAGTATTTGAGGGAGGGCGCAAAGAGTCAGGTTACAGCACCGCCCGAGCCAGGGACAACCCGGGACGGACCGCGGGAGACACCTGGCGCCTCTGGGGCGACAGGCTACCCCCTCAGTAGCTCTTCAGGTCGTCAACCAGCCAGCGATTGTCGTGCTTCTCCATCGTGACCGTCACCCGGTTCTGGAAGATCTGGGGGTCGCGGTCGGGTCGCTTGGAGACCTGGTTGACGAAGACAAGCACCCGCGCGACATCGTCCTCGGCGTCCACGACGGCCGAGCCGAGCACCGAGGCGGTGACCACGGTCTTGGTCTGCACGGCCGCACCCTCGGCGCCGTCCTTCTGCTTCTCCAGGAGCGAGAACGTCTTGTCGTACTCCTTGGAGTAGCCGCCGGTGAGGTAGGTGCTCGCGCGCTTCCGGTCCGCGGCCAGCCGACGGTAGTCGTAGGACAGGATCGCCTTGGTCGCGCGCTCGGCCGCCGCAGGAGCCTCGTCCCGGGCGTCGGCCACCCGGGCGTCGCGCCGGACCTGGACCGCGAAGTAGCCGGCGACGGCCAGGGCCACCACCGTGAGGACCGCGAGGACCAGGACGGCCAGGCCCGCTCGGCGGCCCGCCGGCTCGGCGGACCCACGAACGGCGGCACTCTTCGCCGGTCGCTCGACCCGGTCACGCTTTCGCTCCTTGCGCAGGTCGACGTGGGTCGAGGGGTGGTCATCCGGCTCGGTCGTCCTCGCGCGCCGGCTCCCGAAACGCGCCGAACCCTTCGGCTTCTCAGCGCGCGCCTCCAGGGAGGCGTCGTAGGCGCGGCGCCGCTCCGGGTCGAGCAGCACGTCGGCCGCCTCGTTGAAGGTGCGGAACTGGGAGGAGCCCGAGCCGGGCTCGAAGCGGTCGGTGGCGCTGCGCCAGGCCGCCTTGATCTCCTCGGCGCCGGCGTCGCGGGGGACGCCGAGCACGTCGTACCAGGTCGGGCCGGTGCCCGAGGTCGAGGATCCGGGAGTCGTGGTCACGTCAGCAGCCCCTAGTTCACCGGGTTGAAGTCGTCGACGAGCCAGCTGTCCTTCACCTTCACCAGGCTCACCGACCAGCGGTAGTGGTGCTCGATGTCGCCCTGGGTCGTGGTGACGTCGGCGTCGTGGACGACCAGGACCGTGGCCGAGTCGTCGTCGGCGTCGCCGACGGCGGTCAGCAGCACCTTGCCCTTGCCCTTGACCTTGGCCGCCTCGTAGCTCTGCTTCATCACCTCGAAGACCTTCTGGTTGCGGGTCTTGGCCTTGGTGGTGAGCAGCTCGGAGACGTCCTTGACGTAGCCGTCGAAGTCGGTGCCGTCCACGTCGTCCATCCGCAGCGCGAACTGCGAGGCCACGTTGGCTGCGGCCGCGCGGTCCTCGCGCCGCTGCTGCTGGTCCCGGCTCTCCAGGCCCAGCCACACGGCGGCGACGGTGGCGGCGACCAGCAGCACCGCGAGCACGATGATCAGGATCCTCGCGGTGCGGGCGCGCATCCCCAGGGCAGGACGGTCCTGCCGACCGGGATCCTCGACCCCGGTCTCGGTCACGTCAGTCAAGGACTACTCCCGCTCGTCTGTCATCGACGGCTGGAGCAGCATCCACTTCCAGGAGTCCTCGCCGTAGAGCTGGGCGGCTCCGCCGTCGTAGGCGATCTTGGCGCTGGTGTCCTGGTCGGCCCAGGCCACCTTGCCGGTCTCGGCATCGTACGTCGCCACCGGTGACCGGTAGGCAGTGCCGGTGCGGCTCGGACCGGGGGCCTTCTCGGCGCCGCGCTGGTTCCTGCTCCCGTCGGTGCAGCCGATGTCGGTGCGCATCGGCCGGTCGGCGGTGTCCTGCGGCTTGCGCCGGTCGGTGCCGCCGTAGCCCTTCTCGCACACAGGGGGGTCGTTGTTGAGGATCAGGCCGAACTGGGCGTCGTAGCGGCCGTCGCGGTTCTTCTTGGCCACGGTGAAGCCACCGGCCACCACATAGGGGTAGATCACCAGCAGCTGACCGGTGCCCTTGAGGTACTTCACGACGACCTCGTTGGTGGTGACCAGGTTGTTGATCAGCTGGCCGAGGTTCACCTTGTTGTCCTCGAGGAAGGTGCGCAGCTCGTTGGCGGTGGCCGAGCCGTTGTCGATCACCTGGCGGAGGTACTTGTCGTTGTCGGCGACGGTTCCGCTGAACAGCGACAGGTCCCGGGAGAAGCTCCGGATCGCCGACCCCTTGTCGACCTGGGTCTGCAGGACCACCCGCGAGTCGCGGATCAGGGCGGTGGTGGTCTTGAAGTTGGCGTCCGCGGTGTCGATGAACGAGCTCGAGGTGTCGATGATCTGGCCGATGCTGGGCCCGGCGTCCTTGAACGCCGCGCCGGACTCCGCGACGACCGTGCGCAGGTCGGCCTGCGGCACCGACCGGACCAGGTTGCTGAGGTTGGTCAGGATCTCGGTGGTGGAGACGGGGATCTCGGTCTGCGGGGTGTCGATCTCCGAGCCGTCCTTCAGGTAGGGCCCGTCGTCGGTCTGGGGCTGGAGCTCGACGTACTGCTCGCCGACCGCCGACTTGTTCCCGACCAGGGCGAGGCTGTCGCGCGGGATCTTGTCGTTGTCCTTCTCGATGGACAGCATCACGTCGACACCCTCGTCAGTGAGCTTCATCTTCGCGACCTTGCCGATGCCGACGCCGCGGTAGGTCACCTCGGCGCCGGTGAAGATGCCGCCGGACTGCGCGTAGTGCGCGGTCACGGTGTAGGCGGAGTCGTAGAAGAGCCGGTCCAGCCGCGCGTAGCGCGCCCCGACGAACGCCACCCCGATGAGGGTGATGATGACGAAGACGACGAGCTGCTTCTTGGTGCGTGCGGTGATCATCGGACCTCAGCCACCCCCTGGAGGAGCATCGTGCCGAGACCCGGGTCGAGCCCGCGGCCGGCGAGACCGAACGGGTCGATCGGCTCCGGCGCCTGGTAGGCCTTGCCCGGCTCGACGCGCGGCAGGCCGAGTCCGCCGCCTCCCCCGACGTCGGGCACGCCGAGACTGGGTGTCGGCAGGCCGCCCGGGTCCCGGAGGGCCTTGCACAGCGGGTTGGTGGACGACGAGGGGCAGAGCTTCTGCACCAGCGGGGAGTCCAGCACGTCGGTGAGCGCCTGGGCCACCGCCTTGCGCAGCGCATTGGTGCCCGTCGAGCAGCTCACGCCTTGCACGGCCTTGGTGACGGCGTCGATGAGTTCCTTCTCCCCCAGTCCGCCCGGAAGGCGCGGCAGGGCTTCGACCTGATCCCGAACCTCGGCGCGGACCCTCTTGGCGACGTCGCACACCTGGCTCGGCACGGGAACCGGGACCTCCGGCACGGCCAGCTGGGCGAGGTCGACGTCGAGGTTGACCGAGAGGTTCGTGTAGTCGCCCATGTGCAGGTTGCGCGCCACCTGGGGATCGCGGCCGACGGCGGCGTCCACGAACGGGTAGGTCAAGAAGACCTGGAAGGACTCCGGGAGGTTCTTGCCGGACCGGGCGAACGCCTCGAGGACGGGGCCGAGGTCGCGCAGGGTGTTGATCGTCGACTCCTTCGAGGCCTTGATCACCCGGACCCCCACGCCGCTGAGCCGCTGGAGGGCGCGCAGGAGCTTGACGAGGTCGGCCCGCTGGCCGTTCACCGAGCGCAGCGCGTCGGGGACGTCGTCGAGGGCGCTCTTGATGGCGCCGTCCTGCTTCTGGATCTCCACCGACAGACGGCTGGTGTTCTCGATCGCCGCGACGATCGACTCCTTGTTCTGGTCCAGCTGCGTCATGAAGCTGCGGATCTGGTGGAGCGCCGAGCGGACCTCGTCCTCACGGCCCTCGAAGGCGTTGTTGAGCTCGCTGACGATGGTCTTGAGCTGCCCGACACCGCCGCCGTTGAGCAGCAGGGCCAAGGCGCCGAAGACCTCCTCGACCTCGGCGTTGCGGCTGGTGCGGTCCAGGCCGATGACGTCGTTGTCCGACAGCTTGCCGGAGCCGGGCTCCTTGGGGGTGCCGAGCTCGACGAACTTCTCGCCGAGCAGGCTTGTCTGGCGGATCTCGGCGCGGGCGTTGTCGGGCAGGTCGATGTCTCCGGGAACCTCGACGGTCACCACGGCGACGTACCCCTTGAGGTCGATCTCGGTGACCTTGCCGACGGTGACGTCGTCGACCTTGACGGTCGACTGCGGCACGAGGTCGAGGACGTCGCGGAACATCACCTTGATCGTCATCGGGTTGTCACCGGTATCGGCTCCACCGGGGAGCGGCACGTCGTAGACCGAGCAGCCCGAGAGCACCAGCACGCAGGACAGCGCGCTGACCAGGGCGGCGGCCACCCGTCGGGGCAGTCCCGCGGGTCGGTTGCGCAGGTCGCGACCGGTCATCGGGACACCTCCACGAGGCCACCGAGGGTGCGGTCGACCGGCTCGGCCACGCGAGGGCGCTCGGAGGGGTCGCCCTCGAACGGGGTCGCGCGCGGAAGCTTGACGTTCTTCAGGGCGTCCTCGATGGCGCCGCAGTCGGCGGCCTGCTCGACGTAGGTGCACAGCACCGCGGCCGGGTCGGCCTCGAGCTGGGTGAAGGCCTCGCTGATGTTGTCGCGGGTGTCCAGGGTGCCCTGCTTGACGTTGCCTGCCAGGAACAGGTTGTTCAGCGCGGCCGGCGCGTAGCGCAGGATCTTGTCCAGGGCGTCGCGCCGCTTCACCAGGACCTTGGAGATCCGGTTCAGCCCGGAGATGTTGCGGGTCAGCGAGCCCTTGTTCTCCTTGATGAAGCTGCGCACCTGCGTCATGGCGACCCCGAGGTTGCGCAGCACCGCCGCGAGCTCCTGCCGCTCGTCGGCGAGCAGGTCGGCCCCGCTGGCCAGCGAGTCGTTGAAGCGACGCACGGTCCCGTCGTTCTTGGCCAGCGTGTTGGTGAACTCCTCGACCTGCTCCAGGGTGCCGAACAGCTCGTCCTTGTTGTCGGCCAGCGTCTTGGTCAGCGCCCCGAAGTTCTTCAGGGTCTTGTTGAACTCCGCGCCCTGGCCGCCGAAGTTGCGTGCCGTGGAGTCCAGCAGTCGCGTGAGCGGGCCCACGCCCCCGGCGTCGGCCTTGTTCGCGCCGTCGGGCCCCAGGGCGATGTCGAGGTCGTTGATGCTTCCGAAGATCTCGTCGAGCTCCAGCGGGGTGGCCGTGCGATCGGTGCCGAGCTCGGCGTTGTCGGGCAGCACGTCCCCGCCGCTGTAGGCGGGCGTCAGCTGGACGAACCGGTCCCCCACGATCGAGGGCGAGATCACCGCGGCCTTGGCGTCCTTGGGGACCTTGTACTTCGAGTCGTAGTAGAGCTTGACGGTGACGTCGGTGCCCGAGGGCACCACGCTCTCCACCTTGCCCACGGCGACGCCGAGGATCTTCACCTCCGAGCCCTCGTAGAGCGAGACCGTGCGCGGGAAGCTGGCGGTGACGTACTTCTTGTCCGAGCCGGGCCAGAACGCGACCAGCAGCGCGGCCACCAGCGCGACCACGGCCACGGCCACGATGAGGGGGTTGAGCTTGCCGAAGATCTTCATCAGCCACCTGCCGGTGTGGTCACGTCGGGTGCGGGGGGCAGGTTGGAGATCCAGGTGTCGAACCACGGTCCAGTGCCCAGGGTGTTGGCGAAGACGCGATAGAACGGCGCCATCAGACGCAGGCCCTCGTCGAGGTTGTTCTGGTTCTTCAGCAACAGGTTGACCACGCCCTGGAGGTTGCTCAGGGCCGGCTTGAGGTCGGCCCGGGACTGCTTGACGAGCAGGGTCAGCTCCTGGGAGAGCCGACTCGTGGAGACGAGGAGCTGGTGCACCGCCTCCCGCCTGGCCACCAGGGCGCGCAGCAGGACGTCGCTGTTCTTCATCAGCGACACGATGTCCTCGTCACGCTCGGCCAGCACACCCGAGACGGTGTCGAGGTTGCGCAGCAGCTCGTTGATCTGGTCGTTGCGGCTGGCCACCGTCTGGGAGATGCGCGAGAGACCGCGCAGCGTGCCCTGGAAGGCCACCGGGGTGTCCTTGGTCAGAGCCGCCAGGGTGTCGAGGGACTTCGCGAGCTGGTCGGTGTCGATCTTCGCCGCGCGGTCGGCCAGGCCCTCGAAGGCGTCGACCACGTTGTACGGCGACGAGGTCCGCGACACCGGGATCGTGGCGTCCTCCTCGAGCTGGCCGGACCCGTCGGGCTCCAGGGCGAGGAACATCGCACCCAGCAGCGTCTTGACCTTGATCGCGGCGGCGGTCTCCTTGCCGAACTTCGACGGCGTGTCGACCTTGAACGTCACGTCCACCTCGTCCTTGTCGAGCTCGACCGCGGTGACCTTGCCGACGCGGACCCCCGCGATGCGCACCTCGTCGTTGACCTTCAGCCCGCCGGACTCCGAGAACCTGGCGTGGTAGGTGTCCCCGCCCCCGATGAGGGGCAGGTCGCCGGCCTTGAAGGCGACCACGAGCAGGCCGAGGATCACGGCGATGCTGATCGCCCCGATCGGCACCGGGTTGCGCTCACGGAACGGCTTGCTCATGCACGTCCTCGCTTCGCTCCGGGCGCGCATGAGGCACAGGGGGCGCTGTGTTCGATGATTCGCTCGCTGCGCTCACTCATCCGAGGTTGCACCTCTTCCCGCCGACGTCGTACTTCACCGGGACGCTGCCGCCGGTGGGCAGCTTGACGTTGCCCTGGAACTGGCACAGGTAGAAGTTGAAGAACGATCCGTAGATCGCGGTGCGGCCGATCTTGGTGAGCTTGATCGGCAGGATCTGCATCGCGCGGTCGAGCTCGTCGCGACCGTCGTTGAGGTTCTTCGCCGTCTTGCGCAGGGCCTTGACGTCGCGCACGAACGCCGGGCGGATGCCGACGGCGAGGTCGGAGGTCTCGTTGGCCAGGGCCGAGACCGACTCCAGCGACCCCAGGATGGCGTCCTTGTCCTCGACCAGCCCGGACATGAACCGCTTGAACTCGATGATCAGCTCGCTGAGCTGCTTGTCGCGCCCGGCCAGCGTGGCGAGCACTTGGTTGAGGTTGTCGATCATGTCGCCGATGACGCGGTCGCGGTCGGCGAGCGTGTTGGTCAGCGAGGCGGTGCTGGTCAGCAGCTGGTTGAAGTTGCCGCCCTCGCCCTGGAAGACCCGGATGACCTCGCCCGAGAGCTTGTTGATGTCGGTCGGTGACAGTGCGGAGAACAGCGGCTTGAAGCCGTTGAACAGCACCGTCAGGTCGAGGGCCGGCTGGGTGCGGTCGATCGGGATGGTGGAGTTCTCCGGCAGCCGGTCGAGGTCGCCCACCCCCTGGGTCAGCGAGATGTAGCGCTGCCCGACGAGGTTGCGGTAGCGGATGGTGGCGGTCGAGCTCTTGGTCACGACCGAGTCGTCGGCCACGTCGAAGGAGACCAGCGCACGGGTGCGGTCCACGATCTTGATGTCGGAGACGCTGCCCACCTTCACCCCGGCGATCCGGACGTCGTCGCCCTTGACCACCCCGGTGGCGTCGGAGAACACGGCCTTGTAGTCGCGCGCCGAGGCGAAGGTCATGTTGCCGATCAGGACGACGAGGACGCCGGTCGCCATCGAGGTGACCACGATGAAGATGACCAGCTTGACCAGGTCTGCGCTGGTCTGCTTGTCCAGGACGCTCATCCGACGCTCACCTCCGTGCCGGACAGTGCCGGGGTGTAGAGCAGCGCGGCGACGTCGGACATCTGGTCGACCGGGACGTCGAGCACCGGCGCGGTCAGCGAGTTGACCAGGCCCTTCTGGGCGGCGGTGCCGGAGGTGCCCGTGACGAGACCGGCGCCGGCCCGCTGGTCGAACCCGGTGGCGGTGCGCTGGTTGTCACCCTTGCCCAGACCGCTGGCGCCGTCGTTGAGGTTCGGGAACGTGCGCGAGGGGTAGTACGGCACCGGCGGGTTCGGCAGTCCGGCGCAGTTGGGGCCGCGGCCGGCCGAGCCGTAGACCTGGCGATCACCCCGGTTGTAGCCGCGCGGCTGCTGCGGCAGCGTCTTGAGGTTGATGTGGAAGATGAAGCCGCGGAAGGTGTCGGCCAGCATCGGCGCCTGCTTCACGATGCCCTCGAGCAGGCACGGGAACTCCGGGGAGTAGCGACGCAGCAGCGCCACGATCGGCTCGCTGAGCCGACCGAGCCGGATCAGGTTGTCCCCGTTGTCGTCGAGGAACGCCTTGGTGGTGTTGGAGAACGACGTCATGTCCTTGAGGAACGCGTTGAGCTTCTCCTCCTTCTCCACCAGCGTGTTCCCGGTCTTCACCGTGTTGCGCAGGGTGTCCGCGAGCGCCGGCATCACGTCGGCGTAGGTGTCGGTGACCTGTGCCAGGAGCTTGATGTCCTCGATCAGCGCCGGGATCTGGGGGTCGAGCTTCTTGAGGTAGCGGTCGAGGGTCACCAGGCTCTCGCCGACCTTCTCGCCGCGGCCCTCCAGGGCGTTGGCCAGCGCGTTGAGCGTGTAGTTGAGCTCGGCGGGCTGCACGGTGCGAAGCAGCGGGTAGAGGTCGTTGAGCACCCGCTCGACCTCGATCGGCATCTTCGTCTGCTCGATCTTGTCGCCGGCGGCCAGCGGCTCCGAGGACGGGTCCGAGGGGATCTGCAGAGCGACGTACTTCTCACCGAACAGGGTCTTGGGCAGGATCGCGGCGGTCACGTTCTTCGGCACGGTCTCGATCAGGTCGGGCTTGATGCCGAGCTCGAGGGTGGCGCCCTGCCCCTCGGACTCCTTCTTGGTCACCTGGCCGATGATCACGCCGCGGACCTTGACGTCAGCCTTGGATGGCAGCTGGAGACCGATCGTGCCGGTGGCGAGGTCGACGCGGTCGAAGTCGGTGAACTTCTGCGTGAACGCGGCGTTGACGAGCCAGAGCGCGAGCACGAGGAGCCCGACGAAGATCACGCCCAGGGTGCGGTGGTGGTCCAGGGGTCTGTTCATGCGCTCACCCCGCCAGTCGCACGGTGGTAGAGGAGCCCCAGATCGCCATCGACAGGAACAAGTCGATCACGTTGACGGCCACGATCGAGGTACGCACGGCGCGGCCCACGGCGACGCCCACGCCTGCGGGACCGCCGCTGGCGGTGTAGCCGTGGTAGCAGTGGATGAGGATCACCACGACCGCGAACACCAGCACCTTGCCGAAGGACCAGAGCACGTCACCCGGTGGGAGGAACTGGTTGAAGTAGTGGTCGTAGGTGCCCGGACTCTGCCCGTAGTAGGCGGTGACCGTCAGCCTGGTCGCGAAGTAGGAGGACAGCAGACCGACGACGTAGAGCGGGATGATCGCGACGAGGCCGGCGACGATCCGGGTGGTGACCAGGAACGGCATCGAGGGGATCGCCATCACCTCGAGGGCGTCGACCTCCTCGGAGATGCGCATGGCGCCGAGCTGGGCGGTGAAGCCGCAGCCCACGGTGGCGGCCAGCGCGATGCCGGCGACCAGCGGAGCGATCTCGCGGGTGTTGAAGTACGCCGAGACGAAGCCGGAGAACGCGGCGGTGCCGATCTGGTTCAGGGCGGCGTACCCGGAGAGACCCACCTGGGCGCCGGTGAAGAACGTCATCGCCGTGATCACGCCGACGGTGCCGCCGATGACGGCCAGGGCGCCGGAGCCGAGGGTGACCTCGGCGAGCAGGCGGAGGATCTCCTTGGGGTAGCGCGTGACCGAGCGGGGGGTGACCCTGATGGCGCGCAGGTAGAACGCCAGCTCCTCCCCCATCGTGTCCAGGGTGGAGAGCGGCTTCTCGTAGGCCTTCTTCAGGTTCGGCATCCGGATCACCCCGTCTTCGGCGGCACGAGCTGCAGGTAGATCGCGCTCAGGACGAGGTTGACGACGAACAGGAGCAGGAAGGTGATGACCACGGACTCGTTCACCGCGTCACCGACACCCTTGGGGCCGCCACCCGCGCTGGCGCCCTTGTAGGACGCCACGATCGCGGCGATCGCCCCGAAGACCAGTGCCTTGATCAGGCCGATCCACAGGTCGGGCAGCTGGGCGAGGGCGGTGAAGCTGGCGAGGTAGGCACCTGGCGTGCCGTCCTGCAGCACGACGTTGAAGACGTAGCCGCCGGCCACGCCCACGACCGTGACCAGTCCGTTGAGGAAGACCGAGATCAGCATGCAGGCGAGCACGCGGGGGACGACGAGCCGCTGGATGGGGTCGATGCCGAGGACCATCATCGCGTCGAGCTCTTCGCGGATCTTGCGGGCACCGAGGTCGGCGGCGATGGCGGAGCCGCCCGCACCGGCGATCAGCAGGGCCGTCGCGATGGGGGCCGCCTGCTGCACCACGGCCAGCACCGAGGCCGAGCCCGTGAACGACTGTGCACCGAACTGCTTGATCAGGCTGCCGACCTGCAGGGCGATGACCGCGCCGAACGGAATGGCCACCAGAGCGGTCGGGACGATCGTCACCGAGGCGATGAACCACGCCTGCTGGATGAACTCACGCAGCTGGAACGGCCGCTTCGGCAGGTTGCGGATGACGTCGAGCGCGAAGGCGAAGAGCTTCCCGGCGGTCCCGATGGGTGCCAGCACGCGGCTGGCGACAGCAGAGGCCATCGGCGCATCAACCCCCGGTCGTCATGGTCATGTTCTCCTCGAACGAGCCGGGAGGAGGCGTCACGCCGTTCTCCTTGCACCACGAGCCCGGCTCGCGCTGGCTGCGCCGGGGCTGGCCGTTGGAGGGCTCGATCTGGAGCGGGATGGGCGGCAGCGGCGGAAGCTCCATGTCCTTCTCCGACTCGAGCTCGTCGGCGTCCTTCTCCTCCGACATGCCGATGGGTCCGACCACCTGGGCGTTGAGGAACTGGCGGACGACCGGCTCCTCCGAGGACAGCAGCATCTCGCGCGGGCCGAACATCGCGAGGTGCTTGTGGTAGAGCAGCCCGATGTTGTCCGGCACCATCCGCGCGGTGTTGATGTCGTGGGTCACGATCAGGAAGGTGGCGTCGATCTGGGCGTTCAGGTCGACGATCAGCTGGTTCAGGAACGACGTACGCACGGGGTCGAGGCCGGAGTCCGGCTCGTCGAAGAGCACGATCTCGGGGTCGAGCACCAGCGCCCGGGCGAGCCCGGCGCGCTTGCGCATGCCGCCGGAGATCTCGCCGGGGAGCTTGTCCTCGGCGCCGAGGAGACCGACGAGGTCCATCTTCTCCATCACGACGTCGCGGATCTCGGACTCGGACTTCTTGGTGTGCTCCCGCAACGGGAAGGCGACGTTGTCGTAGAGGTTCATCGAGCCGAACATGGCCCCGTCCTGGAACAGGACGCCGAACAGCTTGCGGATCTCGTAGAGCTCCTTGTCCGGGCACGTGGCGATGTCGACGCCCTCGATCACGACGCTGCCGGTGTCCGGCTTGAGCAGGCCGATGATCGTCTTGAGCAGCACGGACTTGCCGGTGCCGGAGGGGCCGAGCATCACGCAGATCTCACCCGCGGGCACGGTGAGGGTGACGTCGCCCCAGATCAGATCCTTGCCGAAGCTCTTGCGCAGATCCTTGATCTCGATCTCGACACCCATCAGTGCCTCCCTCTGCTTCCCCCGGCTCTCGATCCCGGACTGGACAACGTGCGCGTGGATCTCCCCATCCACGCGTACCAACGAGTAGCCGACGGCCAAGTTACGCGTAGTTGGTCCGAAACGTCACCCCTGGTGAACACTCGTCTCAGAAAATCTGGCGTCCTTATGCCCCGGCGACGGACCCCGCTAACCACTTGTTGACAAGCACAACGGCCGCCCCGGACCCGAAGGTCCGGAGCGGCCGTGTCGACCTCGTCCCTCGGGGACGTCGGGTCGGCGCCAACGCTGGCGTCAGAGAGGTGTCACTTGAGGGTGACGGAGGCGCCGGCGCCCTCGAGGGACTCCTTGGCCTTGTCCGCGGTCTCCTTGTTGACCTTCTCCAGGACGGCCTTGGGAGCGGCCTCCACGAGGTCCTTGGCCTCCTTCAGGCCGAGGCTCGTCAGGGCGCGCACCTCCTTGATGACATTGATCTTCTTGTCACCGGCGGCCTCGAGGACGACGTCGAACTCGTCCTGCTCGGCAGCGGCCTCGCCCGCGTCGCCGGCGCCGCCGGCGGCAGGGGCGGCGGCGGCGGCGACCGGAGCGGCCGCAGTCACGCCGAAGGTGTCCTCGAACTGCTTCACGAACTCGCTGAGCTCCAGGAGGGTCATCTCCTTGAAAGCGTCGAGCAGCTCGTCGGTGCTGAGCTTCGCCATGGTGGCGTTCCTTTCAGTGGTGTCGTGGTCGTGCGCGCCACGAACGGGGTGTCAGGCCTCGGTGCTTTCGGTGGCCTCGGTGGTCTCCTCGGTCGCGGGTGCGTCCTCGGATGCGGCGGCGTCGGTCCCAGTGGCGGGGGCCTCGTCCGTCGCGGAGTCCTCGGCCGGGGTGGCCGGCTCGCCGGCACCGCCCTTGAGGATCGATGGGTCCTCCTCCGCCTTCGCCTGCAGCGCGCCGGCGAGCCGGGCGGCCTGAGCGATGGGGGCGTTGAGGAGGTAGACGGCCTGGCTCAGCGAGGCGAGCATCGCGCCCGCCAGCTTGCCCAGGAGAACCTCGCGGGACTCGAGATCGGCCAGCTTGGCGATCTCTGCTGCGTCCACCGAGGCACCGTCGACATAGCCACCCTTGATGACAAGGGCGGGGTTCGCCTTGGCAAAGTCACGCAGGCCCTTGGCTGCCTCGACCAGGTCGCCGTTGATGAAGGCGATGGCGGTCGGACCGGTGAGCAGGTCGTCGAATCCCTCGACTCCCGCCTCCCGGGCAGCGATCTTGGTCAGCGTGTTCTTGACCACGGCGTAGTTGGCGTTCTCGCCGAGGGCTCGCCGCAGGTCCTGCAGCTGCTTCACGGAGAGACCGCGGTACTCGGTCAGCACAGCGCCCGAGGAGTCGTTGAACGAGTCGACGATCTCCGCGACGGCTGCTGCCTTGTCTGGCCGCGCCATGGGTCTCCTTCCAACTGGTGCACTTCAAGCGTGCGTGGACGAGGTGCGGGGTTGCCCCACGTCCGCGAAGTCGAATGGAGAACAAAAGACGCCCTGGTGCAGGTGCACAGGGCGTCTGACGGCGGAACCGTCTCACTCGGTGTCACCTGCGCAGGTCGTCCGCTCTCACGAACCTTCGGACCTCCCGTCCTTGGTGGGCGGAGGGTCGACCGGCGGTCTTCGGCTTCGACGGGCAACGATACGGGTTGCCTCGCCGGGCCGCCAAATCGACGTAACTCGCCGCCGCTCGGTCGGGGACGCACGAGGGCCCGGCACCCTCGGGTGCCGGGCCCTCGCTGGGGTCGGGTGAGGCTCAGGCCTCGTCGTCCGTCGCCACGTTGCGGGTGCGGTTGGGGTCGACCTGGACCCCGGGGCCCATGGTCGTGGAGACCGTGACCTTCTTGATGTAGCGACCCTTGGAGCTGGCGGGCTTGAGCCGCAGCACCTCCTCGAGGGCGGCGGCGTAGTTCTCCGCGAGCTGGACCTCGCTGAAGGACGCCTTTCCGATGATGAAGTGCAGGTTGGCGTGCCGGTCGACCCGGAACTCGATCTTGCCGCCCTTGATGTCCGTGACGGCCTTCGCGACGTCGGGGGTCACCGTGCCGGTCTTCGGGTTGGGCATCAGGCCGCGGGGGCCGAGCACGCGGCCGAGGCGGCCGACCTTGCCCATCATGTCGGGTGTGGCCACCACGGCGTCGAAGTCCAGCCAGCCGCCGTTGACCTTGTCGATCAGCTCGTCGCCGCCGACGACGTCGGCGCCGGCCTCACGGGCGGCGTCGGCCTTCTCTGCGTTGGCGAAGACCAGGACCCGCGCGGTCTTGCCGGTGCCGTGCGGCAGGTTGACGGTGCCGCGGACCATCTGGTCGGCCTTGCGGGGGTCGACCCCCAGGCGCATGGCGACGTCGACGGTCTCGTCGAACTTCTTGCGGGCGCCGTCCTTGGCGATCTTGATCGCGGAGAGCGGGGAGTGGAGCGCGTCCTGGTCGAACGTCTCCGCCGTCGCGCGGTAGCTCTTGCTGCGCTGCATGTTCTTTCCTCTGTTCTGTGGGAGAAGTTGTGGTCTTCAGATGGGCCAGCGCGGCCCTGCCACGGGTGTTGTGGACCGGTCAGCGGGTCACTCGGTGGTGATCCCCATCGACCGGGCCGTGCCCTCGACGATCTTCATCGCCGCGTCGAGGTCATTGGCGTTCAGGTCGGGCAGCTTGGTCGTCGCGATCTCGCGCACCTGGTCCTTGGTCAGCTTGCCGACCTTGTCCTTCTGCGGGACGCCGGAGCCCTTCGCGACGCCGGCGGCCTTCTTGATCAGCTCCGCCGCCGGGGGCGTCTTGGTGATGAAGGTGAAGGACCGGTCCTCGTAGATCGTGATCTCGACCGGGATCACGTTGCCCCGCATGGCCTCCGTCTGGGCGTTGTAGGCCTTGCAGAACTCCATGATGTTGACGCCGTGGGGACCCAGCGCCGTACCGACGGGCGGCGCCGGAGTGGCCGCACCGGCCTGCAGCTGCACCTTGACGAGCGCTGCGATCTTCTTCTTCTTGGGAGGCATTTCTCTCTCTTCTCTCTCGTGGTCATGACGGGGCGGGTGCCCCTGCCACATCTACTTGTTGCTCCCGGCGTCTCACCGGGTCCCGATCTTCACCGAGTTCCGGTCTTCGCCGGGTTCCGGTGTCGACGTTGTCTCTCGTCTCACCGGGTTTCGAGACGCGTCCCGCACTCCCTCGCTTCGAGTGTGCGGCGACGCTCCTCGACCCAGCGCTTGCCTGAGGTTCCAGAGCAAGCTCTGGAACCTCAGACGCGCTGAATCTGGCTGAAGCTGAGCTCGACCGGGGTCTCCCGGCCGAAGATCTCCACGAGGGCCTTGACGCGCTGGCTCTCGGCGTTGATCTCGGTGATCGTGGCGTGCAGGGTGGCGAACGGGCCGTCGACGACCATCACCGAGTCGGAGACCTCGAAGTCGGCGACCGCGGTCTGGGTGCGGCTGGCGGCCTGCGCCGGGGCGCCCTTCTCGCCGGCCTCCGCGACGGCACCGGCGGCCTCGGCCTCGGCACGGACGGCGGGGGCGAGCATGTTCTCGACCTCCTCCAGGCTCAGCGGCACCGGCTGGTGGCTGTGCCCGACGAAGCCGGTCACCGACGGCGTGTGGCGCACGGCCGACCAGGACTCGTCGGTCAGGTCCATCCGCACCAGCACGTAGCCGGGGAGGACGGTGCGCTTGACGAGCTTGCGCTGGCCGTTCTTGATCTCCGCGACCTCCTCGGTCGGGACGATCACCTCGTGGATGTAGTCCTCCATGTTCAGGGAGGTGATGCGGTTCTCCAGGTTGGCCTTCACCCGGTTCTCCATGCCGGAGTAGGTGTGCACCACGAACCAGTCGCCGACCTTCTCGCGCAGCGCCTGGCGGAACTCCTCGAGCGGGTCCGCGGGGGCCGCAGGCTCGGCGAGCTCGTCCTCGGCACCTGCCTCGTCCTCGTCGCCCGCCTCGTCCTCGGCCGCCTCGAGCCCGGCGGTCTCCTCGGCAACCTCGGTCAGGTCCTCGGTGGACTCGGCCGGGGCGCTCACGGTCTCGCCGGTGGCCGGGTCGGTCAGGACCTGGTCGACCTCCGGGTCGACCTGCTGCTCGTCGTACTGCTCAGACACAATTACTCCGTCATCTCGTCACGCTCTGGAAGGTGGTGGTGGCGCCGCGCGCAGCGTCAGCTGCCGAACACCTTGAACACGGCCTCACCGAACGCCACGTCGAGCAGCGAGACGTACCCGATCATCGCGAGGACGAAGACCAGCACCACCACGAAGTAGGTGACCAGCTGCTGCTGCGTCGGCCACACCACCTTGCGCAGCTCGGCGACCACCTGACGGTAGAACGTGACCGGGCTGGTGCGCTCGCGCTTGTTCTCCGAGCGGACCGGGGACCTCTCCGTCACGTTGCTTCCCTCTTCCGGTTGCCTGACTGCCTGACTGCGGCCGGGTTGACCGACCACCTCTCGCAGGGCACGAGGGACTTGAACCCCCAACCTTCGGTTTTGGAGACCGATGCTCTGCCAGTTGAGCTAGTGCCCTACGGCGCACTCCGGGCATGCGGAAGCATTGGCCGGAAACACCACACCGAGAGTCTACGGGGCGCGCACACGCAAAGTCGAACCGATGGCACGCGGGTCGTCGCGCGAGGCCGGCCTCTGGGAACATGGGCTGCGTGAGCGAGCAGACCCCGCAGACCCCACAGCAGGCACGACCCCTGGCCGAGCGCGGCCCCGAGGAGGTGGCCTCCTTCCTCGCCGAGCAGAGGGGTGCGTACGCCGACCTCAAGGACCGTGGCCTCAAGCTGGACCTCACCCGCGGCAAGCCCTCGCCGGCCCAGCTCGACCTCTCCGACGGGCTGCTGTCGCTGCCGCGCGGACCGCGCGACGAGGCCGGCGTCGACGTGCGCAACTACGGGGGCCTCCAGGGCATCGGCGAGCTCCGGGAGATCTTCGCCGAGCTGCTCTCCGTGGGCGCCGACCAGCTCGTGGCGGGCGGCAACTCCAGCCTGGTGATGATGCGCGAGGTGCTCAGCTACCTGTGGCTGCGCGGCGGCCTCACCAGCGAGCGGCCCTGGGGCCGGGAGGAGAAGGTCACCTTCATCTGCCCGGTTCCCGGCTACGACCGGCACTTCACGCTGCTCGACTGGTTCGGCATCGACACCGTGACGGTGCCGATGAACGCCGACGGCCCCGACGCCGACGCCGTCGCCGAGCTCGTGGCGAACGACCCCAGCGTCAAGGGCATGTGGGTGGTCCCGACGTACGCCAACCCGACCGGGGCCGTGGTCTCCGAGGAGGTCGCCGCCCGGCTGGCCTCGATGCCCACGGCGGCGCCGGACTTCACGATCTTCTGGGACAACGCCTACGCCCTGCACCACCTGACCGAGGTGGAGACGCCGAGCGCCGACCTCCTGCGCCTCGCCGCAGAGGCCGGGAACCCGCACCGGGCGGTCCTGTTCGCCTCCACCTCGAAGATCACCTACGCCGGCGCCGGGGTGGCCTTCCTGGCCGGCTCGACCGAGACCGCCCGGTGGTACGTCACCAACCTCGGCAAGGGCGCCATCGGCCCGGACAAGGTCAACCAGCTGCGCCACGCCCAGTTCTTCGGCTCCGCGCAGGGCGTGCGCGAGCACATGGTCCGGCACCGCGAGGTCATCGCGCCCAAGTTCGCCGAGGTGGACCGGATCCTCACCGAGCGCCTCGGCGGGCTCGACGTGGCGACGTGGACCCGTCCCGCTGGGGGCTACTTCGTGAGCCTGGACGTCCTCGATGGCACCGCCTCGCGCGTCGTGGAGCTCGCCGGGGAGGCCGGCATCGCCCTCACCCCGGCCGGGGCCTCCTTCCCCGGCGGCAACGACCCGCGCGACCGCAACATCCGGCTCGCCCCCACGTTCCCCGAGCTCCCGGAGGTCGTCGCCGCCATGGAGGCGGTCGCGACCTGCGTGCTGCTCGCCGCCGCGGAGAAGGTGAACGGCTGAGCCGCGCCAGCGGCACCTGCCGCAACCACGACGAGGGCGGAGCCCGAGAGTCCACGATGCGCCGGCGCTCGCTCGAAGAGCTCCCCAAGGCGCATCTCCACCTGCACTTCACCGGCTCGATGCGGCACTCCACCCTGCTCGACCTCGCCGACCGGGACGGGCACCACCTGCCCGAGGCGCTGGTCGAGGACTGGCCGCCGCAGCTCTCGGCCGCCGACGAGAAGGGCTGGTTCCGCTTCCAGCGCCTCTACGACGTCGCCCGGTCGGTGCTGCGCACCGAGGACGACGTACGCCGGCTCGTCCGCGAGGCCGCCGAGGACGACAAGCGCGACGGATCCCGGTGGCTGGAGATCCAGGTGGACCCCAGCGGGTACGCCGCGAAGTTCGGCGGCGTCACCGCCTTCACCGACCTCGTGCTGGACGCCGTCGCCACCGTGAGCCGCGACGTCGGCATCGGGATGGCGGTGGTGATCGCCGCCAACCGCACCCGGCACCCCCTCGACGCCCGCACGCTGGCCCGCCTGGCGTCGCAGTACGCCGGCCGTGGCGTGGTCGGCTTCGGGCTCTCCAACGACGAGCGCCGCGGCAGCACGCGGGACTTCGCGCCGGCGTTCCGGATCGCCGAGCGCGCCGGCCTGCTGCTCACGCCGCACGGCGGTGAGCTGCTCGGCCCGGAGTCGGCGCGGGTCTGCGTGGAGGAGCTCCATGCCGGACGCCTGGGCCACGGGATCCGGGTGACCGAGGACCCCGACCTGCTGGACCTGGTGGTGTCCAAGGGGATCGCCCTGGAGGTGTGTCCGGTGTCCAACGTCGCCCTCGGCGTCTACACCGACCTCTCCTCGGTCCCCCTGCCCGACCTGCTGGCCGCGGGCGCCACGGTGGCGCTGGGTGCCGACGACCCGCTGCTGTTCGGGTCGCGGCTGGCCGGGCAGTACGCCACGATGCGCGCCGCCCACGAGCTCGACGACGCGCAGCTGGCCGACCTGGCCCGCGGCTCGGTGCTCGCCTCCTGCGCGCCCGAGGCGGACAAGACGACGTGGCTGGGTGAGATCGACGCCTGGTTGGGGACAATGGCGCCATGAGCACCTACCCGGGGGACGACCCGCAGCAGCCGCACGACCAGCCGTCGCACGACCAGCCGTCGCACGACCAGCCGTCGCACGACCAGCAGCGGGCCGAGGAGCCGACCGACACCGAGCCGACGCAGCCGGTGGGCTACTACTGGCAGCAGCAGGGCGGCGGGCAGCAGCAGTCCCCCTACGGCGCCCCACCGGCGCAGCCCTACCCGGCCGCCCAGCCCACCACGCCGTACGCCGCTCCACCCCAGTCCTACCCGTCCGGGCAGCCCACCCCGCCGGCACAGCCCTACCCGGCGGCGTCGGCGCAGCCGTACCCGTCCGCGCAGCCGCACCCCGCTCCGGCGCCGCCCGCCTCCTCCGGGCCGTCGGGTCCCCACCCGACGCTTCCCGGCCCGCACGGAGGCCCGACCGCGGCCTACGGCCCACCGCCGCCGAGCTCGTTCGCGGCCCAGGCTGCGTGGGCCGGCTACCGGCCGCCGGTCCCCGACCACCCGCAGGCCACCCTGGCCCTGGTGCTGGGACTCGTCGGCGTCGTCGGCGCGCTCATGTTCTGCGGACTGCCGCTGGTGGTCTCGCCGTTCGCGTGGGCCATGGGCCGCAACGCGGTCAAGGAGATCCGCGCCTCCGGGGGCGCCGTCGGCGGCGAGAACCAGGCACGCACCGGCATGATCCTGGGAATCATCGGCACGGTGCTGGCGGTGCTGGCGGTGCTGGCCCTGGTCGCGCTCATCGTGGCCGCGGCCGCCTCGGACCCTACTACGACGGGCAGCACCGTCTGACCAGGTAGGCAGGTCCCCGCCCCCGTCGGGCCGCAGGGCTGCGGGTCCGAGTCGGGCCGAGGGAGATCGTCGTACGCCCGCGGGACGAATCGGACAGGGTTCCCAGGCAATCCCTGACGTTGCGGGGTGAAGTTTCGCCCCGGAACGTCAGGTTTCCCCGGCTCGCCGGGGAAACCTGCACCCCTCACACAGGTCCCCCCTCGGGTCAGAGGTGGCAGCCCACCAGCACGGGCTCGTTGACCAGCTCGATGCCGAAGCGGCGCTGCACCCCGTCGCGGATCTCGCGGGCCAGGTCCAGCAGCTCGGCCGTGCTGGCACCGCCGCGGTTGGTCAGCGCCAGGGTGTGGCGCGAGGAGAGCGCGACCCTGTCGGTGCCGTAGCCCTTGGCGAAGCCGGCGCGCTCGATCAGCCAGGCCGCGCTCGTCTTGACCCGTCCGTCCGGCTGCGGCCAGGCGGGTGCCCCCTCGGGGACCAGGTCCGTGGGCACGACCGGGTTGGTGAAGAACGAGCCGGCGCTCCAGGTGTCGTGGTCCCCGGCGTCCAGCACCATGCCCTTGCCCCGGCGCAGGGACAGCACGGCCTCGCGCACGTCCCTGGAGGGCGCACGCTCGCCCGTGGCCACACCGAGGGCGCCCGCCAGCTCGGCGTACCGGACCGGAGCGCCGAGGTCGCCGAGGGTGAGCTGGAAGGTGGTGGCGAGCACGACGAACCTGCCGGGCTCCTGCTTGAACCGGCTGGTGCGGTAGCCGAAGCCGCAGTCGGCGGCCGCGAAGGTCCGGATCCGGCCCTCCACGCGGTCCCAGGTGCGCACCCGCGCGATCGTCTGGGACACCTCCTGGCCGTAGGCGCCGACGTTCTGGATCGGCGTGGCGCCAGTGGTGCCGGGGATGCCGGAGAGCGCCTCGACGCCCACCCAGCCGTTGTCGACGGCGACCCCGACGACCTCGTCCCAGTCCTCCCCCGCGGCGACCTCCACCAGGGCGCCGCCGCAGGTGTCGGCCTCGACGCCGATCCCGCGGGTGCGTACGACGACCACGCGTCCGGCGTACCCCTCGTCGGCGACCACCAGGTTGCTGCCGCCCCCGACGACCAGGACGGGGGTGCCGGTCTCGTCGGCCTCCCGCACCGCCTCGACGAGCGCGGGCTCGTCCCCCACCTCGACCAGCTCGGTGGCGGAGCCGCCGAGGCGCAGCGTGGTCAGCTCGGACAGCGTGACCTCGCGGTCTCCTGGGCGGTCGACGGGGTGGGAGGCAGGCACGGTCGTGAACGCTACCGGCAGAACGCGAAAGCGGCCCCGGCGAGTGCCGGAGCCGCCTGCAGCGTGGGTGACGCCGACCCGGTCAGCGGGTCTCGCGGTGGTCGGTGTGCTTGCGGCAACGCGGGCAGAACTTCTTCAGCTCCATGCGGTCCGGGTCGTTGCGACGGTTCTTCTTGGTGATGTAGTTGCGTTCCTTGCAGTCCACGCAGGCCAAGGTGATCTTGGGGCGGACGTCAGAGCTCTTGCTGGCCACTTTCGAGCCTTCTTCCTGGCTGGGGGTACTGCTGTTGCGAAGATTTCGTAGCGGGGGCGGGACTCGAACCCGCGACACCACGATTATGAGCCGTGTGCTCTAACCACCTGAGCTACCCCGCCACTGGGAACACGCCCGAGCACCCGAACATTTCCGGATGGTGGCGGGAGACTTCCCAGAGCCCCTTTACGGAATCGAACCGTAGACCTTCTCCTTACCATGGAGACGCTCTGCCGACTGAGCTAAAGGGGCGTGACCCGGCTGGTGCGAGATCCTCGACGGATCTCCCCGGGCCAGCGAGCAGAATACACAGGCCCGACGGGATACCTGAAATCGGGCCGCCCCGGCGCTGGCCCGATCGGCCGGGCGGCGATGATCGAGGGGTGAGTGCACCCGCGACGTCCTGGTACGACCCCCTCGGGGCGGGCCGTTTCCGCGCCACGGAGGCCGCCGCCGGCCCCTGGAGCCCGCAGGCCCAGCACGGCGGACCTCCGGCCGCTCTCCTCGGGCGGGCGCTGGAGTCGATCGAGGAGGACACCCCGCGGGTGGTCGGCCGGTTCACGATGGACCTGCTCGGCCCGGTGCCCGTCGCCGAGGTCACCGTCACGACCTCGGTGCCCCGGCCCGGACGGACCGTCTCGCTGCGCCAGGCGGAGCTCACCGACGAGACCGGCCGCGTCGTGGCCCGGGCGCAGGCGTGGGCGTTCCCCGACGGGCAGGGTCCCGGCGACCGCGGCACCCCGCTGCCCCACCGCCCGGGCGACGGGCGGCACGAGGACCCGCCGGGCTCCTGGTCGCGCGGCTACCTCGACTCCGTGGAGTGGCAGTGGATCTCCGGCGCCGTGACCCGCCCCGGGCCCGCCGAGGTGTGGATGCGCCCGCTCGTCTCGCTGCTCCCCGACGAGGAGCTCTCGCCGTTGCAGCGCCTGCTCGGCTGCGTCGACTCCGCCTCCGGGGCCTCGGCCGCCCTCGACCCCGACCGGTGGAGCTTCATGAACACCGAGCTCACCGTGCACGTGCTGCGGCCCGTCGTCGGCGAGTGGGTCTGCCTGCGCGCCCAGACGACGCTGGGTCCGGGGTCGGTGGGCCTGGCGGCCTCGGAGGTGTACGACGGCCACGGCCTCGTCGCCCGGTCCGCCCAGGCGCTGCTGGTGACCCCGCGCGCCTGAGCAGCGCTTCAGTGGCCGAGGGCGGGCCGACGCTGGGGTGGTTTCGAGAAGCTCAACCACCGCCAGGCCCGGCCCACGGGTGGTTTCGACAGGCGCAACCACCGTTCGTTCAGGCGTCCTGGATGCGCGCGAAGGGGCGGGCCTCCTCGAGCTCGAAGGCGAGCTCGATCAGGCGGCGGTCGTAGCCCTGGGCGGCGGAGAGCTGCATCCCGATCGGCAGGCCCTCGGCGGAGGTGCCCATCGGCAGCGAGATGGCCGGGTCGCCGGTGGCGTTCTGCAACGGGGTGAACGCCACCCACGTCATCAACCGGTCGATCACCGTCTCGTAGGACTGCTCGGGGTGCAGCCAGCCCAGCTCGGGGGTGACCCGGGCGACGGTCGGGTTCAGCACCACGTCGTGGTCGGCGAAGAACCGCTTGCTGACGCGCTGGGAGCGGCGCAGCCGGGAGATCGCCATCGGCAGTCGCCAGGAGTTGCGGGCGGCGTGCAGGGCGAGACCCTTGGTCAGGTTGTCGTTGCTGTGCCGGTTGTAGGTCTCGTTGAAGGTGCGCTTGCCGTTGTGGTGCAGGAACAGCGCCAGCAGGCTCCAGTAGACGAGGAAGTCCTCGGCGAAGGTGTCCGGCACCGGCGGGTCGACGGGCACCACCGTGTGGCCCAGCTCCTCCAGGGTCGCGGCCGTCTCCGTCAGCACGCGGCGGGTCTCCGCGTCGGGTCCGCGTCCGTGGATCGACTCGCTGACCAGGGCCACCCGCAGCCGGTGCCGGCCCGGCCCGGTCACGTCGCCGACCGGCGGCAGCTTGAGGTTGCGGTAGACCCGCTCGGACTCCCGCACGAAGGCCGCGGTGTCACGCACGGTGCGGGTCAGCACCCCGTCGTGGACGATCCGGACCGGCATCTCCCGGTTCATCTTGTCGGTCGGCGTGCGTCCCCGGGTCGGCTTGAGCCCGACCAGGCCGTTGCAGGCGGCCGGGATCCGGATCGAGCCGCCGCCGTCGTTGGCGTGCGCCATCGGCACGGCGCCGGCCGCCACGAAGGCCGCCGATCCCGCGGAGGAGGCGCCGGAGGACCGCGAGGTGTCCCACGGGTTGCGCACCGGCGGCTCGTCGACGAACTCGGCGCTGGCGCTGAAGCCGTACTCCGAGAGCCGGCTCTTGCCGATGGTGGTGGTGCCGATCAGGCCCATCATCTTGGCGAAGTCGCCGTCCCTGCGAGCCGGGCGGGCCACGAACGCCCTGGCGCCCTGCTGGGTGGGCAGGCCCTCGACGTCGGAGTTGTCCTTGATCAGCGTCGGCTGGCCGGCGAAGAACGCGGAGTGCGGGTGGGCCGACTCCTCGACCGCGTCGGAGAAGCGCTCGCAGGCCAGCCCCGACAGCACCTCGTCGAGGCGCGCGGTCCGCGCGATCGCGGCCTCCACCGCCTCCTGCCGGGAGACCTCCCCCGAGCGGATGGCCCCGGCGAGCCCGACGGCGTCGAGGTCGCCGAGGGCGTCGTCGCCGAAGGCGTGGACGTGGGTGCTGACGACGTGCTCGACCTCGGTCATGGCCGCGAATCTAGCCCGCACGGGCTCAGCGCAGCAGCAGCGGCACCAGCCATGGGACGACCATCGAGGTGGCCAGGGCGGTGAGCGCCATGGCCAGGCCGGAGAACGCGCCCTCGGTGCGGCCCTCGTGGAGGGCGCGGGCGGTGCCGATGCCGTGCGAGGTCGCGCCGATGGCGATGCCGCGCGCCTCCTCGTCCCGGATCCGGACCGTGCTGAGCACCCAGGGCCCCAGCACCGCGCCGGTGACGCCCGCGATGATCGTGAGCACCGCCGTCAGCGGAGGTATGCCGCCGAGCTGCTCGGACAGCGCGATCGACACCGGCGTGGTGGTCGCCTTGGGTGCCAGCGACTCCTGCAGCCGCTGCCCTCCCCCGAGCCATCCGGTGACCAGCACGGCCGTCGTCACCGAGGTCAGTGCCCCGGCCGCCACGCCGGCCAGGACCGGCACCACCGAACGTCGGACGCGCTCCCACTCCTGGTGCAGCGGCAGCGCCAGCGCCACCGTGGCGGGCCCCAGCAGGAACGCCACGAGGGCACCCCCGGCCATGTAGTCGTCGTAGGAGACGTCGGTCGCGAGCAGCACGGCACTGACGAGCACGATCGCCACCAGCACCGGCTGGGCGAAGGCGTTGCCGCCGGTGCGGCGGAACACCTGCGTCCCGATCCAGTACGCCGCCAGGGTCAGCGTGAGCCCGAAGAGGGGTGAGCCGGCGAGCCACTGCCAGGTCTCGTGCCAGTGCAGGGTCATCGTCGGACCACCCGGAGCAGCCCGGCCACCACCGCGCCGGTCACCACGATGCCGGCGAGCCAGGACGCCCACAGGCCCCCGGCGAGGGGCAGGGCGTTGTCCCGCAGGGCGGAGAGGTAGACCACGACCCCCACCCCCGCCGGCACGAACAGCAGCTGCAGCACCCCGAGCAGGGCGGTCGGCGTCCGCACCATGTCCGAGCGGTCGCCGGGGCGGCGTACGCGCAGGACGACGAGGAAGGCCACCATCCCCACCACCGGACCGGGCAGCGGGAGGCCGGTGAGCCGCACGACGACCTCGCCGAGCAGCTGGCACGACAGGAGCACGAGCAGGCCACCGATCACGGGCCCGATCCTGTCAGCCCCGTCACGGCCCCGGACCGTGCCCGGGATCCGGTCGGCCGGCGAGGCTGCTTGCGCGGTGCAACTAGCGTGCGAGGTGTGGCGACACCGGCACCGGCCACCGGCCCTGCGGCGAGCTCCCCGGCGAGACGGGCGAGTACACCCATGCCCAGGTCCTGACGATCCTCTCGGGCCTGCTCCTCGGCATGTTCCTGGCCGCCCTCGACCAGTCCATCGTCAGCACGGCGATCCGCACGATCGCCGACGACCTCCACGGCCTCTCGATCCAGGCGTGGGCCACCACGGCGTACCTGATCACCTCGACGGTCACCACCCCGATGTACGGCAAGCTCGGCGACCTCTACGGGCGCAAGAAGCTGTTCATGTTCGCCATCTCCCTGTTCATCGTCGGGTCGGCCGCGTGCTCGTTCGCGAGCTCGATGTACGAGCTGGCCGCGCTGCGTGCGCTCCAGGGCCTCGGCGCCGGCGGGCTCTTCACGCTGGTGCTGGCGATCATCGGCGACATCGTGTCGCCGCGCGAGCGGGCGAAGTACACCGGCTACTTCATGGCCGTCTTCGCCACCTCGAGCGTGCTCGGGCCGGTGGCCGGCGGCCTGTTCGCGGGCACCGACAGCATCCTCGGGATCACCGGGTGGCGCTGGGTCTTCCTGGTCAACGTGCCGATCGGCATCGCCGCGCTCGCCGTGGTCGCCCGCAACCTGCACCTCCACCACCACCAGCGCTCGGCGCGCATCGACTGGTGGGGCGCCGCCTCGCTGGTGGTCGGCGTGATGCCGCTGCTGGTGGTCGCCGAGCAGGGTCGCACCTGGGGCTGGGACTCGCCGCGCTCGATCGCCTGCTACGTCGTGGGGACCCTCGGCGTGGCCGTCTTCCTGCTCACCGAGCGCCGCATGGGCGACGACGCGCTGATCCCGCTGCGCATCTTCCGGCTGCGTACGGCGGCCGTGGTGATCGGCGCCAGCGTGATCGTCGGTGCCGCGCTGTTCGGGGCGATCACGGTGCTGCCGCAGTACATGCAGATCGTGCACGGCGCCTCGCCCACCCGCGCGGGGCTGATGATGCTGCCGATGGTCCTCGGGATGATGACCGCCGGTGTCGTGACCGGTCAGGTCACCGCCCGCACCGGTGTCATCCGGATCTTCCCGATCGTCGGCTCGGCCCTGGCGGGTGTGTCGATGATCGCGCTCTCCCGGGTCGGCGCCGACACCAGCCTGCTCTGGGTGATGACCGGGATGGTCTTCATCGGGCTGGGCCTCGGGCAGTGCATGCAGCCGCTGACGATCATCGTGCAGAACGCCGTCCCTCCCGGCGAGATCGGCGTGGCCACCAGCTCCGCCACCTTCTTCCGCCAGCTCGGCGGCACCCTCGGGGTCGCGGTGTTCCTCTCGGTGCTGTTCGGCACCCTCGGGCAGAACATCCAGGGCGCCCTGCGGTCGGCGGCCCCGACGATCTCCCGGGCCGCGGCCGACGGCACCATCCCGCGGGGGCCGGTCGACCAGCAGGTGCTCGAGTCGCTGCGGCACGGAGGCTCCGGCTCCGGGGGCGTCGTCGGGTCGGTGCAGGACGACTCGTCGGTGATCGGCCGGATGAGCGACGTCCTCGCGCACCCGTTCCAGGTGGGCTTCGCGGACTCGATGAGCCTCGTGCTGCTGTGGGCCGGGATCGCGATGCTGGTGGCCTTCGCGGTCCTGCTGCTGATGCCGTCGGTGGAGCTGCGGACCACCTCGGCCAGCGCCGCGGCCCGCGCGGAGCGCCGCACGGCCGAGCCCGCCGAGGACCCCGAGCCCGCGGAGGACCCCGAGCCGGCCGAGGACGGTCGCTAGGTCCGGGCCACGCCCCGGCGGTGGCAGTCCACGAGGTGGGTGTCGACGAGACCGACGGCCTCCATCAGCGCGTGCATCGTGGTCGGTCCGACGAACCCGAAGCCCCGCTTGCGCAGCGCCTTCGACAGCGCCAGCGACTCCGGGGAGACCGTGGGCACGTCGGCCGCCTCCACCGGCTTCGGGTCCCGCGCCGGCCGGAAGCCGTGGACCAGCGACTCCAGGCCCCCGTCGGCGCGCAGCTCGATCGTCGCCGCGGCGTTGCGACGGGTGGCCTCCACCTTGGCCCGGTTGCGCACGATGCCGGGGTCGGTGAGGAGCCGGTCGAGGTCCGCGTCGGTCATCGCCGCCACCCGGTCGACGTCGAAGTCGTGGAACACCTCGCGGAACCGCTCGCGCTTGTTCAGGATCGTCAGCCAGGACAGGCCGGCCTGGAAGCCCTCGAGACTCAGCCGCTCGAAGAGGCCGCGTTCGCCGCGCACCGGCACGCCCCACTCGGTGTCGTGGTAGTCGCGCAGCACGCCCGGCCTGCTCCCCCACGGACAGCGGAGCACGCCGTCCTCGCCGACGACCGCGCCCGAAGTCACGACAGCGCCCGGCGCATGGCCTCGACGTGCTCCGGCGTGGAGCCGCAGCAGCCGCCGATGAGGTCGATGCCGAGCTCGCGGAGCTCGACGGCGTGCCGGGCCATGTCGTCCGGCGTCGCGTCGTACTCGAAGTGGTCGCCGACCACCTGCGGGAGCCCCGCGTTGGACTGCGCCACCAGCAGCAGCCCCTCGGGACGCGCGGCCGCCATCTGCGCCGCGATCGTCGCCATCTCCCCGGGCCCACGGCCACAGTTGGCGCCCACGCCTTCGACGCCCGCGGCGGCCAGCGTGGTGACCGCGGTGCCGGGAGCGACCCCCATCATCGTGCGCAGGTTGGTGTCGAAGCTCAGCGTGGCGAGGACCGGCAGCCCGGGGACGAGCTCCCGGGCCGCGGCGACCGCCGCCTCCGCCTCGGCGAGGTCGCTCATCGTCTCGATCAGCACCAGGTCGATGCCGCCGTCGCGCAACCCCTCGAGCTGCTCGACGAAGATCGCCCGGGCCTCCTCGGCGTCCATCGTGCCGAGGGGCGCCATCAGCTCACCGGTCGGGCCGAGGTCGCCGGCGACCAGTGCGTCGTGGTCGACCGCCACCTCGCGAGCGATCCGGGCACCGGCCTCGTTGAGCTCGTGGACGCGGTCGGCCAGGCCGTGCATCGCCAGCCGGGGGCGGGAGCCGCCGAACGTGTTCGTGGTGAGGATCCGCGCCCCTGCCGCGGCGTACCTCCGGTGGGCGTCGCGCACGGCGTCGGGACGCTCGACGTTCCACAGCTCCCCCGCGCCGCCGTCGTCGAGGCCGCTGTCCTGCAGCAGCGTGCCCATGCCGCCGTCGACCAGGACGGGGCCGCCCGCCGTCAGGTCGGCGAGGGTGGTGCGGGTCGGTCTCGTGCTCACGCGCCGAGCCTAGGCCGCGCCACCGACACCGCGCCGCTCACGAACCCTCGGGGCCGCCGCGCTTGCGCATCCGGACGTTGGGCAGCGGTGGGCAGTGCAGCGGCTCCTCCGGGTCGCCGGGCGCCAGCGCGAACCGGTCGCTGGCGCCGTCGGCGAGCAGGGTCTCCCACTCCGCCCGGTAGGCGACGACCTCGTCGTGCTCGCGGCCGATGAAGTTCCACCACATGACGATCTGCTCGCCGAAGGGCTCGCCGCCGAGCAGGAGCAGTCGGCTGTCCGCGCGGGCGGTCAGCACGACGACCTCCCCGCCCGGCTCGACGTAGCCGAGCTCGGAGGGTGCCAGCGGCTTGCCGTCGACACTGACCTCCCCGGCGTCGAGCAGGATGCCGTGCTCGTGGGTCGGGTCGACCGACACCTCGAGCGTCGTACCCTCCCGGAGCGTGAGCTCGGCGCCCACCAGGGGGCTGTAGGTCCGCACCGGGGAGCTGCTCCCGAGCAGCGAGCCGAGGAACACCCGCGCCTCCCAGCCCTTCCCCGTCACCGGCTCGGGCTCGTGGTGCTCGAAGTTCGGCTCGACCTGGCGGTCGCCGTCGGGCAGGGCCAGCCAGAGCTGGGCGCCGTGCAGGACCGTCGTGCGGTCGGTGGAGTACTCGCTGTGGCTGATCCCGCGGCCGGCCGTCATCAGGTTGAGCTGGCCGGGGCGCACCATCGCGTGGTGACCGGCCGAGTCGCGGTGCTCGATCTCGCCGCTGAACAGCCAGCTCACCGTCTGCAGCCCCGTGTGCGGGTGCGGCGGCACCACCATGCCGCCGCGCTCGGCGACGTCGTCGGGGCCGTAGTGGTCCAGGAAGCACCAGGCTCCGATGAGCGAACGCTGGCGCTGCGGGAGGGTACGGCGCACGGTCATCGCGCGCAGCCCGCCGAGCGGCACCTCACGCGGGGTCAGGACCTCCATGGGTCAAGGGTGCCACCCCGCGCCAGTCCCGCCGAGGGCGCGCGACTCGGCGCTCCCTCGGCGTACGGCGGGTCAGCGGGAGCGACGCCCGCTGAAGCCAGCGGCACTGTGCGAGGACGAGGCGGATCGCCCGGACTGCCCGCCGGACCGCGATCCACCCTGGGAGCGGCCGCGCGGCTGGCCACCCTGCGACTGGCCCTGGGACCTGCCCTGGGACCGTCCACCCTGGGAGCCTCGACCGCGGCCGCCGCTGCGACGGCGACCGCCGCCACCGGAGGCCGGCTGCTCGCGACGCTCTTCGGCCAGGCCGCCCGGGACCAGCACCCGGTCGCCCGGGGCGAGCTGGCGCAGCAGGGAGTGCTCCGGGCCGGACACCTTGGTCGTGGTCGGGGCGATGCCGGCGGCCCGGGTCAGCGCACGGACGTCCTTGACCTGCTGGTCGGTCATCAGCGTGATCACGGTGCCGGCGGCTCCGGCGCGGGCGGTGCGGCCCGAGCGGTGCAGGTAGGCCTTGTGCTCGGCCGGCGGGTCCGCGTGGACCACGAGGGCGACGTCGTCGACGTGGATGCCGCGCGCGGCGATGTCGGTGGCGACCAGGGTCGAGGCCCGCCCGGAGTGGAAGGCCTCCATGTTGCGGGTCCGCGCGTTCTGGGCGAGGTTGCCGTGCAGCTCGACCGCGGGCACGCCGCGGGAGTTGAGCTGGCGGGCCAGGGCCTTGGCGCCGTGCTTGGTGCGGGTGAAGACCACGGTGCGGCCCGGAGCGCTGGTCAGGTCGACGAGGACCGGGACCCGCTGGTCGCGGTGGAGGTGCAGCACGTGGTGGTCCATCTTGGCCACCGGCGACTGCGCCGAGTCGGCCTCGTGGGTCGCCGGGTCGACCAGGTAGCGCTTGACCAGGACGTTGACCCCGGAGTCGAGCGTGGCCGAGAACAGCATCCGCTGACCGCCCCGCGGGGTCTGGTCGAGCAGGCGGCGTACCGCCGGGAGGAAGCCGAGGTCGGCCATGTGGTCGGCCTCGTCGAGGATGGTGACCTCGACCTGGCTCAGGTCGCAGGCGCCCTGCTGGATGAGGTCCTCGAGCCGGCCGGGGCAGGCGATGAGCACGTCGACGCCGGCGCGCAGCGCCTGCACCTGGGGGTTCTGGCCCACGCCGCCGAAGACGGTGCGCGTGCGCAGCCCGGCGACCTCGGCGAGCGGCGCGAGCGCAGCGTCGATCTGGCTGACCAGCTCGCGGGTGGGGGCGAGGATGAGCGCCCGCGGCCGCTTGGGCGTGCGCCGCGACCGCGAGGACATCATCCGTGTGACCAGCGGCAGCAGGAACGCGATGGTCTTGCCGGAGCCGGTGCGACCGCGGCCGAGCACGTCGCGACCCTTGAGGGAGTCGGGGAGCGTCGCCGCCTGGATCGGGGTGGGCTCGGTGATGCCGGCAGAGGCCAGGACGTCGGACAGCTCGGCGGGCACGCCGAGCTCGATGAAGGAGGAGGACAAGGAGGATTCGCTAACTGTGTGGATGTCTCACCACAGCCAAGGCGACGCTGTGTCGCCGAAGTGATCGGGCGTCGTGGAGCACTGGCACCCCAGAGGGCTCGAGTGCTGCAACACGCATCGGGATCGAGGCGAGACTGGACGATCCCTGTGCGCACCACCCTAGGGCACGCGCACCCTTTGACCCCAATCGTGCGCGCCGGGGAGACCCACCTCACTCCGAGCCATCAGACCCGGCCCTCGCGACGGAAGGCACCCAGCGGTATCGGGTGCATCCGCAGCCGTGGCGGCAGCCGTTCGTAGAGGCCGCTCGCGGCCCGGCACCAGCGGGCGAAGCGCCGGTAGCGCCGTTCGCGCACCTCGTCCCAGGGCAGTCCGAGGATCGTCCGCGCCCGTGGCGGCAGCCCGCCGATCGTGAGCGAGGAGCTGATGGCGTCCGCCGGGCGCCGCACCAGCCACCAGACCGGTCGGGGAACCCGCCGGGGCCGCGGCCATCCCTTGGTGGCGTACCCCACGCCGTAGGAGGCGGTGCGGTGCGCGACCAGCCGCTCGTCGAGTGCGTGCGCGAAGTAGTCCTCGAACTCCGCGTAGGACCGGGGCGTGCCCCGCGAGCTGACGCCGTAGCGCTCGAACCAGGTCACCGACTCGGCGAAGAGCCGCTCCTTCTCGGCTCGAGTCAGGCGCCGGATGAAGGTGTCGGTCGCGGTGATCAGGTGCTCCACGAAGCAGGCGTGCGCCCAGTAGTAGGTGTCCGGGTTGAGCGCGCTGTACGGCGACCCGTCCGGGAGCCGGCCCCGGATCGAGCGGTGGAAGTCACGCACCTCGTGCCCACTCCCGACCGGGTCGGCGCCGTACACCGTGGCGTAGATCGGCGGGATGCTGCGCTGCAGGCGCGCCAGCGTCTCGGCGAACCACACCGAGTGGTCCTCCACCCCCTGGCCGAGCGACGGGAGCATGTTCTGCAGGACGGCCGCGCGGGGTCCGAGCAGCACCATCCGGTGGTCGCCGAACCAGCGCCAGGTGAGCGAGTCCGGGCCGAGGGGGAGCCGGGAAGTGGTCACCGCGGCATCTGGCTCCATGGTGATACATTGAAACAGATTTGTTCCATCATTCCAACGGAGGGATCCATGGCCGTGGCCGCACCGACGGGCCTGCGGACCGTGAGGGGACCGGTCCTCGGCATTCCCCACCTCCTGCAGCTGCGTCACGACCCGATCGGGCACAACGCGTTCCTGCGCGAGGCCTACGGCGAGGTCTACCGGCTCAAGGTGTTCGGCATCCGGATGTACGTCACCGCCGGCGCCGACATGGCCGAGCAGGTGCTGGTCAACCGCGACCGCACCTTCGCCAACGGCCCGGCCTGGTCACACTTCATCGGGCCGTTCTTCCACCGCGGGATCATGCTGCTCGACTTCGACGAGCACCTGCACCACCGGCGGATCCTGCAGCACGCGTTCACCAACGAGGCGCTGCGGCGCTACCACGCCGTGCTGGCGCCCCACATCCGGCGCAACCTCGCCGACTGGGACCGGCTCGACCAGCCGGTCCGGATGCACCACCTGTTCAAGGAGCTCACCCTCGACCTCGCGCTCGAGACCTTCGTGGGGGTCGAGCTGAGCCGCGAGGAGCAGCAGCGGGTCAACAAGGCCTTCATCGCGGCCGTGCGCGCCGGCACGTCGCTGGTCCGGCGCCCGGTGCCGGGCACGCCCTGGGCTCGGGGACTCAAGGCACGCGCGTTCCTCGAGCAGTTCTTCCGCTCCCACCTGCCTGCGAAGCGGCGCGAAGGAGGCGACGACCTGTTCGCCCAGCTGTGCCACGCCCGCAGCGAGGACGGTCACGAGTTCAGCGACGACGACATCGTCAACCACATGATCTTCCTGTTGATGGCGGCCCACGACACCACGACGATCACGATGAGCTCGATGGCCTACCACCTCGCCATCCACCCGGAGTGGCAGGAACGTGCTCGGGAGGAGTCGCTGGCGGCGGGCGAGGCCGACTACGACGGGATCATGCGGCTCGAGGTGCTCGACCGGGTGATGAAGGAGTCGCTGCGGTTGTGCGCGCCGGTCCCCTCGCTCCCGCGATACGTCGTGCGCGACACCGAGATCGGCGGCTACCGCGTCCCGGCCGGCTCGTTCGTGACCGTGTCGCCGTACATGAACCACTACCTGCCCGAGCTGTGGCCGGACCCGACGCGGTTCGATCCCGACCGGTTCGCCCCCGACCGTCGCGAGGACCGCTCGCACCGACTGGCCTTCGAGCCGTTCGGCGCGGGCGTGCACAAGTGCATCGGGATGCACTTCGCCGGCATGCAGGTGCGCGCGATCTTCCACGAGCTGCTGCGCAGCCACCGGTGGTCGGTGCCGGAGGGCTACGTGTGGCCGCTCGACCTGGCCGCCCTGCCGTTCCCGCGCGACGGGGTGCCGGTGCGGCTGGAGCCGCTGGGTCCCTCGGGAGCGGCCCGATGACCGTCGCCATCCTCGATGCCGCCCAGCAGGTGTTCGAGCAGTACGGCGCCCGCCGGGCCAACGTCGAGGACGTCGCGCGGGCAGCCGGGGTCAGCCGCAGCACGCTGTACCGCGCCTACCCCAACAAGGAGGCGCTGCTCGAGGCGGTGCTGGTGCGCGAGCTCGACGAGTTCCTCACCGAGCTCGACCTTGTCGCGGCCGACCTGCCGCCGCGCGAGGCGGTCGTCGAGTGCTTCGCCCGCGGGATGGCACTGACCCGGGAGATCCCGCTGCTCGCCCGGCTCGCCGAGACCGAGCCCGAGGTCGTCACGGCGGCCGGGGCCGCGTCGCAGAGCTCGCTGGTGCTCGGGTCCGCGGACCGGGTGGCGGCCACGCTGCGCCGGGCCGGCGCGCGGATGCCCGACGACGAGCTGCACACGGTGGCCGAGCTGATGCTGCGCCTGTCCTGGACCTTCCTGCTCAACCCCCGCGGCGGGCTCGACGTCACCGACGAGGGGCGCGTGCGCGACTACGCCCGGCGCTACCTCGCTCCCCTCGTCTCCTGACCCCCGCGCCCGGATAGTCCGCGACGTTCGGCAGGCGAATTCCTCGTGTTCACCCTGCGGAACGTCACGGACTATCCGGCTGGGAGGTGGGGGGTGGACGGACGCCGTGGTGGCCGGTCGAATGGGTACCTCCGGCCACGCCGGTCCCGACCGCCACGACGAGGAGTCCGACGATGACCACTCTCGACACGTCCGCAGCCGGCGTCCGGCCGCTCGGGGCCGATGAGCTCGGCCGCATCGACGCCTGGTGGCGGGCCGCGAACTACCTCAGCGTCGGGCAGATCTACCTGATGGCCAACCCGCTGCTGCGTGAGCCGCTGCGGGCCGAGCACGTGAAGCCGCGTCTCCTCGGGCACTGGGGCACCACGCCGGGCCTCAACTTCGTCTACGCCCACCTCAACCGCGCGATCCGGGCGCGCGACCTGGAGATGATGTACGTGATGGGTCCCGGCCACGGCGGGCCCGGCCCGGTGGCCGCGGCCTGGCTGGAGGGCACCTACAGCGAGGTCTACAGCGAGATCGGTCAGGACGAGGACGGACTGCGCCGGCTGATGCGGCAGTTCTCCTTCCCCGGCGGCATCCCCAGCCACGTGGCGCCGGAGACCCCGGGCTCGATCCACGAGGGCGGCGAGCTCGGCTACGCCCTCTCCCACGCCTACGGCGCCGCCTTCGACAACCCCGACCTGGTCGTCGCGGCCGTCGTGGGCGACGGTGAGGCGGAGACCGGGCCGCTCGCCACCAGCTGGCACTCCAACAAGTTCCTCGACCCCCGGCGCGACGGCGCGGTCCTGCCGATCCTGCACCTCAACGGCTACAAGATCGCCAACCCGACCGTGCTCGCCCGGATCCCCGAGGACGAGCTGCTCTCGCTGCTGCGCGGCTACGGCCACGAGCCGTTCGTGGTCGCCGGGCACGACCCGGAGGAGATGCACCAGGCGTTCGCGGCGGTGCTGGACCGCTGCCTCGACCGGATCGCCGAGATCCAGTCCGAGGCGCGTTCCGGTGGTCGCGCCGTACGACGCCCCTGGCCGATGATCGTGCTGCGCTCCCCCAAGGGCTGGACCGGCCCGAAGGAGCTGGACGGCAAGCAGATCGAGGGGTCCTGGCGCGCCCACCAGGTGCCGTTCGCCGACGCACGCACCGACCCGGCACACCTCGAGGTGCTCGACGGCTGGCTGCGCAGCTACCGCCCCGAGGAGCTCTTCGACGAGCGCGGCGCCCCGGTGCCCGAGATCCGCGACCTGCCACCGCGAGGCGACCTGCGGATGAGCGCCAGCCCGCACGCCAACGGCGGCCTGTTGCTGCGCGACCTGCACCTCCCCGACTTCCGCGAGTACGCCGTCCCGGTGGAGGCTCCCGGCACCGGGGCCGTCGAGGCGACGAAGGTGCTCGGCACCTGGCTGCGCGACGTGATGGCCCGCAACATGCACACGTTCCGGCTGTTCGCGCCCGACGAGAACAGCTCCAACCGGCTCCAGGACGTGATGGAGGTGACCAGCCGCACCTGGAACGCCGAGATCGTCCCGGGCGACGACCACCTCGCCCCCGATGGCCGGATCATGGAGATCCTCTCCGAGCACACCTGCGAGGGCTGGCTCGAGGGCTACCTGCTCACCGGGCGGCACGGGCTGTTCTCCTGCTACGAGGCGTTCATCCACGTGGTCGACTCGATGTTCAACCAGCACGCCAAGTGGCTGAAGACCACCGACGACATCACCTGGCGGCGCCCGTTGGCCAGCCTGAACTACCTGCTGACCTCGCACGTGTGGCGTCAGGACCACAACGGCTTCTCCCACCAGGACCCGGGATTCGTCGACCACGTGGTGAACAAGAAGGCCGACGTGATCCGCACCTACTTCCCGCCCGACGCCAACTGCCTGCTGTCGGTGGCGGACCACTGCCTGCGCAGCCGGCAGTACGTCAACGTGATCGTGGCCGGCAAGCAGCCGGCGCTGCAGTACCTCGACGTCGAGGCGGCGGTCACCCACTGCACCCGCGGCATCGGGATCTGGGACTGGGCCAGCAGCGACGCGGGGGTCGAGCCCGACGTGGTGATGGCGTGCGCGGGCGACGTGCCCACGATGGAGTCGCTGGCCGCCGTACAGCTGCTGCGGGGCTTCTTCCCCGACCTGCGGATCCGGTTCGTCAACGTGGTGGACCTGATGCGCCTGCAGGACGACCGCGAGCACCCGCACGGGCTCTCCAAGGCGGACTTCGACGCGCTGTTCACCACCGACAAGCCGGTGATCTTCGCCTACCACGGCTACCCCTGGCTGATCCACCGGCTGACCTACCGGCGCACCAACCACGACAACCTGCACGTGCGCGGCTACAAGGAGGAGGGCACCACGACGACGCCGTTCGACATGACCGTGCTCAACCAGGTGGACCGGTTCAACCTG
This sequence comes from uncultured Actinomycetota bacterium, assembly GCA_963837975.1. GTDB lineage: Bacteria > Actinomycetota > Actinomycetes > Propionibacteriales > Nocardioidaceae > Marmoricola. The sequence goes on along the minus strand of CAWIPI010000003.1, from coordinate 269,505 downwards.
GCGATGGACGTGATCGACCGGGTCCCGCGCCTGCACGACGTGGCGGGCCACGCCCGCGAGTGGCTGAAGAACAAGCTGGTCGAGCACAAGCGGTACATCCGCCTCCACGGTGAGGACCTCCCGGAGATCCGCTCGTGGGAGTGGTCCGCGCAGGACGGCCCGGTGCACGTGACGCCGGACCAGCCGACGCGGGCACCCGAGGGGTGAGCGTGCGCGTCCTCGTGGTCAACGCGGGCTCCTCGAGCCTGAAGCTCTCGGTGGTGACGGACGGCGTCCGCGGGCCGGCCAGCACCATCGAGCGCTGGGAGGGCCGGGGCGACGTCGCGCGCGATGGAGGAGTTCCTCGCCGATGCCGGGCCGTTCGACGCCGTGGGGCACCGGGTCGTCCACGGCGGTCCCCGCCTCCGGGAGGCGACGGTGCTCGACGACGAGGTGGTGGCCTACCTCGACTCGATCGAGGACCTCGCCCCGCTGCACAACCCGCGCGCCCTGGCCGCCGCGGCGGAGACGGGCCGGCTCCTGCCCGACGTGCCGGCGGTGGCGGCGTTCGACACCGCCTTCCACGCCGACCTGCCGGCCGCCGCGGCGACCTACGCCCTGCCGCGGGAGTGGAACCAGCGGTGGGGGCTGCGCCGCTACGGGTTCCACGGTCTCTCCCACGCCCATGCCGTACGCCGGGCCGCGGAGCTGGTCGACCGCCCGGTCGCCGAGCTGCGCATCGTGTCCTGCCACCTCGGCGCGGGAGCCTCGCTGGCGGCGGTCCGACACGGCCGTCCGGTCGACACGACGATGGGCTTCACCCCGCTGGAGGGGCTGGTGATGGCGACGCGCTCGGGGTCGGTCGACCCGGGGCTGGTGCTGTGGCTGCTCCAGCACGCCCGCGTGGACGCGGACGTGCTCGGCGCGGCGCTGGAGCACCACTCGGGCCTGCGCGGGCTCAGCGGCACCTCCGGCGACCTGCGCGACGTGCTCGAGGGCCGGGACGCCGGCGACGAGCACTGTCGTCTCGCCTTCGACGTCTTCCTGCACCGACTGGTGCGCGAGGTCGGCGCGATGGCGGCCTCCGCCGGGGGGCTGGACCTGCTCGTCTTCACCGGCGGGATCGGGGAGCACTCACCGGAGGTGCGGGCCGAGCTCGGCGACCGGCTCGCCCACCTCGGGGTCTCGGTGGACGGGACCGCGAACGCCGGCGCGGAGCCGGACATCGACATCTCGACGTCGGGGGTCGCCGCGCGCACGCTCGTGGTCGCCGCGGCCGAGGACCTCGAGATCGCCCGCGAGACGGCGCTCGCGCTGGGCGGACGCACGCGATAGCCCGTCGCCGTTCTGGTGACCTCCGGCCCTGACGGGGACCGGTTCCGCTGCCCTACGTTCGCCGCATGTCCGCGTCGGCAGGCACCCACGCGTTCCCTTCCGGTGGGGGCTCTAGGTGTCACGCCGACTGAGCGGCATGGACGCGGCGCTGCTGTACGCCGAGACCCCGGCGATGCACATGCACGTCGCCGCCCTGACGGTGCTCGACCCCGCGACCGCACCGGGGCCGGTCGACGTCGAGACCTACCGCGCCCTGGTCGCCGCCCGCCTCGACCGCCTCACGCCGTTCCGGATGCGCCTGTCCACGACGCCGTTCGGGATGGACCGGCCCGTGTGGGTCGAGGAGCCCGACGTCGACCTGCACCAGCACGTGCGGGCCGCAGTCCTGCCGCGACCCGGAGGCCCTCGCGAGCTGGCGGAACTGGCCGGGCAGCTGCTCGAGACGCCGCTGCCGCGCGACCGGCCGCTGTGGCAGATGTGGTGCGTCGAGGGACTGGAGGACGGCAGGATCGCGCTGTTCTGGAAGGTGCACCACGCGCTGATCAGCGGCAGCGAGGCGATGGCGGTCTTCGAGCTGGTCCACGATCGCCGGCCCGACACGGCGTCCGTGGAGCGCCCTGGCGACGGCGCCGATCCGGCCGTTCCCCGTGACCGACCGCCCGCTGCCTGGAACGTCGCGGGGCACGCGGCGCTGTCCCTGGCCGGCACCCCCGTGCGGGTGGCCCGCACCGGCGCCGAGGCCGCACTGTCCGCCGTACGCCTCGCCGGCGTGCTCACCCGGCGCCGGACCTTCGCCGGTTCGCTGCTGCCGTTCGTCGGCCCGCGGTCGGCGCTCAACGGGGCGCTGGTGGCCTCGCGTGCCTGTGCGTTCTCGACGCTGCGGCTCTCGGACGTCAAGGCGGTGAAGAACGCCCTCGGCGTGACGGTGAACGACGTGGTCCTCGCCGTGTGCGGCGGGGCCCTGCGCAGCCACCTCGAGCGGCGCGGCGAGCTGCCCCGCCGGAGCCTGACTGCCTCGGTCCCGGTCACTGTCGCCGGGCAGGCCGACGCCGCCTCGGTGCTCGGCAACACCACGTCGGTCTTCGGGGCGACGCTGGCCACCGACGTCGCCGATCCCGTCGAACGCCTCCACCGCATCCACGAGGCCACCACCACGGCCAAGCAGCTCCACCGGGCGCTCGGGGCAGGGATGGTCCTGCGCCTGGCCGACGCCGTACCACCCGCCGTGTTCCGCCTCGCCATCGACGGCTGGTCGGCCAGCGGGCTCCCCTCGCGGATGGCGCCGCCGTTCAACGTGGTCGTCTCCAACCTGCGGGGCCCCGAGTCCGAGCTGTACGCCGGAGGCGCACGTCTCGTCGCCGCTCACGTGTTCGGCCCGCTGGTCGAGGCGATCTCGCTCAACATCACCGTGCTCAGCCACGGCGACACCCTGGACGTCGGCGTGGTGACCAGCCCCAACCTCGTCGCCGACCCCTGGCCGATCGCGGACAGGATTCCTCGTGCGCTCGACGAGCTGGTGACCGCCCTGCCCCAGGTGGGTTCCGCCCACGCGCGCTGAGCCTGCTGTGCGCCGGCGCGTCCTGCCCGCAGTGTCCGACCGCCCCGTCCCCAAGGGCCGTTGTGCCCTACTGCGACATCCGGGGCCGGTGCGAGCGTTGACGCCATGACGAGTGAAGAGCGCATCGCACGGCTGGAAGAGCAGATCGACCGGCTCCAGGAGAAGCAGAACGAGCTCTACAAGCAGCTCGCCCGGGCCGAGCGCGACCAGTGGCAGGGACGCGTCGACGAGGTCGAGCTCCAGATGCACCTCGGCGCCATGGAGGCCAACGACCGGGTGAAGTCCGTGATGTCGCAGCTGAGCACTCGCTGGGCCGAGTCCCGGGCACAGTTCGACGAGGCGGCCTCGAAGGCCGTCAGCGTCAGGGACACCATGCGCGGCGGGCTGGAGAGCGCGCTGCGCGAGGTCCGCCAGGCGCTGATCGACAGCCGGAACAAGCTCGCCTCCTGAGGCCTCCTGAGGCCTACTGGCCCCGGGCCCCTGACCCGGCCCCCTGACCCGGGCTGCCCTGCCCGGGCGGGCCGGTCAGTCCGCCCAGCGCAGCAGCGCCGACACCCCGCCACCGTGGGCCATCGCCGCCGGCAGCAGGGTGAGCCGGGCGTCGGTGAGTGCGGCCGCCGCCACGAGCGCGCGGTCGGCGGGCAGCTGCGCGGCCGAGGCCGCGGGCTCCGGCAGCGCGAGGCCCTCGTGGTCGCCGGGCACCGCTACCTGGTCCCGCAGCGCGTCGAGGTCGACGACGAGGCGGTCCACCTGGGCCTTGGCCAGGGCGGCGAGGACCTCCTGCAGCCCGGTGGCCGCACCCTCACCGCGTCCTCGCGCCTCGTCCAGCCGCTGGGCCACGTCCGCGTCGGCCGCCGCCGCGAGCTCGGCGAGCCGCTCGTGGACCTCCGCCCACATCGCCTCGGCGGACGCCCCGGCGGCTCGACCGCCCGACTCCAGCTCGACGACGGTGCCCAGCTCCTGCAGCCCGTGCTCGTCCAGGGCGTGCTGGACCTCCGCCCGGGCGCGCACCTCCCCGGCCACCAGCACCGCCTTGGTGCCGTGGGTGCGAGCCAGGCTGCGCACGTCCTCGGCCACCAGCCGCGCGTTGTGCTGCCAGGCGTTCTCGGCCGCCTGCTGGAACTGCTTCTGCGCCCAGTCACCCTGCGGCACCTTGGTGATGTGGAAGGTCTCCCCCTCCACCGACTCACGGTCCTCGGCGGGCCGGGACACCGCACGGTGCACCTCGAGGTCCGCACCCTCCCGGTCCACGACGGCCAGCACGAACGGCAGCGCCTGGTCCTCGCCCGCGATCCACGCGACCAGGTCGGGCAGCTCGCCGTGGTCGAGCACCTCAGGCCGGGCGCTGTGCCCGGACTGCACGTCGTCGAAGACCACGCGCTGCGGCGTCGCCACGATCGTGCGGCGCACCTCTCCGGGGAGGTGCGTGTTCTCCCGGACGCGCTCGCCGATGTCGGCGATCGCGGCGGAGGTGACGTCGGCGCGCTCGAGGTCGTGCCGGACTCGCGTCCACCTGGACTCCTGCTCCTCCTGCCCGGTCGCCGTGGTGCGGCCGACCTCGAGGTGCACGGTCACGAACGGCCCGGTCTCCTCGAAGATCGGACGAAGTCGCCTGAGGTCCACTGTTCCTCCTCGCGGTTGTTCACTGCGGTGCGCCGAGACGTACCCGACGCCGCGTCCGCCATGCGCTCCGCGCGGAGCCACTCCGGGGTGGCGTGCGCCTCGGCCCGGCGCCGGATCCCCCGCAGCATGCCGGTCGCCATCACCAGGTCCGCAGGGACCAGCGCGCCGACGTACGCCGCGGTGAGCCACCAGGGCGAGGTGCGCCCGCGCACCCGCAGGTGCAGGCGGGTGCGGCCGTCCCCGAGCTCGGTGAGCCGGAAGCACCAGGTCCACGTGAAGCGCGCACCGCGCGCGGCCCAGCCCGGCGGCAGGTGCGTGGTGGAGCGCAGGAGCAGCAGGTGCGGTGGCTCGACCCGCGTGACGACGTACTCCGCCGTCCCCGGCGGGCCGTCCGGGACGGTGTCGCCGACCTCCAGCTCGCGCACCAGCGCCGGGTCCAGCCGGTCGAGGCTCGGCCGGTTCGCCGGGAACAGGAACCGGTCGACCCAGCCCGGCGTGTAGTAGCCGGCGCGGTGCCAGCCCATCTGGGTCAGCCACGGCCAGATGTCGGCGGCGGACGCCTCGACCGTGGTGGCGTGGTCGGTGGCGATCTGGGGTCGGCGTACGAGGTCGTCGCCCGGGAGCGTCGCCGCACGCTCCTCGCACGTCGAGCCCGCCCGGCGTCCGAGCAGCTGCAGAGAGGCGTACGCCGCCACGGCGACCGGCAGCGCACGCAGCACCCGGGACATCGTCCTCACCTCTCGCCCAGCGTGCGCGGGACCCCGGCGTGCGAGGAAGGGACGAACGTCACCAGGTCGGTGCGCGCCCCGGCGTGGGGGTCAGGACCCCCGCCGGGGGCCCGTCTCGGCCCGCCGCCGGATGCCGCGCAGCATCCCGCGCGTCATCCAGAAGTACCCCGGCTCGGCCAGGACGTCGAACCACGTGGTGGGGCTCGGCCCGCTGCGGGCGCGGAGAAGGAGCCGGGTGGCGGAGTCCCCGACCGGCTCGAGCACGAACTGCCAGGTGCCCGGGCAGCTGGTGGCGTCCTCGGAGACCTGGTGGCAGAGCAGGAGGGCCCGGCCCGGCTCGATGCCCACCACCCGCGGACCCGATCGCGGCTTGATCGGGTAGCGCTCGGGATAGAACCACATCCGGTCGCCGACTCCGATGTCCTGCCACTGCGGCACGACCCGGTCGGCGTTGTGGATGCCGAGGCGCAGCACCCCGTTCTCGAACCACTCGTAGGTGTAGAAGCCCGCCCGGTCCTGGCCCATCTGCACCAGCCACGGCCACACGCTCTCGGGCGTCGCCTCGATCGTGATCGCCCACGTCGACTGGGCGCGCGGCGAGGGCACGAGGGCGTCGCCCGGGAGCGTGGCCCGGACCTCCTCGTCGGTCGCGCCCCATCGTGAGTACCACGGGCGCAGCAGACGCCCCAGCGCCACGTAGGCGACCGGGGCCGCGAGGATGCCCGAGAACAGCGGGCGCAGGATCCGTCCCACGCGACGAGTCTCGCACTCATCCACCGACCACTCACAGGGCGAACCGCCTCAGTCGAGCGGCGTCCCCCAACAACGGGTCTTCCCTAGCGTCGCTGCTCCACCTGCCGCCACGGCTCGTGCTCGTGAGCGAGCCAGACCGCCTGGGGGTCGAGTGCGCGGATCAGCCGTTGGCCCTCGGTGCGCGGCTCGTCGAGCTCGGCGAAGAAGACCGCGGTGTCGCCGGCGATGACGACCGGACGCTCCCCCGTCTCGACGGCGACCACCTGCGAGCCGCGTGTGTGGCCCGGCGCCGGGACCAGCCGGACCCCCGGCAGCAGCTCCAGCTCGCCGTCGACGGGCACGTACTCCACCCCGGGTGCCTCGACCCACTCGCGGATCGTGTAGCCGTCCTGGGTGCGGGCGTCGTCGAGCTCCTGGCGCTGGACGTAGTTCGGCTTGCCGGCGAAGAGGTGGTTGCCGCCGCAGTGGTCGAAGTGCAGGTGCGTGTTGACGACGACATCGATGCTGGCCAGGTCGAAGTCAGCCTGCGCGCTCAGGGGAGTCAGGCGTGGATCCATGTCGGCCACCGCGGGGTGCAGCTGCGTCATGCCGGTGTCGACGAGCACGCGCCCGTCGGGATGGTCGATCACGTGCACGTAGACCGGCATCCGCTCGCCCGCGGCCAGCAAGTCGGCCACGAGCACGGGGGTGACGGTCGGCGCCCCGGACGAGCCTTCGGCGTTCTCACCCGCTCGGGGTCGCGGGTCACGCACCGCGGACGCCCTGGGTGGTCGCGCCGTCGTACCCGGTGCGGTCGTCGTGACTCATGGTCATGAAGGTCGCCATGCCTACTCGCTTCTCGTGAGGTTGGTGCGCCATCGACGCCGTTCCTAGCACTACGACCTCGCTGCCGAGCCATAGTCATCGGTCGGGCTCGGCGTCATCGCGTCCCTGATCCACGGATGACCGGTCGCCGGCACCGCGCGCGTGGTTTGGGTGTGCGGGACGATCATCCGGTGAGCCCCACCATCCGACCGCCCCACTCGATCGTCCTGCTCGTAGGACGGGAGGACTACTCCGCGCCCACGTCGTTCGGCGGTTCCCCCTGCGTCGCGACGGACGACTGCATCGCCGTCGCCACGCTCAGCCCGGTCGACGGGGCGACGACCGTGTCAGTCGCACCCTCGGTCGGTGAGCGGCCGCTCCTGACGCTGGGCGAGTTCACGATCGAGTCCGAGGGCCAGGTCTCGGTGCGCGACGTGTTCCACCGCGAGCACGACGCGATGGGCGTCGAGCCGGGGTACGTCCACGTGCGGGTCGTGGCCGACAGCGCGAACGAGCCGGACGAGGTGGTGTTCGTCGTACGTCCTGGGGAGTGGGGCTGACGCGCCCGGCCCCGGCGCACCCCGGCCCCACCACGCCCCGAAAGCACGAGAACCCGCATCTCTGCGGGTTCTCGGCGTGCGGGTGGCAGGTGCAGGATTCGAACCTGCGTAGGCATAAGCCGACGGATTTACAGTCCGTTTCCATTGGCCGCTCGGACAACCTGCCGTGCTCGCCGACCGACTAGTGTGGGCCAGCAGCGCAGCCGAGGATAGCGCACACCCGACCCAAGCTTTCAATCGGATGGAGGACCCCAACGATGGCCGACTCGTCGTTCGACATCGTCAGCAAGATCGACCACCAGGAGGTCGACAACGCGCTGTCCCAGGCGGCGCGCGAGATCTCCCAGCGTTACGACTTCAAGGGCACCGGGGCCGAGATCAAGTGGTCCGGCGAGAAGGGCGTGGAGATCTCCGCCAACGCCGAGGACCGCGCCAAGGCCGTGCTCGACGTGTTCAAGGAGAAGCTGATCAAGCGGCAGCAGTCGCTGAAGATCCTCGACGCCGGCGAGCCACGGCAGTCGGGTCGCGAGACGAAGATCAGCGTCGCCCTCAAGGAGGGGATCAGCTCCGAGGACGCCAAGAAGGTCGGCAAGCTGATCCGCGACGAGGGCCCCAAGGGCGTCAAGGTCCAGGTGCAGGGCGACGAGCTGCGGGTGACCAGCAAGAAGCGCGACGACTTGCAGGCGGTGCAGCAGCTGGTCAAGGGCCAGGACTACGACTTCGCGGTGCAGTTCACCAACTACCGCTGAGTGGCGGCGCCGTCCGCGTCAGATCGAGGCGGCGGCGGCCAGCGCGGCACGCCGGACCGAGGGACGCCCGACCGAGGCGCGCACGCTCGGGGCGGGCGCGGCGAGGCGTTCCGGCGCGTTCCGGCGGAACAGCCTGGCCACCTGCCGGGGCGCGTTGGACAGCGTCGTCTCCTCCAGCCAGCCGTTGGGCAGGGACAGCCGCAGCACCTTGTGCCAGGCGCTCGCGACCTGCCGAGGAAGCGGAGCCGCGTGGTAGGTGAGGCCGTGGCGCCGGAAGAGGCGGCGTACCCGCGGTGCGATCTCGCGGTAGCGGTTGCTGGGCAGGTCGGGGAACAGGTGGTGCTCGATCTGGTGCGAGAGGTTGCCGCTCATCAGGTGCATCGCCCTCGACCCGGAGATGTTGGCCGACCCGAGCATCTGGCGCAGGTACCACTCCGCCCTGGTCTCGTCCTCCGCGATCGCCTCCTGCTCGAAGGTCTCCACGCCCTCGGGGAAGTGGCCGCACATGATCACCGAGTGGCTCCACACGTTGCGCACCACGTTGGCGGTCACGTTGGCCACGAGGGTCCGTCGCCAGCTCCGGCCGGACAGCGCCGGGAACAGCACGTAGTCCTTGGCGGCCTGGCGGGCGACCTTGGTGCCGGTCTGCCGGAGGCGTGAGCGCAGCTCGGGGGTGAGGCCCCGCTTGTCGCGGAGGTGGTCACCGAGCTCGAGGTCGTACATCGCGATGCCGTACTCGAAGATGCACGCGTTGACGAAGTTCCACAACGGCTGGGCGAGGTGGCGCTGCCGCCACGGCTGGTCCTCGTCGACGCGCATGATGCCGTAGCCGAGGTCGTTGTCCTTGCCGAGGATGTTGGTGAACGTGTGGTGCTGGACGTTGTGCGCCCGCTTCCACTGCTCGGCGGGCGAGACGTGGTCCCACTCCCAGGTGGAGGAGTGGATCTTGGGGTCGCGCATCCAGTCCCACTGCCCGTGCAGGACGTTGTGCCCGATCTCCATGTTGTCGAGGATCTTCGCGACCGACAGGCAGGCGGTGCCCAGGGCCCAGGCCACCGGGTTCCTGCTCCCGAGCAGCAGCACGCGACTCGTCATCTCGAGCTTGCGCTGGACGTCGATGACGCGCCTGATGTACGCCGCGTCGGCGGCGCCCCGGCCGGCGATCACGTCCTCGCGGATGGCGTCGAGCTCGCGACCGATGGCCTCGATGTCGTCCGGCGCCAGGTGCGCCGCCTGGTGGTGGGCCTTGCGCTGTAGTGCGGTCACGCCCCTCTTGTACCCGCGATGAGCGTCACGACCCGCCGAATGCGACCTACATCACCCGAAACGGGCCCGAGCCACCCGTGTGGACGTCAGTTGAGCGGGCGCATGTCGCTCGGCACGCCGCCGCCGCGGTGGATCTCCTCCACGAGCTTCTGCAGCGCGGTCAGCGCCACCCGCTGGGACATCGGGCCGTAGGAGACCCGGGCCACCCCGAGCTCCTCGAGGCGTGCCAGCGGCGGGGTGCCGGGCACGCCGATGACCGTGAGCCGCTGCGGCCCGAACGCCTCGACCAGCACGCTCACCTGCTCCTCGTCGAGCCGCCCCGGCACGAAGACCACGGGGGCGCCCGCGTCGAGGTAGGCGCGGCCGCGCTCGACCGCCTCGGCGAGCACCTCGCCCTGGTCGCGGTCGCGGCCCTTGACGAAGGCGTCGGTGCGGGCGTTGAGCACGAAGTCGGGGACCCCCTCGCTGATCGCGGCGTCCATCACGGCCTCGACCTCGGCGGCCATCTGCGCCATCGGCTTCATCTGGTCCTCGATGTTCGCGCCCACCACGCCGACCCCGATCGCCTTGCGGACGGTCTCGGCAGCGTCGCCGTACCCGCCCTCGAGGTCGGCGGTGACGGGGAGCGTCGTGGCCTCCACGATCCGGCCGACGGCCGCGATCATCTCCTCGACCGGGATGTGCTCCCCGTCGGGGTAGCCCAGGGACGCGGCGATGGAGTGGCTGGCCGTGGCCAGGGCGGCCGTGCCGGGGGTGTCCGCCACGACCGTGGCGCTGATGGCGTCCCAGACGTTGACCACGGTCAGCAGGGTCGGGTCCTGGTGGAGGCGCAGCAGCTCGGCTGCCTTGCCCTCCAGGCTGTCCCCGGCGCTGTCACTGACCTCGTTCGCTGCGCTGTCCATCAGGCCATGCTGACAGCCGGTCGCTCCGCGGGGATAGTCCGTGAGGTGGTCCCGGTCGGGCAGGAGGCGCGGGCCGCACGGGAACGGCACCTGGTGAGTTGTGTCACCCCGCCCGTCTTGACCCGGGAGACGTCGTGTCCGCGCTGGAGCGGCGGACTATCGTGGCTCTTCGGCGGTGGGCTCCGCCGAGCGACGTTCCCCGACTCCGTGGCCGTGGGCATGCAGACGTCTCGGGCCCCACCCGATGTCGAGGAGAGAAGGACAGGCAAGGTGGCCAAGCAGGTCAAGCAGCTCGACCGCGTGATCATCCGCTTCGCGGGTGACTCCGGCGACGGGATGCAGCTCACCGGTGACCGGTTCACCCAGGAGTCGGCCGCGTTCGGCAACGACCTCCAGACGCTGCCGAACTTCCCCGCCGAGATCCGCGCCCCACAGGGCACGCTGCCGGGTGTCTCCTCGTTCCAGGTGCACTTCGCCGACCACGACATCCTCACCCCCGGTGACGCACCGGACGTGCTGGTCGCGATGAACCCCGCCGCCCTGAAGGCCAACCTGCCGGACATGCGGCCGGGGTCCTCGATCATCGTCGACAGCCACGACTTCACCGGCCGCAACCTGACCAAGGCGGGGTACGCCGACAACCCGCTCGAGGACGACTCGCTCGCCGACTACGCCGTCAGCGTCGTCGACCTCACCGGGATGACCGTCGAGGCGGTCAAGGAGTTCGGCCTCTCGCGCAAGGACGCCGCCCGGGCGAAGAACATGTTCGCGCTCGGCCTGCTGTCGTGGATGTACGGCCGCCCCACCGAGACGACCACGACGTTCCTCGAGCGGCGGTTCGCCAAGGCCCCCGACATCCGCGACGCCAACATCACGGCGTTCACCGCCGGCTGGAACTTCGGCGAGACGACCGAGGCGTTCGCGGTCCAGTACGAGATCAAGCCGGCCCCCATGGCCGCAGGGACCTACCGCAACATCACCGGGAACCTGGCGCTGGCCTACGGCCTGGTCGCCGGCGGGGTCCAGTCGGGCCTGCCGCTGTTCCTGGGCACCTACCCGATCACCCCGGCCTCCGACATCCTCCACGAGCTGAGCAAGCACAAGCGCTTCGGCATCACGACCTTCCAGGCCGAGGACGAGATCGCCGGCATCGGCGCCGCGCTGGGCGCCTCGTTCGCCGGGGCGCTCGGCGTCACCAGCACCTCGGGCCCCGGCATCGCGCTGAAGTCGGAGACCATCGGCCTCGCCGTGATGACCGAGCTGCCGCTGGTCGTGGTCGACGTGCAGCGCGGCGGTCCCTCGACCGGCCTGCCCACCAAGACCGAGCAGGCCGACCTGCTGCAGGCGATGTTCGGCCGCAACGGGGAGGCACCGGTGCCGATCGTGGCGCCGCAGTCCCCCGGCGACTGCTTCGACGCCGCCGTCGAGGCCGTGCGGATCGCGGTCACCTACCGCACCCCGGTGATGCTGCTCTCCGACGGCTACATCGCCAACGGCTCCGAGCCGTGGCGGATCCCGGAGGTCGACGAGCTCCCCGTCATCGACCCCGCGTTCGCCACCGGGACCAACCACGAGAGCGTGGGCAAGGACGGCGCCACCAACCCGGACTTCTGGCCCTACCTGCGTGACGAGGACACCCTCGCCCGGCCGTGGGCGGTCCCCGGCACCCCCGGGCTCGAGCACCGCATCGGCGGGCTGGAGAAGGGCGACGGCCACGGCAACATCTCCTACGACCCCGGCAACCACGACTACATGGTCCGCACCCGCCAGGCCAAGGTCGACCGGATCGCCGACTCGCTGCCCCCGCTCGAGGTCGACGATCCCAGCGGCAGGGCCCGGGTGCTGGTGCTGGGCTGGGGTTCGACGTACGGCCCGATCGGCGCGGCCTGCCGGCGCGTGCGCCAGGCCGGCTTCGACGTCGCCCAGGTGCACCTGCGCCACCTCAACCCGTTCCCGAAAGACCTCGGCGAGGTGCTCAAGGGGTACGACGCGGTGATGATCCCCGAGATGAACCTCGGCCAGCTCTCGATGCTGGTCCGGGCGAAGTACCTCGTCGACGCGGTCGGCTACAACCACGTGCGCGGTCTGCCGCTCAAGGCCGCCGAGCTCGCCGAGGCGGTCACCGAGCTGATCCGCACCACCACGTCGTCGGTCGAGCTCGTCGAGACCACGACCCCCGAACCCCAGGAGTCAGCGCGATGACCACCGCAGAGCTGCCCTTCCCCGGGCTCGCCGGGGTGCCGACGTCGGAGGAGAAGCAGACCGGCAAGGACTACACCTCCTCCCAGGAGGTGCGCTGGTGCCCCGGCTGCGGCGACTACGCCGTGCTCAAGGCCGTGCAGTCGTTCCTGCCCGACCTCGGCCTGCGCCGGGAGAACATCGTGTTCGTCTCCGGCATCGGCTGCTCCTCGCGGTTCCCGTACTACCTCGACACCTACGGGATGCACTCGATCCACGGCCGCGCCCCCGCGATCGCCACCGGCATCGCGACCGCGCGCGAGGACCTGTCGGTGTGGGTCGTCACCGGTGACGGCGACGCGCTCTCGATCGGCGGCAACCACCTGATCCACGCGATGCGCCGCAACGTCAACATGACGATCCTGCTGTTCAACAACCGGATCTACGGGCTGACCAAGGGGCAGTACTCCCCCACCTCGGAGCCTGGCAAGGTCACCAAGTCGACCCCGGCCGGGTCGGTGGACCACCCGTTCAACCCGGTCTCCCTCGCGCTCGGCGCCGAGGCGTCGTTCGTGGCGCGCACGATCGACTCCGACCGCAAGCACCTCACCTCGGTGCTGTCCGCGGCGGCCGCCCACCGCGGCACCGCGCTGGTCGAGATCTACCAGAACTGCCCGATCTTCAACGACGGCGCGTTCGACGCGATCAAGTCCCCCGACACCAAGGCCGACGCGATCATCCCGCTCGAGCACGGCCGGCCGGTCCGGTTCGGCGTCGAGGGCTCCAAGGGGATCGTCCGGTCTGCCTCCGGCGGCGTCGACGTCGTCGAGGTCGCGACGGAGTCGAACCCCGGCGGCGTCGCCGAGTCGGAGCTGCTCGTCCACGACGCGCACGCCCCCGACCCCTCGACCGCGTTCGCCCTCTCCCGGCTCACCGACGCGGGCATCCTGCACCAGTCCCCGATCGGCATCTTCCGCCAGGTCCAGCGAGCGACGTACGACGACCAGGCGCGCGAGCAGATCACCACCGCCTCCGCCGGCGCGACCGACCCCAAGCAGGCCCTCGCCGGCCTGATCAACGGCGGCGACACCTGGACGGTCGTCTGAGGGCTCCGGTTGGTCGTCGTACACCGGGGGCGATCCGGCGAGCTTCGGTGCTCAGGGGCCACGTCACAGCGCGGCTCGGTGGATTCGCTCCCACTCGGCAGGACCCCGTGCACCGAGAATCTTCCTCGAACACCGGAAGTTTCCGGTGATCAAGGGAGAATTCCCAGTACGTATCGTGAATTCTCCTCGGGACCGACGTCCCACCACGCCGGTCCGTCCGCCCCTGCCGCCCACCCCCGACCCGGCCTAGCGTCGCCGGTGGGAGGCGCGGATGTTCTCAGTCAGGATCCACGGCCGGGGCGGTCAGGGCGCGGTCACGGCCGCGGAGATGCTGTCTGTCGCGGCGTTCCGCGAGGGCTGGCACGCGCAGGCGTTCCCGACCTTCGGCTCGGAGCGCACCGGCGCCCCTGTCGTCTCGTTCTGCCGGATCGACGACCGGCCGATCCGGCTGCGCGAGCCCATCGTCGAGCCCGACGCCATCCTCGTCCAGGACCCGACCCTGCTGCAGCAGGTGAACCTGTTCGCGGGTCTCGGCCCCGAGGGCTACCTGTTGCTCAACACGAGCCGCACCGTCTCCGACCTGGGCATCGCCGACCTCGCCGCCACGCTGCGACCGGGGCGGCTGATCACCGTGCCGGCGACCGACCTGGCCCGCGAGCACCTCGGACGCCCCCTCCCCAACGCCGCCATGCTCGGGGGCTTCTCCGCCCTGACCGGCCGGGTCTCGCTCGACTCCGTGGTCGGAGCGATCAGGTCGCGCTTCCGGGGTGCCGCCGGAGAGGGCAATGCTGCAGCGGCGGCCGCGACGTACGCCAACGTGGTCGAACAGCTGAGGAGCAGGGCCGATGCTTGAGCAGATCGAGGGCAGCCAGGCGGTGGCGTGGGCGGTCGCCCGGTGTCGGCCGGAGGTGATCGCGGCGTACCCGATCTCTCCGCAGACCCACATCGTGGAGGGCCTCTCCGACCTGGTCCGGATGGGCGAGCTGGAACGCTGCGAGTACATGATGGTCGAGTCGGAGTTCGGCGCGCTGTCTGCCTGCATCGGCGCCTCGGCCGCCGGGGCCCGCAGCTACACGGCGACATCGAGCCAGGGCCTTCTGTTCATGGCCGAGGCGCTGTTCAACGCCTCCGGCCTCGGCCTGCCGATCGTGATGACGGTCGCCAACCGGGCCGTCGGCGCACCCATCAACATCTGGAACGACCACTCCGATGCGATGTCCATGCGCGACTCCGGCTGGATCCAGCTCTACGCCGAGTCCAACCAGGAGGCCGTCGACCTGCACCTCCAGGCATTCCGCCTCGCCGAGCGGCTCTCGGTGCCGGTGATGGTCTGCATGGACGGCTTCATCCTCACCCACGCCTTCGAGCAGGTGGACCTGCCCGACCAGGAGGCGGTCGACCGGTTCGTCCCCGCCTTCCGGCCCCAGCAGCTCCTCGACCCCGAGGACCCGGCGACCATCGGCGCCATGGTCGGGCCGGAGGCCTTCACCGAGGTGAAGTACCTCATGCACGCCAAGCAGGTGCAGGCGCTCGACGAGATCCCGCGCATCGCCGCCGACTTCGAGGCGCAGTTCGGACGCGCCTCGGGCGGTCTCCTGCGCGAGTACCGCCTCGACGACGCCGAGACCGTCGTGGTGGGGCTCGGTTCCATGCTCGGCACCCTCGAGGAGGCCGTCGACCAGCTCCGCGACCAGGGGGTTCCTATCGGTGTGCTCGGCGTCAAGTGCTTCCGTCCCTGGCCCAAGGGCGAGGTGCGTGAGGCCCTGAGCAGGGCCCGGCGCGTGGTGGTGGTGGAGAAGGCGTTCGCCGTCGGGGCAGGAGCCATCGTCGGCCAGAACACCCGGCTCGCGCTGCAGGGGCAACCTGTAGAGGTGTACGACGTGGTGGCCGGCCTCGGTGGCAGGCCGGTGACCGTCGCCGCGATCCGGGGCATGGTCGACCACGTGCTGGCCGGTGACCTGGACCCGCTGAAGCTGCACTTCCTCGGCCTGAACACCGCCCTGATCGAACGGGAGCTGGCGCGTGCGCTGGGGAGCGAGCGACCTGGCCCGCACGCGGAGAACATGCTGCGCGACCTCGGCACCGTCGCGTCCAACCCCGCCTGAGCAGACGAGCAGAGGAGGCCGTCATGGCCGTGCAGGACCTGAAGTTCTACCAGACCGGCACCTTCGTCGTGGGCAACCGGCTCCTCGACCCCGACCAGCACACGGTGCAGGCCGAGACGGGTCGCTCCAACTCCCTGACCTCGGGCCACCGCGCCTGCCAGGGCTGCGGCGAGGCGCTCGGGGCGAGGTACGTCCTCGACGCCGCGATGCGGGCCACCGGCGGGAGCATGGTCGCCGTCAACTCCACCGGCTGCCTCGAGGTCTTCTCCACGCCCTACCCCGAGTCGTCGTGGCAGCTGCCCTGGCTGCACTCGTTGTTCGGCAACGGGCCCGCGGTCGCCGCCGGCGTGGCCGCTGCGCTGAAGGCCAAGGGCCGTGACGACATCCGGGTGGTCGGCCAGGCCGGCGACGGCGGCACGGTCGACATCGGCTTCGGTTGCCTGTCGGGGATGTTCGAACGCAACGACGACGTGCTGTTCGTCTGCTACGACAACGAGGGCTACATGAACACCGGCGTGCAGAGGTCCGGGGCGACTCCGCCCGCGGCACGCACCGCCAACACCAAGGCGCTGGGCCCCGAGCCCGGCAACGTCTTCGGCCAGGGCAAGTACGTGCCGGCGATCGCGATGGCCCACGGGATCCCCTACGTCGCGACCGCCACGGTCGCCGACCTGCACGACCTCGAGGCCAAGGTGGAACGCGCCATGGAGTTCCGCGGCGCCCGCTACCTGCACGTCTTCGTGCCCTGCCCGCTGGGCTGGGGCTCCGACTCGGCGTTGACCATCCAGCTGGCGCGACTGGCCAAGGAGAGCGGGATGTTCCCGGTGTTCGAGGCCGTCGGTGGCGAGGTCACGGACGTCTCGAAGATCCGGCGTCGGGTCCCGGTCGAGGAGTATCTGCGCCCCCAGCGGCGCTATGCCCACCTCTTCGGCGATCCCGGACGTCCCGACATCGTCGAGCGGCTCCAGGCACTGGCCGACCGGAACATCGCGCGCTACGGGCTGGCGCCCGGGGTCTCGACAGGCTCGACCACCGGAGCAGGCTCGACCACCGCAGAGACAGGCTCGACCACCGTGGAAGGGGTGGAGGAGTGATGGACAAGCCGTTCGCAATCACGCTCGACGTGGGAACGAGCCGCGCCAACAAGACCGGCTCCTGGCGCACCGAGCGGGCGGTCTACGTCAACCGGATGCCGCCGTGCAACGACGCCTGCCCGGCCGGGGAGAACATCCAGGCCTGGCTCTACGAGGCCGAGGCCGGCGGCGAGGGCTACGAGCACGCCTGGCGCCAGATCATGGTCGACAACCCGTTCCCCGCGGTGATGGGCCGGGTCTGCTACCACCCGTGCGAGACGGCCTGCAACCGCGGCCAGCTCGACGAGTCGGTGGGGATCAACTCCGTCGAGCGGTTCCTCGGCGACGAGGCGATCCGGGAGGGCTGGCAGGTTGCGGTGGAGGTCCCGCCCACGGGCAGGACGGTGCTCGTCGTCGGGGCAGGCCCGTCCGGCCTGTCCGCGGCGTACCACCTCGCCCGGCTGGGCCACACCGTCACCGTGAAGGAGGCGGGGCCGATGGCGGGCGGGATGATGCGCTTCGGCATCCCGAAGTACCGCCTCGCGCGCGACGTGCTCGACGCCGAGGTGCAGCGCATCCTCGACCTCGGCGTGACGCTCGAGCTCGACGCGAAGGTCGACGACCTCGAGGCGCTGCGCCACGACCACGACGCGGTGTTCCTGGCGGTCGGCGCCCAGCTCGGCAGGCGCGCCTACATCCCGGCCGGCTCGGCCGCCAAGGTGGTCGACGCGGTCACGATGCTGCACGACCTCGAGGAGGGCGAGCAGCCGATGCTGGGCCGCCGGGTCGCGGTGTACGGCGGCGGCAACACCGCCATCGATGCGGCCCGGACCGCCAAGCGGCTCGGCGCCTCGGAGGCGATCGTGGTCTACCGGCGCACCAAGGACCGGATGCCGGCCCACGAGTCGGAGCTGCAGGAGGCCACCGAGGAGGGCGTGCTGATCAAGTGGCTGACCACGATCAGGCAGGTCGACGCGGGCTCCCTGGTCGTGGAGCGGATGGAGCTCGACGAGAGCGGCTTCCCGCAGCCGACCGGGGAGGTCGAGGAGCTGGCGGCCGACTCGCTGGTGCTCGCCCTCGGCCAGGAGACGGACCTGTCGCTGCTCGAGGGCGTGCCGGGGCTGGTGGTCGAGGACGGGGTGGTCCAGGTCGACCGGCAGATGCGCACCGGCTGCGAGGGCGTGTTCGCCGGCGGCGACATGGTCCCGCTGGAACGGTCGGTCACCGCGGCCGTCGGCCACGGCAAGCGGGCGGCCCGCCACATCGACGAGCTGGCTCTCCGGAGCGGCGCCGGAGCCCGCCGTACGACCGGCGCTGGCGACCTTCGACACGCTGAACACGTGGTACTACGCCGACGCCCCGCGCACCCATCGACCGGTGCTCGACCGGGCCCGGCGCGAGTCGACCTTCGACGAGGTGGTGCAGGGCCTCGACGAGTCGACGGCGCTGTTCGAGGCCAGGCGGTGCCTGTCGTGCGGCAACTGCTTCGGCTGCGACAACTGCTACGGCGTGTGCCCCGACAACGCGGTGCTGAAGATCGGCAAGCCCGGCGAGGCCTACCTGATCGACCTCGACTACTGCAAGGGATGCGGCATCTGCGTCCAGGAGTGCCCGTCGGGTGCCATCCAGATGTTCCCCGAGGAGGTCTGAGCCGGGGCCTCGCTCAGGCAGGACCCTGCTCGGCGACAGCCTTCAGCCGCTCCAACCCGCGCTCGAAGTCGGGGCCGATCAGCTTGTCCATGTTCATGAACCGGCCGAACAGACCCATCAGCCCCTTCTGCTCCCCCGACATCCGCCAGGTGACCATGGTCTGGGTGCCGGACCCGTCGAGGAGGAAGGTCGCCTGGTTGGTGGCCTTGAACGGCTTGAGGAAGCGCAACGTGATGTCGACCGCCTCCGGGGTGGAGCGCACGATCTCCATGCTGCCGGCCCCGGCCTTGCGGTTGCCCGACCAGGCGTAGTGCGCCCCGACGCCGCGGTCGGGTCCGGAGTAGGTCCGCTGCAGGTCCGGGTCGACGTCCTCCCACGGCGACCACTGCCGCCACTGCTGGAAGTCGTCGACGAGGGCGTGGACCTGGTCCACCGGAGCCGCGACGGTGGTGCTGCGCTCGACGGTGTACCCGGCCATGCCCGACAGACTACGACCGATACGTTGGGCCGGTGAGTGACGAGCGTCGGGGGTTCCTGCTCGGCGCCGCCGCCTATGCGATGTGGGGACTGTTTCCCCTCTATTGGCCCCTGCTCAAGCCCGCGGGTGCCGTGGAGATCCTGGCGCACCGGGTGTGCTGGTCGCTGGTCACCATGATGGTCCTGACCCTCGCCGTACGACGGCTCCCCCACCTGCGACGGATCGTGCGCGACCCGCGTGTGTTCCTCCTGCTCTCGGTCGCCTCCTTCGTCATCGCCTTCAACTGGGGCGGGTTCATCTGGGGCGTCAACCACGACCGGGTCGTGGAGGTGTCGCTGGGCTACTTCATCAACCCGCTGGTGACGGTCCTGCTCGGTGTCCTCGTGCTCGGTGAGCAGCTGCGGCCGGTGCAGTGGACCGCGATCGGCCTGGCCACGCTGGCGGTGGTCGTCCTGACCGTGGACTACGGCCACCCCCCGTGGGTCGCCTTCCTGCTCGCGGGCTCCTTCGGCACCTACGGGCTGGCGAAGAAGAAGGCCGGCGTCGGCGCGGTGGAGTCGCTGACCTTCGAGACCGTGCTGCTCACGCCGCTGGCCCTGGGCTACCTGATCTGGCTCGCCTCGACCGGCGAGGGCCACTTCGCCAACGAGGGCCTCGGCCACGCCCTGCTGCTGGCCGGCACCGGTCTGGTCACTGCCGTCCCCCTGATCTGCTTCGGCGCGGCCGCCAACCGGGTCTCGCTGACCACGATCGGGCTGCTGCAGTACCTCGCCCCCACCATCCAGTTCTTCCTCGGCGTCGTCGTCTTCGGCGAGCAGATGACCGGCGTCAAGTGGTTCGGCTTCATGATCGTCTGGGCCGCCCTGGCCATCTTCACCGCCGACGCCATCCGCCACCGACGGCGGCAGCTGCGGTGGGCGGCGGAGGCCAGCGCCGTCTGAGGGGGCGCGGTTTCCCACGGTCCCGTGGGAACCCAGCACTTCCCGTGCGTTGCAGCCCACGGGAAGTGAGCGGGTCGTACGGGAAGCTGATGCTCCTGTGACGACCTGAAGACGTCCACCTCGCGTCCACCGGGCGGCGCGAGGTGTGCCGGATCCACAGGGGCCAGGACGGCCCGCGACCGCTCCCCTCATCGAGCCACATCCTCCGGGCATGGACGAACTCATGACACTGCATCCCAACGGCCTGTTCCTGCGCCGCGAAGCCCTGGACTTCGGGTACGACGACCGGGACCTACTCGCCGCCCGCCGCGCGGGGGTGATCACTCGTGTGCGCCACGGCGCGTACGTGCCGACTCCCACGTGGACGACGCGCGACGAGGTCGACCGACATCTGCTGAGAGCGCAGGCGGTGTGCCTGACGCACGACGGCCGGGTCGCGCTCAGTCACGTCTCCGGTGCCGCCGCCCACGGCATGCGCTTGTGGAACGTCGACCTCGAGCGGGTCCACGTCGTACGGCTCGACGGTGCGAAGGGTCGCCGGCAGCGCGACGTCGTCTACCACGAGGAGGCCGCCCTACCCGAGGCCGTGCAGACCAAGGACGGCATGCTGCTCCTGCCCGCCGTCCAGTGCGCGATTGGTGCCGCGGCGACGAACTGCGTCGAGAGCGGGGTCGGACTGCTTGACTCGTGTCTCGATCTGGGTCTGGCCGACGAGTTCGCACTGTGGGCCGAGTACACGCGGCGGACGGGGTGGCCGCACCACGCCAAGCTCCAGATCTCCCTCCGCCTGATGCGTCGCGGCGCCGAGTCGCTGGGCGAGTCGCGCGGGCGGTTCCTCTGCTACGAATACCACCTGCCCGAGCCGGTGCTGCAGTTCCACGTGTACGACGAGCACGGCAACCTCGTCGGCATCACGGACTTCGCCTGGCCGAAGTACCGCCTGCTCGGGGAGTTCGACGGCATGATCAAGTACGGCCGGCTCCTCAAGCCGGGACAGGATCCCGGCGATGTGGTCACCGACGAGAAGAACCGCGAGGACCGGCTGCGCGAGGTCAGCGGGTGCGCGATGATCCGCTTCATCTGGTCGAACTACCACGTTCGCAAGGTGACCGCCGAGCGCGTACGCCGCATGCTGCGCCTCGGCATGATGGCCTGAACCGGCGGTCGAGAACGTGTTCGGCCGTGTCTTCCCGCACGAGTCCCGCACTGCCCGCTCGTCGCAACGCCCGGGAAGTGAGGGTTTCCCACGGTCCCGTGGGAAACCGGCACCTCACGCAGGCGACAGCCAGTCCCACCCGGGCAGGTTCCGCAGGACGCCGAAGGCGACGACGACCGCGAGGAGGGTCCACATGGTCCAGGGGGGCAGTGAGGTGGAGCGGGGGGCGGGGCGGCCGGTGAAGCGCAGGATCCAGGTGACCCAGGCCAGCGCGAGGTAGGGCACCGCGAGCACCATCATCGGGTTGCGGCCGAGCGCGCCGGCGGGGTCGAGGTGCAGCAGGTCGTGCAGGCCGCGCAGGGCGCCGCAGCCGGGGCAGTACCAGCCGGTGAGTGCCAGGAACGGGCAGGTCGGGTAGTGGCCGGGCTGGTTGGGGTCGACGGCGTAGAGCATCGCCGCAGCCGCGAGGCCGGCCGCGGTCATGGCCGCGAACGGCAACGCCTCGCGCCACCGGGAGTCCGGCGGCACGAGGCGATGCGTCACGGCCATGGCTGACTCAGAAGTCGGAGCTCGTGCTCGTGCCCGAGTTGACGTCGAGGGAGGCCACACCGACGATCACGAGGATGATGTAGAGGACCAGGAACACCACACCGATGATCGTCCCCCACAGCGCAAACTTCCGCGCCTTCTCGGAGGACTCCTGGGCGCCGGCGACATCCCCGGCGTTCCACTTGCTGTTGACCTGGGCCGCGAAGACGATCGAGGCGACGCCGAGCGGCAGGCAGCAGAACAGGGTGGTCAGGATCGCCCACACCAGGTGGTTGGGAGGTGGGGTCCCGCCGCCGGGGCCCCCGTAGCCGCCCGGAGGCGGGGGTGGTGCCGAGTCGTAGCCTCCGCCGGGAGGTGGCGTGCTTGCAGCCATCGCCTTGGTCTTCCTTCCTTCGAGCACGCAGACCGGATTCCGCGCGCAGGTGAGCCGCACCCTAGCGACGAGCGACGCCCGTCGTGGGCATTTGGGGACACCCAGGGGGCCCGGGCGCCGAGGCCAGGAGTGGTACGCCGCCTCAGGTGGTGCGGGTCGCCACCACGTCGGCGAACGCCTCGAGCGCCGTACGGACCCCGCTCTCCGGCAGCACCTTGAGCAGCTGCTTGGCCTCCTCGGCGAGCGAGACCACGTAGGCGCGGGCCTCGGCCATCGCCGGGTGGGCCCGCAGCAGGGTGAGCGCCTCGGCGTGCAGGGCGTCGTCGCCCAGGTCGGCGTCGAGCAGCTCGCGCAGCCGGGCGTCCGCGGGGTCGGTGGACCGCTTGGCGATCAGCACCGGCAGGGTCGGCACGCCCTCGCGCAGGTCGGTGCCGGGGGTCTTGCCCGAGAGCTCGGTCTCCGAGGCGACGTCGAGGATGTCGTCGGAGAGCTGGAAGGCCACGCCTACCTTCTCGCCGTACTCGGTCAGGGCCTCCTCGACGTCGTCCGAGGCGCCGGCGAAGCGGGCGCCGTAGCGGGCGGAGGTGGCGATCAGCGACCCCGTCTTGCCGGCGACCACGCGCAGGTAGTGCTCCAGGGGGTCCTGGTCGTCCGAGGGACCGAGGGTCTCCAGCATCTGGCCCTCGACCAGCCGGCCGAAGGTGCGGGCCTGGATGCGCACGGCCTCGGCGCCCAGATCGGCGGTCAGCTCGGAGGCCCGGGCGAACAGGAAGTCGCCGGTCAGGATCGCCACGTGGTTGTCCCAGCGGGCGTTCGCGGACTCCGCTCCCCGCCGCAGGTCCGCCTCGTCCATGACGTCGTCGTGGTAGAGCGAGGCCAGGTGGGTCAGCTCGACCACGCAGGCGGCGGTGAGCACCCCGTCGCGCGAGGCGTCCCCGGTCTCGGCCGCCAGCAGCACCAGCAGGGGCCGGAACCGCTTGCCGCCGGCCTGCATCAGGTGGCGCGCCGCCTCGGTGACGAACCCCGCCTCGCTGCGGACGTGCCGCAGCAGCGCCTGCTCGACCTCCTCCATGCGCGCCCGCAGGCGTGCCTCGAGGTCGGCGTCGAGCACGGGCAGGGCGAGCGAGGAGGTCACGCGGGGTCCAGGAGAGGTCGGGGGCTCACCTGATGAATACTCCCACGCGACCGAGCAGGTCGATCAACTCGCCCGGGACCACGCCGAGCAGCAGGGTGGCCGCCACGCCGACGGCGATCACGGTGCCGGTGAGCGCGCTCGGCGTCGTGACGCTGGGGCCTTCCCCCACGGGCTCGGAGAAGTACATCAGCACGATGACCTTGACGTAGAAGTACGCCGCCACCGCCGAGGCCAGCACCGCCACGACGACCACCGGCCACGCACCGGCGTCCAGGGCGGCCGCGAACACCGCCCACTTGCCGGTGAAGCCGCTGGTCAGCGGGATGCCGGCCATGGCGAGCAGCAGGAACGCGAACATCCCGGCCACCCAGGGGGACTCCTTGCCCAGGCCGCGCCAGCGCGAGAGGTGGGTCGCCTCGCCGCTGCCGTCGCGGACCACGGTGACCAGCGCGAAGGCCGCCATCGTGGTGAAGCCGTAGGTCGTCAGGTAGAACAGCACCGCCGAGACGCCGGTCAGGCTGCCGGGCTGCACCTCACTGAGCGAGCGGATGCCCAGGAACCCGGTGAGGATGAACCCCGCGTGGGCGATCGAGGAGTAGGCCAGCAGCCGCTTGACGTCGGTCTGGGTCAGCGCGAGCACCGAGCCCACCACCATCGTCAGGATGGCCACGATCCAGATCATCGGCAGCCAGTCGCTGCGGTTGGCGCCGAAGGCGACGTAGAACAGCCGCAGCAGCGCACCGAAGGCGGCGACCTTGGTGGCCGCGGCCATGAAGGCCGTCACCGCGGTCGGGGCGCCCTGGTAGACGTCGGGGGTCCAGGCCTGGAACGGCACGGCGCTGACCTTGAACAGCAGACCCACCGAGAGCAGGGCGATGCCGCCGAGCAGCAGGGCCTCGCTGCCGGTCTGGGCCGAGACCGCCTCGGCGATCTGCGCGAAGCCCATCGAGCCGGCGTACCCGTAGGTCAGCGCGACGCCGTAGACGAAGAACCCGGAGCTGAAGGCGCCGAGCAGGAAGTACTTCAGCGCCGCCTCCTGGCTCAGCAGGCGCCGACGCCGGGCCAGCCCGCAGAGCAGGTAGAGCGGCAGCGAGAAGACCTCGAGCGCGACGAACATCGTCAGCAGGTCGTTGGCCGCCGGGAACATCAGCATGCCGGCGACCGTGAACATCATCAGCGGGAAGACCTCGGTGTGCTCCAGCCCCTTCGTCGAGGCCTCGCGCTCCGCCTCGGTGCCGGGCAGCGCCGCCGCCTGGCCGGCGAAGGAGAGCAGCCCGCCCTCCAGCCGCCGCTCGGCGAACAGCAGCACGCTCAGCAGCGCGAGCACCAGCACCAGTACCCAGCAGAAGAGAGCGGGACCGTCCACGGCCAGGGCGCCCTCGGCGACGACGTTGCCGAGCTTGGGCTCGTCCGAGCCGGGGTTGAGCCGGGCGAAGACGACCACGGTGGTGGCGATGGCGGCGACGAGGCCGACCAGCGCCAGCAGCACCTGCACGAGGTAGCGACGACCGCGCGGCAGGAACGCCTCGATCAGCACGCCGAGGACCGCGACGCCGAGGACGATGAGGATCGGCGAGACGGTGAAGTACTCGATCTTCGGGGCTTCGAAGCCGTTCACTCAGGGCTCCCGGGGAATCGTGTGCGGAGCGAGCGGAGGGAGCCGCCCGCAGGACTGGCTGGGGTGATCACTCGGCCGCCTGCCCTTCGGTCACCTGCGGCTGCGGGTCGTTGGTGCCGACCTGCGACATGGTGGGCTCGACCGCCGGGTTGATCACGTCGAGCAGCGGCTGCGGGAAGAACCCGAGCACCACGACCAGCACGAGCAGCGGCGCCACCGAGGCGATCTCGCGCACGTTCAGGTCGCGCATGCCGATGACGCCCTCGCGGACCGGGCCGGTCATCGTGCGCTGGTACATCCACAGGATGTAGATCGCGGCGAGGACGATGCCGGGCACCGCGAAGGCCGCGGCCCACGGCGAGTGCACGAACGCGCCGACCAGCACCATCAGCTCGGAGACGAACGGCGAGAGACCGGGCAGCGACAGCGACGAGAGCCCCGCGACCAGGAACAGTCCGGCCAGCACCGGGGCGACCTTCTCGACCCCGCCGAAGTCGCTGATCAACGCCGACCCGCGCCTGCTGATCAGGAAGCCGGAGATCAGGAACAGCGCGGCCGTGGAGAGGCCGTGGTTGAACATGTAGAAGTTCGCACCGGCCAGGCCCTGGCTGTTCATCACGAAGATGCCCAGCACGATGAAGCCGAAGTGGCTCACCGAGGTGTAGGCGATCAGGCGCGGGATGTTGTTCGAGCCGATCGCCATGAACGCGCCGTACAGGATGCTGATGATCGCCAGCACCACCACGACGGGCGTGGCCCACCGGGAGGCCTCGGGGAACAGCTCGAGGCAGAACCGGATCATCCCGAAGGTGCCGATCTTGTCGAGCACGCTGACCAGCAGCACCGACGTGCCGGGAGTGGCGCTCTGGGTGGTGTCCGGCAGCCAGGTGTGCACCGGGAACATCGGCGCCTTGATCGCGAAGGCGATGAAGAAGCCGAGGAACATCCAGCGGCCGACCGAGGTGCCGAAGTCCATGTCGGTGAGGTCGGAGAGGAGGTACGTCGGGCCGATGTCCGTCTTCGCCGACTGGACGTAGAGCGCGACCACCGAGGCGAGCATGACCAGGCCGCCGGCCAGCGAGAACAGCAGGAACTTCACCGCGGCACGGACGCGGTCCGGCCCGCCGTACCCCGCGACCAGGAAGTAGACCGGGATCAGCGTGGCCTCGAACAGGACGTAGAACAAGAACACGTCGGTCGCGGCGAACACGCCGATCGTGAGGCCCTCGAGGCCCAGGATCCAGGCGAAGAAGCCCTTGGACCCCCATCGGCCGAGCTCGCCGTCGTTCCACGAGGCCAGCATCACGACGGGCGTGAGGATGACGGTGAGCAGCACCAGCGTGAGGCCGACACCGTCGAGGCCCAGGGCGTAGTGCGCCCCGAACATCCGGATCCAGCACGGCCTCCTCGGTGTACTGCATGCCGCCGCCGGCGTCGTAGCCCGCCGCCAGCGCCAGCGCGAGCGCGAGCGTGACGACCGAGAAGCCGAGCGCGACGAGCTTGGGCGCCGCGGCGTTGCCGCGGGCGGGCAGGAAGGACAGCACGCCGGCGCCGAGCAGCGGCACGACCAGCAGGATGGTCAGCCAGGGAAGATTCATGTCGGGGTCCCTGCGGAATCGGGAGCGAAGCGAGCGATTTCGTGGGGTGACTTCATGTCAGGTTCACCACCACGAGCGCCAGCAGGACGAGTGCGGCGCCGCCGAGAAGGGACAGCGCGTAGGAGCGGACGAAGCCGTTCTGGGCTCTGCGCAGGCCGGAGGAGAGACCGGCCAGCGCCCAGGCGGTGCCCATGAACCCGCCGTCGACGGTCGACCGGTCGAAGGTGCCCAGGCCCGAGGTCAGGCGACGCCCCGGCTGGACCACGAGCGCGTCGTTGACCTCGTTGCCGTAGAGCTCGTTGCGACCCGCGCGGGTGAACACCGACACCCGGGCCGGCGCGGTGCGGGGCACCTCGCGCTTGCCGACGAGGAACCACGCCAGCGCGACCCCGACGGCCACGACGAGGACTGCGAGCAGGCTGATCACCAGCGCGGGCAGCGGCGGCTCGTGGTGCACGGGCTCCCCGACGACGGGCGCGAGGAAGGTCACGATCCAGTCGTTGAGCAGCAGCACCCCACCGAGCACCGAGAGCGCCGCGAGCACGATCAGCGGGATCGTCATCACCTTCGGCGACTCGTGCGGGTGCACGCCGGGCTCCCAGCGCTCCTTGGTGAAGAACGTCATCAGCATCAGCCGGGTCATGTAGAAGCCGGTGACCGCGGCGCCGAGCAGCGCGCAGATGCCGAAGAGGAGGTTCTCCGCCAGGGCGGTCTCGATGATCTTGTCCTTGGACCAGAACCCGGCGAACCCGGGGAACCCGATGATCGCGAGGTAGCCCATCGCGAAGGTCAGGAAGGTCACCGGCATGGCCTTGCGCAGGACGCCGTAGTGACGCATGTCCACGTCGTCGTTCGTCCCGTGCATCACCGAGCCGGCGCCGAGGAACATGTTGGCCTTGAAGAAGCCGTGGGTCAGCAGGTGGAAGATCGCGAACGCGTAGCCGGCGACGCCGAGACCCGCGGCCAGGATCATGTAGCCGATCTGGCTCATCGTGGAGCCGGCGAGCACCTTCTTGATGTCGTCCTTGGCGCACCCGATCCAGGCGCCGATCAGCAGCGTGATCGTGCCGATCGTGGCGACGGCGAGGCGCGCGTCGGCGGTGTACTCGAAGATGAACTGGGAGCGGACGATCAGGTAGACGCCGGCGGTGACCATGGTGGCCGCGTGGATCAGGGCCGAGACCGGGGTCGGGCCCTCCATGGCGTCGAGCAGCCAGGTCTGCAGCGGGAACTGCGCGGACTTGCCGCAGGCAGCCAGGAGCAGCAGCAGGCCGATCGCGGTCATCACGCCTTGGGACGCGCCGCTGGTCAGCTCGGAGATCGTCGTGAACGAGGTGCTGCCGAAGGTGACGAACATCAGGCCGACGCCGAGCGAGAGCCCGATGTCACCGACCCGGTTGATCACGAACGCCTTCTGCGCAGCGGCAGCGGCCGACGGCTTGTACTGCCAGAACCCGATGAGCAGGTACGACGCCAGGCCCACGCCCTCCCAGCCGAGGAAGATCCCGACGTAGTCGGAGGCGAGCACCAGCATCAGCATCGCGGCGACGAAGAGGTTGAGGTAGGCGAAGAACCGGCGACGGCGCTCGTCGTGTGCCATGTAGCCGATCGAGTAGACGTGGATCAGCGAACCCACGCCGGTGATCAGCAGCAGGAACAGAGCGGAGAGCGGGTCGTAGAGCAGGCCCAGCTGGACCGTCCAGTCACCGGCGCTGAACCAGGTCCACAGGTCGAGGGCGATCTGCCGGTCCTCGGTCCCGCGCCCCAGGATCGAGACGAACAGCCACAGCGAGCAGACGAACGAGCCGACCACGGTGGCGGTGCCGAGCAGGTGGCCCCACCGGTCGGTGCGCCGTCCGCCGAGCAGCAGCACGACCGCGCCGAAGGCGGGCAGCGCCAGCACCAGCACGAGAGGAAGGGCCAGCGCGCCCGCCGAGCCCGGGTCCACGACGGGTACGTCGCCGGTCTCGGTGAGCACGCTGATGGCAGGGAGGTTCACAGTCGTCGCCCCTTAGTACTTCAGCAGGCTGGCGTCGTCGACCGAGGCCGACCGGCGCGTGCGGAAGATGGTCATGATGATCGCGAGCCCGATCACGACCTCGGCGGCGGCCACGACCATGACGAAGAACGCCGCGATCTGCCCCTCGAGGTTGCCGTTGACGCGGGCGAAGGTGATCAGCGCGAGGTTCGCGGCGTTGAGCATCAGCTCCACGCACATGAACACCACGATCGCGTTGCGCCGGGTGAGCACGCCGACCGCGCCGATGGTGAACAGGATCGCGGACAGGACAATGAAGGGTGTGGGGCTCATCGTCCTGCACCTCCCTGGTCGGCGGAGTCGTCTCGGGGTGGGACGTCCTGGTCGCTGCCACCGATGCGCTCGACCTGGGTCGCGCTGCCGGGGAACTGCTTCACCGACCCGCGCGCGGCGAGGACGCGGGAGATCGACCCCGGGGCCGGGGTCCCGTCGGGCAGCAGCGCGGGGGTGTCCACGGCGTTGTGGCGCGCGAAGACACCCGGCGCCGGGAGCGGACCGAGGTGCTTGCCGTGCTCGGCGTAGTCACGCATCCGCTGGGCGGCGAGGTCGGCCTGGCCGAGCTTGGGGGTCAGGCGCTCGCGGTGGGCGAGCACCATGGCGCCCAGCGCCGCGGTGATCAGCAGCGCCGAGGTGACCTCGAAGGCGAAGACGTAGCGGGTGAACAGCACCCGCGCGATCGCCGGGACGTTGCCGTCCTCGTTGGCCTGGTCGAGCCCGGTCACCACGCCCACCGAGATCTGCGAGAGGCCCACGACCAGCGTCACGCCGAACAGCAGGCCGACCACGGTCGCCCAGAGCCGCTGGCCCCGGATCGTCTCGACGACGGAGTCCGAGGCGTCGACGCCCACGAGCATCACCACGAAGAGGAACAGCATCAGGATGGCGCCGGTGTAGACGATGATCTGCACCGCGAACAGGAACGGGGCGTCCTGCACGGCGTACAGCACGGCGAGCCCGATCATCACGACCGCGAGCAGCAGCGCGCAGTGCACGGCCTTGCGGGCGAAGAGCAGGCCGAGCGCACACACCACCATCACCGGGGCGAGGATCCAGAACGCGATCATGCGGTGCCCTCCTGCGAGGCGGGCTGCTCGTCCTGGCGGCGCAGCGTGCCGCGGTAGTAGTCGCCCTCGTCCTGGCCGAGCCGCATCGGGTGCGGCGGCTGCTCCATGCCGGGCAGCAGCGGCGCGATCAGGTCGGACTTCTCGTAGATGAGGTCCTCGCGGTTGTTGTCGGCCAGCTCGTACTCGTTGGTCATCGTCAGCGCGCGCGTCGGGCACGCCTCGATGCACAGCCCGCACAGGATGCAGCGCAGGTAGTTGATCTGGTAGACGCGGCCGTAGCGCTCACCGGGGCTGAACCGCTCGTCGTCGGTGTTGGAGGCACCCTCGACGTAGATCGCGTCCGCCGGGCAGGCCCACGCGCACAGCTCGCAGCCGATGCACTTCTCCAACCCGTCGGGCCAGCGGTTGAGCTGGTGCCGGCCGTGGAAGCGCGGCGCGGTGGGCTGCTTGTCGAAGGGGTACTGCTCGGTGACCACCTTGCGGAACATGGTCCTGAAGGTCACCCCGAACCCGGCGACCGGGTCCCAGAGCTGCTCTTTCAGGGACGCCATCAGGGCTCCCCCCTCTCGACGGTGGTGGTGGCGCCGGTGGTGGTCCCCGGCATCGGCGGCACGGGGTAGCCGCCGGCGAAGGCATCGAAGGGCTCGCGCTCGGCCACGGGTTCCTCGGCCGGCTTCGTCCTCTCGTCGAGGAACAGCAGCACGACCACGAGCACGCCGAGCACGGCCGCGGCGGCGATCAGCCAGGTGCGGTCGAAGCCGCCGCGCAGGTCGACCACCCGGATGGCGGCGACGGCGAGGATCCACACGATGGAGATCGGGATGAGCACCTTCCAGCCGAACGCCATGAACTGGTCATAGCGCAGCCGCGGAAGGGTCCCGCGCAGCCAGATGAACATGAAGATGAAGAGCATGACCTTGCCGATGAACCAGAAGAACGGCCAGTAGCCCTCGTTGGCGCCGTCCCACAGCGAGATCGGCCACGGGGCCCGCCAGCCGCCGAGGAACAGCGTGGTCGCCAGCGCCGAGACGGTCACCATGTTGATGTACTCGGCGAGGAAGAACAGGGCGAACTTCAGCGAGGAGTACTCCGTGTGGAAGCCGCCGACCAGCTCACCCTCGGCCTCGGGGAGGTCGAAGGGGGCGCGGTTGGTCTCCCCCACCATCGCGATCACGTAGATCACGAACGAGGGGATCAGCGTGAACGCGAACCAGACGTCCTTCTGCGACTCCACGATCTGCGAGGTCGACATCGACCCGGCGTGCAGGAAGACCGCCACGAACGCCAGGCCCATGGCGACCTCGTAGGAGATCATCTGGGCGCTGGAGCGCAGCCCGCCGAGCAGGGAGTACGTCGACCCGCTGGACCAGCCGCCGAGCACGATGCCGTAGATGCCGATCGAGGCGATCGCGAGCACGAAGATGACCGCCACCGGCATGTCGGTGAGCTGCAACGGCGTGGTGATGTCGGTGAACGGGACCTGCACCTCGGGTCCGAACGGGATCACCGAGAAGGTGATGAAGGCCGGCACCGTGGCGATCACCGGCGCGATCACGAAGACCGCCTTGTCGGCGGCCTTGGGGACGATGTCCTCCTTCAGCGCCAGCTTCACGCCGTCGGCCAGGCTCTGCAGCAGGCCGAAGGGACCGTTGACGTTGGGGCCGATGCGGTGCTGCATCCGGGCCACGACGCGACGCTCGAACCAGATGTTGAACAGCGTCAGCAGCACCAGCACGACGAAGATGAGCACGGCCTTGACGATGACCAGCCAGACGGGGTCCTTGCCGAAGGCCTCGAGCCCGGGGTTGGTGTCCATCGGCACCAACGCGGCGATCCAGGGGGTCATCGGGCTCCTCCGTTGATCGTGACGGGAGAACCGGCCGGTCCGACGAGGTGCCGCACCGAGAGTCCAGGGGCGCTCGCCGGCGCCCAGACCGTGCCCTCGGCGAGGTCGGCGACCGCGACCGGCAGCTCGACCGAGCCGAGCGGCCCGTTCAGGGTGACCAGGTCGCCGGGGCTGACCGCGAGCTCCTCGAGCGTGGCCGCGCCGACCAGGAGGACCGGCTTGCGGGCGGTGAGGCGCATCGGCTCCTCGCCGTCCTGCATCCGCCCGTCGTCGATCATCTGCTTCCAGGAGGCCAGCACGTGGCCGCCGTCGGCGTCGAGGTCGCGTGGGACCTTGCTGTCGGGCACTCGCTCGCGCACCGAGCTCGCCTCGAGGGTGGGACGCTCGCCGTCCCACGGTCCGACCTGGGTCATCTCGGCCCAGACCTGCTCGGTGGTGCGCCAGCCCAGCCCGTGGGTCAGGCCGGTGTCGAGCTCCTCGGCGATCCCCGCGAGCACGCGGAGGTCGGGCAGCGAGCTGGGGTTGTGCAGCACCTTGCCGAAGGTACGGACGCGGCCCTCCCAGTTGACGAAGGTGCCGGCCCGGTCGGTGACCGGGGCGACGGGGAAGACCACGTCGGCGAGGTGGGTGACGTCGGAGGCGCGCACCTCCAGCGACACCACGAAGCCGGCCGCCTCGATGGCCTGGCGCGCGAACGCCGGGTCGGAGAGGTCGGCGGGGTCCACGCCGCCGACCACGAGGCCGCCGAGCTCGCCCGCGGCAGCGGCGGCGACGATGGCGTCGCCGTCACGGCCGGGGGTCTCGGGCAGCGCCTGGACGCCCCAGGCCGTGGCCAGGTCGACGCGGGCCGAGGCGTCGGCCACCGGGCGGCCGCCGGGCAGCAGGTTGGGCAGCGCGCCCACCTCGAGGGCGCCCCGGTCGCCGGCGCGACGCGGCACCCAGGCGAGCCGGGCGCCGGTGGTCCCCGCCAGCCTTGCGACGGCGGTGAGCGCGCCGGGGACCGTGGCGAGGCGCTCGCCGACCAGGATGACGGTGCCGCTGTCCACGGCGACGTCGGTGTCGTGGGCCAGGCCGTCGAGCACGGCCGCCTCGTCACCGGGCCGGGTGGGCAGCAGGGTGCCGGCCATCTTGTGCAGCCCGCGCGAGGTGTACGGCGCGATCGAGTAGATCGGCAGGTGCCGGCCCCGGGAGGCCTTGCGCAGCCGCAGGAAGATGGTGCCGGCCTCGTCCTCGGGCTCGAGGCCCACGAGGAGCACCGAGCGGGCGGCCTCGAGGTCGGCGTACGTCACACCGGTGCCGCCGGGGCCGTCGAGCACCACCTGGGCGGCCAGGAACTCGGCCTCCTCGGCGGAGTGCGGCCGGGCCCGGAAGTCGATGTCGTTGGTGCCGAGCGCGACCCGGGCGAACTTCGAGTAGGCGTAGGCGTCCTCGGCGGTGAGCCGGCCACCGGTGAGCACACCGACGCCGCCGGCCTCCTTGGCGGCGGTGAGGCCGCGCGCGGCCACCAGGAACGCCTCGGGCCAGCTGGCGGGCCGCAGCTCGCCGAGTCTCCTCGTCGCGCACCATCGGGTAGCGCAGCCGGTCGTCGAGCTCGGCGTAGCGGTGCGCGAAGCGGTCCTTGTCGGTGATCCACTCCTCGTTGACCTCGGGGTCGTCGCCGGCCAGCCGGCGCATGACCTTGCCGCGCCGGTGGTCGACGCGGATCGCCGCGCCGCAGGCGTCGAGCTCGGCCACCGAGGGCGTGGAGACCAGGTCGAAGGGCCGCGAGCGGAAGCGGTACGCCGAGGAGGTGAGCGCGCCCACCGGGCAGATCTGGATGGTGTTGCCGGAGAAGTAGCTCTCGAAGGGCTCCTTCTCGTAGATGCCCACCTGCTGCAGCGCGCCGCGCTCGATCAGCGCGATGAACGGGTCGCCGGCGATCTGCTCGGAGAAGCGGGTGCAGCGCGCGCACAGCACGCAGCGCTCCCGGTCGAGGAGGACCTGCGCGGAGATGTTGATGGGCTTGGGGTAGAGCCGCTTCTGCTCGACGAACCGGGTCTCGCCCCGGCCGTTGCTCATCGCCTGGTTCTGCAGCGGGCACTCCCCGCCCTTGTCGCAGACCGGGCAGTCGAGCGGGTGGTTGATCAGCAGGAACTCCATGATCCCCTGCTGCGCCTTGTCGGCGACCTCGGAGGTGGCCTGGGTGTTGACCACCATCCCGTCGGCGACGGTCAGCGTGCAGGAGGCCTGCGGCTTGGGCATCCCCCGGCCGTTGCCGGCGTCGGGCACCTCGACCAGGCACTGCCGGCAGGCGCCGACGGGCGCGAGCAGCGGGTGGTCGCAGAAGCGCGGGATCTGCACGCCGATCTGCTCGGCGGCGCGGATCACCAGGGTGTTCTTGGGGACCGAGACCTCGACGCCGTCGATGGTCACGGTGACCTCGTCGGACCTCTCCGGCGCCTTCTCCTCGGACTTCTTCACACCGCCGGTCGAGCTTGTCGAGACCGTCATGCCGTCGCCTCCACCTTCGCGAAGATCGCGGACGCCTCCCGGTCGAACGGGCAGCCTCCGTGGGTGAGGTGCGCGAGGTACTCGTCCCGGAAGTACTGGATCGAGGAGCTGATCGGGCTCGTCGCGCCGTCGCCGAGCGCGCAGAACGCCCGGCCCAGGATGTTGTCGCACTGGTCGAGCAGCAGGTCGAGGTCGTCCTCGGTGCCGCGGCCCTGCTCGAGTCGGGCCAGGGTCTGCGCCAGCCACCAGGTGCCCTCGCGGCACGGGGTGCACTTGCCGCACGACTCGTGCTTGTAGAACTCCGTCCACCGCAGCACCGCGCGGACCACGCACGTGGTCTCGTCGAAGATCTGCAGCGCGCGGGTGCCCAGCATCGAGCCGGCCTCGCCGACCGCCTCGAAGTCGAGGGGTACGTCGAGGTGCTCGGCGGTGAGCAGCGGGGTGCTGGACCCGCCGGGGGTCCAGAACTTCAGCTCGTGGCCCTCGCGGATGCCGCCGGCGAGGTCGATCAGCTCACGCAGGGTGATGCCGAGCGGGGCCTCGAACTGACCGGGGTTGGCGACGTGGCCGGAGAGGGAGAAGATCCCGAAGCCCTTGGACTTCTCGGTGCCCATCGAGGAGAACCACTCGGCCCCGCGGTCGATGATGCTGGGGACCGAGGCGATCGACTCCACGTTGTTGATCACCGTGGGGCTCGCGTAGAGGCCCGCCACCGCGGGGAACGGCGGCCGCAGCCGCGGCTGGCCGCGCCGGCCCTCGAGCGAGTCGAGGAGGGCGGTCTCCTCGCCGCAGATGTAGGCGCCGGCGCCGGCGTGCACGACCAGGTCGAGGTCGTAGCCGGTGCCGTGGATGTCCGTGCCGAGGTGCCCGGCCGCGTAGGCCTCCTGCACCGCGCGCTGGAGCCGGCGGACGACGTGGAGGACCTCGCCGCGGACGTAGATGAACGCGGTGTGGGCCCGGATGGCGTAGGAGCTGATGATCACGCCCTCGACCAGCGTGTGCGGGCTGGCCATCATCAGCGGGATGTCCTTGCAGGTGCCCGGCTCGGACTCGTCGGCGTTGACGACGAGGTACTTCGGGTTCGGGTTGTCCTGGGGGATGAAGCCCCACTTCATGCCGGTCGGGAAGCCCGCGCCGCCGCGGCCACGCAGGTTGGAGCCCTTGACCGCCTCGATCACGTCGGCCGGGTCCATCGCGAGGGCCTTGCGCAGCCCGGCGTACCCGCCCTGGTCCTCGTAGGCCGCCAGCGTCCAGGAGCGGTCGGTCCCCCAGTTGTCGGTGAGGACCGGGGTCAACATGTCAGTCATCGTCACCACCGGTGTTCGCGGGGTTGTCCTCGTGCTGCGCGTCGGCGCCGGACCGCTCGACCTCGGACTCCTGCTCGGTGTGGCCGGCCTCGTGGCTTCCCTTGGCCTTGTCGGCGGTGGTCGTGCCCTCGGCCGCGTCGGCGTGACCCGCACGGCGGGCCTGCTCGACCGGCGGGGCGGTCCAGCCGCGCTCGTGGGCGATCGCGCGGCCCACCAGGGAGGCCGGTCCCGCGGACGGCCCCTCGTCGGCGAGGTCGTCGGGGAAGCCGGCGAGCACGCGCTCGGCCTCGCGCCAGGTGCACAGGCGCGGCCCCCGCGTGGAGGGGACCTCGGCACCGCTGCGCAGGTCGTCGACGAGCGTGACGGCCGACTCGGGGGTCATGTTGTCCATGAACTCCCAGTTGACCATCATCACCGGCGCGTAGTCGCAGGCCGCGTTGCACTCGACGTGCTCGAGGGTGATCGAGCGCCGCCCCTCCTCGCGGGGGTGGTCTCGTCGTTGCCGATGTCGAGGTGGTCCTTGAGCCGCTCGAAGATCAGGTCGCCGCCCATGATCGCGCACAGCGTGTTGGTGCAGACCCCGACGTGGTAGTCGCCGACGGGACGGCGCTTGTACATCGTGTAGAAGGTCGCGACGCCGCTGACGTCGGCCGCGCTGATGCCCAGGATGTCGGCGCACGCCTCGATCCCCCGCGAGGTCACCCGGCCCTCGACGCTCTGCACGAGGTGCAGCATCGGCAGCAGGCCCGAACGGGCCTGCGGGTAGCGGGCGGCGATCTCGCGGAGCTCGGCGTACGTCGCCGGGTCCAGCGGGGCCTCCCTGTTCACCTCGGTGGTCGAGACGGCGGGTGCGTTGGTCCCGTCGTCGACACCGGGGATGCGCTCGTCTGTCATGATCGGGGCCCCCTCGAAAGTGTGAGCGCAACGGACGGTGCCCCGGCGCTCGGGGTCGCGAGCAGTTTCGTGGGGTCGCTCATCTGTCGACGCCTCCCATCACGGGGTCGATCGAGGCGATCGCGACGATGACGTCGGCGACCATGCCGCCCTCGCTCATCACCGAGGTGGCCTGCAGGTTCACGAACGAGGGGTCGCGGAAGTGCGCGCGGAACGGGCGGGTGCCGCCGTCGGAGACGACGTGGGCGCCGAGCTCGCCGCGCGGGGACTCCACGGGGACGTAGGCCTGGCCGGCGGGGACGCGGAAGCCCTCGGTGACCAGCTTGAAGTGGTGGATCAGGGCCTCCATCGACTCGCCCATGATGTGCTTGATGTGGTCGAGGCTGTTGCCCATGCCGTCGCTGCCGATGGCCAGCTGGCTGGGCCAGCCGATCTTCTTGTCCCCGATCATCACCGGGGCGCCGTCGAGCCCGGCGAGCCGGTCGACCGCCTGCTCGACGATGCGCAGCGACTCCCACATCTCGTCGACGCGGATCCGGAAGCGGCCGTAGGCGTCCATCGTGTCGCGGGTCGGCACGTCGAACTCGTAGTCCTCGTAGCCGGAGTAGGGCTGCGACTTGCGCAGGTCCCACGGGTAGCCGGTCGAGCGGAGCACGGGACCGGTCATGCCCAGCGCCAGGCAGCCCGCGAGGTCGAGGTGGCCGACCCCTTCGAGGCGCGCCTTGAAGACCGGGTTGGCGTTGCAGAGGGCGGCGTACTCGGGAAGCCGCTTCTTCATCAGCGTGATGAAGTCGCGGATCTGGTCGATGGCGCCGGGCGGGAGGTCCTGGGCCACGCCGCCGGGACGGATGAAGGCGTGGTTCATCCGCAGGCCGGTGATCAGCTCGAACAGGTCGAGCACGAGCTCGCGCTCGCGGAAGCCGATCGTCATCACCGTCAGGGCGCCGATCTCCATGCCGCCGGTGGCGATCGCGACCAGGTGGGAGGAGATCCGGTTGAGCTCCATCAGGAGCACCCGCATGACCTGGGCCTTCTCGGGGATCTGGTCCTCGATGTCGAGGAGCCGCTCCACGCCGAGGCAGTAGGTCATCTCGTTGTAGAACGGGGAGAGGTAGTCCATCCGCGTGCAGAACGTGACGCCCTGCACCCAGGTGCGGAACTCCATGTTCTTCTCGATGCCGGTGTGCAGGTAGCCGATGCCGCAGCGGGCCTCGGTGACCTGCTCGCCCTCGAGCTCGAGGATGAGCCGGAGCACCCCGTGGGTCGAGGGGTGCTGGGGCCCCATGTTGACCACGACCTTGTTGTCGTGCTCCTCGGCGATGCCGGTGACGAGCGAGTCCCAGTCCTGGCCGGTGACGGTGAACACCCGGCCCTGGCTGGTGTCGGCCCCGGGTGCGTAGGCGTCCTCGGTGGTCGAGCCGGTGCTTCCGGTGGTTGAGCCTGTGCTCATGTGTAGGACCTCCGCTGGTCCGGCGGTGGGATGGTGCCGCCCTTGTACTCGACCGGGATGCCGCCCAGCGGGTAGTCCTTGCGCTGGGGGTGGCCGGGCCAGTCGTCGGGCATCTGGATGCGGGTGAGCGAGGGGTGGCCGTCGAAGATGAGGCCGAAGAAGTCGTAGGTCTCGCGCTCGTGCCAGTCGGCCGTGGGGTAGGTCGCCACGACGCTGGGGACGTGCGGGTCGGCGTCCGGCGCGGTGACCTCGACGCGGATCCGCCGGTTGTGGGTCATCGAGAGCAGGTGGTAGACGGCGTGCAGCTCGCGGCCGGCGTCCTCGGGGTAGTGCACGCCACTGACGCCGGAGCAGAGCTCGAAGCGCAGCGCCGCGTCGTCGCGCAGGAGCCGCGCGGTGGCGGCCAGGTCCTCGCGGCGCACGAAGAAGGTGATCTCGCCGCGGTGCACGACGACCTTCTCGACGGCCGACTCGATCCCGGCCGAGCGAGTGGCCTCGGCCAGCGCGGTGGCCACGTCGTCCATCCACCCGCCGTACGGCGGCGTGGTCTGGCCCGGCATCTCCACGGGGCGGCGCAGCCCGCCGTACCCCGAGGTGTCTCCGGAGCCGTGGACGCCGAACATGCCGGCGCGGTGGCCGATGACCTCACCGCTGCCGCCGGCGTCGGGGACGTTCTCCGGCATCGTGCCGGTGGCGTCGACCTCGGTGCCGGGAGTGGGCTCGTCGCTCACCTCATCAGCCCCTTCATCTGGCTGGTGGGCAGGGCGTTCAGCGCGGTGTCCTCGGTGGCCTCGACCTCGGCGCGGCGGTTGGGGCCGAGCTTGGTGGCCTGCACCTGCTCGTGCAGCTTGAGGATCGCGTCGATGAGCATCTCCGGGCGCGGCGGACAGCCGGGGAGGTACATGTCGACCGGGACGACGTGGTCGACGCCCTGGACGATCGCGTAGTTGTTGAACATCCCGCCCGAGCTCGCGCACACGCCCATGGCGAGCACCCACTTGGGCTCGGCCATCTGGTCGTAGATCTGGCGCAGGACCGGGGCCATCTTCTGGCTGACGCGGCCGGCGACGATCATCAGGTCGGCCTGCCGCGGGCTGGCGCGGAAGACCTCCATGCCGAAGCGGGCGAGGTCGTACTTGGGGCCGCCGCTGGTCATCATCTCGATGGCGCAGCAGGCCAGGCCGAAGGTGGCCGGCCAGAACGACGCCTTGCGCATGTAGCCGGCGACGCCCTCGACGGTGGTGAGGAGTACGCCGGAAGGAAGCTTCTCTTCTAGACCCATGGATTGATCAGCCCTCAGTCCTTCTCAGTCCCAGTCCAGGCCGCCCCGCCGCCACACGTACACGTAGGCGACGAACACCGGGATGATGAACAGCACCATCTCGATGAGCCCGAACAGCGCCATCTGGTCGAACGCGACGGCGATCGGGTAGAGGAAGACGATCTCGATGTCGAAGACGATGAACATCATCGCGGTGATGTAGTAGCGGACCGGGAAGCGTCCGCCGCCCACTGGCTGCGGCGTCGGCTCGATGCCGCACTCGTAGGAGTCGAGCTTGGCCCGGTTGTAGCGCTTCGGGCCGGTGAACGCGCTGATCACCACGGAGAAGATCGCGAAGCCCGCGGCGAGGATCATCAGTGCCAGAACTGGCGTGTAGAGCTCCATGATCCTCCTTGATCAGCACCGTGCTCGTGAACAAGTGAAACCGTTCACGAACTGACGACCGGCCTCAGCATAGAGGCCTGTGTCACATCGCGCGAACCCGCCCCGCCCCCGCAATTCGGGCGCCGGAACGGCGATTTCGGTCATGCGGGTGTTGCCTATTTCGAGGCGGCGTCGGTTTCACCGGCGAGCCGGGGAAACCTGACGTTCTCGGCCGAAGCATCACCCCGGAACATCAGGGAACGCCCCGGAACCCCGTCCGATTTGTCGATCCGAACGTCCTTGCTCAGCCGGGGTTGGTGGCGCGGTGCAGGGCCACGATGCCGCCGGAGAGGTTGCGCCACTCGGCCGCACCCCAGCCCGCCTCCTCGATACGGGTGGCCAGGCCCTGCTGGTCCGGCCAGGCCCGGATCGACTCCGCGAGGTAGACGTAGGCGTCGGGGCTCGAGGACACCGCGCGGGCGATGGAGGGCAGCGCCTTCATCAGGTACTCGATGTAGACCACCCGGAACGGCTCGTAGGTCGGCGAGCTGAACTCGCAGACCACCAGGCGACCGCCCGGCCGGGTCACGCGGCGCATCTCGCGCAGTCCGGCGTCGGGGTCGACGATGTTGCGCAGCCCGAAGGAGATCGTCACCGCGTCGAAGGTGTCGTCGGCGAACGGCAACCGGGTCCCGTCGCCCGCGGTGAACGGCAGGTGCGGCAGCCGGCGCTTGCCCTCCTGCAGCATGCCGACCGAGAAGTCGCAGGGCACGACGGTGGCGCCCTGGTCGTGGAAGGGCTGCGACGACGTACCCGTGCCCGCCGCGAGGTCGAGCACCTGCTCCCCCGGCCGGGCACCGACGGCGTCGACCACCTGCCGGCGCCACCGGCGGTCCTGACCGAGCGAGAGCACGTCGTTGGTGAGGTCGTAGCGCTCCGCGACCTCGTCGAACATCGCCCGCACCTCGGCGGGCTTCTTGTGCAGGTCGGCGCGGGTCATCGCGGGCTCCGGGGGCGGGCGGGCGCGAGCGGGGTCGGGTGCAGCGTCACCCCGTCACCCTATGGGGGTCGACCGGTTGGCCGCGGCGCGCCCGGAGCGTCGAGGCGGCGGCACGCGGCGCACGGGTGAGGATGTCCCCATGCGTGCTGGGTGGAGCAGGGTGGCCTCGGTGGCCATGGTCTCGGGTGTGCTGGTGGGCACCTCCGCGCTGGGCTACGGCCTGGTCCGGCTCACCGAGCCCGACGAGTCGCAGGCCGCCACGGTCACCACCACACCAGAGCCCTCCCGGGACCGCACGGCCCGGCAGGACGCCACGCCCACGGCCACGCCCCAGCCCCGGCAGCGGCAGCGGCTCCGGCTCGGCGCCCCGCTCCCCGCCTCCCGCCCGACGGTCGTCCCGGAGCCCGGCCCGCGCCTGCTGGGACCCGGCGACCACGGGTCGAAGGTGCGCGACCTGCAGGCGCGGCTGCGTCAGGTGGCGTGGTTCACCGGCGACGTCACCGACGACTACGGGGACGCCACCACCGCGGCGGTGAAGGGGTTCCAGGGCAAGCGCGAGATCGCGGTGACCGGCTACGTCGACCAGCGCACCCTCGACCGGCTCGCCGCGATGACCCGCACCCCCACCGCCGACGAGCTGGCCAACCGCCTCCCGGGCGGCACCACGACCAGCGCGGCGCTCGACCCGCGGTGCACGACCGGCCGGGCGCTGTGCGTCGACAAGTCGAGCAG
Organism: uncultured Actinomycetota bacterium; assembly: GCA_963837975.1. Classification (GTDB taxonomy): domain Bacteria; phylum Actinomycetota; class Actinomycetes; order Propionibacteriales; family Nocardioidaceae; genus Marmoricola. Next base: position 228,822 of record CAWIPI010000003.1, on the reverse strand, counting down.
CACGCTGCGCTGGGTGGTCGACGGGAAGGTGCGCCGGACGATGGCGGTGCGGTTCGGGTCGTCGTACACCCCGACCCGCGAGGGCCTGTTCCGGGTGGGCTTCAAGTCGCGCGACCACGTCTCCTCGCTCTACGACAGCGCGATGCCCTTCGCGATGTTCTTCTCCGGGGGCCAGGCCGTGCACTACTCCTCCGACTTCGCGGCCCGGGGATACTCCGGCGCCTCGCACGGGTGCGTGAACGTGCGCGACCTCGCCGGTATCACCTGGCTGTTCGACCAGGTGGGCGTCGGCGACAAGGTCGTCATCTACTGGTCCTGAGGCGAAGGGGCCGGGCGGAGCAGAAGGGGCGGGTGCCTCGGCCCGGCGTACGTCACTCTGGCACCGGCTTCCCGGGGCAAACTGTCGCTTCCCCCGCTCTGCAAAGCGGGGGAAGTTGCTGTTTCCCGGGTGAACCCGGGAATCCGGCGCCGGCAGGCCGGGCCGGGTAGGGCGTCGGGGACCTCCGTGCCACGACGTAGAGTCTCTGCGTGAGCAGCGCGAGCCCGACGAGCGACGTGCCCGCCCGCCGGCTCCTCGTCCGCACGGTCGAGGTCGCTGCGCAGGCGGGGCTGCCGCACAACTTGCTGGACCTGCTCCCCGACGACCACCCGGTGGCGTGGCTGCGACGCGGCGAGGGCTTCGTGGCCTGGGGCGAGGCGGCGCGGTGCGAGACCTCCGGCGCCGACCGGTTCCCCGACGCGGTCGACTGGTGGCGCTCGACGTCGGCCGCAGCCGTGGTTCGCGACGAGGTCGGCGTCCCCGGCTCGGGGCTGGTCTGCGTCGGCAGCTTCGGCTTCGCCGACGACCCCGGCGACAGCGTCCTCGTGGTGCCCCGGGTCGTGGTCGGCAGGCGCGGCGACCGCGCCTGGGTGACCGTGGTCGGCGAGGAGGAGCTGGCCCCCGCGCCGGACCTCCGCGTGCAGCCCGACGTCGCGGCGCCGCGCAACGTCACCTTCGCCGACGGAGCGATGAGCGGCGCGGCCTGGGAGTCGGTGGTGGCCCGGGCCGTCGCCCGGATCGGCGACGGCGAGCTGGAGAAGGTCGTGCTGGCCCGCGACCTGGTCGCGACCGCGGACGACGACGTCGACGTGCGCTGGCCGCTGCGCCAGCTCGCGCGGAGCTACGAGATGTGCTGGACCTTCCACGTGGACGGGCTGTTCGGGGCGACCCCGGAGATGCTCGTGCGCCGCGAGCGCGGCCTGGTCACCTCCCGGGTGCTGGCCGGCACCATCCGCCGCACCGGTGACGACGAGCACGACCTCGCCCTCGCCGGGCAGCTGGCCCGGTCCTCGAAGGACCTCGAGGAGCACGAGTACGCCGTGCGCTCGGTCGCGGACTCGCTGGCGCCGTACTGCTCCTCGATGAACGTGCCCGAGGTGCCGTTCGTGCTGCACCTGCCCAACGTGATGCACCTGGCCACCGACGTGGCCGGGGTGGTGCACGACGCCGACGGCGCCACGGTCCTCGAGCTCGCCGCGGCGCTGCACCCCTCCGCCGCGGTCGGCGGCACTCCCACCAAGGTCGCGGTGGAGATGATCGCCGAGATCGAGGGGATGGACCGCGGCCGCTACGCCGGGCCCGTGGGGTGGATGGACGCCCGCGGCGACGGCGAGTTCGGCATCGCGCTGCGCTCGGCGAAGGTCGAGGGCCACCAGGTCCGCCTGTTCGCCGGCTGCGGCATCGTCGCCGACTCCGCCCCCGAGTCCGAGCTGGCCGAGGCGCAGGCGAAGTTCCTGCCGGTGCGGGACGCCCTCACCGACTGAGGCGGGTTGTCGGTTTCCCACGGTCCCGTGGGAAACCCGCACTTCCCGCGCGCTGCAACACGCGGGATGTGTAGGTGTCGCCCGGGAAGCCGGTGCGCGAGTGACGTACGCCGGGTCGCCGACCCCGCCGCCCGCCCGGTTTCCCGGGTTCACCCGGGAAGCGGCAACTCCCCCCGCTTTGCAAAGAAGGGGAAGCAACAGTTCGCCCGGGAAGCCGGCGCGCGAGTGACGTACGCCGACCCCGCCGAGCCAAAGGCCACCGCGACCCGACCCGGCGCCCGTCACCGCAGCGGGTTGGCCAGCTCGTCGGCCGGCAGCCGGAACCACCAGACCGCGAGCACGGCGAAGACCACCGGGGTGAGACCCGCGACGAGGAAGGTCGTGCCCAGGCCGATCAGGTCCGAGACCGGGCCGGCGAGCGCCATCGAGACCGGCATCAGGCTCACCGAGACGAAGAAGTCCAGGGAGGCGACCCGGCCCAGCAGCTCGGGCGGGACCCGCCGCTGCAGCAGCGTCCCCCAGATCACCATCGGCGCGGAGAACAGCACCCCGAGCGCGAAGGCGCACACGACGACGACCCAGATCCGGTCGGCGTACCCCATCACCGCCAGCGGCAGGCAGGCCACGCCCCACACGAGGTTCATCCAGGTCAGGTAGCGCCGCGGCATCCGCACCGAGGCCATCGCCAGCGACCCCACCGCGCCGCCGACGCCGAACGCCGCCAGCACCATCGCGTGGTCGCCGGCGTCCCCGCCGAGCCGGTCCTTGACCAGGAACGGCACCAGCACCTCGAACGGCCCCATCGTCATCAGCACCATCAGCGAGGCGAACAGCAGCGTCGCCAGCAGCCAGGGGGTGCGGAACATGTAGCCCACGCCCTCACCGATGTCGCGGACCACGCCCCGGACGGGGTGGGCCGGGGACGCGGAGAGGTCCCGGCGCACCGGCGTGCGTGGGAGCGCCACCTGCACCAGGACGCCCGCACCCGCGACGACCGCGGCGACGACGCAGGCCGCACCGGGCGAGGCGAGACCGACGACCACGCCGGCCAGTCCCGGCCCGGCCGCGTGCGCGACCAGCGGACGCACCATGCCCTCGAAGCCGTTGACCGCCAGCAGCTGCTCCTCCGGGACGATCGCGGGCAGCCACGCGGAGTACGCCGCGTAGTAGAACGCCATCCCGGCGCCGATGACCAGCGCCACCACCGCCAGGTGCCAGATCCGCGTGCCGCCGGTCAGCGAGAGCGCCGCCACGACCGCATAGCTGAGGAACTCCACGCTCGCGACGGTCATCACGATGAGCTTCTGCGGCACCCGGTCGGCGACGACGCCGGCCAGCAGCGCGGGCAGGAGTACGCCGAGCGCCCCGGCCGTCGAGACGACCGAGAGCTGCGCCGGCCCGCCGCCGATGCGGATGACCTCCCAGACCAGGGCCACCGTCCACACGCCGTACGCGAACGCCCCGCACACCACCGCCACGGCCATCCGCCGGTAGGCGGGGATGGCGAAGGGCACCAGCACCCGGGGCAGCTGTCGCGCAGCCGGCAGCTCGTGGGTGAGCTCGTCCTCGGTCAGGACCGGCGGCTCGATCATCTCTCCTCCTCGACACTGCAGTGTGCGGGAGGCGAGGCGCCCGCAGCCACGGGTTTTCCGCGGGCCGCAGCCGCCCTGGGGGCAGACCGGTCCGGAGGTGGGCTGCCGCGCCGGGCGCTACAGGTCCTGGCCCGGCGCGAGCCGGGTGTACTGCAGGGCCCGTTCGCCCAGCATCCGCGAGAGGTGCCCGTCGACGATGCCCAGCCCGAGCTCGCTGTAGACCATGTCGTGGATCGCCAGCGACCGCTGGGCGCCCACGTCGCGGGCGAAGTCGATGCACTCCCAGACCTTCAGCCAGGGCGCGCTCACCGGCAGCAGGAGCAGGTCCACCTCCTCCTCGGGCACCGTGAGGGAGTCGCCGGGGTGGAAGATCCGGACGCCCTCGACGTCGAGCAGGAAGCCGCTGTTGTCGAAGTGCGGCAGCTCCGGGTGGATGATCGCGTGCTTCTCCCCGACCACCCGGGTCGGCACGCCGGCGTCGACCGCCTCCCCGGGCACGACCACCTGCACCCGCTCGGCGACGTCGGGGGCGTCGGCGCGGATCTTGTCCGCGACCGCCGCGATCGTGTGCACCGGCGCGTCCGTGCGGCGCAGGTGGTCGGCCGAGTAGTGGTCGGCGTGCTCGTGGGTGATCAGCACCGCGGTGGCACCGTCCACGGCCTCCGGCTCGGTGAACCCGCCGGGGTCGAGGACGATTCGCCGGTCACCGGTCTCGACGCGCACGCACGCATGTCCGAACTTCGTGATCCGCATGGCTCCACACTAGGGACCGGCGTACGACGGGTCAGCCGGTGAGCTCGTCGACGAAGCACCAGCGCCACTCCTCGCCGGGCTCCGCGGACTGCATCACCGGGTGGCCGGTCTCCGCATGGTGGTGGCTGGCGTGCCGCTGCGGGGAGGAGTCGCAGCAGGCGACGTGCCCGCAGGTGAGGCAGACACGCAGGTGGACCCAGGCGGTGCCGTCGCGCAGGCAGTCACCGCACTGGCCCGGGGTGTCCTGCTCGACGGGGCCACGCGTCTCGCGCAGGTGCTCGCAGGCACCGGGTGGCACCGCCCCGGTCCCGGACGCGCGCATCAGCTCCCGCTCGCGCCGGGAGTGGTCGAGCATCGACTCCTCCACGTCGAGCATCGCGAGCACCTCGTCGAGGACCTCGTGCGCGACGGTGCCGGTGCTCCTGATCTCCAGGACCCGGCCCCGCTCGGAGTCGATCATCAGCTTGCGCCACCGGCTGTAGGTCTCGCTGGGCGTCTCGTCCTCGCCGGCGCCGACGCGCTCCCAGGCGGTGTACTCCCGGCGCCGCACCCGTTCGCGGATCACCTCCGCCACGCCGTGCGGGTCGTGCTCGTCGAGCCGGTCGAGCTCGGCCAACCCGGCCAGGCTCGCCTGGTGCAGCAGGTCGGCGCGCGCGATCGCGTCCGCGCCCGGGTCGGGCGAGGGCACCCGCAGCCGACGGGCCACCCACGGCAGCGAGATGCCCTGGAGGAACAGCGTCCCGGCCGTGACGGTGAACGCCACCAGCAGCAGCACCTCGCGGTAGGGCGTGTCCTCGGGGATGACGAACGCCGCCGCGAGGGTGACCACGCCGCGCATCCCTGCCCAGCCGAGCAGGAAGGTGTAGGTCCAGGGCGGGACCTTGCCGGTGACGTTGTCCGGTCCGGGGCGCACCAGCAGGTAGCGCGCGGCGAACACGTAGACCAGCCGCAGCACGATCACCGCCACCAAGGTGCTCAGGCACACCCCCAGCACGCCGAGCGCCGAGAGGTCCTGGGAGATCGCGCCGTCGATGATGGAGCGCGCCTGCAGCCCGATGAGCAGGAACACCCCGCTCTCGAGCAGGAAGGCGATGCTGCGCCAGTTCATCCGCTCCGCTATCCGCGACTGGGCGCTCTGGAGGAGTGGTGAGTTGTGGCCCAGCAGCAGCCCGGCCACGACCACGCTGAGCACCCCGGAGGCGTGGGCCTGCTCCGCCACGACGTACGCCGCGAACGGGGTCACGAAGCTCAGCCCGCTGTCGAGCACCGGGTCGGTGATGTGCTTGCGGACCAGCCCGACGACGAGGTAGAACGCCAGCCCGATCGCGACCCCGCCGCCGGCCGCCACGAGGAAGTCGCGCGCGAGCAGCTGCCAGGCGACGGTCGCCGCGATCGCGGTCCGCAGCGCGACCAGGGCGGTCGCGTCGTTGAGCAGCGACTCGCCCTCCAGGATCGTGACGATCCGCCGCGGCAGCCCGATCCTGCGTCCGATGGCGGTGGCCGCGACCGCGTCGGGAGGGGCGACGACCGCTCCGATCGCGAAGGCCGGCGCCCAGCCGAGGTCGGGCAGGAGGGCGTGCACGAGGATCGCGACGCCGACGGTGGTGAAGGCGACCAGCCCGACCGAGAGCAGCAGGATCACGCGCCGGTTGGCGTTGAAGTCGACGAGGCTGGTCTGCAGCGCGGCGGCGTACAGCAGGGGCGGCAGCAGGCCGAAGAGGACGACCTCGGGCTCGAGCGCCACCTCGGGCACGAACGGCAGGTAGGACCCGACCACGCCCACGACGATGAGCACCAGCGGCGAGGGGAGGTCGAACCTCGCACACAGGCCGGCCACCACGAGGACTGTCGCGACGATCCCGACCAGGGTGAGGACGACCTCCATGGGCACATCATCGCCGAGACGCCCGGGGTTGTTCCCCCGGGCGTCCCGACGCCCTCCCCCGCCGTGGTTCCGGTGCCGCTACTGCGGCATCCGGAGCAGCTTGATCCCCTTCGAGGCCTGCGACAGCGCCGTCTTGAAGATCGGCGCCATGTCGGTGCCGGTGGCCCCGCAGAAGAGGTAGTCGCCGTCGGAGTTCTCCGCCGCTCGCAGGGCGGTCGTCGAGCAGTCGCTGTTCGCCGTCGAGGGCACGCCCGTTGGCAGGGCTGGCGGCGGTCGCCATCACGTCGAGCACCGAGCTGGTCAGGGCCGACTTGGTCTTCACGGTCGTGGTCGTCGTCTGGTACTTCTTCACCACTTGGCCCCAGGCGTTCTTCACGACCGGCTCGGGACCGTCGACGGTCTGGCTGCTCGAGGTGCTGGTGCTCGACGGGTTGCCGCCGTCGTAGTCGTTGCACTTCTTGCCGGTCAGGTTGTAGGCGATCACGATCACGAGGATCCCCTGGGCCTTCGCCTGCTGCGCCACGTTGATCAGGTTGGCGCAGGCCTGCGCGCCACCGATGTAGGTGTGGGTGACCGTCCTGCGGTGGGTCACCGTGGTCACCCCGCCGCTCGCCGAGGTCGAGTCCGACTGGGTGGTGGTCACCGGCGGCGCCGTGTCGTTGCGGTTGGAGAAGACGTCGCCCGCGGAGTTCAGCGAGGTCGTCCCTCCGGTTGGTTCGGTCTCGTTGGGCTGGCCGTCGGTCTCGAAGATCATCACCTTGGTCGCCGGGTTGTCGCGCTGCGGCATGCTCGCCAGGTTGTTGGCGTCCCAGCCCAGGAGGTACCTCGAGGCCGCCTTCATCGGCGCCGCCAGCGAGGTCCCCTGTGCTCGGGTCGGACTGCTGCTTGACGCACTCCGAGGCCCTTGACCAGCGCGCTCGAGCCGCCGGAGGTTGCCGCCGCCGTCGACGTAGTCGTCGGAGAAGGAGATCGGCAGCCACCGACCCGAGGTGCCCGTAGGAGCTCGGGATAGGTCAGCCCCCCGCTGCCGCAGCTGCCGGACTGGGAGGCCGTCGTGGGCGCGCTGCGGCCGATCGCCCCCAGCGAGACGAACTGCTGGGTCGCGCGTCATCTCCCGCAGCATCCCGCGGATGCCGTCGACCATCTCGTTGACGTCGTTGCTGGACATGCTGCGGGTGCGGTCGGCGACGACGGCCACGTCCATCGGGTTGGGGGCCACGGTGCCGCAGGAGCCCTTGCAGGCGACCGAGACGAGGTTGCCGGTCGAGCCCTCGGGGATGCCTCCGGCCTTGGCGAAGCCGAACGGTACGGCGCGGCCCTGAAAGACGCGGATCGCGTTGCAGGCGACCTTGGGCGTGCCGGTGTTCGGCGTCGGCTCCACGCACGGGATCGCGCACAGGATCGTGCTGCACGTGATCGGGCCGGCCGGTGGCCTTGTAGTTCGCACCGATCGTGTAGGGCCCAGCGCCCGGGTAGCAGGTCGAGGGGATCTGGGTGGTGTCCGCCTTCGAGACGTTCCTGCGACCTCGACCGAGCCGCCACGATGCACCAGAAATCGACGTCGGGCGCCAGCGTCGTCCTTCTCGGTGGAGTCGTGGGCCTCGGCGAACGCCAGCGCGTTGGTCACGCGCCGCGGAGGCGCTCGTCGGCAGCTCGTAGGCACCCGCCTGCGCCGCTGCGTCCAGGGTGTCGGCGAGCTGCTGGCGCCGGTTGACCTGCATGGCGATGTCGACGGCGAGCGCCGCGCCCATCAGCAGGACGACCGAGAGCGCGGCCGCGATGACGGCGATGACACCGGCTCGTCCCGCCTCCGGCGAGCAGCACCTCGCGCGCATCACTCCACCCTCATCTCGCGTGGTCTTGCTCCAAGGTCACGGAGTCGCCGAAGACGGAGGTGACGAACGGCGTCAGGAACGAGTGCTCGTAGCTGACCCGGACCAGGCGGTCCCACCCGCGCTGAGTGCCGCGTCGTAGGTGACGGCATTCATCCCGGTGCAGGTGCCGGCGACGGCGGCCTTGACGCAGATGTCGATCTCGGCGGCGTCGGCGCCGCTGACGGGCATGCCGGCGCTGGCGAGCTCGGTGGTGACGGTGTTCCTCACGTCGGCGTAGGAGGCGTTCAGGCTGGCGACGCGGGCGCCGTCGCGCGACGCGTTGCCCACGACCATGTCGCGGTTGATCATGAAGCCGAACTCGATCACGCCGAAGACCAGCAGCAGGAGCATCGGCATCACCAGGGCGAACTCGACGGCGACGACCCCGCGCTGGTCCCGTCCGCAGCGGCCGCGGCCGTCCGGGCAGCCGCCGCGCCGGTCCCGATGCAGCGATTGCGATACGCATCGGTCCCCCCTTTTTGTCCTTTAAACGGCTATTAACCGTTTTGACCGATAAGGGAATGTTGAGGGGTTACACTGCCTCGTCGCGCGAGCCTTTCGCGCGCATTCGCCCGAGCGGGCTAGACCGCTCGGCGTGACGTCGCTCAGTCGCGCAGGGCGCGGATCGCCGCGTCCAGCTCGCGCCGGTTGTCGCGGCGTACGACGGCCTCGACGACCTCGATTCCCCCACCAGGATGGGCGATTGCCTCCTCGAGCCCGGCGCGGTCCGACACGCGCCGGTGCGGCGTACCGGTGGCGGCGCAGAGGCTCGCCAGGTCGACGCCGTGGGGGGTGCCGAACAGCTTGTCGAAGGAGGCGGCGTGCTCGGGGGCGCCCTGCTCGAGGGTCGCGAAGATCGAGCCGCCGTCGTCGTTGGCGACCACGACCATGAGGTCGGGGCGGCTCTCGCCGGGGCCGATCATCAGGGCGGTGGTGTCGTGCAGGAAGGTGACGTCGCCGAGGAGGAGGAGCGCGCGCGTGCTGCGCGGACGCCCCAGGGCCGCGCCGATCGCCGTCGAGACCGTGCCGTCGATCCCGGCGAGCCCGCGGTTGGCCAGCACCATCCGGCGCTCGCCCACGGGGTGCGCGGTGGCCATCAGGTCGAGGTCGCGGATCGGGTTGCTGGCCCCCACGACGAGGAGGCCGCCGGGCGGGTTGGCGGCGTTGACGGCGGCCGCGACGTCGTACGGCGTCAGGCCGGGCTGCTCGGCGACGAACGCGTCGATGCGCTCCGCGAGCCGGGTGTCGGCGTCGCGCCACTCCTCCAGCCAGGCGCTGTCGTCGGGCTCGCGGGCGGCGACGGCGTCGTGCTCGGAGGCGACCGGGAACGGCCGGGCCGGCCAACGACCTCGGGTGGGCACCGAGACGACCTCGACGTCGGCGCGCGAGAGCATCCGCTGCACCGGACGGGACAGTGTCGGATGGCCGAACACGATGGCCCGCTCGATGCGGTGGCCCAGGTCGGTGTCGAGCAGCAGCCGGTAGGTCCGGACCGGGTTGCCGCCCGTGCGCGAACCGCTGCTCGGCTCGGCGAGCAGCGGCCACCCGCCCCGCTCGGCCAGGATCCGCGCCGGCGGCCCGGCGTCGTCCCCCGCGACCACGACCGTCCGCGGCCCCGCCGGCAGGAGGTGCTGCTGCTGCTCCTCGGCCGGCGTACGACGGCCGGCCCTCGCCCCTGGAGAACCCGGATAGTCCGCGACGTTCGGCAGGTGGATCGGGGGGTCCGAGGGTGCGAAACGTCGCGGACTATCCGTCCCGACGGGCACGAGCGGGTCGTCGAGCTGGACGTTGAGGTGGATGGGGCCGTCGGGGAACCAGGCGGCGTCGAGGGTGTCGTCGTCGGGCTCGGACAGGTCGGCGAAGCTCGCGGCGTCGCCGAACAGCCGCACCTGGTCGGTGGTCTGGTTGGCGCCGGTGTGCCGCAGGCGGGCGGGGCGGTCGGCGGTGACGGCGACCAGGGGTACGCCGGCGTGGGCGGCCTCGAGCACGGCCGGGTGCAGGTTGGCCGTCGCGGTCCCCGAGGTCGTCACCACCGCGGCCGGCCGGCGCGACCCGCGGGCCAGGCCGAGGGCCAGGAAGGCGGCGGTGCGCTCGTCGATGCGGGTGTGCAGGGTGATCCGCGGGTCGGCGACCAGCGCGAACGACAGCGGGGCGTTGCGTGAGCCGGGGCAGAGCACGACGTCGGTGGTCCCCCGCTCTGCCAGCCGGTCGACCAGCCAGGTTGCCAGGGTCGTGGAGTCGTTCACGAGCGTCGATCCTGCCGCACGGCCTCGACCTCGGCCATCCGGCGCCGCCAGTGCTCGACCCGCTCGGGCGCGGCGGCCAGCCTGGCGAGCCGGTCGGGGTCCAGGTGCGGGCGGCGTACGGGCAGGTGGCCGTCGACCGGGAGCAGCGGCTCGGCGACGACGTCGTCGGTGAGCAGCTGCACGGTCGCGAGGCCGCACGCGTGCGGGAGGTCGGGCAGGGCCGCGGCGAGGGCCACCCCCGCGGCGATTCCGACGCTCGACTCGACCGCGCTGGAGACCACCACCGGCAGGCCGATGTCCTCCGCGATGCGCAGGCAGGCGCGCACCCCTCCGAGCGGCTGCACCTTGAGCACGGCCACGTCGGCGGCCTCGAGGTCGCGCACCCGGTAGGGGTCGGCGGCCCGGCGGATCGACTCGTCCGCGGCGATCGGCACCGACACCCGCCGGCGCACCAGGGCGAGGTCCTCCACGGAGGCGACCGGCTGCTCGACGTACTCCAGGCCGCCGGCGGCGCGCTCCAGCACCGGGATCCGGGCGACCGCCTCCTCGACCGTCCAGGCGCCGTTGGCGTCGATCCGCACCAGTCCGCCGGGACCCAGCGCGTCGCGGACGGCCTCCAGCCGGGCCTCGTCCTCGGCCGGCGACTGGCCCGCCTCGGCGACCTTCACCTTCGCGGTGCGGCAGCCGGCCGAGGCGTGCACGATCTGGCGGGCGCGCTCGGGGTCGCAGGCGGGCACGGTGACGTTCACCGGGACCGAGAGGCGCACCGGCTCGGGCCAGCCGTCGTCGGCGGCCTCGCGGGCGCAGTCGAGCCAGGGCGCGGACGTGGGTGCGTCGTACTCCAGGAACGGGCTGAACTCACCCCACCCGGCCGGTCCCTCCAGCAGCACGCCCTCGCGGACCGTGATGCCGCGGAAGCGCGTGCGCAGCGGGATCGAGAAGACGTTCATCGCGGCTCGTCCGCCAGCGCCCGGAGGGTGACCCGGTCGACCTTGCCGTTGGCCAGCAGCGGCATCCCCGCGACGGCGACGAGCTGACGCGGCGCCCACTCGCGCGGGCACTCGGCGGCGACCCAGTCGCGCAGCGTGGCCAGGTCGACCTCGCCGCCGGTGTCCTCGGCGACGAAGGCGACGACGCGCTCGCCCCACTCCTCGTCGGGTACGCCGAGCACCTCGGCCGCACGCACCGCCGGATGGCCCTCGAGCCGGCGCGCCACCACCGGGCCGGGGACCTTCAGCCCGCCGCTGTTGATCACGTCGTCGTCGCGGCCGGTGATGCGCAGCCGTCCGTCGCCGTCGATCTCGCCGAGGTCGTGGGTGACCAGCCACCCCTCGCGCAGCGTCGCGGCGGTCAGCTCGGGGTCGTCCTCGTAGCCGTCGAACAGGACCGGTCCGCGCAGCAGCACGTGCCCGTCGTCGACGCGGACCTCGACCCCCTCGAGCGGCAGGCCGTCGTAGACGCAGCCGCCGCAGGTCTCGCTCATGCCGTAGGTCTGCACCACGCGGACGCCCCGCCCCTCTGCCTGCGCGCGGGTCTGCGGGTCCAGGGGCCCGCCGCCGACGAGCACGGCGTCGAACCCGGCGAGCGCCGCGACGGCATCGCGGTCCTCGAGCAGGCGGTGCAGCTGGGTCGGCACCAGGCTGAGGTAGGACCGTCCGTCGCCGAGCAGGCGGCGGCGCGTCGACCACGTCCGTGGTGACGACCGGGTCGGTGCCCGCGAGGACCGAGCGGTAGAGCACCTGCACGCCGGCGACGTAGGTGGGCGGCAGGTTGAGCACCCAGCGGCCGGGCCCGCCGAGCCGCTGCTGGGTGGCCAGCGCGGAGGCCCGCATCGCCGCCCGCGAGAGCACCACCCGCTTCGGCCTCCCCGTCGACCCGGACGTGGCGATCACCAGCGGCTCGGGGTCGGGCTCGGCGTCCCACGCCCGCAGCAGGTCGAGGACCTCCTCGGCGGTGCCGCTCACCGGGCGCAGGCTGCTCACCGGCGCAACGCTAGCCGGGGCGCGAGAGGCGGCGGTGGCGGCCCGGGTCGTCGTACGGACGCCACACCTGCACCAGCTTCCCGGGCTGGGCTGCCACTTCCCGGGTGCTGCAACGCACGGGAAGTGGGGTTTTCCCACGGGACCGTGGGAAACCGCGCCCGGCCACCCCTGCAACAATCCGGCCCATGGCCACCCCCGCCCAGTGGATCCACGGCGCTCGTCCGCGCACGCTGCCGGCTGCCGTCGCGCCGGTCCTGGCCGGCACCGCCGTCGCGGTGTGGGAGGACCAGGCGGTGTGGTGGAAGGCGGCGCTGGCGCTGCTGGTCGCCCTGCTGCTCCAGGTGGGCGTCAACTACGCCAACGACTACTCCGACGGCGTCCGGGGCACCGACGCCGACCGGGTCGGGCCGCTGCGGCTCGTCGGCAGCGGCGTCGCCAGCGCGGCCGCGGTGAAGGCGGCGGCGTTCGCCGCGCTCGGGGCCGCCGCCCTGGTCGGGCTGGTGCTCGCCGCCACCACGGCCTGGTGGCTCGTCGGGGTCGGCCTGCTGTGCCTGCTCGCGGCCTGGTTCTACACCGGCGGCTCCCGGCCCTACGGCTACATGGGCCTCGGCGAGGTCATGGTGTTCGTGTTCTTCGGGCTGGTCGCCGTGCTCGGCACGACGTACGTGCAGACCGAGACCTTCGAGCTCCCCGCGCTGTACGCCGCCGTCGGGATCGGCGCGCTGGCCTGCGCGATCCTGGTCGCCAACAACCTGCGCGACATCCCGACCGACCGCGACTCCGGCAAGCACACGCTGGCGGTGGCGCTCGGCGAGGACCGCACCCGCCTCCTCTACGCGCTCCTCCTCGCCGCGGCGCTGGTGGCGCTCGTCGGGATCGCGCTGACCACGACGTGGTGGGTCGTGCTGGCCCTGGCGGCCGGGGTCCCCTCGGCGCGGGCGCTGGCCGTGGTCCTCGGGCAGCGAGCCACGGGTCCCCGCCTGGTGCCGGTGCTCCAGCTGACCGGGGTGGCCGAGCTGCTCTACGCGGTGGGCATCTTCGTGGGCATCGGCCTGCGCGTGCTGGTCTGAGCCGGAGTCGTTCGGGTCCGGCGGTAGCCACCCGTTTGCCACACTGGGGCCATGTGGTTCCTGATCCTGCTCGGCATCGTCGTCGTCTGCGCGCTGGCCTACCGGAACCGCGTGACCCTGCTCGCGAAGATGCTCGGCCAGTCCGAGACCCGGATCAACCGCCAGCTCAAGCGCAAGCCGCGCTGAGCCCGCGCGGAGCACCCCGACTCACTCGGCGTCCTCGCGCGACTTCATCTCCTGGAACCTCTGCGACGCCCGCTCGGCGCGGGCCTGCACCGAGGCCGCGAAGCGCTCCCGCTGGGGCGCGAGCAGCCGCAGCGACAGCAGCGAGGAGACGATCACCGCCGCGATCAGCGGGATGAGCAGCATGCCGTCCTTGCCGACGAGGAGCACCCACAGCCAGCCGAAGACGGCGAAGGTGGTGACGAAGAGCCCGAGGCGCAGGACGGTGTAGATGAGGAACGCCTTCACCTGCTCAGGCTACAAGCGGGCCGCACGTTCCCCGCTCCCCGGCTACCGATGACCATCTAGTCTGGAGGCATGCTCCGGCTCGTCGTCTTCCTCGCCCTGTTCGCCGGGGTGGTCTACGCGGCCTTCTGGCTGCTGGACAAGCGCTCCAAGCGGCGTGGCCCCCAGGGCGGAGCGGCGCGCCCCCTCCCCCGCGGTCCCGTCGGTCCCGACGACGACGAGGAGTTCCTGCGCGAGCTCGAGCGTCGCCGTCGCCACGCCCAGGGCGACGCCTCGCGCGGACGCCCGAAGGGCGGTACGCCCCCCGGGGGCCCTCGCCCCCCGTCCAACGGCGGTCCACCGGGCGGCACGTCCCGCGGTGGCCAACCGGCCGGGGAGCCCCCGGCCGGGTCCGCCCCCGACGCGGCGGGCGACAAGGCCGCCGGTGACAAGGCGGGCGACAAGGCGGGCGACAAGGCGGCGCGCGAGCCAGGCGGCGCGCGAGCAGGCAGCCCGGGAGCAGGCGGCCCACGACGAGCCCGCGGCCGACGAGGAGTCCTGACCGGCTCCTGGGGCGGCGCGGCGGCTACTGCAGGGTGCGGACGACCGCGGTCGGCTCGGGGGCGGCGTAGGAGTGCTGGCTCCCGCTGCCGAAGAAGAAGTTGATCCCCACGAAGTTGAACCACAGCGTGGCCAGTCCCACCAGGGCGACGATCGCGGCGGAGCGGCCCTTCCAGCCCGACGTGGCGCGGGCGTGCAGGTAGGCGGCGTACACCACCCAGGTGATGAACGCCCACACCTCCTTGGGGTCCCAGCCCCAGTAGCGGCCCCAGGCGTAGTGCGCCCAGATGGGCCCGGCGATGAGCGCGGCGAAGGTCCAGATCGGGAACGCGAACGCGTGCGTGCGGTAGGCCAACCGGTCGAGCACGCCCAGCGCGGGCAGCCGGTCGAGGTAGCCCCCCGTGCCGACCTGCTCGCCCGCCTCGATCCGCGCCTGCCGGCGGCGCTGGTGGCGCTCCTTGACCAGGAAGAGGGCCGAGGCCATGCCGCCCAGCGTGAACGCGCCGGTGGCGATGATCGCGGCGATCACGTGGATCACCAGCCACGGCGACTGGAGGGCGTCGCGCAGCGGAACCACCGGCGTGTAGAGCACCAGCACGTCGATCATCAGCGTGACGAGCACGAACCCGGTGACGACCGGGGACAGCCACGACAGCGAGTAGCGACGGTAGAGCAGCAGGTAGCCGACCGTGACGACCAAGGTCGCGGTGAGCGTGAACTCGTACATGTTGCCCCACGGCACCCGCACCGGGTCCGAGGCGAGGCCGCGGCTCACCACGGCGAGGAAGTGCACGAACGCCGCCACCACCGTGAGCGAGACGCCGACCCGCTCGAACAGCTGCATCCGCTCGGTCTCGTCCGACTCCGCCGGGACGTTCGGCTCGGCGGGCGCGCCGACCGACCCTGTCGGAGCGGTCGTCGCACCGACCCGGGCCTCGGCGGGCACCGCCTCGGCGGCGACCGTCTCCGCCGGGGTCTCCTCGACCTTGCGGCCGGCCGCCCACTGCGCGAGGTGGGCGAGCACGGCGAGGAAGTACACGACGGCGCAGGCGGCGACCGCCTGGTTGCTGAGCACCTCGAACTGCTCGTGGGTCACGTCGACTCTCCTGGGTGTCGCTGAGCGGGCGTCGCGCCGGGATCCAGCGCGGCGGTGAGGGCGTCGATCTCCGAGGACAGGTCCCCACCGGAGCTGCGGTCGAGCCCGGCGACCTCGACGAGCGTACGCCCACCCTCGCGACGGCTCCGGACCCAGATCCGGCGGGGGCGCACGAACAGCGAGGCGAGCAGCCCGATGAGCGCGAGGACGACGCCGGCCAGCGCGATCTTCTGCCCGGGTGTGTGGCTGACCTGGAGCTTGACGTAGCGGCTGACCCCGTCGAAGGTCACCGTGCCGAGGCCGTCGGGGAGCTTCGCGGTGCGTCCGAGCGCGAGGTCGAGGCGCAGCGGCTTGCCGTCGGCCTTCTTGATCTGCTTCAGCCCGTCCTTCTTCAGCGCGTAGACCGACTGGGGCGTCCCGCCGTCGAGGCCGAGGTCGCCCTTCCAGGCGAGCATCGACAGGGCGGGGTTGCTGGCGTCGGGGAACGCGGAGAACGGGCCGCTGGCGTCGGTGAAGGCGTACGTCGGGTAGAACTCGCCCTCAAGCCCGAGCTGGGTGTCCTTCGCCGAGCTCTGCTGCTGGGCGTCGGGGACCTTGACCACGCCGAAGGAGCGGAACGTGCTGTCCTCGGGCAGGAACACCACCGGACCGGAGAACGCCACCGACCCGTCGGTGTTGCGCACGGTCAGGTGGGGCGCGTATCCGTGGCTGATCAGGAAGACGTCGGTGCCGTTGATGTTCAGCGGGTGGTTGACCGAGATCTGTCGCTGCCGCTCCTTCGCGCCCGGCGCGGTGCGGTAGGTGAGGTCGGCCTCGAACTGGTGGGCCAGCCCCGCCTCGCGGCCCTCGCGGATGAAGGTGACGTCGAAGTCGTCGACGGTGAAGTCGAACGGCTCGAGCTCGGCAGGGTCGAAGAAGGCGCCGGCGCGGAAGTCGTCGTACTGGCTCAGGGTGTTGGCGAAGCCGTCCTTGGTCACCACGATCACGCCGCCCTTGAAGCCCCACAGCGAGCCGACCGCGAAGCCCACCAGCACGATCAGCACCGAGAGGTGGAACAGCAGGTTGCCGGCCTCGCGCAGGTAGCCGCGCTCGGCGCTGATCACGTGCACGTCGCCCTCCACGGTGGACGTGTCCACCCGGTAGCGCTTGCGCCGCAGCCAGGCGGCCGCCTCCTCCCCCACGACCGCGGGGTCGGCCACGGGCTCGAGCGTGCGGTGCTCGGGAAGCCGCCCGAGGTGGCGGGGCGCCTTCGGCGGCCGTGCGCGTACGCCGCGCCAGTAGACGCGCAGCCGAGGGATGATGCAGCCGACCAGCGAGATCATCAGCAGGATGTAGATCGCCGAGAACCACACCGAGTCGTAGACCGAGAACAGCCCGAGCTTCTCGTAGATCGGCGTGAGCGCGGGGTGCTGGTCGCGCCACTGCGAGGCGCGCAGCGAGTCGACGTTCTCCTGCGGCACCACCGAACCCGGCACGGAGGCCAGCGCCAGCAGGAACAGCAGGATCAGCGCGGTGCGCATCGAGGTCAGCTGGCGCCAGGCCCAGCGGGCCAGCTCCAGCGGCTTCATCGCCGGCGGCGGAGGCGGGGCGGCCGGCTCGGTGCGCGGCGAGGTCGTGGTCGTCATCGCCTCCCTCACACCCCCGACTCGAAGCCGGGGAAGAACCACGTGCGGGTCCAGTCGACCATCACGTCCCACCAGCCGGTGACCAGCAGCAGGCCCACCGCGATGAGCATCAGCCCGCCGAAGGCGGTCACCCACTGCTGGTGGCGGCGGACCCAGCCGACGGCGCCGAGCATGCGGCGGTAGGCCAGCGCGGCCACGATGAACGGGAGTCCGAGGCCCAGGCAGTAGGCGAGGCTGAGCAGCGCCCCGCGCCCGGCGCTCTGCTCGTTCAGCGCCAGGGTGGTGACCGCGGTGAGCGTGGGTCCGATGCACGGCGCCCAGCCCAGGCCGAAGAGCAGCCCGAGCAGCGGGGCGGCCGCGAGCCCGACGGCGGGGACCTTGTGGATGCGCCAGTCGCGCTGCAGCCACGGGACCACGCCGAGGAAGACGAAGCCGAGCGCGATCGTGAAGGCGCCGAGCACGACGGTGATCTGCCGCTCGTAGGTGAACAGCCACTGCCCCACCGCGCCGATCAGCGCGCCGTAGGAGACGAAGACGAAGGAGAAGCCGAGCACGAACAGCAGCGAGCCGGCGAGCATCCGCCCGCGTCGGGCGGAGGCCAGGTCGGCGCCGGAGAGGCCGGTGGCGTAGGAGAGGTAGCCCGGCAGCAGCGGCACCACGCACGGGGAGAAGAACGACACGAGTCCGGCGGCCAGCGCGACCGGGACCGCGAGGAGCAGCGATCCCTCGTAGGCCGTGCTGGCGAACCAGTCGCCGAGGTCCAGCGGCGTCACTTCTTCACGTCCCTGACCAGCTCGACCAGCGTCTTCTCGCTGGGCACCTCGCCGAGGATGCTGGCGGCCACCCGCCCCTGCTGGTCGAGCACCACAGTGCTCGGGATCGCGCTGGGGTTCAGGGTGCCGTGGAAGGCGAGCAGGGTGCGCCCGGCCGGGTCGAAGAACGAGGGGTAGGGCACGTCGTAGCGGCGTTCGAAGGCCAGCCCCTGCTCGGGCCGGGAGTCCTTGGTGTTCACCCCGACGAAGGCCACGTCCTCCTTGGCCAGCGTGCGGGCGGCCGAGCCGAGCAGCCTGGCCTCCTTGCGGCACGGCGGGCACCACGAGCCCCAGACGTTGAGCACGACGACCTTCCCGTCGTACTCGTCCAGCGAGAGCGGCTTGCCCTCGAGGGTGGTGCCGGAGACGTCACCGGGCCGCTTGCGCTCGCTCTCGGCGAGGCGGGTGATGATGCCCTCGCCGTCGACGTACCCCTTGTCACCGGTGCCGGGGGCGTCGCCGCACCCGGAGGTCACCGCGCCGATGAGGAGCAGGGCGGCGAGCAGGCGCAGCAGGCCGACCCGGGTGGAGCGGCGGGGAAGGTTTCGGGGACGTCGCAGGGCGAGGCTCACTTCAGGACGGGGGCGTGTGCTCGTCGTCGGCGCCGCCGGCGGAGAACGGCGCGCCGCGGTCGGCGACGGGGATCAGGTCGCCTGCGGGCTCGGAGTAGCCCACGCTGACGAGCCGCTCGTCGTCGAAGGTGAACGACGTGAGGCTGCACAGCGTGCACTGGCGCTTGCGCGGGTCGTGCAGGAACGAGCGCCCCTCCGCCTTGAGCCGGGTGATCCAGATGGGCAGCTGGTGGGAGACGACCACGGCCTCGTGGCCGGCGGCGACCTCCCGGGCGTCGAGCACGGCGGGCCACATGCGGGCGACCACCTGCTTGTAGGGCTCCCCCCAGGAGGGACGCAGGGGGTTCCACAGCGCGCGCCACACGTGCGGCTGGCGCAGGATCGAGTCGGTGATGTCGAACGGCTTGCCCTCGAAGATGTTGCTGGACTCGATCACCCGCTCGTCGATCTCGATGCTGACGCCCCGGGCAGCGGCCAGCGGGGCCGCGGTCTCCTGGGCGCGCTCGAGGGGGGAGGACACGACGTGGGTGATGTCGCGGCCACCGACGCGGTCGGCGACCCGCTCGGCCATCTTGCGGCCACGCACGGACAGGTGGAAGCCGCTGGAGCGCCCGTAGAGGATGCCCTGCGGGTTGTGCACCTCGCCGTGCCGCAGCAGGTGGACGATCGTCTTCACTGGTCGGTGTCCCTTCCGCTGGTCGGCTTCCCGCTGGTCGAGCCTGTCGAGACCACTTCACCAGCGGCCCGGGCGGCCGCCGGCAGGGCGTCGATGACGTGCTGCAGCGCGCGGTCGTCGTGCGCCGCGGAGAGGAACCACGCCTCGTAGGCGCTCGGCGGCAGGTAGACCCCCCGGTCGAGCATGGCGTGGAAGAACGCGCGGTAGGCCGCGGTGTCCTGGGTCGCGGCGGTCGCGTAGTCGCGCACCGCGTCGCCCTCCACCCCGAGGAAGACGCTGAACATGTTGCCGCCGGACTGCAGCACGTGGGGCACCCCGGCGCGGTCGAGCTGCTCGGTGACCGCGGCTGACAGCGTGCGCGAGGCCTGGTCGATGTGGGCGTAGACGTCGTCGGTGGCCAGCCGCAGCGTGGCCAGGCCGGCGGTCGTCGCGACGGGGTTCCCCGAGAGCGTGCCGGCCTGGTAGACCGGCCCGTCCGGCGAGAGCCTGGCCATCACGTCGGCACGGCCGCCGAACGCCGCCGCCGGGAAGCCACCTCCCATCACCTTGCCGAAGGTCAGCAGGTCGGGCCGCCACCCCTCCACGGCGCCGTCGAGGCCCCACTGGCCCGCGCGGGAGACCCGGAACCCGGTCATCACCTCGTCGGAGACGAACAGGGCGCCGTGCTCGGCGCAGGTCTCGGCGAGGAACCGGTTGAAGCCCGGCTCCGGAGGCACGACGCCCATGTTGCCGGGCGAGGCCTCGGTGACCAGGCAGGCGATGTCCGCGCCGTACTGCGCGAACGCCGCCTCCACGGCCTCGCGGTCGTTGTAGGGCAGCACCAGCGTCGCGGCGGTGGAGGCCGCGGGTACGCCGGGGGTCTCCGGGACGCCCGCGTCGATGACGGTGGTGTCGCCGAAGGTGGCCAGGCCCGAGCCCGCCTCGGCGAGCAGCGAGTCGACGTGCCCGTGGTAGCAGCCGGCGAACTTCACCACGAGGTCGCGGCCGGTGAACCCGCGGGCCAGCCGGATCGCCGACATGGTGGCCTCGGTGCCCGAGGAGACGAACCTGACCTGGTCGACGGGCGTGCGGGCCACGATCTCCTCGGCCAGCTCGACCTCGGGGCGGGTCGGGGTGCCGTACGACGTGCCGCGGCCCACCGCCTCGAGCACGGCAGCCTGCACCTCGGGGTGGGCGTGGCCGAGCAGGAGCGGTCCCCAGGAGCAGATCAGGTCGACGTACTCGTTGCCGTCGACGTCGCGCAGCCAGGCGCCCTCGCCCGAGGCCATGAACCGCGGGGTGCCGCCGACGGCGTTGAACGCCCGCACCGGGGAGTTCACCCCGCCCGGGGTCACCCGGTGGGCCCGCTCGAACCAGGCGGCGGAGCCGGCGGTCGGGCGGGCAGGGGCGGCGTGGGCTGTCGGGGGGGTGGAGTCGGGCACTGCTGCATTCTCCCCGACCGGCCAACTCGCGGGCCAACCGGCCGCCCCCGGCCCGACCGAACTGCCCCGAGCCGGGCGTGCACGCCTGATGAGACGTGCGGCCAGCGGCGGCGGAACCGTGGCGTTCCGGGCATAGCCTGCGAAGACGCCGCGAGGGAGGCGCCCGCACAGGGCGTGTGGCACGGGTCACAACGGGTGTTTGCACGTGACCGACCTCGGGAACGGTCGTTGATGTACGTGTCGGAGGGATCGGGGGCCGACGACACGCCAGATGGACCCAGGGGAGAGAGAACATGAGCAGCAAGCCGTTGTCACGTCGGAGCAAGGCGGTCGCCCTGCTCCCCGTCGCACTGCTGTCGGGGGTGTGGACCGCCAGCCTGGTGACCGCCAGCGCCACCGCGACGAGCGGCAGCGGCGGAGGCGCACTCCCTGACGGCACCACCGTCCCCGAGGACGCCATCGAGGCACCGGCCAGCGTCCCCACACCCGGCGTGATCGCCCCGGCCGTGCCCGAGGGCTCCGCCGACTCCGTGGTCTCCGGGGCCTCCAGCAACGGCATCCCCGCACCGGCGCTCTCCGGCTACCAGCGCGCCGCGCAGATCATCGACGCCGCCGACAAGTCCTGCAACGTCCCGTGGGAGCTCATCGGCGCCATCGGCCGGGTCGAGTCCGACCACGGTCGCTACGGCGGCAACTCCCTGACCAAGGACGGCGTCAGCAAGCCCGGCATCTACGGCATCCCGCTGAACGGCAAGAACGGCACCCAGGCCATCAACGACACCGACGGCGGCCAGCTCGACAAGGACACCGTCTTCGACCGCGCGGTCGGGCCGATGCAGTTCATCCCCTCGACCTGGCAGGTCGTCAAGGTCGACGCGGACGGCGACTCCAAGCGCAACCCGCAGGACATCGACGACGCCTCGCTGGCCACGGCGGTCTACCTCTGCTCCGGCAAGGACAACCTCTCGACCCGCAAGGGCCAGGAGGCGGCCGTCTACCGCTACAACCACAGCCGCGAGTACGTGAACCTCGTGCTGCGGATCATGGAGGCCTACAGCTCCGGCGACTACACCGCGGTGCCCTCCGGCGCCCAGGGCGGCACCTCGTTCTCGCCCGGCTCCAGCAGCTACACCACCGCGATCGACCGCAAGTACGCCGCGGTCAAGCAGCGTGAGCTGCGCCAGAAGCGGGCCGCCCAGGCACGCCGCGAGCGGGCCGCCGCCAACAACGGCTCGGGCAGCTCCAGCAACGGTGGCGGCAGCAGCTACGTCCCCGGCGGCAGCACCGGTTCGAGCGGTGGCACGGGCAGCCTGCCCGGCGGCTCGACCAGCGGTGGCAGTTCCCTCGGCGGCACCGTCGACAAGGCCACCAAGCCGCTCCAGGACGGCGTCAAGAAGTTGACCGGCGGCGGTGGCAGCACGTCCGGTGGTGGCGGCGCCGTCAAGGACACCACCGACGGCGTGAAGAAGACCGTCAAGGACACCACCGACGGCGTGAAGAAGACAACCGACAAGGTGTGCAAGAACCTCCTGGGCGCGGTCATCCCGTGCCCGTGACCTGACCACGGTTCTCCCCGCAGGACCCCCGGCTCCGGCCAGGGGTCCTTGCTTGTGCCGACCCGGGACCTTCGCCCCTGACGCCTGCACCGGCCGGTGCCGAGTCTGGGAGTGAGGAGGTGCTGCCATGCCCGGACCCCGCACCGCGATCGCCGGCGCCGGTGCGACCGCCGCCATCACCGCCGCCACCGCGCTGGGCGGCCTCGCGGTCCGCTACGCCGCCGGCCGGGCCCGGGCCGACCGGCCGACCGTCGCCGAGCTCGACGTGCGCCTGACCGACCTCGGCGAGGTGGACCGGCTCTCGGTGCTGCCGCTGGTCGAGCGGCACACCGCCGGCGGACACCTGCACGGCGAGCCGGGTGTCTCCTACCTGGTCCGGGCCGACGACCTCACCCTGCTCTTCGACACCGGACTGGGCACCGGGCAGGACCGCACGGCGCTGGAGTCCAACGCGGCCGCGCTCGGCGTACCCCTCGAGGACCTCGACTGCGTGGCCATCTCCCACCTGCACGCCGACCACGTCGGGGGCGCGAAGCAGCAGCTCCGCCACACCTTCGGGTTCGGGCGCGAGGTGGAGGTGCCCAGGGCGCTCACGGCGTACGTGCCCACCGAGATGTCCCATCCGCGCGCCGACGTCTGCGTGGTCGACCAGACCCGGGTGATCGGCAACGGCGTCGCGCTGCTGCCGCCGCTGCCCCGGATGCTGTTCTGGCTCGGCCCGGTCGCCGAGCAGGCGCTGCTGGTCAACGTCCGCGGGCGGGGGCTGGTCGTCATCACCGGGTGCGGCCACCCCCAGGTCGAACGCACCCTGGCCGCTGCGGAGAAGGTCGTCGAGGCACCCGTGCACGCCGTCATCGGCGGCCTGCACCTGCCCGTCCACGCGACCGGCACCCCGCTGGTGCCCCAGGCCGTGCTGGGGAACCCGAACTGGCCCTGGCGCGCGATCAGCGAGTCCGACGCGCACGCGGTGATCTCCGCGATCCGGGAGCGGGGACCCGGCCTGGTCGCGCTCTCCGGGCACGACAGCACGCAGTGGACCATCGACGCGTTCGGTCAGGCCTTCGGCGAGCGCTACCGGACCGTGCGGGTGGGCGAGGAGATCGTGGTCGCCGCGCGTGCGGCCGCATGATCTCGCCCGGGCGGCAGCACGCGAGCAGGAACGTCCGTGTCGCCCTGGTGGGACCACGAGTCCGCTCGTGGGCTCAGCTGCCGGCGATGTTGACCATCCAGCTGATGCCGTACCGGTCGGTGCACATGCCGAACTGGTCGCCCCAGGGTGCCTTGGCCAGTGGCATCGCCACGGTGCCACCGTCGGAGAGCTTGCTCCAGTAGCCGGTCAGCTCCGCCTCGTCGGCGGCGTCGCCGGAGAGCGAGATCGGGTAACCGCCCGGCGTGAACTCCATGCCGTTCGGCGTGTCGGCGGCCATCAGCGTGAAGCCGCTGCCTGTGACCAGCTGGGCGTGCATGATCTTGTCCTCCTCCGCCGGGTCCTGGCTGGCCTGGAACTCCCCGAAGGTGCTGGTGGCCAGGTCGCCTCCGAAGACGGATCGGTAGAACTCCATCGCGTCGCGGGCGTTGTCGCGGAAGTTGAGGTAGGGGTTCAGACGAGTGGACATGATGCTCCTCCTGCGGTGTGCGGCTCCTGGTCAGTCTGACCGCGGCGGGGCCCCGAAGTCATCGCCGGGGACCGGACCAGCTGCGCCAGGCGCCGAGAATTCAGGGGCCGGGCACATACTGACGCATGGTCTCCCTGCGTCCTCGCCCCTCCGGGCTCCGGCACCGGCTGGGGACCCTGCTGTCGGTCGGCGTGCTGCTGGCCCTGCTCGCCGGGGCGGGGTTCGCGGCATTCGAGAGCCGGGTGGTCACGACGTACTGGCAGGGCGTGTGGTGGGCGCTGTCGCTGATGACCACAGTCGGGTTCATCGGTGAGGCGCCGGAGACGGACGCCGGACGCATCCTCTCCGCCGTGCTGATGGTCTCCGGATTCGCCCTGATGGCGGTCGTCACCGCCTCCATCGCGTCGCTGTTCGTCCACCAGGAGGAGGAGCCCGAGCTGCTGGCCGACCGGGAGCTGGACACCGCCAACCACGAGCTGCTGCAGGAGCTCGGCCGGCGGCTGACCGCCATCGAGGAGTCGCTGCGGTCGATGGAGCCGGGCCGCCCCTCGGAGCAGGGCCAGTGGGAGCAGGGCGGCTCCGGGGCGCCGCCCGGGCCGCGTGACTAGATTCGGTGCCGTGACCACCGCCTCCCGCCCCGGTCCGGCCGAGCCGTTCGTGCACCGGCTCCGGGTCCGCTACGTCGAGTGCGACATGCAGGGCATCGTGTTCAACGCGCACTACTACACCTGGATGGACGTCGCGCACACCGAGCTCATCCGCGCGACTGTCGGGCCCCTCGCCGAGCTCAACGCGCTGGGCGCCGACGTGGTGGTGGCGGAGTCCTCGGCGCGCTACCTCGCCCCGGCCCACTTCGACGACGAGATCGACATCGAGGTGCGCCTCGAGGCCCTGAGCACCTCCTCGATGACCACGGCCTTCACCTTCCGGCGCGGCGAGCACGTGCTCACCGAGGGACGCGTGCGCCACGTCGCCGTACACCCCGAGACGCTGCGCAAGGTGCCCTGGCCCGACGCCGCCCGCGCGGCCCTGGAGCCCCTGCTCACCGGATAGTCCCCGCTCCGGTGGACCAGACCCCTCTGGGCGTGGCTGCCACACTGGAGCGATGCGGACGGTCGGCAACATCTTGTGGTTCGTGCTGGCGGGCTTCTGGCTGGCGCTGGGGTACGTCGTCGCCGGCATCGTCTCGTTCCTGCTGATCATCACGATCCCGTTCGGGATCGCCTCGTTCCGGCTCGCGGGCTACGTGATCTGGCCGTTCGGCCGCACGGTCGTGTGGAAGCCGCAGGCAGGCGTGTGGTCGGTGATCGGCAACGTCGTCTGGGTGATCCTCTTCGGCTGGGAGCTGGCGCTGGGCCACCTCGTGGCCGGGGCGCTGCTGTGCCTGACGATCATCGGCATCCCGTTCGGGATCGCGTCGTGGAAGATGGTCCCGCTCGCGCTGCTGCCGCTGGGCCGCTCGGTGGTGCCCATCGACTCGGTCGGTCGTGACCCCTACGGCGTGCCCGCGACGTACGCCCGCTGAGCCTCCCCTCGCTGACCGTCGCGGCGGCGGGACCTCCGACCCTGTCGTGCGCCCTCGCGGCGCTGCTAGCGTCACGCGACACGACTCGGGTCGCCTGCCTACTGCGAAGGAGTCGTCATGGTGCGCCTACTGCTCCGCGCAGCGGTCTTCCTGGTCTCGGCCGCCGTCGGTCTGCTCGTCGCGGCGTCCGTGCTCGACGGCGTGAACGTCACGGCCAGCGGGTTCCTGCTCGCGGTGGTGCTGTTCGCGGTCATCCAGAGCGTCATCTCGCCGTTCATCGCCAAGGTCACCGCCCGCAACGCGGCAGCGCTCCTGGGCGGGGTGGGCCTCCTCGCGACCTTCGTGGCGCTGCTCGCCACGAGCCTGGTCGGTGACTCGCTGACCATCACCGGGGGCGTCTCCACCTGGCTGGCCGCCACCCTGCTCGTCTGGCTGGTGACGGCCCTGGCCACGCTGCTGCTGCCGTTCCTGCTGGTCAAGGCCGGCGTGCAGGCCGTGCGCGGCGAGAACTCGCGCTCGGCCGGGCGAAGCCGCTGAGCACGCCCCCGGACCGGATAGTCCGCGACGTTCCGCAGGTGAAAGAGCCCGTTCGACCTGCGAAACGTCGCGGACTATCGGGTTCTCGGGTGGTGCGTGCCCCCAGCCTGGCCGGGGTGCTGCTGGGGACCTTCTGGCTGGCGCAGTCCTGGGAGCCGACGCTGCTGGTGCGCGGGTGGGTGCTCCAGGGGGTCGTGGGCGGGGTCGCCTTCGTCGTCGGCTACCTCTTGGGGCTCGTGCTCGGTCGGTTCGTCCGGCTCCTCCTACGGCAACTGCACCGCGAGCCGGAGCCCCTGCCGGAGTCGGCCGACCTGCGGCTGCGCGCTGCCGTCGCCGTCGGGCTCGTCCTGCTCGGCGCCTGGGCCGCGCGCAACGCCGTTGCCGAGCACCGATGGGCCTGGGACCGACTGGGCTTCGAGCCCGCGGACGCCTGGCTGGTGTACGGCGGCACCATCGCCGTCACCGTCGTGGTGGCCGCGGCCCTGCTGCTCGTCGGCGCCCTCCTCGGTCTGCTGCAGCGTCGGTTGGCCCGGCTCGGCCATCGCTGGTTGCCCGCCTGGGTCGCTGGGTCGATCGCGCTGGTGCTGGTCGTGTGGGCCGTGCTCGCGGCGCTGAACACCCACGTGCTGGAGCGCAGCCTCGACGGGTTCAACGCGACCTTCGCCGCCGGCGACCTGGACCTCGACGGGGCACCCGCGCCCCCGGACTCGCGGTTGCGTTCGGGCGGGCCCGACTCCGAGGTGGACTGGGCCGAGACCGGCCACGAGGGCCGCCGGTTCCTGACCCGCGGACCCGACGCTGAGGCCATCGGTGAGCTCGCGCCCGGTCGCGCCGTCGAGCCCGTCCGGGTGTTCGTCGGACGTGCCCAGGACGAGGAGCTCGACGACCGGGTGCGGCTGGCGATGGCCGAGCTGGAGCGCTTCGACGCCTTCTCGCGCAAGGTGATCCTGGTCGTCGTACCGACGGGGACGGGGTGGGTCAACGAGCAGATCGTCCAGCCGGTGGAGTACCTCAACGCCGGCGACACCGCCACCGTGGCGGTGCAGTACTCCCACCTGCCGAGCCCGCTGGCCTTCCTCGCCGAGGAACGGGCCGCGGGCGACACGGGCAGGGCCCTGGTCGACGCGGTGAGCGCACGCCTGGAGGAGGTGCCCGGGTCGCGACGGCCGGCGCTGCTCGTGGCCGGGGAGAGCCTGGGCTCCTTCGGCGCCGCCCAGGCCTTCGACTCCCTGCCCGACCTGCTCGCGCGCACCGACGGGTCGCTGTGGGTGGGCCCGCCCGAGACGATGCACCTGCGACGGGAGGCCGAGCGGTCGCGTCGCGCGGGCTCACCGCAGGTGAAGCCGGTCGTGGGCGACGGCCGCGACGTGGTGTTCGCCAACCGCGACTCCGACCTCGACGGCACCCGGCCGCGCACCGTGTTCCTCCAGCAGGCCGACGACCCGATCGTCTGGTGGGACTGGGACACCGCCCTCCGCGAGCCCGACTGGTTGCGCGAGCCGCTCGACCCCGCGGTCAACCCGGCCATGGGCTGGACCCCGGTGACGACGTTCCTCAACCTCGCCGTGGACATGGCGGTGAGCAACGACTTCGACGAGGACCACGGCCACCTCTACGGCACCCAGCCCCTCACCGCCTGGCGCGCCGTCCTCGCCCCCGCCGGTTGGGACGCCGACCGCATCGCACGTCTTCGGGAACACCTGGAGGCCGTGGCCCGCTGAGGGACCGCCCCCGCCGTACCCCCGATAGTCCGCGACGTTTCGCAGGTGAATACGCCCGATGCACCTGCCGAACGTCGCGGACTATCCGGAAAGGGGGGGTCAGGCGTCGCGGAGCATCCGGGCGGCGTCGGCTGCCCAGTAGGTGAGGATGACGTCGGCGCCGGCCCGACGGATCGAGGTGAGCGACTCGAGCACGGCGGCGTCGCGGTCGATCCAGCCCTTGGCCGCGGCGGCCTCGAGCATGGAGTACTCGCCGGAGACGTTGTACGCCGCCACCGGCACCTCGACGGCCGCGCGCACCGACTGCACCACGTCGAGGTAGCTCAGCGCCGGCTTCACCATCACGATGTCGGCGCCCTCGGCCTGGTCGAGCAGTGCCTCGCGCACGCCCTCGCGCGCGTTCGGCGGGTCCTGCTGGTAGGTCCGCCGGTCCCCGACCAGCGAGGAGTTCACGGCCTCGCGGAACGGGCCGAACAGCGCGGAGGCGTACTTCGCCGAGTAGGCGATGATCCCGACACCGGAGTGCTCCTCGGCGTCCAGCGCGCGGCGGATGACGCCGACCTGGCCGTCCATCATCCCGCTCGGCCCGACGAGGTCGACCCCCGCGGCCGCCTGCGCCAGCGCCATCTGCGCGTAGATCTCCAGGGTGCGGTCGTTGTCCACCCAGCCGTCGGGGTCGAGCACCCCGCAGTGGCCGTGGTCGGTGAACTCGTCGAGGCACAGGTCGGACATCACCGTGAGCTGGTCGCCGACCTCGGCGACCACGTCGGTGATCGCGAGGTTGAGGATCCCGTGCGGGTCCACGGCTCCCGAGCCGGTGGCGTCCTTCTCCGCGGGCAGCCCGAACAGCATGACGCCGCCCAGGCCGGCCTCGACGGCGTCGGTGGCCGCCTTCTTCAGGCTGTCGCGGGTGTGCTGCAGGACCCCCGGCATGCTGGAGATCTCGCGCGGCTCGTCGAGGCCCTCGGCCACGAACATCGGCAGCACCAGCTGGCTGGGCCGCACGCTGGTCTCCGCGACCAGGCGCCGCAGGCCCGGCGTACGCCGCATCCGGCGCGGCCGGACCTCGGGGAAGCCGCCGAGCTGCTGGGGCCCCTCGGTCACTGGGTGCGGACCTTGCGGCGCGTCGAGGGACGACGCTCCGAGGGACGGGTCACCGGCTGGCCGGACTCCAGCATCGAGGCGCGCCGCGCGGCACCGAAGTCGGCGAGCGCGTCGACGAGCTCCTCGACCGACGGGTTCGGGGCCATCACGTCGACTCGCAGGCCGTGCTCCTCGGCGGTCTTCGCCGTGGCGGGACCGATCACCGCGATGATCGTGGAGGTGTGCGGCTTGCCGGCGATCCCGACCAGGTTGCGCACGGTCGAGGACGAGGTGAACACCACGGCGTCGAACTTGCCGGACTTGATCGCCTCACGCGTGGGCGCCGGCGGCGGGGCCGCGCGCACGGTCCGGTAGGCCGTCACGTCGTCGACCTCCCAACCGAGCTCGACCAGACCGGCCACCAGCGTCTCGGTGGCGATGTCGGCACGCGGCAGGAAGACCCGGTTGATGGGGTCGAGCACGTCGTCGTACGGCGGCCAGTCCTCGAGCAGCCCGCGCGCGGACTGCTCGCCCGAGGGCACCAGGTCGGAGTTCAGGCCCCAGTCGGCGAGCGCGGCGGCGGTCTTGTCGCCGACGGCGGCGATCTTCAGGCCGGAGAACGCGCGGGCGTCCAGGCCGTACTCCTCGAACTTCTCGCGCACCGCACGCACCGCGTTGACCGAGGTGAACGCGATCCACTCGTAGCGGCCCTCGACCAGGCCGCGCACGGCCTTGTCCATCTGCTGGGGGTTGCGCGGCGGCTCCACCGAGATGGTGGGCACCTCCTCGGGCACGGCGCCGAAGCCGCGCAGCCGCGAGGACAGCCCGCCGGCCTGCTCCTTGGTGCGCGGCACCAGCACGCGCCAGCCGAACAGCGGCTTGGTCTCGAACCACGACAGCGTCTCGCGCAGGTCCACCACGGGGCCGACGACCGTGATCGCCGGCGGGGTGAGCCCGGCGTCGGCGGCGTCGGCGGCGATGTGGCCCAGCGTGGAGACCACGGTCTGCTGGCAGGTCAGGGTGCCGGTCGAGGTCATCGACACCGGGGTGTCCGCGGAACGGCCCGTGGCGACGAGCTGCTCGGCGATCTCGCCGATCGAGCCGACGGCCGAGAGCAGCACCAGCGTCGGGTGGTCGGCGTAGCGGTCCCAGTCGATCTTGGCGTCGTTGCAGGTCACCACGGCCACCTCGCGGTGGGTCTTGGTGGTCAGCGGGATGCCGGCGTACGTCGGGACGGCGCTCACCGAGGAGACGCCGGGGACGATCTCGAAGCCGATCCCGGCCTTGCTGCAGGCCTGCGCCTCCTCGGGGCCGGAGGCGTAGAGGAACGGGTCGCCCGACATCAGGCGCACGACGCGTCGGCCGGTGCGCGCCTGCTTGACGACCACCTTGGCGCGCGCGGCGTGGGTCAGCGGCTGGCCGTCCTCGCCGAAGCCGCCGTCGACGAACAGCGGGCCGGCAGGCTCCGCCTCCTCGGCGTCCTCGGAGGTGAGGGCAGGGAGCCCGAGCAGGGTGCGGACGAGCTGCTCGTGGTCGGGCAGCTCGGTGACCACGATCTCGGCCTCGCGCAGCAGCTCCACGGCCCGCACGGTGAGCAGGCCGGGGTCGCCGGGACCACTCCCGACGAAGGAGACCCACTTCACCGGTCGGGCTCCGCCGTTGGCGGAAGTGCTGGAGGTGTTCTGGTTGGTCACAATCGCCTTCTTGCTACTTCGGTGTTCGTGTTGATCAGTTCTGAGGCCCCGTCGGACAGCATCTCTGCCGCGAGCTTCTGGCCCAAACCGACGGCGTCGTCGACGGGCCCGGTGGCCGAGCGGCGGATGACGAGCGTGCCGTCGAGCGACAGCGCCACCGCGCGGATCCAGAGTTCGTCACCGAGGTCCCCCTCCGCAACTTCGGCCAGTGCGCCGACCGGGGCCGAGCACCCTGCCTCGAGCTCCGCGAGCAGTGCCCGCTCGGCCTCGACGCATGCGCGCGAGGTCGAGTCGTCCAGTGCGCGGCGTACGACGTCACGCAGGTCGTCCCCGTCCCGGCACTCCACCGCCAGGGCGCCCTGGCCGGGGGCCGGCAGCATCTGCAGCGGGTCCAGCACCTCGGTGGCCTCGCCGGCGCGGCCGAGGCGGGCCAGCCCGGCCCGGGCGAGCACGACCGCGTCGAGCTCGCCGGAGGCCACCTTGCCCACGCGGCTGTCGACGTTGCCGCGGAGCCCGACGATCTCCACCCCGAGGCCGAGGGCCTCGAGCTGGGCGACCCGGCGCGGCGCCCCCGTGCCGACGCGGGCGCCGGGGGGCAGCTCGCCCAGGGTGAGCCCGTCACGGGCGACCACGACGTCGCGGGGGTCCTCGCGCGGAGGCACCGCCGCCACGACGATGCCCTCGTGCGGCCCGGTGGGCAGGTCCTTGAGCGAGTGCACCGCGATGTCGACCTCGCCGCGGAGCAGGGCCTCGCGCAGCGCGCTGACGAAGACGCCGGTGCCGCCCATCTGCGCCAGCGGCGCCGGGGAGAGGTCGCCCTCGGTGCGGATGTGGACGAGCTCGGTGGGCCGCCCGGTGGCCGCCGTGAGGGCGTCGGCGACGTGGCCGGCCTGGGTGCGCGCCAGCGTGGACGCGCGGGTGCCGACGCGGACGACGGGCTGCTGGTCGGTCGTCACAGTCCCTCCCCCACCCGGGTCACGGCCTCGACGGCCTCGGGGTCGAGGGCGAACAGCTCGGCGAGCGCGGCGGCGTAGGACACCGCACCCGAGTGGTTCGCCAGCTCCTTGACCCGCACGGTCGGCTGGTGCAGCAGCTTCTCCGCGACCCGGTGGATGGCCAGCTCCACCTCGGCGCGGGTGTCCTCGTCGAGCCCCGGCAACCGGGCGGTGAGCCGGTTCAGCTCGGCCTCGACCACGCCGGTCGCCATCGTGCGCAGCGCCACCACCGTGGGCGTGACGCTCTGGCTGCTGCGGGCGGCGAGGAACGCGACCAGCTCCTGGGCGACGATCTCGCGGACGCCGTCGACGTCGCCGGTGCCCGGCTGCTGCTCCAGCTCGGCGGCGAGGGTCTCCAGCGCGATCAGCTCCACGCCGACGAGCGCGGCCACGGCGGGGTCCACGTCGCGCGGCAGGGCGAGGTCGATCACGGCCAGGGGCCGGTCTTCGGAGCGTCGGGACTCGATGTCCTCGGCGTGCACGAGCACGCCGGCCGCACCGGTGCACGAGACCAGCACGTCCACCGGGCCCGGCGAGGTGCGCAGCTCGGCGAGGGGGATCGCGCGGGCGGCGTACTGCGCGGCGAGGTGGGCGGCCCGCTCGGGGGTCCGGTTGGCCACCACGATGGAGGCGGCCCCGGCACGCGCCGCCGTGGCCACGGTCAGGCTGGCCATCGACCCGGCGCCGACCACGACCACGTGCTTGCCGCCGAGCTCGCCGACGTGGTGGGCGGCGCGGCTGAGGGCCGCGGTGACCAGGCTCGGGGCCACCCGGTCGATGTCGGTCTCGGCGTGCGAGCGCTTGCCGACGCGCAGCGCCTGCTGGAACAGCACGTTGAGCGACGGGCCGACGGTTCCGGCCTCCTGCCCGACCCGCAGCGCCTCCCGGGTCTGGCCCAGGATCTGGCTCTCGCCGAGCACCATCGAGTCCAGGCCGGCGGCCACGTGGAACAGGTGCGAGACCGCGCCGTCGTCGTAGTGGACGTAGAGGTGGGAGAGCACCTCCTCGGGCGAGGCGCCGGCGCGTTCGCCGAGCATCCGGGAGATCGCCTCGACACTGCCGTGGAAGCGCTCGACGTCGGCGTAGACCTCGGTCCGGTTGCACGTCGAGAGCACGGTCGCCTCGGTGACGTGCTCGGTGTCGCTGACCTCGCGGACCAGCTTCTGCACGCCGTCGGCGTCCAGCGCCACCCGCTCCAGCAGCGGCACGGGCGCGGTCTTGTGGGAGATGCCCACCACCAGGATGCTCATCGGCCCTCCCCCGCCAGCTCGACCACGGGGTCGATCGCCGGCTCCAGCTCCGGGGCCAGCTCGGGGGCCAGCTCGGGGTCGAGCTGGTGGCCGCTCGACTTCCGCTGCTCGTGGTAGGCGAGGATCTGCAGCTCGCTGGACAGGTCGACACGACGTACGTCGACACCCTCGGGCACCGAGAGGATCGTGGGGGCGAAGTTGAGGATCGAGCGGATCCCGACCGCCACCATCCGGTCGCACACGTCCTGGGCGGCGACGGCCGGGGTGGCGATCACGCCGATGCCGACGCCGTGCTCGGCGACGACCTGCTCGAGGTCGTCGAAGCCGCGGATCTCCAGGCCGGCGACGACCTCGCCCTGCCGGCTGAGGTCGGCGTCGAGCAGCGCGACCGTGCGGAAGCCGCGCGAGGAGAAGCCGGAGTAGTTCGCCAGGGCGTGCCCGAGGTTGCCGATGCCGACCACGACCACGGGCCAGTCCTGGGTCAGCCCGATCTCCCGGGAGATCTGGTAGCGGAGGTACTCCACGTCGTAGCCCACGCCGCGGGTCCCGTAGGAGCCGAGGTGGGAGAGGTCCTTGCGCAGCTTGGCGCTGTTGACGCCGGCGGCGGTCGCGAGCTCCAGGCTCGAGCAGGTCGTCGTGCCGGCCTCGCTCATCGCGTTGAGCGCCCGCAGGTACACCGGAAGACGGGCCACCGTCGCCTCGGGGATGCGGGAACTGCTCACTGCTCTGACACTCTCCACAGATGGGGAATCCCCGTCACTGTAAGAGTTTGTGAACGTGCTAACAAACTCGTCCCAGCGCTGGCGCTAGCACACGTGAGATGAGTCACCACCTCGGGGGTCTGTGGCCCCCGGGAAGGCTCAGGAGAAGGGTCCCGGGGTCAGGCCAGCGCCCGGCGCAGCCGCATCTCGTCGACGCGCCAGAAGTCGTGCTGGCGACCGTCGACGAAGGTGACCGGGATCTGCTCGCCGAACCGCTCCATCAGCTCGGCGTCGGCGCTGATGTCGACCACGTCGTACGACGTGCCCAGGTCGGCGCACACCCGCCGCACCACCGCCTCGGCGTCCTCGCACAGGTGGCAGCCCGGCTTGGCGTAGAGGGCGACCCGGCCGTTCACTCCAGCAGCCCCAGGGCCCGGCGGCGCTCGGTCGCCCGCAGCCGCCCCTTCTGCACCTTGCCGGTCGGCGTGTAGGGGAGCTCGTCGACCACGTGGATCACCGAGGGCTGCTTGAAGCCGGCGAGGCGCTGCGCGCACTGGCGCCGCACCAGGGCGGCCAGCTCGCCCTCCGCGCCGGGGGTGGCGGGCCGCACGTAGGCCACCACGGCCTCACCGGTGCGCTCGTCCTCCACGCCGATGACGGCCGCCTCCTTGACGCCGGGGAGCTCCTCGATGACCTCCTCGACCTCGCTGGGGTAGACGTTGAAGCCCGAGACGATGACGAGCTCCTTGAGCCGATCGACGAGGTAGAGGTCGCCGCTGGGGTCGAGGTAGCCGACGTCGCCGGTCGCCCACCAGCCTTCGGCGTCCGGCCCGTCGGCCCCGTCCGGCCAGTAGCCGGAGAACAGGTTGGGGCCGCGCAGGTTGATCTCGCCGGCGTCCTCGGTCGCGGTCTCGCGGCCGTCGTCGTCGACGAGCCGGAGGTCGATGCCGGGCAGGGCCGCGCCGACGGAGCGCGGTGAGGGGTTCTCGCTGAGCAGCGTCGAGGTCACCACCGGGGCGGCCTCGGTGAGCCCGTAGCCCTGGTGGATCGCGATGCCGGTCCGGGCCGTGAACGCCGCGGCGAGGACGGGGTCCAGGGGCGCGGAGCCGCTCAGCAGCAGCCGCACCGGTCCGAGGCGGTCCTCGAGACCGGGCAGCTGCATCCAGTAGGCGATCACCGGCGGGGCGACGGGGACCACCGAGATCGCCTCGTCCTCGATCAGGTCGAGGGTCCCCTCGGGGTCGAAGGTGTCCACGAGCACCAGCCGGGCGTGCTGGCGCAGCACCTGGCCGAGCACGGCGTTGAGGCCGTAGACGTGGAACAGCGGCAGCACGCCCAGGACGACGTCGCGGCCGGTGATCATCGCCGGCTCCACGGAGGCGACCTGGTCGAGGTTGGCCAGCAGCGCCCGATGGGTGAGCATCGCGCCGCGGGGACGCCCGGACGTCCCGCTGGTGTAGAGCAGCACCGCGAGGCCCTCGGGGTCCATCCGTGCCGGCACAGGCCGTCCGCGGGTGGCGACGAGGTCGCCCCAGGCGCGCTCGCCGGGACCGGGCTCGGTGCCGACGGTGACGATCCGGGGGCGCGAGCCCGACTCCCGCGCCGGGGCCTCCGGGAGCGTCGCGAGCTCCTCGAGCGCCAGGCGGACCGTGGACACGGTCGCGGCGTCGGTGACGACCATCCGGGTCCCCGAGTCGGCGAGCATGCGCGCCAGCTCGCCGCTGGTGCTCCGCGGGTTGACGGGTACGACGACCATCCCGGCCCGGAGGGCCCCGAGATAGGCCGCGACGAACTCGATGCAGTTGCCGGTGGCGATCATCACCCGGTAGCCGGCGACCATGCCCGTGTCGGAGAGGCCCTGGACCACGCGCTGCACGAGATCCTCGAGCCCCTGGCACGTGAGGTTGCGGCCCGTGGCCGCCTCCGACAGCAACGTCTTGTCCGGCTCCTGCGAGGCCGCCCGGCTGACCAGCTCGGCGACGTTGGAGTCCATCGACCGAGTCTCGCACACGGCGCAGGCACCCCGACGCCCCCTACGCTGTGCTGCGTGAACCCTCCTCCGCCCTCGGCCAGGTCAG
Organism: uncultured Actinomycetota bacterium; assembly: GCA_963837975.1. Lineage (GTDB taxonomy): Bacteria > Actinomycetota > Actinomycetes > Propionibacteriales > Nocardioidaceae > Marmoricola. The sequence goes on along the minus strand of CAWIPI010000003.1, from coordinate 193,651 downwards.
AGCGCAGGACGCCTCCGCGTCCGCGCAACCTGCAGCGCCGCTCCCAGCTGGCGGGCGAGGCGGCCGCGGCGATCGCCGAGGTCGAGGGGGCGCTGTCGGTCGAGGCCGACCCCGCCGCGGCGGCCTTCTTCGACGTCGACAACACCGTGATGCAGGGCGCCTCGATCTTCCACCTCGCCCGGGGCCTGCACCGCCGACACTTCTTCACCACCCGCGACATCCTCGGAGCCGCCTGGAAGCAGGCCTACTTCCGGGTGGTCGGCGTCGAGGACCCCGAGCACGTCGCGGAGGCCCGTGCCTCCGCGCTGTCCTTCATCGCCGGGCACACCGTCGAGGAGCTGGAGTCCCTGGGCGAGGAGATCTTCGACGAGCGGATGGCGCACCGGATCTGGCCCGGCACCCGGGCGCTCGCCCAGCTGCACCTCGACCAGGGGCAGCGGGTCTGGCTGGTGACCGCCGCCCCCATCGAGATCGCCCAGATCATCGCCCGCCGGCTCGGCCTCACCGGCGCGCTCGGCACCGTCTCCGAGCACGTCGACGGCGTCTACACCGGGAGGCTGGTCGGGGAGATGCTGCACGGGCCCGCCAAGGCCGTGGCGGTGCGCGAGCTCGCCGACCGCTTCGAGCTCGACCTGGACCGCTGCTCGGCGTACTCCGACTCCTACAACGACCTGCCGATGCTGGAGGTGGTCGGCGACCCGTGCGCGATCAACCCCGACCACCGGCTGCGTGAGCACGCCCGGGCCAACGGCTGGCGCATCCGCGACTACCGCACCGGCCGCAAGGCCGCCCGGGCGGGCGCCTTCGCCGCCGGCGTCGCGGGAGCCGTGGCCGGTTCGGTCGCGGCCGGAGCGGCGATCCGCAGGCGGGTCGGCTGAGCCCCGCCGCGGGGCGGGCGCCGACACGTGGACTGGGTCACGAACCGGTTCACAAGGGAGCAACTGCCGCGTAGCATCGACGAAGTTCTGGAGGGGGAAGCCGGCGCCGTGCCGGCAGGGAAACTCACATGGGTGCTCACGATCTGCAGCGGGGTCTTGACGCGCTGCGCCGTGCCGTCGCCGAGGTCCTCGAGCCCTCCCTCGGCTCCGCCTCCCGGCCCCTGCCCGCGCCGGCCGGTGGCAGCCTTCCGGCCCCGCGAGGGACCGCTCGCCCCGACCCCGAGCGGACCGCGGGCTGGCTGCTCAGCCAGGCCGGCCGCACCGGGACGGCCGCCTCCCCCGCGGCCTCCGTCGACTCGTCCGCCGCCGACGGCTCCGACGACTCCGCGCTCGCCACGTCCTCGCTGGAGGACAAGGCGGAGGGCACCCGGCTGATCGCCCTCGTCGAGCTCGCCCGCGGCGGCGACTCCGAGGCCTTCGGGCAGCTCTACGACCACTACCACCCCAGCGTCTACCGCTTCCTCTACTACCGCGTGGGGTCGGTCCAGCTGGCCGAGGACCTCACCTCCGAGACCTTCTTCCGGGCGCTGCGCTCGATGAGCTCGTTCCGCTGGCAGGGCAAGGACTTCGGCGCCTGGCTGATGACGATCGCGCGCAACCTGACCACCGACCACTTCAAGGCCGGGCGCACCCGCCTGGAGAACACCACCGAGGACATGAGCACCCTCGACAGCACCACCGAGGGCCCGGAGAACGCCGTGCTGGCGACGCTGACCAACGAGGCGCTGCTCGAGGCGCTCAGCGAGCTGCCCGCCGAGCAGCGGGAGTGCCTGGTGCTGCGGTTCCTGCAGGGATTCTCGATCGCCGAGACCGCCGACGTCCTCGGCCGCAGCGCCGGCGCGGTCAAGCAGCTGCAGCTGCGCGGGGTGCGCAACCTCGCCCGGATCCTGCCCGAGGGGATCCGTTGACATGTTCCCCACGGGTAACTTCTCCAGCGCCATAACCTCGTCCTCTCGGCACTCGTTGTGGGGGATGACAGAGTGCACGCCGCTCCACGGCTCTCGGGCTGCACGGCGCCACATGACCCTCCACAGGGCAGGAACACCTTCATGACTCCCCTCTTCCCCGCTCAACGCGCGGCCGAGGAGTTCGACCGGGTCCTCGGCGGTACGGCGCCACCCGCCGTATCGGAGCGATACGCCGACCTTCTCGGGACCGTCGAGGTGCTGCGCGACCAGCCGGAGGTCCTGCCTCGCGCCGAGTTCGCCTCCGACCTCCGCACCCGGCTGATGGCCGCCGCCGAGGTCGAGCTCGCCACGGCCGCGCCCGTACGCCGCCTCGAGCCACGCCGCACCACGAGCACCCGTCGTCGCCTCGGCACCCTGGCGGCCTCGCTCGTCGTGGTCGGCGGCACGGCGGGGATGGCCGCGGCCTCCTCGGGCGCGCTGCCCGGCGAGCCCCTCTACCCGATCAAGCGGGGCATCGAGGAGATCAGCACCGCCGTCCGTCCCTCCGAGGCCAGCCAGGGGCGGGCGCTGCTCGACCAGGCGGCCACCCGGATGGACGAGGTGCGCGCGCTGCAGGCCGGCGGGTCCGCCGACGACGCGCTGCTCGCCCGCACCATCGATGCCTTCCGTGCCTCAGCCGAGGAAGGCTCGGGCAAGCTGTTCACCTCCTACCAGGCCGAGGCCGACGCCGGCGACATCGAGGCCGTCCGGTCGTTCACCAGCAGCCAGATGGCGGTCGTGGCCGACGTGGCCCGGTCCTCGGACGAGGCCACCGAGGAGCAGCTGCGCGACGCCGCCGACACGCTGGCCGACATCGACCAGCAGGCGCGTCGCCTGTGCAGCACCTGCGGCGCGGGGGCGGCCGTGCTGCCGCCGGACGCGCTGGTCCCCGCCGCGGCCGCCGCCAGCGTCCAGAGCCTCCTCGCCCGGCCGGTGGCCAAGGCGCGTGCGGACGTGGCCGCGGCCGAGGCCGAGCGCCTCGCCCGGATCGAGCAGCTGCAGGCAGCGGCCGAGGAGACCGCCCTGACGCTGCCGAAGCCGGACACCTCCGGGGCCACCACCTCCGCACCGACCATCGCGTCCGACCGCGGGTCGGTCTCCGCGCTGCTGCCACGCGACAGCACCCTCGCTCCCTCGCTCAGCGAGGGCACCGCGACCGTGAAGAACCTCGTCACCGGGGTGACCGGCACGGTCAACGGCACCGTCTCGACGGTCACCGAGAAGGTCACCCAGATGACCGAGCCCAACACTCCGCTCGACGCGCTCGACCCGACGGTCGAGGACCTCGGGAAGACCGTCGACGAGACGACCGAGGGCCTGCTGCCCTAGTCGCCTCCTCTTCCCGCCCGGCTTCCCGCTCCGCCCTCCGGTCAGGAGAAGACGGACTTGCGCTTGATCAGCAGCGAGTAGAGCGTCTGCTGGATCGACTCGCGCACCTGGTCGGTCACGTTGAACACCAGCATCGGGTCCTCCGCGGCGCCGGTGTCGTAGTCGTCGGTGCGGATCGGCTCGCCGAACTCGATCAGCCACTTCGAGGGCAGCGGCACCAGCCCGAGCGGGCCGAGCAGCGGGAACAGCGGCGTGATCGGGATGTAGGGCACCCCGAGCAGCCGGGCCAGCGAGGGGATGTTACCCACCAGGGGGTAGATCTCCTCCGCCCCCACGACCGAGGTCGGGATGATGGGTACGCCGGTCCGGATCGCCGCGGAGACGAAGCCGCCGCGACCGAACCGCTGGAGCTTGTAGCGCTCCCCGAACGGCTTCCCGATGCCCTTGAACCCCTCGGGCCAGACGCCGACGAGCTCGCCGTCGCGCAGCATCCGCTCGGCGTCCTCGTTGCAGGCCAGGGTGGCACCGGACTTGCGGGCGAGGTCGCCCACGATCGGAAGCCGGAAGACCAGGTCGGCGCCGAGCGGGCGCAGGTTGCGGCCGGTGTGGTCGCGCAGGCTCACCATCGTCATCAGCCCGTCGACCGGCACGGTGCCGGAGTGGTTGGAGACCACCAGGGCACCGCCGTCGGCGGGGATGTTCTCCGCGCCGCGGACCTCGATGCGGAACCACTTGCGCGCGATGGGGCGCATCGCCGCCATCAGGAAGCGCTCGGTGACCTCCTCGTCGAAGCCGTAGTCGTCGACGGCGTACTCACCGGTGATCCGCCGACGCAGGAACGCGAGGAACTCCGCCAGCCGAGGCTCCCAGTTCTCGCCGAACAGCTCCTTGGACGCCGAGGTGAAGGCCGAGAGCCACTCCAGCGGCGGGATCCCGGGGACCGGGTGGCGGTGGTCGGCGGTGACCGGCGCCCGCCGAGAAGACCGGCGGGGCAGGGCGGTGGGCGCCTCGACGGGAGGGTCGACGTCGTCCGCGGCCGCTGTGGGGGCAGCGTGCGGGGGCTCGTCGTGGGCGACCTCTCGGGCACTCTCCCGAGAGTCGTCCTCGGCACCCCTGGTGTCCGCGCCGGGCAGGGGGCGCGAGTCCGGCGTCGGCTGCTCGGGCAGGGTCGTGGTCGTCTCCGGCCCGACATCCGCGCCGGCGCCCGCGCTTGTGCTGGGGTCGGCGCCGCGGTCCGGGGCGTGCTCGGCCACCCGCTCGGGGCCGGCACCGTTCGCCGTGTCGCCGGACTTCTCGCCTGCCTTCGGCTTCTTCGTCGCCGGGCGGGCGGCGAGGCTGCGGCTGTTGGCCGAGGGCTTCGCCTCGCCGGTGCCGCGGCCCGGCTTGCCGCGTGTGCCGATGGGGATGATCTCGGCGTCACCCACGTCGCTCACCTCCTGGGGTCAGCGCACCCATCAGGGCGCTCTCCGTGGCGCGTACCCGATCGGGGGCGAGTACACCCGGCCCCACGGAGGCCGCGAAGTCGGCGAACGCCTCCTCGGTGGAGAAGCGTGGCTCGAAGCCGAGCATGTGCCGCATGCGCGAGGTGTCCAGGCCGCGCCCGAAGGTCAGGTAGGCGATGCTCTCGGGGGAGAAGTCGGCCGCACGGGCGCGCGGGATCACCGAGCCGGCCGTCGGCAGCGCGAACGCCGGCATCGGGACCGAGGGCCGGCCGAGGCGGCGTACGGCCTGGGCGAGCTTGAGGATGCCGTCGCCCGCGACGTTGAAGGTGCCGGTGACGTCGTGCAGCGTCGCGTGCTGGAGCGCGTCGAGGGCGTCCTGCTCGTGCAGGAACTGCAGCCGCGGGTTGAACCCGAGCACGGTCGGGATCACCGGCAGCCGGAAGTAGCGCGACATCGGGGAGGCGACCTGGGGCCCGATCACGTTGGCCGTGCGCAGCATCGTCACCGACACGTCGGGGCGCCGGCGGGCGAACCCGCGCGTGTAGGACTCCACCTCGGTGACGTCCTTGGCGAACCCGCCGCCGGGCAGCCGCTTGGCGCTCATGTTCTCGGTGAACATCGCCGGGTCGCGGTTGGAGGCGCCGTAGACCGCCGCGCTCGACTTCACCACGAGCTTGTGCACGTCGGGCGCCTGCTGGCAGGCCGCCAGCAGCTGCATCGTCCCGATGACGTTGAGCTCCTTCATGGAGCCGCCAGCCGAGCCCCCCGGGGCCCCGGCCGACGCGGTGGCGCCCACGCTGGCGTGCACGACGGTGTCCACCCGCTCCCGGGTGATCACCTTGGCGATCACCGGGTTGCGGATGTCGACGCGCACGAAGTCGGCGCGGCCCAGGTCGCCGCGCGGCGGGACGACGTCCACGCCGATGACGCGGTCGACCCCCGGCGCGGCGGAGAGCTGCGCCGCGAACCGACGTCCGAGGTCGCCTGCGACCCCGGTGACGAGAACGACCTGGCCCATGGTGGTGGCGGTGCGCTGCGCCTACTTGCCGAGGCGGCGGCGCTGGACGCGCGTCTTCTTCAGCAGCTTGCGGTGCTTCTTCTTCGCCATGCGCTTGCGACGCTTCTTGATGACAGAACCCACGTTTGACCTATCCGTGTGTGGCGGGGCCCCCGATTCAGGGCCCGTCGTCCGAGGGGTCAGCCTAGCCGTCCCGCCCAGCGGGGCCGAATCGGCGTGGATGCTCTCACCAGGTGGGCATCAGCCGGCGTCGAAGAAGCTGCTCTTGAGGTATTCGTTGACGTCGTCCTCGCTCACCCGGAAGGAGCGACCGACGCGCACGGCCGGCAGCTCGCCGCTGTGCACCAGGCGGTAGACGGTCATCTTCGACACGCGCATCACCGCCGCCACCTCGGCAACGGTCAGGAACTTCACTTCGGAGATGTCTCCCCTGTTCGTGGGCATCGGCGCACCGCACTTTCTCTCGCACGTCCCACGGCTTCCCCGCCGCGGACCCCACGTGCGCGCTGGACTGAAATATAGGGCCCTATGTGACCTATGTGCCAGAGATTCCCCAAAGTGAACAGTGGTACTGCGGCGAGCCTCCTTGCACCTGGCCCTGTTCAGCCTCTCACATGTGTGGATCAAGGCCGTTGTACGGGAACGCGACGTCCCTGGTGGCCTGGACGGCCCGGTCTAGCCAGGTGTCCGGGTCGTACCCCTCCGACCAGTCCCGGTAGCGAGGAGTGCGGCCGTCGGTCATCCGCGACGGCGCGCGTACGCCGAGCCGCTCCCGGATCTGCTCGCGCCACGCCGCGGGGGTGTTCAGCTCGGTGGCCAGCGGCGATCCGGACACCACCGCCAGCAGGTGGGTCCACGCACGCGGGACCACGTCGACGACGGCGTAGCCACCGCCGCCCAGCGCCACCCACCGCCCCCCGGCGACCTCGTGGGCCAGGTCGTGCAGGGCGAGGTAGCTCGCCCGCTGCCCGTCCACGCTCAGCGCGAGGTGGGCCAGGGGGTCGTCGCGGTGGCTGTCGCAGCCCTGCTGGGTGACCAGCACGTCGGGGGCGAACTCGCGCAGCAGCGGTGGCACCACCGCGTGGAAGGCCCGCAGCCAGCCGGCGTCGGAGGTGCCCGGCGGTAGCGCGACGTTGACCGCCGAGCCGGGGGCGTCCGGGCCGCCGGAGTCCGCCGGGAAGCCGGTGCCGGGGAACAGCATCTGCCCCGTCTCGTGCAGGGAGACGGTGAGCACGCGCGGGTCGTCGTAGAAGACGGCCTCGACGCCGTCCCCGTGGTGGACGTCGACGTCGACGTAGGCCACCTTCTTCGCGCCGTTGGCCAGCAGCCAGCGGATCGCGACGGCCACGTCGTTGTAGACGCAGAAGCCGCTGGCCCGGTCGGGCATCGCGTGGTGCAGCCCGCCGGCGATGTTGGCGGCGTGGTCGACCTGCCCGGTCCACACCTGCCGGGCCGCCTCCATGCTCGCGCCCACGACGTGGCGCGCGGCCCGGTGCATGTTGGCGAAGACCGGGTTGTCGTCGGTGCCGAGGCCGTGCACGGGGTCGGACCTGCCCGCCTGCTGGCTGGTCCGCTGCACCGCCTCGATCAGCGCCGGGTCGTGCACGGTGAGCAGGTCGTCGTCGGTGGCGTCCGGCGCCGCCACCCGGGGAAGCGAGTCGAGCACCCCGAGCTGGTCGGCGAGGGCCACGGTCAGGTCGACGCGGACGGGGTTCATCGGGTGGGAGGGGCCGAAGTCGTAGGAGGTGAGCGTCTCGTCGTACACCACGCAGGCACGGCAGGCGGAAGCGCTCATGCGCCGGAGGTTACTCGCTGGGCCACCACCACACCCCCTCCCTCCTGCACGACCCGGAACCGGCCGGAGGACAGCAGCTCCTCGAGAGTGGCCCGGCCGCCGGGGACCACGCCGTCGTAGGCCGTGTCGTAGGCGATCCAGTCGATCGCGTCGAAGTCGGGCAGCTCGGTGACCGGGCCGATCTCGGCGGCGACGTCACCGAAGAAGTACAGCTCGGTGCGGCTGACCAGCCGGGGCCCGAGGTCGTTGGAGGCCGCCACCCGAGCGCCGTCCGGGATCACGGCGAGGGTGTCCAGCACCTGCGCGGTCCGGGGCGGGGTGCGCCACCTGTCGGCGTGCAGCAGCTCCCCGGCGTCGAAGCGCGGGACCGTCAGCGCCGTCAGCCCGACCATGAGCAGCGCCACGGGCACCTGCAGCCGGCCCAGCAATCGGCGCGGCAGCCGGCGCACGACGTCGAGCATCGCGGCCACGACGACCGGCACCAGCACGGCGTCGTAGTGGAAGCCGGTCATGGCGTACGTCGCCCGGTCGGCCGTGAACCGCCACAGCAGGGTCGGCACGGCGACCAGGACGACCGGCGAGGCCACCGCCAGGAACGCCACCGGCAGCAGCAGCGTCGCCACCGTGCGCAGCTTCGTGGGCCACAGGTTCACCAGCATGTCCCAGGCCTCGCCAGGACTCCCCGGGGCGAAGCCCTGCCCGTAGAAGTAGTCGCCGCCGTCGAGCAGCGGCTGCACCCACAGCACCAGCACGGCGGTGGCCAGCACACCACCGACGGCGGTGACGGCCCCGAGCAGCCGGGATCCCCGGAGCCAGACGACCACCCCCACGGCCGCGACCGTGAGACCGAGGTCCTCCTTGACCAGCAGCAGCGGCAGCGCCCACAGCACCGCGGCCCGGTGCCGCCGCTCCAGCAGGGCCGTCATCGAGAACGCCAGCAGCGGCACGGCGAGCACCGCCTCGTGCACGTCGAAGCCGACCAGGCTCACCAGCCCGGGCGCGAGGCCGAAGGAGACGGCCACGGCCCAGGGCAGCACCCGCCCGAAGCGCCCGGCGTGGCGCATCAGCGGCACCACCCCGGCCGCGGCGATCGCCGCCTGCTGCACGAGCAGCGTCACCGGGCTGGGGAACACGGCGTACAGCGGCGCGAGCACCACCAGCGCCGGGCTGAAGTGGTGCGCGGCCAGCAACGAGTCGGAGGTGAGCTCGACACGCGGCACCCGCAGCTGCGACCAGTCCGCGACGACCTGCGTGAACACGCCGAGGTCGAAGGTCGTGGACTCCAGGCGGTGCCAGCGCAGCAGCGAGATCGCGGAGTACAGCACCGCCAGCGCCGCCCACGCGAGCGCGACCTGCCAGGCGGGCGTGCGCGCCGGCGCCATCCTCAGTCGTCGCCTCAGTCGTCAGTGGTGGAGGCCAGCGCCGTCGAGCGGTCCCGGGCCGCCTCCATCGCGGTGATGAACGCCGCGCGCACCTTGTGGTCCTCGAGCTGGCGGATGGCCGCCGCCGTGGTGCCGCCGGGCGAGGTCACCCGCTCGCGCAGCACGGTGGGGTGGTCCCCGGTCTCGCGCAGCAGCTTGGCCGAGCCGACCACGGTCTGCACGACGAGCTCGGTGGCGGTGGTCCGCGGCAGCCCGAGGTGGACGCCGGCCTCGATCATCGCCTCGACGACGAAGAAGATGTACGCCGGGCCGGACCCCGAGATCGCCGTGACCGCGTCCTGCTGCTTCTCCGGCACCCGCAGCACCCGGCCGGTCACCGAGAGCAGCCGCTCGGCCAGCAGCAGGTGCTGCTCGTCGCAGTGGGTGCCGGCGGAGATCGCGGCCATGCCCTCGTCGACGAGCGCGGGGGTGTTGGGCATCACCCGCACGACCGCGACGCCGACGGGGATGTGGCTCTCGATCCACCCCGTGGTGACGCCGGCCGCCAGGCTGATCAGCACCTGCCCGGCGTGCAGGTGCGGCGCGATCTCGGTGAGCACCTCGCCCATGTCCTGCGGCTTCACCACGAGAGCGACCGTCTCGGCGCGCTCGGCCGCCTCGGTGTTGGCGACCACCTCGACGTCGTACTTGCGTCGCAGCTCGGTCGCCCGCTCGGGACGCTTCTCCCCCACGATGAGGTCGGCGAGGTCGTGGCCCCCTCGGATGAGTCCCGAGAGCAGGGTCTCGCCCATCACTCCGGCACCGATGATCGCGACGGTCATGGCGGTCCCCTTTCGTGGCGGGTGGGCGTCCCAGGGCCAAGTCTCCCGGGTCAGGGCTGGTGAGTCACTGCGCTTGCTTCAGGGCTCACATCTGGCGTCACTTCTGGGACACCAGCGAGCGCAGGAAGAATGTCAGGTTCTGCGGGCGCTCGGCGAGCCTTCTCATCAGGTAGCCGTACCACTCCTGGCCGTAGGGCAGGTAGACCCGCACCTTCTCACCCCTGGCCGCGAGCCGCTTCTGCTCGTCGCCGCGGATGCCGTAGAGCATCTGGAACTCATAGGTGCCGGGCATCCGGCCGTTGCGGGTCGCCAGCGCCGAGGCGATCCGGATCAGCCGCGGGTCGTGGGTCGCCACCATGGGGTAGCCCTCGCCGGCCATCAGCACCTTCAGGCAGCGCACGAAGGACTTCGCGACCTCCTGGCGGTCCTGGAAGGCGACCTCCTCCGGCTCGCGGTAGGCACCCTTGCACAGCCGGACCCGGCTGCCCTCGTGGGCCAGCGCCCGGCAGTCGTCCACCGTGCGGTGCAGGTAGGCCTGCAGCACCGCCCCGGTCTCGGGATAGTCGTGGCGCAGCTCGCGCAGCGTCTCCAGCGTCGCGTCGGTGGTGGTGTGGTCCTCCATGTCCAGCGTCACCGTGGTGCCGACCTGGCGGGCCGCGTGGCAGATCCGCTGGGCGTTCTCGGTGCTGAGCTTCGGGCCCACCTCGGGCAGCGCCTGCCCGATCGCGGAGAGCTTCACGCTGACCTCCGCCTGCCGGGCCAGCCCGGCGCTGCTCAGCGAGTCCAGCAGGTCGAGGTAGGCCTGAACGGTGGCCTCCGCGTGCGCCTGGTCGAGGGTGTCCTCGCCGAGGAAGTCGAGGGTGACGTGCAGCCCGTCCTCGACCAGCGTGCGGGTGGCCTCGACGGCCAGGTCGATCTCCTCGCCGGGCACGAAGCGACTGACGATGCTGCTGCTGATCGGCAGCCGGGTGACGACGTCCTTGAACTGACGGCTCCTGGCGAGCATCAGCAGGGCGTGGCGCAGCACGGGCGATCGACCTCCGAGATGGTGTGGTCCCGTCACCGTACCGCCGCGGGCCCTCACCGGCTGCCGGACCGGCCCAGCTCGCCCGCCGGGCTCACCAGCGAGGCAGCCCCCGGACGCGCCACCCGCCCCAGGCGTAGGCCGTGCGCTCGGCCAGCCTCGGGTGGACGGTGCGGCGCACGCGCTGCCACCCCCCGGACGTCCAGCGGAACGTGGTGGCGACCGCGTGGAAGGTGCGCGAGGTGCCGTTGCGGTCGGCCGTGCGGCGTACGACGGTCCCGACACGCTGGTCGGCGCCGCGCAGCCAGCCACGCGAGACGTTGTAGGCGCCGTCGACGACCCAGTCGGGGGCGCCGCCCGGTGCGCGCAGCGTCACCAGCCGGCCCGCCCGCATGGTGAGCACCCAGAAGAACTGGGTGTGCGCCCCGGCGACGTGACCGACGACGAGCTCCTTCCCGCGGCGGCCGTCCAGGCTCGCGGCGCCGTGCCAGGGCGAGCCGTACCAGTAGTCCAGCGGGCGTCGGGCGGCGACGATCCGGTACGTGCCGGTGCGGACCCGGACGACGACGGCGCCGTTGCCCGCGGAGCTGGAGCCCCGCCGGGCGATGCCGACCGCGTCGCGCCTCCCGTCACCATTGACGTCGACGCGTGCCACCACCCGGCAGCCGCTGACCCCCTCGCACACGCCCCGGCCGGCCGCGGTGGCGGGGGCGACCGGCGCGACGGCCAGTCCCGCACCTGCTACGGCCAGCGCGACCACCGTCGAGGCCGACCTGCGGGTCGGCGTACCTCCTCGCCGCATCGCACACACCCTCCTCGCACACGACCGCCCCGGCCCGAGTGCCGCGGCGGCTCGCTCGCGAGACTGCCACCAAGGAGCCCGTAGGCCCCGGAGGTCCACGCCGGCGGTCTGGACCGCGGGGGGCGGCGGGTGCAGGTTTCCCCGGCTCACCGGTGAAACTGGCGCCGAAACCCGAAGTTTCGCCCCGGAAGTGCAGGTTTCACCGGTCCACCGGGGATTCCTGCAGCGACCTCAGTCCGTGCGCCGGCGCAGCGTCAGCGCCCCGACCGCGAGCCCCGCGACGGTGTACGCCGCGACGATGCCGATGTCCTGCCAGACCTCACCGGTGTCCGCGGTCGTGGCGACGTTCTGCATCGCGTCCACGGCGTAGGACAGCGGCAGCACGTCGGAGATCACCTCCAGCACCCGGGGCAGCTGGTCGCGCGGGACGAAGAGTCCGCACAGCAGGATCTGCGGGATCACGATGGCGGGCATGAACTGCACCGCCTGGAACTCCGTGCGCGCGAAGGCCGAGACGAACAGGCCCAGCGCCGAGCCCAGCACGGCGTCGACGACGGCCACCACCATCAGCAGCCACACGGTGCCGACCACCTCGAGGTCGAGCAGCCACACGCAGACGCCGACGGCCAGCGCCGACTGGACGGCCGCGACCAGCCCGAACGCGATCGCGTAGCCGAGCAGGAAGTCGAGCTTGCCCATCGGCATCGCCAGCAGCCGCTCCAGAGTGCCCGAGGTCCGCTCTCGCAGGGTCGTCACGGAGGTCACCAGGAACATCACGATGAACGGGATCAGCGCGAGCAGCGCCGGGCCCAGCTCGACGAACCCGTCGCCGGGCAAGTCCTCGAACATCCACCACAGCAGCGTGAGGATCAGGCAGGGCAGCAGGAGCAGCATCGCCAGCGTCCGGTGGTCGCGGCGCAGCTGGGTCAGCACGCGGGTGGTGACCGCCCCGGTGGCGCGGACCGACACGGCGCTCATCGCGCCTCCCCTCCGTGGACGATGCTGAGGAACGCGTGCTCGATGTCGGTGCTACCGGTGCGCTGCAGCAGCGCCTGCGGGGCGTCGTCCGCGATCAGCCGGCCCTCGCGCATCAGCAGCAGCCGGTCGCAGCGGGAGGCCTCGTCCATCACGTGGCTGGAGACCAGCACGGTGGCGCCGGCCTCGGCGAGCGCGTGGAAGGTGCCCCAGAGCTCGGCACGCAGCACCGGGTCGAGCCCGACGGTGGGCTCGTCGAGCACCAGCAGCGCCGGCTCGCCCAGCAGCGCCACCGCCAGCGACACCCGCGACTCCTGGCCGCCGGAGAGCCGGTCCACGACCGCGGACCGCTTGTCGACCAGGTCCACGGTCTGCAGGCACTCGGCGACCCGCTCGTCGGCGACCCCGAGGATCCGGGCGAAGAAGCGGAGGTTCTCCTCCACGGTGAGGTCGCCGTACACGCTCGGCGCCTGGGTGACGTAGCCGATCCGGTCGCGCAGGCGGGCCGATCCCGCCGGCTCGCCGAGGATCTCGACCGAGCCCGAGGCGAGGCGCTGCACCCCGACCAGGGCCCGCATCAGGGTGGTCTTGCCGCCCCCGGACGGTCCGAGCAGCCCGGTGACCTCGCCCGGCGCGAGCGTGAAGTCCACCCCGTGCAGCACCTCGCGCCCGCCGCGCCGCACGTGCAGCCCGGTGACCACCACAGAGTTTTTCATCATGTGATGAATTATCCTCACCGGAGCCACGCCGTCAAGGGGTCACCGCTCGGGCAGCGGCTCCGCGAGGTAGCGCTGCACCGTCGGGGCGTACGTCGCCACCAGCGTCTCGGTGTCCGTGGAGACCAGCGGCTCCACCTCGAGCACGTAGCGCAGCATCACCAGACCGATCATCTGGCTGGCGACCAGCGCGACGCGCCGCTCGGCGTCGTCGAGGCCGAGCGCGGGCGCCAGCGGGCCGAGCACGACGCCGAGCAGGCCGTCGCGCAGCAGCTGGCGGCCCTCCGGCTCCACGACGCCGCGCACCAGGCCGAGCAGCGGCAGGCGCGCCGACTCGTCGTCCCAGACCGAGAGGAACACCCGGACGAGCCGCTCGCCGGCACCCTCGAGACCGCCCTCGAGAACCGGCCGCAGGGCCACCCGCGGGTCGACCGGGAGCTCGAGGGCGGCGACGAACAGGTCGTCCTTGGTGCCGAAGTAGTGGTGCACCAGCGCCGGGTCGACCCCGGCTGCCCCGGCCACCGCGCGCACCGAGGTGCCGCCGTACCCCCGCTCGGCGAACAGCGCCCGCGCGGCCGCCAGGATCTCCGAGCGCGTGTCGGGTGCTCCTGGCCGTCGTCCCCGGGTGCCCGTGCGGCCCTGGTCCTGCGTGGTCACCTCCGCAGTCTCCCACCGCCGGGGTCGGCCCGGGGACGAGCGCGGCCGGCGGCTCAGGCCCGGTCGGCGGCGAAGTGCAGCTTGCTGAAGGCCAGCGACTCCAGCAGGTCGGACTCGCGCGCCTCGCGGGTGCCGGCCTTGCGGGTGTTGATCTCCATCACGATGTGCCCCTCGAACCCCCGCGTCGCGAGCAGCTCGAGGAAGGCGCCGCACGGCTGGCCGCCCCGGCCGGGGACGAGGTGCTCGTCCTTGGCCGACCCGCTGCCGTCGGTCATGTGCACGTGTCGCAGCCGGTCGCCGAGGCGCTCGGCCATCGCGACCGGGTCGGAGCGCGCCGTGGCCGCGTGGGAGAGGTCGATCGTGGTGTTGGCGTAGGACTGGTCCGAGGGGTCCCAGCCGGGCTGGTAGACCTTCATCTCCCGGCGCGAGGTGGCCCGCCAGGGGTACATGTTCTCCACCGCGAACGCGATGCCCGTACGCCGCTCCAGCTCGGCGACGCCCTCCACGAACCCGGCCGCGTAGTCGCGCTGCCAGCGGAACGGCGGGTGCACCACCACGACGTCGGCGTCGAGGGCGGCGGCCATCTCGGCGCTGCGCTCGAGCTTCACCCACGGGTCGGTGCCCCACACCCGCTGGGTGATCAGCAGGCACGGCGCGTGCACGGCGCACACCGGCACCTGGTGGTAGTCGCGCAGCGAGCGGATCTTGTCGATGCTCTGGCTCATCGCGTCGAGGCCGACCATGACCTCGACGGCGTCGTAGCCGAGGCGGTCGGCGTACTCGAAGGCGTGCGCGGTCGTCTCGGGATAGACCGAGGCGCTGGACAGGGCGAACAGGGGGGGCACGACGACGTCCTCAGCCCAGCGCGCTGAGCGCGTCCAGACGGTCGAGGATCACGCCCTCGCGCAGCGCCCAGGGGCAGATCTCGAGCTCGGGGAGGTCGAAGACGTCCATCACCGCCGAGGCGACCAGGGCGCCGGCCACCACCTGGTGGGCGCGGTCGGAGGAGACCCCGGGCAGCCCGGAGATCTCGTCGTTGCTCATCTCCAGCAGCTTGGGGATCCACTCGGCGAGGTCATCGGCGGCCAGCACGCGGCGGACGTAGAGGCCCTCCCCCGAGGGTGCGGCGCCGCAGATGCGGGCCAGCGAGCGGAACGTCTTGGAGGTGGCCACCGCGTGGTCGGGGGTCCCCCCGCGCAGCAGGGAGCCCGCGTCGTGGGCGATCGAGGTCCGGATCTGCTTGCGCAGCTTGCGCAGGTCCTTGTCCTTGACGGCGCCGTCGCGGAAGTGCTCGCGGGTGAGCCGTCCGGCGCCGAGCGGCAACGACCAGGCGACCTCCGGGGACTCGTCGTCGCCGCCGGCGACCTCCAGCGACCCGCCGCCGATGTCGAAGACCACGAGCCGGCCCGAGGACCAGCCGAACCAGCGGCGTACGGCGAGGAAGGTCAGGCGCGCCTCGTCCTCGCCGGGCAGCACCCGGATGTCCACGCCGGTGCGCTTCTCGACGTGGGCGAGCACGTCGTCGCCGTTGCCGGCGTCGCGCACGGCCGAGGTCGCGAAGGAGTAGACCTCCTCGCAGCCCTTGTCCTCGGCGACGGCGAGCGCGTGCCCGACGAACTCGGTGAGGGCCGTGACGCCCTTCTCGCTGACCGTGCCGTCCTCCTCGAGGTGCTCGGCCAGCCGCAGCGGCTCCTTGTAGGAGGACGCCGGGATCGGGGCCGCACCCGGGTAGGCGTCGACGACGAGAAGGTGCCCCGTGTTGGAGCCGATGTCGAGCACACCGAGGCGCATGCAAGGAGGCTACCGGCTGCCCGCTGTCACGCGCGTGCTGCCCGCGCACGCACGGCACCGCCCTGCCCACCGGCGGGTTAGGGTTCCGAGGTGCCCGAGGTCGACCCCGTCTTTCCCCGCGCCTGGATCGAGTTCCAGGACCCCGCGGACGCCGAGCAGGTGTTCCGCTGCGACCTGACCTGGCTCACCTCGAGCTGGACCTGCATCTTCGGCAACGGCTGCCCCGGCATCTACGCCGACGCCCCGGAGGCGGGCTGCTGCACGCTGGGCGCGCACTTCGCCGACGACGACGACGAGAACCGGGTCGCCGAGTGGGTCGAGGAGCTCGACGACGCCACCTGGCAGCGACGCCCGGAGGCCCTGGACAAGCGCGGCCGGGTGCGGCGCAAGGGGTGGGTCGACACCGACGACGACGGCGAGCGCAAGACCCGGGTCTCGGGCGGGGCGTGCATCTTCCACAACTCCCGCGACTTCCCGGGCGGCTACGGCTGCGCGCTGCACGCCCTGGCACTGGACCGCGGCGTCCACTTCGTCGAGACCAAGCCGGACGTGTGCTGGCAGCTTCCCCTGCGGCGCACGTTCCGCGACGTCGAGCGCCCCGACGAGACGACCTACCTCGAGGTGACGATCGGCGAGTACGACCGCGCCGGCTGGGGCCCCGGCGGGCACGACCTGGACTGGTACTGCTCGGGCAACACCGAGGCCCACGTCGGCACCGAGCCGGTCTACCTCTCCAGTGCGACCGAGCTGGTCACGCTGATGGGGCAGGCGGCGTACGACGTCCTCGCCGCGCGGTGCGAGGCCCACCTGCGGTCCCGCTCGGCGCTCGCGCTGCACCCCGCGTCCCCGCCGCCACCCGGCACCGCGCCCGCCTGACCCCCGGGCCCCACGGCCCCCCGGTGTCCGGCGACGATCCGGCGCGGGTGAGAATCAACCATGCGTCTCGACCACATCGTCTTCGCGGCCGGCCCCGGTGGACTTGCGGGCACGACGGCACGCCTCTCGGCGCTGCTGGGCGAGGAGTTCACCGACGGCGGCATCCACCCCCGCTTCGGCACCCGGAACTCCATCCTCCCGCTGACCGAGCACACCTACCTCGAGGTCGTCGAGGTCCTCGACCACCCGGCCTCCGACAAGGCGCCGTTCGGCCAGGCCGTCCGCGCCCGCTCCGCCCTCGGCGGCGGCTGGCTGGGCTGGGTCGTCGCGGTCGACGACATCCGCCTCCTCGAGGAGCGGCTCGGTCGCGAGTCCGTCAACGGCAACCGGCACCGCCCCGACGGCGTCGAGCTGCTGTGGAAGCAGCTCGGGGTCCGGGGACTGCAGGCCGACCCGCAGCTGCCGTTCTTCATCGAGTGGGAGATCGACCCCGCCAACCACCCCAGCGCGGGCGCGAGCGGCGAGGTGTCGCTGGAGTGCCTGGAGATCGCCGGCGACCCCGCCCGCGTCTCGGAGTGGCTCGGCGAGTCCGTCGACGAGCCGCTGGAGGCGGTCAAGGTGGACTGGGTCGCCCACCACGGCACGCCCGGCATCGTGGCCGCGAAGTTCCAGACGCCCTCCGGCCCCGTCCGCATCTGACCCCCTCGGTGGGCGAGGAACGGCCCCCGGTGGGGGAGCGAACGTCTCGAACCCCCTCCGAGCACCACCCGGACGCCCTCGCCAGCCCGAACATCTGGCACCACCCCCAGGTCTACGAGATCGAGAACCGGGCGGTCGACCGCGCCGGCGTCCTCGCCGACCTGATGCAGCAGCTCGGCTCCTGGGCCGACCGCGACGTCCTCGACGTCGGCTGCGGCACCGGCTTCCACCTCCCGCTGTTCGCCGAGACGGCGCGCTCGGTCACGGGCGTGGAGCCGCACGCCGACCTCGCCGCGATCGCGCGCCGCCGGGTGCGCCGCCTGCGCCACGTCACCGTGCACCAGGGCTCGGCCACCGACCTGCCCCTGCGAGCGGCCTCGGTCGACGTGGCCCACGCCCGCTGGGCCTACTTCTTCGGCCCCGGCTGCGAGCCCGGCCTCGCCGAGCTGGACCGCGTGATGCGCCCCGGGGGCCGGGCGTTCGTCATCGACAACGACCCGACGAGGTCGACCTTCGGCGCGTGGTTCCGGCGCGGCTACCCGCAGGTCGACCACGCCGGCGTGGCCCGGTTCTGGGCCCAGCAGGGCTGGGACCGCCACCCCGTGGAGATCGCGTGGACCTTCGACTCCCGCGAGGACCTCGAGGCGGTCGTGCGCATCGAGTTCTCCGCCGAGGTCGCCGAGGAGATCCTCGCCGAGCACGAGGGCACCTCGGTCGACTACGCCGTCAACCTGTGGACCCGCGCCTGGTGAACGGCCCCTGCTGCGGGGCCAGCCTCGAGTCGGCCCCGTGTCGGCCCCGGGTCAGCCCGACCGCAGGCTGGAGCGGCGTACGACCAGGGAGGGCTGGAGCATCCGGCCGCCGGTGGAGATCGGCTTGTGGGCGAGCACGAGGTGCAGGATCCGGACCAGCTCGACGGCGACCTCCTCCAGCGGCTGCCGCACCGAGCTGAGCCCGGGCCAGGAGACCTGGGCGGCCAGGGAGTCGTCGAAGCCGACCACCCCGACGTCGGCGCCGGGGCGCAGCCCGCGCTCGGCGCAGGCGTGCAGGGCTCCGACCCCCAGGGTGTCGCTGGCGCAGACCACGCCGGTGACCGAGGGGTCCTCGAAGAGCTGGTGCGCGGCCATCCGCGCGGCGTCGACGTTGTCGGCGATGCGTACGCCGAGCCCCGTGGTGCCGAGCCCGGCGGCGCCCATCGCGGCCTCCCAGCCGCTGCGGCGGTCCTGGCCGATCCGCGAGGACTTCTCCCAGCCGAGCCAGGCAACCCGGCGGTGCCCCTGCTCGAGGAGGTGCTCGGTGGCCAGCCGGGCGCCGTGGCCGCCGTCGACGTCGAGCCAGGCGTGGTCGGCGTCGGGCTCGTCCCAGGGGCGGCCGAAGGCCACGAACGGCGCTCCCCGCTCCTGCAGGAAGCCCGCCTGCGGGGTGCCGGCGTAGGTGTCGGTGACCACGAACGCGTCCACGGCGGTCGAGCGCAGCAGGTCGTCGTAGCCGTCGAGGGGGTCCGTGGCGTCGCCGGAGAACAGCAGCACGTGGTGGCCGGTGCGGGACGCGGCCTCGACCAGGCTGTGCAGGAACCTGTCCATCAGGGCGTTGGTGGTGCCCTCCTGGGCGGACTCGAAGCGCAGCCCGATCAGGTGTGAGGACCGGGTCCGCAGCTGACGGGCGGCGCGGTTGGGCGAGTAGCCGAGCCGGTCGATGACCTCCTGGACCCGCTCGAGGGTCTCGGGGCGCAGCAGGTCGGGGTTGTTCAGCGCGTTGGACACGGTCTGGCGCGAGACGCCGGCCTCGTCGGCGACGGTGGCGAGCGTGGGAGGAGCCTGCTGGCGGACCCGGTGGGTCTCGGGCCCGGTCCTGGCCTGGCTCATGGTTCCCCCAATAGCGCTCTGGATCGTTCCAATCCTAGACGGGCGTGGTCACCCGAGCACGTCGTACCCCGTCTGTGTCGGTGCACTCGCCTAGCGTTCGGGCCATGGCGAGAACCACGGCGAAGACCCCCCGCGCGAGCTACCACTGCAACGAGTGCGGCTGGGAGACGGTGAAGTGGGTGGGACGCTGCGGCGAGTGCCAGGCCTGGGGCACGGTCGTGGAGAAGTCCGCGCCCAAGAGCCGGGTGCAGGCCGGCCCGGTCACCGCCCCGGCGCTGCCGATCGGCGAGGTGCCGGTGGAGGAGTCCCTGGCCCGCACGAGCGGGGTGCCCGAGCTCGACCGCGTGCTCGGGGGCGGGCTCGTGCCCGGGGCGGCGATCCTGCTGGCGGGCGAGCCCGGCGTCGGCAAGTCGACGCTGCTGCTCGAGGTCGCCTCCCAGACGGCGCGGCTGCGCCACCGGGTGCTCTACGTGACCGGCGAGGAGTCCGCTGCACAGGTCCGGATGCGGGGTGACCGCACCGGCGCGATCCGCGAGGAGCTCTACCTCGCCGCCGAGACCGACCTCGGGGCGGTGCTGGGCCACGTCGAGGCGGTGCGGCCCACGCTGCTGGTCGTCGACTCGGTGCAGACGATCAGCGCCAGCGACGTCGAGGGGGTCCCCGGCGGGGTCACCCAGGTCAAGGAGGTCTCGGCCGCCCTCATCCGGATGGCCAAGCTGCGCAACATCACCCTGGTGATCATCGGCCACGTCACCAAGGACGGCACCATCGCGGGCCCGCGGGTCCTCGAGCACCTGGTCGACGTGGTGCTCCACTTCGAGGGCGAGCGCACCTCGCGGCTGCGGATGGTCCGGGCGGTGAAGAACCGCTTCGGCCCGGTCGACGAGGTGGGCTGCTTCGACCTCTCCGCCGAGGGCATCGTGGCGATCACCGACCCCACGGGGCTGTTCCTCGACGTGGGCCACGGTCCCGTGCCCGGCACCTGCGTGGCGGTGGCCATGGAGGGGCGCCGGCCCCTGCTCGGGGAGGTGCAGGCCCTGGTCACCCCGACGTCCTCGGACCGGCCCCGCCGCACCACCTCGGGGGTGGACACCTCCCGGGTGGCGATGATCCTCGCCGTGCTCCAGCAGCATGCCGGGGTGCGGCTGCACCACCACGACGTGTTCGTCTCCAGCGTGGGCGGCGCCCGGCTGACCGAGCCGAGCAACGACCTCGCCATCGCGCTGGCGATCACCTCCGCCGCCCTGGGCAAGCCGCTGGGGCGCAACGTCGTGGCCATCGGCGAGCTCGGCCTGTCCGGTGAGCTGCGCCGGGTCCGCGACGTCGGGGTCCGGCTCGCGGAGGCGGGGCGGATGGGCTTCGCGTCGGCCGTGATCCCGGCGCAGGCCACCGAGCTCGCCGCCGAGGGCCGCGACCTCGACGGCATGCGGGTGGTCGACGTGACCACCATCGCCCGCGCCCTGGCCCTGCTCGGCATGCACAAGGACGACAACACCCGTCGCGGCCTGCCATAGACTCCCCGCGTGGCTTCCCCCGACGACGCGACCCGCCTGCGTGAGACGCTCGCGAGGATCGCGCCCGGCACCCAGTTCCGCGACGGACTCGAGCGCATCCTGCGCGGCCGCACCGGCGCCCTGATCGTGGTCGGCCACGACCGGAGCGTGGAGAGCATCCTCACCGGCGGCTTCACCCTCGACGTGCCGTTCAGCGCCACCGCCCTGCGCGAGCTGGCCAAGATGGACGGCGCGATCGTGCTCGACCAGCACATCGCCCGGATCTACCGGGCCAACGTCCACCTCGTCCCGGACCACACGATCCCCTCGGAGGAGACCGGCACCCGCCACCGCACCGCCGAGCGGGTGGCCAAGCAGACCGGCGCCCCCGTGATCTCGGTGTCGCAGTCGATGCAGATCATCGCGGTCTACGTCGGCTCGATCCGCTACGTCCTGGAGGACTCCGGCCAGATCCTGGCCCGCGCCAACCAGGCCCTGGCCACCCTCGAGCGCTACAAGGTCCGCCTCGACGAGGTCTCCAGCACCCTCTCCGCGCTCGAGATCGAGGACCTCGTCACGGTCCGCGACGTCGCCGTGGTGGCCCAGCGCCTGGAGATGGTCAGCCGGATCGCCCGCGAGATCGACGACTACGTCAACGAGCTCGGCACCGACGGCCGGCTGCTCTCGCTGCAGCTCGAGGAGCTCGTCACCGGGGTGGAGAACGAGCGCGAGCTCGTCGTCCGCGACTACCAGGCCGGCAGCCGCCGGGCCGACTCCGCCGACCGCGTGCTGACCGAGCTCGAGGCGCTCTCCCCCACCGACCTCGTCGACATCGCGGCGGTGGCCCGCGCGCTCGGGCTGGGCCAGGGCGAGCACCTCGACGGCGCGGTCACCCCGCGCGGGCACCGCCTGCTCGCCAAGGTGCCCCGCCTGCCCACTCCGGTCGTGGAGAGGCTCGTGGAGCACTTCGAGACCCTGCAGAAGCTGCTCTCGGCGAGCGTGGAGGACCTGCAGCTGGTCGACGGCGTCGGCGAGCTGCGCGCCCGCAGCGTGCGCGAGGGCCTGTCCCGGCTGGCGGAGTCCAGCATCCTCGAGCGCTACGTCTGAGGAACTCCCTCGGGCGGCGTACGCCCGGGCCGGCGTCTCAGGGGCGCTTGCTGGGCTCGGCGCTGGGGGTCGGTGAGGCCGTCGGCTCCTGACCGGACGCGCGCCGGCCGCTGGGGGCGGTGTCGCCCTCGGTGTCGCCCTCGGGGCCCGCCGACGTGCTGGGGCGGGGGCGCGGAGTGCGGGTCTTCACGACGGCGGGGGCCCGGGTGACCTCGAACTGCACGTCGGACGGGCTCGAGCCGAGCACCGCGGCGTACACGTGGTAGAAGCCCGGCAGCGCCCAGGCCAGCTTCGGGGTGCAGTCCTCGTCGGAGCGTCGGCCGTTCCAGGTCACGGGGACCTCGACCGGCTGGCCGCTGCGGACCACGACACTGGTCTTCTCGACGCCCTTGCCACAGTCCTGGCTGGACCAGATCCGCTCCTCGCCCGAGGTGATCTTGACGACGAGGCTCTTGGCGGACGCCTCGAAGGTGCACGCCGGCTCGGTCCCGGTCAGCTGCAGCCGGATCTCGATCGGGCCGCCGGCCCAGGCGCGCGGCACCGACGGCGCCACGTAGATGTCGTCGTCGCGGCACTCACCACTGGGCATCGCCAGCGGCACCTTGGCCTTCGGGCGCAGCTTGCGGGGCGGGGCCACCGGGCCCATCGTGATGCCCGGCTCGGACGCCTGCTCCTGCTCCTGGGCCGAGCTGGTGCGCGCCTTGATGGCCTCGCCGGAGTCGTCGGAGGCGGTGCCCACGAGCTTGCCGATGCCGAGGACCAGCAGCAGCGCGACGACCAGCACGAGCGCTCGCCGCACCCAGTAGACGCGCCGGGGCAGCCGTCCCCGAGGATGTCGTGCCGCGCCCATGGGGGCCACCGTAGTGAGCGCGCGTGCCCGCTCCCGGTTGCAACGCCGGGGCCGCCCTGCCCGAGTGGACATCACCTCCCCGAAGGGCATGGAATGTGCGGCGATGAGCGCCCTGCACCGACCGGTCCTGGACTGGTACGCCGACCACGCCCGCGACCTGCCCTGGCGCCGGCCCGACGCGTCGCCCTGGGCGGTGATGGTCTCGGAGTTCATGCTGCAGCAGACCCCGGTGGCGCGGGTGCTCCCGGTCTTCGAGACCTGGATGGCCGCCTGGCCCACGCCCGCCGCCCTCGCCGAGGCGTCCAGCGGGGAGGCCGTCCGGGCCTGGGGACGGCTCGGCTACCCCCGCAGGGCGCTGCGCCTGCACGCGGCGGCGGTCGCGATCGTGGAGCGGCACGGCGGCGAGGTCCCCGCCGACCACGCCGCCCTCCTCGCGCTACCGGGCGTCGGCGACTACACCGCGAGCGCCGTCGCGTCCTTCGCGTACGGCGGTCGGCACGCGGTGCTCGACACCAACGTGCGCCGGGTGCTGGCCCGGACGGTCCACGGCGTCGAGCACCCTGCCCCGTCGGTGACCAGGGCCGAGCGGGAGGCGGCCGAGTCGCTGGTGCCCGCCGAGGAGCCGGCCACCTGGGCGGTGGCGGTGATGGAGCTCGGCGCGCTCGTCTGCACGGCGGCCAACCCGCGCTGCGCCGACTGCCCGGTCATGGACCTGTGCGCCTGGAACCTCGCCGGCCGTCCGGCGTACGACGGACCGCCGCGGCGCGCCCAGACCTGGGCCGGCACCGACCGCCAGGCCCGCGGCCGACTGATGGCGGTCCTGCGCGACGCCCCCGGCAGCGTCCCCCGCGAGCTGCTCGACCGTGCCTGGGCCGACCCCACCCAGCGCGACCGCGCCCTCGAGAGCCTGCTCGCCGACGGACTGGTGGTCGTGACCTCGGAGGGGCGGTACGCCCTGCCGGGGTGAGGGTGGGGCGGTGAATTCCCAGTACGTACTGGGAATTCATCCTCGATCACCGGAAACTTCCGGTGATCGAGGGGGGTTTTCGGTGCACGACGCCTCTCGAACCCCACGACACGGCTCCGCTGCCCGCCCGTACGCCGCGCCGACGCCGGCTCGTCCACACCGAGACGGCGCCCGGACACGCAGACGGCGCCCGTGCGGGGGCACGGGCGCCGTCTGGAGGCGGGTCAGTCGTTCTTCGGGATGTCCACCGGACCGTCGGAGTCGTCGGGACCACCGACGGGCTCCAGCGGCGGAGCGTCGGGGAGCTCGGCCTTCGGGCTGCCGCGGAAGGTGAAACTCGCCCCGGGGCCCTCGCCCTCGACGTCCACGAGCACGATCTGGCCGGGGCCGACCTCGCCGTAGAGCATCTTCTCGGCCAGGACGTCCTCGATCTCGCGCTGCACCGTGCGACGCAGCGGACGCGCACCGAGCACCGGGTCGAAGCCGCGGGTCGCGAGCAGGTCCTTCGCGGCCTGGGTCAGCTCCAGGGACATGTCGCGGTCCTTGAGGCGCAGCTCCACCGAGGCGGTCATGTTGTCCACCATCGAGATGATCTGCTCCTTGCTCAGCGGCGGGAACACGATGATCTCGTCGACACGGTTGAGGAACTCGGGCCGGAAGTGCTGCTTGAGCTCCTCCGAGACCTTGGTCTTCATCCGGTCGTAGTCCCCCTGCTCCCCGGCCTGGTTGAAGCCGAGGCTGACGCCCTTGGAGATGTCGCGGGTGCCGAGGTTGGTGGTCATGATGATCACGGTGTTCTTGAAGTCCACGACCCGGCCCTGGGAGTCGGTCAGGCGACCCTCCTCCAGGATCTGCAGCAGGCTGTTGAAGATGTCCGGGTGGGCCTTCTCGACCTCGTCGAAGAGCACCACCGAGAACGGCTTGCGCCGCACCTTCTCGGTCAGCTGGCCGCCCTCCTCGTAGCCGACGTAGCCGGGAGGCGAGCCGAACAGCCGCGAGACGGTGTGCTTCTCGGAGAACTCCGACATGTCGAGCTGGATGAGCGCGTCCTCGTCGCCGAAGAGGAACTCCGCCAGCGTCTTGGACAGCCACGTCTTCCCGACGCCGGAGGGGCCGGCGAAGATGAACGAGCCACCGGGACGCTTGGGGTCCTTCAGGCCGGCGCGGGTGCGGCGGATCGCCCGGCTGAGCGCCTTGACGGCCTCCTCCTGGCCGATGACCCGCTTGTGCAGCTCGTCCTCCATCTTGAGCAGCCGCGTGGACTCCTCCTCGGACAGCTTCACGATCGGGATGCCGGTCGCCACGGCGAGCACCTCGGCGATCAGCTCCTCGTCGACCTCGGCGACGACGTCCATGTCACCGGCGCGCCACTGCTTCTCGCGCTCGCCCTTGGCGAGGATCAGCTGCTTCTCCTCGTCGCGCAGGCGGGCGGCGGCCTCGAAGTCCTGGCCGTCGATGGCGCCCTCCTTGCGGCGGCGTACGTCGGCGATCTTCTCGTCGAACTCGCGCAGGTCCGGCGGAGCGGTCATCCGGCGGATCCGCAGCCGCGAGCCGGCCTCGTCGATCAGGTCGATGGCCTTGTCGGGGAGGAACCGGTCGGAGATGTAGCGGTCGGCCAGCGTCGCCGCGGAGACCAGCGCCTCGTCGGTGATCGTCACCCGGTGGTGCGCCTCGTAGCGGTCGCGCAGGCCCTTGAGCATCTCGATGGTGTGCGCGATCGAGGGCTCGTTGACCTGGATCGGCTGGAACCGCCGCTCGAGCGCGGCGTCCTTCTCGAGGTGCTTGCGGTACTCGTCGAGCGTGGTCGCACCGATGGTCTGCAGCTCACCGCGCGCCAGCATCGGCTTGAGGATGCTGGCGGCGTCGATCGCGCCCTCGGCCGCACCGGCGCCGACGAGGGTGTGGATCTCGTCGATGAACAGCACGATGTCGCCGCGGGTGCGGATCTCCTTGAGGACCTTCTTCAGCCGCTCCTCGAAGTCACCGCGGTAGCGCGAGCCGGCCACCAGCGCCCCGAGGTCGAGGGTGTAGATCTGCTTGTCCTTCAGGGTCTCGGGCACGTCGCCGCGCACGATGTCCTGGGCCAGGCCCTCGACGATCGTCGTCTTGCCGACGCCGGGCTCGCCGATGAGCACCGGGTTGTTCTTCGTACGCCGCGACAGGATCTGCATGACCCGCTCGATCTCCTGCTCCCGGCCGATGACCGGGTCGAGCTTGCCCTCCTTGGCGGCCTGGGTCAGGTTGCGGCCGAACTGGTCGAGCACCAGCGAGCTCGACGGGGCCGCCTCGGGGGCGGTGCCGGCCGTCTGCTGCTCCTTGCCCTGGTAGCCCGACAGCAGCTGGATCACCTGCTGGCGGACCCGGTTGAGGTCGGCGCCGAGCTTGTGCAGCACCTGGGCGGCCACGCCCTCGCCCTCGCGGATCAGCCCGAGCAGGATGTGCTCGGTGCCGATGTAGTTGTGGCCGAGCTGCAGCGCCTCGCGCAGCGAGAGCTCGAGCACCTTCTTGGCCCGCGGGGTGAAGGGGATGTGGCCACTGGGGGCCTGCTGGCCCTGGCCGATGATCTCCTCGACCTGCGCGCGCACCGCCTCCAGCGAGACGCCGAGGCTCTCCAGGGCCTTCGCGGCGATGCCGTCGCCCTCGTGGATGAGGCCGAGCAGGATGTGCTCGGTGCCGATGTAGTTGTGCGAGAGCATGCGGGCCTCTTCCTGGGCCAGCACGACGACTCGTCGGGCTCGGTCGGTGAACCGCTCGAACATGGGCTACTCCTTGAGACTTCGGCGGGGTCTGCACGTGCATCCCGCACGGTCGGTCCAACCCCTCGACCCAGCCTACGTGTTCCCGCCCGGGAGGGTTATCGCTGTCAGCGAACAGTTCCCGATCGCCGGGGTCTCACACGACGTCCTCGGGGCGCTGCGGGCGGGTCAGCCGGAAGGTCTCCGGGGGCCTGCCCCACTCGTCGCGACCCAGGCGCGAGACCGGCCGGAGCCGCTCCACGAGCGGGTGGCTGCCCTCGAGCACGTCGTCGCGCACGGTGATCGCGCTGACCGCGCCGAAGACGACGTACGCCGTCCCGACCTCGACGATGCGCTCGAGCCGGCACTCGATCGAGGCCGGGGAACCCGCCACCCGCGGCGGGGCCACGGTCTGCGAGGGCTCCACCTCGATGCCGAGCCGGTCGGCCTCGTCGTCGCCGTGCTCGAACCGGGCGCTGCTCGCGTTGATCTCCTCGAGCTGGCCCTCGGAGGCGAAGTTCACGACGAACTCGGCCGTCTCCTCGATGTTGCGCACCGTGTCCTTGCGGCCCAGGGAGCTGAACAGCACCACCGGCGGCTTGCCGCTGGCCACGGTGAAGAAGGAGTGCGGCGCCAGGTTGCCGCGCCCGTGCTCGTCCAGGGTGGAGACCCACGCGATCGGGCGCGGCACGACGAGGGCGGTCAACAGCCGGTAGGCGTCGACCCCCTCGTCGGAGGCGTCGAAGACCGTGCGTGCGGAGTCGGTCACGCCCGGTCAGTGCGCCGCGGCGTAGGCCTCGCGCACCTCGGCCGAGACCCGGCCGCGCTCGGGGACGTCGAAGCCGTTCTCGCGCGCCCAGGCCCGGATCTCCGAGGGCGCGGGACCGCCGGCGGACTTGGCCGAGCCGCGGCGGCTGCGGCCGCTGGTGGGGCGGGCGTGGGCGACGTAGGGGGCGAGGGCGTCACGCAGTGCGCGCGCATTCTCGGCATTCAGGTCGATGGCATATTCCTTGCCGTCGAGGCCGAATGACAACGTCTCTTCTGCGTCGGTCTGGTCGATGTCATCGACGAGCACGATGTGGACCTTCTGAGCCATGAGAATTGCCGTCCTTGTGAGGTTGCCGTTTCTAGATTCCCCCGCGGGGACACTAACAGACGACAAATGGGAGAACGGTCGTTCACTCCGGGCGCAGCAACGGGAAAAGAATGGTTTCCCTAATACCGGCCCCGGTGAGCAGCATGATCAACCGGTCCACGCCCATCCCCATGCCCCCGGCGGGTGGCATGCCGTACTCCATCGCCTTGAGGAACACCTCGTCGAGCTCCATGGCCTCGGGATCCCCCTGCGCCGCGAGCATCGACTGCGCGGTCAGCCGGTCCCGCTGCACGACGGGGTCGTTGAGCTCCGAATAGGCGGGAGCCAGCTCCACGCCGTTGATGATCAGGTCCCAGGCCTCGTTGACGCCCGGCTGGCTGCGGTGCGGCTTGGCCAGCGGTTTCACCGCCGATGGGTAATCCATGACGAAAGTCGGATTGATCAGGTGGTCCTCGACGAGCTGTTCGAAGAGCTCCACCACGATTTCGGGCGCCTCCCATTTCGGCTGCAGCTCGACATCGTGCGCCGCGGCGTACTTGCGCAGGGTTTCCGCCGGCGTCTCGGAGGTGACTTCCTCGCCCACCGCCTCGGCGACGAGGTCCATGATCGAAGCCTGTCGCCACGGCGCCTCGAGGTCGATCTCGGAGCCGTCGCGGGCGGGTACGACGGTGCGCCCGACCGCCTTCGCGGCGTCGATCACCAGCGCCCGGGTCAGCTCCATCATCGAGAACTGGTCGCCGTAGGCCTCGTAGGCCTCGAGCATGGAGAACTCGGCCGCGTGGGTGGAGTCGAGGCCCTCGTTGCGGAAGGTGCGCCCGATCTCGTAGACCCTGTCGACGCCGCCGATCATCGCGCGCTTGAGGTCGAGCTCGAGGGCGATGCGCAGCAGCATCGGCTGGTCGAGGGCGTTGAGGTGGGTGTGGAACGGCCGCGCCGCCGCCCCGCCGTTGGTCAGCTGCAGGATCGGGGTCTCGACCTCGGTGTAGCCGCGCTCGTCGAGCGTGCGGCGCAGGCTGCGGAGCACGGTGGCCTTGGTCCGCACCATCTCCCGGGCCTCGGGACGGATCATCATGTCGACGTAGCGCAGCCGGATGCGGGCCTCGTCGGAGAGCGGCTTGTGCTCGTTGGGCAGGGGCCGCAGCGTCTTGGCCGCCATCTCCCACTCGGTGGCCGCCACCGACAGCTCTCCGCGGCGGCTGGTGATCACCTCGCCGCGGACGGCGAGCAGGTCGCCGATGTCCACGAGGTGCTTGAAGTCCGCGAGCGAGTCCTCGCCGACGTCCGCGAGGCTGAGCATCACCTGGATCTCGGCGCCGCTGCCCTCGCGCAGCCGGACGAAGCAGAGCTTGCCGGTGTTGCGCAGGAAGATCACCCGGCCCGTGATCGCCACCCGCTCGCCCGTGCGGGTGTCCGGCTCGAGCTCGCCGGCGTCGAGCAACGGGTCGTAGGTCTCCCGCACCTGCTCGATCGTGTGCGTGCGCTCGACGTGCACCGGGTAGGGCTGCTGCCCTGCGTCCAGCAGCCGCTGCCGCTTCTCCCGGCGGACCCGCATCTGCTCGGGCAGGTCGTCGTCGGTGTGGGCGGGGGCGTCGGTCATGGGCCCAAGGCTAGAAGAGTCCGGACGGTCCGAACCATTCGGCCCATCGGGCGGCATCGCGGGAGCGCCTCGGAGGGCGTCAGGCGTTGCGGGCGAAGACCAGCTCGAGGCCCAGCAGGGTCAGCCAGGGCTGGTGGTCGGTGAAGGAGCGGCACTCCTCGACCACGATCGGGGCCAGGCCGCCGGTGGCGATGACGTGCACGGTCTCGGGAGGTACGCCGAGCTCGGCGATCATCCGCTCCACGATGCCGTCGACCTGGCTGGCGAAACCGAAGACCACCCCCGACTGCAGGGCCTCGACGGTGTTCTTGGCGATCACCGTCCGGGGGCGCAGCAGCTCGACCTTGCGCAGCTGGGCCCCGCGCCGGCCGAGCGCCTCCAGCGAGATGTCGATGCCGGGGGCGATCGCCCCGCCGACGTACTCCCCGCGCGGGCTGACCACGTCGAAGGTCGTCGCGGTGCCGAAGTCGACCACGATCGCCGGGCCGTCGTAGAGGTTGGCCGCGGCCAGCGCGTTGACCACCCGGTCGGCGCCGACCTCGCGGGGGTTGTCCATCAGCACGGGTACGCCGGTCCGCACGCCCGGCTCGACCACGACGTTGGGCAGCGTCCCGTAGTGGCGCACCAGCATGTCGCGCCACTCGTGCAGCACGGCCGGCACGGTGGCGCACACGGCGATCCCCTGGACGCGGTCGGAGACGGTGCTCTCCCGGAGCAGCCCCTTGAGCAGCACCGCCCACTCGTCGGCCGTCCGGCGCTCGTCGGTGGCCACCCGCCAGTGGTCGAACACGTCGCCGGAGTCGACCAGCCCGACCACGGTGTGGGAGTTGCCGATGTCGGCGCACAGCAGGGTCATCGGGGTCCGTCCTGGTCGCGGGGCAGGGGTGTCGGCGGTGCGGAGGAGAGGTCCAGCCCGAGGTCGAAGACGGTCACCGAGTGGGTGAGGGCGCCGACGGAGATGAAGTCGACCCCGGTGGCGGCCACGTCGCGTGCGCGGGCGAGGGTGAGCCCGCCGGAGGCCTCGAGGCCGGCCCGGCCGTCGGTGATCCGCACGGCCTCGGCCATCTCGGCGTCGCTCATGTTGTCCAGCAGGATGCGCTCGCAGCCGGCCTCGAGCAGCTCCCGCAGCTCCTCGAGCCGCGTCACCTCGACCTCCACCGGGAGCCCGGGATGGGCCGCGCGGACCGCCTCGAGGGCCGGGACCACCCCGCCGGCGGCGACGACGTGGTTGTCCTTGACCATCGCCATCTCGCTGAGGCTCGAGCGGTGGTTGACGCCTCCGCCGCAGCGCACGGCGTACTTCTGCAGCGCGCGCAGGTTCGGCAGGGTCTTGCGGGTGTCGAGCACGCGCGCGCGGGTCCCCTCCAGCGCGGCGACCCAGCGGGAGGTGGCGGTGGCGACGCCGGAGAGGTGCGAGGCGTAGTTCAGCGCGGTGCGCTCGGCCGTGAGCAGGCCCCGGGTCGGGCCGGAGACCCGCATCACGACGTCGCCGGCCGCGACGTGGGTGCCGTCGGGGACCCGGTCGGTCACCTCGACCTGGTCGCCGAGCACGTAGGTGAAGACGAGGGCGGCGATCCCCAGCCCCGCGACCACGCCGGCCTCGCGCGCGGCCAGGTCGGCGTCGCCGTGGAGGTCGGCGGGGATGGTGGTGTCGCTGGTGACGTCCCCATCGCCATCCGGGCCGTCGTGCGGCAGGTCCTCGGCAACGGCCCGGACGACGTCGTCGTAGACGGTGCGCGGGTCGAGGCCGGCCGACTCCAGCTCGGCGAGGAGGTCCTCGGGCAGCAGGTCGTAGGGCGTCCGGACGTTCACCGCGGGCCTCCGTCGGTCGCTGGGGCGGGATGGAAGGAGAGGTCGAGCTCGCCCCGGGCCAGCCGGACGTCCACGTGGCCGGCCCAGTGCTCGTCGTCGCGGCCGGGGAAGTCCTCGCGCCAGTGGGACCCGCGGGTCTCCTCGCGCATCCGTGCCGCCGCGGCGAGGGCGGCGGCGAGCGTGAGCAGGTTCGTGGTCTCCCAGGCGCGGGTCCCGACCTCGCCCGGCTTGCCGGCCAGCGCGGCCAGCTCGTCCAGGCCGGCGGCCAGGCCCTCGGAGGAGCGCAGCACCCCGGCGCGCTCGGTCATCAGCGACTGGAGGTCCGAGCGGGCCTCGGCGGCGACCACCCCGACGGGTCCGGGGGTGGGCACCGGGTCGGCGTACGACCGCAGCTCGGAGGGCAGGACCTGCGCGATCCGCCGCGAGAACACCAGCCCCTCCAGCAGCGAGTTCGACGCCAGCCGGTTGGCGCCGTGCACGCCGGAGCAGGCCACCTCGCCGGTGGCGTAGAGCCCGGGGACCGTCGAGCGGCCCCAGACGTCGGTGGCCACCCCGCCCGAGGCGTAGTGGCAGGCGGGCGCGACCGGTATCGGCTCGGTCACCGGGTCGACGCCGTGGCTGCGGCAGATCTCCAGGATGGTCGGGAAGCGCCGGGCCCAGAACGCCGCGGTGCCCTCGGCCCCACCGAGCCCGGTCGCGTCGAGCCACACGTGCTCCCTGCCGGTCTCGTGCATCCGACGGGTGATCGCCTTGGCGACGACGTCGCGCGGGGCGAGGTCGGCGAGCGGGTGGACGCCCTGCATGAATCGGTTGCCCCGGTCGTCGACGAGCACGGCGCCCTCGCCCCGCACGGCCTCGCTGATCAGCGGCTGCTGGCCGCGCGACTGCGCACCGAGGTACATCACCGTCGGGTGGAACTGGACGAACTCCACGTCGCGCAGCACCGCCCCGGCCCGCAGTGCCAGGGACATCCCGTCACCGGTCGCGACCGAGGGGTTCGTGGTGGCCGAGAAGACCTGGCCCATCCCGCCCGAGGCGAGCACGACCGCCCGGCAGCGCGCGGCTCCGACGCCGTCGCGCTGCCCCTCGCCCATCACGTGCAGGGTGAGGCCGGCGACCCCGGCGTCCGCTGCCAGGAGCAGGTCGACGGCCAGGGCGTGCTCGATCACCTCGATGTCCGGCGCGGCGCGTACGGCGGCGACCAGTGCGCGCTGGATCTCCGCGCCGGTGGCGTCGCCGCCGGCGTGCGCGATCCGGTCGCGGTGGTGGCCGCCCTCACGGGTCAGCGACAGCACTCCCGCGGACGTCTCGTCGAACCTCGCACCGACGTCGATGAGCTCGCGCACCGCGGCGGGCCCCTCGGTGACCAGCGCGTGCACGGCAGCGGCGTCGCACCCGCCTGCCCCGGCGACCAGGGTGTCGCGCTCGTGCTGGCCCGGGGTGTCCCCCGGCCCGAGGGCGGCGGCGATGCCGCCCTGGGCCCACCGGGTGGACCCGGCCGAGAGGTCGTCCTTGGTCACGACGAGGACCTTGCCGACGGTGTCGCGCAGGCGCAGGGCCGCGGTCAGCCCCGCGATCCCGGAGCCGACCACCACGACGTCGGCCTCGACGGACCAGCCGGGCGCCCCGGCGCTCAGCCGGCCCGGCAGCCATCCGGCCGCACGCCCCTCGGTGGAGGTCACCGGGCCCAGGCCCCGGTCAGCGTCCGACGGCCAGGTCGGAGGGGGCGAACGCGTGCAGGTCGCCGGCGGCCAGGTCCCCCCGGATCAAGCCACTCCCCGGGACCGGTGCCGCCGGGTCCGAGCCGGTGCCGACGATGCGGTTCTCGGCGTCGACGAACACCACGCTCGGCTGGAAGTCCCTGGCCTCGGCCGTCTCCATCTGCCCGTAGCCGATCAGGATCACCACGTCTCCGGGGTGCACCAACCGGGCGGCGGCGCCGTTGATGCCGAGCACCCCGGACCCGCGCTCGCCCGCGATCGTGTAGGTCTCGATCCGGGCCCCGTTGGTGACGTCGACGATGTGCACGAGCTCACCGGGCAGCAGGTCGGCGGCCTCGAGCAGGTCCTCGTCCACGGTCACCGAGCCCACGTAGTGCAGGTCGGCCTGGGTGACGGTCGCCCGGTGGATCTTGCTCTTCATCATGGTGCGCAGCATCAGCCGGCCTCCTTCAGCTCCAGGGCGATGTTGTCGATCAGGCGCGTGGTGCCCACCCGGGCGGCGATCAGCAGCCGGGCCGGCCCGCTCTCCGGTGCCGGCCCCAGGTCGGGGTCGGTCAGCTCGAGGTACTCCAGGTCGACCCCGCGGGCGTGACGCAGCTCGTGCCGGGCGGCGTCGATGGCCGGCCTGGCGCCGTACTTCGCGGCCCGCTGGGCGGCGTACAAGGTGCGGGACAGGGCCACCGCGCGCCACCGCTGGTCCTCGTCGAGGTAGCGGTTGCGGCTGGAGAGCGCGAGGCCGTCGTCCTCGCGGACGATGCCGGCACCGACGACCTCGACGCCCATGCACAGGTCGGCCACCATCCGCCGGATCAGCACCAGCTGCTGGTAGTCCTTCTCCCCGAAGACCGCCACGTCGGGCCGCACCAGGCCGAACAGCTTGGCCACCACCGTGAGCACGCCGTGGAAGTGGGTGGGGCGGGAGCCCCCCTCCAGCACGCTGCCGAGCGGCCCCGGGTCGACGGTCACCTGCGGGTCGCCACCGGGGTAGACCTCCTCCACCGACGGGGCGAACACCACGTCGACCCCCTGGTCGGCGCACATCTCGAGGTCGGCGTCGAAGGTGCGGGGGTAGCGGTCGAGGTCCTCCCCCGGCGCGAACTGCATCGGGTTGACGAAGATCGAGGCGACCACGGGTGCCCGGTCGCCGACCTCGGCACGAGCCCTGGCCATCAGCGCGGCGTGCCCGGCGTGCAGCGCCCCCATGGTCGGGACGAGGGCCACCCGCGAGGGTTCGGACGCCTCGTGCCGCCCCGGGCCGGTCAGCGCGTCCCGGAGCTCCTCGCGCGTGTGCGCGAGGACCGGGGTCCGGGTGATCACCGGCTCTCGCCGCGGGGGACCCGCCGCTGCAGCGGCGGCTGCGCCGAGCCCGTCGGCCGGCCGGCGGCGTCGGTCTCGCCGACCCGCACCAGCGCGTCGTCGAGCATCGCGACCAGCCGGGCGGCGCGGATCGGGAGCAGCCGGCCGTCGAGCACGGCCCGGTCGGCCGTGGCCTTCGCCATCGCGACGTACGACGGGATGGTGGCCGGCGCGTTCTCGGTGATGTCGTCGAGGTGGGCCTGCACGGTCCGCACGTCGCCGCGCACGATCGGGCCGGTCAGCGCCGCGTCGCCGGAGGCGAGGGCGTTGTCGAGCGCCGCGCCGAGCAGCGGACGCAGGGTGGCGGCGGGGTCCTCGGCGCCGGAGGCGGCCAGCAGCTCCATGGCCTGGCTCACCAGCGTGACGAGGTGGTTGGCGCCGTGCGCGAGCCCGGCGTGGTAGAGCGTGCGCTTGTCCTCCGGCACCCACATCGGCACCCCGCCGAGGTCGGCGACGAGCCCCTCGGCGAGGGCCCGCTCCCCCGCACCGGCGGTCATGCCGAACACGCAGCCGGAGAGCCGTCCGAGATCGACCTCGGTGCCGGTGAAGGTCATGGCGGGGTGCATCGCGACCGGCCGGGCGCCGATGGCGGTGGCCGGCTCGAGCACGGCGAGGCCGTGGCGACCCGAGGTGTGGCACACGACCTGGCCCTCACGGATCGCCCCGGCGCCGACAAGGGTGGTCACCACGTTGCTGAGCATGTCGTCGGGCACCGTGAGCAGCAGCAGGTCGCACGAGCGCGCGACCTCGGTCGGCTTGGCCTGGCGGACGCCGGGCAGCAGCGCCGCGATGCGCGCGCGGGAGGCGGCGGACTCGCCCGCAGCCGCCACGACCTCGTGGCCCGCGGCGCGGAGCGCGGCGGACAGGACGGCACCGACACGGCCGGCGCCCACAACCCCGATACGGGTCAACGGACTCATCGCCTTTCGTTCCAGTCCCTCGCGGGTACCGGACTACTCAATGACTCGTGTGCGCCTCGAGCGTACGCCGGGCGCGGTGGCCCGCTGAACCCCACGCGGTCGTGGGCTGCGTCACAGGCAGTGTCAAGCCGAGGGCACCTCGAGGACCTCCCTCAACGGAACCGAAGGTCGAAACGACTGCCTACTTGGCTCAGGTAGCGCCCTTCCCCACCGGCTGCTCGAGGCAGCGGATCTTGCCCACCTTGCGGGTGACCTTCCACCCCTCTGCGAGAAGCTCCTCAACGAGCTGCTTGGGCCCGCCCCTGTGCGTGTCGTCGAAGAGGACTGCGGCTCCGGGGAGTAGGTAGGGACTCCAGCACTCGAAGTCACGCTTCACCCCCGCATACTCGTGGTCCCCGTCGATCCAGAGCATGCCGACCGGCTTATCCCAGCCAGGCGTGACGACCTCGCTGCTGAGGTTGATCAGTCGGACATTCTCCCACGAGTTGGTCCGCAACATGTTGGCGTAGAACTCGCGTCGGTCCTGCGGGCCGAACTCGCCGCCGAAGGCACCGGTGAACTTCTCGTGAGGATCGAGGGCGTAGATCGGGATGTCGCGCCCTCCCTCGCGTGCCCCCCAGGACAACGCGATCGTGGACCTGCCCCGGAAAGATCCGACCTCGATGATCACACCCTCGGTGACCGCCCTGGCGCGGCGTCGGAGGAGCCGGGTCTCCGCGAGCGAGAGGTGACCGACCGTCCCCTCGACGGCTTCCGCGAAGGGGCGTCTCGGGGGGCGCGGCCGCCGGCCGCGCCGGACGAGCTGACTCAGCCAGGACTTGGCTCTGGTGGCAAGCTGACCGACGTCGCTCCGGGTGTCGGTGAGGGATGACATGCGCGGCAGTCTAGGACACCCACGTCGCCCTCGCGTCAAGCCGAAAGCACGTGCGGCCCCTGAGAGCTCGGAGGCGCGGCCGTCCCCGAGCCTTGAGCGGGGTGAACGGTCCCGCGGCAAGGGCGACCCTCCGGGCCGGGCACGGCGGAGCCCCACAGGCCGGCTTGCAGATCAGAGTGATGCAGTCCCCGACGCACGACCTCAGTGAGCTGATCCTCGACGCGGAGCCCTGCGCGACGCACGAACTCGCCCATCAGCAGCTCAGGGCTGTTGACGATGAACGAGTGGTGGAGCTTGTGCTGGTTCAGCTGACGCGGGAGATCACGACGGTACTGCCTCCAGCGCAGCTCGAGAACGTGTTCGTGCTGGATCAGCGCATTGCCACCGGGCTTCAGTACCCGCTCGGGCGGTTGGCGGCCGAGGGC
Organism: uncultured Actinomycetota bacterium; assembly: GCA_963837975.1. Classification (GTDB taxonomy): domain Bacteria; phylum Actinomycetota; class Actinomycetes; order Propionibacteriales; family Nocardioidaceae; genus Marmoricola. The sequence goes on along the minus strand of CAWIPI010000003.1, from coordinate 157,621 downwards.
CAGGACAGTTGGTAGCCGGTCGCCGAGACCAGGAACCGGTTGACGCGCTCTTTCCACGTCGACCCAGACCCCGCCTACTGGCACAGCCGCCGTCAATAGACCTCGGCCCCGCCCGGGCAGTCGATGAGCGGCCCGGGCACCACGCGGTGGCCGGCCCGCGGGTCAGCCCTTCTTGCGACGGTCCCGGCCGCGGCGGGCTCTGACAAGTCTTCTGCCACCCGCGAGCACCCGTCGAACGCCACGGATCACCGTGGCCTTGCGCGTCATCGGCTTGTAACCGTGTCCGACAATCCGAGGCGGCTCGAGCATGTGTACGACTCTGACCCGTTCCATGCCCTCGAAGAACACCTCGCGTACCGCACGCCGGCTGAACCGGTAGTAGTCGAACCGGTAATGGACCCGATAGGTCTGGGTGGCGTTGCCCTGGTCAGCTGGACTCTTCACGAATCCCGGCACCGCCACGACCATCAGGCCACCGGGCCGAAGCACGCGCTGCATCTCAGCGACTGACAGCCAGAACTTCTTGTCATGTTCGTGAACCGCGCACGACACGACGACGTCGAAACTGTTGTCCTTGAACATGTGCATGTCGTTCGAATTGCCGACGACGTGGTTGATGCCGGTGCCGGAGGGCTGTTCGACCAAGTTGATGCAGAAGCGTTCCGCACGCGCCAGCTTGCGCGAGTGGAGAAGCGACTTCGCGCCGACGTAGCCCCCGACCTCGAGCACTCGCCTAGGTTGCACGTCGCTTCGTCTCACGATGCGGTGCACGCGCCGTTGCAGCTCGACGTTGGCCATGGTCCCTTCATCATTCTCGTCCACGGGTACGGATGGACCCTAGAGTGCCCGACCCCGGAGCAACGAGCGACTCACCGCAATGGGCCCCGCATTGCACTCCAAGTCAGCCTTGAGCACGAGATCACAGGAGCGAGCGAAGGCCGTGAGCGGCCCGTCGCTGATAACGTGACGCGCACCCACCGGACCACCCGAGGAATGCCTTGCGTCGTCACGAACTCCTGAAGCAACTTCACAGCCTGCTCGAGCCTCGCACGTACTTCGAGATCGGCGTGCGCGAGGGTGCCAGTCTCACGCTCTCCCGCACGATGAGCGTAGCCGTGGATCCTTTCTTCAAGCTCGATCGCGAGATCCGCTGCGACCTTCACTTGGTGCGCACCTCCAGTGACGAGTTCTTCGCGCGTCGAAACCCGTTCGCGCACTTCCCCGAAGCAGTCGTCGATCTAGCGTTCATCGACGGCATGCATCTTTCGGAGTACGCACTGCGCGACATCATCAACACCGAGAAGTACACCCACCCCGGCAGCGTCATCGTGATCGACGACATCTTGCCGCGGACCGTTGAGGAGGCCGGCCGCACCCGGCGCGGGTCGGCTGCCAGGGGGGCTTGGGCCGGCGATGTGTTCAAGACCGTCCCCGCCTTGCGACGCCACCGCCCCGACCTCGTCGTTCTTGAACTGGACACTCAGCCGACCGGAACCGCAGTCATCCTCGCCCCGGACCGGACATCGCGAGTTCTTAATGCGGCCTACGATCAGCTCGTCGAGGAGTTTGTCGTGCCGGACCCGCAGGTGGTCCCACCGGAGACCCTTGGGCGCACGCGGGCCATCTCTGCACAGCGGCTCCTGAGCAGCTCGATCTGGGGCGAGCTGCGCGCGCTCCGGGACATGCCACACGGCGACGCGCTCGCCCGGGCTCAGAGCGTGACGCGCAAGGCGGGCCTGGAGCCCCTTCCGCAGCAGACCTGAGACAAGCCGCACAATCGGGCTTCGCATCGGCGATCCCCCGGAATGCAGGAACGAGTCTCAGCCCAGCACCCGTCGCCCGACGCGGGCCAGGGCCGGTCGCACGCTGGCCCGAGCCTGGACGGGCAATACGGCGAGCGCGGTGTCCAACGTCTTCGCGGCCGTGCGCCGAATCCTCTGCCTCGTGGCGGTGGAACGCGCCGGAGTCTCGCGGTTCCTCGGCTTGGGCGGTTCCATCCGCGTGCTGGGTGTGGAGCCGGGAAGGAGTGCCACCGGCTGGCGGCGATTGGCGACCAGCCGCGCTCCCAGGGCAATCGGTCTCCCACTGGCTATCAGCGCCAGCCTCGACACGCCCGGCGGCAACTCATCCGCGGGTATGTGCACCTCCATCACATTCCCGTCAGCGACCTCGAAAGGAACGACCACACTCCCTTTACGGGAGGTTAGCCTCAGCTCCCGCGCATCCGCGGGCGGCGGCTGGGGCGCTCCCAGGACAAGACGGACTCGACCCCCGACGCGCTGAGCGAAGCTGGTGGTCAGGTCGATGGGCAACTCGTTGGCACTCAATGGGATCCCCTGCTGGACTGGCCGGAGGTGCATCAGGTCTTCGCGATGTTAACGGGGCGAAGACGCGCCGAGATACAGGGCATGCTCCTATCATGACGGGGCCGGGTCAGGTCAACGAACACATGCGGCGGTCGGCCGCTTCGAGGAAGGGTGCCGGATGCGCGAGACTGTGACGCGTGCGGCACGCCGGGTGAAGCGTGCGCTCCGGGAGAACCGCCCGCCCGCCGCGGTCTCATCGCCCCCCTTGCTCGCGTCGGCCCAACGAGCAGGATGGAAGTGCAACGAGCGGGAACGGAAGTTTCTCGAGGCCCTAGGACTCGCCTGTGCCCAGACCGGGAGTCTGACTGTCGGGGTGTTGGTCCGCAAGAGGGACCGGGGCATCGCCGACATCCTCAATGACGCGATGCCGGGTGTCCGGGCCACGGCCATCCCTTGCAACCGTGGGGCCTCGCGCCTGCACGTGCAGTTGGCCGCGGCGGGGCCGTTCGACGTCCTCGTGGACGACACGCGCCTCGCAAGCGCACGCACTCCCCTGTTTCGACGCTCGTTCCTGCACCTGTCGGATGGTGGCGTCTACCTCGTGCGAGCTCCTCGCGCCGGTGCGGCGAAGCTCAGGCCGGACCAGGCGCGGATCGACAGCTTCGTTCGAGACCTGATCTCTCTGCGCGACGATGACCGCCCTGCCCCCGACACACTCCGAGACAAGGACGAGCTGGCGCTGGCATGCAGCATCGCCGACCTTCACGACGCTACGCATCACCTGGTGGTCCGCAAGTGCGGGCAGTCCTTCGCGAAGATGACCGAATCCCAGATCAATGAGGTGCTCCGGGTCGGTCAGGGCCACACCGGAGACATCCTGCGCACGGTCCCTGGACTCGCTCTGAAGTCGCGGTGCATCCTCCGCGAGAGCGCGTCTCCCGTTCCGGTCGCATGCCGACTGACTTCGCCGTCCCGAACCTCTTTCTGCGCTCTTACGCAGACGTGGTCTGCTGGCCGGGCCAGATGGTCACGCAGGGCCACGTGTTCTTGCCGGACACCTACCGACACAACCAGCGACGACGCCTGCGCAACAGATTCGTCGAAGAGCTCGCACCAGAGTTCGGCCGCCCGCACGGGCTCTCGGACCCCGCCGACCTCACGGGTTCGTACTACTACCTCGACTCCGAATTTCGCGGCCACTTCGGGCATGCGCTGACAGAACAGGTGGCGAGGTTCTGGGGCTGGTCCGAGGCCAAGCGGGCAGATGCGGGACTCAAGGCCCTGGTGGCCGTCAACGCCGAACGCGACGAGCTCGCGCCCTTCGAGACAGCTCTCCTCGCGGCGGCCGGGATCGAGGAGTCGGATGTCGAGCTCATCCGCGAACCCGTCCGGGTCGAGCGGCTCGTGGCCGCAACCCCGATGTTCTCGAACCCAGCCTATGTACACCCCGAGATCCTGCAGACCTGGTCGGAGCTCGGTCGCCGACTCAGCGCGCAGGCACGCGACCGCGACTACCCGGCACGCGTCTTTTGCTCGCGTCGCGAGCAGACCGGACCTGGCGCATTCAGTGGGGCCCGACGTGAGTGTCGCAATGGCAAGGAGCTCGAAGAGGTGTTCGCCGGGAACAGCTTCGAGATCATCTACCCAGAGGAGTACGACCTGGCGATCCAGGCCCGGTCTTTCGGGCAGAGGTCGTGGCCCGGATCTGCAGGCAGCGCCCTGTTCAACCTGATCTTCAGCGGCTCCCCGAAGCACGTGATCGTGGTGTCCTCGGAGTCATACACGGCCAAGAACGAATATGTCATCGCCTCCGCGCGGGGCACCGGGTCGACATCGCCTGGTGCGCAGCCAAGATACCGATGCCACGCGGCCTTGGGACACCCGCGCGTTCAACTCCGCCTTCAGTTTCGACTTCGAACGTGAAGGCAGATTCCTCTCCGAGGTCCTGGCCGATTTGTGAGACCGCTCACGAAGCGTCTCCCGTATCGGAACCAGGCATCGAGGAACAGCAGCGCGTCCGCCAGTCGATAGGGTCACACAGCCGAGTGCACGACCCGTAGTGCGAGAGGTGCGCATGGACCCGATGGGGCGAAGCCCCCTTCCCTCGGGGCGGTACCTCTCGATCACCATCGACGTGCACCCCGACTACGGCGGCCAGACCCGAGCCCTGCTCATGCGCAACCGCATCTTCGCGGCCCACGGAGCCAGCCCCGACGTCCTCTTCGTCGGCCCGGCCCCGGACCTCGAGTGGCGTCGCCAGACCCTGCGCGAGCGCAGGCTGCTCACCGAGGGCATCGACCTGCTGAACATCTACGAGCACTACCGCGACACCGACTGGCCGGGAGACTCCCCGACCGGGGAGGCCCTCCCCGACCTGGGCGCGCACCTGAGGCGCGAGGAGACCCTGCCCGACGGCTCGCCGTGGCGGCGCACCTACAAGCTCGGCGAGGGACGCAAGGTCTTCGACTACCTGCGCCCCGACGGCAGCACGTACATCCGGATGCCGGACTTCGTGTTCAAGGAGCCCGAGACCTGGCCGACCGACATCGTCCGCGTCTCGCGCGACGGCGAGGCGCTCGGCACCTACCGCAGCCCGTCGGGCTGGTACCGGCGCTGGCTGCGCGACCTCGCGGGCGCCCAGCGCGCCTTCGTCTTCCTCGACTCCCGGTTCCTGGCGCCGTTGGTGGCGCCCATGAAGGCCCCGAACATCCACCTGGCCTACCTGATGCACAACACCCACGTGCGCGGTGAGCGCCGCTGGGACTCCGAGACCTCGCCGGCCTACACGCGCGCCCTCGGCGTGCGCGACGGCCTCGACGCGTTCGTCACCCTGACCGAGCGCCAGCGCGAGGACATCGCGCAGCGCATCGGCCCGACCTCCAACCTGCACGTGGTGCCGAACCCGGTCGACCTCCCGCCCGTGCCGCCCGTGGTCGAGCGCGACCCGCGCCTGGTCACCGTCGTCGCCCGCATCGAGGCCCAGAAGCGGCTCAGCCACGCGGTGAAGGCCTTCCGGCACGTGGTCGACGAGCTGCCCGACGCGCGCCTGGACATCTACGGCAGCGGCAGCCACTCCGCAGGCATCCAGCGGGTGATCGACCGGCTCGACCTGGGCGACTCGGTGACCCTGAAGGGCCACGACCCGCACGCCCGCGAGTCACTGTGGCGCTCGAGCGCCTTCCTGATGACCAGCCTCTTCGAGGGCTACCCGCTCTCCACCCTGGAGAGCATGAGCCACGGCTGCCCGGTGGTCAGCTACGACATCAAGTACGGCCCCCGCGAGCAGATCACCGACGGCGAGGACGGCTTCCTCGTGCCCGAGGGCGACGCCGAGGCGATGGGCCGGCGCGTGGTCGAGCTGCTGCGCGACCCCGACCTCGTACGCCGGATGAGCAAGGCCGCCCAGGAGAAGGCGGCAGCTCACGGCTACGACCGGTTCCTCACCGACTGGGTGCGGGTGCTGGACGCCACGGTCGCGGCCAAGCGGCACCGCACCCGGATCGAGAAGGCCGACCTCTCGGTGCGTCGGCTCTCCGTCGGTCGTGACCGTGGGCGTCCCGGCCCGGTCGGCGAACGCCGACGGCTGCGCTTCGACGCCTCCCTGCAGGTGCGCGGCAAGGGCGACCTGTCCACGGCCGAGGTCTCCCTCGCCGCGGTGCACGAGGGCAGCGGGCTCGTGGTCGACCTGCCGGTCTCGACGCGGCGACACGGGGACACGATCCGGGTGCGCACCTCGACGCCGCTGGCCGCGCTCTGGCCCGAGGACGCGGCGGCCCGGGACCGCTGCCGGCTGCGGCTGCGCCTGGTCTGGGCCAACTCCTCGTGGCAGACCCACGTGACCCGTCCTGCCGGCGGTCGCACGGGTCTCGAGGTCGGCTACGGCACCGGCGAGGAGTGGGTGCTGACCCGGCGCTGACCCGCCCGGCACACGTCGGCCGGGCGGGACCCTCGGCCCGTCGGGTCACGCCCCGGGAGCGGGTGGCTGGCCAGGATGCCGTCGACCACCCGGGCGGCGGCCGAGCCGTCGTCCAGCGGGGCGAACCGCCGTCGGAAGTCCTCGCGCGTCGCGGCGTACCGGTCCGGGGCGAGGATCTCCTCGACCACCTCGGCCGTGGTGAGGCAGATCGGCCCGGGCACCGTCTCGTGGTAGTCGAGGTAGAAGCCGCGGTTCTCGTCGCGGTAGGCCTCGAGGTCGGGGGCCAGGAACACCATCGGCTTGTCGGTGATCGCGAAGTCGAAGAACACCGAGGAGTAGTCGGTGACCAGGACGTCGGCCGCGAGGTAGAGGTCGGCGATGTCGGGGTAGCGGGTCACGTCCAGCACCCGCTCGGAGCCCGTGCGGTCCTCCGCGGCGCCCACGGAGTTGTAGTGGCCGCGGACCAGCAGGTAGGAGTTCTCCACCGAGGAGACCACCTCCAGCGGGTCGAGGTAGAGGACCTTGTCGAACACCCGCCCCACCCGCGCGTTGTCGCGCCAGGTCGGGGCGTAGAGCACCACGGTCGCGTCCTCGGGGATGCCGAAGTGGGCGCGCACCCGGTCCCGGACCTCGCGTCCGGCCTCGGAGGCCAGGATGTCGTTGCGGGGGTACCCCACCTCCATCACCGGCCCCGAGTAGCGGAAGGCGCTGCTGAGGAACTCGGTGCACTCCGGGCTCTGGCTGAGCAGGAAGTCCCAGCCGTCCCGGGCGACGAGCAGCTGGCGGCGGTGGTGCCAGTTGAAGAAGTCCAGGTGCGGGCGGTCGTGGGCGATCCGCTTCAGCGGGGTGCCGTGCCAGGTCTGGTAGTAGAGCTGGCCCTCACGCTTGCGGAAGAAGTAGGGCAGCGAGGCGTTCACCACGAGGTAGCGGGCCCGCCCGAGCAGCTCGAACCACTCAGGCGACCAGCGCACGACGGCCCGCGCCCCGGGCGGGGGCACGTTGGACCGGTCGATCACGCTGAAGACGAGGTCGAGGCCGAGGTCGCGGCGGGCGAACTCCGCACAGATCGCGCCCGGGTTGTCGCCGGTGCCCTTGCCGGCGAAGGTCTCGAACAGCACCACGTCGAGCAGCGGCTTCTCACGGGACTCGACGTAGAGCTGGTCGCGCATGGAGCGCCGCAGGAGCGGCGGCCGGCTGACCGTCCACTCGATCGGCACCACCCGCACGTTCAGCCGCCCGTCGCCGCCCACGGAGGGGGCGAGGTTCCACTCCCCCGAGTCGAAGCGCTGCGGCAGCCGTCGCCACAGCGACCGGGCGCACGACACCGACAGCTCCTCGCCGTCGCTGGTCCGGGCACGCACCTGGTAGGTGTCCGCCGGCAGTGAGGTCGCCGCCAGCCCCCACTCGTCCTGGAGCAGGCTGAGCTCGACGCGGAACCGCTTCCCCTCCCGGGTGGCCTGCACCCACGAGGTGGTGGCACGCGGGCCGAGGAGCTGCACCGAGATGTCCTGCTCCGACTCGCCCTCGAGGCGCAGCGCGGAGCCCGCCGCGGTCACCCTGTCGGCCGAGACGGCCCCGGTGGCGGCACGCGGTCGGGCCCGACCGGGAGTCCCACCCGCAGGCTGAGGCCTGCGTGCTCACGCCAGACCGGCTGGTACGCCGTGCCGTCCACCGTCGAGGCCTCCAGAAGGCCCGCCGACCCGGCCCCGTTTCGGGACCGGAAGGGGCCGATGCGCTCGAACCCTCCCAGGCGCAGGTAGACCTCGACGTCGAAGGCCGTGGGCCCCGAGGCGCCGAGGGCCGTGACGTCGACCTCCACGGCGAAGCCGGCGCCGGCGTGGTCCTCGTTGGCGCGGCTGCACCACTGGTTGACCGAGACCTCCTCGCACGGCTTCGCCGGCAGCCTCACCTGCCGGCCGCCGCCCCGCTCGGTCAGCACCAGCTCGACGACGCTCTGGCCGGACCGGTCGTCGAGGTACTCCATGAACGCGCCACCCTCGAGGCGGAGCACCTGCTCCTCGACCCACCGCACGCTGGTCAACCGGGTGCGGTAGCGCATGTCGGCGTCGGCGACGAGGGTCAGTCCGCGAGGGGCCTCGGCCAGGACGTCGATGAACGGGAGCGCGATCCGCGGCCGCCCCTCGACGAGGTCGAAGGGGAACCCGTTCTGGTTGTCGAAGGCGTACTCGAGGTACTCCTCGGTGGCCGTCCGCTCGTCCTGGGCGCACAACCAGGCGGTGATCCGGTCGGCGACCGGCACGCGGTCCAGCGTGGTCGCGGGGATCAGCTCGAGCAGCCGGGTCAGCTCCTCGTGCAGGGCGTCCCAGTAGTGGTCCTCGCGGCACACGGCCGCCTTCACCAGGTCCGGCACGGTGGTGTGCAGGATCTCGGAGAAGTAGGCCTGCCGCAGCGGGTCGGCGCTGTCGACCAGCAGCTCGCCGGCGAGCCGGAGCGCACGGATCCGGTCGGCCACCCGGCGGGAGTCGTAGAGGTCGCGCTGGTGCAGCGACCGGTTGTCGTCGCGCGCGAACCACCGGTAGACGACGGCCGGCACCACGTCCACGGCACGGCTGGCCAGCAGCGAGCGCACCACGAGTCGGGCATCGCCGCGCTCGTCCTCGGCCTCGAAGCGCAGGCCGGCCGAGTCCCAGGCCGTACGCCGGAACACGCGGGCACCGACCACCAGGTTGCCCAGGATCTCGGGGATCTCGGTGAGCGGCGCCCCGATGCGGCGACGCGGGTTGGAGCGGCGTACCCACTCCGGCTGGGTGAACCTGCCCTTGACCTGGATCGAGGCCGCGCCGACCGCCACGTCGGAGCCGCTCCGCTCCAGCGCCTCGACCAGCCTGCTGTAGCCCTGGCGCGGAACGACGTCGTCGGCGTCGCAGAAGGCGAGGTAGTCGCCCCTGGCGTGCTGCACGCCACGGTTGCGCGCGGCGCCGACACCGGCGTGCGGCTGGGTCACCAGGCGCACGTTCTCGTGGCCGCTCGCGAGCCGGGAGGCGACCTCACGGGTGGCGTCGGTGGACCCGTCGTCGACGAGGACGACCTCGACCCGGCCGTCCTGCGCCAGGATGCTCTCCACGCAACGCGACAGGAAGCGGCCCACGTCGTGCATCGGCACGACCACCGAGAGCACCGGGATGTTGCGCTCCTTATGACTGCGGACCGCCCGTCGCAGCGGCGCGGCAGCTCTGCTGCCTTCAGCCGTCGGACCAGCCGAAACTCACCGATCATGACGTGACGGTGACGCGCTGGCGCATCTGCCGACGGCGCTCGAGCCAGCGTTCCTGCATCGGTGCGTAGTCCGGCGTCCACGGCTTGCCCCCATCGTCCCAGTGCACCAGCGCCGGCTGGTCGTACCGGTTGCGGGTCGGGACGCAGTGCCAGTGACCGGGCACGTCGGCGCGCGCAGGCCCGACGAGGAAATGCAGCGCCTCCCGACCGGTCAGGTCGAACTCCTCGACGACCTGCGCCGCCTCCATGACCATGCCCTCGTCGCGCAGGCGCTGGAGGTCGAGGACCAGGACGGTGGTGTCGAAGGCGGAGAAGTCAAAGGCGTGTCGAGCGTGCGCGCGACGGCGCAGCTCGGTGGCTTCGGTCGTATGAGTGTCGAGCCGGTGGCCGGCCGCGTGGATCACGCCGAACCCGCTCGCCTCGGGACGGCCGGCGACGTCCGGCGCTGCCACCGCGTGGCCACCGAGGTCAAGGTCGGCAAGCTCCGCGACATCACCGTCCACCAGGACCGGCCAGGGCAGTACCACGACCCGCGCCACATCCGCCAGCAGCTCCGGCAGCATCAGCACCTCGAAGCCCGCCCGGGGGCGCGTGCGACCCACCTTGCCCAGTCCGCGCAGGTCCGCGCCGAGGTCGCGTGCCGGAACGACGGTGAGAGCCACTCGGTCCGGAGGCGTGACCGCGTCGAGGTCGATGCCGTTCGCAGTCCGGTCAAGGAGCCAGACGTGCAGTGGCCGACTGCTGCCTTCTGCCAGGGAGTCGACCAGCACGTCCAGGACCTGTGGGTCCTCGTCGCCGACCCGGACGGCGACGTCCACCACGTCGTCTGCTGCCGTTCCCACCGTCCGGCTGCTCGCGACAGCTCGACGGATCCCGCCACTCACGTCCGACGCTGCTGCCGGGGTCGGTGGGGCAGCGAGTCGACGGCGGGCGAGCTCGACGTCGGGGGCGCACAGTTCGCGCCAGAGTCGGTAGACCTCCTCGCGCGAGCCACCGTCCAGGATCGCGTCGAAGACCTTCTCCAGACGGTCGTTGATGCCGGTGCGGATCGCGTCGAACTGCTCGTCGGTGATGTCGACCAGCCCGGCGAAGCGGATGTCGGAGCGGCTCTTGGGGCGGAAGTCGACCGTGGCGCCCAGCGAGCGCATCGGCAGGTAGCAGTGCAGCCGGGAGGTGACGATCGCGCAGTGGTCCCTGCGATAGGTCTCCAGCAGGTCGATCGCCTCGTACATGTTGCCGGTGAAGCTGCGGAAGCGCACCTCGTCGGAGCTGTGCTTGTAGATCACCGCGCCCGGCGGGGCCAGCTCCGGAGAGTCGACGTAGGCCACCGGCGCGGACTCGGGGAACGCCCCGACGACGTCGGGGAAGACCGTGTTGACGGTGGTGGTCATGCACCCGGAGAAGAATGCCGGCACGTCTACGGAGAGCAGGATGTCGACCGTGGTCCAGTCGCGGCAGCCGATCGGGCCGTGCTCGCGGAGGTACTCGATGGCCTCGGGCGTCAGCAGGTCACGCTTGTTGCAGTGGAACGAGACGAAGATCGGCTGCAGGTTCTTGTGGAAGGGCAGGCCGTAACGCAGGCCGAACAGCGCATGCATGTACCAGCCGAAGGCCAGCGTCCAGGTCCCCTCCGGCACCTCGTCGTACATCGTGGCGTCGCGGTTCACCGTCAGCACCTGCACCGTCGCGGAATGACCAGCACGGCGGGCCGCCGGTCGGACCCTGCCCTGGAGCTGCGTCACCAGGTCGATCAGCTCCGACGGGCCCTGGAAGGTGAGTTCCTGGTGCCGGACCAGATGACCGAGCGACGCGAGCGTCTGCACGTGGTCGCCGATGTTCGCCGAGGCCCGGCCGCGACTGGGGTGGTCGTAGTCCATGATCGCGAACGAGACGTCCGCGCCGGAGGCCGGTGCCGTCCGCGAGTCCGGTGAGCGCTGGATCCAGCGCCGCATCCAGTCGCGTCGCACCACCACCCCCTCACTGACGTGCGGCTGGCGGGCGATGGTGTCGTCGAGGACGGCCGTGAGCTCCTCGGCCAGCGCCTGTGCGCCGGCACCGAACACGGGGCCAACGACATCCATCCACCGCTTCGCGTTCATGAAGCCTGGCGCTTCGGCGAGCAGGTCCTCGACGCTGCGCAGCACCGCTTCCTCGTCTTGGTCGAGGCCCGCACGCACGTACTCGAAGGCGGCATAGCGGGCCCACAGCTCGAGCGGAACGGAGGAGAAGTGGTGCCAGGCGAGCTCCTTGAAGCCCCGGTGGAACGAGACGACGCCGAGGCACAGGTCACCGACCGCCCTGGTGCTCGGATCCTGGGTCAGCGCTGCCGCCACGGCGGTCGCGCCTGTGATGTCGTCGGCCCCGATGAGGTCGCGAACCTCGGCCACGAGCCCGGCCGTCAACGAGCGCCCCTCTCGCAGTGCGGTCAGAAGCGGATCGCCCACCGCCCGGCCCGCCCGGGTCTTGGTGGGGGTCCCCGGACCCGACACGTCCGCGGGCGCTCTCCTGCTCAGGGAACGGCCCCGTTGCGCTGCGCGTGGGGAGACATACTTGCGCGCGAGTCGGCGCGGCATGCTCGGCATGGGTCTCCTCAGGGATCCGAGTGGGGGGTGACGTACGGCGCGAGAGTCTACTGCCCTGGTCCCGCACCCTTGGTCACGCCGTGCCCCGGAGTCGCGCGACATGCGAGGACAACCAGACGCGGCGCGGCGCCGGGTCGCCCGTGGTGCGTGTGGCTTTGACGGCATGTGACGCGGTTCGTTGAGGACCGCGTGCAGCCAGATGCCGGGATACCCGCTGGGCGGTCAGTCCTGCAGAACTCACTGAGGCGCGCCAGCCCAACAGGGGAGCCTTCTTGCTTGTGCCGGATCGGACGAGCTACCGGGACCCTTCCGCCGGACTCGTGACGTCCGACGACAGCCCCGTCAGCGGAGGACGAGAGTCGCCCGCACCAGGCTGTGGTCGGAGGGAATGACGCCGCGCAGTTTCAGGGTCTTGGGGTTCACGTCCACGACGACCTCCCAGCCCTTCACCCGCACCCTGTTGCTGGCGAAGATCCAGTCGATGCCGTTGCCGATCTTGTGCCGGGCGTCCTCGTAGGCGTAGGGCCGGATGTCGCGCCGGTAACGGTTGAAGGAGTTGATCCACGCCCGGTAGGTGGACTCCGCTCTCTTGGCCCGAGGAGCGACCCGGCGGTACGCCTGGTTGAGCACGTCGCCGTACCCGTTGGACTTCATGCGTGGGAGGTAGGTAGCGGCGTAGTCACTGAACTTCGTGGTGTTGAAGTCACCCACCGCGATCACCGGCCGCGAGCCCTTGAGCTTGTTGATCGTGGAGATCATCTGGTTCCACTGCTTCTTGCGAGCGGGGATGCTGTAGGGGTCGAGGTGGGTGTTCGTGAAGAGGAACTGCTTGCCGGTCGCCTTCATCCTCAGGATCGCCCACGCCAGGAAGCGGCTGGGCTTGCCCGAGGCCTTGGCGGAGTAGGTGACGGCGCCCTGCTTGAGCATCGACACGGTGCGGGTGTTGTAGAGGATTCGGTTGGAGCCCGAGGCATTCTGGTTCTTCTTGCGGCACTTGTAGGTGCTGCTCGGGTTGGCGCAGTTGTAGGCCTTGGTGTTGGTGAGGGCGTACTTCGCGCCCTTGCGGTTCAGCGCGCCGCGCAGGTCGAGATACTGGTTCGCTCCGTAGCTGAGGCGGTTCTTGTAGACCGTGCTCTGATTGGCCTCCTGGACGCCGAGCACGTCGAGCCTCTCCCCGAGGATCTGCGCCACCACCTTGGCCCGGCGCACCTTCCAGACGCGGTGATTACCCCTGGCGCCGCTGTCGGTGTGGACCCCGGAGATGTTGAAGCTGCCGACCCGCACGTCGCGCGAGACCGCTGCCGTGGCACCGCCGTTCCCGGGGAGCGATACCGCGACCATCGCACACACTGCTCCGGCAACACCTGCCAAACGCCGCAACTGCATCCAGACCGCCTCCAATGGGAACTGATGGAGGCCGAAGCGTACCGATAATGTCCCTTTTGGGGCAATCAGCCCGGCTCATCTGTTGCGCCCGGCTACGGCGGTGCGGCTGGTCCGCGAGTGCGCCATGGTGGCGAGGAAGTTCGATCCCTCACCGACCACCCAGCTGGTCCGGACGATGACGTGTTCCGGCAGGCTCGACACCAGCGCGTCACCCGCGGCCTTGCTCTGGCCGTAGACGCCCAGCGGAGCCACCGGCGCGTTCTCGTCGTAGCTCTCCCTCGTCCCGTCGAACACGTAGTCGGTGGAGAAGTGCACCAGGGTGAGTCGATGACGCCGCGCGATCCCCACGAGGCGGCCGACGCCCGTCGCATTGACCGCCCATGCCCGACGTCACCCCTCCTCGGTCTCGGCTTCGTCCACGGCCGTGGCAGATGCGCGGCACCATTCTCGCCGGAGGACCGGGTCTCGGCTGCACCCGATCACGCTCGGACCCAGCAAGCAGCTGCTTCCGGTCTACGACAAACCGATGGTCTACTACCCGCTCTCGACACTGATCCTGGCCGGGATCAGGGACATCCTGGTGATCACCACCGAGCACGACGCTCCGGGGTTCGAACGGCTGCTAGGTGACGGCCCCCAGTTCGGCGTGAGCATCACCCACGCCGTACAGCCCTGCCCCAGGGGTGAGCTGGAGATCACCGACGTCAGCCGCCACTACCTCGAGCAAGACCGTCTTCAGGTCGAAGTGCTGTCGCGCGGCACCGCATGGCTCGATACGGGCACGTCCGAGTCCCTCCTGGATGCAGGCAACTACGTGGCCACGATCGAGAACTGCGAGGGCTTCAAGATCTGGTCCCCGAAGAGGTCGTCTTGAGGCGAGGCTTCCTCTCCGACGACGAGCTCCGTGAGCGGGCCGAGCCGCTGGTCGTGAGCGGCTACCGGCGCCTAAGTACTCGGGGAGTGACCGAGGGTCGCTCGGTCCCCGCCATTGCTCGCCGCTGGTCGAGCGGCCCGCTGTGATTCGGGGCCTCACGGAAAGACGAGCGTAGCCCTCACGAGGTTGTGGTCCGAGGGGATGACGCCGCGCAGCTTGAGCGTGCTCGGGCTCAGGTCTACGACGACCTCGACACCCTTCACACGCACCTTGTTGGTGGCGAAGATCCAGTCGATGCCGTTGCCGATCTTGCTGCGGCTGTCCTCGTAGGCGTAGGGCCGGACGTCGCGCGTGAAGCTGTTGAAGGAGTTCACCCAGGCCCGGTAGGTGTTCTCGGCCCGCCGCTTGCTGGGAAGAGGCTTGGCGTACTCCTGGTTCAGGACGTCGCCGTACCCGTTGTTCTTCATCCGCGGCAGGTACGTCGCGGCGTAGTCGCGGAACTTCGAGGTGTTGTAGTCACCCACGGCGACCACGGGCAGGGAGCCCTTGAGCTTGTTGATCGTCGCGATGTGCTGGTCCCACTGCTTGAGGCGGGCCGGGACGCCGTAGGGGTCGAGGTGGGTGTTGGAGAAGAAGAACTGCTTGCCGGTCGCCTTCATCTTGAACACCGCCCACGCCATGTAGCGGTTGGGCTTGCCCGAGGTCTTGGAGGAGTAGGTGATCGCTCCCTGCTTGACCATCGTCACGGTGCGGGTGTTGTAGAGGATGCGGTCGGAGCCCGAGGCCTCCTGGTCCTTGTACACGCACTTGTAGGTGCTGCGGGGGTTCACGCAGTCGTAGTTGTTGGTGTTGGTCAGCGCGTAGCTCCCACCGGCACGGTTCAGGGCGCCGCGCAGGTCGAGGTACTGCGTCTCGCCGTAGCTGAGCCTGGCCTTGTGGACGGTGCTCTGGTTGGCCTCCTGCACGCCGAGCACGTCGAGCTTCTCGCCGAGGATCTGGGAGACCACCTTCCCCCGGCGCTCACGCCAGGTGCGGTGGTTGCCCGAGGCGCTGCCGTCGGTGTGTACACCGGTGATGTTGAACGTCCCGACGCGGACCTCGTTGCTCGCCGCCGCCGTCGCGCCACCCCCGGACACCGGGACCACCGCGCTTGCCACCAGGACCGCACAGACCGCACCCACACCGCGCGTAAGAACCCGAAATTTCATGCCGACACCCCTCCAAATGGAACTCGTGACGGCAGCATCGTAGCGATAAAGTGTCCGTTTTGAGGCAATCAATCAGATTTTTACGACGTGCAGCCCTCGCGCGGCGTTCGATGCGGTATCCCTCGTGACCGGCGAAGTACTCCTCGACGGCGGCCCGGCAGCCCGACCAGTGGTAGTAGTCGTCGAGCACCAACCGGCCCCCGGGCACCAGCAACGGGGCGATGCGCTCGAGGCACACCAGGGTGGATTCGTACCAGTCCCCGTCGAGGTGGGCGAAGGCCACCGGCTCGTCGAGGTCGATGGTGTCCTGGAACAGTCCCTTGACCAGCTCCACGTGGTTCTCGGCCAGCGGCACGCCGTGGCGGGCGAACGACTCCGTCACCTCGCCGAGCAGGTCGTCGCGGTAGCCGTAGTAGGTCTCGCCCCCGACGCCACGCGCGCCGCCCGACTTGATCTTCTCGTAGCGCCGGTGGACGTCCGCGCCGTCGGTCTCGGCGGTGGGCTCGGGGATCATCCCGAACACGTCGTAGACCATCATCCGTCGCTGCGGGCTCTTGGCGGCAGCGATCACGACCGCCGACCCGCCGCGCGCCGTGCCCGCCTCGACGACCACGCCCGGGCGGCCCGCCGGTCGGCCTCGGCGACCACGCTTGGCCAGAACGGCGAGGTTGTCCTTGGTGACGTAGGTGAGCTTCTCCCGGCGTACCGCGTCGATGGTCCTGAGCACCCGCTCGGGCAGCTCCGTGTCGGGGAACGGGTCCCGGAGCGACGCCGGGTCGCGAGCAGCTCGGCCTTGCAGCTTCCCGACCTCGGCCCTCCTCCGCCGCAGCCGCTGGCGCAGCTGGCCAGCTCGTCGCGCCTCCGGATGCGCCACCGGCACCGGCGCGGCCCCGTACCGGCCGTGGGTCGGTCATCCTCGCGGCCCTGCGCCCGCGACCGCCATTGCGATCCTCGAACGCACCATTCGCCAGCTCCTCAAGGCGACTTCCGGGCGACGTGCGGTGCTGCCAGCCCTCAGACGAGGCCCTTTTCCTTCAAGTAGTCCTCCGCGACCTGGCTGGCCTCCTGGCGCTCGCCGTCGACCTTGGCGTTGAGCGAGGTGAGGTCCTCGGTCGTCAGCACGTCGGAGAGCTTGTTGAGCGCCTCCTTGGCCTTCGGGTTGTCCTTGAGCCAGCCGGAGTTGACCACGGGCACGAGGTTCTCGGCGTTCTGCCAGTTCTTGTCGTCCTCGAGGACGACGAGGCCGAGCTGCTCGAGGCTGCCGTCGGTGGTGCCGACCTGGCCCAGCTGGACCTCGCCGTCGGCCAGCGCCTTCTTGGTCTCGGCCGAGCCGAAGCCGAGCGGCTCGACCTTGGTCAGCTCGATGCCGTAGACGCTCTTGAGCCCCTTGGCGCAGTCGGGCCGATCGGGGCAGTCGGAGTTGGCGGCGAGGGCGATCGGCTTGCCGAGGGCGCCGAGGTCGCTGAGCGTGGTGAGGTCGTTCTTCTCGGCGTACTCCTTGGTGACGGCGTAGGCGTTGGCGTCCTCCGCCTTGGCCGGCTCCAGCGGGGTGATGTCGTACTTCGAGCCGAGCGTCTTCAGCTGCTCCAGGGTCGCGTCGACGTCCGGGGAGGCCACCGGCTTCGCGTCCTCGCCGTTGGCCTTGCGGTTCAGCGCCTCGGTCATCGAGGACAGGTAGTCGGCCGAGACCTGGACGTCGCCCTTCTGGAGCGGGCCGAGGTAGATGTCGCGGGCGCCGAGGTTCTTGACCTGGGCGTCGAAGCCCTCCTTCTCCAGGAGCTGCTTGTAGAGCTGGGTCATGATGTCGGCCTCGGTGAACTTCTGGCCGACGATCGTGACGGTGCCGCCACCACCCTGGCTGCTGCCGTCGTCCTCCTGGAAGCCGTCGCTGCCGCACGCGGCGGCAGCGAGCAGGAGCGGCAGGGTCGTCAGGGCGATCAGCGTGCGACGTAGGGCGTTCATGGTCGGTCCCACCTTCTGTGTCCCGCGGCGGCGCCGCGCGTGTCCGGGGGCAGCCCACGTGTTCGAGCCGCTCGCGAGAACCCTAGCGACTCCCTGCAGGGAGCGGGTCAACCGTCCGCTGCAGGAACGCCATCAGGCCCTCCAGGACCAGGGCGATCACGGCGACGATCAGCGAGCCGGCGATCACCTCGGCCGGCCGGTTGCTGTCGTAGCCGTGGGTGATGATGCGACCCAGGCCCGGGCCCGCGACGAGCGCGGCGACCGTGGCGGTGGCCCACACCTGCACCAGCGCGAGGCGTACGCCGGAGACGATCAGCGGCATCGCCACGGGGAGCTCGACCCTGCGCAGGACCTGGCTCTCGGCCATCCCCATCCCGCGCGCCGCCTCGAGCAGGTCGTCGTCGACGCCGGACACGGCGACGTAGGCGGTGGTGATGATCGGCGGCAGGGCGAACAGCGACAGGGTGATCAGCGTCGCCGCGCCCGCGCGACCGAAGGGCCCGAAGTCGCTGCTGCCGACGAAGCCGAGCGCGAGCAGGGACAGCAGGGCGACGATCGGGATCGCCCGGCCGACGTTGGAGACGTTGACCGCGAGGGTCCCGAACCGGCGCCGGTGCCCCAGCCAGATCGCCAGCGGCAGGCCGACGGCCATCGCGGCCAGCATCGCCACGAGCGTGAGCAGGGTGTGCTCGAGCAGCCGGTGCGGGACGCCGTCGGCCCCGGACCAGTTGCCGGGGTCGCGGAACCAGTCCACGACGTCGCCGAGGAGGAGCGGTGCGGTGCTCATGCGGGGTCCCCGCGGAAGCGCGAGCGGAGCGAGGGCTTTCGTGGGGTGTTCATGACGCCGCCCGCGTCCACGGGGTCAGCAACCGCTGGACCCCCACGAGCAGGAGGTCGAGCACGATCGCCAGCAGCACGCACAGCACGCTGGTGGCCAGCACCTGCGCCTTGAAGTTGCTCTGGTTCCCCGCAATGAGCAGGTCGCCGAGGCCGCCGTAGTCGAGGATCGCACCGACGGTGGTGAGCGCGACCGTCGAGACGGTGGCGACGCGCATTCCGGCCATGATCGTCGGCATCGCGAGGGGCAGCTCCACGCGGAGCAGCATCCGGCGGGCGGCGTACCCCATGCCGACGGCGGACTCACGCACGTCGGCGGGCACCGAGCCCAGGCCGTCGAGGATGCTGCGGACCAGGATCGTCAGGGAGTACAGGCCCAGGCCGATCACCACGGTCACGGGACCCAGTCCGGTGAGCGGCACCAGGAGCGAGAACAGCGCCAGCGACGGGATCGTGTAGATCGCCGTCGTCGTGCCGACCACGGCGCCCTGCAGCGTTCGGTAGCGTCGGGCGAGCAGCGCGAGGGGGAAGGCGAGGGCGAGGCCCAGCGCCACCGAGACGACGACGATCACGAGGTGCTGGACCAGCGCCTGGCCGAGGTCGTCGGCCCGGGTGGTGAGGTACTCCCCGCAGATCCAGTCGTTGCGGATCAGGCAGTTGTCAGGAGAGGACGCACCCGGTGTCACAGGCAGACGGTAGCGCGACGGACGGGTCCGTCCCGTCGATGATCCACCTCGAGGGCGTGAGCAAGACCTTCCCCGACGGCACCGTCGCGGTCCATGAGCTCGACCTCGAGGTCCCGCGAGGGGCGATGGTGTGCCTCGTCGGCCCGTCCGGGTGCGGGAAGTCGACCACGCTGAAGATGGTCAACCGCCTGATCGAGCCGACCACGGGCCGGATCTTCCTCGACGGCGTGGACGTCACCGACGCCGACCCTGTGGAGCTGCGGCGCGGCATCGGCTACGTCATCCAGCAGGTGGGGCTGTTCCCGCACCAGAAGATCGTCACGAACGTGATGACGGTGCCGCTGCTGTACGGCGAGAGCAAGGCGACCGCCCGGGAGCGGGCCGAGGAGCTGATGCGTCTCGTCGGGCTCGAGCCGGCCGAGTTCGCCGAGCGCTACCCCCACCAGCTCTCCGGCGGGCAGCGCCAGCGCGTCGGGGTCGCCCGGGCGCTGGCGGCCGACCCGCCCGTCCTGTTGATGGACGAGCCGTTCGGCGCCGTCGACCCGGTCATCCGCGGGCACCTGCAGGACGAGTTCCTGCACCTGCAGCGCGACCTCGGCAAGACGGTGCTCATGGTCACCCACGACATCGACGAGGCCACCAAGATGGGCGACCGGGTCGCGGTGTTCGCCGACGGCGGGCGGCTCGCGCAGTACGACGTCCCCGCCGCCGTGCTCGGCGCGCCCGCCGACGACTTCGTGGCGGAGTTCGTGGGTGGCTCGCGCGGCCTGCGGCGGCTCTCGGTCACGCCGATCGACCCCGAGCAGCTCGAGCCCCTCGAAGGGGTCAACGCGTCCGACCTCGGCGGCACCGTCGACGTCTCCTCGAGCCTGGAGGACGCGATGGCCCTGATGATGCGCGAGGACAAGCCGATGGTCGGCGTCACCCGCAAGGCGATCTTCCTCGGCGTCCTCACCCCCAACGGCGTCCACCGGATGCTCCGCGCCAGCGTCAACGCCGACTCCCACGGTGGTTGAGCCTGTCGGTGGCGCTCCCTCAGGCCTGCTTGAGGCGCTGGCGGGCCTGCTTCTTACCGGTCTTGTGACCCGTCTGCTCCTCCCAGGCGACCAGGTCGACGACGCCCGCGCGGAGGCCCTCGACGGTCTCCTCGAGGTCCTTGACCTTCGCCTGGGCCTCGAGGAGGGCCCGGGACTCCGCGACCAGGCGCGACTCCGCACGGTGCGTGCGGTCCCGGTGCTGGCGGAGCAGGCCCTCGAGCTCGCGCTGGGAGAGGTGGGCCTCGGCGAGGCGTTCGGTCATCGCGGTGGTGAACTCGGCGTGCTCGGCGGCGCGGGCGGAGAACAGCGTGCGGTAGGCCGACGCGGCGGCGGCCCGGTCGGCGGCGTTCTCGCGTCGCGACTGCAGCACCTCGGTCCACATGATCCGCAGGGCCGCCCAGGACAGGGCCAGCGCGGTCACCGAGGCCAGGCTCAGCCACAGCGGCGAGCGGGTCGGCAGCGAGGCCAGCACGGCCACGGTGGCGGTGCAGAGCAGCGCCACCGACACGGTCACCCTGACGCTGCGCTGACGACGACGGGCGGTGCGCGGTGCGGGGCGCGAGGCTGCCATGAGCCGCAGCCTAGGTGGCTACTCCGGGTCGCGAGGGACCCGACACGCCTGCTCGAGCAGCAGCGACGCGGCGGTCAGGGCGCCGGCCCCCAGGGCCGCCGCCGACGAGTGCCAGAGCCGGGTGACCGAGGCCGGGTCCCCGACGCCGAGCTGGGCGACCGCGTAGCCGAGGTAGCCGCCGGTGAGCAGCGCACCGACGAGGGCGCACGCCTTCGCCAGCACCAGCCGGTTCACCGCGTGGTGGTGGGGCAGGGCGGAGCGGTGGCGGTGCACCGTGCGGCGGGTGAGGTACGCCGAGCCGCCGATGATCGCCGCGACGAAGAAGAGCAGCAGGATCGCGGTCAGCGGGACCTTCGGCTCGACGTACCCGAACCGCAGGCACAGCGGGCGCACCGCCCAGCCGACGACCAGGCCCAGCACGCCGACGGCGACCAGGGGCCCCGGACCGGTGGGCACGATGCTGCCCTGAGGGGCCTCCCGCTCCTCCTCGTCGGGCTCGGGGCCGATCACGAGCGACCCGTCGCCTGCGCCGCGGTCATGGCCGCTCAGCCGAGCTCGAGCTCGATGTCCTCACGCGGGGAGACGCCCTCGCGCCCGGACTTCTCCAGCAGCTCGGCCACCGTGCCGTAGCCGGGGATCTCGGCCTCGGGCTCGAGGTCGTGCCACGGCGCCAGCACGAAGGCGCGCTCGGCGGCGCGCGGGTGGGGCAGCGTGAGGTCGTCCTCGTCGGCGCGCCGGTCGCCGACCACGATCAGGTCCACGTCGAGGGTGCGCGGGGCGTTCCGCTCGCCGTTGCGGTCGCGACCGTAGGCCGTCTCGATGGCCAGCGCGCGCTCGAGCAGGGTGCGCGCCGAGAGCGTGGTGTCGAGCAGCACGACGGCGTTGAGGAACTCCCGGGAGTCCTCCGGCGCGTCGACCGGCTCGGTCTCGTAGACCCGCGAGACGGCCGTGACCCAGACCTCGGGGGTGTCCGAGAGCGAGTCCAGGGCGCCCTGGAGGTTGTTGCGCCGTTCGCCGAGGTTCGAGCCGATGGAGATCACGACCCTGCGGATGGGGTGCATCTCACCGGTGATCGTGTCGGTGTCGACGTAGTTCGGGTTGGGGGACTCGGTCACTGACGGCTCCGGTTGATGGTCAGGGCGACGTCCGAGAACGTCGCCTGGATCGGGGCGTGCGGCTTGTGCACGGTCACTTCGACATCGGCGACCCCGGCGTGGCGCAGGCACACGTCCGCGATCCGCTGCGCCAGGGTCTCGATCAGGTCGACCGGGTCCTTCGCGACGGCCGTCCTGACCTGGTCCACGAGGGTTCCGTAGTCCACGGTCTCCTGCAAATCGTCGGTCCTCGCAGCCGCTCGGGTGTCGATGCCCAGCACGAGGTCGACGACGAACTCCTGCCCGTCACGGCGCTCGAAGTCGAAGACACCGTGGTGGCCATGGAAGGCGAGGCCGCGCACGGCTAGACGGTCGGTCATGGTCCCTCGACACTACCGGCGGGTGCCGTGAGGGCGGAACGTCCCGTCTCGGGCTCGGCCTCCCAGACCTCGGGAGCGGGCGATCAGGGCGCGCCGCGCCACCGCTCCACCACGCGGATCGCGTCGAGGCTGCCGCGCACCTGGTGCACCCGGACGCCCCAGACGCCCTGGATCGCGGCGATGGTGGTGAGCGCGACGTTGGCCTCCTCGCGGTCCAGCACGGGGCGCGGGGTCCCGTCCGGCGCGGCCAGCAGCGAGCCCAGGAACGACTTGCGGCTGGACCCGACGAGGACCGGGACGCCCAGGGAGCTCAGCTCGGGCAGCCGGCGCAGCAGCTCCCAGTTGTGCTCGGCGGTCTTGGCGAAGCCCAGGCCGGGGTCGGCGACGAGGCGCTCCCGCGCGATCCCGGCCGCCTCGGCGGCCTCCAGCCGCTGGGTGAGCTCGGCGCGGACCTCGGCGACGACGTCGGTGTACGACGCGAGCCGCTGCATCACCTCGGAGTGGCCGCGCCAGTGCATCGCGGCGTACGACGCGCCGTGGGCCGCCACCACCTCGAGCACGCGCGGGTCCGCCAGCCCGCCGGAGACGTCGTTGACCAGCACCGCGCCCGCCTCGAGCGCAGCAGCTGCCACCTCGTGGCGCATGGTGTCGACCGAGACGGCGACCCCCTCGGCCACCAGCGCGCGGATCACCGGCACCACCCGGTCGAGCTCCTCGGCGACCAGGGGCCGGGTCGCCCCGGGGCGGGTGGACTCCCCGCCGATGTCGAGCACGTCGGCGCCCTGCTCGCGCAGCGCCAGTCCATGGGCGACGGCGGCGTCGGTCGTGCCGTAGCGGCCGCCGTCGGAGAAGGAGTCGGGTGTCACGT
This sequence comes from uncultured Actinomycetota bacterium, assembly GCA_963837975.1. Lineage (GTDB taxonomy): Bacteria > Actinomycetota > Actinomycetes > Propionibacteriales > Nocardioidaceae > Marmoricola. The sequence goes on along the minus strand of CAWIPI010000003.1, from coordinate 134,677 downwards.
TCACCACGCCCATGACCAGGGGCCGTGGCAGGACCGGGACGCCGTCGCGCCACGCCTCCGGGCCCGTCCCCCGGACGGTCATCGAGCGGCGTTGATCAGCGACATCGCCTCGGCCCGCGTCGCCTGGCTGTGCATGATGCCGCGCACCGCCGAGGTGATCGTCCGGGCCCCGGCCTTGCGCACGCCGCGCATGGTCATGCACAGGTGCTCGGCCTCGATCACCACGATGACCCCGCGCGCCTCGAGGATGTCGACCATCGCGTCGGCGATCTGGGTGGTGAGCCGCTCCTGGACCTGCGGCCGCTTGGCGTAGACGTCGACCAGCCGAGCCAGCTTGGACAGCCCGGTGATCTTGCCCTTCTCGTTGGGGATGTAGCCCACGTGGGCGACGCCGGTGAACGGCACCAGGTGGTGCTCGCACATCGACCACAGCTCCATGTCGCGGACCAGCACCATCTCGTCGTGCCCGATGTCGAACGTCGTGGTCAGCACGTCCTCGGGCCGCTGGTGCAGGCCGACGGTGAGCTCGGCGTACGCCCGAGCGACGCGCTGCGGGGTCTCCCGCAGGCCCTCCCGGTCGGGGTCCTCGCCGATGGCGATCAGCAGCTCGCGCACGGCCGCCGCGGCGCGGTCGTGGTCGAAGGCCGCCACGGCCCCCTGCCCGACCCCCATCCGGTCGACGCTCATGACCCGTGGCTGCCGGGGGTGGGCGGCGTGGGAGTGGTCCCACCCAGCCCGGGGTCGCCGTGGACGTCGCCGCCGGAGCCCGGCGGGGTGAGGATCACCGCTCCCTGGTCCTCGGGACCGGCACCGTCGGCGGCCGCCGCGCGGACCTTCTCCGGGATCTCCACCGGTGGGATCGCCGAGGGGTTGCGGTCCGGAGACCCGGTCCAGGCCGGGCGCACCGGACGCCGGCGCAGGGCCGCGAAGATGTCGGCGACCTGGTCCTTGTCCAGGGTCTCCTTCTCCATCAGCGCGAGCACCAGCGAGTCGAGCACGTCGCGGTTGTCCTCGAGGATGTCGAAGGCCTCCTGGTGCGCGGTGGCCAGCAGCTTCTTGGTCTCCTCGTCGACGATCGCGGCGACGTCCTCGGAGTAGTTGCGCTGGTGTCCCAGCTCGCGGCCGAGGAAGGGCTCGCCCTGGCTCTCGCCGAGCTTGATCGCGCCGAGCCGCTCGGTCATGCCGTACTGGGTCACCATCGCGCGGGCCAGCGAGGTGGCCTTCTCGATGTCGTTGCCGGCACCGGTGGTCGGGTCGTGGAAGACCATCTCCTCCGCGGCCCGCCCGCCCAGCATGTAGGCCAGCTTGTCGAGCATCTCCGAGCGCGTCTGGGAGTACTTGTCCTCGTCGGGCAGCACCATCGTGTAGCCCAGCGCCCGGCCACGCGGGAGGATCGTCACCTTGTGCACCGGGTCGGTGCCGGGCAGCGCCGCAGCGACCAGGGCGTGCCCGCCCTCGTGGTAGGCCGTGATGAGCTTCTCCTTCTCGCTCATCAGGCGGGTGCGCTTCTGCGGGCCGGCGATGACGCGGTCGATCGCCTCGTCCATCGCGGCGTTGTCGATCTGCTTCTTGTTCTCGCGGGCGGTCAGCAGGGCCGCCTCGTTGAGCACGTTGGCCAGGTCGGCGCCGGAGAAGCCCGGCGTACGCCGCGCCACCGTGAGCAGGTCGACGTCGGCGGCCATCGGCTTGCCGCGGGCGTGCACCTTGAGGATCTCCGCGCGGCCGTTGAGGTCGGGGGCGTCGACGCTGATCTGGCGGTCGAAGCGCCCCGGCCGCAGCAGGGCGGGGTCGAGGATGTCGGGCCGGTTGGTGGCCGCGATGAGGATGACCCCGCCGCGCACGTCGAAGCCGTCCATCTCCACCAGCAGCTGGTTGAGGGTCTGCTCGCGCTCGTCGTGGCCACCGCCCATGCCGGCGCCGCGGTGGCGACCGACGGCGTCGATCTCGTCGATGAACACGATGGCCGGGGCGTTCTCCTTGGCCTGCTCGAACAGGTCGCGGACCCGGGAGGCGCCGACGCCGACGAACATCTCGACGAAGTCGGAGCCGGAGATCGAGTAGAACGGCACGCCGGCCTCGCCGGCGACCGCGCGGGCGAGCAGGGTCTTGCCGGTGCCGGGCTGGCCGTAGAGCAGCACGCCCTTGGGGATCTTGGCCCCGACCGCCTGGAACTTCGCGGGCTCCTGGAGGAACTCCTTGATCTCCCCGAGCTCCTCGATGGCCTCCTCGCAGCCGGCCACGTCGGCGAAGGTGGTCTTGGGCATGTCCTTGCTGATCAGCTTCGCCTTGGACTTGGCGAACTGCATCACCCGGCCACCGCCGCCCTGCACCTGGTTCATCAGGAACAGGAAGAGCAGCACGATCAGCGCGAACGGCAGCAACGTGGCGAGGATCTGCCCCAGCAGGCTGGGCTTGGGGTTCTTGACGTTGAAGCTCTCGATCTTGCCGGCGTCGACCTGCCGCTCGACGTCACGGACCAGGCGCACCTGCTGGCCGGCCACCCAGGTGGCCATCTCCTTCTTGCCGTCGTCCATCGTCGCGCGGATCTGCTGGTCGCCGCCGTCGACGAAGGTGATCTCCTTGACCTGGCCACTGTTGATCCGGTCGACCATCTTGGAGGTCTCGATCTCGGTGTACCCCCCGTTGGGCACGAGGTACTGGAGGGCAAGCAGGACACCGACCACGGCCACGGGGATCCACAGCCACGGACTACGCACGATTCGCTTCACGCGCGCAATACTCTCAGGTCGCTCCACACCTCACGAGTACACGTGCGGAGCGAGGGTGCCGACGTCGCGCAGGTTGCGGTACTTCTCGTTGTAGTCCAGCCCGTAGCCCACGACGAACTCGTTGGGGATGTCCCAGCCGACGTACTTCACGTCGACGTTCATCTGCAGGGCCTCCGGCTTGCGCAGCAGCGTGCAGATCTCGACCGACGCCGGGTTGCGCGAGGCCAGGTTGGAGGTCAGCCAGGACAGGGTCAGGCCGGTGTCGATGATCTCGTCGACGATCAGCACGTGACGCCCGCTGATGTCGGTGTCGAGGTCCTTGAGGATGCGCACGACACCGGAGCTCTTGGTGCCCGAGCCGTACGACGAGACGGCCATCCAGTCCATCTCCACGTGGCGCTTGAACGCCCGGGCGAGGTCGGCCATCACCATCACGGCCCCGCGCAGCACGCCCACGATCAGCAGGTCCTCCCCCTCGTAGTCCCGCTCGATCTCCCGGGCCAGCTCGTCGAGCCGGTCGAGGATGTCCTTCTCGGAGAAAAGGATGTTGACGAGGTCTGAGTCGACGTCCGCTGCGTCCATGCGCGACAGACTGCCACAGCCCGCGTGCCGGGCGTCGTCTGGCCGGGCGGAGCCGGGTCGGTGGCTCGGCGACGCTCGCTGCTCGCCCACGATCGGGAAGGCTGCGGCGGCGCGCGGCGTTGTGCCAGCCATGCGTCTCTCCGTCCTCGACCTCGTGCCCGTCCGCACCGACCAGACCACCGCCGACGCCCTCGCCGCCACCCGACGGCTGGCGCAGGTGGCCGACGAGTCCGGCTTCCACCGGTACTGGCTGGCCGAGCACCACAACATGCCGGCCGTGGCCGCGACCAACCCGCCGCTGCTGATCGCGATGGTCGCCGCGGCGACCGAGCGGATCCGGGTGGGCTCAGGTGGCGTGATGCTGCCCAACCACGCCCCGCTCGTGATCGCGGAGCAGTTCGCGCTGCTCGAGGCGGCGCACCCCGGTCGCATCGACCTGGGCATCGGCCGCGCGCCCGGCTCCGACCCCGTGACCAGCTTCGCGCTGCGCCACGGCGCCGGCGGTGTGGAGGAGGATGCGGTCGCACGCTTCCCGTCGTACGTCGACAACGTGATCTCGATGATGAGCCCCGGCGGCGTCGGCCTCCAGGTCGGCGGCCGGACCCACCCGCTGCACGCCACCCCGCACCCCACGTCGGTGGCGCCGGTGTGGCTGCTCGGGTCCTCGGACTACTCCGCCCGGCTCGCCGCGGAGCGTGGGCTGCCCTACGTGTTCGCCCACCACTTCTCCGGGCAGGGGACGGCGGAGGCGCTGGCGCTGTACCGCTCGCAGTTCCGGCCCTCCGAGCTGCTCGCGGAGCCCCGGACCTTCCTGACCGTCAACGCGGCGGTCGCCGAGACCCAGGAGGAGGCGGACCGGCTCGCGCTGCCGCAGCTCCAGGCGATGGTGGCGCTGCGCACCGGCGGCCCCCTGCTGCCCCAGCGGCTGGTCGAGGAGGCGGAGAAGGAGCCGGTGCCCGCCGCGCACGAGGGTCTCCTCGAGGCGATGAAGCGGCGCTGGGTCGTCGGCACCCCCGACGAGGCGGCGCCCCGGATCCGGGAGCTGGCACAGGCCCACGACGTCGACGAGGTGATGGTCCACCCCGTCGCGAGCGCCTTCCTCGGCACCCCGCCGGCCACCGCCCCCGCCCGCGAGACGACCCTGCGGCTGCTCGCCGAGACCCTCCTCGCCTGACCCCCGGGACGGATAGTCCGCGACGTTCGGCATGCTCCAGCGACCGGACGACCTGCGAAACGTCGCGGACTATCCGGTCGGGCCGGGATCCTCGGGGGCGGCCCGCTCGAAGACGAGGTGGTCGCGGCGGCGGCGCAGGCGCAGGTGGCCGGGGAGGTCGACCCACTTCTGGCCGTGCCAGTCGGTGAGCAGGCGGTCCATCTCCACGACGTGGCGCTGGGTCAGGTCGGCCGCCAGGGCCCCCGCCTCGAGGGCGGCCGAGCGCAGCACCCGCGTGCGGACCGCCTCCGCGAGGCCACCCAGGGCCGCGACGGACAGTCCCGCCTCCTCGCGGACCTGCTCGAGGGCGGTGGCCGCCACGTCGTCGAGGTACGCCGTGTCGGCCCGCAGCAGGTCGGCGGTCCGGGCCAGGTTGGCCGCGACTCCCGGTCCGAGCTCGCGCTCGAGCATCGGCAGCACCGTGCTGCGCACGCGTGACCGGGTGAACCTCGGGTCGTCGTTGTGCGGGTCGGTCCAGAACGTGATGCCCTCGGTCAGGCATGCGGTCTCGGTGTCGACCCGGGTGACGTCGAGCAGCGGGCGGCGGTAGACCTCGAACGCCCGACGCATCCCCGCCAGCGCCCGGCCGCCGGAGCCCCGGGTCAGGCCGAGCAGCACCGTCTCGGCCTGGTCGTCCAGGGTGTGCCCGAGCAGCACGGTCCGGGCCGAGAAGCGCTCGGCGACCTGGGCGAGCACGGCGTACCTCGCCTCCCGCGCGGCCGCCTCCGGCCCCAGCCCGGGCGCCTCGACCCGCACCCGCGCAGTGACCGACTCGGTGACGCCGAGCTCCCTCATCTGGGCGGCCACGCGGTCCGCGTGCGCGGCCGAGCCCTCCTGCAGCCCGTGGTCGACGGTCGCGCCGATCACCTGCCAGGACGCCCTGGCGCCCTCGAAGACGGTGGCCGCCAGCAGGGCGAGCGAGTCGGCGCCGCCGGAGCAGGCGACCACGACGGTCTCGCCCGGCTCGAGGTCGGCGGTGCAGCGGCGTACGGCGAGGCGGACCGCGGCAACCGAGGGGTGCAGCGACATGGGCGTCTGCTCAGCCGTGGACGCGGGCGACCCACAGGGCGGGCTCGTGGATCTCCTGCTTGGTGGGCAGGTTGGCCGGCTCGGCCCACACCGCGTTGAAGCCGTCCATGCCGACCTTGTCGATCGCGGCGCGCACGAAGACGGCGCCGTCGCGGTACTGCGCCATCTTCTGCTCCAGCCCCAGCAGCCGGCGCACCATCCGGTCGAGCGCGCCGGTGCCCTTGCGCCGCCGGTTGAACTTGCGCCGGATCTCCTCCACGCTCGGGATCACCTCGGGGCCGACGCCGTCCATCACCACGTCTGCGTGACCCTCGAGCAGGCTCATCACGCCGGTGACCCGCTCGATGACGGCCTTCTGCTCCGGGCTGGAGAACAGGTCGATCAGGCTGCCGTCGGACTTCCCGGAGACGACGTCGCCGATGCGGCGTACGACCTCCCCGAGCATCTCGGAGGGGTCGGTCTGCACCGCGGAGAGGATCTGCCCCATCTCGCCGCGCAGGTGGTCGGTCATCCACGGCACCGCCGTGAACTGCACCCGGTGGGTCTCCTCGTGCAGGCACACCCACAGGCGGAAGTCGTGCGGGTCCACGTCGAGCTCGCGCTCGGCGTGGACGATGTTGGGGGCGACGAGCAGCAGCCGGCCCTGCTCGCCGGCGGCGGCGTGGAAGGGGTCGAACTGGCCCAGCACCTTCGAGCCGAGGAACCCGAGCATCGCCCCGAGCTCCACGCCGGTGACCCGGGAGCCGACGGCCTCGGTCAGCCCCGAGGGAGGACCCTTCTTCTCCTGCAGCTTCTCGATCAGCGGCGCGATCACGGTGGCGAAGCCGTCCGCGTTGGCCTGCACCCACCCGGGGCGGTCGACGACGAGGACCGGCGCCGTGCGCTCGCTGGCCCGCAGCCCGGTGAACTCGCGCACCAGCGGCGTGGAGCGGGCCGCACCCGCGCGCAGCTCCTCGACGGTCGCCACCGCCTCGGAGCGCGAGACGCGCGGGCCGTCCCCGACGAGCCGGGACCCCACCTTGACGGCGAGGTCCCAGTCGATCATCCCCGGACGACCCGAGGGTCCGGGGGCGCTCATGCAGGGCCCCGGCGACGGTGCGGGCGGAGCGAGCGGCGGAGGCTGGTCATGGGCTCGACCCTACGCCGCAGGTGCACGCGCCCAGGGCTCCCGCGACCCGGTCCACCAGCAGCCGGATGTCCAGGGTCTCGGTCAGCGGGACCCGGTCGGCGACCACGACGAACGCCATCCGGGCGCCGCTGCGGTCGTCGACGACACCGGCGAGCCCGTGCACGCCGGTCAGCGTCCCGGTCTTGGCCCGCACCCGGCCACGGGCGGCCGACGGGCCGTTGTCGAAGCGGTAGGCGAGCGAACCGGTGAACCCGGCGACCGGCAGGCCGGTGAACACATGGCGCAGCTCGGGGTGGTCGGGGCTCTCCGCGAGCCGGAGCACCGCGGCGAGGGTGTCGGCGCGCAGGACGTTGCGGCGCGAGAGGCCGCTGCCGTCGTACAGCCGGTCTCCGGTGACCTGTACGCCGAGGCGGTTCACCACGTCGAGCACGGCGGCGGTGCCGGCCCGGAAGGACCCCTCCTGGCGCTCGGCCAGCCCGACGTGGCGGGCAAGCACCTCGGCGGCCTGGTTGTCGCTGACCGCGAGGGTGCGCTCGACGATCTCGCCCAGCGGCGCGCTGCTCACCGACGCCAGGTCGGCGGTCTCGGGCGGTGACGTGGCGCGCGTGACCCGCGCAGCCACCTTCAGGCCGTGGCGCCGAAGCGCCGAGCGGAAGGCGTCGGCCGCCTGCGCCGAGGGATCGTCGACGTAGCCGTCGCCACCGGACTCGCGGCCCTGGTCGACCCACAGCGAGGTGATCGGCGGCACGACGTCCTCGGGCATGTAGGTGTCCGGCCAGGCGGGGTTCACCGACGGGCCGCTGAAGGCGGAGTCGTCGTAGGACAGCCGCACCCGCGAGACGTCCATCGAGCGCAGCTTGCGCACGGTGCGCTGGGCCAGCGTCTGCACGTCCGCGCGCCGGGCGTACTCCGAGCGCGCGCGGCTCCGTGACGAGGACAGGTACGGGTCGCCGCCCCCGACCAGCACGAGCTCGCGACGCTCGGGCACCCAGCGCACGGTGGTGTGGAAGCGCGCCATCGGGCCGAGCGACTCCAGCGCCGCGGTGGTGGTGAGCAGCTTGGTGGTCGAGGCCGGGGTCACCGAGTCGGCGCCCTGCTCGAAGACCGGCCGGCCGGTGGCCAGGTCGGTGACGAGCACCGCGTAGTGGCGCCCCAGCGCCTTGCGCCGCAGCAGTGGCCGCACGGCGGCGGCGACGCTGGCCGGTTCGACGGCGGTCCCGCGACCGGCCGCCGCCACGACCGGGGCCGTCCCGGGCGCGGGCAGGCGCAGCCCCTCCGGCGGCTCGACGGCCGCCGGGTCGGTGCGCGGGTCGGCCCCCCAGCCGAACCATCGCTCTCCGAGGTCGAACTGGTAGCTGACGAACGCGGTGGCCAGCAGGAGGAGGACGACGACCTCGGCGAGGTAGCGGACCAGCCAGTGGCGTTTCTCACCCAAGGTGCCTCGGGCCCCCTTCGATGTGCGGTTCCGGCCGGATGTGCGCGAGACTAGCCCCGTCGCGCCCACGAGAGGGCGCTCACGTGCCTGGTGGAAGGAAGAACCGTGGAGTTCGACGTACTCGTGGAGATCCCGAAGGGGCAGCGCAACAAGTACGAGGTTGACCACGAGAGTGGCCGGATCCGCCTCGACCGGACGCTGTTCACCTCGACGCAGTACCCCGCGGACTACGGCTACATCGAGAACACGCTGGGTCTCGACGGCGACCCGCTCGACGCGATGGTGATCCTCCAGGAGCCGACCTTCCCCGGCTGCCTGATCAAGTGCCGCGCGATCGGCATGTTCCGGATGACCGACGAGGCCGGCGGCGACGACAAGGTCCTGTGCGTCCCCTCCACCGACCCGCGGCTCGAGCACCTGCGCGACATCAACCACGTCTCGAAGTTCGACCGGCTGGAGATCCAGCACTTCTTCGAGGTCTACAAGGACCTCGAGCCCGGCAAGTCCGTCGAGGGCGCCAACTGGGTCGGCCGCCACGAGGCCGAGGAGGAGGTCCGCGCCTCCTTCAAGCGCCACGAGGAGAACCCCGACCACGCCGAGGTCGAGGAGGACGGCACCCCCGAGACGGGGCGTACGCCGGACAACTGAGCCACCCCGCCGCTGGCCACGCTGTTCCCTTCCCCTTCCCTTCCCTTCCCCGACCCCGATAGTCCGTGACGTTCGGCAGGTCCGGGCACGGCGTGTCGACTGCGGATCGTCGCGGACTACCGGGGCTCGCGCCACGCCTCGACGGTCCGGAATGACGCGAGCACGCCGACGACGGCGGTGACGGCGAGCAGGAAGGCCTGGTACACGGACAGCGCCGGCGTGAGCGCCTCGTTGCCGATGCCTCCGTCGAAGAATCCGGAGGCCACGCTGACCAGGCAGGCCGCGCTGAGCAGGCCGGCCGCCACCGCGGCGCCCTTCCCGGCGAGCCGCGCGGCGAGGCCGGCGAGAACCACCTGCAGCACGACCATCGGCACCGGTGCGGCCAGGAGCGCCTTGCCGCCCCACGCTTCGGACCACGTGTTGATGCCGGTCGCCACGGCGAGCAACCCGCCGACCAGGTCGGTCACGGCCAGCGCGGCGACCGCACCGAGCAGGCGGCGGGCGATACGGGTGGCACGCATCGAACGGCCCCCGCGGATGGCTCCGTCGACACCGGTCATCGCTGCCTCCCCGTTCGGTCACGTCGCGTGCCCCATCGTCGTACGAGCCGGAGGCGGCGCACCAGTCGTCGAGCGGCCTTGAAGAGGGGATCCGACAATACGGACAGGGTTCACGGGCAGTGCCTGACGTTCATGGGTGATGCATCGCCCGATAACGTCAGGGATCCCCGGCTCGCCGGGGAAACCGACACCCTCAGGCTCGGGTCGCGCGGAAGTACCCCAGGGCGCCGGAGAGCGTGATCGTGACGTCCTCGAGGTCGGCGTCGGCGAGCCACTGGCGCAGCTCGGTGGTGGTCGCGCCGGGTCCCACGAGGCCGGCGATCCGCCCCAGCCGGCGCACGGGGGCGTAGCGCGCGCCGGTGTCGTTGAGCAGGGTGCTTCCGGTCAGCGCCCCTCCCGGGTGCAGGACCCGGCCCATCTCCTGCACCGCCTCCCGGGGGTCGGGGAAGCAGTGCAGCCCGGTGAACGACACCACCAGGTCGAACTCACCGTCGGAGAACGGGAGCCGGCCGACGTCGGCGAGCACCGGCTCGACCTGGGCCGCCACGTGCCGGGCCCGGGCCGCGGCCATGGTGCGCTCCAGCATCGTGGAGGAGATGTCGGCGGCGACGTAGCGCACGCCCTGCCCCGGCCGGAGCCCGCGCAGGGCCACCCCGCCGCCGCACGGCACGTCGAGCACCGCGGAGCCGGCCGGCTGCCGGCCGATCTCGGCCGCCACGGCGTACAACCGGCGCAGGTCGCTGCCGATGCCCGCCTTCCACAGCACGCCGCCGGCCTGCGGGTGCTCGACGCTCCAGTCGTAGAACCGCGCCCAGAGCGGGTCGTCCCCCCAGCCGCCGAGGCCGGGGATCCGCAGCTTCTCCAGCATCAGGACCCGGTCGGCGCCGACCGGGCGGGGCGCGCGTCGGGGCCCTCGAGCATCTCCGCGTGCAGCAGCTCCGGCGGGATGCCGAAGGCGTCGACGAGGTCCTCGGCGATCGGCCGCACCTGGCGGCACAGCGAGGAGACCTCGCGGCTGATCGCCTTGGACCGGGCGCTGGAGAGGCGCCCGTGCTCCATCCACCAGGCCCGGTCGGCCTCGATCGTGGACAGGGCGTAGAGGTCGCACAGCATGTTCAGCGCCACCTTGTTGTCCCCGTCGGCCATGGCGGCGGTCTTCTCGATGAACGCCTCGAGCACGAGCCGCTCGACGTGCGCCCGGCCGGCGGCGATCACGTGGTCCTGCACGCGGCTGAACACCTCGACGGTGTCCATCCCGCTGTCCATGCCGCGCTTCAGCCGCCGGGCGACGCCGGAGATGATGTGCTCCTCGCGCCACCGCAGCATGGCGAGCTGGTACTCCGGGTCCAGCAGGCCCGCCTCCTGGTCCCAGCTGTCCTCGTTGCCGCCGGGAAGCACGTCCTTGATCCGCTCGAGCAGCTTGTGGACGCTGGTGCGCTCGACGACGGTCTCCACCGCGAGCCCGGCCACGAAGCGCACCATGCCCAGCTGGTCGAGGTCGCCGAAGCTGGAGGAGTAGTCGGTCAGCAGGCCCTTGGCGACCAGCTGCAGCAGGATGTGGTTGTCGCCCTCGAAGGTGGTGAACACGTCGGTGTCCGCGCGCAGGGCACCGAGCCGGTTCGCCATCAGGTAGCCCGCGCCGCCACAGGCCTCGCGGCACTCCTGGATGGTGCGCGTGGCGTGCCAGGTGCTCAGCGCCTTGGTGCCGGCGGCCAGCGACTCCAAGGCGCGGCGCTGCCGGTCCGGGGCGTCGGTGGTGGAGAGCACGTTGTGCAGCTCGCCCAGCAGGATCTCCTGGGTGAAGTGCAGCGCGTAGGTCTTCGCCAGCAGCGGCAGCAGCCGGCGCTGGTGCATGCCGTAGTCGAGGAGCAGCTCCTCCTGCTCCGTGTCCGGCGACCCGAACTGGCGGCGCATGTTGGCGTACTTCACCGCCACCGCCAGCGCGACCTTGCTGGCACTGATCCCCGCGCCGCCGACGCTGACCCGTCCCTGGATGAGGGTGCCGAGCATGGTGAAGAAGCGGCGATCCACGTTCTCGATCGAGGAGTGGTAGCGGCCGTCCTCGTCGACGTCGGCATAGCGGTTGAGCAGGTTGGTCCGCGGGACGCGTACGCCGTCGAACCAGATCCGCCCGTTGTCGACCCCGTTGAGGCCGATCTTGGCGCCGTCGTCCTCGATGCGGATGCCCTCGAGCGGACGACCCTGCTCGTCCCGGATGGGTACGACGAACGCGTGCACGCCCTGGCCGGTGCCCTCGACCTCCAGCTGGGCGAAGACGACGGCGAGGCTGGCGTGGACCGCCGCGTTGCCGATGTAGTCCTTGCGCGCCAGGTCGTGCGGAGTCGTGATGACGTACTCCTGGCTCTCCGGGTCGTAGACCGCGGTGGTGCCGAGGGACTGGACGTTGGAGCCGTGGCCGGTCTCGGTCATCGCGAAGCAGCCGAGCAGGTCACCGGTGATGAGGTCCGCGAGGTAGGCGTCGTGGTGGTGCTTGGAGCCCAACTGCAGGATCGCCCCGCCGAACAGGCCGAACTGCACGCCGAACTTGACCAGGGTGGAGAGGTCGCCGTACGCCAGGGTCTCGAAGGCGGCGATCGAGGCGCCGATGTCGCCACCGCCGCCGTGCTCCGTGGGGAACCCGAGCCCGGTGGCCCCGGTCTTCGCCATGTCGCGCAGCAGGTCGAGCACCCGCTCGCGGAACTCCTCGCGGGGCAGCTCGATCGCCTCGTCGAGCACGCCGGCGTACTCGGCGAGGTTCTTGCGCACCTGCTGTCGGGTGTCGGCGTACCTGCCGTCCAGCAGCGCGGTCAGGGAGGGGACGTCGACGACGGGTTGAGGGTGCTCGGCCATGGGCGTCACTCTGCCGCATCCCGTTCTGCCTCGTCACGGGTCTGCCAGGTCGTGGTCATTCCGACCCGGCCCGGCACCTGTGGCGATCTGGTCAGGGCCGGGCGAAGTAGTCCGGCGGCACCCAGTAGTACATGCTGTTGATCTGGACCGGCTGACCCGTGCGCGGCGCGTGGATGATCTGGCCGTTGCCGATGTACATCGCCACGTGGTGGATCGTGCCGGGCGTGGACCCCCAGAACACGAGGTCGCCCGGGCGCAGCTGCCCGACCGAGATGCGGGTGCTCTGCAGGAACTGGGCCACCGACCAGTGCGGCAGCGACTTGCCCCCGGCGCGCCAGGCCATCATCGTCAGGCCCGAGCAGTCGAAGGACGACGGCCCCACGGCGCCCCACAGGTAGGGCTTGCCGAGCTGCGCCTTGGCGTAGGCGATCGCCCGCTTGGCGCCGCCTCCGGGTGCCGGCGGGGCGATGCTGACCGGCGGGCTCGCGACGGTCCCGGGGCTGTCGTTGCCGCCGGCCGGGGTCGAGGTGTCCGCCTTGGCCTTGTCGTTGTCCGCGCGCGCGGCCCGCGCCTCCTGGGCGGCCTTGCGTGCCTCCTCGCGAGCGGCCTTGCGGGCGGCGGCCGCCGCGGCCTCCTCGCGAGCCTTGGCCGCTGCGGCGGCACGCTGTTCGGCGATGCGCTCCAGCGCCCGCTGCCGCTGGCCGGCGAGCTCCACGGAGATGTTCTGGGCCTTGGCCAGCGCCTTGACCAGCGCCTCCTTCTGCACCGCGATCTGGCCGGCGGCCACCGCGGCGGAGTTGGCGGCGGAGCTGGCGACGTCGCGCAGGCTGCGCGCCTCCCCGGCCAGCTCCTGCTGCTCCTTCTTGGCCTCGGCGGCCTTGGTCGTGTAGGTCTTCGCGGCCGACGACGCGGTCCGGAACCGCTCGTAGCGCGCCTCCATCGAGTCGCCGGCGCTCTCCACGACCGAGTAGCGGTTCATCAGGCCCTTGGGACCCTCGTCGCTCATGATCGCGGTCGCACTGTTGAGCTCGGTGCCGTTCTGGTAGCTGTCGGTGACCAGGCTGACGATGCCGTCGCGCTGGAGAGCCACGTCCTGCTTGGCCTGCCGCTCGCGGGCCTGGGCCTTCCGGTGCGCCTTGCGCGCCTCGGCGAGCTTCCACATCGCGCCGTTGTAGGCCTCGGCCGCGATGCTCGCGTCCAGCGCGGCCTGCTCGAGCCGGGCGTTGGCCGAGGCGAGCTCGGCCTCGATCTGCGCCACGCTGCGCTGCTTGGTGGCCACCTCGCGCCGTGCCTGGTCGACCTGGGCCTTGCTCGGCACGTCGCGCGGGGCCGGGTCGGGCTCCGCGCTGGCCGTGCCCGCGAGCGGGACGGTCAGGACGATCGTGGTGGCAGCCGCGAGCGCAGCGTGGAGGACGGGTCGCAAGGAGGAGTGCCTTTCGTCAGGGTCTCGCGCCGCTTCCCCACGGCACGAGACAAACCAGACGTTAGGCGTCACCAGTCACTTGGGAAACACTTTTCACAGAACTACTTCGATGTAATCTGCGTGTCGCCTTGACAATCACACTGGTGTAGTTCTCGAACAGGCGTCAGAATGGGCCGCATGGCTCTCCCGTCACTCGACTCACTCCTGTCACCCGAGGGGTGGTTGCACGCCTCCACCGAGCCCCTCGACGCCGAGGACCCCGGCCGCTTCCACGCCCTCTTCGGGAGGGACTCGCTGATCACCGCCCTGCAGGTGCTGCCCGAACGCCCGCAGGTCGCCGCCGCCACGCTGCGGGCGCTGGCGCAGCGGCAGGGGCGCAGCGAGGATCCGGAGACCGAGGAGCAGCCCGGGCGCATCCTGCACGAGGACCGCCCCGTCGCCCCCGCGTGGCTGGTGGAGCTCGGCTGGCCCGTGCGTGACGGCGCCCTGCGCTACTTCGGCACCTCGGACGCGACCTCGTGGTTCCTCGTCCTGCTCGCCGCGACCCGCGACGCCGCGCTGGCCGAGGAGCTCGCCCCGGCGCGCAGTGCCGCGGCGGCCTGGCTGGAGCGCGCGCTGGACGAGGGACGCGGCCTCGTCCGCTGCGGTCCGCGGCTCCACCCCGGCGGGCTCTCCCAGCAGGGCTGGCGCGACGGCCGCGACCCGGCGACCGACGAGAACGGCGGCGGGATCGTCACCGAGGAGGGGGCCGAGCCCGTCGCGCCGCTGGCCGACGCCGACTCCCAGGCGGCCGCCGTGGCCGCCCTCGACGCACTGGTGCGCCTGGACCCGGACGCCGCGGAGCACTGGTCGGCCCGCGCCCGGCAGCTCCGGGACCGGATCGCGGAGCACTTCACCCCCGAGGTGATGGCCGTCGACGGCGACGACCGGCCCGTCACGGGCGCCGGGTCGCAGCTGGGCTGGCTGCTGTGGGCCGGGGCGCTGTCTCCCGAGGCGGCGGTCGCCGCGGCCGAGCGCCTGGTCAGGCCCGACGTGCTGACGGCGTACGGCGTGCGCACGCTGGCGAGCAGCCACCCGGCGTTCCTGGCCGCGGGCTACCACCGGGGCGCCGTGTGGCCCTTCGACAACTGGTTCGCCTGGGGCGGGCTGCGCGCGGCCGGGCACCACGCGGAGGCCGACCGGGTCCGCGACGGCGTACGCCGCGCGCTGGCCGTGCTCGGAGACTCCCCCGAGCTCTACGCGGTCACCGTCGACGGGGAGCTGCGCGACATCCCGATCGCCAACCGGGTGCAGGCGTGGACCGTCGGGGCGATGCACGCCTTCGACCTGGGCTGGGACGGCCGGGCCACCTGACCGGCCGGCGTCAGTACGTCTCGGACTCCACCGGGATGTCCTTGGTCGTGGTCGTGGGGTGCGAATGTCGCCCGTGGGCGTCGAACTTCTGCCCGGTGGCGATACCGCCGAGGTAGAAGGAGAGGAACGCGATCACCGCACCCGCGATGTCGTCGGCGATGTAGTGCCAGCCGAAGTAGGTCGTGGAGAGCACGGTGATGCCCATGTAGCACCACAGGACGATCTTGATGATCCGGTGGCGCACGGTGTACTGCGCGATCAGCGCCATCAGCAGGGTGACCGCGACGTGCAACGAGGCGAACCCGGCCACCGATTGCACCCCGTTGGCGAACGGGTCGAACCGGATGTTCTGCCGCCCGTAGTAGAGCGCGTCCTGCAACGCGGAGACCCCGGTGGTCTCGAGGTTGCTGTAGAGCCACGGGAAGGCGAAGTTCGGGCCGAGCGTGGGGATCATGTAGTAGCTGGCGGTGCCGAGCGTCCAGCAGATGCACTGGGCCGTGACGTACCAGTAGCCGAAGCTCACGTTGCGCGACCAGACCAGCCAGATCGTCACCGAGATCGGCACCATCGGCAGGAAGATCAGGTAGACCCACGACAGGAAGTGCGCGGTGACCGTGGTGCCGAGGGCGTCGTGCAGCAGCAGCGCGGGGTCGTGGCCGAGCAGCAGCCACTTGTCGAACTTGTGCAGCTCGTAGTCGCCGGCCCGCGTGTGGGCGCCGCGCACGAACGGCAGGAAGTTCTTCAGGTTGCGGTAGCTCACGTAGGTGACGTAGAAGCACACCAGCCCGAGCACCACGAGCGTGATGCGCTCACGGGTCCAGTGCTCGCGGATCAGCAGTCGCGCCTCGGCGCGGAACTGGCTGAGCTTCCCGCGCGAGCGCCACAGCGTGCGCGGCACCACGTCGACGATGAAGGCGCCGAGGCAGAGCAGGGGAAGGCGCACCCACGCCGGGCCCAGGAAGCCGTCGGGATCGCGCAGGGGATACCCGAGTGCCTGGCCGGTGATGACGGCCAGGAGACCCATGACCACGGCGATCGTCACCATTGCTGCATAGGCGCGCCGTTTCACACGGGGCAGTCTAGGGTTCGCGGTCTACCCCTCTTCCGCGGGGACGGGGGCGATCCTCGACGTGTCGATGGCCACACGCACCGCGGCACCCACGCGTACGTCGCTCCCCGGGTCCGCCACCGCGGGCAGCGACCCGGCCCCGTCGACGTCGAGCTGGACCCGGATCTGGTCCGGCGTCACCCGCGCCTCCTGCACCCGCGCGGTCATCGGGCCGCCCCCGTCGACCCGCAGCGCCGAGCGGCGCAGGGCCACCGACTGCCAGGTCGCGTCCGGCACGGCGAGGTCCCGCAGCCGCCGGGCGCGCTCGCCGGTGAGGACCGTGGCGTAGCCGAGGAACTGCGCGGTCCACCCGTCGGCGGGACGCCCCCAGACCTCGTCGAGGGTCCCGCTCTGCACGATCCGGCCCGAGCGCATCACCGCCATCCGGTCCGCGACGGCGAACGCCTCCTCCTGGTCGTGGGTGACCAGCATCGCGGTCGCGCCGGCGGCGCGCAGGATGTCGTGCAGGTCGCCGGCCAGCCGCTCGCGCAGGCCCCGGTCCAGGGCGCTCAACGGCTCGTCCAGCAGCAGCAGCCGCGGATCCACGGCGAGGGCCCGGGCGAGCGCGACCCGCTGCCGCTCCCCGCCCGAGAGGGTCGCGGGCCAGCGCTCGGCGTAGCCGTCGAGGCCGACGAGGTCGAGCAGCTGGGCGACCCGCTGGTCCCGCTCGCCACGTCCACGTCTCCCCCGCGGGTGGCGCCAGCGCAGCGGGTAGGCCACGTTGGCGGCCACGTCGAGGTGCTCGAAGAGCTGGCCGTCCTGGAACATCAGCGCGAAGCCGCGCTTGTGGGTCGGCACTCCGGCCAGCTCGCGTCCGTCGTACTCCACGGAGCCGGAGGCGGGCGCCTCCAGGCCGGCGACGGTGCGCAGCAGCGTCGACTTGCCGCACCCCGAGGGTCCGAGCACGGCGACCACCGACCCCGCCGGCACGTCGAGGTCGACCCGGTCCACCGCCACGGTCTCCTCGAAGCGCACCGTGAGGTCGCGCACCCGCAGACCCCGCGCCACGGTCGAGGCCATCACCACGCTCCCATCGAGCCCACCCGAAGTCGTTGCACCGCCAGCATGACGGCAGCGGTGGTCGAGGCCAGCACGACCGAGGCCGCCATCGCCATCCCGAAGTTCTCCGCCCCGGGCTGGCCGATCAGCCGGTAGATCACCACGGGCAGGGTCGGGCTGTCGTCGCGGGCGAGGAAGCTGGTGGCGCCGAACTCCCCCAGCGAGACGGCGAACGCGAAGCCGGCCGCGGCGAGCAGCCCGCGCCAGGCCACGGGCAGGTCGACGGTGAGGAAGACCCGCCACGGCCCCGCCCCCAGCGACGCGGCCGCCTGTCGCTGCCGGTCGTCGATCGAGCGGAGCACCGGGCCGACCGTGCGTACGACGAGCGGGAGCGCCACCATCGCCTGCGCGATCGGCACGAGCAGGGCCGAGCTGCGCAGGTCCAGCGGGGGCCGGTCCAGGGTGATCAGGAACCCGAAGCCGACCGTGACCGCGGAGACGCCCAGCGGGAGCATGAACAGCCCGTCGAGGAGGGCGGTCCCTCGGCCGCCCCGGGGCCGGGAGACCAGGAACGCCACCATCGAGCCCAGCGTCAGGGCGAGCAGGCTGGCCAGGAGTGCGATCGCGAGCGAGTTGCGCAGGGCCTCGGTGGCCGGCACGAGCAGGGCGTTGCCCGCACCGGTCGTGCCGAGGGCGCGGTAGTTCTGCAGCCCCCACCCCTCCCCGCGGCGCAGCGACGCCCGCACCAGCGAGGCCAGCGGCGCCATCAGGAACACCACCACGACGGCGGTCCACAGGAGCACGGGCAGGTGGGACCGGGTGGGGCGCGGCGCCGGCCGGGCGGTCCGCTCCACCGACGGTGCGCTGCGGCGCACCCGCGCGGACAGGGCGAGCAGCACCACGATCACCGCCAGCTGCAGGACCGAGAGGGCCGCGGCACCGGTGAGGTCGAGCTCCTGGGTGGTGAGCAGGTAGATCTCGGTCTCGATGTTGGCGTAGCGCAGCCCGCCCATCGTCAGCACCACCCCGAAGGCCGTGGCGCAGAACAGGAACACCACGCTCGCCGCCGAGACGATACCGGGCAGCAGCGCGGGGAGGGTGACCGTGCGCAGCACCCGCCACGGGCCCGCGCCCAGGACGGCCGCCGCCTCCTCGCGCCGCGGGTCGATCGCCTCCCAGAACGCGCCGACCGTGCGCACGACGACGCTGATGTTGAAGAACACCAGTGCTGCCACGATGGCGGTGGCGGTGCCGTCGAGGCCCAGCGACCCGAGCGGTCCGGAGGGGGCGATCAGCTGGCGGAAGGCGACTCCGACCACCACGGTCGGCAGCACGAACGGCACCACGACGAGCGCGCGCAGCAGGTCGCGTCCCGGGAACCGCAGCCGGTGCAGCGCGAAGGCGACCGGCACGCCGGCCACGACCGCGAGGACGGTGGCCACGGCCGCCGACCAGAGGGTGAACCAGACCACGCGCAGGGTGCGCGGTCGGCCGAGCACCTCCAGCACCGCCAGGGGGTCGAAAGAGCCGTCCGGCCAGAACCCGGCGCTCACCATGCCGGCCACGGGGTAGACGAAGAACGCCCCGAGGAACGCCAGGGGCACCGCGGCCAGCGCCACGGTCCCCCAGCCGGGCAGCCGGCGGGCCCGCCTCAGCGGGTGACGATGTCGCGCCACTGGCGCAGCCAGTCCGTGCGGTTCTCGCGGATCTCGGCGGGGTCCACGGTGAGCGGGTCGGCCGCCGGCCGCGCGAACTTCCGCCACGCCGGCGGCAGGCCGACCGACCGGTCGACGGGATAGACGTACATGTTGTCCGGCAGCGCCGCCTGGAACTCGCGACCCAGCATGAAGTCGATGAACTCCTGCATGCCCTCGGGGTTCTTCGCCCCGGCCAGCACCCCGGCGTACTCCACCTGGCGGAAGCAGGTGTCGAGGAGCGCGTGGGTGGTCGGCTCGTCACCGCCCTCGGGGATCGTGAACGGCGGGGAGGAGGAGTACGACGTGACGATCGGCCGGTCGCCGCCGCCCCCGCCCGCGGTGAAGTCGACCTCGTAGGCGTCCGACCACCCCGAGGTCACCTTGGTGTCGTTCGCCATCAGCCCCTCCCAGAAGGCGGGCCAGTCCTTCCCCTCGGCCGCGATCGTGGCCAGCAGGAAGGCGAGCCCGGGCGAGGAGGTGGTCGCGCCGGGCGTCACGAACAGGCCGCGGTACCTGGGGTCGGTCAGGTCGGCCAGCGACGTGGGAGCCGGCAGGTCGTGGCGCCCGAACCAGGTGTCGTCGACGTTGACGCACACGTCGCTGTAGTCGACGGGGGTGAGCCGGTCCGCGCCCTCACCCTCGAGGCGCAGGTCCTTCGCGGATTCCGGCAGCGCCGAGGACTCGTAGGACGACAGGACGTCCTCGTCGATCGCGCGCGAGGCGAAGGTGTTGTCGATGCCGTAGACCCCGTCGGCGAGCGGGGAGTCCTTGGTGAGGACGAGCTTGTTGGTCAGCTGCCCGGCGTCGCCCTGGGGCCGCACGGTGACGCTGATGCCGGTCTCCTTCTCGAAGTCGGCGAGCACCTTCTTCGGCATCGCCCACGAGTCGTGGGTGACGACCACCAGGCGCTTGGCGTCGGCGGCGGACCCGTCGTCGCCACCGGAGCCGCAGCCGGCGGCCAGCAGCAGGACCGCGAGGGCGCCGGCCGCGGCGCGCAGAGTGCGCCGAGGCCGGCGCGCAGACGGGGCGGGAACACTCATGGAGGTCTCCTTCGACTTCCTTCGCCGGTGCTAACCGGAGCAGGTTCGAGGGTCTGCGGCTCTCCGCACTCTCAGCGCCCCTGGAGTCTGGTGCTCCCCGGGCGCTCCCCTGTCGGACGACCTCAGGCTAGCCGACGCCTCCCGAGTGCCCTCCCGGGTGCGATCCGTGAGACATGAACCGGACAATCGCCCCCGACAGCACAGAAAACCGGCATGATTGCCGCCGTCAACCACGCATGCCTCCGTTCTTGCGTCGTACGCCGACGGGGGCTCGTCTCGAGGAGCAGCACCAGATGAGCGGGACCGATCCCCACCCCGGCACGCCCGGCACCAACCCGAACCCCGCGGGCGGCCCCCCGCCCCCGCCGCCCGGACAGCCGGCGCCCGGACAGCCGGCCGGACAGCCCGCCTACGGCCAGGGGTTCCCCCCGCCGCCTCCCGGCCAGGGGTTCCCCCCGCCGCCTCCCGGCCAGCAGTTCCCGCCGCCGCCCCACGGCGGCCCCCAGCCCGGACAGCCGGGACAGCCCGGCCAGCCCGTCTACGGCCGGCCCCCGTCCGGCCCGCCCCCGGGCGGTGGCGGCAAGAGCAACAAGGCGCTGTGGGTCATCCTCGGTGGCATCGCCGCGTTCCTGGTGCTGGCCATCCTCGCGATCGTCGTGCTGGTCTCCGTCTCCGGCGGCGACGAGGAGGGCGGCACGGCCGGCGGTCCGGCCGAGAACCAGAGCGCGGCCGTCAAGAACTACCTCGAGGCCCTCGCCGACGGCGACGCGAAGAAGGCACTGTCGCTGACCGCCGTCGAGCCCCTGGACACCAGCTTCCTCACCGACGAGGTGCTCCAGGCCTCCGCCGAGATGGGGAAGATCACCGACATCCGGGTCGGCGAGGTCGCCAACGAGTACACCTCGCTCGTCCCCGCGACCTTCAAGGTCGGCGACCAGGCGGTCACCGAGGACTTCTACGTGGCGAAGGCCGGCGACGGCTGGAAGATGAAGGACGCCGGCAGCGAGATCGACTTCACCAACATGCGCAGCAACACGCTGCCGCTGCTCGTGAACGGCACGGCGCTGGACGCCGACAAGGTGATGCTGTTCCCCGGCGTGTACGAGCTCTCCACCGGCTCGGACTACGTCAGCTACGGCACCGGCAAGTTCACGGTGAAGAGCAACAACGACTACCTCTCCTCCTCCGACCTCACCCCGGCGCTCACCCCGGCGGGCGAGAAGGCCTACGTGTCGGCGGTGAAGGAGTCGACCGACGCGTGCCTGCAGAAGCGCGACCTCTCGCCGGCCAACTGCCCCAACCAGGCGGGCTCGAGCCAGACCTACAAGATCGAGAAGGACTCGATCAAGTGGCGCCAGCGCGGCACGAACCCGTTCGCCAACCTCAGGCCGCGGCTGGACTTCGACAACCCCAACATCGCGACCTCGCGGCCGAGCCTGCAGCTGGAGATCACCGCCGACTGCAACTCCTCCAGCGGTCGCTGCAACCTGAGGACCTACAGCTCCAGCGAGGCGACGGTCGACATGACCGCGGACTCGCTGAAGGTCAAGTGGACCGACTGACCCTTCCCGGGTCGACGCGTCACTGAGCGGCGTACGACGGGTCGGCGGGTGCCTCGCGAGGTGCGAAGCACACCGTCGGCCCGTCGATGCGTTCCACCCGCCCCTGCAGGGCGAGCAGCTCGAGGTGGGCCAGCGTCTCGAAGGCCGCCAGCACGCCGTCGAAGGGGCCGAGCTCGTCGCGACGTCGTCCGTGGCGGGTCCACGGCAGCTCCCCCGCCACCTCCCAGGCGGTGCGCGCCCCGCCCAGCACCGCCGAGAGGGACTCGCTCAGCCGGACGTCGTGGTGGTCCAGCAGCTCGTCGATGCGTGCGTGCGCCGAGCTCGCGACCGGTCCGTGGGCGGGCAGCAGCAGCATGTCGGGCAGGGCCCGCACCTTGGCCAACGAGTCGAGGTAGTCGCGCAGAGGCTGCTGGACGTAGGCCGGCTCGAAGCCGATCGAGGGCGTGATCGTGGAGAGCACGTGGTCGCCGGCGAACAGCAGCGAGGCCTCGGCGTCGGCGAAGACGTAGTGGCCCTGGGTGTGCCCGGGCGTGGCCAGCGCGTCGAGGCGGCGTACGCCGAGGTCGACGACGAGGTCGCGGTCCAGCCACTCGTCGGGCATGCCGTAGTCGTCCATCGAGGGCGGCCGCGCCGGCATCAGCTCCTGCCACCCCTCGGCCAGCTCCTCGGCTCCGGCCATCCGCAGCCGGTCCAGGTTGGGGTCCTCGGCGAGGGCGTCGCCGTGCATCAGGTCCATCGTGGCCTTGTCGCCGAGCCCGAGCGCGACCGGAGCACCCACCTCGCGGCCCACCACGGAGGCCTGGGTGTAGTGGTCGCGGTGCATGTGCGTGACCAGGAACCTGCGGATGTCGCGGGTCGTG
Source organism: uncultured Actinomycetota bacterium (assembly GCA_963837975.1). GTDB lineage: Bacteria > Actinomycetota > Actinomycetes > Propionibacteriales > Nocardioidaceae > Marmoricola. The sequence continues at coordinate 112,460 of CAWIPI010000003.1, read as the reverse complement.
CAGCCGAGCTGGCGCAGCCCGGCCTCGAAGATCCGCCGTGACTCCGGGATCGCCCAGCCGCCGTCGATCAGCACGAGGCCGTCGTCGGTCTCGAGGACGTAGACGTTGACCGCCCGCAGACCGTCCATCGGCAGCGGCAACGGCATCCGGTGCACCCCGGGCGCGACCTCGTAGACCCCGGGCTCGGTCCACGCGCCCCGTCCGGTGGACTCCTGGGTGGTCGTCGTGGAGGTGCCGGAGTCGTTGTTCACGACAACGACGCTATCCCGGGCACTACTCGGGGCGGGCGACGAGCCCGCGCCCGGTGACCAGGGGCAGGTCCTTGGCCAGGACCAGCCCGGGTGGGGCGTCGCACACCGCGTGCACGGCGTTCACCAGCCGCATCGCGGTGACGATCATCCCGGAGACGTTGTGGTCGCCGCCCTCGCCGTGGTGGGTGAGGTCGAGGCGCATCACCGGCTCGCCCATCACCTCGACGCGGTAGCAGCCGGCGCCGTCGGAGGGCTGCGGCCACTCCGGCTTCTGGTCCACGCTGGTGCGGGTCACGTGGTCGAGGACGATCCGCGGCACGCCGTCGACCTTCCCCACGACCTGGAACCGCACCGCGCCCATCGTGCCGGCGGCGATGTCGACGCTGGCCGTGTGCAGGTCGCGGTCGGCCGGCTCCCGCTCGACGACCTCCTCGAGCTCGGCGTCGAGCTCGAGGTCGAGCCCCGCGGCGATGTGGCGTACGACGGGGCCCCACGCGGTCGACAGGATCCCGGGCTGCCACAGCATCGCCACGTCGTCCATCGGCCGGCCGAAGCCGTAGATCTCCCGCATGACCACGGGCTGGTAGTACGTCGAGTAGTCGGCGATCTCGCTCACCCGGACCAGGTCGATGCGCTGGGACAGCGAGGTGAGCGAGAGCGGGAGGACGTCGTTGGCCCAGCCGGGGTCGATGCCGTTGACGTGCAGGCTGGCCCCGGTCCGGGCGCCGGCGGCCTCGATCCGGTCCACGACCTCGTCCAGCCCGAGGCCGGCGGGGAAGGTCAGGAGCACCGGGCCGCTGGAGACGACGTCGATGCCGCGCTCCAGCATCTCGACGAGGTCGTCGATCGCCTCGAAGATGCGGTCGTCGACCATGGCGGTGTGCACGATGCAGTCGGGCTCGAGCGCGTAGAGCGCCTCCTTGTCCGAGGTGGCGACGACCCCGAGGTCGCGGCCGAGGCCCGCCAACTGCCCGGCGTCCCTGCCGACCTTGTCGGGATGGGAGACCCACACGCCCACGAGCTCGAGGTCGGGCCGGGCGTCGATGCCCGCGATGGCGTGCCGGCCGACCGTGCCGGTGGACCAGGCGACCACCCGGCGTACGGGCGTGGGCCCGGTCGTCACCGCTCGGCTCCCGCGACGAGGTCGGGCAGCCCGAGGTCGAGGTTGGGCACCTGCAGGCCGCCGTCGACCTCGAGGACCTTGCCGGTGACGAACCCGCCCGCCGGACTGCTCAGGTAGAGCACGGCGGCCGAGACGTCCTCGACCTCGCCCACTCGGCCGAGCGGGGTCTTGCTGGTCATCTCGTGCATGGTCGCGGCGTCGTCGGCGACGAACTCCAGGGCGCTGGTCATCACGCTGCCGACGGCGATCGCGTTGACCCGCACGGTCGGGCTGAGGTCCTGCGCGGCGAGGCGGGTGTAGTGCGCGAGCGCGGCCTTCGCGGTGCCGTAGGCGAGGTAGCCCCGGCCCGCGACGCGGCCCATCACGCTGGTGACGTTGACGATCGAGCCGCCGTCGTTCGCCAGCATCCGCGGCACGGCGGCCCGGGTGAGCGCGTGCGCCGTGGAGACGTTGAAGTGGAACGCCTCCTCGAGGTAGGCGGCGTCGGTGTCGAGCAGCGCGTTGGGGATGGTGCCGCCGACGTTGTTGACCACGATGTCGAGGCGGCCGAGCTCGTCGTGGGCCACGTCGGCGAGGTCGGCGACGGCCTCGAGGTCCCGGAGGTCGGCGGGTACGACGTACGCCCGCCGGCCGAACGCCTCGACACCGCGGGCGACCTCCTCGAGCTGGTCGGCCGTGCGTGCCGCGAGCACCACGTCGGCTCCGGCCTCGGCCAGCGCCAGGGCGCTCGCCGCCCCGATGCCGCGGCCGGCACCGGTGACGACCGCGACCTTCCCGTCCACCCTGAAACGGTCCAGAACCATCCGGGGAATGTAACAGGTTCTACTGTGCCTCACCGGCGTCGAGCCGGTCCTGCGACCACTCGTGGCACAGCGTCAGGGCCTCACGTGCTCCCGGCGCCCAGCCGTCCGCGCCGACCGCCGCGGCGAGCCGGGGGTTGAGCACGAACGGGCGCCCGCCGACCAGCACCCGGACGCGCGCGCACCGCTCGTCGGCTCGCAGCACGGCGATCAGGTCGACCACGTCGCGCACGTGGCCGGCCATGGTGGCCGAGACGGCCAGCACGTCGGCGCGGTGCTGGGCCACGGTCTCGACCACGTCGGCGTGGGGCACGTCGCCGCCGAGGTAGGCGGTGCGCCATCCCTCCTGCTCCAGCAGGTCGGAGACCATCCGGATGCCGAGGTCGTGCCGCTCGTTGCCGACGCAGGTCGCGACCAGGCTGCGGCCGAGGACCGGTCGGTTGGAGACCAGCCGCGGGTAGAGCAGGGACATCGAGAGCTGGGTGATCGCCGTCGTGTAGTGCTCGTGGGCCACCGTGATCTCGCCGCGCTCCCAGAGCCGCCCGAGCGCGACCTGGGCCGGCTGCAGGATCTCGAGCATGATGTCGGCGACGCTGACGTCGGCCAGCATCGCCTCGCGGACCAGCCTGACGGCGTCGTCGCGCCGCCCCTCCAGCGTGGCGCGGAGGTAGTCGCGGGCCGGCCCCTCCCCCAGCCCCGTCATCGGGGTGTCGAGCAGGCCGCTCGCGGCGAGGGCGGCTGCCGCGTGGTGCATGTCCAGCACGCGCCGGCGGGCGTCGTCGTCGAGGTGGCCCGCCAGCACCCGGCCCACGGCCTCGTCGAGCTCGGCCACCCCGACGGCGACGCCCGCGGCCTGCAGGCGCACCTCCTGCCACCGGACCTGGTCGGCGAGCAGCTCGGGCATCTCGAGCAGCAGGGCGCTGTCGAGCGCCTCGAGGTGCAGCCGCGCGACCTCGAGCACGGCCGCGGAGGTCGGCCCCATGTCACCGGCCACCCGTTCCGCGAGGGCCCGCCCGTCGGGCACGCCCCTCAGCACGGACGAGGCCCAGGCAGCAGTCATGACCGGGAGCCTAGGGCGCAACGTCGGCGGACACCGACCTTTCGCACCCCCTGCGCCCGCCTCCGGTCCAGACCGCGAGGGCCGGCTCACCACCACCCGCTGGGGAGCCTCGCCTCCACCCACCGAGCCGGATAGTCCGCGACGTTTCGCAGGTTCCGGTGGCCGACACACCTGCGGAACGTCGCGGACTATCCGGTGGACGGGGTGGGAGAGGTCGGCGGATCGGAGCCGGGCGAGTCCTGGTCGTGCGCGGGATCGGGGTCGGGTCGGGTCGGGTCGTCGACACGGTGGGGGTCGTTGAACTGCACCGTCACCTCCTCGAAGCCCTTGTGCCGCTGGGCTCGGGCGTAGCTGGCGTAGGCCTTCCGGTCGGCCGGGGTGAGGTTCACGCGATCGGTGAACGGCGTCAGCAGGGCGCGGGGCCACAGGCGACGGGCGAGTACGACGTTCAGCTCGATCCCGAGCACCGCGATGACCGACCCCACGAAGATGAGGCCGATCAGTCCGAGCACCAGCCCGAACGTCTGGTTCATCGAGGAGGTGCGTGCGAGCACCCGGGTCACGTAGGCCTCCGCGACCAGCTGCAGGACCTGCCAGAGCACCGCGATGAGGAAGGCGCCGGGGGCGGCGTACCGCCAGGGCCGGCGACGCGCGGAGGCGTGCCGCATCAGCAGCGTCAGTCCCCCGCCGACCACCAGCACGTTGGCCACCAGCAGCAGCCAGGTCACGAGCGTCTCGCCCCGGCTGCCGAGGAGGTCGGTGCTGCGCCCCGCCACCGCGACACCCGTGACGGCCGCCAGCGCCAGCCCGGCCAGCACGAGCACCAGCAGGCTGCGCAGGCGCAGCAGGAACGGGTTGGGGCGGCTGTTGCGCGGCACCGACCAGGCGATGTTCATCGCGTTCTGGATGGCCGAGCCCAGTCCGAGGGATCCGTAGAGCGCGACGAGGGCACCGACCACGATCGCCCCGGTCGAGCCGCTGAGCCCCTCGGGCCGGCCGAGCTGGTCGCCGACGATCGGGAGCTGGGCGAGCGCGGAGTCCAGCACCTCCTGCTGCTTGCGGGGGTTGCCCTGCATGACGAAGCCGAGGATCGACGTCGAGAGGAGGAGGAGCGGGAAGATCGCGACGAAGGCGTAGTAGGTGATGACGGCCGCCAGGTAGTTGCCCTGGTCGTCGAAGAACTTGTAGACGACCGCGATCGGCAGGCCCAGCACCGGGAACCGCCGCTGCGCGCTGTCCGCCGCATCCACGACACCCGCCATGCCTCGTAACGTACTGCCCGCCCGGACGCGCCGTGGTGGGACGGATCTGTCCACGCACGAGTTCCCCTGCCTAGGTTGTGGCCATGCGAATTCGATCTCGGGTCAACCAGGCCCTCACCAGGGTGACCGGGTACCAGCTCGTCCGAGCCGCATCGGCGGCGCCGGCGGGGAAGCCGCCGGAAAAGCCGTCTCGGGCCGGGGCGGGCCCGAGCACGCCGCCGAAGGCGCCGCAGCCGTCGCCCGCGCAGACAGCGAGCGAGCAGGCGCCGGCGCCCACGAAGAAGAGCCCGAAGAAGCCCAGGAGCAAGAACGATCCCAACCGCCCGCAGGACTACGACAACGAGACGTGGGCGACGATCGAGCTGATCAAGGGCCGCACGATGACCCACCACACCAAGGTCCAGTCGCTGATCGAGGCGGTGCGCTACGTCCACCGCCACCGGATCCCGGGCGCCGTCCTGGAGTGCGGGGTGTGGCGCGGGGGCTCGATGATGGCGGTGGCCAACACGCTGGTCCAGCTCGGCGTGACCGACCGCGAGCTCTACCTGTTCGACACGTTCTCCGGGATGACGCCGCCCACCGAGAAGGACATCCGCATCAACGAGGGCAAGCTCGCCGCCGAGCTCCTCGCCGGCACCGGCGGCGGGCCGATGTCCTGGTCGCGCCCCGACAAGTTCGTCGCCACCCTCGAGGACGTCAAGGAGGGCTTCGCCGACATCGCCTACCCCGAGGAGCGGATGCACTTCGTGGAGGGCAAGGTCGAGGAGACGGTTCCGGACCTGGCACCCGAGGTCATCTCGATCCTCAGGCTGGACACCGACTGGTACGAGTCGACCAAGCACGAGCTGGACCACCTGTACTCGCGACTCGCGCCGGGCGGCGTACTCATCCTGGACGACTACGGCACCTGGCAGGGGGCCAAGGAGGCCACCGACGAGTTCCTCGAGGCGACCGGCGAGCCGCTGCTGCTCACTCGTGTGCACCGCTCGCGGATCGCGGTGAAGCCGGGCCTGTCCTCGGTCTTCTGAGGCTTCCCGACGGGGTCACGTTCAGTCGTCGTCCGCGGCGAGGACCCGGCGCGCGGCGCGCACGTCGGGACCGAGCCGCTCGAGGTGCGAGACCAGGTCGTCCGCGGCGGAGGTCAGCGCCTCGTCGGAGAACGGCGAGAGGCTGTCGAGGATGAACAGTGCGGAGGTGGTGTCCTCGGTGAGCTGCGTACGCCGCGCCTGACGCCAGTTCCAGCGCCGGCAGGTCACCCCGGCGTCGTCGCACCACACCACCTCGCCGGGGTCCGGGTGCTCGGTGGCCGGCGCCCCGTCGGCGACGGTGTCGAAGGGCTCGGTGCCGCTCGCGCGGACCAGTCGGGGAGGGCCGGCGTAGCGCCCCAGGTCCTCCCCGCCCAGCGGGAGCTGGTGCAGCACCGAGACCGCGTTGTAGACGTCGGTGAGCCGGTTCACGCGGGGCAGCCCGGTGGTCGCCCGGCGGAGCAGCGCCTCCAGGCTGTTGCGGGTCCGCTGCGGCTTGGCCCCGAACGCCCGGTAGGCCTCGCGCCAGGCCGCCACGTGTGGCAGCTCCTCCGCCGTCCGGCCCTCGAGCGCCTCCACTGCCGCGGACTCGGCCGTGCGCAGGAGGGCTTCGCTCACCTCGTCGCCCGGACCGGCGGTGATCCCCTCCACCGCCAGGAGCAGGGCTCGGTAGTCGGGCCGCAGCTCGAAGACCTGCGGGTCGACGTACGCCCCGGCCAGGAACTGCTCGAGCGACGACGGGTCAGTCATTCGCGGCCTCCACGTGGCTCGGGGCGCTCACCCCCGGCTCGAGGACAGCGAGGGAGAAGCGCGTCTGCTGGTCGTGCACGTTGGCGTAGGCGTGCTCGACGTCGCCGGGGAACGCAGCCGCGTCGCCCGCCTCGAGGACGACCGCCTCACCGGCGACCGACACCGTGAGGGTGCCCTGGTGGACCTGCACCAGCTCCCGGGTGCCGGCGGCGTGCGCCTCGCTCGCGCGTCGCTCCCCGGTGGCCAGGGTCCAGTCCCACAGCTCGAGCACGTCCGGGGAGTCGGTGCCGGCGAGGAGTACGCCGCGGCCTCCCGCCTCGCCGGTCCAGAGGACCGCGCCCTCCCCCCGACGGGTGACCCGCACCGGCCGCCTGGCGGGCGGTTCGACCAGCGCGGGCAGACCGACGCCCAGCGCGTCGCCGAGCCGGAGCAGCGTGCCGACGCTGGGGTTCGCCGCACCCTGCTCCACGTTGACGAGCATGCGCCGGCTCACCCCCGCGAGCCCGGCCAGCCGGTCCAGCGTCCACTCCCGGGCCTGGCGTTCCTTGCGCACGCGGGCGCCGATCGCCGCGGCCAATGCGGAGGTGGAGTCGTCCATGAGTGCATGATACTGCACTTTTGATGCACTGAACGTTTCATTGTTCCGTGGAACAATGAAACGTAGAGTCGTCTCGTGCCCTCACCGCTTTCCGCCTCGGACCCGCGGGTGCGGCTCGGCCTGCGGCAGAACCTCGCGCAGTTCGTCCTCCTGGTCGCGGTCAACGCGCTGGTCGGCGGCATGCTCGGCCAGGAGCGCACGGTGCTCCCGCTGCTGGCGAGCGAGGAGTTCGGGCTGCGCGCCTACACCGCGGCGCTGACCTACATCCTCGCCTTCGGTCTGGCCAAGGCCGCCACGAACTACTTCGCGGGCACCTTCTCCGACCGGTTCGGACGCAAGCCGGTCCTGGTCGTCGGCTGGCTGGTCGCCGTACCCGTCCCCCTGCTGCTCATCGCCGCGCCAGGCTGGGCCTGGGTGGTCGCCGCGAACGTGCTGCTCGGCGTCAGCCAGGGACTGACCTGGTCGGTCACGGTGATCATGAAGATCGACCTCGTCGGGCCGAGCCGCCGCGGGCTCGCGATGGGACTCAACGAGGCCGCGGGGTACGTCGCCGTGGCGGTCACCGCGCTCGCCACCGGCTTCCTCGCCGAGTCCTACGGCCTGCGCCCCGCCCCCTTCCTGCTCGGGATCGCCTTCGCCGCGCTCGGGCTCGGCCTCTCCACCCTGGTCGTCCGCGAGACCCGCGAGCACGCTCGGCTCGAGGCCAGCCTGCACACTCCGCGCGCGGACGGACGCCACGACCATCTGCATGCCGACCTGAGCGACGCCGAGGTGGTGGCGCAGACGAGCCTCAAGGAGCCGGCGCTGTCGGCGGCCAGTCAGGCAGGCATGGTGAACAACCTCAACGACGGTCTTGCCTGGGGCCTGTTCCCGGTCCTCTTCGCCTCCGCGGGTCTGGGAGTCGCGCAGATCGGCGTCCTGGCGGCGGTGTATCCCGCAGTGTGGGGCGCCGGCCAGCTGTTCACCGGGGCGCTCTCCGACAGGTGGGGACGCAAGTGGCTGATCGCCGGCGGCATGGCGCTCCAGTCGGTGGCTCTGGCAGGCGTGGCCACGGCGGACACCTTCGGCTGGTGGGTGGCTGCCGCGGTCCTGCTCGGGGCAGGGACCGCCATGGTCTACCCGACGCTGCTGGCCGCGGTCGGGGACGTCGCCCACCCGGCCTGGCGGGCCCGGGCGGTCGGGGTCTACCGGCTGTGGCGCGACGGCGGCTTCGCGGTCGGTGCGCTCGTCGCGGGGCTCGTCGCCGACGCGTACGGCGTGCGCGCCGCCGTGTGGACCGTCGCGGCCCTGACCGCCGTCTCCGCCATGATCGTGGTGGTCCGCATGTACGAGACCCACCGTCCCGCCCACGTCGACACCCGGACCGGAGACCACGATGGCTGACCGCGCCGCCAAGACCGCCCTGTTCAACGAGTACGCCGCCATCGGCAGGGCGCTGGCCAACCCCGGACGGCTGGAGCTGCTCGACCTGCTGGCCCAGGGGCCGCGCGGCGTCGAGGACCTGGCCGGGGCGGCCGACATGCAGCTCTCCACCTGCTCGGCCCACCTGCAGGCGCTGCGCGAGGCCGGCCTGGTCGTCTCGGTCCGCGACGGCAAGCGCGTGGTCAGCTCGCTGTCCGGCGACGAGGTCGCCGCGCTCCTGCTCGGCCTCCGCGACGTCGCCGTACGACACCGTTCCGGCACGCAGCGGGCCGGGGAGGCCTACCTGGGCCAGGACGACACCGAGGCCGTCTCCCGTTCCGAGCTGCTCGCCCGCGCGCAGGCCGGCGACGTGGTGGTGCTCGACGTCCGCCCACCCTCGGAGTACGCCGCGGGCCACCTGGCGGGGGCGGTCAACATCCCCCTCGCCGAGCTGGCCGGGCGGATCGGGGAGCTGCCGGAGAGGAGGGAGGTGGTGGCGTACTGCCGGGGCGCCTACTGCGTGCTCGCGCACGACGCCGTACGTTTGCTGACCAGCCACGGGATCCGGGCACGCCGGGTCGACGAGGGCGTCCTGGAGTGGCGCGCCGCCGGCCTGATGCCACCCGGGGACGCCGCGTGACCAGCCCACCGCCTACAAGGGCCGCCATGACCACTTCTCCCGCCGGGTACGCCGCCCTCTCGACCACCGCGCGCCGCGCGCTGTTCCGGCGCTCGCTGGTCGTGGTCGCCGTCTCCCAGGTCTTCGGCGGCGCCGGACTGGCTGCCGGCGTCACGGTCGGGGCGCTGCTCGCCGAGGAGATGGTCGGCGGCGAGGGCGTCGCCGGTCTGCCGGCGGCGCTGTTCACGCTGGGGTCGGCGCTGGCCGCCTTCACCGTGGGCCGGCTCTCCCAGCGGGCCGGACGTCGCATCGGCCTGGCCACCGGGTTCCTCGTCGGCGCGCTCGGGGCGGTCGGCATCGTGGTGGCCGCCGTGCTCGACGACCCGCCGCTGCTGTTCCTCTCCCTGTTCCTCTACGGCGCCGGGACCGCGACGAACCTGCAGGCCCGCTACGCCGGCACCGACCTCGCCCCGGTGCACGCGCGCGGGACGGCGATCTCGGTGGCCATGGTGTCCACGACGTTCGGCGCCGTCGTCGGACCCAACTCCGTCGAGGAGCTGGGCAGGATCGCCACCGCCTTCGGCATCCCGGCGCTGGCGGGGCCGTTCCTGCTGGCAGCGCTCGCCTTCACCCTGGCCGGGCTCGTGCACGTGGTGTTCCTGCGACCGGACCCGCTGTTCGTGGCCAGGGAGCTGGCCGAGCACGACGCCGCGGGCGCGCCGGCGCCGGTCGCGACCTCGACCCCGACGCCCGCCCCGGATCCCGCCGGCCCCATCGAGGAGGCGGGAGGGTCCGAGGCCCTCGCCTCCGACCTCGCCACCCCGGCCTCGAGCCGCGGCGTGGCGGTGGGCGCGACCGTCATGGTGCTCACGCAGGTGGCGATGGTTGCGATCATGACGATGACGCCGGTGCACATGCGCGACCACCACCACAGCCTCGGCGAGGTCGGCTTCGTGATCAGCATGCACATCGGCGCGATGTTCCTGCCCTCGCTGGTGACCGGCCCGCTGGTCGACCGGGTCGGCCGCATCCCGATGGCCATCGCCTCCGGGGTCACCCTGCTGGCGGCCGGTGTCGTCGCCGCCCTGGCGCCGGGAGACTCGATGGTGCTGCTCACCGTCGCCCTCGTGCTGCTCGGGCTGGGGTGGAACCTCGGGCTGATCAGCGGTACGACGCTGCTGGTCGACTCCACGCCGCTTGCCACCCGGGCCCGCACGCAGGGAGCGGTCGACGTCCTGATCGCGCTCTCCGGCGCCGGCGGCGGAGCCCTCTCCGGACTGGTCGTCGCCTCCACCAGCTTCGCCGTCCTGTCGCTGGCCGGCGGCTTCCTGGCCCTCGCGCTGGTCCCGGTGGTGTTCTGGTCCCGGCGCGAGGTGCGGGTGCGAGGTGCAGGTTTCCCCGGCTAACCGGGGATCCCTGACGTTCCTGGGCGAAACATCACCCGGGAACGTCAGGGATCACCCGAAAACCCTGCCCGTTTTGTCGGATGCCCCGGCGTACGACGGTGCCCGTGGCGCCACTCCCGCTCGAGCAGACGAGGCCCCGCGACGAGAGGGAAGGACGTCTCGTCCGGCGAGCGGCACAAGTCCGTGCGCAGAGGCAGATCCCGGCCGGTGGGCGACCGATGAGAACCGTCGAGTGCCGGGGTCCCTACGACCATGACCGAGGTGTTCGCGACCGGGATCCGGATGGGTGAGTCCCCGCGGTGGCACGCGGGCCGGTTCTGGCTGTGCGACTGGCTCGCCGGCGAGGTGCTGGCGTTCGACGAGGCGGGCAACCGCGAGGTCGTCGCGCGAGTGCAGGGCCTGCCCTTCTCGATCGACTGGCTCCCGGACGGACGGCTCGTCGCGACCACGCCGGGCGGAGTCGTGGTCGGTCCGGATCTGACGGCGTACGGCGCCACCGGCCGGCCCTTCAACGAGATCGTCGTGGACGCCGCCGGCCGCGCGTGGGTGGACATGCCGGGCTCGATGCCGTGGGAGCAGCCGAAGCCGGGCACCGTCTCCGTCGTCCTCCCGGACGGGAGCTCCCGGCGAGGTGGCCGACGACGTGTGGTTCCCCAACGGGATGGTGATCCTGGACGAGCACACACTCGTGCTCGCCGAGTCGCACGCGGACCGGCTGACCGCCTGGACGATCACCGACGCGGGCGACCTGGTCGATCGCCGGGTGTGGGCCGACCTCGGACCAGGTTCGGCGCCGGACGGTCTGTGCGCGGACGCCGAGGGCGCGATCTGGTACGCCAGCGTGCCAGGGCAACGCTGCACCCGCGTCGCCGAGGGCGGCCGGGTGCTGGACACGGTCGCCGCCGACCGCGGCTGCTTCGCCTGCATGCTCGGCGGCGAGGACGGCCGCACCCTCTACATCGTGGCCAACGACTACACCGACGGGGCGGCCTCGGACGGGGTCGTGCTCACCCAGCGGGTCGGCGTACCCCGCGCCGGACGACCATGACGCGCACCACCCCTCGATCCCGGCGGACCACGCGAGGACTGCCGGTGGCCTACGTGCGCCAGGTGGCGCCGGTGCGGCTGCGCAGGACGAGCGGCTTGCCGTCGCAGATCAGACGCAACCGGAAGGTGGCACCCTGCAGCAGGTCGGAGTCGTCGTTGCGACGCCTGCAGGTGGGGGCGGCGGCGACGTGCACGACGCGTGAGGGGGTCCACCGTTGCCCTGCACGGTCGTAGCGTTGGGCGGTGACGTGCCGACGGTCACGCGAGCCGACCGCGACGAGATCGCCCCGGGTGTTGGACGTGACCTGGTTCCACACGGCGCGGGCGGGGTCGTCGGGGTAGACGTCCAGGCCCGGGCTGGTGATCGCGGGACGCGCGGCGAGGACCCACCCGCCGACGCTGGTGCGGCGTACGACGAACTCCGTGCCCGCCTGCCCCGACACGTCGCCGCGGATCTCCGAGGGTGTGGCCAGCGCGAGCCCGAACCCGTCACACAACAGCGTGTCGGCGCCGGCGATCGGCACCACGTCCGGTCGGGCGCCGGCGTCGTCGGGTCGGACCTCGACCGCACACCGGGCTCCGGTGGCCCTGAGCCCGACCCCAAGGATCGTGCCGTCGTCGTCGACGGTGACGACCTGCGCCGACCCCTCGGGGTGCGGCGCCGAACCGAACGATCCGCTGTCCCAGGTGAGCAGGTCGTCCCCCTGCACCCAGACGGCGTGAGCGCCCCGCGGCGAGAGGCCGGGAGTCGCGTAGGCCTCCCCGTCCAGGTCGCGGTGGGTCCACGAGCGTGCGTCGGTGCTGATCAGCGCCACGCTCCTGGACGGCGCCTGGTCCTCCGCGAAGTGCTCGTCACAGCCGATGGTGGCCGCCACCGTGGAGCCGACGGCGATCGCGTGCACGGTCCCGCACTCGCGGCCGCGGTCCTCGAACACGACGCGAGGGTCCCCCCAACCGTCGCTCGTACGCCGCTCCGCGACGACCCGGTGCGACGTCGGCAGCGAGAACCGCACGTCACCGGCGGTCGCCATCGGGTCTCCCGGCGCGGCCGTCGCGCCGGTCCCGTCGACGCCGCAGCCGACCACGCCGATGGCGAGCGCGCCCACCACACCGAGAAGGACCAGCCGCCGCATGCGGTGATGCTGGCAGAGCGGAAGGCCCCCCGTGGTCACATCGCGTGGCTCGCCGAGCCCCTGCCGTCCCGACCGGTGGAGACCTGCTCGCAAAGCGGTCGCCGTGCGCCGCGTCGGCGGTCTACCTTCGATCCGAGCAAGAACCTGCTGACCTCCGATCCATCACCACAGCGAAAGGCCGGCGCATTGTCGTTCCAGGCATACCTCGACAAGGCCGAGGAGAAGACGGGCCTGACACCCCAGGAGATCGTCGACCAGGCGCACGAGCGTGGGTTCGGCCCGGAGACGAAGTCCGGGGAGATCCTCGCCTGGCTCGCCGCCGACCTCGGCCTGGGGCGAGGACACGGGATGGCGCTGGTGCACGTCATCAAGAACGGACCCGAGATCAGCGACAGCCATGTGGGGTCCAGCGGCAGCCACCGGGACCCGTCCACCACGCTCCGCCTCGACGGCGTGGCCGCCCGGACGGTCGAGGACTGAGCCGTGTCGCTCCCCCGCCCGTACCCCGAGGAGACCTACGCGGGTGAGGACGGTGAGCCCAGCGCCTGGCTGCGTGCGTCCGACGAGCCGGCGGACATCACCTACCGCAACGGCGGCACCTGCGAGTACCTCGCTACCGGGGACCAGACCGCGGGCCGGTTCGGGCTCTACAGGTGGACGTTCGGCGAGACCGAGTCCGGCCCGGCCCCGCACTTCCACCGCACCATCTCCGAGCAGTTCTACGTGCTCTCCGGCGAGGTCCGGCTCTACGACGGTCGCCGGTGGATCACCGCTCGGCCCGGGGACTTCCTCTACGTGCCCGAAGGCGGCGTCCACGGTTTTCGGGGCGCGGACCGGGCCTCGATCCTGCTGATGTTCGCCCCGGGCGGTCCGCGCGAGGACTACTTCGAGACCCTGGCGCGGGGCGAGAAGATGACAGAGGAACAACGCGCGAGCTTCATGAGCAGGCACGACACGTACTGGGTCTGACGCGAGGGCTGGGAGTGGCCCCCCGGGTTCGGAACGCGTGGAGCCGCCTGTCGGAATCGAACCGACGACCTATTCATTACGAGCCCGATCGGCGAGGTCTCCGGAGGGCTGCTCCAAGCCTCTGACCTGCGCTTTCGTACTCCACGAGACGAGTAGGAACACGGCTGTTCTGGTGCGGGCGGGGGCACCACGGGGGCACGTCCGCCGACCTGGCTTTCGCTGCGGAACTGTCGTCCTGGAGCCGAGGACGGCGCGCAGCGCCGCCCGCAGGCCGTGCGCCGGCGGAGCCGGCGCCTTGATCTGTCTAGAGGCAAACCCAGCAATGCAGAGCGCAGCCGAACCCCGAGGCGGGTGCCGGCGAGGGTCCACTGCCTTGACGCTGCCGCTTTTCGTATTACGATTTGAGGGTGGAGAAGATCAGCGGCAAGGAAGTGACGGAGCAGGACGTCCAAGACTGGGCCGACGAGGCCGAGAAAGGCTACGACGTCGATCGGCTCCGCAAGCGCGGCCGCAAGCCATTGGGGGACGGACCCGCCCAGGTGGTGCCGGTACGGATCGACGACACCCTGCTCGAAGCGCTGGCCGAACGCGCCGAGCGCGATCACGTGAGCCGCTCGGAAGCGATCAGAGCGGCGATCCGTGCCTACGTCGCGTGAAGGTCCACGACTCCGCACTCAAGCACGGAGTTGAACCCGGCGACGCCGTCCACGCAGCGACTCATGCGGTGTTCGTCAGCGACCTGGACGAGGACAGCCCCGCACGTCAGCTGCGCCTGGGGTTCGACAGTCGGGGCCAGCTCCTCGAGCTTGTTGTGCTCCGCTTCGACAGTGGCAACGAGCTCCTGATTCACGCCATGAAGGCACGGCGCCAGTACCTCGACCTGCTCGACTGACCTGTCGTATAGGCGCCCGCTCCGCGGCAGATGACGTGTGAGGTCGCGCCAGACTGAGACATGATCGATCTTCGCCCGGCCGCAACGTCGGATCCAGCCCGCGCCAGCTTCACGCTCACGGTCGACCGGTGGCGACTTGCGTACGGTCCGCTGCCGCCTGGGCTCCGACATCGTATCTGCGGGTCTCCCTCCGAGCACGAGCGCGCATGACGCCTACCCTGAGGAGAGAAGACCCTAGCACGATACCCGAGCACGATCGATCATCGCCGCAACACGAGCGTACCTCGCGTTCTGAGTAGGCTCAGCACCGCCACTGGCGACGGCGTGTCGGCCGTTAGGTCGCGCTATGCGCGCTGAGCGTGCCATCGCGCGAGATGCGCTGGCACCCGCGGCAGCGTCAGAGCGCTACGGATGCGTCGCGGCGGAGGCTAGCGCGACCGCACAGAAGGCGCGCCGTGCATGGCGTTCGCCGCGACGATCGGCCGCGCTCGGATGGCTGCGCCCTCGCTGGCTGCCACTCCGGCGGTCGCCCGGTCGGCGAGCTGATGAGCGGCAGAGTCGCCGAGCCATCGCGACAGCCCTACTGGCGTCCGCGTACGAGCTCCCGCGCTCACGGTGAGCCCTGAGCTCGTATCGCGGAGTCCGCGCGCAGCCGATCGGCGTGCCATCCGGCGACCCAGACGGGATGCATGCCGCATGGCTCGCCTCGGCCTTCGTGAGCAACGTTACGTCATCCAGACGCGGCGTCCCTGGCCGGCGACTTCCGAGGGGTGCGAGCGTGGAGTCCTCGATGTACGACTGTCACGCGGTCCGAGAGCGACCATGCTCCCGACGTGACCTTGGCGTCTCACGAGTGCAACGATGGTGATCATCGCTGGGCCGATCGTGCGCTTGACGAGGGTCTCGGCGCAAAGTACTCCGGGCGATCGGCGGCCGCACGCCGCGATGCGGTCGCGACGCCGTCGTACGTCACTGCGGCCACGAGCCGTGATGTGCGCGGACCGCCATCGCCGATAGCGTCGCTTAGGCCGCACGCTCATCGGCATGAGAGTGCGCTTCTAATGCACCCGGATCGCGCGATGAGACGGTGTCAAGTCTCGGATACGAGAATTTCTGGAGCGATTTTGAAGCCCTGACGGCAACGGGTCGAGACGGCCTGAGACTTCCCCAGGTGGTTGGACGCCGTCGGAATGACGGGTCGAGACGGCCTGAGACTGATTCGACGTTGTTGGACTCTGATCACATGCCGCTTGCCCAGGCGATGTCGAGGGGTCACGGTGCTTGGCATGAGCTCTCGGGAGCGGATGGCGGCAGCCGGGTTGGGGCGAGTACTCACGGCTGAGGCGGTCGGTGAGTTGGCAGCCGACCTGGGCGTGTGCGTGCGCCCGGTTCTGCGCCGTGTGACCGATCGGCAGACCGGAGCTGCGGAGCGGGTGGCGCTGCCGTGCGGGTCGACGCGCGAGTCCGTGTGCGGTCCGTGTGCGGCGAAGGCCCGGCGGTTGCGGATGCAGCAGTGCGCCGAGGGCTGGCACCTCGAGCACGATCCGCTCGAGGATGAGTCGCAGAACGATGCCGGGGACGCTCGAGCCGAGGGAGATGGAGTCACCGGATTCGCAGCGGCGAGTGCGGTCGACGCGTCGGCGCCAGGACGTGGCGGCTCTACCGCGCATCCCGGTCGAGCAGCGCAGCGTCGGCCACACGTTCACCGCTCCTGACGGGACGACGTACCGGCCTTCGATGTTCGTGACCCTCACCCTCGGTTCGTACGGCCGGATCGTGCCGGGCTGTGGCCGGCCGGCCGACCCGAATGCGTATGACTACCGCCGTGCGGCCATCGAGGCGTTGCACTTCCCGAAGCTGTTCGATCGGTGGATGCAGAACCTGCGTCGCTGTGCGGGATACCGGGTGCAGTACTTCGGTGCGATCGAGCCGCAACGCCGGCTGGCGCCGCACATGCATCTCGCGATTCGCGGCGCCATCCCGCGGCGCGTGATCCGGACGGTCACCCGGGCGACCTACCTGCAGCTCTGGTGGCCCTCCTTCGACGCGCCCGTCTACACCGACCCCGAGTCGATGCCGACCTGGAACCCGGCGGACGGAACGCATCGAGGACGTCGACGGGGTGCCGCTGATGCCGTGGGAGGACGCGCTCGACGCGCTCGGACGAGGACTCGGAGCCAGCTGCTGGTGCTGCGGTTCGGCAGCCAAGTCGACATCAAAGGCATCGTGGCTCCGAGCCGGGACGCGGACCGAGCGGTTCGGTACCTGACGAAGTACCTCACCAAGTCGGTGGCGGAGACCTACACCAACGCCGATGGCGCAGCTGTCGATGCGGCGTACGAGGCGCACATCGACCGGCTCCACGATGAGGTTCGCTGGCTGCCGTGTTCGCCTGAGTGCAGCAACTGGATCCGCTACGGCGTCGAGCCGAAGGACCCGGGTCCCGGTCTCACCCCCGGCATGTGTGGCAGCAGGGCCCACGACCGGGAGAACCTCGGCATCGGAGGGCGCCGCGTGCAGGTGTCACGGTCGTGGTCGGGCAAGACGTTGAGCGATCACAAGGCCGACCGCGCCGCGGTAGTGCGGGAGGTCCTCGCGGCGGCAGGGGTGGAGGCACCGGAGACAGACAGGATGAGTGCGGAGGTGCTGGCCGACGACGGTCTCCCGCGCTACGTGTGGGAGCCGGTCCCCACCGACGAGGCCAGCTACGCCACGACGGTCCTGGTCTCCATCCGGCAGGCACAGCGGTGGCGCGCGGAGTACGAGACCGCCAAGGACGCTGGCCCGGGCGAGTCCGGCCGGCGAGGTCGGGGGCCTGTGGACAACCGTTCGGCAACCACAGCCCCGCGGCCGCACGATAGCCAGCCAGCACCAGGTCGTCTGGCTGGCCGTCAGGGGTGAGCGAAGCGAATCACGCAGTGACACGAAGTGCCCTTGACGGGCAGCCGGGCGACCGCACCATCAGACGGCGGGCGGCCGCGGGCACCGACCAGGAGTCGAGGGGAAGCCAATGAGCGATCAGCTGATGAACATCCAGGACGTGGCCCGGTACCTGCGCGTTCCGGTCCCGACGATTCGATGGCTGCGCCAGGAGGGCCGCTTTGCGCCGGCCATCAAGGTCGGCCGGCGTCTCGTGTGGGACCTCGACGGACGTCAGGTCGTGGGCCGAGACGCAGCGAGAGCGTGCGGTGTGAGCGTCCAGCGGTACGTGAAGGCCGGCCGGGTTCGCTACCGCGCCCGGGTGAAGCACCACGGGCGTGAGGTGGCCACTCAGGTCTTCGACCGCAAGAACGACGCACTCGTCTGGGAGAGCGAGCAGAAACGACGGCTGCGACTGGGCGAGTGGATTGATCCCAAGCGCGGACGGGTGCCGCTGTCCCAGGTCGCGGCCGAGTGGTTCGAGTCCCGTCACTCGGTGAAGCGCAAGACCCGCGAAGCCGACCGAGCTGCGTGGAGCAGCCGCATCGAGGCGCGGTTCGGCGACGCCCCGGTTGCCTCGATCACCCCGGCCGAGATTGCGCACTGGGTCGGGGGTCTGATCGCCGGCGGCATCTCGCCCTCGACCGCCAGCCGCTACCTGGCCACGCTGCGCTCGATCCTGGCGTACGCCGTCGCCGACGGTCGCGTCAGCGCTCAACGCCGCCGGATCGGTCCGGGCTCCCACGGCTGGTCACGTACGTCGCGAGGGGCAGTTCCTCACCCGGGAGGAGCTCGATGCGCTCGCGACCGCGTGCCGCGGGTCTACGCCGACGTGGTCAAGGTCCTCGGGCTGGCTGGCCTGCGCTGGGGCGAGCTCGCTGGTCTCCAGGTCGGCGACCGGGTCGCCGTACCCGGTCAGGGCCTGCGACTTGCAGCGCTCGGTGCTGGCGAGCAGCAAGGGCGGCGAACTCTTCATCGACACCCTCAAGGGGAAGCGAGCCCGCACGGTCCCCCTGGTCGCTGAGCTCGTGCCACTGGTGGACGCCTGGGCCGCGTGACAAGCAGGGGTCGGACTGGCTGTTCGACGCCCCTCGAGGCGGCCCGCTGGGTGAGGCGAACTGGAAGCGCTCGGTCGGCTGGTCGGCCGCGTGCAAGCAGATCGGCCGGCCCACACTGCGGGTGCACGACCTGAGGCACACGTGCGCCTCCCTGTGGCTGGCCGCAGGCGCCGACCCGAAGGTGGTGCAGCGGATCCTGGGGCACGCCTCGGCTGCGATGACCATGGACCTCTACGGCCACCTGATCGACCAGAACCTGTGGGACGCCGCCGCGCGTCTCGACGGGCTCAACGACCGCGGGGGCACCACGGGGGCACCGAGAACACTCGGAGCCGAGAATGACAAAACCCCAGACGAGGAATTGGGCCTCTGACCTGGGGTTTTGGACTGGAGCCGCCTGTCGGAATCGAACCGACGACCTATTCATTACGAGTGAATCGCTCTACCGACTGAGCTAAGGCGGCGCAGTGCCCGGCCGTCAGCCGGGCACGCCGGACGAGTATAGGGCGGCGTGGGTGGGGGTGGCCAAACCGGGCTGGCGTCGGTGGCGGGGTGGTTTCGACAGGCTCAACCACCGACCTTCAGCAGGAGAGGCCGTCCTTGGGCACGTCGCCCTTGACCAGGTAGTCCTCGATCGCGGTGTCGACGCACTGGTTGCCCTGCTTGAAACCGGTGTGGCCGTCGCCGTCGCGACTGACGAGGACCCCGGAGTCGAGCTGGCGGGCCAGGCTGACCGCTTGCTCGTACGGCGTGGCCGGGTCGCGCGTCGTGCCGACCACGACGATCGGGGCGGCACCCTTGGCATCGAGGGCGGTGGTGCGGTTGCCGCTCTTCACCGGCCACGAAGCACACGTGGACAGCCCGTAGGCGAAGATCCGGGCGAACGTCGGCGAGGCCTTCTCGAACTCGGCGAACCGGCTGGGCACCTTGCTGCTCGGGATGTAGTCGTCGTGGTCGAGGCAGTTCACGGCGTACAGCGCCTCGGTCGAGTTGTCGGTGTAGCCCTGCGGGCCGCGGGAGCTGTACTGGTCCGAGAGGGTCAGCAGCCGGTCGCCGCGCCCGTTCAGCGCCTCCCGGAGCGCGATGGTCAGCAGCGGCCAGTACTCCTTGAGGTAGAGCGGCAGGATGATCCCGTAGAGCGCCAGCCCCTCGGTGAGCTGGCGGTCCTCGGAGGTCGGCAGCGGCCTCGCGTCGATCTGCTCCAGCAGGTCGGCGATGCGGCGGGCGCCCTCGTCCACGGTGTCGCCGAGGAAGCAGGAGCCCTTGTCCACGCAGTCCTGCAGGTAGGCGCGCAGGGCAGTCTCGAACCCCTTGGCCTGGCCCAGCGACAGCTCCTCGTTGGACAGCGCCGGGTCGATCGCGCCGTCCAGCACCATCCGGCGGACGTTGCGCGGGAACAGGTCGGCGTAGGTCGCGCCGAGGAAGGTGCCGTACGACGCACCGAAGTAGTCCAGCTGCGGCTCCCCCAGCGCGGCCCTCAGGACGTCCATGTCCTTGGCCGCCTCGACGGTGGAGATGTGCCGGGCGAGGTCCCCGCTGCGGTCCAGGCAGCCCTGGCCGAACTCCCTGGTCAGCCGGTCCAGCCGCGCCACCTCGTCAGGGGTGTCGGGGTCGGGGTCGGCGCTGAGGAACTCGTCGGTCTGCTCGGTGCCCGCGCACTCCAGCGGCGTGCTCTTGGCGACGCCGCGGGGGTCGAACCCGACGATGTCGTAGTAGCGGGTCAGCTGCTCACCGAAGGTGAACGACCCCGAGGACGCGTAGTCGACCCCCGAGCCACCCGGCCCGCCGGGGTTCACGACCAGCTGCCCGACCCGCTCGGAGCGACGCTCCGCCGGCGAACGCAGCACGGCGAGCTTGATCGTCTCGCCGTCCGGCTTCGCGTAGTCCAGCGGAACGGTGAGCCGGGCGCACTCGCTGTCCCCCGAGCAGGGCTTCCAGTCGAGGTCCTGCTCGTAGAAGCGGGCCAGGTCCTGGGGGTACGACGGCATCGTGGCCGACGCGCTGGGCTTCGGCGGGTCGGCGCTGGGCCCGCCGTCGCCGGAGCTGTTGTCGACCAGGGCCCAGACCGCCAGGCCGGCCAGACCGATGCCGACGATGCCCACGATCATCGCCACGGCGACCGTGACGGCGATCGCGGTCGTGCTGCGCGCGGGGCGGCCGCGGGGAGGACCCGGCTGGGGTCCGGGCTGCGGTCCTGGCTGGGAGCCCGAAGGTGGCCCGTAGGGCGGTCCGGCGGGTGGGCCGGGCGGCGGTGCGGTTGCTCCCATGGCGCCAACCCTAGGGGGACGAACCACGCGGCCCGGTCAGCCCCGCGGCCCCCACAGCGCCACCATCATCGACTCCAGGGCCAGCAGCGGCGGCACGTTGAACTCCAGCATCTGCTCGCGGGCCTCGAAGACGGCCGCGATCCGGCCCAGGCTCTGCTCCGCGGTCGAGGCGTGCGCCAGCGCGACCAGCTCGCCGCGCAGCTCCTCGTTGACCAGCTCGGTGCCGGCGCCGATCTGCAGCGTCAGCACGTCCCGGTAGACCGAGATCAGGTCCATCAGCCCACGGTCGACGACGTCGAGGTGACGCCGCTTCGCCCGGGTCTTCTGGGACTTCTCGAGGTCGCGCAACGCGGGGGCGTACTCCCGGGGGCGGCGTCCCCGCTCCACGACCCCGTAGGCCCGGTCGAGGTCGCTCTTCTCCCGTGAGTCGTGCTCGCTGGTGAGGGCGTCGGCCTCCTCCTTGGCGAGGTCGTGCAGGTCGGCCGCGCACGCCATGCAGGCACCGATCGAGGTCAGCCTGCCGGGCATGGCCACCACCTCGCGCCGGCGGCGGCGGGTCTCCTCGTCGCGGGCGAGGGCGCGGGCCCGGCCGATGTGGCCCTGGCTGGCGCGGGCGGCGTACGAAGCCGTCTCCACGGCAAGACCTTCGGTGCGCACCAGGAAGTCGGTGACGTCCTCCACCGACGGGGTGGCAAGGACGACCAGCCGCGTGCGCGAGCGGATGGTGGGCAGGACGTCCTCGACGGTGGGGGCGCACAGCAACCACACCGTGCGCTCGGTCGGCTCCTCGATCGCCTTGAGCAGCGCGTTGGCCGCCTGGTCGGTGAGCCGGTCGGCGTCCTCGACGACCATCACCTGCCACCGGTTGCCCACGGGCGCCAGGGCGGAGCTGCGCACGAGCTCGCGCACCTCGTCGACGCCGATGGAGAGCTTCTCGGTGCGGGTGACGCGCACATCGGGGTGCGAGCCGACCTTCACCTCGTGGCAGGAGTGGCAGTCGCCGCAGCCACCGCGCTCGCACTGCAGGCCCGCGGCGAAGGCGATCGCGGCGTTGGAGCGGCCCGAGCCGGGCGGGCCGGTGAACAGCCAGGCGTGGGACATGTCGCCGGCCACCGCGCGCCGGAGCCGGTCGACCACGACGCGCTGCCCGACGAGGCCGTCCCACACCGACGCCGCGCGGACGCCGTTCATGCGTGCACGCCCTCGAGCAGGGGCGCCAGCCGGTCGTGCACCGCAGCGGCGATCTCCTCGACCGGCGCGCGGGCGTCGAGCACGAGGTAGTGCTCGGGGTCGGCGCCGGCGAGCCGCAGGAACGCCTCGCGCACCCGCTGGTGGAACTCGATCGACTCACCCTCGATGCGGTCGCGCTCCTCGAACCTGGTCAGCCCGTGCGCGGGGTCGAGGTCCAGCAGCACGGTCAGGTGGGGGCGGAGGTCCTCGGTGGCCCAGCGGGCGACCCACTCCAGCTCGGCGACGTCCAGGGAACGCCCGGCACCCTGGTAGGCCAGCGTCGAGTCGACGTAGCGGTCGGTGACCACGACCTCGCCGCGCGCGAGGGCCGGGCGGACGACGGAGTGGATGTGCTCGGCCTTGTCAGCGGCGTACAGCAGCGCCTCGGTGCGGTCGGCGAGCGCACCGGTCGCCGGGTCGAGCACGATCCGGCGCACCTCGGCGCCGACGGGGGTGTCCCCCGGCTCGTGGGTCAGCAGCACCACGTGGCCGGCCGCCTCCACCCGCTCGCGCAGCAGCCGCGCCTGCGTCGACTTGCCCGCACCCTCGCCTCCCTCGAAGCACACGAAGACGCCGCTGGAGGCGTAGACGCCGGGGAACCGCTCGGACACGGGTTCACCCTAGGGGGCGGGGCCGACAGGCGGGATGGGGCGTGTCGGTGGCGGTCGGTTTCGTCGCGGGCGGTCGGTTTCCCCGGCGAGCCGGGGATCCCTGACGTTCTCGGGCAAAGCATCACCCCGGAACGTCAGGGATTGCCCCGTAACGCTGTCCGACATGTCGCTGTGGGCCTTGTCGAGCCACTCGTCGCCAGTTCGCGGGCGGGTCGCGCCGGTCTGCGAGACTCGGGACCGCCATGACGACCACCTCCGCCGTACGCCGCCCCGCACCGTCCGCTCGCCCGGAGAGATGCGGCCGATGACCGACGTAGCGCCGATGACGCGGATCGGGCTCGCCGCCGAGCACGAGTCGCCCGAGGACCCGAACGCCTCCGAGATCCGCGTCGCCTTGATGCCCGCGGCCGTGCAGCGCCTCGTCGACTCCGGGCGCGAGGTCGCCGTGGAGTCGGGCGCCGGCGCGCAGGTCGGGTTCACCGACGACGACTACCGCGCCGCGGGGGCGAGCATCGTCTCCCGCGAGGAGGTCTACCGCGGCCGCGACGCCGTGGTGAAGCTCAAGGGACCCACCCACGCAGAGCTCGCGACCATGGACCCCGGCTCGCTGCTGGTGTGCATGGCGCACGTGCGCTCGGTGCCGCAGCGCGGGGCGATCTGCGACGAGCGCGGCATCAACCTGCTCGCGCTCGAGCTGGTCACCGAGCTCCCCCGCGCCCGGACCGAGTCGATGGTGCGTGGCCGCCTCGCCATGGAGCAGCTGCTCGACGACCAGGACGTCTCCCTCAGCGACCTCGCGATCGCGTTCCGCGGCTTCCCCGCCGACACGTTCGGCGCCCTGCAGCACGCGGCCCGCGTCCAGCCCCGGTCGCTGGAGGTGCTGACGGGCGCTGCCGACTCCGACGCCAGCAGCCCGCTGCTGGAGGTCGACGCCGACCGGGTCGCCGAGCTCGCCGCAGCCGTCGCCGACACCGACGTCCAGCGGGGGCTGGGCGACGTCGCCCCGCGGCGCAAGATCGAGAGCCTGCACCTCACCGGCCGTGCGGGCGCCGGCCACGGCGTGGACCTTGCCCTGTCGGAGCGCGACGGCGCGACTTCGGCCTCCGGCCTGGAGGCGGTGGTGCTCGGCTACGGCAACGTCGCCTTCGGTGCCACCGACGAGCTCCTGCGCCGCGGCGTACGACGGGTGCACGTGCTCACCGAGCGGACCACCCACCACTCCGTGATCGGCCCCTTCCTCGCGCAGGCCGACGTGATCGTCAACGGCATCGACGGGCACCTCCAGGGGCACTACGTCGTCACCGAGGACCACCTGCGTACGACGATCCGGCCCGGCACCGTCATCGTCGACCTGGTCGGGGGCAGCGCGTCCAACCGGGGCGCGGTCGAGCCCATCATCGAGTGCACGGCGCCGACCGACCCGCACACCCTGCGCGACGGGGTCTACCTGAGCTCGGTGTGGGGCTGGCCGCTGGTGGGCTTCGCCCGCGAGTCGATGGAGCGCTACAGCGACCAGATCCTGCGGATGCTGCTCACCGAGGAGGGCGTGCTGGACGGCCACCTACCCGACGGTGTCCGGGCCGGGCTGGTGGCCGGTCCACTGGCCACCGACCGCTGAGCTGCGGTCACTCCCGGGCCGATGTTGCGATGGACAAATCGGATGGGGTTCCGGGGTGAAGCCTGACGTTCTCGGGTGAAGTTTCGCCTCGGAACGCCAGGCTTCCCCGGTCAGCCGGGGAAACCAGCACGCGTCCGCACCAACGATCAGGACTTCTTGGCGGTCGCCTTCTTCGCGCCCGACTTCTTGGCCGGCGTCTTCTTCGCGCCGCTCTTCTTCGCGCCGCTCTTCTTGGCGGCGGTCTTCTTGGCGCCCCGCTTCGCGGCCTTCTTCGCCGGGCCCTTGGCGCGCCGCTCGGCGAGCAGCTCGGCCGCCCGCTCGAGGGTGATCGCCTCGACCGAGTCGTCCTTGCGCAGGGTCGCGTTGTACTCGCCGTCGGTGACGTACTCCCCGAACCGCCCGGCCTTCACCACGACCGGGGCCCCGGAGACGGGGTCGTTGCCGAGCTCCTTGAGCGGGGGCGTCGCCGCGGCGCGGCCGCGCTGCTTGGGCTGGGCGT
Organism: uncultured Actinomycetota bacterium; assembly: GCA_963837975.1. Lineage (GTDB taxonomy): Bacteria > Actinomycetota > Actinomycetes > Propionibacteriales > Nocardioidaceae > Marmoricola. The sequence continues at coordinate 87,922 of CAWIPI010000003.1, read as the reverse complement.
AGATCGCCAGCGCCTGCTCCAGGGTGATGTCGAACAGCTGCTGCTCCGACTCCAGCGAGCGCGAGTCGGTGCCGCGCTTGAGGTAGGGGCCGTAGCGGCCGTTCTGCGCGGTGATCTCGACGCCCTCGTCGTCCACGCCGACCACCCGCGGCAGCGAGAGCAGCTTGACCGCCTGCTCGAGGGTGATCGTCTCCAGCGACATGTCCTTGAACAGCGAGCCGGTGCGCGGCTTGGACTTCTTCGGCGCATCTTCGGGCAGCAGCTCGGTGACGAACGGGCCGTAGCGACCGTTCTTGGCCACGATCTCCAGCCCGGTCTCGGGGTGGCGACCCAGCGGGGTCTCCTCGCCGGCCGGGTTGGCCAGCAGCTCCTTGGCCTTCTCCAGCGTCAGCTCGTCGGGCGGCAGGTCCTCGGGCACGTTGGCCTTCGTGGCCGCAGGCGTGCCGTCGTCGCCGGGACCCTCGAGGTAGGGGCCGTACTTGCCCACCCGCAGCGCGATCCCGCTGTCGTCGCCGCCGATCGGGAAGGTCGCGAGCTCCTTGGCATCGATCTCGCCGAGCTCGGTGACCAGCTTCTTGAGGCCCTCGACCTGGCCGGAGCCGAAGTAGAACTCCGCCAGCTCGGTGTTGCGGTCACGGCGCCCGCCGGCGACGTCGTCGAGCACGTCCTCCATCTGCGCGGTGAACTCGTAGGACACCAGCCGGCTGAAGTGCTCCTCCAGCAGCCGGATCACCGAGAACGCCAGCCACGCCGGCACCAGCGCGGTGCCCTTCTTGTAGACGTAGCCGCGGTTGAGGATCGTGCCGATGATCGAGGCGTACGTCGAGGGCCGGCCGATCTCGCGCTCCTCGAGCTCCTTGATCAGCGTGGCCTCGGTGTAGCGCGCCGGCGGCTTGGTCTGGTGCCCCTCGGCGTGGATCGAGGCGGCGCTCACGGCCTCGCCCTCGGCCAGGTCCGGCAGCCGGGTCTCCTGGTCGTCGGCGGTGGCGTCTGCGTCGTCGCTGCCCTCGACGTAGGCCTTGAGGAAGCCGTGGAAGGTGATCACCCGGCCGCTCGCCGAGAAGACGACGTCCTCGCCGGTCGAGGCGCCGCCACCGAGCCGGATCGTCACCGACCGGCCCACGGCGTCCTTCATCTGCGAGGCGATCGTGCGCATCCAGATCAGCTCGTAGAGCCGGAACTCGTCGCCGGTCAGGCCCGTCTGGGCCGGCGTACGGAACGAGTCGCCGGCGGGACGGATCGCCTCGTGCGCCTCCTGGGCGTTCTTCACCTTCGAGGTGTAGGTCCGCGGCGCGTCCGGGATGTACTCCGGGCCGTAGAGGTCGCGGGCCTGCGACCGGGCCGCGTTGATGGCCGTCTCCGACAGCGTCGTGGAGTCGGTGCGCATGTAGGTGATGTAGCCGTTCTCGTACAGCCGCTGGGCGATCGACATCGTCCGCGAGGCGCCGTACCCGAGCTTGCGGCTGGCCTCCTGCTGCAGGGTCGTGGTGCGGAACGGCGCGTAGGGCTTGCGGGTGTAGGGCCTCGCCTCCACCGAGCGCACGCTGAAGTCGGTGTCGTGCAGCCCGCCGGCGAGCGCCTCGGCGCGGGTCTTGGTCAGGTGGACGACCTGCTTGCCAGAGGCCTTCAGCTCGCCGTCCGGGCCGAAGTCGGAGCCACGGGCGACGCGGACGTCGTCGATCGAGTGCAGCTTGGCCGGGAACATCCGCTGCTCGTGCTTCTCGCCGGCGTCGAAGGTTCCCTCGAGGTCCCAGTACGACGCCACGCGGAACTTCATCCGCTCGCGCTCACGGTCGACCACCAGCCGGGTGGCCACCGACTGCACGCGGCCCGCGGACAGGCCCGACATCACCTTGCGCCACAGCACCGGGCTGACCTCGTAGCCGTAGAGGCGGTCGAGGATCCGGCGCGCCTCCTGGGCCTCGACGAGGTCCATGTCGATCTCGCGCGGGCTCTGCACGGCCGCGGTGATGGCCTGCGGCGTGATCTCGTGGAACACCATCCGGTGCACCGGCACCTTCGGCTTCAGCTCGTCGAAGAGATGCCAGGCGATCGCCTCGCCCTCGCGGTCCTCGTCGGTGGCGAGGTAGAGCTCGTCGGCGTCCTTGAGCAGGCCCTTGAGCTTGGTCATGTGCGACTTCTTGTCACGGGAGACGACATAGACGGGCTCGAAGTCGTTCTCGACGTCGACCCCCAAGCGCGCCCAGGACTCGCCCTTGAGCTTCGCCGGGATGTCCGCTGCGCTCTGCGGGAGGTCGCGGATGTGTCCGATGGAGGACTCCACGACGTACTCCCGGCCGAGGTAGCCCGCGATGGTGCGGGCCTTGGCCGGTGACTCGACGATGACGAGCTTGTGTGCCACTGGTTGGTCACTCATTCTTGGGGGTCGGGGAGAGGCCGAGACCGCCGGCGAGGCGGTCTCAGGCACCGTCAAGGTAGCGCGTCACGGCAACGGCGAGGCAAACCTGGTCCAATCGGTCCCGCCGCCGGCCCTTCTGGCCGCTGGCCGCTTCACTGGTCCACGGGCACCCGGCGGCCTCGCCGAGGCTTGTCGCGACACTTCGCGACATGTCCCGCAGGGGCTAGCCCGACTGCGTCATGGCCCCCGGGAGCGCGTCGACGTAGCGTGGAATTCCAGGCCCACAGGGAGGTACGACGATGAAGTACGTGGTGACGTGGGAAGACCGTCAGACGGCATCCGAGGAGCTGCAGGCGCGGGGGCTCGACGTGTTCGGCAAGTGGTCGCCCGCGGAGGGCGCGACGTTCCTCCAGTTCCTGGGGCGGATCGACGGCCGCGGGGGCTTCGCCGTGGTGGAGACCGACGACCCGAGCCTGGTGGCCAAGGACATGGCGATCTTCGGCGCCTTCTTCGAGATGTCGGTCTATCCCGTCATGGAGATCGCGGACACCGCGATGATCGCCGCCGAGGCCATCGAGTTCCGGCGCGCGGCCGGCTGAGCCGTCCTCGCACCCGTCGTCGCGGCTGTTGATCAGCCCGGCAGCTCGAGGAAACCGTCCGCGACCAGCTCCCTGACCACGGGCAGGTGGCTCGCGCGCAGCTCGCCGGGATCGGCCTCGAGCAGCTGGGCCAGCGCGCCGAGGATCTGGTCGACGGCGAGCTCCCCGTCGCAGGCGCCGACCAGCGCCGCCTCGACCGTGTCGGCCTGCCGGGCCCGGCGGGCCCACCGCTGCTGGCGGAGCACGATCTGCTCCGGGTCGGCGGCGCCGGGGGCGCCGTACGTCTCCTGGCGCACGTCGCTGCGCGCGACCAGACGGGCCCGGCCGAGCTCCTCGTCGGAGAGGTCCCGGAGCAGGTCGGTGCGCTCGAAGCGCGCCCGCACCTCGGGACCGATGGGCTGCTCGACGTCGTAGGGCCAGTCCTCCAGCCGCACCGTCGGGCCGGCGGTCGACGTCGTACGCCGCAGGTTGATCCACCCGAAGCCGACCGCCTCCGCGCCCTGCTCCTCGAACCACGACAGCCACGTGTCGTAGCGCTCGGCGTAGTCCGGCGCGCCGTGCAGGCCGGCGTCCTTGAGCCACAGCTCCACGTAGCTCGGCAGGTCGACGGTCTCGCGCTGCACGACCCAGGCATCGCACGGCAGCCCCCGCTCGCCGGACTCCTCGATCCACCCGCCCAGGCGCTCGTCCCAGGGCTGGTCGCGCAGGACCATCCAGTTGGCGAGGACCTGCGCCACCCCGCCCTCGCGCAGCAGGTCGGGCACGCCGCGGACGATGTGCTCCACGACCCCGTCGCCCGGGAGGCCGGAGTCGCGGTAGACCAGGCGCTCGCCGGTCGCGGGCGAGATGACGAACGGCGGGTTGGTCACGACCAGGTCGAACTGCCCGCCTCCGGTCGCCCGCTCGGACGCGAACGGCTCGAAGAAGCTGCCCTCTCGCAGCTCGACGCGGTCGGCGACCCCGTTCAGGCCGGCGTTGAGGCGGGCCAGCCGTAGGGCGCGCTGGTTGACGTCGGTGGCCACGACGCGGTCGGCGTGCGCTGCCAGGTGCAGCGCCTGCACGCCGCAGCCGGTGCCGAGGTCGAGCGCGCGGTCGACCGGCGCACGCACCGTCAGCTGCGCCAGCGAGGTCGCCGCGGAGCTGATGCCGAGCACGTGGTCGGGCGCGACCCGGGCGGGACCGCCGTCCAGCCCGGGAGTGAGGTCGCTGGCGATCCACAGGTCGAGGTCGTCGGTGGCGTAGGGGCGTACGTCGACCCGGGCACGGACCTCGGCGACCGAGCGCTCCAGCAGCCCGGCGGCGCACAGCGGGTCCAGCAGGCCGGGCAGGGCCTGCTCAACGGCGGACACGGGTACGGGCGCCTGCAGCAGCCACAGGCGGGTCAGCGTCTCGACCGGGGTGCCACCCCGAGTGGCGCGCAGACCCGGCACGGTCTCGTTGCGGGAGAGCGCCGCGTGGGCGGTCGCGCCGAGCACCTCCGCGACTCCGTCGTAGGTGAAGCCAGCGGTCTGGAGGGCCTCCCGCAGCCTGGGCGCCACGTTGTCCGAGGGGCCGTCGGAGGGGGCTGCGGGGTCGGGAGGGGGCACCCCGTGAGGCTAGCCGCGGCGGGCGGACCCGCCGCAATTGCCACGGCCGGGCGACCCCGTGAGGGGGCCGCCCGGCCGTGACGGATCGGACTACGGGACGAAGACCTTCGAGGACTTCTCGTCGTCGACCATGACGTTGCCGCGCCGCTTGGAGACCACGACCGCGACCCCGATGATCGCGAAGGCGACGAGCGCGATCACGATGCGCAGCGGGTCGTTCTGGTCCTCGCCCACGCTCATCGAGACCACGGCGCTGGCGATCAGCAGCGAGACCAGGTTCATCACCTTGATCAGCGGGTTGATCGCGGGACCGGCGGTGTCCTTGAACGGGTCGCCGACCGTGTCGCCGATGACGGTCGCGGCGTGGGCGTCGGAGCCCTTGCCGCCGTGGTGGCCGTCCTCGACGAGCTTCTTGGCGTTGTCCCACGCGCCACCGGCGTTGGCCAGGAAGATCGCCATCAGGGTGCCCGTGCCGATCGCACCGGCGAGGAACCCCGCGAGCGACTCCACACCCAGGCCGAAGCCGACGGCCACGGGGGCCAGGACAGCCAGCAGGCCCGGGGCGACCAGCTCGCGCAGCGAGTCCTTGGTGACGATGTCGACGACCTTGCCGTACTCCGGCCGGCCGGTGCCCTCCATGATCCCGGGGATCTCGCGGAACTGGCGACGTACCTCGAAGACCACCGCACCCGCGGCACGGCCGACGGCGTTGATCGCGAGACCGGAGAAGAAGAACACGACGGCCGAACCGAGGAGTGCACCGACCAGCACCCCCGGGTTGAACACGTCGAAGATCAGGGAGCCCTCGTCGACGCGAGCCTCCTTGAGAGCCTCGAACACCGAGGTGGAGTAGGACCCGAACAGCGCCGTCGCCGCGAGCACCGCCGTGGCGATGGCGATGCCCTTGGTGATCGCCTTGGTGGTGTTGCCCACCGCATCGAGCTCGGTCAGGATCTGCGCGCCCTCGGGGCTCACGTCACCGGACATCTCGGCGATGCCCTGGGCGTTGTCGGAGACCGGGCCGAAGGTGTCCATCGCCACGATCACACCGACCGTGGTGAGCAGACCGCACCCGGCCAGCGCCACCGCGAACAGCGAGATCGTCAGCGTGGCGCCACCGAGGAGGTAGGCGCCGAACACGGCAGCACCGATCACCAACGTGGTGTAGACGGCCGACTCGAAGCCGACCGAGAGACCGCTGAGGATCACGGTCGCCGCGCCGGTCAGCGAGGTCGTGCCCACGTCCTTGACGGGGCGGTGCTCGGTGCCGGTGTAGTAGCCGGTCAGCGCGAGGATGCCCGCCGCCATCACGATCCCGATGACCACGGCGGTCGAGGCGATCAGGCGCGGGTCGCCGGAGGCCTCGGCCATGTCGGCGCCCATGACGTTCTCGAACCCGCCGAAGGTGCTCGGCAGGTAGACGTAGGAGGCGATGATCGAGGCGACCGCACCCACGGCGGCGGAGATGTAGAACGCGCGGTTGATCGTGGTCAGGCCGTTCTCACCGGCCTTGGGTCGGGTGATGTAGACCCCGAGGACCGCGGTCAGCGCACCGATCGCGGGGATCAGCAGCGGGAAGACGAGGCCGTCGTTGCCGAAGGCCTGCGAGCCGAGGATCAGCGCGGCGACGAGCGTCACGGCGTAGGACTCGAACAGGTCGGCGGCCATGCCGGCGCAGTCGCCCACGTTGTCGCCCACGTTGTCGGCGATGGTCGCCGCGTTGCGGGGGTCGTCCTCGGGGATGTTGTTCTCGACCTTGCCGACGAGGTCGGCGCCCACATCAGCGGCCTTGGTGAAGATGCCGCCACCGACACGCATGAACATCGCGAGCAGCGCGGCGCCGAAGCCGAAGCCCTCGAGCACGTGGGGTGCCTCGTCCTTGAAGAGCAGCACCACGGCGCTGGCGCCGAGCAGGCCGAGGCCGACGGTCGCCATGCCGACGAACGCGCCGGTGCGGAAGCCCACCTTCATCGCCGGGTCGCGGCCCACGGTGTTCGCGGCAGCGGCGACGCGGAGGTTGGCCTGCACGGCCAGGGACATCCCGAGGTAGCCGATGGCGGCGGAGAATCCCGCGCCGAGGAGGAAGAACAGGGAGCGCCCGATGCGCACGGCGATGTCGTCGGCGGGCAGGGCCAGCAGCGCGACGAAGGCGACCGCGGCGAAGATGGCGAGCGTTCGGAACTGGCGCGTCAGGTACGCGCTCGCGCCCTCCTGCACCGCCAGCGCGATGTTCTTCATGTTGTCGGTGCCCTCGCCGGCAGCCAGGACCTCCTTGCGGAACATCACGGCCATCCCGAGCGCGGCGAGCGCGATCACGGCGACGACGATGACGAGCAGGAGGTTCGAGCCTTCGAGCTGCACCACGGCGGGGTTGAACCCGGTCATGATTCTCCTCGGGGGTTGTCTGTGAACGACCGCCGCGGAGTCTACGTGTGCTGGGACACCCTGCAGTGACTGGGCTCACACACCGGCGCGTGGGCGTGTCGTGCCACGCCCGAGTGCGCCCGAAGGGTCCGAAATCAGGCCCCGAGGGCCGCGGACTCCGACTCGTGGATGGTGAAGACCTTGGCCAGGCCGGTGATCCGGAAGATCTTCAGCAGGCGGTCCTGGGAGCAGATCAGCTCCATCGAGCCGTCGTGGGCGCGGACCTTCTTCAGGCCACCGACGAGGACGCCGAGGCCGGTGGAGTCGAGGAAGTCGACGTTCTCCATGTCGATGACGAGCTCGTGGTGTCCCTCGGCGACGAGCTCGGTGATCTTGTCGCGCAGCTTCGGAGCGGTGTAGACGTCGATCTCACCCCCCACGGCGACGATCGTCCGGCCCGAGACCTCACGGGTCTGCAGCGAAAGATCCACGGTCTCTCCTCCGAGCACAGGCCTGTCACGGCCTCCCACTCCATACGCTGGCACATCAACGCAGGTATTGAACCACGATCACGCCGACGTCGGGGGAGAGTGCGTCGGTGGGCGCTGGAACACTGGTCGTGTGCAGGTGCTGGACCTCGAGACGCTCATGGGACGGCTGGGCGGCGCGCCCGGCCGCGGGGACAGCCTGCTCCACCTCGAGCTGATGGCGCCGCGGCCGGCGCGCGAGACGGCCTGGCCCGACTGGCTCGACGACCAGGTGCGGGCCGCGTTCGAGGGCTCCGGCGTGTCGGCGCCCTGGACCCACCAGCGGGTCGCCGCCGACCTCGCGCACGCCGGCCGGCACACGGTGATCTCCACCGGCACGGCCTCCGGCAAGTCGCTGTGCTACCTGTTGCCGGCGCTGCACGCCGTCGAGAGCACCCGCGGGCCGAAGGGGCAGCGCGGGGCGAGCGTCCTCTACCTCTCCCCCACCAAGGCGCTCGCCCAGGACCAGCTCGCCGCCGTACGCCGGCTCGGCCTGCCCGACCTCCGCTGCAGCACCCACGACGGCGACTCCACCCCCGAGCTGCGCGAGTGGACCCGCGACCACGGCGAGTACGTGCTCACCAACCCCGACATGCTGCACCGCTCGCTGCTGCCCGGGCACGCCCGGTGGTCCAGGTTCTTCGGCGCGCTGCGCTACGTGGTCGTCGACGAGTGCCACCACTACCGCGGAGTCTTCGGCGCCCACGTCGCCCAGGTGCTGCGCCGGCTGCGACGGGTGGCCGCGCTGTACGGCGCCCACCCGACCTTCGTGCTCGCGTCCGCGACCGTGGCCGAGCCGGAGGTCTCCGCCCGAAGGCTGACCGGCCTCGAGGTCGACGCGGTCACGGACGACGGGTCGCCGCGCGGCCGGACGGCGCTGGCCCTGTGGGAGCCGCCGTTCGTGCCCGGCGCCGGGGAGAACGGCGCCCCGGTGCGGCGCTCGGCGCCCAGCGAGGTGGCCGACCTGCTCACCGACCTGGTCGTCGACCGCGTGCGCACCCTCGCGTTCGTGCGCTCGCGCCGCGGCGCGGAGACGGTCGCGCTGACGGCGCGCAGGCTGCTCGCCGAGGTCGACGCGAGCCTGGTGGACCAGGTCGCGGCCTACCGGGGCGGCTACCTCCCCGAGGAGCGACGCGAGCTGGAGGCGGCGCTGCGCTCGGGCAGGCTGCTCGGGCTGGCCGCCACCAACGCGCTCGAGCTCGGCATCGACATCAGCGGCCTCGACGCGGTGCTGCTCGCCGGCTTCCCGGGCACCCGCGCGGCGCTGTGGCAGCAGGTCGGCCGGGCGGGCCGGGGCGCCCGCGACGCCCTCGGGGTGCTGGTCGCCCGTGACGACCCGCTGGACACCTACCTGGTGCACCATCCCGAGGCGCTCCTCGGACAGCCGGTCGAGGCCAACGTCTTCGACCCCGACAACCCCTACGTGCTCGGCCCCCACCTCTGCGCTGCCGCCGCGGAGGCCCCGCTCACCGTCGCCGACCTGCCGCTGTTCGGGCCGGGCGCCCGGGCCGCCGTCGACGCCCTCACCGAGGGCGGCCTGCTGCGCCGTCGCCCGCACGGCTGGTTCTGGACCGACCGGCGACGCGCCTGCGACCTCGCCGACATCCGCTCGACCGGCGGCGCACCGGTCCGGCTGGTGGAGGACCGCACCGGACGGGTGCTCGGCACCGTCGACCACTCCTCCTCCCACAGCACCGCCCACGCGGGTGCGGTCTACCTCCACCAGGGCGAGACCTGGCTGGTCACCGAGCTCGACCTCGACGACTCGGTGGCAGTCGTGGTGCGCGCCGATCCCGACTACTCCACCTCGGCACGCGAGGTCACCGACATCGAGGTCCTGGGCGAGCGCGCGACGGTGTCCTGGGGCGAGGCCCGGCTCACCCTCGGCGACGTCCGGGTCACCCACCAGGTCGTCTCCTTCCTCAAGCGGGCGGTGCCGAGCGGTGAGGTCCTCGGCGAGGAGCCGCTCGACCTGCCCGAGCGCACCCTGCAGACGACGGCCGTGTGGTGGACGCTGCCCGAGCACGTGCTCGCCGAGTGCGGGGTCGCCGAGGCCGACCTCCCCGGCGCGGCCCACGCCGCCGAGCACGCCTCGATCGGGCTGCTCCCCCTCTTCGCCACCTGCGACCGCTGGGACATCGGCGGCGTCTCCACCGCGCTGCACCCCGACACCGGCCGGCTCACCGTGTTCGTCCACGACGGCCACCCGGGCGGGGCGGGCTTCGCCGAGCGCGGCTTCCACGCAGCGGCCGCGTGGCTGCGGGCTACCCGCGAGACCATCGACTCCTGCACCTGCGCCGAGGGCTGCCCGTCCTGCGTGCAGTCGCCGAAGTGCGGCAACCAGAACAACCCGCTCGACAAGGCAGGCGCCATCACTCTGCTCGACCTGCTGCTGGCAGGCGCGCCGCCGGACTAGGCTCGAGACGACCCGCTCCGAGGGCCACTTCGAGGGAAGGATCCCCCCGTGTTCGTCGCCGCCGTCATCCTGCTCGTCATCTCGGTGCTGCTGGTGGTGGCCGCCCTCTTCGGTGGCACCGACGCGGCGACCCTCGACCTCGGCGCGTTCAACCTCGAGGCCAACGTGACGGTGATGTTCTTCCTCGGCATGGTCACCCTGCTGCTCCTCGTGACCAGCCTGGCGATGTTCCGTCTCGGCGCCAAGCGCGCCGCCGCCCGGCGGGCCGACCGGAAGAAGGTCAGCGAGCTGAGCACCAAGCTCGACGCGTTCAAGCGCGACCAGGCCACGGACGGCGACCACGACACCGCGCGCGACACCCGGCGCGACGCTCCCTGAGTCCCGGAAGCGCGGCCGCCCGTCCGGCGAACGCGTCCCATTCGTCCGGTGACCTCGCCCGGCCGCGGTCCTAGCCTGAGGAGCGAAGCCGAAGGGGAGGCCTTGCGATGACCACCAGTACCCCTGCGAGCACCGGGCTGGACTCGGTCAGCAGCCCGAGGACGCGGATCGCCGACCCGGGTGAGGCCATCTCGGTCGAGGAGCTCGCCCTGGCCGCCCGCAACCACGCGATGCCGGCCGAGGCGCTGCGGTGGGAGATCACCCCCGCCGGGCTGCACTACGTGCTCGTCCACTACGACGTGCCGGACACCGACGCGGACACCTGGACGCTGCGGGTGGGCGGCGCGGTGGGACGCGAGCTCTCGCTGGGGATGGCCGACCTCGCGGCGATGACCCAGCACACCGTGCGGGTGACGCTGGAGTGCGCGGGCAACGGCCGGGCCGCGGTCGAGCCCCGTCCGGTCAGCCAGCCCTGGCTCACGGGTGCGGTCGGGACGGCCGACTGGTCCGGCGTACGACTGGCCGACCTGCTGGCCGACGCCGGGGTGGACGACGACGCGGTGGACGTGGTCTTCCGGGGCGCGGACCACGGCGTCGACCACGCGGTCGAGCAGGACTACGAACGCGGACTGCCGTTGGCGACGGCGACCCATCCGGACGTGCTCGTCGCCACCGCGATGAACGGGCAGCCGCTGCTGCCCCAGCACGGCTTCCCCCTGCGCCTCGTGGTGCCGGGCTGGTACGGCATGGCCTCGGTCAAGTGGCTCGAGGAGATCCGGGTGATCGACCACGCGTACGACGGCTACCAGAACGCCGTCGCCTACCGCCTCCAGCAGCACGCGGATGACCCGGGAGTGCCGGTGACCCGGATCGAGCCGCGTGCGGCGCTGGTCCCACCGGGCTTCCCCGACTTCATGAGCCGCACCCGGATCGTCGAGGCCGGTCCGACCGAGCTGCAGGGGCGGGCCTGGTCGGGCTGGGGGTCGGTCACCCGCGTCGAGCTGAGCACCGACGACGGCGAGACCTGGACCGACTGCCGACTCGAGCCCGAGAACGGGCCCTACGCCTGGCGGGGCTTCCGAGCCACCTGGGACGCCCGACCGGGCACGACCACGCTGCGGGTCCGGGCGACCGACGAGACCGGGCGCACCCAACCGCAGGACCCGGTGACCACGCTGGGCGGCTTCACCAACAACGCCGACCCCGGGATCACGACGCTGGTGCGTTGAACACCGGGCCCGCATGGCTGCGGCCCTCCAGCGTCATCGGGCGCCCCGGCAGCTCCCACGTGGTCTCGACGGCGACGCGCACGTTCCAGCCGGCCACCTGGCACCGTCGCAGCACGGCGTCGTTGCGCCGGGCCAGCTCGGCGGCGCGAACGCACGGGTCGCGGCCCTCGCTCAGCGCGGCGGCCCCGGCCAGCGCCGCGAGGTCGGCGGCCGCCTGGGCGCGCCGGTGGGCGGCCACGACGCCGACCACCCCGACCGCCGCCACAGCGACCGACACCAGCAGCCCGACCATCGCCAGCGCCAGGACGGTGGCGGCGCCGTCCTCACCGCGACGTACGCGTGTCATCGGCCCGGCTCCTCGGCCGCCACGGCCTCCGCGCGCACGCGGAAGTCCGCCCAGGGGCCGAACAGCCAGCCCGGCCCCGGCACGGGGCTGCTGACGCGCGCCACCACGGTCCCGCCGCGCCGCGACAGCGCGATCGACGACCCGTCCGGCGCGACCCGCCGACCGAGCGCCTCGGCCTGGCCGGCGCCCTCGGAGCGGGCCGCTGCCCGCGCGGTCTCACGGGCCGCGTCGAGCGCCCGGACCTGGGTGATGCCCAGCCCGACCAGCCAGGCCAGCGACACCGCGAAGAGCACGAGCACCGGAAGGACCGCAGCGGTCTCGGCCGTCACCGCCCCGTCCTCGGGGGCTCCCCGCCTCCCGTGTCCTCGCACGGCACCTCTCCCTTCCTTCTCGGGTCCTTCTCGAGTCCTTCTGGTGGTGCGACCGGCGGGGCAGGCAGCCCCGTCCCACCCCGCCGGTCGGTCTCTCGGGGGCGCTGGCCCCTAGTACGGCAGGAGGCCCTTGATGGCCTCGAAGATGAACTTCAACAGCGCCTGCCCGGCCTCGCTGGTGAGGAACTTGAAGAGGACGGCGGCGAACCCGACGCCGACTCCGGTGACCGTGGCGTACTCCGCGGTCGTGGCTCCGGCCTCGTCCCGGACGACGGCGAGAGGGGTGTTGCTCATGTGCTTCTCCTGACTGCTGACCCGGCCCCGCAGGGGCGGGTTGCTTTCCTTGACGACTCGAGGTTCGTCCGGGAAGAAGGCGCCCGCGACCGCTGATTTCGCGGCGGTGGACAACCCCCCTCCGAGGGCGGCTGTGGACGCCAACGGGTCATCCGAACAGGCGCATCGCACCGAAGACCCCTGCGACCATCGGCACCACGCCGAGCACGACGAAGGCCGGCAGCAGGCACAGCCCGAGGGGCGCGGCCGCCTTCACCTCGATGCTGCGGGCGCGGGTCTCCACCTCGGCCCGGGTCCGGTCGCGCAGCTCGTCCGCGAGCCGGTGCACGGCCTCCCCGACGGGGGCACCGGACGCGTGTGCCCGCCCCACGGCCCGTCCCAGCGGCCCGAGCTCGTCGTGCTGGGCGACCGACCGCCACACCTGGGCGGGGTCCACCCCGACGTCGAGCCGGTGCCGGATCCTGGAGAGCTCCTCGCCGACCGCTCCGCCCAGGGCCTGGCTCACGGCGAGCAGCGCCGACTCCGGTGCGGCACCGGCGTCCAGGCAGGAGGCCAGCAGGTCGACCCCGGTGGGCAGGTCCGCCCGGAGCTCCTCGCGGCGGCGTTGCACGCCGGCGTCCTCGGTGCGGCCGAGGACGACCCACACGGCCGTGGCCGCGGCCAGTGCCGCGGCGACACCGACCAGCCCCCCGACCAGCGCCCAGCCGCCCGCCGCCGCGACGCCGGCCAGGAGTGGTCGCAGCCGCACCAGCAGCGCGCGCTCGGCAGGCAGGTCGGCGGCCCCGGCACCGTCCTCGGGGCCGTCACCGGACCCGGCCGGCCCGGGCACCGTCCCGCCCGGCCGCGGAGCCGGCGGCAGCAGCAGGAGCACGCTCACCGCGGCCAGCACGGCGACGAGGAGGCTCATCGGCCGAGCACCCGGTCGGCGATGCGCTCGAGCCAGGTCAGACCCGCGAAGGAGAGGGCCAGCCCGGTGGCCAGGCACACGAGTCCCGCCGTGGTGCCGGTCAGGAATCCGACCGGGTCGCCGCCGATGCCCGCACCGAGCGCCAGCACCCCGATCGGGAGCACCGCGAGCAGGCGCGCGGTTGCCCGGGCCGCCGCGAGCTCGGCCGCCACCAACCTGGTCGTACGACGATCGGTGCGGATCGCCTCCGCGGCCTGGCCGATCGCGCCGGCCAGTCCGGAGCCGGTGGCGTGGGCGACGTGCCAGGACGCCGCGAGCGTGCGCAGCTGGCGAGCGCCGGGCCGGGCGGAGAGGACCCGCAGGGCCGCGGGGACGTCGGCGCCCATCCGGGCCGCCACCGCGACCGGCGCGAGCTCGGCCCACTCGGCGGCGGCACGCTCGAGGCTGGTCAGCGGCGGCTGTCCGGCCGCGAGGTCGGACGCCACGCCCTCGCACACCGCGAGCACCTGGTCGGCACGCCGGTCGGCCGCTCGTGCGGCCTGCCTGCGTCGCACGATCCGGGCCACGCCGAGCGCGACCAGGGCGAGCAGCACGACGAGCACGAACCTCCTCGCGCTCAGCACCGTCCAGCCGGCGACCCCGGCCCCGAGGCCTCCGAGCGCGAGCAGCCTCCCGGGCCGCACCCGTGACGCGACGACGTCGGCACCGGGTGGTCGGCGCGGGGCGGGCAGGAGCAGCAGCACGGTGACCACGGCGAGCACACCCGCCGCGAGTCCCGAGGGCGCCGCCGTCACGACTCGAGCAGCCCGGACAACCGGTCGAGGGCCGGCCCGGGGACCAGCCCGCCGTCGGCCCCGAACCCGACCCCGGTGACGACGTCGACGTGTCCCTGCGGCGACCTGGTCACGACCCCGATCTCCTGGACCCGGCGGCGCCGGTCGCGTCCCCGCCCGAGGTGGATGACCACGTCCACCGCTGAGTGCAGCTGGCTGTGCACGGCCTCGCGGGTCAGCCCGGCGGCGAGCGCCAGCCCCTCGACCCGGCTGGGCACGTCGGCAGCCGAGTTGGCGTGGATCGTCGCGCAGCCGCCCTCGTGGCCGGTGTTCATCGCCGCGAGCATGTCCACCACCTCGGCACCCCGCACCTCCCCCACCACCAGTCGGTCGGGTCGCATCCGCAGGGCCTGGCGCACCAGCGTCCGCAGGGTCACCTGGCCGGCACCCTCGATGTTGGCCGGGCGGGCCTCGAGCGCCACGACGTGACCGTGGTCGGGCCGCAGCTCCGAGGCGTCCTCGACCAGGACCATCCGCTGCTCGGGCCCGACCAGCGAAAGAAGGGCGTTGAGCAGCGTGGTCTTGCCCGAGCCGGTGCCCCCGCTGACCAGGAAGGCCAGCCGCCGGGCGACCACCTGCTCCAGCAGCGCGGCGCCGTCGTCGCCCACGGCGCCCGCCGCGACGAGCTCGGGCAGCGTGAACACCCGCTGCCGCGGCACGCGCAGCGACAGCGTCGTGCCCGGCCGGGACACCGGGGCGAGCACGGCGTGGAAGCGGGACCCGTCGGGCAGCCGCAGGTCGACGTACGGCGACGCGTCGTCCAGCCGGCGGCCGCCGGAAGCGGCCAGCCGCTGGGCGAGGCGCCGGACCGCCTGGTCGTCGGGGAAGGAGACGCCCGTGCGCTCGAGGCCCTGCCCCCGGTCGATCCACACCTGCGCGCTGCCGTTGACCAGGACGTCGGTCACGCCCTCCAGCCGGAGCAGGGGCTCGAGCGGCCCGGCACCCACCACGTCGCGGTGCAGCGCGTCGTGCACGGCCAGCACGGTGGCGTCGCCCACCGGTCTCCCCTGCTCCCGCAGTGCCCGGGCCACCAGCTGGGGCGTCAGCGGCGCGGCGTCGCGCGCGAGTCGCTCGCGCACCCCCTCCAGGAGCTCGACAGGGACGGCCTCAGTCATCGCGGGCACCTCATGCGGCTGCCGCAGCGCCCTCGGACAGCAACGCGTCGGCGGCCGCGCGCGCAGCGCGGGCGAGCGCGCCCCGGCGCGAGCGGGCGGGACCGGCGCCCAGGTCGATGGCCTCGTCCAGGCCGCGCTGGTCGCCCATGGCCGCGAGGAGCGGGACCCGCAGCAGCCGGCTCGCGGCCTCCGGGGTCACCCCGCCCCTCGCCCCGCGGGTGACGAGGTGGCGCCTCGGCAGCTGCTCGGGCAGGCCGTGGGCGACCCGGGCCGCCGAGCTCACGCCCGGCACCGTCAACGTGGAGACCAGCACCACGTGGTCGCAGCGGCTGATGGTCTCCTCCACGACCGCGTCGCGGTGCCGGGGCAGGTCGATCACCATCGCCTCGAACCCCCGCCGGCCGGCCGAGAGGACCTCGCGCATCGCGAAGGCCTGCAGGCTCGCCGGTCGGTCGGTGGGCCACGTGAGCACCGAGAGCCGGCCGGTGCGGGGCAGGGCCTCACGCAGGGACCGCGAGCTCAGCCGGCCCGTGGTCTGCAGCATCGAGTCCCAGCGGATGCCGTCGGAGGCCTCCAGGCCGAGCACCCTGTCGATGCCTGCGCCCAGCGGGTCGGCGTCGACCAGCAGGGTCGGCCTGCTCCTGCCGACCACCTCGGCCAGCGCGGCCGCGAAGACCGTGGCCCCGGCCCCGCCGGAGCCTCCCAGGACACCGATGGTGGTCCCCGGCGCGGCAGCCCCGTCGCCGACGTCGGTGAGCAGCTCGACGAGCCAGGTCTCCGACGCCGGCAGGCCGACGACGCTCTCGGCGCCCACGCCGAGCGCGTCGCGGAAGAGCGCGTCACCCACGGGCGAGCGACCGAGCACGTGCACGCGCTGGCGCCGAGGTGGACTCGTGGCGGCGACCGCGGCGGCACAGTCGCCGCCGACCAGGACCACGGACGCGCCCGACCACGACCGCATCGCACGTGCGGGGTCGGCGACCACCTCCGGGACGACCCCGGCGGCGGCGCACAGGCGCTGGACGTCCGCGACCAGCAGCGGGTCCGCGGAGACGAGCAGTGGGGCGGTGGCATCCATGCCGCGATGCTCCGCCGACCCCACGCGGGCCGTCGACGTGGCGGTCAGGCGCCTGTGGAGAACCGGTGTGGAGGGGAACCTGTGGACGCGAGGTGGTCGCGGCCACGGCCGGAGCGGCCCGTCTGCCTAGACTCTCGGGCATGAGCCCGGTGGCCCGACCGACGGCAGCCTTCTTCGACCTCGACAAGACGATCATCGCGAAGTCGAGCACGCTCGCGTTCAGCCGCGAGTTCCAGGCGGGCGGGCTGATCAGCCGGGGAGCGGTGCTGCGGTCGGCGTACGCGCAGTTCGTCTACCTCGTCGGCGGCGCCGACCACGACCAGATGGAGAAGATGCGGCAGTTCATGTCGCAGCTGTGCGAGGGGTGGGACGTGGAGACGGTCAAGGCCATCGTCGGCGACACCCTGCACAACATCGTCGACCCCCTGGTGTACGACGAGGCGGTCAGCCTGATCGAGGAGCACCAGTACGCCGGCCGCGAGGTCATCATCGTCTCGACCAGCGGCTCGGAGGTGGTCGAGCCGATCGGGGAGATGCTCGGCGCCGACAAGGTGATCGCGACCCGGATGGACGTGGCCGACGGCAAGTACACCGGCGAGATCCGCTTCTACGCCTACGCCGAGAACAAGGCCAAGGCCATCCGCGACCTGGCCCGCAAGCGCGGCTACGACCTCGAGGGCAGCTACGCCTACAGCGACTCGATCACCGACGTGCACATGCTGGAGGCCGTCGGCCACCCGCACGCCGTCAACCCCGACAAGGACCTGCGCCGCGTGGCCCGCGAGCGCGGCTGGCCCATCCTGGTGTTCGAGAAGCCGGTCGCCCTGCGCAGCCGGGTCCGGCTTCCTCCGGCCCGCCACACGCTGGCCGCGCTCTCGGTCGGGGGTGTCGCCGCGATCGTCACCGCCGTGTGGCTGGGCGTGCGTCGCAGGCGGACCGCGGCCTGAAAGTCAAGCCTTGTAAGGCCCCGTGGGCGGGCGTACAAAGGAGACACAACTCCACGGATTCACACGACGTCGGTACCCACGCGGCGATCTACCCTTCCTACAGGGCGTTGGTCACACCCGGCACCGCTGGGGGGCCACAGTTAGACAGTGCACGCCTGGTAGCCGAGCATCGTGTGAGGAGCGGCATCGAGATCATCGATCTCGGTGCCGCTCATCTGTGTGGGGTGGTGGTTTCGACGGGCTCAACCACCCGCGCGCAACGGGCTGGCCTCCGCGCCGCGGGTCTGGGCCTCGGCGGCGTAGAGCAGCCACGCGTGCAGTCCCGCACGCCCGCCGTCGCGGTAGCCGCGCAGGTTGGACTCGTACTCCGCGCGCAGGGCGAGGTGGCCCGCCTCCGGCACGACCAGCGAGGCCGGGTCGACACCGCGGGCCACGAGCACCAGCCGCTCGGCCGCGCGCGCCACGATGCCGTTGTGGTCGCCGAACGGCTCGCTGGTGGCGAGGTCGGCGTGCACCAGCGCCGCCACCAGCAGCGCCGGCGCCGAGGTGTCGAGCAGGGTCCGGGCCAGCGACTGCAGGCGCTCGGCGCCCTCCGGGCCGGCCGGCTGCCCCGGGGAGGCGCCGCCGGTGAGGGCGTGCAGCCGGGCGAAGGCCTGCAGCGGCGCCCTGCCGAGCACCGGCACCAGGGAGAGCAGCTCGGTGCTCACCCGCACCGCCGCCTGGGCCGTGGCGTCCCCGTCGCCCGCGCGGACCTCGTCCAGCGAGGACGCCGATCCGGCCAGCACGGCGCTTGCGTGGGCGCCCCGCAGGAGCGACTCGCCCGTCTGGTCCGGGGACGTTCGGCGCAGCCCCCGGTCGCGCAGCATCACGTCGATGCCGTCGCGGGTCGCGGCGAACGCCGACGGCACCCCCTCGAGCTCGGTGAGCCAGGTGAGGGGATCGGGCCGCGGGCCGCTGCTGGACTCGTGGGACGGGCTGGGCACGCAGGGAAGGCTATCCGGTAACTTCGAGCGCACGATGAGCGAGCCGAACCCACCACCGAAGCGTTCGTTCGGCCCGGTGGCCGACGCCTACGACCGCGCCCGCCCGTCGTACCCCGAGGCCGCCGTGTCCTGGCTGACCGGCCCCGACCGCAAGGCCGTCCTCGAGCTCGGCGCCGGGACGGGCAAGCTCACCGAGCTGCTGGACCGGGCCGGCCACGACGTCCTCGCCACCGATCCCCTCCTCGAGATGCTCGAACGGCTGCCGCAGCGGGCGCCCGTGCGTCACGTCGTCGCCGCGGCCGAGCACATCCCCCTGCGCTCACGGTCGGTGGACCTGGTGGTGTGCGGCCAGTCGTTCCACTGGTTCGACCACGACGTCGCCCTCGCGGAGGTCGCCCGGGTGCTGCGCCCCGGTGGCGTCCTCGCGGTCGCCTGGAACACCTACGACGAGAGCATCCCGTGGGTCCGCCGGCTCAAGAAGCTGCTGCTGCCGAATGCCTCCGACGAGGAGCGGGTGATGCCGCTGAAGCAGACGCCCTACTTCGGGTTCGTCGAGGAGCGCCGGTTCCGCTTCTGGCAGACCCACACCGCCGCCACGCTGGCCGACCTGGCCCGCTCCACCTCCCACGTCGCGACGTTGAGCGAGCACGAGCGCGCCCGGGTGCTGGCCCGGGTGGATGAGCTGTACGCCGACTACGGCCGCGGTCACGACGGCATGCAGGTGCCCTGGGTGACCCGGTGCTACCGGGCCGTCGTCCGCCACCAGGAGCTGCCGCCCGAGCCGCCGCCCCCGACCCGCAGGAAGCCCGCACCCGAGACCGCCGCACCCGCGGACCCGGCCAAGCAGACGGCGGAGACCCACGGCCCGACGACCCCGCCCGGCGGCCCCGAGGACCCCGGCACCCAGCTGATCGACTTCAGGTGAGCCGGGAGGGCTGATGGTGTTCGAGGGGCTGCGCAGCCGCTGGCACGCCCGCCAGCTCGGCAGCGACGCCGACCTGGCCACCTTCCGGACGCTGCACACCGCCTCGCTCGCCTCGCCCGCCCTGCGCGAGGGCCTGCGACCGGAGTCGGTCGAGCGCAGCCTGCGGCACCTGCGCACCCTCCTCGGGACCGTGGCGGTGGCGATCACCGACACCCACGAGCTGCTCGGGTACGACGGCCTCTCCACCCACCACGCCGAGCAGGCCCACGCCCTCGCGTCCCGCGCCGTCGCGGACGGCGCCACCGTGGTCTCCGGGCCGGCGGACCTGCCCTGCGACACAGAGGGCTGCCTGGTCCAGCACGCGATCGCCAGCCCCCTGGTCATCGACGACCGCGTCGCCGGCGCGCTCGTGGCGCTCAGCGACGGCAGCTCGGCGAGCCTGCTGCGGGCGACCGAGGAGGTGGCCAGCTGGGTCTCCGGACAGCTCGAGCTCGCGGAGCTCGACGAGTCGCGGCACCGGCTGATGCGTGCGGAGGTGCGCGCACTGCGGGCGCAGATCAGCCCGCACTTCATCTACAACTCGCTGGGCGCGATCGCCTCGTTCGTGCGCACCGACCCCGACCGCGCCCGCGACCTGTTGCTCGAGTTCGCGGACTTCACCCGCTACTCCTTCCGCGAGCACGGCGAGTTCACCACGCTCGCCGAGGAGCTGCGCTCGATCGAGCGCTACCTGCTGCTCGAGCAGGCGCGGTTCGGCGAGCGGCTCCGGGTGACGCTGCAGGTCGCGCCCGAGGTGCTCGGCGTGAGCATCCCGTTCCTGTGCCTGCAGCCGCTGGTGGAGAACGCCGTCCAGCACGGGCTCGAGGCCGTCGCCGACGGCGGCCACATCACCATCACCGCCCGCGACCTGGACCGCGAGTGCGTGATCACGATCGAGGACAACGGCCGGGGCCAGGACCCCGACCGCATCCGCCGGGTGCTCGCCCGCCAGTCGGGCGGGGAGTCCGTCGGGCTGGCCAACGTCGACGAGCGGCTGCGCACCACGTTCGGCGACGAATACGGTCTGGTCGTGGAGACCGCACCGGGCGCCGGGACGAGCGTCGTCGTACGCGTGCCGAAGTTCGCCCCCGGGGTGACCGCGTGAGCGGGGTCACCTCCCCCGGCCTGCGCGTGCTGGTGATCGACGACGAGCGGCCCGCGCTCGACGAGCTCGCCTTCCTGCTGCGCCGCGACGACCGGGTCGCCGAGGTGCACACCAGCGGGTCGCCCACCGAGGCGCTGCGGCTGCTCCAGCAGCTGGAGGTCGACGCGGTGTTCCTCGACATCCAGATGCCCGGCCTGACCGGCATCGAGCTGGCGCAGGTGCTCTCGCGGTTCCGCACCCCTCCGGCGGCGGTGTTCGTCACCGCCCACGACCAGCACGCCGTGGACGCCTTCGAGCTCAACGCCGTCGACTACGTGCTCAAGCCGGTGCGCGAGGAGCGCATCGCCGAGGCCGTACGCCGGGTGCTGGCCGTGAGCCCGCAGGAGGGCCCCGAGGAGCAGGTCCCCGTCGAGCGCGGCGGCGTCACCCGCTTCGTGCCGGTCTCCCGGATCCGCTACGTCGAGGCCGAGGGCGACTACGCGCGCCTGCACACCGGCGAGGACAGCCATCTCGTCCGCGTCCCGCTCACCCAGCTGGAGCAGGACTGGTCGACGTTCGGCTTCGTGCGCATCCACCGTTCGATCCTGATCGCCACCAGCTTCGTCGACGAGGTGCGCGTCGACGGGGGCCGGTGCTCGGTGGTGATCGGCGGCGAGGAGCTCCAGGTCAGCCGGCGCCACACCCGCGAGCTGCGCGACCTGCTCGTGCGCAACGCGCGCCCCGGCCCGACCGGCGGGCGCTCCGAGCCGAGGCCGCGGTGAACGACCAGCCGCCGCCCCGGGTGCGAGTCACCAGCCCGTGGACCGAGCGGCCGCGCCTGCGCCCCCGCCGGTCGGCGGCCTCGGAGATCGACGCGCAGAGCGAGGTCGGCGAGATCTACGTGCGCACCCTGCTGCGCGCACAGCTGCGGCTGGCGGTGGGCGTCCTCGCCGCCCTCGCGCTGACCATCGGGATCCTCCCGCTGCTGTTCCTGCTGGTGCCGGCCCTGACCAGCCACCACCTCCTCGGGATGCCGCTGTCCTGGGGGATCCTCGCCTTCGGCTGCTACCCGGTGCTGGTCGTGCTCGCCTGGCGCTACGTCCGCCTCGCCGAGCGCAACGAGCGCGCCTTCGCCCGGGTGGTGGAGCGGTCGTGACGCCGTGAACGACGCCTTCGGGCTGGTCGCGGTCGTCGTGGTCACGGTGGCCACCCTGGCGATCGGCACCTGGGGGCTGCGGTTCAGCCGCACCACCTCGGACTTCTTCGTGGCGTCGCGGTCGGTGCGCCCGGGCCTCAACGCCTCGGCGATCAGCGGGGAGTACCTCTCCGCCGCGTCCTTCCTCGGCATCGCCGGACTGGTGCTGACCTTCGGCGCGGAGATGCTCTGGTACCCCGTGGGCTGGACGGCCGGCTACCTCGTGCTGCTCGTGCTCGTCGCGGCACCGCTGCGCCGCTCGGGCGCCTACACGCTGCCCGACTTCGCCGAGGCCCGGCTCGGGTCGCGCACCGTGCGCACCCTCGCCTCGGTGATGGTGGTCGCGATCGGCTGGCTCTACCTGATGCCGCAGCTGCAGGGGGCGGGCATCGCGCTGCGCACCGCGACCGGCCTGCCGAACTGGGCGGGCGGCCTGGTCGTGGCGGTCGTGGTGCTCCTCAACGTGCTCTCCGGCGGCATGCGGTCGATCACCTTCGTGCAGGCCTTCCAGTACTGGCTCAAGCTCGTCGCCCTGCTCGTGCCGCTGGCCTTCCTGCTGGTCGTCTGGCTGGGCGACGGCGGGCGGTCCCCGGCGGACCCCTCCCTGGTGGTGGCCGGCCAGTCCGGCTCCGAGTGGGCCGACCCGGTCGACTTCGGCGGCGACCACTCCCTCTACACGACGTACTCCCTGATGCTCGCCACCTTCCTGGGCACCATGGGCCTGCCGCACGTGGTGGTGCGCTACTACACCAACCCCGACGGCCGGGCCGCGCGTCGTACGACGGTGGCGGTCCTCTCGCTGCTCGGCCTCTTCTACGTGCTCCCCCCGGTGTACGCCGCCCTCGGACGCCTCTACGCCCCGGACCTGGTCGGCACCCGCGGCGCGGACGTGGTCGTGCTGGAGCTGCCGTCCCGGATGCTCGGCGACCTGGGCGGAGGCCTGGGCGGGGACCTGCTGACCGCGCTGCTGGCCGGCGGCGCCTTCGCGGCGTTCCTGGCCACCTCCTCGGGGCTGACCATCGCGGTCGCCGGCGTGGTCAGCCAGGACGTGATGAGCAAGCGGTTCGAGGGCATCACCGCGTTCCGGGTCTCGGCGGTCGTGGCGATCGTGGTGCCGTTCGCGCTGGCGCTGTCCACGCCGGACGCGGCGGTCGCCACCGTCGTCGGGCTGGCGTTCGCGATGGCGGCGGCGACCTTCTGCCCACTGCTCGTGCTCGGCATCTGGTGGCGCGGCCTGACCGACGCCGGCGCGCTCGCGGGCCTCGTGGCCGGCGGGTCGCTGACCGGCTGGGCGGTCCTCGACACCCTGCTCACCGACCGCCACGGCGGCTGGTTCGCCGCCGCCCTGGCCCAACCGGCCGCGTGGGCGGTCCCGGTGGCCTTCGCGACGATGGTCGTGGTCTCCCGGCTGACCCCGCACCGGCTGCCGGCGCACACCTCCCGGTTCATGGTCCGCCTGCACACGCCGGAGTCGGTGCAGCTCGACCGGGGCTGACCGCTCGTCGCGCTCCTTCGACCGCTCGCCGAAACCCGCTGTCCGCTGGGCGAGCCACCGCGCCGGCACCGTGGCCAGGGCCGGAGGACGGCTGCCACGGTGACGGGGATCACAGCCTCCCGACGAAGGGTGACGACCATGCCTGACCCGGCTCCCGACAGGGGCGCCGTGGATGCCTCCACCCGGGCATCCCGGCACGACCCCGTCTACGACCACCTGCACGAGACCGCCGAGTTCCAGGAGCTGCGGCACCGCTTCCGCCGGTTCGCGTTCCCGGCGACGGCCGCCTTCCTGGCCTGGTACCTCCTCTACGTCGTGCTCTCCAACTGGGCGCCCGACTTCATGGGAACCAAGCTGTTCGGCAACATCAACGTGGCCCTCGTCTTCGGGCTCCTGCAGTTCGTCACGACGTTCGCCATCGCCTGGGCCTACGCGCGCTACATGAACAAGCAGGTCGACCCGATCGCCCGGCAGCTGGAGAAGCGCTACAACGAGGAGGCCCGCCGATGAGCTCCCAGACCCTCACTGCGGTGCTGTTCATCACGGTCGTGCTGTTCACCGTGGGGATCACGATGTGGGCCAGCCGCCAGCAGTCCGGCACCACCGACTTCTACGCCGGCGGCCGCTCGTTCAGCGGCTTCCAGAACGGCATGGCCGTCTCCGGCGACTACATGTCCGCCGCGTCCTTCCTCGGCATCTCCGGGCTGATCGCGCTCAACGGGTACGACGGGTTCCTGTACTCCATCGGCTTCCTCGTCGCCTGGCTGGTCGCGCTCCTGCTCATCGCCGAGCTGCTGCGCAACTCCGGTCGCTACACGATGGCCGACCAGCTGGCCTACCGGATGAACCAGCGCCCGGTGCGCACGGCGGCGGCCACCTCGACGGTCGTGGTGTCGATCTTCTACCTGCTGGCCCAGATGGTCGGCGCGGGCGCGTTGGTCGCGCTGCTGCTCGACGTGCAGTCCGAGACCCTGAAGGCGCTCACGATCGTGGGCGTCGGCATGCTGATGGTCTTCTACGTCACCGTCGGCGGCATGAAGGGCACCACCTGGGTGCAGATCGTCAAGGCCGTGCTGCTGATGACCGGCACCGTGCTGATCACCGTGCTGGTGCTGGCGAAGTTCGGCTTCAACCTCTCCGAGCTGCTGCAGGGTGCCGCGGACAAGACCGGCAAGGGCGACGCCTTCCTCCAGCCCGGGCTGAAGTACGGCATCGACACCACCTCGCGGATCGACTTCGTCTCGCTCGGCCTCGCGCTGGTGCTCGGGACCGCGGGCCTGCCGCACATCCTGATCCGCTTCTACACCGTGCCGACCGCGAAGGCGGCCCGCACCTCGGTGCTCTGGGCGATCGGCCTGATCGGGTCGTTCTACCTGATGACGCTGGTGCTGGGCTTCGGCGCCGCGGCGCTGCTCGACACCGGCCCGGACAGCAAGGTCGCGGCCTCGGGCGGCAACCTGGCCTCGCCGCTGCTGGCGGAGGCCGTCGGAGGCGGCGAGGGCTCCACCGGCGGTGCGGTGCTGCTGGCGCTGATCTCGGCCGTCGCGTTCGCGACCATCCTCGCGGTGGTGGCGGGCCTGACCCTGACCTCGGCCTCGTCGGTGGCGCACGACCTCTACGCCACGGTGTTCAAGCGGGGCCAGGCCTCGGAGAAGGACGAGGTCAAGGTGGCCCGGATCGCGGCCTTCGTGATCGGTGGGGTCGCGGTGCTGCTGGCCATCCCCGCCCAGAAGCTCAACATCG
Source organism: uncultured Actinomycetota bacterium (assembly GCA_963837975.1). Lineage (GTDB taxonomy): Bacteria > Actinomycetota > Actinomycetes > Propionibacteriales > Nocardioidaceae > Marmoricola. The sequence goes on along the minus strand of CAWIPI010000003.1, from coordinate 63,109 downwards.
CCTTCCTGGTGGCGCTCGCCTTCGCGGTGGCGGCCTCGGCCAACCTGCCCTCGCTGCTCTACAACCTGTTCTGGCGGCGGTTCAACACCCGTGGCGCAGTGTGGGCGATCTACGGCGGTCTGACCACCTGCCTGGTGCTGGTGTTCTTCTCCCCCGTGGTGTCGGGCTCGGAGACCGCCCTGGTCACCTCGGCCGACTGGTCGTGGTTCCCGCTGAGCAACCCGGGCATCATCTCGATCCCCGCCGGCTTCTTCTTCGGCTGGCTGGGCACGGTCACCTCCAAGGAGCCGGACACGGCCGATCGCTTCACCGCGCTCGAGGTGCGGGCGTTCACCGGGGCGGGTTCGGAGGGCGCCGTCCACCACTGAGCCATCACCGAGGTGGACAGTCCCGCTCGACCGGCGTACGGCGTCCGGACGGCCCTGGATCGAGGGTCGTCCGGACGCCGCCCGGCTAGTAGGTTCGAAAACAGACATCACCGCACTTGCACGACACACCCGCAACACGTCCGGGACACCCCCCGGGCCTCTCACGGCGACGAGGAGCAACGAGCATGAGCGACGAGTCCAGCGGAACCCTGGCGAACCTGGCGACCGAGGAGCGGCGCTTCGAGCCGCCGGCCGACTTCGCCGAGAACGCCAACCTGAGCAAGGAGGCCTACGACGAGGCCGAGGCGGACCGGCTGGGCTTCTGGGAGAAGCAGGCCGGTGGCCTGGACTGGCACCAGCGGTGGGACCGCGTGCTCGACTGGGACGACCCGCCGTTCGCCAAGTGGTTCGTCGGCGGCAAGCTCAACGCGGCCTGGAACTGCGTCGACCGGCACGTGGAGAACGGCGCCGGGGACAAGGTCGCCTTCCACTGGGTCGGCGAGCCGGAGGACGACGCCCGCGACATCACCTACGCCGAGCTCAAGGACGAGGTCTGCAAGGCCGCCAACGCCCTGCTCGAGCTCGGCGTGCAGACCGGCGATCGGGTCGCGATCTACATGCCGATGATCCCCGAGACGGCGATCGCCATGCTCGCCTGCGCGCGGATCGGAGCCCCCCACACCGTGGTCTTCGGCGGCTTCTCCTCCGACGCACTGGCCAGCCGCGTCGTCGACTGCGACGCGAAGGTCATCGTCACCTCCGACGGCGGCTACCGGCGCGGCGCCCCGTCCGGGCTCAAGCCGGCCGTCGACGAGGCGTGCGCCAAGGCCTCGAGCGAGGGCCACGAGGTGCGCAACGTGCTCGTGGTCCGTCGTACGGGCCAGGACGTGGAGTGGACCGACGACCGCGACGTCTGGTGGCACGAGTTCGTCGAGAAGCAGTCCAACGAGCACGAGTGCGAGTTCTTCGACGCCGAGCACCCGCTCTACGTGATGTACACCTCCGGCACCACCGGCAAGCCGAAGGGCATCCTGCACACCACCGGCGGCTACCTCGTCGGGTGCGCCTACACGCACTGGGCCATCTTCGACCTCAAGCCCGACACCGACGTCTACTGGTGCACCGCCGACGTCGGCTGGGTGACCGGGCACTCCTACGGCGTCTACGGGCCGCTGGCCAACCAGACCACCTCGGTGATGTACGAGGGCACCCCGGACACCCCGCACAAGGGCCGCTGGTGGGAGATCTGCGAGAAGTACGGCGTCACGATCTTCTACACCGCCCCCACCGCGATCCGGACCTTCATGAAGTGGGGCGACGACATCCCCGCGAAGCACGACCTGTCGAAGCTGCGCCTGCTCGGGTCGGTCGGTGAGTCGATCAACCCCGAGGCCTACGTGTGGTACCGCAAGACCATCGGCGGCGACCGCACCCCGATCGTCGACACGTGGTGGCAGACCGAGACCGGCTCGATCATGATCAGCCCGCTGCCGGGCGTGACCGCCTCCAAGCCGGGCTCGGCGATGAAGTCGATCCCCGGCGTGGTGACCGACGTGGTCGACGACGACGGCGAGTCGGTGCCCAACGGCTCCGGCGGCTTCCTGGTGATCAAGGAGCCCTGGCCCTCGATGCTGCGCACGCTGTGGGGAGACGACGAGCGGTTCAAGGACACCTACTGGTCGCGCTTCTCCAAGCAGGGGTTCTACTTCGCCGGCGACGGCGCCAAGAAGGACGACGACGGCGACGTGTGGCTGCTCGGCCGAGTGGACGACGTCATGAACGTCTCGGGCCACCGGCTCTCCACCACCGAGATCGAGTCTGCGCTGGTCTCCCACCCCAAGGTCGCCGAGGCCGCGGTGGTGGGCGCCGCCGACGAGACCACCGGCCAGGCCGTCTGTGCGTTCGTGATCCTGCGCGAGTCGGCGCTGGAGGAGGGCGAGGAGGCACCCGACTCGCTCATCCAGGAGCTGCGGATGCACGTGCAGAAGGAGATCGGCGCGATCGCCAAGCCGAGACAGGTGATGGTGGTCCCCGAGCTGCCGAAGACCCGCTCGGGAAAGATCATGCGCCGCCTGCTCAAGGACGTCGCCGAGCACCGCGAGGTCGGCGACGTCACCACGCTGGCCGACTCCACCGTGATGGACCTGATCGGCAAGGGGATGGACTCGGGCAAGGGCGACGAGGGCTGACGCCGGGCTCGGTGGTTGAGCCTGTCGAAACCCCCACGGTGGTTGAGCCTGTCGAAACCGCCCAGCACGACGAGACGGCCCGTCCGCACGCAGCACGCGTGCCTACGGGCCGTCTCGGCGTCGCGGGGTGGCTCAGGCGGCCTGGCGCTCGGCGGCCACGAGCGAGTGCATCAGGTCGCGCAGCGCCACCTCGAGCGGCTCGTCGACGATCCGGCCGTCGACGACGACCGAGTGCACCGAGGCGACCCCGATGCTGTCCTCCAGCGGGAGCGCGCCTGCCACGCCGAGGACCTTGACGGCGTCCTCGCGCGCCCACTGGGCGCCACGCGGCGAGGGGCTCACCGACAGCACGGCCACGGGCTTGCCCGTGATCGCGGCGGTCCCGCGAGGGCGCGAGGCCCAGTCGATGGCGTTCTTCAGCACGCCGGGCATGGCGCCGTTGTACTCCGGGGTGGCGACCACGAGGGCGTCCGCGCCGGCGATCGCCTCGCGCAGCGCCACGACGCCGGCCGGCGGCGCGTCGGTGTCGAGGTCCTGGGAGTAGTGCGGCAGGCCGCCGAGGTCGGCGTACACCTCGGTCCGGGTGTCGGCAGGAAGCAGGCCGGTGACGGACTCGGCCAGCTTGGCCGTCCAGGACTCGGCGCGCAGGCTGCCCACCAGGATCAGGATCTTCACGGTTCTCCTCGAGAGTCGATGAAAGTTCAACTTTCAACAACTCCGCGACCGCTGCGGTTGTTCCCGGAATGTCCGTGACGCCCGCCACGCAACCCTGTCCGAGTCAGGCGGCGTCGGCCTTCTCCATGCTCCGGGACTTCATCAGGCTGAGCACCGTGGTGACGACGAGGGTGCCCACGATGACGCTGAGCGAGATCCAGATCGGCAGGTCGGGCGCCCAGGAGATGTGCTCGCCACCGTTGATGAAGGGCAGCTCGTTCTCGTGCATCGCGTGCAGGACCAGCTTCACGCCGATGAAGCCGAGCAGGAACGCGAGGCCGTAGGAGAGGTAGACGAGCCGCTCCAGCAGGCCGCCGATGAGGAAGTAGAGCTGGCGCAGGCCCATCAGCGCGAAGATGTTGGCGGTCAGCACCAGGAACGGCTCGCGGGTGAGTCCGTAGATCGCCGGGATGGAGTCGAGCGCGAACAGCAGGTCGGTCGTGCCGAGCGCGACGATGACCACGAACATCGGGGTCACGACCCGCTTGCCGTTCTCCTTGCTCAGCACCTTGGTGCCGTGCCACTCCGAGGTCGCCGGGAACTTGCGCTCCACGAACTTGATGAGCCGGTTCTCCTCGAAGTCGTCGTCGTTCTCGGCACCCTCGCGGGCGAGCTTCACCGCGGTCCAGACGAGGAACAGGCCGAAGAGGTAGAAGACCCAGCTGAAGTTGTTGATCGCGGCCGCGCCGACGGCGATGAAGATGCCGCGCATGATCAGGGCCAGCACGATCCCGACGAGAAGCGCGTTCTGCTGCAGCTCCTTCGGTACGCCGAACTTGGCCATGATGATCAGGAAGATGAACAGGTTGTCGACCGAGAGGGAGTACTCGGTCAGCCAGCCGGCGAAGAACTCGGTGCCGTACTGGTGGCCGGCGAAGACCCACACCCCGATGCCGAACAGCACCGCCAGCCCGACGAAGAAGATCAGGGCGATGGTGACCTCGCGGCGCGACGGCTCGTGCGGGCGCCGTCCGATGATGACGATGTCCACGAGCAGCACCAGGGTGGTGATGCCGATGGTGAGCCACCACACCAGGGGGGATACGTCCACGGGGGTCCTCCGGACTCAGGTCACCGCCCGCTCGGAGCGTCCTGGGGAGGAACACTCCCCTCCAACCCGGCCGAGTCTCCCAGATGCACCACGGGCGGCCAAACCGGCCGCCCCGGTGGTTGAGCCCGTCGAAACCACCCCGCAGCCCGGGCCCGGGTCCGGGTCCGCGACTGGACGACCGAGGCACCCAGGAGGGGGTGACGATAGTGTTCGACGCGACGTCTGCAGTCCTCGGAAGGGAACACACCTGTCATGGCACACCGCGAGCCCGTCGCCACGGAGGAACCCACCATCGGCAAGCTGGTCGTCGACGCCAGCAGGGACGTCTCCAGCCTGATCCAGAGCGAGATCGCCCTCGCCAAGTCCGAGCTGCGCGTCTCGATCAAGGCCGGCGGCATCAGCATCGGCCTGTTCGCCGGCGCGGCGTTCATCGCGCTGCTCGCGATCATCATGCTGTCGGTCGCGTTCGCCTACTTCCTGCACATGACCGGGCTCGACCTCGCCTGGTGCTTCCTGATCGTCTTCGCGGTCTACCTGCTGGTGGCCGGCCTGCTCGGTTTCATCGGCTCGCGCAAGATCAAGCAGGTCAAGGCCCCCGAGCGCGCCATCGAGCAGGCCAAGGAGACCAGCACGCTGCTCAAGCGCGGCTGACCCTCCCCCGCAGGACCAGCCGGGTGAGCCCGCGGTCGAGAGCCGGCCCGAGCGACCGGGTCATCTGATCGCGAGGCGGACGACGCGTTCGTCGTACGCGTGGAGGACAAACCGGACGAGGTGTCTGGGCAATCCCTGACGTTCCGAGGCGATGCTTCGCCCCGTAACGTCAGGTTTCCCCGGCTCACCGGGGAAACCTGCACCCCTCACACGCAGTTGCCGCTGGAGACCCGGTCCCCGGACTCCAGCCCGACCGCGGCGGCGCGGCGTACCTGCTCGGCGGTCAGGGCGTAGCCGGTGTCGCGGTCGCTGACGGATGCCGCGAAGACGACGCCGAGGACCTCGCCGCCGGTGGAGACGACCGGTCCGCCGGAGTTGCCCGGGCGGATCAGCCCTCGCAGGGAGAACACGTGGCGGGTGACGGTGCCGTTGCCGTAGATGTCGGGCGAGCGCAGGCGCTGGTCGCTGCGGATGCGCACGGGCTGGGCGTTGAACGGGCCGTCCTGGGGGAAGCCGAGGACGGCGCCCTGCTCGCGCTCCTTGCCGCCGAGGTCGAAGTCGACGGTGGGGCCGTCGAGCTCCGGCACGTCGACGACGGCGACGTCCACGTCGGGGTCGTAGTGGACGACCGTCCCCTTGACGGTCCGCTCCCCCACCTGGACCTCGGGCTCGGTGACGCCGGCGACGACGTGGGCGTTGGTCATCAGCTTGTGGGGGGCGTAGAGGAAGCCGGTGCCCTCGACGCCGCTGCCGCAGCGGTTGGTGCTGCGGATCTTGAACACGCTCTTCGCGGCGGCACGGACGTCGGGGTCGCGCAGCACCCGCCGCTGCGCGGGCTGCACGTTCACGATGCGCTCGGGTGCGAACGGCTCGAGGTAGCGCGGGAAGAAGCTCGACCCGACCACGCTGTCGAAGGAGCGCAGCGCCTGCTGGGCCTGCACGGGCATCACGTCGTTCACCGTGACGAGCACCTTCGAGTCCCGCACCTGCGGGCTGATGCCGGGGATCCGCGAGCCGCTGATCGCCACGCCCAGCATCCACGCCACGAGGAGCACCGCGACCACGCTCAGCAGGGCGCCGCCGACGGCGTCCAGCGCGCGAGCGGGCTGCCAGGTGACCTTGGCGCGCAGGCGGGTGCCGACGAACTGGAGGATCGCCTGGCCCACCGAGGCCATCACGAGCACGACGAACAGCGCGCCCAGCGACACCCACAGGGAGGGGGCCGCGTCGCCGAGCAGCACCGGGGCCAGCCAGATCCCGACCAGGCCGCCGAGCAGCAGACCGGCGGTCGCGAAGGCCCCCGCGATGAAGCCCTGCCAGTAGCCGGAGAGGGCATAGGCCAGCGTCAGCACGATCAGGCACCAGTCGAGGACGTTCATGCGCGCCTTTCGCGGGGGCAGGGCCGAGGACTCTGGGTCCGACGCCGGGTCGGGGTCAATCTTGACGCAGGCCGAGCATGTGATCGGGCAATTGCTGCTCCACGGACGGGTCCCACGGCCTGGTGAGGCCCACGTGGTCGAAGAGCTTGTTGATCAGACCGGCCGTGAATCCCCACAGGACGAGGCCCTTGTCGTCGCCGATCATGAAGCCCGGACTGCGGTAGCCCAGGGGGTGCACGACCGTCACCCGGTGCCGGGGATCGAGCAGCTCCTCCAGCGGGACCCGCAGCACGGCATGGACCTCGCTGGGGTCGACCACGGAGACCGGGCTCGGCTCGCGCCACCACGCCAGGACGGTCGTCACCGCGAAGTTGCTCGGCGGCAGCCACAGCTCGGGCAGGGTCGCGAAGACCTCCACCCCCGTGGGGTCGAGGCCGGTCTCCTCCTCCGCCTCACGCAGCGCGGCCGCCGTGGCCGAGGCGTCGGTCTCGTCGATGGAACCGCCCGGGAAGGAGACCTGGCCGGGGTGGGAGCGCATGTCGTGCGCCCGCTCGGTCAGCAGCAGGTCCGGGCCGGAGGACCCCTCGCCGAAGAGCATCAGCACCGCGCCCTTGCGGGTCCGGGAGCCCTCGGGCGGGACGAACCGGCTGATGTCACTGGCGGTGATCGTCTCGGCGCCCGCACGGATGGGTTCGAGCCAGTCGGGGAAGCTCACGAGGCCTTCACCTCGAGGTGGTCGTCCACGAGGGTCTCGAGCTGGCGCACCGAGGTGATCTCGACGTACTCCTCGTGGGCGATGCGCCCCGAGCTGTCGAGCAGGATCACCTTGGGCAGCCCGATCGCCCGCAGCCGTCCGTCGGGGTCGGAGAGCAGCGGGTACTCCACGCCGGTCTCGCGGGCCAGCGCCCTCGCCGCGGCGGGCCGCGTCTCCTGGAAGTCGATGCCGAGGACGTCGACGCTGCCGCGGTGCTTCTCGGCGTACGCCTGGTACTTCGGCAGCTCCTTGCGGCACGGCGTGCACCAGCTGGCCCACAGGTTGATCACCATCGGCCCCCGCAGCGTGGTGAGGTCCACCGGCTTGCCGCCGTCCAGCGCGTCCAGGGTGACCTCGGGGAGCCGGTCGGACGGCTTCGCCTTCACGGCCTCCGGCCCGGAGCAGCCGGTCAGGAGCACCAGCACGCCGAGCAGGGCCCCGAGCACCGCGACGGGCCGGGGCAGGCTCATGCCGGCCCCCTCATGCGGGACCCTGCGTCTTGACCAGGGCCGCTGCCGCCTCGGGGTCCGTCGGCCCCTCGCCGTACGACGGGCACCAGCGCGCGACCGTGCAGGCCCCGCAGGCCGGCTTCTTGGCGTGGCAGACCCGGCGACCGTGCCAGATCAGGTGGTGGCTGAGCATGGTCCAGTCGGACTTCGGGAACAGCGCGCCGACCTCGTGCTCGGCCTTGACCGGGTCGGACTGCTCGGTCCAGCCCAGCCTGCGAGCCAGGCGGCCGAAGTGGGTGTCGACGGTGATGCCCGGGATGTCGAAGGCGTTGCCGAGCACCACGTTGGCGGTCTTGCGACCCACGCCGGGGAGCTTCACCAGGTCCGCCAGCCGCGGCGGCACCTCGCCGCCGTGGTCCTCGACCAGCGCCGCGGAGAGCTTCAGCAGCGCCTCGGTCTTCGCCCGGAAGAACCCCAACGGGCCCACGATCCGCTCGAGGTCCTCGCGAGGGGCCGCGGCCATGGCGCGGGCGTCGGGATAGGCGGCGAACAGGGTCGGCCGGACCGCGTTGACCCGGCGGTCGGTGGTCTGGGCGCTGAGCACCGTCACCACGAGCAGCTGGAAGGGGTCGTCGAAGTCGAGCTCGCACCTCGCCTCGGGGTAGGTCTCGGCGAGCACGCGGTTGACCTTGCGCGCTCGTCTGACCAGTGAGGTGTCGGGCACGCCGAACAGGGTACGGCGCAGTGAAAGCCCCCTTCGTGACCGGGTTCACGCATCCGCCCGGGCGGCGTCCGGCGAGGCCGCGTGACGCCCCGGTGACCTGTGGGACAGACTGTGACCTGCAACACGAGCGGCCTGCGAGGCCGCTGGACAGCAACGAAGGGGACATCACGTGGATAACGACGCACTCCGGCAGGCGCCGCTGTTCAGCGCCCTCGACGACGAGGCGGCCACCGCGCTGCGCTCCTCGATGGGGGAGAACAGGCTGCGCCGCGGAGAGGTGCTGTTCCATGAGGGCGACCCCGGCGACAAGCTCTACATCGTCACCGACGGCAAGGTGAAGCTCGGGCGGACCTCCTCCGACGGCCGCGAGAACCTGCTCGCGATCCTGGGCCCCGGCCAGATGTTCGGCGAGCTCTCCCTGTTCGATCCCGGCCCCCGCTCCGCGACGGTCACCGCCGTGACCGAGACGAGCTGCCTCTCCCTGTCCCACGACGACCTGCTGCGCTGGCTCGAGGGCCGCCCCTCGGTCGCGCTCGGACTGCTCGCCCAGCTCGCCGGACGGCTGCGCAAGACCAACGAGGTCGTTGCCGACCTGGTCTTCTCCGACGTCCCCGGCCGCGTGGCCAAGGCGCTGCTCGACCTCGCCGACCGCTTCGGCCGCACCGCCGACGACGGCGTGCACGTGCACCACGACCTGACGCAGGAGGAGCTCGCCCAGCTGGTCGGCGCCTCCCGCGAGACCGTCAACAAGGCCCTGGCCGACTTCGCCTCCCGCGGCTGGCTGCGGCTCGAGCCGCGCTCGGTGGTCATCCACGACGTGGAGCGCATGCGGCGTCGCGCCCGCTGAGGCAGCTCCCGGAGCGCGCCCGGGACCGTGGTTCAGCCTGTCGGCCGCTCGTAGGCGTTCTCGAAGTCGAGGGCGTCCACGGTCACCTCGGTGGTGACCAGGGGGTGGTCGGAGGTGCGGCGTACGAGCGGGCTCCGGTCGATCCGGTAGCTCGCGAACTCGACCGCCCGGCTGCCGAAGATCCAGTCGATCATCAGCGGTCGCGGCGGACGGCAGCCGTCCGCGTTGCTGCCGCCGGCAGCGGCGACCAGCGGCGTGCGGCCGGTCACCCTGCAGAAGTACTCCGCGCGCTCGTTCATGTCGCCGGTGACGAACACCGGGATCCCCTCCTGCGAGAGCCGGTTGACCAGGGTGATCTCCCGCTCGGTCGCCGCGCTGCGGAACCGGGCCTGTCCGCGGAACTGGCGGGTGTTGGCCGGGTTGTGGAAGGAGGCGAAGTAGGCACGCACCCCGGTCTTCTTGTTCTGCAGCAGCACGTAGGGCATGTTGCGCGACCGGCCGTTGAAGTAGGGGATCGCGACCGTGGCCGGCCGGACCAGGTCCCACGTGTCGGTGCGCCACGCCACGGTGTTCTCCCCGTCGCGGGCCGGCATCGAGAGCGTCGGGTACATCTGCCACCCGACCGCTCGGGCGGCGAACGCCTGGCGCTGGGGCTGCTGGAACTCCTGCATCCCCACCACGGTCACGTCGTGACGGGCCAGCAGCTCCAGGACGCCGCCGACCCGCTGCGGCCCCGAGGCCAGCCAGGAGTGGTGCCCACCGGGATTGGTGTGGGAGTGGCCGAGGACGTTGAAGGTCGCCATCGTGAACTGCGCCTGCGGGGGCAGCGGCTGGGGCCGCGGGCGCACCCGGGCGGGGTTCACGTCGACGGCCTTGCGCTCCGCGGCCGAGGTCACGCCGTCGGTGCGCACCTTGGCCGCGCCCTTCGGCGAAGCAGCCGGGGTGCTGGGTGAGGTGCTGGGCGGCGCGCTGGACGACGGGCTCGCCGTCGTCGACGGGGTCGAGCGGGTCGCCGCAGCCTCTCCCGAGGACCAGGGGAGCCTGCCGCTCATCCAGAGGAACCCGGCCCCCCAGACGGCGACCAGCAGCACCACGAAGCCGACCATCCCCACCTTGTCCCGCACCGGCCCAAGATAACCGGGGGCGGTCGTTCCGGGCAGCGGTCCGCGACGGGTTCGAGACGGGTCGAGGCGGGTCGGACGCGCCCGGTCGGGTGGTTCAGGCGCGGGGAGCGATGCGGGCGCGGGTCACGACGACCGGGTGGTCCGTCGTACGCCGCACCAGCGGGCTGCGGTCGATGCGGTAGTTGCTGAACTTCACCCCGGGGCTACCGAAGATCCAGTCGATCATCGTGGGACGTGGCGGCCTGCAGGCTCCCGAGGTGCTGCCGCCGGCGGCCGCGACGAGGGCGGTGCGGGCGGTCACCTTGCAGAAGTACTCCCCCCGCTCGTTCATGTCACCGGTGACCAGCTGGGGCACGCCCTCGGCCTCGATCCGGTTGAACAGCGCGATCTCGCGGTCGGTCGCCGCGTTGCGGAACCGCTGCTGGCCACGGTAGCGGCGGGTGTCGGCCGGGTTGTGGAAGGTGGAGAAGTAGGCCCGCACGCCGGTCGCCTTGTGCTGCAGCAGCACGTAGGGCATGTTGCGCACCTTGCCGTTGAAGTAGGGGATGGGCACCGTGGCCGGACGGACCAGGTCCCAGGTGTCGGTGCGCCACGCCACGGTGTTCTCCCCGTCGCGTGCCGGCATGGACAGCGTCGGGTACATCTGCCAGCCGCGCGCCTTGCCCGCGAACGCCTCGCGCTGGTTGCGCTGGAACTCCTGCATCCCGACCACGCTGATGTCGTGCTGGGCCAGGATCTGGAGCACGCCGCCGACGCGCTGCGGCCCCGAGGCCAGCCAGGAGTGGTGCCCGCCCTTCTCGGTGTGGGAGCTGCCGAGCACGTTGAAGGTGGCCATCGCGAAGTCCGCGGCCTTGCCGGTGCCGGTGGGCGCGGGGCCGGTCGCGGGGCCAGTGTCGGACCCGGTGTCGAGCCCCGTGTCGAGCCCCGTGTCGGACCCGGTGTCGGACCCGGTGTCGAGCCCGGTGTCGGACGCCGGTGGCGTGGGGTACTCACCGGAGTCGAACGGGACCTCGTCGGTCAGCGGCAGCGGTGGCAGCCCCAGGGGGACGGCGAGCGCAGCGGGCCGCGCGGCGCGCGCCTTCGCCCGCTCGGCGGCGCGGGGCGAGGCGGTGCTCGGTCGCGCCGTGGGAGGAGGGGTGGCTGTCGGTGCCGGGTCGGAGATCGAGTCGCCGTAGCCGTGCGCACCGGGCGCCACCGCCACCCTGGTCGGCTGTCCGACGGCCGTGGCGTCGCTGCCGGGACCGGTGTCGCCGTGCACCCAGACGAGGCCGCCCACCCAGGCGGTCCCGAGGGTGAGCGCGCCCACGGTCACACCGAGCTTCTCCAACAGCACCGCTGGACGCTAACCCGCTCCGCCGCGCGGCGTGACCGGTTTAGGTGGAAATGGCCCGGACGGGGGAGTCAGTCGCCCCGGACGGCGAGGTGGGCCAGCTGGGCCCGGACGGAGAGCTCGGCGGCACCCCACAGGACAGGGTCGACGTCGGCGTACACGATCTCCACCACGCGGCGCGGCAGCTCATCGGCCGCCATCCCCTCGGGATGAGGCTCGTCGCGGAGCCGGGCGAGGGCCTGCTCCACCTGGGCGAGGCGCTCGGCGCGGTGGGCGATGTAGTAGTCCAGCGCTCCCAGCGCGTCGTCGATGACCGGCCCGTGGCCGGGCCAGATCGTGGCGATCTCGTGCTGCTCGGCGAGCGCGTGCAGCCGGTCCAGCGAGTCGAGGTAGGCCCCGAGCTCGCCGTCGGGATGCGCCACCACGGTGGTGCCGCGCCCCAGCACGGTGTCGCCGGTGAGGACGGCCCGCTCGGCGGGCAGCACGAACGACAGCGAGTCGGCGGTGTGGCCCGGGGTTGCGACGACGCGGACCTCGAGGCCGTCGACCTCCACGACATCCCCGCCGGCCAGGCCCACCGAGCCCAGGCGCTGGGCGGGGTCGAGCGCGCGCACCCCGCAGCCCATCCGGCGGGCGAAGTCCTTGGCCGCCTCGGAGTGGTCGAGGTGGTGGTGGGTCAGGAGCACGACGCCCACCTCGCCGGCAAGCTCGGCGACGGCCGCGAGGTGGCCCTCGTCGGACGGCCCGGGGTCGATGACCACCGATCGGCGGGCCCCGGGCTCGCGCAGGACCCAGGTGTTGGTCCCGTCCAGCGTCATCATGTCGGCGTTGGGCGCCAGCACGCAGCGGGCGCGCTCCCCGAAGGCGCCGCCGGCCCAGCCGCCGGGCACGGTCACGACCGCGTCCCCAGCAGGTCCTCGAGATGCGGCGGGATCGACAGCGTCCCGCCCTCCTCGGACTGCTCGACCTCCGGCATGAACATCTCCACCGACCGCCCGCCCGCGGCCCCCACCACCTCGGCCGGATCGGCGTGCTGGCCGACCTCGAGGCAGGTCAGGTAGGTGGGCGGAAGCATCAGGATCTGCTCCTGCTCGACCTGCCGCACCGCCTCCATGGCCGGCAGCCAGGTGACCTGGTCGGACTCGCTGGAGACGTCGCGGGTCCGCTGCCCCCGCGGCAGCTCGGCGACGAAGAACCAGGTGCGGTAGCGACGGGGCTCGAAGACCGGGGTCAGCCAGGCGGCCCAGACGCCGAGCAGGTCGGTGCGCAGCACCAGCCCACGGCGGTCGAGGAACTCGGTGAAGGCCAGCTCGCGGGCCTCGAGGGCCGCTCGGTCGGCCTCCCAGTCAGCAGCGGTCGTGTCGGCGACGACCGTGTCCGGGGACTCGCCGGCCAGCAGCACCCCGGACTCCTCGAAGGTCTCCCGGACCGCGGCGCACACCAGCGCCCGTGCGGTGGCCTCGTCGGTCCCGAGCAGGGCGGCCCACTCCTGCGGCCCGGGCCCGGCCCAGGCGATCGCGTGGTCGAAGTCGCGGGGGTCCACGCCACCACCCGGGAAGACGCACATCCCGCCCGCGAAGGCCATCGAGGTCTGCCGTCGCAGCAGGTAGACCTCCGGGCCCTCCTCGCCGCCGCGCATGAGCACGACCGTGGCGGCGTTGCGGGGCTCGGCGGGCTCACGGGTGCCGTCGGCGTACTCCCGGGCCGACTCGACCAGCTGCGGCGGGAGCTGGACACGCACCATCCCTCAGACCTCCACGAGCAGCTCGACCTCGACCGGCGCGTCCAGGGGCAGCACGGGGACGCCGACCGCCGAGCGGGCGTGCCTGCCGGCCTCGCCGAACACCTCGCCGAGCAGCTCGGAGACGCCGTTGGCGACCAGCGGCTGCCCGGTGAAGTCCGTGGTCGAGGCCACGAACACCACGACCTTGACCACCCTCCGGACCGCCGAGAGGTCGCCGGTCTCGGCACGCACGGCGGCGAGCGCGTTCAGCGCGCACTGGCGTGCGCACTCCACGGCCTCCTCCTGCGTCACCTCGCCACCGACCTTGCCGGTGCGCATCAGCTGGCCCTCGCGCATCGGCAGCTGGCCGGAGGTGAAGACGTGCTGGCCGCTGCGCACGGCCGGGACGTACGCCGCCACCGGCGCCGCGACCTGCGGCACCTCCAGGCCGAGCTCGGCGAGCCGGCCCTCGGGAGTCTGCTCCGGGCTCATGCCAACGGACGCTTGAAGTAGGCCACCAGGTTCTCCGGGTTCATCCCCGGCACGATCTGGACGAGCTCCCAGCCGTCGGAGCCGAAGTTGTCGAGGATCTGCTTGGTCGAGTGCACCAGCACGGGCGCGGTCAGGTATTCCCACTTGGTCATGGCGGCCACCCTAGACCCGGGTCCGAGGGCTAGCGTCCGCTGCATGCTGCCCGACTGCGTCCTGCGCTACGCCGACCACGAGGAGGCGGTGGTCGACCTCCACCTGCCCGGCGGCTCGGTCCCGCGCGAGCCGGTCGGCTCGGTGCTCGTGCTCGTCCACGGCGGGTTCTGGAAGGCACGCTACGACCGCCGGCACACGCGGCCGACCGCCCGCGCGCTGGCCGACGCCGGGTGGGTGGTGGCCACCCCGGAGTACCGCCGCGTCGGCAACGGCGGCGGCTGGCCCGTCACCGCCGAGGACCTGCGTCTGGCCGCGACGCGGCTGCCGGACCTGCTCGGCTCGGTCGGCGTCGTGGCGGCGCCGCTGACGGTCGTCGGCCACTCCGCCGGCGGCCACCTCGCACTCTGGCTGGCCACCTCCGACCTCCCGGTCCGCCGCGTGGTGGGGCTGGCGCCGGTGGCCGACCTCGCCGAGGCTGCCCGGCTCGGGCTGGGCGACCACGCCGTCGAGGCGTTCCTCGACGGGCGCGACGACGCCGACGCCGACCCGATGACCCTGTTCGCGCGCTCCCGCCCCGCGGCCGAGGTGGTCGTCGTGCACGGAGAGGCGGACGAGGACGTGCCGGTCGGAGTCAGCCGCGGGCTGGCCGCCGCCCACCCGTGGGTCGACCTGCGCGTCGTCCCCGGCGGTCACTTCGAGCCGATGGAGCCCGGCTCGGTCGCCTGGCCGACGGTGCTGTCGGCACTGGGTCCCGCCGGCGGAGACGGATAGGCGTCGGGCGTCAGGAGGCCCGGTCGAGGGTGGGGTAGTCGGTGTACCCCTCGGCCCCTCCGCCGTAGAAGGTGGAGGCGTCGGGCTCGTTGAGCTCGGCCCCCTGCTGCCAACGCGCGTCGAGGTCGGGGTTGGCCAGGAACGGGCGACCCACCACGACGGCGTCGGCCAGACCGGTCTCGAGGAGCTGCTCCACCGTGTCGATGCTGGTCACGTCGCCGAAGCCGTCGTTGAGGAGCACCGGCCCACCGAAGCGGCGGCGCAGGTCGAACACGAGGTCCTTCAACGGCTCCAGCGGGCTGGCCAGGACGCTCAGGTAGGCCAGGCCGAGGGGCGCCACGGCGTCCACCAGGGCGGCGTACGTCGCCTCGAGGTCCTCGCCCGCCTGCTCGCCGATCCCGTTGAACTGGTGCGCCGGCGAGATCCGCAGACCCACCTTCTCCGCGCCGATCGCGTCGGCGACGGCGGTGACGACCTCGACCACGAGGCGCGCGCGGTTCTCCGGGGTGCCTCCGTGGGCGTCCTCGCGCAGGTTGACGGTCGGGTCGAGGAACTGGTGCAGCAGGTAACCGTTGGCGGCGTGGACCTCCACCCCGTCGAGACCCGCGTCCACGGCGTTGCGGGCGGCGGTCACGTAGTCGGCGACGACCCCGGCGAGCTCGTCGGAGGCCAGCGCCCGGGGCTCGTCGTGCGGCTTCGGACCGTTCGCGGTGACCATCTCACCGGGTGCGCGCACGGCACTCGCCGAGATGGTCTCGACGCCGTCCTTGTTCTCGGCGTGCGCGATCCGCCCCGCGTGCATCAGCTGGGCGACGATGCGGCCGCCCCGCTCGTGCACGGCGTCGGCCACGAGGCGCCAGCCCTCGACCTGCTCGGCCGTGTAGAGCCCCGGCACGTTCAGGTAGCCCTGGCCGACCGCGCTCGGCGCGGTGCCCTCGGTGATGATCAGGCCGGCGCCGGCGCGCTGCGCGTAGTAGGTCGCGTTCAGCTGCGTGGGCGCGTTGCCGGCACCCGCGCGGTTGCGGGTGAGCGGGCCCATGACGAAGGACTGCGGCAGGTCCCAGGAGCCGATGGTGACGGGGGTGAAAGCACGTGACATGGGGCGAATACCTCACTGGGGAGAAAATCGGAATCACCGTCCCAACAGGACGACCGGTGGTCGGCATTCCGCCACAGGGAGCGGCGTGGCGCAGGTCACCGCCATCCCGATCCCCGCGGGCGTCCCGAGTCCCTCTCACCGGCGGGCCCGGCCGCCGCCCACCACGGGGTCGACCCGCGACGCGCCCTCGCGGCCGGGTGTGGCGCTCGCGCTCGTTCGGGTGCAGGATGTCCCGACTCATCTCGGGCGGGGGGCGTCACACCAGTGGGAGTTCGTCGCTCGGACTCACATCCAGGAGCACTCTTGAAGAAGATCATCTCCGCGCTTGTCCTGCTGGCAAGCACGCTCGTCGTACCCGTCCTCGCTGCCGCGCCGGCAAGCGCTCGATGCGCCGCCCCCGGCCCGGACGTCATCTACAGCTTCAAGGACAAGTCGTTCACCTACTACCCGACCAACATCCACAGCGACTGGGCGATCTTCCGCAGGGGCGGCAGCATCACCTACAGCAAGACGAAGACGATGACCGTGAGCGCGTCGGTGACGGCGACCGTGTCCGCGGAGGCAGGCGTGGTCTTCGCGAAGGCCTCCACCAGCCTCGGAGTGACGGTCGGTGGGTCGCACGCGTGGACCGAGTCGTGGAGCTACACGGCCAACGTCCCCGCCGACACCCAGCACAAGTACCGGCTGCACGCCTACCACTACACCGCCAACTTCTCGGTGATGAAGAAGCGGTTCAACGGCGCCCCCAGCGTCTGCAACTACCAGAACGTCTGGAGCAGCTGGCAGCGCGTCAAGCACGCGCCGGCCAAGGCCTCGAGGAACGTCTGGCGCCTCGACAAGGCGGCCGCC
The DNA here is from genome assembly GCA_963837975.1 of uncultured Actinomycetota bacterium. GTDB lineage: Bacteria > Actinomycetota > Actinomycetes > Propionibacteriales > Nocardioidaceae > Marmoricola. The sequence continues at coordinate 46,442 of CAWIPI010000003.1, read as the reverse complement.
TGAGGGTGCCTGCCTGAGACGCCCCGTGAGGTCGCCTCGTGCCGGCTCGGCTGGCCTCTCCGCGGCGCCGGAGAGGTCAGCCCCGGTCCGGTCTCCGGGGCTCGGCCCCACCGGGTAAGAGCTCAGGGGTGGACCGCGTAGCGCACGTGGGTGGCCCAGCGCGACTGCCGCACCTCGAGCGGCTCGAGGTCGACGACCATGCCCGCGAAGAGCGGCTTGCCCGCGCCGAGGGTGACCGGAGCGAGGGACAGCCACAGCTCGTCGACCTCGCCCGCGGCGAGCGCCTGCCGGATCACCTCGGCGCCGCCACCGATGCTGACGTCCTTCTCGCCGGCGGCCTCCCGTGCAAGACCGAGCGCCTCGGTGAGCCCGTCGACGAAGGTGAAGCTCTCGTCGTGGTCGTCATCGACCCGGTGGGTCAGCACGAAGGCCGGCGAGTCCCAGGGGTTCTCGTCGCCCCAGGCCCCGGCTGCGTCGTACATGCCCCGGCCCACGACGACGGCACCGACCCGCCCGACGATGGCCTGGTACCACGCCTCGTCGACCTCCGTCATGGGCCGCGAGTCGCCCTGGCCGTCGTAGGTCCACGGGCCGCCGAACACCCAGTGGTGCAGCCGCTCCCCGCCGACACCGAGACCCTGTCCGGGGCGGTCGTCGGGACCGGTCACGAAGCCGTCGAGCGAGGTGGTGATCGTCGCGAGGGTGCTCATGCCACTACCGACCGGCGCACCGCCGCTGACTCATCGCCCAGCCAGACACCCAGCCGGACACCCAGCCGGACACCCGCCGGACAACCCGGCCGGCCCGGCTCAGTCGAGACCGACGACCTTGGGCTCGGTCTTCTCGCGGACCTCGTCCTCGCTCACGCCGGGGGCGAGCTCGACGAGGCGCAGCCCCTCGTCGGTGACGTCGAGGACGCACAGGTCGGTGATGATCCGCTGTACGACGGCGCGGCCGGTGTAGGGCAGCGAGCACTCCTCGACGATCTTGTAGGAGCCGTCCTTGGCGGTGTGCTCCATCAGCACGATGACCCGCTTGGCGCCGTGGACGAGGTCCATCGCGCCACCCATCCCCTTGACCATCTTCCCGGGGATCATCCAGTTGGCGATGTCGCCGGTCGCGCTGACCTGCATCGCGCCCAGGATCGCGGCGTCGATCTTGCCGCCGCGGATCATCCCGAAGCTGGTGGCGGAGTCGAAGAAGGAGGCGCCCTTGCGCAGCGTCACCGTCTCCTTGCCCGCGTTGATGAGGTCGGGGTCCTCGTCGCCCTCGAGCGGGTAGGCGCCCACGCCGAGGATGCCGTTCTCGCTCTGCAGCACCAGCTCGACGTCGTCCGCCACGTAGTTGGGGACCAGCGTCGGCAGGCCGATGCCGAGGTTGACGTAGCTGCCGTCGCTGAGCTCGGAGGCGGCGCGCGCCGCCATCTCCTCGCGGCTCCAGCCGTGCTTCTCGGTCATCTCACTCGCCTCCCTCGGCGACACCCGCCGACGCTCCGCCGGCCGGCACCGACTCGGCCGGGGCCTCGTCGCGGGGTCGCACCGTGCGCTTCTCGATCCTCTTGTCGGCCGCCTGCTCGGGGGTCAGCGCCACCACGCGCTGCACGAAGACACCGGGGGTGTGCACGTCGTTGGGGTCCAGCTCGCCCGGCTCGACCAGGTGCTCGACCTCCGCGATCGTCACCCGCCCGCACATCGCGGCGAGCGGGTTGAAGTTCCGAGCGGAGTCGCGGTAGACGAGGTTGCCGTGCCGGTCGCCCTTCCAGGCCCGCACCAGCCCGAAGTCGGCCACGATGGCCTCCTCCAGCACGTACTCGCGGTCGTCGAACGTGCGGGTCTCCTTCGCCGGGCTCGAGACGACGACGTTGCCCTCGGCGTCGTAGCGCCACGGCAGTCCGCCCTCGGCGACCTGCGTGCCGCCGCCGGTGGCGGTGAAGAACGCCGCGATGCCGGAGCCGCCGGCGCGCATCCGCTCCGCCAGCGTTCCCTGGGGAGTGAGCTCCACCTCGAGCTCGCCGTGGAGGTACTGACGGGCGAACTCCTTGTTCTCCCCCACGTAGGAGGAGATCATCCGCCGCAGCCGGCGCTCCCCGAGCAGCCGACCCAGACCCCAGCCGTCGACGCCGCAGTTGTTCGAGACCGCCTGCAGGTCGGTGGTGCCGGCCTCCAGCAGCGCCTCGATCAGCACCGCCGGGATGCCGCACAACCCGAACCCGCCCACGGCCAGCGTCGCGCCGTCCGGGATGTCAGCGACCGCCTCGGCCGCACTTGCCACAACCTTGTCCACGAGAAGACACCTCCCGCGAGCGATCCTGTCACGTCCGGTGTGCCCCAGGTCACCCGAGTCGACCTCCACCGCGCGGCTAGGCTGCGAGACATGTCCGCCCAGCCCGCCCAGAGTCCCGCCGAGGGCCCCGGCGAGGGCGCGGGCCACGAGGACTTCCCGGGCGTGCAGCTGCACATCATCACCGGCAAGGGCGGCACCGGGAAGTCGACGGTGGCCGCCGCGCTCGCCCTCGCCCTGGCCTCGCGCGGCAAGACGGTGCTGCTGTGCGAGGTGGAGGGTCGCCAGGGCATCGCGCAGATGTTCGACGTGCCCCCGCTGCCCTACGAGGAGCGGCTGGTCGCCCGTGGCACCTCGGGCGCCGGTGACCTCTACGCGCTCGCGATCGACGCAGAGTCGGCACTGCTGGAGTACCTCGCGATGTACTACCGGCTCGGCCGGGCCGGCAAGGCGCTCGACCGCTTCGGCGTCGTCGAGTTCGCGACCACGATCGCCCCCGGCGTGCGCGACGTGCTGCTGACCGGCAAGGTCTACGAGGCCGCCAACCGCAACCGGCGCAACAAGAACGCCCGCACCTACGACGCCATCGTCCTCGACGCGCCGCCCACCGGCCGGATCACCCAGTTCCTCAACGTCAACAACGAGCTCGCCGGGCTGGCCAAGGTCGGGCCGATCAAGGCGCAGGCCGACACGGTGACGACGCTGCTGCGCTCGCGGCGTACGGCGATCCACCTCGTGACCGTCCTGGAGGAGATGCCGGTGCAGGAGACCGGCGACGGCATCGCCCAGCTCCGCGAGGCGGGACTGCCCGTGGGCGGCGTCGTGGTCAACATGGTCCGTCCCCAGGACCTCGACGCCGACGAGCGCACCGAGCTGCTCGACGGGAGCGTCGACCGGGCCGGGCTCGTCGCGCGGCTCGACAAGGTCGGGATCCAGGCCGACGAGACCCTGGTGGACGCACTGGTCGACGAGGGCCGGGCGCACGCCCAGCGCCGCGCCCTCGAGGACAGCCAGCGCACCCTGGTGGAGGAGATGGGCGTGCCGACCTACGAGCTGCCCCGGATCCCCGGCGGCGTGGACCTGACCTGCCTCTACGAGCTGGCCGAGATCCTGGTCGAGGAGGGGATGGCGTGAACGAGAGGCCGCTGGTGCACCACAGCAGCAGGTCCGGGGCGCGGGTGGGCCCGCTCGTCGCCGGCCACCAGCCGCACCTGCCCCTCGACGTGGACGCCCTGCTCGAGGACCGCAGCCGCGGGATCATCGTGTGCTGCGGCTCCGGCGGCGTCGGCAAGACCACGACCTCGGCGGCGCTCGCGCTGCGGGCCGCCGAGCTCGGCCGCAAGGTGGTCGTCCTGACCATCGACCCGGCGCGCCGCCTGGCCCAGTCGATGGGGATCGACGAGCTGGACAACACCCCGCGCCCGGTGCCGGGCGCGAACACGCGAGCCTCGGTCGACGGGGACGCGGCGGGCGGCTCGCTCGACGCGATGATGCTGGACATGAAGCGGACCTTCGACGAGGTCGTGCAGAGCCAGGCCAGCCCCGAGAAGGCCGCGCAGATCCTGTCCAACCCCTTCTACGTCGCCGTCTCCAGCTCGTTCGCGGGCACGCAGGAGTACATGGCGATGGAGAAGCTCGGCCAGCTCGACAAGGACGCGCGCAAGTCCGGCCGGTGGGACCTGATCGTCGTCGACACCCCGCCCTCGCGCAGCGCGCTGGACTTCCTCGACGCCCCCGAGCGGCTCTCCAGCTTCCTCGACGGCAGGTTCATGCGCCTGCTGACCGCGCCCGCCCGCGGTCCCGCGCGGCTGATGACGGCGGGGTTCGGGATGGTCACCAACGCCATCACGAAGATCATCGGCGCGCAGGTCCTGCAGGACATGAAGGCGTTCGTGGCCGCGTTCGACACCCTCTTCGGCGGGTTCCGCCAGCGCGCCCAGCGCACCTACGAGCTGCTCCAGGACCGTCGTACGGCGTTCCTGGTGGTCGCCGCCCCGGAGCCCGACGCCCTGCGTGAGGCGGCGTACTTCGTCGAGCGCCTGCGCGAGGAGCGGATGCCCCTGGCCGGCCTCGTGGTCAACCGCGCCGCCACCGACCCCGGCGGCCACCTCTCCGACAACGCGGCGATGACCGGGGTGGAGAAGCTGCGCGAGAGCGGCGAGGACGCCGGCCTCGCGGCCGGGCTGTTGCGCCTGCACGCCGACCGGCTGGTGCTCCTCGAGCGGGAGCGCCGCCTGGTCGACCGGTTCGCGACCACCCACCCCGACGTGCCGACGGCGGTGCTGCCCGCCCTCCCCACGGACGTGCACGACCTCGACGGCCTGCGCCTCATCGGCGACCTGCTCGCCTCCCAGGGCGAGCAGGCCGACCGCGCGGGCTGACGCCCCGAGGTCCCCGGTCCCGCTCCCTCGTCAGGCGGTGGTGGCGGCCGACTGCTCGTGCTCGGCCTTGGCCGTCTCGAGCAGCTGGCGCCACGAGGTGACGTTGGGCCGCTTGCGCAGCAGCGCCCGACGCTCCCGCTCGGTGAGGCCTCCCCAGACACCCCACTCGATCTGGTTGTCCAGCGCCTCCGCCAGGCACTCGGCGCGCACGGGGCACGCCCCGCACACGGCCTTGGCCTTGTGTTGTTCCGCGCCACGCACGAACAGCTCGTCCGGCGCGGACCCCTTGCACAGGGCCACTGTGGCCCACATCTCGTTCCAGGACATGTCCCCTCCAAAGTTCAGGTCCTGGGCTTTCCCGGCTCGTCCCAAAACGTCCGTTTTCAACCCATGTCGAGAGTAAAGAGATGTCGAGACTCGAAACAGACCCGTGCGGGTGGATCTCGTATAGTCCGAAATGACTAGAACAGTCACGCCGACCGGTCGCATTTGCACCCCGGCCCCTAGACTTTGTGCTATGCCACGACGCCGTCCTCGTCTCTCCTTCGGCACGGTCGTCTCCCATCTCGGAGTCATCGTCGCCGTGTCCGCAGTCCTCGGCGTCCTCACCGCCGGCCTCGCCATCCCGTTCGTCGGGGCCATGGGCTACGGGGCCGACGCGACGGCCAAGTCGATGCAGAGCCTCCCCGAGGAGCTCACCGCCGCTCCGCTGGCGCAGCGGACCCGCGTGCTGGGCCGCGACGGGCAGGTGATCGCCACCTTCTACGACGAGAACCGCGTCAACGTGCCGCTGAAGCGGGTCGCGCCGATCATGCAGCGGGCCATCATCGCCATCGAGGACTACCGCTTCTACGAGCACGGCGCCCTCGACATCAAGGGCACCCTGCGCGCGTTCGTCAACAACCAGACCGGCGGCGGCGGGACCCAGGGCGGCTCCTCCATCACCCAGCAGATGGCGAAGATGACCCAGCTCACCCAGGCGCAGACCGCCGAGGAGCGCCGGGCCGCGACCGAGAACACCTACCGCCGCAAGATCCAGGAGCTCCGGCACGCCATCGCCTTCGAGCAGAACTACTCCAAGGACTGGATCCTCGAGCGCTACCTCAACCTCGCCTACTTCGGCGACGGGGCCTACGGCATCCAGGCCGCCTCGCGGCACTACTTCTCGGTGCCCGCCAGCGAGCTGAACACCAAGCAGGCGGCCACCCTGGCCGGCCTGGTGAAGAACCCGGTCGGCTTCGACCCGACCCGCTACAAGGACCGCGCGATCGCCCGGCGCAACGTCGTCCTCAACCGGATGGCCGAGCTGAACGTGATCAAGCCCGCCGTGGCCGAGAAGCTCTCGGGCCAGCCCCTCGGGCTCAAGCTGCGCAAGAGCCGCAACGGCTGCCTGGGCACCAACGCGCCGTTCTTCTGCGACTACGTGCGCCGCTACCTGATGGACGACCCGGCCCTGGGCAAGACCCCGGCCGACCGCGCCCAGCTGATCAACAGCGGCGGGCTGACCATCGAGACCACCCTCGACCTCGACTACCAGCGTGCGGCCGACGCGGCGACCGCTGACGCCGTCTTCCCCAAGGACCAGGCGATCGGCGCGCTGGCGATGGTCGAGCCCGGGACCGGCAACGTGCGGGCGATCTCGCAGTCGCGCCCGATGGGCCGCGAGCGCAAGAAGGGGCAGACCTTCCTCAACTACGTCGTCGACAGCAAGTACGGCGACTCCAACGGCTTCCAGGCCGGCTCCACCTTCAAGGTGTTCGTGCTCGCCGCGGCGCTGGAGCAGGGCCTGCCCACCTCGACGAGGTTCAACTCCCCGCCGCAGGTGCACATCCCGCAGAACGAGTTCATGGACTGCGACGGCCCCTACCCGGTGAGCGCGCCGTGGGAGCCGAACAACTCCACGGACAGCGGCAACTTCGACATGTACAAGGGCACCCAGCTCTCGGTGAACACCTACTTCGCCCAGCTCGAGCGGCGTACGGGCCTGTGCGAGCCCTACGCCCTCGCCAAGGCCATGGGCATCGACCTCACCGACCCCGCCGACGAGCGGGTGCCGTCGTTCGTCCTCGGCGTCGCCGGCGTGAGCCCGCTGGAGATGGCCAGCGCCTACGCGACGTTCGCCGCCCGGGGCGAGCACTGCGTCAACCGGCCGGTCACCAAGATCCTCAACAGCGACGGCAAGGTCTTCAAGAAGTACCCCCAGAAGTGCCAGCAGGTGATGAAGGAGTCGACGGCCGACACGGTCAACGACATCCTCCGCGGCGTCATGGAGCCGGGCGGCTTCGGCCAGAACCTCGCCCTCGACAAGCCGTCAGCCGGCAAGACGGGGACCATCAACGGCAACATGGCCGTCTGGTTCAACGGCTACACGCCGAAGATCGCGACCGCGGCGATGATCGCCGGCGCCAACCAGCAGGGCAACTGGGTCACCCTCAACGGCCAGCAAGTGGGCGGCCGCTACATCAGCGAGGCCTTCGGGTCGACGGTCGCCGGACCCATGTGGGCCAACGCCATGCGCGCGGTCCAGGACAAGGTGCCCTACGAGGACTTCACCCCTCCCGCGTCCTCGGACGAGGGTGCCGTCGAGGTCGAGGTCCCCGACGTCACGGGCATGACGGTGCGCCGGGCGGCGCAGAAGATCGCCGCCGAGGGGTTCTACGTCAGCGTCGGCGACGGTCGCCGCTCCGACGAGCGCCGCGGCACCGTGGCCGAGACCGACCCCGGCATCGGCGAGCGGCTCCCGCGCGGCTCGACGGTCGAGATCCACCCGTCATCGGGCGACTGACCTCGCGACGAGTCGGCCCGTCGGTCGGCTCGCGCGTGGGGCTCAGCCGGCGGAGAGCTGGCGGCGTACCGCAGCCGCGACCACGCCGCCGTCGGCGCGGCCCTTGGTCCTCGGCGTGAGCACGCCCATCACGCGACCCATGGCCTTCATGCCGTCCCCGCGGACCCCGAGCTCGTCGATCGCCGCAGTCACCAGCGACTCGACCTCGTCCTCGGTGAGCTGCTCGGGAAGGTAGTCGGCGATCACGCCGGCCTCGGCGCGCTCCCGCTCCGCCTGCTCGGCGCGACCCGCGTCGGCGAACGCCTCGGCGGCCTCCCGGCGCTTCTTGGACTCGCTGGTCAGCACCCCCAGGACGTCCTCGTCGCTGAGCTCACGCGACTGCTTGCCGGCGACCTCGGCATTGGTCACCGCGGTCAGCACCATCCTCAAGGTGGAGGAGCGCAGCTCGTCACGGGCCTTGATCGACGTGGTCAGGTCGGCGCGCAACCGGTCCTTCAGCTCACTCATGCGTCCTCGCTCCGTCCTCGATGTGCTCCGCGGCCGGCGCGTGGTGAGTCGGGGTGGCTCACCAGCGGGCCCGTGCCGGCCATTGTGGCAGCCTTGCGCCCATGGACCCCGTGCCCCTTCCCCACCGGCTGCTGCGCCGCCTGGGCGTCGTCGTGGGCACCGGCGCTGCCCTCGGCGCGGCCACGGTGGCGTACTCCGCGGGCATCGAGGTCCGCAGCTTCGTCGTACGCCGCGTGGAGCTGGAGCTGCTGCCGCCCGGCCACCGACCGCTGAAGGTCCTGCACCTCAGCGACCTGCACCTCACCCCCGGCCAGAAGGCCAAGCGCCGGTGGCTGGCCTCGCTGGCTGACCTGGAGCCCGACCTGGTCGTGGACACCGGCGACAACCTCGCGCACATGGAGGCGGTCGACCCGGTGCTGGAGGGTCTGGGGCGACTCCTGGACGTGCCCGGGGTCTTCGTGTTCGGGTCCAACGACTACTTCGCGCCGACGCTGCGCAACCCGCTGTGGTACCTCCTGCCCGACGACGGTAGCCGCAACGTCACGAGCCCCAAGCTGCCGTGGCAGGACCTGCGCGACGCCTTCGAGCGGCGCGGCTGGACCGACCTGACCAACACCTCCGCGCGGCTCGGGGTGGGCGACACCACGTTCGCCTTCGTGGGCGTCGACGACCCGCACCTCGGCTACGACGACCTCGAGGCGGTCGCCGGCCCGGCTCCCACGGACGCCGACGTGCGCCTGGGGGTGAGCCACGCGCCCTACCTGCGGGTGCTCGACCAGCTCGCCGCCGACGGCTACGACCTCACCTTGGCCGGGCACACCCACGGCGGCCAGATCTGCCTGCCGGTCAAGGGCGCCATCGTGACCAACTGCGACCTGGACACCGACCGCGCCAAGGGGCTGCACCGGCACCCTGCCGACTCGCGACCCGGGGACCAGGGGAGCTCGTGGCTGCACGTGTCCGCCGGCGCGGGCACCTCGCCGTACGCCCCGGTGCGCCTGTTCTGCCGCCCCGAGGCCACCCTCCTGACCCTGCTGCCTCGGTCCTCCTGAGCCCGTTCCGGGTGGGTTCCGGGGCCGGTTCGGAGGCACCTCCGGGCTCCGCTAGACTTCCTACGCCTTCGGGCTGTGGCGCAGCTTGGTAGCGCGCCTCGTTCGGGACGAGGAGGCCGCAGGTTCAAATCCTGTCAGCCCGACCGGAGGATCTCCTCGGAGATCGCCCAGCGCGCCGGACCCAATCGGGTCCGGCGCGCTTCGCGTTCCCGGGGTCGCGTGAGTCCGACCGACGTCCCGTCCGCGCGGGACCATCCGCCCTCGTCCGGCGCGCGGGTCGGCGCTCATGCTCGGGAGCATGGAGAGCACTGCCCGCCCCGTGGTCGTGGGGTACGACGGCTCCCCCGACGCCGAGCGCGCCGTGGGGTGGGGGATCGACGAGGCACGCGCAACCGGCCTCCCGCTGCTGGTCGTGGTCGTGGCGCACGACGGCGCCGTCCGCGCCTCACGCGTCCCCGGCTGGGACGACGACGTCGTGCACGAGCTGCACCAGCGGGCCCGCGACCTGGTGGGAGACGTCGGAGTCGGGGCGACCGTGGAGGTGCGGCCCGGCAGCGCCGCCCACACCCTGGTCGAGGCCTCCCACGAGGCGTCGGTGCTCGTGCTGGGCAGCCGGGGCCACGGCGCCGTGGCCGGGCTGGTGATCGGGTCGGTGAGCCAGCAGGTGGCCCGGCACGCACACTGCCCCGTGGTCGTCGTACGCGAGCCACGGCGGCCCGACGCCCGGCGCGTCGTCGTCGGCGTCGACGACTCCGCGGGCAGCAGGAAGGCGCTCGAGCTGGCCTGCGCGCACGCCGCCTCGGTGCGCGCACCGGTGACCGTCCTGCACGGGTCGCGGCACCCGGCGTTCGCCTCGGGCACCGACTCGGGGGTCCGTCCCCTCGCTGTGGGCGAGCGCGCCATCGCGGACCACGTCGCGGCCGTGGCCGTGGCCCACCCCGAGGTCGCCGTGGAGCTGGAGCCCGTGCCGGTGGCGGCGGCACGGGCCCTGATCGACGCCTCCGCGGACGCCGCCCTGGTGGTGGTCGGCTCACGGGGCCGCGGGACGGTCGAGGAGGTCCTCCTGGGGTCGGTGGCCCAGGAGGTGCTGCACGGCGCCCACTGCCCCGTCGCCGTGGTGCACTGAGGGCGAGACGGCTGCGAAAGGGACGTCTGGGCGAGTCCGCTTCATGGCACTATTCGGTCCATGGCCGAGGAACCCGACAAGAGCAGCCCGGAGCCCAACCTGGAGCTGCCGTCCCTCTTCCGTCGTGGTCGCAAGAAGCGGCGGGCGTCCGAGGCGGAGGCCGCGGCACCGGAGACCACCGACTCGACGTCCGACTCGAGCGCCGAGGAGACCGTCGCGGTGCCGCAGGACGACCCGGCGCCCGCGCAGCCTCCGGCCGAGGAGCCGTCCCGGCCCGACGTCCCGGCGGCCCCTGCTGCGACGGCGCCAGCTCATGAAGCGACGGAGACCTCCGAGGTCCCGGCCGCCGACCCGGGCGAGGAGCCGCGAGGCGGGCTCGCCCCCGCCGCCGGTGCGCCCAAGCGGAAGCCGCCGGTCCCGCCGCCCACCCGGGCGAAGGCCGAGCCCGTCCAGCAGGTCCCGCCGCCGCCACCGGCGCCGGAGGAGGCGACGGACGAGCCCGTGCGGGAGGAGCCGGTCGCGGGCGCTCCGGTCGACGAGGCGCCGACGGTCGCGGGCGAGGATGGCCACCCCGACGAGGAGCCCGTCGGGTGGCCCGGGGAAGAGCCCGAGCACGAGACCCCTGCCGAGACCCCGGCCGAGACCCAGCCCGTGGCGACCCCGCCCGTCGAGCCCGAGCCGGCCGAGGAGCCTCTCGGCTGGCCCGAGGACGAGTCTGACATCGAGGACGAGGTCGCCGCCCGCGAGGACGACACCCCCGTGGCCCCCGGGTCACGCCGGGCGAAGCGGGTGAAGCGCCGGCGCGAGGACCGCGAGCCCTTCGCCCTGCCGGGTGTGGCGCCCCGCATCGCGGCGGCGGTCAGCGGCCTGCTGGTGGGGTTGCTCGGCGTGCTGCTCACCTACGTCGCCGAGCGCGGTTGCGAGGTCGTCCGCGGCGTCGGCAGCTGCGGCCGCATCGGTCTGCTCGCCCTGCTGGTCATCCTGGCCGTGGAGGTCGTGGCGGGTGCCGCCCTGCTGAAGGCGTGGCGGCTCTCCGACCCGGTGAGCACCAGCTTCCTCGGGGTCGGGCTGGTCGCGATGTTCGTGCTGCTGTTCCTGATGCCGTCGCTGGAGTCGGTGTGGATGGTCGTGGTCATCCCGCTGCTCAGCGCAGGATCGTTCCTGTTCTCCTGGTGGGTCACCGTCTCGTTCGCCGAGGACTCCAAGGACCCGTTGTTCCGCTGAGGGTGCGGGTGCCCATATCGCCGGTTGAGGAGCCAGCGCGCTTGTCCTGAGCCTGTCGAAGGGAGCGTCTCGAAACCGAGATTGATGAGTGGTTTCGACAAGCTCGACCACCGACCGCTCGACCACCGACGGGTCAACCCACCGACGGCTCCGCCACCCGCAGGATCAGCGGGCGGCGAGGAGCTCGGCGATCTGCACGGTGTTGAGGGCGGCGCCCTTGCGCAGGTTGTCGTTGCTGATGAACAGCGCGAGGCCGCGGTCGTCGGGGACGCCGGGGTCCTGGCGCAGCCGGCCGACGTACGACGGGTCGCGCCCGGCCGCCTCCAGCGGGTTGGGCACGTCGCTCAGCTCGACCCCGGGAGCGTGCGCGAGCAGCTCGCGTGCCCGGGCGACCGGCATCGGGTCGGTGAACTCGGCGTTGATCGCCAGCGAGTGGCCGGTGAAGACCGGGACGCGCACGCAGATGCCGGAGACCAGCAGCTCGGGGATGCCGAGGATCTTGCGCGACTCGTTGCGCAGCTTCTTCTCCTCGTCGGTCTCGTCGAGACCGTCCTCGACGATCGAGCCGGCGAGCGGGACGACGTTGTAGGCGATGGGGCGGACGTACTTCACCGGAGCCGGGAACGCCACCGCGCTGCCGTCGTAGGCCAGCTCGCGCGCCTTCTCCCCCGCGGCCTCGACCTGGCCGGCGAGCTCCTCGACGCCGGCGACGCCGGAGCCGGAGACGGCCTGGTAGGTCGACGCGATCATCCGCACGAGCCCGGCGGCCTCGTGGAGCGGCTTGAGCACCGGCATCGCGGCCATCGTGGTGCAGTTGGGGTTGGCGATGATGCCCTTGCGGGCCTCCCCGATCGCCTCGGGGTTGACCTCGCTGACCACCAGCGGCACGTCGGGATCCATCCGGAACGCCGAGGAGTTGTCCACCACCGTGACCCCGGCCTCCGCGAACCGCGGGGCCTGGGCGCGCGAGGTGGTGGCGCCCGCGGAGAACAGCGCGATGTCCAGACCGCTCGGGTCGGCCGTGGCGGCGTCCTCGACGGTGATCTCGCGGTCGCCGTGACGCAGCACCGTGCCGGCCGAGCGCGCCGAGGCGAAGAACCGGACCTGGTCAGCGGGCCCGATCGAATTGAAGGGGGCCCGCTCGAGCAGGATCTGGCGCATGGCGACGCCGACCTGGCCGGTGGCGCCGACGATGCCGATGCTCACCATGTCAGCGTCCCGTCCCGCCGTAGACGACCGCTTCGACCTCGTCGGCGTCGAGGTCGAAGGCCGTGTGCGTCGCGGCCACGGCGGCGTCGACGTCGACCTCGTCGACGATCACCGAGATCCGGATCTCGGAGGTCGAGATCATCCCGATGTTGACCCCGGCGTCGGCGATGGCGCTGAAGAACTTCGCGGTCACCCCGGGGTGGGAGCGCATGCCGGCGCCGATCAGGGAGACCTTGCCGACCTTGTCGTCGTAGAGCAGCGAGGCGAAGCCGATCTCCGCCTTGAGGGCGTCGAGGGCCTCCATCGCGGTCTGCCCGTCGGTGCGCGGCAGCGTGAAGGAGATGTCGGTCAGGTTGGTCGCGGCCGCGGAGACGTTCTGCACGATCATGTCGAGGTTGATCTGGGCGCGGGCGAGGGCGTCGAAGATCGCGGCAGCCTCGCCCACCTTGTCGGGTACGCCGACCACGGTGATCTTGGCCTCGCTGCGGTCGTGGGCGACGCCGGCGATGATCGGTGACTCCATGGTCTCCTCCTGGGGGGCCTCGTCGTTGATGCTGCCCTTGACGACCGTGCCGTCCAGCTGGCTGAACGAGGACCGGACGTGGATCGGGATGTCGTAGCGGCGGGCGTACTCCACGCAGCGCAGGTGCAGGATCTTCGCGCCGCAGGCGGCGAGCTCGAGCATCTCCTCGTAGGTGACGGTGTCGAGCTTCTGCGCCGACGGCACGATCCGCGGGTCGGCGGTGAACACCCCGTCGACGTCGGTGTAGATCTCGCACACGTCGGCGTCGAGCGCGGCGGCCAGCGCCACCGCGGTGGTGTCGGTGCCGCCGCGACCGAGGGTGGTGATCTCCTTGGTGTCCTGGCTGACGCCCTGGAAGCCGGCCACGATGACGATGTGCCCGTCCGCGACGGCGTCGGAGATCCGGCCCGGCGTGACGTCGATGATCTTGGCCTTGCCGTGCACCGAGTCGGTGATCACGCCGGCCTGGGACCCGGTGAACGAGCGGGCGGTGAACCCGAGGTCGGAGATGGCCATCGCGACCAGCGCCATCGAGATCCGCTCGCCGGCGGTCAGCAGCATGTCGAGCTCGCGGGCCGGGGGCAGCGGGCTCACGGCCTCGGCGAGGTCGAGCAGCTCGTCGGTGGAGTCCCCCATCGCCGAGACGGCGACCACGACGTCGTTGCCGGCCTTCTTGGCCTCCACGATCCTGCGGGCCACGCGCTTGACGGCCGAGGCGTCGGCGAGCGAGGAGCCGCCGTACTTCTGGACCACGATGCCCATGGCGCTGCGCTCCTTCGCTGCTCGGGAGTGAGGCGGTCCGGATCGGAGGTGTTGCGGACCGCGGACGATTCTACGTGGGGTCAGGCGCCGGCCACGCCGCTGTCCAGCACGGCCTCGGCGGCGGCGATCTGGTCGGTCTCGCTCTCGTAGACCGTGTCGAGCCGGTCGTGCGCCACCACCGACTGCAGGGCCCGCAGCGCCGCGCTGGCGCTCTCGCCCCAGTTGGCGACGTAGGAGAACTGCCACCACCACAGCGCCTCGGAGACGTTGCCGTTCCGGAAGTGCCGCAGGCCGTTGGCGAGGTCGGTGGCGATCGTGGCGAGGTCGTCGGAGAGCTGGGCCTCCACGATCTCGGGCTCGTAGGGGTCGAAGTTGTAGGTGTAGGTGTCGATCGGGTCCAGCAGGCGCGCCAGCCGGAGCCGCATCGCGTCGAGGTCGGGGTCGGGCCCGACGTCGGGCTGGTACTCCTCGATCGGCGTGAAGTCGCGCTGTGCGCCCAGGCGGGCGCCGGCGAACAGGATCTGGCTGACCTCCACGAGCAGCAGCGGCACGACGGTGCCGGGGTGCTCTTCGCGCGACATCGCCTGCAGGGCTACCAGGAAGGACTCGACCGCGTCGGCGACCTGCTGGGCGAAGTCCTCGAGGTCGGGGTCGAGCCCCGGCTCGACGGGGTCGACCGGCGGGTCGATCCCCGGGTCGACTCCCGGGTCGACTCCTGGGTCGACTCCTGGGTCGATTCCTGGGGTGGTTGCGTCAGTCACCTGCGTTGCGCCTTCCTGCGAATGCTCGCCCGAGCGTCACCTCGTCGGCGTACTCGAGGTCGCCGCCTACCGGCAGTCCACTCGCCAGACGCGTCACGCGCAAGTCCATGTCCTTGAGGAACCGGCCGAGGTACGCCGCGGTCGCGTCGCCCTCGATGTTGGGGTCGGTGGCCAGGATCACCTCGGTGACCGTGCCGTCGGCCAGGCGGCCCATCAGCTCGCGGATCCGCAGCTGGTCGGGGCCGATCCCCTCCAGCGGCGAGATGGCCCCGCCGAGCACGTGGTAGCGCCCGCGGAACTCACGGGTCCGCTCGATCGCGACGACGTCCTTGGGCTCCTCGACCACGCAGATCAGCGAGGGGTCGCGCCGCGGGTCGCGGCAGATCCGGCACTGCTCGTCCTCGGAGACGTTGCCGCACACGTTGCAGAAGGTCGCCTTGGCCTTCATCTCCACCAGGACGTCGGCAAGGCGGCGTACGTCGACCGGGTCGGCGGCCAGCAGGTGGAACGCGATCCGCTGTGCTCCCTTGGGACCCACGCCTGGGAGCCGAGCCAGCTCGTCGATCAGGTCCTGGAGGACGCCCTCATACACCGGGACCGCCCGCCCCGGGGAGTCCGCCGCCCTCGAGCCCGCCGGCCAGCGGGCCGAGGGTCTGTGAGGCGAGGCTGTCCGCCTTGGCCTTGGCGTCGCGGTAGGCCGCCACGACGAGGTCGCCGAGGTCGGCCAGCGAGTCCGCGTCGCCGGCGTCGAAGGAGCCGGGGGTGACCGACACGCCGGACAGCTCGCCGGTGCCGGTCACCGTGACCGAGACCCCGCCCGCGGAGCCGTCGACGGTGGTCGCTGCCAGCTCCTCCTGGGCTGCGACGAGCTGGGCCTGCATCTGCTGGGCCTGCTCGAGCATGGCGTTCAGGTCGAAGCCGCCGCCCTCGCCTGCGAGGCCGCCGAAGGGGTTGTCGGTCATCTGGTGCTCCTGGGGGATCGAGGTCGGTCCGGGTCGGGGTGGTGCTCTGGGTCAGTCGTGGGGGATCTCTTCGATGACGGTCGCCCCGAGCTCGCGCTCGAGCAGCTGGGTGCTGTCCAGCGCGTTGTCCTCGGCGGCCGGGTCGTCGCGGTGGGCGTCGGCGTCCAGGTCGGGGCCGGGGCTGCGTGCGGGCTGCTCGCCGTGGCGGGTCGGCGCGATGTTGGAGCGCGCCGCCGCGATCGACTCGGGACGCGCCGAGCTCTCCACCGGCGCGGGAGGGGGCGGAGCGTCCGGACCCGGCGCCGCCGCGGGATCGGCCGCGGGCTGCGGAGGCGCCGTGGAGGGCCGGACGACCCGTGGCGCGGACTCCTGGCCGGGCTGGGCCGAGGGGTCGAGCGCGGCCTCGATCTTCCAGTCGGCACCGATCATGTCGATCGCCGCCTGACGCAGGATCTCCTCGCTGCCGCCGCCGAGGAACGAGTCGCGCGCCCCGGCCGTCTTGAAGCCGACGGTGAGGCTGGTGGCGTCGACCCCGATGACCTGGGCGTTCTGGCTGAGCAGGATCCAGGTGAAGCGGCGCATCTTCTTGACCCGCTCGAGCAGGTCGGGCCAGATGCGGCGTACGTCGGACAGGGACAGCGCGCCGGACTCCGACGAGGCGCCCGGAGCCGCGGCGGGCTGGGCCTCCGCGGGCTGGGCAGCGGTCGGTGTCGGCTGCTGGGCCGGCTGCTGGGCCGGCTGCTGGGGCGGCGCGGCGGGCTGCGCCTGCGCCGGCTCCGGGGTGGCCGGGGGCGGCGTCGCGGGCCGCGCGGGACGGCCCACCGGGGCCTCCACCGGTGCGTCCACCGGGGCCTCCACCGGCGCCTCCACCCGGGGCGGCTCGTGGGTCGGTGGCTCGACGACCGTGGGACGGTCGGGGACCGCGGCGGCCTCGCGGGTCTCGCCGGCCGTCGGCGCGGGCGCCGGGCCGCTGACGCTGATGCGGCGCTCCAGCCGGTCCATCCGGGCGCCGAGCCCGAGCGAGTCGTGGTCGGCGGCCGGAAGCAGCACCCGCGCGCAGATCAGCTCGAGCAGCAGGCGCGGCGTGGTGGCCCCGCGCATCTCGGTGAGGCCGGCGGCGACGATGTCGGCGGCCCGCACGAGCTCGGCCTTGCCGAACCGGGCGGCCTGCGCCACCAGCCGCTCGGCCTGGTCCTCCGGGGCGTCGATCAGGCCGGAGGCGGGGGCGTCGGGAACGGCGGCCACGATCACCAGGTCGCGGAGGCGACGCAGGACGTCCTCGGTGAACCGCCGCGGGTCCTGGCCGGTCTCGATGACCTTGTCGACCACCCGGAACACCCCGCCGCCGTCGACGGCGGAGAACGCGTCGACGACCTCGTCGAGCAGGTTGTCGGGGGTGTAGCCGAGCAGGTTGGTGGCGAGGTCGTAGGTGACGCCCTCGGGGCCGGCGCCGCCGAGCAGCTGGTCGAGGACCGACAGCGAGTCACGCGCCGAGCCGGCCCCGGCCCGCACCACCAGCGGCAGCGCGGCCGGGTCGATGCGGACACCCTCCTGCTCGCACAGGCCGGCGAGGTAGTCCGACAGCGTGCGCGGCGGGATCAGCCGGAACGGGTAGTGGTGGGTCCGCGAGCGGATGGTCGGGATGACCTTCTCCGGCTCGGTGGTGGCGAAGATGAACTTCAGGTGCTCCGGGGGTTCCTCGACCAGCTTGAGCAGGGCGTTGAAGCCCTGCGAGCTGACCATGTGGGCCTCGTCGATGATGTAGACCTTGTAGCGGCTGCTCACCGGCGCGAAGAAGGCCCGCTCCCGCAGGTCGCGGGCGTCGTCGACGCCCCCGTGGCTGGCCGCGTCGATCTCGATCACGTCGATCGACCCGGGGCCGCCGCGGGCGAGGTCGCGGCAGGACTGGCACTCCCCGCAGGGGTCGGCGATGGGGGCCTTCTCGCAGTTGAGGGCACGCGCGAGGATCCGCGCGCTGGTCGTCTTGCCGCAGCCGCGGGGGCCGGAGAAGAGGTAGGCGTGGTTGACCCGGTTGTTCGCCAGCGCCGACCGCAGCGGCTCGGTGACGTGGTCCTGGCCGATCACCTCGGCGAACGTCTCCGGCCGGTAGCGGCGGTACAGAGCGAGGGAGGGTTCCACACGTGAACCCTAGACGGGACCGGTGACGAGCGTCGCAGGCTCCCCGGTCCTGTGGAACCGGTTCAATGGGACCCGTGAACGCACCGACCCTCCAGCAGCTCCTCGACCGCCTCCCCGCCGAGCCGCGGGTGGTCGTGTCCGGCAACTTCGCCACCCCGCGACACCTGGTCGCGGAGATCGACAGGCTGCTCCCGGCGTACCGCCTGTGGGCGCTCAACGGGCAGCCCGGCCTGCCCGACCGCGAGGGCGTCGTGCTCGAGACCTCGTTCGTGGGCCCGGGGATGCGGCGCAGACCCCGGCTGCGCTACGTGCCGTCGCGGCTGTCGATGGTCCCGGCGCTGTTCGCGCGCAACATGGCCCCCGACCTGGTGGTGCTGCACACCTCGCTCCCCCACGACGGGCAGGTCTCGCTGGGCACCGAGGTCAACGTGCTGCCTGCGGCGATCGAGGCCGTACGCCGCACCGGCGGCGCCGTGATCGCCCAGGCCAACCCGCGGATGCCGTTCACCTTCGGCGACGGCGTGCTCTCGGTGGACGACCTGGACCTGCTCGTCGAGGTCGACGAGCCGCTCGGCACGCACACGCCGGGAGCGCCGGACGAGGCGTCGGTCGCGATCGGCACCGCGGTCGGCGCCCGGGTCTCCGACGGCGCCACGCTGCAAGCGGGGATCGGCGCGGTCCCCGACGCCGCACTGCAGGGGCTGACCGACCGGCGCGGGCTGCGGGTCTGGACCGAGATGTTCAGCGACAGCGTGCTGCACCTGGAGAAGGTCGGCGCGCTGGACACCGGGACGCCGATCACGACGTCGTTCGTCTTCGGTTCCGAGGAGCTCTACGCGTGGCTGCACCGCAACGAGCGGGTGCGGATGACCCGCACGGAGGTCACCAACGACCCGTCGCGGATCTCGGCCAACCGGCTGATGGTGAGCATCAACTCCTCCCTCGAGGTGGACCTGTTCGCCCAGGCGAACGCCTCGCGGGTCAGGGGACAGATCTACTCCGGCCTCGGCGGCCAGGCCGACTTCGTGGTCGGCGCCATCCACAGCCCCGGCGGGCAGGCCTTGATCGGGCTGCGCTCCTGGCACCCCCGGGCGGACACCTCCACCATCGTGCCGATGGTCACCGCGCCGGTGACGTCGTTCCAGATGTCGGCGGTGGTCACCGAGCAGGGCACGGCCGACATCCTGGGCCGCGACCAGGAGCGCCAGGCACACAACCTGATCACCCACGCCGCCCACCCCGCGGCCCGCGACGGGCTGTGGGTCGCGGCGGAGACCTTCGGCCTGGCGAACGGGCGGGACGGGCACCACTAGCCGGACGGCAACGATCAGCGGGGCCGCAACCACTAGCCCGGACCGAACCACTAGCCCGGAGCGGTCGCGTGCGGCGCACGCGACAAAAGGCCCCCCATGCACCCGATAGAGCCCGCCTGCCCTTGCTGCCTTCCGGCCCTGGGGGATTCGGTGGGGTACCGCCGCATGGGGGGTTGGCGCAGAGGTTACCCGGCCGGTTTGCCGCAGGCGAATCGGCGTCCGCGGCGTACGACGTCCGGCGGGACGGGAGCGATTTCTCCCGTCGCGAGGGGAACCGGTAGCCTCTCCGGCGGAGGATTCGCCTAGTGGCCTATGGCGCTCGCTTGGAAAGCGGGTTGGGTTAACGCCCTCAGGGGTTCGAATCCCCTATCCTCCGCCGACAGGGACCGGCCGTTCGGTCGCCCCGCAGCTCGACAGGCCCCACCGGCCGGTCCCCGGACCCGGTGGGGCCTTCGGCATCTTCCTCGCTCGGCAGGCTCGGACCTGTCTCCGGGTCCTAGGACCATCGGTCGATGGCGACTCCGACCGCGACGCGGTGACGATCGAGAAACCAACCTCGATCGAAGGGTCCGCCATGAAGCTCCTTCCCGCGCTCGTCGCCACCGCGGTCATCGCCACGCCCGCTGCCGCGGGCGTCGCCATCCTGCTCCCCGTCTCCAGCAGCGGCACCTCCGGTGGCTCGTCGGTGGTCACCCCACTGCTCGGGTCCCCCGACGACCACGGCGGACGTCGCGACCGCGACCAGCGCACCGAGCCCGGAGACGACCGCCGCAGCAACGGCACCGAGCGTCGCGACGACCACGGCCGGCACGCCGAGCCCGGCGACGACCACGGCGGACGCCGCGATCACGACCAGCGCACCGAGCCCGGTGACGACCGCCGCAGCAACACCGGCGAGCGCGAGGACGACCACGGCCGCCACGCCGAGGCGGGCGACGACCACGGCCGGCACGCCGAGCCCGGGGACGACCACGGCGGTCGCGGCGGGGACGACGACTGAGGCCTCTCGTCGCCGGCGCTGGATGACGAAAGGTCCGATTCTCGGATCAATGCAGTCCGGCATGTGGACTGCTGCGATGATGACCCGCGTGCCAGGTCCAGACAGCGACGACGGCGGCCCGGCCGCGGACGAGCCCAACCTCGGCCTGCTGCTGTTCGTGTCCTACCGGGCCATGGAGTCGGCAGTGCTCGACTCGCTCAAGGCCGCCGGTCACGATCTCGCGCTCAACCAGGCGCGTGTCTTCCAGCGGGTCTCCCCCCAGGGCTCCCGGCTCGCCGACCTCGCCGAGGCCGCCCAGCTGAGCAAGCAGACCGTGGGCTCGATCGTGGACCGGCTCGAGGAGTCGGGATACGTCGAGCGGGTGCCGGACCCCGCCGACGCCCGCGCGCGGCTGGTGCGACGGACCAAGGCGGGCGAGGAGCTCGTGCGCCTGAGCGCGCCCATGATCAGGGAGGTCGAGTCGAGGTGGGCCGAGCACCTCGGGCCTGAGCGGACCCAGCAGCTCCGCGAGGCGCTCACCGCGCTGCGGGAGGTGACCGACCCCTTCGCGCGGCCCTAGAGACCTACGCGTTGCGGCGGGCGATCGAGGCGTTCAGCGCGGTCGCGAAGGTGCACCACGCGGGGTACGGCGCCAGCGCCAGGCCGAGCGAGGGGTCGACCCGCGCGCACCGTCGAGCCAGGGCCGCGGAGTTGCTGGCCAGCACCCCCGCCCAGACCGTGGACAGCCACGGACGGCGAACCCGCCAGAACAGCACGCTCCACCCGGTGTTCAGCACGAGGTTGACTGCGAGCGCACGACGCAGGTCGGCGACCTCGTCGTTGCGGCCCTCTCCCTCGAGCGCGGTGATCGCGGCGGCGGTGACGGCCGCGATGTCGGCGTACAGCGGGGTCCACACGAGGGGGAAGGCGATCGGCGGCGGCTGCCACGGCGGCTTCTCGGCGGCGGCGTACCACCCGGAGTCCGGCGTCGTCGCGATCCCGCCGAGGGCGGCACTGGCCGTGGCCGCGGTGCCGGTGAGGGCGAGGTTGCGCAGTCCGCGTCCGGTGCGGAGCTTGCGCCAGGGGCTGGTGCGGGTCATGCCGTCTCCTTCTCCTCGGCCCCGTCCGGGGCTTCTGCTGCGTCGTCGCGCTCGCTGGCCGCGAGCCCCGCCATCCCCCACCGCACCAGGGCCGTGGAGATGCCTCCGGCACGGGTCGCCACCGCGATGCCCGCCCGGTTGACCGGCAGCCGCAGCTCACGTCGCGCCCACTCCGGCAGCAGCGCGACGCCGCCGGCGGCGATCAGGGCGTAGCCGGGGCGGGCGGCCATCGGCACCGGCGGGTTGAGCAGCATGAAGCGGGTCGCCTCGCGCGCGGCGTCGGTCGCCTCGAGCTCGGGCCGGTAGCCCTCGATGACCTCCTCCAGCTCCGCGACCGTCCGCGGCAGGTCCGTCGCCCCGAGGAGGGAGGCCGCGACCGTGGTCTGCTCGACGTAGCGGTCCGCCTCCTCCGGGGTCAGCGGCTCACCGGAGTAGGACTGGAACGCGCGCAGGAACGACCAGATCTCGGCGACGTGCACCCATCGCAACAGGTGCGGGTCGTCGGCGGCGTACGGACAGCCCTTCTCGTCCCTGCCGCGCACGCGGCGGTGGACCGAGCGCACCCGGGCGATCGCCTCCTGCGCGTCCTCGACGGTGCCGAACGTCGTCACCGCGAGGTAGTGGCTGGTGCGCTGGAGCCGCCCCCACGGGTCGCCCTTGTAGCCGCTGTGACCGGCCACCCCGGCCATCGCCGAGGGGTGCAGCGACTGCAGCAGCAGCGCGGCGATGCCGCCGGGGAACATGGCGGCGTCGGCGTTCACCCGCCAGATCGGGTCGTCCTCGACGAACCAGCGCTCCCCCTCCGCACCCCAGATCCGCCGGGCCCGTTCGGGGGCGTCGTCGCCGGCGACCCGGCTGCGCAGCGCCAGCCCGAGCCGACGCGACAGCGCGGCGGAGGGGCGGGATCGGGGCACGTGGCCGACGATAGCCAGCGGGTGGAAGGAGTGCTCACGGGCGCTGGGGCCAGATGCCTTCCAGCGCGATGACGAAGCTGACCACCAGGAACGGCGGCATGTTGGTGTGCGGCTGGCTGCCGCCGGCCGGGGCGAGGGCGGCGTACGACATCGGGACGGTGGATCCCGCTGCGGCGTACGCCTGCTCGCTGACGCGCCCCCGGCGCGGTTGGGCCCAGGTCTTCGCGGCGGGCGTGGTGGAGTCCCCGGGGGCCGCGACCGCCTGGGGCGGATGGACGTGCGCGGGCATCTGGGAGGGCATCAGTGTCACGGTCTCCGCACCGTCGCTCTCCCCGACCGTGTAGGACGTGAGCCCGGGGGCGCCCGCGCCCGCGTGCAGCGGGAACCGTGCCTGCAGGTCGGGCAGG
This sequence comes from uncultured Actinomycetota bacterium, assembly GCA_963837975.1. Taxonomy (GTDB): domain Bacteria; phylum Actinomycetota; class Actinomycetes; order Propionibacteriales; family Nocardioidaceae; genus Marmoricola. The sequence goes on along the minus strand of CAWIPI010000003.1, from coordinate 24,018 downwards.
CCGAAGGTCGACCTGCCGTCCCCGCCGTAGTTCACGCCGAGCAGGGAGAACAGCGCCGTGTTCTGGGAGATGGGCATGAGCTGCCCGTTGCACAGTGCCCATCCCCTGGGGGCGAAGTTGAAGCCGACGGCGCGGATCTCACCGATGAACGGGTCGGTCATGAGGTCTCCTAGTTCCTGCTGGGGAACACGCCGGTCAGGGCGATGCAGTACTGCATCCCCGTGTAGGGCGGCATGTTGTCGTGGGCCTGGCCGCCACCCGAGGACGCGAGCGAGCCCGCGGCCATGGTGGTGTCGGCGGTGTCGGCGTAACCGGGCACGGGCGTTCCCGCCCAGAGGGCACCCTCGGGCGAGACCTGGTCGGGGTCTGCTCGGCCCGAGACCACGTGGGTGTGCATCGGCATCTCCGCGGACGTGAGCGTGTGGGTCGCGGCGCCTCCGACGGACCCCTGTGGTCGCGTCGAGGCGACGTGGATCGGGGCACGGTCCCTCAGGTCGGGCAGGGCGAAGGTGGTCTGTCCGTTGCCGCCGTACATCGTGCCGAGCAGCGAGAACAGTGCCTGGTTCTGGTTGATGGGCAGCAGCTGGCCCGCGCAGGGCGCCCACCCCCGAGGGGTGCGGTCGAAGCCGAACATCCTGATCTCGCCGATGAACGGATCACTCATGGTCGGTCCTCCTCATGCGGACGTGGGGTAGATGCCGTAGACGGCGATGATGAAGGACATCGCCAGGAACGGGGGTCGGTTCTCGTGCGGCTGGCTGCCACCGGCCACGGAGACGGCCGAGGGCGACATGCTCACCGTCGGGCCCGACTCGGTGTACGGCGTGTCCGCCCAGCCCGACCACACGCGTCCCTGCGGGTCCGTGCTGGTGGCCGGGCCGACCGAAGCGGCCACCGCGTGGGTGTGGGTGGGCAGCTGGCCGCCATGGAGGGCGACCTCCTCCGTGCCACCCCGCTCCCCCAGCTGGATGCGCGTGCCGGCACCGAAGGCGATCCGGCTGCGCAGGTCCGGCAGCCCGAAGGTCGACTGACCATCGCCGCCGTACGTCGTGCCCAGCAGCGTGTAGAGGGCGTCGTACTCCGAGATCGGCAGCAGCTGTCCGTTGCAGAACTCCCAGCCCACGGGGCTGTAGTTGCCGCCGAACATGCGGATCTCGCCGATGTAGGGATCAGCCATCGTTCGGTCCTCCGTCGTCGAGGTGGGTCATGGTCAGGTAGCCGCCGGTCTCGCCGTCGACGCGGAAGCCGAGCCGCTCGTAGAGGCCTCGGGCGGCGTGGTTGGTCGGCCATACGCTCAACCGCAGGGGCCGTCCCGCGGACCGGCTGATCTCCTCGGCCACCACGGCGGTGGCGACCCCGCGCCCCCGGTGCGCGGTGAGCACGGCGAGGTCGATGAGGTGGACCACGTCGGCGGCCTCGGCGACCATCGCCGTGCCGACGTCCCGGCCCTCCAGCGCCACCACGTCGCGGCGTGCCTGCGGGTGGGCGGCCGTCCAGGCCCGGTCACGTCCCCGCAGCTGCAGGTCGACCAGGTCCTCCCGGACGGCCCGCGGCAGCAGGGCGAGATCGGGGCGTGCCTCCACGAACAACGCACGCAGCAGGTCCTGGTCGCCCTCGGTGACCGGCCGACGCGTGAGCCCTGTCCTGAGCACGACCACCTCAGCGCTGCCTGCGCACGACGACCTGCATGCTGCGGCCGTCGCCGAGCTCGGAGACGAGGAGCCGGTGCGTGGGCACCCGACGGCGAGCGAGGGCGTAGATGCCGTCGGGCGGACGCCGGGCGCCGAGCGGGACCAGGACCAGGGTGAAGTTGTGCGGACGCTGGCGGGCGGTGGCGCTCCGGTGGTCCCGGATCGCCACCAGACGCACCCGCCAGGTGCGCCGTCCCTGCACGAGCCGGAACACCTTCCCGACCGACCCGGCGTAGTGCGAGCGGCGGGGCGCCGAACCAGCGGCGACGGCCGGTTCGACCACGCCCGTCCCGCCGACGACGGTGATCCCCGCGGCGGCTGCCCCCGCGGCCAGCAGCCCGCGTCGACTGGGCACCGACACGGAGCCCTCGGCCGTCTCGACGGCCGTCATCGCACGACCTTGATCCGGATCACCGACATGTGTCCTCCTGCCTTGACCCCGAGGTTCCAGTGCTTGTGCGCGGCCATCCGGTGCGTGACCGTGAACGCGAGCGCCCACCGGCCGTGTCCGGCACGTCGCATCCCGGTGACGTACCGGAAGGGACGGCGCGGCGACGGGGCGGCCGCGTAGTAGCGCGGCCTGCTCCTCGCCTCGACGACCAGGGTGTAGGTGCGTCCGCGACGGGTCTGGAAGGCGCCCTTGCTGTAGCGCGTCCCCGCGACGTACGTCGACAGGACCCGATAGCTGCTCCGGGCCCGGGCCACGTTGCCGGCCCGGTCGGTCGCCGTCGCGGTGACGAGCGTCGCGGCGCCCCGGCGCTGGCGCGAGATCCGGCAGGACCACACCCCGGAGAGGCTGTCGCTGGCGACGCAGACGGGCCGCGGGGCGGAGCCGTTGTACGTCGCCCCGTTGCGGACCCCGCCCACCCGCACCCGGGGGGCGGTCCGGTCGATGTCGATGCCCGCGACGACGACCGTGCCGACGCCGCCGTCCTCGGCGACGACGCTGCGGCTGATCGTCTGCCCGGCGCCGCTGCGGGACAGCACCACCGGGGCCGGGCAGCGCGACGTCAGCGGCGAGCCCGCCGTCGTGCAGGTGAAGGTGACCCGCACCGGAGCGCGGTACCAGCCCGCGGCCGACCGGGGCGCGGTGCTGGTGAGGCGCGCGGTGATCTTCGGGTCGCGCCGCGCGGTGGAGTCCGAGGAGCCGGTGAAGCTCTCGTCGCCGGCGTACGTCGCCGAGACCGACCGCTGCGCGCCGGTCGGCACCGTGCCGACGAAGGTCGCCTCCCCCGACCCGGACAGGGCCGCCGTCCCGACCGTCTCTCCGGCCACGCCGAACGTCACGCTCCCGCTGGGCACACCGGCCCCCGGAGCGATCGGGGTGACGGTCGCGGTCAGTCGGTCGGGACCGACCGTCACGACCGTGCGGGTGCCTGCCTTGTCCACCACGTGGGTGGCCGAGCCGGAGGACCCGGAATAGGTCGCGGCGTCGGAGGGGGCGAAGGTGGCCGTGACGGTGTGCGCCCCCACCGTGAGCGCGCTCGAGGTCAGCCTCGCGGCGCCGGAGTCCAAGGCCACCGGCTCGCCCGGGGAGCCGTCGACGGAGAACGTCACCGTGCCCTCGGGGGTGCCTTGCGCGGCGGTCACCTGGGCCGTGAGCCGGGCAGGCTCGCCGTACACCGTGGGCGTCGTCCCGGTCAGCGCGACCTGGGTGACCACCTTCTCCACGGTGAGGGCGAAGCCCTGGGTCGGGGCCGGGAGGATCCCGTTGTCCGCAGTGAGGGTCAGCGGGAAGGTGCCCGACTCCGTGGGCGTGCCCGCCAGGGTCGCGGTGCCGTCGCCGTTGTCGGTGAAGGAGACCCCTCCCGGCAGCGGGCCCGTCACGCTCAGCGTCCGTGCCGCCGGGTGACCCGGTGTCGTGGTCACCGTGAACGTCCCGGCCGACCCCACGGTGAACGTCGTGGCGGCGGCGCTGGTGATCGCCGGCAGCTCCTCGACGGTCAGGGTGAAGTCCTGGGTGGCGACGTCGCCGAACCCGTTGGCGGCCCTCACCACGATGTCGACCGTCCCCCCGCTGCCGACCGGCGGCGAGCCCGCGAGGGTGGCAGTGCCGTCCGCGTTGTCGGTCAGCTCGAGCCAGCCCGGCAGGCTCGTGGCGGTGAACGTCGGCGTCGGGGAGCCCGTGCCGGACACCGTGAAGGAGCCCGGCTGCGCCCACGACGAAGGTCGCGTGGTCGGTGCTGGTGACGCGGGGGGCGGCGCCCACGCGGAGGACGGCCGCCGACGAGGTGGCCGTGCCGGCCGAGCTGGTGAAGACCGCGCGGAAGCGATCGCCGTCGTCACCCGCCGCAGCGGTGAAGCTCAGCGCGGTCGCCGTCGCACCGGGGACGTCGGCCCAGTCGGTCCCGTCGCTCGAGCGCTGCCACTGCACGGTCGGCGCCGGCGCACCCGAGGCTGCGGTGGTGAAGGTGGCGTCGTCCCCGGGAGCGACGGTGACATCTGTGGGCTGCGTGGTCACTCGCGGCCCGTCGTCGACCTGCACGGTCAGCGACTGGGTGCCCGAGGGCGCGACGCCGTTGGCCGCGGTCAGCGTGAGCACGTAGCTTCCTGCGGTGCTGCTCCCCGGGGTGCCGCTGATCGTGGCCGTGCCGTCGCCGTTGTCCGTGAACGACATCCCCGAGGGCAGGGTGCCTGACTTCGTGATCGTCGCGGGGGGCTCACCCGTGGTGGTCACCGTGAAGCTGCCCGCCGTCCCGACCCTGAAGGTGGCGGTCGCCGGGCTGGTGAACGCCGGCGCAGACCCCACGGAGAGCGTGGCCGGCTCGGAGGTCGCGCTGGCCAGCGAGTTCGTGAACACGGCGCGGTACCTGTTGCCGTTGTCCTCCGAGGCGGCGGTGAAGCTGAGCGTGGTGGCGGTGGCCCCGGGCACGTCGGTGAAGGCGGCCCCGTCGATGGAGCGCTGCCATTGGACCGTCGGCACCGGGAAGCCGCCCGAGGCCGCGGTGAAGGTGGCCGTGTCTCCGGCGTCGACGGTCCGGTTCGAGGGGTCGGCGGTGACCACGGGCGCCCGGTTGACGCTCAGGGACGCCGTGGCGGTGGCGTTGTCGAGCGAGGCGAGCACGTGTCCCGCGCCCGACGAGGTCGACGAGTCGTAGGTGACGGTGGCAGCACCGCCGGAGAGTGCGCTGCTCCCTGCCGACACGGTCGCCGGGCTCGGGGTGGGATCGGTCCACGAGACCGGTAGCCCAGCGAACGCGCTGAGGTCCGCACCAGCCACGGCGCCTCCCGTCGAGTCGGTGGTCAGCCGGGCCGTGACCGTCGACGTGGCTCCCGGCCCGGTGAGCGTGGCGGGGCCGGCCTGGGCCGCGAGCACGAGCCGGGGGGAGGTCGTGGCGGAGCCGGCAACGGTGTCGCAGCCGGCCGTGCCGGGGCCGCCGTTGCAGCCGAACCAGTTCAGCGCGGCGTCCACGCTCGCGGTGGGTCCGACGCGGAGCGCCGAGCCCGAGCCGGCCGTGTTGCCCGTGACCCGGTTGTGCCGCAGCGTCGCGGTGCCGGCGTACACGTCGATTGCTCCGCCGGACGGGGACGTGCCGCCGGTCACCGAGTTACCGGTGAACGTCGAGCGACTCACCGCGAGGGAACCGCCCTCCTGACGCACACCGGCACCGGCACCGAGACCGGCCGTGGCCACGACGGCGTTGTTCACGAAGCGGGAGTCGGTCACCGACATGGGAGCCCCGGCCGTGCCGGCCACGCTCAGCGCGCCGCCGTTGACGATGCCTGCTGCGGCACTGGCGGCCGTGTTGCCGGAGAAGGTCGAGTCGGAGACGGCGAGCGACTGCCCCCCGACGCCAGGCATCGCCTGATAGGCGATGCCCGCGCCGGGGCTGCTCGCCGAGGTGTTGGCCGAGACCACCGAGTGGGTGACGGTCAGCGTGCCGCCGATGAACTGCACGCCTCCCCCGGGATTGTTGGTGGTGGTGGGAGCCGAGCCGTTCGCGTGGTTGCCGGTGATGACACTGTTCAGGATCGTCAGCCGGTCACCGGTCGACGCGTTGCCTGAGCCCGCGATGATGCCGGCGCCGCCGAAGGTGCTGTCGGCACCTCCGGTGATCGTCAGGCCCGAGACCGTGCCGCTCACGCCGCCCACGACGCCCGGGTCGAAGTCCAGGACGCGGCTGTTGCCGTTCCCGTCGATGACTGTCGACGCAGACCCCGCTCCAAGGAGCGTGATGGCGTCACCGGGGTCGTTGCCGAGTGCCAGCTCACCGTCGGTGAGCGTGTAGTGGCCGGCGGGGATGGTGATCGTGTTGGCGCCGCCGAGGTTGTTGGCCACACAGGTCGCCTCACGCAGGGTCAGCGTGGGGGGCGGCGCGACGATGCCGGGGTTGCCGCAGGCACCCGCCGTCGCGGACGAGTCGCTCGTGGTGTTCACCGCGAGGGTCGCGGCGGAGGCCGGCGCGGCACCGACGGCCAGGGCCCCGAGGCCGAGGACCAGCGCGAGCGCCCCCCGACCGGCGAGACGTGTGACGGAACGGCGGTGCGACATCTCGTGCCCCAGGGGTCGGCGGGCGCGGGTCGGCCCGTGCATCCCGCCACCGTATGAGGAGAAATCGTTCGCCGTGGGGCTTTGGCGAAACTGCTCGGGGATCGCCTCAGGCGTCGTACGCGCGGCCGCGCTTGACCTTGTACGACGGCAGGTCGGCCGTGGAGTAGGTGACCTCGAAGGTGCGCTCGTAGCCGGTGTGGGCGATCCGCCAGCCGTTCGGCGTCCTGACGTAGTGGTCGGTGTAGAAGGCCGCGCCCTCCAGGACGAAGTCGTGCTCGGGGGCGAGGACCTTGTCCTCGAGGTACCAGCGGCCGGTCGCCGAGTCGCCGCCCCACTCGTCGAGGCGGATCTCGGGGTGGTGGGCGTGGTGCATGGTGATCAGGCCCTCGCCGAGGTTCTCGCGCATGTAGGCCACCAGGGCGTCGCGCCCCTCCAGGACCAGGCCGGCGTAGTCGCCCGTCGCCTCCGGCACGAAGCAGCCGGCGAAGTCGTCCCACTGCTTGAGGTCGAGCGTGCGCAGGTAGCGGTACTTCAGCTGCCGGATCTCCTCGATGTCGTCGTGGGTCATCGGCGCCGCCCCGTGCCGAACATGCCCCGCACGATCTCGCGGGCGGCGGTGCGGGCGACCTGCCGGAACGTCGTGGAGGTGACGACCTCCTCGACCATCGACTTCTGCTTGCGCGGCCTCCCCGTGGAACGGGGGCGCGAGGAGGTCGCGCGATCGCCCTCCTTGCGCAACCTCTCCTCGAGGGTGTCCTGGTCCTTCTCCTCCTGCTCGGCCCGCGCCCGGGCCGCGCCCTCCTCCAGCTTGGCGGCGAGGATCTCGTGCGCCGACTCGCGGTCGACCGGCTCGGCGTACTTCGCGAACAGCGGCGACTCCTTCACCGCCTGCTCCATCACCGCCGCGTCGGCGGGCCCCATCAGCGACTCCGGCGCCGGCAGCCGCGTCCACGCCACCGGGGTCGGCGCACCCCGCTCGTCCATCACGGTGACGATCGCCTCGCCGATGCCGAGCGAGAGGATCACCTTGCCGAGGTCGTCGTACTCCGAGTGCGGGTAGGTGTTGACCGTCTGCTTCAGCGCCTTGGCGTCGTTGGGGGTGGCCGCGCGCAGCTGGTGCTGGATGCGCGAGCCGAGCTGCGCCAGCACCTCGTCGGGCACGTCGGTCGGCGACTGGGTCACGAAGAAGACGCCCACGCCCTTGGAGCGGATCAGCCTCACCGTCTGCGCGATCGCGTCCAGGAACGCCTCGGAGGCGTCGTCGAAGAGCAGGTGGGCCTCGTCGAAGAAGAACACCAGCTTGGGCTTGTCGAGGTCGCCGACCTCGGGCAGGTCGTGGAACAGGTCGGCCAGCAGCCACATCAGGAACGTGGAGAACACCGCCGGACGGTCCTGCAGGTGGGGCAGCTCCACCAGCGAGATCACGCCGGCGCCGTCCTCGGTGACCCGGAGGAAGTCGCCGGTCTCGAACTCCGGCTCACCGAAGAACGCGTCGGCCCCCTGGTCGGAGAAGGCGATCAGCTCGCGCAGGATCACCCCGGCGGTGGCGCCGGAGAGCCCGCCGAGCTCCTTGAGGTCGGCCTTGCCCTCGTCGGAGACGAGGTGCTTGACCACCGCGCGCAGGTCGGCGAGGTCCAGCAGCGGCAGGCCCGCCTTGTCGGCGTAGTGGAAGACCAGGCCCAGGGAGGACTCCTGGGTGTCGTTGAGGCCCAGGACCTTCGAGAGCAGCGTCGGCCCGAAGGCGGTCATCGTCACCCGCAGGGGGATCCCGGTGCCCTGGCCGCCGATGGCGAAGAAGTCGACCGGGAAGCCGCGCGCCTCCCAGGACTGGCCCACCGACTGCGCGCGCTCGGCGAGCTTGGGGTTCTGCTCCCCGGGGACCGACAGCCCGGACAGGTCGCCCTTGATGTCGGCGGCGAAGACCGGCACGCCCGCCGAGGACAGCTGTTCGGCGAGCAGCTGGAGCGTCTTGGTCTTGCCGGTCCCGGTGGCGCCGGCGACCAGGCCGTGCCGGTTGAGCATGGCCAGCGGGATGCGGACCGGTACGTCGGTGAGCGTGGAGGCGTCGGTCATCAGGGCCCCGAGCTCCAGCGCCGGCCCCTCGAAGGCGTAGCCGGCCGACACCGCGGCGCTGATCGGGTCCTGGCCTGACTCCTTCTCCGAGCTCTGGGTCATGCCGGTCACCCTAGTGCGGAGAGACGTCTCCCTATGATGGCTCGCGTGATCTTCAAGCGCGTGGGCCAGGGACGGCCCTACCCCGACCACGACCTCGGGGCCCGTGACTGGGCCGCGCTGCCGCCCCGCCCGGTCCGGCTCGACGACCTGGTGACGACGAAGGACACCCTCCAGCTGGCCGCGCTCCTCGACGAGGACTCGACGTTCTTCGGCGACCTGTTCGCCCACGTGGTGGAGTGGCGCGGCGAGCTCTACCTCGAGGACGGTCTCCACCGCGCGCTCCGCGCCGCGCTGCACCAGCGACAGGTCGTGCACGCACGCGTGCACGTGATGGGGGAAGCGGCGTCGTGACGGGACGAAGGCTCACCACGACCGTGACCATGCTCGTGCTGCTCGTGGTCCTCGGCGCCATGGCGGTGTTCGGGTTCAAGCAGGCGACGGCCCCGCTGCCGGGCCTGCCCTCCGCGGACGAGACGTGCTCGCAGGCGGAGAAGGAGGTCCAGCGCTTCGTCAAGCGCAACCAGGTGCAGGTCAGCGTGTTCAACGCCGGCACCCGTCAGGGGCTGGCGGGCACCACCCTGGAGAAGCTCGAGGAGGCCGGCTTCGTGGCCGGCAACTCCGGCAACGCGCCGCGCAGTGCGCAGGTACGCCGCGCCGTGGTGTGGACCACCGAGAAGGCGGACCGCTCGGCCCGCCTGGTCGCGCTCGCCCTGGGCAAGCGCACCCGCGTGGTCGTCACCGACAAGGACCTCGGGCCCGGGATCGACGTGCTGGTCGCCAACCGGTTCCGCGGCCTCGACCCCAAGGCGCCGCGCCGGGTGCGCCTGGCGCAGTCCCGCGAGGAGTGCATCCCGGTCAAGTGACGCGGGCGCTGCCCCGCAGGTGCTGGGGGTCGCTCAGGTGGGCGCCTTGCGGCCCAGCCACTGGGCCAGTCGACCGCCCACCGACACCGCGCGCAGCCGCTGCTCGGTGGCCTCCCGGTCCTTGCGGGGCGTCACGACGAGGACGTCGTCGCCGTGCTTGAGGACCGTACGCCGCTCGGGCACCAGCGTCCGGCCGTCCCGCACGATCAGGGCGACCGAGGCCCCCGACGGCAGTCGTAGCTCGCCCACCTCGACGCCGTGCAACAGCGACTTCGGCGAGATCGTCACCTGGAGCAGGTCGGCGGCCACCCGCTCGAGCGGCGCGGCCTCGACCTCGAGGTCCCGCGGCTCGCTGCGGCGCGCCACCCTGAGCCACTTGGCCACCAGCGGCAGCGTCGGCCCGGTCACCAGGGTGAAGATGACCACCATCACGAAGACGATGTGGAACAGCTGGGCCGACCCGTCGACGCCCTCCGCGAGAGGGATGGTGGCGAAGACGATCGGCACAGCGCCGCGCAGGCCCGCCCACGACAGGAAGGCGAGCTCACGCCCCGGCATCGGCTGGAGCAGCGCCGCCGCAGCGACCGAGATCGGACGGGCCACCAGGGTGAGCGCGAGGCCCGCCGACACCGCGATGACGACGGTGTCCACCTCGATCTGGGACGGGGAGACCAGCAGGCCGAGCATGACGAACAGCCCGATCTGGGCGAGCCAGGCCAGGCCCTCGGAGAAGGACCGGGTGGCGGCCCGGTGCGGGAGCTCGGCGTTGCCCAGGACCAGCGCGGCGACGTACACCGCGGCGAACCCGGACCCGTGCACGGCCGCGCTGGCGGCGTACCCCAGCACCGTGAACGCCAGCACCGACAGCGGGTAGAGCCCGGAGCTGGGCAGCGCGGACCGGCGCATCAGCCAGGCTCCGCCGTAGCCCGCCGCCAGGCCGATCAGGACGCCGACCACGAGCTCCCAGGCGATGATCCCGACGAAGCCGAGCACCCCTTCGCCGCCGCCGCTGCTCACCAGGGTCACCAGCACCACGGTCGGGGCGTCGTTGAGGCCCGACTCGGCCTCCAGCGAGCCGGTCAGCCGCCGCGGCAGCGGGACCCGGCGCAGCACCGAGAACACCGCGGCGGCGTCGGTCGGCGAGGCCACCGCACCCAGCAGCACGGCGAGCTGCCACTCGAGGCCGAGCACGTAGTGGCCGAACACGGCCATCACCAGGACGCTGACGGCGACGCCGACGGTCGCCAACGAGACGCCCAGGCGCATCACCGGTCGGATCTCCGGCCACGACGTCGTCAGACCACCCTCGGCCAGGATCAGCAGCAGCGCGGCGAAGCCGAGGGCGTGCGCGGCCTCGGCGTTCTCGAAGCCGACACCCAGCCCGGCCTCGCCGAGCAGCACCCCCATGAGCAGGTAGAGGAGCAGGCTGGGCAGGCCGACCCCGACGCTGATCCGGACGGCGCCCACGGCCAGGAGGAGCACCACCGCACCGACCAGCAGGACCTGGTCGAGCGTGTGGACGTCGAGGCTCACGAGTGGGTCCTTCGGCGGTGCATAGGGGGCGCGGGGCCTGAGTCTATGGGGCTCCCAGGGGCCCGCCGCCCGCTAGAACTTGTTCTAGTTTCTCCGTAGACTCCCCGCATGCCGCTGGACCTGCCCCCGCCGATCGACGCGGGCGACGTCGTGACCTGGAGCGACGAGGTCGACGTGGTCGTGGTCGGGTTCGGGATCGCCGGGGCGTGCGCCGCGCTCGAGGCTGCCCGGGCCGGCGCCGGCGTCGTGCTGCTGGAGCGGGCGGCGGAGCACGGCGGCACCAGCGCGATGGCCGGCGGGCACTTCTACCTCGGCGGCGGCACGGCCGTGCAGCAGGCGACCGGGGTGGAGGACAGCGCCGAGGAGATGTGCGCCTACCTGACGGCGGTGAGCCCCGAGCCCGACGAGGAGAAGATCGGCGCGTTCTGCCGCGACAGCGTCGAGCACTTCGACTGGATCGAGTCGCTGGGCATGCGGTTCGAGCGCTCGCTCTACGAGGAGAAGGCGGTCATCCAACCCGGCACCCAGGGCCTGATGTACACCGGCAGCGAGTTGGTGCACCCCTTCCGCGACCTCGCCCGGCCCGCGCCTCGGGGCCACAAGGTCCCCAAGCCCGGGGACACCGGCGGCGCCCGGATCGTGCTCGACGCGCTGGCCGCGCGGATCGCGGAGACCTCGGTCGACGTGCGCTACGAGACCGCGGCGACCAACCTCGTCGTCTCCTCGGTGGTCGAGGAGCCGAGGAACGAGGCGTCTCGAGACCACGTGGTCGGCGTCGCCTGGCGCCGCTACGACGAGCGCGGCTTCATCCGGGCGCGGTCGGTCGTCCTGGCCGCCGGCGGCTACGTCGGCAACGAGCAGATGGTCCGGGAGCTCACTCCCCAGCTGGGCCGCAAGCTGTTCCCGCTGGCCTCCACCTACGACGACGGCCTCGGGATCCGGCTGGGCGCCTCCGTCGGCGCCGAGCTGCGCTGCATGGACCGGGCGTTCGTCACCGCGCCGTTCTACCCGCCCGCGAAGCTGGTCACCGGCATCGTGGTGAACAAGGAGGGGAAGCGGTTCGTCGCCGAGGACTCCTACCACTCGCGCACCTCCGCGTTCGTCCTCGAGCAGACCGACCAGGCGGCGTACCTCATCGTCGACTCCGCGCACATCGAGCACCCCGACTTCCCCCTGTGCCCGTTCATCGACGGCTGGGAGACGCTCGAGGAGATGGAGCAGGCGCTCGGCATCCCCGAGGGCGCGCTCGTGGAGACGCTCACGGCGTACAACGAACACGCCTCGCGCAAGGAGGACCCCGACTTCCACAAGCACCCCGACTGGCTCGAGCCCCAGGACCAGGGGCCCTGGGGTGCCTACGACCTGACGCTCGGCACCGCGATGTACGCCGGCTTCACCCTCGGCGGGATGCGGGTGACCGTCGACGGCGAGGTGCGGCGCGAGGACGGGTCGGTGGTCGAGGGTCTTTACGCAGCCGGCGCGTGCGCGGTCAACATCGCCCAGGACGGCAAGGGCTACGCCTCGGGCATCCAGCTCGCCGAGGGCTCCTACTTCGGCCGCCGCGCGGGGCGGCACGCGGCCGCGGCACGACCGGGAAACCAGTTGGCCGCCGCCACCGGTTGACGGTTGGATTGGGCGCATGTCACCCACGCGCCCGACCGCGCCCCACCTGGCCGAGCCCCAGCTCAAGCACCTCACCGACGCCACCTTCGTGGAGTTCCACAAGGCGATCGCGCGCGGGTTCCAGGAGCCGTACCACGAGGAGCTGGTCCACTTCGACCGGCGGATCTTCGACAGCAAGCGCATGTTCGGCTTCAAGGTCGGCCGCCGATGGGTCTCGACGTGCGGCGACTTCGAGCGGCGGCTGGTCGTGCCCGGCGGCGCGGAGGTCCCGACCGCCGGCGTCACGGTGGTGACCGTGCACCCGCCGTACCGCCGGCGCGGGCTGCTCACCAAGATGATGCGCTACCAGCTGGAGGAGGTCGCGAGGCGCGGGGAGCCGCTGGCAGCGCTGTGGGCCTCGGAGTCGCTGATCTACGGCCGGTTCGGCTACGGGCCCGCCAGCACGCGCGCGGTGCTCACCGGCACCAACCGCCGGCTGTCGTTCCTGCCCGGCGTCGCGACCAGCGGCTCGGTCGACGAGGTCACCCGCGAGCAGTTCCTCGCCGTGGCCCCGGCGCTGCACGCCGAGCTGCGCCCGCACCGGCCGGGCGCGATGGCGCGCGACGAGGCGGTGTGGGAGTTCGCGATCTTCGACAAGGAGTTCGCCCGCAACGGGGCCTCGGAGATGCGCTACCTGCTCCACTACGACGACGCCGGCGAGCCCGACGGGTTCGCGACCTACCGGTTCAAGGAGGACTTCAACGACGAGCCGGCGGGCGACGTACGGATCAAGGAGGTCTGGGCGGAGCACCCGGCGGCGTACGCCAGCCTGTGGCGCTACCTGCTCGACCTCGACCTCGCTCGCACGTTCCGGCTGTGGAGCGCGCCCGTCGACGAGCCGCTGCGGCACCTGGTGACCGACGCGCGCGCGGTGAAGACCGAGCTCACCGACAACCTCTACGTGCGGGTCGTCGACGTCGCCGCAGCGCTGGAGGCGAGGTCCTACGCCGGCGCCCTCGACGTGGTCATCGAGGTCGACGACCCGATCCTCCCGGCCAACTCCGGCTGCTACCGCGTGCGCACCGACGGGCAGCCGGACGCGAGGGCGGAGGTGACGCGTGTGGACGCCGCTCCCGACCTGTCTCTGGGGATCCTCGAGCTGGGCACGATCTACCTCGGCGGCGTGCACCTCAACGACCTGCGCCGCGTCGGCCGGGTCACCGAGCACACCCCGGGTGCGGTGCACGCGGCCTCCACGGCGTTCGGCTGGCACCGGGCGCCGTACTGCCCGGACATGTTCTAGGAGGAGCACGTGACCGAGACGACCAGGATCCCGGGGTTGGTGCTCACCGACCACGTGCTGGCGGTGCCGCTCGAGCACGACCGGCCGGACGGCGAGGCCATCGAGGTCTTCGCCCGCGAGGTGGCCGCGCCCGACGGCGGGGACCGGCCGTTCCTGGTGTTCCTGCAGGGCGGTCCCGGGCAGGAGGCCCCTCGTCCCACCGGACGCCCCGGCTCGCCGGCCTGGCTCGACCGGGCGCTGCGCGACTTCCGGGTGCTGATGCTCGACCAGAGGGGCACCGGCCGGTCCACGCCGTACGGCGCCCCGGACCCGGACGCGGCCGTCGACGCCGCGCGGCTCATCCACTTCCGGGCCGACGCCATCGTGCGCGACGCGGAGTGCTTCCGCGAGCACCTCGGCGTGGAGCGCTGGAGCCTCCTCGGTCAGTCCTTCGGGGGCTTCTGCGCGCTTCGCTACCTCAGCGCCGCTCCCGACAGCCTCCGCGAGGTGTTCTTCACCGGCGGGCTGCCGCCGGTGGGTCGTCCGGTCGACGACATCTACTCGGCGACGTTCGCGGCGATGCGCCGACTCAACCGCCGCTACCACCGGCAGTTCCCCGGCGATGCCGACCGCCTGGCGCGTGTGCTCGACCTCTGCGACGCCGGCGAGCTCCGCGACCCCGAGGGCCGGCCGGTCAGCCGGCGGCTGGTGCGGACCATCGGCAACCAGCTCGGCATGGACGGCGGCGCCGAGGCGATCCACTACCTGCTCGAGCGCGACCCCGCTTCGCCCGCGTTCGCCCACGACCTCGCCGCGATGGTCCCGTTCGGGGCGCGCAACCCGCTCTACGCCGTCATCCACGAGGCCTGCTACGCCGACGGCGAGGCGACGCTCTGGTCGGCCCACCGCGTCGAGCCGGACGACTTCCGCGGTGACTCGCGGCTTCTCACCGGCGAGCACCTGTACCCGTGGCACTTCGAGGACGCCCCGGAGCTGCGCCCCTACCGCGAGGTGGCCGCCATCGTCGCCGAGCATCCGTGGCCGCGGCTGTACGACGAGGCCGTGCTCGCCTCTGTGGACGTGCCCTGCGCGGCCGCGATCTACGCCGACGACCCCTTCGTCGACCGGGAGCTCTCCCAGACGACCGCCGACCTGCTGCCCGGGATGCGTCCGTGGCTCACCGACGAGTACCTCCACAACGGCCTGCGCACCGACGGCGCCCACATCCTCGACCGCCTCATCGGCCTCGCCCGCGGGACGCTGTAGCCGAGCTGTCGCTGGTTGAGCTCTCGGTGGTTGAGCCTGTCGATGGTTGAGCCTGTCGAAACCACCCCCGTACGCCGACCCGGCCGACCCCGCCGCTGGTTGAGGAGGGGCGCCCGCGGCCCGTCTCGAAACCGAGGCTCTGTCAAGTGGTTTCGAGAGGCTCGATGGCGCTCGCTCCTCAACCACCGAAACGACGAGTGTTCGGCCGGTCGAGACCAGGATCTTGTGGTCCCCGGGGTGATCAGCAGGATGGCGGCGACCACTGCGCGCCCGACCAACCGCACAGCCCCTGGCCCTCTGGAAGACTCGCTTCGTGGCCGCCCCGGACATCGACAGCTACCTCGCCGCTCTCCGCGACGACCAGCGCGAGGTGCTCGAACGGCTGCGGCGCACGATTCGCGATCTCGTCCCGGACGCCGAGGAAGGCATCTCCTACGGCGCGCCCGTCTTCCGGCTCGGTGGGCGGCCCGTCGCAGGATTCGCTGCCGCCAAGAACCACCTCAGCTACCTGCCGCACAGCGGGTCGGCGCTGGGCACGATGGAGGACGAGCTCGAGGGCTACGTCGTGACCAAGGGGTCGCTGCACTTCACCCCGGACCGCCCCCTTCCCGCAGACCTCGTTGCCCGCCTGGTCGCGGTGCGTCTGCGCGAGCTCGAAGGCTGACGCGGGCCGCTCACCGCTCCCGCAGGTCAGAGACGGCCGCACGACCCGAGACCGAGGATGGTGGTTGAGCCTGTCGAAACCACCTTTCGTACGCCGGACGGTTCACCCCATGCCGCTCGTCGTGATGGCGGCGATCTCCAGTCACCGGGTGACGGCGAATCGCCGCTGTCCGCACCCACCGACCGACGGCGGTCGAGCCTGTCGAAACCACTCGGCGAGAGCGGCACAACGCGCTGGTCGGACGGGCCGAGACGTCGAGAATTCCCTGTCCACACAGCGGATTCCCATCCCCTTCGTTGTCAGTGGTCAGTGCTTGAGTTCACTCATGAGCACGACGACCAGCACCACCGCGGACGGGGACCTGGACTCCCCGCGCGAGGTGCTGGCCTTCGCTCGCGACCGTCGCGCCGCCGCTGATCGCGCGGAGGCCGACGTGCTGCTCGCCGCGGTCACCTGGGCCGAGCAGCACCCACCGGAGTCCATCGACGACGCCGCCACCTGGCTCACCCCCGGAGTCGGGGACACCGGCCTCCCGCTCGCCGGTCCGGGTGCTCCGCTGGTGGCGGAGTTCTGCCTCGCCGAGCTCGCCCTCGCGCTCGGCATCTCGAGCGACGCCGGCCGGAACCTGGTCGCCGACGCGGTCGAGCTGAAGTACCGCCTCCCCAAGACCTGGACCCGCGTGATGGCCGGCGACCTGCAGGCCTGGCGAGCCCGCCGCGTCGCCCAGGCCACCGGACACCTGTCGATGGAGGCAGCGACCTGGGTCGACGCCCAGGTGGCGCCGTTCGCGCACAAGATCGGCTTCGCCGCCCTCGAGCGGCTCATCGCCGAGGCGATCGCCCGGTTCATGCCCGACCAGGCTCGCGAGAACGCCGACCGGGCCGCGGAGGGACGGCACTTCGACGTCCAGCACCGCCAGGTCTCCTTCAACGGCACCAGCCGCGTCGAGGGCGAGCTCGACCTCGCCGACGCCCTGGACCTGGACGCCGCGATCAGCCAGGGCGCCGACCTCCTCGCCCGGCTCGGGTCCACCGACCCGCTCGACGTGCGACGGTCGAAGGCGGCTGGGCAGCTGGCTCGGAACCAGCTCGCGTTCGACCTCGCTGGCGCTGGCCCGGAGGACGGCGGCTCTGGGGTGGTTTCGACAGGCTCAACCAGCGGGGGCTCAACCACCGCAGGCTCAACAACCGTCCGTCCTCGGCGGGTGGTGCTGTTCGTGCACCTGTCCGCCGACGCCATCACCGGCCACGGCACCGAGGCGCTGCACCTGGCGCGGGTGGAGAACCAACGGCAGGTCGTCACCGCCGACCAGGTCCGGGAATGGTGCGGCCACCCCGACGCCGAGGTCGTCGTGAAGCCGGTCATCGACACGGGCGAGCACATCCACGTCGAGGGCTACGAGATCCCCGACCGGCTCCGCGAGCAAGTGATTCAACGCGACCACCAATGCGTCTTCCCCTGGTGCACGAGACCGGCACGGCGGTGCGACATCGACCACGTGATCCCCTACCCCGAGGGTGAGACCGCAGCGACAACCTCGCGCCCGTGTGCCGGCGGCACCATCGGCTCAAGACCCACGGCGGCTGGACCTGCACGATGTTCGAGCTGGGCCGGTTCCTGTGGACCAGCCCGCACGGCTACCAGTACCTGCGCGACCACACCGGCACCCTCGACGTCACCCCCGACATGGACCCTTCCGTCCCGACCGACCCGCCCGAGCAGTAGCTCACCCGCCCCGCACCCCGCCGATCGGCGGGGTCATCGGCACGCCCTGGGACGGCGAACTGCCGCTGATCGGTGCCCCCTGGTGACACCGGAGCGCGGCACAAGACCCGGGGTGGTTTCGACAGGCTCAACCAACGGGCTCGTGTCAGGTGGACGACGCCTCGTAGATGGCCTCGATCGAGCGGTCCAGCTCCTCGTCGAACTCCTCGTCGGTCATCTGGACCGTGAGGCCCTCGGTGAGGGCGCGCGAGAAGCTGGCGATCACGCCGGGGTTCCTGGTGAGCCGAGCGACGGCCTCCTCCCGGGTGTAGCCCCCCGAGAGCGCGGCCACCCGCAGCACCCGCGGGTGCTCCAGCAGGACGCCGTGGTGGCCGTCGCGCTCGGGAAGCGTCAGCTTGAGCATGACGTGCTGCTCCTCGCCCAGTCCGTCCAGCTGGGCGAGGAGCAGGTCCCTCAACAGATCCTCCGTCCGGGCCTTCTCCGGGCTGTGGATGTCGACCTCCGGCTCGATGATCGGCACGAGGCCGGCCGCAAGGATCTGGCGCGCGAGGTCGAACTGCTGGCGCACCACAGCGTCGAGGCCCGCCTGATCCGCGGTCAGGGCCACCGAACGCATCTTCGTGCCGAACACCCCGTGCTGCCGTGCCCGTGCCAGAAGGCCGTCGAGGTCGGGGATCGGCTTCATCAGCCGGACACCATCCGCCTCGGGCTCCAGGCCCTTGTCCACCTTCAGGAACGGGACGATGTGCTTCTGCGTCCAGACGTACTCCGCCGACCCCATCCCGCCGATCTCACGGTCCATGGTCTGCTCGAACAGGATCGTCGCAAGGATGCGCTCACCAGTGAACACCGGGCTCGAGATGATCCGGATCCGCATCCGGTGGATCAGGTCGAACATCTCGGCCTCGTCGGCGTAGGCCGAGTCCTCGATGCCGTACAGCCGCAGCGCCTTGGGGGTGCTGCCTCCACTCTGGTCCAGCGCAGCGACGAAGCCGCGTCCGCCCCTGATCCTGGCGAGCATCTCCTGGTCCATGACACGTCCACCTCGGTGACGACGCACCGCGCCCGCGGTGCCCGGGACTCCCGTCCACCACCACCATCACCCGCGAAGGGGCCGCGCCGGGAGAGGCGTTCGTCCCTGCTCTCGCTCGTGGAGGAGGCGGGGCACGACCCGGGCCACGACTTGGGGCACGACTCTGGGCACGAGCGAGGAATGCCGGCGACTCACCGACGCGAGCCGGACAGGGCCCCGAGGACCGCCTCCGCCAGATCGTCCGGCGTGCTGTTGAACGCGATCACAGCTCCGGGAGCGTGCCGGTGGACGAGGTTGACGATCGAGGAGAAGAGCCCCAACAGCTCCTCGGACCTGCGGATCCCGGCACCGACGAGGACGCAGTCCCAGGCCGGGCCCCCGAGCACCTCGGTCACCCGCGCCTCGACGTCGTCGCTGCCGTCGAGACCCACGAGGCACGCCTCGGCGTCGAACCCACGATCGGCGAGCGCGGACATGCCGGCCTCGATCGCCTCCGCCACCGGGGCCGGGTCCCACGGGCCCGGCACACGGAACGGGTCGAGACCGATGACCAGGACGCGGCGGGCCGACACGGTGTCGCTCATGTCGGACACCGTACGTCGATCGCCCGTCGTCGACTCCCCGCCCGCCTCGAAGGAACATCTGTCGCAACCTCGGGGCCACGCACTAGCGTGAGGCCGCACAGCACGGCTGACGAGCCGGCTGGGCGCTGGAGGATGCAGATGCAGGAACCCCAGATGCAGGAAACCCAGATGCAGGAAGTCCAGGAGCAGGGAGCCGGGGAGGTGCGGGAGCGGGCCGGTTTGCGGATCCTGCTGGCCGACGCCCTGCCGCGCGAGGCCGTGGCCGAGCTGGAGGCGCGCGGCCACGAGTGCGTGGTCGAGCCGGGCCTGGGTGGGTCCGACCTCGCCGAGCGCATCCCGGGATTCGACGTGCTGGTCGTGCGCAGCACCAAGGTCCCCGCCGAGGTCCTCGCCGCGGCCGACCGGCTCGCGCTCGTGATCCGGGCGGGCGCGGGGACCAACACCATCGACACGGCCGCCGCCGCGAGCAGGGGCGTGCTGGTCGCCAACGTCCCCGGACGCAACGCCGCCGCGGTCGCCGAGCTCACGATGGGCCTGCTGCTCGCCATCGACCGACGGATCCCCGACAACGTGGCGGACCTGCGGGCGGGCCGCTGGGACAAGGCGACGTACAGCAGGTCCACGGGCCTGCTCGGCAGGACCATCGGCATCGTCGGTCTCGGCGCGATCGGCCTGTGCGTGGCCGAGCGCGCCACCGCGTTCGGCCTCCGGGTCCTTGCCGTCGACAAGCCGCGGCCGGCGTACGTCGAGTCGCGCGCCGCCGACCTCGGGATCACCTACTGCGACGACCTTGCAGAGCTGCTTGCCGGCTCCGACGTCGTCAGCCTGCACGTCCCGTCCACCGGCGAGACCCGGCAGCTGGTCGACCGCGAGTTCCTCGGTCACCTGCGCGAGGGGGCGATCCTGCTGAACACCTCCCGCGGGGACGTCATCGACGAGGCCGCGCTCCTCGAGGCCCTGGAGGCGGGGCGGGTGCGGGCCGGGCTGGACGTGTACGCCGACGAACCCGGCAGTGGCACCGCCGAGTGGAGCTCCGCGCTGGCGCGGCACCCGGGCGTCGTGGGCACCCACCACATCGGCGCCTCCACGCAGCAGGCCCAGCTCGCCACGGCGGCCGGCGTCGTGGAGATCGTGGACGCGTTCACCGAGGGCGAGGCGCGCAACTGCGTGAACCTCGCGCCCAGCAGGCTCGGCTCGGTGACGCTCACCGTCCGGCACCTCGACCAGCCCGGCGTGCTCGCCGAGGTCCTGGGCGTGCTCAGCCACGCCCGGCTCAACGTCGAGCACATGGAGAACCGCGTCTTCAGCGGTCGCGAGGCCGCGGTCGCCTCCATCGACGTCGACGGGACCGTGACGGGCGACCTGCTCGCGCAGCTCCAGCAGGTCCCGCACGTGCTCGGCGTGGCCGCCGCACCCCTGGCGCCCGCAGGATGACGGGCGTCGTCCGGCCGGTGCGCGTGCGCGTCGTACGCCAGGAGGTCGCCGCTCGCACCGTCTCCCGGATGCTCGACGCACTGCCCCCGTCCGAGCGCCCCGCGGGGCATGCGGACCGTCCGACGACGCCGGCGGCGCTCGACCCCGAGGCCTACGACGACGGCGACCCGGCGCTGTTCGTCTACCGCTTGCGCCGCGGGGACCAGGCGCACGTCGGCATCGTCGCGGAGGTCGGGGCCGAGGGGTTCCGCGACGGCAGGGTGCGCGGCCACGAGGCGGTGCAGCCCGAGCGCGTCGCGGGGCTGGTCGACCACTTCACCTCCACGGCCGTGCGCACCGAGCTGGTCGCACTGCTGCACCCGGGTGGCCCCGCCGTCGAGATGGCGGTCGCCGCGAGCCTGGCTGCGCCCCCGCTGCTGCAGTTCACCGGACCCGACGACTGGGAGCAGACCGTGTGGCGGCTGCCGCCGTCGTGCCACGAGGAGGTCTGCGCCGAGCTCGGCGAGGGCGTGCACTACGTCGCCGACGGCCACCACCGGGTGGCCGCCAGCCTCGAGGTGTGGCGGCGCACCGGGCGGCCCTCCGGGCTGATGGCCGTGATCTACGGGATGGACGGGCTGCGCCTGCTCGCGTTCCACCGTCGTGTCGTCGGGCCGGTCGACCGCGCCGGACTGCTGACTCTGCTGGCGAGGTCGTTCGACGTACGCCCGATCGACGGACCCGACGAGGCGACCGGGTGCTTCGCCGTGCACGTCGACGGTCGGTGGTATGACGCCGCCTACCGCTACGAACGCCGCCCCGGAGCCGCCGGGCTCGACGTGACCATCCTGGACGAGCAGGTCCTCGGCCCCCTCCTCGGCGCCGGACCCGACCGCACTGCCCGCCTGGAGATCGCCCCCGCCCTGACCGACCTCAGCGAGCTCACCGCCGCCTGCGACCGCGACGGCGGGGCCCTGTTCGCGCTGCGCCCGACGACCCTCGACCAGCTCGTCGAGGTCGCAGACCGCGGCGAGGTGATGCCTCCGAAGACGACGTACTTCGACCCCAAGCCGTACGCCGGGATCTTCCTGCACTGACCGCCCCGCACAATGGACCCCTTCGACGAAGGAGGTCCCGGTGAGCAGTCGGATGCACGTGGCACAGCGCTCCAACGTGCCGCCGTTCCACGTGATGGACCTGCTCGCCGCGGCGCAGCGCCGCCAGGCCACCCACGGCGACCTGGTCGACCTCGTCGCCGGCCAGCCCTCCACCGGCGCGCCCGGAGCCGTGCGTGCGGAGGCCAAGCGGCTGCTGGACGAGGACCGGCTCGGGTACACCGTCGCCACCGGCGTCCCCGGCCTGCGCGAGGCCGTGGCCGCCCACCACCGGCGCACCAGCGGGATCGACGTCGCCCTCGACGACGTCGTGATCACGACCGGGTCCTCGGGCGGGTTCCTGCTCGCCTTCCTCGCGGCGTTCGAGGTGGGCGACCGCGTCGTGATGGCCCGCCCCGGCTATCCCTGCTACCGCAACGTGCTCACCGCGCTGGGCTGCGAGGTGGTCGAGATCGACTGCG
This sequence comes from uncultured Actinomycetota bacterium, assembly GCA_963837975.1. GTDB lineage: Bacteria > Actinomycetota > Actinomycetes > Propionibacteriales > Nocardioidaceae > Marmoricola. The sequence continues at coordinate 2,119 of CAWIPI010000003.1, read as the reverse complement.
GGCCCGAGACCCGCTTCCAGCCGACCGTCGAGCAGCTCGAGGCGGTCGAGGGGCCCGTCGCGGGGCTGGTCGTCGCGTCCCCGGCCAACCCCACCGGCACGATGCTGCTGCCCGAGGAGCTCGACGCGATCGCCCGGTGGTGCGAGGACAACGGGGTGCGGCTGATCAGCGACGAGATCTACCACGGGATCACCTATGGGGACGGTGGTGGTGGTCTCGACAGGCTCGACCACCGAGGGCTCGACCACCGGGACCGCAGCGCCTGGAACACCTCGCGCACGGCGGTCGTGTTCGGCTCGTTCTCCAAGTACTTCTCGATGACCGGCTGGCGGCTCGGGTGGATGCTCGTGCCCGAGGACCTGCGCCGACCGGTCGACGTGCTGACCGGCAACTTCACGATCTGCCCGCCCGTGCTCAGCCAGTACGCCGCGATCGCCGCGTTCACCCCGGAGTCCTACGCCGAGCTCGACGGGCACGTCGCGCGCTACGCCGCCAACCGGGAGATCCTGCTGGCCGGACTCCCCCGGCTCGGCATCGACCGCCTGGCCCCGGCCGACGGCGCCTTCTACGCGTACGCCGACATCGGGCACCTCACCGACGACTCCCACGCCTGGTGCCTGCGCCTGCTCGAGGAGACGGGCGTGGCGACCGCGCCCGGCATCGACTTCGACACCAGGCGGGGCCATCAGTTCGTGCGGTTCTCCTTCGCCGGTGGTGCCGACGAGATGCGCGAGGGGCTCGACCGGCTGGGCCGCTGGCTCGGGCGCTGATCGGGTTCCGCAAATCGCACGAAAAGCCCCGCAACCGAGCGGACCGGGCACTAGCCTCAGCCGACCGCAGCACTCGTCCGGGCCCCGAGGGTCCATGCTCTCAGGGGATCCGCATGAAGAAGCTCGCCACGACGCTGGCGCTCGCCACCGTCTTCGCCGCCGTACCGGCCTCGGTCGCCCACGCGGACTCCTACGTGCGCCGCGACGCCACCGCCGACGTGGTGTCGATCCAGATCTCCGAGCCCACCCCGGAGGACCCCGACAGGGGGTCCGAGGAGGAGGTGCTCGTGCCCGCTCCCGAGCGTCGTGAGGGCGACATCGTCTCCAGCGCGGTGCGCCACTCCGGCCGCAAGGTCGTGCTGAAGATGCGCTACCGCTCGCTTCTCCCGCACCACCGACCTGGCCGGGCACCTGTTCTCGATCCGCACCAACGAGAAGGTGCGCCGCGACATCGCGATCGTCGCCGGTCCGCGGAGTGGCGCGGCCAGGCCGAGGTCACGAGCCGACGTGGCGAGGTCCGCTGCCGCGGCCTGCGCAAGCACATCGGCTACGCCCGCGACCAGATCCGGGTGGTCGTCCCCCCCGCCGGTGCCTGAGCAACCCGCGCTGGGTGCAGGTGGGCATGGGAGCCATGACCTTCAAGGGCGACTTCACCTCCGAGACGATGGACTTCTTCGCCGACGACGCCCGCACCAACGGCGCCCTGCGCGACAACCTGGGCTGGGGTGCGCGCGTCCGGCACGACTTGAGGGCGGTGGGCCCGACGGCTGTCGTGGTCGTCGGGTCAGCGCAGCCGGTAGAACCGGAAGAAGCCGAAGTCCTCGATCGGCAGCACCTCGACGCTCTCGAACCCTGCCTCGTGGGCGTAGCCGGTGAGCGTGCTGCGACGCATCACGGTCCCGGTGGCGCGCGACGGGGGTGAGGAGAGACCGTCGGGCAGGCAGACGAACAGGCTGGCGGCGTACATGAACCGCTCCAGCTCGTCCCCCGGCGCGGTGAACTCGTCGGCCACCGCCTCGTCCATCACCACCACGCAGCCGTCGGGCCGCACGGCCTCGCGCACCGCGGCCAGCACCTCGTGCGGACGGGGCATGTCGTGCACGCACTCGAAGGCGAAAGCCGCGTCGTACGGTTCGGAGCCCGCGAGCCCCGCTGCGTCGTCGTGCCGGAACCGGACCCGGTCACCCACACCCGCGCGCTCCGCGTGCGCTCGGGCCATCTCCACCGATGCCGCGTCGATGTCGACCCCCTCGACGCTGGCGTCGGGGTAGGCGGCGGCGAGCGCCAGTGACGACCAGCCGCCACCACAGCCGACGTCGAGGATGCGGGCGCCGGGGCGGCTCAGCGCC
>CAWIPI010000002.1:0-957356 GCA_963837975.1 uncultured Actinomycetota bacterium | reverse complement strand
CGCCCGCGGTGGCGACGTGGACGTAGGTCCCCAGGGCGCGGAAGCGAGCAGCGGGCGCTGTCCCCTCCCAGGCGGCAGGGTCGACGCTGCCCATGTCAGGACCCCGACGACGGGGCGGGCGCGGGTGGCGGCGGTGCAGGCGCCGGAGCGGCCGCCGGTCGCGGGCCGGCACACCGCCCCCGCCTCCCCCGCCACCCGAACCGCCGCCCGAACCGCCGCCCGAACCGCCGCCCGACGAGCCGGAGCTCGAGACGGCCCCGGCCGAGGTCGCGGGTGCCGCGTTCCCACCCCCCCCCCGGTCCCGCTCCCGCTCCCGGCGGATCCGAGCGTCCCGCCGGAACCGATGGCGGCGCGGGTCACGAGGGTGGTCGTCACCGTCAGCTCCGGACGCTTCTTCCACACCGTGCGCACGCGAGGCCGCTGCGCGGCGGCCCAGGCTGCCCGTTGCCGCTCCCACTCGGCGCGCGCCCGGCGCTGTTCCTCCGCGCAGCTGCCTGCTCGACCTGCTGGTCCTTGCCGTGGTCGCGGGCGGCCAGGCCGGCCATCCAGCCGCAGGCGCTGAGGGCCCCGACGGTGGCAAGGCCGGTGACTGCGGCGAGACCGCGACGATAGCGGTCACGGGTGCGGGCGCTGTAGGTCATGCTCCGCACCATGTCCGCGCGAGCACCAAGGGCGACTCAGAGGACTGTTAAGTCCACGTCAGGAAACCGGGCGACGGGCACGTGGAGGACGGGCCGTGCCGCGGCCGGCAGCCGTCACCTTGACGAACTCTTAGCAGTCCCGCGACGTGCGGATAGGGCAGGAGCGCGGAGGCTGCGGTCATGAAGATGCTGACCACCCTGGTCTCCCTCTCCGCGGTTGCCACCGGCGCGGTCGGAGCCGCCATCGCCTACGCGAGCACGGCGCCGGAGCCGGCGCCGGCCGTCTCCACGCCTGAACCGGCAGCGAAACCTGCGGCGCGGATCGAGCCGGGCGTGCGTCTCGAGGTGCGCTTGCGTCCGTGCCGGCCCGGCGCCGAGCTCGAGCACGGGAAGTGCGTGCGGCGCGTGACCCGCACCGTCGTCCTCGGGGCGACCGCCGCCCCCCAGCCGGCCCCGGCCGTCGACACGCTCGAGTCCGCGTCCACCGGTGCGGCCGCGGGCGCCGACGACGAGCGCCGGGAGGACCGCGCGCGCCGTGCCCGGGGCGGGCACCAGCACGAGGCGCGCGAGCCCGAGGACCACGGGTCCGAGGACCGCGAGACCGAGGACCGGGAGACCGAGAGGCACGAGACCGAGGACCACGAGACCGAGAGTCACGACTCGGAGGACCACGAACCCGACGACGGCTGAGGCGAGAGGTGTCAGCCCTCGTGGGCCGGGAGCGTGATCGTCACGCGCGTGCCCGCTCCGGGAGTGCTGTCGACCCGCAGGCTGCCACCACGGGCCGCGACGGTACGCCGGGCCAGGTCGAGACCCAGCCCCGTCGAGCCCGGCCGTCCGCCGGGGCGCACGGCCGGGTCCAGACCCCCGCCCTCGTCGGCCACCACGAGGCGCACCCACTCCCTGTCACGGTGGAGCCGCACCGCGAACCCGACACCCTCGTCGGTGTGGGCGAAGACGTTGTCGACGAGGATGTCCAGCACGTCCGCGAGGTCGGACGCGGCGAGCGCCACGGCCAGCGGCGTCTCGTCGGCGCCGACCTCGAGACGACGCCCCTGGTCCTCGGCCAGCGGACGCCAGAAGGCAACCCTGTCCGCCACGACGGCTGCGGCGTCACAGCTGCTCGCCATGTCGTCGCGCACGGGCCGCCGAGCATCGCGCACGATGGCGTCGATGTCGTGCTGCAGGGTCGCGATGTGCTCCTGCAGTCGCTCGCCCAGCTCCCGGTCGGCGACGGACTCCGCATCCAGGCGCAGCGCCGTGACCGGGGTCCGCAGACGATGGCTGAGGTCCGCGACCATCGCCCGCTCGGCGGCGAGCAGCTCGGTGATCCGTTCGGCGAGGGCGTTCAGGGCCTCGGCGAGGTCGCGGGTCTCGGGTGGTCCCACGACGTCGGCCCGAGCCGTGAGCTCGCCGCCCCGGAGCCGGTGGGCCGTCCCCGCGAGGTCCACGAGTGGCCGACTGATCCGCCGGCCCAGCCGGTCGGCGACCAGCAGGGCGATGACCAGCAGGGCGAGTCCCAGCAGGATGATGCTCGCCCAGGCCGGCGCCACCCCGCTGTGCAGCTGTGCCGGCGTCACTCGACTGACCACGACCTCGGTGCCGTCGGCGACCACCACCGGAAGCACGACCTTGCCCCCCTCGGAGTTCTTCACCGAGGTGGCCTCACCGGCACGTGCCCGGCGCACGTCAGGGTCCGCCGGCATCCCGGGACTGGGTGCCCCGAGCACCTGGTCGTCCTCGAGCAGCAGCGACGTACGGGCCACGCCGCGCGCGTCGGTCGCCGCGACCAGCTCAGGAAGCTCCGGCGTGTCGTCGAGGGTGGACACCAGGATCGCCACGTTGCGGGCCTCCTGGTCGGCCGCTGCCATCGCCCGGTCCTCGGCCAGCGTGCGCACCAGCAGGCAGAGGGGGACGACGAATGAGATCACCACGGCAGAGGTGGTCGCAGCGACCAGCCAGGAGATCCGGGCCCGCATCAGACCGCACCAGTGCTGTCAGGCGCCACGAGCCGGACACCCACCCCGCGCACGGAACGCAGGTAGCGGGGATCCGCGGCCGATTCGCCCAGCTTGCGCCGCAGCCAGGACAGGTGCACGTCGACGGTCCGGTCCGAACCGCCGTACGGCTGCTGCCAGACGTCGGCCAGCAGCTCGCGGCGGGTGACCACCTGGCCCGCCCGTCGCGCCAGCAGCTGGAGCATGTCGAACTCCTTGCGGGAGAGCTCGACGGCGACACCGTCCAACGTCACCGTCCGGGCGCCGACGTCGAGCCGCAGGCCACCGACGACGTGCACCTCCGGCGTGTCGTCGCCGGCCGTACGCCTCAGCACCGCCCGGATGCGCGCCTCGATCTGCTGGCTCCCGAAGGGCTTCACCACGTAGTCGTCGGCGCCGGCGTCGAGGGCCCGCACCAACGTGGGGTCGTCGTCCTGGGCGGTGATGACGAGGATCGGCGTCTGCGCGGCCGCGCGCATCATCGGGATCAGCGTCAGCCCTTCGACGTCGGGCAGCCCGAGGTCGAGGAGCACGGCGTCGGGCCGCTCGTTCAGCAGCGTCCGGAGGCCGTCCATGCCCGTGGCTGCCACACTGACCGCATGACCTCGGTCCGTCAGGCTGCGGTGGAGGGCGCGGCGGATCGACTGGTCGTCCTCGACGATCAGGATCCTCGCCATGGACGCACGCTAGCCGAGGCCGACTCAGGCCCCGCGACTCCGCGCCCGGGCAGGTGGGTGTGGTGAGGGGCCACCACCGCGCCCTCGCGGCGCTCGCCTGGGCAGCCCTCGTGGTGGCCTGTTCCACTGGTGTGTGGGCGGTCATCCGCACCGCAGGTGAGGACGTGACCACCGCTCCGACGCTGCCGAGGACCACCCCGGGTGTGGTGGGCGTCCCCGCCCCCTCGGCGCGCCCGACCGGCCACCCGAGCCGCCGCCCGACCGGTCGCCCCACGCCGTCGACCGCCACGACGTCCGCGGGGCCCACCCCCGGGTCCGCCTCCGCCGCGACGCCCGGGTCGACCGCCTCCTCCTCCCCCCGGGCTGTCCCCCCGCGGGCCGGCACCACGGAGGCCGACGCCGCCGGGGGCAGCACGTCCGGCTCCTCCGGCGAGGTGCGCCGCACCTGGCAGGGCGACGCCGGGGCGGTGGTCGCGAGCTGTCGCGGTGGCACCATCGCCCTGCGCGGGGCGCAGGCCAACGCAGGGTGGCGGGTGGAGGTCCGCGAGCGGGGGCCCGAGGAGCTCGCCGTGCGGTTCGACCGCAGTGAGGACGAGGTCGAGGTCCAGGCGAAGTGCGGGGGCGGACAACCGCGCTTCGAGGTGTCCGGCGAGGAGTCCGAGGACGACTGACTCCTCCGCCTTGCCTACGGCGCAGTGGCCCCCGCTGCGTGGTGCGCCGCGACCCGGGCGGGAGACAGGACCGTCGTGTAGACCGCGAGCTCGTCGAGGTCGCCGACGAGCCACGAGCTGGTCGGGTCGCCCGTCCAGCCGCTCATCTGCTCGGCACCGGCCCGCCAGTAGGCGGTGGGCAGGCTGACCGGGGACGCGGTGCCGGAGCCCTGCAGAACCCCGTCGAGGTAGAGCTGCCGGTCGGCCTCCCGAGGCCGAGCCCCCAGGGCGCCGTCCCGGTTGCCCGAGCCGCTGTCGTCCACGGCCGCGCCGGAGCCTTCCTCCAACCGCCAGTAGAGGTGGGGCGAGTCGGCAGGCACCGCCGTCCGGTAGGGGTAGAAGGACCCGGCGCTGTTCATCGCGCTCGCCGGGCTCACCGTGGCGCGCAGGAACGCAGCATCGGCGGGACCGGCGGCAGCGCCGGCGACGAGGAGACCGGCCGTGGCGACGGCCGCCACCCGGCGTCGGTTGCCGCCGCCGACCTGCGGGGTGCCGTCGCTCGGGGACCCTGAATCGGTCCCTTTCTCTCTAGACCGGACACGCCCGAGTCATGAGAACCGACATCACTTTCGGCCCGAACCCGCACACGACATTCGGAACTGCGGTGGAGGAGGGTTGCTCAGCGTGCAACCCCGGCGCGGCGCCGGGCACGCTTGCGCTCCCGGGCGATCTCGGCCCGGTAGTCGTGGAAGTCGACCTCCATGGTGTGCCGGCGCGAGGCGACGAAGCGCTTGCGCAGGCGCCGGTCGTACGCCGCGATCTGGCGGCGCATCTCCCCCACCGACGGCAGCGCCCCCACCCCGGTGACCAGGTCGCCGACCCACTCCGCCTGCGCCTCGGCCAGCGGCATGATCGCGCCGAGCGGCTGGATCAGGCCGACGAAGTAGAGACCGGGGAGGTCGGGGTGCACCACCCGGCGGTAGAGCTCCACGTGGTTGGCCTCGGTGGACACCACGTCCTCGGCGAGGAACGGGAAGCTGATCCTGTAGCCCGTGCAGTAGACGACCACGTCGTAGAGACCCGAGGAGCCGTCGGTGAAGAACACCTTCGACCCCTCGAACCGGTCGATGTTCGGGCGCACCGTGATGTCGCCGTGCCCCAGTCGGTTGAGCAGGTCCTGGCTGACCGTCGGATGGGCGTGCAGGACCGCGTGGTCTGGCTTCGGCAGGCCGTAGTCGGTCAGCCTGCCCTGGGTCAGGCGCAGCAGGGCGGCCATCGACCACTGCTGCAGCCAGAGCGGGCCGCGCGCGAGCGGGGAGTCGGTGAGCCGGTCGGTGGGCACGCCGAGCATGTACTTCGGGATGATGTGGGCGCCCCGGCGCATGGCCAGGTCGGTCGAGGCGGCCACCCGGCTGGACTCCACGGCGATGTCGCACGCCGAGTTGCCGATGCCGAGCACCAGCACCCGCTTCCCGGCGAGCGAGTCCGCGGTGCGGTAGTGGTGCGCGTGCACCTGCTCCCCGGGGAACGTCTCGGCGCCGGGGAAGGACGGCTCGGGCCAGCGCGGGTCCCAGTGGTGGCCGTTGGCCACGATCACGTGGCGGTAGGTGCGGGTCTGCGGCTCGCCGCCGTCGCGGGAGCGGAAGGTGACCGCCCACCGGTCACCACCGCTGGTCGTCAGCGGCTCGACCTTGGTCACCTCGGTGCGGAAGGTGATCCTCTCCCGCAGGCCGAAGTGGTCGACGAACTCGTCGAAGTACGCCGCCACCTGCCGGTGGTCGGGGTAGTCCGGCAGCGACTCGGGCATCGGGTGGGCGGCGTACTCCATCAGCTGCCGCGAGGTGTTGATGTGCAGCGACTCGTACGCCGAGGACATCTCGTTGTCGTTGCCGTAGCGCCAGTTGCCGCCGACCTCGCTGCCGACCTCGAAGCAGTCGAAGGGCACGCCCCGCGCCTGGAGCACCTGCGCCGCGGTGATCCCCGAGGAGCCGGCGCCGACGATGCAGACCTGCGGCGCCCCGGAGAGGAGGCCGGAGGAGGCATCGGACGGCGGGCCGGCGGGCGTCATGGGTGCAGAGCCTACGACCGCTCCGGGTGGGTGGACACGTATAGGTTGACCGGGTGACGATTCTCGACGACGCCCGCGAGGGCATGAACTCCGCCATCCGCATCCAGGACGACCTGTTCGGCCACGTCAACGGCGCCTGGCTCGACACGGCCGAGATCCCCGGCGACCGCTCGTCGTGGGGCCCGTTCGTGATGCTCGCCGAGGCGGCCGAGGAGCACGTCCGCGAGATCATCGAGGACTGCGCCGCCGGCCGGGTCGAGGGCGACGAGGCCCGCAAGGTCGGCGACCTGTTCGCCAGCTTCATGGACGAGGAGCGCGTCGAGGAGCTCGGGCACACCCCGATCCTCCCGTTGCTGGAGGAGGTAGAGGCCCTCACCGAGGTCGGACAGCTCGGCGGCTTCCTCGGCTCCTTCGAGCGTCGCGGCGGCAGCGGCGTGTTCGGCTCCTACGTCGACACCGACGACCGCGACTCCGACCGCTACGTCGTCAACGTGCTCCAGGGCGGGATCGGGCTGCCCGACGAGACCTACTACCGCGAGGAGAAGTTCGCCGAGATCCGGCAGAAGTACCTCGCCTACCTCGTGCGCCTCCTCACCCTCGCCGAGCGTCCCGAGCCCGAGATCACCGCAGCGCAGGTCCTGGCCCTGGAGACCCGGATCGCCAAGGGCCACTGGGAGCGCGCCGAGACCCGCGACGTCATCAAGACCTACAACCTCACCCCGCTCTCCGAGCTGCGCTCGCTGGTGCCGAGCTTCGACTTCGACGCCTGGGTCACCGGGATCGGCGGCTCCGCCGAGACACTGGCCGAGACCGTGGTGCGCCAGCCCTCCTACCTCGCCCACCTCGAGACCGTGCTGGCCGACACCGGCATCGAGGAGTGGCGCGCGTTCCTGACCGTGCGGGCGATCCGCACCGCCGCGTCGTACCTCTCCAGCCCGTTCGTGGAGGCCAACTTCGACTTCTACGGCCGCACCCTCTCGGGCACCCCCGAGCTGCGCGCGCGCTGGAAGCGCGGCGTCGGCCTGGTCGAGGGCGCGCTGGGCGAGGCGGTCGGCCGGGAGTACGTCGCCCGCCACTTCCCCCCGCGCTCCAAGCAGGTCATGGACGAGCTCGTGGCCAACCTGCTCGAGGCCTACCGCCGCTCGATCACCGACCTGGACTGGATGGGCGAGGAGACCAAGAAGCGAGCCTTCGAGAAGCTCGAGACGTTCCGCCCGAAGATCGGCTACCCCGAGAAGTTCCGCGACTACTCCGCGCTGGAGATCGACCCCGACGACCTGCTCGGCAACGTCCTGGCGGCCACCGCGTTCGAGACCAACCGCGAGCTGAAGAAGATCGGGTCCCCGGTCGACCGCGACGAGTGGTTCATGCTGCCGCAGACGGTGAACGCCTACTACAACCCCGGCACCAACGAGATCTGCTTCCCCGCCGGCATCCTGCAGCGGCCCTTCTTCGACGCCGACGCCGACCCGGCGGAGAACTACGGCGGCATCGGCGCGGTGATCGGCCACGAGATCGGCCACGGCTTCGACGACCAGGGCGCCCAGTTCGACGGCAAGGGCAACCTCAACGACTGGTGGACCGCCGAGGACAAGGCCGCCTTCGAGCTGAAGTCGAAGGCGCTGATCGAGCAGTACGACGGCTACGAGCCGCGCGACCTGCCCGGCGAGCACGTCAACGGCGCGCTCACCGTCGGGGAGAACATCGGCGACCTCGGCGGCCTCACCATCGCGCTGAAGGCCTACCTGATCTCACTGGAGGGCGAGCAGGTCCCCGAGCGCGACGGCCTCACCGGCGTGCAGCGGCTGTTCCTGAGCTGGTCCTACGTCTGGCGGACCAAGCGCCGCAAGGAGCTGGCGCTGCAGTTCCTCACCACCGACCCGCACAGCCCGCCGGAGTTCCGCGCCAACATCGCGCGCAACCTCGACGAGTTCCACGAAGCGTTCGACACCCGCCCCGGGGACGGCCTGTGGCTCGACGCCGCCGACCGCGTCCACATCTGGTGAAGGGAGCACGACGATGATCGAGGTCGCCACCACTCTCGAGCTCGACGGAGGCCTGCTGGTCGGCCATGACGGGTCCCCCGCCGCCGCCGACGCGGTGCGCTGGGCGGCCCGGGTCGCCGGCCGTCTCGGCTGCCCGCTGCACGTCGCACGCACCTGGTCGATCTCCTCGGCCCCGCGGCCGGCCACGGCCGAGCGGGGCTACGTCCCGCCGCTGACGGACTTCGAGAGCGCCGTGCTGGAACGGCTGCGCAGGGACGTGGCCCGACTGGACCTGCCTGAGGACCTCGACGTGCAGTGCCACGTGCTGCACGGCTCCGCAGGCCGGCGGCTGCTGGAGGCCTCCGAGGGCGCCGAGATGCTGGTCGTGGGCTCCCGTGGCGAGGGTGGCTTCCGGGGGCTCCGCTTCGGCTCCACCGCCGACCAGGTCGTGCGGCACGCCCGCTGCCCGGTCGTCGTGGTGCCGGGGCACGGCACCGACGAGCCGGCCGACCTCGACGCCCAGCTCTCCGACTGACCCCTCGGGTCGTCCACCGCCTTTCGAAGGTGTGGGAGGCGGTGTCCCCGCATGTCTTGTGAGGGTCCTGCCGCGGCAGTAGCCTGAGCCATCAGTGGTGCGTATCACGAGACGAGTTTCATCATGCGCAACAAATTGGCCACTCGGGAGCGGACCCTCCAGCGACTGCTGACCCATGCCCGCTACGAGGTGCTGCCGACGACCACCGCCGAGGAGAAGGTGCTCGCCTCGGTCCCGCTCGACGTGCCGATCACGGTCACCGCCTCCGGCGCCAAGGGTCTCGAGGCGACGCTGTCGTTGGCCGAGAGGCTGGCCGGGCACGGGTACGTCGCCGTACCCCACCTCGCCGCGCGGATGATCCACAGCCGCACCGAGCTGGTCGAGATCCGGGAGCGGCTGGCCACGGCCGGCATCACCCGGGTGTTCGTGCCGGGCGGCGACGTGGACCCGGTGGGCGACTACCCCGACGCGTTCAGCCTGCTGGAGGACCTCGCCACCCTGCAGCGGCCGTTCACCCAGATCGGCATCACCGGCTATCCGGAGACCCATCCCACGATCACCGACGACCTCACCGTGCAGTCGATGTGGGACAAGCGCCGCCACGCCACCCACGTGGTGAGCAACCTGACCTTCGACGCCAAGGCCGTGGACTCGTGGGTGCGCCGGATGCGCGGGCGCGGGATCACCATGCCGCTGCTGCTCGGGCTGCCCGGCCCGGTCGACCGCACCAAGCTGCTCACCATGGCCACCAAGATCGGGGTCGGGGAGTCCACCAAGTTCCTGGTCAAGCACAAGGGCACCTTCGCCCGGCTGGCGGCGCCGGGCGGGTACACCGGGCAGCGGTTCCTCGAGGAGTGCGCCGTCACCGCCGAGCGACCCGAGTCGAGGGTCGAGGGGCTGCACGTGTTCACCTTCAACCAGATCGCCGAGACCGAGGCCTGGCGCCAGGAGCTGCTGGCGCGACGGTGAGCCGGATCAGTCCGTGCGGCGCAGCGCGATCACGGCGACGTCGTCGGCGGTGCTGTCGTCACCGAGGCCGGCGGCGGTGACCCGGCTGCAGATCGTCTCCGCGTCCTGCTCGCTGCGGATCACCCGGCGCACGAGCTCGAGTCGCTCGCTCCACCACCCCACCTCCGGCGAGGAGGAGCTGTCCGCGCGCTCGACCAGCCCGTCGGTGTAGAGCACCAGGGCGGTGCCGGGCGCAACGACGAGCTCGCTGGTGCGCCGACTCACCTGGGGCTCGACGCCGAGCATGACGTCCGCGGGAAGCTCCGCCTCCTTCGCCATCTGGTCACCGCTGCTCGCCACCAACGGCGAGGGATGCCCCGCGTTGGAGATGCGGAACACCTCGAAGGGCGGCTCGGACACGGCGTAGATCACCGTCGCGGTGATGTCGTCCTCGAAGTGGCACAGCTTGCGGTCGAGCCGGTGGAGCACCTCGGCAGGGTCGTCGTGGTCGAGCGCGTAGGCGCGCAGGGCGCTGCGCAGCCGGCCCATCACGACCGCGGCGCGCAGCCCGTGGCCCTCGACGTCGCCCATCACCAGCCCGACCTTGCCGTTGGGCAGCGAGAAGATGTCGTACCAGTCGCCGCCGAAGTCACCCTCGGCCGGGAGGTAGCGCACCGCGATGTCGAGCCCCTCGAAGCGTGGGGGAGCCGGTGGGAGCAGGCTGCGCTGGAACGCGAGGGCCGCGAGGTGGGCGTCGTCCTTGCTCTTGTCCGAGAGCCGCTTGCCGATGCCGGCCGCGAGGCTCTCCAGGAGCACCGTGTCGTCGTCGGCGAACGTGCGGTCGGTCATCGCGCCCACGTGCAGGACCCCCATCAGCCCGTGGGGCCCCTCCACGGGGACGCCGAGCAGGTGGCGCACCCCGGAGTCGCGGAGGATCGGGTTGACGACGGACGCCTCGTCTATCCGGTCCAGGACCACCGGCCGGCGTTGCTGTGCGACCCGGCCCGCGAAGCCGGTGCCCAGGCGGACATGGGTGGCGCCGCGCCACCGGCGTCCGAGCCCCGAGGACGCGGCGGGCTCGAGCACACTCCCGCTCTCGTCCACCAGGAGGAGGGTCGCGGTGTCCGACTGCATCTCGACACGCACGTGCTCGACCATCCCTTGGATCGAGTTGAGGTCGAGGCTCATCAGAAAACTCCCAGTCGCACCAGGGACCGGGGGGGTCAGTCCGAACAACCATGCTGTCACACGTCTCCCGCGGCCGGGAGCTTCTCGGCCCTCAGACGGGTCGGGCCACCGCAGGTGCGTCGCCCAGCAGCGCGGCCAGCGCGCGCTCCAGGCCGCCGCTGCCGGTGGGTACGACGGTCAGGGGCAGGCCGAGCCGGTCGGCCGCCGCCTGCGCCGCCGCGCGCAGCTCGTCGGTCGGCTCCTGGGCGAGCCACACCACCCGGGTGTAGTGGCGGAAGTACTCCTCGAGCAGCTCGGGCCACCGGTCCAGCCCCAGCTCGGTCTCGATCGTGCGCGCGAACGAACGCACCAGGAAGTCGGTGAGCAGGTAGGTGCCCGGCTGGTCGGCGAAGAACTCCTCGACCCGGCTGGCACCGGCGTAGACGTCGTAGCAGTGCAGGCCCTCCAGCCGACGCAGGCCGAGCCGCTCGCAGACCTCGTCCAGCGCGCCGTAGGTGCCGCAGTCGGCGTACCCCACCGCGACCGTGTCGTACGCCGAAGCCAGCTCGGCCGCCAGCCGCTCGACCTCGCCCGCGATCAGGTGCGGCTGGTTGTGCAGCAGCGGCGGGAGCGGGTGCACGTCGACCGGCCACCCGCGCTCGGCCACCACCCGGGCCGCCGGCTGGGCGATCGCCCCGCAGGCGACGAGGGCGGTGCGGGCGGGTGGGCCCGCCGTGGTGGTGGTTTCGACAGGCTCAACCACCGAAGACGGGTCAGGTCGGGAAGGCGAGCTGCTCGATGAAGCGGTCGTTGAACTCCGGGCGGTCGGAGAGCTCGACATAGGCCACCTCCTCCAGCAGGGTGGCCGCCCCGGCGCGCTCGCGCTGGGACAGCAGGACCATCTTCGCTCCCTCGCCGGCGACGTTGCCGGCGGAGACGATCCGCAGCACCGGCAGGTGCGGGACCAGCCCGATGCGCACGGCCGCCGCGGGTGAGAGGTAGGAGCCGAACGACCCGGCCAGCAGCACCTGCTGCACGTCGTCGTGCTCGAGACCGAGCTCCTCGAGCAGCAGCGTCCACCCCGTCGCGATGGCGGCCTTGGCGAACTGCAGCTCGCGCACGTCGCGCTGGGAGAGGTAGACCGTCTCGGCGACCTCGGTGTCGGGCGCCGGCCGGTGCAGCACGAACACGCGCTCCTGCCCGACGTGGCCCAGCCGGTCGGCGAGCCCGGGCGCGACGGCGTCGGCCTCCTCGGCGGTGACGAAGCGTCCGCTGGCGTCGAGCAGTCCGACCCGCACCAGCTCGGCGACGGCGTCGACCAGTCCGGAACCGCACAGGCCCCGCGGCTCGACGTCGCCGATCACCTGGAGCGTCACCTCCTCGTGCTCGAGGCGGACGACCTCGATGGCGCCGTCGGCGGCGCGCATCCCGCACCGGATCGCGCCCCCCTCGAAGGCGGGACCGGCGGGCGCCGCGGTGGAGACGATCGTGTCGCCGTCGCTGAGCACGATCTCGCAGTTGGTGCCGACGTCGATGAACAGCCGGGTGCGCTTGTCGCGGTCCATCCCGGTCGCGAGCATCCCGGCGACGATGTCGCCGCCCACGTAGGCGCCGAGCGCCGGGAACATCACCACCCGTGCGCGTGGGTGCAGGCGCAGCCCGAGCTCCGCGGCGGGCACGACGGGCGGGTGGGCGGTGCTCATCACGAACGGCGCGACGCCGAGCGGCTCGGGGTCGATGCCGAGCGCGAGAGCGGTCATGGTGGCGTTGCCGGCGACGGCGACCTCGTACACGTGCGCGGGCTCCACCCCGGCCTCGGTGCAGACCTGCTGGGCGAGCTCGTCCAGCGTCTCCCCGGCCAGCTGCTGGAGCCTGGCCAGCGCGTCGGGGTCCATCATCGTCGCGCTGATCCGGGTGATCACGTCGCCGCCGAACGGCTGCTGCCGGTTGAGCCGCGACGCGACCGCGAGCGGGGTGCCGGTGCCGAGGTCGAGCAGGGTCGCGACGACGGTGGTGGTCCCGAGGTCGAAGGCGATGGCGTAGCGCTCGCCGGTCGTGTCACCAGGTTCGACGTCGATCAGCGCCTCGTCCACGACCACCGCGGTCACCTTGAAGTCGGCGGCGCGCAGCACCCCCGGCAGGTGACGCAGCAGGGCGAGGTCGGCGGTCGGCTCGAGGTCGTCGATCGCGTCGGTGAGCCGGTGGAGGTCGCTGCGCTGGTCGGCCAGGGACGGGTCGGCGAGCTCGACGTAGCGCTTCTGCACGGCGGGCCGCAGGATCACCTGGCGGCCGACGCCGACGGTCGCGGCCTTGGGCCGGGTGGTCAGGGGCGGCACCACCACGTCGAGGTCCTGGGTGGCGGTCGCCAGGCAGGCGAGCCGCCAGCCGCCGGCGATCTCGTCCTCGGAGAACGTGCGCCGGTCGTGCCGGGAGACCGGCAGCGCCGCGTCCAGGCGCACCTTGCACTTGTGGCAGGTGCCGTGGCCGCCACAGGTGGAGTCGATCGCGATGCCGTTCCACGAGGCGGAGTCGAACACGCTCACCCCCGGCGGCACGCGCACCTGCCGGTCGGCGCCGCCCTCGACGGTGAAGGAGAGCGTCACCCTGCCGGTGCCGTCGTGCGGCACTGCAGGTGCACCGGGCGCGGCCATCAGGCCCTCGCGCCCGACGGCGGCGAGCAGCTCCTCCGACTCGGCCCCCGTCACGTCGCGGCGGTCGCCTGGGTTGCTTCTTGGGCTGCCGCCTGGGCCGCCCGGTGGCGTGCGATCCACTCCATCCCCCACTCGTCGTGGCCGAGCAGCAGGTCGGTGGCCTTCACCGCGGACACCACCGAGGGCGTCCGGGTGTCCATGATCGCGCTCGTCAGCCCGGCCGTCATCGCCATGCTCAGGAAGGTGCCGTTGAGCTCGTGGCGTCCCGGCATCCCGAAGGAGACGTTGGAGGAGCCGCAGGTCATGTTCAGGCCGTGCCGGTCGCGGATGCGGCGCATCGTCTCCAGCGTCGCGACCCCCGTCGTCTGGTCCGCGCCGATCGGCATCGCCAGCGGGTCGATGACGATGTCCTCCAGCGCGATGCCGTACTCCGTGGTCGCCACCCGCACGATCTTGTCGACCAGCTCCAGTCGCTTGTCCGGCTCCATCGGGATCTCGTCGACGTCGTTGGGCAGGGCGATCACCGCGGCGTCGTACTTCTTGACCAGCGGCAGGATCTGCTCCATCCGCTCGTCCTCGGCGGTGATCGAGTTGACCAGCGCCCTTCCGTCGTACGCCGACAGGCCGGCCTCGAGCGCCTCGACGACCGAGGAGTCGATGCACAGCGGCAGGTCCGTGAGCCCTTGGATCATCCGCACGGCCTTGGCCAGCAGGTCGGCCTCGTCGACCATCGGCACGCCCATGTTGACGTCGAGCACGTCGGCGCCGCCCGCGACCTGGGCCAACACGTCGCGCTCGATGGCGGACATGTCGCCGGCGCGCAGCTGCTCCTGGAAGATCCGGCGGCCGGTGGGGTTGATCCGCTCGCCGATCAGGCAGAACCGGTGCTGTCCGCCGATGACGACCTCGCGGGAGGCCGAGCGGATGCGGGTCTCCTGCAGCGGGGCGTTCATGCGGGGACCTTCGCGCGCTTCTCCTTGAGCAGCGCCTTGGCGCGCTTCACGCAGCCCGACGCGTCCGCGGCGTAGCCGTCGGCGCCCACCGCGTCGGCGTACTCCTGGGTGACCGGGGCGCCCCCGACCATCACGATCACCTCGTTGCGGATGCCCGCCTTCTCCAGCGCGTTCATGTTCGCCTTGAACATCGGCATCGTCGTGGTCAGGAACGCCGAGAACCCCACGATGTCGGGCTGGTGCTCCTCGATCTTGGCGACGAACGTCTCCGGCGCGACCTGGACGCCGAGGTCGATCACCTCGAAGCCGGCGCCCTCGAGCATGATGTTGACGAGGTTCTTGCCGATGTCGTGCACGTCGCCCTTGACGGTGCCCATCAGGAACTTGCCGACGGTCTCGACGCCGGTGTCGGCGAGCAGCGGGCGCAGCACCTCCATCGCCCCGGCCATCGCGCGACCGGCGATGAGCATCTCGGGCACGAAGAAGTCGCCGCGCTCGAACCGGGCGCCCACCTCCTCCAGCGACGGGATCAGCGCGTCGAACAGCAGGCTCTGCGGTTCCATCGCCCGGCCCAGCGCCTCGTGGGTGAGCTCGAGGACCCGCGGGCCGTTGCCCACCAGGGTCTCGTCGTAGAGACCCTTGAGAATCTCCTCAGGTGTCATGTCACGCCCTCCCGCGTGCCGCGACGCAGGAGCGCCGAAAGCCCCTCCGTCTGTTCGATGAGCAGCCGACCGACCTGGTCGACCCTGTCCTCCAGCCGGGCCGTGGGCCCGGAGACGCCGATGGCGGCGACGACCTCCCCCTCGGGACCGAACACCGGCGCCGCCACGCCGGCGAGCCCCAGCTCGAGCTCGTCGCGGGTGACCGCGAAGCCCAGCGAGCGCACGCCCACGAGGTCCTCCTCCAGCTCGCCGGCTGTCCGCAGCGTGCGGTCGGTGACCACCTCGAGCTCGGGCCCGGGCATCTCGAGCACCTTCCACGCGAGGAGCACCTTGCCCAGCGCCGAGCAGTGGGCCGGCACGTCCACGTCGGTCCAGTCGCGGGCGCCCAGCAGGTAGGTCGAGTCGACCTGGGCGATGTGGGCGACCCGGTCGCCGTTGGCCACCGCGACGTGGACCGTCTCGCCGGTCCCCTCCCCGACCGCCTCCAGCATCGGCCGCGCGAGTCTGGCGAGCTCAGCGTTGCGGTCGTGGCGGGCTGCGTAGAGCACGAAAAGCGGGCCCCCGACGTACTCCCCGGTGGCGCAGCGCTCCAGCAGGCGGGTGCGCTCGAGGGCGGCGAGCAGGCGCGAGGTGGTGGACCGGGCGAGGCCCGAGGCCTCGCTCAGCTCGGCGAAGGTGACCGGCGCGTCGGCCTCGACGACGAGGGTGAGCAGCGCGGCGGCGCGGTCCACCGCCTGGGTCCCGCCGGGACTCTCCACGCTCGAACTGCCTGTCACTCTTGACCGCCCTTCCCTTCGAGGTCCAAGGTGTCGGTGAACAATCACTCCCACGATGTGGAACTCATCGTCCACATGGTGAGGCTAAGTTTCCCAGCCGCGCTGGTCAAGCACCGAGGAGTCAGCAATGTTCCGCAACCAGATGCCGCGCTACGAGATCCTCTCGGCCGAGGCGATGACCACTCTCGACGCCGGCTGGCGTCGGCTGGTCTCCGAGCTCGGCGTGGAGTTCATGAGCCAGCGCGCCCTCGACCTGCTCGCCGCCGCCGGGCAGCGCGTGGAGGAGAACAAGGTGTTCTTCGACCCCGAGTTCATCCTCGAGCAGGTCGCGAAGGCGCCCCGCTCCTTCGACCTGCAGGCCCGCAACCCCGCGCACAACCTGCACATCGGCGACGACATGATGGCGTTCGGCGCGGTCTACGGACCGCCGTTCGTGCGCGAGGGCGACGTACGCCGCGACGCCACCATGGCCGACTTCACCAACTTCACCCGGCTCGCGCAGTCCTTCTCGGTGATGGACTCCGCGGGCGGCGTGATCTGCGAGCCCAACGACACCCCGCTGGACAGCCGTCACCTCGACATGACCTACGCGCTGGCGACGCTGACCGACAAGGTCTTCATGGGCAACGTGGTCTCGGGGAACAACGCCCGCGACACCATCGAGCTCGCCTCGATCCTCTTCGGCGCCGGGCAGGGCCGCGAGGCCGGCCGCGCGAGCATCGAGCAGACCCCGGCCACGATCTCGCTGATCAACTGCAACTCCCCGCTGCGCTGGGACGACCGGATGCTCGACGCGCTCTTCGAGTACGCCGAGGCCAACCAGGCCGTGGTGCTGACGCCGTTCATCCTGATGGGCGCGATGTCACCGGTGACCATCCCCGCCGCCCTGGTCCAGCAGATCGCGGAGGCACTGACCGGCATCGCCCTGGCCCAGCTGATCCGCCCGGGCTGCCCGGTGGTGTTCGGCTCGTTCCTGTCCAACATCGACATGCAGTCGGGCTCGCCGACCTTCGGCACCCCCGAGTCGGGGATCGGCCTGCTGTGCACGGGCCAGATCGCCCGCCACTTCGGTCTCCCGTTCCGTTCGGGCGGCACCCTCACCTCTTCGCAGGTGCCCGACGCCCAGGCCGGCTACGAGGCGCTGATGACGCTGCTGCCGACGTTCCTGGCCGGCGCCAACTGGGTGATGCACTCGGCCGGGTGGCTCGAGGGCGGCCTGGTGGCGGGCTACGAGAAGTTCGTCGTCGACGTCGAGCTGCTGCAGATGATGCAGGCGGAGTTCACGCCGCTGGAGATCGACGAGGACTCGCTCGCCTTCGGCGCCCACGAGGAGGTCGGTTCCGGAGGTCACTTCCTCGGCGCCATGCACACGATGGAGCGGTTCCGCACCTGCTTCTACCGGCCGCTGCTGTCCTCCTCGGAGAACTACGAGCGGTGGATGCGCAACGGCGGCAACGACGCGGCGGCGCGGGCGACGAAGATCTACCAGGACACGCTCGCGGCCTACGAGCAGCCGCCGCTGGACGAGGCCGTCCGCGCCGAGATGGAGGAGTACGTCACCCGCCGCCGCAAGGAGCTCGGGGACTGATGAGCCGCACCTCGACCAACGCCAGCAACCCCTCGGGCGACTTCGTCATCGTGCTCGACTGCCCCGACCGGCCGGGCATCGTGCACGCCGTCTCGGGGTTCCTGGTCACCCACGGCGGCAACATCGTGGAGAGCCAGCAGTTCGGCGACCCGCTCAGCGGCCGGTTCTTCATGCGCATCGACGTCGCGGTCGACGACCCCGCGGTCACCGCCGAGAGCCTGCGGGTCGACTTCGACGAGGTGGCGCGCGGGTTCGCCATGCGCTTCGAGATCTGGGACGCGAGGGCGCCGTACCGCACCCTGATCATGGTCAGCAAGCAGCTGCACTGCCTCAACGACCTGCTGTTCCGCCACGCCAACGGCAGCCTGCAGGTCGACATCCCGCTGATCGTCTCCAACCACCGCGACGCCGAGCCGCTGGCGCGCACCTACGGGATCGACTTCCTGCACCTGCCGGTCACCCCGGAGACCAAGCCCGACGCGGAGCGCACCCTGCTGAAGCTCCACGAGGAGCTCGGCATCCACCTCGTCGTGCTGGCGCGCTACATGCAGGTGCTCTCCGACGAGGTGTGCCGTCACCTCGCCGGGCAGGCGATCAACATCCACCACTCGTTCCTGCCCAGCTTCAAGGGCGCCCGGCCCTACCACCAAGCCTTCGAGCGCGGGGTGAAGCTGATCGGCGCGACGGCGCACTACGTGACCGCGGACCTCGACGAGGGGCCCATCATCGAGCAGGACGTGATCCGGGTCGACCACGCCCACACCCAGGAGCAGCTGACGGCGGCCGGCCGTGACGTGGAGGCGCTGGTCCTCTCCCGTGCGGTGCGCTGGCACTCGGAGTCGCGGGTGCTGCTCAACGGGCACCGCTCGGTCGTCTTCCGCTGACCGCCGCGGGTCAGCGGGTCCGGTAGCGCAGGAAGACCATCCCGCTGTCGAAGGGACGCTCCTCGACCAGCTCGAGGTCGAGGCGCACCCCGTCGGGGAAGAACCGCTTGCCGCCGCCGACCACGGTCGTGGTGACGAACAGGTGGTACTCGTCGACCAGGCCGGCCGCGATCGCCTGGGCCGCGAGGGTCGGGCCGTCGACGGTGAGGTCGTGGTCGGACTCGGCCTTGAGCGCCCGCACCGCGTCCGGGTCGAAGGTCCGCTCGATCCTGGTCCGTTCGCTCGACACCGACTCCAGCGTCGTGGAGTAGACGACCTTCTCCGCGGCCTGCCAGTCGCGGGCGTACTGCAGGATGTGCGGCGGCGCCTCGGGCTCGGTGTGCGCGGTCTCCCAGAAGACCATCGTCTCGTACATCCGTCGGCCGTAGAGGTAGGTGCCGACCGGGCGGTAGAGGTCGTTGATGAAGGTGTGCACCTCCACGTCCTCGGCCGCCCCGAAGCCGAGGTCGCCTTCCGCCGCCTCGGCGTAGCCGTCGAGCGAGGTGATCATCGAGTAGATGAGCTCTGCCATGCGTCTCCTCCGAGCACGTACGCCGCTGCAGTCGGCGGTCCTGCACGCTGTGACCCCCGGGCGGGCCCGAACTCATCGCCCACACAGCGAGTCGGACGCGCTACTCCTGCCGGGGCCCGTGCTGGTAGACGTCGGGGATCCCGTCGGCGTCGCTGTCGACCTGCTCGGCCTCCTCGATGCGCCGGTAGACCCGGTCGCGCGACTTCATCAGCACCGAGGCGATGAGCGCCGAGGCCAGGGAGCCGGAGAGGATGCCCACCTTCACGTGGTCGTCGGTGGTGCTCCCCGCGCCGAAGGCGAGGTCGCCGATCAGCAGCGAGACCGTGAACCCGATGCCGGCGAGCAGGGCGAGCCCCAGCACGTCGAGCCACTCGAGGTTCTCGTCCAGGGTGGCGTGGGTGAAGCGAGCGACCAGCCAGGTGGTGCCGAAGATCCCGATCGGCTTGCCCACCAGGAGACCGAAGACGATGCCCAGCGCGATCGGGTCGGTGAACGAGGCGCGCAGTCCCTCGAGACCGCCGACCACGACGCCCGCTGCGAAGAAGGCGAAGACGGGCACGGCGAACCCGGCCGAGAGCGGGCGCAGCCTGTGCTCGAAGTGCTCGGCCAGACCGGGACCCGCGTCGGGGCCGCCGGCGGCCTGGGAGCGGATCACGGGCACCGTGAACCCGAGGAGCACGCCGGCCACGGTGGCGTGCACGCCGGAGGCGTGCACCAGCGTCCAGGTCGCCAGCGCGAGCGGGATGAGCAGCCACCACGAGCGGATCCGGCGCTGGACCGCGAGCGCGAACAGCGCCAGCGGGACCATCGCGCCGGCCAGCGGCAGCAGGTGCAGCTCGGAGGTGTAGAAGACCGCGATGATGGTGACCGCCACCAGGTCGTCGACCACCGCGAGGGTGAGCAGGAAGGTGCGCAGCGCCGTGGGCAGGTGGGTGCTGATGATCGCGAGCACCGCCACCGCGAAGGCGATGTCGGTTGCCGTGGGGATCGCCCAGCCCGTGGCAGCACCGTCGGCGCCCGCGGTCACCAGCAGGTAGACGAGCGCGGGGGCCACGACGCCACCGAGGGCGGCCAGGATCGGCAGCGCCGCCCGCTTCGGGTCACGCAGGTCCCCTGCGACGAACTCGCGCTTGAGCTCGAGACCGACCACGAAGAAGAAGATGGCGAGCAACCCGTCGGCGGCCCACGCACCGAGGGACAGGTCGAGGTGCAGCGCGGAGGGGCCGACGGTGTAGTCCCGCAGCGCGACGTAGCTGTCGCCCGCCGGGGAGTTGGCCCACACCAGCGCGACGATCGCGCCGACCAGCAGCAGCGCCCCTCCGACGGTCTCCTTGCGGAGCACGTCGGCGATGCGCACCGACTCGCTCCACGAGCCCCGGCCGAAGACGAGGCGGCGCGGGGGAGAAGGACGCTGGGACGGCTCGGTCACGGTGGAGCTCCTGCGGGGGTCGACGAAAGGACTGCCGACCAGACTTCCCGGCGCACCGCGGCCATTCTATGGGGTGCCGTCCCCAGCGTCGCGGTCAGGCGAAGTCGTCCGTGCTGGCGGCCCCTGGCCCGACCAGGACCATCCCGTTTCCCATCCCGCTGGACCATGGCCATGGTGCGCCGGCAGGTCTACGGTTGCGCCATGAGCAACCCGGCCGCCGACACCGCGGTGGCGGGCGTCCAGTCGGTCGACCGGGCCCTGCGGATCCTGGAGATCCTCGCGCGCTCCGGGGAGTGCGGGGTCACCGAGGTCGCCGTGGCCCTGGACGTGCACAAGAGCACCGCCTTCCGCCTCGTGGCCACCCTCGAGCAGCACGGCCTCGTCGAGCAGGTCGAGGGTCGGGGGAAGTACCGCCTCGGGGTCGGCCTCCTCCGGCTCGCCGGCGCGACGAGCGCGCGGCTCGACGTGGTCCAGGAGGCGCGTCCGCTGTGCAAGCAGCTGGCGACCGACACCGGCGAGACCGTCAACCTGGCCACGCTCAGCGGCAACAGCGCCCTCTACCTCGACCAGGTGGCCGGCACGTCCGCGCTGCAGCCGCACAACTGGGTCGGGCAGCACATCCCGCTGCACGCCACCAGCAACGGCAAGGTGCTGCTCGCCTGGTTGCCGGCGGCCGAGCTCGACACCGTGCTCGGCGGGCTCCCGTCGTACACCCGGATGACGATCACGACCCGGGCCCGCCTGCGGCGCGAGCTCGAGACCGTCCGCGAGCAGGGGTACGCCGTGGCGGTCGACGAGCTCGAGGTCGGGCTCACTGCGGTCGCCGCACCGGTGCGCAACGCCCACGGCGACGTGATCTGCTCGATGAGCATCTCGGGACCCACCTTCCGCCTGTCCTCGGAGCGGGTGGCCCATGTCCTGCCCCTCCTGGTGCAGGCCGCCGACGAGCTGTCCCACCGTCTCGGGTGGGGGGTCCGGTGACTGCGACACCGGTCCTACGCGGGCCAGACCGTCAGGTCTCGATGTCCTCACGAACCTTGACGAGGACCCCGCCCGTCACCATTGTGTTTCGTATAACGCCCTGTTGTTGCAGATGACGCAACGATCCGGCGAGAACGGATCTGGTCACATGCCCGAGAACTACATCGACGGAGAATGGGTGGCCGCCCGCGCGGGCGGTCGCCGCGAGATCCGTTGCCCCGCCACCGGAGAGCTCGTCGCCGAGATCGACGAGTCCACCGCGGTCGACACCGAGGCCGCCATCGCAGCGGCCCGCACCGCCTTCGAC
The DNA here is from genome assembly GCA_963837975.1 of uncultured Actinomycetota bacterium. Lineage (GTDB taxonomy): Bacteria > Actinomycetota > Actinomycetes > Propionibacteriales > Nocardioidaceae > Marmoricola. The sequence goes on along the minus strand of CAWIPI010000002.1, from coordinate 935,886 downwards.
GAGGGTCCGTGGCCACGCACGAGCGCCCGCGAGCGCGGAGACCTGCTGCTGCGCCTCGCCGACCTGCTCCAGCGCGACCGCTCGGCGATGGCGACCATGGAGTCGCTCGACACCGGGAAGCGGCTGGTCGAGAGCGAGATCGACATCGACGACGTGACCAGCGTCTTCCGCCACTTCGGTCTCGTCGCCGACGCCGACGCCGGCCGGGTCGTCGACACCGGCCGCGACGACGTAGTCAGCCGGATCGTGCGCGAGCCGGTCGGGGTCTGCGGCCTGATCACGCCGTGGAACTACCCGCTGCTGCAGGTCTCCTGGAAGGTCGCGCCGGCCCTGGCAGCCGGGTGCACCTTCGTCCTCAAGCCCAGCGAGCTCTCGCCGCACACGGCGATCCACCTGATGCGCCTGCTCGAGGAGGCGGGCCTGCCATCCGGCGTGGGCAACCTCGTCGTCGGGGACGGCCCCCGTGCGGGCGCGCCGCTGAGCGAGGACCCGCGTGTCGACCTCGTCTCCTTCACCGGCGGCCTGCAGACCGGCAAGCGCATCATGGCCGCCGCCTCCGGCACCGTGAAGAAGGTCGCCCTCGAGCTCGGCGGCAAGAACCCCAACATCGTCTTCGCCGACGCCGACCGCGAGGCGGCGCTGGACATGGCCCTCACCGCGGTCTTCCTGCACTCCGGGCAGGTCTGCTCCGCGGGCGCGCGGCTGCTGGTCGAGGACTCGATCCACGACGAGTTCGTCGCCGAGCTCGTCGCCCGGGCGCGCGACATCCGCCTCGGCGGCCCCTTCGACGAGAAGGCCGAGACCGGCGCGCTGATCTCCCAGCAGCACCTGGACAAGGTGACGGCGTACGTCGAGACCGGCGTCCGCGAGGGGGCCGCGGTCCTGGTCGGCGGCCATCGGGTGACCGACGGGGAGCTCGCCGACGGCTACTTCTTCGGCCCGACGATCCTCGGGGACGTCACCTCGCGGATGCGCGTCGCCCAGGAGGAGTCCTTCGGCCCGGTGCTCACGGTCGAGAGGTTCGCCGACGAGGACGACGCCGTCCGGATCGCCAACGACTCGATCTACGGTCTGGCCGGCGCGGTCTGGAGCCAGGACGCCGGCAAGGGGCAGCGGGTCGCCGCGCGGCTGCGGATGGGCACGGTCTGGATCAACGACTACCACCCCTACGTCGCCCAGGCCGAGTGGGGCGGCTACAAGCAGTCCGGCATCGGCCGCGAGCTCGGCGCAGCGGGGCTGGAGGAGTACCTCGAGACCAAGCACGTGTGGCACAACATCGCGCCGGCGCCGCAAGGCTGGTTCGGGGTTTCGACAGGCTCCACCACCGAGGTGGCGGAGGAGACCCGATGAGCAGCCGCAAGCGGGACCACTGGGACTACGTCATCGTCGGCGGCGGGTCGGCCGGGTGCGCGCTGGCCAACCGGCTCAGCGCCGACCCGGGCACCTCCGTGCTGGTGCTGGAGGCCGGGCGCTCGGACTTCCGCATCGACCCGTTCATCCACATGCCGGCCGCGCTGCCGTTCCCGATCGGCAGCCGGCTCTACGACTGGAAGTACGAGACCGAGCCGGAGCCGGAGATGTACGGCCGCCGGATCTACCACGCCCGCGGCAAGGTGCTCGGCGGCTCGAGCTCGATCAACGGGATGATCTTCCAGCGCGGCAACCCGATGGACTACGAGCGCTGGGCGGGCGACGCCGGCCTGGAGTCGTGGGACTACCTGCACTGCCTGCCCTACTTCAAGCGCATGGAGACCGTCCTGGTCGACGGCCAGCGCCGGGCCGACACCTGGCGCGGCGGCAGCGGGCCGCTCGTGCTGGAGCGCGGACCCGCGACCAACCCGCTGTTCGGGGCGTTCTTCGAGGCCGCGCAGCAGGCGGGCTACCCGCTCACCGACGACGTCAACGGCTACCGCCAGGAGGGCTTCGCGCGGTTCGACCGCAACGTGCACCGTGGTCGCCGCCTCTCCGCCGCCCGCGCCTACCTGCACCCGGTGATGGACCGGCCCAACCTCCGCGTCGAGACGCTCGCCCTGGCCACCCGGATCCGCTTCGACGGCAAGCGGGCCACCGGCGTCGACTACCTGCGCGGCTGGCGCTCCCCCCGGCAGGTCAACGCAGGCGAGGTGCTGCTCTGCGGCGGCGCGATCAACACCCCGCAGCTGATGCAGCTCTCGGGCGTGGGCAACCCCGATCACCTCCAGCGGCTCGGCGTACCCATGGTCCACGAGCTGCGCGGGGTCGGCGAGAACCTCCAGGACCACCTCGAGGTCTACATCCAGTACGCCTCCAAGCTGCCGGTCTCGATCGCCCCCGGCCTGGCGTGGCACCGGCGTCCGGGCATCGGCTACAACTGGCTGTTCCACCGCACGCGGGCTCGGCGCCACCAACCACTTCGAGGGCGGCGGCTTCGTCCGCGGCAACGACGACGTGGACTGGCCCAACCTGATGTTCCACTTCCTGCCGGTGGCGATCCGCTACGACGGCACCTCACCGACCGAGGGCCACGGCTACCAGGTGCACGTGGGCCCGATGTACGCCGACACCCGCGGCTGGGTCCGCATCTCCAGCACCGACCCGAAGCAGCACCCGAAGATGCTGTTCAACTACCTGACCACCCCCAACGACCGGCGCGAGTGGGTGGAGGCGATCCGGGTCGCCCGCTCCATCCTCGACCAGCCGGCCTTCGACCCGTTCAACGCCGGCGAGCTCTCGCCCGGCACGGGCGTGGAGACCGACGAGGAGATCCTCGACTGGGTCCGCCGGGACGCCGAGACCGCCCTGCACCCCTCCTGCACGGCGAAGATGGGTGTCGACGAGATGTCGGTGACCGACCCGGCGTCGATGAAGGTGCACGGCCTCGAGGGCCTGCGCGTGGTCGACGCCAGCGTCTTCCCCTACGTCACCAACGGCAACATCTACGCCCCCGTGATGATGGTCGCCGAGAAGGCCGCCGACCTGATCATGGGCAACACCCCGCTCGCTGCAGAGAAGGTGCCCTACTACCGGCATCGCGACGACTCCCCCCTCTACCCGCCCGGCGACAGCCGCAACTCCATTCCCTCGACCGAAGGCAAGGAAACGGCATGAGTGCGACCAGGACCAGCGAGACGTCCACCCCTGCACCTGCGGCCGCGGTGGGGGCCGCGCTGGAGGTGCGCAACGTGTGGAAGATCTTCGGGGCGGGCGCGAGCAAGATCATCGGCACTCCCGACGCCGACCTCTCCCGCGCCGAGCTGAAGAAGAAGACCGGCTGCGTGGTCGGCGTCAAGGACGTGTCCTTCGACGTCGCCCCCGGCGAGGTGTTCGTGGTGATGGGCCTCTCCGGCTCGGGCAAGTCGACGCTGGTGCGCTGCCTCACCCGGCTGATCGAGCCCACCGCCGGGACCATCCGGATCGGCGACTCCGACGTCACCGAGGCGAGCGAGTCGCAGCTGCGGGATCTGCGACGGCACCGGGTCTCGATGGTCTTCCAGCACTTCGGGCTGCTGCCGCACCGCCAGGTGATCGACAACGTCGCCTACGGCCTCGAGGTGCGTGGGATGGGCAAGAAGGAGCGGCGCGCCAAGGCCGCCGAGGTGGTGAACCTCGTGGGTCTCGACGGCTACGAGAACAACTACCCCGACCAGCTCTCCGGCGGCATGCAGCAGCGCGTGGGCCTCGCCCGGGCACTGGCGGGCGACCCGGAGGTCCTGCTCTTCGACGAGCCCTTCTCCGCGCTCGACCCGCTGATCCGCCGGGACATGCAGGACGAGGTGATCCGGCTGCACCGCGACGTCGGCAAGACGATGGTGTTCATCACCCACGACCTCGCCGAGGCGCTCAAGCTCGGTGACCGGATCATGATCCTGCGCGACGGCGAGATCGTGCAGATCGGCACGCCCGGACGAGGTGGTCGGCGCGCCGGCCGACGACTACGTCGCCGACTTCACCTCCGACGTCCCGCGCTCGCACGTGCTCACGTTGAAGTGGGTGATGCGCCCGCCCCGCCCCGACGAGTCCACCGAGGGCCCGGTGATGACCTCGGACACCATCGTGCGCGACGCGGCGCAGGCCGCCCTCGCCTCCGAGCATCCGGTGCGAGTGGTCGATGACGGGAAGCTCGTCGGCATCGTCGACGACGACGCCATCCTGCGGGTGGTCGTCGCCGAGGAGAAGGTCGAGAAGGCGACGACGCCATGACCGCCACCGCCACGGCTCCCCCTCCGAACAAGGAGGCGCCGCCGGCCGAGCAGGAGCCCAGGCAGGTCTCCCGCTGGATGCTGGTGCTGGGCGTGGTCGCCGTCTGGATCGTCGTGTGGACGATGACCAAGGGCACGAACACCCTGGAGCTCCCGGGTCGCGAGCACACCGACCTGCACGACACCCTGACCGGCTTCCGCGACAACGTGCTGGCCAGCCGCGACACCAACCCGGTCGTGCAGCTCTCCACCACCATCGCCGAAGGCTTCCGCAACGTCTTCGACTGGCTGCAGGGACTGCTCTCCGTCCCCGACTTCCCGCGCCCCGTCCCCCAGATCGGCTGGCTGGGTGTCACCGCCCTCGCCACCTGGGTGGCGCTGGCCATCGCCAACTGGCGGATCTCGATCCTCGTCGCCGGCACGTTCGTGTCCTTCGGCCTCCTGGGCTACTGGCAGGACTCGATCGACCTGCTGCTGGTCACAGGGCTCTCGGTGAGTATCGCGGTCCTCATCGGGATGCCGCTGGCGGTGCTGGTCGGCCTGAACGCGCGGGCGCGCACGGTGATCACGGCGTTCCTCGACCTGATGCAGACGATGCCGACCTTCGTCTACCTGATCCCGGTCGTGCTGTTCTTCGGGATCGGCGTCTCCGGCGCGGTCGTGTGCACCCTCATCTACGCCCTGCCCCCGCTGATCCGGATCGGCGGCTACGGCATCAGCGCGGTCTCGCCGACCACGATCGAGGCCACCGACTCGGCCGGCCAGACCTGGTGGCAGCGGTTGCGCAAGGTGCAGATCCCGATGGCGCGCAAGACCATCATCGTCGGGCTCAACCAGACCACCATGGCGGCGCTGTCGATGGCGATCATCGCCTCCTACGTCAACGGCCCCGGACTCGGCAAGCCGGTGCTGCGGGCCCTGGTCCGCAACGACGTCGGCGGCGCGATCGTGCCCGGGCTTCTCGATCGTCGCCATCGCGATCATGCTCGACCGCACCACCACCGCCGCGAGCGAGCGCGCCGAGCTGGCCGCCCGCGGCAAGGGCCTGGTCGGCCGGACCCGCACCATCGTGCTGGCTGCCTCCGGCGCGGTCGCGCTCGTGCTGGTGTGGGCGTCCCGGCAGTACACCGACCTCGCTATCTTCCCCAGCACCAACCTGGGCTCGTCCCTGGCCGACGCCCTCGACAACTTCGTCGCCCGGGCCGTCAACCTGCTCGACGGACCCGCCGTGGCGTTCAAGAACTTCATCACCGCGGTGCTGCTCAACCCGATGCAGGCCCTGCTCGCGCAGTCGCCGTGGTGGGTCGCGGCGCTGGCCATCATCGGGATCGGCCTGGTCCTGGGCGGCGTACGCACCCTGCTGCCGACGGTCCTGTGCCTGGCCGGCATCTGGTACCTCGACCTGTGGCACGACGCGATGATCACGCTGAACATGACCCTGGTGGCCACCCTGCTGGTGATGGTCCTGGCGCTCGTCCTCGGCGTCTGGATGGCCCGGCGCTCGCGTGCCGACCTGCTGCTGCGTCCCGTGCTCGACGCCGGGCAGACGATCCCTGCCTTCGTCTACCTGATCCCGGTGCTGGCGCTGTTCGGGCCGACCCGTTTCACCGCGATCATCGCGGGCATCGTGTACGCCGCCCCCGCCGCCATCAAGCTCGTCGCCGACGGTGTGAAGGCGGTGCCGGAGACCACGCTCGAGGCGTCGCGCTCCACCGGCACCACCGCCTGGCAGGAGATCCGCAACGTGCAGCTGCCGATGGCCAAGGGCTCCATCGTGCTGGCGACCAACCAGGGCCTGCTCTACGTGCTCGCGATGGTCGTCATCGGCGGCCTGGTCGGGGCGGGCGCCCTCGGCTACGACGTCGTGCTCGGCTTCTCCCGGAGCGAGGAGTGGGGCAAGGGCGCTGCGGCGGGGCTCACGATCGTGCTGCTCGGGATCATGATCGACCGGATCGCCAAGGCCGCGGCCCAGCGGCCCGGCACCTCGGCCCCGGTCCCGATCGACCGGCGCCAGTGGTGGCGGCCGGTGGCCTGGGGCTGGAGGTGAGGGATTTCAGCAGGAGGACCACCGTCCGGTGATGTTGTAGGGGACAACTGAGTGCAAGGAGAAGAGATGAGCAGGACTGGCAGGAAGATCCGCCTCCTGGTCGCCGGGGTGGCAGCAGCGTCCCTCGTGCTGACCGCGTGCGGCAGCGGGGACATCGACAAGCAGACCCAGGAGAACAAGTCCGGGGCCAGCGGCGACTGCGGCGAGCTGAACATGGCCGTGAACCCGTGGGTCGGCTACGAGGCGGATGCCTATGTCGTGGGCAACGTGGCGGAGAAGAAGCTCGGCTGCAAGGTCAACTACAAGGAGCTCAAGGAGGACGTCTCGTGGCAGGGCTTCGGCACCGGCGACGTCGACGTGGTCATCGAGGACTGGGGACACCCTGACCTGGAGAAGAAGTTCTTCAAGGGCAAGGGCGACGGCAGCGCCACGGACTTCGGCCCGACCGGGAACGTCGGCATCATCGGCTGGTACGTCCCGCCGTGGCTTGCCAAGGAGCACCCGGACATCCTGAAGTACCAGAACCTCAACAAGTACGCGAACGACTTCAAGACCTCGGAGTCGGGCGGCAAGGGCCAGTTCCTGGGGGCCGACCCGTCCTACGTCCAGTTCGACGAGGCGATCATCAGCAACCTGGACCTGAACTTCAAGGTGGTGTTCTCCGGCTCGGAGGCAGCCAGCATCCAGGCGTTCGAGAAGGCCGAGAAGAACAAGGAGTTCCTGATCGGATACTTCTACGAGCCGCAGTGGCTGTTCGCGGAGATCCCGCTGGAGAAGGTGGCGCTGCCGCCGTACAAGGACGGCTGTCAGGAGGTGCCGGCCAAGGTGGCCTGCGACTACCCCGAGACGACCCTGAAGAAGGTCGTCTCGACCTCGTGGGCTGACAAGGGCGGCCCGGCCGTCGACCTGGTCAAGAACTTCAAGTGGACCAACGACGACCAGAACGAGGTGGCGAAGTACATCGCCAAGGACGGTATGTCGTCCGAGGACGCCGCCGCCAAGTGGGTCGAGGCCAACCAGGACAAGGTGGACGCCTGGCTGAACTGACACCACGCACGCACCCGTGCACGTGCCCGGCCACCGTCTGGTGACCGGGCACGTGCCGTTCCAACGACGCCACAGGCAGAGGGAGACCACCGATGAGCGAGCCGGACACCACCGATCGGGCGGGCACGCAGACACCTGACGCGGAGGGACCGGGGGTGGTGCTGAACCGTCCGGTCTTCCTCACCGCGGCCGTGATCACGATCGCGGTGACCCTGTGGTGCGTGATCGCCCCGAAGAACGCAGAGTCGACGCTCGGCGACGTGGTCGGGTGGGTCTCCACGTGGTTCGGCTGGTACTACATCGCCCTGACCACGGCGGTGCTGGTCTTCGTGGTCTACCTCGGCTTCTCCCGCTTCGGAGCGGTCAAGCTCGGCCCGGAGCACTCCAGCCCGGACTTCAGCACGGGCGCCTGGGCATCGATGCTGTTCGCGGCCGGGATCGGCACCGACCTGATGTTCTACGCCGTCTACGAGCCGGTGACTCAGTACCTCACACCGCCGACCGGAGCGGGCGAGACGGTGACCGCGGCGCGGGAGAGCACCGTGTGGACCCTCTTCCACTACGGCCTGTCGGGTTGGGGCATGTACTGCCTCATGGGGATGGCCCTGGGCTACTTCGCCTACCGGATGAAGCTGCCACTCGCCGTGCGCTCTGCGGTCTACCCGATCATCGGCAGGCGGGTCGAGGGGAACGTCGGACACGCCATCGACACGGCAGCGGTGCTCGGGACCATCTTCGGGGTCGCCACGTCCCTGGGCATCGGCGTGGTCAGCCTGAACGTCGGACTGAACCAGGTCTTCGGCGTCCCCCAGGGCCTGGCGGCCCAGAGCTCACTGATCATCCTGGCCGTGGCGATCGCGACGCTCTCCGCGGTCAGCGGGGTGGACAAGGGCATCAAGCGGATCTCCCAGCTCAACGTGCTGCTTGCGATCGTGCTCGCGATCTACGTGCTGGTGACCGGCCGGACCGCCCACCTGCTCAACGCGATGGTGCTCAACATCGGCGACTACGCGCGGCTGTTCCCCGACATGACCATGCAGACCTTCGCCTTCGAGGACACCGGTGACTGGATGAGCTTCTGGACGCTGTTCTTCTGGGCCTGGTGGATCGCGTGGTCGGCCTTCGTCGGGCTCTTCCTGGCCCGGATCTCGCGGGGACGCACGATCAGGCAGTTCGTGGCGGGGACGATGATCATCCCGTTCAGCTACATCGTCATGTGGATCAGCATCTTCGGCAACGCCGCCCTCGACGAGATCCGCGGGGGCAACGCCTCGTTCACCGAGATCGCCTCCGAGGCCACCGATCCCTCCAACGGGTTGTGGGCCCTGCTGTCGGAGTACCCCGGGTTCGCCATCGTCGCGACACTGGCCATCGCGGTCGGGCTGCTGTTCTACGTCACCTCGGCCGACTCCGGCGCGCTGGTGATGGCGAACCTGTCCTCGCGGCTGCCCCAGGCGAACACCGACGGGCGCGCGGCCGTGCGGATCTTCTGGGCGGTGGCGACCGGCGCGCTGACCCTCGCGATCCTGGCGGCCGGGGGGATCTTCGCGCTGCAGTACGCCACGGTGATCATCGGACTGCCCTTCGCGTTCGTGATGATCGGCGTGATGTGGGGCCTGCACCGGGCCCTGTCGGTGGAGGCACACCTCGCCGACAGCCGCGAGGGCGCCATGCCCGGCGTGCTGTCGGGACGCAGTGGCCGGGGCGAGCGCGGCCACACGCCCTGGCAGGCCCGCCTGCGACGCGTGATGACCTTCCCCGACCGCACCAAGGCCGAGGAGTACCTCGACCGGGTCGTCGACCCCGCCCTGCGCGAGGTCCGCAGCGAGCTCGCCGACCAGGGCGTCGCCGCGGAGGTCCGGCGTACCCCGGACGAGACGGGGAACCCGGCCGTGGAGCTGCTCGCCGAGATGGGCGACCAGCGGCGGTTCCTCTACCGGGTCCAGCACCGGGAGACCCCCGTGCCGGCGTACGGCGGCTGGGCCCCGCGCGGCGAGGACAACTACTCCCGCCTCGAGGTGCACCTGGACCACGGCGGCCAGGGCTACGACGTCATGGGATACACCAGCGCCCAGCTGATCGACGACGTCCTCGACCAGTACGAACGGCATCTGGAGTTCCTGCGACTGCACGACGCCAGCTCGTCGGGCTGAGGGCTGCCCCAGGACGCGGAGGCCCCCGTGGTGCACGGGTCTTGACACCCTCTCGAGAGCGTCGGATGCTGGACCCGTCGTTCCTTAATACGCATCGGGTTGCACATTACGCAACGCGTCGCCTCGCACGAACAACGGGAGATCACCGTGGCCACCGTTCCCGCCACCGCCAACGTCGTCGTCATCGGGGCCGGCATCGTCGGCAACAGCCTCGTCCACCACCTCGCCGAGCTCGGCTGGACCGACATCGTCCAGCTCGACAAGGGCCCGCTGCCCAACCCCGGCGGCTCGACCGGCCACGCCTCCAACTTCATCTTCCCCGTGGACCACACCCGCGAGATCACCGACCTGACGCTCGACTCGGTGCGCCAGTACAAGGACATGGGCGTGTTCACCGAGTCCGGCGGCCTCGAGGTCGCGCGCACCCCCGAGCGGATGGAGGAGCTGCGGCGGCGGATGTCGAGCGCCAAGGCCTGGGGCATCGAGGCCGAGCTGGTGGACCCGGAGTTCGTGGTCGAGAAGGTGCCGTTCGTCGACCCCGAGCAGATCATCGGCGCGTTCTGGACGCCGTCGGTCGGGGTGGTCGACTCGTTGCGCGCCGGAACCATCATGCGCGAGAGCGCCATGGCAAAGGGCGTCCTGACCGTGGTGCCGAACGTCGAGGTGACCGGTCTGGACACCGAGGACGGCCCGCACGGCCGCCGGATCACCCGGGTGCGCACCGACCAGGGCGACGTCGAGGCGGCGTACGTCGTGGTCGCCTGCGGCGTGTGGAGCCCGAAGATCAGCGAGATGGCCGGGGTGAAGCTCGCCCTGACCCCGGCGGTGCACCAGATGATCTCGGTCGGCCCGTGCCCCCAGCTCGCCGAGCGCGAGGGAGAGATCTCCTTCCCGATCGTGCGCGACATGGACACGCTCTGCTACGAGCGGCAGCACGGGGCCGACATGGAGGTCGGCTCCTACGCCCACCGCGCGATCCTCGTCGACCCCGAGGACATCCCCTCGATCGAGCAGGCGAGGCTGTCCCCCACCGAGCTGCCGTTCACCGAGGACGACTTCGACCCCCAGCTCGAGCAGGCGCTGGAGCTGATGCCCGACCTGCTCGGTGCCGAGGGCGCGGAGATCCGCTACGCGATCAACGGCCTGCTCTCGCTGACCGCCGACGGCTCGCCGATCCTCGGCGAGAGCGAGGTGGGCGGGCTGTGGATCGCCGCCGCGGTGTGGATCAAGGAGGGGCCGGGCGTCGGGCGGGCCGTCGCGGAGTGGATGACCCACGGGCACTCCGAGATCGACGTCTCGGCCAGCGACATGGCCCGCTTCTACCCCCACGAGCGCGAGCGCGAGCACGTCAAGGCCCGCACCGGCGAGGCGTTCATCAAGACCTACGGGATCGTCCACCCCGGCGAGCAGTACGAGTCCGACCGTGGCGTGCGCTGGTCGCCGATGGCCGAACAGCAGAAGGCGCTGGGCGCGCGGTTCTTCGAGACCGTGGGCTGGGAGCGGCCCTGGTGGTACGAGTCCAACGCGGACCTGCTCGAGAAGTACGGCGACGCGGTGATGCCGCGCGAGCACGAGTGGGACTCGCGCTGGTGGAGCCCGATCATCAACGCCGAGCACCTCGCCATGCGCGAGAACGCCGGCATCATCGACCTGACCGCCTTCGCGATCTTCGACATCACCGGCCCCGGCGCGCTGGCGTCGGTGCAGCAGACCTGCGTGGCGCAGTGCGACGTGGCAGTCGGCAAGGTGATCTACACCCCCGTCCTGGACGCCAAGGGCGGCTTCGTCTCCGACCTCACCGTGATGCGGCTGGGCGAGGACCACTTCCGGGTGGTCACCGGCGGCGCGCACGGCATGGTCGACCGCAAGTGGTTCACCGACCACCTCGCCGAGGACACCGAGCTGACCGACCGCACCGAGGACGTCTCGACCGTCGGGCTCTGGGGCCCGCGGGCGCGCGACATCCTGTCCCGGCTCTCCACCGACGACCTCAGCGACGGCGGCTTCGGCTTCCTCTCCTGTCGCGAGATCACGGTCAAGGGCGTGGACGCCCCGGTGCTGGCCTCGCGCATCTCCTACGTCGGCGAGCTGGGCTGGGAGCTCTACGCACCGATGGACCACGCGGCCCAGCTCTGGGACGCGGTGCTCGAGGCCGGGCGCGAGCACGGCGCCGTCCCGGTCGGGATCGGCGTCTACGCCACCACCGGTCGCATCGAGAAGGGCTACCGCGCGTTCGGCTACGAGCTCGACTCCGAGCGGACCATCGTCGAGGCCGGGATGCAGCGACCCAAGGTGAAGGCCGCCGACTTCGTGGGCAAGGAGGCCTACCTCGCCCAGCGTGAGGTCGCCCCCGAGGCGGTGCTCTGCACGCTCACCGTCGAGGACCACACCTCGGGCAACGGGACGAAGCGCTACATGCTCGGCGGCGAGCCGATCCTCACCCGCGACGGCCGGACCCTCACCGACGGGCACGGGAACCACCCCTACGTGACCACGGCCGGGTCGGCGCCTTCGCTCGGCAAGCACGTGCTGCTGGCCTACCTGCCGCCGGAGGAGGCGCGCCTGGGCAACGAGCTCGCCGTGTCCTACATGGAGGAGCTCTACCCGGTGACCGTGCGCTCGGTCGACGCCACCGCGCTGCTGGACCCCGCGAACGAGCGGATCCGGTGATGGGAGGCGACGTCCTGGTCTGCATCAAGCGGGTCCCGGACTTCTCCGGCGAGGTGCTGCTGACCGAGGACGCCCAGTCGGCCGACGCGCGGTTCGTCGGCTACACCCTGAGCAACAACGACGGCTGCGCTGTCGAGCTGGCCGTGCAGCTCGCCTCGGCCGGCGGCGGGCAGGCGACCGTGCTGAGCGTGGGCGCGGCCGAGTCCGTCGAGCAGCTGCGCTCGGCGCTGGGCGTGGGCTGCACCGCGGCCGTGCTGGTCGAGGCCGACCCGGTGGCCCTGGGTCCGGCCGACGTCGCCCACGAGATCGCCGAGGTGGTCCGGGAGCACGCAAGCGGCCGGGGCGGCGTACGACCTGGTGCTGCTGGGCAACGACGCGGCCGACTCCGGCGACTTCCAGGTCGGGATCCGGCTCGCCCACGAGCTCGACCGGCCCGTGGTGACCGGGGTCAAGACCGGGTCCGTCGAGGACGGCACCGCCCAGCTGAGGGCGGACGGTCCCGACGGCGAGGAGAGCTACGCGGTGCCGCTGCCCGCGGTGGTGACCGTGCTCGAGGGCGGGGTCGAGCCGCGCTACCCGACGATCACGGGCCGGATGAAGGCCAAGAAGGTGGGGGTCGAACAGCGCAAGCCCTCCCGCGACCCCGAGGGCAGCGGCCGGATGCGGCTGACGCTGCCGCCGGCGACCTCGTCCACCGTGCAGGTGCTGGGCGAGGGGCCGGGCACCGCCGCCGCCGTCGTCGACCTGCTCGAGCGCCTGGGGGTGACCCGATGATCCTGGTCTACGTCGAGACCGAGGCCGGCGCGATCGCCGAGGTGTCGCTGGAGGCGGTCACCTTCGCCCGCAGCCTCGCCGAGGCAGGTGGCGGGGTGCCCGTCGACGCCGTGCTCACCGGCCCGCTCCCCGACGACGGGCAGGAGCAGCTGGCGGCGTACGGCGTCCGGACGCTGCTGCACGCCGCCGACCCGGACTTCGACCGGTTCTCCGGCGCGGCGACGGCGACCGCGCTGATCGCGGCCCGGCAGTCGCAGGGCTCGGTCGTGGTGATGGCCGGCGGCACCAACCGGGGCAACGAGGTGATGGCCCGGGTGGCGACCCGTCTCGAGGTGCCGATGGCCGCCAACGTGGTGTCGTTCCAGGGACTCTCGCCGTTCGTGGTGACCCGGCAGGTCGTCGGCGGCGCCGCGCTGGAGGAGATGCGCCTGGGACGGCGTCCCGCGGTCTTCACGGTCGCCGGGCACGCGGTGGAGGCGACACCGGCTGCCGCTGCTGCGGCCGCGGAGCTCGTCCCGCTGCAGGTGGAGCTCGGTCCCGCGGACCTCGCCGTCCGGGTGGTCTCCGTCGAGGGCGCCGACACCGAGGGCGCCGACAGCCTGAAGTCGGCGCGCGTGGTCGTGGGTGCCGGCCGCGGCGCGGGCGGTCCCGAGGGGTTCGACGGGGTGCTGGAGCTCGCCGAGCTGCTGGGCGGCTCGCTCGGTGTCTCCCGGGTGGTCACCTCCTTGGGCTGGCGTCCCCACCACGAGCAGGTCGGCCAGACCGGCAGCCGGATCGCCCCCGAGGTGTACATCCCCTGCGGCATCAGCGGCGCGATCCAGCACTGGGCGGGCTGTGCGAGCTCGAAGGTGATCGTCGCGATCAACACCGACCCCGAGGCGCCGATGATGACCAAGGCGACCTATGCCGTGGTCGGCGACATGCACGAGGTCGTGCCGGCGGTGAACGAGGAGCTCCGGCGGCGGAGGGGCTGACGCAGCCGGCGGTGGTGGTTTCGAGAGGATCGACCACCGCCTGCCCCTACGCTGACGGGCATGAGCAGGCGCGCGTGGGCGGTCGGTCTGCTGTCGGGCGTGGTCGTGCTGGCCGGTGTGGGGGCGGTGGCCGTGGACCGTTGGCCGCGCTGCGGCGAGGACGTCGTCAGCCTGCCTGCCGAGCGCTCGAGCTCGCCGTTCCTCGACGCCGGGGAGCGGGCCGAGCAGCCGGACCCCGACCGCGACGCCCTGGTCGAGGCGCTCGCCGACGCGCCACCGCCGTTCGGCGAGGTGCTCGGCGCGGTGGGCTACCACTACGAGCAGTGGGCCCGGGTCGACTCCTTCGCCCAGGGCATCGGCGTGCGCACGCGCGACAACCCCGACTTCACGATGCTCGACGATCGCGACCTCGACCCGCTGTGGAGCGTGGAGGTGCACACCCGGCGCTCGACCTACGACGCCAGCGACCGGCGCTACCTGGTCGGGGCGCTGCCCGAGGACGCACCGGCCGAGGTGGTCGCCCTCGACGCCGAGGACGGGAAGCGGGTGTGGTGCGCCCGGCTCGACGGGCCGGCCGTGCGCGAGGGGGACCCGTTCCTGACCCAGCTCCTCGACGGCGAGGACGTGGTGGTCCTCACCGGCCACGGGGGTGACGAGCGCCTCGTGCGGCTGTCCGGCTCGGACGGCGACGTCGCCTGGGAGCGGCGGCAGGGCGCGGGCGACGGCGACTACCTCGGCGACCTGGGTGACGGCCTCCTCGTGGCCGGCGGCACCCAGCGCGAGCTGCTGGTCGACCCGGTGACGCTGGCGGACCGACCCGCCTCGCAGGCCCTGGTCGCCTTCTCCGCCGAGGACGGCCGGCAGCGCTGGACCCGGCGCACCTCCGCGGGCACCGGCCTCCACGTGGTCGGCACCGACCCCGATGCCGGGGTCGGTGTGGTGGCGGAGTGGTCGGGCTCGCGCCCCACCGGACGGCTGCTCGCGCTGGACCGGGACGGCCGCGAGGTGTGGTCGCGCCGTCCGCCGGGTGGCGGGGTGTTCGACGCCACGGTGCGCTCGGGACGGGTGCTGGTGCGGTCGGGGACCCGGTGGGCGGCGTACGACGTGGGCAGCGGCGACCGCAAGTGGCAGCGCACCGTGCCGGACCGTCCACAGCTCCTGCCCTACGGCTTCGAGCTCGGCACCGTGCCGCTGCTCGACACCGACCACGCCCTGATCGGCGGCACGACCGCCCTGCGCACCCTCGACCTGCGCACCGGCGCGATGACCCCGGCGAGGCTGCCCACCGACGGCATCAACACCACCTACTGGCCCTACCAGCTCGCCGTCTCCCCCGGCCTGGTCGCCGTCGCCACGAACACCGGCGCGGTGGTGGTCCGGCGGGAGTGACCCCGGCCGACGTTTTCGGGGGCTCGGTTTCGGTGACCCTGGCGCGGTTTCCCACGGTCCCGTGGGAAACCCGCACTTCCCGGGCGTTGCACAGCACGGGAAGTGCGGGGTGTCCTCGGGAAGCTGCTGCTGTTGTGGCCGACGTACGCCGATCGAGGTGACGCCGGCCCGAACGGCACGCACGGCAGCCCAGCGGGGGTGATCCTGGTCGCTGATTCCCGGGTTCACCCGGGAAACCGTCGCCTTCCCTGCTGCGCGAAGCCGGGGAAGCGACTGTTTGCCCCGGAAGCTGGTGCTGGTGTGCCGGTCGTTGCGCCGGGGCCGGCGAACACCAAAGCCGGGGCCGCGCCGTCGCTGACCTGGCGCGGTTTCCCACGGGACCGTGGGAAACCCGCACTTCCCGTGCGTCGCAACGGACGGGAAGTGCGGGTTCTCTTCGGGAAGCTGGTGCTGGTGTGCCGGTCGTGCGCCGAGCCGGCGAACCCCCCGGCTCGCTTCGCGCAACGCCGGCCCCCGAGCCGCCAGCCGCACGCCGCCAGCCGGAAGCCGCACGCCCAACCGCGCAGCCGACCGCCGGGCCGGCCGACCCCACCAGCTCAGTGGCCCCGTCGCCCCCCGCTCACCGCGTTCTTCGCGATGAAGTGCAGGTCGGTCTGGTCGATCAGCCCCACGACGTTGGCGGCGCCGGGCCCGTAGCCGGCCACCCGGACCTGGCTGCCGGTGTGCTGCTGGCTGCCGCCCGCCGGGGCGGTGCCGTAGGCCACGATCATGTCCGAGCCGTCCTTGGTGCGCAGCTTCGTGGTCAGGCCGGGGGTGTCGCCGTCGACGATCTGGCTGGTGTGCGCGTGGTCGGCGGTCACCAGGACGAGCGTGTGGCCGTCCTTGCGGGCGAAGTCGAGCGCGGTGGAGACGGCCTCGTCGAGCTGCTGGGTCTCACCGATCTGCCCGCAGGCGTCGGCCGAGTGGTCCTTCTTGTCGATCGACGCGCTCTCCACCTGCAGGAAGAACCCCTTGCTGCGCCCGGCCTTGCTGGCGGAGAGCAGGTCGATCGCCTTGCCGGTCATCGTCCTCAGGTCCGGCACCGAGGCGAACTCCGCGCTCGGCTTGCACCGCTGCGCCGGGCCCTCGGCGCCACCGGGCGTGGCGACCTGCGGGGCGAACCGCACCGGCATGTTGCCGGGCGAGAAGACCCCGAGCAGAGGCCGGTCCTGGTCGGCACGGCGTACGCCGGCAAGGTCGGCCTTGTCGGTGAGGTAGCTGTAGCCGCGCGCCCGGGCCTGCTGCTCGAGGGTCCTGCCGGCCCAGCGGCCGGCCTTCGCGGTCTCGGCGAACGTCGCGGAGCCGCCGCCCAGGGTGACGTCGGGGCGGGTGTCCAGCAGCTGCTCGGTGATCGACCCGGCGCCGCCGTTCTCCTTGGCGTTCTCCGGGCACTTCGCGCTGGTCGCGGTCGGGCCGTAGCAGCTGCGCTGGCTCACGTGGCTGACCTGCACGGCCGGGGTCGCGTCCTGGATCTCCGCGGTGCTCACGTCTCCGGTCGCCCGGCCGGCCTTCTTGGCCAGCTCGAGCAGCGTCGCGTGCGGCTTCCCGTGGCGGTCCACGCTGATCGCGTTGTCGTAGGTCTTCACCCCGGTCGCCCAGGCGGTCCCGGTGGCCGCCGAGTCGGGGGCGTAGTCGGGCCTGCCGGTGTCCTTCTCGACGCTGTAGTGCGTCATCTGCCCGGTCAGCGGCAGCGCGTCGATGCCGTCGAACGCGCCGCCCGCACCCTCGAGGTAGTTGCGCGCGACGGTGATCTCGGAGTCACCCATGCCGTCACCGATGACGAGGATGACGTTCTTCGCCTTCTTCGAGGTGATCGAGCCGGAGATGACCTTGCTCTGGTCGCCGCGGAGCCGGGTCGCGCCTCCGTAGGTGTCGACCTTGCCGGAGGCCGACCGGTCGAGGAGTGGCGCGCGACCGTCGGCCAGGACGGCCGAGGTGGTGACCCCGCTGAGCGCCAGGGTGACGACGCCGAGGGCGACCGCCGTGGACTTGAGCTGCATCTGGGTTCCTTCCCGAGACATGAGGCTGACCGGCGAGAGACTGTCGGGGCGAGGTGTACGCCGGGGGGCGTCGTCGTGACCAGCAGGTGCACAGCGACCGAGCAGCGGGGCGTCCACAGCCCCGACCGGGCACGGGTGACCGCTGTCGGGCCGGCTTGGTAGACAGGCGCCATGACCACCACCTCCCCGGCCACCCCCGCCACCGGGTCCACGACCACCCGGGACCAGGCGGAGCACCACCTGCGCGCGCTCGTCGGTCGCGACGACGCGCGCCTGCACGACGACCAGTGGTCGGCGATCGAGGCCCTGGTGGTGCAGCAGAGCCGGGTGCTGGTGGTGCAGAAGACCGGCTGGGGAAAGTCCGCGGTCTACTTCGTGGCCACCGCGCTGATGCGCAGCCTCGGCGCCGGGCCGACCGTGATCATCTCCCCGCTGCTGGCGCTGATGCGCAACCAGATCGAGGCCGCCGACCGCGCCGGGATCCGAGCGGCCACGATCAACTCCACCAACGTCGAGGACTGGCAGGCGATCCGCGCCCGGGTGGAGGCCGGCGAGGTCGACGTCCTGCTGGTGAGCCCCGAGCGGCTCAACAACCCCTCGTTCCGCCAGGAGGTGCTGCCCCAGCTCACCGAGACCGCCGGGCTGCTCGTCGTGGACGAGGCCCACTGCATCTCCGACTGGGGCCACGACTTCCGCCCCGACTACCGGCGGATCCGGCAGATGCTGGCCACGCTCCCGCCGGGCATCCCCGTGCTCGCCACCACGGCCACCGCCAACTCCCGGGTCACCGACGACGTCGCCGAGCAGCTCGGCACCGACGGCCCGTCCGGGGGCCCGAGTGCCGACGCAGCCTCCGGCGACGGCGTCCTGGTGCTGCGCGGCTCGCTGGACCGTGAGTCGCTGCACCTCGCCGTGCTGCGGCTGGAGCGGCCCGAGCAGCGCCTGGCCTGGCTCGGTGAGCACCTGTCCGACCTCGAGGGGTCGGGGATCATCTACACGCTGACCGTCGCCGCCACCCAGGAGGTCGCCGAGCACCTGCGGGCCCAGGGGCACGCCGTCGCGGCGTACTCCGGCCAGACCGAGGCCACCGAGCGGCTCGCCCTCGAGCAGGACCTGCTCGCCGGCCGGCTCAAGGCCCTGGTCGCCACCAGCGCGCTCGGCATGGGCTTCGACGCCCGGCTCGGGTTCGTCGTCAACCTCGGGGCGCCGTCCTCGCCGGTCTCCTACTACCAGCAGGTCGGCCGCGCGGGCCGCGGCACCGACCGGGCGACGGTGGTGCTGATGCCTGCGCAGGAGGACCGCGACGTCTGGCGCTACTTCGCCTCGCTGGCGTTCCCGCCCGAGCAGCACGTCCGCTCGACCCTGCGCGTGCTCGCCGAGGCCGGGGCCCCCATGTCGACCGCCGCGCTGGAGACCCACGTCGACCTGAGCCGCACCCGCCTCGAGACGATGCTGAAGGTGCTCGACGTCGACGGCGCGGTCGACCGTGTGCGCGGCGGCTGGACGGCGACCGGGCGTGAGTGGGTCTACGACCAGGAGCGCTACGAGCGGGTGGCGGCCGCGAGGCGCGACGAGCAGGCCGCGATGCTGGAGTACGTCGCCACCGACGTCTGCCGGATGCGCTTCCTGCGCGAGCAGCTCGACGACCCGGACGCCGAGGACTGCGGGCGGTGCGACAACTGCGGCGGCCTCCAGCTGCCCGCCGAGGTGTCGGGAGAGGCGGTCCGCAGCGCCGGCGACCGGCTGCAGCGCCCGGGCGTGACGATCACGCCGCGCAAGATGTGGCCCACCGCGCTCGCCAACCTCGGCATCGACCTCAAGGGCCGCATCGACGGGGCCGCCGAGGAGGGTCGCGCCGTCGGCCGCCTCACCGACCTGGGCCACGGCCAGTCGCTGCGGGCACTGTTCCGGCCCGACGCCGAGGACGGCCCGGTGCCGCGCGAGCTGGTCACCGCCGTGCTCGAGGTGCTCGGCGACTGGCACCCCGCGTGGCCGGATCGACCCACCGCGGTCGCCTACGTCGAGTCGACGCGGCGGCCCCGGCTGACCCGCGACCTCGCCGAGGGCGTGGCCCGCTACCTGCGCCTGCCGATCGCCGCCCGCTGGGAGGTCGTCGACCCGGGCGTCGCGCCCGGGCAGGGTGCGGCCAACTCGGCGCAGCGGGTGGCCGCCGTGGGCCGGCGCTACCGGCTCGCGGTCGACCAGCCACTCGACGCCCGCCCGGTGCTGCTGGTCGACGACCTCGTCGCCACCGGCTGGACGCTCACCCTCGCCGCCCGCGCGCTGCGGGAGGCCGGCGCCGGGGCGGTGCTGCCCCTGGCGCTGGGGATGGAGAGCTAGCGCAGGTTTCGAGACGCTTGCTGCGCAACCTCCTCAACCAACGGCTGGTCAGTGGCCCATCATGGCGGTCGGGTCGACCGGCTCCTTGGGCGGCGTACGCGGCAGGAAGAACGCGGGGATCAGGCAGCAGCCCACCAGGACGGTGCCGACGACGAAGACCGTGGCGAACGAGTCGGCCATGTCGGCGGGGACCTGCGCCAGGACCGTCTTGAGCTGGTCCGGGGTCAGTCCGAGCTTTTCCATCACCGCGCCGAGCCTCTCCGGCTGGTCCATCAGGCCGCGGGTCGCGGCGGCGACGCTGACCGACTCCTTGCCCTTGATCTCGTTGGTGAGGATCACCGAGAACAGCGCGGTCCCGATCGAGGCGGCGACCTGCTGGGTGATGTTCATCAGCGTGGAGCCGCGCGCGATGTTGTGGTCGGTCAGCGTCTGCAGCGCCGAGGTCATGATCGGCATCATCGTGCCGCCCATGCCCAGGCCCATGACGAACAGCGAGCCGAGGATGTAGGCGTACGGCGTGTCCGCCTCGAGCTGGGTGAACATCGCCATCCCGATCGTCACCACGCTGATGCCGGTCAGGACGACCTTGCCGGGACCCTTCTTGTCCGCGAGGAAGCCGGCGATCGGCATCGTGATCATCGCGCCGATGCCCTGGGGCGCGAGCAGCAGGCCGGCACCGAGGGCGTCCTCGCCGCGCACCTGCTGGAAGTAGAGCGGGAAGAGCAGGCTGGCGCCGAAGAACGCGATCGCGAACAGCACCATCGCGACGACCGCGACCGTCATCTCGCGGTTCTTGAACAGCCGCAGCTCCACCAGCGGGTGGCGGTTGCGGCGGTTCAGCGCCCACGGCACGAACGCCACGATGAGGACCATCCCGAGGACGGCGGGGACGAGGACCTTGCGGTCCCACACGGTGCCGGCCTCGGGGATCGAGCTGACGCCGTACAGGAACGCGGCCAGGCCCGGGGAGAGCAGCACCATGCCGAGCCAGTCGAAGGTCTCCGACGGCTCCACGTGGTCCTGGGGCAGCACCACCCAGGCGTAGACGAGCGCGCCGATGCCGATGGGCAGGTTGATCAGGAAGATCCAGTGCCACGACGCGGCGTCGATCAGCCAGCCGCCGAGGATCGGGCCGAAGATCGGGCCGAGCAGCATCGGGATGCCGAGCACGGCCATCACCCGGCCGACGCGGTGCGGGCCCGCGGCCCGGGTCAGGATCGTCATGCCGAGCGGCATCAGCATGCCGCCGCCGAGGCCCTGGAGGACCCGGAAGAACACCAGCATCTGCAGGCTGTCCGCCGAGGCGCACAGCACCGAGCCGGCGGTGAACAGCCCGACCGCGAGCAGGTAGAGGCGCTTGGTGCCGAACCGGTCCGCCGCCCAGCCGGTCAGCGGGATCACGCTGGCCAGGGCGAGGGTGTAGCCGGTCATCGTCCAGGCGACCTCGGCCGAGGTCGCGTCGAACTCGTTCTGGAAGGTCTCCAGCGCCACCGAGACCACGGTGATGTCGAGGATCGACATGATCGCGCCGAGCACCACGACCCCGGCGACGACCAGGACCTCCCGGTCCAGCTTCTCGGTCTGCGGGGCGGCTGCGCCCTTGTTGTCCACGTCAACGTTCTGCGTCACCCGCCAAGGGTAGGGAACGCCCGAGACGCGTGCGTACCGGTTGTCGCGTGGCCTTGGTCACCGCGGGTCTCTCCCGGTCGACTCGCGGGCCGCCTCGACCCGGCGGCGTCGAACCGGCAAAATGCGGACATGACCTCCGTGGAGCCGAAGAAGCGCGCCGCTGCCACCAGCGGCTCCTACTCGATCACGATGCGGCTCAACACCCACCCCGAACCGGACGTCGTGGGCCGCGTCGCCACGTGCATCGCCGCAGCGGGGGGCATCGTCACCGCCCTCGACGTCGCCGAGTCGCGACACGACCGGCTCGTGGTCGACGTGACCTGCTCGGCCACCGACTCCGAGCACGCCGAGGAGATCGTCGGCGAGGTGGACGGCCTCGAGGGCGTCTCGGTGCACAAGGTCTCCGACCGCACGTTCCTGCTCCACATCGGCGGCAAGATCGAGGTGCACTCCAAGGTGCCGCTGCGCACCCGCGACGACCTGTCGATGGCCTACACCCCCGGCGTGGGTCGCGTCAGCCTCGCGCTGGCCGAGCACCCCGAGGACGTGCCGCGGCTGACGGTGAAGGGCAACAGCGTCGCGGTCGTCACCGACGGCTCGGCGGTGCTCGGGCTGGGCAACATCGGACCGGGCGCGGCGCTGCCGGTGATGGAGGGCAAGGCCGCCCTGTTCAAGCGCTTCGCCGGCATCGATGCGTGGCCGATCTGCCTGGACACCCAGGACACCGACCGGATCGTCGACGTCGTGGCGGCGATCGCCCCGGGCTTCGGCGGGATCAACCTGGAGGACATCGCCGCTCCGCGCTGCTTCGAGATCGAGCAGCGCCTGCGCGAGCGCCTCGACATCCCGGTCTTCCACGACGACCAGCACGGCACCGCGATCGTGGTGCTGGCCGCGCTGACCAACGCCCTGCGCTGCGTGCACAAGGAGCTCGGCGAGGTCCGGATCGTGGTGGCGGGTGCGGGCGCGGCCGGTACGGCGATCGTCACGCTCCTGCTCGCCGCCGGCGCCGAGGACGTCGTGGTCTGGGACCGCGAGGGCTGCCTGTCGGCCGACGACGACTCGCTCTCCCCCGCGAAGGCCGAGCTGGCGCGGCGTACGAACCCGCGCAAGGTCCGCGGCGACCTGCGCACCGGCCTCACCGGCGCCGACGTGTTCATCGGGGTCAGCGGCCCCGGCGTGCTGCAGGCCGAGTGGATCGACGACATGGCCGACCGGTCCGTCGTCTTCGCCCTGGCCAACCCCGACCCCGAGATCGACCCGGCCGAGGCGGGCCACCACGCCTCGGTCGTGGCGAGCGGGCGCAGCGACTACCCCAACCAGATCAACAACGTGCTGGCCTTCCCCGGCGTCTTCCGGGGGCTCCTCGACGCCCGCGCCAGCGACGTCACCATCGAGATGCTGCTCGGTGCCGCCCGTGCTATCGCCGGCTGCGTGACCGACCGGGAGCTCAACGCGAGCTACATCATCCCCAGCGTCTTCGACGACCAGGTCCCGAAGGCGGTGGCCGCCGCCATCCGGGGCGAGGAGGACTGACGCCTCTCGCCATCGCCCTGTCGGTCCCACCGGCTACCGTCGGGGGCGGTCGACAGGGAGGCGGGTGGCAGTGAGCTTCGTTCCGCTGCAGGGGCGTGCCACCTGGGTGCCTGCCGACCCGCCGCGGATGAGCGAGGTCGAGTTCTCCGGCCCCAGCCGCACGATCCGGATGCCCATGCGCGGCGCCATCCCGGTGCTCACCCGGGCGATCCGGGTGGACGACGCGCACCCCTCGGTGGGTCTGCTCAGCGGCGCCACCCTGCTCGCGATGAAGCTGGTCGCCGCCGGCCGGATCCGGCTCTCGGAGTCCGGCGACTCCTGGCGCGTGGGCCCACTCCACCCCGAGGACGACGACCGGCTGCGCGCACTGGCCTCGGCGCGGGCACACGCCGGGACCACCGTGGAGGACGCCGAGGGGTTGATCCGCCAGCTGCTCGACGCGGTCGCCGACACGATGACGCGCCCGCCGTCGCCGGAGGGAGGCGTCCGCAGAGGTGGTG
The DNA here is from genome assembly GCA_963837975.1 of uncultured Actinomycetota bacterium. Lineage (GTDB taxonomy): Bacteria > Actinomycetota > Actinomycetes > Propionibacteriales > Nocardioidaceae > Marmoricola. The sequence goes on along the minus strand of CAWIPI010000002.1, from coordinate 912,610 downwards.
GTCTCGACGAGCTCGACCACCGTGAGCGGCGCGACCACCGGCGGCCGCGCGGGTACGCCGAGGAGCCGGGCCTCGTCGAGGAGGTGCGGATCAGCCTGCGCGTGGAGGCGCCGGCCGAGGTGCTCGAGGGCGGCGGGGTGGTCGTCGTCCTGCAGGCTCACGACGTCGAGGACGAGACCCACGTCGTCGACGCCGACCAGCTCTGGCTCGCCCACGGGCACGGCTTCTCCGCCCGTGCCCGGCTGAGCCTCGGTCTCGCGCTGCGCCGGGCGGTGGCGCTGTGGACGCCCCTCGACCGGCTGCAGCGCCAGCAGGTGCCCGACCGGATCGTCCTCGACGCCGAGGAGCTCGCCGACCTGCTCGAGCACGGGCTCGAGTCCCTCGACGGCGAGGGCATCGAGGTGTTCTGGCCCCGCGGCCTGCGCGGCGAGCTGGTGCCCCAGGGGCGGGTCGAGGTCGCCTCGGGCGCCCGCGAGGGACAGATCGTCGAGAGCACCTTCGGGCCGGGGGCGCTCTTCGAGTTCGACTGGCGGCTCGCCCTCGGCGACGACCCGCTGACCGACGAGGAGATGGCCACGCTGGCCGGGGCCACCACTCCGGTGATCAGGCTGCGCGACAACTGGATGGTCATCGACCCCGCCGTCGCGCGCCGGGCCCGCCGCCGCAAGGCCCGCCAGGTCAGGCCGGTGGTCGCGCTGCGGTCCGCGCTCACCGGCACGATGGACCTCGACGGCGAGTCGATCGAGGTCCACCCCGGCGCCACCCTCGAGGGCGTCCGCGACCGGATCGTCGACGCGGCGACGGTCTCGCCGCTGCCGGACCCACCCGGTCTCGCCGCGTCGCTGCGCGACTACCAGCGCCACGGGGTCACCTGGCTCGCCGAGCTGACCGGCGCCGGGCTCGGCGCCTGCCTCGCCGACGACATGGGGCTGGGCAAGACGATCACGCTGATCGCGCTGCACCTGCACCGCCGCCACCGCGGGCTGTCGGCCGGCCCGACGCTCGTGGTGTGCCCGGCCAGCCTGCTCGGCAACTGGGAGGCCGAGATCCACCGGTTCGCCCCGGGCGTGCCGGTGCGGCGGTTCCACGGCAGCTCGCGCGACCTCGGTGGTGCCTCGACCAGCGGGGCGGGGTTCGTGCTCACGACGTACGGCACCATGCGACGCGACCACGCCACGCTCGCCCAGGTGCCGTGGGACCTGGTGGTGGCCGACGAGGCGCAGCACATCAAGAACCCCACCTCCTCGACGGCGCGCAACCTGCGCACGATCGGCTCGCAGTGCCGGGTGGCGCTGACCGGCACCCCGGTGGAGAACAACCTCACCGAGCTGTGGGCGATCCTCGACTGGGCCACCCCCGGGCTGCTCGGCTCGCGCAGCGCCTTCCGCAAGGTCTGGGCCGCGCCCATCGAGAGCGGCGTCGACCCGTCGGTGGCCCGGCGCTTCGCGCAGCTCGTCGAGCCCTTCTTGCTGCGTCGCCGCAAGTCCGACCCCGGCATCGCGCCGGAGCTGCCGGCCAAGACCGAGACCGATCACCTCGTCGGGCTGACCCGCGAGCAGGTCGTGCTCTACGAGGCGCTGGTGCGCGAGTCGATGGAGCGCATCGAGCGCGCCGACGAGGACGCCCGCCGCGGGCTCGTGCTCGCGCTGCTGACGGGCCTCAAGCAGATCTGCAACCACCCGGCGCACTACCTGCGCCAGAGCGGCGGCCGGATCACGGGACGCTCGCAGAAGCTCGACCTGTTCGACGAGCTCGTCGGCACGATCCTCGCCGAGAACGGCTCGGTGCTGGTGTTCACCCAGTACGTCGCCATGGCGCGCCTGCTCGAGCGCCACCTGGCGGCCTCTTCGGTCCCCACCCTGTTCCTGCACGGCGGCACCCCGGTCCGGGCCCGCGAGCAGATGGTGCGCGACTTCGGCGACGGTGCGGCGCCGGTGTTCCTGCTCTCGCTCAAGGCCGGCGGCACCGGCCTCAACCTCACCCGGGCCGACCACGTCATCCATTTCGACCGCTGGTGGAACCCCGCCGTGGAGGACCAGGCCACCGACCGGGCCCACCGCATCGGCCAGACCCGTGCGGTGCAGGTCCACCGGCTGCTCACCGAGGGCACCATCGAGCAACGGATCGCAGACCTGCTCCGGCGCAAGCGCAGCCTCGCCGAGTCGGTGCTGGGGTCCGGCGAGGTGGCGCTGACCGAGCTGAGCAACGAGGAGCTGCGCGACCTGGTGACGCTGCAGGTCTCGACAGGTTCGACCACCGGGGACGGCTCGACCGACGGGGCCACCCCCACCACTGTCACCGACGGCCATGCCTGACCCGATCGTGCTGCCCCGCCAGGCGCGCGTACGCCGGGCCACGGCGCGCGCCGGCACCTGGTGGGGCCGCGCGTTCGTGCGCTCCTTCGAGGAGCTGGCGCTCGACGAGGACGACCTCGCCGCCGGGCGGGCCCTGGCCCGGTCGGGTCGGCTGGGCGCCATCGTCGTGCTGGAGGCGATGGCCTCGGTGGTCGTCGACCCCGGGGGTGACGCGCCGGCGATGGCGCAGGTGAAGGTGGAACGGCTCGACCCGCGCGGGTGGGCCACCTTCGCCCACGAGGCCGCCCGGGAGAGCGGCTACGCCGCCGCGCTGGAGGCCGGCGACCTCCCGGCCGACCTCGTCGAGCACGCGGACGAGGCGGGCGCCGAGGTGTTCCCGGGACCGACCCACATCGACACGGCGTGCGAGTGCGACGCCTGGGCGCAGCCGTGCGTGCACGCGCTCGCCCTGCTCTACCAGCTCGCCCACCACGTCGACGCCGACCCCTACGTCCTGCTGCTGCTGCGCGGGCGCACCCGCGAGGCGGTGCTGGCCGAGGTCGCCGCGCACGCCGGCGCGAGCGCTCCCGGCGCCGCGGAGGTGGAGGACGCCCGCAGTCGGGCGGCCCAGGTGCTGGCGCTCGCCGAGCACGCCCCGCACGGTCACGGCCTCGCCGACGCGACCGTCGCGGCGTACGACGAGGCGGTGGCGCGGCTGCTGTGAGTCGCGGCTGCGGCGGGTCAGCCCCGGACGGGCTCAGGTGGTGGTCTCGACAAGCTCGACCCACCGATGGCTCAACCACCGACAGGCTCGACGACCGGGACGCCGAGGGCGCGGGCGGCCATCTCGGTGAGCAGGCCGCGCATCTCCTCGGCGGGCAGGAAGGCGCTGTGCGGGGTCGAGTTGAGCAGCCCGAAGGCCGCGTGCACGCGGGCGCGCGCCTGCTTGGGGGCGAGCTCGGGGTCGATGCTCCGCAGCTGCTTGACCCAGACCTCGACGTACTTGCGCTGGGTCTCGCGCACCTTCTCCCGCGCCTCCAGCGGAAGCGCCGCCCAGTCGCGGTCCTGCACGACGATCAACGCCTTGTGGTCGAGCGCGAAGGTGACGTGCCAGTCGACGAGGGCGCGCAGGGCCTCGGCGGGCGAGTCCGCCTCCCGGACGCGCCGGCGCCCGACGGTCAGGAGCTCGTCGCTGATGCTGACCAGCATCTCGGCGAGCACGGCGTCCTTGGACCGGAAGTGCCGGTAGAGCGCGGGTCCGGAGAACCCGCAGGCGGCGCCGAGCTCGGCGATCGAGACGCCGTGGAAGCCCTTCTCGGCGAACAGCTCGGCCGCGATGGCCATGATCTGCTGTCGTCGCTCGGTCACGACTCTAGGTTAGCGGTCGTTAACCGGGCGGTTCCACACGCCTCGAGGCGCTGGCCGTGCAGGCGCGTGACGGGGTACCTTGTCGGTTAACGATCGTTAACATCGATCGGTCATCAGTTCGACCGACCACAGTTCGACCGACCAGAGGGAGTGCTCGCATGGGTGCGCGTCAACAGCCGGCTGGGTCCAGCGGGATGCAGGAGCTGGTCGAGGAGCTGCGCGAGCGCACAGCGCGGGTGCGCGAGGGCGGGTCGGAGTCGGCCCGTGCCAAGCACACCGCCCGCGACAAGATGCTGGTCCGCGACCGGATCGACACCCTGCTGGACCCCGGCAGCCCCTTCCTGGAGCTGAGCTCGCTGGCGGCGTACGGGATGTACGACGACAGCGGTGACGACTTCGCCGTCCCGAGCGCCAGCATCGTCACCGGCATCGGCCGGGTCGAGGGCCGCGAGTGCGTCATCGTGGCCAACGACGCCACCGTCAAGGGCGGCACCTACTACCCGATCACGGTCAAGAAGCACCTCCGGGCGCAGGAGGTCGCACGGGCCAACAAGCTGCCGTGCATCTACCTCGTCGACTCCGGCGGGGCGTTCCTGCCGATGCAGGACGACGTGTTCCCCGACAAGGAGCACTTCGGACGGATCTTCTTCAACCAGGCAAACCTCTCGGCCGAGGGCATCCCGCAGATCGCCGCCGTGATGGGGTCCTGCACCGCGGGCGGCGCCTACGTCCCGGCGATGTCGGACGAGACGGTGATCGTCAAGGAGCAGGGCACGATCTTCCTCGGTGGCCCGCCGCTGGTGAAGGCCGCGACCGGTGAGGTCGTCAGCGCCGAGGACCTCGGCGGCGGGGACGTCCACGCCCGCAGGTCCGGCGTGGTCGACCACCTCGCGGAGGATGACGCGCACGCGCTGGCCATCGTGCGCTCGATCGTGGCGACACTTCCGGCGCCCGCCGAGCGCGCGCTGGGCGCCGGCCCCGGCACCGCGGCCCGGGCGCCGCACGAGGTCGAGGAGCCGGTCGTCGACCCCGCCGGGCTCTACGACGTGGTCCCCACCGACACCCGCACGCCGTACGACGTCCGCGAGGTCATCACCCGGATCGTCGACGCGAGCCGGTTCCACGAGTTCAAGCAGCTCTACGCCGAGACGCTGGTGTGCGGCTTCGCGAGGATCTGGGGCCACGACGTCGGGATCGTGGCCAACAACGGCATCCTGTTCTCCGAGTCCGCCCGCAAGGGCGCCCACTTCATCGAGCTGTGCAACCAGCGCCGCACCCCGATCGTCTTCCTGCAGAACATCACCGGCTTCATGGTGGGCCAGGAGTACGAGAACAACGGCATCGCCCGCGACGGCGCCAAGCTCGTCACCGCGGTGGCGTGCTCGGTCGTGCCGAAGTTCACCGTCGTGATCGGTGGGTCCTTCGGGGCGGGCAACTACGGCATGTGCGGGCGCGCCTACGACCCCCGGTTCCTGTGGATGTGGCCCAACGCGCGCATCTCGGTGATGGGCGGCGAGCAGGCGGCCAGCGTGCTCGCCACGGTCCGCCGCGACGGCCTGGAGGCCCGCGGCGGCGAGTGGTCGGCGCAGGACGAGGAGGCCTTCAAGGAGCCGATCCGCGCGCAGTACGAGCACCAGGGCTCGCCGTACTACTCCACCGCCCGCCTCTGGGACGACGGCATCATCGACCCGCTGGACACCCGCCGGGTGCTCGGCATGGGGCTCGCGGCCGCGGCCAACGCCCCGGTGCCGCCGCCGTCCTACGGCATCTTCCGGATGTGACCCCCGCCCCCAAGAATCGGCCCCCTCGAACCGCCAAGGACTCGCACTCGATGAACGCATTCGACACCCTGCTCGTCGCCAACCGTGGCGAGATCGCCCGGCGGGTCATCCGGTCGGCCCGGGCCCGCGGGCTGCGCACCGTCGCCGTCTACTCCGACGCCGACCGGCAGGCCGCGCACGTGCGCGAGGCCGACACCGCGGTGCACCTCGGGCCCACCCCCGCCACCGAGTCCTACCTGAGCATCGACGCGCTCCTCCGGGCGGCCCGCGAGAGCGGCGCCCAGGCGATCCACCCGGGCTACGGCTTCCTCTCCGAGCGCGCGGCGTTCGCCCGCGCCGTCGACGAGGCCGGGCTGGTCTTCGTGGGGCCCTCGGCCGACGTGATGGACTCGATGGGCCGCAAGGACCGCGCCCGCGAGATCGCGGTCGCGGCCGGAGTCCCCGTCGTGCCCGACCACCCCGTCGACGCGACGGACCTGCCCGAGGACGAGTTCCCGATCCTGGTCAAGGCCGCCGCCGGAGGCGGGGGCAAGGGCATGCGCGTCGTACGCCGACCGGCCGACCTGCCCGAGGCCATCGAGGCCGCCCGCCGGGAGGCGCAGAGCTCGTTCGGCGACGACACCCTGCTGATCGAGCGGTACGTCGAGAACGGTCGCCACGTCGAGGTGCAGGTCCTCGCCGACGCGCACGGCCACGTCGTCCACCTCTTCGAGCGCGACTGCTCCTCCCAGCGGCGCCACCAGAAGGTGATCGAGGAGGCGCCCTCGCCCAGCGTCACCGACGCGGTCCGCGCGGTGCTGACCGAGTCGGCCGTCGCGCTCGCCGCGGAGGTCGGCTACGTCAACGCCGGCACGGTCGAGTTCCTGGTCGACCCCGCCCGGGGCACCGACGGCGTCTACTTCCTGGAGATGAACACGCGCCTCCAGGTCGAGCACCCGGTCACCGAGCTGGCCGTGCGCGTCGGCGACGACGACCGCCCGCTCGACCTGGTCGACCTCCAGCTCGCCGTGGCCTCCGGAGAGCCGCTCCCGTTCACCCAGGCCGACGTCCGCTGCACCGGTCACGCGATGGAGGCGCGCGTCTACGCCGAGGACGCCTTCAACGGCTTCCTGCCACAGGCCGGCACCGCCACCTTCGTGCACTGGTCGGGGCTCGCCCGCAACGACGAGGCGCTGGCCAGCGGGCAGGAGGTCGGCACCTCCTACGACCCGATGCTCGGGAAGGTGATCGTGCACGCCCCCACCCGCGAGGCCGCGCGCAAGAAGCTGGTCGCGGCGCTCGACGACACCGCCGTCATCGGGCTGACCACCAACACCGGCTTCCTGCGCGAGCTGGCCGCCAGCCCGCAGTTCCGCGACTCCGAGATCGACACGGGCTGGCTGGACCGGCACCCCGACGGGATCGCGCTCCCCGACGACGACATCGCCGCCGTCTTCGCCGCCTGGGTGGTGGCGCAGGACGCTCCCCGGGACGTCAGTCCCTTCGGCGTCGGCGACGGCTGGCGCTCCGCCGGACCGGCCGCGCCCGTGACGGTCGAGCTCGACGACCGCTGGCTGGTCTCGGCCGAGCGCGTCTCCGGCCCCGCGGGCACGCACGCCGTGTCCCTGGTGGAGAGGTCCGGTCCCGTCGTACGCCTCGAGGTGGACGGGGTGGTCGTCGAGGCCGTCGTCGTGGTCGAGGCCCATCAGGTCGAGGTGGCCCACCGCGGGCATACCCGCCGGTTCACCCGTCCCGACGCCTTCGGACCCGGTGCCGCGGCCGGCACCAGCGACGGCACCCTGCTCGCACCGATGCCGGGCACCGTGCTCGCCGTCGACGTCGCCGAGGGCGACACGGTCGAGGAGGGGCAGCGGCTCGGCGTGGTCGAGGCGATGAAGATGGAGCTGGCGCTGCGGGCGCCGCACACCGGCACCGTGGCGACCGTGGGCGCCGCCGTCGGGGAACAGGTCGCCCTCGGCGCGGTGTTGTTCCACGTGGAGCGGGAGGAGCCCCAGAAGTGACCCGAGAAGTGAGCGAGACGAAGAGCCGGACGCTGCCCGAGCGGGTCACGATCTACGAGGTCGGGCCCCGCGACGGCCTGCAGAACGAGAAGGCCGTCGTCCCCGTGCAGGCCAAGGCGCAGTTCGTACGCCGCCTGCTCGCGGCCGGTCTCCCCGTCGTGGAGGCGACCAGCTTCGTGCACCCGCGGTGGGTCCCGCAGCTGGCCGACGCCGGCGAGCTGATGGAGCTGCTCGGGCCGGAGGCGCGCGAGCTGCCGGTGCTGGTGCCCAACGAGCGCGGCCTCGACCGGGCGCTGGAGCTCGGGTGCCGCCACATCGCGATCTTCGGCAGCGCCACCGAGACCTTCGCCCAGCGCAACCTCAACCGCAGCCTCGACGAGCAGTTCGCGATGTTCGAGCCAACCGTGACGAGGGCGCGGGAGGCCGGGATGGACGTGCGCGCCTACATCAGCATGTGCTTCGGCGACCCCTGGGAGGGCGCGGTGCCGATCGAGCAGGTGGTCGGCGTCGGCAAGCGGCTCTTCGACCTCGGCGCCAGCCAGCTCTCCCTCGGCGACACCATCGGGGTCGGCACTGCCGGGCACGTGCGGCAGCTGCTGACCGCCTTCAACGACGCCGGACTGCCGAACGAGGCGCTGGCGGTGCACTTCCACGACACCTACGGCCAGGCCCTCGCCAACGCCTACTCCGCGCTCCAGCACGGCATCACCACCTTCGACGCCAGCGCGGGCGGGCTCGGCGGCTGTCCCTACGCCAAGAGCGCCACCGGCAACCTCGCCACCGAGGACCTCGTCTGGATGCTGCACGGCCTCGGCATCGAGACGGGGGTCGACCTGCCGGCCCTGGTCGGCACGAGCACCTGGATGGCGGGCGTGCTCGGGCGACCCAGCCCCTCGCGCGTGGTCGCCGCACTGTCCCCCGACGGGGGCTGAGCACATCGCTGGCACAATGCGCGCATGAGCCGCCGGGTCTACCTGCACGTCGGTACGCCGAAGAGCGGCACCAGCTACCTGCAGGACAAGCTGGCGCTGAACCGCGCGTTGGTGGAGCAGCAGGGCCTGGACTACCTGCACACCCGCACCGGGGACCACTTCGAGGCCGCGCTCGACCTGATCGGCGAGCGCTGGGCGGGTGAGGAGAAGGTGGCGCGCGGCCAGTGGGACTCGCTCCTGCTCGAGGCCCGCAAGGCACGCCACCACGTGCTGGTCAGCCACGAGATCCTCGCCGCGGCTCCCCCCGAGGCGGTGGCGCGCGCAGTCGCGTCGTTCCCCGATCACGAGGCCCACGTCGTGATCACGGCCCGCGACCTGGGCCGGCAGATCCCAGCCGAGTGGCAGGAGCGGGTCAAGCACCGCGGCCGCCGCACCTACGCCGACTTCCTGACCAGGCTCGAGCGCAACTACCAGCGCGGAGAGAAGCCGATGTGGTTCTGGCGGGTGCAGCACCTGCCCCGGATCGTGGCGACCTGGTGCGCCGTACTCCCCCCGGAGCGGATCCACCTCGTCACCGTCCCGCAGAGCGGCGCCCCGCGGGACCTGCTGTGGAACCGCTTCGCCGGCGCGATCGGGCTCGACCCGCAGGCGGACTACGTCGAGTCGACGACCACCAACGCCTCGATCGGCGGCGCCGAGGTCACCATGCTGCGCCTGCTCAACACCGAGCTGGCCGAGCGCCAGGTGCAGCGTCCCACCTACGTGGAGTGGGTGCGCGAGACGATCGTCAAGGAGGTGCTGGCCGGTCGCCCGGGCAAGGTCCAGGCCACCGTGCCCCCTGATCGACGCGAGTCCGTCGAGAAGGTCACCGAGGCCTGGATCGGGGAGCTGGCCGGCTCCGGTGTCGACGTCGTCGGCGACCTCACCGAGCTGCGGCCCTCCTGGCCCGCCGACACCGACCCCTGGCCCGACCCCGACCACGCCGACCCGGAGAAGGTCGCGGAGGCGGCGCTGGAGTCGCTGGCGCACGTGCTCGCCGAGATCGGTGCCCCGCGACCCGAGGACGGACCGTTGGCCAGGCTCAGCCGACGGCTACGCGGCTGATGCGCCCCGACCCCTCCTACGCGCGAGCGGTCTCGGCGTGGACCACCCACCTGCGCTCGGGCGGGTCCACGCCCTGGGCGGTCTGGCTGGGGGAGTACGCCGACCCCGGGGAGGTCCCCCACACAGGCGCCCCCACCCAGCCGCTGCCCGACGCGATCCACCTCGAGCTCGTGCGGCGGATCAACCTCGCGGCCGAGCGGTCCCACCCAGCGGGCCGTGCCCATGAGGAGCTCGTCGACCAGGTGCTCGCGACCGCCGCACCGGGACGCGGGCTGGTCGACGTGCCGCTGCCGTGGCCCGGCAGTCACGGGTTCGGCACGCCGGCGGTCGACCCCGAGGCGCTGCCCGTCGAGGAGCTGGCCCGGCTCGCCTCCGGAGTCCTCGCCCGCCTGCTGCCCGGCGTACCTCCCGAGCCGCGGCACGAGCGCGAGACGCCCTGGCCACTGCCCTGGCGGCGCCGGTTCCGCCTGCACGGTCCGCCGCAGACGGTGGCCGCCCTCCGCGAGCGCCTGCTGGCCTCCGGGCTGGTCGAGAGCGACCGGCGGACCACCGACGTGGTCGTCGGCCTGCCCGTGGACGTCGCGGTCGCGGAGTACTGGGCCGGCCGGGTCCAGCACGGCGGCATCCTGAAGTGGCGCGCGGTGTGGAACCGCGCCCGGGCGAGGGGCGGCCTGCCGGCGGCGGTCGACGTCGCCGCCACCGCCGACCGCCTGCGCCGGCGACCGGGAGCGACGGTCCACGCGGTGGTCGCGCGCGACGCCGCCACCGCCGCCGACCTCGTCGCCGAGGCGCTGGGCGCGCACCGGCGCCGGGCGAGCCCACCGGGCCTCTCGAGTCCCCCCGACCTCTCCGCCTGCGACCTGCTGCGACGCGTGAACCGGCTCACTGCGCTCACCCACGACTCGGCCGGCGTCGCCCGGCTCGCCCGTCGGCTGCACGAGGTGATCGAGGAGGTGACCGGCAGCGCCGGCGCAGGCGCCGCACCCCCGGTGCTCGTGCCCCGACCGGCCCTGGCCTGGGCCCGCGAGCGTGCCGCCGATGCGGCGCGTGACCTCCGCGCCGCTGGCTACCCTGTGCACGGCGACCCGGACGCGCTCGTCCCCACCGGGCACAGGTCGCTCGGCGCCGTCGAGACCGAGCGCACCCTGGCGCTCGCCGTGGCGGCCTGCCTGCGGGTGTGGGAGCTCTCGGGGCAGCCCCACGGGCAGCCCGACGGACAACTGGAGGAAGGGGGAGGACAGCCGTGACCAGACGCGTGCTCCTCCACGTGGGCACACCCAAGACCGGCACGTCGTTCGTCCAGGACATCTTGTTCCTGCACCGCGACGAGCTGCGCGAGCGCGGCCTGCTCTACGCCGCCGACCGCCACGACGCCCACTTCCTGGCTGCCCTGGACCTGATGGACCTGCCGTGGGGCGGGCTGGAGCGCGAGGCCGGTGGCGCCTGGGACCGGCTCGCCGTGCAGGTGCGCGCCTGGCCCGGCACCTCGATCATCAGCCACGAGATCCTCGGCACCGCCTCCCGGCTGCAGGTGGCGCGCGCCCTGGCGTCACTGCGGGGCGACGACGACGACGTCGAGATCCACGTGGTCCTCTCCGCCCGCGACCTGGTCCGCCAGATCCCGGCGGAGTGGCAGGAGAACGTCAAGCACCGGCGGGCCAAGACCTACGGCGACTTCCTCGACGAGCTGCAGGACCCCGATCGACCCTCGGAGGTGGCCCGCTGGTTCTGGGGCGTGCAGGAGGTCCCCGACGTGCTGGACCGGTGGGCCGAGTCGCTGCCCCCGGAGAGGGTGCACGTGGTGACGGTGCCGCCGCCCGGCTCCAGCCCCACGCTGCTGTGGGAGCGGTTCGCGGGCCTGTTCGGCATCGACCCGACGGAGTTCACGCCCAGTGACCGCGCGAACGCCTCCCTGGGGGTCCCGGAGTCGGCGATGGTCCGCCGGCTCAACGAACGGCTCAACGACGTACTCCCCAGCCACCACTACCGCAGCCTCGTGCGCGAGATGCTGGTCCACCGCAACCTCTCCACCCGGCAGCGACTCCCCGCGGTTGTCCCTGCCCGAGGACGTCTACGCCTGGGCGAGCGAGCTCAGCCGGTCCTGGGTCCGCGAGCTCGCGAGCCGGGGGTACGACGTGGTCGGCGACCTCGACGACCTGCTCTCCCGCGGACCCCGGCCGTACGTCGACCCCGACCGCTGTGACGAGCACCAGGTCGCCGAGGCGGCGCTGGACGCGCTCGCGCTGATGACCGAGGAGGCCGCGCGCCTGCGCGACGTCGAGCACGACCTGCACGGCACGGTCGAGGACCTGCGCCAGGAGCTCGACCGGTTCCGGGGGACGCGCACCTATCGCGCGAAGGAACGGCTGGTCGCGATGGCCGACACCAACCTCGTGGCCCGCGGGGGGCTGGCGGCCTACCGGCGCCTGCGCGGCAGCAGGTCGCGGTCGATGTAGCGGCCGATCTTCCAGGTCGAGAACCCGTCGGCCCCAGCACCCACGACGCCGCCGACGACCGGCACCCGTCGGCCCACGGTGGTGGCGATCCGCTTGCCCGCCACCCGGGTCACCAGCTCGCTGGCGACGTCGTTGGCCATCACGTCGCTGAGGTGGGGGTCGTGGACGGGCGCGGTGGCCAGCGCCATCGGCGTGCCCGGGAGCTTCTTCTTCCTGATCATCGTCAGGATGCGCTCCTCGCCGAGGAGCGCAGCCAGGATCGCGTTGCGGGTGCGCTTGTCGTCGAGGTCGTAGCCGCGCAGATGGGCGATCGCCGCGACCATGCGGCACTGGATCAGCGCGAGCCCGGCGATGTTGGCCGGCGCCGTCACCGCCATGGCCACCAGGCCGCCGAGGTTGGTGACGAACCCCTGCGCGCCGGCCAGCCGCACGTGGTTCTCGATGATCTCGTGGATGGCCTTGTCGACGTCGCCGGCCTCCTCCTCCAGGTGCTTGGCGGCGACCTCGGCGGCGCTCTCCAGCGGGCCGATGCCGTGGATCGCCCGCTCGAGGGCGCGGTGGACGACGCCGGCCGTGACCCCGGGGGCGACGTCGGTGATCCTGGGGGCGAGGCTGCGTCCGAGACGACCCGTGAGGCTCATGCCTCCAGCCTACAAACCGCCGCACAGCGGATGTTCCACGCGGGACGGCGCCTGTCACGATGAGCCCGTGCCCACCGAACCGCCCGTGACCCCCTGGGCGTTCCCCCCTGCCGACTCACGCGACGGCGACCTGGTCGCGGTGGGCGCCGACCTCGCGCCCGGCACGGTGCTGGCGGCCTACCGGCGCGGGCTCTTCCCGATGGCGCTGGACGCGACGCCCCGGCGCCGACCGCGACCGATGGCGTGGTGGTCGCCGGAGCAGCGGGGCGTGCTGCCCCTGCGTGGGCTGAAGGTGAGCCGCTCGCTGCGTCAGTCGGCCCGCCGCTTCGAGATCAGGGTCGACACCGCCTTCGACGAGGTCCTGGCCGGGTGCGCCGACCCCGGTCGCTCGGGCAGCTGGATCGACGAGGGCATCACCTCGGCGTACACCGAGCTGCACCGGCTGGGCTGGGTGCACTCCGTGGAGGCCTGGCGCGACGGGGAGCTCGCCGGCGGGCTGTACGGCGTCGCGGTCGGCGGGCTCTTCGCCGGTGAGTCGATGTTCTCCCGCGTGCGCGACGCCTCCAAGGTCGCCCTGGTCGGACTGGTCTCACTGTTGGACGACGAGCACGCCGAGCAGCGCCTGGTCGACACCCAGTGGCAGACCCCGCACCTCGCCTCGTTGGGCGTCGTGGAGGTCCCGAGGAAGGTCTACCTGGAGCGCCTCCACGAGGCCCTCGCCCTCCCGCTGCCCGCCGCGTTCGCGGGGGACCCGCGCGAGGGTGAGCTGCCGGACCTACTTCAGCAGCCGCGACATCCGCCGGTCGGCCAGCGGCTTCCCACCGGTCTGACAGGTCGGGCAGTACTGCAGGCTCGAGTCGGCGAAGCTCACCTCGCGCACGGTGTCGCCGCACACCGGGCACTTCTCCCCGGCGCGGCCGTGCACGGCCATGTGGCTCTTCTTCTCGCCCTTGAGCTCGCTGGCGGCCAGGCCCTCGGAGCGGCGGACCGCGTCGCCGAGGACGGTGCGGATCGCCTCGTGCAGGGTGAACACGTCGGCCTCGGTGAGGCTGTTGGCGGGCTTGAACGGTGACATCCGCGCCGCGTGCAGCACCTCGTCGGAGTAGGCGTTGCCGATGCCGGCGATCGTGCCCTGGTGGCGCAGCACGCCCTTGACCTGGGCGCGACCGGCGCGCTGCAGGATGTCGGCGAGCACGTCGGTGGTGAACCCCTCGGCCAGCGGGTCGGGTCCGAGCCGGGCGATGCCCTCGACGTCGTGGGGGTCGCGGACGACGTACAGCGCGAGGCTCTTGCGGGTGCCGGCCTCGGTGACGTCGAGCCCGGAACCGTCGTCGAGGACGATGCGCGCCGCCAGCGGCGACTTGTTGCTCGGACGGGGCGGCAGCTGCGGCACCTCGTCCTTCCACCGGATCCAGCCGGCGCGGGCCAGGTGCAGGACCAGGTGGGTGCCGGAGACGTCGATGTCGAGGAACTTGCCGTGCCGGGTGACCCCGTCGACCATCCCCCCGGCCAGCGCCGTCACGGGCGGGTCGTAGGTCTTCAGGCAGCTGAACGCGGCGATGTCGACGCGCACGACCGCGCGACCCGCCAACCGGCGGGACAGGTCGTTGACCAGCGCTTCTACCTCGGGCAGCTCGGGCACGCGCCCACGGTAGCGCCGCCGGTAACCCCCCGACAGGACTCTCGTTGGACCCGACATGCGCCGACACCCGATCCGTCCCCTGCTGAGCGTCGCCACCGCGGCCGCCCTGGGCCTCTGCCTGCTGCCTGCCACCGCGCAGGCAGCCCGGGCGTCCGGCCCGGAGCCCGGCAGCCCGGCGTACGTCGCCCGCGACGCCCGCAACATGCAGGACGCCTACGGCCGGGTCACCGGACCGGGAGGCCAGCTGAGCAACCCGGCCTACCTCACCGCCCTCGCGCTGGCCGGGACGGCCGACCAGCTCCAGCAGCTGAGGGAACAGGCCGCCTCGCCGACGCGGCTCGCCGTGACGCCCGGCCGGGTGGTGCCGGGCTGGAACGTCGGGAATCCTCTGCGGATGGGCTGGGACGGCACCCGCGGTCTGAGCAAGCGGATCTCGTTCACCAACCGCTACGGCGCGCTGCTGCACGGCACGGTCTACCGCCCCAGGCCGGGCGCCCGGGACCCCTACACCGGCAAGGTCCTACGCGGCCCGTTCCCCGGCGCCGTGATCACCACCGGTTCGGTCCAGGGCAGCGAGGGGATGTACCGCTGGCTCGCCCAGGACCTCGCCGAGCGCGGGTACGTCGTGCTCACCTACGACGTGCAGGGACAGGGAGGCGGCGAGACCCTCCCCCACGAGCCCGCTCCTGATGGGCAGAGTCCTGATGGGCAGAGTCCCGGTGGCGAGAGCAACGCCCTGCCGTTCTGCAACCCGTTCGCCACCCCGCGTGCAGGGGAGCAGTTCGGCTGCCCGGGCGTCCCGTCGCAGCAGCTGTCCAACTTCGTGGTCGGCACCCGCGACGCCCTGTCGTTCTTCACCTCCACCCCCTCCAGGCGCTACCCGAACCCGCGCTCCGAGGGTGCGAAGGTCAGCGGCTACAACCCCTACTGGCGGTTGTTCGACCGCTCCCCCGACCGGCGTACGGCGACGCCCGGTCGCACCAGCCGGATCGCGATCATCGGGCACTCGATGGGAGCCGCGGCCGTCTCCAAGGTCCAGGGCGACGACCGCCGCGTGGCCGCCGTGGTCGCCCTCGACAAGCTCGCCGGTCCGGGCTCGGCAGGGCCTCTGGACGGGAGCGGCAACAAGCCGGTCGTGCCGGCGCTGGCCCTGCAGTCGGAGTACGGCTTCACCGTCTCGCCCTACCTCACCAGCGGCGGCTCCTCGCTCGCGCCGCAGCCCTCTCCCGAGGGTCCGGACCCCAGGCGCGAGCGCGCGACGGGCTACGACGCGTGGCGTCGCGCGGGGGTGGACAGCATGCTCGTCGTGCCCCGCGCCTCGACCCACCTCGAGTACACCGACATCCCACTGGTGCTCCCCGCCAGCCGCCACGGGCAGAGCCTGTCGAGCCACTACGTCCAGGCCTGGCTGGACCGCTACCTCAAGCACCGGCGCAACGACGCCGCGCTCACCGACTCGACGTTCCGCTACCTCGAGCCCCGCGGGAACGGGGTGTGGAAGCCGACCACCCTGCAGCGCGACTCGCTGCTCAGCTTCTACTACTGCTCCGCCTACGGGTTCCGCTCCGGCTCCCGGCTGCTCAGCGACGGCGACGTCGCGGGGGTGGGTGGCTGCTGAGGTTGCGGGCACGGGCTCGCGGTGGCGCCGGATCCGGGCCGCCGGCCCCCTTGACCCGGAGAGGGAGAATGGACCATGGCCGCGGTCACACCCACCCCCGTGGAGGTCGAGTACTTCCTCGACACCCGCGGCGACGCCCGCAGCATGCGGGTGCGGTGGCACCACCGCGACGGGCTGGTCGTCCTCTCGCTGTGGCGCGGGGAGGAGTGCACCGGGACGTTCCGGCTCGACATCGACGAGGTGCCCACGCTCGTGGAGATGCTGCGCTCCGGCCTCGACGCGACGTACGACGACCTCCGCTCCTAGCGCTGGCCGGGTCTCGACAGGTCTCGCTACGACTCGCTAGCGAAATCTACGAATTGTGCTAGACGAGCCGATACCGTCCGATCGTGGACCCGATCAGGAACCCCTACGCGCCGGGCGCCGGCCAGCGGCCGCCCGAGCTGGCCGGCCGTGACCGCGAGCTGAAGCAGTTCGAGGTGACCTTGGAGAGGGTGGCCGCAGGCCGCCCGGACCGCAGCATGGTGCTTTCCGGCCTGCGCGGGGTCGGCAAGACCGTGCTGCTCAACGCGCTGCGCAGCCAGGCGGTCAAGCGCGCGTGGGGCACCGGCAAGATCGAGGCCCGTCCCGACCAGTCCCTGCGCCTGCCGCTGGCCCAGGCGGTGCACGCCGCCGTCCGCGAGGTCGCCCACCGGCACCGCGACCCCGACCGGGTCGAGGAGGTCACCGGCGTGCTCAAGGCGTTCGCGCTGCGCACCGAGCTCAAGGACCGCAAGGCCGCCTCCCGCCAGCAGCGCTGGCAGCCGCCGCTCGAGGTCCAGGCAGCCACCGGCCGCGCCGACTCCGGCGACCTCGAGCTCGACCTGATCGAGCTGTTCACCGACGTCGCCGCCCTCGCCGGCGACCTCGGCGTGGGCATCGCGCTGTTCGTCGACGAGATGCAGGACATCGCGACCGTCGAGCTCGCCGCGGTGTGCGGCGCTGTCCACGAGATCAGCCAACAGGGGGCACCGCTGCTGGTCGTCGGCGCCGGGCTCCCACACCTGCCGGTGGCGCTGGCCGCGTCGAAGTCGTACGCCGAGCGGCTGTTCCGCTACGTCTCGGTCGACCGGCTCCCCCGGGAGATGGCCGAGCGCGCCTGGATGCTGCCGGCCGCGACGGAGGACGCGACCTACGAGCGTCGCGCACTGGAGGAGCTCTACCAGCTCACCGACGGCTACCCCTATTTCGTGCAGGCCTACGGCAAGGTGACCTGGGACGTCGCCGTGGAGTCACCGATCACCTGGTCCGACGTCATGCAGGCCGCCCCCGAGGCCGAGGCCGAGCTCGCGGTCGGGTTCTTCGGCGCCCGCTACGACCGGGCGACCCCTGCCGAGCGCGACTACATGGTGGCGATGGCCGACCTCGGCGAGGGCACCGACGACCTGGCGGTGAGCACCGCCGACGTCGCCAAGCTGCTCGGCCGCCGACCCCAGTCCCTCTCCCCCGCCCGCGACGGCCTGATCAAGAAGGGCCTGGTCTTCTCCGGGGAGCGCGGCACCGTGGCGTTCACCGTCCCCCACTTCGGGAAGTTCCTGCGCAGCCAGCGCTGAACGCCGCCGAACCGGGCCTACGCTCGGCCCATGGCGTACTCGTGGGCCGACCTCGGCGCCCTCTCGCTCGCCCGCCAGTTCCCGCAGGCCGAGTCCGGGTGGGCTCCTCGGGACCCCGCCGCGGTGGCGCGGATGGTCAGGAGGATCGGCCCGATCCAGTCGCAGACCGCGCGGGCGCCGTACCTCGCCCTGGCGGCCCGGCTCCCCGGCGTCGACCTCGAGACGATCTCCGCGGCGTACGACGAGCTGCTGATCGTGCGCGGCAGCACGATCCGCGGCACCGTGCACACCTCCACCCCCGCGGACCATCCGCTGCTGGAGGCCGCGACACGGATCGGGCAGCGGGCGCTGTGGCAGCGCACCCTGAAGCTGCGCGAGCGCAGTCTCGAGGACGTCTGGCAGGGCATCGAGGACTTCGCCCGGGACCACTGGCGCACCACCGACGAGCTCGGGCAGCACCTGCGCGACTGGCTGGCCGCCCACGACCCCGAGGCGCCGCATGCACTGGCGAGCCAGGTCGGGCGCTACTTCGCCTTCGGCCACGGCGGACTGCTGCGCCGTCCCCTGAAGGGCGGGTGGCAGGGGCAGGGCACGCCGGGCTACCGCAGTGCCGCCGCGCTCCTCGGCGAGCGCACCGACCTCCTGCGGGACCCGGACGCCGCGATGGAGGCTCTGGTCCGGCGCCATCTCGCCTCCTTCGGGCCGGCCAGCCGACACGACCTGGCCTGGTGGGCCGGGGTGGGGCTGCGCGTCGTCGACGCGGCCCTGGAGCGGCTGACGACCGCGGGTGAGGTGGTCGCGGACGCGGGACCGGACGGCCGCACCTACCTCGACCTGCCCGGGGCGGACGAGGTCCGCGACCTCCCCGGCCCCCTGCTGCTGCCGGAGTTCGACGCCTTGCTGTGCGGCTACGACCCGAAGTCGCGCGACCGGTTCGTCGATCCCGAGCACAACGAGCGGCTGTGGTCGCGGGCGAACGGCCTGATGCTGGCGCCGCTGCTCGTGGGCGGCCGGCTGACCGGGTGCTGGCGGCTGGTCGGCAGCGGCCGGGAGCGGACGTGCGAGGTCACCTGGTTCGCCGGCACCCGCCGACCGACCAAGCAGCAGCTCGAGCAGCCGGTCGCGGCGCTGGAGACGGCGTACGGCGTCACGGTGACCCGGCTCGAGGTCACCCGGGGCAACGGTGGTTGAGCCTGTCGAAACCCCCACCGTCAGGTGGGCGCGAGCGTCACGCTGGTGCTGTCTCCGACACGAGCACGATGCCGAGGGGTTCGTCGTCGGCCTACGTCCGCCTGGTGAAGCGGAGCTTCCCGGTCCCTAGTCGGGTGGTGTTGTAGCGCGGGTTGTGGGCGAGGGCGTGATGTCGCGGACAGAGCAGGCGGCCGTCCTTGACGTTGGTGTCGCCGCCGCGTCCCCAGGCGATGTCGTGATGCGCGTGACAGAGCCCCGGCGGATAGTCACAGCCCTCGGCGGTGCACCCGCCGTCCCTGATCGCCATCGCGATCCGCTGGGCGACGGTGTGGAACCGCTTCTTCCGCCCGACGTCCAAGCGGTTGGCCCTTCCCGCCGAGCACGGCGGGGATGATCCCTGCCTCGCACGCGAGCCGGCGGGCCTCGGTGGCCGAGATCCGGCCGCTGTCGTCGAGCACCCCGGCGCCCAGGCCCTGCGAGCAGCTTCTCGAGGTCCATCGTGATCACCACGCTGGCCGCCACCCCGCCGGCGTCGGGGATCCGGTCGGCGGGGTAGCGCTCGACGTACTCGCAGAACGCCTGCCCCATCCGCTCCGCGCTCGGGCGACCCGGCACCGGGGCGCTACCGTCGACAGCTGCCTGGTGCTTCGGGGCCGCGAGCGCGAGGAGCGCCTTCTTCAACATCGCCGCCTGGAGGGTGGGGAGGGTGAACCGTCCGTGGACGCAGCCCTGGCCGTCCTCACTCATCGTGAAACGGGTCTTGGCGCGTGCTCGTTCCTCTTCTTGCTCGAGCAGGCGGCGTTCGTGCTCCTCGGCCACCTCCGGTGCGACGACGTCGAGGAGGTGGCGGCCCAGGATGCGCAGCTCGTTGGCGTCGTGGTGCTCGGCCTCGGCCAGCAGGTGCTGCTCGGCACTTGCCTTCAGCGCGGCCAGGTCGAGGTCGCGGTCGGCGACCAGGTCCTCGGGGATCTTGTCCAGCCGGGCGACGGCGTGGCAGATCTCCCCCGCCTGCTCGACCACCACCTCGCCAGCCGCGAGGGCACCAGCGGTCGCAGCAAACTCCTCGAGGTCACGGGCCAACGCCACCCGCCGGTGAGCCTCCTTCCGGGTCAGCTTCGTCTCGTGGGCGAGCCAGTTCGCCGTCGAGGTCGCCCCCACTTCGGCAGCAACGTCGCGGGACTCGGCCTGCGCGAGCGCCGCGCCATCCAAGGCCGTCAGGGTGGAGGCCAGCGAGGTCAGCTGCTGGCACAGCTCACGCAGCTCCGCATCACGGAGCCCGAACAGCGGCACCCCAACGGCCCCGCGCAGCACCGAGGTGGCCTCGGCGACGGCACGGGCCACCGGGTGAAGACGCTCGGTCGGTGCTGCGGACATACCTCATCCAAGCATCAAGCACCGACAACACCGGGACCGAGAATCCCCTTGTCCACAAGGGATTCGAGCTATTTCCGGATCGCTCGCCACCGTCGGGGACATCGCTCCTGTAAGTACCGTGCCGCATCGAACTGATGCCGTTGAGTGCCCGCGTGCTCCCGTTGATGCCCGAGCGCACTCATGCCGCCGGAACGTCCGCGTTACGGGATCTGCCGAGTTGCGGAGGGGTCTTGCAGTCGAGCGACCCGCTTTCCGGGCTGGAGTGGCGGGCACTTCGGGAACGTTGTCGGCGCCTGGTGCCGGAGAATTTCCCGAGGTCACACCGGCGGTTCGTCTGACTCTGCGACAGCGCACGCATCTGTCGCCTCCCGCGCGGTGTAGGCGTGAGGTCAGGCTGCGAGTCCGACGGTGGGCCGACGTCGTTGTTTCCGAGACAGAAGTGGAGTCCAGCAGAGTGGTGTACGGCTCCCTGGTGAGCGTGTCGCCTAAGTAGGCGACGGCCACCGGGTGATCCTTCGAGTGATCTGCGAAAACCGACTCGAAGAAGGACACCACGATGACCGTCGACCCCAGTATCGACCCTGCCCGGATGCTCGAGGAACACCTGGCCCAGGCGAGCCCTGATCTTCTGCGTGAGCTGCTCGGCTCGTTCATCAACACGCTGCTCTCGGCCGAGGCTGACGCGGTCTGCGGCGCCGAGTACGGCGTCGCGAGCCCGGAGCGGACCAACCGCCGCAACGGCTACCGGCACCGCGACTTCGACACCCGCGCCGGCACCATCGATGTCGCGATCCCCAAGCTGCGCGAGGGCTCCTACTTCCCCGAGTGGCTCCTGGAGCGACGCAAGCGCGCCGAGCGGGCACTGACCATCGGTGGTCGCGACCTGCTACCTGCTCGGAGTCTCGACCCGGCGGATGGACAAGCTGGTGCAGTCCCTGGGCATCACCGGGCTCTCCAAGTCCCAAGTCTCGACCATGGCCGCCGAGCTCGACGAGCACGTCGAGCAGTTCCGCACCCGACCCCTGGCTGATGCCGGTCCGTTCACGTTCGTGGCCGCGGACGCCTTGGTGTTGAAGGTGCGTGAGGGCGGCCGGGTGGTGCCGGTCCACGCCCTGGTCGCCACCGGGGTCAACGCCGATGGCCACCGCGAGATCCTCGGTCTCCAGGTCACCACCGCTGAGGACGGCGCCGGGTGGCTGGGGTTCTTCCGCGACCTCTCCGCCCGCGGCCTGGCCGGGGTCAAGCTGGTCACCTCCGATGCCCACCCCGGGCTGGTCGCTGCGATCGGTGCGACCCTGCCCGGCGCCGCCTGGCAACGATGCCGGACCCACTACGCCGCGAACCTGATGGCGTCACCCCCAAGAGCAGCTGGGGTTGGGTCAAGGCGCTGCTGCACAGCGTCTATGACCAGCCCGACGCCGAGGCGGTGCACGCCCACTTCGACCGGTCATCGACACCCTGGCCGAGAAGCTCCCCGCGGTCGCTGAGCACCTCGAGACCGCCCGCGCAGATCTGCTCGCCTTCACCGCCTTCCCCAAGGAAATCTGGCGCCAGATCTGGTCGAACAACCCCAACGAGCGGCTCAACCGCGAGATCCGACGCCGCACCGACGTCGTCGGGATCTTCCCCAACCGCCAAGCCATCATCCGACTCGTCGGCGCCGTCCTGGCCGAGCAGCACGACGAATGGGCCGAAGGACGCCGCTACCTCGGCCTCGACATCATCACCCGAGCCCAAGCCGTCACCACCGAGACCGAGGAGGTGACCGACCCCGACCTCCAGGCCATCAGCGCCTGACCCCCATCGAAGGATCAGAAGTCGTACACCACCTCAGAGGACTTGACCGAGACAGATGCCGCAACGTCGCGCCGATGCAAACGGCCTAGACCCAGCAGCTCCCGAGGCCGTCGCGTTCTCGGATGACTTCGCCAGGCGGCGGGAGCGTCCGAGACGGCCGTGGATTCCCCGACCCGCCAGGCATACCGCCCTCGAGACGGCGTACCGCGTCACGGTGAACCGGCTCGAGATGAACCGGGACTGAGCCCGGGTGGACTGGAGGCTGAAACCGAGCCTCAGTGCTCGGCCAGCTGCGCCAGGAACGCGCGGCCCCGCTCGCTGCGGGGCTCGTCGAGCACCTGCTCGGGCGGACCCTGCTCGGCGATGCCGCCGTCGGCGAGCAGCACCACCCGGTCGGCGACGCGGCGGGCGAACCGCATCTCGTGGGTGACCACGATCATCGTCATCCCGCCCTCGGCGAGGTCCTTCATCACGTCGAGCACCTCGCCGACCAGCTCGGGGTCGAGGGCCGAGGTGGGCTCGTCGAAGAGCATCAGCGTCGGGTCCATCGCCAGCGCCCGGGCGATGGCGACGCGCTGCTGCTGCCCGCCGGACAGCGCGTCGGGGTAGGCGCCGGCCTTCTCCGCCAGCCCCACCCGGTCGAGCAGCGAGCGCGCCCGGTCGGCGGCCTCGGCCTTGCCCCGGCCGAGCACCTCCCGCTGTGCCATCACGATGTTCTGCAGCACGGTCAGGTGCGGGAACAGGTTGAACTGCTGGAACACCATCCCGATGCGCGCCCGGATGCTGTTCAGCGACTTCTGGTCATAGCTCAGCGGCTCCCCGTCGACCTCGATGCTGCCGCCGGTGATGCGCTCGAGCCCGTTGACGCAGCGCAGGAGCGTGCTCTTGCCCGCGCCGGACGGACCGATCAGCACCACGACCTCGCCTCGCTCGACGTCGAGGTCGACGCCCTCGATGACGGTGGTGGTGCCGAACTTCTTGCAGATGTCCCGCATCTTCACCAGCGGCGAGTCCGTCGAGTCGGCCGGGGTGTCGGTCTGGGTGTCGGTGCTCATGCGGTTGCCGGCCTCCTGTGGGCGCTCAGCCGGTGCTCGAGGCGGTTCACCGCCAGGGTGAGCACCATGACGATCGCGAGGTAGTAGATGGCCACGATCGTGTAGGACGCGAGCTCCTGGTAGGTCGAGGCGGCCATGTTGCGCGAGGTCTGGAACAGCTCGGTCATCCCGATGAAGCTGACCAGCGAGGAGTCCTTCACCGCGATGATGTACTGGTTGCCGAGCACCGGGAGGGTCGTGCGCAACGCCAACGGCGCCTGCACCCGCTTGAGGGTGCGCAGCCTGGAGAGCCCCAGCGAGCGCGAGGCCTCGGTGAGGCCCTTGGGCACCGACTGGAAGCCCGAGCGGATGATCTCCGCGATGTAGGCGGAGTTGTGGAACGCCAGGGCCAGCGCCCCCGCCCAGAAGGCGGAGAGCACCAGGAACGAGGTCAGCCCGAAGTAGATGACGAAGATCTGGGTGATCAGCGGCGTACCGCGGACCAGGCCGATGTAGGCAGTGGCCAGCCAGCGCAGCGGCCCGACCGAGCTCATCGCCATGGCCGCGATCACGCCGCCGAACACCATCGCCATCAACAGCGCAGCGGCCGTCAGGCGCAGCGTGATCCAGCTCGCCTCGACGAACAGCGGCGCGTACTCGACGAAGAGGTCGAAGAAGTCGCCCATGCCGGGTCAGCTGCCCGAGATGTCCTGGCCGAAGTACTTCTTGCTGATCTTGGCGTAGGTGCCGTCCTCCTTGATGGTGGCGAGCGCCTTGTTCAGCTGCTCGGTCAGCTTGTCGTTGCCCTTCTTCACCGCGAACGCGGGCTCCTCGCTGTAGAGCGGGTCGCCGCAGGGCTTCAGGTCCAGACCCGCCTCCTTGATCTGGTAGAGCCCGACGAGACGGTCGGTCACCGCGGCGTCGAGACGCCCGGAGCCGACGTCCTTCAGGGCGGTGATGTCGGAGGAGAAGGTGCGCACCTTGCCGACCCAGGGCTTGTCGGAGAGGAAGTCGTTGTACGTCGTGCCGGCCGCGACGCCGATCGTCGGCTTGTCGAGGTCCTCGACGTTGGTGCACTCCTTGTCCTTGGCCACGAAGGCGGTGGCGCCGGAGCTGTAGTAGCCGTCGGTGAAGTCGACCTGCTTCTTGCGCTCGTCGGTCGGGGTCATCGAGGCGATCAGCACGTCGTACCGGTTGGCCTTCAGCCCGCCGATCAGGGTGTCGAAGGCACCCGTCTTGGTGGCCAGCTTCAGGTCCATCTCCTTGGCGATGGCCTCGGCGATGTCGTAGTCGAAACCGGTCAGCGTGTTGCCGTCGCGGTAGCTGAACGGCTGGAACTCACCGGACATCGCGACGACGAGCTCGTCCTCGCCGATCAGCTCGGCCCCGCCGGGCCCCTCCGACTTTCCTCCACCGCACGCACTGAACGCGAAGAGGCTGAGCACCAGCAGGACGAGGGCGAGCGTGCGAGATGATCGGGACACGGGTCTCCTTGGGACGTGGGACAAGCCGGCGACCTGGGCGTCGCTCGGGCTTCAAGGTGACGCCGCAACCCGTACTGCGTTCCGAGTCGCGACGTACGTGGGCCGTCCAACATACGGAACCATCGCAGAGGCCGCAAGTCATCCGAACTCGGACGACTCCCGCGTGCAGAATGGGTCCCATGGCCCAGACACGACCCCAGGTGGTCGCCCACCGGGGGTCGAGTGCCACGAACGCCGAGCACACCCTGGCCGCCTACGTCGCGGCGATGGACGAGGGTGCCGAGGCCCTGGAGTGCGACGTCCGGCTCACCGCCGACGGCCACCTCGTGTGCGTCCATGACCGAACCCTGCACCGGACCTCCACCGCGAGGGGCCTGGTCTCCACCACCGAGCTCGCCGACCTCGAGGACCTCGACTTCTCGACGTGGAAGAACCCCTGGTCCGACCTCGACGACGAGGCTCCGGACAGCGACCCCGAGCTCGCCAAGGTGCTCACGCTGCGCCGGCTGCTCGAGACCGTCGCGGAGTACGACCGGCCGATCGAGCTGGCCATCGAGACCAAGCACCCCACCCGCTACGCCGGCCTGGTGGAGCGGCGGCTGGTGCAGCTGCTCGACGAGTACGGCTGGACCGGGCCGAGCGCGCCTGTCCGGGTGATGTCGTTCTCCTGGGTGGCGCTGCGCCGGATCCGCCGGCTCGCCCCGGACCTCGAGCTGGTGATGCTGCTGAACACCGCGGCGAGCTGGTACCGCTCGCGTCCCTTCGCCGACAACGACTGGCTCGCCGGGCCCGGGATCGAGATGGTGCGCGAGCACCCCGACCTGATCCGGCGCATCGTCCGCAGCGGCACCCGAGTGCACTGCTGGGTGGTCAACACCGACGAGGACATCGACCTCTGCCTCGACCTGGGTATCGAAGCGCTCATCACGGACAAGCCGGCCGCCACGACGTCGTACCTCCGAAGGTTGGACGGGTGAGTTTATTGCCCCCACCCGTGGGCAACATCGAGTCACCCGAGCCAACCGCAGCCTCGACCCGACGCGGAGGAAGACCATGATGGACATAGGCCTTCCCGTGGAGAGCAGTCCCATGAGTCTTCAGCTTCCCTTCACCCCTGAGAGCGCAGCCATCGCGCGTCGACAGCTCGTCGACTGGCTCTCCAGCATCCCGGCCCCCTCCGACAAGCTCGACGACGCCCGCCTGGTCGTCAGCGAGCTCGTCGGCAACGCGGTCCGGCATGCCCGCCCGCTCGCGGACGGGACGATGCGCGTGGCCTGGGTGGCCGACGACACCCAGCTCGAGGTCGCCGTCACCGACGGTGGTGCCCTGAGCACGCCCGAGGTCGTCGACGCCGGGGTCTCCGACCTCGCCGGCCGGGGACTGAGCATCGTCGAGGCACTGGCCGAGCGCTGGTGGGTCGACTCCTCGCGAGCACGGACCACCGTGCACGCCGTGCTCGCGCTCGCCTGACCCGGCGGTCCCGCGGGCTCCCGACCTCCCTAGTCTTCGGGCATGGGAAAGAAGTCGCGTCAGCGCAACCGCACCACGACCCCGGCGGAGGCGCCCGCAGGCGCCGTCGGCCCGCGCCAGCCCTGCCCGTGCGGGTCGGGCCGCCGCTACAAGGCGTGCCACGGCAGTGCCGCCGGCGCGCCTCCGGTCTTCGTGGCCCGACCCTTCGAGGGGCTGCCCAGCGAGGGTGACATCGTCGCGCTGCGCGAGTTCGTCCCGGCCGCGACCGCCCCGCTGCCCCTGAGGGACAGCGACCGCACGGTGCAGCTGTGCTCGCTGCTGCCCGGGGCCGCCCCGGCACTGGTCCGCGAGGACGGCGCCGTGTGGCTCGGGCTCCAGGTCCAGCACGCGTACGGCGACCCGAGCCGTGACCTCGCCGCAGTCCTGCTCCAGGCGCTGGACGCCGAGCCCGGCGCGATGGTCGGCCTGTCCGAGGCCCCCGGCGAGGGCCCGCGCCTGCAGGACCTGGTCACCGACGCGCCGCTGGAGATCACCGTCCACGAAGGCTTCGACTACTGGGTGGCCGACCTCGACGACTCCGACGGCAGCATGGCCGCGCTGCTCCAGCAGGCCAACGACGCCGCCGCCCCCACCGAGCGGCTCACCAGCGTCGACTCGGCGTACTGGACCTCATTGGGCAACCGGGAGTACCTCCGCTGGGTGCTGCCGCACGACGAGGACCGCGTCCTGGACGGGTTCGCCCGCCTGCACGTCACCGGCGGCGACAGCCTGGTGGAGGGCGACCGCCTGATCGGGATGTTCCGGGCCCACGGCCTGGTCACCCCGGTCTGGGACCTCCCCCTCGGCACCGGCGCCGCCGCGCTGGCCGAGCCGGCCACCCGGCTGCTCGCCGCGCTGGGCGAGGCGATGGCCTCCGCGACCCCCCTGAGCTCGGAGGAGCGAGCGGCCCGCGCGGGCCTCGCCAGCCGCCAGGTGACCATCCGCTAGTCCAGTAGACCGACCTCCCGAGCCGAAGTTGTCCACACTTCGAACAGGGATGTACGCTCGAGGAAGCCCGACCGATGTTGTCCCCCCCGTCAACACCGGTCGGGCGCCTTCGTTCCCGGGGTGCTTTTCGCGCCCCGTTCCTGGCGGTCCGACCCCGCCCCTGCCCACACGTCAGGACCTGTGAGGGCGCCCCGCCGGACTCGACGGGGGCGTTCGCCGCCTCCGGCCTTCCTGCCGGCGGAGCTGGCCGGCCTCTACTCCCGGACCCGGCCGGTCTCGTACCCCCACATCGCGACCTCCACCCGGTTCCGGGCGCCGAGCTTGGCCATGAGGCTGCCGATGTGGGTCTTCACCGTGCTGAGGCTGATGTGCAGCTCGGCGGCGATCTCTGCGTTGGTGCGACCCCGCGCGATGGTGAGCAGCACCTGCTCCTCGCGTTCGGTGAGCGGGTCGAGGGGCTGGGCGGGAGGTGCTGCCCGACCCGTGCCCGCGAACGTCGACAGCAGCCGACGGGTGATGCTGGGCGAGATGAGCGAGTCACCTCGGGTGGCCGCCCGGATCGCCTCGCCGAGCAGCTCGGGTCCGGCGTCCTTCAGCAGGAAGCCGGTGGCGCCGGCCGACAGCGCACCGTGCACGTACTCGTCGAGGTCGAAGGTGGTGATCACGACGACCGCGACCGGGTCCTCGACGCCCGGCCCGGCCAGCAGACGGGTCGCCTCGACGCCGTCGAGGACGGGCATCCGGATGTCCATCAGGCACACGTCGGGACGGAGCTCGCGGGCCAGCCGCACCGCCTCCTGCCCGTCGCGCGCCTCCCCCACGACCTCGATGCCGTCCAGGGTGCCGAGGATCAGCCGCAGCCCGGTCCGCACGAGATCCTGGTCGTCGGCGACCAGCACCCGGATGCTCACGCCGACACCTGCCGCGGCAGTGTCGCGCTGACGGCCCAGCCGCGACCGGGGCAGGGACCAGCCCGGCACGCGCCACCCAGGAGCAGGGCGCGTTCCACCATCCCGGTGAGCCCGAACCCCGCTTCGGGGGCGGGGTCAGCCGCGCCCGGATCACCGTCGTCGCGGACGACGAGGCTGACCGTCGACTGGTCGCCGGCGACGCGCACGTCGATCAGGGTGGCGTTCCGGGCATGCCGCAGGGCGTTGGTGACCGCCTCCTGAGCGATCCGGAAACGGCGGCGTCGATCGCCGCCGGGAGGGCGGCAGGTCACCCGAGACCCTGACCTCCACCCGCGGTCCGGCGGGCGAGGTCCCGGACAGCCGCTCGAGGTCGGCCACACCGGGCTGCGGGGCGTAGTCGACGGGTGCCTCGTTGCGCAGCACGCGGACCATCGCCCGCATCTCCGCGAGCGTGCGCGACGCCTCCACCTCGATCACCTCCAGCGCCTCGAGCGGCGACGACGGGCTGGTCGCCGCGAGGGCGCGCCCGGCCTGTGCCTGGACGGCGATGGCCGAGACGTGGTGGGCCACCGTGTCGTGCAGCTCGCGCGCCAACAGGACCCGCTCCTCCGACTTCACCTGCTCCACCTTCGTTCCCGGGCGCCGTGCTGGGAACGCACGGCCCAGCCCAGGGCGAAGGCGGCCATCAGCACAGCGACCCCGCCGATGCGTCGGCCACCCCGGTCCAGCTGACGGAGAGCGCCAGTGGTGGCCGGGACCAGGATGATCGCCAGACCCGCCACCGCCTCGCGCCCGGAGCCCCACCGAAGAGTGCGTAGGGCGAACACCAGGAAGTAGACCATCGTGTACATGTCGAGCGCCGGGGCGTCGGCCGCGATCAGCCCGATGTCGACGACAGCGACCACGCCGAAGGCGGTCGCGACCACTGCGAGCGGGTGGGTACGCCGCCACAGCAGCAGCGGCGCGAGCCCCACCGTCAACACCACCGACAGCACCGGTAGCGGCAGGTCCTCACGCAGGACACCCTCCAGCACCCCGGGACCGTCACGACCGCCAGCAGCGCCCAGTCCCGCCACACCCGAGCCGGCGGGGCCGAGGGCCGGGGTTCCTCCAGCAGGGACCGCAGTGGGTTGCTCACCCCCTCAGCGTAGGGATGCAGCGCCGCCAGGGGACCGGCCGAAAGTCTGACCCGGCCCCCAGCCGAAGGCATGACCGGCTCGGAGCCTCACGGCCGATGCCTGGCGACCTCGAGCGGTCGAGGGTTGTCCCATGATCACTGTCGAGTCCCTGACCCGGAGGTACGCCGGCTTCACCGCCGTCGACAACGTCTCCTTCACCGCCCTGCCCGGTCGCGTCACCGGCTTCCTCGGCCCGAACGGCGCCGGCAAGTCCACCACGATGCGCGTGATGGTCGGTCTGACCGCCCCGACGTCCGGCACCGCGACCATCGACGGAGTACGGTTCGCCGACCTCCCCAACCCCGGCCTCGAGGTCGGCGTCCTCCTGGACGCCTCCGCCCAGCACGCCGGTCGCACCGGACGCGAGATCCTCACGATCGCCGCCGACACCATGGGCCTGCCCCGCCGCCGCGTCGACGAGATGCTCGAGCTGGTGAGCCTGACACCCACCGAGGCCAAGCGCCGCGTGCGCAACTACTCCCTCGGCATGCGTCAGCGACTCGGCATCGGCACCGCGCTGCTCGGGGACCCGAGGGTGCTGATCCTCGACGAACCGGCCAACGGGCTCGACCCTGCCGGGATCCGGTGGATGCGCGACCTGCTGACGGGCTTCGCCAGCCAGGGCGGCACCGTCCTGTTGTCCTCGCACCTGCTGCACGAGATCGAGGTCATCGCCGACGACCTGGTCGTGATCGGGAACGGCACGATCGTCGCGTCCGGCAGCAAGGAAGAGCTGCTGGCCGCAGCCGGGACGCTCGTCCGGTCGACGTCACCGCGCGACCTCGCGCACGCCCTCGAGCAGGCCGGCATCCCCAGCACGCTCGCCGGGGACGGCTCGGTCCGCACGGACGCCGATCCCGCTCGGGTCGGGGCCGTGGCCCTGACAGCGGGCATCGCCCTCACCGAGCTCCGGTCCGCCGAGGGCGCCGGGCTCGAAGACATCTTCCTGTCGCTCACTGCCGACACCCAACGCGAAGGAGTTGCGGCATGACCGCCACGATCATCCCCCCGACACCATCGAGGCCGCGCCGGCCCGACGGATCGTCCGTCCCATCCCGACCACCCGGCTCGTCACGATCGAGCTCCGCAAGATGTTCAACACCCGCTCGGGCTTCTGGATGCTCGTCAGCATCGGTGTCCTGTCGGTCATCGCGACCGGGGCGGTCCTCGTCTTCGCTCCGGACAGCGAGATCGCCTACGAGAACTTCGCCGCGGCGATCGGCTTCCCGATGTCGGTGATCCTGCCGATGATCGCGATCCTGGGCGTCACCAGTGAGTGGAGCCAGCGCAGCGGGCTCACGACGTTCACGCTGGTGCCGAGCCGCGGCCGCGTCATCGGGGCCAAGGCGTTCGCGACCCTCGCGGTCGGGGTCGTCTCGATGGCCGTCGCGTTCGCTGTCGGTGCCGTCGGCAACCTGCTCGGGTCCACGATCATGGGCCTCGACACGGTCTGGGACGTCTCGCCGGCAGCCGCGGCGCAGATCATGCTGGGGAACCTGGTCGGCATGGCCATCGGCTTCACGCTCGGTGTCGTGCTGCGCAACTCCGCGGCAGCGATCGTGGGCTACTTCGTCGTCTCCCTGGTCCTGCCGGGCATCCTTGCCCTTCTCGCCCAGGTGCGCTCGTGGTTCGCCGACCTGCAGCCGTGGATCGACTGGAACTACACGCAGGTCGCGTTGTTCGAGGACGACACGGACACGGTGAGGGAATGGGCGATGCTCGGCCTCGACCACCGGCATCTGGATCGCGCTCCCGCTGGTCATCGGACTGCTCTTCCTGCGCCGCTCCGAGGTCAAGTAGTCGGACACACCGTAGGCGGAGTCCGACGCTCATCTGTGAGTGCCGGATCGCCGTCTCGTCGTGGTCTCCCAAGTCGTGGTCGCACCCTCGGCGCACCGATTGACCACGCTGTCGGGGCCCTCACGGTCAGGACTTGGGGTCCTTCTTCGGCCTGTCGTACCGCTCCCTGGTGGCGTGCATGCGGAAGGTGTCTTCGCGCCGCAGCCGCACCGCGTCGGGTGCGACCCGTCGTCCCGAGCGATGCTCGCGGATCGCGAAGAACGCGAGCGCCCCGATGGCGACTGCCCAGATCAGGATCCAGACAAAGGTTGGCACGACTCCCCCTTGGGTTGCGTGACTCCCAGCCTAAGTGGCGTTCACTCGCGGACCATGCGCTTCTCCTGGGCCCCGGACCGCTCGTCGCGCATGGTCTGCCCGTCCTCGACGAAGCCGTATCCGCGGTAGAACGCCTCCGCCCGGGCATTCCCGACGGCCACCCACAGCGAGCTACGGCCCGGACTCGACCACGGCGTCCATCAGGGGTGGGCCACGCCGTCGCCCTGGTGGGGCGCAAGGACGTTGATCCGCGGACCGCTCCTGCGGGCGGGGGCCTCCGCGTCCGCCCGGTCATCGCCCGTGACGCGGTGCGTAAGTCGCTCCCGCACTGACGCGGTGTGGCGCGCCGGTTCTCCGCGGCGGACCGCCTCCACGTGCTCCGGGGACCTGGTGCACAGCCCCCCGTCAGACGTCGTCGCGCTCGATCGGGCAGGACATGCAGCGCGGCCCGCCGCGGCCCGAGCCCAGCTCGGAGCCCGAGATCGCGACGACCTCGATGCCGGCTTCCTCGAGGCGGGCGTTGGTCTCCACGTTGCGCTCGTAGGCCACCGCAACCCGCGGCGCGACGGCCAAGGTGTTGTTGCCGTCGTCCCACTGCTCGCGCTCGGCCGTCACCGGGTCCAGGCCCGTGTCGATCTGGTGCAGCGTGTCGATGTTCATCGCCTTGGCCGCGGCGACCAGGAACGGCTCGGCGTCCGCGACCACGAGGGCGCCGTCCTCGCCCGCGGTGACCGCGTGGGCGGTGAGGTGGTCGGCGACGTTGGGGTACATCACGATCTTGTCGACGTCGACCATCGTGCAGACGGTGTCGAGGTGCATCGTGGCGCGCTCCTGGGCGATGGGTACGGCGAGCACGGTGTGGGCCGCCCCGTCGGCGAAGACCTGGCGGGCAAGCCGCTCGACCCCGGCGGGCGTCGTACGCTCCCCGACGCCGACGGCGATCACGCCCGCGCCGAGCAGGAGCACGTCGCCGCCCTCGACGTGCTCGCGTCGCCAGCCGTGGATCTTGGGCGAGGCGGCGAACCGCGGGTGGTCGGTGTAGATCAGCTCGGTCAGCTGGCTCTCGCGCTCGCGCGCCGGCATCGCCAGCGAGGTGATCGCGACCTTGTCGCGGATCCAGACGCTGGAGTCGCGGGTGAACAGCAGGTTGGGCAGCGGGTCGATGAGGAAGTCGTCGTGCGCCAGCAGGCTGGTCACCAGTCCGAAGCCGCCGCGCACCTCGTCGTTGCGCAGCCCGGCGGTGAGGACGTCGGTCAGCTCCTCGGGCGAGAGGTCGGCCAGCGCGCGGTGCAGGTAGTCGCGCAGCGTGTCGCCGAGCCGCAGCGACCCGGTCACGGCCTCGATCGCGTGCTGGCGGGCGGTCTCGGCGGCGAGCGTCTCCACGAGCAGCTGGGTCAGGTAGAGCACCTCGACGCCACGGCTGCGCAGCGCCTCGGCGAAGGCGTCGTGCTCGTCCTGGGCTCGGCTCACCCAGGGGATCCCGTCGAAGAGCAGCTGGTCGTTGTTGCGCGGCGTCAGCCGCTGCAGCTCCGGTCCGGGACGGTGCAGCATGACCGTGCGCAGCCGCCCGACCTCGCTGCTGACGCCGGGACTCGGGGCGGAGGTGCGTGACTCGCTCATGAGAGGCAGCCTAGGGCTCCGAGCGAGGTGCCGGGACCTCTAGGAGAGCAGCTCCCAGGCGGTGATGGCCGCCAGCGCGAGGCAGACCACGGTGCCGAGGTAGTGGACCGTCGACAGCTTGACGTGCCGGAGCAGGACGCGGCCCGCCAGGATCGCCAGTCCCGAGACCGTCAGCAGCGCGCCCCACGCGCCGACGAAGACGCTCAACGGCTCGCCGTACTTCGCGACCATGCTGATCGTCAGCAGCTGCGACAGGTCGCCCCACTCGGCGGCGAACAGCACCAGGAACGAGGCGCCGACCGCCTTCAGGCCGGTGCGGGTCTCGGTCGCCTTCGCGGCGAACTCCTCCTCCTGCTCCTTCTCCTCCGCGTCGGCGCCCGGCGCCGACCGGAACAGCACGACCGCCCCGACCAGGAAGATCACCAGCGCGACCGACTTGATCAGGGTCTCCGGAAGCAGGGTCGCGAGCTGGCCGGCGAGCACCGCGATCACCGTCTGCACCAGGAACGCCAGCCCGACCCCCACCCAGACGGCCAGCGGCTTGTAGCGGGTGGAGAGCACGAGGGCGGCGATGAAGGTCTTGTCGGGCAGCTCGACCACGAAGATCGAGCCGAACACGATCGCGACGACGGCGAGGTCCATCAGGCCCGCCGCCGGTCGCCAGAGAGGTCAGCAGGGCCCGGAGTCACCGCGCCAACGTATCGAGCGGTCCCCGTCTTGCTGCGGGCCGGTCTCACTCCGGCACGTTGCCGCTGTCGTCCCCGAGCCGGTAGGGCGTGGTCACCCCGGCGTACATCAGGTGCGTGACGAGCCCTTCCGTCGCGTGCACCAGGTTGTGGCAGTGGTCCATCCAGATCCCCGGGTTGTCGGCCAGGAAGACCACGTCGAAGCTCTCGCCGTCCTCGACGTCGAGGGAGTCGAACCACCACGGGCTCCCGGTCGCCTTGTCGCCGTCCCGGGACAGCACGACGGCGTGGTGGCCGTGCAGGTGCATCGGGTGTACGTCGCCGCTGTGGTTGGAGATCCGGACCCGGACCACGTCGCCCTGCGCGACCACCATCATCGGCATGTCGTCGTACAGCTTGCCGTTGACGCTCCACCACATGCCGGGACGGCCGTCGAGGAAGCCGGGTCGTCGGCCGATGGAGTAGTCGAAGGAGCGGTCGGCCTTGCCGGTGTCGAAGCCGACCGACGTGGGCTCGCCGTAGCCGAGCAGGTCGAGCTTCTGCCCGGGCTTGGCCGGCTCCTCGGCCGTGCTGCCCCGCGGTCCGACGACGAGGGCCACGCCGCCGAGCAGCTGCACGCGCGCGGCGGTGCCGTCGGTGGGCACCCGCAGCTCGAGGTCGGCCCGCCCGCCGGCCGGGATGCTCACCGACTTCTCGCGCACCTCGGCCGGCTCGTTGACCTCGAAGCCGTCGACGGCACGCAGCCGGTAGGGCACCTGCGTCCACGCGAGCTGGGGGCCGTTGTCGCTGTTGACCAGGCGCACGCGCACCCGCTCGCCCGGCCGCGCGGGCACCGCCACCTCGCCGGTCCGTCCGTCGATGGTCTGCTTGCTCTCGTAGAGGTGGGAGATCGCGACCACGTCGCGCACCCCCTTCTCCGCC
Organism: uncultured Actinomycetota bacterium; assembly: GCA_963837975.1. Lineage (GTDB taxonomy): Bacteria > Actinomycetota > Actinomycetes > Propionibacteriales > Nocardioidaceae > Marmoricola. Next base: position 878,414 of record CAWIPI010000002.1, on the reverse strand, counting down.
TGCTTCGGGTGGATCAGGATCGCACCCAGCAGCCCGCCGGCGACCTGCTCGTGGGACATCTGGTGGGAGTGGTACCAGTAGGTCCCCGCGTCGGGGGCGATCCACCGGTAGGTGTGCTCCTCCCCCTTCATCACGGCGTCCTGGGTGACTCCGGCGACGCCGTCCTGGGCGTTGGGCACGTCCACGCCGTGCCAGTGCAGGGCGATCCCCTCGGTCACCGACTCGTTGCGCACGCGCACCTCGACGAGCTCACCGACCCTGGCCTCGATGAGGGGACCCGGGGAGGTGCCGTTCAGCGTGTAGCCGTCGATCGTGCTGCCCGAGGCGAGCCGGACCTTCCCCTGGCGGGCGACCAGGTCGACGACGACGTCGGCCTTGCGGTCGGTCCCCGTGTCGAGGTCGGCGACGCTGACGGCCTCGGACCCGCCGCCGTGCCCGCCGCCGTGGTGGGCGCCGCCGGGGCCGCCGCCGTAGTCCGGCTCGCCCATGTCCATCGCCGAGTACGACGCCGGCAGGCGGCTGTCCCACCACATCCACCCGAGCGGGAGGACGATCGCGAGGGTGAGCGCAATCGCCACCAGGAGCCGCAGGCGGTCCCGGCGGGTCATGCGTGGGTCATCGGGCAGCGGTGGCCTCGCGGGGCGCGACCTCGGCCGGCGCGACCACCGAGGCGGCGCGCCCGGCAAGTGCGGCCGCGGAGAACAGCAGCAGCGCGTTCAGGCCGTGCAGGAAGGCGACGTACGGCGACTCGTGGCCGAAGATGCCCAGGGCGACCTGGAGCACCACGAACCCGAGCACGAAGGCCGCCCACTTGGTGCCGCCCGGCACCTTGGCGAAGAACGAGATGATCAGCAGCACGAGGGCCACGAGCGGGATCAGCATCATCCCGTTCATCCCGTGCAGCATGAACCCGATGGCCCCGGTGAACTCCGGCGGGTCGTCGGCCTCGATGACGGACTTGGTGAACTCACCGCCGTCGGAGACCCACTGCTCGAGACCGGCCACGGCGAAGACCATGAAGGCGGCCTGGAGCGCGACGAGGACGCAGACGGCGTAGGCGAGGAACTTGTAGGCAGAGCGCATGGTGCAGATCGTGAACCTGCACCCGGTCGTGCGCAACGATTCAAGTAGGTCGTTCCAAATGTGGTCTATACCGCTGTCTGTTGGTACTAGACCGGGCTACTGCCGCCGGAAGGCGTCGGCCGGGTAGACCCCGAGGATCTTCACGTCGGTGGTGAAGAACTCCAGCTCCTCCAGCGCCCGGCGCACGCCCGCGTCCTCGGGGTGGCCGTCGACCTCGGCGAGGAACTGGGTGGCGGTGAAGTGGCCGCCGACCATGTAGCTCTCCAGCTTGGTCATGTTGACCCCGTTGGTGGCGAACCCGCCGAGCGCCTTGTAGAGCGCGGCCGGGAGGTTGCGCACGTTGAAGATGAAGCTGGTCACGACCGGCCCCTGGCCCTGCGGGGCCTCGACGTACTCCCGGGAGAGCACGACGAACCGGGTGGTGTTGTGCTCCTCGTCCTCGACGTCGGGGACCAGGACCTCGAGGCCGTAGGTGTCCGCGGCGAGCGGCGGGGAGATCGCGGCCTGGGTGAGGTCGCCGGACTCGGCCACCTCGCGGGCGGCACCGGCGGTGTCCCCGGCGATCACCGGCCGCAGGCCGTGCTCGCGGATGACCTTGCGGCACTGCCCGAGCGCGTGCACGTGGCTGTGCACCGTCCGGATCGTCCCCAGCGAGGCCCCGGGCAGGGCCATCAGGGCGAACTGGATGCGCAGGAAGTGCTCCGCGACGATGTGCAGGTCGGAGTCGGGCAGGAAGTGGTGGATGTCCGCCACCCGCCCGGCGATCGAGTTGTCGATGGGGATCATCGCCAGGTCGGCCTCGCGCGCCTCGACCGCGGCGAAGACGTCCTCGAAGGACGCGCACGGCACCGGCTCCCAGTCGGGGTAGTGCCGCTTGCACACGATGTGGGAGTTGGCACCCGGCTCGCCCTGGTAGGCGATGCGGCGCCGGCCGGACGCGGGGGCGGTGGTCACGAGGCGAGTGTGGCACGGCGGCCGGGGAGGGCGAATTCCCAGTACGTATCGTGAATTCGCCGTGGTGCACCGGAAGTTTCCGGTGCACGAGGGAGGTTTTCGGTGCACGGCGGAGTTCCGCTGCACGGATCGCGAAACCGAGCCCTTACCCTCGTCCGGGTGACCATCACTCTCGCCGTGCTCGCCCTGATCGTGTCCCTGGCTGCGCTGGGGCTGGCGCTGGCCGGACGGCGTACGACGAGCTCCCGCCGCTCGCGCGTCGACGTCGACGACCTTCCCCAGGACCCTCGGGCCCTGCGCCAGGAGGTCGCCGCGCTCAAGGCCGAGAGCGCCCAGGCGCTGCGCCACGTCGCGGTGATCCGGTACGACGCCTTCACCGACACCGGCGGCCAGCTCTCCTGGTCGATGGCCCTGCTCGACGACAGCGGCAGCGGCGTGGTCCTCACCTCGATCCAGGGCCGCAACGAGTCGCGCACCTACGCCAAGAACGTCGCCTCCTGGGCCAGCGACAGCCAGCTCTCCCCGGAGGAGGAGGACGCGATCTCCAACGCGCGGCCGTAGGGGTTGGTCTCGACAAGCTCGACCAACGCAGGGGCGCTCAACCGCCGGAGGGGCTCGACCACCGAGACCCCGCGGAATGCCGGGCGCCAACCACCGGCGAACCGCTCTAGCATCGCGTCCGTGAACGTCCTCACCCCGGTGGCGGTCCGGCTCGGCGCCCAGCCGTGGATGCCGCGGCTGCTCCCGCAGATCACCGCGACCGACAAGTTCCTCCAGCGCGTGACTCGCGGCCGGCTCTCGCTGCTGCGGATCGCGGGTCTGCCCAACCTGATGCTCACCGTGCCCGGCCGCAAGTCGGGCCTCCCGCGCACCACCCCGCTGCTGTGCGTGCCGCACGGCTCCGGACACCTGGTCGCCGGGTCCAACTGGGGCGGGGCGAAGGCCCCGGTGTGGGTGGTCAACGTCCGCGCCGCCGCTGCGAAGGGCGAGCCGGTCGACGTACGCGTCTCCGGCGTCAGCCACCGCGCCCTGCCCCGCGAGGTCACCGGCGAGGAGCGCGAGCGGCTCTGGGCGGAGATGGTGCGGACCTGGCCCAACTACGAGAAGTACGCCGAGCGCACCGACCGGACCATCCCGGTCTTCCTCCTCGAGCCGGTCGCCTGAGAGACCGGCGGAGAGCCCCTCAGCGAGGCACCCGCACCAGCAGCCGCCCGTGCACGCAGGTGGCGTGCAGCTCCTTGCCCGAGGCCAGCAGGTCGCCGTCGAGCTGGCGCGGGGTGTCGACGTGGGCGCGTACGACGACCTCGCGGCCGCGCATCCGGGTGATCGTCTCGTCCGTACGCCGGTTCCGGGTCAGCACCCGCACCGCCAGCGGCAGCCAGGACAGGAACCGCCGCGGGTAGAGCAGCACCACGTCGATCTCGCCGTCGTCGATGGCGGCGTCCGGGATCAGCGGCATCCCGGCCTGCAGCGAGCCGACGTTGCCGACCACGATGGTGCGCGCCCGGTGGCGGGTGAACTCGCCGCCGTCGACGGAGACGTCGACCCGGGTGGCGGGGAACATCAGCGACTTCAGCGCCGACCACACGTAGGCCAGCCAGCCGACCTTGGCCTTGATGTTCTCGTTGACGCCCTCCATGATCGCGGCGTCGAAGCCCATCCCGGCCATCACCAGGAAGGTGGCGTCCTCCATCTTGTCGCCGGAGACCTCGACCATGTCGATGGCGCGGTCCTGGCCGTTGAGGCCGACGTCGACCGCGGAGCGCAGGTAGAGCGGGATGCCGAGGTTGCGGGCCAGCAGGTTGCCGGTCCCGGCGGGCACGATGCCCACGGGCACGCCGGTGCCGGCGAGCTCCTCGCAGACCGCGCGGATCGTGCCGTCGCCGCCTACCGCGAGCACGACGTCGCTGCCGCTCACCGCGGCCTGGTGGGCCATCCCGTGGCCGGTGTCCTCCACGGTGGTCTGCCACCACTCCACCGAGGCGAACCCTGCCTCGGTGGCGAGCTCCTCGACCATCACCTGGAACTGCCCGGTGTCGTCGACCTTGACCGGGTTGAGCACCACCCCGAGCCGACGGCGCTCGGTCGGCACCGCCTCGCCCAGCGGCTCCAGCACGGTGGCGATCGAGCGCGGCGTCGGGTCGTAGACCGCCAGCCAGAACAGCACCACGCCCGCTCCGAGCAGGTAGCCCGCGACCACGTCGGAGAGGTGGTGCAGCCCGAGGAAGATCCGGTCGGCGCCGACGAGCAGGACCATCAGCGTCGCGAGCCAGAACACCAGCCGTCGTACGCCGCGCCGGCGGATCAGGATCCGGGTGAGCACGATCGCCACCCCCATGGCGGCGGCGATCCCGGAGGCGTGCCCGGAGGGGAAGGAGAAGGTGGTCAGCACCTCCAGCGGGTCCTCCCAGATCGGGCGGTCCCGGCCGACGAGCTGCTTGGTGACCGTCGTCAGCGCCGCCACGCTCGTCATCACCGCGGCCGTCCAGATCGCGGCCCGCCGGTAGCCCTTGCTGGCGAGCAGCACCACGGCGACGACGGTGGCGACCGCCTCCGGCCACGTCTTGGTCGCCTGGCCGAGATAGTGCCAGAAGACGTAGAGGTCGTGGTGCGCCCGGGTGATGTCCGTCGCCCAGGCGCCCAGCTGCTGGTCGAGGTCCTCGAGCGGTCCCCAGCTGGTCTCCACCAGGGCGGCGACCAGCCCGAACAGCACGAAGCACAGGAGGCTCCAGCCCAGGCGGGTCGTGCGCAGAGTGGCGGCGTCAGTCACTCGGGAGAGTATGCCGTCGCCCGCGACGCCGCCCGTGCAGCACCCGCCCCGGGCGTGACCCACGACGCCACTCACGACCCTGCGCGCGAGGTGCCGGGTCGGTGAGGTCCCGTGTGGAACCATGGGCAGCGTGACCCGAACGATCCCGGTGCGACGGGCCTTCCCCGCGGCGCTGGCGCTGGCCGCAGTGCTCGCCACCGCCGGGTGCGGCAACGAGCCCGAGCCGTCGTCCGGCGACAACCCCTCGGGTGCCGAGGCCGACACCAGCGCGGGCAAGGGTGACTGGCTGCTCGCCATCGACTCGGCGGGCGGGGCCGACGCCGAGCGCAGCACCACGACCTACCTGACGTTCAACCCCTCCTCGGGCAAGACCAGCGTGCGCAAGATGCCGGGCGTCACCGCCGCCAGCGCCTCGGACGAGGACGCCGCCCTGCTCGTCAGCACCGACCGGAAGTGGGCGATCCCCGACACGGGCCTGCCGAACAAGACGACGAAGAGCGGCCGGCTCACCGTCTACTCCTTGAGCGACGACGGCACCACCGTGATCGACCTGCGCGAGCGGGCGGGACGCGACGACATCAAGCCGATCGCCTGGGCCTTCGACCCGGCCGAGCCCGACACGCTCCGCGTCGTCGACACCGCCGACCGGGTCTGGCGCCTCTCGGTGACCGGCAAGGACGCCACCCAGGAAGGCACCCTGCCCAAGGGCGACTGGGTGTTCACCAACGGCTTCGACCACAACGACGGCAAGCCCTGGGTGGAGAGCATCACCACCGACGCGACCAAGCCGGCCGGCCACGGGGTGAACGACAAGGCCCCGGTCACCCGCGACGGCGGCACCGTGCTGCCCGCCGGGTCCGCGGCCATGGAGAAGCTGCCCACGAGCCCGTGCGAGTTCGCGGCCGGGTTCACCGAGGACAGCGGCCTCACCTGGGCGTTCTGCGCCGACAAGCCCGCCGTGCAGGCCTACTACCTGCCCCAGGGCGGCGAGGAGTGGAAGACCTACGGCGAGCCCAGCGAGCCGGTGGCCCCGGAGGCGGCGACCTTCCCGCTGGCGCTGCCCCCGGTTGGGTAGGTCGGCGGTCCACCCGGCCGTTAGTCTCGGGCCGTGATCGACCCACAGCTGCTCCGCGAGTCCCCTGACCTGCTCCGCGCCGCCCAGGAGAAGCGCGGCCTGTCCGGGACGAGCATCGACCGGGCGCTGGAGGCCGACGTCGCCCGGCGTACCGCCATCGCCGACTTCGAGCAGCTGCGCGCCGAGCAGAAGCAGCTCGGCAAGCGCATCGCCCGCGCGCAGGGCGAGGAGAAGGCCGAGCTGCTCGCCCGCACCCGCACCCTCGCCGGCGACGTCAAGGCGGCCGAGGCCACGCAGGCCGCGGCCGAGCAGGACTGGCGCGAAGCGCTGTACGCCATCCCCAACCCGGCGGCCGAGGAGTCCCCGGCCGGCGGCGAGGACGACTACGTCGTGCTCGAGGAGCACGGCACCCCGCGCGACTTCGAGGCCGAGGGCTTCACCCCGCGCGACCACGTCGAGCTCGGCCGGATGCTGGGCGCGATCGACGTCGAGCGCGGCGCGAAGGTGTCCGGCTCGCGCTTCTACTACCTCACCGGCCCCGGCGCCGACCTCGAGCTGGCGCTGGTCAACATGGCGATGGACCAGGCCCGCGCGGCCGGCTTCACCACGATGATCCCGCCCACCCTGGTCAAGCCGCGGGCGATGGAGGGCACCGGCTTCCTCGGCCAGGCGGCCGACGACGTCTACCGGATCGAGGGCCAGGACACCTACCTGGTCGGGACCTCGGAGGTGCCGCTGGCGGCGTACCACAGCGACGAGATCCTCGACGCCTCCTCGTTGCCCCGGCGCTACGTCGCGTTCAGCCCCTGCTTCCGCAAGGAGGCAGGCTCGCACGGCAAGGACACGCGCGGCATCATCCGGGTGCACTGGTTCGACAAGGTGGAGATGTTCTCCTACACGACCCTCGAGGAGGCGGCCGCCGAGCACCAGCGCCTCGTGGGCTGGGAGAAGGAGTGGCTCGACAAGCTCGAGCTGGCCTACCGCGTCATCGACGTGGCCGCGGGCGACCTCGGGCTCTCGGCGCGGCGCAAGTTCGACTGCGAGGCATGGGTGCCGACCCAGGGCCGCTACCGCGAGCTGACCTCGACCTCGAACTGCACCGACTTCCAGGCCCGCCGCCTCGACATCCGCGCCCGGTTCGCCGGCAAGGCCGCGGGCCAGGCGGGCGAGGTGCGTCCGGTCGCCACCCTCAACGGCACCTTGGTCGCCATCCCCCGCACCATCGTGGCCATCCTCGAGACCCACCAGCAGGCTGACGGCTCCGTACGCATCCCCCAGGCGCTGCAGCCCTACCTGCAGGGCCGGGAGGTCCTCGAGCCGGTCGCCGCGGACGGTGGTTGAGCTTGTCGACACCACCACCTGAGGGCTGGCAGCCGCGGCTGGTCGCCCTCGACATCGACGGGACCCTGCTCCGATGGGTCGAGGGCTCGGGACAGAACTACGAGCAGATCACGCCCGCGCTGTACGACGCGGTGCACGCGGCCGTCGACGCCGGTGCTCACATCGTCCTCGCCAGCGGCCGCTCGCCGCACGGCATGGACAAGATCGCGGACCTCCTCGACCTGCCGCGCGAGGACCAGGACCGGCTCTGGGTGGTCGCCTCCAACGGGGCGGTGATCTTCCGCTACCCGCCCCTCGAGGTCGTGCACGAGGAGACCTTCGACGCCCGGGAGGCCGTCCACGCGGTGCTGGAGCACCACCCGGACGCCCTGGTCGCCGTCGAGGAGCGCGGGGTCGGCTACCGGGTCAACCGACCGTTCCCCGAGGGCGAGCTCTCCGGGCAGATGATCGAGACCCACCTCGACGAGATCGTCGGCGGCCCGGTCAGCCGCGTCATCATCCGCGACCCCAACGCCTCGGCCGAGGACTTCGTCGCCCTGGCGCGGCGGCTCGGGCTGCACGGGACCGACTACGTCGTCGGCTGGACCGCCTGGATGGACCTCTCCGCGGTGGGCGTCTCCAAGGCCTCCGGGCTCGAGCACGTCGCCCGCGCCCTGGGGCTGGGCGCCGAGCACGCGCTGGCCATCGGCGACGGACGCAACGACATCGAGATGCTGCGCTGGGCCGCCCGCGGCGTGGCCATGGGTCAGGCCGTGCCCGAGGTCCACGAGGCCGCCGACGCCAGCACGGTGTCCGTGCACGAGGACGGCGCCGCCGTCGAGCTGATGCGGTGGTTTCGACCTCACGGCGGTTGAGCCTGTCGAAACCCCCTTGCCCCCTCACGGGTTCTCGTCCCCTTGCCGCACGTCGGAAGCGGGTGCACGATCAAAGCCGCGGGAGGCGGCATGGACGAGGCACGAGCACTTCGGCGAGCAGGATGGGCGGGCGCGACCTCGGTCGTGCTGCTCGCCCTCGGCGTGGCGCTGACCTACCTGGTCGGGGTGGACGACCCGAGCATGTCGGACGCGTCCATCCTCGAGCGGCTCGACGACGGCACGCGGCAGGCCGCCGCGGGCGTCGGGGTCCCGGTCCTCGCTGCCGGTGTGGCGCTGCTGCTCTGGTTCGCCACCGGGCTGCGCGAGGTGCTGGACCGGCTGTCGGGTGACGACCCGCTCGCCCACGCGGTCGTGCCGGCGGTCGCGCTGCTCGGCGGATTGATGATCACCGCGGTGTCGCTCGACGTGGGGAGCGCGTTCGCGGCGCTTTCGGACGAGTTCACCCCCGACCCGGACACCGCCCGCGCACTCGGCATGGCAGGACAGGTCCTCGGGCTCACCGGACTCGTGGGCGGGACGGTCCTGGTCCTCGTCACGACGCGGATCGCCCAGCAGGCGGGCGCGCTGCCGAGGTGGGCCGTCTGGGCGTCGTACGTCGTCGCCGTGCTGTGCCTGGCCGGCTTCTGGACCGGCGGCATGGGGTCCGTGGCCCTCGGGCTGTGGATCGTCGGCGCGGCCGTCGGGGTGCTGCGCGCGGCGCGAGGGACGCCGCAAACGCAACCGCCGTCGCCGGCCGACGCCGGCGCAGAGCACGCCCTAGAGGTACATCCCGCCCTGGGAGCCCGGCTCGTGGCGCTCCTCGGGGCCCATCCCGCGGTGAGCACCGTGCTCGCCCTCGCCCATGCCCGGGATCGCCCCGGGCGGCAGGGCCCGGCGCATCTGCTCCAGCTGCGAGCGAGCCGCCATCTGCTGGGCGTAGATCGCGGTCTGGATGCCGTGGAAGAGCCCCTCGAGCCAGCCCACGAGCTGGGCCTGGGCGATGCGCAGCTCCGACTCCGAGGGCGTCTCCTCGTCGAAGGGGTGGATCAGCCGCTCGAGCTCCTCGTCCAGCTCGGGCGCCAGTCCGCCCTTGAGCTCGCTGATCGAGGCTCGCATCACGGTGGCGAGTCGCTTGCGCCCGGCCTCGTCGACCGGCGCCGACTTCACCTCCTCGAGCAGCTGCTGGACCATCCGGCCGATCCGCATCACCTTGGCCGGCTCCTCGACGAGGTCGGTGAGGCGGCGTACCTCGTCCTCCTGCTCCTCGGTCTCGCCGGCCTCGGCCTCGGCCTCGGCCGAGACGGCCACGGGCCGCCCGTCGGGACCGATCACCATCAGGTGCTCCTCCGACGACGGCTGGTCTTGTGGTGTCGACATGCTTTCGACCTTACCCAGCCTCGGGCGCGGCATCCGGCGCGGCGACCGTCAGCAGGATCTTGCCGCTGTGCGAGCCGGACTCCATCAGCTCGTGCGCCCGGGAGACCTCGGCCAGCGGCACCCGATCGTGGACGAGGGTGCGCAGCCTGCCCTCGGCGAAGACCGGCCAGACGTGCTCGGTCACCCCGGCGCAGATCGCGGCCTTCTCCTCGACCGGCCGGGCCCGCAGCGAGGTCGCGATGACGGCGCCACGCTTGGCGAGCAGGGCACCGAGGTCGAGCTCGCCCTTGGTGCCGCCCTGCATGCCGATCACCACCAGCCGGCCCTGGGGGGCGAGCGCCTTGACGTTGCGGCCGAGGTACTTCGCGCCCATGTTGTCGAGGATGACGTCGGCGCCGCCAAGCTCCTTGACGACCTCGACGAAGTCCTCCTCGCGGTAGTTGATCGCCCGCTCGGCTCCCAGCGACTCGCACAGCCGCAGCTTCTCCTCCGACCCCGCGGTCGCCAGCACCCGCGCGCCCAGGGCGGAGGCGAGCTGGATCGCGAAGCTGCCGATGCCGCCCGCGCCGCCGTGGACGAGCAGCGTCTCCCCGGGTTGGAGGTGGGCGACCATGAAGACGTTGGACCAGACGGTGCACGCCACCTCCGGCACGCCGCCGGCCTCGGCGAGGTCCACGCCGGGCGGGAGCGGCATCACCTGTCCGGCCGGAACTGCGACCTTCTCGGCGTACCCACCGGAGGCGAGCAGCGCGCACACCTCGTCGCCGACCTTCCAGTCCTCGACGCCCTCGCCGACCGCGCTGATCCGGCCCGAGCACTCGAGCCCGAGCACGTCGCTGGCGCCCTTCGGCGGCGGGTAGAAGCCCTGCCGCTGGAGGGTGTCGGCGCGGTTGACGGCACTGGCCACCACGTCGATGACCACCTCGCCGGGACCCGCCTCGGGGTCGGGCAGCTCGGTGACGGTGAGGGCATCGGGTCCACCCGGCTCGGGTGCGGTGACGGCGCGCATGGCGCCCACCCTAGGACTCCCCGGCCCCGCGGCCAGGGGTCAGGCCTCGACCTCGATCTCCTCGACCTCGACCTCGACGTCGTCCTCCTGCTCGAGCTCCTGGGCGGACTTGTCCCAGCGCGCCGCCAGGTCGGCCGCCAGGCCGGCGAGGCGCTCCACCTGCTGCGGGTCGCCGTCGAACCCGGCCGCGGCGTAGCCGAGCAGGAAGGTGGAGATCGGGGCGGACCGCCGCTCGACGCTGTGGGCCGCGTCGCGGGCGAGGTCCAGGATCAGCGCCTCGTCCACCTCCACCTCGATGTCGAGGACGTCACACAGCTCGTCGATCCAGTCGTGGAGGTTCACGCCCCCAGTGTTGAACGGGGGCGCGGACGTTGCAACAGGGTCAGCGAACTCGCTGGGTCCGGTCTCGGTCCAGCGCTCAGCCGCCCAGCCGCTCGCGCAGCGCCACCAGGTCCTCCCAGGTGTCCACGTCGTGCGCCTCCCCCGGCAGCGCAGGCACCTCGGCGAGCCGGAGGTCCCCGACGAGCCGGCGTACGGCGAGGCCGTGCTCCTGCCCGGGAGGAGGGGCGGCTGCGAGGAGCGCGTCGGTGCGGTACGCCGCGCACAGGTACTGCCGCCGACCGTTCTCGTCGACCAGCAGCGCCCCGTCCACAGCACCGTCGCCGGAGCCGTCCGCGGGGAGCGCCTCGACGAGACGCCGGACCGTCGCCGTGGTGACCAGGGGCAGGTCGACCGCGAGCACGACCGTGGTGCGCGGCGGACGCGGGAACCCGCCCAGGCCGGCCAGCAGGCCCGCCGCCGGACCGCCGCCGGGCGGGTCCTCGCGCCGGAACGTCACCGGTCGGCTGGTGAGCACCTCCTCGCCCACGACCACGACCTCGGGGACGCCGGCGAGGGCGCCCAGCACGTGCTCGAGCAGGGTGGCGCCGCCGACCTCGATCGAGGCCTTGTCGGCGCCCTGGAACCGGACCGCGGAGCCGCCGGTCAGCACGACGCCGCCCAGCTCGGGCGCCGACGCCGCTCGGTCTCCCCCTGGTGTCCCCACGCTCGCAGTCTGGCACCCAGGCTGGCAGGCTGGGCGGCATGTCGAGCCAGCCCACGCCACCTGCCGCCGACGGGTCCGACCGGCTCCGCGTGCGCCTGGTGCAGCGCGCCTCCGGGCTCGACCCCGCCGAGAACCGCGCCGCGCTCGCGGAGGAGTCCGCGAACCTGCCCGACGGGACCGACCTGGTCGTCCTGCCCGAGGCGTTCGCCCGCGACTTCGGCGAGCCGGGCTCCGACCTCGCCCCCTTCGCCGAGCCGCTGGACGGCCCCTTCGCCGAGACGGTGCGGCGGCTGAGCCGGGAGACCGGTGCGGCGTGGCTCGCGGGGATGTTCGAGGTGGCACCGGACCCCGCGCGGCCGTTGAACACGCTGGTCCTCGCCGAGGACGGCCGGCTCTCGGCGTACCGGAAGATCCACCTCTACGACTCCTTCGGGTACCACGAGTCGGCGACGGTCAGCGCGGGTCCCGTCGAGCCGGCCGTGGTGGAGGTGCGCGGCTTCCCGCTCGGGCTGATGACCTGCTACGACCTGCGCTTTCCCGAGCTGGCGCGGATGCTGGTCGACCGCGGCGCGGAGGCCCTTGTGGTCCCGGCGGCCTGGGTTGCCGGTGACCGCAAGGTCGAGCACTGGCGGACGCTGCTGCGTGCCCGGGCGATCGAGAACACCGTGTGGGTGGTCGGCGTCGGACAGCCGGGTCCGCGCTACTCCGGCCACTCGATGGTGGTCGCGCCCGACGGCGACGTCGTGGTCGAGGCCGACGAGACGGACGGGGTCGTGCTGGACGCCGTGCTCGAGCGGGGCCGCGTGGGCGACGTACGCCGCACCAACCCGTCCTTGGCCAACCGACGACTCTGACGCGTAGCCTCGGGGCGTGCCGAGGGTCGAGAAAGTGCCGGGCAGCGGCACCGGGCTGCCCACGCGACCCGAGCGCAACAAGGACCTCCCCGCGCGAGCACGCGCCCACCTGACCCCCGGCGCCCGCGGGGACGAACAGCCCCCGCCACCGGTCTCCGGCCCCCGCACGACGTCTGCGCGGCACGCCGCCTGGGTGCTCGCCCTGCTCGCTCTCGCCGGCGCGCTCGTGGCCGCGCGACTGGTCGAGGTCCCGACGCTCGCCCAGCAGTCGCTCTCGGCGGCGATGGGCGTCGTCCTCGCCATCGGCCTCGCGGTCCGCAACGGCGGCGACGTCCGGCTCTACGCCGTGGTGGCCACGGCCATCGGCGCCACCGCTGTGGCGACCGGCTGGGAACCGCTGCTCGCCGGTGCGGCCGTGGCCACGGGCGTGGTCACCGCTTGCCTCGCCGTGCTCGGGACGCGGCCGGCGACTCGGTTCGTCGGGGTCGTGCTGGAGGTGGTCCTCGCGCTGGCGCTGGCGACGGCCGGCGCGCTGGCCGTCGCGGGCTACACGGTGGACATGGATCCCGAGCGGATCGACTACACCGTCCTGCTCCTCGCGATGCTCGCCGCGGCGGCGCTGGTGCACCGGCTCGGCGGCGGCCTGCACGCGCTGGGCGGTCGCGGAGTGGTGCTCGCCCTCGGCGCGGTGGTGCTGGTCGTGGTCGTGGTCGTCTACACGGCGGCGCTGACCAGGTACGGCTCCCCGGAGGTCGTCGACCCGGTCCAGTCGTGGCGCGACTGGGTGCGCTCCACCTTCGGCGGAGTGCCGGAGCCGGTCGAGGTGCTCGTCGGGATCCCGGCGCTCGCGTGGGGCGTGTCCATGCGGTCGCGGCGCCGGCAGGGCTGGTGGGTCTGCGCGTTCGGCACCGCGGCGACCGCGACGGCGGCGACCCGGCTGGTCGACGACGGCGTCACCGCGCTGAGCACCACGCTGGCAGCCGGCTACGGGATCGTGCTCGGGCTGCTGATCGGCCTCGTGCTGATCCGGCTCGAGCAGGTGATCACGCTGTCCCGCGAGCGGCGTACGTCGCACGCCGAGCACGTCGCCACCGTCCGGGACGAGCCCGGCCGCATGCAGCCCCTGCACTGACCCTGCAGCGACGGGGCGCACCACCTACACTCGGGGCCGGTCCGACAAGGGCCTGGAGGGGTGCCGGAGTGGCCGATCGGAACCGCCTTGAAAGCGGTCGCTGGCAGAGATGTCAGCCGCGGGTTCGAATCCCGCCCCCTCTGCCAGCTGGCTTTCGCGCTCGACTGCTGCCGTGCGCAGACGCGCGGGGCCCCTTCCCGAGCCTAGGTCCGCTGCTTGCCACATGCCGCAGCGGTCCGAGAGTCCTCGTAGGGCTACTCCGAGCCGCCGAGCTCGAGGCTGACCGAGTCGTAGACCAGGTCGTGCACCCGCTGCACGTGGTGCTCGAGGTCGCCGACCAGGCGGCGCGCCTCGTGGGCGACCGCCTCGAGGTCCAGCTTGTCCAGGACCATCGCCGCCAGCGCCGAGACCCTGGCCTGGAGCTGGACCCGGTCGCGGGTGGAGAGCTGCCCACGGGCCGCCAGCCACGCCTCCCGATGCTGCGGTGGCGGGGTCGCCAGCGCGTCCTTGACGTCGGAGAGCCGCCGTCGCAGGTTCCAGCGCCATTCCGGCGCAGTCGGGTCAGCCGCGAGAATCTGACGCAGTTCCTTGAGTGCGGATTCGAGAGGTGCCATCTCGAACCACCTTCCACGACTGATCGTGCGAGAGGGGGATTCGAGTGTGACCCACACCACTCCCCCCGGCAAGTGCCGATTTTGTCCCGAACCCCCGGCGCGGGTTCAATCTCCCAGTGAGCACCACCGAGACGTTCGCCCTCGCTCCCGCCCTGCGGGCCCGCCTGCTGGGCACCGGCCTGGCGGCCGTCGGGGTCGTCGTACTCCTCGGGATGCTGCTCACCTGGCTGCTCGACCTGCCGACCGCCTTCGTCAGCGGCCTGGTCGTCCTCGCCGGCGTCGGCGTGCTGACGCTGGGAGCACTGCTGGGGCTGCGGCACTGGGTGCTGCGCCTCGACGAGCACGGCTACCGCGTGCGCGTGCTGCGCTCGGCGGGACCCGCCGAGGGCCAGGCGCGCTCGGCGCGCTGGGCCGACGTGCTGGACCTGCAGTCGAGCACCGTCGGCGGACAGCGCTGCGTCGTGCTGCGCCTGCGCGACGGGCGTACGACGACCCTGCCGGTCGACGTCGTCGAGGGCGACTCGACCGCCCTGGTGGAGTCGCTGACCGAGCACCTCGACCGGGGCCACGGCTACCGCCGGCTGCGCTGATCCTGCGCTGGGCCCCGCTCCCGCACCCACCCGGAGGCCTCTTCGCCGGGCCGACGGGTGGGCCGATTGGTCGAGGACGGCAGCCGATGGGTAGCCTGTGGCCTGCTGTTCGGGAGGTGTCGCCTAGTCCGGTCTATGGCGCCCGCCTGCTAAGCGGGTTGAGGGTTGTGCCCTCTCGCGGGTTCAAATCCCGCCACCTCCGCGGCAGACCGCCCCGGGTCCGCGAGGACCGGGGGCGGTCCTTCGCGTGCATGAAAGTTGCATGGTCGTGCAATGCAAAGTCATGTCGGCGGCGAGTCTGTCCTTGTCGGCGGCCAGACAGGCACCATGGCCGTGCCCCGATATGCAAAGGATTCGCTCCATGAACTCTCGCAACGTCTTCAAGGCGGCAGCCGCCGCGATCCTCGCAATCGGTGTTCTCGCAGGGGGAGTCACTTCGCCGGCCTCGGCCGACGCTGGTGCCACCATCGGCAAGGCACCGAAGTACACCACCTACGACACCGGCTGGGGCTTCAAGTAACCCCGGCCGCCCGTCTTCCGGGGGACCCCCCGGGTCGTGGGGACGACTCTGAGCCGGTCAGCTCTCGGGGGCTGACTCCGGGTCGCTGCTCCCCATGGCGTAGCCGAGCTGGAACCTGGTCTCGACGCCGTACTCCTCCTTGAGTGCGGCGACGTAGGACGCGTAGGTCCGTGTGCTCACCCCGACGCGCTTGGCGCTCGCGGGGTCGCTGTGCCCCTCGGTGAGCATCCGCACGGTCAGCTGCCGCACCTCGGTGGCGATGTCGCTCTCCGAGGGTCCACCGCGCTCGTTGTAGTCGCGACCGCGCTCCCAGTAGCGGTCGAAGATGTCGGCGAGGTAGGACACGAGGTTGTCGTCGTGGATCGCCACCGCGACGTCGGGCTCCCCGCCGGGGATGACCGCCAGGCGCCGGTCGATGACGATCAGCCGGTTGAAGAACTCGTCCAGCGTGCGCACGCGCGCGCCGTGCTCGAGGATCGTCTCGACGTGGTCGCGGGTGGCCTTGCTGCGCCGCGCGGTGTGTTGGTAGAGCGTGCGCATCGACACCCCCCGCTCGAGGGCTCGCAGGTCGCGGTCGACGGCCTGCTGGAGGATCACGGCTCGCCGGGGACCGGCCGGCTGCGCGGTGAGCAGCTCGCCCTCCGCGTCGTCCACGGCGGAGGTCAGGAAGCGGTTGATCGAGGGCAGGCCCCGGATCTCGGTGAGCGGGCTGTCGCCGGTCGGCGTACGACGGAATGCCTGGGCCAGCGAGCCGAAGGTGTCGGCCCACGCCGCGGACTCGTTGAGCAGCTCGACCACCTGGCGGCCCATCGGCGCCACCACGCCGGGCTGCACGGCCGCGGGGTCGACGGCGACCCAGCCGCGGGAGCGGGCGTCGCGCTGCAGCAGCCCGAGGTCCATCAGCACGGTCACCGCCGCGTGCTCGGGGTGCTCGGCGTCGAGCCGGGGATCCTCGGCCGGCAGCAGGCCGGCCTCGACCACCTCGCGGAAGAGGTCGCCGGCTGCGCCCGCCAGCAGCGCGCGTCGCTCGGGCCCCTGCTCGATGCTCATGTCCGAATCATGGCAAACGTCAGCGACCCGCGTCCGATGGACGCGGGTCGCTGCGGCTTTGCTTCGATGAACTGTCCTCCGGCGGTCGAGACTGTCGAGACTCAGACGCCCAGGCGGGCCTTGAGGCCGTCGAGCTCGGTCCACAGCACGGCGGGGAGCTCCTCGCCGAACTTCTCGAACCACTCGGTGATCTGCGGGATCTCGGCCTTCCACTCCTCGACGTCGACCTCGAGGGCCTTGGCGAGGTCGTCCTCGCTCACGTCGAGGCCGTCGATGTCGAGCGCGCCCGGCGCGGGCACGTGACCGATGGGGGTCTCGACCGCGGCGGCCTGGCCGTCGATGCGCTCGATGATCCACTTCAGGACCCGGCTGTTCTCACCGAACCCGGGCCACAGGAAGCCGCCGTCCTCGTCGCGGCGGAACCAGTTGACGTAGAAGATGCGCGGCATCTTCGCCGCGTCGTTCTCCTTGCCCATCTTGATCCAGTGGTTGAAGTAGTCACCGGCGTTGTAGCCGATGAACGGCAGCATCGCCATCGGGTCGCGGCGCACGACCCCGACCTGGCCGGTGGCGGCCGCCGTGGTCTCGCTGGACAGCGTGGCGCCCATGAAGGTGCCGTGCACCCAGTCGCGGGCCTCGGTCACCAGCGGGACGGTGGTCTTGCGGCGGCCGCCGAAGAGGATCGCGTCGATCGGGACGCCGCGCGGGTCGTCGTACTCCGGCGCCAGGATCGGGCACTGCTTGATCGGCGTGCAGTAGCGGCTGTTCGGGTGGCTGGAGAGCTCCTCGGACTCGGGCGTCCAGGGCTCGCCCTTCCAGGAGGTCGCGCGGGCCGGCATGTTCTCCAGGCCCTCCCACCACACGTCGCCGTCCTCGGTGAGCGCCACGTTGGTGAACACCGAGTTGCCGATGTTGATGGTCTCCATGGCGTGCGGGTTGGTGTGCTCGTTGGTGCCCGGCGCCACGCCGAAGAAGCCGTACTCGGGGTTGACGGCCCACAGGCGGCCGTCCTCGCCGATGCGCATCCAGGCGATGTCGTCGCCGATCGACTCGACCTTCCAGCCGGGGATGGTCGGCTTGAGCATCGCGAGGTTGGTCTTGCCGCAGGCGCTGGGGAACGCCGCGGCGACGTACTTGGTGACGCCCTCGGGGCTGGTGAGCTTGAGGATGAGCATGTGCTCGGCCATCCAGCCCTCGTCGCGCGCCATCACGCTGGCGATGCGCAGGGCGTAGCACTTCTTGCCGAGCAGCGCGTTGCCGCCGTAGCCGGAGCCGAAGGACCAGATCGCGCGCTCCTCGGGGAACTGCACGATGTACTTGGTGTCGTTGCACGGCCAGGCGACATCCTCCTGGCCGTCCTCCAGCGGCATGCCCACGGAGTGGAGGGCGGGGACCCAGTGGAAGTCCTCACCGGCCGCGTCGAGCTCCTCCATCTTGCGCAGCACCTTGCTGCCCATGCGGGCCATCACACGCATGCTCGCGGTGACGTACGCCGAGTCGGTGAGCTCCACGCCGAACATCGGGTGCTCGGCCTCGAGGTGGCCCATCACGAAGGGGATGACGTACATCGTGCGGCCCTTCATGCACCCCTTGTAGAGGTCGCGCATGATGGCCTTCATCTCCTTGGGGTCCATCCAGTTGTTGGTGGGCCCGCAGTCCTTCTCGTCGACCGAGCAGATGTAGGTGCGGTCCTCGACGCGCGCCACGTCGGACGGGTCGGAGGCGCAGTGGAACGAGTTCGGCTTCTTCTTCTCGTCCAGGCGCGTGAAGGTGCCGCTCGCGACGAGCGCGTCGGTCAGCTCGACCCACTCCTCCTCGGAGCCGGTGCACCAGTAGACGCGGTCGGGGGTGGTGAGCTCGGCAACCTCGTTGACGAAGGCGAGGATGCCCTCGTGGGTCGTCGGTGCGTCGCTCGTGATCGTGGTGTTCGACGTATCGGCGGTCATGCCAACAACTCCTCTTGAGCAATTCGCGGCGCCGACCCTAGAGTCAGCCCGGCCGCCGAGCGCGTCGGCGGTGTGTGTCGTGAGTACCCGGTGCCGCGCCGTTGCATCACCCGGTGACCGAGGTCAGGACCACCGATAGTGGCTGTCCGACGCCAGGTCAAGGCCGAATGTACGGGCCATCGCCCGTTCGGCCTATTGGATCGATCCAGTGGACTTTGCCAGTCCGAAATGTGCCGTCCTCGTGCCCCGGAATCGGCGGTTGGAGCCCGCCGGTGGTTGAGCCTGTCGAAACCGCCTGGGGCTGCCCCGCGCCGGCCTCTCGGTGGTTGAGCCTGTCGAAACCACCTCAGGCCGCCACCAGCGGCGTAGCCAGACATGCGAATGTGGCCGGAGCGGCTCACGTGCCGCTAGCCCGCGTCATCCGTGACATTCGCATGTCGGCGTACGACGAGTTCCCCGCCGATTTCAACCCCGCCCGGGTCGTCCGCTAGAGTTGCGCAGTCCTCGCGTGAGCGGGGACGGGCGCCTGTAGCTCAACGGATAGAGCATCTGACTACGGATCAGAAGGTTTGGGGTTCGAATCCCTACAGGCGCGCAAGACCCGAAACCGCAGGATCAGCACGCTGATCTGCGGTTTCGTCGCTCTCAGGGTCCTTGACGTCCTGCATTCCGCGACCTCGACCCGGAGGGCGCGAGCAGCCAGATGGCACAGTTGCAGGCCCGGCATGGCGGACGCTCCCCCCGCCTGGCGCAGTCGGTCGAGGACACCACCACCACGGCGGCGGGTCGATCGCGTCGTCCCACTGCCCGCTGCCTCGACGTGCGGTTACCTCTTGGCTGCGCGGGCCCGGTGGACGGCGGCGATGATGAGCAGGCTCAACAGGTAGACGACCAGGACCACAGGGGACAGGAGGAGCAGCAGGATCGCGGACGCGATCGCGGCGACGATGGCAGCCTGCACCGCGGGTGCGCCCGCCTGCCACGCTCCTTTGACGGCGGCCCAGACCGGGTTCTTGCCGTGCAGGCCTGCTTGGAGCCCTTTGACACCGGCCGTCCGCTTCGTGCCACCGCCCTCGGCAAGCTCATCGAGTCCCTCGTCTGCCAGGGCAGCCACGCCTCCCGAGGAACCGCCTCCGGCCGCGATGCCGTTGAGCTTCTCTGTCCACACGCCAACCTGCTGCTCCAGCCTGGCTGCCGCGCTACCCACGGCGGCGTTGAGCACCGAGCTGAACGCGCCTGCGGGGGTGTGCTCAGCACGCACCCCTTGGGTCGTGGACGTTGCGGTTGCACTCATGACGGCCCCTTACCTTCATCGCGTCGTACCCGTATCACCGTTGTCGACACTGCTGCACGCAGACCTCCACCGACCGGCTCGACGGAGACGCTCTGTATGCCGCGACCTCGGCGCGGAGAGCTCGATCGGCCACATGGCACCGAGGGCACCGTTGCGAGCGATCAGGACCGGTTGCTGCGCCCAACCGGCAACGCCCCATGGCCTCACGTCGACGCAGCCGCGTTGCTCGTCGACCCACAGACCACCGCCGCCGCGATCAGCCCGGCGACCGCGGCGGCAATGGGAGCACCGGTGGCCGCCTCGTAGTAGGCGAACGCAGGCGACGGGTTGACCTCGAAGCAGAACCACTCGCGCTGCGGTGTGACGCGCAGGTCGATGCCGGCGACCGGCAGCCCGAGCCGAGACGCGAGCAGGTGGCACCGTTCGGCCACGTCGTCGGGCAGCTCGGTCGGTGCAAGTCGCGCGGGAGGAAGATCCTGTCGCGTGGCGTAGCGGTAGTCGTCGGCCTCGCTGACGATGCTGGTGGCGAACAGCTCCGAGCCGACGACGTGGACCCGCACGTCCGTGCCGGGGACCCGGACCTGGAACTGCGTGGGGCAGGTCGACACCGCCTCCAGCTGGTCGGCCTGGCCTGCCTCGAGGCGCCGGACCCGACTACGGATCGCGCTGGTCGACTTGTACATCAGCTCGCCGTGCTCAGCGAGGAGGTCGGCGGCCACAGCGGGGTCGTTCGTGACCAGAGTCCTCGGCACCGAGAAGCCGCACCTCGCGATCTCGCGCAGCTGTGCCGGCTTGGAGTTGTTGCTGGCAGAAGCGCCCGGCCGGTTGAGCACCAACGCTGGTGTCAGGTCGGCCCAGGAGGCGAGCGCATCGTTCACGGCGCGGGCGTGGCACCAGGGGGGTGACCACGGCAGTGCGTCACGCACTGCCGGAACGCGGGTGCCGTCGTGCGGGCGGAGGTACGCCGCCTCGACGCGCGTCAGGTCGAGCTCGTGACCGTGGAGCCGCACGCTGCCTTCGACAGTCGCGCCGACACTGAGCTCAACCGTCGTGTCGAGCACCTGCCGCTGGTCGACGAAGACATACGGAACGTCCAACGCAGCCACGGCCCGTCGCACCGACGTCATCGTGGCATCGCCCGGAAGACCCCAGAGCAGGGCGGTCATGACCTGTCACTCATGACAACGGCGAGTGCGTCGGCGACGGCCGGCGCCGAGACGTCCGGCCAGGCGGTCAGGTGCACCACGGCGCCGTCGGCATCGAGCCACGCCTCCATCAGGGCACACGTCGCCGTGCGTGCGAGCCTCCTCAGCCGTTCAGACATCGTCTCGGACACCACGCCGAGGCACTGGTCCCCCACGACGGTCACGGGCGCCTGCTCACCGCCTGGGACGGGCACCTGTGCTGCCTCCACGCCGGACTGCCCAGCAGACGTCGATGTTCGGACCGTGCGGACGCGGATGCCGACGCCGGCGGCGGCGTGGAGCCACTGCTGCGGCCGCCACCCGGGGCCGTTGAGGCACGCTGCCGACGGGCGGTTCACGACCTGGCCGTGCCACGCCCCCAGCCACGCGTGCAGGAAGGCAGCGAGCTCGGCGGCTGCGTACTCGTGGTCCGCTGGGTCGACGTGGTCCAGGTCGGTGGTCGCCACGACGTCGAGACGGCACAGGATGGATGTCACCTCCGGCCGGGACAGCAGCTCGGCGTGGCTGGTGCCCCGACCGTCGACCGCGAGACAGAGCCGCTCACGGTGCAGGTCTCCGGGAGTCAGCAGCAGAGCCTCGTCCGCACCCCATCGTTGCGCCAGGCGGTGTGCAGGGCCGTCGTGACGGTGCGCGAGGATCAAGCGCATCGTCAGCTCGGCGGGGTCTCGGGCGGCTCGGAGGCGGGGGCCTCCCCCTTCGCCTGCTCCGTCCGGTCGGCGTCGTCAGCCGGCCCGGACTCCGCCTCCTGGTCGTCGCGCAAGGCGGCCGCCTGTACGTCGGGGCGGTCCTCGGCGGCGATGAAGGTCCGTACGCGGCCGACCGGGGAGCCAGCGGGCGCGGCCGTGGGCCAGGCCATCGAAGACGAGGACCTCAGCGCGGCGCTCTCCATGGCCTCCTTGGCCGTCGCCTTGTCGAACTCCTTGGTCGCCTTGTCGGCCTCCTTGGCGAGCTTGTCGAACTCCTTGACCTCCTTGGCCGTCGCCTTCTCGGAGTCCTTGGCCGCCTCCTTCGCCTCCTTGGTCTCCTTGGTCTCCTTGCCGTCCTTGGTCGTCTCCTTGCCCTCCTTGGACTCCTTGGTCTCCTTGCCGTCCTTGGTGGTCTCCTTGCCCTCCTTGGTGTCCTTGCCCTCCTTGCTCTCCTTGCCTGCCTTGGTGTTGAGCCGGGCGTCGATCTGGGTGATCTTGGACTCGAGCTCGCGCGCCAGCCGGAAGAGCTCGCGGCGCAGCTCGGCGACGCAGCTGCTTGCGGTCAGGAGATCGTGGGACACCGCGTCGAACTCAGCCTCGATGGCATGGAACCGGGCGTTGAAACCCAGCTCCTCGGGCGTCATCCCGCCCTGGACCCGGCTCTCGCCGTCGATGAAGTCGGGGTGGACGAACGCCCGCTGGTAGGTGAGTGCACAGTCGGGCGCCCGTTCCTCGATCTCGACCTGGAAGACGAACGGCGCAGTCGCGTCGGGAGGGATGGCCGCTGAGCGCGCGACCGCACGACCCAGGATCGCCACGACAGCGTCTTCGCCGAGCCCCGCCTGACGCAACGCTTCTGCGACGGTGCTGCCGGCGACACCGAACACCAGCGGCCCGTCCCTGTCAGTGCTGTCGTTGCTGGCCGTCATGGTCCCTCCCCGGTCGGTGGTGGTCAGCTGGTCTTCCACGGGCCCGCCGCCGAGACCGAGAGCTGGTTGTCGAAGCTGGGCGGCGTGTCGCCCCCGGTCTTGGAGTCGCCGTCGACCAGGACGCTGTGCTCGCCCTTCATCAGCAGCTTCGTCGTCGCCGTCAGCGTCACCTTCTCGGTGCCCGTGACGGTCGCCCCGGAGGAGTTGGCTCCGGAGAACGAGAACGTGCACTCGGCCTTCCAGAGCACCTGCTTGCCGCCGACCTTCAGCTTCGCGTACGAGGTCTCGGTGACCGGCCCGGCGGTCCACGTCCCGGTCTGTGCGCCGGTGTACGGCGAGGTCCCGGCCGTTGCCGAGACGTCACCCTTCACCGCTACCGACTTGGCCGCCATGACCGGCCTCCTCACCGCCTGCCGATGTTGCCGAGAGCACTGGCCAGACCGGCGCGTGCCACGAGCGAGCCGGCGACGGTGGGGTCGGCGCCTGCGCCCGCCAGCGCACTGGCGACGACGAGGGGATCGGCGGTGGCCAGGTCCCCCACGGTTCGTAGCCCAGCGGTACTGAGGACCTTGGTCATGGTGGCGTCCAGGCCGAGACCGACGACGCTCGAGTTGAGCAGCTCTGTCCCCGTCCGCCCTGCTGCCTCCCCGGTGAGCACCGACGTACGCACGGCGCCCACGTTCGCGTCCGGAAGCTCGGACACCGTGTGCTCCAGCACGGCCCCCACCGCCTGGTTCACGTTCTCGAAGCTGGTCTCGGGCGACAGACCGGCCAGGACGGCTCCCAGCGCCTCCCCCGTGGGCAGCACGAGAGTGGCTGTCGCCGGAGCCGCCCGCAGGTCGGCGACCGTCACGGGGGTGCCGGCGGCCCACAGCTCCAGCACCTCCGGGGACGCGAGCGTCTTGCGCAGCCCGTCGGAGAAGTCGACGAACTCCTCGGGTTGCCAGGCAACCGGGTCGAACACCTCGGGCCTCGGTCCCACGACGCCCCCGCCGGTCAGGCCGCCCAGGCCGCCCACCACCTGGGATCCGAAGTCGACGAACCTGAACTTGTCGTCGAACTGGGTGATGAGCACCTCCTTGTCGGCCACCTTCGTGGTGCCGAGGATCGTCGGCTTCTGGTCTGCCTTCTTGGCCTGCTGGAGCGCGTGGATCTCG
Source organism: uncultured Actinomycetota bacterium (assembly GCA_963837975.1). GTDB lineage: Bacteria > Actinomycetota > Actinomycetes > Propionibacteriales > Nocardioidaceae > Marmoricola. Next base: position 854,929 of record CAWIPI010000002.1, on the reverse strand, counting down.
TTCTGCAGGGCGGTGATCTTGGCCTCGAGCTCCCCGACGACGCCTGCCAGGTCCGACCGCGTCTCGGCGACACAGCTGCCGAGCTGGGTGAACTGCTGGGCGATCGCGTCGAACTCGTTCTCCAGCCCGTGGAAGCGTGCGTTGAGGCCCAGCTCCTCGGGCGTCAACCCGGCCTGGACCCTGCTCTCGCCGTCGATCCAGTCGAAGTGCGTGAACTGTCGGCTGTAGGTGATGGCGCAGTTGGGATCCGTCGTCTGCACGTCGGTGGTGAAGTCGAACGGCGAGGGTTGCGCGGCGCCCGTGACGCCGATGAACCAGCCGCCGATGATCTCGGCGACCCGGGAGTCGTCGAGGCCGGCGCCCTTCAGGGTCTTGGCAACGAGCTTGCTCGACGTCCCGTTGAGGATGAACTCGTCGCTGGTGATCTGGACAGCCATGCTCAGGAGCCTCTCTGCTCGCGTCCGCGGCCGGAGCCGAACGGGCGGCGGTGACGGTACTGGTGGTAGCTGCGCGACGCCCGGCTGGTCAGGAACTCGGGCTTGCCGTCACCGTCGAGGTCCACATGACGACGGCGGATGGCGAAGGTGTTGATCTCGACGCCGAGCGGGTGCAGGTGGTCAAGCAGGTTCATCACGAACCCGTACTGCTCGACGTCCAGGAGGGCGTCGGGGTCGTCCAGCTCGACACGTACCTCGAACGGGTCGGCCAGCCCCTGCCGCGCGTAGCTGACGCAGACCACGAGCCCGACCCCGCGCGTGACTCCCCGCACGACTCCTCTGCCACCCCGGGCCTGGAGCAGCGTCACCGGATCGGCCAGGCCGGGCGGGGACGCTGGCACGCGCGTCGTGTACCAGCGGAACGAGGCGGGCGGCGGCTCACCGATCTTGGTGCTCGCACCGGGAAGCTGCGAGATCGCCGTGAGGAGGAGCAGGCGACTGCCGTCCCAGATGCCCCGCGAGCTGTAGAACCCGGCGTCGCCGAAGGCGCCGAGGCGAGCCACCAGCGCGTCGGACAGCGGACGTCCGGTGCCCAGGCCCGCCAGGTCTGCCTGGGCGACGGCGAACGCCACGACCTGGTCGAGGTTCATCGTGGTGCGCAGCTGGGTGGCCAGCCCCTTCGAGTCCGCCGTGACGATCCCTGCGGCGAGCGCGTCGTCGAGATCGCCGGGGACCCCGGGCGAGGCCGCCGCCTCCGCGAGGTCCTCCAGCGCGGTGGCGAGCTCTGCCGGCGTGAGCATCGGTGGCACCGGGCCCAGCCCCGCGTCGGCGAACGCGTCGGCGGTGGCGAGGACGGCCTGCTGCGCCTGCACGTGGATGCCGCTCGCCGCGCCGACCTCCCCGACCCGGCGTGCCTGGTAGACACCCTGCTCCTTCAGCTGGAGCTCGGCGGGTCCCTCGACGACCTGCCCGAACGTCGGCAGGGGTGAGAGGTGCACGGCACCGCCGGAGCAGCTGGTGCACGGTCCGGAACCCGCACGGCTCCAGCAGCCACCGGCCCAAGGGGTCGTCGGCCACCGGTCTGGGCGTCAGCGACTGCGCCAGAGCGGCAAGCTCCGGCTGTGCGCTGTCGGCCGCGAGATCGTCCACCCGGTCGGCCATCTGCTCGAGCTGGGCCGCTTCGAGCTCACCCAGGTCCACGCCGAGCCCGAGCTCGTAGCGGGAACCACCTGCCGGGTCGTAGGCGCGGTTGAGGAAGATCTTGTCGTCCATGCCGAGCGCCCGCATGAGCCGTACCGCCCGGTCGAGGGTGATGGCCGCGAGCGGAGCGAGGTGGCGCGGACGCGACGCACCACTCGGCCGGGTGGTCTGGCTGCGGATGGTCGTCCGCACCGCCTCCAGGCGGGTACGACGCGCTGCCGGGACCAGGGGCGGCGTCACCCGCTCCAGGTCGACCAGGATTGCGTCCCGCAACGCCGCGTGGAACGCAGCCAGCTCCGCAGCCGCCTGCGCGCCGCCGACCGCGACCAGCTTCGTCGCGATGGCCAGGTCGTTGGTCTGCTCGACGAGCCGGAACCGGTGCTCGATGCCGAAGGCCGCGGGGAGCCCGGCGTTCTTGTCGCCCTCGGCACCCGGCCCGTTGAGCGCCTCGGCCAGACCGGCGGGTGTGGGCATCCGCCACGACGCGTAGACCGCCATCCGGGAGCGGTAGCGCCCGTCGGGCTCCGGCGTGTCCGCGAGCCGGCGCGGGACCCCGAGGCTTCGCCCGAGGTCGTCCAGCCCCCGGGAGTGAGCCAGCTCGAGGTGGCGGGCAGCCTGGATCTCGCGAGCCGCCCGGATCGCGCGCTGCGAGCCCAGCGTCCCGGCGTAGAGCAGTCGGGCGAACCGGCCCTCCAGCACCACCGCCTCGACCAGGCCCGCGGCATCGACCTGGCTCAGCGCGGCGCCGACCGCCGACGGCGCCAGCTGCAGCCGCTGGTCACCGAGCACCCGGTGCACGGCCACGTCGAGTGAGATGTCGCCGGTGCCGTCGCTGCCGGCCGGCAGCTCTGGGCGGAACAGCGGCAGGAGGGTGCCCTCGGCCGAGAAGGGTGCGAACAGCAGCTGTGCCAGCGCGGTCCCTTCGACCCTGGCCCGCACCACCACTGCTTCGTCGGCCAGTGGGCGCTTCAGGCGGGCCAGCACGATCGGCTCGCGTCGCGGTCCCGGCACCCTGACCTTTCCGCCCGCCAGCGGTACCCGCTCCTGACGCATGCCGGCGGCATAGGGCACCGTCACCGCCGAGGTGAACAGCTCGACACCCGAGGCGAGATGCGGGCGGGGGGCGACGACGCTCACATGATCACCATCTCTTCGAGCCCGTCGACGAGCTCGGCGATCTCCGTCGGGCTCACGACCACGTCCTGCTCGGCCGCGAAGGTCTGGGCCTGCCCCGGTGTCACCGGTGCCGTCCCGTCCCCGGCCCCCGCCCCCGTCGCCCCGACCTGGGCCGGATAGCGCTTGAGACGCAGGGACTTCGCGTCCACCACGCCGGGCTCCTCCATGATGGACCACAGGGTCTCGCTGTAGCGGACGGGTTCGCCGATGCCCAGTGCCGCGACGTACCTGCGGACCCGGTCCATGATGCGGCTCTTGAGGGCGACCGCCTCGGCCGAGGCGTTGACCGCCGTCGGCGTGCCGCCCGGGATGGGCAGCCCGTCGACGGCGAGCGTGCACGAGAAGCCGACGCCCACCAGCGCCGCCTGCTCGATCTTGGGCAGGATGCCGACCGGCCGGACCGCGTCGATCGCCTGCCGGACGCGCTCGCGCAGCTGGCCCGGTCCCTCCCAGAGCGCCCCCTCCCCCGGCGCCACGAGAACGGTGAAGTAGTAGGGCTCGCCGAGGCTGCGCTCCTCCGAGAACAGCCGCTCGAGGAAGCTGAAGTTGCCGAAGATCGACTGGTTGATGTCGAGCCCGCCATACAGGTCCTTCACCACGACCTGCCGCACGCCGGGGACCAGGGCCACCGCGATGCGCACCGCGTCCGGCGTCCAGAGGTTGCGCGGGTACGACAGCAGCAGGTCCCGGTAGGCCTCGTCGTCCCAGTACTCCTCGCCTCCTGAGGTCGCGGCGGCGTGCTCGAGGGTCACGACCGGCTGGCCCGCGGCGGCCTCCACGGTCCGCACGACCGCACTGCGGTGGTCCAGCTCGTTGAAGCGATCGAGCACCTGGGTCGCGGTCGCGGGGTCGAGGTTCTGCCCGGGCCCGGGGGTGAACGCGGTGACCGCGACGTCCTGCTTCTTGGTCCCGCTGTCCAGGTGCACGGTGCCGTCGAGGAAGTAGTCGTGGCCCCCCGAGGTGAGGATGCGCGTGCCGTGCGCAAGGTCGACCTGCGAGATGCCGGCAGGCAGGTCCGCGTCGAGCTTGACGGTGACCTGTCCGGTGGCCCGGTGATGGGGCCGCGCGATGCCGAGCTCGTCGCCCAGCATCGTCAGCGCGTCGCCGATCGCGGTCGAGACGAAGGAGTCGGCGTAGTAGGAGCCGAGGTGCTCCCAGAGGCGGGCCTCCTCCAAGGCCATCAGCTCGCACCACTTGCGGTTGGGGCTGCCCGAGGTGAGGTCCAGGTCCTCGCCGAACAGCAGCCTCGCCGCCGCCAGCTTCTCGTCCAGCAGCCGGCTCACCGACGGCGGCACGAAGCCGGCCGGCGTGATCCCGTAGCTCCGACCGCTGGCCGTGGTCCGCATCAGCTCGTCGAGGGGGAGGTTCACGTCAGTCATGCCCACCCCTCCTCTCTCGTGGGTGTCGTCGTTGTCGTCATCGCGCGTTCACCGTCCCGAGGACCAGCTCGAGCACCTCGCCCAGGACGGTCTGCAGCTCGACCTCGACCTTCCAGTGGCGCGACCCCGGCTCGGTCTCGGCCATGCGCACGTCGAGCACGCGGCGGATGCGGGGGTCCAGGGAGACGGTCTTGAGGACGGAGAGGCGCAGCATCTCGGCGGTCATGGAGGGCTCCACGCCGCCGGTCAGCACGCGGAGGCCGTCGAAGCCGAACGCCACGTTGAAGACGTCGCTGCCCGTCACCGTGAGCAGCGCGACACGCAGGTCCTGCCCGAGGTTGTCGCCGCCGGAGACGAACGCCAGGCGGCGTCCGGAGGGCCCGTCCTCGAGCACGACGTCGAGGCCGAGGCTGTCCGGTGCTGTGGAGGCCAGGCGCATGCCCTTGCCGAAGTAGCGGTCGGCCAGGTCCTCGCGGAGGTCTCGTTCGTCGTTCGCCATCAGGACACCTCCACCGCGTCCTGCACGTCCAAGGTGATCTTGTTCGCCTTGAACGTCATGTCCTTGCCGCTGGCGGCCTCGAAGGTGATGTTGCCGTCGGCATCGATGTGCACCTTGGCACCCGACTTGTGCTCGATGAGGACCTCGTCCTGCGGCGCCGAGTCGGGCCGGGTGCCGACGTCGGGCAGCTTCCCCTCGCCCACGCTGATCCGGAGTCCTCGCACGTGGAGTGCACGGGTGCCGTCCAGGGCGATCAGGTCGTGCGACGCGGGCCCCGCCGGAGTCGTCGCGTCGCGGGCGTCGCCGATGCTGTCCGAGGTCTGCACCTCCGTCGGCAGCGACAGCCACCAGTCGCCGTACTCCGACTGGGGCTCGGCGCCATCGCCCCACAGGCAGCCGGCGACGATCGTCTGCGAGGCGTCCTCGCGGTAGTGCAGGTCCACGACCCTCGTGCCCGGGTAGTGGGGTACGACGAGACCGGCCCCACCGAAGGCGAACGGCGTCAGGTACGGCTTGTTGAACAGCTGCAGCGGGGCCTCGCGACGCGGGGCGCGCACGGTCGCGTTTCCGGCGCCGTCGGAATCCAGGCCCACCTGGAGGTCGACGCGCTGGGCGGCCACGGCATGGTTACCGTCCTGGCCTGGCTCGGGCCACTGCGCGTTGACCAGTCCGATGTCCAGCTGGCGGACCTCGCGGCGGGCCTCACGTGCCTGTAACGCCAGGGCGACAGCCGTCCGCGCTGCCTCGTCCAGTCCCCGCGCTCGCTCGGCCTGCGCGGGCTCGGTGCCGGCCTCGTTGCCGGCCGCCGAAGCGGCCGTGTCGTCGGCCTGGCGCTCGACCTTGAGCGTGGTCACGAAGCCCTTCGAGCGGTCCAGCTCGTGGCGCGCGGCGATGACGCGGTAGGGCTCGAAGTGGGGCTCGGGACTCGCGTCGAACATGCCGGCCACCCCGGTCACGACGTCGCCCAGCCCGCCGAGCACGGACTCCGACGTCGTCGACGGCAGCTGTCCGGGCGTCGGCACGTCCACGTCGAGCTCCACCAGGTCGCCCACCGTGATGTCGGCGCGACCCCGCAGGATCACCTCGAAGCGCAGCACGGGCGGTGGGCTGAACGGGTCGATGCCGGAGTCGTCGGCGTTGGGGTCGACCACGGGCGTCGCCTGGACCAGGCCCGTGCGCAGCTCCAGCCGCTTGGTCCGGCTCTCGGGGCCGGCCTGCACCACCGGCGCGGTCCAAGGACCGAAGTGCACGCCGTCCTTGCGCACGAACAACGGGATCTGCCGGTTCGGTCCGCCCTGGTGTGCCCGCCGGGCGACAAGGACCAGGGCCGCCTCGACCGTGAGGTCGGAGTCAGCGGGCATGCTGATGACCTCGTCGATGGCCTGCCCGGGCACGCCCCGCGGGTGGATCACCACGGGGACGCCGGCCTGTTGGCAGAGCAGCTCGGCGTAGCGGCCCGCCGGGTCGCCGGGGCGGACGGCCGGCTGGGTCGCCCGGGTGCGGTGGAGCTTGTGGAACCGGTAGTCGACGCCGGCGAACCTGGTCCGGTAGCGGAACTGGCCCGCGGTCCGCTCGCAGGCGGTGATCCGTCCGTGGACCACCTCCTCGTAGCTGCCCTCCTTGCCGCCCGTGAGCATCGCGACCACGTCGCCGAACGGCGCGGCCCCGCCACTGCCGAGGTCCCGCCAGCCGAGCAGCACCTTCGCGAAGACGTAGGAGCCTCCGACGATCCTGTTGTAGTCGTCGTCGCTCAGCCCGTCGACGACCACCTCGAAGGTGCCGCCGCGGAACGTCGCCTGGGTCTCGACCTTGACCTGGGCGAAGTAGGTCTGCCGGGACAGCGTGATGACGTCCTGGTCGGACGGCTCGCCGTCCGACTCCTGGCGCAGCTCGACCTTCCAACCGGCGTCGAAGCCGACGACGGCCGGGTCGGCAGCGGCCTCGAGCATGCTTCCGAAGCCCATCAGCTGTTCCTCTCAGGTGAGGGACGCATAGATCTCCTCCGTCGTGGACTCGGTGACCGGGGCCGACTCGAATCTCGGCACGCCCTGGTTGCGCACTCGGATGCCGGCGACGACGAGACCGCCCAGCTCGCCCGGCTGGGTGAGGGTGCCGACGCTGAGGACCAGGCTGTCGAAGAGGACCTCGACCAGGAGCGGCGACTCGGGGATCGTGCCGACCACGAGCGGCGTACCCACGAGGATCGGCCGGGTGCCGAGCGTGGTGCTGCCGTCGCTGACGACCAGCTGGGGGCGCAGCACCGGGGGCGACAGCGTGTGCGGCGGAGGCGTGACGAAACGCGCCCGCGCGTCGGCGGGTACGCCGGACCGGGCGGCGGGTCTCCTCGGCCCGGCCGTCGAACAGGATCTCCGTCACCTGCAGCGAGCGCAGGGCGGGCAGGTCGGTGGCCGACGCCACGATCGACACCCGCAGGTGCAACCCGCCGGAGTCGAACGGCACGGTCTGCGGGATGCCGCGTCCGCCCTGGAACGGCAACGGCGTGTACTCAGCGGGCAGCGTCATGTCACCGCCTCCGTGATGCTCATGACGGCGGCCATGCCGACGTCCATCAGGAGGTTGAGCGGCCCCGGCTGCGGCACGTGGCGCAGCCCGATGGTCACCTCGATGGTGTCGCGGCGCTGGGCGGAGGCGGCGAAGCTCAGCTCGGTCACCTGCATGTCCAGCCGCAGGTCATGGCGGTGACCAGGATCAGGCCCCCGGCACCGCCCTTGGTCCACCGGGCCAGGGCGCCGCCGCGACGACTGACGTCGGCGAGCAGCTCCAGCCCGGTCTTCCAGGCGAAGCGCTGGGGGCCGATGAGGAGCGCGTTGAGGCTGACGGTGTCCTCGGAGTTGTCGACCGCGGCCCGGAAGCCCTTCGACCCCACCGGAGGCAGCGAGTAGGTCTCGGAGAGGACCATGCGGGTGACCACGAACAGCGGGACCGGCAGCAGCCCGTCGGTGAGGATCGCCGATGGCAGGCGCTGGAACTCGTCGACGCGGGACCGGCTGCTCATCGGAGCCCGCCCACGACGAACTGGATGTTCATGCCGCGGTAGCGGCTCGGCAGCCGGTCCGCGAGCAGGCGCATGGCCTCGGCGAGCTCCTCGCTGCTGCAGACCCAGCGCACGCCCTTGAGGCCGTTGTGCTCGGCGAACTCCAGCTGGCGACTGAGCTCGGTCAGCAGCCCCCGTTCGTACTCGTCGAGCTGGCCCGGGATGTCCACCTGGCGTGGGCTCAGCGCCTCGCGCAGGTCGACGTCCACCCCGGGCTCGACGTCGCGCCGCCAGAACGGCGTGGCCTCCGCGCGACCCGTCAGCACCTCCAGCGGAGTGCCGCCGTGCTTGGCGTCGACGAGCATGCCGTCGACGATGCCGTCGATGCCGATCTCCTCGCCGAGTGCACCGGCGGGCAGGGGCGCCCGGCGCGGCAGGGTCGGGTCGGGCGGCCGGGTCCGGCGGCTGATGTCGGTGCCCGGGCCGGCGGACCACTCGAAGTCGAGCCCGGTCACCTCGCGCTGGTGCGCCGCCCACGTCTTCCCGGCGGGCAGCGGGGCGCCGCGGTAGATCCGCCCCTCGCCCATCAGCACCGCGGTGATCATCGCGTCGGTCTCCGGCCCGGGGCCCATCTGCATCAGTGCACGGACCGCCGTCGGTACGTCGCCACCGGCGGCCACCACCAGGCGGTGTGCGGCCTGCAGCACGGCGTTGGGCGGTCGGCCGGTCCCCATCACCGCCACCGGATCCGCGCCCGCTCCCAGGAATGCTCGACGCAGGTTGCTCGCGGCGGAGCGCGTGCTCTGGGGGCGGGGTGGTGGGGTGGGCCGGAAAGGCGCGGGGCGCCGGGTCGGTGGAGGCGGGCCGGCCAGCCGCCCGCCGAGCTCCGACCTCAGCTGCGCCGCCCAGGTCTCGTCGCCCTCCATCATGAAGCGGACCTGCTGCTCCAGGGTGTTCAGGTCGTCGAGCGCACGGGCGATCGCGGTCAGGTCCTGCGTGCGCATGCCTGCGGTCCGACCCTCGATCGAGTGTCCGGCCCGCAGCGCATCGAGGTCGTCGAGGATCCGTGCCAGGGCCTCGTTGAGCCGGCCCAGCACACCTTGGGTGCGCACCTCGTGACCGCGGACGATCGACAGCAGCACCAGCTCCGCGAGGGACTGCACGGAGGGCCGCGGCCGGTCGCGGTACAGCAGCCGCATCGCCCGCTCGAGGCTCTCCATGGCGGGACTCTCACGCACGAAGGCGGTCAGTCCCTCGCGCAGTGCGGCCCGGCTCACGATGGTCATGGCGAAGCCTCTTGTTCCCCGTCGGCGACGTCGTACGTCCCGCCGTCCATGAGCGCCGGGCCGGACCACTCAGCCGGGTTGCTGACCGGCGCGGCCGGGTCGGCGAACCACGCGGAGGCGTCGAAGGAGGCCTCCTCCTCCCCACCGTCGACGGCCTGCGCACCGACGTCACCGGGCAGCGCGCCGGTGACCGGGACCGGGGTCGCGGGCTGCCCGGCCGCGAGCTGGCCGAGCGCCGCATCCACGGCGTTCAGCGTGCCGTGCTCCATGGCCACACCCCTGATCCACGGCACGAGCACCGGGGTGATCACGACGGGGAGGACTGCCTGCATGACCCCCGCGATCACCGCGTGCTGCGCCGCCTGGCGGACGGCGTTGCGCAGCACCTCCTCCGCCATGTTGGCGAGAATGGTGCGGCGGGCGCTCCGGATGCTCAGGCGCACCGTCACCCTCAGTCCCTGCTCGGCCACCTCGCGCAAGGCCGTGCGCGCCCCCGTGACGATCGCCCGAGCTCCCTTCCCCACCCCGACGACGTCGAAGATCGAGAACGCGATGGACAGGTCGGCCATCAGCCGGGCCAGCTGCACGTCCTGCCACGACAAGATCGCTTCGGGGTCCTCCAGGGACCGGTACAGCGCCTCCATCCGGTCCGCTTCCAGCACGTCGTGCACGGCAAGGGCGATGCCGGCCACGCCGGTGACGAAGCCGACCGCGACGGCACCCAGCGGTGCACACAGCAGGGCGAGCACGATGATCCCGCCGACGGCGAACACCTGGAGGAAACGGTCCCAGTTCGCCTTGACCTCGATGGCCAGGTCGACACCCTCGTTGTAGTACTCGAGACTTCCCGCCCACGGCCGCAGCACGTCGTTGGCCAGCTTGTGGATCCCTTGCAGGTCGTAGTGGAGGCCCTGGGCGTTGGTGCCGCCCTCGTGCTCGACCCATTGCGAGGCCTCGAGGGCGAAGAAGGCGCCGTCCTGGTGGTCGGAGGACTCGCGAGTCATCTCCTCGTTCGCCTCACGCATCTGCGCGAGAAGGTTCCGCAGGTAGGTCTCCGAGCTGGACGGGTTGCGCTGGAAGTCGTGGTAGAGCCGCTCCAGGTCGGCCACCTGGTTGAACAACGGGTCAGCCAGGTTGAGGATCGACCGGCGCAGGCCGACGCCCTGCTCCAGGTCCGCGGTGGTCCACGTCCTGTGGTCGTAGCGGGCGACGTGACCGTCGCCCTGCTCCTCGATGGTCGCCCCGGCGTCCTCGAGGACCTGGATGACCTGTGGCGACATCGACTCGATGGGGGCCGGTGGCTGGTAGGGCTCGCGTTCCCTGCCGATGTAGCGCATGGGCGGGAGGTGTGAGAGCACCTCCCGCACCGGGCCGGAGAGGTCGTAGCGGTCGGCGTGAGCGATCGCCCTCTTGAGCACCGCCAGCTTGACCACGCTGCCACCGAGGATCCCCAGTGCTTCGTCGAAGCGTCGGCGGGTCTCCTCGAACTGGTCCTGGCGCGCCACGATGCCGGCGTGACTGGACCGCAGCTGCTGGAGGAGGATGACCCGGCAGGTCTCGGCGAAGAGCCACATCATCGACGACGGCATGATGTCCGACAGCTGGCCCCAGAAGCGCAGCGACCACGCCGGCGCGCTCGGTTCGAAGTCGTGCTCGGCGTCCCAGTAGATGAGGTCGTGGTTGGGGCCCGCCAGGTAGGTGCGGGAGATGGCGTTCGCGAGGTTGTGGACCCGGACGGCGAGGTCACCGAGCATCTTCATGTACTCCAGCTCGGGCGCGTCGCCGGCCTGGATGTCGACGAAGCCGTTGTTCCCGCCTCCGTCGGGCCGCGACCTCACCGCAGTGGTGACGGTCGAGGTGATCGAGGTGACGCCGACGGCATGCGCCCGGGCGCCGATCAGCCGGGCCAGGTTCAGGCAGAACTGCCCGGCGTACCCGCAGTACTCGAGCTCGAGCGCCGACGCGAGGCCACGCATCTCGGCCTCCAGCTCCTCGGCGCCGACGGCCAGCTGCGCGACCGGCGGCTCCCCCAGGAACGGCTCGCACACCAGCGGCTCTCCACCGGTGCCGAGGACGGGCCAGAGGCTCCCGTGTCCCTCGGCGGTGCCCAGCGGGCCCCCACGCGCGCGGCCGCGGCCGCGACCCTCACTCCGGCGTCCCGCGCCCTGGCCGCCGTCGCCCTCGTCGTCGCCGCCCCCGGTGCCGCCCTCGTCGTCGCCGCCCCCGGTGCCGGCCTCGTCTCCGTGGCCGGACCCCTGCTGCTGACCACCGCCGCCCTCGGCGTCGGCCTCGGTGCCGGGCATGGACTCCTGGGTGATGAACCGAACCGGTGAGTGGGCGATCCCCCAACTGCCCTCCGTGGCTGCCTCCAGCATCACGTCGTTGCTGCTGGCGCCGTCGTCGATCGTCCAGAGGGCGGCGCCCTGGTTCTGGGTGGCGTAGTCGGCGATCAGACGCGCCATGCGAGCACGCACGTCGTCGCTGAGGCGTTCCTCCTCCGGACGCGCCTGGTCGCGCTCGTTCAGGCGGCGAAGCACGTTGGTGTAGTCGGTGGGTTCCTCGGTCTTGGTGAGGACCCAGTGACCCATCGCCGGCTGCAGCGCCGAGCGCAGGATGCGGTCGCCCTCCTCGGCGTACCGCAGCATCGAGAAGGAGCCGATCTGCCAGCGGGCGTTGATCGGCCAGCCGTCCTCACCCACGCTCTCGACGCTGTAGATGTAGAGCAGCGACTGGGTCTGGAGCTGGCCCTCGTAGGTGAAGTCGCCGTAGTAGCCGGGGTAGCCGTACGCCTCCGGGTTCCAGTCCGGTCCGTACCGTCCGACGTGGGCCTCCCACGCAAGGGCCGCTGCGCCCTGAGCGGTCAGCGGGCCGGGCGGGCGCACCAGGATGACGTCCTCCTCGCTCTCCTCGAACGTGATGGTCACCGGGCTGCCGTCGTCGAACATCTGGATCCGGTATCCGCCACCGTCCCGGCGGGCGGGATCGGCCCAGCTGGTCGGCACACCACCCAGCGCGGCCGGGGGACCCGAGGGCCGGTACCACGAGCGGAGACCGCTGCGTGCGACGGCGTAGTCGACGGCACGCTGCACGGCCAGGGCGAGGTCGGGGCGCAGCCGCTCGTCCACGTCGCCCTCGAAGTGCAGTGACGCCTCACCCACCGACACGGCCCGGTCCCGCCCCCGGGTCTCGAGCACCTCGGTGCGTACGGCGTCGAACGCCCGCGCCAGCGCATCGCCGGTGCCGACCTCGAGCTCTGCCAGGTCCTCGCCGTCCAGCCAGCCGCCCTCGGGCAGCTCGACGGAGACGGGCACGTGGACCTGGACCGCCATCGATCAGCCCTCCAGAGGTTGGGCCTCGATGGCCAGGCGCAGGCGCCTCAGGGTCTCGTCGATGGTGCGCTCCAGCTCGACGTCGTGAGCTCGTCCCACCACCTCGACGACCACGGGCAGGTGGATGTGCACCTCGGTCCCCGCCTCGGCGGCGGCCAGCTCGACCTGGGCACGCGATCCGCGGGGGCTGACCACCAGCTCGCCCTGCTCGACCAACGCGATGCCGGTCTCGGTGACCAGGCCGCCCTGCGTGGCGCGGGCACCGCCGTCGAGACGCGAGCGCAGGTCCTCGGCGCCGCCGCCGACGGGACCGCCGTCCCCCGCTCCGATGCCGATCACGAGTCTGCCCCTGTCCGTCCGGTCTGTGGCGATCAGCCGGTGAAGCTGGGCAGGTTCTGCGTGCCCTCGCCGTTGGACTCGCCCACGCGCGCCACGCCGGAGAACGTCGCGACCGGAGCGCCGTTCACGGTGGCGTTGGAGGGGTTCGCCGTGGTGATCAGGCACTTGCGCAGCACGATGTGGACGAAGTCCCACTCACCGGCGCTGTCCGCGGCCTCGTACAGCCCGATCTCGAACTCCGTGCCCTCCATCGCCAGCTTCATCAGCGCGGCGGCCGCCCCGCCGATGGCCTTGACGGTCATCGTGAAGGTGAAGTTCTCCGGGTTGGAGATGTAACCGATGTGCGTCGCCTCGAGGGAGTGCACGATCTCGGTGTTGAGGTTGAAGCTGGGCGTGAACGAGTCGAGCGGAGTCATCGGGTTCGCGCTGTCGCCGTTGAGGACCACAGCGAGCCGGGTGTTCATCCAGGTAGGCATGTCGGCGTCCTTCGTGGGTTGCGATGGTGGGTGTGCCTGGCCCTCAGGCCTTGAGCGCCAGGTTGATGTCGAGGAAGTGGACGGCGCCGGCGTAGACGACCGACAGCAGCACCTCGACGACGCGGCTCGTCCTCGCGTCGGTGAGAGTCGCGGACTGCCCGGGCGTGCGCGCCGCCTCCTCGGCCTCGAGGATCGCCAGCAGCGGAATGTCGACCGAGTAGTCAGCGATCACCCGGCTCGACAGGAGCGGCTGGAGGATCCCGTCGAAGCGCGACCTGAGTGCCTGCATGCCCAGCCGGTCGATGCGCACGTTGCCGATCGACCCGATCAACCCGGCCTTCAGCAGGAACTCGAGGTAGTCGAGGGTGCGCACGATGTCGACGTACAGGCGCGAGGTGTCGGTCGTGTAGGCGCGCCCGCTGCCGAGGAAGAGCCCCTCACCCGGGACGAGCTCCGGGTCGATCACCGGAATGATGAACGCCTCGGCCAGCTGCTTGATCTCCGAGGCCGTGAACTGCCGCTGGACGGGGATCTTCGGCCCCCGCACCTGCTTCATCAGCACGCTGATGTGGACGTCCTGTCCGGCGATGGTCCCCATCGCGGCGGCGGCCACGTCCGAGGTCGGGAGGCCGCCCTCGACGGGCACCCGCGCTGCGACGAGCACCATGCGGGACAGGTCGCTCTTGAGGTCGCCGTACGTCGTGTCGGCGTTGCCGGCGAACGTCTCCCCCGCGGCGACGGCCAGGTCCGGTTCGACCATGGCCACGCCCATGCGCCGGTTGCCATCGGCGCTGACCGTCTCGATGTGGTCCTTGAGGTCCGCCAACGCGCCCGCGTCGGTCTCGTTGGCCAGGCAGACGAACTGCACGGGTGCCGCCGCGACCGCGGACAGGGCCGCCGCGTAGTCGGGGGCGCCCGCGTCGTCGGCGGTGGCGACGGCGTAGACCCGCGACGGGGCGGGGTCCTGGAGCAGCACCGTCTTGAGCGAGTCGTACAGGCGGCCCTTGCCGGTGATGGCGCCGGACCCGTCGGTGTCGGCGAACAGCGTCCGGGCCTCGCCCTCGCTGCCCACCGTGACCGGCACGTTGGCGACGGCGGTGCCGAACCCGCCGGCGTCGCCGACGACAGCGACGTTGCCGACCGCCCGTTTGGCGACCGGCTGGAGGCCGCGGGTGTCGATGCTGACCTGGATGAAGGGGTACTCAGCGGTGATGGTCATGCCTGCTCCTCACGAGGCGTCATGGCGAGATGGGGGCGAGTGCGATGCCGAGCGGTGTCAGGCGCCGCTGCAGCTCGGTCAGGTGAGCTGCCCGGCGAGCAGCCGCGTTGCCCGGCGCGGGAGCGCCGGCGGGCAGGGGCAGGTCGTCGTCGTCCAGGGCCTGCTCGGCGAAGACCAGCACGAAGGGAAGCCCTGTGCGGGAGATCATCCCGCTCGGCGCCCCGGCAACCTCGGTGGCATCCGCCATCAGCGTCCGGGCGACCTGGATCTCGTCGACCACGGCGTGCAGCCGGGACACCGGGTCCTCGACGATGTGCAGGCCCGTGATGACCCGATGGTTGACGATGCGCGAGGGCAGCGTGCCGTCGACCACCACGTGCATTCCGACCCGGGAGGGATGGTGCGGTGGCGACAGGAACGCCATCAGCTCGCCGATGTCGTCCACGTTGCGCGCCTCGAAGAAGCCGTCCACGTCGAAGTCGCCGGGTTCGGTGAACCGTTCGAGCACCATCGTCTTCAGGGCGCCGAATCGGCGACTTGCCAGCATTTGCCCGTCCGCCGGCAGGGCCCCGTCGTCGGCGAGGATCCTGGCGTCGACGGCGGCGAGATCGGCCAGGTCACCGAGGTGCTCGACCTGGACGTCCTCGACGGAGGTGTGGGCGATGCGGGTCTCGGTGGTCAGGAAGAGCTCCACCCGCCCGTCGACGGTGGCGTGGGGGGCACCGACACGCAGCGACGCGCTCGCCTCCCAGCGCATGCCGTTCATGGGCTGGTACATGGCACCCTCGAGCACCTGGCGCTCGGGGACGGACGGCAGCAGCTCGATGTCTCGCACCGACACGCCGGTCACCTCGCCGACCTGCACGCTGTCGAAGACGAACGCGGCGGACAGCAGTCGATCGCCGACCGCCGGAGACAGCACCGCGGCCCGCTCGACGGTGTCGGCCAGACGGAGGAGGGTGCGATCGACGAACTGCACGAGTCCGGTCTACGGCAGCAGCGGCGGCAGTGGGCTGACACGAGTGCGCCCGGACTGCCACGTGTGGCACCCCAGTGCCACGCCCATGCCACGACACGGCCACGAGGGCGAGCCGCGTGGTGGTGCCGATCCGCGGCTCAGATGAGCCCCGACCTGGCGGCGGCGACCAGCGCGCTCTCCCTGCGGTCAGCACCCAGGCGTCGGTAGATCTGACTCAACCGGCGGTACATGGTGCGTCGCGAGTACCCGTTGCGCCACGCCAGGGCGTCGACGCTCTCGCCGTTGGCCAGGTCGGTCAGCCAGCGCCTCTCCTCGTCCTTGAGGAGCCTCGGGTCGTGGCTTCCCTCGTCGTGAGAGGTCAGCGCCTTCACCACAGTGGCCGGCAGCAGAGCCTGGCCGTCGATCGCCGCTCTCACGACCGCGACGATGTGACGGCCAGTGGCGGATCGGGGTGCGGCAGACATCGCCCCTCGGGCGATCGCGTCGAGGTACCGGTCCGAGCGCGGCTGCGAGAGCAGCGTCACCACGATCACGCCCGGGCACCGGTCGTGGAGCTGGTCGAGCACCGACCAGTCACGGTCCGTCGACAACGAGAGCAGCACGGCCCGGCCTGGATGGCTACCGTCGTCGTCGCCGGCGGCCTGACGGTGGGCGGTCGCACCGGCTCCGGCCCACGCGACGATGTCGCGAGGTTCCTGCACGATCCACGACGCTCGCGTGAACTCCGCCCGCAGCCCGTCGCGAAAGATCGGCAACGACTCCCTGATTCCCACGTGTGCGGCCACTTTCTCTCCCTCTGGCCGGTTCGCAACGGTGGCTCCCCGAGCGAGCAGGGCGGAGCTCCACGACGTTCCGCTCGTGTCCCCGAGGGCATGCGCGGCTGTTCAGCGGCTCGCTCCGGTCCGCGGCTTCTGGTCGCCGTGCACGAGGCATGCTGATGGGCCGGCGGCTCAACCGACGCGGGACCGCGCACCGGGGTGGCGCTTCGTGGCCCTCGATCGACATCGACCGGGCTCGAAGCGCAGGATCGCCTTGGACGCCACCACTGCAGGCACGCGTACCGGTATCGTCATGGCGTTCTCCCCGCCCAGTGCCCGACTGGCGCATGTGCCCTGTCCGTCGGGCAGCGGTTGCCACCCTTGTCACCGAACCACCAACGCATCCCGACCGAGCCATCGCGCAAACCTGCAGATCGACGCATTGCAGAAGGCCGCAGATGTGGTTCGTCCCTTCCCGGCCACTGTGGTCGAGATGTACGCCGCGACGTCACCGGCTCTGTGCTCGCCCGCCCGACACCACCAGCCGACCGACTGGCTGACGATCGCAGTCGGCGGCATCAGCCCGCCAGGGCGCCGCCGAAGGCGCTGCGCGCGAAGTCTCGCACCGCCCCTGCGAAGGCGTCCGGCTGCTCGGCGTACGTCACGTGGCCGCACTCGGGCAGCTCGAGCAGCCGGGCCGAGGGCACCGTGGCCGCGATGACCCTCGGCGTCGCCCGTAGGAACGGGTCGCTGTCCGTCCCGGCGATGGCCAGGACGGGCAGCCGGACCGACGGACAGGTCGTCCGTCGTCACGGCGAGGGGCGGCTGCTGCAGGTCGGCGACGAGCATCTGGCCGCTCGCGCGATAGGGCTCCTGGCCGTCCTCGTCGAGCTGGCGCCACAGCCCGGGACACACGACCCCGAAGAAGCCATCGACCGCGCCGCGCAGGTCCCCGGCGTCCAAACGGGGTTGTACGGCCGGGACGACTCTGCCCATGAACTCGCGGCCATGTTCGGGATCAAGCGAGAAGACCGGCGGCTCGGAGAGCACCGCGCCGGCCAGCAGGCCGGGATGGCGCAGCAGGACGTCCAGGCAGATGCGTGCCCCGCCGCTGGAACCGACGAGTACGACGGGTGGCAGCTCGAGGTGTCGGACCAGGGCCGCCAGGTCGTCGCCGTGCAGCGGGACGGTGTGTGGGTCGCCGCCGTCGGAACTGGCGCCGTGACCCCGCCGGTCGTAGGTGACGCACGTGAAGGCGTCCGACAGCCGCTCGACCTGGCCCGACCAGACGGCGCCGCGACCGCACATGCCGTGCACGAACACCAGCGGGGGGCCGTCGCCGGCCACGTCATAGTGGAGGCGTACGCCGTTCACAGCAGCCTCGGGCATCGTCACCCCCTGCGACCGGGTCCTCCTGGAGACGCTACGCGCCGCCAGCGATGGGTTCCAGAGCCTTGCGGGACTGGCCGACAGGCGCCCGAGTGATGACAAGTCCCCTGTTTCCCGCCATGTCGCCAAGACACTCTCGAGGTGACCGTGGGCACGTGCCCACGTTGCGTGGAGGTCACCGGGTCAGGCTGTCCTCACGGAAGTAGTAGACGACGGGCACCGGGCAGGTCGCAGCGGGGCATTGCAGCTCCTGGACCACCGGGTTGAAGGGTTTGCCACAGACGAGGCCGTTGCCGTTGCCGCCGTTGGCCGGGTCGTCGATCCGCTGAGGAACCATGTAGCCCAGCGGCACCAGGTCAGCCACCACGAGCACCTCGTTCGAGGATGGGCAACCCGTCTCCGGTGGGGTCCCCATCGCTGCAGACGCAGTGGCGGGTACCAGCCCGAGACCGGCGATGGCGGCGGCGGCCGCGATGAATCGGCGCATGATGGTCTCCCTACTTCCCGCAGGGGCTCAGGTGCGGGCCCCTTTCACCGTGCGCTCGGCGCTTGGGGCCTGCAACCCGTTGGGGGATCGGAGTAGACCACCGAGCGGGAGCATGGGCGAGAGCTGCGCCGGGTACCCACCGGTCCCATCGGGTCACAGCCATCGCCACACCCCGGCCGAGCCCGAAGATCCGTGGAGAGTCGAGGACGAGTTGAAGATCCTGGTGACGGGCGCGACGGGGTACGTCGGCGGCCGGTTGGTGCCGCTGTTGCTCGAACGCGGGCACGAGGTACGCACCACCACGAGCAACCCCGACCGCGAGCAGCCGTGGTGCTCGCTCCGGCCGCCACGGGCCCTGCGGACGCCGACCCGATGGGCCCACTGCCGCAGGACCCGGTGTGGGCCAGCGGCGGCGACGAGCGGCCGGCACTGGCCAGGGCGGTCGACGCGGTCAAGGACGTGCTGCCCGACTCCTGAGCCGGACGGCCGGCAATGCAATCAGGCGCGGGCCAGCGACGTGGCCCTCGGCTCCGATGCGGATGACGCAGCCGCTGGACGGAACCCGCGCGCGATCATCCAGACCGCCAGCACCATCTCCTGCAGGGCCAAGGGGATGACCAGGAGGTTCTGTGCCGTGGAGTTGGTGCCGATGACGGCATACATGTCGAGCACATAGGCGGCCACGTAGAGCGGGATCCCCGCGAGACCCCACAACGCGATCCAGGCCGGGACGATGCGCGACCGGTAGAGCAGGAGGTAGAAGAAGACGCCGCCCAGGCAGAACACGAGCGCGGTCACGGCCCCGACGTCGGCCGCGTCGACCAGGAGGTTCCCCAGGCGCACGCCCGCGGGTGACGCCGTGCCCGGTCCCGCCGACACCACCGCACCCAGGGGCAGGAGCAGCAGCAGGCTGATCGCGGCCACGACGTAGCAGGCCGTCTCGACCGCTCCTCGCACGACCAGGTAGCCGATCGCCAGCACTTCGTCGATCCGGCGCAGCACCGGGAAGAGCACCACGGGGACGAACGCGAGCGACAGCCCCATGACAAGCACGAGCAGCGCGGCCGTGACGACCGCGTCGGAGTGCTGCGCGCCGGCGGCCAGCGGATCGTCCGCCCCGCTCACCGGAGCGAGGGCGACGACCTTGCTGAGGACGCCGGCCGTCGTCCCGATGATGTACAGGATCCCGGCCGTCGTGGCTGCCGCCCTGTGCTCTCGCATGGCGTCCTCCCTCGGTGACCCTGGGTGTGCGGGGGCTACCCGCGCGACCCTGGTGCTGAGTGCACGCGTGTGCGGACCGCCGAGTCGTCCGGCGCCCCGACAACAGCGTCGGTCACCTTCGGCCACGTCCACGCGTAGTAGACGACGCCGACCAGCAGGACGGCCTCGACGAGGCTGCCGAGGATGAAGTAGTTCCACTCCCCGATCGCGCTTCCCGCCACCGTCACGGCATAGAGGGCTGCCGCGACGATGTTCGCCATCCGCGCGACCCTCACTGGCAGGACGAGGCTGAGGAACACCATCAGGCTGGGCACCAGCACGTAGATCGTCACGCCCAGCAGGTAGCCCTGCCCGATGGTGAAGGCGGCGATCTTGCCGGCCTCGATGTCGGCCCTGACGTCGGCGCGGTAGAGGGTGAACAGGTCGACGTAGGTGAAGACGAACAGCATGGCCGTCCACAGCGCCGCGATCTTGAGCCGTGGGTTGATCCAGTAGTCCTGGTAGTCGTTCTTGGCGGACATGGTGACCTCCCGACGTCCTGGTCGGGTCACTGCGACCCGATGCTGGAGACGGGCTGCCGACGTCTCCAGCTCGAGCCTTGCGCGTGTGAGCCCGGTCCGACAGAGGCGCAAGTCCCCTCGAGCACCGAACGACTGATGCGTGCCATCCTCAGCCCCATGACGGACCTGAGGATCCCGCGTGACCGCGACGACGACTACGCCCCGGCCCCCATCGAGGCCCGCCAGAGGCTGGTCCGCCACCGGACGGGGTCGAGCCTCGACCACGCGTCGACGTACTCCCTGGACCCCGCGACGCTCGCGGGGAACGTGGAGGGCTTCTTCGGGGTGGCGCAGGTGCCGATGGGTCTGGCCGGGCCGCTGCGGGTCAACGGTGAGCACGCGCAGGGTGACTTCCTGGTCCCCCTGGCCACCACGGAGGGGACCCTGGTCGCGTCGTACAACCGGGGCATGAAGCTGTGCCGCGAGGCCGGCGGCGCGACCACGACGATCCTCGACGACCGGATGCAGCGTGCGCCGGTGTTCAGCTTCGAGAGCGCACGCGAGATGAGGGCGTTCCGTGAATGGCTCGGTGAGCACTTCGACGAGGTCGCCTCGGCCGCCGACGCGACCACCAGCCGCGGGCGGCTCGTCGACATCCAGGAGTTCCCGGTCTCCAAGCTTCTGTACACCCGGTTCAACTACACCACCGGCGACGCGGCCGGCCAGAACATGACCGGCAAGGCGACGTTCGCGGCGTGCGCGTGGATCAAGCAGAACTACCCCGGGGACGTGCACTTCCTGCTCGAAGGACAGTTCGCGACGGACAAGAAGACCTCGATCGTCAACATGCTGCACACCCGGGGCAAGCGAGTGGTCGCGGAGATCACCTTGCCGGCAGCCCTGGTCGAGAAGCACATGCACGTCACCACCGACAAGCTCTACAACGCTCGGATGCGGGGGCAGCTCGGGTCGATCATGTCGGTGACGAACAACAACGGGCTGCACTCCGCCAACGGCATCACCGCCATGTTCATCGCCACCGGCCAGGACGTCGCGAACGTCGCGGAGAGCTCGGCGCTGTACGGCTTCTCGGAGCTGCTCCCGAACGGCGACTTCTACGCCTCCGTCACGCTTCCGTCGCTGATCGTGGCGACCTACGGCGGGGGCACCGGACTGGCGACGCAGCGGGAGTGCCTGGAGATGCTCGGCTGCTACGGGGCGGGCGGGGTCGGCAAGCTGACCGAGATCATCGCGGCCACCGTCCTGGCCGGAGAGCTTTCCCTGGGCTCCGCCGTGGTCGCCGACGAGTGGGTGCAGGCGCACGACGACCTGGGGCGCAACCGACCCTGACGGCGGATCACGTCGTCCTCCCGTCGAACGACCGAGTCTGGCCGGGCTTCGCGGACGCGGTCACCGCCGGATCAGGGCCGAGAGGACGTTCAGTCCGCTTGGCCGGGCGTGCCGTCCTGGGCGGCGAGGACCCGGCCGACGCGGTGGCGGAAGGTCCTCCACCGGCGTTCGTTGTCGTGGACGAGGCCGGCGGAGTCGCTGCACAGGTCGGCAGCGTGGGAGATCATCTCGGCCGCGGAGTAGAGCAGGCCGGTCGAGACGTGGTGGTCGCCCAGGTCGGCGCGCAGGGCGGCCGGGGTGAAGTCGACGTGCTCCAGGATGTCGGCGGCCCTGTCCAGCAGGTGGCTCTGCACGCTGTTCATGGTGGCGGCCTGCCAGTCGTTCGCGATGATCCGGTGCCTCTCGCCGAGCATGTCGGCGAGGTCGTCGATCTCGATCAGGGCCGCCGCGACCGCCCAGGAGGACTCCATCGCCGTTGCCAGCCACTCCCCGGTGGCCTTCTGGTCCTGGGCTGCGTTGCGCAGGTCACGGATCAGGTGGGCGATCTCGGCCGGGCGGCCCTCCCCCTCGAGGAACAGCACTCCGTCGAGCTGCAGTGCGGCGGGACTGTTGAGGTCCTCTGCCCCTTCGTAGGGACTGAGCACTGCGCGCGTGGAGGCTTCGGCGGTGGACCACCGGTCGGCAAGGGCCTGGAGGGTGCGGGCGTGGCGCTGCAGCGTGACTGCGAACTCGCGCGGGGAGGAGGCGTAGAACTTCTCGTGCTCGCGGTGGAACTTGGTCAGGTTCATCATCGCCGCGAGCAGTGCTGCGCTGTCCTGGCTGCCGGTTGTCATCTCGACCTCCGTGGTCCTCGGGTTGACGGCTCAGGCGCCTCGCCGGCGGCAGTCCGAGCAGGCGTCGCACCCCGGTGTTCCTGGTGCGACGCCTCGAAGGTCTCCATCGTGACCACTCCAACCACGCCCGAGCATGCGGAACGTCAGTCCCAGACAAGCCGGAGGGTCGCGAGCACGCCAGAGGCGATGGTCCTCACCCGACCTGGGGCCGCGACCAGCCACCTACGGGACAGGTACGCCAGCACGTGCTCGACCCGCTCAGCGCGAACAGCTCGTACAGCTCCGCGAGACCGGCTATGCGCTGCTGAGCCGGCTGGTCCGCACCAGGGGCGGCCCGCCCCCGGACGATCGCACCTGCGTCTGGCCACGAGCCGCCGTCACCTCCGAGACTGAGGCATGGCGACCGGCTCACTTCTCGGGATCGACACCGGCCGCGGGCGGATGCCCGCCTACACGGCGGTGCCCACGTCGGCAGCGCCCTGGCCCGGCGTGGTGGTGGTGCACGACTTCACCGGGATGAGCCAGGACCTGCGCGCCCACGCCGACTGGCTGGCCGGGGAGGGCTTCCTGGCCATCGCCCCCGACCTCTACCACTGGGGCAGCCGGTTGCGCTGCCTGCGCACGATCTTCCGCGAGCTGGGCCAGCGGCGCGGTCGCACCTTCGACGACATCGAGGCTGCGCGGCAGTGGCTGCGCGCTCAGGACGGGTGCACAGGGTCCGTTGGCGTGGTCGGCTTCTGCATGGGCGGCGGGTACGCCATCGCGCTGGCCGAGGGCCACGGGTTCGACGCCTCTGCGGTGAACTACGGCGGCTGCCCCTCCGACGCCCGGGACTGGCTGCCGCGGGCCTGCCCCGTCGTCGGCAGCTTCGGCGAGCAGGACAAGTCCCCGCTGGGCGCCCGCGCCGGGCAGCGGCTGGACGAGCTGCTGACCGAGTTCGGCGTCCCCCACGACGTGAAGATCTACCCGGGGGCCGGCCACGGCTTCATGAACGACCACGCTCCCGTGGACCAGACCCTGTTCCTGCGCTTCCTCGCGCGCATCTCCGGCACGAGGTACGACGAGGCGTCCGCCCTCGACGCCCGTCGGCGCGTCGCGGCGTTCTTCGACGTACACCTGCGGCCGGAGGCGCGCTCGTCGGACTCGTGAGGTCAGCCGTTCGCGCCCAGCGAGCCGAGCACCTCGTCGATGCCCACCTCGGAGGCGCCGCGGTTCCAGGGCATCTTGGACAGGGCCACGCCCATGGCACAGGTGTTGGTCACGGCGGCGACGGAGAGGCCGGAACCCACGGCGGCGGCGACCCACTTCAGCCGCGGCGAGACGGTGGAGGCGAGGACGCTGGCCGCGACGGCGGTGCCGGCGACGAGACGGACCTGGCGCTCGAGCTCCCAGGTCTGGCGGCCCCGGTTGACCGGGGCGCCGGTGGACTCCCAGCCGTTCATGCCTCCGTTCAGGACACGCAGGCCCGGCAGGGCGGTGGTGGCCAGGGCCTGCTCGGCCTGGGTGGCGCGCGCGCCCGAGCGGCAGACCAGGACGGTCTCCTGGGCGTCCGGGCCGAGACGTTCGGCGAGGTCGGACCGGTGCTCACGGAGCAGGTCCAGCGGCACGTTGTAGGAGCCGGGGATGTGAGCGCTCTCGAACTCAGCCGGGGTGCGGACGTCAAGCACGCGGGGAGCGTTGGGTCCCTCCAGGCGCTCGTGCAGCTCGGCGGCGTCGATGACGGTCGGGTTGGCAAGGGTGGTCTGGCTGTTCATGGGGGGTGCCTTTCGTTGGTGGTGACGGTTCGGGTGGGGGCGCGGCTCGATGACCCGCTCGGGTGTCGGGGACGGGAGATCGAGAATCAGACCAGGGCGGGGGCGGCCTGGACTGCGGTGTAGACGGCGACCAGCAGCAGCAGGCCGGTGAACGCGGACTGCAGGCGGTCGGTGTGCACGCGGCCGGCCAGGCGGGCGCCGAGCCACCCGCCCACGACGGCGAAGACGGTGAGCAGGCCGACCAGCGTCCAGTCGGGGTGGGCGGCGGTCCCGGCGCGTACGACGAGCGCGGCGGCGGAGGTGATCGTGATGACGATCAGCGACGTGCCCGCCGCGAGCTCCATCGGGAGGCCGAGCGCGAGCACGAGCGCGGGTACGACGAGGAAGCCGCCGCCCACGCCGAGGAACCCCGTCAGCAGCCCGACCACGGTCGCGGTCACGAGCACCTTCAGCGCCCGCGGGCACGCGCAGGTGAACGTCGGGCTGAAGGTGAGGATCGGGTCGTCGAGCCGGGCCCGCGGTCCCCGCGCATCGTGCAAGGGAGAGCGGCGGGCGCGGACCTGTCGGACCACCATGACGCCCGCGACGACCACGAGCAGCGCCGCGAAGGCTGCCATCAGCACCGGCCCGGGCA
Organism: uncultured Actinomycetota bacterium; assembly: GCA_963837975.1. GTDB lineage: Bacteria > Actinomycetota > Actinomycetes > Propionibacteriales > Nocardioidaceae > Marmoricola. The sequence goes on along the minus strand of CAWIPI010000002.1, from coordinate 830,689 downwards.
CCAGGCCGGAGGCCTTCGCCCCGACCGCCGCGCCGCCGATGGCGACGGCGCCGAACGCGACCCCGCGCCCGAGCAGCAGGTTGCCGGCCCGGTGGGCGGTGACCGCGCCGATCAGCGAGGTCAGTCCGACCACGACCAGGGAGCCGGTGGTGGCCTGCGCCGGGGTCTGGCCCAGCGCGTAGACGAGGACGGGGACGGCGAGCACCGAGCCGCCGCCACCGAGCGCTCCCAGGCTGAGCCCGATGAGCAGCCCGGCGACGGCCGCGACGACCAGCAGTCCGAGGGTCACGCCGGGGCGCCGGTGGCCTCGGGGCCCACGAGGTGCAGGCCGACCTTCTCGGCGTTGTCGAAGGAGTCGTCGATCGCCACCAGCGGCAGGCCCGCGGCGGCCAGGAAGGACGCGGCGACCGAGGCCCGGTAGCCACCGGCACAGTGCACCCAGACCTCACCGCCCGGCACGTCGCCCAGTCGCTTCGGCAGCTCGTGCAGCGGGATGTTCTCGGCACCGGCGATGCGCGCGCTCGCGTACTCGTCGGCGCGGCGTACGTCGAGCACGGTCACCTCGCGGTGGTGCCGCACCTGGGCGAGGTCGGCGAACGTCGCGATCCCGAACGACCCCGGCTCGTCCCCGGTGCCCGCCAGCCACTCGGCCGGGCCGCCGGTCGCGGCCGCCGCCGGACGGTCGATGCCGATGCGGACCAGCTCGCGCTGGGCGTTCGCGACATCCTCGGCCGTCTCGCCGAGCAGGGTCACCGGGGTGCCCCACTCGATCAGCCAGCCGAGGTAGGTCGCGAAGCCGCCGTCGAGGCCGAAGTTCAGCGAGCCCGGCACGTGGCCGGCGGCGAAGACGGTGCGGTTGCGCAGGTCGACCACCCACTCGCCCGCCTCGATGCGCCGGCGCAGCTCGGCCGGCTCGGCCTGAGCGGGGGCGGACAGGTCGGGTGCGCTCGGGCCGGCCGCGTTCGCGGGGGCCATGTGCGCGTAGTAGGCGGGGTACGCCGACAGACCGGCCAGCAGCTCGACGACGTAGGACTCCTCGTCCTGTGTCAGCACCGGGTTGCCGGCCTTCTCCTGCCCGATGGTCGAGGAGGTGGCGTCGGACTGGGTGGCCGAGCAGAACGAGCCGAACCCGTGGGTCGGGAAGACCTGAGCGTCGTCGGGCAGGGTCTCGGCGAGGCGGTGCGCGGACGCGTGCTGGGCCCGGACGAGGGCGTCGGTGTGCTCGTGGCCCAGCAGGTCCGGACGGCCGGTGGCGCCGTACAGCAGGGAGCCCCCGGTGAACACCCCGACCTGCTCGTCCCTCGCCGCGTCGGTGAGCGCGTAGGAGAGGTGGGTGAAGGTGTGACCCGGCGTCGCCAGGGCGGTCACCCGCATCCGCGGGCCGACCTCGACGACCTCCTCGTCGGCGACCGGCGTGCGCTCGAAGGCGACCTCGTCGGCGCCGTTGACGAGGTACGCCGCCCCGGTGCGCTGCGCGAGAGCCAGGCCGCCGGTGACGTAGTCGTTGTGGATGTGGGTCTCGAACACGTGCGTCAGCTGCACGGCGTGCTGCTCGAGCAGGTCCAGCACGCGGTCGATGTCGCGCTGCGGGTCGACGACGAACGCCACCTGCCCGTCGTGGACGAGGTAGGTCCGGTCCCCCAGGGTCGGGGTCTCGATCGGGACGATGGTCAGGTCGACGGCGGTGAGCGTGTCGGTGCTGGAGATGCTGGTCAAGGTGTCCTCCGTGAACGGGTCTCGGTGGTCGGGGTCGGGTCGTCCGGCGTGGCGGACGGGGGTCAGCGGGGCCTCGTGCCGGTGACGACGTCGCGACCGGAGCGGATCCAGTCCTCGACTGTGCCGCACGGCGACCTCGGGGGTGGTCGCGGTCATCGGTCCTCCTGGTCCTTGATCGTCACGCGGATACCCTAGGGGGTATCAATACACCCAAACCGTAACACCCACCGGGGTATTCCCGCACGTCCCGGAGGGCGTGCCGCCCGGGACCGCCCAAGGCGGAGGAAGCCTCCGGGGCGCGCCTCCGGACCACGGCCCGCGACCTGGCTGCGTGCCTCGTCGCCGGAGCCGGGCTCGGCGAGCTAGCGGGAGGTCGCGGCGGGCCCGGGGCGCGCCGCCGCCAGCACCGCGGCGACACCTGCGCCCAGGACGGAGCCGAGCACCACGTCGCTCGGGTAGTGCACCCCGGTGTGCACGCGCGAGTGCGCCACCGCGGCTGCGAGCAGCCCGATGGGTACGGCGACCTGCGGCAGGTCCCGACCGACGGCGAAGGCGAACGCGAACGCCGAGGCAGAGTGTCCGGACGGGAACGACGTGGACCCCGGCATCGGCACGTGCCGGGCCCCGAAGGTGGCCGACTCCGCCCGGGCGGGTCGTTCGCGGCGGGCGAGGGGCTTCACGACGCGGTTGACGGTCAGTGACGTCGTACCGATCGCCAGCAGCCCACCCGCCGCGGCACGGCGACCACGCGAGCCGCCCAGCACGCTCATCGCCCCGGCGATCCCGCACCACAGGAACGAGTGGTCCGCGGCGACCGACAGCCGCCGGAAGGCGTTGTCGATCGCCGGGCTCGGGGTCCTCGCAAGCGCGTGGTAGGCGGACTTGTCGAGCTTGCCCAGCTCGCGCAGCGCTCTGGTCAGGGGAGAGGCGGCGCCTCGCCGTGCTCCCACCCGTCGCGCCGCCGCGTCCTCGACCGGCTGCTGCGGCGTACCGGCGCGTTGGGACATGACGACGACACTACGTCGCGGTGGTGGATCGCGCTGGGCGGCGTGGTTCCGACAGGCTCAACCACCGGGGGTGGCACTGGCGGTGAGGGGCAGCGTGACGGTGAACGTCGACCCACCCTCGGGGTTGGCCTCGGCGATGATCGTCCCGTTCATGGCGTGGACGAGGTTGCGCACGATGTGCAGACCGAGACCGACTCCGGGACGACGCTCCTTCCCGGGACGGTGGGCGCGTTGGAACGGGGCGAACACGTCGACGTCGTCGGGGAGTCCGACGCCCTGGTCCTTGACCGCGATGTAGGCGGCATGGCCGCTGCGGCCGACGGTGACGTCGACCGTGGTGTGCGGCTCGGAGTACTTCACGGCGTTGTCGATCAGGTGGGCGACGATCTGGACGAGCAGGGGCGGGTCGACCTGGGCGACGACCTGGTCAACGGAGTGGAAGATCACGCGCCGTCCGCGTGCGGCGCCGTTGTAGGCCCGGATGAGCGCGCCGATCTCGTCGCCGAGGTCGCGGGACTCGAGGCGCAGCTCGCGGGCACGTACGTCGGCCGCGACCTCCTCGAGGAGTCGTTCCACCTGCACGGTGAGCTCGTGGTGGCGTCGGGCGAGCGTGTCGAGCACCCCCGGGACGTCGGCCTGGGGCACGGTGCCGGCACGGAGCTGCTCCAACCAGCCTCCGATGACGCTCAGTGGGGTCTTGAGCATGTGCTGGGCATCGGCGAGGAAGTCGAGCCGCTCGCGCAGCCGTCGCTCGGCGATGCGAGCGCGTTCGTCCGAGGCACGGGACGCGTCGCGAGCCATCTGGTCGACCAGGAGCCGGGCGAAGTACTCCATCACCGCGATGGTGTCGTCGGTGACCTCGTGGGCCTCCCGGCTCGCCCCGCACAGCATCCCGTAGAGGCGGTAGTCGGCGGTGATGATCGGGACGCTGGCGTAGGTGCGCAGTCCCAGAGCCCGCGCGATCCTGCTGTCCGGGTCGGGGACGGTGGCGTTGCTCGATCGGGTGACCCCCATGTAGGCACGCTCCGGGAGATCCGGCGGAAGGGGCACGTTCGTGCCCACCGGCACCAGCCCGTCGCGACCGCTCGAGGACGAGTAGCCGACGCTCAGGAGGTCGCGCTGGCGGTCCACGACCGTCACGAACGCCGCGTCGAAGCCTCCCGACCTCGCCAGCGCATCGAGCAGCGTGTCGATCAGCTGGCTCAGCGCGGGGCCGTTGGCCGCCCGGATGACGGCTTCGGTGAAGTCCGGCTGCGCCGGCGGCCGCGAGGCGTCCGAAGTGGGTCTCCGAGAGTTGTCGTCCACGATGCTCCATGTCGGCTGCGTCAGTGCCGGGCCCGGTCCTGCGATCTTCGACAGCGGGCCCCTGTCGGTGTCCGCGTCCGGTGTCCGGGAGGACCATCGTGCGTTGCTCGGCGCCCCCCGCGGCAGGGCCGTTCGGCCCGAGTCGCCAGAGCGTTGTTCCAGGGCCGCTCGGGAACGGTCGCCCCTGATCGAGGGGTCCAGGGTTCCGGGGGAGGAACCGGATCAACCGCTCAGGCTGCCTCGGGCTGACCGCTGTCGCCGTCGAGACCGATGAACCGGTCGGGGCCTCCGGCGGCGCGCGCCCCGGACCCGAGCCAGGCCTGCAGTCCCTCCGGGTGGCGCGCCTCGACCTCGTCGAGCAGCAGCTGACGAGTCTCCACGACCAGGGCGCGCAGCTGGGTGCCCTGGACCTGCTGCAGCACCGCGAAGCTGCGCCGCCAGGCGAGGCACAGCTCGGCGTCGGTCATCGCCCGGACGGTGTCGTGGGTCAGCACGACGTCGATGGGCTCCGCGTGGCCGTCGGTCGCGGGTGGCGTGATGTCACTGGGGGCGGTGGCTTCCGGTCGCTTCGTGGAGGGGCGGGCGGGCCATCTCGCCGGGCCGACCGTGGCGACGTACGCCACCAGGGTGAGCAAGGCGAGCGGCGCCGAGAACATGAACAACCCGATGAGCCCGAGGCCGGTGACCGAGACGAGCGCCGCGGCCCGGAGCCCGCGCGGCAGCTTCGACGGGAACTCGCGCGCCTCGTGCACGTGGAGCGAGAGCCAGAGCGCGAGCGGCAGCCCGAACGTGAGGTTGAACGCGACCGCGGCCCACATCGGCGACATCGTCACGAGCGCGAGAGCCGCGGGAGCGAGCAGGAGCACGGCCCAGATCCGCGGCCAGTACGACGTGGACGCAGGGCGGGAGGGTCGGAAGGAGGAGAGGTCCATGATCAGTCCTTCGGGGGTTCGTCCGACGGTAACCCGCAAAAGCGACAAAGGGTATAGCCAGTCTTCTATCGCCCACCGACCCCTGGTGTGGCCTCGGTCACACGGATCCGCTGCAAGGTCCAAGTTCGCCGCCGGCACTTCCGTCGGCCCTACCCCGATCGGAGGGCCACGACCACGATCAGGTCAGGGAGGCACCCGTGCCGAACGACACCGTCGCCGTCGGGACCCAGGGCCGGCTCGTCCACCTGGACCGGCTGAAGGTCCTGCTCACCGCCGCGCAGCAGAAAGCCCCCTTCAGGACGGCTCGCGGCAGATCCGTACGTCGCGTGGCTTGGATGTCGCCGGACACTGGTCCGACCAAGTCCTTCGTGTCTTCGCCGAGGCGACGCGAGAGGATGGCGGTGTGCTCACGCCCCGTGTCGTTGCCGTCAGTCGTGACGAGACCCACCGGTTCAGCAAGGTGCCAGCCGAGTCGATCACCCTCGTGGCCGGGCTCGGAGTGCTGGGCGATGCCCACGCGGGACCTTTGGTCCAGCATCGGTCGCGCGTGCGTCGGGATCCGCACCAGCCCAATCTGCGCCAGGTGCACCTCCTCCACGCCGAGGTCTTCGACGACGCCCGCGCGATGGGCTACGAGCTGGGGCCGGGCGATCTCGGGGAGAACGTCCTCACCGCCAACCTCGACCTCCTGGCGTTGCCCACCGGGACCCTTCTCGATCTCGGCGGACCCGTGGTGCGACTGACCGGCCTGCGCAACCCCTGTGCCCAGATCAACGCCTTTCGGCCCGGGTTGCTCAAGGTCGTGCTGTCACGGGCGGACGGGACCCCGACCGACGAGCCGGCCCCGTCCACCGCCTCACCGGCGTTCGCGACAGCGCCGGTCATTCGCAAGGCCGGAGTGATGGCGGTCGTCGAACGCGGCGGCGAGGTCATGCCGGGCCGGTCGATCACGGTGACGCTTCCCCGCACACCCCACACGCCCCTCGCTCCCGTCTAGGCGGTCGGTCATCGGCGGATAGCACCCTGGCATGGCAGACCAGAAGGTCAACGTCACCAGCTTCGCCCGGGCCGAGACGCACCGGATGATGGCCGGACTGCAGCGCGACGCAGGTGGCATCAACCGCTTCGAACACAACCGAGCAGTCAACAACATCACCGCCCGCCACAACGACGACGGCAGCGTCACGGTCCGATTCGGTGGCGACGGTGACCCCGAGCGCAACTCCCTGCCCATCACCGAAGGCTGGAACTACCTCGTCCGGCTCTACCGCCCACGCACCGAGATCCTCAGCGAGGCGTGGACCTTCCCCACACTCGCAAGGTAGCGACTCGCGTCCCTCTCTCATCGGCCCCGGCCGCCACCCCTGCGCTGCGGACGCCCTCCGCCGGCTGTGAGTGCGTCACAGTGGGTGGGGAGCGGGTGTGGCGCCCAGCGGCGCGCGAGTGAGGAGACGATCCGGATGCATGACGACCGTGTGCAGGTCGAGCGGCGACTCCGTCGGGCGCTGGAGGAGCGGATCAGGCCGGCGCAGTACGCCGCGTCGCAGTCCCTGGCGGTCGAGGCATGGCCCGCCCCCGGGGAACCGGTGCCGTTCAGCGAGGCGGTGGCGCAGACCTTCGCGCCGTTCCGGATCGGTGACGAGTGGGGACCGGCCTGGGCGACCACCTGGTTCCGGCTGCGGGGCGAGGTCCCTGCGGCGTGGGCCGGGCGGAAGGTCGAGGTCGTCGTCGATCTCGGCTTCACCGCCGACAACCCGGGTTTCCAGGCCGAGGGACTCGTCTACGACCTCTCCGGTTCCGCGATCAAGGGCATCCACCCCCGCAACCGCCACGTCCCGGTGGCAGACCCTGCGGTCGGGGGATGAACGCGTCGACCTGCTGCTCGAGGCAGCGGCCAACCCGACCGTCTCGCTGCCCGAGCCGACCGACCTGGGCGACCGGCTCACCGCGCCGGAGACTCCGATCTACCGCCTGCGCCGTGCCGACGTCGCCGTGCTCGACGAGGACGCCTGGGGCCTGGCTCTCGACATCGAGGTGCTCAGCGGGCTGATGACCGAGCTCCCGGTCGACGACACGCGGCGCCATCAGATCCTGCGTGCGCTGGAACGCATGCTCGACCGGCTGGACCTCCACGACGTCGCGGGATCTGCGGCCGAGGCGCGGCAGGAGCTCGTCGGCGTGCTGTCCAGCCCGGCGCACGCCAGCGCTCACAGGCTGTCCGCGGTGGGTCACGCGCACCTCGACTCGGCCTGGCTGTGGCCGCTGCGGGAGACCGAGCGCAAGGCCGCGCGTACGTTCGCCAACGTCACCGCGCTCGCCGATGACTACCCGGAGCTCGTCTTCGCCTGCTCCCAGGCCCAGCAGTACGACTGGATCAAGCGCAACCACCCGGACATCTTCGAACGCATCAAGGGCGCCGTCCGGGACGGCAACTGGTCACCGGTCGGCTCGATGTGGGTCGAGGCCGATGCCAACATGCCCGGCGGTGAGGCACTGGCCCGTCAGATCGTCCACGGCAAGGCGTTCTTCCTCGAGGAGCTCGGCGTCGACACCCAGGAGATCTGGCTACCCGACTCCTTCGGCTACACCGCGGCGTTCCCCCAGCTGGCCAAGCTCGCCGGCGTGCAGTGGTTCCTGACGCAGAAGCTGTCCTGGAACCAGACCAACAAGATGCCGCACCACACGTTCTGGTGGGAGGGCATCGACGGATCCCGGGTCTTCACCCACTTCCCGCCGGTCGACACCTACAACTCCCGGCTCGTGGCCTCCGAGCTCGCTCACGCCGTGCGCAACTACGCCGAGAAGGGACTCGCCAACACCTCGCTCGTCCCGTTCGGGTACGGCGACGGAGGCGGCGGCCCCACGAGGGAGATGCTGGAACGAGCCCGCCGGCTGCAGGACCTCGAGGGGTCCCCGCGCGTCGTCGTCGAGAGCCCCACCGAGTTCTACGAGCGCGCGAGGGAGGAGTACCCCGACGCCCCGGTGTGGTCCGGCGAGCTCTACCTCGAGCTGCACCGGGCGACGTACACCACGCAGGCGAGGACCAAGGCGGGGAACCGGCGCAGCGAGCACCTGTTGCGCGAGGCCGAGCTGTGGTCGGCGGCGGCGGCGCTGCGTGCTGGGCACGAGTACCCCTACGACGCGCTCGACGCGTTGTGGAAGACGGTGCTCCTGCACCAGTTCCACGACATCCTCCCGGGGTCCTCGATCGCGTGGGTGCACCGCGAGGCCCGCGCCACCTACGAGGACGTGCGGCTGGAGCTGGAGGCGCTCATCGAAGCGGCACTGCAGGCGTTGGCGGGCTCCGGAGAGGCCGCCCTCGTCGCCAACACCGCCCCGCAGGACCGCAACGAGGTCGTGGTGCTGACGCCCGGCAGCACCGGCGACCTGGTGCACGCGCAGAAGCTGGAGGACGGACAGGTGGTTGCCTGGGCCAGCGTCGTCGGCTCAGGCGTCGGCTCGCTCGAGGGCGCACTGCCCCCCGGGGTGGCGCCCGTCACGGCGAAGGGGACCGTGCTCGACAACGGTCTGCTTCGTGTGGACATCGATGACGACGGGCTCCTGGCGTCGGTCCGCGACCTCGTGGCCGACCGCGAGGTGATCACGCCCGGGTCGCGTGGCAACCTGCTGCAGCTGCACCCCGATCACCCCAACGAGTGGGACGCCTGGGACATCGACCGGCACTACCTCCGCCAGCGCCGGGACCTGGTCGACGCCGACTCCGTCACCCTCCTGGAGTCCGGCCCGCTGATCGCTCGGGTCGAGGTCGGTCGCAGCTTCGGGGCGTCCCGGGTCACGCAGACCTACACGCTGGCGGCCGGCTCGCGACGGCTCGACATCGACACCGAGGTGGACTGGCACGAGTCCGAGAAGGTGCTCAAGGCCGCCTTCGACCTCGACGTGCAGGCCGACCGGTCTGCCTCGGAGATCCAGTTCGGCCACGTCCATCGGCCCACCCACGCCAACACCAGCTGGGACCAGGCACGGTTCGAGATCTGCGCCCACCGGTGGGTGCAGGTGGGCGAGACGGGCTACGGGGTCGCGATCGCGAACGACTCGACGTACGGCCTCGACATCAGCAGGTCATCGAACGGCGACGGCGCCCCGAGCACGGTGGTTCGCCTGACGCTGCTGCGGGCGCCGCACAGCCCGGACCCCCACACCGACCAGGGCCGGCACCGGTTCTCCTACTCCGTGGTCCCGGGCGCTGGAGTCCGCGAGGCGGCCGACGCCGGCTACGCGCTCAACCTGCCCCTGCGTGCGTTCCGGGGCACCGCCGCGGTCGAGCCGGTGGTGCGGGTCGACAACCCCGCGGTGCGGGTCGAGTCGGTCAAGCTCGCCGAGGACCGGTCGGGCGACGTCGTGGTGCGGGTGTACGAGGCCGAGGGCGGGCGGGCCCGCGCCGGCGTGTGGCCCGGCTTCGAGTGCGCCGAGGCCGGCATCGTCGACCTCCTGGAGCGACCGCTCGAGCAGGTCGAGGTCCACTCCGGACGAGTCCAGCTCTCGCTTCGACCTTTCCAGATCGTGACCCTGCGGCTCGTCCCGGCGACCTGAGGAGCCAGACGTCGCGCGTGGACGCTGACCACCTGGGCGACCCGCTCAGTCCTCGATCTGCGCTGCGCCCCGCCGTTGCAATGCCTCGAGCCCGTCCCGCATGGCCTGCAGCTTCTCCGGCGAGTGGCCGACCCAGTCGACGAGCTCGCCGACGACGCGCAACGGCTCGCGGGAGCGGAAGGACTGGGTGGGGTTCCCGGGGAACTTCTTGTTCGTGACGTTCGGGTCGTCCTCGAACTCGCCCACCGGCTCGACGACGTAGATCCGCCCGCGGCCCTCGCCCGCGGCGAGCTCGGCACCCCAGGTCGCGGCGTCGAGGGTCGCGGTGAAGTAGACGTAGTTCATCACCCGGCCCTCCTCGAAGTTCGACTCGCGGCCGGGCACCAGCAGCTCGCCGACGGCCAGGTCCGCCTTCGATCCGTGCAGATAGACGCCCTCCTCGTGGACTACGAACGGGACGGGCTCCTTCGCGGCGGTCATGCGCCTCACCGTAGTTGGCGAAGCGAACGGGACTGGCCCTGTCGAGCTCACGCGCGCGTGGCTCGCTCGGCGATCCCGAGCAGCATGCGCCGCATCATCGGGAAGTCGCCCACCTCCATGAGCAGCACGGTCAACGGCAGCAACGGCCCCCGGTCGTAGCGCGCCTTCAGGCGGGTGACGAGGCGCGTGCCCCCACCGCCACCGGGGGTGAGTCGCCACGCCCAGGTTGAGTCCGGCTTGCTCCACACCAGCGCGCGTGGCGCGTCGATGATCGCGACCCGGAACGCAGTCCGGTCGTCGGCGGAGGCCGACATCGGCGCGGCCAGGTCGCCGACCGATGGAGTCTGGTACTCAGGCAGGACGACGTCCGCGCTGGGACGACCGAGGTTGTCCAGCACGTCGTAGGAGTAGAAGCCGGCGCGACCGAAGCCGACCTGCACGAGCCAGGGCCACACCCGCTCCGGCGGAGCGGGGATCGAGATCGCTCGTGTGGCCACGAAGCCGGCCTCCGCCAGGAGATCGTCGCCCGGCATCGGGCCGGAGACCTCGTCGTCGGAGGCGCCCCAGGTGAGGTGCCAGGAGCGGTACCGGGCCGCCAGTACGACGCCACCTGCAGCCACCGTCAGCACCGCGAGCGTCCGACGCCTCTTCCCCGGCTGCCTGGGCATGCCGTCATCCTGCCGCAGAAGAGGCGGTCGAGTCCCTGCCGGAGGACGCCAGTTCTCCAGTGTCCGGAGGGATTGCGCACGAATCCCCACAAGCCGCCCGACCGAGAGCAGTTGCTCGGAATCGACCCGTCTCAGTTCCGAGATCCCGACCTACGCTGGGGAAGGTGAAGACGCTCTGGGAGTCGGCCGCGCTGGGCTCCGTGCGGGGCGCGCCGCCCCTGCTGGCCGAAGAGGTCGCCGCCATCCTCGACCTCCCGTCCTTCTCGGTCATCGAGGTGGTCCGTCTTCACCTCGAGGCACTCGACAGCGCCCTCGCCCTCGACGTCCCCGAGCTGCTCGGTGACCAGCTCCGGTGGGAGAGGGGGCGACTGAGGAGCCTGGCGGTGCCCTTCGGCGTACGCGAGCTCGACCTCGCGGTCCGCCAGGCCCTGGCTGCCGAGCTGGACGACGCCGCCCTGGTCCAGGTGAAGGGGGTGTACGACGCCGCCAACCTGCTCGTCGAGAGCGGTCGGCTGGGCGGTGGGGCGCCGGTGGGGCTGGGGGAAGGTCGCGCGAACGACTACCTGACCGCCGCGCTCGCCGGGCGACGCGACGAGGCGATCGAGGTCGTCCAGGACGCCTTGCGCGCGAAGGTCGACGTCGCGGAGATCATGATGACGATCCTGCAGCCGGCGCAGATCGAGCTCGGGCGCCTGTGGGAGACGGGGCAGGTCTCCGTCGCGCAGGAGCACTACACCACGGCCATCACCCAGCTGTGCCTGTCGCTGCTCTTCCCCCGCCTCCTGCTCGACAACACTCTGCTCGGCCACGGGCTGGTCGCCACCGGCGTGCGGTCGGAGAACCACGACCTGGGCATCCGGATGGTCTCCGACCTGTTCATGCAGGCGGGCTGGAGGACGACGTACCTCGGCGCCGACGTCCCGCACCAGGACGTCGTGGACACGGTCGCCCGCGACGACTCCGACGTGCTGGCCGTCTCGGCGACCATGGCCGGGCACGTCCCGGGCGTCCGCGACCTGGTCTCGACGCTTCGAGCCGACCCGCGATGCACGCAGGTGCGGGTGCTCGTGGGCGGACGCCTGTTCACGCTCATCCCCCGACTCGCGGACCTCGTGGGCGCCGACGGCTGGGCCTCCGACGCCCGGAAGGCGCTCGCGCTGTGTCGAGGGTGGACCGAGGGCAGGATCGGTGCCGGCTGACGAGACGGGTGTGGAGTCGCTCGTGCGCGAGCTGGGCCGCATCAACAGCGAGTTGGCCACCCAGCGGCGCCTGAGCGCCATGATGGTCCACGACCTGTCCAACCCCACGCAGATCATCGTGGGTCTCAGCGAGCTGCTGCTGGAGGACCCCTCGCTTCCTTCGGGCGTGCGCCCGCGCCTGGAGCAGCTGCACCGATCAGCGGTGACCCTGGCCGCGCTGGTCGCGGACCTGAACTACGGCATCGGCCTGGACGACCCCGTCAACCTGCACGTCGAACGACTGAACCTCGCGGAGGTGGTGACCTCGGTGGTCGGGCGCCACCGAGTGTTGGCCGCCGCCAAGGACATGGACCTGGCGTTGCTCTTCGAGGAGGGTGACGCCCCGGAGTGCTGGATCGCCGGCGACGCGATCAAGCTGGAGAGGCTGCTGGCCAACCTGCTCGGCAACGCGGTGAAGTTCTCGCCGGCGGGCTCGACGGCGTCCGTCGCCCTGCACTGCGGGGCCGGCACGGTCAGCGTCGCCATCCACGACCAGGGCCCCGGGATCAGCGAGGAGGCGCGTGCCCTGGTCTTCGACGCGTTCCACCGGGAGCAGTCCGCGGCGCACCTGCCCGGCCTGGGGCTGGGACTGTCGATCGCCAAGCAGATCGTGGAGAGCCACGGCGGCGCGATCCGCGTGGAGTCCGAGGTCGGTCTCGGGGCGACGTTCGTGGTGCAGCTGCCGCTGGCGGACGACGGGGCGTCGGCCGACTGCGACCCGGGCCGCGCTTCCTGAGGCTCGGGAAATGCGGCTTCAGTCGCCGGCCCCTGGGGCGGGCTCGAGCACCACGCAGCAGTTGTCCGGGCTGGGCGCCAGCCTCGCGGTGTACGCCGCACCGTCGAGCCCGTCGAGCAGCCCCTCGAGCAGGTGCAGGTTCATCCCGCAGACCAGCTCGGTGTGCCGCCGGGCGAGGTTGTGGAACGGGCAGTTGCCCAGCCTGACCCTGCCCTCCTCGGTGCGCGGCTCGAACCCGTGCGCCTCCAGGACGGGAACTGGGTCGGCACTCGAGGCGGCGCGCCCCATCTGCCGCCCGACCTCGGTGGCCCGGTGGGCGACCGCCTCGCGGACGGGTCGCCCCTCGGTCGCGGCCTCCTCGACCGCGGCCGCGAGCAGCTCGCCGGCGAGCTCGTAGCGCCGCTCGGGCAGGGAGACCTCCACCTCGCGGGCGGCCCGCAGGTAGAGCTTGGCGGGGCGGCCGGCGCCCGGCCCGGTGCGTCCGGTCAGCCGCTGGTGGACCACGTCCAGGAGCCCTTCGTCGGCCAGCCGGTCCAGGTGGAACGCGGCGGTCGACCTGCTCAGGCCGGTCGCCGTGGAGGCCTCGTCGCGGCCGACGGGTCGGCGGGCGCGGGCGACGTACTCGTAGAGCTGCCGCCGGGTGGGCTCGTCCAGCACGGCCACGGCCGCGATCGGGTCCTGCTGCTCGGGGTCCATGACCACATTCTAAAGCAGATGTCTGTTGACGCTAGTGGCTCGGCGTTCTAACGTCGGTTCATCACTGTTTTAGAAGAGAGGCCACCATGACCACCCACGCCGCCCCCACCCGGACGAGCAGCCGCACCGCCGCCATCCGCGACCTGCACGACCCGACCCACCAGGCCTTCCTGCTGCTGCGCACGGTCTTCACCGTCGCCCCGATCCTGTTCGGCCTCGACAAGTTCACCAACCTGCTCGTCCAGTGGGACACCTACCTGGCGCCGTGGATCAACGACCTGGTGCCCGGGACCGGCGCCCAGGCGATGTACGCCGTCGGCGTGGTGGAGATCCTCGCCGGCCTCCTCGTCGCGGTCGCCCCGCGGCTCGGCGGCTGGGTGGTCGCGGCGTGGCTCGCCGGGATCATCGTGAACCTGCTGACTCTCCCGGGCTACTACGACGTCGCACTGCGCGACTTCGGGCTGCTGGTCGCCGCGGTCGCGCTCGCCCGCCTGGCCCAGGCCCAGGCCCAGGCGCGGGCATGAGCGCCGTCCCGGTCGCCCGGCTCCGCGTGGTCCACGACAGGGACCAGGTCGACCAGCACGCCGTCGAGCAGGCCACCTCCGACCTGCTTGCGGGCGCTCGGCCGGGATCCGGGGAACCCGCACCTGGCGGACACCCCGCGCCGGGTGGCGGCGGCGTACGCCGAGCTGCTCAGCCCCCGCGCCTTCGACCTGACCACCTTCCCCAACGACGAGGGCTACGACGAGCTCGTGCTGGCGCGCGGCATCCCGGTGTACTCGCTGTGCGAGCACCACCTGCTGCCCTTCCACGGGGTGGCGCACGTGGCGTACCTCCCCGGCGAACGGATCCTCGGCCTCTCCAAGCTGGCGCGGGTGGTGGAGCTGTTCGCGCGCGACCTCCAGGTCCAGGAGCGCCTCACCCAGCAGGTGGCCGACTGGCTCCAGGAGCACCTCGAGCCGAAGGGCGTCGGCGTGGTCATCGAGGCCGAGCACCTGTGCATGTCGATGCGCGGGGTGCAGGCCTCCGGGGCCGTCACGCTCACCTCGGCGCTGCACGGGCTGCTGCGCGAGGACGCCCGGTCGCGGCAGGAGTTCTTCGACCTGGCCCGGCGATGACCACCGCCTTCGTCCTCTCCGGCGGAGGAAGCCTGGGCGCCGTCCAGGTCGGCATGCTCCAGACCCTCGCCGCACACGGGATCCGACCCGACCTGCTCGTCGGGACCTCGGCCGGCGCCGTCAACGCCCTGTGGGTCGCCCACCACGGGATATCCCCGGATTCCCTCGCACACCTCGCCCAGATCTGGCAGGACCTCCGCCGCCGCGACATCTCCCCGGTCCGACCGCTCGACGTCCTGCACGGCGCGCTGGGTCGGAGCACCGCGCTCGTTTCCAGCGAACGGCTCGGCGAGCTGGTCTCCGCTCACTGCAACCTCGAGGACCTGCGCGACACCGACGTCCCTGTACACATGGTCGCCACCGACCTGCTCAGCGGCAACGGCGTACTGCTCTCCTCCGGTCCACCCAGCGTCGCCGTCCGGGCGAGCGCGGCCATCCCGGGCATCTACCCGCCCACGTGGCTCGACGACCGCTGGCTCATCGACGGCGGCCTCGCGACCCCGTCAGGTGTCGCACACGCCATCCGCCTCGGCGCCACCGAGATCTATGTGCTCCCCGCCGGAGTGGCGTGCGCCCTCCCCCACCCGCCCCGCTCGGCGGTCGGGGTCGCCGTGCACGCCCTCACCCCCCTGATCGAGCAGCGCCTCCCCACCGACGTCGACCACCCACCAGCGGGCGTCACGATCCGGCTGATCCCACCCCTGTGCCCGGCCTCCGTCTCGCCAGCCGACTTCAGCCACGCCACCGAGCTGATCGCGCGGGCGCGCCACGCCAGCGCCCGTTGGGTCGCCGACGGTGGGCTTGAGGTCACCGAGCCGCGCCGGTTTCTCTCACTGCACCATCACGGGCGAGCGTTGGCACCGCATGCGAGAGGCGACGGCGTCGCCACGACCCAGCCTCGGGCCCGAGTGGATCGACGCCGACCGTGTGGGGTCACGGCTGCCAGGTGGTCGACCGGCGAGCTGCATCGAAGACCACCTCGAGCACTGGCTCTGAGTGGATGTGGCCGTGACGCCCCAACCACCGGGCGACCTGCATGCGGGGGACGACGTGTACGCCGGCGGGCGCCTTCTTCACGACGATGTCGTCGGCATTGACGGTGACGATGACCCCTTCGACGTGCACGGGAAAGCCGCATGCGGAGGTGAGAAGCTTCGCAGCGCGCGCAGCCTCGTGGCGGCTGTTGCGGATGTAGGGCTGCTTGTGTCCGTCGACCATGAAGGTGTCGCCGCCGACCCAGATCTTCGCCCCCGGGTGGTGCTTGGTGTTGAGGGTAAAGACCCCGCCGGGCCCGATGACCAGGTGGTCGATGTCGGCGCCACGGGCGCCGACCGGGATGGCGTGAAGCGACCGCCAGCGCGAATCCCTCTTCTGCAGTTTCGCTAGACGTGCGGCGACCCTCTCCTCGCCGTCTGCGCCGATCCGCCATGCCCGCTCGCTGGTGTGCAGTCCGAGCGCGCGGGCCAGTAACGCCTTCACGGGTGCAGCGTCCCGGGCGGCAAGTGCCTGCTCGCGCGCCTCGGCACCGGGCTCGTTGGTGGACAGATCGAGCCAGGGACGCACCGCCGGCTCCTCGAGCTCGGGGGTCCCCGTCATCGGAGGGGTGGCCGAGGCCGACCCACGCACGGGCGCGGGGACCTTGCGGGCCCGGTCAGCAACGACCGAGGCGCGTGCGTCCTCGGTCTGCTCAGGCTTGACACCGCAGACGCTGTCTTCGCGCGCACGCGCTGACTTCGCATGAGCGAGGCCGGGTTCGGCTTTCCAAGCGGCCACAGCTGCGAGCAGGCCCTCCGCATCCCCCGGAGTCTCAGGGTGCGACTCGTCAGCGGTCAGGTCCCACCAACCCAGCTTCACCCCGTCCCCGCGGCTTACGTAGAGGCGGTCCTTGCCGTAGCGCCGCCACCGGTTCACCTGCACATCAGAGTCCCCCATGTCCGGATTATCCGATCTGGCCTGGTGTCTTTGCAGGCGGTTTCAGTTCTCTGGAGGTGCCGCCCTCGGCACGATGCCGGGCTCCTGCGTCTAGCGCAGGCGCGCATCTAAGCTGCGCAGCATGTCGATGTCTGCTCGGGTCGTGCGGAGGTGCGCGTGAGCCCGGACCTCGGTCCGGGGCTGCGCGATGAGCTCGTAACTGAGGAGCTGGCGAGGGTCTTCGACGATCTCGATGCGCATTCGCTGGATCGGAGGGATCTCGACCCCAGCGAAGCGCTTGAGCGGCTGGGGAAGCATCTGCTGCGGGTGGCCCGCAGGCTTCGAGCGCCGCAGACATCCGAGGCTGTGGAGTCGACTACCGCCCTGGTTAACACCGCAATCGCCACGTTAGGTGCAGACTTCAGCGGGGACCGCGTGAGTCATCCGGCTCAACTCCTCATGGGTGTAAGGCCCATTGATGGACTGTCCCAGGGCTTCCTCCCCCCACATCCCCTAGTTCCGCTGACCTCCAGCGAGCTGCTGGTGGGCGGGGCCAACGAACCTTCGTTCGGCAGCGTTCTCCAGGAGGAGCTCCGCTGCGCTGACGAAGTCGACCTGATCTGTGCCTTTGTCGGGTGGACCGGCTTCGAGCCGCTGAGCGATGAGTTCCGCAAGTTGGTCGAACGCGGAGGGAAGATCCGGGTCATCACCTCGACGTACTTGGGTTCTACTAGCGCCAAAGCGCTCGATGAGTTCGTGAGGCTCGGTGCCGACGTTCGCGTCAACTACAACGGTCAAGCGACCAAATTGCATGCGAAGGCGTGGCTCTTTCAAAGACCGGGCGAGCTGGATACTGCCTTCGTCGGCTCCTCGAATCTGTCTGAGGCAGCACTCTTCACAGGGCTGGAATGGAACGTCCGCCTAGCCCGTGCTGATGCACCCGGTGTCTTTAACCGCATCCGAACTGTCTTTGAGGGCTACTGGCACGCCGCTGCGTTTGAGCGGTACACGCTGGAAGACCGGGACCGACTCGACGCCGCATTAGCTGAAGCGAAAGGTCACGCAGCGGAAGTCTTTAGCAAGCGAGCCGAGAAGGCAGTCAACAGTCTGCAACGGCAACTGGACGACGCCTACCAGCACATCCACTTGCAGGCCAAGCCTCATCAGCAGCGTGTATTGGAACGGCTGCACATGCGGCGTACAGACTTCGACGAACATCGACACCTCATCGTGGCCGCCACAGGCACGGGCAAGACGGTGATGGCAGCCTTGGACTACGTCCGGCTGTGTGAGATCGGCAAGCCACGCCCTCGCCTCCTGTTTGTGGCCCATCGCGAACAGATCCTGGAACAAGCGCGCGGCACGTTCCGCAGAGCCCTTCAGGATCCGAACTTCGGCGAAATGCTCACCGGAGGCGGAGGGCCCCTCAACCATGATGCGCATGTCTTCGCGATGGTCCAGACCCTGCACAATCGCCTGTCACAGATCGACCCGCAGTCGTACGACGTTATCTACGTGGACGAAGCACACCACGGGGCAGCCGCCACTTGGCGTGAGGTCATCGAACACTTCACACCACGCGAGATCGTGGGTCTGACTGCCACCCCGGAGCGCTCGGACGGCGTCACCATCGCAAATCTCTTTGGCGGTGAGTACACGACCGAGCTGAGATTGTGGGAAGCGGTCGACGATCAGTTGCTGGCTCCGTTCGAGTACGTCGGCGTCGATGACGGAACCGATCTCCGGCACCTCGCATGGCATTCCGGCGACTACGCCATCGGAGCTTTGGCGGACCTCTACACCGGTGACCACGAACGAGTGAAGCGAATCCTGGAGGCTCTCGAGCGCTGGATCGATGCACCCGGAAACATGAGGGCCCTAGGTTTCTGCGTCACGGTCGAGCACGCCAAGTTCATGACCGAGCAGTTCACCAAACATGGATTCACTGCCGACTATCTCCACGGCGATCACGACCACGCTCACCGGGACGCGGTGCTGGCGCGACTGAAGGCTGGAGAACTCCAGATCGTGTTCTCCGTCGAGGTCCTCGGCGAGGGCGTAGACGTCCCAGACGTCGACACGCTCCTGCTGCTTCGTCCAACCCAAAGCCCAGTGCTCTTTGCTCAACAGCTAGGGCGTGGACTCCGGCTCGCGCCGGGAAAGGACCGGTGCTTAGTTCTCGATTTCATCGGGCAGCACCGCGCCGAGTATCGATATGAGGAGCGCTTCAAGACGCTGGTAGATCTGGCTCACGGATCGGTGCGCCAACAAGCCGAACGCAACTTCCCGTTCCTTCCTGCGGGATGTGCCATCAATCTCGAGCGTGTCGCGCGGGAGCGCGTATTGGCAGCGTTGAAGGCGGCTGCGGCCAAGCCTGGCGCGATTGCGATGCGAAAGGACCTCAGTTCCCTCCGGTCGGCGACCCTGGAGCAGTTCCTACTTCAGTCCGGCCGATCACTCGAAGACTTCTATGCGGCCGATAGCCGCAAGATGTCCTGGACCCGCCTTCAACGGCTAGCTGGAGTGCCAAGCGCCCCAGTCGAACATGATGACGATGACTTGCGCCTGGCCGAAGAGAAGCTGCTCCGCCGGATCGGTTTCCTCCAACACGTAGCCGACGCGATGCGTGTCAACACATGGTTCGACTGGCTCATCTCCGATGAACTGCCCGACGGCGGGCCATTGGACGTTGCCCGTCAGCGGATGGCGATGCAGCTCATGCACGTACTCGGAATGACCCCCACGAGCCTGCAGGCGGGACTTGACGAACTTTGGCGGCACCCAGCCGTTCGCGCCGAGATCGTCGAGTTCCTGACGCTAACGGGAGCCACCCTCGATGCGTCGCCGGTTCCTTTGCTCGGGATGCCCGACATCCCGCTCATGGCCCACGCCCGATACTCCCGTGCTGAGGTCTTCGCCGCCCTTGGCATCAGCACTTTCGACAAGCCGAAGGAACACCGTGAGGGTGTCTACTTCGACAGCAGCCGGAAGATCCAGCTGATGTTCGTGACGCTGCACAAGGACGAGTCCAAGTTCTCCTCGACGACGCAATACCAGGACCACGCCGTCACAGCAAATCTCTTCCACTGGGAGTCTCCGAACAACTGGCGCCAAGACGGTGCCGCCATGAAGCGCTGCATCGGCGCGGGTCCCGACGCGTCGGAGCATCGATTGCTCTTTGTGCGCGAGAAGAGCGGCGGTCCCCTCGAAGGGCAATTCCGCTGCTTCGGCCAGGTTGACCTCCACGGCGAACTCGAAGGTGAGCGCCCTGTGGCGCTCACGTGGAAGTTGCGGCAACCCCTCCCAGAGCTCGTGTTTGAGAGTGCCGCCCTAGTTGTCGCGGGCTGAGGCGTCCAAGGCCGCAGCCTCAGTCGAGTTCCTGGCGCTGCGACCCGGGCCACGAGAACGGTGACGGACGCATAAGGCCGCTGGTGGTGTACCCCATGGCCCTCGCGGGAGTAGCGTGCAAAGCGGCGCTTCCTGCACCTGACACCCCGGCCCAAGGGGACGTTGTGAACGACTTCTTTCTCAAGCTCGATGGCATCCCGGGCGAGAGCAGGGATGACAAGCACAAGGACGAGATCGACCTGGTCGCGTTCAGCTGGGGGGTCGAGCACCCCGATGACGGGGGCCGCCCGGGCGGATTGGGCCGACCCGGAGGGGCAGGTCGAGCGGGCCGCCCCAGCTTCAAGGACTTCTCGTTCCAGATGCGGGTCAACAAGGCTTCCCCCGCGCTGTTCCTGGCCTGCGCCAGTGGCAAGCACATCAAGGAGGCCCTGCTCAGCGTCCGCAAGGCCGGCGGGAAGCCGCTGGAGTACCTGAAGATCAAGTTCACCGACGTCCTGGTCACCTCCTTCGAGCAGTCGAGCGGTGACGACACCCCCGCCGAGACGGTGGCGTTCGACTTCGGCAGCATCGACTTCGCGTACACCTCCCAGGACGCCAGTGGCGCCGGCGGTGCGGTCACCGAGGCCAGCTGGGACCTCTCACAGAACGTGAAGTTCTGAGCGGCGGAACTCGTTCGGCTCTGCTGCCTGATCCTGCCGACGAGGACGCCCTGGTCGCGCTCCGGGCGCGCCTGGCCGAGGTCGGCTACCGGACGGAGCGGATCGAGCAGACGCTGGGCGGCGGACGGCTCTCGTTCGCCCCGCGTGACCTCCTGGTGCACCAACGCCGCCTCCCGGACGACGACGGGTTCTCGCGCCTCGTGAAGCTGTTCCTGCTCGGCCTGCCGCTCGAGATGTCGGCCGCAAAGGACGCCCTCGGACCGGTCGACCTGGACCAGCTGGCGCGGGCCGGGTGGCTGGAGCGCGACGGAGACGGCGTACGCGCCACGGTCAAGCTCGTCCCCCACGGCGACCTGCTGATCGCCTCCGACCGCGACGCCGCCGGTACGACGCCCACTGACTGGGTCGCCGGGGTCCACCCACCGTCGGTCACGCTCGGCAAGCTGACCGTCCGGACACCGGTGGCGCGGGCGCTCGACGTCGGGACCGGCAACGGGGTGCAGGCCCTGCTCGCCTCCCACCACGCCGAGTCGGTCGTGGCCACCGACGTCAACGCACGCGCGCTGGCTTTCGCCGGCCTGAACGCGCGGCTCAACGGCGCCTCGAACGTCCAGCTGCGAGAGGGCAGCTACTTCGAGCCGGCCGCGGGCGAGGAGTTCGACCTCATCACGTGCAACCCGCCGTACGTGATCTCGCCGGAGTCGAGCTACGCCTACCGCGACAGCGGGCTCTCGGGCGACACCGTGTCGAGGCAGGTCGTGCAGGAGGCGCCGCGCCACCTCCGCGAGGGCGGGTTCGCGCACCTCCTGATCAGCTGGGCACACGCACCCGACGACTGGGAGACGCCGCTCCGCAGCTGGGTCGAGGGGCAAGGCTGCGACGCCCTGCTGCTCTACTTCGGCAGCGACGATCCGGTGACCCACGCTGCGCAGTGGTTGCGGCCGGTGGCCGACGAGAGCTTCAGCGCCTCGTTCACCGAGTGGCTCGACTACCTCGAGCGGCTCGGGATCGAAGCGATCGCCCACGGCGCGGTGATCCTGCGACGCCGGCGGGGCGCCCGCAACTGGACGCGACAGGAGCGCGTCTCCCTGGACCGACTCGAGCAGGCGAGCGACCACCTGCTGCGGATCTTCGACTCCCAGGACCACCTCGACGCGCTCGCCGACGACTTCAGCCTGCTCGAGGACACGTCCGCGCTCGCCGAGAAGCACCGTCTCGAGCAGACGCTCACCTTCATTGACGGAGCCGCCGAGTCTCGCGGGACCGTGCTGTCGCTGGACGAGGGACTCGGCTTCCAGATCGGCCTCGACCAGCACACGGCGCAGCTGCTCCCCCTCCTCGACGGGGCCCGTCCCCTGCGGGAGGCGCTCGCCGAGCGCACGACGGAGATGGGCCTCGGCGAGCAGGACTCGCACCGGTTCGAGCAGGCGGCGCTGCCCGTCGTACGGCGCCTGCTCGAGCTCGGCTTCCTCGCCCCGGTGTCAGGTGCGAAGCACGGCTGAGACCGTCCGCCGGAGACTCGTCAGTGCCTCCCGCGCGGCAGCTCGTAGGCCCGGCCGTCCATCTTGTACGTCGGCGCGATCCCCATCGTCTTCAGGATCGTCGGCATGATGTCGACCGACCTGACCGCGCTGTGCAGGTCCTTGCTCGACAGGCCCGCGCCGGCGAAGACGATCGGGATCTGCTGGGAGGTGCGCTGGATGCCGCCGTGGTCGCCGAGGACGGAGTACGTCGTGTTGTCGGGCAGCGTGGCCACCAGGTCGGGGCCGTAGTCGGCGGCCTGGGTGTTGATCAGCTCGCGAGCCTTGCGGGCGAACCACGCCTTCTCCGCACCCGACTTCATCAGGTCGCGGCGGACCGGGGTGACCCGGTCGAAGTGGGCGCCGTGGCGACGCCACACCGAGGTGACGTCGGGCAGCGTCCGCATGATGCCTGCGGCCTGCTTGACCGCGGCCGGCGACTGGTCCTTCAGCCACACGTTGAGCGAGGAGTCGCTGTAGGAGAAGGCGACGTTGCCGGCGTCGGTCAGCGGCTTCAGGGCCTCCTGCGGCTGGTTGTAGTCGACGTCGTTCTCGGGGTCGCCGAAGTACCAGTTGTTGTAGCCGTAGTCGTTGACCGGCTCGAAGTCGCCGTGCCAGTGCCCCTTCGCGGCGGCGACCGACCCGTGGTCGGCGGTGAGCACCACCAGCGTGGAGTCGAGCTCGCCGCTCTCCCTCAGCTTCGCCATGATCCGGCCCACCTGCGCGTCGGCGGTCGCCGCGGCGTACTTCATGTGGGTCATCGGGTCGTAGCCCGGCGTGGCCGCCTCGGGGTCGTTCACGCCGCCCCACATGTGCGCGGCCTTGTCGACGCCGGGCAGGCTCACGAACAGCCCGCTCCAGGCGTCCTTCTCGTGGTCCATGATGGTCAGCGCCGCGTCGGTCGCCCACACGTCGCCGCCCTCGTGGTCCTTGTCGTCGCCGACGACGTAGCGGTCGTCGGTCGCCGGGTAGAGCTGCGCCGGGAACTGCAGAGTGTCGTAACCCTTGTCGCGCTCGACCCAGTAGCGCGAGCCACAGTCGCCCAAGATGTACGGCGGCACCGCGGTCCGTGGGTCACCGGCCGCATCGCGCTGAGTGCCGGTCGGCTTGCGCCACCGCTGAGCGCCGGGCGTGCACGGGTCACCGCTGGTGAACGTGGCCACCGACGTGTTGGGCGACCCGGGGCCGGACAGGCCGTAGGCGGCGTACCCCTTCGGGCTGACCGTGAAGACCTTGCCGCTGTCGTCGAGGTAGTCCGAGAGGTGCGGGTAGCCCGCGTGCTGCTGCAGCTTCGACATCTCGGTGTAGCCGAAGTTGCTGGTCAGGTAGAGCCCGCCCTTGGGCCCCAGGACGCCGTCGACGTCGCGGTAGCCCTCGTTGGTCCACCCCATGTGCTTGGGCAGCATCCCCGAGGTGATCACGTTGTGGCTCACCACGGTCACCGACCCGGTGTGGCCGAGATAGCTGCGCGGGGTGTCCACGCCGCGTGGCCATCAGCGCCTTGACGTTCTTCATGTCGTACTTCTCGACGATCTGCTTGCTCAGCGCGTCGACGACGATGATCACGACCTTGTCGGGCTTGGCCGGTGGCGGCTTCGGCTTGGCGGCCGCGCCCGAGGGGGCGCCGACGACCGCGAGGACCCCACTGAGGAGTGCCGCGACGACGGCTGCGAGAGAACGACGATGACTCATGGCCCACCCCATTCGTCCTGCGCGACGGCGCCGCGCCGGTCCGGGCACATTAACCGCGGCTTTGTGACCCGCGCCACAGTGGTACAGCCCTGGGAGCGGCCGCCTAGGGACGAACCGTCTCCAACCGGGTCAGCTTGAAGTCCTGGTTGCCCGAGGACCCCGGCGCGGTGTTCTTGTCGTCCTGGCAGACGAACAGCCCGTGCGGGAAGTCGGGCCCGAGCGCGGCGGAAGTGGCCGCGATGCCGTCGGTGTGCGAGCAGCCGTCGGCCTTCTGGCCGTCGACGATGCGGAAGGACGAGAGGTACTTCCCGGAGCGGCGGTCGAAGGCGGTGAAGTACGACGCCTCGTCGGCCTGCCCCTGGGAGGAGGCGATCAGCAGCCCCTCGCCACCGCCGTCGTCGACGAGGGTGATGCCCTCGATGTCGGCGATCTGGTGGCCCTGGGGTTTCAGCGGGTCGAGCATGGTCCGCTGCTCGCCGCCGGCGGGGTCGGCGGCGTACTTCCAGGTGCCGACGTTCTCCTCGTCCACATACAGCGCCTGGTTCTCGTCGTCGACCACGCACCCCTCGGCCTCGGAGCCGACCTTGAAGTCGCGGACCTGCTTGGCGCCCAGGTGGCCGGTGCCGTCGTCGGTCAGCGCGAACTGACGGGTGTTGCCGGAGATGTTGACCATGAACACCGACAGCTCGCCCTCGGGGCTGTGGAAGAGGCAGACGCCCTCGCCGCCGCCGGTGTCGAGCGACTTCCCGCCGGCCGTGGCGGGGACGAGCTTGCGGGTCTTCGGGTCGACGGTGAACAGCCGGACGCCGGCGTTGGCGACCGCGACGACGTCGACCTTGCGGCCGCCGAGCTCGACGCCCTGGCGCACGTCGACGTTGCCCCAGAACGTGGTGGCCGCCTGGACGCGCTGGTGCAGGGTCCCGTCGAGGTTGTAGGTCTCCAGCGCCCCCTGCTTGTCGTTGCCGATCACCAGCGACTTCGCGGGGTCGCGCTGATCGACCCAGATCGCCGGGTCGTCGGCCGAGTCACCGCCGTGCGTCATCGGCTGGGTCTCCCCGGTCGCGGGAACCTCGACGACGTCGTCCGGGACGTCGCTCGAGGCGCTGCCCGAGGGGCTCTCGAGGCGTCAGTCGGGGCGCCCTTGTCGGGATTCGCCGACCCGCCGCCGGAGTCGCCACCCGAGCCGCCACCGCAGCCGGCGAGCACGAGCAGGGGGACGATCGCTGCCGCGGCGTACGCGCGGCGAAGTGTGGTCACGGCTGGGGTTCCCCCTCGTTCGGGGCGACGCAAAGGGTGTCGCAGGCAACAGTCTGCAACCACCGGTGGTGCTGCGGGACGCAAGGGCGAGTAGACATGGTGTTGTGCCCCCCCATCCCGAAACCCGCGACGCCTCGGACGTCGGAACCGCAACTGCCCGCGCGGCCTGGGCGGAGGCCGCCCGCCCCGTGCTGCTGGAGGCCGCCGGCCGCTACCGCGCGCTGGTGACCTACAAGAAGCTGGCAGGAGCCGTGCAGGACGCCACCGGCATCACCACGGCCCAGCCGTTCGCCAAGTGGCTCGCCGAGGTGCTCGGCCGCATCACCGACGACTGCCAGTCCCGCGGCGAGCCACTGCTCTCCTCGCTGTGCGTCAGCGCGCAGGGCAGCGTGGGCCAGACGTACGCCGACGCCGTCGAGCGCGCCCGCGGCACCCGCCCGGACGACCCCGACGACCACGCCGCGCACGAACGGCTCGCGTGCTACCGCCACTGGGAGGCCACCGGCCTGCCCCGCGACGGGGGTACGCCGCTGCGCACGGCCCACTTCACGCCGGTGCGCAAGGCGCCCGCCACCAGGGCGACCGCCAAGCCCGCCGCCCGATCGACGACCCCGCGGAAGACGGCCACCCCCAAGTCATCCGCGCGCGCGGCGACGCCCGAGCCCAAGCCGCCGCGCCTCTGCCCGAAGTGCTACACCGAGGTGCCGGCGACCGGGATCTGCGACTACTGCGACTGAAGACCTCTCTCGTCTGCTACTTCAACGGGTTCTTCGACTTGCTGCGGCCGGTGACGCCCGAGGCGATGACGACCAGGACCGCGGCGACGATGATGGCCACGATCCAGCGCGTCCAGTCGATGCCGGCGCTGCCGTTGCCGCCGAACGCCGTGTAGATGTACCACCCGATGACCACACCGCCGATGCCGCACAGGATCGTCAGCCACAGCGGGATGTTGTCCTTGTCGCCGGGGGCGACGAACTTGCCGAGCAGGCCGATGATGATGCCCGCGATGATGACTCCGATGATCTCCATGCGTCCCTCCCAGTAGGACGAGATCGGCGGCGACGCCGTCGACGTCTCAGATCAATGGTGATACTCCGGACGGCAACCTTCAAGCACCACTTGAGGCCGACCTTGCGCGCCGGGTGTGCTCGCGCCGCGTGCCGGGTAGGTGGAAAGCAGGGAATGAGGGAGGCAAGAGAGATGAGACTGCTTCGAGGACTGCTCGGATCCCTGCTCTGGATCGTCGCCGGCCTGCTGGGCCTGGTCTCGGTGATCCTGTGCGTGACCCTGATCCTGCTGCCATTGGGGATCCCGCTGCTCAGGCTGTCCAAGGCGCTGTTCGGCAAGTCGGTGCGGCTGATGCTGCCGCCCGCAGTGGCCCACCCGGTCAAGCACACGGGCAAGAAGTCCGACGAGGCGGCCTCGGGTGTCACCGGCGCGGTGGGCAAGGCCGCCAGGAAAGCCCGCAAGGCCAAGCCCGAGGCTCCGAAGCCGGTGCAGAAGGCCACCAAGAAGGCCAAGAGGAAGAGCAGCAAGCTCGCCAAGAAGAAGCGCAAGCGGCTGTTCGGCTAGTCCCGGTGGCCCCCTGCCGAGGGCCGCGCTGTCACGCGCAACAGGGAACGGCGCGCTGGGTTGCTGCGGGCTGGGTTGCCGCCTGGGCTGCTGCAGCCCTGCGCCAGGGCCAGCGCAGGGAGCGGCGTACGGCCGAGCCGTCGGCGCACGGCCGGGCGTGGATCGCTGCAGCCATCTCGAGGCGGCGGGCGGTCTCGTAGCGGGCGAGCTCGTGGTGGAGGTCGTTCATGGTCGTTCCTTCCTGTGTGGCCGCGGGCCCGGATGGCCGGCGGTCGGGGGTCGGGGGTGTCAGGGAGCGCTGTGCGCGAAGGTGCGGATCTCGGCGGCGAGCAGCTCGGCGTCGTGCCGGACGAACCCGAGCAGCGAGGAGCCGCGGGTGCGCTGCCACGGCATGCCGAGGCACCAGAGACCGGGTACGCCGGTCCTCCCCTCCTCGTGGACCAGGCGACCGGCGTCGTCGCGCACGTCGTCGTCGATCCAGCTGAAGTCGGGGCGGAAGCCGGTGGCCCACACCACGGTGTCGGCGTCCTGCTGCTCCCCGACGGCGCGGCCGGTGGCGTCGGCGAAGGTGAGCGTGCGGCCCTCGGCGGCCACCAGCCGACCGGTGAACCGGACGCCGGCCCGGGCCATCGCCTTGCGGTCGGTGCCGATCACCAGGTCTCCCCGGGACCGGACCCGGCGGGCGAGGCGTGAGTCCGAGGAGGCGGTCATCAGCCCGAGGCGGGTGAGCCACCAGAACAGGTCGCGGCCGGCGAACCGCTGCGGGAGCGCGAGGGGCCGGGTGCCGCTGGCGACGGTCACGCGGTGCCCCGCCTCGCGCAGCTCGGTCGCGATCTGGAGGCCGCTGTTGCCGGCGCCGACGACCACGACACGCTCGCCGCACACGCTCGCCGGGTTGCGGTAGTCGCTGCTGTGCAGCTGGTGCACCTCACTGTCGAGGCCGTCGGCCAGCTCGGGGACGTGGGGCTTCTGGAAGGCGCCGGTCGCGACGACGACCTGCCGGGCCCGGATCTGCCCGGAGCTGGTGTGGGCGGTGAAGACGCCGCCGTCGCGGGTGAGCAGACCGACCCTGGTGCCGGTGCGGACGGGGATGCCGTGCTCGGCGGCGTACGCCGCGAGGTAGTCGGCCACGTCGTCCTTCGACGGGTAGGTGTCCGCGGGGGCGGGGAAGGTCGAGCCGGGCAGGGCGTCGTACTGCGCCGGCGAGAAAAGCCGCAGCGAGTCCCACCGCGTGCGCCAGGAGTGACCGAGCTCGGGGGCGGCGTCCACGGCGAGGTGGCGCAGGCCCGCGGCGGCCAGGTGGCTGCTGACGGCCAGGCCCGCCTGCCCGGCCCCGATGACGAGGACGTCGAGCGGGTCGGGAGCCGCAGTCGTCGGCGGAGTCGTCGGCGGCGTGGCCGGCGGCGTGGCCGGCGGCGGAGGGAGTCACGGGGAGTGGTGTCGAGGTCATGGCCGGAACGCTAGGAAGCAGGGGCCGGTGCTTGCGCCGGGGAAATCGCCGGGATCGCGGACCCGCCGGATGACCCGGCGAAACGGGCTCTCCGGCGCTCGGACCCGGCGATTCCACCGGCGCGGGCGGCCGAGGCCCGCTCCTAGCGTGGGCCGTCCCAGACCGCACCCCTTGCGAGGAGCACCCGTGCCCGGTGTACCGCTTCCCCCCGTCGGTGCTGCCGCGCGCCGCCGGAGCCCGCGATGATGCGGGACACCCCGCGCACCTTCGTGGGCACCGTGACGATCCGGACCGGGGAGATCTCCGCGGAGCTGGCCGCGACGCTCCGGGCGCACGACGAGCTCGCGCCCGGCGTCACGATCTGCGACATGGACGCCGAGGCGCGGACGGTGATGGTCACCGCGCAGCACCCGGCCGACCGGGGAGAGGTGGCCGCCGCCCTGGAGGCCCTGGGCTGCCGGGTCCACGACTGAGGCCCTCCGATCGGGCCCGACGATCCTCTCCCCGCCGTCCGCGGGCCGGCACTAGGGTGACCAGCGTGTTGCGCGGGAGGGCGACCGAACAGGCGGCGCTGAGGGCGATGGCGGACCGGGCACGCTCCGGTTCGGGGGCGGCGCTCGTGGTCCGCGGCGAGCCCGGCGTGGGCAAGTCCGCGCTGCTCGCCGACCTCGTCGAGCACCTCCGGACCCCTGTCGAAGACGCCTCGGAGGAGGCGGGCGAGCCGGTGCGGGTCCTGCGCACCCAGGGCTTCGAGTCCGAGGCGCCCCTGCCGTTCGCGGCGCTGCACCGGCTGCTGCGCCCGGTGCTCGGCCACCTCGAGGGCGTGCCCGACGCCGCAGGCCGGGCCCTGCGCGCGGCCTTCGGCGAGATCGACGAGGACGCCGGCGACCGGCACCTGATCTTCCTGGCCACGCTGAACCTGCTCTCCGAGGCGGCCCACGACCAGCCGGTGCTGGCGGTGGTCGACGACGTGCACTGGCTGGACGACGCCTCCGCCGCCGCACTGCTCTTCACCGCCCGTCGCCTCGAGGGCGAGGCGCTCTCGATGCTGTTCGGCGTGCGGGCCGAGGAGTCCGAGCGGCTCGACCTGCGGGACCTGCCGACGCTGGAGGTGACCGGCGTACGCGAGGACGCGGCCGGCGAGATCCTCGCCGACACCGTCGAGGGGCCGGTGGCGCCCGAGGTACGCGCCGAGCTGCTCGCCGCCACCAGCGGCAATCCTCTCGGTCTCGTCGAGCTCACCCGCGCGCTGAGCGCCGGGCAGCTGTCCGGCCGTGCGCCGCTGCCGCACCGGCTGCCGGTCACCAAGGGCGTGGAGGCCGCCTTCCTCGACACCTACCGCCGGCTCACGCCCGCGGCCCAGACGCTGCTGCTGGTCGCGGCGACCGACGACTCGGGCCGGGTCTCGACGATCGCGCGGGCGGCCGCCGACCTCGACGCGGGCACCGACGCCCTCGACGAGGCAGAGCGCTCCGGGCTCGTCGCGGTGGGCGAGTCCACGCTCACCCTGCGTCACCCGCTGGTGCGCTCGGCGATCTACGGCGCGGCGACCGGCGCCCGCCGCCGCCAGGCCCACGCCGCGCTCGCCGACGCGCTCGCCGGGACCCCCGACGAGGACCGTCGCGCCTGGCACCTCGCGGCCTCCGCGGACGAGCCGGACGACGAGGTCGTCGACGCGCTCGACCGTGCCGCCCAGCGCGCCCGCCGACGCGGTGGGCACGAGGCGGCCGCGGCGGCGTGGACCCGGGCCGCCGAGCTCACCGCCGATCCCGCCGCGCGGGCCAGACGCCTGTACGCCGCGGCCGAGTCGACCCTGATGGCCGGCCGGCCTGCCGAGACCGACCAGCTCGCCCGGGCCGGCCTGGTCGACGCGACCGACCCCGTGCTCCGGTCGGGACTGCTGCAGCTGCGCGGCCAGGTCGAGTGGAACAACCGCTCGCTCGACGAGGGCTACCGGATCGTCTGCGAGGCCGCCGCCACCGTCGCCGACGCCGACCCGTCCCGCGCCCGCGTCCTGGCGATGCTCGCCGCAGCCCTCGCCACCTTCGGCGCCCACTCGCCCGAGGCGCCGGACCCCGCCGGCCTCGTCGCGCCGCCCGAGCGCCGGCGCCGGCAGCGACGACGTGGTCGCCGCGCCTGCTGCTCGAGGGGTACGCCGCCGTGGCCCGGCGCGACTGGTCCGACGCGGCCGAGGCCATCCGCCGCGCCTGGGACACGCCCCTCTCCGCCGCGCCGCACCCGCTTCTCCCGCCCAACCTCGCGATCGCCACCATGCACCTCGGCGACGACGAGCGCGCCCTGCTCATGCACGACCAGCAGCTGCGGCACGCCCGCGAGGCGGATGCGGCGAACATGGTCGAGCACGCCCTCACCCGCGGCACCGTCTTCCGGATCGCCACCGGCGACTGGGACGAGGCCGCGTCGCGTCGCCCAGGAGGCGCTGCTGCTGGACCGCAACCTCGGCCTCGAGGAGCTGGTGGCGTTCCCGCTCGCCGAGCTGGCCGTCGTCGCCGCCCTGCGCGGTGAGGACCGGGCCCCCGCCCTGATGGCCGAGCTCGAGGAGACGGTCTCCGCCCGCCCGCTGCGTGGGGTGGTGGCCCCGCTCGTGAGCGGCCTGCGGCACTGGGCGGCTGCGCGGCAGCCGGGGACCACGCCCGCCACCGCGCTGCACCACCTCGAGCAGATCGAGCTGCCGCTGGTCCGCGGGATGGCGGCGCTGGACCGGATCGAGACCGCCGTCCACGCCGACCGCGAGGACCTCGCCCGGGAGTGGGTCGAGGAGCTGCGCGACTTCGCCGAGGGCACCGACATGCCCTGGGCGCGTGCGGTCACCCATCACGGCTTGGCCCTGCTCGACGGCACCGACCCGACGTACGCCGAGGGCCAGCTCCGCCTCGCCCTGGAGTGGCACGCCCGCTCCCCGCGCCGGCCCGACCGGGGGCGCACCCTGCTCGCGCTCGGCGAGCACCTGCGCCGCAACCGTCGTCGCGCCGACGCGCGGGTGCCGCTGCGGGAGGCGCTCGACCTGTTCGAGACCCTCGGCGCCCGCCACTGGGCCGAGCGCGCCCGCCAGGAGCTGCGCGCCTCCGGCGAGACCGCCCGCCGCGGCGCCGAGGCGGCCTCGGCGGCGCTGACGCCCTCGGAGGCCCAGGTCGCCGCGCAGGTGCGGCAGGGCCTGTCGAACAAGGAGGTCGCCGCGCGACTGTTCGTCAGCCCGCGCACCGTCGACTTCCACCTGCGCAACGTCTACGCCAAGCTCGGGATCACCTCGCGCACCGAGCTCGTCTCCCTGGCCGCCGACCCCGCCTGAGACCGGCCGCGGGTCAGCCTCGCGGCGCCCGCCGGGCCATGCCCGGGCTCGCCGCGATCGCCGATCGCCGGGATCGCCGACCCCGGCGATTTTCCCGGCGCCACCACCGGCCCTCGCTGACACAGGCTCCTCGTGTACCCGCCGCCCGTCCCGGAGCGGCGCCACACCTCAGGAGGAGCACCGATGGCCACCACCCACCCCCAGCCCGCCGAGCACCGCACCACCGCCGGCCACACCCCTGGCCACACCGAGACCTTCCAGGTCGTCGGCATGACCTGCGGCCACTGCGCCTCCGCCGTCACCGGCGAGGTCTCCGCGATCGACGGCGTCCTCGGTGTCGACGTCGACGTCCCCACCGGCCGGGTCACGGTCACCAGCACCGCCCGGCTCACCACCGCCGACGTACGCGCCGCGATCGACGAGGCGGGCTACGACCTCGCCTGAGGCCGAGTTCTCGGCGACACCGCGACACCCAGCGACGCAGAGCACCACCCCGCAGCACCCGGCCACACCACCCAGGAGCACCGATGAACCCCACCACCCACGCCCCCGCCGGGCCGGCCGCCACGGTCGACGCCGGCGCGACGGCCCAGCAGGAGAGCTGCGTCCTCGACATCGGCGGCATGACCTGCGCCGCCTGCGTCAACCGGGTCGAGAAGTCGCTGAAGAAGGTCGCCGGCGTCACGGGGGCGACGGTGAACCTGGCCGCCGAGACCGCCTCGGTCACCTTCGACCCGGCGCACGCCGACCTGGCGGACCTGGCGGCCGCGGTCGGCAAGGCCGGCTACACCGGCACCCCGCGCCCCACCGCTCCGACCGGCCCGGCCACCGCCGCTGCCGGCTCGTCGTCGGGGTCCGCCACCGCGGACCCCGACGCGGAGCGGGAGGCCGCGCGCGAGGCGGCCAAGGACGCGGAGCTGCGCGGGCTGAAGCGGCGCTGGCAGGTGGCCCTGACCACGGGCCTGGGCCTGATGGCGCTGATGTACGTGCCGATCTACCCCGACACGATGGACTGGCTGATGCCGCTCATCTTCGTGGTGGCCTCGGTGGTGCAGTTCTGGGCGGGCGCCGACATCTACCGCGCTGCCTGGGCCGCGGCGAAGCACCGCACCACGAACATGAACACGCTGGTCGCGCTCGGCACCGGCGTCTCCTACGTCTACAGCACCTTCGTCACGCTGTGGCCGGGCCTGGCCGAGCAGTGGCGGATGCCGCTGCACGTCTACTTCGAGACCAGCCTGGTCATCATCGCGCTGGTGCTGATGGGCCGCTGGCTCGAGCAGCGGGCGCGGCGGCGTACGGCCTCGGCGATCAAGGCGCTGGTCGGGCTCGCCCCCAAGACCGCGCGCGTGCTCCGCGACGGCGCCGAGGTCGACGTCCCGCTCGACGAGGTCGCCCCCGGCGACCGGGTCCGGGTGCGGCCCGGCGAGAAGATCCCGGTCGACGGCGTCGTGGTCGAGGGCTCCTCGGCCGTGGACGAGTCGATGCTGACCGGCGAGAGCGTGCCGGTCTCCAAGGCCGCCGGTGACGCCGTCATCGGCGCCACCCTGAACCGCACCGGCACGCTGGTGGTCGAGGCCACCGCGGTCGGCGCCGACTCCACGCTGTCCCAGATCGTCTCCCTGGTCGAGGACGCGCAGTCCTCCAAGGTGCCGATGCAGGCGCTGGCCGACAAGGTCGCCGCGGTGTTCGTCCCGGTGGTGCTGCTCGTGGCGGCGGGCACCTTCACCGGCTGGGCCGTCTTCGGTCCGGGGAACTCGTCGATGACGCTGGCGATCAGCACCGCCGTCGCCGTGCTGATCATCGCCTGCCCGTGCGCGCTCGGCCTGGCCACGCCGACCGCGGTCATGGTCGGCACCGGCCGCGCCGCCGAGCTCGGCATCCTCATCGGCAACAGCGAGGCGCTGGAGAGCGCACAGCGGCTCACCGCCGTGGTGCTCGACAAGACCGGCACCGTCACCCACGGCCGCCCGGTCGTCACCGACGTGACCACGGCCGACGGCTGGTCGCGCGACGACCTCCTCGCCCTGGTGGCCTCCGCGGAGGTCGGCAGCGAGCACCCCGTCGCCGAGGCGATCGTGGCCGCCGCCACCGAGCGAGGCCTCGACCTCGCGCCCGTCACCGGGTTCGAGGCCGTCGCCGGCCACGGCATCACCGGCACGGTCCTCGGCCGCGAGCTGGCGGTCGGCAACGCCCGGCTGATGGACGCCCACGGCGTCGACGTCGCGGCCCTCACCGCTGTTGCGGAGCAGCGCGCCGCCGCCGGCGAGACCCCGATGTACGTCGCCGTCGACGGTGTCGCGGCCGGGCTCGTCAGCGTGGCCGACACCGTGAAGGACACCTCCGCGGAAGCGGTCGCCCAGCTCGAGGCACTCGGGCTCGAGGTGTGGATGCTCACCGGAGACAACGCCCGCACCGCCGAGGCGATCGCTGCGAACGTCGGGATCACCCGCGTCGTCGCGGACGTCCTCCCGGCGGAGAAGGCCGCGCACGTGACCCGCCTGCAGGACGCCGGGCACGTGGTCGGCTTCGTCGGCGACGGGATCAACGACGCCCCCGCGCTGGCCACCGCCGACCTCGGCATCGCGATCGGCACCGGCACCGACGTCGCCATCGCCGCCTCCGACATCACCCTGGTCGGCGGGGACCTGCGCGGCATCACCGCGGCGGTCGCGCTGTCACGTCGTACCGTCCGCACGATCAGGCAGGGCCTCGCCTGGGCGTTCGGCTACAACGTGCTGCTGATCCCGGTGGCCGCCGGCGCGCTGTACTGGTGGGACCGGCTCCTGCTCGACCCGGTGCTGGCCTCGGCCGCGATGGCGATGAGCTCGGTCTCGGTGGTCACCAACGCGCTGCGACTGCGCCGGTTCGCCCGGCCGGAGACGGCCAGGGAGATCCTGCGCCCGTCGCTGTCCTCGCGGCTGGGTGACTACGCCTACCTGACCAGCGTGGCGGTCGCCGCGATCGTGCTCGGCAGCACCTTCACCTGGGCCAGCCGCACCGAGGCGGCCAGCCACGGGATGAACGGCCTGCTCGCCTGGACCGAGGGCATGGGCATGCCGATGCGGCCCGCGATGAGCCGGATGGAGACGGCCGACACCCCGCCCGTCGCCGTGCACGACGCCGGCCTGCGGATCGCGCTGGCCCCCGCGCCCGGCGAGCAGCTCGTGGCCGGCCAGGAGACCCGGCTGCGCCTGACGGTGCGGACCGAGGACGGCTCCCCGGTCACCGACCTCGTCCGCACCCACCAGGTGTGGTCGCACCTGATCCTGACCCGACAGGACCACGGCAGCCTGGGCAGCTTCGCGCACCTGCACCCGGAGCCGACCGGGGAGCCCGGCGTCCTCGAGGTCGCCGCCACCTTCCCCACGGCCGGCACCTACCTCGCGCACGGCGAGGTCCGGCGCCAGGGCGAGATGGCCGACGTCCTGTTCCGCGAGGAGCTCGCCGTCACCGGGACCCCGGCCCCGAAGGCCGCGCACCTGCCGGAGACCGACGTGCGGACGGCGACCGTCGACGGAGTCCGCATCGAGCTGGCCGGCGACGCGGTCGTGGGCGAGAACAGCGACCTCACGCTGAGGTTCACCGACGCCACCACCGGCGAGCCGGTGACGGGGCTGACGCCGTACCTCGGCGCCGCCGGGCACGTGGTGATCCTCCGCGCCGACGGCACCCGGTTCGCCCACGCGCACGCCGAGACCACCGACGACCGCGGGCCGCCCGCAGTTCGCGACCCCGGGCACCACGTTCGGTCCCGAGCTCGACCTGCACCCGCGGTTCGAGACCGGCGGCGCCTACCAGCTGTGGGGCCAGTTCCGGCTCCCCGACGGCGAGGTCGCCACCGCGGCGTTCACGGTCCACCCGCGGGCCGCCGGCCACCACGACTGACCCGAGATCCCGAGCCACGACACGCAGCAGAAGGAGCACGACCATGACCACCCTGACCGCCACGCCGCCGCAGGCGGAGCCCACCAGCCCCGACCGGGTCGCGGCCGCCGCCCGCGAGGTGGTGAAGACCTACGGCCACGGTGACGCCGCGGTGCGCGCCCTCGACGGCGCCAGCGTCGAGATCGCCGCGGGCGCGTTCACCGCGATCATGGGGCCCTCGGGCTCCGGCAAGTCGACCCTGATGCACGTGCTCGCCGGGCTCGACGACGTCGACTCCGGCACCGTGACGATCGGCGACACCGACGTCACCGCGCTGGGCGAGAAGGGCCGCACGCTGCTGCGCCGCCGCCGGGTCGGGTTCGTCTTCCAGGCGTTCAACCTCGTTCCGGCCCTCACCGCGGCCGAGAACATCGCGCTGCCGCTCACCCTGGCCGGCCGCCGGCCCGACCCGCAGTGGTACGCCGAGCTCGTCGACGTCCTCGGCCTGGCCGGCCGGCTCACCCACCGGCCCGGCGAGCTCTCCGGCGGTCAGCAGCAGCGGGTGGCAGCCGCCCGGGCGCTGATCACCCGGCCCGAGGTCGTCTTCGCCGACGAGCCGACCGGCAACCTGGACTCCCGGCACGGTCAGGCGCTGCTGGCGTTCCTCCGCACGGCCGCGCACGGGATGGGGCAGACGATCGTGATGGTCACCCACGACCCCGCCGCCGCGGCGTACGCCGACCGGGTGGTGTTCCTCGCGGACGGGCGCATCGTCGACGACCTCGCCGCACCGACGGTCGAGGCGATCCACCGGCGGATGCAGACGATCGAGACCGCCACGACTCCGGCGGAGGGGTGAGCGCCGTGTTCGTGCTTTCCCTCAAGCAGGTCCTCGCGCACCGGTTCCGGCTGGCGCTCACCACGGTCGCGGTGGTCCTCGGGGTCACCTCGGTCACCGGCAGCCTGGTGCTGACCGACACCTCCCAGCGGCTGTTCGACGAGCAGTTCGCCACCGCCACCTCGGGCGTCGACCTCACCGTGAAGTCCGCGGTCGCCTTCGACTCCGCGATGGGCGTCGAGGTCGACCGTGAGCCGGTGCCCGCGTCGCTGCTGGCGACCATGCGCGCCGTGCCCGGCGTCGAAGGGGCCACCGGCGTCGCGACAGGCTCCGGGCTGATCCGGCCGCAGACCGGCGATCGCGCCAGTCGCACGCCGATCGTCCCCGACGGGCCGTCCACGCTCGCGTCCTGGAGCGGGGAGGACACCAGCCCCTACCGGCTCCGCAAGGGCCGCGTCCCGGAGGCCGCCGGCGAGGTCGCGGTCGACCTCGCACGGCGAAGGCCCACGACCTGGGGATCGGCGACCCGGTCCGGATCACCTCGCGACGCGCCGCCACCGCGCGGATCGTCGGGCTGGTCGGTTTCGGCAAGCAGGACGGGATCCCCGACTCCACGATCGCGCTGGTCGCCCCGAACCAGGCGCGACGACTGCTCGCCCTCGGCACCGGCTGGACCTCCGTCGATGTCACCACCACCGACGGAGCGTCGGTCTCACAGGTCCGCGACCGGCTCGCCGACGAGCTCGGCTCGGCGTACTCCGTCAGCTCGGCGCGCGACACCGCCGCCGCCGGCGTGGCCGCGGCCAAGGACCGGATCGCCTACCTGCGGCTGATGCTCGGGGTGATGGCCGCGGCGGCGCTGCTCATCGGGGCGTTCCTGATCGCGAACACGTTCTCGATCGTGGTCAGCCAGCGCACGCGCGAGCTCGCGATGCTGCGGGCCGCCGGCGCGACCGCCGGGCAGGTGCACCGGATGGTGCTCGGAGAGGCGCTCGCCGTCGGGGTCGTCGGGTCCGCCCTGGGCACCGCCCTCGGCATCCTCGCCGCGCTCGGGCTGCGCGACCTCGTCGGGGCGTTCGGCATCGCCGTCCCCGACGGCACCGTGACCGTGCTGCCGCGCTCGCTCCTGCTCGGGTTCGCCGTCGGGGTGCTGGTCACGGTGGTGGCGGCGTACGGCCCCTCGCGGCGCGCCGCCCGGGTGGCGCCACTCGCCGCGCTGCGCGACTCGGCCCGCGAGGACCGGCACAGCCACGCTCGCACCATCGCCGGGCAGACGCTGGCGATCGCCGGCGTCGCGATGCCGGTCGGCGTCGTCTGGTTCGGCGTCACCCCGGGCTGGCTGGGTTTCGGCGCGGTCTGCACCGTGCTGGCGCTGCTGCTGCTCGGGCCCTCGGTGACCCGGCGCAGCATGACGGCCCTCGGTCGGCTGCTGGGCCGGCGTGAGGGGCGGGCCGCGGCGTCGACCCTGCTGCCGGTCCGGCTGGCCACGAAGTTCGCGGCCAGGTCGCCCCGGCGTACGGCGGCCACGGTGCTCGCCCTCGCGCTCTCGCTCGGGCTGATCGCGTTCATGGCGGTGCTGGCCAGCTCGAGTCGCAGCGGCGTCGCGTCGTCGTACCGCGAGGTCGTGACGGCCGACTACGTCGTCGAGAGCGCACGCGGAGAGATGCTCGGCGGGCTCGCCCCCGGGGTGGAGCGGAGTCTTCGCGAGGTGCCGCAGGTCGAGGTCGCCAGCGCCACCCGGTTCGGCCACTGGCGCGACGCCGGGTCGGCCAACGCCCTGACCTCGGTCGATCCGGCCACCATCGGCGAGGTCACCGACCTGCACCTGGTCGCCGGCAGCCTCGACGCGCTCGCCGACACCGGCCGGCGCGGGGTCGTCGTCGCGGCGGGTGCCGCGAAGAAGCGGCACCTCGAGGTCGGCGACAGGGTGCGCATGGAGTTCTCCCGCGTCGGCAGGCAGGACCTGCCGGTCGTCGGCCTCCTCGAGGACGGCGACGCGGCGGCCCTCTCGACGGACTTCGTGGTCAGCCACCGCACCTACGACCAGCTCTACAGCGAGCGGATGGACGCCTCGGTCTTCCTCGTCACGAAGGGAGACGCCGGGTCCGCGCGCGCGGCGATCGAGAAGGCGCTCGCCGACCACCCGACCGCCGACCTGCGCGACCAGGCCGCCGCGATCGCCGGGCGCACCGCGAGCATCGACCAGATCCTCGGGCTGGTGACGGTGCTGCTGCTGTTCACCGTGGTGATGGCCGCGCTGGGGATCACGAACACGATGGCGCTGTCGGTGCTCGAACGCACCCGCGAGCTCGGGCTGCTGCGCTCGGTCGGCATGACCCGCGCCCAGCTGCGCGGGATGGTCCGCGGCGAGTCGGTCCTGATCGCCGTGCTCGCGGTCGTCGCCGGCGCCCTCGTCGGCACCGGGTACGCCGCCGCCGTCGTGCACGTCCTGGGCGCGGACTCCGGGATCCCCACCACGGTCCCGTGGGCCCGGCTCGCCGCGATCAGCGCGGTCGCGGTGGTCGCGGGCCTGGTGGCCGCCGTGGCACCGGCCCGTCGGGCCGCCCGCCTCGACGTGCTCGACGCCATCCGCACCTGAGGTGCGCCGACCACCCGGCCGACCCAGCCCGATCCAACCGACGCAACCAAGGAGACACCGATGACCCAGCTCGACCTCGCCGACGAGACCCGCTCCCGCGGCCCGGTGACCGTACGCCGCGCCACCTCGCGCGACGCCGCGGACCTGCAGGTGATGCTGATGGAGCTCGCCACCCACGAGGGGGACGGCCAGCACGTCCACGTCGACGTGGACCGGTGGGCGCAGATGCTCGCCGACCCGCGCGTCGTGGTGCTGCTCGCCGAGGACGGCGGCGGCCACCTCGGCTACGTGTCGGCCGTGCACCAGCTCAACCTGTGGCGCGGGGGCGACATCCTCAACCTCGACGACCTCTACGTGCGCGAGGGCGCCCGCAACCGGGGTGTCGGCGAACGGCTGATGTCCACGCTGGCCGCGCACGCCGCCACCGAGGGTCTGCTCATTCGCTGGGAGATGCGGGCGGACAACGAGGGCGCCCAGCGCTTCTACCGCCGCCTCGGCGCCGCCTTGCGCACCAAGGTGATCGCGGCCTGGCTCCCGGACTCCTACGCGGAGCGGGTGGGCTGACCGTCCGGGGGCTCGTCGACGTGCACGAGGTCGTCGAGCTCCTCGGCGGCGGCGCCGATGCCCGCCGCCAGCGTCCGCACGCCCGGCGCCAGTCGGGGCGCGGAGGCACCGCCGGCGCACACCGCCGGGGCCGGGTCCAGGGCGACCAGGCGCTCGGCCACCTCGGCCGCCGCGGGCCGGTCCTCGGGGGTGACGACGGAGAGGACGGCCGCCTGCGCCTGGCGACTGCGCACGGCCGACTCCCAGCTGCTCACCGGCACGTCGCTGCCGAGGTAGAGCACGTCCAGCCCCCTGCGTCGTACCGCCGTCGCGAACGCCAGCGCGCCGAGGTCGTGCTGGCTCCCCGGCGGGAGGCCGACCACGACCCGGGGGCCCCGGGACCTGCTCCCGGCCGCCTCGAAGGCCGCCGAGAGCCGGCGGTGCACCGCGTTGCTGGCGGCGTGCTCTCCCGCAACGTCGATCTCGCCTCGGGCCCAGCCCTCGCCGAGCGCCTCCAGCGTGGGGAAGAGCCAGGAGTCGACGACGTGCTCGAACGAGCCCAGCGCGAACCCGCCGTCGAGGCTCTCCTCGATGCCGATGGTGTCCAGCTGCGCGGCGGAGGTCAGGAAGCGCTGCATGTAGGTGATCGCGTGGGGCGGGCCGCCGGGCGCCTCCTGGGCGACGTACCCGGGCTCGCGATCGGGCTCGGGCTCGGGCGCCGTACCTTCCAGCACGGCGTGCGCGGCCTCCGCCGGGGCCCAGCCGTCCTCCACCAGGCGCCGCATCGTCGAGATGCCCTTGAGTGCGGTCTCGTCGTAGACCCGGTAGCCCGCGTCGTTGCGCAGGGGTACGACGACGCCGTACCGCCGCTCCCACGCGCGCAGCGACGCCTCGGA
This sequence comes from uncultured Actinomycetota bacterium, assembly GCA_963837975.1. Classification (GTDB taxonomy): domain Bacteria; phylum Actinomycetota; class Actinomycetes; order Propionibacteriales; family Nocardioidaceae; genus Marmoricola. Next base: position 790,774 of record CAWIPI010000002.1, on the reverse strand, counting down.
GACTCCGGTGATCCTGGCGGCTTGTTTGATCGTGTACATGGTTTGTACAGACTATCGCGCCTCTCACCTTGTGCAAACCTTTGACACGGCCTAGTCTCGACGACATCAAGTGACGACGGCGGAGCGTCAGCGGAGATCAGCGAGAGGAGCCAGCAATGGCACTGGCAGTGGCCCCCAGCCCCGTGGACGCGCAGCCCCGCGGCACCACAGTGCGTCCGGGTGGCACGACCGCCCCCGACCTCGAGGCCGTGTGGGACCGGCACGGCGGGTCGATCTACGCGCTCGCCTGCGCGCTGCTGATCGACGAGGCGTCCGCGTCCCGTGCCGTGCGGCTCGCGATGGCCGACCTCGCCCGGGTGTCCGGCGACCTGTCGCCCGGTGCGGCCCGCCGCTCCCTGGCTCGCGGCGTCTACGGGCACGCACAGGTGCTCGGCGGCACCAGGACCAGCAGCGGCCAGCTGCCGCCGGTGATGACGTGGCTCAGCCGGCTGGCTCGTGTGCAGCGGGAGGCGCTGGCGCTGTGCGCGTACGGCGGGCTCACCCACCGCGAGGCCGCGGACCTGCTCGGCGTCACTCCCGGCAGCGTCGCCGACGTGCTGACCGGCTCGCTGCGCGAGTTGGCTCGGATCGCCGCTGGGGCTTCCGCGCCGGCCCCAGCCTGACCGACAATCCCTCATGAGCAATGTGGGCGCCGCCCAAGCCTCCCGCCTGCGGCGCGGCAACGCCATCGCGGCGGTGCTGCACGCGGCCCAGGCCGTCGCGGTGGTGCTGCTCGCGACGGACTTCTCGCTGCCGATCAACGCGAGCTACATGGCCGGCCCGCCGGGCACGCCACCGCAGGACCCGACCGTCCTCTTCGACCTGCCCACCGGTGCGGCGGTCGCCGCCTTCCTGGCCCTGTCCGCGCTGGCGCACCTGCTGGTGTGCACGGTCTGGTGGCGCCGCTACCTCACCGACCTCGGCCGGCAGCGCAACCCGGCCCGCTGGGTGGAGTACTCCCTGTCCTCGTCGCTGATGATCGTGCTCATCGCCCAGCTGGTCGGCATCCTCGACGTCGCGGCGCTGGTGGCGCTGTTCGGCGTGAACGCGGCGATGATCCTGTTCGGCTGGCTGCAGGAGCACTACGAGCGCCCGGGGGGCGGCGGCTGGCTGCCGTTCGTGTTCGGCTGCATCGCGGGCGTGGTGCCGTGGATCGCGATCACGATCTACCTGGTCTCCCCCGGTTCGACGTCCGCGGCCTCGCCGCCGGGCTTCGTCTACGGGATCTTCGTCTCGCTGTTCGTGTTCTTCAACGTCTTCGCCCTGGTGCAGTGGCTGCAGTACCGCGCCCGAGGCCGGTGGAGCGACTACCTGCGTGGCGAGTGGGCCTACATCGTGCTGAGCCTGACCGCCAAGTCCGCGCTGGCCTGGCAGGTCTTCGGCGGCACCCTGGCCGGGTGATCGCGGTGACCGAGCAGCAGGTCTACGAGGTGCTCGAGGAGCGCCCCGGCTTCGAGCTGCGCCGCTATCCCGACCACCTCGTCGTCGAGGTCGAGGTCGGCGGACCCTTCGAGCTGGCCGGCAACGTCGCCTTCCCGCGGCTGGCGCGCTACATCGGCGGCCACAACGGGTCCTCGCGCAAGATCGCGATGACGGCACCGGTGGTGCAGGAGGAGTCGCGGGACCGTCGGTACGTCGTGGGCTTCGTGATGCCCGCCGACGTGAGCCCCGACGACCTCCCCGACCCGTTGGACGGCTCGGTGCACACCCGCCGGGTGCCGGCCGAGACCGCCGCGGCGCTGCGCTTCTCCGGGCGCTGGTCGCGCCGGAGCTACGAGGCGCACGCGAAGCGGCTGCTGGCGGCGCTCGGTGCCGAGGGCCTGCAGGCGACAGGACCTCCTCGCTACGCCCGCTTCGACCCGCCGTGGACGCCGTGGTTCCTGCGGCGGAACGAGGTCGTGGTGCCGGTCGCGGGGTGAGGGGGGCTTGTCGGGCCATCGGACCGCGGGAGCGGGGCTTCCGGCCCTGCCGTCGACGCGAGAGCGCTGACACGCTGAAGGAAGCCGAGCGGCCGCGTTCGACGACTCAGGTACCGGCCCGATACACTGGTTCGGACTTCCCCTGTGGACCAAGCAATTCAGCGGCCCCGCGGTGTGCGTCGCCTCGATGCCCCGGCTGCGCCGTTGTGCCAAGGCGCTGATCGAAAATCTCCACCGCGTCGTGGCCGAGCCTCGCCGCAGCCACCAACGGTGCGCGACACCCGTCCGCGTGCCGCTGTCACGACGTCGGTCCCGCTGTGCCCGGCCTCGCAGTCGACGGGTCCGGCGCACACGCTCGCACCTGGAGGCGCTTTAGGGCGCGGCTACCTCGCCAAGGCCGAGTCCCGCGGCCTGCTCCTGCGGAGGTCGGTCGCTCCAAGCGAATGTCTGGCGCTGCCCACGAGGTGAGGCTGGCCCGCTGGGAAAGGCGCCCGCCGCGGTGCCGCTTCATGCTCCGCAGTCAGAAGAGCATCGACCGCGACCCGGTGGCCGAGGAGCGAGCGACTGCGCTTGGCCTGATCAAGACGCCGTCGAAGCTGCAGGAGACCTGGGGCGCGCCACCACCCCCTACTCGGTGACGCTGAGCACCGACCGTTCGCGCAGGCGTTCCACGCGGCGAACCCGTTCCTGCCCTCCTCCTGCGGCGGCCCTCCACGCGTCCTCTTGCGGGGGGCGTCCTGGGCTGGCAGGCTCTTGAGATCGCTCCGATCCCCTTGTGGACAAGGGGATTCTCGGACCCGGCCTTGTCGGTGGTCGGTGCTTGGATGAGGTATGTCTGCAGCACCGACCGAGCATCTTCACCCGGTGGCCCGTGCCGTCGCCGAGGCGACGGCGGCCCTGCGCGGAGCCGGCGGGCTGCCGGTGTTCGGGCTGGGTGACTCGGAGCTCCGCGACCTGGCGGTCGACGTGACCAGGCTGGCTTCGATGCTGACCGCGGTCGACGGAGTTGTGCTCGCGCAGGCCGAGACCCGCGACGTGGCAGCCGAACTCGGAGCGACCTCGACGGCGAACTGGCTCGCGCACGAGAGGAAGCTGACCCGGAAAGAGGCGCACCGCCGGGTGCGGATGGCGCGCGACCTCGAGACGTTCCCCGCGACGGCGGATGCCCTCGCGGAAGGGGCAGTGGTCCCGGAACAGGCGACGGTGATCTGCGAAGCCGTCGCGCGGCTGGACAAGATCCCCGCCGACCTGGTCGCCGACCGCGACCTCGACCTGACCGCGCTGAAGGCCCATGCCGAGCAGCACCTGCTGGCCGAGGCCGAGCACCACGATGCGAACGAGCTGCGGATCCTGGGCCGGCACCTGCTCGACGTGGTCGCCCCGGAGGTCGCCGAGGAGCACGAGCGCCGCCTGCTGGAGCAGGAGGAGGAACGAGCTCGCGCGAAGACGCGGCTGACGATGACCGAGGACGGCCAGGGCTGCGTGCACGGGCGGTTCACCCTCCCCGCGCTGCAGGCGAGCGATGTTGAAGAAGGCGCTGCTCGCGCTCGCCGCGCCGAAGCACCAGGCCGCAGTCGAAGGCGGCAGCACCCCGGTGCCGGGTCGCCCGAGCGCCGAGCGGATGGGGCAGGCGTTCGCGGAGTACGTCGAGCGCTACCCGGCCGACCGCATCCCCGACGCCGGCGGCGTTGCCCGCCACCGTGGTGATCACGATGGACCTCGAGAAGCTCCTGCAGGGGCTCGGCGCCGCGGTCCTCGACGACGGCGGCCGGATCTCGGCCACCGAAGCCCGCCGGATCGCGTGCGAGGCCGGGATCATCCCCGCCGTCCTCGGCGGGAAGGGCCAGCCGCTGGACGTCGGGCGGAAGAAGCGGTTCCACACCGAGCCGCAGCGGATCGCGATGGCGATCCGCGACGGTGGCTGCACCGCCGAAGGGTGCGACTACCCGCCGGGGCTGTGTCACGCCCATCACGACATCGCCTGGGGACGCAACGGCGACACCAACGTCAAGGACGGCCGGCTGCTCTGCCCCCGGCATCACGCCTTCGCCCACAACCCGCGCTACGAGACCACCCGTCTGGGGACCGGCAAGCTCCGCTTCACCAGGCGGAGTGAGGAGACCGGACGCATGCCGCCGCCGATACGAAGTCGCGCGGTTTCTTCCACACCCGGCTCAACCGACCGACAGGCTCATACGCACCGTCGGCGCGCTGACCAATTGGCACCCACGCCCCCGAGTTGAGACACTCGACCGCAGGGCCCGCGTGGGGCTCCCGGACGAGCGGTGCCGTACCCGGTCAGCGACAAGACGGCGCCTAGGAGAATCCCATGTCCTGGCTCGTACTGATCGTCTCCGGCGTGCTCGAAGCGGTGTGGGCCACCGCGCTCGGCCGCTCCGAAGGTCTCACCCGACTGGTCCCCACGGTGACCTTCGCGGTCGCCGTCCTGCTCAGTATGGGCGGCCTCGCCTACGCCATGCGCGAGCTGCCCACCGGCACGGCGTACGCCGTGTGGGTCGGCATCGGCGCCTCGCTGACGGTCGCCTACGGCATGGCCACCGGGACCGAGCCGGTGTCGCTGGCCAAGATCCTGCTGATCGTCGGCATCGTCGGCTGCGTCGCGGGCCTCAAGTACCTGCACTGAACCCCCTCGGCCTTGGGGGCACGCCCTCGCCGTCACCTGCGCCCGGGGGCTCCGACCCCGGACGTCCCTGACTCCCGCTGCGCCGGCGTCAGTGATCGGGTGGCAGCCGCAAGCGCGGGTCCCGCAGGCTGCGGCCTCGCTGCGCGACGAACTTGCTCTCCGCCGCGCACGGGGGACCGTGGGCGTCCGGACGGTGTTGCGGCGGCAGGTCGCGGAGCTCGATGACGGTCTCGGCGACGTCGCGCAGCTTGGTGTTGGTGGCGTTCGAGTAGCGACGCAGCAGCTGGAAGGCTGCCTCCTTGCTGAGGGAGTAGCGGTGCATCAGGATCCCTTGGGCGATGCCGATGCGGTGCCGCGACTCGACGGCGGTGGTGAGCCCCGACGCCTGGTGTGCGCCGAAGAGGGCGGCCGCGGCGTACGTCGTGTAGACGTTCGCGTGGACGAAGGCATCACCCGAGAATCCTTCGTCGTCGCCGCTGTAGAAGCTCAGCACACCGAGCCGCTCGCCGCCGACCGTGAGGATGAAGGTGAGCAGGGCCGTCAGCTCCAGCGCACGCCCCAGCACCACCCACCCCGGCCACCGCACTTCGTGGCGGAGGTCGACGACGGTCGGCTCGGTGCTGGCGAAGGTGGTGGGCGTCGGGCCCTCGCCCAGCGCCAGCTGGTGCTCCTCGGACGCGGCAACCCCTGGGTCGGTGGACGCGGCCAGGCGAAGGGTCCCGCCGCGCACCCCCTGCGTCACCGCGGCGGCGGTGCAGCCGGGGACGAACTCCGTGGCCTTGCTGACGATGGCGCGAAGCGTCGCGGGCTCCTCGGGCAGCGCCGGGAACTCCGACCCGATCCGGGCCAGCTGGGTCAATTTGTCGGTGCTTGTGCTCACGAGCACTCCCGAGGCGGAACCGTGGACGAGACGCGTTGCTCGCCCCTTACAAGGCAAGTGCCCCCGACGGCCCGGTTCATGCCGGTCGCCTGAAGACGGGTCTGCGGGCGGTCGGGCCGATCAGTCATCCTCGGTCAGCCCCTTCGCCCCGCACGGCCGGAGCTCGGCCTCGCGCCAGTGCCACCTGAAGTCGGTGGCGAAGGAGGCCCTGCGTCGCGTGCGGCTGTGGAAGACGCCCCGAACCCGGACGGGCGACTTGGCGTCGGCGGGCAGCGCACTGGGAGCGCTCACCCGGGCCCGCCAGGGCCGGCCCGCGATCTCCGCGCGGAAGGAGCCCACGCGGATCGGCCGATCCGTCTCGTTGACCACCGAGGCCCGCACCACCACACGATACGTTCGCCGGAGAAACCGGGTCCCTCCCGAGAGCGGGGGCCTGACGTCGAGGCCCTCGACGACCAGCGCCGGCTTGGCACCCCGCGGGCAGGTGAGGAACCGTCCATCGGCCAGCCGCACCCGTGCCGGCTTCGGCTGCGGACCCTGTACGACGGAGCGGGCGCCGGCCTGCGGACGGGGGCTCGTGCCGCGCTGCGCGACGAGCAACGCCGCGGCGATCGCCACCGCCAGCACGAGCGCACCCACGACCACGAGCCGCACGGCGCCGGCCGACCGGGCGGGGGTCCTCCGAGGTGTCGTCAGTGGCACGACGCACTCCCCTGGTCGCTGACGGTGGAACCGGCCGTCGGGACGAAGCGCCAGTCGTAGGTGCCCGAGCGCAGCGTCATCTGCAGGACGCCGAAGGTGTTGGCGATCCGCGCTTCGCTGTTGGCGGACGGGGTCGCCCGGATGGAGAAGAAGCTGCGCCCGCCGGTCCCCACGAGGAACTCGCTCACGCCACGCTGGGGGTCCGAGCCACCCGTGGAGTCCTGCGGGCCGAAACGCTCGTAGAAGTGGGCGTGCCCGCTCAGGACGACGTCGGCGCCCTTGTCGTAGAGCAGCTTGAAGATGCTCACCATGTCGGGCTGGTGGTCCTGGCTGGAGGAGTACAGCGGGATGTGCCAGTACGCCAGCGTGCACGTGCTCGGGTGGGTGTTGAGGTCGTTGAGCAGCCACTGGTACTGCGGGTTGCCCGGATTGCAGCCGCCCACCACCCCGCACTGGCTGTCCAGGGCGATGAGGTGCCAGGAGCCGATGTCGTAGGAGTACCAGGACCGGCACTGGCTCGTGCAGCCCGGATCGAGCGGGTGGGACCTCTCGCCGAAATAGCTGAAGTAGCCCGTGCCTCCGGTCGGCTGGACCGAGGATCCGATGTAGCCGTACTCGTGGTTCCCGGGCACGGGGAAGGAGATGCTGTTCAGCCGTCCCCAGGTGGGGTCGTACCTCGCCCGGAAGTCCGACAGGCTGCCCAGCTCGTACTGGTCGTCACCGAGCGGCAGCACCGCGGTCGGGGCGAGCCCCACGGCCAGGTCGGAGGTCGCCTTCTCCTGGCACTTGCTGGATGTCTGGGTCGTGGTCGTGTCACAGGCGATGTCCCCGGCCGTGACGATGGTCGGGTCGGACCCCGGCGGCGGGGTGACCACCGGTGGCGAGCTCGTGGTCTGGGTCGGGCTCGGACTCTGGGTCGGCGTCGGGCTCGCCGACTGGCTCTGCGTCGGGGTGCCCGTCGCGGTCGACGTGGCCCCTCCGGAGCCTGTCGTCACGACCAGCGCCGGCGTGTTGGAGGAGGACTCGCGGCTCGCGAACTTGTTCGCCACGGTGCGTGCGGTGGTGACCACGAACGTGTACGTGCCGTTGCCGGTGATGGCGCCGGTGACGTCGGCCGCCGCCCAGGTGTTCAGCGCGATGGTTCCCGAGGACCCCGTCCCGGGTCCCGCCGCCGGCTGGTTCGCCCAGGTCAGGGCGTTCTCGGTCCAGTCGTTTGTCGAGGAGGACACGGCGTACCCGTCGGTGGAGTTCGAGTAGCTGTAGAGCCGCAGGACCGCCTTGGTCGCAGGTCCGGACAGACCCGAGACGTCGAAGCGGACGTAGGTGCGCATCTCCGCGCTGCCGTCGGACGGTGCCCGTGCGTAGAGGGTGTATCCGCCACCCGCGTTCTGCGCGGGCTGGTCGGAGACGGTGTAGGCGTCGGCCTTGGCGGCGTACGTCGAGACGACGGCCGGCGGGGAGGACGTGGGGGACGCGCTCGAGGTGTCCGAGGGGGTCGCCGACGCCGAGTCGGTCGCGCTCGGGGAGGAGGTCGCGCTCGGGGAGGCGGAGGTGGTGCCGCTCGGGGACGCGGAGGTGGTCCCGGGGCTTGCCGGGTCGGTGGAGATCGACAGCTCCGGCCCCGTCGAGCCGCTCTCACGGCTGCCGAAGGTCTTGCTGGTCGTCAGCGAGGAGGTGATGCCGACGGAGTACGTGCCGCTGCCGGTCACGAGACCGGAGACGTCCAGCTCGGTCCAGCTGTTGTTCTTCACGTCGGGGAACGCGCCGAGCGAGGTGCCCAGCACCGGTGCGTTGGAGTAGGTGAGGCCGCTCTCGGTCCAGTCGTTGGTGGCGGCCCACGCCTTCAGCGCCGGGTTGCTCGAGTAGGTGTTGACACGGAGCAGCACCCGCGAGGGTGCGGCGTCGAGCCCGCTGACCGTGAACTTCACGTAGGACGTGATCGACGTGGAGTCGGTGCTCGAGGGGCTCTTGGCGGCCAGGTTGTACGCCGACCCGTAGTTGGTGCCGGGTGCGTCCGAACGGACGTAGGCGTCGGCGGTCGCCTTGACGGTCAGGGTCGCGGCGTCCGCCTGGGGCGTGAGCAGGACCGAGGCGAGGGCGGAGAGGAGCGCCGTCAGCGTGGCGGCGACCACCAGGGTGCTGCGGGTGGACCTCCGGGGCAGGAGCGAGCGCAGCCGGGCGGGGAGTGTGGGCAGGTGGTGGCTCATCGGTCCGACCTCTGGGCGTGGGAAGGTGTGCCCCTTCCGGGGCGCGATGCCGAAGCCGGCTGCGCGCACGTGGCGTGGTAGCCGGCCTGTGCCGCCTGACGCGACTCGACGGCGAAGGACGCGGCGTACCGCCCGGTCCGGTCACCGTCGAAGTACTGGTGCGCCTCGTAGCGCACCTCCCCCAACGGGTCGTCGACCCAGGCACGGGGGTGGTACCTGGTCCACATCGAGGGCGTGGCTCCGCCGTACCCCGAGACGAGCACGGTGTGCTGGCCGCCCGCGCGTCGGATCGCGTCCACGGCCTGCTGCGATGCCTGCTGCCAGACGCGCGCGCCGGCGGCGGGGTCCGGGGACAGCCGGACGGGCTCGTTCATCAGCCCGTACCCGATGAGGGAGCTCGCGCCGCCGAGCGCGCGGGTCAGCCGCGCCCACACGTCACCCAGCGCGCTCACGGGGAGACCGGGACCGCCGAGGACCAGGCGCCGGTGGCCGGTGCGGTCCTGGGCGACCCAGAAGTCGCCGTAGTTGTGCAGGTCGAGGACCACGCCGACCCCGGCCGCGGCGGCGGCCTGAAGCGCGGACCGGAGCCGACCGACCTCACGGGCGTCCAACGGACCCCCGGGGACGTGCTGGACGCGCTCCCAGCTGAACGACAGCCGCACCAGGGAGACCCCGGCGCGCGCGAGCTGCCGGAAGTCGGTGAGGCCCTCGTAGTAGTAGTCGCGCCCGTAGACGCCGGGGCGCGAGCCGCTGTACGACGCCGGGCCGTCGGTCCCCGAGCCGAACGACCCGCTCGGGAGCACCACGCCACGCAGCGTCCCCGTCCCGGGGTGGCGGGCCAGCAGCGCGCCCTGCTGCTGCACCTCGGCCGGCCTGCCGGGGACTCCGCTCAACCGGATCGCCGCCATCCGGTAGCTCCGGGGCCACCACCTGCCCGCTGCCCAGAGCGTGACCCACAGCCCGCTCGCGTCGGCGCGCTCGAACCAGGAGTCCGCGACCGCGTCCCAGCCCTGCCCACTGGCCGACCGTGGCCACCCGACCTCGCCGACGTATCCCTGGGCGTGGTTCCTGCTCAGCCAGGAGGTGAACACCTCGAGGTCCCGGAGGGCGCGGACCGCCACGGGGGACTTCGACTCACAACCCCCGGTGAGGCGCAGCACGACCACGACCACGGGTGCCGCGAGGACGAGGCAGAGTGCGGCCAGGAGCCACCGACGTCCTCGCCGCGGCTGCCCCTGCGAGGCGCCGTGCGGACGGGCCCGTGCACGCGGGGTGACGACCGACGTCATGGCGCTGCCCGCCCCGGTGGAGCGTCGACCTTCCGGTTCGGGTCGACGCGGTAGACGACGGCGCGGTCCGCGGGCGCGCCGAACGCCGCGACGATCCGGGCGTGCCGCAGGGCCTGGCCCAGCGTCGGGAAGAGGGTGCGTGTGTCCTTGCTCGGCGTCCAGTCCCTGTTCATGTGCAACGACAGGGCGTCCTGGTAGTCGATGAGGACGTAGTCGATGGCCTTCCACTGCTCCTTGCCGGGCAGCCGCACGTCCTTGTCCACGTCCAGCTTGGTGAACCAGATGACGTTCTTGCGCGGGTGGCCGGCGCGGACGAGGTCGACCCAGAACGCGTCGTCGACGACCAGGACGTCGTCCGGCTCGGCCCTGCTCTGCAGGTAGGCGAGCGCCGTGGCCTTGCCCGCGTCGCGGTCGCGGTGCCACAGGTCGTCGATGCTGTAGCGCCACGGCGTGGCCGTCACCGCGACGAACCAGCACACGGCCACCACGGCGAGCACCCCACCGCCGCTGCGCGCGGGGTGCCGGCCCAGGTGGGAGAGCAGCTCCCGCCCGCGGCGACCGGGGTGGGCCAGCGGGATGCGCGACCAGGCCCAGAGGGCGTCCAGGACTCCTGCGACCGTCAGCGCCGCGAACGGGATCATCGCGATGACGAACGGATAGGGCAGGTAGCCGTTGCGCAGCAGGCTGCCCAGCTGGATGGCCAGCGCGAGCGCCATCGCACGGGTACGCCGCACCAGCAGTCCCGGCAGCACGGCGGCGAGCGTGATCGCGCACCCCCAGGGGTCCAGCGTCGTCCAGGTGTGCACCACGGAGTGGGCGGTGCTGGCAGGGTCGAAGATGCTGCCGCTGCCCTGGCGCCCGGAGAGCTGCCACTCGATCGCCCACTGCAGGCTGACGTGACCCGGTCCGGTGAACAGCTCGTTCTTCAGCAGTGCGTAGAGCGGGTAGGTGAGCCCGATGAGGGCCATCACGGCCATCAGCACGGTGGCGGTGAACCGGCGGTTGCGGGGGTCGCTGTGCTGCCAGAACAGCAGCAGGAGGGCCGGCATGAACAGCAGGGCCGTCTCCTTGGTCAGCACCGCGACGGCGAACGCGGTCGCGCACCCGACGGCTGCCGCGAGCGAGCGGCGGGGCGAGGCGGCGTACCAGAACGCGGCGAGCAGCCACGGGGTGACGAGGTTGTCCAGCAGCGCCGTCCGCCCGAAGTACACCGCCAGGGGGCTGAGCGAGAACAGCAGCACGGCCAGGGCCGCGGTCGCGCGCCGGTAGCCGAGTCGGCGACCGAGCGCATACATCAGCACCACCGCGACGAGCTTGCACACGAAGGCGAGCTCGCGCCCGGTGGCCACCGCGTAGGGCAGCCGGCCGAAGCTGCCGGTGGCGGTGTTCCACACGGCCATCTGGATCTGCCCGAGGGGTGGATGGGCGTACCAGTAGGTGTAGTGGGCCAGCAGGTGCAGGTTCTGGACCGCCCAGGCGTAGGCCGTGTAGGTGCCCTCGTCGTCGAAGCGTGCGGGTGAGCGGTACATCCCCGGCACGTGCACGACGGCGGCCACGACGAGCAGGAGCGTCACGAGCCCGAGGTCGATCCGGTGGCGCCAGACGAGGTCCCGCAGCCGGGTCGCGGCCAGCGTGAGGCGCTCGCGCGGAGTGAGTGCAACCGCCCGCTCGAGAGCCTCGATGTCCAGGTCGAGGTCGAGCGGCGGCAGCTCGGTGCGATAGCTCACGAGGCCACCTCCTGGGCGTCGGCGACCGCCACGGGACGGTGGGCACCGACGTGGCTGGTCTTCTCCCAGGACCGGTCCCCGGTCAGCTCGCGGCGGGCGGCGCGGATCGCGGCGGCGGCCAGCACCAACTGGTAGGGCACCGTCCCCAGCACCAGCGCCAGGTAGTGCCGCAGCCGCACCTTGACCTCGAAGGCGCGGCCGAACTCGTTGAGGCCGACGGCCTCGACGCCGAGGGTCACGAGCGTGGGCAGCAGCGGCGCGAACGTCAGGAGCACGAAGAGGTCGGAGGCCTTGAGCACGAACATGCACACCAGCGCCACCGGGACCAGCAGCCCGGAGAAGGCCTGGAGGAACGGCATCACGAGCAGGTACGCCGCCATCCATCGCTGGCGTCGCTGCGGGAGCCGGCGCCACTCCCCCTTGCGGAGCACCTGGAGGAAGCCCTGGCTCCACCGGGTGCGCTGCTTGAACAGCCCCCGCAGGGTGGGTGGCGTCTCCTCGCGGGTGGCGAGCGCCGGGCTGTAGGCCACCGCCACCCGGGCGCCCCAGCTGGAGAGCCGCACGCCGAGCTCGCAGTCCTCCGCCAGGCACTGGGCGTCCCAGCCCTCGGCCTTGCGCAGCAGGTCGCTGCGGATGAAGACCGTGTTGCCCCCGAGCGGGATGAACCGCTTGCGGGCGTGCAGGTGCAGGCGGGAGGAGAACCAGAAGAAGTACTCCAGGACGTTGCGCAACGACCACCACGAGCTGTCGAAGTTCATCAGCTGCACGCCGCCCTGCACCACGTGGGCGTCGGCGGACCGGAAGCAGGAGTCCACGTGCCGGAGCAGAGCGGGGGCCACCTCGTCCTCCGCGTCGAAGACCCCGACGATGCTGCCGGTGCAGTGCGGGAGCCCGGTGTTCAGGGCGAGCGGCTTGTTCTTCACGGGGTGCTCGTCGACGACGACCTTGACCCGCTCGTGCCGGTCGGCCAGCGCGTGCGCCACCACCGACGTCCCCGGGTCGTCGTGGCCCACCACGACCACCACCTCGAAGTCCGGGTGGTCCTGCTCCAGCAGGCGGGTCACCGTGTGGCCGAGGACCGCCTCCTCGTCGCGGGCAGGCACCAGCAACGAGAAGGACAGCCGTGGTTCGTCCGGTTCGGGGAAACGGGTCGCGGCCACCGACTCGGGCGTGCGCCAGGAGTCGACCATCCACACCAGCGTGCTCATGGCGACGATGAACAGCATCCCGGTGCAGACGAGGTAGAACGTCATGAAGGCCGCCATCGCGACGCTCATCCGCGGAGGACCTCCGGGATCCGGTCGGCCCAGTCGAAGTTGTCCGAGGCCATCCGGCGGACCCGGATGGCCGTCAGGGCGCTGGTCAGCACGTCGAGCTCGCGCTGCCGCAGTTCGGCGTACGCCTCCCCGCCGACGACGAGGACCGGAGCCAGGTAGCGGAACGGGGGGAACCCGTAGGCGTCGTCGGTGTTCTCGATCAGCTCCGGCAGCGCGTCGTGGGCGCTCACCTCCCCCAGCGCCGGGGTGCCGCGCTCGATGATGAACGCCTCGGAGACCGTCGTGGTGGTGGTCAGCTCGCAGGCCACGAGCCGGTCGACGGCGTACTTCGGCGGGCTCACCATCATCTGGGTCAGCGCGTTGGCCGTCATGATCGGCAGGTTCTGGTTGCCCATCGCCAGGCCGATCCCACGCCCGCCCTTGGAGTGGATCCTGCTGCGTACGCCGAGCCACATCCACTCGGTGCGCCTGAGGTCACCGGGGTCGACGGCGCGCAGGGTGTGGCTGCTGATCGTCAGCGGCTTGGGGAAGCAGGTCGCCGTCCCGTCGGGGGACACGATCGTCATGTCGTCGGAGAGGAACTTCGCTCCGCGCTCGCGCAGGATCCGCAGCACGGTGCCGGTCTTGCCGGTGTCCGTCTTCGCCGACAGCAGCACGCCCCGGCCGTCGATCTCCAGGCAGGCCGAGTGCAGGAGGATGTGGCCCCTCGCCGCGACGGCGAAGCGCAACAACGCCTCGATGACGTTGGTGTAGGCCACGTGCGGCGAGCGCGCCAGGAGGCTGCTGAGGGTGACGTGGATGCGATCGCCGAGGTCGATCGCGAAGTTGGCGGCGAGCCGCCCCAGGTGCTCCTCGTAGCGCACCCCGGCGGGGCCCTCGAAGCGCAGGAGCTGGGCGCGGGCACGCGGACGTCCGCGACCCACCTTGCCGACCCGGATCTCGATGTCGAGCCCCTTGCCCAGCCACGGTGCGCGGAAGTACTCCAGCTCCCGGAGCGGGACCTGGCTGCCGATCGTGAGCAGGCCGGCGACGGAGTAGCGGTAGGGCAGGTACCCCGTCCCGCGCGGGGCGACCGTGGGCATCCGGTAGCTGGCGACCGGGGCGGTCTGGTCGTCGTAGTGCACGGCCACGGGAGCCCTGCGGGCGTCCTGCCGGTCCGCGTCGTCCGGGACGAACGGGTCGTCGGGGAGGGCTGTGCGCTGGCGCTGGTGCGGGACGACGGGAGTGTCGGTGCGGTGTGCGAGGTCAGACATGGTCGTTCTCCACGAGAGTGAGTCGCTCCTGGGAGCTGAAACGGATGAGGAAGCCGAGCAGGAGGGTGAGCGCGTTGGCCAGGAGCAGGTAGAGCCCCAGGGCACCCACGAGCAGCGCGAGGAGCGGCACCCGCAGCACGAGCACCACGTTGGAGGCGGCCAGGAAGCCGACGTACCGACGGGCTCGTGTCCCTCGCTTCTGCCCGCGGTAGACGAGGTGGTCCACCAGCGCGAAGTTCCAGGTCGAGGACACCTGCGTGGCCAGCACCGCCGCGAGCAGGTAGTGGAGCCCGAGCATGCGATGGTCGGCCAGCGCCCACAGGGCGAGCGTGTTCACGAGCAGGCCGGTCGCGCCCACCGCCGCGAACCCCAGTCCGCGTCGCAGCGCACCGCGACGTCGCCCCTCCATCACGGCGATGCGGAGCCGGGCCAGCTGCTTGAGGAAGACGAGACCCTCGGTCAGCGAGGCCTTGCTGTCGCCCGAGAGGCGCTCGCCGAAGCTGAACGGGATCTCGGACTTCCTCAGGTCGGCGTGCCGGCCCAGGGTCTCCAGCAGGATCTTGAATCCCTGGGGCCGGAGGCGCTCGAGGTCGAGGTGGTCGCGGCGTACGACGAAGAAGCCGCTCATCGGGTCGGAGATGCCGGCGAGCCGACGGGGGAACAGCAGCTTGCTGGCCGTGATCGAGCCTCGCGAGACCAGGACCCGGGCGAGCCCGGACAGCCCGCCCTCGTCCCCACCCGGGACGTGCCGGCTGGCCACGACGACGTCGGCGTCCAGCTCCTCGGCGCGGGTCAGCAGGGCAGGGACGACCTCGGGCGGGTGCTGGAGGTCGGCGTCCATGACCACGACCCACGGCGAGCTGGTGGACCGTAGTCCGCGAAGGACGGCGCCGCCGAGGCCGCCGTCGCGCTCCCCCCTGGCGCGGTGGATCACCGCGACGTCGAGGTCGCTGACCGACGCCGCGTGCTCGATCTCCTCGGGTGTTCCGTCGTCGCTGTCGTCGACGAACAGGATGCGTGCCCGGCCAGGAGGCAGCGCCTCGCGGAGCCGGTGCACGAGGGGGGCGATGTTGCCCCGCTCGTTGCGGGTCGGCACCACCACCGTCACGGCGGGGTCGGGCGCCGCGCCGCTCGGTGGCGCGCTGCGCTGGGCAGGGATCGGAACGGGGATCGAGACGGGAATCGGGTCGGGAATCGGGTCGGGTGAGGTCACCGGTGGTTCGACGACAGCCGAACGCGGGTGTTCCTCGGAGAAGCGTGCGGTCACGGAGTGCCCCCCAGGAGGTCGCCGAGGGCGTCGGTGCGCGATGGGCTCTGCGCAGGAACGCGGTCAGCGACGTGAATGAGATGTGTGGCGTGCGCACTGCTCGCGCATCAGCCTGGATCGGACGCTGCCGCGGTGTTCGAGCGCGTCCTGAGGTGGTGGTGCTGCGGTGCCCGTGGGTCTGGACTCACGCGTGTGCCGGGCTCAAGGGCCTTGGGCTGAGAGTCAGTAGACGTCCGCGACCATGGGCCGTCAAGCACGTTCCGCCAGATTTCCGAATCACGGCTCCTACGGCTCCAGAAGCGTCCATCGGACTAGTCCGGCTGTGCCCGCGAGAGACCCCGTCTCCGGACATCTCGCCATTATCGAGACCCTCCCCTTGCGCGCGTCTCCGATCCGGTCCTTTGATGGCGGCCTCTGCTCCGTCCACGTCACGGCGGAGACTGCAAACAGCTCCACGCGCCGCACAGCGGCCGGGAGCATCGCCGCGGACTCGTGCCCGGCCAGTGGAGGAAGACCTTCCCATGTCACTCGCATCCGAGAACCGTCCCTGGGGCTCCTGGCACGTCCTTGCCGAGGGAGCGGGATACAAGGTCAAGAGCATCCGTGTGCTCCCGGGCCATCGCCTGTCACTGCAGTCGCACGAGTTCCGTTCCGAGCACTGGTTGGTGGTCGCCGGCACCGCGACGTGCGAGGTGGACGGGCTCACGGTCACCCGGCACGTGGGCGAGTCGCTCGACGTGGCGCTGCATGCACTGCACCGACTGGGCAACGCCACCGACGAGCCGCTGACCATCATCGAGGTGCAGACCGGCACCTACCTGGGAGAGGACGACATCGTGCGGCATGCGGACGACTACGGACGCACGCGCGTCGCCGCCGGCTGAGACCCCCTCACCTGCTCGCGAGGCCGTGCGCCGGCGGCCTCGCGCAAGCCGCGGGGCGTCGCCCACGACGACAGGGCGACCTGGGTAGTGACGACACCTGCCCGGGTACCCCCCCAACGTCCTGCCGTCGGGCGGCGTCCCGTGCCGTCGTGAGCCCGTGCTGCCCTACACCCCGGCCCGCCGCTGGGATCTCCCGCCGAGCCCTGCCGCCACGACTGCTGCCGGGACTCGACGGAGTCCAGCCGGGATGGCCGGGTACGTCTCCGGCTCCTGGTCCGCGGCGGCCCGGACGCTTCGACAGCAGCGCGCGCCTCGGCGACGGCACGCGACCTTCCACTCGCCGTCCTCTCTCCGCGAGGTGCGCGAAGAGCCGGTCGAGCTCGGCCTGCCCGTAGGCATTGCGCCAGGCACCGAGAACGGTGACCGGGTCGTTGCGTGACCAGATGGCACGGCGCGGAGCCGGATCGCCGTTGTGGACGGCCACCTCGGCGTCCGTGAGGACCGTGCGCACCCAGGTGAGGAACTCCTCGTGCGGGTTCATCCACCCATGCTGCGCCCGGTAGGGCGCCTGCGTCACTCAGGCGTGGCCGCTGAGCTGGGCCAGCCGGGTCGCCAGTGCGTCGACCATCGCGCCGGCCCGCTTGGCCGGGATCGCCGCCTTGCGGTCACCGCCCTGGCTGGAGACCGGGAGCACGTCGATCGACAGCTTCGCGCCGCCGGCGAGCGCCCGCAGCGCGTCGACCTTGTCACCGAAGGGGGAGCCGCTGCCGGGCGAGTAGTACTCCACCGCCTCGTCGATCGCGTCGGGGTAGAGGTCGGTCTTGGTCACGGCGATGACGAGCCAGATGGGCCTGTCCCGGCGCACGGCCATCGAGGCGATCCGGTGCGAGGTGATCGTCCAGTCCTCGAGCTCCGCGGCGAGCTGCTCCTCGCGGCTGCCGGTCGCGGTGCCGGTCGTTCCCGCCGTACGACGCGGCGTGGCGTGGCCGTTGGCGACCACGTGGATCACCCCGTCGACCGGCTCGTCGTGGAACACCTCGTCGAGGGCACCGAGCCGGGTCGCCGCGTTGTCGCCGGGCACCACCAGGAAGCGGAAGCCGTGCAGCCTCGGGGAGCGGCGCGTCCGGCGCTCCATCACCGCCGAGCCCACCTCGGGCACGCCGTCGCTGGAGGTACGCCGCGCCAGCCGGTCGACGAGCTGGGTCTTGCCCACGCCGGTCATCCCGGTCACGGCCACCAGCGGGAAGCGACGCCGGAACAGCCGCCCCACGCGTTCGGGCGCCGACGTCAGGGCGCCCAGCACGCCACCGGCCACGGTCGCTCCCAGGGCGGTGCGACCCGAGGTCGGCAGGACCGTCCGGACCGTCCGGAGTCGGGATGCTGTGCGGGACACGGAGCCTCCTCGGCCTACGCAATCGGGACACTTGCCACGCCGAGCCTACGTTCGGCTCGGTCACCCGGCCCCGTACCCCCGAACCGGGCGCCGTTGCGGAATGAGCGGCACGCCGCGGGCGTTGCCGTGGCATGAACGACATGCCTGAGGACGAGTTCGGGCTGAGCGCGCCGCCGGTGGTCTTCCCCGGCCAGGCCGCGCCGGAGTCGGCGTACCGGGTGGCCTACGACCTGCTGGCCCGCCGCGCGCCGGTGGAGGCGCTCGCGGTGCTGGAGCCCGCGCTCGCGGAGGACCCGCGCAACACCGGGCTGCGCACGCTGCGTGCGTGGGCCTACCTCGCGCGGGTGCAGCTCGGCCGCGCGGAGGAGGAGCTGGTCTCGCTGGTCGACGAGGACCCCAGCGACGTGTGGGCACGCCATGCGCTGGGCCGCGCGCTGGAGAGGCAGTCGCGTCCGGCGGAGGCCCTGCCCCACCTGCGACTCGCGGCCGCGATGAGCGGCGACCCCGTGCACGTCACCGCCGCGGCTCGGGTCGAGGCCCGGGTGGCGCAGCTCGGCGACTGATCCCTGCGGGCCGTCTCGCTCACCCACCTTGCTGGTCACGGTCCCCTTCCTGAGGGGTCCCGAACGCCTCGCGGGAAGGCTGGTTCCCAACAACCGGGCGCCGGGCTCTAATGGAGAGCATGACCGGGTTGCCGGCTGGAACGGTGACGTTGTTGTTCTCCGACATCGAGGGGTCGACCCTGCTCCTTCAGAGGCTGGGAGATCAGTGGCCCACTGCTCTCGGTCTACAGCGGCGGATCTGCCGCGAGGCGTGGGTCAGCCACGGCGGTCACGAGATCGGCACGGAGGGCGACAGCTTCTTCGTGGCCTTCGCCACGGCGGACGCCGCGGTGTCCGCGGCTGCTCAGGCACAGCGGGCGCTCGCCGCCTGTGCTTGGCCCCACGGCGCAACGCTTCGGGTCCGGATGGGGCTCCACACGGGTACGCCGATCACCTACGAGCAGGGCTATGCCGGTATCGACGTGCACCGAGCCGCCCGGATAGCAAGCGTCGCCCACGGTGGGCAGATAGTCGCCTCTGCCTCGACAAGCGCCTTGGTCAGTGGGTCACCCCCCGAGTCGGTGACGTTGCGGGACCTCGGCAGCCACCGGCTCAAGGACCTGCCCGCTCCGGAGCATCTCTTCCAGGTCGACGTTGCGGGACTACCGACCCAGTTCCCACCGCTGAAGTCGCTGGGCGCCTTGTCCACGCTGCCCCGAACGGGAACCCCCCTCGTGGGTCGTGAGCGCGAGCTGGCCGACCTGGAGTCCTTGCTCCACTCTCCAGAGGCATGCCTGGTGACCTTGACCGGGCCGGGCGGATCCGGCAAGACGCGACTTGCGATCAGCGTGGCCGCGCAGGTGGTGGGTCGGTTCTCCGGCGGGGTCTACTTCGTGCCGCTGTCCGCCGTGACGACGGCACAGACCATGTGGGCGACCCTCGGCGAGGTGCTGAACGTGCCGGCCGAGGCGCGCCTGCCGCCCAGGCTCTTCGAGCACCTGGCCGGTTGTGAGGCGCTCTGCCTCCTCGACAACCTCGAGCAGATCGTGGGAGCCGACGAAGTGGTGGCCGAGCTGCTGAACGGGGCCACGACGATGACCTTCCTGGCGACGTCACGTCACCCGTTGCACCTCGCGGCGGAGTACCAGTTCCCGGTGCCGCCTCTTCCGGTCCCGCCGCCTTCAGCGACCTTGCCCGTGGAGGAGGCGTTGCACTCGAGCGCGGTGCAGATGTTCGTGCAACGGGCTCGGCAGGTGCGGCCCCAGTTCGAGGTGACCCCCGAGAACGTGGGCGACCTCGTGGCGGTGTGCCGACGCCTGGACGGCCTGCCCTTGGCCATCGAGCTCGCGGCGTCACGGAGCAACCTCCTCACACCGGCGAGGTTGCTCACCACACTGGGCGAAGGGCTCGACGTCACCGCCGCGGAACGCGATCGGCCACATCGACAGAGGACCCTGCGCGACACGCTCGACTGGTCGTACCGGTTGCTTCCCGCCTCCCAGCAGCGCTTCTTCAGGCGTCTCGGTGTCTTCGCCGGCGGCGCCGACCTCGAAGCCGTGGCCGCAGTGATGGATGAGGGCCCACACAGGGAGCTCACCGAGATCTACGGCATGCTCGGCGACCTCGTCGATGCGAGCTTGGCCGTGGTGGCGGAGACGACCGAGGACGACGTGCGGATCAGCATGCTGGAGACCGTCCGTGCCTACGCGCGCGACGCGATGCGGTCCAGCGGCGAGACCGACGCGATCGCAGAGCTGCACGCTCGCCACTACCTGGAGCTGGCGAAGAGCCTCAGACCCAGCTCGGCAGACCCCCAGCAGGTGGCAGCGACCTTGAGCCGCTTCGAGACGGAGCACGACAACTTCCGTGAGGCCCTCGCCTGGGCCCTCGCGCCGGACGATCCGGGCGAGGTCGCAGCCGACCGCGCTGTACTCGGATTGCGCCTGTGCCTGGCGCTGGGACGCCTCTGGTACGTCACCGGGAACTTCGTGGAAGCCCGTGGCTGGCAGGAGTCCGCCATCCGGCACGCCCGTGGGAGTGACAGTCGTGAGCTCGCCCGGTGTCTGACGATGTTGGGTGGCGTGCTCCACGAGCAGGGTGGTGACCACCTCGAGCTGGCGCGCACGTTCAAGAGTGCCGGCGTACACATGTGGCGTCGCCTGGGTGGCCCAGGACCCCTGTCCTTCGCCCTTGCCCAACTGGGTGCGACCGAGTCGGAGATGGGGCATCGCGAGGACGCGCGCGCCCACCTCGAGGAGGCGGTCGCCGTCGCCCGTGAAGTCGCCGAGACCGGGACCCTGAGCTGGACGCTGGGCTACCTGGCGTACTTCGAGTCGTGTGAGCGGCACCTGCCCCTGTCCCTCCGGCTCTTCGACGAGGCGCTCGAGGTCTCCCTCGCTCACGGTGATCCCCGAAGGGTCTGGCTGTTCACCTTGGGCAGAGCGACCGTGCTGCGGCTCACGGGACGCGCAGACGAAGCCCTGGAGGAGCTGCGGGGCCTGATTTCATCGGGACTGCAGTCCAACGACCCGCAGATGCTTGCGGTGCTCTGTGAAAGCTGTGCGGCGGATCTGTCACAGCTCGGTCGAAGTCAGGCGGCCGTGCGGCTGCTCGGTGCGGCGGACGCGGCACGGGAACGTCTCACGACCAGACGCCTCCCCTTGCAGGAGCGCGACGTCCAGGAGGCGATGGCAGCGTCGCGGGCGGCCCTCACGGCCCAGGAATGGAGCGCCGCGTATCAGGAAGGGCTGGACACACCCCTTCAGGACTCGCTGACGAAGGCCCTCGCATGACCGCGCCTCAGGGAACGACGACGAGCTTGCCCACGTGCCGTCGTTGCTCGAGCTGCTGCTGGGCCTCGGCAACGTCGTCGAGGTCGAACGTCGCGGCGACGACCGGCCGGACGTCGCCTCGTCGGGCGAGGTCCACCAGGAGGTCGAAGATGCGTGGCGTGTGCATCGTCGACCCCACCAGCGCCAGGTTGGCGAGGTAGAGCCGGCGTACGTCGAGCTCCACCGCCCACCCGTCCAGGGCGCCGGCCACGACCCACCGGCCGCCCGAGCGGAGCAGGCCCAGTCCGGGGCCGACCAAGGGTCCCGCCACGACGTCGATGACGGCGTCGTACCCCGCGGGTGCGGCGTGCGTCGCGTCCTCGATCACCCGTCCGCGGTTCCGGTCGACGACCTCGGCGGCTCCCGCGCTGCGGACGGCCTCCGCCTTGGCGCTGCTGCACACGGCGACGACTCGGGCGCCCCGGGCACTCGCCAGCTGCACCACGGCGAGCCCGACGCTTCCGGAGGCCCCCGTGACCAGCACCGTATGGCCGTCGGTGACCGCGCCCCGCTCGAGCATGCCCAGGGCGGTGCCGTAGGCGATGGGCAGCGCCGCGAGCTCCACGTCACTCAGCGGGGACTCGTCGACGCGGTGGGCGCGCTCGGCCGGTACCACGACGTACTCGGCGAACCCCCCGTCCCGCTCGCTGCCGAGCACGTCCGCCGGCCGCGCGTCCGGTCCGGCGTCCTCGTAGACGGCGGGGTCGACCAGCACCCGCGACCCCACGATCTCCGGCGTCTCATCGTCGCCGCAGGCGACCACGACGCCCGCCACGTCGCCACCCTGGACGCGCGGGAAGTCGATCGGGCCGCGCCAGCCGGCCGGCGTGCCCGAGCCGCCGTCCAGGCCGTAGGCGCCCTCCCGGGTCCACAGGTCGGTGTTGTTGCAGCCCGCTGCGCCGACGCGCACCAGCACCTCGCCCGGGCCGGGGCGCGGCACCGGGACCTCGCGCACCTCGATCACCTCCGGCCCGCCGTGCCGGGTGAGGACCGCCGCCCGCATCGTGTCGGGGAGCGGACCCGACGGCGCCTGACCGTGCGACACGGGTGCCGGGGACATGGCCGAAGCATGGCACGCGGCCCCCGTGCCCGCGACGGTCCGGGGGACTGCACGCGATGGGAGCTCTCGCTTGCGGGCGCTCACTCCCGGGGAAGGGCGTTCGGCGTACGGCGCCTGCCCAGCGGCCCGGCCCGACCATCCCCGCGGCTAGCATCGCCGCAATGGAGACCCCGCCACTCGGACCGTTCATGGACTACCTCGGGCTGCGGTTCACCCGCCTCGACGGCGACGGGGTCGAGGCGGAGTGGACGGTCGGGGAGCACCTCCACCAGATCTACGGCATCGTTCACGGCGGCGTGCACGCGAGCATCGTGGAGTCCGTCGGCAGCATGGGCGCGGTGATGTGGTTCGGCGAGCGCGGCCGCTGTGTCGGCGTCTCCAACACCACCGAGTTCTTCCGCGCCGCCTCCGAGGGCACGCTCACCTCGGTGGGTACGCCGGTCCACCAGGACGACGACCAGCAGGTGTGGACCGTGGTGACCCGCGACGCGGAGGGACGGCTCGTCTCGAGCGGGCAGCTGCGGGTGCAGAACCTGCCGCACCGCTGAGGGCCCGGGGCCGTACGGGCGGTCGTCGGCGCACGCCCTACTGACGCGGCTGGCCGCCGGTTGACCGCTCCGCGCCGCGCCCCTCACCCGGGCGAGCACCGAGAAGACCAGCCACAGGACCGCGAACCAGAAGACCAGCAACGCGGCCGTCCACGCCACCTCCGACGGAGCCGGCGACGTCCGACAGCGCCACCGGTGGCTCGATCACTCCTGAGCCGCGTCTCCTCACGTGCGCCTGGTGAAGCGGAGCTTGCCGGTGCCCAGGTGGGTCGTCTGGTAGCGCGGGTTGTGCGCGAACGCATGATGTCGCGGACAGAGCAGCCGCCCGTCCTTGACGTTGGTGTCGCCGTTGCGTCCCCAGGAGATGTCGTGGTGCGCGTGACAGAGACCCGGCGGGTAGTCACACCCCTCGGCGGTGCAGCCACCGTCCCTGATGGCCATCGCGATCCGCTGGGCGACGGTGTGGAACCGCTTCTTCCGGCCCACGTCCAGGGGTTGGCTCTTGCCGCCGAGGACGGCGGGGATGATCCCGGCCTCGCAGGCCATCCGTCGTACCTGGGTGGCGGAGATGCGGCCGCCGTCGTCGAGCACTCCGGCGCCGAGTCCCTGCATGAGCTTCTCGAGGTCCATGGTGATCACCACGCTTGCCGCCACCCCGCCGGCGTCGGGGATCCGGTCGGCCGGGTAGCGCTCGACGTACTCCGCAAAGGCCTGCCCCAGCCGCTCCGCGCTCGGGCGACCCGGCACCGGGGCGGTGCCGTCGACAGCGGCCTGGTGCTTCGGGGCAGCGAGCGCCAACAGCGCCTTCTTCAACATGCTCGCCTGCAGCGCCGGGAGGGTGAACCGTCCGTGCACGCAGCCCTGGCCGTCCTCGGTCATCGTGAACCGCGTCTTCTGCCTCGCGCGCTCTTCTTCCTGCTCGAGCAGCCGGCGTTCGTGCTCCTCGGCGACCTCCGGTGCGACGACGTCGAGCAGGTGCCGGCCCAGGACACGCAGCTCATTCGCGTCGTGTTGGGCGGCCTCGGCGAGCAGGTGCTGCTCCGCGTGGGTCTTCAGCGCGGGCAGGTCGAGGTCGCGGTCGGAGACCAGGTCGGCCGGGATCTCGTCGAGCCGGGCGACCGCGTGGCAGATCACCCCCGCCTGCTCAGCCACGATCTCGCCGGCCGCGAGGGCACCAGTGGTGGCAGCGAACGCGTCGAGGTCACGAGCCAGCTTCACCCGCCGGTGAGCTTCCTTCCGGGTCAGCTTCGTCTCGTGGGCCAGCCAGTTCGCCGTCGAGGGCGCACCCACCTCCGCGGCCACGTCACGGTCCTCGGCCTGCGCGAGCACCGCTCCGTCGACCGCGGTCAGCATCGAGGCCAGCCGGGTCACGTCGACCGCCAGGTCGCGGAGCTCCGCGTCACCCAGCCCGAACATCGGCAGTCCGGCCGCGCCGCGCAGCGCCGTCATGGCCTCGGCGACGGCTCGTGCCACCGGGTGAAGACGCTCGGTCGGTGCTGCGGACATACCTCATCCAAGCATCGACCACCGACAAGCCCGGGGTCGAGAATCCCGCTGTCCACAAGGGAATCCGAGCAGATTTCGCGGGACGCAGAAACGCCTACCGACGCCTGCCGAACACCCGCAGCGCGATGGCCGCGACGATGAGGATGGCGATGATCCAGATGACCGTGGTCGGTTCCACTGTTCCTCCGAGAGTCGTTCGCTGGTCGACCGGCTTCCACCGTAGAGGCCGACGCTCAGCCGCCGTCCCCCGTCACCGACACGACCGTGATCCCGGCAGAGGAAGCCGGGCTCGTCCATCGCCATCAGCGCCGCGGGCGCGCCGGCGAGGTCGATCACGGAGCCGACCAGCTCCCGCGGGTCGAGCGCCCCGGAGGCCACCAGGTCGAGCATCGCCGGGTAGTCGCCGGCAGGCATGCCGTGCGACCCCAGCACGGACAGCTCGCGCGCCACCACGAGGTCCATCGGGATGCCGGCGGTGGCGTCGGGTCCGAGCAGGAGGCCCACCTGGACGTGCCGGCCCCGCGGGCGCAGGCACGCGACCGACGCCTGCGCCACAGCTGGGAGACCGACGGCGTCGAGGGACACGTGGGCGCCGCCATCGCTCCAGCTGCGGATCCGGCCGGGCAGGTCGGACGTGACAGTCGGGTCGAGGACCTCGTCCGCCCCGAGCTCGAGAGCCCGCTCGCGCGCGGAGGCGCTGGGGTCGACGGCGACCACCCGGGCGCCGACCGCCGCGGCGATCATCACCGCCGCGAGCCCCGCGCCGCCGCAGCCGTGGACGGCCACGGCGTCCCCGGCGCCGACGCGGCCGTGGGTGTGCAGCGCGCGGAAGGACGTGGCGAACCGGCATCCCAGCGAGGCGGCCGCGACCAGGTCGACGGAGTCCGGCAGCGCGACCGCGTTGGCCTCGGCGCGAGGGATCGCGACGAGCTCGGCCCACGACCCGGGATAGGTGAAGCCGGGCTGCTCCTGGTCGGGGCAGACGTGCTGGTCGCCGGCCGCGCAGTACCCGCAGCGACCGCAGCCGAGCACGAACGGGACGGTCACCCGGTCGCCCACCACCCACGAGGAGACGTCGGGACCGACCTCGTGCACGGTGCCGGCCAGCTCGTGACCCGGGACCATCGGGAGGGGCACCGGGTCGTGCCCGCGCCAGGCGTGCCAGTCGGAGCGGCAGACGCCGGTCGCGTGCACGCGTACGACGATCCCGTCGCGCGGGCAGGCCGGCGGAGGAATCTCACGGACTTCCGGGGTCGCCCCATAGGCGTCGTAGACCACTGCGCGCACGGGGACGACGGTACGGCGTGGGGGTGGGGTGGTTTCGACAAGCTCGACCACCGTCACTCAGTGACTGGTCAGCCCGCCGCACGCGAAGTCCAGGAAGTCCAGCAGCCGTGACTGCAGTCGGCGCGACGGTTCCCGGGCCACGGCGACCGGCTCGTCGTCGCCCAGGCGCACCCAGGTCCGGAACAGGAACGACTGAGTGCTCTGGCTGCGGGCGTGCTCGTCGCAGCGTCCGGCGCTCACCTCCAGGGGCACCTCCTGGCGCCGCTCGGTCTCGGCGAGGGTGCGCTCCGCCGTCGTCCCGGCCAGTGCCAGGTCGAACAGCACCGAGCCCTGCACCTGGTCGACCGTGACCGGCGCGGCCCCTCCGCGCCGGGTGAGCACGAGCGACCCGCGAAGGACGGCGTCCTGACCGCGCCCCTGCGTGGTCCAGCGGGCGCCGTACCCGAGGTCCACCGCCCGATCGACGCGACGCCCGTTGCACTCGGTGCGCCACAGCCGCAGCAGGAACCGACGACCCTCCGCGGCCATCGGCCGGCGCAGCGTGCGGGCGCGCGTCTCGACCACGCCCACCATCGGCGCGTCGACGACCTCCGGCGAGCAGTCCGCGGCGGGGAGGAGGTAGCGCAGGTCGACCGTCTGCCGACCGGGCACGGCGTACGCCGCGGGGTGCATCCGCAACGGGAACCCCGCCCAGTCGACCCCGACCCGGCGCACCTGCAGCGCGTGCTCGGTGCCGTTGACGACACGCACCTGGGCCCGCCGCGTGCCCTCGTCGAAGCGCTGCTGGACGAACGACAGGTGCACCCCGCGTGGCAGGGGCACCGGGGTGACCGTGATGGTGCGCGGGCTCGACGGGGCCGACCGGGGGCGCTCCGCCCCTCCTCCGCCGCAGCCCGTGACGAGCACCAGCAGCGACAGCAGCCCACCCGTCGCCCGTGCCGCGCGCATCCGATCACCTCGCCCTCGCACCCTGCCGCCCGGCGCGGCCCGTGACAACCACCGGCGCACATGGGCACGGTGGAGGCATGGACGGAACAGACCTCCTCGCCACGGCGTACGACGACCTCGTGAGCCTGCTCGCCCAGGTCGACGACGAGCACTCCTGGACGGCGACGGGCTGCCTGGGCTGGTCGGTCCGCGACCTCACCTTCCACTGCCTGGCCGACGCCCGGCGCGGGCTCGTGGCCCTGCACACGCCGAGCGAGCGGCCGCCCAGCACCGACTCGGTCGGCTACTGGGGGAGCTGGGGCGTGCCCGAGGACGACGACACCGGCCGACGGATGGGGCGGATGCAGACCGGCGCGTTCGAGACCTGGGACGAGCTGCGCGACGCCCACGCCGAGGGCGCCCGAGCGGCCGTCCACGCCGCGCGGGCCGCGGACCCCACCGCCGTCGTCGCCACCCAGGGGCACGCGATCACCGCCGACGACCTGCTCCGCACCCTCGCCGTCGAGGCGGCCATCCACCACCTCGACCTCGTGGCGCACCTCCACCTCCCGGGGCCCTCCGCAGACCCGCTCTCCGAGGTGCGCGCCGTCCTGGACGCCCTCGCCCCGGTGGCCTTCCCCGACGACTGGACCGACCGCGACGTGGTCCTGGTCGGCACCGGTCGCGCGCACCTGACCCCGGCCCTCCGCACCGCCCTGGGTCCGCTGGCGGACGCGCTGCCGCTGTTCGCCTGAGGTCCCGGTCGAGCCGGTTCCAGGTGCCGCAACCGGCCTGCAAGTCGACCCGCAGGTGGCCGCAAGAGTCCTGCAAGCCGGCCGGCGCACTCTCGTGGTGTCCCCAGCAGGAACCACTCAGACAGACACCGGGAGAGCACCATGAGCTTCGACTACGAGACCCTCAACATCTTCATCTACGCGTTCTTCGCCGTCGCCGCGGCCTCGGTGCTGCTGGCCGCGACCGGGATGCGCCAGGCGCTGCGCCGCGCGGCGGCGACCGTCCCGGCTCCCGCGCTGACGATGGTGCGCGGCGAGGTGCGCGAGCACGCCGCCCTGGCCGGCCAGGCCCCGCTGCCGCACGAGCGCGCCGCGTGAACCGAGCCGCGTCGAGCCGGCCCCAGCACCACCCCCCTGCCCGGGAGGGACGCACTCAGTCCCTCCCGGGCACCTCTGTGCGTACGTCGCGGACCAGCTGCCGGACGTCGAGCCCGTACGTCGGGCCGCCACCCTCGAGGTAGCGCTCCAGGCGGCCGACCCCGCGCTCGACCAGCCGGTCCGCCCCGGTGGCGTTCCCGCGGCGCGCGTGGGTCAGCCCGACGCACAGCTGCGCCAACCCCTGCCAGAGGTCGCGCTCCTCGTCGGGGGCGTCCTTCCAGCGCGCCTCGAAGACCTCGTGCGCCGAGAACGGCCGGCCCTCGTCCAGCAGGGCCATCGCGGTCTCGACGGTCTCGAGCGGGGGCAGCGGGTCCTCGGAGACCGGCGGCACCCCTTCGGCGTCGTAGGGCAGCGGCCGGCCCAGCTCGTCGCGGGGTCGCGCCTGTCGCGGGCGGCCCGCCTCGTCCCGGTCGCGGTCGCGGTCTGGGTCGCGGTCTGGGTCAGCCATGCGGGCCAGCCTCGCACGAGGTGGTTTCGAGCCGCCCGACCACCGGGACGCTCAACCACCGACAGGCTCGACCACCGACAGGCAGGTGCGTGGTGGAGTGGTCCCATGGCCCGGCCGCCCCCCATCGCCTTCACCGATGCTGCCGTCTTCGACGGGCGCCGCCACCTCGGCCGCCGGGGCGCGGTGGTCGTGCAGGACGGGCGGATCGTGGCCGTCGACGCCGTGGTGCCGAGCGGGGCGCGGGTCGTGGACTGCGGCGGCGGGCTGCTCGCGCCCGGCTTCGTCGACGCCCACGTGCACGCGGTGCAGGGCGGGCTGGAGCGGATCCGCTGCGACCTGTCCGAGGGGCGCACCCGCGAGGACTACCTGGCCACGATCGCGGCGTACGCCCTGGCCCACCCGGAGGAGCCTTGGATCCTGGGCGGCGGCTGGGCGATGGCCGCGTTCCCCGGCGGCACCCCGACCGCCGCCGACCTCGACACCGTGGTTCCGGGCCGCCCGGTGTTCCTGCCCAACCGCGACCACCACGGCGCCTGGGTCAACAGTCGTGCCCTCGAGGTCGCCGGGATCGGCCGCGAGACCCCCGACCCGCGGCACGGCCGGTTCGAGCGCGACGCCGACGGCCGCCCGAGCGGCACCCTCCACGAGGGGGCGATGCACGCGGTCGCCCGCCACGTCCCGGCGACGACGTCCGAGGACTACTACCGCGGGCTCCTCGCGGGCCAGGCCCACCTGCACTCCGTCGGCGTCACCGGCTGGCAGGACGCGATCGTCGGCGCCTACGCCGGCATGGCCGACCCCGGTCCGACGTACCTGCGCGCGGCCCGCCGCGGCGACCTCACCGCGCACGTCGTGGGCGCCCTCTGGTGGGACCGCGACCGGGGCGAGGAGCAGGTCGCCACGCTCGTCCAGCGCCGGGCCGAGCTCACCCATGGTCGCTTCCGCGCCACGACCGTGAAGGTGATGCAGGACGGCGTGGCCGAGAACGGCACGGCCGCGCTGGGAACTCCCTACCTCGACCGTTGCGGTCACTCGACCGACAACCGTGGCCACTCGTTCGTCGACCCCGCCCGGCTGCGCGGCTACCTCGCCCTGCTGGACGCCGAGGGGTTCCAGGTGCACGTCCACGCCATCGGAGACCGCGGGGTGCGCGAGGCGCTCGACGCCTTCGAGGGCCTCGACCGCTCCCGCGACCTGCGCCACCACATCGCCCACCTGCAGCTGGTGCACCCTGACGACGTACGCCGGTTCGCCGAGCTCGGAGTCGCCGCCAACATGCAGGCCGTGTGGGCGTGCCTCGACGACCAGATGGTCGAGCTGACCCTCCCCTTCCTGGGGCCGGAGCGTGCTCGCTGGCAGTACCCCTTCGGCGACCTGCACCGCAGCGGCGCCCGCCTCGTCGCCGGCAGCGACTGGCCGGTGACCACGCCGGACCCGCTGGAGGCCGTCCACGTCGCGGTCAACCGCACGGCCCACGACGAACCAGGTCCGGCGGGCAGCGAGCCGTTCCTGCCCGAGCAGGCGCTCGACCTCGAGACCGCGTTCGCGGCGTACACCAGCGGATCGGCGTGGGTGAACCACCGCGACGACGCCGGCACCATCGCCCCGGACTCGGTGGCCGACCTGGTGCTGCTCGACCGCGACCCGTTCGCGGGCGACCTCGACGAGGTCGGTGCGGCCGCGGTCGTCTCGACCTGGGTCGACGGCGTGCCGGTGCACGGGGACTGAACGGCCCGCATCGGGGGGCCACGTCGAGCCCGACGACCGAACTGTCCCAAGAGGTCGCCTTCGGGCGGACCACAGGTTTAGACCGGTCGGGGCCGGCGCTGTCCCCGAGGCCGGGGCCGGTGCGAAGGTAACGCCGGGAGCACGGCTGTTCACGCAGACCAACTCCGGCACACCCGGCCGACACGCTCGGGCCGATCACTGGTCACGGGGGGCCGCGGGGGGCCGCGGGGGGAACAGCGGGGGAGCCCACGGGGGAACGCGGGGGGAACGCGGGGGGATCAACACGGGGGGAGCCCACGGGGGGAACACGGGGGAAACGACGAAGGGCCCCGCGTCTCGACGCGGGGCCCTTCGGTCCGCCCGGGTCCGGACGGCTGGCCGGTGTCAGTCGGCCACGATCGCGGCGACGTCCTCGCGGCCACCACCGTCGTCGATGTGCTGCACGAGCTTCTCGCGCGTCTCCTCGCTGACGTCGACGCCGGCCTTGTCGATGGCGTCGTCGAGCTCGGCGCGGATCTTCTCCGGGGTCGAGGTCTCCTCCCAGGAGTTCACCCGGTCGTAGGCCGCCTGCAGCGCCTCGAGACGGGGGTCCTGGTGGTCGATCGGGTTGATGTCCTCAGTCATGCCGCGACCGTAGGCAGACGCGATGCCGCGACCCAAGCAACGTCTCGAGGACCGACGCAGGCGCTCACGACGGCGACGCCTCGCGCAGCTTCTCCAGCAGCGGGCCGGCCGCCTCGTCGAGGAACCGGTCCTGGGTCTCGCCGCCGATCTGCACCAGCGCCACGTCGGTGAACCCCGCCTCCCAGAAGGGCCGGATGCTCTCGACGATGGCGTCGAGGTCCGGGCCGCAGGGGATCGAGTCCGCGACGTCCTCGGGGCGCACGAACTGGGTGGCGCCGTCGAAGCCGGCCGTGGTCGGCAGGTCGGCGTTGACCGCCCAGCCGCCGGCGAACCAGCGGAACTGCTCGTGGGCGCGCTGCACGGCGGTGTCCCTGTCCGGGTCCCAGCAGATCGGGATCTGGCCCACGGCCCGGGCGCGCTCGCCGATCTTGGGGGCACCCTCGACGGCGTTCCACTTCTCGACCAGGTCGCCGCTCGGCTCGGTCGCGACGAGGTGGTCGGCCAGGGGCGCGAGCTCGGAGATGGCCCGCCCACCGCCGACGGCGACGCCGATCTCCACGGGGTCCTCGGGGAGGTCCCAGATGCGGGCCGAGTCGACCTGGAAGTACTCCCCGCGGTGGTCGACGAGGTCGCCGGTGTGCAGCTTGCGGATGACCTCGATGGCCTCGCACAGCATCCGGTGCCGGTCCTGCACGGCCGGCCAGCCCTGGCCGACGACGTGCTCGTTGAGGTTCTCCCCGCTGCCCAGGCCGAGGGTGAACCGCCCCTCGGCGAGAAGCTGGACGGTCGCGGCCTTCTGCGCCACGACCGCGGGGTGGTAGCGCATGGTCGGGCAGGTCACGTAGGTCATCAGCCCGACCTGCTCGGTGGCGTGCGCGACGGCGCCGAGCACCGACCAGGCGTACGGCGCGTGCCCCTGGGCCGAGAGCCACGGGAAGTAGTGGTCGCTCATCACCTCGAAGTCGAAGCCCATCCGCTCGGCGGCGACCGCGTGGCCCACGAGCTCGCGGGGTCCCGCCTGCTCGGTCATCAGTGTGTAGCCGAAGTTCGTCATCTCTCTCCTTGGTCGGCCGGCAGGTAGCTCGCCCAGTCCAGGTCCATCAGGTCCTCGGGGGCGTCGACGACCAGCGCGGCGCCGGCCTCGGTGAGCTCCGCCTCGCTGTACCCGCCCGAGCGCACCCCGATGCATCGCAGCCCGGCGCGCGCGGCCGACTCGACGTCGTACGGCGTGTCCCCGACCAGCACGCCACGACGGGTCCCGAGCTCCTCGAGGGTCACCTCGATGAGATCGGGCGCCGGCTTGGAGTCCTCGACGTCTCCGGAGGTGGTGAGCACGGTGACCGCGTCGCGGATGTCGAGGTCGTCGAGGGCCTCGTCGGCGAACTCGGGGTCACCGGAGGAGGCCAGCGCGACGAGGAAGCCGCGCTCGACCAGCGACCGGACCAGCTCGCCGGCGCCGGGGAGGTTGGCGACCTCCTTCTTCAGGTCGAGGTACTCCTCGCGCCACTGGCCGCGCAGCGTGTCGCCGAGACGCTCCTCGACGTCGGTGCCGGCGACCTCGGCGACGAGCTTGTCGCCGCCCATCCCGACCGTGCGATGGATCCGCCACAGCGGGATCGTCACGTCGTTGCGGTCGAAGGCCCGCTGCCAGGCCAGGGCGTGGTGGTAGGTCGAGTCGACCAGGGTCCCGTCGATGTCGAACAGGACGGCGGCGTCAGAGGGAGGCATGTCCTCGAACCTATGCCCTGGGTCCTGCCCCCGCGGACCTACCTCAGGGTGACGACCGACTTGCCGAGGGTGCGCCGCCCCTCCATGTCCTGCAGGGCGCGGCCGAACTCCTCCATCGGGTACGTCGCCCCGATGGGCGGGTCGATCACCCCGGACTCCATCATCGGCAGCAGCTCCTGCCACTGCTCGCGCATGTAGCCGGGCCGCACCATCGCGTAGGCGCCCCAGCCGACCCCGCGCACGTCGACGTTGTTGAGCAGCAGCCGGTTGACCTTGACCTGCGGGATCGCGCCGGCCGTGAAGCCCACGACCAGCAGCCGGCCCTGGGTGCCCAGGCAGCGCAGCGAGTCGGTCATCAGGTCGCCGCCGACGACGTCCATCACCACGTCGACACCCTGGCCGCCGGTGAGCTCCTTGACCGCGTCGCGGAACCCGTCGACCAGCACGACCTCGTCGGCACCGGCCCGGCGGGCGACCTCGCCCTTCTCCTCGGTGGAGACCACGGCGATGGTGCGGGCGCCGTACCCCTTGGCGACCTGGATGGTGGCCGTGCCGACCCCGCCCGCGGCGCCGTGGACGAGCACCGTCTCGCCCTCCTTCAGCGAGCCGCGCTCGGCGAGGGCGAACTGCGCCGTGAGGTAGTTCATCGGGATGGCCGCGCCCTGCTCGAAGCTCATCGCGTCCGGGAGCGGGAACACGCTGTCCGGACCGAGGCCCACGACGTCGGCCGCGCCGCCGTGGCCCAGGCAGGCCGCGACCCGGTCGCCCTCGGAGAGGCCCGACCCGTCGGGAGCCGAGCGCACCACGCCGGCGAAGTCGACGCCGAGGGTGAACGGGAGGTCGGGCTTGAGCTGGTACTCCCCCTTGGTCAGCAGCAGGTCGGGGAAGGAGACCCCGACCGCGTGCACCTCGACGAGCACCTGGGGGCCGAACGGCCCCTCCGCCGAGGGCTCGGCCACCTCCTCGATGCCGATCGCCGAGGGTCCGTCGAGACTGGTCACCTGAACTGCGCGCATGAGGGTGAGGCTAGTGGTCCACGGTTGTCGGTTTCACAATGGTCATGGGGAACCCGTCGCGAAGTGACCGAAGCTTTGGTCGAGTCGTGAGGGATTCGCAATTGTCATTGGGAAACTCAGCCCGCCCGCTTCAACGTGGCGAGCTCGAAGTGCATGGGGTCGGTGTAGTTCCAGTCGCCACCCCAGGCGAAGCCCCACTTCTTGAAGATGGCGACCACCGTGCGGTCGATGTCGCCGGCGATGCCGCGGTAGTTGGTCGACGCGTTGAGGTCGATGGCGGTGCCGTAGGTGTGGAAGCTGAGCCCCTTGGAGGGGTCGCGGGCGATGAACCGCGGGACGTAGCAGCCGTCGTAGGTCTTGATCTTGTCGCTGAGCCCGCGGGTGACGATGTCGTTGAGCGCGGCGCGCAGCTGGGGCAGCATCACGCGGTGCCCCGTGACCCTGCCGATGATCGGCATCTCCTCGGTCCGGATGTTGGCGGCGACCCACTTGGGATCGGGGGCGACAGTGCCGTCGGGGTTGGCCTTGTAGCTGAACGAGCCGACCGCCTTGGACACCGACCCACCGGTGAGGAACGCCGTCTGGGTGGCGTTGATGTCCAGGTCGGGACCGAGGATCTGGACGCTGGCCTTGCTGCCGGCGTACTTGTGCAGCTGCTTGCGGATGCTCTGCGGCGACGTCTCCTGCATCGAGACGAGCATCGCGTTGTCCTCGCGCATGCCGAGCTTCTCGGCCCACTTCTGGTTGACGACCGCGTCGATGCGCCGGGCGACGGTCGGGGGCAGGAAGCCGGCGTAGGCGCCGATGTGCAGCGTCTGGGCGTCGCTCTCGTTGCCCAGTCGCAGGTAGCCGTCCTTCTGCTCCAGCTTGCGACCGATGCGGGGCTCGACGGCGATCTCTCCGTTCGCCACCCGCTGCCAGACCTCGAGGGTCTGGGCGGTGCCGGGCGCGGTGTAGCGACGGAAGGTGTCGGGGTCCACCGCGGCGTAGGTGACCTCGCGGTCGGCGGCGAAGAACGACCCCATCGAGATCGGCTCGACGTCCACGACGCCCTTGATGGACTCGATCTTCTTCGCCGTGCTCTCGGCCAGGGTGTCCTGGCTGTAGACGAGGACGTCGGCCGAGAGCAGCGGGTCGGTGAGCTTCTCGGGCGGGTCGACCTGCACGTCCTCGGTGTCCGGAGGGGCCGGAGCGTCAGTGCCCTTGGAGTCCTTCGAGTCCTTGGCGTCCTTGGTCTCGCCCTGGGACGATCCGACGTCGGCGGAGCCCTTGCCGTCGTCCTGGCCCGAGGGCGCGGATCCGCATGCGGCCCCGCCGAGGAGGAGTACGACGCACGCCGCAGCCAGCCCGACCCGCTGGCCCGCTCCATGGCCCAGCGTCTGGCCCATCGTCCCGCCGAGCCTGGACAACCCACTCATGGCACTCGCTCCCGCCGACGCGTGCCGTCGGCCCCGACGATCCTAACCACGAGGGGCCAGCGACGGGCTCACGCGTTCTCCTTGCGGAACACCGCCGTCCCCCACCACAGGGCCAGCGCGAACAGCGCGAACGCCCAGGTCACCCCCCACCCGACGGAGCTGGTGGCGAAGTCGCCGGCGAAGGTGCCGCGCACCGCGTCGACGATCCAGCGGAACGGCATGAAGTCGCTGACGTTCTCCAGCCAGGCCGGGCCCAGCGTCATCGGGAGCAGGATCCCCGAGAGCAGCAGCACCGGCATCATCACCATGTTGATCACCGGCGCCATCACGTCCTCGCTCTTGGTGGTCAGCGCCAGGGCGTTGGACGCCGCGGCGCAGGCCCCGCCGATGATCAGGGTGAGCGCGATGCCGACGGCGACCCCGGCGGCCGAGGCGCGCATGCCCATCACCCAGCCGAGCGCGACCAGGATCAGCGCCTGGACGAACAGCTGGGCCACGTCGCGGCTCAGCCGGCCCACCAGGAGCGCGGTGCGGTTGGCAGGGGTGACGCGCTCCGCCTCGACCACTCCCTCGCGCCACTCCCCGATCAGCCCGAAGCCGGCGAAGAACGCCCCGAACATGCCGAGCTGCACGAGCAGGCCCGGCACCAGGAAGGTGTAGGCGTTGTCGGCGCCGAACTGGCCGACCAACGGCTTGAGCAGCGGGCCGAACAGGAGGAGGTAGAGCACCGGCTGCATCACGCCGATGAGCACCCACGCGGGGTTGCGCAGGTTCATCCGGACCTGGCGCCGGAAGACGATGAAGCTCTCGCGCACGAACGTCACTGCTGGGCTCCTTCCAGGACGGGCTGGCCCGGGCTCCCCGGCTGGCCGGACTCGGCGCCGCCCGCCTCCGCGTCGCGCAGCGACCGGCCGGTCAGGGTCAGGAACACGTCGTCGAGCGTGGGCCGGTGCACCTCGATCGAGGCGAGCGTGATCCCGCTCCGGTCGAGGTCGCGCAGCAGCCCGGGGACCTCGCGCCCCGCCCGGGCGACTCGGCCACGCACGTGGTGGTCCTCGACCTCGACCGACTCGGCCACGGCCTTGAGCGCGGTCGCGGCGTCGGTGACGTGCAGGGGGTCGGCCACCTGCAGGTCGACGAGGTCGCCGGACACGGCGGCCTTGAGGTTCTCCGCGGTGTCGCTGGCCACGATCCGGCCCTGGTCGATGATCATGATCCGGTCGCTCAGCGCGTCGGCCTCGTCGAGGTAGTGCGTGGTGAGGAAGACCGTCGCCCCGCGCTGGTCGCGCAGGTCGGCGATGTGCTCCCACAGGTTGGCGCGCGCCTGCGGGTCCAGGCCGGTCGTCGGCTCGTCGAGGAAGACCAGCGTCGGGTCGTGGATCAGCCCCATCACGATGTCGAGGCGCCGCTTCTGCCCGCCTGACATCTGCTTGGGGGTCCGCTTCCACAACCCCGGGAGGTCGAGCTGCTCGAACAGCTCCTGGCCGCGCCGGGTCGCCTGGGCGCGGTCCATCCCGTAGAGCATCCCGTGGTCGACGACCTCGTCGCCCGCGCGCGCGTAGGAGAACGCCCCGCCGGCCTGGGAGACGTAGCCGATCCGGCGGCGCACCTCCTGCGACTGCCGCACCACGTCGTGGCCGGCGACCGTGGCCGTGCCCTCGTCGGGTCGCAGCAGGGTGGTGAGCATCCGCAGGGTGGTGGTCTTGCCCGCCCCGTTGGGCCCCAGGAACCCGACGACCTCCCCCTCGGCGACCTCGAGGTCGACGCCGTCGACCGCTCTCACCGCCACCTTCTCCCGTCCCTGACGGGTCCTGAACGTCTGCACCAGTCCGCGCGCACTGATCATGTGTGCCCCTTCTCCTCGAGCTACCTCCCGAGTAGACCAGCCGGCACCGACAGACTCATCGGGTTTTCCCGCCGAGGGGCTCGGGACGTACGGCGGGGCGCGGACGGCCCAGGAGCCGGGGCTCAGTCGTCGAGCACGCGGGCGGCGATCCAGGCGATGGTCTCGGCGGTCTCGGCCGGCTGCGCCGTGGGCTGCATGACGTGGCTGAGCACCAGCCGGACCACCATGTCGATGAGCACCTCGACCCGCGGCTCCTCCAGCGTCACCTCGTAGGTCGCGACGTGCTCGCGGATCATCTGGCCGGCGGCGCCGAGCAGCGGCTCGGAGTGGGTGGTCAGCAGCGGGAGCAGCTCGCTGTCGGCACCCTGGCTGCTGCTGAGGATGGCGTGCAGAAGCGGATCGGTGCCGGCGAGGTCGAGGACGCGGAAGGCCGCGGCCTCGATCGCCCGGACCAGGTCGTCGGGGTTGTCGCGGAACGCCGAGTCGACCAGCTGCAGGAAGTGCTCGAGCTCGCGCAGCACCATCGCCTCCGCGAGCTGCGGCTTGCCGCCGATCTCGTTGTAGACCGTCTGCCTGCTCACCCCGACCGCGTCCGCCAGCTTGGCCATGGTCAGCGCCCCCCAGCCGTGCTCGGCGGTGAAGCGCGCCGCGGCCTCGAGCAGCCGGTCACGGTGGGTGACGGATGCGGAGGCGAGCTGGCTCATGCCGCCCAGCCTAGGGCTCGCGTCCACGGGGCCCGCCCGCGTCGGGCTCGCTAGTCCACGAGGGTGAGGGCGAGCACCGGGCACGCCTCCACCGCTGCGTGCACCGAGGAGCGCGCGGACTCCGGCGGCGTCTCGTCGAGCACCGTCATCGTGTCGTCGTCGTCGACCTCGAAGAACTCGTGGGCCATCGCCTCGCACATGCCGAGGCCCTCGCACCGGTCCCGGTCCACCACGATCCTCATCGGGGCCCCCGGCGAAGCGTGAGCGCAGCGAGCGGTTCGTTGGGGTGATTCATGACGCGAGCTCCCGGTCCTGCGGCGCGACGGGCACGAAGTCGACCTTCTCCCGCACGCCGCAGTCGGGGCAGCACCAGGAGTCGGGTACGTCGGCCC
Source organism: uncultured Actinomycetota bacterium (assembly GCA_963837975.1). Lineage (GTDB taxonomy): Bacteria > Actinomycetota > Actinomycetes > Propionibacteriales > Nocardioidaceae > Marmoricola. The sequence goes on along the minus strand of CAWIPI010000002.1, from coordinate 753,516 downwards.
ACGCGGTGCCCGCGGCGAAGCCCTCGTGCTCGTCGCCGCGCTCGACCTCATAGGTGTAGCCGCAGCCGGGGCAGCGTGCCGCCATCACCTCGTGGGCCACCCCGGCGTCCGTGGGGTTCGAGAGGGCACTCGCGCCTTCCTCGACCACCGACGCCGCGTGCGCGGGGGCGTACTTCGCCAGGATCTTGTCCCGCTTGCGGGGGCTGATGTTCGCGCGAGTCACGTCGCCGTCGAAGTGCGCGAGCACGCGGGGGTCCATCACCCGGCGCCAGACCGCGGGGACGATCGCGAGCACGATCATGCCGGCGTACCCCGTCGGCAGCACCGGGGACTCCTCGAAGTCGCGCAGGGTCTGGTAGCGCCGCGTGGGGTTGGCGTGGTGGTCGCTGTGCCGCTGCAGGTGGTAGAGCAGCACGTTGGTCGCGATGTTGTTGGAGTTCCAGCTGTGGCTGGGGTCGACCCGCTCGTAGCGCTGCCGCTTCCCGGCGCCCACCTTCTGGCGCAGCATCCCGTAGTGCTCCATGTAGTTGACGACCTCGAGCAGCGAGAAGCCGACGATCGCCTGCACCACGAGGAACGGCAGGATCCCGATCCCGAGGACGGCGAGCATCGCCCCCCACAGCACCGCGGACATCAGCCAGGCGTTGAGCACGTCGTTGCCGATCCGGAACGGGTGCTTGCCCTTGCGGGCGTAGCGGCGCTTCTCGAGGTGCCACGCGCTCTTCAGCGACCCGCCGACCGTGCGCGGCCAGAACTGGTAGAAATTCTCCCCCAGCCGGCTGCTGGCGGGGTCCTCCGGGGTGGCGACGCGCACGTGGTGGCCGCGGTTGTGCTCGATGTAGAAGTGCCCGTAGAAGCTCTGCGCGAGCGCGATCTTGGACAGCCACCGCTCGTTGCTCTCCTTCTTGTGGCCGAGCTCGTGGGCGGTGTTGATGCCGATCCCGCCGATGCAGCCGATCGAGATCGCGATGCCGAGCTTGTCGAGCGTGGAGAGCTCCGCGACCCCGAGCCACTCGGGCCGGGCGATCCAGACGAAGGCCATCAGGAAGCCGGCGTACTGGATCGGCAGGTAGAGGTAGGTGATCCAGCGGTAGTACCTGTCGTTCTCCAGCCGCTCGATGGCGTCGTCGGGCGGGTTGGAGCGGTCGAGCCCGGAGACCAGGTCGATGGCGGGTACGACGCCCAGGATCACGATCGGGCCGATCCACAGCCACACGCTCCACCCGGTCAGCTGGAAGAGGGTGAACGCGACCGCCGCGAGGGAGGGCACCACCAGCCCGATCAGCCACAGGTGGCGCTTCTTGTCCTTCCACTGCTCGCTGGACCCCTCGGGGACCGTCGAGTTGGCGATCGCCTCGCCGGGGAGGGCACCGGTTGCCATGGCAGGTCTCCTCTGCTCGCTTTACATCTGCGGTCGATATGTCAAACCTTCCGACGACGGTAGAACGTGTTCCCTCATTTGACAAGAGGGAGCGGAATGTAAAGTCGGCGAGTCGCGCCGATCAGTGCCGGCTCTTCACGACGGTGAAGGAGGCCGTCCCCCGGGAGGGGGCCGCGTCCTGCGTGCCGAGGTAGTCCACGTCGAGGGTGTGCACCCCCTTCTTGGTGTACGCCGGCAGGGTGATCGTCGCGCCCCCGTCGCGCACGACCGCCCGCCCGAGCTCCCGGTCGGGGGCGTTCCCGGGGCGCCGCTCGCGCACGACCACCGTGCCGCCGTCCACGACGCCCGCCTCGGACCCGACCTCGACCCGCACCACCGGCCGGTCGCGCCGGAACTCCACCGGGTCGGGCCGCACCGTCGCCGTGGTCGTCGTCGCGACCGGCCCCAGGGGCAGGGCGAGCCCGACCAGCAGCGGGTCGTGGTCGGAGGAGCGGTAGGGGCCGGGGGCGTAGAAGTCGGTCGCGTTGTAGTTGTGCCGGCTGTACTCCAGCGCCACGGGCTCGACCGCGTTGATGTTCCACACGTGCGCCCCGGTCACCGTCCGCATCGCCGCCTCGTTGCCCAGCACGTGGTCCAGCGAGCCGACGGCGCCGCCGAAGAGGTAGGTGAACTCCTCCGGCGACTTCGCGGAGCCGATGTCGGTGTAGCCGGCCTCGCGGAGCACCTCCATGGGGTCCTCGCGCGTGTAGGCGTTGAAGTCGCCCGACAGGAAGACCCTCTCGGCCTCGAGCTGCTCCTGCACCCGGTCGGCGAAGCGGACCAGCTCCTCGGCCTGGGCGACGCGCACCTCGTTGGAGCGGCCCTGACCGAACGGGTCCTCCGGGCCGGAGCCCTTGGACTTGAAGTGGTTGACGACCACGACGAAGCGCGAGTGGCTGCCGCCGCCGACCGGCTGGAACGCCTGGGCCAGCGGGTCGCGGGCGACGTCGAAGACCTCGGTGTCGTCGATGACCGAGGCGCCGACCGGCGAGACCTTCGCCTTGCGGTAGACGAACCCGGTGCGGATGACGTCCTCGTCGTCCTGGTCGCCGGCGCTCGCCGGGGTCGGGACGAACGCCCAGGTGCCGGCGCCGGCCTCGGCGTTCAGCGCCTCGACCAGCGTGGCGACGGCGGCGTCGCGGTCCCGGCCGAACAACGCTGAGTTCTCCAGCTCCTCCAGCGAGACGACGTCGGCGCCGAGGGCGTTGATCGCCCGGACGATCTTGGCCTGCTGCCGGGCGAGGTCCTCGTCCTCCGCGGCACCGCGGGGGCCCTGGTCACCGTCGGCCTCGGTGCAGGTGCGCACCGTCACGTGGTCGCCTGTGCGGTCGTCGTACCAGGAGCAGCTGCCGCCTGCGGCCACCACGTCGTCCCCGGTGGTCGGGAAGTAGTTGAGCACGTTGAACGACGCGATCCGCACGTTGCCGCCGGTCGCGGCGGGCGCCGGCGTGCGCGTGTGCCCGAAGGCGACGGGCAGCGGGTCGCGTCCTGTGAGCCGGGTGGTCGGCTGGAAGCGCCACGCGTCGAAGCGCCACTCGAGCACGACGGGCTCGGAGAAGGTCACCGGTGCGCCGACGCGGATCTGCGGCTCCTGGGTCAGGTAGGGCAGCGGCTCGTCCTGGGCGCCGCGCAGGTAGTCGGTCGAGGCGCCGTCGTCGAGGGTGACCGACCGCGCCGCGTTGTCGGCCTCTACGGCGGCGACGGCGGCCCGGTCGTGCGGGTCCACGACGTCGGTCGGCGTGCGCAGCGGCGAGGTGCCGCGGGCGAGCCCGACCTCGGCGTACTGGTTGAGCGCGTAGTTGTCGGCCACGGTGTAGTCGCCGCGCGGCGCCAGCAGCATGCCCTCGAACGACTCCCGCGCCGCCTCGGTGCGCGGCAGCGCCACGTCGGCCGGGCGCACCGTCGCAGGCTCGGCCAGCGGCGTGACACCGCCGGAGGCGGGGGTGATCTCGGTGGTGCCGTGGTACTCGCTCACGGTGCCGGTGACCTCGACGTGGTCGCCCCGGGTGACCGCACGCGCGGCCGAGGAGCCGTAGACGAAGACCGCGTCGGACGCCGTGTGGGTCGCGGGGTCGACCACGCCGCCGGTGCCGGGGGTCTGCAGGTAGAAGCCGTTGAAGCCGCCCGCCGGATAGGTCGCGGTGACCACCCCGCTGGTGGTGACCGCGCGGCCGGCGTACTCGCTCTCGGCCCCGGTGCCCTGGATCTCGGAGATCGTACGGCGCACCGCGGGCTCGACCGGCGGGTCGGTCGGGTCCGTCGGGTCCTCGCCGGGGGCCGTGCCGGGCGTGCCCGGTCCGGCGGTGAGGTCGCGCGCGTTGTCGTCGCGGTCGGTGCCGGCGGCGTCGCGGGCGACCGAGGTGGTCGTCGAGGGAGCGGGGGCCGGCGCGGTCTCGAAGGTCTGGCTGCTGCCGTAGCCGACCACGTCGATGATCGACGGGTCGTCGGTGATCGAGCCCTTCGGCGGCGCGGTGAGGGCGGTGTCCTGGGCGGCGAGGAAGATCGTGCCCGCGGTCGCGGACATCCCGATGCTCCCGGTGTCGTCCGCCGCGGGCAGGGGTCGTGCGCCGGCGGTGGTGCCGCCCTCGGCGACGAGGTGGTAGCCGCCGGCCGCGATGGTCCCGGTCAGCCGGGTGACGCCGGTGGGGTTCTTGTCGCTCGCGGCGGAGCGGTACTGCACCGAGGTGCCCGCGAGGTCGACCGGCGCGTCGGTCGGGTTGTACAGCTCGACGTAGTCGCGCTCCCAGGTGGCCCCGCCGCTCGCGCCGCCGCCGTAGACCTCCGAGATCACCACGGCAGAGGCGTCGGTCGCGGCCTCGGCCGGCACGGCCAGCGTGCTCGCCACCGGGGCGAGTCCCGCGGTGGCGGCCACGAGCAGGGCAGCACGCCGCCCCAGGCGTCCCGGTCGTTCACGGCGGTGCGGGGCGGGACGACGCGACATGGAGCTCCTCGAGAAAAACCACAGAACGGACAGAACCGACGCCCTTCCTATCCCGGATCGGTGACCAGCGGGAGTCCTGCTTGCTAACGGTTCTGCAACCCTCGACCGCCGTTCGATGACCCCACGCCACCTGGCTGCAGCCCCCGGACGCCGTTAGGTTGGCGGGCATGGCCACCACCGCGGACCCGATCGGCATCGACTTCGGCGGCAGCGGGATCAAGGCGGCGCCGGTGGACCTGCGCACCGGCGAGCTGTCGGCCGAGCGCGAGCGGATCCCCACCCCCGACCCCTCGACGCCGCGCGCCGTCGCCGCGGTGATGGCCGAGCTGCTCGACCGGTTCGAGGGGCACAGCTCCGCGGTCGGCGTCACGATCCCGGGCGTCGTACGCCGCGGCGGCGTGGTCGGCTCGGCCGCGAACATCGACGACGCCTGGATCGGCACGGACGCCGACGCGCTCCTCGGCGACGTCCTGGGCCGCGAGGTGCACGTCATCAACGACGCGGACGCCGCCGGAGTCGCCGAGGCGCACTACGGCGCGGCCCGCGGGCACGACGGGCTGGTGATCGTCACGACGCTCGGCACCGGCATCGGCTCGGCCCTGCTGTACGACGGGGTGCTGGTCCCCAACTCCGAGCTGGGCCACCTCGAGGTCGAGGGCCACGACGCCGAGACCCGGGCGGCCAACTCCGCGCGCAAGGAGCACGGGCTGTCGTGGAAGGAGTGGGCCGGCCGGCTCACGACGTACTACCGGACCATCGAGCGGCTGTTCTCCCCCGACCTCATCGTCATCGGCGGCGGGGTGAGCAAGCACGCGCGACGAGTTCGTGCCGCTCATCGAGGTGGAGACCGAGATCGTCACGGCCACCCTGCGCAACACCGCGGGCATCGTCGGCGCAGCCTGCGGCGCCGCGGACCACCACTGACCAGGCCACCACTGGGCGGCCGACCCCCACCCACCGACTAACGTCGGGCCCATGCCGGCCACACGTGTGCTCCCGACCGAGGAGGCCACCTCCCTGCTGGAGCTCGTCCGGGAGATCGCCGAGCGCGAGCTGCTCCCCCAGGTCGCGCGGGCCGAGGCCGAGGAGACCTTCCCCCGGGAGGCCTTCCGCACCCTGGGCCGCGCCGGGCTGCTGGGGCTGCCCTATCCCGAGGAGCACGGCGGCGGCGGCCAGCCCTACGAGGTCTACCTGCAGGTCGTCGAGGAGATCGCGACCGTGTGGGCCAGCGTCGGCGTCGGGGTCTCGGTGCACGCGCTGTCCTGCTTCGGGCTGGCCACCGCCGGCACCGAGGAGCAGCGTCGGGCGTGGCTGCCCGAGATGCTCGCCGGCGACCTGCTCGGCGCCTACTGCCTCTCCGAGGCGCACGCCGGCTCCGACCCCTCGGCGATGCGGACCCGCGCGCGCCGCGACGGCGACGAGTACGTGCTCGACGGCGCGAAGGCGTGGACCACCCACGGCGGCCATGCCGACTTCTACAAGGTGATGGCCCGGACCTCCGACGAGCGCAACGGCGATCTCCTGCTTCCTGGTCCCCGGCGACACCGAAGGCCTCGTCGCCGACCCGCCCGAGCGCAAGATGGGCCTGACCGGCTCCGCGACGGCGACCATGCGCTTCGAGGGCGTCCGGGTGCCCGCCGAGCGCCTGCTCGGCAACGAGGGCGACGGCCTGAAGATCGCGCTGGCGGGGCTGGACTCCGGGCGCCTCGGCATCGCCGCGGTCGCGGTCGGGCTGGCCCAGGCGGCGCTGGACCACGCGGTGGCCTACGCCGGTGAGCGCGAGCAGTTCGGTCGCCGGATCATCGACTTCCAGGGCCTGGCGTTCCTGCTGGCCGACATGGAGGCGGCGGTGCAGAGCGCCCGCGCGATGACGCTGCACGCCGCCCGCCTCAAGGACCGCGGCCTGCCGTTCTCCCGCGAGGCCTCGATCGCCAAGCTGACCGCCACCGACGCCGCGATGAAGGTCACCACCGACGCGGTCCAGGTGCTCGGCGGCTACGGCTACACCCGCGACTTCCCGGTCGAGCGGTTCATGCGCGAGGCCAAGGTGACCCAGATCTTCGAGGGCACCAACCAGATCCAGCGCCTGGTGATCAGCCGGTCCCTCGGCAAGGACCGCTCCGGCGCGCTGCACACCGACCCCACCGCACGAGGAGACCGATGAGCACCCCCGACCTGGCCCGCTTCACCTCCCGCGACCTGCCCGACCTCAGCGGCACCCGCGCGGTGGTCACCGGGGCCAACTCCGGCATCGGCTTCCACACCGCCAAGGAGCTGGCCGAGCACGGCGCCGACGTCGTGCTCGCCTGCCGCAACACCACCTCCGGGCGCGAGGCCGCCGACCGGATCGCCGGCACCGTGTCCGTGGAGGAGCTCGACCTGGCCTCGCTGAAGTCGGTGCACGCGTTCGTCGACCGCTTCGAGGGCCCGCTCGACCTGCTCGTCGACAACGCCGGGGTGATGACGCCGCCGAGGTACCGCGAGACCAGCGACGGCCACGAGCTGCAGTTCGGCACCAACCACCTCGGCCACTTCGCGCTGGCCGGCCTCCTGCTGCCGCGGCTGCTCGCCGCCGAGTCGCCCCGCGTCGTCACGGTCGCCTCGATCGCGCACCACCGCGGTGACGAGTCCGTGCTCGAGGGCAACCCGGAGACGTCGTACTCCCCGCAGCGCGCCTACGGCAACAGCAAGCTCGCCAACCTCCTCTTCGCCCGCGAGCTGCACCGCCGCGCCACCGCCGCCGGCGTCGCGCTGACCTCGACCGCCGCCCACCCCGGGGTCTCGGCGACCAACCTGGTCGGCTCCCCCGACGGGATGGGCGCCCACCGCATCGTGCGCGCGGCCGCTCCGTTCGTGATGCCGTTGGTGGCCCAGTCCTCCGCGGCAGGCGCGAAGCCCACGCTGTGGGCCGCGACGTACGCCGAGCCGGGCTCCTACACCGGCCCGACCCGGCTGATGGAGAGCCGGGGGCGGCTGGGCAGCGCGAAGCTGAGCCGGCACGCCCGCAACGACGACCTGGCGCGGGCGCTGTGGGACCTCTCCGAGCGGCTCACCGGCGTGGTCTTCGACCTCGACGGCTGAGATTTCGCCGCGCGGATGTCCTTCCCATAGGCATTTGTGGCGGTTTAGGTTGCGTGGACATCCCTCTCGGGCGCCCGAGCACCCCCGTTCGCGTCGCCCCCTGTCCTGACGGAGCGACATGACACATCTCGGAAAGCGGCGTCTCGGCCTGCTCGCAGCCGGCGCCACCCTCACCCTGACCGCGGCCGGGACCGCCGGGGCCTTCGCGGCACCCGGCGGGCCGAACGACGCACGGCGGCAGTCCCAACAGCGACGCGGCGGCCACGTCCGCACCCGGCGCCGACCGGGCGAGCGCGATCCTGGGGCTCTCCGGCGACCCGCTCGCCACGTCCTCGGCGACCGCGCCCGGCAAGGGCCGCAAGCTCGCCTTCGGCAGTGCGGCGGTCAAGAACGAGCGGGCCAAGCTGGCGGCCCAGCGCAACGAGCTGCGCAGGTGGCTCAAGGACAACGCCCCCGCCGCCCGGATCACCGGGGAGTACGACGTCGCGGTGAACGCCGTCGCCGTGCGCCTCAACGGCGAGGCGCTCGCCACGGTGGCCAAGCGGTCCCGGGGTCGTCTCCGCGTCCTACGAGCAGACCTACTCCCCGACCGCGGCCGACCCCGACCTCGCGCTGATCGACGCGCAAGGTCGGCTGGGCCAAGGCCAGCCCGGCGGCGCCCGAGGACGCCGGTAGCGAGATGTCGGTCGGCATCGTCGACACCGGCATCGACATCGAGCACCCGTGCTTCGCCGACGCCAACCCGGCCAACGACAAGGACTTCACCAACGACAAGGTCGTGGTCGCGAAGGTGTTCGCGAACAAGGCCGCTCAGCTCGGCTACACCGCCGAGGCGGTCCAGGACCACGGCACCCACGTGGCGGGCACGGTGGCGTGCCACGCGAACACGCCCGCCTCGGTCGACGGCGCCTCGATCCCCTACACCCCGAGCGGGGTGGCGCCCGGCGCGCGGCTCGGCAGCTACAACGTCTTCCCCGGCGACATCGACAACGCCCGCAGCGAGGACATCCTCAATGCGCTCCAAGCGGCCGCCGAGGACGGCATGGACGTGATCAACATGAGCCTCGGCGGCAACGCCCACGGCGTCCAGGACCTGCTGACCACCGCCGTGGACAACCTGGACCGGGCCAACATCGTGGTGGCGGTCTCCGCCGGCAACGAGGGCCCCGGTCACTACACCGTCGGCTCGCCGGGCTCCGCCGAGCGGGCACTGACCGCCGGCGCCTCCTCGGTCGGCCACTACGTCGGGATCCCGGTGTACGCCGGCGAGCAGGCCACCGGCACGCCGCTCAGCGTCACCGCGACCGGGGACTTCCCCGCACCCGACGAGGACCTGACCGGCACCCTGGTGCCCGCCGGCGGTTCGACCCTGTCCATCGGGTGCACCGAGGGCAGCTACGACGACGCGGTCAACGGCAACATCGCGCTGGTGCTGCGCGGCTCCTGCAGCTTCGGCAACAAGGTGTCGTCGCCGAGAAGGCCGGGGCCGTCGGCGTCGTGGTGGTCAACAACATCCCCGGTGACCCGGTCGCGATGGCCGCGGACGCCGCCTTCCCCACCACGATCCCCGCGGTGATGGCCGGTGCGGACGACAAGGGCGACCTCGATGGCGCAGGCCGGCAAGCCGGTGACGATCGGCGTCACGCCGGCGTACACCGACAGCGGCAACGACGACATCATGGGCGACTTCTCCAGCCAGGGCCCCACCGACGTGGACTACCGCGTCAAGCCCGACCTGGTCGCCCCCGGCGTCAACGTGCTGTCCTCGCTGCCGCAGTCGTTCTGCACCCCGCTGCCCGCCGAGGGCTGCTGGGGCTTCAAGCAGGGCACCTCGATGGCGAGCCCGCACCTCGCCGGCGTCGCCGCCGTCGTGCGGCAGGCTCACCCCGCCTGGTCGGCGGCGCAGGTGCGCTCGGCGATCACCAACACCGCCAAGGAAGGGACGCTCACCCAGTCGCGCGCGATCGACACCCCTGAGAACGACCCGCTCGTCACCGGCGCCGGCCTGGCCGACGTCGACGCGGCGATCGACGCGAAGGTCGCGCTGTCCTCGGTGAGCACCTCCTTCGGGTCCACCCCGTCGGGCAGCGGGACGACGCTGACCCGGACCGTGACGGTGACCGACCTCAGCGGCACGGCCAGCACCCTGCCGGTGACCGTCGACGGGCGACCAGGCCTTCTCGGCCTCCCGGTCGACCCTGACGGTGCCGCCGGGCGGCTCGGCGAGCCTGCCGGTCTCCTTCACCGCCCCCAAGGGTGCGACCAAGGGTGACTACACCGCGATCCTGCGGCTCGGCTCGGTCGCGCACTCGGTGCTCTACTCGCTCGTGAAGTAGGGCTCAGCAGCTCGGGGGCGGCGACGTCGTGGCCGGCGTCCCGCCCCTTCTGCTTCCCGGGGGACTTGTGCCGGTGGGAGGATGGGGGCGTGGACGAGCCCGCCGAACTTCCCTACGCCAAGTGCCGCGACCTCCTCGGAGGCGGCGTCGTGGGCCGGGTCGGGGTGTGCACCCCGCAGGGCCCGCGGATCTTCCCGGTGAACTACAGCGTGGTCAGCGAGGCGGTGATCTTCCGGACCTCGCCGTACGGCGTGATCGCCAACCACGACTGGGGCGCGCCGATCGCCTTCGAGGTCGACCACTTCGACTACGAGGACCACAAGGGCTGGAGCGTCCTGGCCACCGGGGTGGCCGAGCGGGTCGAGGACGAGGACGAGGTCCAGCGCATCCGGCGCACGTGGGACCCGCAGCCGTGGGCCGGCGGCTCGCGACCGCTCTACGTCCGGCTGCCCTGGGAGGAGCTCACCGGCCGCCGCATCGGTGGCGGCTGGACGCACGCCACCGAGATGCCGGTGCGGAGGCGGACGTGACCGAGGACGACCGCGTGCCGGCCTCCGCGTCGCGCGCGGCCCCCGTCCGCCGGCCGCGCCACCTGCTCGACCCCGACGACCTGCAGCGCAGCCACCAGCGCTCGCAGTCGTCGATGAAGGCCCTGACCAGCGTGCAGCGCTGGGTGATGTCGGTCCTGGCGGTGACCACGATCCTGCACCTGGCGCTCGGGCTCGCCGTGGCGGCGTACTTCATGGACCGCTCGCGGCCCGACGCGATCATCGGCCTCAGCGTCATCGCCATGGTGATCGGCATGCTCGCGGTCGTGGCCGGGAGGCTGATCCACCAGCGCTCCCCGCTCACCCCGTGGCTGCTCCTCGGGGTGATCCCCGGCGCCGTCGGCCTCTGGCTCGCCCTGGGCTGAGGGCGCCCGGTCCGGCGCTGTGGCAGCAGGTCAGCCGTCGTGACGCCCCCGGTTCGACGCGCCGACGTGGGCGGGATCGACGACGACGTGCTGCACCGGGACGTCGAGGCGGCGCCGGGCCTCGTCGACGACACCATGGTGGAGCCAGGTGGAGGTGTCCTCCGGCTGGGTGGAGATGACGACGTGGTCGGGTCCGAACTCCTCGACGGCCCGCTCCAGCGCGACGAGAGGCCGGTAGTCCCCCAGCGCACCGTCGACGGTGAGGCCGTCGGCCCGCAGCGTCTCGAGGGTCGACTCCAGGCGCTCCTGCGCGGCCAGGGTCGTGGCCTCCCAGACGAACGCGGCACCCTCGAGATCGGCCTGCCCGGTGTCGATGGGGTTCGCCGGCACCACGACGTGGTAGTCCGCCGCCTCACTGCCCTCGATCCCGTGCAGCGCCTCGTGAAGCTCCGCGGCGCTCAGCGTGCGGTTGGCGAGGACCAGCACTCGCCGCGCCGGCTCCGCGGAGCGGACCTCCTCGGGCGCGACGGATCCGCCGCGCCACCGGGTGACGCCGAACAGCACCAGCACGACTCCCCACGAGAGCAGGCTCAGCAGGAGCTGCGAGCGGGTGTCGGACTTGAAGGCCATCTGGGCGAGGATCGCGACGATCCCGGCGGCCGCGAGCAGGGTGAGCACGGGATAGGCCCACATCTTCACGGTGAGGCGGTCCTCGGGGGTCCGCCGACGCAGCACCAGCTGGGAGAGCGCGATGAGCAGGTAGACGAAGAGGATCACCGCGCCGGAGGAGTTGAGCAGGAACAGGAACACCGTGTCCGGCGAGACGTAGGCGGCGATCACGCTGAGGAAGCCCACCACCGTGGAGAAGAGGATGGCCCACACGGGGACTCCGCGCCGGTTCACGGTGATCAACCGCATGGGGGCCTCGCGACGGGCCGCCAGCACGAACAGCATGCGTGAGGCGGTGTAGAGACCGGAGTTCAGGCAGGACAGGACCGCGGTCAGCACCACCGCGTTCATGATGTGGTCGGCGTACGGGATGCCCATCTCGGAGAAGGCGGCGACGTACGGCGAGGCTCCGAGCTCCGTGTCGTTCCAGGGAACGATGCAGGCGAGCAGGAAGATCGAGCCGACGAAGAAGGTCGCCACCCGGAAGATCACCGACTGGGTGGCCTTGGCGATCGCCTTCTCGGGATCGTGCGACTCGGCCGCCGCGATGGTGGCGATCTCGGCACCCACCATCGAGAACACCACCACCACGATGCTGGAGAAGATGGCGCCGACCCCGTTCGGCAGGAAGCCGCCGTGGTCCGTCAGGTTCGACACATCGGCCGCTTGCCCGGGCCACAGGCCGAGGACGAACGCCGTGCCGAGGACCAGGAACACGATGATGGCGGCGACCTTGATGCCGGCGAACCAGTACTCGAACTCGCCGTAGGAGCCGACCGAGAACAGGTTGGTGCCGGTCATCAGGACCATCAGCACCAGGGACAGGATCCACAGCGGGGCGTCGATCCAGAAGGTGAGGATCTTCGCGCCGGCAACGGCCTCGAAGCCGACGACGATCACCCAGAAGTACCAGTAGAGCCAGGCCACCGAGAAGCCGGCCCAACGACCCAGCGCCATGCGGGAGTAGTCCGCGAACGACCCCGTCGAGGGGTTGGCGGTGGCCATCTCCCCCAGCATGCGCATCACGAGGATGATGAGGACACCGGTGATGGCGTAGCTGAGGAAGGCCGCCGGTCCGGTCTGGTTGATGACGACGCCCGAGCCGACGAACAGACCGGCACCGATGACGCCGCCGATCGCGATCATCGTGAGATGCCGCTGCCGCAACCCCCGTTGCAGCGTGGCCTGGCCCGAACCCCCGGCCTCGCTGTCCACCAACTTGTTCGTCTCCTGGGACATGCCGTGTCTCCGCTCGGTGTGTCGCGTCTCACGGCCCCTACCCAACGCGAAGTCGACGGAAACGTCCGCCGACCTCAAAGACGGTGAGCTCCTCCACGGGGCTGCTCCGGCCTGGGGGAGACACACCTGCCGGAAGACGACGAAGACCGGGCGGCCGGTTGTCCGGCCGCCCGGTCTCGGGACCCGGGAGATCCCCCGGGTTGCGGTGCGCGAGGGGGGAGTTGAACCCCCACGCCCTTTCGGGCACACGGACCTGAACCGTGCGCGTCTGCCTATTCCGCCACTCGCGCTTGAAGCGACGTCAGGCTATCCCACGCAGTCTCAGCCGCCCAAACCGGGCGTCGGCCCGGGCAGGGGCGACCGCTACCATCGCCTGAGCGTCCGACCCAGGGATCGACCACAGAGGCCTGCCCTGAGGAACGGGCCGGACCGCGACCCACCCAGCACCCCCGGAAGGAGGCACCCGTGAGCAGACTCCAGCGATTCGAGAACAGGCTCGAGCAGATGATCTCCGGTGTCTTCGCCCGCACGTTCCGCAGCGCGGTCCAGCCGGTCGAGATCGCCTCCGCGCTCAACCGCGAGGTCGACAACTCCGCCCAGATCCTCAGCCGCGACCGCCGTCTGGTGCCGAACACCTTCGTCGTCGAGCTCTCCGCGGCCGACCACGAGCGGCTCCAGGGCCTCGGCCCGCAGCTGACCCGCGAGCTCACCGAGATGCTGCGCGACCACGCCGCCCAGCAGTCCTACGTGTTCACCGGCCCGGTCACCATCACCATGGAGACGCTCGAGGAGCTCACCACCGGCAGGTTCCGGGTGCGGAGCAAGGCCGTCTCCAGCACGCACCTGGCGGGTGGCGACCCGACCAGCACCGCCGTACGGCGCGCCACCGCCACCCTCGAGCTCAACGGCGAGCGCCTGCCGCTGAGCCCTCCCGGCATCGTGATCGGCCGCGGCAACGACGCCGACCTGCGCATCGACGACCCCGGGGTGTCGCGTCGCCACGTGGAGATCCGCGTCGAGGAGCCGCAGGACGCGGGCGGCGCCCCGCACATCACCGTGCACGACCTCGGCTCCACCAACGGCGTCTCGGTCAACGGCAGGCGGGTCGAGCGGGCGACGCTCGTCGATGGTGCGACCATCACGATCGGCAACACGACCATGTCCCTGCACCTCAAACAAGGGTGACCCGCGTCTTGTCCGAGCTGACCCTGGTCCTCATCCGGTTCGCCTACCTGGCGATCCTGTGGATCTTCGTGCTCTCCTGCATCTCGGTGATCCGCTCGGACATGTTCGGCGCCCGGGTCGCGCGTCAGGCCTCCGGCCGCGGCCAGTCGCGCCAGGACCGCCGGCCCAAGTCGAAGACCAAGCCCGCCAAGCCGCGTCGCGGCGTCCCGACCAAGGTGGTCATCGTCGAGGGCGGCAACAAGGGCGAGTCGGTCCCGCTCGACGAGGCCCCGCTGCTCATCGGCCGCGGCAACGAGGCGGCGATCCGACTCGACGACGACTACGTCTCCACCCGCCACGCCCGCATCGCCAGCTCCGGAGACCAGTGGTTCGTCGAGGACCTCGGCTCCACCAACGGCACCTACGTCGGCGCCAGCCGCATCTCCCAGGCCACCGCCCTCCAGGTCGGCACCCAGGTCCGCATCGGGAAGACGATCCTGGAGCTGCGCAAGTGACCCCCCGGCGGTGCCGACGATGAGACTGCGCTACGCCGCGCTGTCGGACGTCGGGCGGGTCCGGCGCGACAACCAGGACGCGGGGTACGCCGGCCCGCACCTGCTCGTGATCGCCGACGGCGTGGGCGGTGCCGCGCGCGGCGACATCGCCAGCAGCGCGACCGTCCAGGAGCTGCGCCGGCTCGACGCGCCCCCGGGCAACGACATCCTCGGCGCGCTGGCCGGCGCCATCCACCGCAGCCACGACCGGATCGCCTCCCTGGTCAGCGAGAACCCGGAGATCGAGGGCACCAGCACCACGGTCACCGCCGCGATCTTCGACGGCACCCACGTCGGGGTCGGCCACGTCGGCGACAGCCGCGGCTACCTGCTCCGCGACGGCACGCTGGCCCAGCTGACCACCGACCACACCTTCGTGCAGAGCCTGATCGACGAGGGCCGGATCACCGAGGACGAGGCGCGGGTCCACCCCCACCGCAACCTGATCCTGCGCGCCGTCGACGGGGTGCACGAGCCCGAGCCCGACGTGTTCACCCTCGAGGTGGCCGTGGGCGACCGGCTCCTGCTGTGCTCCGACGGCTGCTCCGGGGTGCTCTCCGACGACGAGCTGGGCCGCCTGCTCGGCGAGGGCAGCCCCGACCACGCCGCCGTCGCGCTCGTCAGCGCCTCGCTGGACGCCGGCAGCTCCGACAACGTCACGGTGGTCGTCGCCGACGTGGTGGCCGACGACGCCGTCGAGGACGCCGAGACCTCCGCCGCCGCGGTCACCGGACCGATGCTGGTCGGCGCCGCGGCCGAGCAGCCCCGGCGCCGCGGGATCGGCTCGGGCCGGGCCGCCCGCGCCACCGACACCGGCGAGCTCGAGCCGGTGGACGAGGACGCCGCGCACCCCGAGTCGGGCGAGGACCTCGACCCCGAGGAGGCCCGCTACGCGCCCCGGCCACCGCGCAGGTTCGCGTGGGCACGCCGCCTCGTCGTGGTGGGAGTGATCCTGCTGCTGGCCGGGATCGTGGCCTTCGCGGCGTACCGCTGGACCCAGAGCCAGTTCTACGTCGCCAGCAACGGCGAGCAGGTCGCGATCTACCGCGGCGTGGAGGCCGACGTGCCCGGACTGCGGATGCACCGCGTCGAGGAGAGCAGCGACCTCGTGCTCGACGACCTGCCGACCTACAACGCCCGGCAGGTGCGCGACGGCATCAGCGCCGACAGCCTCGACGACGCCCGCGGGATCGTCAGCCGGCTCGAGCGGCTCGCGCTGTGCCCCGAGCCGGGTGCGGCGGTCCCCAGCGCCAAGCCCAGTGCGAAGGCGAGCGCCAGCCCCACCGGCAAGAAGAGCAGCGCCGCGAGCACGAGCCTCCCCCAGCGCCTCGCCGAGCGCGAGCCCGAGTCCCAGCCCCGGCACCTCCTCGCTGTGCACCGAGGCGCCATGAGCAGCCGCCACGAGACCCCCTCCCACGACGCCCCGCAGGGCCTGATGGGCTTCGTGCACCGCCGGCGCCGCGGCGCCGAGCTCGTCCTGCTGGTGATGAGCCTCGTGGTCGGCATCGGCGCGTACGCCGCCGTCGACCTCGGCGTCAACGGCGAGCTGCCGGTCAACCTGTTCACCTACGGCGCCTGGCTGGCCGGTCTCGTCGTGGTCTGCCACGTCGTGATCCGCGTCTTCGCCGAGTACGCCGACCCGATCCTGCTGCCCATCGTCTCCGCGCTCAACGGGCTCGGCCTGGCGATGATCCACCGGATCGACCTCGCCAACGAGGCCCGCGACTCCGCCGCCCGGACCTTCGCCGGCACCCAGCTGGTCTGGATGACGATCGGGGTGACCCTGTTCGTCGCGGTGATCGTGCTGCTGCGCGACCACCGGCGGCTCCAGGCGTTCACCTACACCGCCGGCCTGGCCGCGATCGTGCTCCTGCTGCTGCCGCTGGTCCCGGGGATCGGCCGCAACATCAACGGCGCCCGGATCTGGATCCACCTCGGCCCGATGAGCTTCCAGCCCGGTGAGATCGCCAAGCTGCTCCTCGTCGTGGCGTTCGCGGGCTACCTCGTGCTGCACCGCGACGCCCTCGCGCTGGCCGGGCGCCGGTTCCTGTTCGTCGACCTGCCGCGAGGCCGCGACCTCGGCCCGATCCTGGCGATGTGGCTGGTCTCGCTGGGCATCCTGGTCTTCCAGAACGACCTCGGCTCCTCGCTGCTGTTCTTCGGGCTGTTCCTGGTGATGCTCTACGTCGCCACGGAGCGGCCCGGCTGGCTGGTGGTCGGCGGCACCCTCTTCGCGGCCGGTGCCTACGTCGGCTACCTCACCCTGGGCCACGTCCAGCTGCGCGTGCAGGCGTGGCTGGACCCGTTCGACCCCGACGCCCGGGCCTTCCAGATCGTCCAGGGCCTCTACGGCCTGGCCTGGGGCGGGCTCGTCGGCCGGGGCCTGGGCCAGGGCAACCCGCAGATCACGCCGTACTCCTACTCCGACTTCATCCTGCCCTCCATCGGCGAGGAGCTCGGGCTCACCGGCGTGATGGCGGTGATCCTGCTCTACGGCATCCTCGTCGAGCGCGGCCTGCGCACGGCACTGATCTGCCGTGACAACTTCGGCAAGCTGATGGCCTCGGGCCTCGCGGTCGTCTTCGCGCTCCAGGTCTTCGTCGTCCTCGGCGGCGTCACCAAGCTGATCCCGCTGACCGGCCTGACCACCCCGTTCCTGTCCTACGGCGGCTCCAGCCTCGTGGCCAACTGGGCCATCGTCGCGCTGCTGCTGCGCATCTCCGACCAGGCCCGCCGTCCCCCGCCCGAGCTCGTGGAGGCGGAGGGCGACTACGACGCCGACGCCACCCAGGTGGTGAAGATCCGCAGATGAACAAGCCCATCCGGAACCTCGCCGTCGGCTGCATGGTGCTGTTCGTCGCGCTGCTCATCAACGCGACCTACGTGCAGTACTGGCAGGCCGACGACCTGACCTCGCTGAGCAAGCACCCCGACAACAAGCGGGTCCGCGACGCGGAGTTCGCCCGCGAGCGCGGCGCGATCCTGGTGCGCGGCAAGGCCGTGGCCGAGAGCAACAAGTCCAAGGACGCCTACAAGTTCCAGCGCGTCTACCCCCAGGGCCGGCAGTACGCCCACCTCACCGGGTTCTTCTCCCGCGACTGGGGCCTCGGCGGGGTCGAGGCGACCCAGAACTCCATCCTTTCCGGCAGCGACTCCAAGCTCTTCGTCAACCGGGTCATCGACCTCGTCGACAACGAGGCGCCCAAGGGCGGCAGCGTCACCCTCACCGTCGACCCGGCGGCGCAGAAGGCGGCCTTCGACGGGCTGAACAACCTCGGCGACAACGTCCAGGGCGCCGTGGTCGCCATCGAGCCGAACACCGGCAAGATCCTGGCGATGGTCTCCAGCCCCTCCTACGACCCCAACCGGCTGGCCAGCCACGACTTCAACGCGGTCGGCAAGGCCAAGCAGCGCCTGGAGGCCAACGACCTCAGCCCGCTGAACAACCGGGCCATCGAGGAGGTGCTGCCGCCGGGCTCGACGTTCAAGCTGGTCACCGCGGCCGCGGCGCTGGACTCCGGCAAGTACGACCCCGACAGCCAGGTCCCCGGAGGCGCCAGGCTCGACCTGCCCCAGACCAGCACCGACCTGATCAACGAGGCGGCGGCTCCTGCGGCGGCGACAAGATCACCCTGACCCGCGCCCTCGAGGTGTCGTGCAACGTCTCCTTCGGGGACGTCGGCATGAAGGTCGGCGCCGACACGCTGCGCGAGACGGCCGAGAAGTTCGGCTTCGGCACCCGCACCTTCCACGACCTCGACGACTCCATCACCCGGCAGGCGGTCAGCCGCTTCCCGGAGGACCCCGACAAGCCGCAGACGGCGCTGTCGGCGATCGGCCAGTTCGACGTCGCCGCCACCCCGCTGCAGATGGCGATGGTCGGCGCGGGCATCGCCAACGACGGCGTGGTGATGAAGCCCTACCTCGTCGACGAGATCAAGTCGCCCAAGCTCGACGTCCTCGGCAAGACCGATCCCGAGCCGATGCCCAACCAGCCGGCGATGAGCTCCTCGGCCGCGCGCGACCTCACCCAGATGATGGTCTCGGTGGTCGACAACGGCACCGCCCGGACGGCCCAGATCCCCGGGGTCGAGGTGGCCGGCAAGACCGGCACCGCGCAGAGCGCGCCGGACCGGCCGCCGTACGCCTGGTTCGTCTCGTTCGCCCCCGCCGAGACCCCCGCGGTCGCGGTCGCCGTGCTCGTCCAGGACGCCGGCGTGGCCCGTGACCAGATCTCCGGAAGCGGGCTCGCGGCGCCGATCGCGAAGTCGGTGATGGAGGCGGTGATCGGCAAGTGAGTCCCACCGACGGCCTGACCTCCGACGCGGCCGAGCGCTACGAGCGCATCGAGCGGATCGCCACCGGCGGCATGGGCGAGGTGTGGCGGGCGCGCGACACGGTCCTGGGCCGCGAGGTCGCGGTCAAGGTGCTCAAGAGGGAGTACGCCGACGACCCCACCTTCCGCGCACGCTTCGAGGCCGAGGCACGCCACGCGGCCGGGCTGCACCACCCCGGCATCGCCTCGGTCTTCGACTTCGGCACGCTCGAGGAGGGTCAGACCCCCTTCCTGGTGATGGAGCTCGTCGACGGCAAGCCGCTCTCCGACCTCCTGGCCGCGGGCACTCCCCTCGACCCCGAGCAGGCGCGGCTGTTGGCCCTGCAGGTCGCCGAGGCGCTCGGGGCCGCCCACGCGGCCGGGGTCGTGCACCGCGACGTCAAGCCGGGCAACTTGCTCGTCCTGCCCGACGGCCGGGTCAAGATCACCGACTTCGGGATCGCACGCGCCTCCGGCTCGGTGGCGATGACCCAGACCGGGCAGATCATCGGCACCCCGCACTACATCTCCCCCGAGCAGGCGCAGGGCCACTCGGCCACCGCCGCCAGCGACGTCTACGCCCTCGGCGTGGTGCTCTTCGAGTGCCTCAGCGGGCACCGCCCGTACGAGGCCGACTCCGCGATCACCACGGCGCTGGCCCACATCCAGCGCGACATCCCGCCGCTGCCCGACCACGTGCCGGCCCCGCTGGCAGCGGTGGTGACCCGGGCGATGGCCAAGGACGCGGGCTCGCGCTACGCCGACGGCACCGCGATCGCCGCGGCACTGCGGGACGCCGGCGGCGACACCGGGGCTGCCACCATGGTCGCCGGTCCGATGACCACCGGTGCGACGGCGGTGGTGCCCCCCGTCGCGGCCGCGGCGGCAGCAGCGCCGGACACGCCGGAGAGCACCCCCGTGGCGAGTCCGGCCACAGATCCCGAGCCTGACCCCGCACCTCCCGGGGCCCGCCGGTCGCGGTGGCCGTGGGTCGCCGCGCTCGCCGTGCTGCTCCTCCTCCTCGCTGCGCTGGCGGTTGCCCGCCCCTGGTCGGCCGACGAGACCTCCGCCGACGAGGCCGGGACCACGGAGGGCGACACCGTCCGGGTCCGCCGGGCGGCGTACATCGGAGAACCGGTCGCGCAGGTGGAGGACGCCCTCGCCGCCAAGGGCCTGAAGACCCGCCGCGAGGCGAAGTCCAACCCGGGCGGCGAGCAGGCCGACACGGTTGCCGACCTCGACCCCGCCGGCACCGTGGAGAAGGGCGCGACGATCACGCTGCAGGTGTGGGGCGCTGCCCCCTCCGCTCCCAGCACCGAGGACCAGGACCAGCAGGACAACAGCGGTCCGAGCAACGACGAGACGAACGACAAGCCCGAGAAGACCCCGAAGCCGGAGAAGCCGAAGCCCGAGAAGTCCACTGCGCCGACCGAGACGACGGGTCCCGGCGACGGCGGCGCCAGCGACACGCCCACCGACCAGGCCGACCCGGGTGCCGGCGGCACGAGCACCACCGGCACCGCCGGGGACTCCACCTCGACCGGTCGCACCGGCACCGGGACGTCCCCGAGCCCCGGTGCGAAGCCCAGTGGGAAGCCGGGCGGGAAGAAGGACCAGCAGACGAAGAAGGGAGGCTGAGGCGGCGATGACGCAGCCCCACCGGATCGGTGGCCGCTACGAGATCGGGGAGCTCCTCGGCCGTGGAGGCATGGCCGAGGTGCGCAAGGGCACCGACGTCCGCCTCGGTCGCACCGTCGCCATCAAGAGGCTCCGCACCGACCTGGCGAGCGACGCCACCTTCCAGGCACGGTTCCGCCGCGAGGCCCAGTCGGCCGCCTCGCTGAACCATCCGGCGATCGTCTCGGTCTACGACACCGGCGAGGAGATGTCGACCGACGGCAGCCACGTCGCCCAGCCCTACATCGTGATGGAGTACGTCGCCGGCCGGACCCTGCGCGACATCCTGCGCGAGGGCCGCAAGATCCTCCCCGAGCGGGCCCTGGAGATCACCTCCGGCGTGCTGTCCGCCCTCGACTACAGCCACCGCGCCGGCATCATCCACCGCGACATCAAGCCCGGCAACGTCATGCTCACGCCCACGGGCGACGTGAAGGTGATGGACTTCGGCATCGCCCGCGCGGTCTCCGACGCCTCCAGCACGATGACCCAGACCGCAGCCGTCGTGGGCACCGCGCAGTACCTCTCCCCCGAGCAGGCGCGCGGCGAGACCGTCGACTCGCGCTCGGACGTCTACTCCACCGGCTGCCTGCTCTACGAGCTGCTCACCGGCCGGCCCCCTTTCGTCGGGGACAGCCCCGTGGCGGTCGCCTACCAGCACGTCCGCGAGCAGGCGCAGCCTCCGTCTGCCCACGACGAGGAGGTCACCCCCGAGCTCGACGCCATCGTGATGAAGGCGCTGGCCAAGAACCTCGGCGACCGCTACCCCAGCGCCGCCGCGATGAAGGCCGACATCGACCGCTACCTCGCCGGCCGCCCCGTGCAGGCGCCCGCGGTCGCCGCCGCCCCGCCCACGACCACGCTGCCGGCCGACAACCCGACGCAGGTGACCCCTGCCGCGGTGACCGAGGACGAGGAGCCCGAGCGCAAGCGCCGCGGCCCGCTGGTCCTGCTGCTCCTCCTGCTCCTCGCCCTGGTCATCGCGGCCCTCGTGTTCGGGCCGCGGTTGCTCTCCTCGCCCCCGGAGCAGCAGTCGGTGCCGACGATCACCGGCCTGACCCGCGCGCAGGCCGAGCGGACCATCCGCGACGGCGGGCTCGAGGTCGGCAAGGTCACCACCGCCACGAGCCGGGACGTGGCCCGCGGCCGGGTGATCTCCCAGCAGCCGCAGGCCGGGGACCTCGTCGACCCCGACTCCGAGGTCGACTTCGTGGTCTCCGAGGGCAAGCCCAAGATCCCGCTGCCCGACGTGGTCGGCCAGAACAAGGACGACGCCGCCAGCCAGCTGCGCGACGAGGGCCTGCGCGTGGTGCTCTCCCAGCGCGACGCCGACGACCCCAAGGACGAGGTCGTCGAGATGCAGCCGCCGGCCGGCACCGAGGTCGCCGACGGCTCGAAGGTCACGCTGTTCTGGTCCGACGGTCCCGAGGAGGTGCCGCGCGTCGTCGGCAAGACCGAGGAGGAGGCGACCAAGCTCATCGAGGACGCCGGCTTCAAGGTCAGCCGGGTCACCGACTCCAGCACGAAGGCCAAGAAGGGCACCGTGCTGCAGCAGAGCCCGAGCGCCGGCCAGACCCTGGACAAGGGCAGCACCGTGACGATCGTGGTCTCCACCTACGAGGAGCCCTCGCCCTCCCCCTCCCCGTCGCCCTCACCCTCGGAGAGCCCGAGCGCGAGCCCCTCGGAGACGGCCACGCCGTAGCGCGTGGGCCCGGCCCCGGGCCGGCAGCGGTCAGCAGGGGGTCGGTCGCGCGCTCAGTCGCGGGTGACGGGCTGCTGCCGGCCGCCCTCGGCGTACCTCAGCTCGGTGCTGCCCTCGTAGGCCGGCATCGACACCTCGTCGCTCTCGGTGACCTCGTAGCCGAGGTTGTGCGCCTCGACGTAGGTCTTGTAGCCGTCGATGTAGTCGCTGGAGGCGAGGCTCGTGCGCAGCGCGTCGATGTCGCCGATCGCGGTGATCTCGTACGGCGGGGCGTAGGGCACGCCGTGCAGCACCACCGTGTTGCCGACGCACTTGATGCCGGTCGTGCTGATCACGCGCTGCCCCTGCAGGGTCATCGCCTCGGCCCCGCCGGCCCACATCGCGTTGACGACGGCCTGGATGTCCTGCTGGTGCACCACGAGCTCGTCGGCGGTCACCTCGCCGCTCTCCACCGCGCGGTCGATCTCGTCCTTGGGCGCGTCGCTGAGCACGACGGTCACCGCCGGTCCCTTCACGGGCTCGAAGCCCGCGGCGCCGCGCAGCTCCGCGACCCTGCGCTGCAGGTCGCCGACCTGGGCATCGTCGACGTCCTCGCCGAGCGAGGCGACGTCGCGGTTCAACGCGCTCACCTGCTTCTGCAGCGCGTCGGTGCGCTGGCGCTCCTGGCGCACGACGGTGTCGAGGTCGGTGACGCTGGAGGCGCGGAGGTCGAGCCCTCCGGCCGCCAGGGCGCTCGTCGCGAACAGGGAGCCCGCGAGCACGAACACCCCCAGGGTGACCACGCGCCAGGAGGTGGCCACGCGCGAGGAGCGCGCGCGGGCGGCCCCGATCCGGGAGGAGAGGGCGCCGAGGATCGATCTCCTGCGATGACGGTGGGTGCTCAACGGGGCGCCTGCTCTCGAGATGACATGCCTTGACTACGCTAGCCGACGAGCTCGAACCCGCATCCCCCTGAGGAGAACACCCGTCGTGTCCAAGCCTGCCGCGCGCAAACCCACGGTCATCTCCAGTGGCTACGAGACCTCGATCGTGCGCACGGTGATCGCCGCGCTGCTGGTGGTGCTCGGCATCGTCTGGATCGCGGTCTACGTCAACGTCGCCAAGGACGCCGCCACGGCCCTGCCCGGCTCCAAGCCGGACAACCCGCTGCCGTGGATGGCCGATCTCGCGCGGTGGAACTTCCTGATCGGCTTCGGGCTGATCTTCCTCGGCCTGGCGGTCTCCGCCCACAAGCTCACCCCGCTCGGTCGCGGCCGCGGCGTCGTGGTCGGGATGCTCGGCTGCTTCCTGATCGGGCTGGTGTGGATCGTGACGTTCTACTTCGTCGGCCAGGAGGGCTCGATCCCGGTGATGAAGGACCTCGACCAGTACAACCTGCTGGTCGGCATCGGCTTCATGGCCGTCGGGTTCACCTTCGCGACCAAGTGGGAATGACCGACGCGGAGCCGCGCCGGCGCCTAGTTACACGCGTGTAGTTCTCCACAGGGTTGTCCCCAGCTGTGGACAACTCGCCTGCTCACAGCACCGCCACCCGCGCCGCCACCAGGGCCAGCGAACCGACCAGGACCGCGCCCGCGACGCCCCACTGCACCAGCGCCCGCTGTCGGCGCGGGGCGAAGACCATGCCGGCGCCGATGATCAGCCCGCCGACCAGGCCGCCGACGTGCCCCTGCCAGGAGATCCCGCCGACGGTGAAGGTGAGCACGAGGTTCAGCCCGATCCACATCAGGATCGTCTGCACCTGCCCGCGCACCTTGATCGCGACCACCGTCAGGGCGCCCATGAGCCCGAAGATCGCCCCGGAGGCGCCCAAGGTCTGGCTGTGCGGGTCGGAGAGCAGCATCACCGCGGCCGAGCCGGCCAGGCCGGAGACCAGGTAGACGGCCAGGAACCGCGCCCGGCCCAGGACGTTCTCCAGCACGGGGCCCAGGAAGTAGAGCGCGAGCATGTTGAAGCCGATGTGCAGCGGCTCGATGTGGGTGAACATCGAGGTGACCAGCTGCCACCAGGCGCCGTCGTTGACACCGCGCACCAGGACGAGGCTGCCATCTGGGAGCCGCTGGACCACCGAGTCGGGCAGCAGCGCCAGCACGTCGACCAGCCGGCTGGCGCGACCGCCGGTCAGCAGGATCATCAACCAGACGACGACGTTGACGCCGATCAGCACGAAGGAGGTCAACCGGGGGTCGGCGGCGCGTTGGCCGCCGTACGGCGTGCGCCCCTGGCGGGTGGACCGGGCCCCTTCGCGCACGCAGTCGGGGCACTGGAAGCCCACGGACGCGGAGTGCATGCAGTCCGGGCAGATCGGCCGGCCGCAGCGCTGGCAGCTGATCCACGTCTCCCGGTCGGCATGGCGGTAGCAGGTGGGCGGTGCCGCCGGCGCCTGGCCGGCGCCCTCGGCGCCACCCACCGGAGGCCCCACCGGCGGGTTCACCCTCGCTCGATCTCCACGGACTCGATGACCACTGCGTCGACGGGGCGGTCGCCCGGACCGGTCGCGGTGCCGGCGATCGCGTCCACGACGTCGCGGCCGGCCTGGTCGGCGACCTCACCGAAGATCGAGTGCCGGCGGTTCAGGTGCGGCGTCGGGGCCACGGTGATGAAGAACTGCGACCCGTTGGTGCCCGGACCGGCGTTGGCCATCGCGAGGAGGTAGGGGCGGTCGAACTGGAGCTCGGGGTGGAACTCGTCGGCGAAGGTGTAGCCGGGGCCGCCGGTGCCCGTGCCGAGCGGGCATCCGCCCTGGATCATGAAGCCCTCGATCACGCGGTGGAACCCGAGACCGTCGTAGTAGCGCTCACCGGAGCGGCCCGCGTCGTCGCGGTAGTCCTTGGTGCCCTCGGCCAGCCCGACGAAGTTCTCCACCGTCTTGGGGGCGTGGTCGGGGAAGAGGTTGATCGCGATGTCGCCACGGTTGGTCTTCAGCGTGGCCTTGAGGTCAGACATGACAGCCTTTCGGTTGGCGAGCGTTCGAGCGCGTCACCGGCGATCCTCCCACGCCGTTCCAGCGCCGCTGCAGCCGCGCTACCCATCGCCCCGGACCTGACACGGGTTTATTTCGACTCCCGCTGCGGGCATGATCGAGACCTACGCCCACGAAGAGTCCGCAGAGAGGGAACCCCGCTACCCATGTTTGACAAGAGCCGCAAGGAGAAGATCGTCGGGCAGGCACAGGACCTGGCCAACGACCTCACCAAGGCCGTCGCGCCCCACGTCGAGCGCGCCCGCGATGAGCTCGGTCCCCGCCTCGCCGAGGCCAGGGAGCAGGTCGGTCCCCGGCTCGCCGAGGCGCGTGAGCAGGTGGCTCCCCGGATCGCGGAGGCCCGTGACCAGGTGGCCCCCCGGATCGCCGAGGCCCGTGAGCAGATGGCCCCCCGGATCGCCGAGGCCCGTGAGCAGATGGCCCCCCGGATCGCCGAGGCCCGTGAGCAGATCACCCCCCACGTCGAGTCCGCCCGCGACAAGGTCAGCGACATGGCCAAGGGCGTCGCGCCGCTGGTCGCCACCGCGACCGCCTCCGCCGCCCCCGTCGCCGCCGAGGCCAAGCGCCGCGGCGGACTCGCGGCTGCGGCACTCAAGGGCGAGGAGGTCGAGAAGAAGAAGCGCGGCAAGAAGAAGTGGTTCGTCATCGCCGCGCTCGCGGGAGGCGCCGCCTACGTCGTGCAGAAGATGCGCACCGGCGAGTCGACCAACTGGCAGTCGTCGTACACCCCGACGACCCCGCCCGCAGCACCGCCCGCCCCGCCGAGCCCCTCGGGCCCGATGGCCGGCAGCCACGCCGCGGACGAGTCGAGCCCCGACTCCGAGGAGGCCGCCGGCGACCAGGTGGGCGCCAGCCCCGGTGAGGCCCTCGCCGACGCCGTGGAGGCGCCCCACCCCGTGACCACGCCCGACGCGCCTGCCGACAAGGTCGACGTCTCCGACGTGGAGGACCCGAAGGCCTGAGGCGATCTGCCGGTGGGGCTGCCCCTAACGGGGCAGCTCGACCGGCCGGTGGTGCTCGACCCAGTCGTCGATGCGTTCCCACCAGTCGTAGAGCCAGTCGATACGTTCGTCGCGGCCCTCGGGGATCTCCTCCCGGGGGATCCGCCACCACCCCATGAGCAGCTCCTTGTCCATGGGCAGGAAGTGCCACACGTCGGCGAGGCTGACCACGTGGTCCAGGCCCGTGTGCGCCACCAGCAGCACGTCGGCCTCCGGCGCGGCGTCCAGGGCTGCGAGCACCCCGCCGGGGCGCGGCGCGAGCACGTGGATCATCTCCTCGGCCCGGCGCGCCATGCCGCGCAACCCGAGTCGGTGGAGCCGCTGGATCGCGCGCTCGCGGCGTTCCTCGGTGAAGTTGCCGCCCTCGGGGAAGATCACGAACGCGTCGTTGTGGTCCAGCCCCCGGGCCAGCTCGCCCACCTCGGCCTCGAGGTCGTTCCCGGCGCCGGGCCGCGCGGAGACGAAACGACTCGGTACCCGGGTCAGCAGCACCCCGATCATCGGGTCCCACGCCAGCGTCTCCTTCAGCACCACCCGCGGCTCGCGGCCGTACCAGTGCATCAGGGCGTACATCAGGGTGAACGAGTCGCCGGGACCGGCGTGGCGGCAGAAGACCAGCAGCGGCTCGCCGGGGTGGGCGTCGGGGGCCGGACCCACCGTCCGGATCTTCAGCCGCAGCACCCGCCTGGCCTCGCGGAAGAACACCACGAGGTAGGCCTGGGCGATGTCGTAGTGGATCCGCTCGAAGTACGGCGAGCGCAGCCGCCACCCGAACCCCGAGGCGATCCAGAGCCCGAAGAGCTCCACGAGCGCGACGCTCTCCAGGGTCAGGTGCACCACGCCGAGCCACAGCAGTCGCAGCGGGCGCAGCCAGCCGGGGACGAACGGCGAGAGCAGCCCGGCCCCCAGCAGCCACAGCGGCAGCGTCGCCCACATCAGCACGGTCAGGCCGATCACCATCGGTGCGACCACCACACGCTGGAGCACCCGGGCGAGCGGGGCGGGCATCACAGGTGCTCGTCGAGGTAGGCGAGGCTGGCCCGGTAGGCCGCCTCGATCCGGGGAGCGACCTGCGAGGTGTCGCGGTAGGCGCGTGGCGAGTCGTCCCGGGCGGAGCCGGCGGCCGGTAGCACGTGGGCCGCCACCCCTTCGGGCAACCCGGCCATCTCGCGGACGAACCGGTGCCGGCGCGCGATCTCGAAGGACACCCGCGCCACCTCCCACGGCCTGCGCGGTGGCTTCAGGGGCCGGTCGACGCGTCCGACCTGGAGCACGAAGATCCGGTCGGCGCCGAGCTCGACGGCGCGGCCGACCGGGATGGAGTTCACGATCCCGCCGTCGAGGTAGTGCTCCTCACCCACCCGCGCGGGGGGCAGCAGGCCCGGCACCGCGGCGCTGGCCACCACCGCAGGCACCACCGGGCCCTCGCTGAACCAGTGCTCCGCGGCCCGCTCGATGCTGGCCGCGCAGCACTGGAACTCCACGGCCAGGTCGGCGAAGGTCGTGTCGCCGAACTCCTGCTCGAGCATCTCGCGGATCGGCTTCGCCGAGTGCAGGTGGGTGCCGGTGCGCACCGCCCGGGTGACCTGGCGCCAGGTGCGGTCGCTGTAGACCTCGTTGCTCTCCGCCACCGAGCGCCACAGGTCGAGCAGCCGGTCGACGGCGGTGGGGCCGGGGTCGCTGGCCACCACCAGCCCGTTGAGCGCGCCCACCGAGGTGCCCAGGACCAGGTCCGGCCGCTCCTCGCGCTCGAACAGCGCCCGCAGCATGCCGACCTCCACGGCGCCGAGCAGGCCACCGCCACCGAGCACGAACGCGGTGCGGGACCCGGCGCCGCGTGCCATCGCCGGCTACGCCCCGACGGGACGGGCCGCGAAGTCGGCACGCACCTTGCGGGTGGCGCGGTGCTCCGCCCAGAAGCTGAGCACCGGGACCGTGCCGCACACCAGCGTGACCAGGGTGAATCCCATCGGCCAGCGCGCCCGGCGCGAGAGGAGGAAGGCCGTGAGCAGGAAGATCATGTAGAGGTAGCCGTGGGCGATGCCCAGCACGGTGGTGATCCACTCGCCGACCGCGTGGGCCTGCGTGCCGTCGGTCCAGATCGCCGGGGTGGTCTCGAAGATGCCCCACATCGACGTACCGTCGAAGTTCGCCAGGGGGACGCCGACCAGGCAGAGCACCACCAGCAGCACCCCCACGACGTAGGCCATCACCCGGTATCGGACCAGGGCCGTGCGGATCTCGGGGGGCAGGGCCGACTCACTCACACCGGCGACGCTACCGGTTCGTCCTCGCGCCTCCGCTGCGAGGTGTCACGGCACCAGCGCCACCAGATGTAGATCGCGAACCCTCCGAAGATCCACCACTGGAAGGCGTAGAGCAGGTTGCGCAGGTGGGTGGCGTGGGACACCTCGGGCACCGACTCCGGCGGCACCGGCGCCAGGCCCCCCGTGGCGTCACCCGCGGCGTCGCCGGCCCCCTCGAGGTCGCGGGCCACGACGTACCCGCTGTAGAGGTCGGCGTCGACGTGCTGGACCACGCTGGCGATCCGCATCTCGGGGATGACGTCGTCGCGAGGGTCGGTGTCGGTCGCCCCGCTGCCCTCGGAGGCCTGGAGCCAGCCGACGACCTCCACGTCGCCGGAGGGCACCGGTGCCTCCGGCACCGCGGACCACCCGCGTACGACGGGCATCGCGCTCCCGCCCACCAGCACCGGCGTCATCACCCAGTAGCCGCGGCGGCCGTCCAGCGCACGGTCGGCCACGTAGAGGGTGCCCCCGCCGAGCCACTGCCCCGAGAACGTCACGGGCCGGCCGAGGTCCTGCCCCGGGAAGGGGTCGTCGCCGCCCATGACCTCGGCGAGCGGGAGGGGTGTCGCCCGGGAGAGGTCTCGGGCCTCGGCGGCGCGTCCGGCGCCCCAGGCGTCGTACTGCCAGACCCCCAGTCCCACCGCCGCCGCGACCGCCAGCACCATCAGCAGATGGCCACCCCAGTAGCGCGGGGCGAGCAGGACGGGCACCACGCAAGGGTACGTGGGCAGCGCGAGACCCGTCCCGCACGAGGAGTCGTCGCACGGCCCATGCCCGCTGGTCCAGTCCGCCAGTGGTCTCAGGCGACTGGGGCGTCACAACGACGGTCCGCGTGTCGGCGTCAAGCCTAGAGTTGCGGGTATGTGGACGCTCCTGGCGTGGTCGACGGTCGCGGGCCACGTCGCGTACCTGACCTACCAGACGCTGGGCGGCCTGCTCGGGCTGCGCAGTCGGCTGTGGCTGATCCCGCACCTCGGCTGCGTCGTCTGGGGCGTGGGCATCGTCGTGATCCAGGGGAGCTGTCCGGTGACACGGCTGGAGAAGTGGCTGCGCGTGCAGGGCGGGGGCAGCGCCTATCCCGGGTCGTTCCTGGACCACTACCTGTTCGGCCACCTGCTGCCGAACGGCACCCAGGCGCTGGTCTACGGCCTGCACCTGGTGATCATCATCGCCACCTACGTCATCGTCGTCCGCGCCTGGCGCCGTGGTGGCCCCCGCGTCGAACGCGAGGGCACCCGGCACGAGACCGTCCCCACGTCGTCGCAACCGAGCTGACGTGACCCGGCTCGAGGACGCGCCGCCGCGGACCGATCCCGAGCGCCCCGAGCGCCCCGCGGGCTCCGTGGACTCCGAGCGCGCCGAGCTGCGCCGGTGGGTGCTGTGGACGTGTGCGGCGCTGGTGGCGGTGCGCACCGTCTACGTGTTCCTGCCGCTGCGCTCCGACGAGGGCGGCTACCTCTTCGTCGCCCGGCACTGGCGGGCCGGCGGGGAGTTCCTGTACGGCGACTACCACGTCGACCGCCCCCCGCTGCTGCTCGCGATCTTCCGCATCGCCGCGCTCGTGGAGTGGGACCAGGCCATCCGGGTGCTGAGCATCCCGTTCGCCCTGGCGTTCGTGCTCGCCGCGGTCCGGGCGGGGGTGCTGCTGGCCGGGCCCGCGGCCGCCCGGTGGACCCTGCTGGTGGCGGCGGCGCTGGTGGCCTCTCCGGCGCTGGCCGCCGACCAGGCCGACGGCGAGCTCTTCGCGGTCCCCTTCGTGATGGTCAGCATCCTGGCCACCCTCGAGGCGTGGCGGCGATCGGGCGCCGCGGCGAGGTTCGGGTGGGCGTTGCTGGCCGGGGTGCTGGGCAGCGCCGCCTTCCTGGTCAAGCAGAACTTCCTGGAGGGGTTCGCCTTCGCCGGGGTGCTGGTGCTCGCCTCGGTCCTGCGCCACCGGGCCGTGCACCGCCGGGCGGTGCAGGTCACCCTCGGCACGGCCGTCGGCGCCGTGCTGCCGCACCTGGCGGTGCTGGCCTGGGCGACGGCGAGCGGGATCGACGGTCTGCAGATCTGGCACGACGTGGGCGCGATGCGCGGTCAGGCCGTGGAGGTGATCTGGGCCCAGAGCACCAACGCTCCGATGACCCGGGCGGTGATGCTCCTGGCCCTCGCCGTGGGCTCCGGGGTGCTTCCGCTGCTGGTCACCTACCTGCTCGCCTCCCCGCAGCGTGCTCTGCGGGTGCGCGACGAGACGTGGGCGGTCAACGCCTGCCTCGCCTTCGGGGTGTTCGCGATCGCCGCGGGGGGCAGCTACTGGCCGCACTACCTGCTGCAGCTCGCCCCGGGCCTGGCGCTGGCCACCGCGCTCGCGGTGGGGGTGGGGGCGCCGTCGACCGCGGCACGGATGCGTCGGTGGGTGCAGCTCAGCGTCGCCATGTCGCTGCTCGCCGGCCTGGTCGTGACGACGGCGTACCTGGTCATCCCGCGGACGTGGTTCCCCCAGCGCACCGGGGCCTGGCTGGCCGCCTCCAGCGCGCCGGGCGACACGGTCTTCGTCGCCTACGGGAGCCCCTCGCTGCTCGAGGCGTCCGGCCTGGACACGCCGTACCCCTACCTCTGGAGCCTGCCGATGCGCACCGAGGACCCCGGGCAGCAGCGGCTGCGACAGCGTCCTCGACGGTCCGCGGGCGCCGACCTGGATCGTGGAGGCCAACGGCTTCAACTCCTGGAAGATCGACGCCGAGGGGCGGCTGCGGGCGCTGGTCCGGGAGCGGTACGACGTCGTGGCCACCGTCTGCGACAACCCGGTGTGGCTCCGCTCCGACCGCCCGCGCGACCTGGCGCCACTGCCGGACTGCTGAGGTTCACCCACCCGGGACGCGGTGTCGACCCTAGAGTCGCCTCATGACCATCCACGGATCGCTGTTCCAGGACTTCGGCGAGAACACCTCGAACGACCCGTTCTCGCTGCAGAACAAGAAGTTGCTGAAGATCCAGATGGGCTACGGGCCCGTCTGGGCGCGGACGGGGTCGATGGTGGCCTACCAGGGCCAGGTGCGCTTCGAGAACAAGGGCTCCGGCGGCCTGGGCAAGATGTTCAAGCAGGCCGTGACCGGCGAGGGCGTCGACATGATGCAGTGCACCGGCCAGGGGGAGCTGTTCGTCGCCGACGACGCCTCGGAGGTGCAGATCGTCTACCTCGAGAACGACCTCCTGTCCGTCAACGGCGCCAACGTGCTCGCCTTCTCCTCCTCCATCGAGTGGGACATCCACCGGCTCCAGGCGCGCGGCGCCGCGATGACCGGCGGCCTCTACAACGTCTCCCTGCGCGGCACCGGCTACGTCGCGATCTCCACCAAGGGGGAGCCGGTCGCGCTCGACGTCGCGACCGCGCCGACCTTCGCCGACGCCCAGGCCGTCGTGCTGTGGACCTCCGGGGTCAGCATGGACATCCGTGTCGACACAGGCGGGCTGAAGTCGATGGTGCGTGGCGGCACCGGCGAGACCTTCCAGATGGCCTTCGGCGGGCAGGGCTACGTGCTGGTCCAGCCGAGCGAGTCGGTGGTGCAGGGCGGCGGGAAGCAGAGCAGCAGCAGCAGCGCGGCGGCCTCGGCGGGCTGCTCGGGGGCTAGCCGGCCGGTCGTTCCAGAGGACCTGCCTCGCGCCGCATCCACTGGTGCGGGATCCCGTCCTCGACGTACGCCGCGCCCACCTCGAGGAAGCCCAGGCTCGCGTAGAACCCGGTCAGGTGCGCCTGCGCCCCGAGCTCCACGGCCCGGCCCGGCCACGTCTCCTCGCAGACCGCTAGCGCCCGAACCATCAGCTCGCGCGCCATGCCGCCGCCCCGCGCGCGTGGTGCGACCACCACGCGGCCGACCCGCGCAACCTCGTGGTCGGCGTCGGGCGCCAGCACACGGGCGTACGCCGCGACCTCACCGTCCAGCCGACCCACGACGTGCCGGGTGCCGTCGACGAGGTCGCGCCCGTCCGGGTCGAGGTAGGGGCACTCCTGCTCGACGACGAACACCGCCACCCGCAGCGCCAGCACGTCGTAGAGCGTGCGGGCGTCGAGGTCGGCCGCGGGGACGACCGACCAGGCGAGGGCGGGGTTCATGAGGCCCCCCGGCGCTGGGGCGCGAGGCGGGAAGTGTGGTGGATCGCAGCCACCTGGTGCCCGGGATCAACCACACAGGGCGGGGTGGAGGAGATGGTGGAGCCTAGAGGACTCGAACCCCTACCCCCTGCTTGCAAAGCCCAGAGATGACGCAGCCGCTACCAATTGCGCCCGGGCGCTCCTGGTGTGTGGAGATGGTGGAGCCTAGGGGACTCGAACCCCTAACCCCCTGCTTGCAAAGCAGGTGCGCTACCAATTGCGCCAAGGCCCCTCAGGAGTGTCGCGACCGGGGTCGCGGTCAGGCCGGGTCGACCGTGTCGGTGGCCTGCTGCCACAGGGCCTGCTCCTGCTTGCCCTGCTCGATCTTCCGGCGGGCGAGGACGGCTCCTGCGGCGGCGATCGCGACGAGCAGGATCTTCTTCATTGCCGTCTCCTCCAGGTGGTGATGAGTGGGCCTAAGAGGACTTGAACCTCTGACCTCTTCCTTATCAGGGAAGCGCTCTAACCGTCTGAGCTATAGGCCCGGGTGTGAACCGACAGGGAAGGCTACCCCATGCTTCGGAGCGCCGACAAAACGGGATCGGAGTCGGCTCAGTGGTCCTCGGCGAGGGTGACCTCGATGCCCCCGAGCAGGGCGGCGGCGAGGTTGTAGAGGAACGCGCCGAGGGTCGCGATCGCGGTGATCAGGATGACGTCGAGGACGGCCACGATCATCGTGAAGCCCAGCACCCGTGAGGTCGCGAGGTACTCCTGGATGTCGAAGGACTCGCCCTCGCCGCCGATCGCCTGCTGCACGATCGAGTTGATCGAGTCCCAGACGCCGGCGGCGCCCAGGACGCTCCAGATGATCGCCACGGCGACCACGAGGACGATGCCGAGCGCGATCGAGAGCAGGAACGAGGTCTTCATCACCGACCAGGCGTCGACCTGGACCAGTCGGAGCTGGGCCCGGCGCGTGCGGCGGGCGGCCGGCGCGGGCTTCTTCTCCGTGCCGATCGGCTGCGCGGACGGCGCGGGGCGGGGCCTCTCGACCTCCGGCCCGCGCTCCTTGCGTGCCTCACCCGCGGGCGCCGAGCGTGCGTCGTCCTTGGTCGAGCCCTTGCCGAAGGCCCTCACCGCGCGCTTCGCACCGCCCTTGGTCCCACCCTTGGAACCAGCCTTGGAACCAGCCTTGGAACCAGCCTCGGACTCACCCTTCTCCGGGGCCTTTTCCGGGGCCTCGCTCATCTCGGGCGGCGGTGGAGGCAGCACGGGGCCTCCCAGCGACCTCCGGGGCGCGATCGACCCGTCGTTGCGCTCAGCCATCAGGCCTCCCCAGGATCGGTGCCCTCGGCACCGTTGTCGGCGTCGTTCTCGGTGACGTCCTCGGTCTCGACGTCGGACCCGGTGGCGGTTGCGCCCTCGGTCCCGGCGCCTGCCTCGGCGTCGGTGTCGGCGCCGGACTCGGCGTCGCCCTCGATTGTCGCATCCTCCACCGCAGCGTCACGCTCTACGCTGCGCGCCACGACCGCGACGCTGTCGCCGTTCTTCGGGGTCACGAACTTCACGCCCATCGTGGAGCGTCCCGTGGCCCGGAACTGGTCGTTGATCGGGCTGCGCACGACCTGCCCGCCCGAGGTGATCGAGAGGACCTCGTCACCCTCGACGACGATGAACGCGCCGACCAGGCCGCCGCGGTCCTCGTTGCTCAGCGACATCGCCTTGATCCCCAGGCCGCCGCGCGACTGCGTGCGGTAGTCGGAGATCCGGGTGCGCTTGGCGTAGCCGCCGTCGGTGATCGTGAAGACGTACTGCTCGGTGACCTCGGCTGCCTCGGCGGCGTCGCCCTCGACGGCCTCCTCGGCCGCGACCTGCTCGGCGCGGATGACCGACATCGAGAGCAGGGAGTCGCCGTCGCGGAACTTCATCCCCTGCACGCCGCTGGTGGCCCGACCCATCGGCCGCAGCTGGGAGTCGTCGGCCGGGAACCGGATCGCCTGGCCCTTGCGGGAGACGAGCAGGATGTCGTCGCCGGGGTTGACCAGCTCGGCGCCGATCAGCTCGTCGTCGTCCTCGCGGAAGTTGATCGCGATGACGCCGGCCTGCCGCGGGCTGTTGTAGTCGGCCAGCCGCGTCTTCTTCACCAGGCCGGCCCGCGTCGCCAGGACGAGGTAGGGCGCCTGCTCGTAGTCGCGGATCGCCAGCACCTGCGCGATCTGCTCGTCGGGGCGGAACGACAGCAACCCGGCCACGTGCCCGCCCTTGGCGTCGCGCGAGGCCTCCGGCAGGTTGTAGGCCTTGGTGCGGTAGACCCGGCCGGCGGTGGTGAAGAACAGCAGCCAGTGGTGGTTGGAGGTCGCCATGAAGTGCTCGACGACGTCGTCTCCGCGCAGCTGCGCACCGCGCACGCCCCTGCCGCCCCGGCGCTGGGTCCGGTAGTTGCTGGCCAGCGTCCGCTTGGCGTAGCCGCCGCGGGTGATCGTCACGACGAGGTCCTCGTCGGGGATCAGGTCCTCCATGGAGAGGTCGCCGTCGGCGGCGATGATCTGCGTACGACGGTCGTTGCCGTACTTCTCCACGATCGCCTCGAGCTCCTCGCCGATGATCTGCCGCTGCCGCGACTCGTTGGCGAGGATGTCCTGCAGGTCGGCGATCTCGAGCTCGATGCGGGCCAGGTCGTCGATGATCTTCTGGCGCTCCAGCGCTGCGAGGCGGCGCAGCTGCATGTCGAGGATCGCGTTGGCCTGGATCTCGTCGATGTCGAGCAGCTCGATCAGGCCCTGCCGGGCGTCGTCGACCTCGGGCGAGCGACGGATCAGCGCGATCACCTCGTCGAGCATGTCCAGCGCCTTGACCAGGCCGCGCAGGACGTGGGCGCGACGCTCGGCCTCGGCGAGCCGGAAGCGGGTGCGCCGCTGGATGACCTCGATCTGGTGGGTGACCCAGCTGCTGATGAACTGGTCGATCGTCAGCGTGCGGGGCACGCCGTCGACCAGCGCCAGCATGTTCGCACTGAAGTTGGTCTGCAGCTCGGTGTGCTTGAGCAGGTTGTTCAGCACCACCCGGGCGACGGCGTCGCGCTTGAGCACCACGACCAGCCGCTGGCCGGTGCGGCCCGAGGAGTCGTCGCGGACGTCGGAGATGCCCTGGACCTTGCCGGCGTCGGCGAGCTCGGCGATCTTCAGCGCGAGGTTGTCGGGGTTGACCATGTAGGGCAGCTCGGAGATCACCAGGACCGTGCGGCCCTTGCTGTCCTCGTCGACCTCGATGACCGCTCGCTGGGTCACCGAGCCGCGGCCGGTGCGGTAGGCCTGCTCGATGCCCTCGCGGCCCACGATCAGCGCGCCGTTGGGGAAGTCGGGCCCCTTGATCCGCTCGATCAGGGCGTCCTGGAGCTCCTCGCGCGAGGCGTCGGGGTGCTCCAGCGCCCACGCGGCGCCGGCGGCCACCTCGCGCAGGTTGTGCGGCGGGATGTTGGTGGCCATGCCGACGGCGATGCCCGCGGAGCCGTTGACCAGCAGGTTGGGGTAGCGCGAGGGCAGGACCACCGGCTCCTGGGAGCGGCCGTCGTAGTTCGGCTGGAAGTCGACCGTGTCCTGCTCGATGTCGCGGACCATCTCCAGCGCCAGCGGCGCCATCCGGCACTCGGTGTAGCGCATCGCGGCCGCGGAGTCGTTGCCCGGCGAGCCGAAGTTGCCCTGGCCGTGGATGAGCGGCGCCCGCATCACCCAGGGCTGGGCGAGGCGCACGAGGGTGTCGTAGATCGCGGAGTCGCCGTGCGGGTGGTACTGACCCATGACGTCGCCGACGACGCGCGAGCACTTGGAGAAGCCGCGGTCGGGACGGTAGCCCCCGTCGTACATCGCGTAGAGCACCCGGCGGTGCACCGGCTTGAGCCCGTCGCGGACGTCGGGCAGCGCGCGCCCGACGATGACCGCCATCGCGTAGTCGATGTAGGCGCGCTGCATCGAGGTCTGCAGCTCGATGGGCTCGATGCGCCCGCCGGGCCCGGGGCCGGCGGAGTTGTCGATGGGGGTCTCGGTCATCGGTTTCTACCTTCGTTCACGTGAGTCAGGCGGCGTGAGGTGCGTGCGCTGGCAAGGCCGAGGAGGGAAGGCGGGCTTTGAGCGAAGCGGCCCGTCGACCGACACGCCACAGAATCGGTATGGCGCAGCCAGCGTGCGTGCATCGCGGCGCCCATCAGATGTCGAGGAATCGGACGTCCTTTGCGTTGCGCTGGATGAAGCCGCGGCGCTGCTCGACGTCCTCGCCCATCAGCACCGAGAAGATCTCGTCGGCCTGGGCGGCGTCGTCGAGCGTCACCTGGAGCATCAGCCGGCCCTCGGGGTTCATCGTGGTCTCCCACAGCTCCTCGGCGTTCATCTCGCCGAGGCCCTTGTAGCGCTGGACCGGGTTCTCCTTGGGCAGCTTCTTGCCCTGCTCGAGGCCGTCGCGCATCAACGCGTCGCGCTCGGCGTCGGAGTAGACGAACTCGTGCTCGGCCGGCTTGTTCCAGCGGATGCGGTAGAGCGGCGGCTGCGCCATGTAGACGTGGCCGTGCTCGATCAGCGGCCGCATGAACCGGAACAGCAGCGTGAGCAGGAGCGTGTTGATGTGGTGGCCGTCGACGTCGGCGTCGGCCATCAGCACGACCTTGTGGTAGCGCAGCTTCTCCAGCGAGAACTCCTCGTGCACACCGGTGCCGAGGGCGGAGATGATCGCCTGGACCTCCTGGTTGGCCAGGACCTTGTCGAGGCGCGCCTTCTCGACGTTGAGGATCTTGCCGCGGATCGGCAGGATCGCCTGCACCCGAGGGTCGCGGCCCTGGCGGGCCGAGCCGCCCGCCGAGTCACCCTCGACGATGAAGACCTCGCACTCCTCGGGGTTGGTCGACTGGCAGTCCGAGAGCTTGCCGGGCAGGCCGCCGCCGCCGAGGAGCCCCTTGCGGGAGCGGGCGAGGTCACGCGCCTTGCGCGCCGCGACCCGTGCCTGGGCGGCGGCCTGGGCCTTGCGGACGATGTCCTTGCCCTCGGCGGGGTTCTTCTGGAACCAGTCGGCGAGCTGGTCGTTGACGATCCGCTGCACGAAGCCCTTGGCCTCGGTGTTGCCGAGCTTGGTCTTGGTCTGGCCCTCGAACTGCGGCTCGCCGAGCTTGATCGAGATGATCGCGGTGAGGCCCTCGCGGATGTCGTCGCCCTTGACCCGGTCCTCGGGCTTCTTGATCAGGCCCCACTCCTCGCCCCACGTGTTGACCAGGGAGGTCAGCGAGGCGCGGAAGCCCTCCTCGTGGGTGCCGCCCTCGTGGGTGTTGATCGTGTTGGCGAAGGTGTGCACCGACTCGTTGTAGGTGGTGTTCCACTGCATCGCGAGCTCGAGGCTCATGTGGTTCTCGACGCTCTCGGGCGTCTCGGCCTCGAAGTTGATGATCGTGGGGTTGGCCACGACCTTGCTGCGGTTGAGGTGCTCGACGTAGTCGACGAGGCCGCGGTCGAAGCGGAAGCGACGCTCCATCACCCCGCCCGGCATCGCCTGCACGGCCTGCTTGCCCTCGCCGCCCTGCTCGACGTCGTCGGAGACGGTGTCGTCGCTGACGGCCTCGGCGATCTCGGCGGCCGCCGGGCGCTCGTCGCGTACGACGATCTCGAGGCCCTTGTTGAGGAAGGCCATCTCCCGGAACCGGTTGGTGATGGTCTCGAAGGAGTAGTTGGTGGTCTCGAAGATGTCGGGGCTGGCCCAGAACCGGGTGGTGGTGCCGGTCTCGTCGGTCGGCTCACCCTTCTCCAGCGGTCCGGTCGGCACGCCCATCTCGAAGGCCTGGCGCCAGGTGAAGCCGTCGCGCTTGATCTCGACCTCGACCCGGCGCGAGAGCGCGTTGACCACGGAGACGCCGACGCCGTGCAGGCCGCCGGAGACCTTGTAGCCCGAGCCGCCGAACTTGCCGCCGGCGTGCAGCACGGTCAGCACGACCGTGACGGCGGGGAGCTCCTGGCCCGGGGGGATGTCGACCGGGATGCCGCGCCCGTTGTCGGAGACCTGGACGCCGCCGTCGGGGAGGACCGTGACCTCGACCCGGTCGCAGTAGCCGGCCAGCGCCTCGTCGACGGAGTTGTCCACGACCTCCCACACCAGGTGGTGCAGGCCGCGCTCGCCGGTGGAGCCGATGTACATGCCCGGACGCTTGCGGACCGCCTCGAGGCCCTCGAGGACCTGGATCGCGCTGGCGTCGTAGGACCCCTCCTCCACCGCGTGGCCCTCGAGGATGCTGGCGGGCACGACCTCGGGGGCGGGCGGGTGACCGGAGATGTCGCCGGGGATGTCGCCGGGGAGGTCGTCGGTCACGCCGTCGGGAAGTGCGTCGGACGTCGGTGCGGTGGTGGTCTCATCGGCCACTGAGGGCAACCTCTTCTGCTCAGACGGCGAGCGCTGGGGTCAGGCGGTCGGCCGCACGGTTCGTGCAACACAATGGCCGCCTCTCGGGAGGTCGGCGACCAACGCTCAGTCTACCCGTCACACGCGCACAATCACGCGTCGCGTCCGGCCAATGTGGGGATCGGCGGCCAAAAATGCCCCTCAGAGGCCCGGAACCGGGGTCGACAGCGCGTCCCAGGGGGTCGGCGAGGCCCCCATACGTCCGCGGAGGCGTTCAGGCCCCATCCTCGCGCCGCTGCACGCCCGGCGAGGGGAGTGCTCACGCCGTCCCGGTGGGCGACGCCGTCATCCGCTCCCGGGTGGCGTCGTCGGCCGGGTAGAACGCCTCGATCGCGAGCTCGGAGAGCGTGACCTCGCGCGTGGTGCCGAACACCGTGGTGGTGGAGAGGAGGGACAGCTCGTGGTCCCCGGCCTCGATCACCAGCGGGACGACCAGCCCGGGCGCGGAGGTGCGAGCGGGTCCGTCGGCGGCGTACGTCGCGACCAGCTCGGCGAGCCGGTCGTCGCCGGAGGCGGCGTGCTCGCGCCGGAGCCGCTCGACCAGGTGGTCGCGCCACTCGCCCAGGTTGCGGATCCGCCCGGCGAGGCCGTCGGGCTCCAGGGTGAGGCGGACGACGTTCACCGGGGGCTCGAGCAGGTGGTCGGCGACACCGGCGAGGAGGCCGTAGACCGCCTCGTTGGCCACCACCAGGTCCCAGGCACCGTCGATCACCAGCGCGGGCCACGGCAGGTGGGCCGTCAGCACGGCCTCGATCGCCGCGTTGACCTGCGACATCGGCGGGTCCGTGAGCCGCAGCTCGGGGTGGGCGGGGGCGAACCCACCGGCGAGCAGCAGGCGGTTCTGCTCGCGCAGCGGCACCTCCAGGTGGTCGCACAGCCGCAGGATCATGCTGCTCGTCGGGCGGGAGCGCCCGGTCTCGATGAAGCTCACGTGACGGGGGGACACCCCGGCCCGGTGGGCGAGCTCGAGCTGGGAGACGCGGCGACGCTGCCGCCAGTCGCGCAGCAGCACGCCCAGGTCCCGGCCGGCCGGCTGGACGGGCAGGTCGCCGGGAGCCGACGTCGGCGTGGCTGCCGTGGGGGTCATGGGGCCACCGTGCCACGCGGACGAGGGGTCGGGGACTACCTCCGGGGTAATCGACGCGCCTCCCTGCCGCGACGCAGGCTCGGACCCTCGTCGGATGCACCCCGGCGCCCGGCAGTGACGAAGGAGATCCCATGGACCGCCACACCCAGCAGACCCGGACCCAGACACGGACCCAGGCAGGGACCCAGGCACGGCCCACGACCCCGGCGTACGCGCTGGCCTACCTGCGCGAGGTGGACTTCGGCGAGGACATCGTCGAGTACCTCCAGCGCATCGACGAGACCCTCGCCCCGTTCGGCGGACGCTTCCTGGTGCACGGCGGCGAGCTCGTCCCCGTCGAGGGCAGCTGGGACGGCGACATCGTCGTGATCGCGTTCCCCGACCGGTCGGCCGCGGTCGAGTGGTACGAGTCGCCGGGCTACCAGACGATCCTGGGGCTGCGCACGCGCAACAGCAGCTCGATCGCCGCGATCGTGGACGGGGTGCCGACGGGCTACCGGGCCGTCGACGGCCTGGCCGACCTGCTCGCGGAGCAGCGGGGGTGACCCCGGGAGGGGAACCACAGCGCCCTCGAACCCTCAGCCGTAGGTGTCGCGGGGGCCGCGCCCCTTGACCCGCAGGCGGCCGCGGCTCCACGAGGGGCCGCGCGGTCCCTCGATGTCGATGACGCGCACCGTGTCGTCGCCGAGCACCTCGTTGAGGCGGCGTACGACGTCGGGGGCCAGCAGCTTCATCTGCGTGGCCCACGCCGTGGAGTCGGTGCGTACGACGAGCCGCCCGTCGGCGTAGGACTCCGGGCGCACGTGCTGGCCGACCTCGCGGCCGACGATGCCCTCCCAGCGGGAGAAGACCCCGTGGACGCGCAGCTCGGTCTCCCAGCCCTGCTCCCGGACGAACCGGCCGAGCATGGCGTCCATCGTCTGCGGGTCGCGCTCGTCGGGGTGGGCCCCGCTGGCCGCCTCCTCCGAGGTCCGCCACCGCCGCCCGCCGCCGCGCCCGCGCGGGCCGCGACCCTGGTTCAGGGACTGGGTCCGGGACTGCCGCGGGGTGCGCCCGGCCAGGCCGCGGGCGATGGAGCGGGCGAGGTCGAGCCCGGAGTCGTCGTGCGGCTCCTCGGGCGGCGCCGGCTCGGGCGCTGCGGCCGCCGGCTCCTCACCCGGCTCCTCACTCACTGGGCCGCACCTCGCCGCCGGCGACCTCGAAGCGCCGCCCGCGCAGGCCCTCCGGCACGTCCTCGGCGACCGCGGCGGTGACCAGCACCTGCTCGGCCCCGGCGACCAGCTCGGCCAGCTGCGCGCGCCGGCCCGTGTCGAGCTCGGCGAAGACGTCGTCGAGGATCAGCACGGGGTCGTCACCGGTGGCGCGCAGCAGCTCGTAGGAGGCCAGGCGCAGCGCCAGCGCGAACGACCACGACTCCCCGTGGCTGGCGTAGCCCTTCACGGGCAGCTCGCCGAGCGAGCAGAGCAGGTCGTCGCGGTGCGGCCCGACCAGCGAGACGCCGCGGTCGAGCTCGTCGGGCCGGCGCCGGGCGACCTCCTCGAGGAACGCGCCCTCCAGGTCGTCGTGGGGGAGGTCGAAGGTCGGGACCTCGAAGCTGGGTCGGTAGGCCAGCGTGGCGTCGTCGCGGGTCGCCCCGCGGGCGACCGCCTCGTAGGCCTTGCCGAGCAGCGGGGTCAGCTCGTCGACCAGCCGGGCGCGCGAGGCCATGATCTCCGCGCCGAGCCGGGCGAGGTGGGCGTCCCACACCTCCAGGGTGGAGAGCGCGGCGTCGGCCGACGAGCCGCGCACCCGCGCCGTCTTCAGCAGGGTGTTGCGCTGCTTGAGCACGCGGTCGTAGTCGCTGCGGGTGCCGGCGTACCTCGCGCCCTGGTGCAGCACGAGCAGGTCGTCGGCGAACCGGCGCCGCTCGGTGGGGTCGCCCTTGACCAGGGCCAGGTCGTCGGGGGCGAAGACGACCGAGCGCACCAGCCCGAGCAGCTCGCGGGCCCGCGGCAGCTGGGCCCGGTTGACCCGCGCCCGGTTGGACTTGCCGGGGTTGATCTCGATCTCGAGCACCGCGCGCCGGTCGTCGCGCACCACCGCCGCGCGCACCACCGCCCGGCCGGCGTCGCGCCTGACCAGCGGCAGGTCGGCGGCGACGCGGTGCGAGCTGAGCCGGGAGAGGTAGTCGATCGCCTCGACGATGTTGGTCTTGCCCTGCCCGTTGCGGCCGACGAACGAGGTGACGCCGGGCTCGAGGTCCAGCTCGAGCTCCGGGTAGGACCGGAAGTCGTGCAGGGAGAGGTGGGCGACGTACATCAGGCGATCCGGGAGGGGGCGGCAGCGGCTACTTGTCGGCCGGGGACTCGACGTCCCGGGTCGTGGGCGGCCGCCCGGGGGCCTGGCTGCCCGACGGAGTCGCGGCGTGGCCGCCGAACTGGTTGCGCATGGCGGCGATCGCCTTCATCGCCGGGCTGTCGTCCTGGCGGGAGGAGAACCGGGCGAACAGCGACGCGGCGATCACGTTCATCGGCACGGCGTGGTCGATGGCCGCCTGCACGGTCCAGCGACCTTCGCCCGAGTCCTCGGCGTAGCCGCGGATCTCCTCGAGGTGCTCGTCGTCCTTGAGCGCGGTCACCAGCAGGTCGAGCAGCCAGGACCGGATCACCGTGCCCTCGCGCCAGGAGTCGAAGACCTGGCTGACGTTGTCGACCAGCTCGGCCTTCTCCAGCAGCTCCCAGCCCTCGGCGTAGGCCTGCATCATGGCGTACTCGATGCCGTTGTGGACCATCTTGGCGAAGTGCCCGGCCCCGGGCGTCGTCCCGGCGTGCACCATGCCGGCCTCGCCCTCGGGCTTGAGGGTCTCCAGCGCGGGGCGCACCTTCGCGACGTCCTCGTCGGAGCCGCCGTACATCAGCGCGTAGCCGTTCTTCAGCCCCCACACGCCGCCGGAGACGCCGCAGTCCATGAAGCCGACGCCCCGCTCGGCGAGGTGCTCGGCGTTGACGGCGTCGTCGGTCCACTTCGAGTTGCCGCCGTCGACGACCAGGTCGCCCTCACCGAGGAGGTCGCCGAGCTCGCGGATCGTCTCGCGGGTGGGGTCACCTGCGGGGACCATCACCCACACGACCCGGGGGCCGTCGGCCGGGAGCTTCTCGACCAGCGCGGCCAGGCTGTCCACGTCGCTGACCTCGGGGTTGCGGTCGTAGCCGACGACCGTGTGGCCGCCGTTGCGCAGCCGGGTGCGCATGTTGCCGCCCATCTTTCCGAGCCCGACGAGTCCGATGTCCATGCAGCTGTGCCCCTTCGCGGGTCGGTGGTGGCCCTCTACGACAGCAGGCGGCGAGGCATCAGCAGGTAGCGGAAGTCGGTGTCGGCGTCGCCGTCGAGGGATTCCACCCCCGAGAGTACGACGGGCTTGGAGGCCTGGGTGAACGCCAGCTCCACGACCGGGTCCTCGATGG
The DNA here is from genome assembly GCA_963837975.1 of uncultured Actinomycetota bacterium. Taxonomy (GTDB): domain Bacteria; phylum Actinomycetota; class Actinomycetes; order Propionibacteriales; family Nocardioidaceae; genus Marmoricola. The sequence continues at coordinate 710,181 of CAWIPI010000002.1, read as the reverse complement.
CGGTGAGCCCGTCGAGCAGGTAGGCGGGGTTGAAGCCGGTGGTGATGTCGTCACCGTTGACCGCGGCCTCCAGCGACTCGCTGGCCATCGCCTCCTCGCCCGAGCCGGCGTCCAGGGTGAGGACCCCGTCGGAGAAGGCGAGCTGGACCGCCGTGTTGCGCTCGGCGACGAGCGAGACGCGCTTGACCGAGTCGACCAGCGCCGCCTTGTCCACGCGGGCGACGGTGAGGTGCTCGCTGGGGAACAGCGAGCGCACCTTGGGGAACTCCCCGTCCAGCAGTCGCGTCGTCGTACGGCGCACGCCGCCGCCTGCCGACCCCTCGAAGCCGATGATGCCCTCGCCCGCACCACCACCGGCTCCGGGGGAGGACAGGGCGATGGAGATCTCGGTGCCGCCGGCCAGCGCCTTGGCGGTGTCGGCCAGCACCTTGGCCGGCACCAGGGCGGCGGCGTCGATGTCGGGGGCCGAGGGCGACCAGGTCAGCTCGCGCTGGGAGAGCCGGAACCGGTCGGTGGCGAGCATCGCGATCCGGTCGCCGTCGAGCTCGAGGCGTACGCCGGTGAGCACGGGCAGCATGTCGTCGCGACCCGCGGCGGTGACCGCCTGGGAGACGGCGTGCGCGAAGGTCGCGCTGCTGACGGTGCCGCGGGCCTCGGGCATCTGGGGCAGCGTCGGGTAGTCCTCGACCGGCATCGTCTGCAGGCTGAACCGCGCCGAGCCGCAGGTCAGCGTCACCTTCGGGCCCTCGATGGTCATCTCGACCGGCTTGTTGGGCAGGCTGCGGCAGATGTCGGCGAGCAGGCGACCGGAGACCAGCGCCTTGCCCTCCTCGCTGATGTCGGCGTTGAGGGTGGCGCGGGCCGAGGTCTCGTAGTCGAAGGTCGACAGCTGCAGCCCGTCGGACTCCGAGCCTGCCGGGCCCTCGACGGAGCCGGCCTCGATGAGGAGCCCTGCCAGGACCGGCGCGCTGGGGCGGATCGGGAGCGCGCGGGCCGTCCAGGCGACGGCGTCGGCAAGGACGTCACGTTCGACGCGGAACTTCACGGATGGTTCCTCTCCATCTCGAGCACGAACGCGGCCCACGTGAGGGCCGGGGGTGAGCATCCTGCCACGTCGGAGGTTCTCCACACCGTCGCACCGGCCCGGTTGTGACGCGGCGAAGGATCAATTGGTAATTCAGCAGTAGTAGTAGGGCCGGTGGATTCTGTGGACAACCGGTGTCCGTGCAGGTCAGCGGGCAGAAGTTGTGCGACGCGAGCTGTGGACGGCGCGCCGGCGAATGACAGGTTCCTGTGGTCCGCGAACGCGGCTGTGGGCCGCGGCGACGGTCTGTCCACAGTCGATCCAGAACGCGTCCACCGGAATTCGGCCGACGAACCACATCTTCCACCGATGTCATTCGCCGGCCTCGTCGTAGGTGTCGGGGCACGACGGGGCGCCGGCGTGGGTGGGCGTACGGGTCGGCGCGCGGGAGTGGGCGCGCTCGCGCAGGGTCGGTCGTGCGAGCGGTCGTCGGTGCTCCGATGTCGGTCCCGCTGCGGGGCCCCGTCGCCGGGGGGTGTCAGGACTGCTTGGCCTGCTGCTTGATCCGGGTGGTCAGCTCGGTCACCTGGTGGAAGACGTTGCGACGCTCGGCGAGGTCCTTGCGGATGCGGCGGTCGGCGTTCATCACCGTGGTGTGGTCGCGGCCGCCGAACTGCTGGCCGATCTTGGGCAGGGAGAGCTCGGTGAGCTCACGGCACAGGTACATCGCGATCTGCCGGGCGGTGACCAGGGCGCGCGTGCGGCTCGGCCCGCACAGGTCCTCGATGCTGAACCCGAAGTAGGACGCGGTCTGGGCGATGATCAGCCCGGCGGTGACCTCGGGCTCCCCGCCCTCGGGGATCAGGTCCTTGAGCACGATCTCGGCAAGGGTCATGTCGACCTCCTGCTGGTTGATGCTGGCGAAGGCCGTCACCCGGATCAGCGCGCCCTCGAGCTCGCGGATGTTGGTCTGGATGCGCGAGGCGATGAACTCCAGCACGTCGGCCGGCGCGGAGAGCCGGTCGGCGGCGGCCTTCTTGCGCAGGATCGCGATGCGCGTCTCGAGGTCGGGCGGCTGTACGTCGGTCAGCAGGCCCCACTCGAAGCGGTTGCGGAGCCGGTCCTCGAGCTGGGTCAGCCGCTTGGGCGGCCGGTCGGAGCTGATCACGATCTGCTTGTTGGCGTTGTGCAGCGTGTTGAAGGTGTGGAAGAACTCCTCCTGGGTCTGCTGCTTGCCCTCGAGGAACTGGATGTCGTCGACCAGGAGCACGTCGACGTCGCGGTAGCGCCGCTGCAGCGCCGCGGTGTTGGCGTCCTTGATCGCGTTGATCACGTCGTTGGTGAACGCCTCGGAGGAGACGTAGCGGATCTTCGCGCCGGTCCACAGGTTGCGCACGTAGTGGCCGATCGCGTGCAGCAGGTGGGTCTTGCCCAGTCCGGAGTCGCCGTAGACCAGCAGCGGGTTGTACGCCTTGCCGGGCGCCTCCGCCACGGCGACGGCGGCCGCGTGGGCGAACCGGTTGGAGGAGCCGATGACGAAGGTCTCGAAGGAGTAGCGCGGGTTCAGGGGGCTGTCGGGGATCCCGGTCGTCAGGGACGCCCGTGTCGACAAATCGGTTTGTTGATGTGTCTGGTGGGAGACGTGTGGCCGAGTGTCCCGGACCTCACGCTGGCCGGGGCCGTCGTACGACCCGGGCTGGGTACCCACCTGGGTGCCCATCTGGGTGCCCATCTGGGTGCCTGCCTGGGCGGAGCCCACGACCACGCCCGGGCCGGAGACCTGGCCGGGGGGCCGGGCGGAGAGCCCGTCACGCTCCGGGCCCCCGCCGGTCTGGGCCGCAGAGTCGGGCTCGACGGTCTGCTCCAGGGCGGGGTCCACGCTGACGGCGAGCCGGACCGGCTTGCCCAGCCGCTCGCTGAGCGTGTCCTCGATGCGGGTGCGCAGGCGTCCCTCGAGCTGGTTGCGGGTGAACTCGTTGGGCACGGCCACGACGGCGGTGCTCTCGGCGAGCATCAGCGGCTTGCTGGTCGTCAGCCACACGCGCTGGTTGGGCGGGAGGTTCTCCACGATGCCGGGCCACAGGACCTCGAGCTCGCTGGCCTGGTTGAGGCCGGGGTTGTGTTGTGCGTCCACGCGCCGTCGTGCTCCCATTCCTCAGCCGTGCTCGTCGGCCGTGCTCGCGGTGCCGCCCGGAGTCTCGTGACTCCACACCTTTGTCCACAGGTTGTGCAACATCGAAGCACTCCCCGGTGCGAGATGTGCCGCATCAGGGATTTGTGCCTGAAAGTCCGGTTCGTCCTGCGGGAAACGTCTGTTTTGTCATGTGACCGAGGTCACCGGCGGCCCGCTACCGGAACCATGGACGCTAACTGCTCGGGCGCCGATGTCACAACCGTCGTCCACAGGTGGAGCGGCCGCCGTACCAGGGCCGCCAGCAGCCCTCCCGATCGAATTGACCCTGTCAGCGGCCACCGCGTACCGTTGGCAGGTCTGACCGGTGTCGACCGGTGCCGCATGTCCATGACATCCGCAGGATCTCGCGTGGGCGAGCGGTGCCAGTTGACCTCGTCGCAGCACCGCGCACGAGCCCGGTCCCGGACCGTCCCCAAGCCCCCCTCGAGTGGAGTTGAAACACCGTGAGCAAGCGCACCTTCCAGCCCAACAACCGCCGCCGGCACAAGACCCACGGCTTCCGCCTGCGGATGCGCACCCGCGCCGGCCGCGCGATCCTGTCCTCGCGCCGGCGCAAGGGCCGCAACCGCCTCGCTGCCTGAGGCTCGAGCAGACGGGCGTGCTCTCCTCCAGCAATCGCCTGACCTCACCAGTCCACTACCGGGAGGTCGTGCGCCGCGGCCGGCGCTGTGGTGGTCCCTCCTTGGTGATCCACCTCCTGGTGCCGCCCGACCAGCAGGTCCACCCCGCGCTGCCCGAGCAGCCCCGGGTGGGCTTCGTGGTGTCCAAGGCCGTCGGCCCGGCGGTGACCCGCAACCTGGTCAAGCGCCGCCTGCGCCACCTGGCCCGCGAGCGCACCGGCGTGCTGCCGCCGCACTCGATGCTGGTGGTGCGGGCGCTGCCACCCTCGGCGGAGGCGTCGTACGACGAGCTGGCCCGCGACCTCGACGCCTGCCTCGAACGGTGCCTCGCGAAGGCGCGAACGTGAGGACTATCTCATGAAGTATCTGCTCATCGGCCTGCTGCGCGCCTACCGCTTCCTGATCAGCCCGCTCTACGGCCAGGTGTGCCGCTACCACCCCAGCTGCTCGGCGTACGCGCTGGAGGCGGTGACCGTGCACGGCAGCCTCAAGGGCAGCTGGCTCGCCGTGCGCCGTGTCGCGCGCTGCCACCCGTGGGCGGCCGGTGGCTACGACCCCGTTCCACCCCCGACCACGACTCGAGGAGTCTGAGTGATCGATTTCTTCAAGGCCCTCGGCGGCTTCATCATGGAGCCGCTGTACTACCTGATCAGCGCGATCCTGCTGGGCTGGCACAAGCTGTGGGGTGCGCTGTTCGGGCCGGCCTCCGGGGTGGCCTGGGTGCTCTCGATCATCGGCCTGACCCTCGTCATCCGGGCGCTGCTGATCCCGCTGTTCGTCAAGCAGATCAAGTCCAGCCGGAACATGCAGCTGATCCAGCCCAAGGTCAAGGAGCTGCAGAAGAAGTACGGCCACGACCGGGAGCGTCTCACCCAGGAGACGATGAAGCTGTACAAGGAGACGGGCACCAACCCGTTCGCCTCGTGCCTTCCGCTGCTGGTGCAGATGCCTGTCTTCCTGGCGCTGTTCCGCCTCATCGACCAGGCGGCCAAGAACCCCGAGCACCCGCGCGGGCTGATGACCGTCGAGCTCAACGAGCAGTTCGGCAGCGCGGTCTTCCTCGGCGCCAAGATCTCCGACACGTTCAGCACCACCGACGACCTCAGCGTGCGGATCCTCGCCGCGGTGCTCGTGGTCATCATGACGGCCACGACCTTCCTCACCCAGCGCCAGCTGATGAGCAAGAACATGCCGGCCGACGCCATGTCGGGCCCGTTCGCCCAGCAGCAGAAGATGCTGCTCTACGTGCTGCCGTTCGTCTTCGGCATCAGCGGCCTGATCTTCCCGATCGGCGTGCTGTTCTACTGGGTCACCTCGAACCTGTGGACGATGGGCCAGCAGTTCTACGTCATCCGCAACAACCCCGCGCCCAACACCGAGGCGTTCCGGGCCAAGCAGCAGCGCGACGAGGCCAAGCGTCAGCGCAAGGGCCTGCCGGCGGTCGCGGACGAGCCGGGCACCACGACCGAGGTCGTGGCCGAGCCCCCGCGCCCCCAGCAGCGCCAGCAGCCCAGGAAGCAGACCCGCTCGCAGCGCCGGAAGTCCGGCGGACCCGGCGGCAAGCCCGGGAACAGCCCCGGCACCAACCCCGGGGCCCAGCCGGGCACCCCCTCCGGCGACCAGCCGGACCACTGACCAGTCGCAGCACAGCCGACACGAGGGAGACCCCCGATGAGTGAACCCCTGAACGAGACCCTGGACCAGACCCCCGAGAACGAGTCCGAGGCCACCGAGTCCGAGGTCGCCGAGGCCGAGGCCACCGAGGCAAGCGCCGAGACCGAGGCCGGCGAGACCAGCGCCGAGACCGAGGCCACCGAGGTCGGCACCGAGGCCGGCGACGAGAGCGGCGACGAGAGCGGCGAGCAGGCGGCGCAGGAGCAGGACGGGACGAGCGAGGCCCGGCCCACCCGGCGCGAGCGCCTGGAGCAGGAGGGCGACATCGCCGCCGACTACCTCGAGGAGCTGCTCGAGATCGCCGATCTCGATGGCGACCTGGACATGGATGTGGAGGGAGACCGCGCGACCGTCTCGATCGTGGGCGCCGCCCTCCCCCAGCTCGTCGGGAACCAGGGCGAGGTGCTCGAGGCGCTGCAGGAGCTGACCCGGCTGGCGGTGTACCGCGAGACCGGTGAGCGCTCCCGGCTCATGCTCGACGTCAGCGGGCACCGCGCGGGTCGGCGTGAGGCGCTCGAGGAGCAGGCCGCCCGGATGATCGCCCAGGTGAAGGAGTCCGGTGAGCGGGTCGACCTCGAGCCGATGTCTCCCTTCGAGCGCAAGGTCGTGCACGACGCGGTGGCCGCGGCCGGTCTCCAGTCGGAGTCCGAGGGCGTGGAGCCGCGCCGGCACGTCGTGATCCTTCCTGCATGACCGACCACGTTTCACGTGAAACACCCCCTGCGCCGGCGAGTGCGCGGGGGGTGTTTTCACGTGCGCTGCCGCTCGCGGAGGCGTACGCCGACCTGCTGACCACCGAGGCGACCGTGCGCGGGCTGATCGGGCCACGGGAGGTCCCCCGGCTGTGGGAGCGGCACCTGCTCAACTGCGCGGTCGTGACCGACCTGATGCCCGAGGACAGCACGGTGTGCGACATCGGGAGCGGCGCGGGCCTGCCGGGCATCGTGCTCGCGATCAGGCGACCGGACCTGCGCGTGACATTGCTGGAGCCTTTGCTGCGTCGTACCACGTTTCTGGACCTCGCTGTGGAGAGAATGGGGCTGACCAACGTGACCGTCCACCGGGGGCGGGCCGAGGAGATGCACGGTGAGCGTGAGTGGGCCCAGGGGTTCGACGTGGTGACCTCGCGCGCCGTGGCGCCGATGGAGCGGCTGGCCCGCTGGTCGCTGCCGCTGGTCCGTCCCGGAGGTTTGTTCCTCGCGATGAAGGGATCCTCCGCACCCGAGGAGCTGCACGAGGCGGCCCGCACCATCCGGCGTCTGGGTGGCGCAGAGGCAGAGGTAGTCTCGGTCGGCGCCGCCTGGGTGCAGCCTCCGGTGACGGTGGTTCGCATCGAGGCCAGAGGCACGCGGGCATGAGCCGCCTGCGTCGGAAGCGAACCCGCGCCGGAAGTTATCCACCGGGACAGGCGGGTCTCCTGAGCGCAAGCATCCACAGGCAGGGCGGGGTTATCCACAGCCACGTCCTGTTTCACGTGAAACAGAGCATGAGGACGACACGGTGAATCAGGTCGACGCAGAGGTGCACACCTCCCAGCGCCCACGGGTCCGGACGGCCGGGGAGGTCGCCCAGGACTCGGTGCAGTACGACGACTCCACGCCGATGGCGCGGGCGATCGCCGAGCAGCTCCTGGTCCGCCAGGGACGACGCTCCGGTGGTCCGCTCCCACGTCCGGACCACACCCGGGTGATGGTCGTGGCCAACCAGAAGGGTGGCGTCGGCAAGACGACCACCGCGGTGAACATGGCCGCGGCGCTGGCGCAGCACGGTCTGCGGGTGCTGGTCATCGACCTCGACCCGCAGGGCAACGCCTCGACCGCGCTGGCCGTCGAGCACCACCGCGGCACCGTCTCCTCCTACGACGTGCTCGTGGACGGGATCCCGCTCGCCGACGCGGTCCAGCCCCACCCCGACATCGCGAACCTGTTCGTCGTGCCCGCCACCATCGACCTCGCGGGCGCGGAGATCGAGCTGGTCAGCGTCGTGGCCCGGGAGAACCGGCTGCGCAAGGCGATCGCGGCCCACCCGCTCGTCGACGGCGGCGGTGAGGACCGGTACGACTACGTGCTCATCGACTGCCCGCCGTCCTTGGGCCTGCTCACCCTGAACGCGCTCGTGGCCGGGGCCGAGATGCTGATCCCGATCCAGGCGGAGTACTACGCGCTGGAGGGACTCGGGCAGCTGCTGGAGACCGTGGAGATGGTGCGCACGCACCTGAACCAGCGGCTGCGGGTGAGCACCATCCTGCTGACGATGTACGACTCCCGCACCAACCTCGCGGCCGGCGTGGCCGCCGAGGTGCGCACGCACTTCGGTGACCAGGTCCTCAAGACCGCGATCCCCCGGTCGGTGCGCGTCTCGGAGGCGCCGAGCTACGGGCAGAGCGTGCTGACCTACGACCCCACCTCACCGGGTGCGCTCAGCTACCTCGAGGCGGCGCGCGAGATGGCGCACCAGACCACGACCACCGACGGAGGAGACCGATGAACCACCCCCAGACCACCCCCCGGCGAGGCCTCGGACGCGGGCTGGGGTCACTCATCCCCACGGCTCCTCCGGCCCAGCCCGCTGCCCCGTCTGCTCCCGGGTCCACTTCTGGGTCCGCTCCTGGGTCCACTTCTGGGGCACCCGACGCCCACCCCCACGACGGGTCGGTCACCGGGCCGACTCAGTCGGCGGGCACCGCGGGCGAGCCCCGGAGCGAGTCGGCCGACGACTCCGGCGCCGGCACGTCCGAGGGCAGCGACTCCACGACGGCCACGCCCGACGCCGCGGCGCCCGCGCCTGCCGCGGTCGCGGGCGCCTACTTCGCCGAGCTCCCCGTCGCGACGATCACCCCCAACGCGCGGCAGCCTCGCCAGGTCTTCGACGAGGAGGCGATGGCGGAGCTGGTGCACTCGGTGAAGGAGGTGGGTCTGCTCCAGCCGGTCGTGGTCCGGCGCACCGGGGAGGACGCCTACGAGCTGATCATGGGTGAGCGCCGCTGGCGAGCCACCCAGGAAGCCGGCCTGGAGACGATCCCGGCGATCGTCCGCGAGACCGGCGACGACGCCATGCTGCGTGACGCCCTCCTGGAGAACCTGCACCGCTCGGAGCTGAACCCGCTGGAGGAGGCCGCGGCGTACCGCCAGCTCCTCGACGACTTCGGCTGCACCCACGACGAGCTCGCGGGCCGGATCGGGCGCAGCCGCCCCCAGATCAGCAACACCCTGCGGCTGCTCAACCTGTCCCCGGCCGTGCAGCGGCGCGTGGGCGCCGGCGTGCTCAGCGCCGGGCACGCCCGCGCCCTGCTCGGCGTCACCGACGCCTCGTCGCAGGACCGGCTGGCCGGCCGGGTCGTCTCGGAGGGGATCTCCGTGCGCGGCCTCGAGGAGCTGGTCGCGGTCGGCGAGCTCGGCGAGGAGGACGAGGGACCCCGTGTGCGCGCCCCCCGGCCCACTGCCCCCGGTCTCGCCGAGCTGGAGGACCGGCTCAGCGACCGGCTCGACACCCGGGTCAAGGTCGCCCTGGGTCGCAGCAAGGGGAAGGTCTCCATCGAGTTCGCCTCACTGAGTGACCTGGAGCGGATCGTCGGCGTGATCGACCCGCGGAACCGGAACGACAGGCCGATCTGACGACCCAGCGACTTGTCGCTTTGTCGACAAAGTGGCAAGTCGGTTGGTGGAATCGTCGAGAAGTGGTCTCGACAGGCTCGACCGACCGCGGGCTCGACCGACGGCAGGCTCGACCGACGGGTCGGTGCTGCGTCGTCGTGAACGCGCGGACACAAGTTCGCCAGGAGGCCCAACGCCCCGCCTGAGCCGCTCCGGTGAGACGACTTGTGTCCGCGCGTGTGCGAGATCGGGCCACCGCGCGCTCAGCGCCGGGCCACCCCGGCGCTGCGTCAGTCGTCGGAGGTAGTGCGCTTGCGGGCAGCGCGAGCGGCCTTCTCCTCGGCGTCGAGCTCGGCGGCGCGCTCGGGGGTGGGGGCGGTGCCGCCCCGCGAGGCGGGCAGCCACCAGGAGCCCGGAGGCTGCTCCTGCGCCGGGTAGGCGTCGATCGCCTCCTCCAGCAGGGCCGCGAGGCGCCGGTGCAGCTCGGCGGTGTCCGCGGCGGGGTCCTCGCCGGTCGGGAGGAGCGGCTCGCCGACCCGGATCCCGATGGTCTTCCCGCGGGAGAAGTCGCGGGGGTGGTCCTTGGTCATCATCCGCTGGGTGCCCCACAGCACCACGGGCACCAGCGGCACGCCGGCCTCGGCCGCGATCCTGGCCGCGCCCGTCTTGAGCTCCTTGACCTCGAAGGAGCGCGAGATGGTGGCCTCGGGGAAGATCCCGACGACCTCGCCCTCCTGCAGGTAGCGCAGCGCCTCCTGCAGCGAGCCCGCCCCGTCGGCCCGGTCCACCGAGATGTGGTGCATCGAGCGCATCACCGGTCCCGCGATCGCGTGGTCGAAGACCTCGCGCTTGGCCATGAACCGCACCAGGCGTCGTGAGGGCTGCGCCGCGAAGCCGCCGAGCACGAAGTCGATGTAGGACACGTGGTTGAACGCCAGCAGCGCCCCGCCGGTCCTCGGCACGTTCTCGGTGCCGCTGAGCTGGAACCGCAGGCCGAGGGCCTTGAACAGCGCCTTGGCGCTCCAGATGATCGGCGGGTAGCTGACGTCGCGCATGGCGCAGATCGTGCCATGCCCCGGCCGGCCGCGAGACCTGCCGTCCGCGAGCCCGCTCGCCTGCGAGACTGGGGCCATGCGCCCGATCGTCCAGAGCCGCAAGCTCCAGCACGTCCGCTACGACGTACGCGGACCGATCCTCGTCGAGGCGCAGCGCCTCGAGGCCGAGGGTCACAAGATCCTCAAGCTCAACATCGGCAACCCCGCGCCGTTCGGCTTCGAGGCACCCGAGGCGATCGTGGCCGACGTCATCCACAACCTGCCCGAGTCCCAGGGCTACTCCGACTCGCGCGGGATCTACAGCGCCCGCACCGCGGTGGCGCAGTACTACCAGTCCCACGGGCTCACCGAGACCACGGTGGACGACGTCTTCATCGGCAACGGCGTCTCGGAGCTGATCACGCTGGTGCTGCAGGCCTTCCTCGACGACGGCAACGAGATCCTCGTGCCGGCGCCGGACTACCCGCTGTGGACCGGCGCGGTCTCCCTCTCCGGTGGTACGCCGGTGCACTACCGCTGCGACGAGGAGAACGGCTGGGACCCCGACCTCGCCGACATCGAGGCCAAGATCACCCCCGACACCAAGGGCCTGGTGATCATCAACCCGAACAACCCGACCGGTGCGGTCTACAGCGAGGCCACCGTAAAGGGCCTGGTCGACATCGCGCGGCGGCACCGGCTGGTGGTGTTCAGCGACGAGATCTACGAGAAGATCCTGTTCGACGACGCGGTGCACCACCACACCGCCGGCTTCGTCGGCGACGACGTGTTCTGCCTGACCTTCAGCGGGCTGTCCAAGGCCTACCGGGTGTGCGGCTACCGGGCGGGCTGGGTGATGGTGTCGGGACCCAAGCACCTCGCCGAGGACTTCCTCGAGGGCCTGACCCTGCTGGCCAACATGCGGATGTGCTCCAACGTCCCCGCCCAGCACGCGATCCAGACCGCCCTGGGCGGCTACCAGTCGATCAACGAGTACATCGGGCCCGGCGGGCGGTTCTACGAGCAGAGCAAGGCCGCCTGGCGGATGCTCAACGAGATCCCCGGCGTGAGCTGCGTGGAGCCGCAGGGGGCGCTGTACTGCTTCCCGCGGCTGGACCCCGAGGTCTACCGGATCAAGGACGACGAGCAGTTCGTGCTCGACCTGCTGCGGGCCAAGAAGATCCTGGTCACCCACGGCACCGGCTTCAACTGGTTCGAGCCCGACCACTTCCGGCTGGTCACCCTGCCCGACCTCGACACGCTCACCGAGGCGGTGGGCAGGATCGCCGACTTCCTGGCGACGCTGCGCGACTGAGGGTGTGCGGGTTTCCCCGGTGAGCCGGGGATCCCTGACGTTCCGCGGCGAAACTTCACCCGAGAACGTCAGGGATTGCCCGACAACCCTGTCCGATTTGTCCAGGGGCTGGTGCCCGCCTCGACCTACGATGGGAGCCGTGGCGCGCAAGATCGAGCGGCTGACCCTGGACCACCTCCCGGACCTCCCCGGTGCGTGCAGCCACTGCGTGTTCTGGGAGCTCGACCCGGTGCGCCGCGCCGCCGTCGGCGGGCACGAGGCCGAGGAGAAGGCCGCCTGGGTCTCCACCGTCCTGCGCGAGTGGGGCTCGTGCGGCCGCGTGGCCCTCGTCGACGGCGAGGTGGTCGGCTACCTGATCTGGGCGCCGCCGGTGCACGTGCCAGGTGCGCACGGCTTCGCCACCGCTCCGGTGAGCACCGACGCGGTGCTGCTCACCACCGTCCACGTCGCCGCCGAGCACCGCGGCGGGGGCCTGGGCCGGATGCTGGTCCAGGGGATGGCCAAGGACCTGATCAAGCGGGGCGGGGTCCGCGCCGTCGAGGCCTTCGGGGACAGCACCGGCCGGACCGGTCACTGCGTGGTGCCCACCGACTTCCTGCTCGCCGTGGGTTTCTCCACCCACCGGGCGCACCCGCTGCATCCCCGGATGCGGATGGACCTGCGCACCACGCTCTCCCTCCGCGAGGAGCTGGAGAAGGGCCTCGAGCGGCTGCTGGCGCCGGTCAAGCGCCCCGCGCACACGGGGATCAGGCTCCCTGGAAGCTCGCGCGGATCTCGCTGATCTGCAGGACGCCGGTGTGGGCGTCGAGGTCGGGGCTGAGGTAGAACCGCTGCACCGCCACCACCACCGCCTCGGCGAGGAGGTCGCGGAAGGCGGGGTCGCGCAGCCGTTGGGCGTCGCCGGGGTTGGTGAGGTAGCCGGCGTCGAGGCGTACGGCGGGCATCCGCGTGTGACGCAGCAGGTCCCACGTCTTGGGGTGGGAGCGCAGGTCGAGCAGGTCGCTGCGCGCGACGATCTCGCGCTGGACCAGGCCGGCCAGCCGCTCGCCGACCGATGACCAGGTGTCGTGGCCGACGTCACCGAAGAAGTACGTCGAGACCCCGCACGCGTCCGGGTTGGCGGCGACGTCGAGCGCGAGGGAGACGAACAGGTCCGCCCTGGTGCGGTTGGCGAACGCCGCCCGCTCGACCTCCTCGACCGGAGGGCTGCCGGGCGGGGTGGTCAGGAACGCCTGCACGCCGGTGGCGACCAGCCGGCCCTCCACCCGACGGGCGAGGTCGTGCAGGATCGCGTCGGAGTCTCCCGCGTGCTCCTCGGGCAGGTTGTGCCCCCGGCCCACGTCGATGACCACGACCTTGCCCCCGAGGTGGGGCCCGGCCTCGCGGATGCGCTCCTCGGCGCGCAGCGCGTTGGGGGCGCCCCCCTTGACCATCGGGCTGAGCCGGGTCAGCGCCTTCAGCGTCGCCGGGCCGCAGGTGCCGTCGGCGGGCACCCCGAAGTTGCGCTGGAACTCGCGGACGCCGGCCTCGGTGTCCGGGCCGAAGTAGCCGTCGACGCGGCCCACCTTGAAGCCGAGGTCCAGCAGCCGGCCCTGGAGGGTGTAGACGTCGTCGCCGGCCATCAGGTTGCCCGGCAGGTGGGTGAGGATCCGGTCACCGAGCCGCCAGCGGGCCTCGTCGAGGCGGCGGAAGGTCAACGGACCCACGACGCCGTCCACGGTGAGGCCGCGCTGCTGCTGGAAGCTGCGCACGGCGAGCTCGACGTGCTCGTCGTACGCCGGTCCGGCGCCGTCGCCCAGCAGACCGATCCGCCGGAGCAGGTCGATGATCTGGACGACGGCGGGACCGGAGTCGCCGGGCCGGAAGTGCACGGGCAACTCAGGCGATGAAGTCGGAGAGCTCCTTGAGCAGGGCCGCCTTGGGGCGCGCCCCGACGATCTGCTTGACGACCTCGCCGTTGCTGTACACGTTCAGCGTCGGGATGCCGCTGACCCGGTAGGTCGAGGGGGTCACGGGGTTCTCGTCGACGTTCATCTTCACGAACGTCACCTTGTCGCCGTGCTCGGCGGCCAGCTCGTCGAGGATCGGGCCGACCTGGCGGCACGGGCCGCACCACTCGGCCCAGAAGTCCACCAGCACGGGCTTGTCGGACTTCAGGACCTCGGTCTCGAAGTCGGCGTCGGTGACGGCCTTCAGGTCAGACATCTGTGCTCCTTGTTGTCGGGGTCTGTCGGGTGGGGAAAAGCGTGGTCGGTCTTCAGGCGCTGGTGCCGACGGTGGCGGCACCAGCCGGCGTCGTGGCCGCGAAGTCGAGGTCGGCGAGGTAGCGCTCGGCGTCGAGCGCCGCGGAGCACCCGGTGCCGGCCGCGGTGATCGCCTGCCGGTAGATGTGGTCGACCAGGTCGCCGCAGGCGAAGACGCCGTTGGTGCTGGTCCGGGTGGAGGGGTGGTCGACGAGGACGTAGCCCTCCTCGTCGAGGCGGACCTGGCCGCCGAGGAGCTCCGAGCGCGGGTCGTGGCCGATGGCGATGAACAGGCCGGTGGCGTCGAGCTCGCGGGTCTCCCCGGTCCGGGTGTCGCGCAGGGTCAGGCCGGTGAGCTTGTCCTGGCCGTGGATCTCGGCGACCTCGGAGTTCCAGGCGAACTCGATCTTGGGGTCGGCGAAGGCGCGCTCCTGCATGATCTTGGAGGCGCGCAGCTCGTCGCGACGGTGCACGAGGGTGACCTTGGAGGCGAAGCGGGACAGGAAGGTGGCCTCCTCGACCGCCGAGTCGCCGCCGCCGATCACCGCGATGTGCTGCTCGCGGAAGAAGAAGCCGTCGCAGGTCGCGCACCAGCTGACGCCGTGGCCGGAGAGCCGGTCCTCGTCGGGCAGGCCGAGCTTGCGGTAGCCCGACCCGGTGGCGAGGATCACCGCGCGCGCGGCGAAGGTGCCCTCGGCGGTGCGCACGCGCTTGGTCTCCCCGGTCAGGTCGACCTCGATGACGTCGTCGGCGACCAGCTCCGCGCCGAAGCGCTCGGCCTGGGCGCGCATCTCGTCCATCAGGGCGGGGCCCTGGATGCCGTCGCGGAAGCCGGGGAAGTTCTCCACCTCGGTGGTGGTCATCAGTGCGCCGCCGGCCGTGACCGCCCCTTCGAAGACGAGGGGGGCGAGGTTGGCGCGGGCGGCGTACACCGCGGCGGTGTAGCCGGCCGGGCCCGAGCCCACGATGATCACGTCGCGGGTGTCCCCAGAAGTGGGGTCCGCGGACGTGCCGTTGGGCGTGGTGGTCGGGTCGGTCACGACGGCTCCTGTGGAAGGTGGTGGGTCAGGGGGTTCCGCTGGTCTCAACAGATCCTAGGCAACGCGCATTCCACGAGGCGTGGTGACGCGGACCATGTGTCAGGTGAGGCTGACGAGGTCGGTGAGGTCGTCGGCGGGCAGCTCGGGGTCGGCGGTGGCGGTGACCTCGACCGTACGCAGGTCCGCGCGGCCGGAGTGCACGGTCAGGAAGGCCGTGTCGGAGGCGTCGCGTCCGGTGGAGATCCGCAGCAGTCCCGACCTCGGCGCCAGCGCGGTGGCGTCGACGACGCGCCACTGACCGTCGATGGCGGCCTCGACCACCGCGTGGAAGTCCATCGGGGACAGCCCGGGGGCGTAGACCGCCACGAGGCGGGCCGGCACGTTGCGGGCGCGCAGCAGCGCGATGACGAGGTGGGCGAAGTCGCGGCACACCCCCTGGCGGTGCAGGAGCGTCTGGGTGGCCCCGTCGGTGACCCGGCTCGACCCACTGACGTAGAAGAGCTGGGTGCCGACCCACGAGCTCACCGCGTCGAGGAGCTCCTTGCCCTCCAGCCCGGCGAACTCCGCCCACGCGGTCGGGCCGAGCTCGTCGGACTCCGCGTAGCGGCTCGGCCGCCGGTAGACGATGTCGTCCACCGGCTCGACCACGGCCGGCTCGGCCGCGCCCCGCACGTGGGCGGCGTACGAGAGCCGCAGGTGTCCGGGCGGCGCGGTGCACAGGTGCAGCCGTCCCCCGTCGGCCACCTCGATCTCCTCGACCTGGACGGGGGTGCCGTCCACGGTGAGCGAGAGCTCCTCGGCGGCCACCTCCGGTCCGCGGGCCACGGCCACCGACCACAGCAGCTCCGCGGTCTCGGTCACGTCCATCTCGATCGTGCAGGACACCGCGCGCGAGGCGGGGGCGGCGGGGCCGGAGTCGGTGTCCGGGTCGCTGTCGGGCCCGGTCTCGGGACCGGTCACGGACTGGGGAGTGGCGGCGCTCATGGGGACAGTGTTCCCGAGGACAGCCGCGCCGAAGCCAGCGTCCGCGCACCGTCGCACGTCCACGCCTGCACCAGCCGTCGTCCCGCGCGCTCGGGGCGGACCAGGAGGACGGCGGGCTCGCCGTCGAGGCGGACCAGCGTGCGGGTCGCCGCGCGGGGCTGCTCGGGTCCGGGGCACTCCGGTGGGGGCAGCAGGGCACGCGACCGCTCGCGGGCGGCGGCACCGGGAGGCGCCGCCAGCGCGGGGGTGCGCCGCAGCAGGGCGGTGGCGTCGGCGGCGAAGGAGGTCGAGGACAGCGCCGGCGCGGGGAGCGCCTCGGGTGCCTGCTCGACGCCGGCCTCGCCCCCGGCGCTGTCCGCGGTGCTGCCGGCCGAGGTGCCGCCCGAGTCGTCGAGCAGGCCGAGGTTCGAGACCGCCACGCCGCCCACGCCGAGCACGACGACCGCCGCGGCGGCCACGGCGAGCCGCGGACCCCAGCGGCGATGCAGGGGGACGACGGTGGAGCCCGTCGTCGAGCGGTCGGTCGCGGCGGATCCTGCGGTCGGGTGCTGGGGCGTCCGTTCGGCCGTCAGGCCGGCCAGGGTCTCCTCGAGCCGGGCCGCGACGTCGTCGGGCATCGGCTCGGGGGCCTGCTCGGAGCCGAGATCGCCGAGCAGCGCCTGCACCCGCTCCTCGGGCGTGCGTCCTCGCGGGAGGTCGTTCATGCCTCGACACCTCCTCTCGCCGGCCCGGGTGCCCCACCAGGGTGCGACGCGCCGGGAGTCGTCGTGGTTCCCTCGAGCAGGTCGCCCAGCAGCAGCGCGAGCCGGGCGCGCCCTCGGGCGCACCGGCTCTTGACCGTGCCGGTGGGCACCTCGAGCATCGTCGCGGCCTCCTGGACCGGGTGGCCCTCCATGTCGACGAGGACCAGGGCGGCGCGCTGCTCGACGGGCAGCTGGGCGAGGGCGGCGAGCACCTGGCGCCGGCGCTCGCTCGCCACGGCGTGCGCCTCCGGGTCGGACTCGGGGTCCTGCCGGCCCCCTGCGAGCACGTCCCCCCGCGCGGCGCGCTCCTCGAGGTCGTCGGGCAGCGGGTCGGCCGCACGCACCTTGGTGCGCCGCAGCCGGTCCAGGCAGGCGTTGACCACGATCCGGTGCAGCCAGGTGGTCACCGCCGCGTCCCCGCGGAAGCCCTCGGCGCGGCGGAAGGCCGAGACCAGCGCGTCCTGCAGCGCGTCCGCGGCCTCCTCGCGCGAGCCCGTGGTGCGCAGAGCCACCGCCCATAGCCGGTCGCGGTGGCGGGTGAACAGCTCGCCGAACGCGGCCGGGTCCCCCGCGAGGTGTGCCCGGAGGAGGGCCGCGTCGTCGCGCTCGCTCGTCACGACCTGACCGAGATCTCGGCGATCTCGCCGCGGAACCCTCCGTCGACGGCGGGCAGCTTGGTCAGCCAGACGAGCAGGTAGCGGGTCTTCGGGGCCGGGTCCAGGCGCACCGTCGCCTGTTCCGGCGCGCCCGCCCGGGCGCCGACCTTGTCGAGCTGTTCGAGGTTGTCCGGTGACTGGGTGACGCCGGCCGGTGCGGCGTACACCTCGAAGGAGGTGGGGGCGCCCTTGAAGCGCACCGTGACCGAGCGGGGCTCCTTCTCCGCGCCCAGGTCGACCATCAGGCCCACGCCGGACTTCAGCCCACCGAGCTCGGGCTTGTTGTAGTAGGTGCTGGTCGTCCAGGTGGTGGCGGGGTCGCCGTCGATCGCGTTCGGGGCCTCCGCGGGGTTCTCCTGCGGGTCGTCGGACTCCGGGTCGAAGTCCTTGACGCCGGCGAGGTCGAGCCGTTCGCCCTGGGGCCGGGCCTCGGCGCTGCCCTGGTCGTTCGGCGCGGAGCCGTTGGAGGCGTCCTCCCGGCCGCGGTTGAAGGCCACGGCCATCGCGATCACGAGCACCAGGAGCACGCCGACCACGACCGCGGTGCGCAGCCAGCCCCTGCCCTCGGTGCCGGTGTGCACCTCCTCGGGCTCGACCGGCTCCTCGGCGAAGGGCCAGAAGCCGTGCTGACCCGTGCCCTGACCCGCCCCGTGGCCCGTGCCCTGACCCGTCCCGTGGCCCGTCCCCTGACCCGCCCCCGTGTCCGCGGGTGTGGCCGGCTGCGAACCGGTCCCACCCCCGGTCGCTGCGGCGCCGGCCCGCGCGCCCGCCGGGACCTTGCGCTCGGTGGAGGCGAACAGGGGCCGTTCGGGGTGCTCCTCGAACGGTGGCGGAGGCGGCGGTGGCGTCCGGGGCGAGGGCCAGTCGGTGGCCAGGGTGTGCTCGGCGGCCAGCGCCTCCTCGGACGGCGCGCGGTAGGTCTGGGTGGCGTCGGGGTCGACGTCGGCGTCGACCGGGACCGGGGTCGCCATCGTGGCCCCGTCGGGATCGACCTCGGGATCAGCGCCCGTCTCCCCGTGCCTGCTCCCCGTCCTGCTCCCCGTCCTGCTCCCCGTCCTGCTCGTCGTCCGCCCTCCAGGCCTGGGTCCGGTCCTCGTCGTCGTCCCCGGGCCGGATCACGGGAGTCGGCTCGTGGTGCATCCCCGCGGCGTCGACCGGAGCGGTGGTCGCGGGGTCACCCACGTAGTCGGCGAGCGCGGCGGCCACCTCGTGGGCCGTCTCGATCGGCATCGCGTGGCGGGAGGCCTCCTTGTGCAGCACCCGGTCGCAGATCGCGTCGAGCGTGCGGGGGACGCCCGCGCGGACCTGGCGTGGCCGCAGCGGACGGCGCGCCTCGCGCGGCGCCGGCGGGACGCTGGAGGGGGCGACGCCGGGCCAGCGGCCCGTCAGCGCGGCGTAGAGGATCCCGGCGAGGTTGATCACGTCGGCCTCGCGCTCGTCGAGGTCGCCGTAGAGGGGGTCGGTCGGGCGCCGGGTCTCCAGGGTGGCGTCGACGACGTAGCCGATCAGCTTGACCGCGCCGGCGTGGGTCACCAGCACCGACTCGGGGTTGAGCCGGCCGTGGGCGACGCCCTGGGCGTGTCCCGCGGCGATCGCGTCGGCGACCTCGCGGGCCAGCCACGCCGCACGGGCGGGGGGCAGGGTCCCCTGCTGGAGCATCAGGTCCAGCGAGATGCCGTCACCCCACTCGTTGACGACCCAGGTGATCCCGCCGGAGTCGTCGCAGTCCAGCACCCGGAGCAGGTGGGGGTCGATGACGGTCGCGGAGATGCGCGCGGCCTCGAGGAGCCGGGCCGAGCGCGGGTCGTCGCTGGAGACCGCGTGGATGGCCACGCTGCGGGCCAGGACCGTGTCCGTGGCCCGCCAGAAGCGGGCGCCCGCGCTCTCGGCGAGGAGGTCCTCGAGGCGATAACGGTCGGCGAGGACGGTGCCGGGCCCGATGGAACCGGTCGTCACGTCACTCACCTCCGGGCAGCAGGGTGTCCCGGCCCCCATCGTAGGGCCGGTGGGGGCCGCGCCGGGCAGGCAGCGCCGTCAGCGCCCTCTCCGGAGACGGCGGTGGATCAGCCTCATGACGTCGGTGACCTCGGAGATCCGCAGCAGCCGGGCCAGGCCGAGGTAGACACCGATGAACGCGGACCCGGCGACCAGCAGGTGCAGGACCGCGGCCACCTTGCCGTTGCCGACCTCCACGTCCGAGACCAGCTCGCGCAGCCCGTAGGCGACGGCCGCGCTGCCGGCCACGGCGATCAGCAGCCGGACCAGGAAGCGGGCCAGCCGCCGGCCTGCGAGCCCGCCGACGGTGCGCGAGAGGATCGCGTAGGAGAGCACCGCCCCCACCGCGTAGGCGCAGGCGTAGGCCAGCACCAGGCGGGGCGCGGTCTGCGCCGGCGTCGCGCCGCGGGTCAGCAGCACGGCGGCGACGATGTTGGTCGCGGCGATCACGCACTGGATCCAGAACACCCGGCGGGTCTGCTCGAGGGCGTAGAAGCCCCGCAGCATCAGGTAGTGCGCGGTGAACAGCACCAGCCCGAGGCCGAACAGCGCCAGGGAGGGGGCGAAGTTCTCGAAGTCGGCGGCCGCGCTGCCGTAGCCCCAGATCACGTTGGCGATGTCGAGGGCCAGCACGGCGAACAGGACCGCGACCGGGATCACCAGCGCGTAGGCGGAGCGGAGCGTGGAGGCCACCGACCTCCCGACGGAGGGCAGGTCGCCCTCCGCGGCGTACGACGAGAGCAGCGGCAGCATCGCCGTGGCCAGGGAGACGGTGATGATCGAGTGGGGGACCATCGCGAGCAGGAAAGAGTTGGAGTAGATCGTGTAGCCGGTGCCCTCGGGGCTGGCCGCCGCGTCGCCCGGCGAGAGCGTGCCGCCGCTGGCGATGCGGACCACGACCGTGTAGGCGATCTGGTTGACCACCACGAACAGCACCGTCCACACCCCCAGGCGCAGGGTGTGCCCGAGACCGGTGCCGCGGAAGTCGAACCGCGGCCGGTAGGAGTAGCCGGTCGACCTCAGGTAGGGCAGCAGCACCAGGAACTGCACCACGATGCCCAGCGTGGAGCCGATGCCGAGCAGCGCCTCGGCGCCCGCGGTGAAGCCGCCGCTCTTCTCCGCTCCGGTGGCCGGGCCGATCGTGAGGAGGTACGTCGTCAGGATCGCCACCGAGACCACGTTGTTCGCGATCGGCGCCCACATCATCGGCCCGAAGCGACGGTGGGCGTTGAGCACCTGCCCGACGAGCACGAACATCCCGTAGAAGAACACCTGCGGCAGGCAGTAGCGCGCGAAGTCGATCACCGACTCGCGCTGGGCGGTCAGCTCGTCGGTGAAGTACTTCGGGTCGAGGAAGAGCCGCATCAGCAGCGGCGCCGCCACGACGAGCAGCACCGTCACCAGGCCCAGGAAGAGCGCCGCGAGGGTGATGATGCGGCCGGTGTAGGCCTCGCCGCCGTCCTCGTCGTTCTTCATCGCCCGCACCAGCTGGGGCACCAGCACGGCGTTGACCACGCCGCCGGCCAGCAGGATGTAGAGCATGTTCGGCACGGTGTTGGCGATGTTGAACACGTCGGCGTGCAGGCCGACGCCGAGGGCGGCCGCCAGCAGGATGCCGCGGACGAAGCCGCTGAGCCGGGACACGATCGTCCCCGCCGCCATCACGGCGCTGGAGCTGAGGATGGAGCTCTTCTCGGCGGTGGGGGCGTCGGCCCCCTCGGGGGACTGGCTCACGGCTGCACCTCCGTGGGCCGCCAGCGGCGGTCGCGGATGCGCAGCACGATGCGGCGCACGATCATCACGGCGAGGAGGGTGCCGCCGGCGATGATGATGTACCAGATCAGGCGCCCGACCTGGCTGGTGCGCAGGCTGAAGGTGAACGGCGTGCCCGCCGCCTCACCGTCGACGGTCACCGGGTAGAGCGTCACGTCGTGCACGCCGACGTCGCTGTTCACCTGCAGGCGCAGCGTGGTGCGCTCGCCGGGCTGCATGCTCACCGGCTCGGGGGCCTCGACCCGCACGCTGTCCCCGGGCGTGCGCGCCTGCAGGCCCACCGTGACCGGCTGCTGCAGGTCGTTGACCAGCGTGACGGTGAGCGACCCGGAGCCGCCCGAGAGCGTCACGAAGTCGGTGCCGGTCACCTGCACCGCGGAGATCTGGTCGCGCACGGCCGCGTCGAGCTCGCGCACCTGCCGGGCGGCGAGGGCGGGGGAGCGGCGGGCGTTGTACGACGAGGCCTGCAGCGCGGCCCCGGTGAGCCGGCCGGTCACGTCGTTGACGTTGGCCAGCAGGTGGTCGAGGACCTCGCTGGTCCGGGTCAGGCTGCGGGTGGCCGCCACGTTGGAGCCGGCGATCTCTCGGCTGCGCTGCGCCCGGCTGTAGGGCAGCTCCCCGTCGTACTCGGTGGTCGCCCCACGGGGCACCGGGGCCAGCTGCGACCAGCCGGTCTGCAACCCGTCGAAGAAGTCGGCCTTGCGCCAGCTCGGGCCCGGGTTCCAGCGCGGTGGAAGGCCCACGACGATCGGCCGCGGCGGCTCGCCCGTGGACGCCTCCAGCGCGGCCTCGGACAGGATGCGCTGGCGCACCGCGAGCGGGGCGTACGCCGAGGTGGGCGCCGGTCCGCCCGAGGACGCGCGCTCGTCGACCAGGACGAGGTCCTGACCGGTCGGCAGCCGCGACAGCGTGGGCTCCTCGGAGCTGCCCCCGTCGCCGAGCAACATGAGCGCGCCGCGGTCGAGCCGGGGAAGCAGCTCGGGGTCGAAGCGCCCGCCGGGCGGGGCGACCGCGGGGCTGCCGCTGAGGTCGCGGTCGCTCATCCGGCGGGCGGCGAGCTCGTCGGCGCGCCGGACCAGGGCGGGCCGCCGACGGGCGAGGGCGGCGGTGTCGGGGTCGGAGTAGCCGAGCCTGAACAGGGTGTGGGTGCGGGCGGAGGCGAGGAAGCGGTCCAGCACCTTGCCGGCGCGCTCCTGCTCGGCGTCGGTGGGGGCGCCGGGCACCGGCGAGGGCACGGCGCTGGGCGAGGGCTCCTCGCTGGGCGACTCCGGTGCCTCCGAGGCACCCTCGCCGGCGCGCTCCGGGGAGCCGAGCGAGAGCGGCGGGTTGCCGTCGGAGAAGTCCTCGAGCGCGTCCACGACCGCGGGGTCGACCAGCCAGGCGAGCGGGGCGTCCCCCGCCGAGGCGCCGAAGTCGGCCAGGCGGGTCAGCCGGCCCGAGGGGCCGGTCAGGGCGGCCCAGCGGGCGGGGCCGTTCAGGCTGCCGTCCACGGCGCGGCGGGCGCGGTCGCGCAGCGGGAGGACCACGGAGACCGGGACGGGCCGCCGGCGAGCGGCGCGGGCGGTCGCGGGGGCCACCAACGGGATGAACGTGCGCACCCGGCCGTCGGCGACGGCGTCGCGGCCGTCGACGTTCGAGCCGAGCGCGTGCACCCCGATCCAGTAGACGCCCGGGTCGCCGGTGATCCCGAGGGACTCCACCGGGATCCGGATCCGGAAGCTCGCCCGCTCCCCGGGGGCGAGGTCGCCGACCGCGACGTAGGTGCCGGCGTCGGTGAGCCGGTCGCCCACGGCCACGTCGGCGGCGCTGGCGGAGGCCTCGGCCAGCTCGTCGCGGCTCGTGATCGGCGAGGAGGCGACGAACGGCGCGACGTTGATGTCGCTCCAGTCCTCCTCGGAGTCGTTGGTCACCGTGCCGGCGACGCGGATGTCACCCTTGCGCGGGACCTGCCCCGGCGACATCGAGGTGAGCGCGATCGTCAGCGGTGTCGTCTCCGGTTCGTCCTGCTCCTCCGCGGCGGAGGCGGGCGCCGGCGCGAGCGCCACGGCGACGAGGAGGATCGCCAGGGCGAGGAGGCCGAGGACACGGACCTGCTGGGCCGCCGCCACTCCCCGGGCAGGGGAGGTCGGGCGGGCGGAGGTCACAGCGGCGATGCTATCCAGCCGAGGTGCTCGTGCCCCCGAGCCCGGTTAGAGTGGTCTCCCGTGTCCGAGGAGCCCCTGCTGATCAGCGACGTCCAGGCGCGTGTGGTCGCCGAGCTGGCCCGGATCTCCCCGGTCACCGACGAGCTGGGGCGGCGGTTCTCCGCGGCCGGCGAGCAGATCGCCCTGGTCGGCGGCCCGGTCCGCGACGCGATGCTCGGCCGGCTGCACAACGACCTCGACCTCACCACCTCGGCCCGCCCGGAGGTCACCGAGAAGCTGGTCAAGGGCTGGGCCGACGCCACCTGGGACATCGGCCGCGCCTTCGGGACGATCGGCTGCCGCCGGGGTGAGTGGCAGGTGGAGATCACGACGTACCGCTCCGAGGCCTACGACCCGGAGAGCCGCAAGCCGCTCGTGGAGTACGGCGACTCGCTGGTCGGCGACCTCAGTCGCCGCGACTTCACCGTGAACGCGATGGCGCTGACGCTGCCCGACCAGCGGCTCGAGGACCCCTTCCACGGGGTGGTCGACCTCGCGCACAAGGTGCTGCGCACCCCCGGCCGCCCCGAGGACTCCTTCTCCGACGACCCGCTGCGGATGATGCGCGCGGCCCGGTTCGCCGCCCAGCTCGGCTTCACCGTCGCCCCGGAGGTGGTGGCGGCGATGACGCGGATGGCCGAGCGCATCTCGATCGTCTCGGCCGAGCGCGTGCGCGACGAGCTGGTCAAGCTCGTGATGTCGCCCGACCCGGTCAGCGGGCTGCGCCTGATGGTGGAGACCGGCCTGGCCGACCACGTGCTGCCCGAGCTGCCGGCGCTGGCGCTCGAGCGCGACGAGCACCACCGCCACAAGGACGTCTACGAGCACACCCTGACCGTGCTCGAGCAGACCATCGACCTCGAGGCCCGGCTGGCACCCACCAGCGGCGGCGGCCCCGACTTCGTCGCCCGGTTCGCGGCGCTGATGCACGACGTCGGCAAGCCGAGGACGCGCCGCTTCGCCGAGGGCAACGTGGTCACCTTCCACCACCACGACGTCGTGGGCGCGAAGCTGACCCGCAAGCGGATGCAGGCGCTGCGCTTCCCCAAGGACCAGATCGAGGCGGTCTCCCAGCTCGTCGAGCAGCACCTGCGCTTCCACGGCTACGGGTCGGGGGAGTGGACCGACTCCGCCGTACGCCGCTACGTGCGCGACGCGGGCGACCAGCTCGAGCGGCTGCACGTGCTCACCCGGGCCGACTGCACCACCCGCAACCGGCGCAAGGCCGAGCGGCTGCGCCGGACCTACGACGAGCTCGAGGAGCGCATCGAGCGGCTCTCGGAGGAGGAGGAGCTCGCCTCCATCCGGCCGGACCTCGACGGCAACCAGATCATGGGGATCCTCGGGATCGGCCCGGGCCGCGAGGTGGGCGAGGCCTACCGGCACCTCCTCGAGCTGCGGCTCGACCGCGGCCCGATGGACGAGGACGAGGCCACGGCGGCGCTGCTGGAGTGGGCCGCCGCCCGGGAATAGGCGCCGGCAGCGACGACTAGGGTGCTGTGCCCATGGCCCTGCTGCACGAGCGGTTCCCCGACCTTGCCCTGGAGCACGTGTCCCTGGGGCAGGCGCCCACCCCCGTGAGCCGGCTCGATCCCGGTGTGGTCCCCGGGGCCGAGGTGTGGGTCAAGGACGAGGGCGCGTACGGCGACGGCCCGTGGGCCGGGAACAAGGTCCGCAAGCTGGGCTGGATCCTGCCCGAGGCCCGCCGCCGGGGGGTGCGGACGCTGTTCACCGTCGGCGGCATCGGCACCCACTGGGGGCTGGCAGCGGCGCTCTACGGCCGCGAGCACGGGCTGCGCACCGTGCTGGGCCTGGTCGACCAGCCCGTCGACGACCACGTCCGGGAGCAGCTGGCGCGGTTGGAGGAGTCGGGGGCCGAGATCCACCGCCGCCGTACGCCGGGCCGGCTGCGGCTGGCGGCGCCGTGGATCATCGCGCGCGCTACCTGGCGCGACCGCCGGCTGCCGTGGTACCTGCCCGCCGGCGGCTCCAACGAGTACGGCGCGCTCGCCTACGTCGAGGTGGCCCTCGAGGTCGCCGACCAGGTCCGCGCGGGGCTGCTCCCCGAGCCCGCCACCCTGGTCGTCCCGGTGGGCTCCGGGGGGACCGCCGCCGGGCTGGCCCTGGGACTGCGGCTCGCGGGGCTGAGCACGCGGGTGTTCGGGGTGGTCGTCAACGACGCCTTCCCGCTGACGGCCGAGGTGGTCGCGGGCCTGGCCGACCGCACCGCCGACCTGCTCGTCCGCTCCGGCGCGCCCGCCGACGAGGTGCCGCGGCTCGAGCCGGGCGAGGTGACCATGCGCACCGACTGGCTGGGGGCGACGTACGGCGACCCGACGCCGGCCTCCACGGCAGCCGTCGCCGACGCCGCGCGTGCGGGCCTGGAGCTCGAGCCCGTCTACACCGGGAAGGCGATCGCCGCGATGCGAGACGAGGCAGCCGGTGAGGCGATGCCGGCGCCTATCCTCTGGCTCAACACCCACGGACCCCGATGAGAGGACCCTCATGCCGCTGACCGACGTCGCCCCGATCGAGGCAACGATCGACATCGACGCCCCTCCGCAGCGGGTGTGGGACCTCGTCTCGGACCTGCGCAACATGCCGCGCTGGAGCCCGCAGTGCCGCAAGACGATCGTGCGCGGCGGGGTGATGCGCGAGGGCGCCAAGCTGATCAACATCAACCGCCGGGGCCTGCTGTTCTGGCCCACGCAGGCGATGGTGACCGAGCTGGTCCCGGAGCGGCGGATCGCCTTCCGGATCAAGGAGAACTGGACGATCTGGTCCTTCGAGCTCAGCGCGACCCCGGACGGCGGGACCCGGGTGGTGCAGCGCCGGGAGGCCCCCAAGGGCATCTCCGACGTCTCGGTGCGGCTGACCAACACCGTCCTGGGCGGGGTGGACGGCTTCGCCGAGGAGCTCGAGCAGGGCATGAACCAGACGCTGTCGCGGATCAAGAGCGACGCGGAGGCCGGTCGCCAGGACCGCTAGCGCTGGAGGTGCTGGTCGCGCAGCACCCACCCGTCGGCGTCGTTCTCCAGGACGACCACCCCGCCGGCGGCGGCGCCGGGCACCAGCGCCGGCACGACGAGCCCGAGAGCCGGCTCCTCGATCAGCACCAGCACGGTCTCCCCGCGATGGGTGTCGGCCACCTCCTCGAGGAGGTCGAGGTGGCGGCGTACGACGTCGGCCGGGACCTCCCCGGGACCGGCCGGGCGCAGCGCCGGGTCGCGTTCGGGGGAGAACCTCGAGGCCACCCGCAGGCCGGCCGTGGCCTGCTCCAGCTCACGGGAGCCCTCGGCACCCGTCGCGGCGAGCACGACGGTCGCGGGGCAGTGCAGGTCAGACAGCCGGGGACACCATCTGGTTGTTCAGGCGGCGGTAGGTGAAGGCCGCGCCGATCACCGCGATCGGGATCGCCGCGAGCAGGCCGACGCCGCACAGGATCGCGCCGGCGAGCACGACCAGGACGCCGAGCAGGTAGAACAGGAGCGTCGGGCCGAGGTTGCTCGTCACGAACGAGACGCTCGCCTTGATCGCGTCGACCGGCGAGAGGTCGCGGTCGACGACGAAGAACATGGTGTAGCTGAACAGGAACCCGACGACGAGCCCGGGGAAGTAGCACAGCAGCGTGCCGATCGAGGTGGCCACCGAGACCAGGACGGCCGCGACCGCGACCTTGCCCTTGTCCCAGCCCTCGAACATGGTGCCCAGCGAGACCTGACGGCCGTCGGTGGTGTCCAGCGCGCCCTTGACCAGCCCGGCCGCGATGATCTGGGCCACGATGCCGGCCACCAGGGAGATCAGGGTGCTCACCAGGATGCTGGCGATGAACCCGCCCCCGCCCGTGACCTCGAGCTGCCCGGTGTCGGGGTTGATGGTCGCCGAGGGGTCGGAGACGAAGATCGCGCTGGCGATGATGTTGGCGACCACGGAGATCGCGCCGGCGACCAGCAGCAGGATGAGCGTGCCGACCAGCAGCGGCGCCGGGTTGGCCTTGAACTTGTTCCACCCGTAGGCGACCGCGTCGGTCGGGCTGTAGGGACGGGCGTTCGGGTCGTTGAACCCGGTGCCCGGAGGCGGCGGAGGTGCGCCGTACCCGCCCGGCATGCCCCCGGGAGGCGGCGGAGGGGGTGCGCCGTACCCGCCCGGAGGTGGCGGTGCGCCGTACCCGCCGGGAGGCGGAGGCGGCGCCTGCCCTCCACCGGTGCCGTAGGGGTTCTCCGGAGGCGGGGGAGGCGGCGTACCTTCGCTCATGGCGCACACATTAGGGCTTCGGCCGCGGATCCGTGGTGGATCCGCGGCCGAGTGGTGCGTGGTCTAGCGCTGGTTCAGCGCTCGACCTCGCCCTTGATGTAGGCCTCGACGGAGGCGCGGCCCTCGTCGTCGGGGCGCTGCACCGGCGGGCTCTTCATCAGGTACGACGACGCAGCGAGCAGCGGGCCACCGATGCCGCGGTCCTTGGCGATCTTCGCGGCGCGGATCGCGTCGATGATGATGCCGGCGGAGTTGGGGGAGTCCCACACCTCGAGCTTGTACTCCAGGTTCAGCGGGACGTCGCCGAACGCGCGGCCCTCGAGCCGGACGTAGGCCCACTTGCGGTCGTCGAGCCACTGCACGTAGTCCGACGGGCCGATGTGCACGTTGCGGGACCCGAGGTCGTGCTCGATGTTGGAGGTCACGGCCTGGGTCTTGGAGATCTTCTTCGACTCCAGCCGGTCGCGCTCGAGCATGTTCTTGAAGTCCATGTTGCCGCCGACGTTGAGCTGGTAGGTGCGGTCCAGCACCACGCCGCGGTCCTCGAAGAGCTTGGCCATCACGCGGTGGGTGATGGTCGCGCCGACCTGCGACTTGATGTCGTCGCCGACGATCGGGACTCCGGCGTCCTCGAACTTCTTGGCCCACACGGGGTCGGAGGCGATGAAGACCGGCAGGGCGTTGACGAAGGCGACGCCGGCGTCGATGGCGCACTGGGCGTAGAACTTGTCGGCCTCCTCCGAGCCCACCGGCAGGTAGGAGACCAGCACGTCGGCGCCGGTGTCCTTGAGCACCCGGACCACGTCGACCGGGTCGACGTCGGACTCCTCGATGGTCTCGCGGTAGTAGCGGCCGAGCCCGTCGAGGGTGTGCCCCCGCTGGACGGTCACGCCGGTCGGCGGCACGTCGCAGATGCGGATCGTGTTGTTCTCGGAGCTGTTGATCGCGTCGGAGAGGTCGAAGCCCACCTTCTTCGCGTCGACGTCGAACGCGGCCACGAACTCCACGTCGCGGACGTGATACTCACCGAAGGTGACGTGCATCAGGCCGGGCACGGCGCCTGACGGGTCGGCGTCCTTGTAGTACTCGACGCCTTGGACGAGGGAGCTGGCGCAGTTGCCCACTCCCACGATGGCTACTCGAACCGATCCCATGGGGACTTCTCCTTCACTCACGACTGCTGCTGGGTGCTGTGCTCTGGCTGTGGCCCCTGGTGGGGGCCGAGGTGGGGCCCGAGGTGGGGTCCGAGATCGGACTCCGTCGGGGTGCTGCTCTGGTGCGTTGCTGTGGGCGGCCGGGGAGCGGGGCGGGGCTCCGCGCGCTCGGCGGCGATGAGGTCGGTGAGCCAACGGACTTCGCGCTCCACCGACTCGATCGCGTGGCGCTGCAGCTCGCTGACGTAGCGGTCGGCGCCGGCCGGGCCGCGGCTCTTGCGCGCGCGGTCCAGGCGCTCCTGCAGTCGCGAGCGCCGGCCCTCGAGGATGCGCAACCGCACCTCGGAGTCGGTGCGGGAGAAGAACGCGAACCTCATGTTGAAGTCCTCGTCCTCCCACGCCGAGGGGCCGACGTCGGTGATCCGGGACCCGAAGTACTCGACCCCGGCAGGGGTGATCTGGTAGACGATGCGCTGTCGGCGCGAGACCCCCGGGGACGCGGTGGCGACCTCGGTGACCAGTCCGGCGCGCAGCATCCGCTTCAGCGCGGGGTAGAGCGAGCCGTAGGAGAGCAGCCGGGTCCAGCCGAGCAGCAGGTTGAGCCGCTTGCGCAGCTCGTAGCCGTGGAGCGGGGAGTCGTGCAGCAGTCCGAGGACCGCCAGCTCGAGCGTCGCACCCTTGCTTGCCACCGTGTGCCGCCCTCCCTCGTCGTCGGTGCCTGTCACTATCGCCTCAATCTATCGTATTGATATATCGTGTGCGAATCGCCACAGATCGCCCGCCGGGGTGGTCCTACGCCGTACGCTCCACTACTGGGCGCCCTCCCAGGCGCGTCATCGACACCCCGGCGAGAGAGTGAGCAGTGAGCGGCAACCGCAGCAACCCCGCGCCCAAGAAGAGGGCCACCGGGTCCGGTTCCGCCTCCAAGGGCGCCGCGAGGAAGAACCCGGCCACCAAGAAGACCACGAGGGCCGGCACCGGGGCGGGCGCCCAGGCCGGCCAGCGCAAGGACGAGCGCAGGACGGTGGGGGCGCGGGTGCGCACCGGCCTGAAGTGGCTGCTCGTGACGGGCCTGGTGCTCGCGCTGGTGCTTGCCGGGATCGGCTTCTTCGCCTACCGCAGCACCACCATCCCGGACGCGAACAAGGCCTACGAGGCGCAGTCGACCTACGTCTACTACTCCGGCGGCAAGAGCCGGATCGGCGCGTTCGCCGAGCAGAACCGGGAGTCGATCCCGCTGGCCGACATCCCGGCGGCGATGCAGGACGCGGCCATCGCCGCCGAGGACCGCACGTTCTACACCAACAAGGGCATCGACCCGAAGGGCATCGTGCGAGCGGCCTTCTCCAACGCGCAGGGCAACACCACGCAGGGCGCCTCCACGATCACCCAGCAGTACGTGAAGATCCTCTACCTCAGCCAGGAGCGCACGCTCTCGCGCAAGGTCAAGGAGGCGTTCCTCTCCCTGAAGGTGCAGCAGCAGAAGTCCAAGGAGGCGATCCTCGAGGGCTACCTGAACACCATCTACTTCGGCCGCGGCGCCTACGGCGTGCAGGCCGCGTCGCGGGCCTACTTCAACAAGCCCGCCAAGAAGCTCAACGCCGCGGAGTCGGCGATGCTCGCCGCCATCCTGAACTCGCCCAACCACCTGCGCCCCGAGCGCGGTGCCCCCGGCCGGGACGACCTCATCGAGCGCTACGACTACGTCCTGCGGGGCATGGTCTCGATGGGGAACCTCGACGCCGAGCGGGCCGACAAGCTCTACGGCAAGCTGCCCAAGGTCTCCAAGAGGCGCGCGAGCAACATGTACGGCGGCCAGCGCGGGTTCATGCTCAGCATGGTCAAGGCCGAGCTGCGCCGCCTCGGCTTCGACGACGCGGAGATCGACTCCGGCGGCCTGCGGGTGGAGACCACCTTCACCAAGAAGGCGATGGAGGCGGCGGAGTCGGGCGTGCTCGACCAGCGGCCACAGGGGCTGAAGAAGCTGCACGTCGCCACCGCCTCCGTCGACGTCGGCACCGGTGCCCTGATGGGCTTCTACGCCGGGCAGGACTACCTCAAGAGCCAGCTCAACTGGGCCCGCCTGGGCAGCTCGCCCGGGTCGGCGTTCAAGCCGTTCGCGCTGGCCGCCGGCCTCAAGGCCGGGTTCTCGCTCAAGGACACCTTCGACGGCAACGCCCCGTTCGTGCTGCCCGACGGCAGCGACGTGGGCAACCAGGGCGAGGGCAAGGGTCGCAGCTACGGCTCGGCGATCAACCTGATCACCGCGACGCAGAACTCGGTGAACACCGCCTACGTCGACCTGACCACCTCGATCCCCGACGGCCCGCAGAAGGTGGTCGACATGGCCACCGACCTCGGCGTCCCGAAGAAGGCCCCTGGCCTCGGTCCCAACGCGGGCGTGGCCCTCGGGTCGGCCACGGTGAGCCCGATCGACATGGCCAACGCCTACGCGACGATCGCCAACGGCGGCGAGTACCACAAGTGGTTCACCGTCAAGAAGGTCTCGCGCCACTCCGACGACAAGGTGCTCTACCGCGCCCCGCGCAAGACCGACCGCGTGCTGAGCGAGGACATCGCCGCCGACGTGAGCTTCGCGCTCCAGCAGACGGTGCAGGGCGGTACCGGGCGCACGGCGCTGGGCCTGGGCCGGCCCGCGGCCGGCAAGACGGGCACGGCCACCAACGACGACGGCGACGTGTCGTCCTCCTGGTTCGTCGGCTACACCCCCCAGGTCGCCACCGCTGTCATGTACGCACGGGGCAAGGGCAACGAGGCGCTCAACGGCTACCTGCCCACCTTCTACGGCTCGGCCTACCCGGCCTCGACCTGGCTCGCGGTGATGCAGTCCGTGATGGACGGCATGGACGTCGAGTCCTTCCCGCCGCCGGCCTACGTCGACGGTGAGGCGCCGAGCGAGGGCCACGCGCCGTACACCCCGCCGCCGAGCCCGACCCCGACCCCGACCCCGAGCGAGAAGCCGGAGCCTTCGGAGAAGCCGAAGCCGAAGCCGAAGAAGACCGAGAGCACCAAGACCCAGGCTCCCGAGCCCTCGCAGAGCCAGGAGCCGGCACCAGGTGACGGCGGCGGCAACGGCGGCGGCAACGGGGGCGGCAACGGCGGCGGCAACGGGCGCGGCGGCAACGGCGGGGCCACCTGCGACCCGACCGATCCCACCTGCCAGCAGTGACGGTTGCCCCCACCCGGACCGACCCGGTCGCCCGCTCGCTGAGCGAGGCCGTCGGCGGCCCGGTGGGGGCCCACGCCCGACCGCACCGCTGGTGGAGCCCGGTGCGCGTCCTGCTCGCGCTGGCGACCGTCGTGCTCGCGCTCTCGATCGTGCACCACGTGCCGTGCATGGACAGCGGCTGGGGCAACGACGCGGTGCGCTACGGGAAGATGTGCTACTCCGACGTGCCCTACCTCTACACCGGGCGCGGGCTGGCCGAGGGTCAGTGGCCGTACGCCGACACGGGCGGCCGGTTCGAGGTGATGGAGTACCCCGTCGGGATCTCCTACCTCGCCTGGGCCGCCGCCCGGTTGACCCAGCTCGACCCGTCGGGTCCGCCGATCGCCGAGCGCCGAGCGGCCGACCCCGGCGCGCTGTGGTCGCTGCCCGGCATGGGCGAGGAGGTCAACTCCTACTTCCTGGTCACCGCCCTGCTGCTGTGCCTGTGCGCGCTGGCGGCGACGTGGTTCCTGGCCGGGGCGCACCGGCAGCGGCCGTGGGACGCGGCGCTCTTCGTGCTCTCCCCGGCCCTGCTCCTCACCGGGCTGGTCAACTGGGACCTGCTCGCGGTGGCCCTGGTGGCCGGTGCCCTGTGGGCGTGGTCGCGAGACCGTCCCCTGCTCACCGGCGCGTTCCTCGGGCTGGGCACCGCCGCCAAGCTCTATCCGCTGTTCCTGCTGGGCCCGCTGCTGGTCATCGCCTGGCGGCGACGCCGCCTCGGTGACGGCGTACGCGCGTGCCTGGCGGCGGTGCTCGCCTGGGCCGTGGCGAACCTGCCGGCCTGGCTGACGGGCCCCGAGCAGTGGAAGGTCTTCTGGACGTTCAACTCCGAGCGCGGGGCCGACCTCGGCTCGCTGTGGCTGGTGCTCGCCCACGCCGGGCAGCAGGTGGCCCCCGCGACCATCAACCTGTGGTCCTGGGTGCTGTTCGGCGCGATCTGCACGGGCGTGGCGTGGCTCGGGCTGCGGGCGCCGCAGACCCCCCGACTGGCCCAGCTGGGCTTCCTCGTGGTCGCGGGCTTCCTGCTGGTCAACAAGGTCTACTCCCCGCAGTACGTCCTGTGGCTGCTCCCGCTGGCCGTCCTGGCCCGCCCGCGCTGGCGTGACCTGCTCGTGTGGCAGGCGGGCGAGGTGGTCTACTTCGTGGCCGTCTGGACCTACCTCGGCGGCTGGCTGGAGGAGGGCGCCGGCAGCCAGGCGCCCGTCTACGACCTCGCGATCTGGCTGCGGGTCGCGGCCCAGCTCTACCTCGTCGCCGTCGTCGTCCGTGACGTCCTGCGTCCCGCCGACGACCCGGTGCGCACGGACACGGTGGTCCGGGAGCCGGTGCGCACGGACCCGGTCAGCTGATCTCGACCCGGTCGAAGGTCGTCGCGGTGAACCGCACGCGGCAGGCGATCTCCTCGCCGACGGCCGGGACCGGCGACCCGGCCGGGATGAACAGCATCGAGGCCTGCATGTGCGGCGGCTCGGCGAAGAGCCGCTGCTTGCCGCCCACGGTGTACGGCGAGCGCACCAGCCCGGCCGCGTCGAGGCCCCCGCGGGCGATCGAGGCCGCCCGCGCGCGCAGGGTGGCGTCCCCCGTGGGCGCCTCGAGGCCGATGCCGTGGGCGGTGCCGCCCGAGACGATCAGGATCGTGCCGGCCCGCGGCGCCGACCGGCCCCGGTAGCCGTAGGTGTCCCCACGCTCGACCGGGTGGCGGTCGAGCACCGTGGCCCGCACCGAGAGGGCGCCGCGGTCGCCGAGCCACAAGGCGGTGCCGATGCGCGGGCGGAAGGTGAACTCGGGGAACTTCTGCGCGAGCAGCTCGAGCTCGACCTCGGTGAGGTGGGAGACCCAGACGACCCGGCGGCCGGGGTGGTCGAGCTTGTCGATGCCGGCGGCGACGACGTCGTTCATCGACCGCTCCACCTCGCGCATGTGCGAGGCCCCCTGGGACCGCGGGGCCAGCGGGAGGTGCAGGGCCACGCCCTCCACCTGCACGCCGCGGCCGGACGCGACGAGCCGGCCGGCCTCGCGCAGCTCGGCCGGGGTGAACCCGTGGCGCTTCATCGAGGTGAGCCGCTCGAGCACGACCCGGGGGCGTACGCCGGTGGCCTCCCCGTGCTCGATGAGGGCGGTGAGGTCCTCGATGCGGCCGACGGTGTGGATGACGCGGGGGTCGTCGGGCAGCGGGTTGAACGGGCGCCACGGGGTGAGCACGAGCAGCGAGCCGTCGAAGCGCTTCTCGACCTCGGGGAGCTCCTCGTAGGTGCCGACGGCCAGGGTGTCCACGCCGAGCCACTGCGCCTTGCGCGCCAGCCGGGCCAGCCCGAAGCCGTAGCCGTTGCCCTTCGCGACGGGGACGATGCCGGGGTGCCGGTCGTGGACGTCGCGCAGGTGGGCCCGCCAGCGCTCGCCGTCGACGAGGAGGGTGAGGGCCATGCTCGTCAGCCCCGGCGCTTCATGTAGAGGTCGAAGGCCTTGTAGATCGCTCGGTTGAGGGGCAGGTCCCACTCCCCGGCGTACTCCACGGCCTCGCCGCCGGTGCCGACCTTGAACTGGATCAGCCCGACGTGGTCGTCCTCGGGGTCGAGGGTGGAGGTGATCCCACGCAGGTCGTAGACCTTGGCGCCCGCGGCGAGCGCGTCGCGGATCATCTGCCACTGCACCGCGTTGGAGCCGCGCACGTCCCGCTTCTCCGTCGAGCTGGCGCCGTAGGAGTACCACGTGTGCTCACCGACCCGGACCCAGATCGTGGCGGCGACGAGGTCGCCCTCGTGGCGCGCGAGGTAGAGCCGGATCCGGTCGGGGTCCTCGGCGCCGAGCGCCTCGAACATCGTCTCGAAGTAGCTCAGCGGCCGCGGGGTGAAGTGGTCGCGTCCCGCGGTGTGCACGTAGAGCTCGTGGAAGGCCTTGAGGTCGGTCACCTCGCCGCGCTCGACCTCGACGCCCTGCTTGGCGGCCTTCTTGATGTTGCGCCGCCACTGCTGGTTCATCCCCGCGAGCACGTCGTCCTCGCTGCGCGGGTTGCCGTCCTCGTCGACGAGCGGGATGTGGAAGTTGTACTGCGGCTGGCCGGCCGTGAAGCCGCCCTCGGCGGCCTGTCGCCGCCAGCCGAGCTCCTCGAGCTGGGCGACCACGCTCGCGCCGACCTGGCTGCGCTCGGTGGGCGGCAGGGCGGTCAGGGAGGTGACGGCCTCGTCGGCGATGCCCTGCTTCACCTGGGCGGCGCTCCAGCGCCGGGTGATGACCGGGGGGCCGATCCGGATCCCGAAGGCGCCCTGCCCGGCGAGGTGCTCGGCCATCGGCCGCAGCCAGGCGCCGAGGTCGTCGGTGCCCCAGTCGAGGAGCGGCCCCTCGGGCAGGTAGGCGAGGTAGCGGCGCACCTTGGGCAGCTGCCGGTAGAGCACGAGCGCCGCGCCGACCAGCTCCTCGCTCCCGGTCGTGCTGCGCCTGACCCAGCCGATGGACTCGGCCCTCCACTCCGGCTTGACCGCGGCCCAGGCGGGCGTCTGGAGGAAGCTCGCCGAGCGCCCCGGCCTGCCCCCTGCGGGCTTGGCCAGTGCGGCGATCACGGCGAGGTGTTCCTCGGCGGTGATGGTGCGCACGGTCAGGGTCGGAGTGGTCACGGTCAGGAGCCTAACGGGGGCCACCGGACCAGACCGGTGCCGGTCGGAACGGGGGTCCGGGCGGGTACGGCTCCTAGACTGCCGACTCTGCCCTGCCCGGCATTCCGGCCCAGCAGGTCACGCGTTCCTCGGGGGCCATCGTGTCGCGAATCCGGATCGTCGTCGTGCTCTCGGCAGCCGCCGTGCTCCTCCTCGGGGCGCTCGTCGTCCTCACCGTCGGCCGCGGCCCGGGTTCGGGCGAGGAGGCGGGCAGCGCCGCACGCGGGGCTCCTCGGGGAGCCGGGCCGGGTCCGCCTCGAAGACCGACCGCCCCAGCGAGCTGCAGCAGGCGCCGGTGGGCACCGACGAAGGCTGGTAGGTCGAGCTCGGGAGGATCGGCTGACGGCGACGAGGGACGGAGGCCTCCGGCGCATCGGAGACCGCCTCGCCCCGGTGAAGAAGGGCCCCCTGGTCCCTGCTGCGCTGCCGCGCACGGCGAGCAGCCGCGGCCGCCTGGTCAGCGGCTACCCCCGCCGTGTCCTCCCCCCGCTGCCGGGCTCGCGCGTGCGCAGCAGCAGCGTCGCCCCGGCGGGCCGCGCCGTCCAGGTGGCGCTGGTCGGCGCGACGCTCGAGGAAGCAGGACGCGGTGCGCCAAGTTCTACCGCCTGCGGCTGGCGCGGCTACGGCTTCAAGGAGTCCCCGCTGCCCGCGCGTCGGCGGCTCCACCGCCCTGGGCTTCGACCGCGGGAAGGACTCCGTGGTCCTGACCCTCACGCCCGGGGGCAAGGCGGACGTGCACCTACTCCCTGTTCGGCGTGCTGCACGCCGGCAGCAACTGAGCGGCGCGGGAGGCGTGCGCCTGCTCCGGGTCGTCGGTCGCGCCGCCGATCGTCGCCGGCTGCTGTCTGCTCGCTGCTCGGCGTGCGCGGCCCGGCCGTCGACGGGCGACGCAGCGCGGGGCCCCGGACGCGCAGGCCAGGTCGTCCCCGCGCGCCTCGCCCGCGTCCGCACGCCCCAGCCCCTCGGCGTACGACGGCAAGCCGCGGATCGTCTTCCGCAACACCGCAGATCGGGCCGTCCTACGGCTTGGTCGCCGAGGTGCCGCTGTCCGACCCTGCGGCCCCGCGGGCGCTCACCGACGTCGCCCTGTGACCGGGTCGACGCCACCGCCCACGGCGCCAGCTGCCTGCGCACCGAGCGGGGCGTCCACACGTCCTACGAGTGGCTCGACCTCGGGCCCGACTCTCGGACCCGGGCGAGCGACTCCGCTCGAGGGCACCCCGAGCCGCACCCGGATGTCGCCCGACGGCCGACTCGTGGCGAGCACCGTGTTCGTCGCTGGGCACTCCTACGGACAGACGCGAGCTCTCGACGGCCACGGTCGATCCGCGAGGTGGGCGGCGCAAGCAGCTACGGCAACCTCGAGGGCTTCGCGCTGTACGTCGACGGCAAGCGGGTGCTGGCCGAGGACCGGAACATCTGGGGGGTCACCTTCGCCGGGACGACGACACCTTCTACGCCACCGCGCAGACCGGCGGCACGCCGTACCTCGTCGAGGGTGACCTCTCCGCGCGAACGCTGACCTCGGTCCGCGCCGGCGCCGGAGTGCCCTTCGCTCTCGCCAGACGGCACACGCGTGGCCTACAAGTTCGCCGCCGGCTCGAGCCGAGCCGGTCCACTGGAGGCATCGCGGTGCTCGACCTGCGCACGCGGCGGCAGCGGTGCTGAGGGCCGAGCGACGCAGCGTGGACGACCAGGTCGCCTGGCTCGACGACCGGACCCTGCTCTACGGGCTGCCCCGCCAACGCAGGCCGGCGACCGACGTGTGGGCGATCAATTCGGATGGAGGGGACGCTCCGCGAAAATTGATCGCAAATGCGTGGTCCCCGGCCGTCGTGCGGTGAAAAGGAATTCGCATTTTCTTTCGCCAGACTAACGACCGAATCGGGAGAAATGCGGGGTGATTTCGGTCTAGTCCGCGGGATTAGTGCCCCTCCCTCGGGTGGCCATGCCCGGTGTTTACATCGAGGTCGTCGTGCTGCGCACCAGTTTCGGGTGGTGGGGGGCCGCAGCAGCTTCGGGACGACGGGGCCCACGGGGGAACATCGCCAACCCACCCTCCGTGTGGCTCACTGTAGGTGGGAAGACGATGGGTGAGTTGCAGGTCAGCTCTCCGGCGGCGACCGGCGGCGCACGAGGCGCAGATTCTGGGGAGCGCGCCCAGCCCAGGCCGCGTTGGTCGACCGGCTGCTCGCCACCGCACGGCGCGGACTGGCCGCGGCGTACTCCCCGCGGGACCAGAGTTCGCGCAGACCGTCCGGTCGGTGGTCACCGTCGACGGCATCGACGCCCGGCGCACGGGCGGTCGAAACTCCGGTACGCCGCCATGGCCGGCCTGGGACTCTCGCGCCTGCCGATGACCCAGCAGGCCGACGTGCTCGCCGGGTGCCGGGCCCGGGACCTCGTGGCCCGGACGGCCGAGCGGGCCCGCACCTGCTCCGACCCCGGTGCGGTGGCGCTGGCGGCGTGGGCCGCGGCCGAGGTCAACGGCGCGCACCCCACCGCCCTGCTCCACCGGCTGGCCCGGTGCGTGCGCAGCGGCGTACCCCTGGCGACCGTGGACCTGGCCTGGATCGTCACCGCGCTCACGGCGGTGCGGCTCGAGGGCACCGAGGACCTCTTCGACCTCGCCGTCCGCCGGCTGCTCGACGCCCAGGGCGCGCAGGGTATCTTCCCGCACCACGTGCCGCCCCAGGCCCAGGCTCCGTGGCGGGCCCACGTGGGCAGCTTCGCCGACCAGATCTACCCGGTCCAGGCCCTGGCCCGCGGCTACGCGCTGACCGGGGACCCGGCGCTGCTCGAGGCGGCCAACCTCACCGCCCAGCGGCTCTGCGACCTCCAGGGTCCCGCTGGGCAGTGGTGGTGGCACTACGACACCCGGACCGGCGGGGTGGTCGAGCGCTACCCGGTCTACTCGGTCCACCAGCACGCGATGGCTCCGATGGTCCTCCACGACCTCGCTGGCGGCCGGTGGCGACGACCATCGCAGTGAGGTCGCGGCTGGGCTCGCCTGGCTGCACGCGCCTCCGGAGACGGCAGAGGAGATGATCTCCGAGCGGTTCGGCCTGGTCTGGCGCAAGGTGGGCCGTCGCGAGCCGCGCAAGGCCGCCCGCGCGGCCCGGGCGGCGAGCACCTGGGTGGCCCCGCACCGGGAGATCCCCGGCCTCGACCGGGTGCTGCCACCCGGGGTCGTGGACCACGAGTGCCGTCCCTACGAGCTGGGCTGGTTGCTCTACGCGTGGCTCCCCGCCAGGACTCGGATGCCTGACCAGCGCGACGAGGCACTGTGGGTCGCCTACGTACCCGGGCTCAAGACCACCGCGTCGCGGGTGGGCATTCCACACGGCCGGCTGCGGGTGCTCTTCGGCATGCCGATCGCGGCGCTGACCCTCCGCGAGGTGATCGACCTCGCGGCGGTGGCGATCACAGCCGCACCAGGCTGCTGATCGGCGTCGTCAACGCCGCCAAGGTCGTCAAGCTTGCGGCGGACGTGTTCCTGCGCGACTCGCTGCTGGAGTGCGACCTGCTGCTCGCCGACGGCCAGTCCGTGGTGTGGGCGAGCAGCTTGCTGGGCCGCCCGCTGCCGGAGCGCGTCGCCGGCATCGACCTGTTCGAGGCGCTGCTGAGCCTCGCGGACCGCGAGCACCGCAGGATCTACCTGCTCGGAGCCCGCCGGGACGTGCTCGACCAGCTGCTCGAGAAGCGTCGCCGACCGCTGGCCCGGCGCCGTGGTCGCCGGCAGCCGCGACGGCTACTTCGCCGACGACGAGGCCGCCGAGGTCGCCGCGACAGTCGGCGGCCCGGGCGCCGACATGCTCTTCCTCGGCATGACCACCCCGAAGAAGGAGATCTTCCTCGGCTCGCACGCCGCCACCATGGGCGTGCCGGTCATGCACGGGGTGGGCGGCTCCTTCGACGTCCTCGCCGGGGTGACCCGGCGGGCCCCGCTGCGCTGGCAACGGCTGGGCCTGGAGTGGGCCTACCGGCTGTCTGCAGGAGCCGCGCCGCCTGTGGCGCCGCTACCTCGTGACCAACACCGCCTTCGTCGGCCTGCTGTGCGCGAGCGCCTCCGTGCACGCCGCCGTACCCACGACACCGTCCATCGCCGAACCGATCGGGGAGACAGCATGGGTGAGATGTTCGACGGCCGCGTCGCCGTCATCGGTCTGGGCTACATCGGGCTGCCCACCGCGGTGGCGCTGGCCACCCGCGGAGTCGAGGTCGTCGGGGTCGACGTCAACGAGGACACCGTCGAGGCGGTCTCGCACGGCGGGGTCCCGTTCGTCGAGCCGGACCTCGCCATCGGCGGTCAGCGGGGCGGTGAGCATGGGCCGCCTCACGGCCTCCACCAAGACTCCGGAGGCCGACGCCTTCATCATCGCGGTGCCCACACCGTTCAAGGACGAGCACCAGGCCGACCTCAGCTACGTGCGCAGCGCGGTCGAGCAGATCGCGCCCCGCCTGCGCGGCGGCGAGGTGATCGTGCTGGAGTCGACGTCGCCGCCCGGCACCACCGAGCAGGTCAGCCGCTGGATCGCCGAGCTGCGGCCGGACCTGGTCGCTCCCGCACGCCTCGGAGGGGGTGCCCGACGTACTACGTGGCGCACTGCCCCGAGCGGGTGCTGCCCGGCCGGATCATGATCGAGATGGTCACCAACGACCGGGTCATCGGCGGGGTCACGCGCCGGTGCGCGGAGAAGGCGGCCCCGATCTACGAGGTCTTCGGCCAGGGCGAGATGGTGCTCACCGACGCCGCCAGCGCGGAGATGGCCAAGCTGGTCGAGAACGCCTACCGCGACGTCAACATCGCCTTCGCCAACGAGCTGTCGCTGATCTGCGAGCAGCTCACGGCTCGACGTCTGGGAGGTCATCCGGCTCGCCAACCACCACCCGCGGGTCAACATCCTCACGCCCGGCCCGGGTGTCGGCGGGCACTGCATCGCGGTCGACCCGTGGTTCATCGTCGGGGCGGCGCCCGAGCTCGCCCGGCTGATCCGGACCGCCCGCGAGGTCAACGACCGCAAGCCGCACCACGTGGCAGCCCAGGTGGTCGCCAAGGCCGAGCGGTTCCGCAACCCCGACGGTCGCCTGCCTCGGCCTGGCCTACAAGGCGAACGTCGACGACCTGCGCGAGAGCCCGGCCGTCGACATCGTGAGCGAGATCGCGACGGCGCTGCCCGACGTCGACCTCCGGGTCGCCGAGCCCTTCGTCGCACGAGCTGCCGCCGGTCGCTCGCCGGGCTGCCCAACGTCCGCTCGCAGCGCGCCGCGGACGCGGTCGACGCCGCCGACATCGTGGTGCTGCTCGTCGACCACGACCACTTCCGCGTCGCTCAACCGCTCGCGGCTCGCCGGCAAGGTCGTCTACGACACCCGCGGGCGTCTGGCGGTGATCCGGCTCGGGGCTGCCGCGGCCGTGTCCACGGGGCCGCGGGTCATGGTCGTCTACGGCACGCGCCCGGAGGCGATCAAGATGGCGCCGTCGTGCGGGCGCTGCGAGCGGTCGCCGCGCCTGGACGTGACGGTGGTGGTCACCGGCCAGCACCGCGCGATGCTCGACCAGGTCAACGCGCTGTTCGGCATCGTGCCCGACCACGACCTCGACATCATCCGGCCGCGGCAGACGCTCGCACGACGTCACCGAGCGGGCGCTGGCCGGGCTCGACGAGGTGATCCGCGCCGAGCGCCCCGACGCCGTGGTCGGTCCAGGGCGACACCACGACGTCGTTCGTCGGCCGCGCTGGCCGCGTTCTACGAGCAGGTCCCGGTCGTGCACGTCGAGGCCGGGCTGCGCACCGACGAACCGCTACGCCCCGTTCCCCGAGGAGATCAACCGGCGGCTCACCACCCAGCTCGCCTCGCTGCACCTCGCGCCGACGCGACCTCGCGGGCCAACCTGCTCGCGCGAGGGCATCGCCGCGCGGACGTCGTGGTCACCGGCAACACCGTCATCGACGCGCTGCTCGACGTCGTCGGCGCGGCGGCTGCCGCTGGACGAACCGCGGCTCTGGAGGCGATGGACGGCAGACCCGCCGTGCTCGTCACCGCCCACCGGCGCGAGTCGTGGGGCGAGCCGATGGCGCGCACCGCGGCGCGCGATCGCCGGCTGGCCAAGCGAGTTCCCGGACGTGCCTTCGTGCTGCCGGCCGCACCTCAACCCGATGGTGCGCGAGGTGCTGCTGCCGCCGCTGGAGGGGCTGGCCAACGTGATCGTCACCGACCCGCTGCCCTACGGCGACTTCGCCCGGCTGATGCACGCGAGCACGCTGATCCTCACCGACAGCGGCGGCGTGCAGGAGGAGGCGCCGAGCCTGGGCAAGCCGGTGCTGGTGCTGCGCGACACCACCGAGCGGCCCGAGGCCGTCGAGGCAGGCACGGTGCGCCTCGTCGGCACCGACGAGCACCTCATCGTCGACGAGGTCAGCCGGCTGCTCACCGATCCCGCGCGCTACGACGCCGATGGCCAGGGCGGTGAACCCCTACGGCGACGGCCAGGCGGCGGCGCGGGTCCGCGCGGCGCTCGAGCACTTCTTCGGGCTGGGCCAGCGGCTCCCCGACTGGGCGGCTGACTGGTCCGTCACCTGACGACCCACCCGACGTAGCCGATCGGGGCCGCCACCGGCATTCCGGTGGCGGCCTCGTCGCATGCCTGGACTCTGCGCAGGGGAAATTTCCCGCAAACGCTCCCAGATTGGACCAATCGGACGTACCTTGTTTCGGTCGGCGGTGACGTGGGCGGGGGCACGGAGACGAACGCCGACGTGTCCCAGCGAAGTCCGTCCAACCTCGAGGTGATCACGTGTTCCGCCCATCCCCGAAGCCGTCATCCATCAGTGCCCGCCTGGCTGGACTGGTGGTGGTGGCCGCCGGCCTCGCCGCCGCCCCCGCCCACGCCGCGGTCACTCCGCACTCGGCCGCGCCCGACCTGGCCCGGGCGAGCAGCGCCCGAGCCGTGGCAGTCAACGCTCGTCTCAGCGTCCCCGGCAGCGTCCGCAGCGACCGCCGCGCCACCGCCCGGATGACGGTGACCGCGCACCGCAAGATGCCCCGCGGACGCATCCTGGTCAAGGAAGGCGCCCGGACGTTGGGCTTGGCGGCGGTCAAGGCCCGCCGACACCCGTCTGCGCGCGTCACGCTCCCGCGACTGGCCCCCGGTCAGCACGTGCTCTGGGGAGTCCTGAGGAGCCACACGGGCAGGGTTGAGGGCCGCGCACGCCGCACGTGGTGCTCGTCTCCCACAGGCCCCCGGTGACGGCCCCCACACCGGCGCCCACGCCCGCTCCCACGCCGGCTCCCACGCCGGCTCCCACGCCGGGGGATCCTGCCTGCTCCACGAGCAGGGTGTGGCAGCAGCTCGACGCGTGCGGGTGGCCCGGGCCGGCCACGACCGGCTATCCCCCCGGCCAGACCTTCGCGAAGACCGTGACCGGAGGGCTGGTGGTGAGCAAGGACGACACCGTGATCGACGGCTACAAGGTCAGCGGCGGGATCGAGGTGCGCGCCAAGAACGTGACCATCCGCAACAGCTGGGTCACCAACAGCGCCGGCGGCGCCGGCGGCAGCGGTGTCGTCACGGTCGCGGAGGGAGCCAGCGCCAGCATCGAGCACAACCTGCTCGACGGCCTCAACGACACCCACACCTGCATCTGGCACATGGGCGGCTCCATGGTCGCTCGCGCCAACGAGTGCACCCACGTCAACGACGGCATCTTCTCCTGGGCGGCCCAGGAGGGCGTCGACGGCACCGGCGACCACTTCACCATCGAGGACAACTGGCTGCACTCGTTCACCACCCAGGCCGCCAACGGACACGTCGACGGCTACCAGACCGAGGGCGCCAAGCACGGTGTGATCCGGCACAACGCCATCGACGTCACCCAGGGCCAGAACGCCGCCATCGCCATCTGGAACGGCCGCAAGAGCTCCGAGGACATCCTGGTCGAGGACAACCTCCTGGCCGGGGGCGGGTTCAACGTCTACGCCGAGGACTACTCCCCCTCCGAGTCCAGCCCCGCCGGCGGCTACTCGGTGACCAACATCCGGTTCGTCGACAACAAGTTCTCCGACGTCCACTACGGCTGCGTCGGCTACTGGGGCGTCTGGTACACCCGGGGAGCACCCACCGACGGCTGGCGCCGCACCGGCAACGTCCTGCTCGAGACCGGAGCCGACCTCGACGCCACCAACCCCACGGCCAACGGCAGCCTCTGCCAAAAAAAAAAAAAAAAAAAAAAAAAAAAAAAAAAAAAAAAAAAAAAAAAAAAAAAAAAAAAAAAAAAAAAAAAAAAAAAAAAAAAAAAAAAAAAAAAAAAAAAAAAAAAATTTCCCGCAAACGCTCCAGTGGACCAATCGGACGTACCTTGTTTCGGTCGGCGGTGACGTGGCGGGCACGGAGACGAACGCCGACGTGTCCCAGAAGTCCGTCCAACCTCGAGGTGATCACGTCTTCACCCATCCCCGAAGCCGTCATCCATCAGTGCCCGCCTGGCTGGACTCGTGGTGGTGGCCACAGGCCTCGCCGCCGCCCCCGCCCACGCCGCGGTCACTCCGCACTCGGCCGCGCCCGACCTGGCCCCGGGCGAGCAGCGCCCGAGCCGTGGCAGTCAACGCTCGTCTCAGCGTCCCCGGCAGCGTCCGCAGCGACCGCCGCGCCACCGCCCGGATGACGGTGACCGCGCACCGCAAGATGCCCCGCGGACGCATCCTGGTCAAGGAAGGCGCCCGGACGTTGGGCTTGGCGGCGGTCAAGGCCCGCCGACACCCGTCTGCGCGCGTCACGCTCCCGCGACTCGCCCCCGGTCGGCACGTGCTCTGGGGAGTCCTGAGGAGCCACACGGGCAGGCTGAGGGCCCGCACGCCGCACGTGGTGCTCGTCTCCCACAAGCCCCCG
The DNA here is from genome assembly GCA_963837975.1 of uncultured Actinomycetota bacterium. Classification (GTDB taxonomy): domain Bacteria; phylum Actinomycetota; class Actinomycetes; order Propionibacteriales; family Nocardioidaceae; genus Marmoricola. Next base: position 665,933 of record CAWIPI010000002.1, on the reverse strand, counting down.
GTGACGGCCCCGGCACGACACCGGCTCCGGCACCCCAGCCGGCACCTCACGCCCGCACCCCAGCCCGCACCCCAGCCCGCACCCCAGCCCGCCCCGCAACCTGCGACGGGCTGTGCGGCGAAGCCGAGTGCCTGCGGGTATCCCGACGCCTCCAACACCGGTGTCGCGTCAGGAATCCAGCTGCGCACCTATGACCGGTCGGTGAACATCACCCAGGACGGCACGGTCTTCGAGAACGCCGTGGTCCACGGGAGCATCGACGTCAGCGCCGACGACGTGACGATCCGCAACGTCCGGATCCTCGAGGACGGGGAGGGCTGGGGCATCGGCCTTCGGCACACCAAGAACGCCACCGTCAGCAACGTGGAGATCCTGCCCACGCAGCGACTGCTGGTCGGGGTCAAGGACGTCTACGGCGATGCTGAGGGCACCAAGGTCACCGGCTGCGAGATCACCCGGACCACGACCGGGGTGCAGACCCATGAGGGCCTGATCGCGGACAACTACATCCACACGATGGCCTACAAGGAGGGTGACCACCTCAACGGCACCACCTCGAACGGGGCCACCACGCCGCTGACGATCCGGCACAACACGATCTTCAACCAGTTCTACCAGACCGACGCCGTCAGCCTGTTCGAGGACTTCGGGCAGGAGGGCAACCGCACGATCACCGACAACCTGCTGGCCGGCGGTGGCTACACGATCTACGCCGGAGGGTTCGGGAACTGGCCGACGTTCAACATCAAGATCACCGACAACCGCATCTCCCGCAAGTTCTTCCCCAACGGCGGCTCCTACGGCCCGCTGGCCAAGTGGGAGTCCGGTCCCGGCAATGTCTGGTCGGGCAACGTCTGGGACGACAGCGGGAAGACGATCAGCGCGGACTGACCTGTCGGTGCAGGTGGTCGGCCAACCGGAGGGTCAGCGCCAGCACGGTCAGGGTCGGGTTGGCGTGGCCGCCGGTGGGGAAGACCGAGGCGCCGATGACGCTGAGGTTGGGCACGCCGTGCACGGTGCAGTTCGGGTCCACAACTCCGGAGGCGGCGGTGGCCGACATCCGGGTCGTCCCCAGCTGGTGGCTGGCGGAGTTCGGGCGTTGCGCGAACTCCGCCAGCGAGGCGGTGAGCTCATCGTCTTCGTAGTGAAGACGGCCGGCGCCGCTCGCCGCGAGCCGGGCAGCCAGCAGGCGGTGCGAGGCTGAGACCGAACGCAGGTCGATCTCGGAGAACGCGGGGGCCACGACGAGCCGCGGGACGCCCAGAGCATCCACCTCGTCGTGCAACCCCACGCGCGAGTCCGGGTTGGGGGCGTGCTCGGCCTGAAACTCGAGCGGGATCGGGCCGGGCCGCATCGTCGGCAAGATGATCGGCAGCCGACGACGGGCCAGGAACCGGTGCCTGACCAGCGCGGGCACCTGTCTCGTCAGCGCCGGCAGGTCGGCAGCGACCGTGCCCGCGTGCGCGAGCAGGTTCGCACGGTCGTCACGCAGGAGTGCGGTCGCACGTCGTGGCTGGCGAGCCGCACCCGTGAGCGCCTTGGCCAGGTAGACGCCGGAGAACAGCGCATCTCGTTGCCCGGGGCCCACCTCACGGGGCCTGGCGAAGAAGAAGACCGTGTTGAGCAGTCGGTGCTCCTCCTGGGACTGCTCGGTGATCCAGAACCGTCGCCGGCAGTAGACGCCCTGGGGGTCCCGTTCGAAGCCGCCCCGGGGCGCGACCGACAGGTCGGCGGTGGCCGAGGTCCCGAACACGTGGGTCATGTAGTACCGGCCGAGCTGGTCCCACTGGTTACCCACCCCTTCCGGGTGCACGTCTCGCGAGGCCAGGAGGAGGCGAGTGTTCTCCAGGCCGCCGCAGGCGAGCACGTAGTGCTGGGCGCGGACGGTGTGCGAGCCGTGACCCGTGACGAACACGTCCAGGTGGTCCACCCGGGTGCCGTCCGGGGTCAGGTGCACGGCGCGACACGTGGCGTGCATGAGCAACCGGATCTGCGAGGAGCCGGTCAGGTCCGCGCGGAAGCGGCGGCCGAAGTCGACCGGCGGACTCCAACGCTCCAGCCGGTCCGAGACCACCTCCTCGCCGTCGAGACCGGGCAGGGTGGCCGCAGGTGCGCCGGGGAGCGCCTCACCGGCGGTGAAGGTGGCGGAGCCCGCGTCGCACAGCTGCATCGCCTCGGGCAGCCGCGCGGTGACCTCGGCGGACGGGATCGGCCAGCCGCTGTGGGGCACCCACGGTCGCGCCCGGAAGTCGATGGGATCGAAGGGGACGCACCGTCCACCCCAGACGCTCGTTGCGCCGCCGAGCTGGCGGCGGCGGTTCTCCTCGAGCGGCTCGTGCGATCCGGGCGGGTCGGCGTACCCACGATTGAGGTCGCGACCGGCCGCACTCTCCGAGCGTCCTCCGGACTCCAGGAGCAGGACCTCGTGGCCAGCGGCCGCGAGCTTGCGGGCGAGCACGATCCCGGCCGGCCCGGCGCCTACGACGCAGACCTCGGTGTCCAGGCTCGCGCCCCCGTGGTGCGCTCTGGACCGGTTCATCATCAGGTATCTCCACCGCCTTCACCGCCGCCGGCCGTCGGGATGATCCGAGGCGCCCACGCTAGTGCCTCGGCCGCTGTTCTGCCCCGCGATGTGCGTTCCTGGCTCCCCCATGCGGACGAGGCTCTGGGCACGGCATCAGGACGAACCGGGGCATCCCACCGGCGTGGGCGGATGGATCGCTGCGATCGCTGGGCGGGGACAGGGTCACCGACTACCGTGAACGGAGGATGGTCTCGTTCTCGGGGGGGCAGGCATGACGACGTCGCCGACTCAGACACCGGTGCGGACCGGGGCGGACGCAGTCACGTTGCTCACCATGTACCTGGTGCTGTTGGTGGGCCTGCCCTCGCGCCTGACGCTCGCCCCCCTCGGTGGCGTCGGTTCGCCAGCGGTCATCGTTGGACTGGTCGCCCTCGCCCTGTGGGTCTACGCGCAGGTTCGCCGCCCGTTCCCCTCCCTTCAGGGACGGCAACCCGTCCGCAGCATGCTGGGCGTCCTGCTCGCGGCCGTCGCGGTGAGCTACGTGGTCGCCATGAGCCGGGCCATCGACCCCGACGAGTCCAGCACCGCCCAGCTGGGCCCGGTCATCCTGCTGTCCTGGGCCGGCATACTGCTCGTGGCGAACGACGGGATTCCCGACCTCGCCAGGTTCCAGGTCTTCGTCCGTCGCACGGTCCTCGCCGGCGGCGCGTTGGCAACTCTCGGGGTGGTCCAGTTCGTGACCGGGGAGACCTGGGTCGACCGGATCTCCATCCCCGGTCTGAGCATCACCCAGGCGTTGGGAGGCTTCACCTCGCGCGGCGGATTCAACCGCCCTCCCGGGACCGCGCTGCACGCAATCGAGTTCGGGGCGGTCCTCACGATGATCCTCCCGATCGCGGTCAACCTCGCGCTCATCGACCGCGGCCGGAACCTCGTGCGACGGTGGTACCCGGTGGCCGCGATCTGCCTGGCGGTCGTCATCTCGATCTCACGGTCGGCACTGATCTGCGCCGCGGTGGCCCTGATCATGGTCGCCACCGCCTGGACACCGCAGGTCCGACGTGCCGCGCTCGCCGCCTTCGTCTTCTCGGCCGGGGCGTTCTTCACGGTCATACCCGGGATGTGGGGCACCATCACCGGGATGTTCACCGGGATCGGCACCGACTCCAGCGCCGCTTCCCGGGTGGGTTCCTACGCCCTGGCGGGCGAGTTCATCTCGCGATCCCCGCTCTTCGGCCGCGGGTACTCAACCTTCCTTCCGAAGTACCGGATCCTCGACAACCAGTACCTGGGGCTGATCATCGAGATCGGATTCGTGGGTCTGGCAGCGATCCTCGCCCTGCTGGTGACAGGCATCGTGGTCTCGCTCCGCGCCAGCAGGCTCTCCCCCACGCCCGAGGGGCACCTCATGGGGCGGTCCCTCGCTGCCGCCGTCGCGCCGGCGCGGTGGGGCTGGCGTTCTACGACGGCCTCGGCTTCCCGATGGCCGGCGGCGCGCTGTTCCTCGTGCTCGGCGTGGCAGGTGCGTACTGGCGACTGGTGCGCGTGCAGGCCCGCCTCCCGGAGACGAAGACCATGATCCGGGTCCTCGTGGGTTGCGCGCTGTCGCTGATGCTCGCGTCTGGTTGCAGCATCGGCGGTTCCTCCGGCGGCCAGGACCCGGCCGCCGACTCCGTCAGCACGCGGCGCCACTGCGCGGACGCACCCCACCGGTGCGGCTTCCCGGACGCGACCAACACCGGCGTCGAGGCGGGAGTGACGCTGAGGACCGTGCGCGGGTCGGTGCACCTCGACAAGCAGGGCACGGTCTTCGCCAACGCCGTGGTCCACGGGAGCATCGATGTCATGGCCGACGACGTGACGATCCGAAACGTGCGGATCCTCAATGACGGCGAGGGCTGGGGCATCGGGTTGCACCACACCAAGAACGCCACTGTCAGCAACGTGGAGATCCTGCCCACGCAGCGACTGCTGGTCGGGTCAAGGACGTCTACGGCGACGCCGAGGGCACCAAGGTCACCGGCTGGAGATCACCCGGACCACGACCGGGGTGCAGACCCATGAGGGCCTGATCGCGGACAACTACATCCACACGATGGCCTACAAGGAGGGTGACCACCTCAACGGCACCACCTCGAACGGGGCCACCACGCCGCTGACGATCCGGCACAACACGATCTTCAACCAGTTCTACCAGACCGACGCCGTCAGCCTCTTCCAGGACTTCGGGCAGGAGGGCAACCGCACGATCACCGACAACCTGCTTGCCGGCGGTGGCTACACGATCTACGCCGGAGGCTTCGGCGACGCGCCGACGTTCAACATCAAGATCACCGACAACCGCATCTCCCGCAAGTTCTTCCCCAACGGCGGCTCCTACGGCCCCGTCGCCAAGTGGGAGGAAGGGAAGGGCAACGTGTGGTCGGGCAACGTCTGGGACGACTCTCTGGAGAAGATCCCGTCGTCCTGAGGCGGGAGGGACGCCTCAGCGGCGCGGGCTAGCTCCGGATCCGCCTCGAGACAGGCTCCGATGCGCTCCCAGTAGGCGTCGTTGGTGTATCTGGCGCTTTCGAAGCGGGCTCGTCCACGATCGCCCAGGGCCTTGGCCGCGACCGCGTCCTCCACCAGCTCCGAGATCCGGTCCCTGAGGGCAACGGCGTCCTCCGTGGGTACGAACGCCACCTCGTCCTCGTCGAAGTACGCATCCAGCCCGCCGGTGTCGGCGACGACGACCGGGGTGCCGATGGCCGCCCCCTCGAGCACGGTCGTGACGCCCCCCGCGTGGGCGTTCGGGTGGAGCGCCACCACGAGGCAGGCCGCGTTGCGGTACAGGGTCAACAGTTCTTCGATCGAGGTCGTCGGCCGTACCGTCGCACGCTCCAGGCCCGGCGGGGTCGGTCGTGGCCAGACGCACCCCGAGCCCCGGCGGCAGCCCGGCCACGGCCTGCGCCAGCGCGGTCCAGTCTCGCGACCGGTCGTTGCCGACGGCCAGGACGAACGGCGCCTCCGGGTCGCCGCCCACCCAGCGCTCGGCGTCGCGAAAGGACCGGGAGACGCCGAACGACACGTACCGGTGCCGACCTTCGGGAAAGATGCGCTCACCCGCTCCGGTTGGGCTCCGCGTTGTAGACGAAGAGGTCCACCCGGGACATCACCCAGCGCAGGAACCGTCGCTTCCAGGCGGGGGAGCTGCTCCCAGTCGGCGAACAACCAGATGGTGTGGCCGACGAGGACGGGTTGCGTGACGCGGCGCAGCTTAGGAGCAGCGCTGCACCGAGGTAGTCGGCCTCGGAGTGGGAGTAGATGACGTCAGCGTCCCGGATGCTGCGCCACCGTTGGAGGGCGCCGACCAGGTCCGCGTCCAACAGGCGTCGCACCCCGCGTCTGGCCACGTCGACGACCCGATTGCGCAGCCGGGGTGGCTGGTGGGCCAGCGACCATCCCTCGGGCAGGGTCTCCAGCCCGTAGGGGAAGCGGTCCGGTGTCAGGCCGGCGTCATAGGAGCGTGCATAGGCTCGGAAATCGAGGTCAACCGGTAGCAACGGGGTGAGAGTCCGGTATGTCGGCACGCTGCACCTCTCCCGGGAATGTGCGGTTGCGACCGCCCGTACTCTAGCAAGGCACAGCACGTTCCGGGCTGTGCCGCCTAGACTCGGTGGTGCGTTCCAGGTGTCGTGACGAGGGGGGCTCGGGTTGCATGTACGCACGTGACGTCATGGCGAGCCCGAGCGCCGGTGGCCCTTGGTGGCGGTCGCGCTGGTGGTCACGATCGTGGCCGTGCTCTTCACGGTCAGATCAGTCGCTCCCGCCTACGAGATGCAGGCCAGCATCGTCCTGGTCCCACCCAAGAGCACGGACGACCCGCAGGCCAACCGCTTCCTCACGTTGGGTGGCCTTGAGCAGGCAGCGGCTGTCTTCACCCGGGCCATGGCCAGCGACCAGACCCACAAGGCGGCCACTCGTGTGGCGCCCGACGGCGAGTTCACGGTCGAGCCGGACTACACCACCAGTGCGCCGATCGTGGTGTCCACGGCGACCGCCAGCGACGAGCAGGCGGCCAGGAGACTGCTCGACGGTCCTCCTGCGACAGGTTCCCCTGACACTGGACCGGTTGCAGGCGAGCCTGGACATCAAGAAAAACTTCCGGTCGTTGTCAACCAGCTCCACCTACGACACCCAACCGACGATCCACAACAAGGCGCGTCTACGCAGCAGCATGACAGTCGGCGCCGGGTTGCTGGCGCTCACGATCTTCGGCATCGGTGCTCTCGACGGGTTGCTGGAGCGACGACGGCGGCGGGAGGAGGCCACTGCTGCGCCGGTGACGGTGACCGAGGTGCCGCGCTCGCGGACCCAGGGGCAGACCCCCGTCACGCCACGCCGGTGAGAAGGACGCGACGCGCCCGGCAAAGCCAGGCGCCGGCGGCGAGGTCGAACGGCGCGCACTGGTCCGGACCCCGGCGGCGACCAGACCTGACTCACACAGGTGCCGTCTCCCGTTCAGGAGCCCGACGACGGGAGACCGGTTCGTGCCGATCCGCCCGTTCGCGGCGGGTGCGCCGTGGGCGACGAGCAGGACCCAGCTGTCGAAGGACACGGCGGCGACCACGGAACCTGCGAGGCCGAGCAGCAGGGTCACGCCCAGGGCGCGGGTCGGCTGGCCGTCGAGGTAGATCACCTGTGCCTCGGTCGGGGCCGTGGCCGTGGTGATGAACTCAGCCCGGCGTGCCCCGTACCAGGGTCTGGAGGTCCTCGAGCGTCTGGCGGATGCGGCCGATGAGGTGGGCCAGCCGGCGGTTGACGGCCCCGATGTCCGGACCGATCACCTGCAGGTCGATCACCGGTCGATCGAAGTTGGGGGCCCACTGGCCGCCCGTGCTCGGGACCCGGTGAGGTAGCCATCGCGCACGCCCTGCCCGGCCAGGGTGGCCCCGGCGGAGGCGATCGCCGGCATCGCGATTCCCTTTGTTCAGTTCCGCCTCGACGAGTCCGGCCATCGCGATGACGCTGCCGGACGTCTGCTGGATGGTGTTGGGGAAGTCGGGACTCTTCGGGGCGAGGAAGACCACGTCGACCTGGGCCCAGTACAGCCCCGCGCGCCGGTGCACGCCGACCATGGCGCCCGCGGTCAGGAACAGGCAGACGAGGACGACGTACCAGCGACGCCGCAGCAGCATCACGAGCAGTCCGGTAGTCACCCATCACCTCCGAGAAGGACCACACCCATGCTCACACGGGAGGCAGCCGCGCGGCACCCCCCGTTCTGCGGATTCCGCGCCCCCGGCCGGTCCGGCTCGTAGAATCGTGCACGGCAACAACAGCGAGCTCGGAGGACTGTCAGATGCCACCACCCCGAGCCCCGTCGCGTCATCAACCTGTGCTTCCACGGGATCGGTCCGCCCCGCCCGAGAAGCAAGAGACCGGTGAGGACGCCTACTGGGTGACGCCTGGCCGGTACCTGGAGGTGCTGGACCTGGTGGCCGGACGCGATGACGTGCGGATGCAGCTTCACGACGGCAACCGGTCCAAGCTCGTCCACGGCCTTCCGGGGCTCGTGGACCGCGGCCTGACGGCGGAGTTCTTCCTGATCGCGTCACGACTGGACCAGACCGGCAGCCTCGGCGCGGGCGACGTTGGCAAGACTCCTCTCGCACGGGATGTCCATCGGTTCGCACGGGATGCACCACCAGTCGTGGCGTGCGTGCGGGGCCCCGCGCGCTGGAGGAGGAGCTCGTGCAGGCGCGGGGACGTCCTGTCCGAGGTCACCGGGCGTCCCGTGGACACTGCTGCCTGCCCGTTGGGCCTCTACGACAGGCGCGTCCTGTGGGAGCTGCGGCGTCGGGGCTACCGACGCGTGATGACCAGTGACCGAGCCGCAGCCGCCCCCCGGTCCTGGCTGCAGCCGCGCTTCAGCATCCGGCACGACGACACCGCCGAGTCGGTCGCCTTCGCTGCTCGCCCAGCCGGACGGCGCCCTCCGGCGGCTGGCGGCCCTGGGACGCATCACCCTCAAGAGCCTGCGCTGATGTCCCGGCCACGTGTCCTGGTCGGGTTCGCGGAGTCCCTGGCTGCCGTGGAGTCGATCTGGAACCTCCTCGACCACGGGTTCGAGGTCGTCACGTTCGGCCGGGAGGGCCAGCGCCCAAAGAGCCGATCGCCCACGACCGACGCGTCACCGTCGTCTCGGTCACTCCCCCGGAGCACGACCTGCGGGCGACCGTGGCGCAGTTGGCGAGCCTGGCCGTCTCGAGGGATGCCGACGTGCTGATGCCCCTCGACGACGGGTCCGTCGTCGTCCTCGACGCCGTCGCTCGCCGGCGCCCCCTGCTGCCCGTCGCAGGTCCGACGGGACAGCTCGCACAGGCCTGTGCCTCGACAAGCGGTGCCAGCTGGCAGCCGCCCGGAAGGCGGGTCTCCCCGTACCCCCGACGCACGAGGTCGCACCCGGCGACCCGGCGCCGAAGCCAGGGTCCGCGCCACCGTGGATCGTCAAGCCGGCCATGGCGCTGGAGACGGGCTCGGGTCGCCTCACCAAGGGCCCCGGGGTCTTCGTGCGGGACCCCACGGAGAAGAGGGTCGGGAAGATGCTGCGGGGACGGACCGACCACGTCCTCGTCCAACCCCTGAATCTCGGGCGTGGGGCAGGGTGTGTTCGGCCTGGCCGGGAAGGGCGTCGTCACCCACCTGAGTGCCCACGAACGGATCCGCATGATGAACCCCAGCGGCTCGGGGTCCAGCGCGTGCAGGTCGATCGAGGTCCCGGCCGGGTTGCTGGCGCCGGTCAGGCGGTTCGCCGCCCTGACGGGGTGGCACGGGCTGTTCATGATGGAGTTCCTCACCGACGCCGAGGGGACCCCCTGGTTCGTGGGAGCCCAACGGACGCCCGTGGGGGAGCATGGCTCTCGCCGTGCGCCGGGGGTTGGACTACCCGGCCTGGGCCGTGCGGCTCGCAGTGGACCCTGCCTTCGAGCCGCCGACGACGGTGGCGGCTGAGCATCTGGCCGCCAGGCACCTCGGCCGGGAGCTGCTGCACCTCGCGTTCGTCGCCCGGGGTCGCAAGAACAGCACCGGGTGCTCGCCGCGAAGGAGGTGAGACCAGTCCCGAGCTGAGCGGACTACCCGACCCTCCCGGCCGCTGCCCGGGACGTGCTCACCTGGCACCGGGGGGAACGGCTCTACAACGCGCGGCGCGGGCACCTCGGCGTTCTCGCCGCTGACACCGCTCGCGTCCGTCCTCGGGGTCGTGCGCCCCCAGGGGACGCCGCCGATGACCAGGGTTCGTGCGGCCGTCCACGTGCACTCGGAGTGGTCGTTCGACAGCGTTATCGATCCTCCCCGCCCTCGTGCGCGGCTTCCGGCGGCGTGGGTACCAGGCCGTGCTCACCGCCGAGAGCACTGCCAGAGTCTCGAGCACCCGAGACCTGGCCGGCCTACCGGGACCCTGTGCCGGCAGCCCAGCGACGCCGACTTCCTCGTGGTGCCAGGTCTCGAGTACCGCGACGCCGACAACGTGGTGCACGTCCCCACGTGGGGCGAGCTGCCCACCTCGGCGACCGGGTCGACATCGGTGGGCTGCTCAGCACGGTGGCGGCGGGAGGGGGCGTCGCCGGCGCGCACATCCGGGCCGACGCGACGCGCACCTGCGCTTCGAGGAGGCCTGGACGAGCGCACCTGTCCGGCGTCGAGGTCGGAACCGCAAGTACGACGGATGGCAACCTGGCCCTGCGGGGCTGGACGCTGGCCGAGAGCGTCAGGGCTGCCCGGCGTGGCCTCGCTGGACTTCCACCGCCGCCGACAGTTCCACCCGCTGGCCACGGTCCTCGACATCGAGGGGCCGCTGCGTCCGGGATCGGTGCACGCCGCGCTCAGGGCGGGTAGGTTCCACGCCGAATTCATGCCGGCCCCGGTCGCCTCGTGGACCGTGGGGGGCGAGCCGTCGCGCTGGGGTCGGTGGACACGATGCGTGCCACCGCTCTGCGCACCCTGCGCCGGGCAGCTCACCCTCGCGCGGCGACCTCGGCGTAGACCTCCTCCATCTGCGAGATCCGGCTCTCCCAGGTGCCGGTGCGGAGCACGTGGTCGCGAGCCGTGCCCCCATCGCAGGCGCAAGGCGGGGTCCTCCACGAGGGACCGGATCGCGTCGCGATCCTGCGGGCGTAGTCGGTGGGTCGGTCGGCGTGACCCGGAAGCGCAGCGTCGGTACGGCCGCGCCGGGTCCACCGCGATCGGCCACCACCATCGGCAAGCCGTGACCCATTTCCGAACGGCACGTTGCCCCCTGGCTCACGATAGCTGGGGAACACGAAGACGTCGGCGTCCCGGTAGAACTGCGCCACGCGCGGACGTGGCTGGGCGCCGCGGGCAACCTTGGCGCCGAGCCCGAGCTCGCTCGCGAGGGACTCGCACGCGGGACGATCGAAGCCGTCCCGACCACGTCGAGGACGACGGGGAGGTCCTCGAGCTGACCGAGCGCCCGGATGGCGTCGCGGACCCCCTTGGTGCGGATCAGCCGACCGACGTACAGCAGCCGGACGGGGAGCCCGCGCCCGGTGCGGTCGACGGCCGGAGGGACCGCCTCGATGGCCGTCTCGCTGATCGTGACGTAGCGCCGGAGCCGGAGCCCTCGGAGGCCTCCTCCACGTACGGCGCGATCCCGACAACGGCACCCGCCTGCTCGTAGGAGCGCCGAAGACGGGATCGTGCCGCAGCCGCCAGGCGTCGAGGCGTCTCAGGTCGACGTACCAGGGGGCGGTCTCCTCCGCGACGGAACCCGGCGGCGTCTGCAGGCTGCCGCCCTGGGGTCCCAGCACGTAGGGGATCCCGGTCGAGACGAGCGGGGACGGGTAGCGCATGGCGACCGGCACCGGTTGGTGGGCGATGTCGAAGCGTCGCCCCGAGCCTGGGCGGTCCGAATCCAGCGCGTGCAGGCAGGTGGAAGTAGGGGTACCAGGGCTTCACCAGGCTGTTGAAGCGCTCTGCCCGGCCGAGCAGCGGCGGTTCGAGCCACTCGACGACCTCGACGCCGGGGACTGGCCCAGGGCCGAGGGCCGGTCCGCTACGGTGCGTCAGCAGGGCGTCCTGGTGGCGTTCGGCGAGCCGGTGCACCCACTGGTAGGCGACCCATGCCTCACCCACGTCGCTGCCGTCGACGCCGGGGGCGACCAGCAGGACCGAGACCACGAACGCAAACCTATCCGCGACTCCCGCATTCGTCACCCGAACGACGAGACCCCCCTAGCATGGCGCCATGGGGATCGGGTCGCCGTGGTCGTGGTGACCTACACCGTGCCCACGTGATCGACGGCCTCCTCGACAGCCTGCCTGCAGCCCTGGACGGGGTCGCGGCTCGGGTCGTGGTCGTGGACAACTCCTCGACCGACGAGACCTGCGAGGTCGTACGAAGGCGTGAGGACTGCCTCCTCGTCCAGCAGCCCAACCTGGGTTACTCCGCCGGGATCAATCCGGGGTGTGCAGGACTCGGCGGGGACGACCGATCCTGGTGCTCAACCCCGACCTGCGGCTCTACCCGGGCGCGGTGCCGCAGCTGCTCGAGGCGCTGCGGCTCCCGGGGACGGGCATCGTGGCTCCGCGCGTGTACCACGAGGACGGGACCCTCGTGATGTCCCTGCGACGTGAACCCACCCTGTCGCGGGCGCTGGGGTTCGGAGGCACCGGCCGTCCCGGGCTCAGCGAGTACGTCACCGACCCCGCCACCTACGAGATCCCCAGACCTGCGACTGGGCCCTCGGTGCGGTCCTGCTGGTGGCCCGGGAGTGCCACGAGGCACTTTCAGGATGGGACGAGTCCTTCTTCCTCTACTCCGAGGAGACCGACTTCTGCCTCCGTGCCCGCGACCGGGGTTGGACGACCCGCTACGTCCCTGCGGCCGAGGTCATGCACATGGGCGCCCAGTCAGGGCAGAGCCCCCGCATCCACTCGATGCAGATCCTCAATCGGGTGCGGCTGTTCAGCCGACGCCACGGTCGGATCGCCGTCCATGGGCTACTACCTGCTCAGCATCGCGAGCGAGTTGTCCTGGATTGTGCGTGGCCACACGCAGTCGATCACCGCGCCCCGGGCCCTGCTGCTGGCCCCAGGTCCCGGCCGCCGGAGTCGGCTGCTCCCTCACGGTCGTTCCTCGTTGAGCAACTTCGGACCGGGTCACCGGCCTTCGTCGTAGACCTGGTCCTCGATGATCCGGACGACCATCTCGCCGGTGACCGACCAGTTGTCCCGGCGGACGCTCTCGGCCGCGGTCTTGGCCCGCACCATCGGGGGCAGGCTCGGTGACCAGGCTGCTGAGGGCCTCAGCCAGGCACGGGGTGGGCGGGGACCAGGCGCCGACCGCCGGGTTCGGCAGGTCGGCACGGGCGTCCCCGGAGTCGGTGACGACCGGCACGCACCCCGCGGCGAGCATCTCCTCGGCGACGAGCGAGATGTTCGTGAACGACATCGCCAGTCCGCCCAGGCACCGGTTGTAGAGCTCGTTGAGCTCCGCAGGAGTGAGGCGGGCGTGGGGGGTCACCGGCACCCCGATGTCCGGGGCAGGCTCGCCGTAGACGTGGATCTCCTGCCCGGATGGCGCTCGTGGAACTGACGCAGTGCGAGCGCCCCCAGCTGGTAGCCGCGCCGCGCGACCTTGGGCTTGGTGTAGAACACGACCCCTGATCGTGCCCCTTCGTTGTGCAGCGAGTAGACGCCGGTGTCGCAGGAGAACGGCACGCAGGTGGAGGCCACACCGAGCTCCTCGACCAGCCGAGTGCGCACCATCTCACCGAGGGCGATGTTGGTGAAACCGAACCGGTAGGTATCGGCCGCGAGCTCGTACTCCGAGCCCCGGGGGAAGAAGAACGGCTCGAAGTCCTGGATGAAGTAGAAGCGGTGCGCCCGGTTGGCACGGCTTGCCAGCAGGTGCGCCGTCGGCCACCCCGTGGCCACGCACGCATCGACCTGACGGAGCCCGCTGTCCACGTCGACCACTTGGGCTCGCACCCACGGCCACGCCTCACGGACGACCTGGGCATGCTGACGGAGGTCACCCCCGTGCCTGTCGTAGACCAGCACGAGACAGCGGTGGCCCGCCTGCTCCAGCGCCTGGACCATCCGGAACATGGTGGTGTGCCCTCCGGACCCGGCCCCGGGTGGGGCACACAGCCATCCGATTGTGAGGCGCTGTCCGCGCGGCATGGACGGAGGTGGGGGCGCAGCCACGCGGGTGGAGTCCGCGACGTCTCCCGGCAGCAACGGGAACTCCAGGGCACCGGCCTGCAGGCGGTCGTAGGCTCGTCGGACGACCCGCCTCGCGACGCCGCGCCCTCCCTCGGCCCGCAGCCGTTGCACGAGGTGCGGAAGCCGCTGGCTCACCAGGACTTCCCCGCCCGGCGGCTGGTCATGGCAAGCCCCTGATCATCTCGGCGACGCGCACCTGCTGGTCCTCGGTGATCCCGGGGAAGATCGGCAGCGACAGGATCCGCTCGGCCTGCGCCTCCGCGACCGGGAACGTCCCCGCGGCGTACCCCAGGTGACGCACCGAAGGCTGCAGGTGTGCCGAGACCGGGTAGTGGATGGCAGCACCGACGCCTGCCTCGTTGAGGTGCACCAACAACCGGTCGCGCTGTTCGCACTCCACGACGTAGAGGTGCCAGACGTGCTCGTTGTCCTCCGCCGTGCTGGGCAACGACAGCCACGGCACGTCCCGGAGCAGCTCGCCGTAGCGCACGGCCGCTTCCCGCCTCTCGTCGTTCCACGCGTCCAGCACCTCCAGCTTCACGGCGAGGACGGCCGCCTGCAGGCTGTCGAGACGGGAGTTCATCCCGAACTCCCGGTGCTCGTACTTGCGCACGCCTCCGTGGTTGCGCATCGCCCTCACGCGTGCGGCGATGGCGGGGTCGCGGGTGGTCACGCCCCCAGCGTCGCCGTAACCACCGAGGTTCTTGCCGGGGTAGAAGCTGGTCGCCGCCGCCAGGCCTACCGAGCCCGATCGCCGCCCGTGCCGCCGGGCCCCTTGGGACTGCGCCGCATCTTCGATCAGCAGCACGTCGGGACCGACCACGTCGGCGATCTGCTCCATCGGCGCCATCTGACCGTAGAGGTGCACGCCGATCACTGCGCGGGTGCCGGGCGTCATGGCCGCTGCCACCGACTTGGGGTCGATCAGGTAGTCGTCGGTGACGTCGGCGAAGACGGGGGTCGCCCCCGAACGCATCACCGCCTCCACGGTGGCGATGAACGTGTTCGCCGGCACGATCACCTCGTCCCCGGCGCCGAGGCCGCATGCACGGAGCACCAGCTCGATGGCGTCGGTGCCGTTGGCGACCCCGATGCAGTGCGCGACCTCGCAGTATTCGGCGTACGCGCCTTCGAACCGGTCCACCGCCGGCCCGAGGATGTAGGACGAGGTCTCGAGGACCTCCTCGAGAGCGTCCCGGGCCGAGTCCGCGACACGGCGGTGCGCGAGTCGCAGGTCGACCAGCGGAATGTCGGTGTGCCTCATGATCCCCCTCCAGAAGGTGCAGTCGTGATGGGCACCCGTCGGACGCGGGCGCGCCCGGCGAGGTAGTCGTGGACGAAGGACTGTCGCCGGAACGACGTCCACTCAAGGCAGCCGTAGACCAGTGCGAGGGTCAGGCCACCGGCGATCAACGCCACGAACGGCTGCTCGACGAGACGCGTGACCGCCCACGCTGCAGCCACCGCGGGCACGGCCGCCGCGCAGGGCGCCAGGAACGTGGCCAGCAGGCGATCCGCCGGTACGCCGAGGTGTCGCATCGCCACGAGGAAGGCCGGCAGCACCACGAGCAGGGCGACGACGACGTGCGCCCAGCCCGCCCCGGCGAGGCCCCACCGGTGGTTCGCCACCCACATCACCGGTGCCAGCACGGCGACCCACAGGGCTTGGACCCCCAGCAGCCAGCCGGAGGCACCCCGAGCCGTCAGGAACGCGATCCAGAGGTCGAAGACCACGCGCGCGAGACCGAAGCAGCCCAGGCCGACCAAAGCCGGCACGGCCGGCAGCCAGCGTTCGCCGTAGACGAACTCGATGGTGGGTGCTGCCAGGACGGCCAGGCCGGCGCCGATGGGCACCACGACCGCGATCGTGACGGCCGTGGATCCGACGAGGTCGTCGACCCGGCCTCCACGGTCCTGGTCGCGGGCGAAGGCAGGCATGGCTACTGCCCGGATGGCCGTCCCCACGACACTGGTCGGCCACGAAGAGATGTTGAATGCGAGCACGTAGAAACCGAGGGTGACCGCTCCGGAGACGCTGCCGACCACCATGTTGTCGACGTTGAGCAGCACCAGGGAGAGCAGCCCGGCGAGCGCGAGGGGGAGGCCGAACCGGATACCGCTCGCTGCGACCTCCGGTGACCAACCGAGTCGCAGCCGCTTCCCAGAGCCGGACTGACAGGATCACTGCGACGACCTGGCCGCCACGCGCCCGATGGCCAGCGACATGGCGCCGTGGCCGCCGGCGGCGAGCGCGATGGTCAGGACCGTCGCGATCACGAAGCTCGTCGCATCGATCGCGAAGAGCCGGTTCTGCTGGAAGTTCCGCTGCAGCTTGGCGTAGGGCACGACGCCGATCCCGGCGAGCAGGATGGTCGCGGACATCACCTGGATGACAGGCGTCGCCTCGGGGCCGCCCAGGGCGTCGGCCACGGGCGCAGCCGTGAGCACCATGACCATCGTGATCGCCGCTGACGACGCGAGCGAGAGGGAGGCGATGGTCGGACCGCGTCGCTCGAAGTCACCGTGCCGGACCAGGTCGCCGGCCGCAGCTCGCGAGCTTCATCAGAATGGTCTGCACGATGATCGCGATCGCGTAGACCCCGAAGTCCTGCGGCGCCAGAATCCGGGCGATCGCCACACCGACCAGGAAGGTGTCCAGCCGCAGGGTGAGATTGTTCAGCAGGGACCAGACGATGCCGCGGCGCACGCGTTCCGCCACCCATCGGACCCGGTCACAGGCCGTACCTCCGCCACCGTCGCCAGGCGAGATGGGTGCCACCTTGCGCTGGAACCTGACGGCAGCCGTGGTGCCACTCATCCGTGTGGCCTGATGGCGACGCCACAGGTGCGTCTCGGTGATGCCGGGCCACGACTCGCACGCGAACTCCTCGAAGGCCTCGACGGACCCGTGCGGGTCGGCATCGACCCCGTCCTGCATCGCAAGCCGGATCGCGGTCCCGGCGAGGGCACGACGGGCTCGCCGGTGCAGGTCGGAGGCATCCGGGGGCAGTGGGTGGTCCTCGGCGAAGAGCAGGTCGAAGACCAGGGCGCGCTCGCGCAGGTCCCGCGCCATCCCCGCGAAGGTGGTCAGGTGCATGTTCTGTCCGTGCACCCGGTACAGGCCCTGGACGGGGCCGTTGACCCGCCCGATGTCCACCGCAGTGAGGTGCTCAGCCACAGGGCCATGTCGGCGGCGTGCGGGAGTCGTGGGTCGTACCCGCCCACCTCGTCCCATGCGGCGCGGCGCAGCACGACCTCGGGTTCATCAGCACGTTGCGCCCGGTCCGGCAGGCACGCCGAAACCAGTCACGTCCGTGCCACGTCGTCCAGCTGCGGACCCGGTCGGGGACGGTGGGCGGTGTCTCGGTGAAGTTGTCGGGGAAGCCGTAGACCATCCCGACCTCGGGGTGGTGCTCCATCAGCGCGATGCTGCGGGTCAGCGCGTTGTGCGGCAGTGCGTCGTCGGCCGACAGCAGGACGACGTAGTCACCCTTGATCTCCCGCAGCCCGTTGTTGTACGTCGCGATGTGGCCCTTGTTCGTGGTGTGGGCGATGACCTGGACGCGCTCGTCGGCTGCCGCCAGCTCACGGGCCACGCGCACGCTCCCGTCGGGGGAGGCGTCGTCGACGATGATCACCTCGACGTCGAGGCCCTCCTGGTCAAGCACGCCGGTGACGGCGTCCCCCAGGTAGTGCCCGTAGTTGTAGCAGGGCACCACTACGGACACCGAGGGTCGCGTGAGCAGCGGTCGAGGTCGCTCGAACCGCATCTCAGACCGCCCGACCGACGTTCGTCCAGGACATCCTGCGCGCGGGCGTCCCGGCCCAGGTTCGCCCGGCGGCAGGTCCCGGACCAGCGCGGCCCCCATGCCGAGCGTGGCATCGGCGCCGACCGTCTGGTGCTCCCGGACACTGGCGTTCATGCCGAGGTAGGCACCGCTGCCGACGTGCACCCCGCCGCCGAGCGAGACGCCGGCGCAGATCGTGGCGAAGTCCTCCACCACGTCGTCGTGGGTCAGCGTGGCGTTCGGCATGACCACGACGTGACTGCCCAGGGTGACGTTCGCCGTGAGGACCACGCCGGCGAGCAGGATGCTGCCGGGACCGACGTCGCATCCGGCCGGGATCTCGACGCCCGGGTGGATGCAGCGGGTGAAGCGGTCCTCGGTGACGCCGTGCTGTCGCAGCCTGGACACGATCGACCGGCGTGCCGCGCCGCGACCTGCGCACACCACCACGTCGTGGTCGGGGTGGTCGACGATCCGGTCCAAGGCGCCCACGATGGGCGCGTTCCCGACCCTCGTGCCCCAGGCGGCCGTGTTGCTGTCGAGCAGCAGGACGTCGTCGATCGGCCCCCACGTCCAGCATCGAGACCACCTCGGAGGCGAGGCCGCTCGCGGCGACCAGGGCGAGGTTCATGCCAGCACCGGCATCGTGCTCGAGGCCAGCGGCGACCGGCACCATCTGACCAGCCTCGGCCATGCTGGTGCCAGCTGCCTCCAGGACGCTCAGGATGCGCAGCCCCGCGGCCCCGTCGGTCCGGGCCGCCGGTCCTTCGCGGATGCTGGCGGCGAACTCCGCGACCATCGACTCAGCGCTTCCCCTCCTCCAGCGCCGGAGCCCAGGTGTCGCCCACCCGGTAGGCGACGTGCGAGCGGCGCGCGCCGCCCCGTCTCGGGCTTCTCGATCAGCTCGATGCCGCGGTCGTAGAGGCTGACGCGCTGCACCAGGTTGAGGTCGTCCCAGACCAGGGTGCGGCGCGAACCGCCGATCACCATCTGCCGGATCTTGGTCGGGCTGAGCCAGTTCACGTGGACGTGGGCGATGGCGCCGCCGTCCAGCGGGAGCTTGAGGTAGCCGACGCAGGACTTGCCGGCTCCGATCGGGTCGGCCCCGTGGGCGGAGACGCCTACTGGTTTGAGGCCGCCGGGAAGCACGAAGTCCAGCACCGAGAGGTCGTGTGGAGCCAGGTCCCACAAGACGTCGACGTCGGGCTGGATCAGCCCCAGGTTGATGCGGACGGAGTCGACGAAGAGGATCTCGCCGAGTGCGCCCTCCGCCACGAGGTCCCTGATCTTGGTGACCGCGGGCGTGTAGCAGTAGGTGTGGTCCGTCATGAGCACGAGGCCGTTGTCGTCGGCGGCGCGCACCATGTCCAGCCCCGAGCTGTGCTGTCCGCCAACGGCTTCTCGACCAGCACGTGCTTGCCGGCGCGAATGGCCGCAGGGCGAGGCACTGGTGGGTGCCGGCCGGTGTCGCGATGGCGACGGCGTCGAGGTCGCTCATCGCCAGCACGTCCTGCAGCGAGTCCGAGACGAACACGTCGGTGCGGTCCCCGAGGACCTTCCGCGCCCGACAGGGGTCGAGGTCGCAGACGGCGACCAGGTCCCAGTCATCGCTCGCGAGGAAGTTGCGCACCAGGTTCGGCCCCCAGTAGCCGGCGCCGACGACGGCGACGCCAAGGCGTTCTCGCACATTGGATCGTCGGTCCTCCCAGATTGCCCGGCCGGTCACAGGCACTTCTCGAGGGCGTTCACGACCTGGTCCTGCTCATCGTCGGTGAGCCCGACGAACATGGGCAGCAAGATGGTGCCGGCGGCCGCCTCGTCGGTGGCCGGCAACGGCGGAGGATGGCGGAGGTCGTCGTACGCCGCCTGCCTGTGGATGGAGAGATCCGCCGGGTCGCGATCCCGAGGTCCATCATCGCCCGCATCACCTCCTCCTGCCTGCGATGTGTGCGCAGCCGCACCAGATAGGACTGGTAGACGTGCTCGAATCCCTCCGGGACGTATGGCGTCTCGATGCGGTCCTCGCCGGGAGCAGCTCGTCGTACCGCCGGCCCAGACGGCGGCGCTCGGCCACGATCTCGTCGGCCCGGGCCATCTGCACGACACCGATGGCAGACTGCAGATCAGTGATCTTGTAGTTGAACCCGACCTCGGGATACGACTCGAGCACCACCCGCTGCGCGCGGTCCCGATCGGCGGTGGAGACGGACGCGGCGTGCGCCCGAAGCGCGCGGATGCGATCCGCCATCTCGTCGTCATCGGTGGTGATCACCCCTCCTTCGCCCGTGGTGAGGATCTTGCGCGCATCGAAGGAGAAGCAGGTGACGTCTGACAGGGTGCCGAGTCGGCGGCCGTGCACTGACGCGCCGAATGACGGCGCCGCATCCTCGACCACCTTGAGCAGCCCGTGCCTGGACGCGACGGCCACCACGGCGGGGATGTCGGCCGGCAGGCCGATCTGGCTCACGGGCATGATCGCTGGGGTCCGCGCCGTGACGGCGGCCTCGATCAGATCGGGTCGATGTTGTAGGTGCGCGGGTCGATGTCGACGAAGACCGGCTCCGCGCCGCAGTAGCGGATCGCATTCGCAGTGGCGATGAAGCTGAACGACGGGCAGATCACCTCGTCGCCGGGGCACACCGGCGGCGAGGAGGGCGAGATGAAGGCCGGTCGTGCAGCTGCTGACAGCGACCGCCCGACGGGCGCCGACGTACTCGGCGACGAGCCGCTCGAAGTCAGCGGTCCGTGGCCCGTTCATCAGCCATCCGGAGCGAACCACGTCGCCGATGGCCTGAGCCTCGGACTCGCCGAGGGCGAGGCGGGTGATGGGGATCATCAGGTCTGTCTCCTTGTTCGACGACCGCTCAGCGGTCCCAGCCGGATGGAAAGTCGGGACGGACGCAGTAGTCCCGGAACGAAGGGGCCGCGGCGTCCTTCGCGGACGTCACGGCTCGCGTCACCGGCCAGGTGATGGCCAGGTCGGGGTCGTCGTGGGCCAACGCCCGCTCGGCGTCGGGGTCGTGGAGCCCGGTGCATTTGTACTGCACCTCCGCGACGTCCGAGACCACGGCGAAGCCGTGCGCGTACGCAGGCGGGATGAGCAACTGCTTCCTGTTCTCGGCGCTGAGTGGCACGCCAAGCCAGGTGCCGAAGGTCGACGACCCGGCCTGGATGTCGACGACGACGTCGTAGATCTCCCCGACCGTGCAGCGGACCAGGCGCCACTGCGCACCGGCCGGACCTTGGTAGTGCAGGCCGCGTACGACGTCACGCCTGGACCGGGAGTGGTTGTCCTGGACGAACGTCAGGTCGATCCCCAGGTCGGCGAACTTGCGCTGACTGTAGGACTCGTAGAAGAAGCCCCGCTCGTCCTCGAACGCCTCGTAGTCGAGGACGCGGACGCCGGGCAGCACCTGATCCGACGCGGTGATCCTCATCGGCTGACCACCGGAAGCGAGGCGGCCCGCTCCGCCCGCCACCACTCGACCAGTTCCCGCAGACCTTCCTCCAGACCCACCGCGGCCGCGAACCCGAGGTCGGCGCGAGCAGCGGTGACGTCGGCGAGGCGGCGGGTGACGCCATTGACCGGTCGGGCAGGACCGAACTCGACATCGAGGTCGGCGTCCATCGCACGCAGCATCACTTCGGCGAGGTCGAGAAGCTGGTCTCGACGCCGCTCGCGATGTTGTAGATCCCGTCGTTCACCGGCGCGGTCGCCGCGAGCATATTGGCCCGCGCGATGTCCCGGGTGAACACGAAGTCCATCGTCTGCTGTCCGTCACCGAGGATCAGCGGAGGACGACCGTCGGCGATGCGCTCCATCCAGCGCACGAGGACCTCGGTGTAGACGCCATGCACGTCCATGCGTGGTCCGTAGACGTTGAAGTAGCGCAGCGCGACGAAGTCCAGCCCATCGCTGGCGCGGAAGTGCCGGAGGATGCCTTCGCTGAACGACTTGGCCGCACCGTAGAACGTGTCGTTGTTGTGGTGGTGGTGCCGCTCCGCCGTGGGGAACTCCTCGGCAAGCCCGTAGACGGATGCGCTCGAGGCCGATACGAGCTTGCTCGACCCGCTGCGCGGCGGCCGCCTCGAAGACGTTGAAGGTGCCGTCGACCAGGACCTCCAGCGCCAGCCGCGGGTCCTCGGCGCATTGCGTGATCCGGATCGCGGCCTGGTGGAAGACCAGGTCCTTGCCCTCCGTGAGGTCGTGGACCAGGTCGCGATCGCGGATGTCACCGTCGATCAGCTCGACCCGTCCGGAGGTCATCGCTTCCTCGAGATTGCCCCGCCGACCGCGGACCAGATTGTCGAGCACGTCGACGTGGGCCGCGCCCGCATCGACCAATTGGTCGACCAGGGTCGAGCCGATGGTGCCGGCCCCTCCGGTGACCAGGACACTGGCGCCCGACAAACGGAGCTCGACATTACACCGGCTTCCCCCAACCGTCCGGTGTTCGTGGTTGGTGCACGAGGGCACCGCGGCGGTGAGTGCGCCTCCCGAAGACCAGGTCCACGAAGTAGTTGGCCGCGCCGTACGTGGAGGTCGGGAACCCCACCGGTGCCGTACAGGTAGCGACCGTTGTGGTGGCCGGCGCCGTCAGCGGGCCCGGCGTCCACGGCGGTGAAGAAGCCACCCGTGACCGCGTAGTGGCCCTTCGGCGCGTAGTAGGACACGACGTAGGTCTGGCCCGCCGCGAGGAGCGACCGGCGTGGGAAGGACGCCGTCTGCCAGCCGGAGGCTTCTCCCTGGAATGTGACCGTGCCAGCAGGGTCCCGTCGGCCGACCAGATGGATCCGATGTGGGTGCCGGTGTTGCCGGCCCCTTGTAGAACCGGATGCCGGTCGCCTTGCCGTCGACCGAGGGCGTGAAAGCCGTCCCGAGCTCGATGGGCCGTTGTCGTCGGCGACGCGTGGCAGGGTCTGGCCGGCGAACAGCGAGGCCGCGGCGTCGAGGCCGTCTCGGTGTGAAGTCCAGGTCTGACTGGCAGTAGGCGCCGCCGTCGAGACAACGCCGGTGACGGTGACCGTGACTCCGCTCGGCCGGTAGGGCGTCGCGGCGTGAACGTGAGTGTCTTGTCGTCGGGAGACAGCGGCCGCTCCTGGGACCGTCGCGCTCCGGCGTGAGTGTCATCGACCACCCCGAGGCGATCGGATCACTGAACGTCATCGACGGCGTCGCGGTGCGCGACACGTCGGCGGTCGCGGGCGACGGGTTGCGCGAGGCGAGATCGACGGTGGGTCCGGAGTGAAGACGACGTCGACGAAGTAGTTCGTCGCGCCGTAGGAGTAGGCCGGGAAGCCACCACCGGCGCCGTAGAGGTAGCGACCGTTCTGCCGGCCGGAGCCGTGAGGTCGCCGCGGTCCACGCGGTGAAGAAGCCCCCTGTGTAGGAGTAGTGGCCCTGGGGGCGAGGTAGGACACGACGTACTTCGTGCCCGCCGCGACCGCACCGGCGGGGCGAGCATGGCCGTCTGCCACCCGGTCGCGGTCTCGCCGACGAACGTCACCGTGGCGAGCCGCGTGCCCGAGCGCCCAGAGCGAGCCGACGTGGGTGCCGGTGTTGCCGGCCCCCTTGTAGAACCGGATGGCCGCTGACCTGCCGTCCTTGCGCGGGCACGAAGACGGTGCCCAGCTCGACGGGCCCGTCGTTGGCGCGCGGCGGCGACGTCGGGGACCGCGTCGCCGAACAGGGTCTGTGGGTCGGGGTCGTCGGCGACCGGGTGTGGAACGTCCAGGTCGCGTCGGGAGGGTGGCACCCTCGGTCGACGTCACGCCGCTGGCACCACGTTGAGCCGCGTCGGCGGGCAGCAGCGCGGCGGGGGTGAACATGAGCTGCGTGCCGTCGGTGGACAGCTCGGTGTGCCGGCGACCGGGTGCCGCCGGGGGTCACCGCATCGAGTAGCCGCGCTGGTCGATCGGGTCGGAGAACGCGACCCTGATCGGCGTGTCGCGCGGCACCTCGACCGCCCGTCGGCCGGGTCCTGGGCGGTCACCGCGATGGTCGGGGGGCCCTTCTCGAACACGACGTCGACGAGGTAGCTGGTGGCCGAGTGTTGCCGGGAAGCCGGTGCCGTAGGTGTAGGCGCCGGCGCCGGACGCACGTGCAGGGGACCGGCGAGATCAGGTCCGGTGAACGCGTTCGGGGTCGCCGAGCACGGCCCACGGGGCACGGTAGGCGGCGACGTACGGCGTGTCCGCCTTGATCTGCACCGGGGGCGAAAGTCAGCGTCTGCCAGCCGGTCGTGGACTCGTTGGTGAACGTCCCCGTCGCCAGCAGGGCGCCGTCGCCGCTCCAGAGCGTGCCCGTGTGGGTCCCGGTGTTGCCGAGGCCCTTGTAGAACCGGACGCCGGTCACGGTGCCGTCCACGTCGGTGGTGAACCGGACGCCCAGCGTGACCGGCGCCGTGTCGACGCCTCGAGCAGGGTCGGCGTCGAGGCTGTCGTCGAAGAGCGAGCAGGGGCAGACGCCGGGGCGTTCGGCGGCTTGGCGGTGGTGAAGGACCACGTCTTGCCGGTCGGCGACGGCGTCGCCCTGGGCGTCGGTGGCGCTCACCGTGACGGTGTACCACGAAGCCGTCAGCGGCGCGCTCGGCCTGAAGGTCACGGTCCGGGTGGTGGCGTCGTAGGCGGTGGTCCCGGCGACCGGTTCGCCGTTGGCGTCCTTCAGGGTGATCCCTGGTCCCGGTCGACCGGCTTGGAGACCGGGCGCTGACGGTCTGGTCGGCACCTCGAGGAGGCCGGCAGCGGCCACTGGTTGGTGGCGATCAGCGGCGAGTCGTCGGTCGCGGTGAACAGCGCGTCGACGTAGTAGTTGGCGCTTGTGGGAGCTGTTGCCGGGAACCGCCCCGCGCTGGCGTAGACGCCGGCCGGCGTGGCGCCGAAGCCGCCGTCGACCTCCAGCGGGGCCGCCTCGACGCCGCGCGCCGCGAAGGCGTCGGGCTGCACGGCGTAGTGGCCCTGGGGCGCGGTGTAGGAGACGACGTAGGTCGGCCCCGCCGAGACGGCCACCGGCGTGGCGAAGTCGCGCGTCTGCCAGCCGGTGGCGGTCTCGTTGCTGAACGTCACGCTGGCCAGCCGCTGACCGCTGCGTGGTCCACAGCGAGCCGACGTGCGTGCCGGTGTTGCCGGTGCCCTTGTAGAACCGGACGCCGGTGACGAAGCCGTCGGCCGTCGGCGTGAACCGCAGCCCGAGCTCGAGCGGCCGAGTCGTCGTTGGCCGCCGGGGTCGGCGGCACTGTCGACGCCGAAGACGCTGCAGGGGCAGGTGACGTCGAAGGACCGGGTGGCACGCGGTGCCGATGTTCGCGCTGTCGTCGATCGCGCGCACCCGGACGCGGCGTCGCTGCCGACGCCGTGCTGGATGTAGGTGTAGGACCACGACGTGGTGCCGGTGGCCGGGTGCCAGGTCGTGCCGCCGTCGGTGGAGACCTCGACCCCGGCGACGCGCCGCCGCCGGTGTCGGTGGCGGTGCCGGTGACGGTGACGCTGGCTGCCGTTGGCCTGGGTCGCGCCGGCCGCGGGCGACGTGATGGTGACCGTGGGACCGGCGGTGTCGGTGGACTTGGTCGCGGCCGCCAGGTGCGTGCCAGCGTCGTCGGCTGCACGCCCATGTCGGCGAGCAGGTTGACCTGGGCCTGCTGCATCCGCGGGTCGGCCGGCTCGGGGGCGTAGGCGCTGTCGTGCTCGGCGTCCAGGCCCCAGGTCCACTGGACCGTGCCGGCGCCGAAGACCAGCGCGCCGCTCGGCGCGCGGTACATCGTCAGGTGGTGCGTGGTCGTGCCCGGCGGCGATCGTGTTGCCGAAGTCCTGCAGGTACTCGGGCGACGGCCCCGTCGTGGTCGACAGCCGGATCAGGCCCGGCGGGCGCTAGCCGTTGTCGAGGTCCTCGTCGGACTCGTAGCCCACCGTGTGCGGGGCCAGGGCGGCGATCGGCCCGCGCTCATGCTCGCCAGGGTCGGTGTTGCGCCACAGCCGCAGTCTTGCCCTCGGCGGCGCGTGACGGTCACGGGCAGGTCGGTGAAGTTGGACATGTACATGCGTGCCGGTCAGGCCGTTCTCCGGCAGCCCGGCGCCCTTGGCTTCGGAGCGAACCGCGGATCCCGCCAGGTGCCGGTCCACTCGTCGGACGGGTCGATCTTGGCGTTGGCCCAGGTCTCCTTGTAGCAGACCAGGGTGCGGTAGGCGTGTGGCTGGCGTCGGCGGACGGCTCGTAGCGGGTCCGCCAGTAGACCTCGTTGCCGCTGAGGAACATCAGGTTGACCCCGGCGTCGCGGGCCGCCTCGACGTTGCGCGCGCTGCGGCCGCTCCAGTACTCGTCGTGGCCGACGGACAGGAACGTCTTGTGGTTGATCAGCAGGCTGCCGTCCGGTCGGTGTCGACGCCCGCGATGTAGCTGACGTCGTAGCCGTTCTTCTCCAGGAACCGCACGGCCGGGTACTCGTTGGCGAAGAAGAAGTCGCGTCCGCCGGGCCGCCGCGGGTCAGCACCGGCCGGTTGTAGCTGACCTTGTAGGCGCGGCCGTTGGCGCCGCCGTGGTAGAAGTTGGAGCCGCCGTAGGTGTTGTAGGCCTGCCAGGTGGTGTCGGAGGTCTGGAAGACCACGTCGGAGTGGCTGGAGTCGTCGCGCACGACGAAGGTGATGTGGCTGGAGTCGTTGCGGTCGGCCGGTGCAGCCGCGCGATGTAGACGCCGGACACGGCCGTGGACGGGCACGTTCCAGGACGCGGAGACGGCCCAGTTGCCGCAGTCGTAGAGCCCGGTCGCGGCGTCGGTGATGCACGCGGGCTGGGTCTGCGGCAGCGCGGCCGACGGCTTGACCGTGGCGATCTTGCGCGCGCCGTCACCGCCGTAGTAGCCGATGCGGTAGATGTCGATCGTGTAGGCCGAGGCGTTGGTGTCGATCTTGAAGTCGATCCGCTGGCCCACGTTGACGCTGATGTCCGTGGCGAAGCCCTGGATGCTCGTCGTCACCCGCGCCGTGATCGTCCCACTCGCTCGGCGGGCTGCCCGGCTTGCTGTTCTCGCAGGCGATCTTGTTGCCGCCCGGCTCCGCAGGGGTCCGTCGCCGAGACGGCAGGCGTCACCGGGACGGCCGCGAACAGGCCCGCGATGACGGCGGCGAGCACCGTCAGCACGAGCAGGCGCGAACGCGGCGTGCGCCGGACGGGAGCGCGGCGCAATGGGCGTGGGCCATCGGGACTACCTGGGCTCTCTGGTCGGCCGGGAGCCCTGGGCGGCTCCGCGACGGGGGTCGATCCGGCTAACATCGGGGCTCCGCAGCTGCGGCGGCGCCTGCCGGGCACGCCGGTGTGCCGGGGTGCGAGCTGGATCCGCAGTGACAGGTCGTGAGGCAAGCTCTTGACGAAGGACGCACCGCGAGTCGCCGAGACCGCAGACGTCGATGCGCGTGCCGTGGTGGGCGACCGCACGCTGGTCTGGCACCTCGCGCAGATCCGCGAGGACGCGCGGGTGGGGGCGGACTGCATCATCGGCCGGGGCGCCTACATCGGTCCCGGCGTCGTGCTGGGGGACCGGTGCAAGGTGCAGAACCACGCGCTGGTCTACGAGCCCGCAGTCGTGGAGGACGGCGCCTTCATCGGCCCGGCCGTCGTCTTCACCAACGACTACTTCCCGCGCGCCGTCACACCCGAGGCGAGCTGAAGACGGGCGCGGACTGGCACGCGGTCGGCGTCGTGCTGCGCACCGGCGCCTCGGTGGGTGCACGCGCCGTGTGCGTCGCCCCGGTCACCGTCGGCCGGTGGGCGATGGTGGCGGCCGGCTCGGTCGTGACCAAGGACGTGCCCGACTTCGCGCTGGTCGCCGGCGTTCCGGCCCGCCGCATCCGCTGGGTCGGACACGCGGGCGTCCCGCTGGAGCAGACGGACGAGGGCAGGTACTCCTGCCCCGAGACGGGCCGGCAGTACGCCGAGGCCGACGGCGTGCTGACCGAGGTCGAGGACTAGGGCACTCATCGCACGACCTCCGGGATCCCCGCGGACGGGTGCTCGGCGAGCCAGGCGCTCGACTGCGTCGTGCCGCACGGCCTGCCACAGGGCCCGGCCTCCGCCGGTGAGGTGCATCGCGCCGCCGGGTCCGCGGGCGGCGGACACGGGGACGGTCAGGTAGCTGATCTGGGCCGAGCGCAGGTTGCGCAGCGAGATGACCAGGTCGCGCATGTCGCCCGTCGACCACCCGGAGTCCACCGCGAGGTGTCGGCACAGGGTGGCGAGGAAGCCGTAGACGGTCCATGGCCGCTTGCGCATCTCCTGCTCCAGGGTCGCGTCCATGAGCGCCCGCAGGAGCGTACTGCTGGCGGTGCACCCGAGCGACCTCGTCACCGCGGATGCCGTAGTGCTCCTCGACGTAGTCGAGTGCCATGGTGCCGTCGAAGCGCTGCCGTCCGGCCGGCCAGGTGACGTGGTGCGCGGGGTCGTGGACGGGCTGCGGCACGGTCAGGTCCACGCCACCTTGTGCCTCGGTCAGCTCGCGCAGCAGGTCCCAGTCCACGACGGCGAGGTGGTCGACGCGGACGTCGGTGAGGTCCTCGAAGGTCTCGACGGCCGTCGACGGGCGGGCCGAGGAGAGCACGTCGCCCAGCCCGGCTCCACCGAGCCCGGCGCACTGCCACCCTGGCGGAGAGCGGCAGCGAGATCACCGAGGCGCCCAGCCGGTCACCGTCGATGTGCACCAGCATCAGCGTGTCCGGTGCGCCTGGCCCCGGGCGCCCACGCAGGCGCCTGCGAGGAGCCGCCGACCAGGGACAGGAGGCGGACGCCGGTCGGTGCCCAGCAGCAGGATGTTCACCGCCCGGGCGGCCTCGCCCCGCTGCGGTCGTGCCGGACGGTCCTCGAGACCGGCGAACGCGCCCGGGATCCGGTGCAGCCGGCTGGCCAGCCGGTGCTGGAGGAACAGCCCGACGCCGACCACGAGCAGCACCAGCGCGAGCGCGCAGGCAGCCACCCGCGTCACCGTCCTGCGGACGGGACGGCGGCGGGACGCGGTCCGGAGAGTCGGTCATGGGCGTCGCGAGCTCTCGTCGCGGTGCCAGGTGGTGAAGTCGCCGCGGCGCACCGCCCGGGGGCGAGCAGGCGCGCCGCGAGGGTCACGCCCAGGAAGACGGGGAGCCGGACGAGCATGCGGGGCTCGCGCCCGACGCCATCCGCACGAGGTCGGCGACCGCGGTGGCCGAGGTGTCCGCGTCGCGCAGTCCGAGGTCGTCGGCCTGGCGGTTGCCCGTGACGATGCGGACCCGCCGGCGCACCAGGTCGGCGAGGCGCGCGGGGCGGGCGGACGCACACGACGGCGTCGTCGACGACCAGGCGCTCGCTCTGCGTCGAAGGCCTCGGACACGGCGAGGTCGTCGCTCATCACCGCGGGGAGTCGGACACCCGGGCCTGGCCCTCCTCGGACAGGGCGAAGGCGCCGCGGCCGAAGAGCCCCGCCCGCACCTGCGGCAGGCGCTCCCAGACGTCGTAGTACGCGCGGACCAGGCAGGCTGCACCCGTCCTTGGGCAGGACCCGCCGGGCCGCGGTCGCCAGGGCCCGCCCCTGCGCCAGCGGGCGCGACCAGCGCCTCGCAGCGAGGCGCCGGAGAGCACGACGTCGGCGTCGAGGTGGACGCGCGGGAACGTCGAGCAGGCCGCGTTGCCGACGCGGACGGCCTCCGCCTTGGAGGGCTCGGGGATCTCGATCACCCGCACGCGGGGGTCCCGCCGCGCGCGCGACCTCGCGCGGTGGCGTCCGTGCAGCCGTTGCACACCACCACCACGTCGAGCGGGGGAGCCCCGGCGCGCAGTGCGTCGAGGCTCCCGCCCAGGCGTGCGGGCCTCGTTGTGCGCGGGGATGACGACGCTGATCGGTACTCGGGGGTCGCCTAGGGCATCGTCAGTACGCCCCCCGCGCGCTGACCACGGCGTCGACGGTGCGCAGGCCGATCAGCAGGTCGTCGGTGAGCCGGTAGTTGTCGGTGTAGCGCAGGTCGAGCTCGACCGACTCCTCCCAGCTCAGGTCCGAGCGCCCGTTGACCTGCCAGAGCCCGGTCATCCCGGGCCGGACGGCGAGCCGGCGACGGGTGAGCTCGTCGTACCTGCTCACCTCGCCGGGCAGTGCCGGACGGGGCCCGACCAGCGACATGTGGCCGAGCACGACGTTGAACAGCTGGGGCAGCTCGTCCATCGAGGTCTTGCGCAGGAACCTGCCCGGCCCTGGTGATCCGGGGTCGTGGCGCAGCTTGAACAGCACGCCGTGGCCCTCGTTGCGGGCGAGCGAGCGAGGCCCTGAGGGCCTCCGCGTCGCAGCGCATCGTGCGCAGCTTGTACATCGTGAACAGCCGGCCGTGCTGCCCCGCCCGGGTCTGCGTGAAGAAGCCCGGGACCTCGCGACTCCAGCCGGACCCAGAGCCACAGGACGGCGAGCACGGGGCGGCACGAGGACGAGGAGGAGCAGGCCCGAGGGCGCGGTCGAGCACCCACTTCGCGGCCCGGACGTACGCCGACGGGCGGCTCGACCGGGCGTGGATCAGGGTGGCGCCGCGCGAGCACGGTGGCGTCGATCCGGTGCGGGGCGACCGAGTCGAGGACGCCGGTGACGGCCAGCGCGACGCCGGTCCGCTCCAGCAGCCAGCCGAGCCGGCGCACGGAGGGCGAGGCCACGCCCGGGCCCGGGAGCCACGACCACGACGTCGGCCGTCCACAAGCTCGACCCACTCGACGACCTCCTCGATCCCCCGGATGGTGTGCACCCCCATCGGGTGGCTCACCGGGGGGTTGTCGGCGGCGTCGTTGAGCAGCAGCGCCGCCGACGACCTCCGCGTACCGCTCCGCCGGCCCAGCGGCTCGCCACCCGGGCGATGGCGTCGTGGTCGCCGACGACGATCGACCCGCACGGGTCGCTGGAGCCGGCGCCGCAGCAGCGTCGTCCCGGCGTCGACCGCGAAGAACGCCGCTGTCAGCGCGGCCGCGTCACGCAGGGTCGCCGGGCTGGTCCCCGGCGAACCCCACGGCCACGCCGACAGCGGCGAACGGGAGCGCCATGCCGGTCGCCATCCGCCCCGGGTGGGGGAGCCCGGGGCGGATGGCGCCATGACCCCCGTGGAAGGCGACGACCAGGCACAACGTCAGGACCACGCAAGCGGTCACGACGTCGGCGTCACCATCGCGGCAGCTGTCACCCCCCCGCTGAGGACCGCCACGAGCTGCAGCGCGAGCAGCGCTCGAGGTCGGTGCCACAGCGGGCGGGGTGACGAAGGAGAAGCCGTCCGGACCATCGTCGGTGGGTTGGGAACCGCCTCGGACACCGGGCTGTGCCGGTGGACCTGTGGTGCGCGTTGCGCCGGTAAGCGCACCGCCTGACGGGTCGACGAGAAGTCGGACGTGGTGTGGCCCATCCCCGAGATGAAGTGCCCATGAATACTCCCCCCGCACTGAGTCGCCATTTTCAGACGGCGATTCAGAGAGGGTCAATCAGTGGGGAAATACCTCGGGAAGAGGACATTCCTCGAACCGGGTAATAGCGCTTTCCTAATCCGGGCATTGCGCGGATTAGCGACACCCGCCGTAGTCCGAACGGGTGGTGTGATGGCGGGAAATCGGACTTGGGAGAGCCGTTTCGGGCTAGACCAGGGCCCCCTCAGACGCCGTGGTCACGCAGCCAGGCGAAGTCCGCGAGGTGCTCGTCGGGCCCCCCAGGGGTCTCGCAGACCACGGGGGCGCCGGCGTCGCGCACGACCGCGGCGAGCTGGTCGGGGTCGATCCGGCCCCGGCCCAGGGCGGCGTGCCGGTCGGCGCCGGAACCGGCTTCGTCCCTGCTGTCGTTGGCGTGCACCAGGTCGATGCGACCCGTGACGGCCCGGACCCGCTCGACGGCGGTGGACAGGTCGATGCCGCTCGCCCAGGCGTGGCAGGTGTCGAGGCAGAACCCGACCTGCTCGAAGCCCTCGGCGGCGGAGATGGCCTCCCAGACGCCGGCGATGCGCTCGAGGTGACGGGTCATGGCGTTGTCGCCGCCAGCGGTGTTCTCGATGAGGAGCGGCACCCGGATCTCGGTGGCCTCGACGGCCTTGCGCCAGTTGTCGAAGCCCGTGGTCGGGTCGTCGGCCTTGTTCACGTGCCCGCCGTGGACGATCAGCCCCTTGGCGCCGATGGCGGCCGCGGCGTCCATGTGCTGCTGGAGCAGCTTGCGGCTCGGGATCCGGATGCGGTTGTTGGTCGTCGCGACGTTGACGATGTACGGCGCGTGCACGTAGAGGTCGATGCCCGCCGCCTCGGCATCGGCGCGCAGGGCCTCCGCGCCCCCGGCGTACCGCACCTCGGGGCCCTTGTAGCCCTGCGGGTCGCCGAGGAAGAACTGCACCAGCGAGGTCCGGCGCGCCTTCGCCTCGGCGATCGGGTCGGTCTGGTCGACGTGGGCTCCGACGGCGAGGGTGCTGGGGCTCATGGGAGCCACCCTAGGTCGCGCGCTTGTGGACGACGATTTCGCCCTGTGGCGGCCTGCTTGCTAGCCTTGCGCGTCGCCCTCCCCCGATGGGAGTGGCGACTCACGCACAGCCCTCCTGTCACGGAAACGCCGTGGCCGCCCGAGTCCGAAGGAGGTGGAGAACGCTATGCGTACCTATGAACTCATGGTCATCCTCGATCCCAACCTCGAGGAGCGCACCGTCCAGCCGTCGCTCGACACGTACCTCAACGTCGTCCGCAACGATGGAGGCACCGTCGACAACGTCGACGTCTGGGGCCGTCGCCGGCTCGCCTACGAGATCGACAAGAACGCCGAAGGCATCTACGCCGTGGTGTCGCTGCAGGCCGAGCCTGCGACCGTCAAGGAGCTCGACCGTCAGCTCGGCCTGAACGAGTCGGTGCTGCGCACCAAGGTCATCCGCCCCGACGCTCGCTGACCTCGGCGACCGCACCCACGACCACCCAGGGAGACCCACATGGCGCTCAACGGAGACACCTACATCACCGTCGTCGGCAACCTCGTCGACGACCCGGAGCTCCGCTTCACCCCCTCGGGTGCGGCGGTCGCCAACTTCCGCATCGCCTCGACGCCGCGCAACTTCGACCGGCAGACCAACGAGTGGAAGGACGGCGAGGCGCTGTTCCTCTCCTGCTCGGTGTGGCGCCAGGCGGCCGAGAACGTCGCCGAGTCCCTCACCAAGGGGATGCGCGTGGTCGTCCAGGGCCGGCTCAAGCAGCGGTCCTACGAGACTCGCGAGGGTGAGAAGCGCACCGTCGTGGAGCTCGAGGTCGAGGAGGTCGGTCCGAGCCTGAAGTACGCCACGGCCAAGGTCGCCCGCGTCCAGCGCGGCGGCGGCGGCGGTGGCGGCGGCTACGGCGGCGGCGGCCAGGCGGCCGAGGACCCGTGGGCCTCCAGCCCGGCCCAGTCGGGTGGCCAGCCCGGCGGGTCGCAGGGCGGCCAGTACGGCGGCGGCCAGTCCTCGCAGGGCGGGGGCTGGGGCGGCCAGCAGGGCGGTCCGCAGGGCGGTTCGTCCGGCGGGCAGCAGAACGACCCGTGGGCCGGCGGCTCCGACGAGCCCCCGTTCTGACGGGTCCCCACACCAAGTCCATCCCGAAACCATTCCGGCGGCAGTAACCACTCTGGGCCGGGCTCATGAAAGAGAGCACCACAATGGCCAAGGCAGTAATCCGCAAGCCCAAGAAGAAGGTGTGCCAGTTCTGCAAGGAGAAGGTGACCTTCGTCGACTACAAGGACACCAACCTCCTGCGGAAGTTCATCTCCGACCGCGGCAAGATCCGCGCGCGTCGTGTGACCGGCAACTGCGTCCAGCACCAGCGCGACGTGGCCACGGCCGTGAAGAACGCCCGCGAGGTCGCGCTGCTCCCGTACACGTCCACGGCTCGCTGAGAGGAGACAGGCGATGAAGCTCATCCTGACCCAGGAGGTCACCGGTCTCGGTTCCGCAGGCGACGTGGTCGAGGTCAAGGACGGCTACGGCCGCAACTTCCTCATCCCGCGCGGCTTCGGCATCCGCTGGACCCGCGGTGGCGAGAAGACCATCGAGTCGATCAGGAAGTCGCGCGACGCGCGTTCCCTGCGCGACGCCGACCACGCCGCCGAGGTGAAGGCCACGCTGGAGGGCACGACGTACCACGTCAAGGTCCGCGCCGGCGAGGGCGGCCGCCTGTTCGGCTCGGTCACCCCCAGCGACATCGCCGAGGCGATCTCCGAGGGCGGCGGCCAGGTCGACAAGCGCACGATCGTGGTCGGCAACCCGATCCGCTCGCTCGGCGCCCACACCGTCACCGTGAAGCTGCTCGACGACGTCGAGGCCCGCGTGAACCTGAACGTGGTCTCTGCCTGACGGCTGGACGACTTCCCAGTACGTACTGGGAAACCGCCCTCGAACACCGGAAACTGCCGGTGTTCGAGGGCGGTTTTCGGTGTACGACGCGTCGCTCAGTGCTCGCGCGCGGGGCGGCGCACCTCGAGCGGGCCGGGGCCACCGAGCCACTCGCGCCGGTGCACCCGGAACAGGTAGTAGACGAACGCGACGCTGACCAGGGTCGAGACCAGCTGGGTCGGGCCCTCGAGCTGCTCGACGCCGCCGCCGAGCACGAGCACGGGGAGCACCGCGGCCGCCGCGAAGCCCCACACCAGCAGGCCGAAGCGCTGGGCGACGTAGCCGTCCGCGGGCGACTGCTCGGCCCCTCGCGCGCCGATCTCCCGGGCGAGCACGAGGCAGAACGCCAGCTGCGGCAGCGAGGCGAACCACTCCAGCGAGGCGTCCAGGCCGTGGGTCAGCTGCGGGAACCACATCGGCACGCTCACCAGGCCGGCCAGCACCGCGAGCCACCGGCTGGCGCCGAACCCGGCGTCCGCGCGGGCCAGCGACGTCGCGCCCAGGACGACCAGCACCCAGCCGATCGGGTCGGCCAGCACGTCGTAGTGCTGCCAGGCCGGCGAGGGGTCGCCCGGCACGTAGGCGTAGGCCACCACGATCACCAGGCCCATGGCGATCCTCTGCAGCGGCGACATGGGCTCAGCGTAGGCTCGCGCCATGGCGAGGGCACCGGCCGTACCCCTGGCGCGCGGCGTCTGGCGGATCCCCCTGATGGGCGACTTCGTGAACGGCTTCCTGCTGCGCGACGACGACGGCCAGGTCACCCTCCTCGACATGGGCACCGCCTCCTCGGGCCCGAAGGTGATGGCGGCCCTGCGCTCGGTGGGTTCGGGTCCCGGTGACGTCACCCGGCTGCTGCTGACGCACTGCCATCCCGACCACGCGGGCGGAGCAGCCCACGTTTCACGCGAAACCGGTCGACCTGTCGACATCCACGCCGACGACGCGCCGTTCGTGCGCACCGGCACCCAGCCCGACGCCGACCCCACCTCACGGCTGGGCCGGCTGCTGAGGCGGCTGCCGCAGAAGCAGGAGAAGCTCGACGTGGGCGAGGAGCTGCACGACGGGCAGGTGCTGCCCGTGGCCGGCGGCCTGCGGGTCGTGCACACTCCCGGGCACTCACCGGGGCACGTGTCCTACCTCCACGAGGACTCCGGCGTCCTGGTCACCGGGGACGCGATCTTCAACGTGCTCGGCCGACGCTGGCCGCCGCGGATGCTGTGCTCGAACTTCGCGATGACCCGGCAGACCGCGCATCGCCTGGCCGAGCTGGACTACGCGACGGCCGCGTTCACGCACGGCCCGGAGATCCGCGACGGCGCCCGCGGGGCGATCCGCGACTTCCTGCGCACGCACTGACCGGCCAGGCTCAGGCGCCCAGCCGCATCCAGGCATCCCCCCGCGCTCGCAGCAGGAGCGTCACCGCCCGGCCACCCATGAACAGCAGCCCGAACGCCGCCCACAACCAGGCCAGCCCACGGTCGGAGACGAGCCAGGCGGTGGGAGCGAACACGACCAGGGTGGCCAGCTGGGCCCAGGCGAGGTAGACCGCGTCGCCCGCGCCGATCAGGACGCCGTCGAGCACGAACACGATCCCGGCCAGCGGCTGCGCGGCGGCGGCGACCAGGAGGACCGGCACGAGCAGCTCGAGGACGGCCTCGTCGCTGGTGAACAGCCGCCCGAGGACGGGTGACACGGCCGCCAGTGCCAGGCCGGTCACGACGCCGCTGGCCCAGCCCCAGCGCTCCATGCGGGCGGTCACGGCGCGGGTGCCCGCGACGTCGCCGGCTCCGAGGTAGCGGCCGGTGATCGCCTGGGCGGCGATCGCGACGGCGTCGAGCGCGAAGGCCAGGAAGGTCCAGATCGTCAGCGCGAGCTGCATGGTGGCGAGGTCCTCGGGGCCGAGTCGCGCGGCGGCGTACGTCATCACGAGCAGCGAGGCGCGCAGCATCAGGGTGCGCATGATCAGGGGTACGCCGGCCCGGCCGGCCTGCCGGATGCCCGGGAGGTCGGGGCGCAGCGAGGCGGCGTGCAGCCGGGCGGCGCGCACGACGACCCAGACCAGCGCGAGAGCTGAGCCGAGCTGGGCCAGCAGGGTGCCGATCGCGGAGCCGGCGATGCCCAGCCCGAGGCCGTAGACCAGGACCACGTTGAGCACGACGTTGGCCAGGTTGGCGACCACGGCCACCACCAGGGGCGTCCGCGTGTCCTGCAGGCCGCGCAGCACCCCGGTGGCCGCGAGCATCAGCAGCAGCGGCACGGCGCCGAGGAGCGCGATCCGCAGGTAGGTGACCGCGAGGTCGGCCACCTCGGCCCCCGGGTCGAAGAGCCCCACGAGCGCCGGGGTCAGCGGGACCGTGACCGCGGTGGCGAGCGCCCCGATCAGCGAGGCGAGCCAGAGACCGTCGACCCCCTGGGTCAGTGCGGCGCGGGTGTGGCCGGCCCCCAGCTGGCGTGCGACCGACGCCGTGGTGCCGTAGGCGAGGAAGATGCAGAGGCTCACCAGGGTGCCCAGGACCGCGGAGGCGATGCCCAGCGCCGCCAGCTGCGGCGTGCCGAGGTGGCCCACGATGGCGGAGTCGGCGAGCAGGAACATGGGCTCGGAGACCAGGGCGAGGAACGCCGGGACGGCCAGCCGGAGGATCTCGCGGTCGTGCCGGCGGCTGTCCTGCTTCGTGACCGTTCGCCCGCCTACCACGGGCCGAGGCTAGGCGCTACCTGAACCTGTGTAAAACCCGGATATTCCTGTGGGTATCCGCGCCGCGTGCGGCTTTGTCGACAAACGAACAGCGCCGTCCCAGATGGCGAGCAGGTGAACGGAAACCAACGGAACTTTCTTCGCTCCACAGACTGTGGGGCGACGTCTGCGCAGGTCAGAGGGGGTGTGGCGACCCGGCTGCCGGAAGCATCCACAGGGGGACCAACAGGCTGTGCACATCTGTGGCGGCGTGTTCCACACGATCAACAGGGTTTTCCACAGGTGCCTGTGGATCCCGGTCTTGGTGGGGCACGATGCGCCGCCGTACTGTCAGCGCTCGCGCCTACCTTGTGAGCAGTCGACGGCGCGAGGGAGAGGGGACCACCCGATGAGCATGACCGGGTCGAGCGGGGGGTCTGCCTCGGGGTCGGGCGGCGTCGCGATGAGCGAGTCGTGGGCCGGGGACACCTTCTCCGGCGGTTACTCCGCGGCCTTCGGTGACGACCCCGGCGGCAACCAGGAGCACTGGTCGGGCCGGATGCCTCCGCAGGACTCCGACGCCGAGCAGAGCGTGCTCGGCTCGATGCTCATCTCCAAGGACGCGATCGCCGACGTCAACGAGCAGATCGGTGGCGGCGACTTCTACCGCCCGGCCCACGAGATCATCTACGACGCGATCGTCGACCTCTACGGTCGCGGCGAGCCCGCCGACCCGGTGACCGTCGCGGCCGAGCTGCACCGCCGCGGGGAGCTGCAGAAGGTCGGCGGCGCGCCCTACCTGCACACGCTGTCGGCCAGCGTGCCGATCGCGGCCAACGCGGGCTACTACGCCACGATCGTGCGCGAGAAGGCGATCCTGCGTCGGCTGGTCGACGCCGGCACCAAGATCGCCCAGATGGGCTACGCCGGCGAGGGCGAGGTCGACCAGACCGTCGACGCCGCCCAGCAGGAGGTCTATGCGATCGGGGAGAAGCGGCAGCAGGAGGACTACGCGCCGCTCTCGGCGATCATGGAGGCCACCCTCGACGAGATCGAGGCCATCTCCAGCGCCGACGGCACCACGAGCGGCGTCCCCACCGGGTTCGCCGACCTCGACGAGCTGATCAACGGCTTCCAGGGCGGCCAGATGGTGATCGTGGCCGCGCGTCCCGCCGTCGGCAAGTCGACGCTGGCGCTTGACTTCTGCCGTGCCGCGTCGATCCACAACAACCTGACCAGCTGCTTCTTCAGCCTGGAGATGTCGCGCAGCGAGATCACGATGCGCCTGCTGTCGGCCGAGGCGAAGATCCCGCTGAACAACATCCGCAAGGGTCCGATGACCGACGACGACTGGAACAAGCTGGGGCCCAAGATGGGCCAGGTCTCCGGGGCGCCGATGTTCATCGACGACAGCCCCAACATGACGATGATGGAGATCCGCGCCAAGGCCCGCCGGCTCAAGCAGCGCCACGACCTGAAGCTGATCGTGATCGACTACCTCCAGCTGATGACCAGCGGCAAGAAGGTCGAGTCGCGCCAGGTCGAGGTCTCGGAGTTCTCCCGCCAGATCAAGCTGCTCGCCAAGGAGCTCCACGTCCCGGTCATCGCGCTCTCCCAGCTCAACCGCGGCCCCGAGCAGCGCTCGGACAAGCGGCCGATGATGAGCGACCTGCGCGAGTCCGGCTCGATCGAGCAGGACGCCGACATCGTGATGCTGCTGCACCGCGAGGACGTCTACGAGAAGGAGTCCCCGCGCGCCGGCGAGGCCGACATCATCGTCGCCAAGCACCGCAACGGCCCCACGCGTGACGTCGTGGTCAGCTTCCAGGGCCACTACTCGCGGTTCGTCGACATGGCCCACTGAGGGGTCGCGGTCGGGCGCTCAGCGTCTGGTCTCGTACCTGGCCAGCACGGTCCCGCCGGGGAACGTCCGGGTCTCCACCAGGCGTAGGTTCACCCAGCTGTCCAAGGCCGTGAAGAACGGCTTGCCGCCGCCCACGAGGACCGGGTGGGTGACGGTCACGTACTCGTCGATCAGCCCGGCCCGCATGGCCGCCGCCGCGAGGGTGGCACCGCCGATGTCCATGGGGCCGCCGTCCTCGGCCTTGAGTCGGGTGATCTCGGTGACCGCGTCACCGGTGACCAGGCGGGCGTTCCAGTCGACCGGGATGGACGTCGAGGAGAACACCACCTTCGGCATGTCCCGCCAGCGGCGGGCGAATTCGACGTGCGCCGGGATGGCGCCGGGCTGCTGGTCGGCGGTCGGCCAGTGGGAGCTCATGTTCTCCCAGAGCCGGCGCCCGTACAGCGAGAGCTCCGTCGCCCCCACCCGGTCGGACCACCACTGGAACAGCTCGTCGCTCGGCTCGCTCCAGCCGAGGTCGTCGCCCGGCGCGGCGATGTAGCCGTCCAGGCTCAGGTTCATGCCGTAGGTCAGCTTCCGCATGAGCCAGCCTCTCGTGAGTCGGTGTTCGGCGTACAGACCGACATGGCGCCGAAGAGTCATCGGTCGGGCTGCCAGACTGGCTCGGTGCGTATCGCCGTCATCTCCGACACCCACTCGCCGAGGCACTGGAAGCGCTGCCCGGACGCCGTCGCGGCCGCGCTCGAGGGTGCCGACCTGATCCTGCACGCCGGCGACGTGTGCCTGCCGGAGACGCTGGAGGAGATCGCGAAGTTCGCGCCCGTCCGCGCGGTGCGCGGCAACAACGACGGTCCCGACATCGCGGCCTGGGGAGCTCCGGAGACCCTCGAGCTCGAGCTGGAGGGCCTGCGGGTCGCGATGATCCACGACAGCGGCACGGCGAAGGGGCGCGGGCCGCGGCTGCGGCGGTGGTTCCCCGATGCCGATGTCGTCGTGTTCGGCCACTCCCACATCCCGTGGGACGAGGTCCACGAGGGCCAGCGTGCGTTCAACCCCGGCTCGCCGACCGACAAGCGGCGCCAGCCCACGGGCACCCTGGGCGAGCTGGTGGTCGAGGACGGCGCGCTGGTGTCGGCGCGGATCCTCCCGGTGAGCTGAGGGCGAGATCTGCGGCGGATCGCGGCAGGTCGGTTGCGCGATCCAGGTCGAGGTGTGGGTGGTTCCGGGGCGCTGTACGGCGACTCGCTGCTCGGCGGGACTGGGAAGGGGACGTGATCGCCCTTGGTGAAGTACCTCAACCGGCTCTGTCGTTGACGCTCGCCGGGCCGGCGCCGCTCGATCCGCTGGCTGTTCTGCTTCTTTTTCGACCCTCCGTCACCCTGACAGTGCGGCAGCAACGAGAACACCAGCGGCCTGCTGCGCCAGTACTGGCCCAAGGGGCGCCGACCCACGCTCGCTGACCCAGACCGACTGCGACGACGTGCCCCACGGCTCAACACCCGCCCGGGATGACCCTGGATGGCAGACTCGCGGCCAGTCCTCAACCGAGGCTCGTTGCAACAGCCGGTTGCTTCCCCCGCCTGTCCACACTCTGTGATCTACCCATTGACTCGAACATGTGTTCGATAAGAGAATGAGTCATGGACACAGCACCTCCTCGGGACCGGGCGGACGCGGTGCTGCGCCAGGTGGAGGCCAACCTGGTCGCGGTGCGGCGCGGCGAGTTCGAGCGGCTGGTGCTGGCCAGAGACTGGGCGCTGCTTCACCAGGTCGACGCGGAGGTCGCGCTTGATCCGCGGTGCCGGCCGGCGCCGTTGGGCGCGACCGGGCTGCTGACCGATGAGTACGCCGCGGCCGAGCTGGGGGTGTGCCTGCAGGTGCACCCGCTGGCCGCGCGCCGGTTGATGGCCGATGCGGTCGACCTCGCCGAGCGCCTGCCCTACACATGGCTCGCGGTGGCCGAGGGCCGGTTGGAGTGCTGGGTGGCCCGCCGCCTCGCCGCACTCACCGCCGACCTGGCCCCCGACCGGGCCGGCCGGGTCGACGCCGCGCTCGCGGAGGTGCTCGGCTCGCTGCCCACCGGCCGGCTGCTCACCCTCGCGCAGGCACGGGTGGTCGAGGCCGACCAGGCGCTGGCCGAGGCCAAGGCCGAGCAGGCCGCGGCCCGCCGCGAGGTCTGGCTGGGCCGGGAGAACGACCACGGGATCGCCACCCTCGTCGCCCGCGGGGACGCCGAGAAGCTGCGCCAGCTGTTCGCCACCACCGACCACCTGGCCCACCTCCTGCGGGCCCACGGCGACCCCGAGACCGCCGGGGCGGAGCTGCCCGAGCTGCGCGCCCACGCCCTGGGCCTGCTGGCCACCCCGCTGGCCGCGCTGAAGCTGCTCATCGGCGCCGGCCAGCACGACCCCACCGCGGTCCCCGACCAGGTCGCGGCCGCGATCACCCAGGCACCCGCGGCGATGACCCGCCCCCGCGCGGTCCTCTATCTGCACCTGAGCCCGGCCACCCTCGCGGTCGGCGGCCGTCGGCGGTGGGGTCGCTCGGGCCGAGGAGCTGGGTGCGTTGACCCGCACCCAGCTGATCGCGCTGCTGGGCCACCACCACGTCACGCTGCGTCCGGTGATCGACCTCAACGACGGGATCGCCGCGGACTGCTACGAGGTGCCCGCCGCCCTCGCCGAGCAGCTGCACCTGGCCCGCCCCGCCGACGCCTTCCCCTTCGCCGACTCGCTGAGCCGGCGCCAGGACAACGACCACACCGTGCCCTACGACCCCGGTGGTCCGCCGGGCCAGACCCGGCTGGACAACCTGGGCCACCTGACCCGCCACCACCACCGCATCAAGACCCACGCCCCCGGCTGGCAGGTCACCCAGACCGACGGCCGGTTCACCTGGACCACCCCCACCGGCCGCGTCCTCACCACCGACCACCACGGCACCCACCGAGAACCCGACCCTCGGCTCAGCGACTCCGCATGAGGTTGAGGTCGGCCGGCGCGGAGAACCCGTCGACCTGCGCCCGGTCGTCCTTCTGCCAGATCCACCAGTTCCGGGCGGGAGGGCGGTCGCCGATGCGGCGTACCCACTGCCGGCGGTCGAGCGCACCCGCGAACCGGTAGCGCGCCTCGAAGTCCGGATAGGCGTAGACGACCACCCGCCGACCGGTGGCCCGTTCCACCACGGCCAGGAAGTCACGCACCTCGGCCAGCAGCTGCGCGCGGGGCGGCGGTTGAGCGCAGTTGCCCTGCAGCTCGAGGTCGACGGCCGGCGGCATCGCGTCGGCCGCGGAGGTCGCGGGCGCCGACGCGAGCACGTCGACGAAGTGCTCGCCCTGGGGCCGACCCGGGGAGCACGTGCTGAAGAAGTGGTAGCCGCCCACCCGCAGCCCCGCCGCGTCCGCGGCCCGGGCGTTGCCCGCGAACCGCGGGTCGACGAACGAGGCGCCCTCGGATGCCTTCAGGTAGGCGAACTCGACCCGGTCCGCACGCACCCGGCGCCAGTCGATGTCGCCCTGGTGGTGCGAGGCGTCCACGCCGCGCACCAGTCGCGGACGCGGGGAGCGCGTGGGCGTCGGGGTCCGGTCCGGCGAGGGGGACGCGGACGGCGAGGACGACGCCGACGCAGAGGGCTCCGGCGACGACGACTCGGGCCCGCCACCGCATCCCGCGAGCCCCACGAGGAGCGCGATCAGGGCCACCAACGGACCGGCCGGACGAGCCATGCACGGAGACTAGTGCCGGTGCCGACGTAGGTTGCCCTCCATGACACGCACTGCGCTCGTCCTCGGTGGTGGGGGCGTGACCGGCATCGCCTGGGAGCTCGGGATCCTCAAGGGCCTCGCCGACGAGGGCGTGGACCTCACGGGGGCCGACCTGGTGGTCGGGACCTCCGCGGGCTCCGTGGTCGGCGCCCAGGTCACCTCGGGGCGCACCCTGGACGACCTGTACGCCGCCCAGCTGACCCCACCCCACGACGAGATCGCTGCCCGGATCTCGCGGTGGACCCTGCTGCGGATGCTTCCCTCGATGGTCTTCCCGGGCAGCGGGCAGCGCAAGCGGGCCCGGGTCGGGCGACTGGCGCTGCGGGCCCACCCGCCCGGAGGCCAGCAGCGGGTCGAGGTGGTGATGTCACGCATCGGGATCCTGGAGTGGCCCGCGCTCGACCTGCGCGTCACCGCGGTCGAGGCGGAGAGCGGGAGGTTCGTCGTCTTCGACCGGCACAGCGGCGTCGACCTGGTGCACGCGGTCGCGGCGAGCTGCGCCGTACCCCTGGTGTGGCCGGCGGTGACGATCGGGGAGCAGCACTACGTCGACGGCGGCGTCCGCTCCTCGGCCAACGCCGACCTGGCGCAGGGGGCGGACCGCGTGGTGGTGCTCGCTCCCTTCCCGCGGGGGCTGACCAGGGCGACCTCTGTCCCGGCCCAGCTCGCGGCCACCGGTGCGCCGCACACCGCGGTGGTCGCCCCCGACGGCGAGGCGCTCGCGAGGATCGGAAGCAACGTGCTCGACCCGGGAAGGCGCGCCGATGCCGCACGCACCGGTCGCCGCCAGGCCGCGCAGGAGGTGGACCGGGTCCGGTCGGCGTGGCAGGGGCGCGCCGGCTAGAGGTCCCGGATGGTCTCCTGCGGCTCCTCCCCGCGGTAGCGCGCGATGTTCAGGATCGCCAGGGCCAGCCCGCCCCACAGCACGATCATCGCCACGAGCATCATCACGATCGCCCCAGTGGACATCAGCGGACCTCCTCGGAGTCGGGGTGCAGGAGCTCGGGGTCCTCGAGCGACGTGTGCCGCCGCCAGGGGACCAGCGAGGCCAATACCGCCAGTCCGGCCACTGCCACGGCCAGGCCCCAGCCGAGGGTGTTGAGCATCCAGGTCGGGTAGTCGCCGTACGGCGTGTCGAGGTTGTCCCTGACCTCCTGGATCAGGATGTAGATCAGCGCGGCCGGGGTCACGACG
The DNA here is from genome assembly GCA_963837975.1 of uncultured Actinomycetota bacterium. Classification (GTDB taxonomy): domain Bacteria; phylum Actinomycetota; class Actinomycetes; order Propionibacteriales; family Nocardioidaceae; genus Marmoricola. The sequence continues at coordinate 622,538 of CAWIPI010000002.1, read as the reverse complement.
CCGATCAGCGCCAGCCACCAGCGCCCCAGGGGCACCGAGCCGTCGCGGTTGAGGTGGTCACGCAGGAGACCGGTCTTCCGGAAGACCCAGGACAGCACCAGCATGCTCACCACGGCCACGACCAGGATGCCGAAGCGGTTGATGAAGTGGTCGATGATGTCGAGGACGTAGACCCCGCTCGTGGTGCCCAGGAGCACGGTGCTGATGGCGGCCGCCGGGATGCCGACCGCCATCGAGGCAGTGACCCGACCCATCTCGAACTTGTCGCGCACCGCCGAGATGACGACCTCGATGACGCTGACCAGCGAGGTGATCCCGGCGATCACCAGGCTGCCGAAGAACAACACGCCGATCAGGGCGCCCGCCGGGGCCTCGTTGATGATCGTGGGGAACGCGATGAAGGCCAGCCCGAGCCCGTCGGTGGCGACCTCGGAGACGTCGGTGCCCGACGAGCTGGCCATGAACCCGAGCGCGGCGAAGACGCCGATCCCGGCCAGCAGCTCGAAGCCCGAGTTGGCGAAGCCCACGACCAGGCCCGAGCCGGTCATGTCGGCTCGACGCCCGACGTAGGAGGCGTAGGTGATCATGATCCCGAAGCCCACCGAGAGTGAGAAGAAGATCTGGCCGAACGCGGCCACCCACACCCCGGTCTCGCTCAGCGCTCCCCAGTCGGGGGTGAACAGCGCGTCGAGCCCCTGTCCCGCACCGTCGAGGAACAGCGCCGAGACCACCAGGGCGATGAAGGCGACGAACAGCACCGGGATGAAGAACAGCGACGTGGTCCCGATGCCCTTCTGGACGCCGAGCGCCATCACGCCGAGCACGAAGACCCACACCAGGAGCAGCGGGACGAGGACACCCGGCACGAAGTCGAGGTTCACCCCGACGTCACCGGCCTGCAGGAACTTCCCGAACAGGAAGGTCTCGGGGTCAGCGCCCCACGCCTTGTCGAAGGAGAACAAGGTGTAGCGCACCGCCCACGCGATCACTGCGGCGTAGTAGACGGCGATCACGAAGCAGATGCCGACCTGCCACCAGCCGATCGGCTCGGCGCCGCGGCCCGCCCGACGGAACGACAGCGGCGCCGACCCGCGGAAGCGGTGTCCCAGGCCGTAGTCGAGCAGGAGGAACGGCAGCCCCGCGGTGAGCAGGGCGACCAGGTAGGGGATGACGAACGCGCCGCCGCCGTTCTCGTAGGCGACGTAGGGGAACCGCCAGATGTTGCCGAGCCCCACGGCCGACCCGATCGCGGCCAGGATGAACACCCTGCGTGAGGTGAACCGGCCCCGTCGTTGCTCGTGCTCCTCGATCGCTGCGCTGCTCAACGATTCCTCCTCGCCTCGGCGATGGACGCACCACAGCATGCCACCGGCGGAGCCGGAGGTCACGCCGGCGCGGCGAGGGGCACGACGGCCACGGGTGCCTTCGCGTGCTCGACCACGGCCACGCCGACCGAGCCGAACAGCATCCGGGAGAGCCGGCCGGTGCGGTGGGCGCCGACCACGATGAGGTTCATCCGCTCGCCGACCGCGACCAGTGCCTCCTGCGGCAGCCCGCGCGCGAGCTCGGTGTGCACGTTGACGTCGGGGTACTTCTGCGACATCCCGGCGATCGACTCCGCGAGGAGGAGCCGCTCGGCCTCGAGGTCCTCAGCGGTGTCGTTGACGATGTAGGCCGCGGACGTGGCGGCGGCCTGGACGTCCCAGAAGCAGTGCAGCACCGTCAGGGGCAGGTGGTGCAGCGAGGCGTGGCGGTAGGCGAACTCCAGCACGGCGCGCGAGTCCTCCGAGCCGTCGGCGCCGACGACCACGCCGTTGCGCACCGCGCCCTGGTTCTGGGGCCGGTGCACGACGACCGGGCAGGCGGCGTGGCGCACCACGGCCACGCCGACCGAGCCGAGCAACAGGCTGCGCACCCGGCCGCGCCCGCGCGAGCCGATCACGACCAGCTCCGCGTCCTCGGAGAGCTCGATCAGCACCTCGCGCGGGTCGTCGACCCGGAACACCTCGTGGACGCCGAGCTCCGGAGCCTTGCGCTCCACCAGGGCACGGGCCGACTCCAGCACCCGGTGCCCCTCCTTCTCCAGCTCCTCGCGCGCGGCGCGCACGTCGACCGCGGCGGTGTCCATGTAGGAGGCGCGTCACCCCGTCGGCGGCGTGCACGAGCGTCAGCTCGCGGTGCTCGGCCCGAGCCTGCTCGACGGCCCAGGCGAGTGCCCGCAGCGACGACTCCGAGCTGTCGACACCGACGACGATGGATCCGGCCTCGTTCATGACGTCCTCCCCGTTCACCGACGGCGGCCTGCCGCCACGTCCCCAGCGTGCGTCGCGCCGGCGCCCCCATAGTCAGGGCGAAACGGCCCCGGTCTCGGGACCTAAGCCCCTGATCGGGGCCCTCGCGCCCGGGGAGGATCGGAGCACCCCCACATCGACCCGCCCCAGGAGGAGACCGTGGCCCAGGCACGAGAGCTGAGCGCGCGCGAGTGCGAGGCCCTGTTGCGCTCGGGCGTGGCCGGACGCGTCGCGATCGCGACACCGACCGGGCCGCAGATCCTGCCGGTCAACTACACCGTCGTCGACGACACGATCGTCATCCGCACCTCGCCGTACAGCATGCTGGCGACGCACGGACGCGACTCCATGTTCGCCTTCGAGATCGACGCCTTCGACCGGGAGAACCGCCGCGGCTGGAGCGTCCAGGCCCGCGGACGCGCCGAGGTCGTCACCGAGCGCGCCGCCCTCGAGCGGATCCGCGAGGTGGCCGAGCCGCAGCCCTGGGTGACGGGGTCGCGCTCCTTCTACCTGCGCCTGCGCTGGTCCGAGCTGACCGGTCGCCAGGTCGGGGAGTACTGGAACCCGCTGCACGACGAGCCGGTCCGCCAGCGGGTCTGAGCGCGAACTCGCTCGGGCGAGGCACACTGTGCGTGTGAGTGAGTTCGGGCGCCACCTCGACGGTGACGCCGAGACGCTGCTCGAGGCCGTGACGCGCCATCTCCTCCGACCTCGACCTGCGCAGCGTGCTGACCCGGCTGGTCGAGTCGGCCACCCGGCTGACCGACGCGAAGTACGGCGCCATGGGCGTGATCGGCGCCGACGGGATGCTGATGGAGTTCGTGACCACCGGCATCGACGAGCAGCAGCACCGGATGATCGGCGACCTTCCCCGGGGGCGGGGCATCCTCGGCCTGCTGATCCGGGAGCCCGAGTCCATCCGGATGAGCGACCTGAGCGTGCACTCCGCCGCGGCCGGGTTCCCGCCGAACCACCCGCCGATGCGCACCTTCCTCGGCGTCCCGGTGCGGATCCGCGGGACCGTGTTCGGCAACCTCTACCTCACCGAGAAGCGCGGCGGCGCCGACTTCACCGTGCAGGACGAGCAGCTGGTGCAGGCGCTGGCCCGCACCGCCGGCTTCGTCATCGAGAACGCCCGCGCCTACGGACGCAGCGAGCGTCGCCGGCAGTGGCTCGAGGCGACCGCCGAGCTGATCGAGGCGCTGCAGCCACCGGTCGACATCGAGCAGGCGCTTCCGGGCGATCGCTGAGCACGGCGCGCTCGGTGTCGGGAGCGCGGGCCACGGCCCTGCTCGGCGGCGAGGACGGCGAGCAGGAGACCGTGCTGGGCTGTCTCCTGCGAGCCGGAGGACGACGAGCGCGTCCGCTCGGCGCTCAAGCAGGTCGTGGTGGAGTCCGGGCTCGGCGGCGTCGACCCCGTGGAGCTGACCTTCGACGGCTTCGCCGCGACCGTGGTCCCGCTGCGGGCGCACCTCGCCCGTGCGGGCGCCCTGGTCGCGATGTTCGACGCCTCACCGTCGCACCCCGACGTGGAGGAGCGGGAGCTGCTCGTCGCCTTCGCCGACCAGGCGGGCCTGGCGCTGGACCGGGCGCAGGCGGTCGCGGACCGCGAGGAGCTCGCGGTGATCTCCGACCGCGAGCGCATTGCGCGCGACCTGCACGACGTGGTGATCCAGCGGCTGTTCGCCACCGGTCTGCAGCTGCAGGGGTTGGCCTCGATCGTGGGCAGCGCCGAGCTCGCCCAGCGGCTCGATCGGGCCGTGGACGACCTCGACGTCACCATCAAGGCGATCCGCGGCACGATCTTCGAGCTGCAGCACCACCGACGCGGACTCCCTGCGCGCGGAGATCCGCGACCTCGTCCGCGAGTACGTGCCCGTCCTGGGGTTCGCGCCCGCGGTCGTCACCAGCGGGCCGATCGACTCCGTCGTACCCCCGCACGTGCGTGAGCAGCTGATCCCCGTGCTGCGCGAGGCCGTGTCCAACATGGCCCGGCACTCCCGCGCCGACCGGGCTCACGTCGAGGTGGACGTCACCGAGGCCGAGCTGTGCCTCACCGTCGCCGACCACGGCGTCGGCCTGCCCACGGGCCGGCACGAGAGCGGACTCGGGCAACGTCCGCCGCCGGGCCGAGGAGCTGGGCGGCTCGCTCGAGCTCCGGTCCGACCGAGCCCCGGGGGACCACGCTGGAATGGAGGGTCCCACTGCCGCCGGGACCTTTGACCTCGGCAACCACCGACCTCCTCCCCTGCCCCGGTTCGTCCGGATCCGTGAATCTTGAACCACAGAGATTCATCAGAAGAACCAGACCAGGAGGTCTCGGCGATGTCCGTCCACTCAGCCACCAGTTCCGCACAGCGGTCCACCCCGGACGTCACGAGCGTCCGTGCCGAGGACCAGGTGCTCACCACCCCCACCCGACGCGTGCTGGCCGCACTGCGCATCGCCTTCGGACTCACGTTCCTGTGGGCGTTCTTCGACAAGCTGTTCGCCCTCGGGTTCCACACCGGCTACGACCAGCAGGGGAACCTCGACCGCTTCGGTGACGCCGCCTGGATCCACGGCGGCAGCCCGACCGAGGGCTTCCTGGCCTTCGGCGCCGACGGCCCGTTCAAGGACTTCTACAACTCGATCGCCGGCGCGACGTGGGCCGACGTCCTGTTCATGGCCGGCCTGCTCGGCATCGGCCTGGCCCTCACCTTCGGCGTGGGCATGCGCCTCGCCGCGATCGCCGGCGCGCTGCTCTACGTCCTGATGTGGACCGTCGTCCTGCCTCCCGAGAACAACCCGGTGCTCGACGACCACCTGCTCGGCGCCCTCACCGTGGTCGCGCTGGCGATGCTCAACGCCGGCGACACCTGGGGTCTGGGCCGCTGGTGGAGCAAGACCGAGGTCGTGCAGTCGGCCCCGATCCTGCGGTAGCGCCGCACCAGCGACGAGGACCGGTCACCCCTCGGGGTGGCCGGTCCTCGTGCCGAGCAGCTTCGAGGCGAGCACGGCGGCCTGGGTACGCCGCTCGAGGCCCAGCTTGGCGAGGATGTTGGAGACGTAGTTCTTCACGGTCTTCTCGGCGAGGAACATCTGCTCGCCGATCTGCCGGTTGGTCAGGCCCTCGGCGATGAGCGCGAGCAGCTTGAGCTCCTGCTCGGTCAGCTCGGCGAGCTCCGGGGCGGTCGCCGGGCCGTTGCGCACCCGCTCGAGCACCCGCGCGGTCAGGGCGGGGTCGATCAGCGACTGCCCCGCGGCGACGTGCCGGATCGCGCTGATCAGGTCGCTGCTACGGATCTCCTTGAGCACGTAGCCCGCGGCGCCGGCCATGATCGCGGCGAACAGCGCCTCGTCGTCGTCGTAGGAGGTGAGGATCAGCGCGTTGATCGAGGGGTCCACGGCGCGGACCGACCGGCACACCTCGATGCCCGACCCGTCGGGCAGGCGGGCGTCGAGCACCGCGACGTCGGGACGCAGCGCGGGGATGCGGGTCGTGGCCTCCGCCGCGGTGGCGGACTCGCCCACGACCACGATGTCGTCGGTGCGCTCGAGCAGGAAGCGCAGGCCTTCACGGACCACGTCGTGGTCGTCGAGCAGATACACCCGGATCGGTTCACCCATGGGGGTCTTTCTACACCGTGTGCGGGTCGGACCCGGTCTAGCCCGAGGTCTTGCTGGAGTTGTGGGGCGCTCGTAGTGTCGAAGGTGAGCTTCAGTCAGGAGGTTTCCCCCCCGCATGTGCGACCTGACACCAGATCTCTCGGTCACCCTCTGGTCCTCGACGCGCAGTCCGGCCATCGCGCGGGACTTCGTCGGCCGGCACGTGTGTCCCGAGCACGGCACCGCGGCGACGGGGGCGCTCCTCCTGGCCACCAGCGAGCTGGTCACCAACGCCGTGCTGCACGGCAGAGCGCCGGTCACCGTCGACCTCTCCTGCGGCACCAGCGAGGTCCGGCTCGTCGTGAGGGACACCGGTTCCACGCTCCCGGGCTCGTCGGGGGCGCCCGGGGGCGTGGGGTTGGCCATCGTGGAGAAGATCGTGCGGGACTGGGGCGTGACGCCCCTGGAACGGGGCAAGGAGATCTGGTGCCGGCTGCCGACCGGTCACGTCCCCTCCCGACCGCTGCCGGCACAGCGCTCGGGGTCGGACGCCCCTCTGCTCCATCCGGCCTGAGCAACTGCTTGGCCCCGCCGGGAGACTGGTCCCATGGGGTCGGCGTACGAGGTCAGCGCGCTCTCGCGCGTGCTGTGGGGAGCGGTCGCCGCGGGCATCGTCCTCGTGCTCGTGCTCTCGGCCCTGGTCGTGCTCGGCAACCCGCTGCGGTGGCTGCCCGGTCTGCCCGGTGCCTCGGACTGCACCGCCCGCGTGCGTGGCACCGAGGTGGGTCTGGACTCGCAGCAGGCCCAGCGGGCGGCGTCCGTGGCCGCCCGGTCGGTGCGCCTCGGCGTCCCGATGCGGACGACGACGGTCGCCGTGGCGGACGCGATCGACTCCTCCCCGGCCGATGGGCGCGTCGTGGCGACGGCGCTGACCGGCCGCGCCCGGGCGGCGTTCACGTGCGGTCACGGCGGTGGTCTGGACGCGGCGTCCCCGGAGCTCGGTCCCCAGGGCCTCACCGCCCGCGCCGCCGTCGTACGCCGTGACCTCGACCGGGCCTTCGGCAGGCAGTCCGTGGGGGGCTTCGCGCCGGGCGGGGTGTCGGCCGGGCACATGCGCGGGTCCGCTCACTACGCCGGCCGGGCGGTGGACGTGTTCTTCCGCCCCGTCGACGCCCGCAACCGCGCCCGGGGCTGGGCCGTGGCGCACTACCTCGTCGCCCACGCCGAGCGGCTGGCGGTGAGCACGGTGATCTTCGACGACCGGATCTGGACGGCGCGCCGGTCGGGCGAGGGCTGGCGGGACTACGCGGTGGACACGCGCGGGCGACCTCGGCGGGTCGCGGCGGTGCTCGAGCACCGCGACCACGTGCACGTGGACGTCTTCGGCTGAGCCCCGGCTACTCCAGGACGTCGCCGCTGAGCCGGGCCAGCCGCGTCTCCAGCGCGGCGTGCCGGTGGGCGTTCCCGCGCAGCCGGACGTACTGCAGGCCGTACGCCGCGAGCAGCGCGTCGTCGAGTCGCCGCACGGCCCCGGGCGGGTAGCGGTAGCCCATCCGCGCGCGGATCAGGTCCTCGTCGCCGCTGCGCAGGACCTCGCCCAGCTCGTCGAGCGAGGTGATGCCCAGCTCGAGCAGCAGCCCGGAGATCCACGCGTAGTGGTCGGTGCGGGACCAGCCGGCGTCGGCGTACTGCCCGGCCAGGAACGCGGCGAGCTCGCGCGGCTCGATGCGCGGGTCGGTGTCGGGTACGCCGCCCGGACCCCGCTCGCCGGGAGTCGAGGCACGCAGCCGGTCGCGGATCGTGGACAGCTCTCGGTCGGCGAGCTCCAGCAGGCCCGCGGCGAGGGTGAACCGCCGGTCGAACTCGCGGGCGTGCTCGTCGGGCATCGTGCCCTTGTAGCGGATGTCGTGCTCGAACTCCGCCCAGGCGTGCTGCAGGACGGTGCGGATCTGCACCTGGGCGGTGTGTCCGCCGATGGCGTCGCTCCGGATCAGCAGGTGCCGGCTCGCGTACCCGAATCGGCCCTCCTGTGCCGTCTCCTGGCCCATGTCGCGGTCGTCGAGCACCACCACCTGGTCGGCGAGGAGATCGGCCACGGCGGCGACGTCGCTGTGCACGTAGGTGATCACCCGGAGGCCGATCGTGTCGGTGATCTCGCGCAGCGGGTCGGCGTAGAGCCGGACGCCGTCCCGGGCCCGTCGCGCCTTCTCCGCGAACGAGGCGATGGTCTTGGTCCGCCCGGTGACGCTGAGGTAGTTGATGCCGGCGTCGTCGAGGATGCCGGTGACCAGGGAGAGGAACTGCTCGCCCGCGGCGAGCAGGGCCGGGTGGCGGGCGGCGTACTCGCGCACGGGGTCGGGGTCGGGGAGGGTGGGGGTGACGATGTAGCCGGTCTCGAGGTCGCCGTAGACCGTGACGTCGCCCGGGCGGTTCACGGCGAACAGCGCCACGTAGGCGCACACCACGGCGTCGACCTGGTCCTCTGCCGCGCGCAGCTCGCTCTTGCGGACCGCCGTCTCGACCACCCGGCGCAGTGCGGTCCACGCGTCCGCGGTGAGGTCCAGCCGTGGGGTGGCGCTCGCGAGACCCTCGAGCAGGTCCATCAGCCGTAGCAGCTCGCCTCGCAGGCTCTCGAGGTCGCGACCGGGCTTGTGCTTGTACTTCAGCGTGCGCTCGAGGCGGAACAGCGCCACGGTCGCCGGGTGCGGGTAGACCTCGAGCGCCCGCCGCCTCCGCCCCGACCGCGGGTCCATGTCCAGGCCCAGCGCGCGGCTCAGCACCGCACCGCGCGGAGTGCCGGCCAGCTCGGCGCGGCCGGTGTTCGAGGGGTGGGCACCGGCGTCGAAGCGGGCGAAGTCCTTGTTGAGCGCGGCCTCCGCCGGCCGGTTCCCGGTGGGGTTGGTGACGATCAGCGGCGCGTCGAACGCGACGAGGCAGTCACCCTCGACGTACGGCGCCAGGGTGGTGAGGATCTCCTCGTCGGTGCGCACGGCCGAGAGGTGCACGAGTCGGCCGGCGTCGTCGAGCACCGCCAGCCCGGTGGGGCGCCGAAGGCCCCAGGCGAGGTCTACGCCGATGTGGAACACGGGGCACAGCCTGCCATCCTTGGGTCATGAGCAGGATCAACGAGACGCTGAAGCAGAAGATCGACGAGCTCGACCTCGACCGCCGTCTCAACGAGGCGGTCGACTCCGCGGAGAAGGCGGCGGCCCGCGCGGTCGAGGCCGCCGGCGAGTACGCCCACGACCACCGCGACGACGTCGACCGGCTGCTGACCAAGGTGAGCACGTCGATCGACGAGCGCACCGACGGGAAGTACGCCGAGCAGGTCCTCCGGGTCCGCTCCCAGGTCGAGCGCGGCGTCGAGCGGCTCGCCGGGAAGCGACCGGGGGCCTAGCTCCCCCAGGCCTCGAGGAGAGCGGCCCGCACGGCACCGGCGTGCCCCTCGACGTTGCAGAGCACGACGACGTGCAGGTCGTCGGCGGGCCAGCGGTTCGCGATCACCTCGACCCCCGGGTCGCCTCCGCCGTGCCCGTAGCGCCCGTCGGGGTAGAGGTGGACGCCGTAGCCCTCGAAGAAGCCGTCGCCCGCATCGGCGTGTGGTGCCAGCACCCGGTCCTGCTGGTCGCCGAGCAGGGTCCCGTCGGCGTACGCGTGCAGGAAGCGGTCGAGGTCCCGGGCGGTGCTGAACGCCCCGCCGTCCGCGCCGCCGACGACGGGGACGCTGAAGACGTTCGTGCGCCAGGGCGCCCCCGGCCCGGACCGGGGCAGGTAGCCGACCGCGACGTCGGGCACGGCCTCGTCGAGCCGGAAGAAGCCGCTCGCGGACATCCCCGCGCGGTCGAGGACGCGCTCGCCCACGACCTCGGTGAAGGCGCGTCCGGTCACCTCCTCGACGACGAGGCCGAGCACGATGTAGCCGGCGTTGGAGTACTGGAAGCGCTCGCCCGGCGGGCGGTAGGGCGGCAGGTCCCCGAACAGTGGCAGGAAGTCGGCCGGTCGCTCGAAGGAGTACGACGGCCGCTCGACGAACAGCTCCGCGTAGTCCTCGAGATAGGCGGGGGAGTCCTCGTCCTCCTCGCAGTAGTCCGCGATCCCGGAGGTGTGGCACAGCAGGTGGTGCACGGTCACCTCGGGCAGCAGCGTCGCGGGGCGCCGGTCGGCGGGCAGCAGCTCGACGACCGGGGAGTCGTAGGCGAGCCGGCCGGAGCCCACCAGGTCGGCCACGGCCACCGCGGTGAACATCTTGGTCAGCGAGGCGAGGCCGAAGCGGTTGGCCGGCGTGACCGCCGTGCGCGCAGCCCGGTCGGCCCAGCCGTAGCAGCCCTCGAAGACCACGTCGCCGCCCTGGCTGAGCAGCACGGCACCCGACAGGTCGCGCTCCTCGACCCACCCCCGGAAGAGGTCGTCGAGCCCGGACAGTCCCGTCGGCCCGCTCATGCCGGCCTCGGCACGGCGGAGAACTGACCCTGCCCGACCCAGCGGGGCAGGGACCGGCGCACGTCGGTGGGACCCTCGACGACGAGCTCGCCCTCGCCGACCGCCTGCTCCCAGGAGCGGTCGCCGCGCCAGACCTCGGTCAGCGTGCGCAGGGTGGTGCGGACCGTCGCGGCCTCCTCGAAGCCGGGGTCGAAGTCACACACGTCGACGTCGCCGCCCGCGGTGACCAGCCACCAGCTCGCCACCCGCGACGGCACGTCCTCGAACCGGATGCCGACCACGGTGCGCGCCCGCGGCCACTCGTCGACGGGCACGGTGCGCTTGATGTCCCACATGAGCAGGTGCGGGTCGAGGTCGCGGTCACCGAGGTCCCCGATCCAGCGGGTCCCCCACGCGCCGATGGCGGTGACGATGCCGCGCAGCTCCTGCCCGCTCTCGGTCAGGGTGTACGACGAGTGCCCGCCGACGGTCTCCCGTCGTACGATCCCGGCCCGCTCGAGGGAGCGCAGCCGCTTGGCGAGCAGGGCCGGGGACATGCGCGGGTTCCCGCGGCGCAGGTCGTTGAACCGGGTGCTCCCGGCGAGCAGCTCGCGGATGACCAGCATCGTCCAGCGCTCGTCGAGGACCTCCATCGCCTTGGCGACCGGACAGAACTGGCCGTACCCGGGCATCGCACCCGCCTCCTCCCGCACCACCTCGGCGCGCCTGCCCCCAGTAGACGCCCCACCGGGCCCGCAGTACAGATCCAGAACCGCAGCCGGTTCAGATCGGTGACTGGAACGGCGCCAGCGCGCGCCCGAGGCTGGCAGGCACGTACATCCATCCAGGAGGAACCATGAGCACCACCATCATCGACACCGACCTCAAGGCCCGCCACCGGACCATGTGGGGTCTCGGGGACTACCCCAGCGTCGCCGACGAGGTCATCCCCGAGCTCGGTCGGGTGCTGGTCGAGGCCACCGGCGTCGCGGCAGGCGACCGGGTCCTCGACGTGGCTGCCGGCAACGGCAACGCGAGCTTCCCGGCCGCCCGGGCCGGGGCCGAGGTCGTCGCCAGCGACCTCAGCCCGGTGCTGCTCGAGGCCGGCCGCGCGGTCAGCCCGGCGGACCTCGCGATCGACTGGCGCGAGGCCGACGCGGAGGCGCTGCCGTTCGACGACGCCTCGTTCGACGCGGTCGTCTCGTGCGTGGGGGTGATGTTCGCGCCCCACCACCAGCCGGCCGCCGACGAGCTGGTCCGCGTCACCCGGCCCGGCGGGCGCATCGGCCTGCTCAGCTGGACCCCCGAGGGGTTCATCGGGCAGATGTTCGCCACGATGAAGCCCTACGCGCCGGCCCCGCCCCCGGGCGTCCAGCCGCCGCCGCTGTGGGGGTCGGAGGACCACGTGGAGGCGCTGCTCGGCGACCGGGTCGAGGACCTGCGGTTCGCGCGGCAGCGGCTGGCGCGTGGACCGGTTCGCCACGCCTGCGGACTTCCGGGAGTTCTTCAAGGCGCGCTACGGCCCGACGATCGCGATCTACCGGGCGCTGGCCGACGACCCGGACCGGGCCGCCGCGCTGGACCGTGACCTCGACCTGCTGGCCGAGCGGCACGGCGCGGGGACCGGCCGGATGGAGTGGGAGTACCTGCTCGTCACGGCTCGTCGTCGCTGAGCCGCGTGGAAGTCCCCGTCGGTCCCGGGACGGGGATCCGCCCCGCGTCGTACACCCGAATTCTCCCTCGCACACCGGATGTTCTCGGTGTTCGAGGGAGAATTCCCAGTACGTACTGGGAATTCTCCGCCGAACAGACCGTCAGCGACGCACGCTCGCCGCGAACCACCGGTTGGTCCAGGGGTGGGCCCGCTGGACGCGCTTGCCGGTGCTCGGCGAGTGCACCATCAGGGCCCGCCCCTTCTTCCAGCGCAGGAAGATCGCGGCGTGGTAGACCCGGCCGCCGTTGGTGAAGAACATCAGGTCGCCGCGGCGCAGCTTGCGCTTGGGGATCCTGTGCGCGTAGCGCGCCTGGGCGGACGAGGTGCGGGGGAGCTTCAGGCCGGCCTTGCGGAAGCTGTACTGCAGCAGGCCGGAGCAGTCGAAGGCACGCGGCCCGGCGGCGCCGTACCGGTAGGGGTCCCCGATCTGCTGGACCGCCACCCGGGCCGCGCGCTGCAGCCGCTGGCTCTTGGTCGCGGCCGAGGCCTCGGGGGCCGGGGCGAGGAGGGACGCGGCCGCCACGATGGCGAGCGCGAGGACGGGGAGCAGGACGAGGTTGCGCAGGCGCACGAGTGACGGCACGGGTGGGTTCCTTCCCACGCCTGTGAGGTCAGCTGTCGGGTTGGAGCCGGAAGTTGCTCCGTCACCTCGCGGTGACTTCACCCCGAGCGCCTCCCCGGTCGCGGGCTGCGACGGGTCGGCGCGTGGAACCTGTGGGTCCCCCACTCCTGCCGGTGTGGTTCAAGGGAGCACTCCGGGCGGCAGGACTCGGCGGTCCCGGAGGTGCTGATCGACCGCAGAAGGCTAGGCCTCCGATCCGGTGGGTGTCCACCGTTTCCCGGACATTCACCTCAGATGGTTAGGTTGCCGTGATGACGACGACGGTGAACGTGGTCGACCTCTCGCAGAGCGTCAAGGCCGCACTCGCAGGGGCGATCGCCTGGGTGGTGGCGGTGGACGTCCTCGACCTCGACCAGCCGTTCCTGGCGCCGTGGGCCGCGGTCCTGGTGGTGCACGCGACGATCTACCGGACGGTCTCGCGGGGTGGCCAGCAGGTGACCGCCACCTTCGGCGGGGTCGTCCTGGCCTGGGCCTGCGGCTGGACCCTCGGCACCGGCGGCGTGGCCATGGGGGTGCTGCTGGTCGTGGCGTTCCTGGTCGGCCGCCTGCGCTGGTGGCGCGAGGAGTCCACGACCCTGGCGACCACGGGGCTGGTGGTGCTGGCCACCAACGCCGTGTTCCACGTCGACCTGCTGGTCGGCCGCCTCCTCGACACGACCGTGGGGGTGGTCGTGGGCCTGCTGGTCAACCTCCTGGTGTTTCCGCCGCTGCGCGACCGCGCCGCCTGGGAGCGGGCCGACCAGCTCCCGCACGAGCTCGCCGGCGTGCTGGCGAGGATGGCCGAGGGCCTGGACCCCGACCTCTCGCCCGAGGACGCGGAGCAGTGGACCCGTGACCTGAACCGGGTCGACGAGCGGATCGACGAGGCCTGGCGCCTGCTCGGGGAGGCCCAGGAGAGCAGCCGGATGAACCCGCGTCCGAGCCAGCCGTCGGGGCTGGACGACCTGCGCTGGATCCTGCACCGGCTCGACCAGGCGGTGGCAGACACGGCGAGCATGGCCCGCACCATCTCCATCAGCGCGCAGGACGCCTCGATGTGGGACACCCGCTTCCGGGAGGTCTGGCGCCGGCTGCTGCGGGACACGGCCGAGGCCACCCGCAAGTGCGACGACGAGGGCCTGCGTGACATCCGCTCCGAGCTGCGCCGCCTCGCCGACGAGCTGTCCACGGACACGCTGCCCGGGTCGGCGTGGCACGAGTACGGCGGCCTGCTGGTCACGCTGCGCAACGTGCTCATCGCCCTGACCGACATCCTCGAGCGGTTGCGGCGCCGGGACCCGACAGCCCGCCGGATCCGGCGCCGCCCCGTCCGTGGCCGAGCGGTGCGGAGCCGTGCGGTCCGGGGCCGCGCGGGCGCCCCCGCGTCTGGGTCGGCGTTTGGCCGGGGCCCGGACGGGTACCGCGGCCGCGATGACCACCCCGATCCCTGATCACCAGCGCCCGGACGGCGTCAGCGACGCGACCGTGTCCGCCCTCGGCAAGCTCTCCGAGGCGCTGGAGGCCGTCGAGGTCGCCCGCGGGCACCTCTACCAGTTCCACCGGCTCACCGGGACGGCTGACCTCACCCTCGGCCAGGCCGTCGAGGAGCTGCGCGAGGCGGGGCACGGCGACCTCGCCGACCGGCTCGAGCGGGATCTCGTCGGTCGCAACCTGCTCGAGGGCCGCTGGAGCTTCCAGATCGTCGAGGAGTACGACGACAGCTACTACTCGGCCTTCAAGGACCTCGAGCGGGAGGCCCGCGAGCAGCTGGTCGGCGGCGCCCGCCACCTCTTCGAGGCCGAGATGAAGCAGGACCGGCGCACCGACGGTGCCCGCCACCACGAGGCCGCTGCTTCCGAGGGCGTCTAGGTTGGCGAGCATGAGCGTCGTACCGCGCAGCATCGCCCGCGGCGTGGACACGGTCATGGACCGGACCGTCGCCCCGGGGTTCACCTGGATCGGCCACGCCGTGCGCCGGAACCTGCCGGGCTGGCCCGCGGACCCCGAGCCGGGTGCCCTGGCCGGCAAGACCGCCGCCGTCACCGGCGCGACCTCGGGCCTGGGTCGGGCCACCGCCGAGGGGCTCGCCCGGCTGGGTGCCTCGGTGCGGCTCGTCGTGCGCGACGAGCAGAAGGGCGCCCGGGTGGCCGCCGAGCTGGCGGAGCGCCTGCCCGGTGCACGCTTCGCCGTGGACCGCTGCGACGTGGCCGACCTCGACGACGTACGCCGGTTCGCCACCGAGCTCGACGTCGAGCGCATCGACGTGCTCGTGCACAACGCGGGCGCCCTCCCCGCCGACCGCACCGAGTCGCCCCAGGGCCACGAGCTCACGATGGCGCTGCACGTCCTCGGCCCGGTCCTGATGACCGAGCTGCTGCGGCCGGTGCTCGCCGGCCACGACGCGAGGGTGCTGTTCGTGACCTCCGGCGGGATGTACGGCCAGCGGCTGCGGGCCGACGACCCGGAGTACCTCCGCGGCGACTACAGCGGCACGACCGCCTACGCGCGCAGCAAGCGGGCCCAGGTCGAGCTCCTGCCCGTCCTCGCTGCCCGCTGGCGGGCCGACCGCATCGGCGTGCACGCCACCCACCCCGGCTGGGCCGACACCCCGGGGGTGGAGGAGTCGCTGCCCCGGTTCCACCGGATCACCGGGCCCCTGCTGCGCGACGCCGCGTCGGGCGCGGACACGACCGTCTGGCTGGCCGCGGTCCAGCCGCCGCCGAGGTCCGGCCGGCTCTGGCACGACCGCCGCACCCGGCCCACCCACCTGCTCGGCCGGACCCGCAGCGAGGACTCCGAGCGCGACCAGATGTGGCAGTGGGTCTGCGAGCAGTCGGGCGTCGACGCGCAGGACTAGGTTGGAGCGATGGACGCCGCGCGCAACGAGACCGCCGCGGAGCGCTACGACCGCAACTGGGTCGAGCTCGTCCAGGAGCTCCGCGTCGCCCAGACCGGGGTCCAGATCCTCGCGGGCTTCCTGCTCATGCTCCCGTTCACCCAGCGCTTCGACGAGATCGCCGAGGGCTACCACGTCCTGTTCCTCGTGGCCTTCGGCCTGTCCGTCCTCACCGCCGGGCTGATGATCGCCCCGGTGCTGATGCACCGGGTCCTGTTCGGGCAGCGGGTCAAGGACACCGTGGTGACCCTCGGGGACCGGATCGCGAAGGTGGCGATGGCCTCGCTGGGCCTGACGATGGTGGCGGTGACGGCGCTGATCTTCGGGGTCGTCCTTGGCCTCGCCGCGGCGCTCGCGGCCGGGGCGGTGGTGCTCGCCTTCTACGTGCTGACCTGGGTGGTGCTGCCGCTCGCGGTGCTGCGCCGGACGGGGCGGCCCGGGTCGGCGTAGGCGGGGTCCGGGTCGCCGGCACGCACCGCTTCGAGCTGGGCGCACACCGCCGTGCCGTAGAACAGCGCGATCGAGGACAGCAGCGACCACAGCAGCAGCGCGAACACGCCCCCGAGCGGCCCGTAGACCTGCCCGAACGACGGGCTCAGGTGGACGTAGGCGGCGAGCAGGCCGGTCGCGAGCAGGGTGAGCAGCACCGCGACCCCGGAACCGAGGGCCAGCCAGGACAGGCTGGGCTGGCGCCGGCGAGGGGCGTGGTCGAGCACCACCGCGATCGTGAACACCAGCAGGGCCACCCCGACGGGCCAGCGGGCGACGTTCCATCCGGTGACCAGCCCGGCGCCCCACCCGTAGTCCTCGGCCATCGCGTCCGCGAACGAGCCGCCGGCGACGAGCAGCAGGAAGCCGACCCCCACGGGCACTGCCAGCACGGCCGTCATCACCGCCGCGCGGCCGTACTTCGCCACGGCCCTGCGGTCTCGCCGGATGCCGTAGATGCGGTTGCCGCCCCGCTCGATCTGGGCCATCGCGGTCGTCATCGAGATCAGGGCGAAGAAGAGGCCGAAGACGAGCGCGACCTCCCCGGCCGCCTCGCTGGACTGGCGCCCGGTGACGGCGCTGGCGAGCGCGTCGCGGGCGCCACCGCCGGGGGAGACGGCCTGGATCGTGCGCGCGAGCACCCGCGCGGGACGCTCCTCGTCGATGTCGGCCGCGAGCCCGGTCAGCGCCAGCATGAACGGCACCACGGCGAGCGCCGCCTGCAGCGCCAGCGCGCGAGAGTTGCTGAACCCGTCGCCGTAGCGGAAGCGGACGAAGGAGTCGACGAAGAGACGGAGCAGGCCGGTGCGGCGTACGACGTGCCAGGCGTCCTCCGCGTCGAGCTCCTCACCGTCCATCTCGGTGGTGACCGGGACGGTGCGGGCGGTGGTCATGGGCGGAGTCTAGGGACACCCGCCGTCCTCATCGGGCCAGGTCGAGGACCTCGTCGAAGCCGGCCACCAGGCACTCGTGCAGCACCTCGGGGTCCGGCACGGCCAGGGTGTCGATGTTGATGCCGAGCGCGCAGGTGTCCACGTAGGTCATCAGGGTCACGTTGACCGCCGACCCGATCGTGGGGCCGAAGGGGTACTGCATCTTCAGCCGGGCCCCGCCGAGGAACACCGGCACCGGGATGCCGGGCACGTCGCTGGCGAGGAAGTCGACGTGGCGCAGGATCGAGCCGATGTACCACCGGGGCATCAGGTTCAGCGCGCCGGCGATCTGCTGGGTGTAGGGCAACGACGCCTCGTTGCGGATGCCTCCGGCCCGCTCGTGGGTGCGGCGGATCCGCTCCTTCGCGTCCTGCACTCCCGCGGGCAGGTCGAAGCGCATCAGCGTGATCCGGTTGCCGCCGACCGGGTCGTCCGCGCCGCGGATGTTCACCGGCATGGTGACGTGCAGCTCGTCGACCTCCAGGTCGTGCAGTGCGTGGTAACGACGCAGCCCACCGGTGATGCCGGCGAGGAACGCGTCGTTGAGGGTGCCGCCCGCGAGGTGACCGGCGGCGCGGAGCTCGGCGAACGGCACCTCGTGCACGCTGAGGCGGCGCACCCGGCCGCGCTCGCGCATCAGCGGCGACCCGGTCCGGTTGATCGGGCGCACCGTGCGGTACACCGACGCCGCGAGCCCCGCGGCGTCACGGACGCTGCCGACCGGGCGGCGCAGGCCGTCGACCAGGAGCCGGGGGGCGGAGCGCACGGCGTTCACGGCGAGGCCGCCGAGCAGCTTCACGTCGTACGCCGCCACGCCGCGCGGGCGCGCCCCGAGAGGGGGGACCACCACGAGCGGCTCGGGAGGAGGCGGCCCGGGCTCGGGGGGCTCCTCCTGGAGGTCGAAGAGGATCATCGCGATCTGGACGCCGCCCACGCCGTCGGTCAGGGCGTGGTGCAGCTTGCAGATCATGGCGGCCTCGCCCCCCTCGAGGCCGTCGACCATGGTGACCTCCCACAGCGGCCGGGCACGGTCGAAGTCGTCCATCTCCGCGCGGCGGGCCATCTCGAGCACCGTGTCGAAGGTGCCCGGGGCCGGGGCCATCACGTGGCGCACGTGGTAGTCGAAGTCGAACTCGGGGTCGTCCTCCCACTGCGGCGGCGCGGGCAACGGGTTCTCCACCACGCGGCGGCGGAACATCGGCAGCTCGGCGTACATCCGGCGGAACCGGTCGGCGACCGCGTCCCAGTCGGGGACCCGGTCGAGGGTGAAGATCGTGACGACGGTCGAGCGGAGCCGGGGGTCGTGCTCCATCGCCCAGCTGAACGCGTCGCTGTTGCGCATGAACTCCGACATGGGCTGCCTCCTCGCAGGACCAACCTAGGACCGGGGATGCCGCACGAACACGGCCGAACGTCCCCTCTGTGCCGGGCCCAGGGCCCGACCTACGGGCGCGACGTCAGCGGCGGTGCGTCGACGGCGTCGGCGGCGCCGCCCCGCCGCTCGACCTCGGCGCGGGCGCGATCGATGCCGCCGTGCTCGAGCGCCGCCAGCCGCGACTCGCCCTCCCAGACCAGCCGTCCGAGCCTGCGCACGCGCACGGTCATCGTGGCGCCGAGGTGCTCGATCGCGCCCGGCACGTTGCGGTGCTCGGCGGGCAACGGGACCGGCAGCACGTGCGCGGCCGCCAGGGAGCCGTGGCCGACCACGTCCACCTGCCACTGCGCGCTGCGCCCGCGCAGCACCCAGCGCTCGTCGCTGACCTCGGCGCGCACGGGGGAGACGACGGGGTCGCCGAGACGGAGCAGCCGGCCGTCCGGGAGCAGCACCACGACCGCCGTGACTCTCGTGCGCAGCGGGCCGGCGCTGACGTCCCCGCCGGCGAAGGCCACGCAGACCCCCGGGTCGTCGAACCCCTGGGCCTGGCCCCACCACCAGGAGTCGGGGAAGCCGCCCCGGCCCCAGTTCTTCTCGCCGTAGACCGACCAGCCGTCGAGGTCCCAGGTGGTGCCGCCGAGGACGGCCCGGCCGGAGGCGGACCCGCCGAGGAGCCACGGGTGCCAGTACTGGTTCAGCGCCGGGACCGACTGGAAGACGCTCGACCCGCCGAGGACCCGCCGAGGCCACTCGACGCGGTCGCGCACCTCGACCTCGACGCGGGCGTCGGGACCGAGGTCGACCGCGAGCCGGTCGGGGGTGCCCGCGAACGCCTGCCCCGCGAAGGCACCGAGACCGGTGGTCGAGGCGTGCCCGACCGGGTGCGCCACCGTGCGCAGGAACCCCGTGGGGTGCGTGGCCAGCCCCAGGGTGGCCCAGTGGCTCTCCGGGTGGGCGGGCGCCGCGCGGTTGACGCCGTTGAGGGCGATCAGCACCCGCCCGGTGGCCGGGTCGGTGAACCGCCAGAAGTAGCCCTCCATCGCGACGTCGTGCGCGGGGAGCGGGTCGCCGAAGGGCAGGTCGGCGCCGCTGGAGCGGTAGGCCGTCAGGCCGCGGCGTACGGTCGCCAACCCGGGGAGAGCCATGCCGGCATGATGCCAGCGGAACCGGTGCGGGTCAGAGCCCCTGGTCGAGCGGCTTGCCGCTTCGTGCCCACGCCGTGGTGCCGCCGACGACGTTGATCGCCTCGAAACCCTTGGCCTCGAGCAGCTCGGCCATCACGCCGCTGCGGTTGCCGGAGGCGCAGATGAGGTGGACGGGGCGGTCCGTCTCCAGCTCGTCCACGCGGTTCGCCAGCTGCGACATCGGGACGAGCACGGCGCCGGGGACGTGGCCCTCGACGTACTCCGCGGGCTCGCGGACGTCGATCAGCCTCGCGCCGTCGGCGAGCCGGGTGGCCAGGGTGTCAGTGTCGATCTCCTGCATGGTCCTTGGATACCTCCCCGGGTATGCTTGGGGCAAATCGGAAGGTTAATCAGGAGAGGCCGCCCACGATGGAGCTCGACCCCGAGGACATGGTTCCCGTCATCAACCGCATCAAACGCGCCCACGGCCAGCTCGCGGGCGTCGTACGCATGCTCGAGGAGGGTCGGGAGTGCGAGGACGTCGTCACCCAGCTCGCCGCGGTGTCCAAGGCGCTGGACCGCGCCGGCTTCGCCATCGTCGCCTCCGGGCTGCAGCAGTGCATGGCGGGCGGCGACGACCTGGACGTGAAGAAGATGGAGAAGCTCTTCCTCTCGCTAGCCTGAGCGCATGGACATTCGGGACAACCCGTCGCGCCACCGGTTCGAGGCCTGGGTCGGCGAGGAGCTCGCCGGCTTCGCGGACTACGAGGTCGCCGAGGGCGCCATCACGTTCGTGCACACCGAGGTCGACGACGCCCGCGAGGGCGAGGGCATCGGTTCGGCGCTGGTGCGCGAGGCGCTGGACGCCGTACGCCGCGACGGCGAGCTCACGGTCGTGGCCAAGTGCCCCTTCTTCGCGGAGTGGATCGACCGGCACCCCGACTACCAGGACCTGCTCGAGCGTCCCGGTCGGTGACGCCCGACTTGTCTGTTCCCCGATCGCGCGCAAGGGTCGGGGCATGGCTGAGAACCGGATCACCGTGGAACGGACCATCAACGCGCCCAGCGACCGCGTCTTCGAGGTGCTGAGCAACCCCGAGCGCCACGTCGAGCTCGACGGCTCGGGCTTCGTGAGGTCGATCGAGCAGGGCGACCGCATCCAGCAGGTCGGCGACGTGTTCACCATGAACATGGCCGGCGACCACATGGGTGGGGAGTACCAGACCGAGAACCACGTCGTGGGCTACGACGAGAACAAGCTGCTGGCGTGGAAGACCGCCCCCGCCGGTGTCGAGCCGCCCGGGTGGCAGTGGGTCTGGGAGCTGGAGTCCGAGGGGTCCGACTCCACCCTCGTGCGGCACACCTACGACTGGGACGCGGTGACCGACCAGGCGCTGCTGGAGAAGGTCGGGTTCCCCCTCGTCGAGCAGTCCAGCCTCGAGGACACCCTGGTGCGCCTGGACCAGGCCGTCACCGGGAGCTGACTCAGCGGGGCTACCGTGCCGTCATGAGCGAGCAGCCCGACGCCGCGGTACTGACCGAGCTGCGCGACCACGTCCTGGTCGTGACCCTGAACCGTCCGGAGGCGCGCAACGCGGTCAACGGCGAGCTGACCCGGCTGCTGGGCGAGGCCCTGGAGCGGGCGGAGGCCGACCCGGAGGTCCGGGTCGTCGTCGTGACCGGGGCCGGGGACAGGACGTTCTGCGCCGGCGCGGACCTCAAGGCGCTCTCCCGGGGAGAGTCGCTGAACCCGCCCGGCACCGAGCAGTGGGGCTTCGCGGGCTTCGTGCGGCACCAGGTCGGCGTGCCGGTGATCGCGGCGGTCAACGGCACGGCCCTGGGCGGCGGCACCGAGCTGGTGCTCGCCAGCGACCTCGCCGTCGCCGCGGAGTCGGCGAAGTTCGGCCTCCCCGAGGTGCGCCGTGGACTGATGGCCGCCGCGGGCGGGCTGCTCCGCCTGCCCGAGCAGCTGCCGCGCAAGGTCGCGATGCACGCCATCCTCACCGGCGAGCCCATCGACGCCGAGACGGCGCTGCGCTGGGGACTGGTCAACGAGGTGGTGCCCGACGGCCGCGTGCTGGACGCCGCCCTCGACCTCGCCGAGGTGGTCGCGGCCAACGCACCGCTCTCGGTGCAGGCCAGCAAGCGGGTCGCGCTGCGCTCGACCGGCGACGAGGCGTGGCAGGCCAACGACGAGGAGATGCTCCGGCTGATGGGCAGCGAGGACGCGAGGGAGGGTCCGCTCGCCTTCGCGGAGAAGCGCGACCCCGTGTGGAAGGCCCGATGAGCGCCGAACACCTCGACGTCGTCGTCGTCGGGGCCGGGCTCTCCGGCATCGGCGCGGCCCACCGGCTGCAGACGTCCTGCCCCGACCGGACCTTCGCCGTCCTCGAGGCGCGCGAGGAGATGGGCGGCACCTGGGACCTGTTCCGCTACCCCGGGGTGCGCTCGGACTCCGACATGTTCACCCTCGGCTACCAGTTCAAGCCGTGGCGGGCCGAGAAGGCGATCGCCGACGGCCCGACGATCCTGGGCTACATCCAGGAGACCGCTGCCGAGTTCGGGATCGACAAGCACATCCGCTACCGCACCCGGGTGGTGGCGGCCGACTGGTCGCGCGAGCACTCGAGGTGGACGCTGCGGCTGGAGACCCCGAGCGGCACCCAGACCCTGACCTGCGGGTTCCTGTACTCCTGCGCCGGCTACTACGACTACGACGAGGTGCACCGCCCCGACTTCCCGGGCGTCGAGACCTTCGCCGGCCGCGTGGTGCACCCGCAGTTCTGGCCCGAGGACCTCGAGTACGCCGACAAGCGGGTCGTGGTCATCGGCAGCGGGGCCACCGCCGTGACCGTGGTGCCGGCGATGGCCGGTGACGCCGCCCACGTGACGATGCTGCAGCGCAGCCCCACCTGGATCGCCTCGGTCCCCGCGCGGGACAAGTTCGCCGACAAGGCGCGCGAGGTGCTGCCGCCGCGGGCCGCCCACCGGGTGGTCCGCAGCAAGAACATCCTCGTCACGCTGGCGCTCTACGAGTTCTGCCGGCGGTTCCCCGACCGTGCGCGCAGGCTCCTGCTGACCCTGAACGAGAAGGTCCTCGGCGACCCGGACCTGGTGGCCGAGCACTTCACCCCGTCGTACGACCCCTGGGACCAGCGGCTGTGCGCGGTCCCGGACGGCGACCTGCTGCGCGCGGTCCGGAATGGCCGGGCCGAGATCGTCACCGACCACGTCGACTCCTTCGTGCCCGAGGGCATCCGGTTGCGCAGCGGCCGGGTGCTCGAGGCCGACGTGGTCGTGACCGCCACCGGCCTCCGACTGCTGCCCTTCGGCGGGATCGCGCCCTCGGTGGACGGTGAGCCGGTCGACCTGCACGAGCAGTTCGTGTGGCAGGGGGCCATGCTCACCGGCCTGCCGAACTTCGCGGTCTGCATCGGCTACACCAACGCCTCCTGGACGCTGCGCGCCGACCTCACCCACCGGCTGGTCTGCAAGGTGCTCAACCACATGCGGCGCCACGACCAGGTCGCCGCCGTTCCGCTCCCGCGCGAGGAGCTCGAGGAGCGGCCCCTGCTCGACCTGACCTCGGGCTACGTCCAGCGCTCGATCGGGGAGTTCCCGCGGCAGGGGCACCGCGGTCCCTGGCGGGTGCGCCAGAACTACCTGCTGGACTCGCTGCTCACGATGCGGCGCGACCTGCGCCGGACGCTCGCGTTCACCCCGCGGTCCACGGCCGCCCCGCCTCAGCCGGCGCGGCCGGCCGCCGCGACCACGCGGTAGCGGACGAACGCCGGGAAGGCCACCGCCGCCAGGACCGTCCCGACGACCACGAGGACGCCGCCGCCGGCCGCCGTGGCCGCGGCGCCGATCGAGACGGCGACGGCACCGTGGAGGACGTCGGCGATCCGCGGCCCGCCGACCACGACGACGGTGAACACGCCCTGCAGCCGGCCGCGCACGTCGTCGGACGCGGCGGTCTGCAGCATGCTGGTCCGGAACGCCGCCGAGGCCATGTCGGCGGCGCCGCCGACGACCAGCATCAGCACGGCGAGCGCCAGCATCGGCAGCCGCCAGGTGTCGGCCAGCGCGACGGCGCCGCCGAAGCCGACCATCGCCAGTCCCCAGACGACCACCGCGACCAGGACGGCGACGCCGTGGCGCTCGACCCGGGAGACCCACCCGGAGAAGATGCCGCCCAGGACCGCGCCGATCGGGATGCCGGCGAACAGCATCGCGAAGGCCAGGCCGCCGCCCTCGGGGCCGGCGAAGTCGAGGTGGGCGATCTCGGGGAACAGCGCCCGCGGCATGCCGAAGACCATCGCGATGATGTCGACGAGGAAGGACATCAGCAGCACCGGGTGGCCGCGCAGGTAGGCCAGGCCCTCGAAGACCGACCGCAGTCCGAGCGTCGCGGTGGCCCCCTCGATGGGCAGCGCCGGCAGCGCGAGCACGGCGCCGAGCGTGGGCACGAGCGTGATCGTGTCGACCAGGTAGAGCCAGGCGAAGCCGGTGAACGGGATCAGCGCGCCCGCGATCAGCGGCCCGCCGATGGCGCCTGCCTGCATCACGGTCATGTTCAGCGAGTTGGCCGCCGGCAGCAGGGTCGGCGGCAGCAGTCGCGGCAGGACGGCGCTACGCGTCGGCTGGTTGACCGCGAAGAAGGCCTGCTGCACCGAGAACAGGCTGAGCAGGAGCCAGACGTTCCCGGCGCCGGACCAGGCCTGCAGCCAGAACAGCAGGCTGGTGCCGATCATCCCGACCGTCGTGCAGATCAGCAGGGTGCGCCGGTCGAAGATGTCGGCGAGCGCGCCGCCCCAGAGGCCGAAGACGACCAGGGGCACCAGGCCGAAGACCCCCGTGAGCCCGACGTACGCCGAGGAGCCGGTCTGCGCGTAGATCTGGGCCGGGACCGCCACCACGGTCAGCTGGGCACCGACGACGGTGACGATGTTGGCGGTCCACAGCCGCCTGAAGTGCGGGTCGCGCAGGGGCCGGGTGTCGGCCATCCACGCCCTCACCGGGGCTCGCCGTCAGGAACCGTCGACGAGCGCACGCACCTGCTCCAGGCTGCCGCAGCCCTCGTCGAGGAGACGGTTGCGCTCGGTCACCCAGGCGGCGCCCAGCCGCGCGCGCTCCTCCTCCGAGACGTCCTCGCGGGCGGGGTTGAGGATGTCGCGCTCCTCCTCGTCGAGGTGGTGCAGCAGCGTCTCGCTGAACTCGTGGAGGTCGTTGCTGAAGTCCTCGTCGTAGAGCTCGCCGGCCTCGAGCAGGGGCAGCAGGGTCTCGTAGCCCTCCTGGTGCTCCTTCTCCCCGTGCTCGGCCTCCTCCTCGTCGATGGCGTCCTTGCGCTCGAGCTGGGGGTAGACCTTGCCCTCCTCGGCCTCGCCGTGGGCGACCAGCAGCTCCGACATCTGACGGCGCAGGGCGTCGCGGTCGTTCTGCTCGTTGCGCAGCTCACGCAGCAGCTTCTCGAAGAGGCGGTGGTCCTCGAGGATCAGCTCGACGACGTCGCCGGACTGGGGGCGCGGGATCTCGATGGTCATGGGCGCAACTCTAGGCATGGCAGCCTCCGGGGCCGTCCGGGGCCTGAGCGGCAGGCGCTGGTGCCCCGCAGGGGCTGACCAACAGACCCCCGGACGTGTCACTATTCCGATCAGTCGGACTCCAGCACCGGGACCGACCCTCTGTGTGATGCAGACCTTGAGGATCTTCGACATGCCCACCCAGCTTCCACCCGAGCTCGTCAGCACCTTCCGCACGATGGCCGAGATCGTCTACTCCGGCGAGTCCTTCGACGCCGTGCAGGACGCCCTGTGCCGCAGTGCCGTCGAGTTCGTCGACGGCTGCGACCACGCGTCGCTGATGCTGCGCCGCGGCGGCCGCACGCACACGGCCGCCGCCAGCGACGACGTCGCCCGCCACGTCGACGAGCTCGAGCGCGAGCTCGACCAGGGGCCCTGCCTCGACGCCCTGGACGACGACGAGCCCGACCAGCACATCTGCTCCGACCTGACCACCGGCTGCCAGTGGCCGGAGCTGGCCCGGCGCATCCTCGAGGAGACATCGGTCCGGGGGATGGCGGGGTTCCGGATCCGCCAGGAAGGCGCGAAGGTCGGCGCGCTCAACGTGTTCAGCGACACCGAGGGGGCGCTGAGCGAGCACTCCCTGGAGCAGGCGGCCCTGCTCGCGGCGTTCGCCTCGGTCGCGATCGCCGCGCTGGAGCGGGGGGAGGAGGCGGTCACCCTGCGACGCGGGCTGGAGAGCAACCGGGAGATCGGGAAGGCGATCGGGCTGCTGATGGCGATGCACACCATCGACGACGAGCAGGCCTTCGCCATGCTCGCCAAGATCTCCCAGGACCTCAACGTCAAGCTCGCCGACGTCGCCGCCCGGGTGGTGGCCCACCACCGCGCCGACGAGTCCTGAGTCCGCAGGAGTCCCAGCACTCGGGACACCGCGTGTGATTTCTGTGCTCGGCGGGGTACTCCACTGGCCAACCAACGAGATCGAGGAGCAGCCATGGGCATGGACGACAAGGCCAGCAACAAGGCAGAGGACCTCAAGGGCAAGGCCAAGGAAGGCGCCGGGAAGGCGACCGACGACAGCTCGCTGGAGTCCGAGGGCAAGACCGACCAGTCGAAGTCGTCGCTGAAGCAGGCGGGCGAGAACGTCAAGGACGCCTTCAAGGGCTGATCCGCCGATAGACCTGTGTCGCGCCGGGCGGCCCCGTTGCCGTCGGTCGACCGGCGCGACACAGACCATCTCCTCCGTCGGCCCTCGAAGGCCCCGACACTCCGTCGTACCCCCCGATGACCTGCGCCCCTCGCGCGCCGTGGTCGGATCGGAGGCATGCGTCTGACCTCACCGCGACGGCCCCTGTCGACCCTCGCCGCCGGGGGCGCCGTGCTGCTCGTGCTGGGTGCCTGCAGCGTGCCGGGCTTCGGGCCCGACGCCGACGACGCGGCTGAGGACCTCGCCACCGCGCTGTCGAGCGGGCGCCTGCAGAGCGTGGACTTCGTCGGCGACGACACGGGGCCGGCGACGGCGTACGCCGAGATCACCGACGCCCTCGAGGACCCCGAGGTCGAGGTCGAGCGGGTCTCGATCGACGGTGACAGTGCGACCGCGGAGCTGACCTGGACGTGGCCGGTCGGGGACGCGACGTGGTCCTACCAGAGCAAGGCCTCGCTGGCGAAGGGCGAGACCGCCGACGGACGGGGCTGGCTGGTCCGGTGGGCCCCCACCCTGGTGGAGCCGTCGCTGGAGGACGGGGAGACGCTGGCGAGCAGCACGATCAAGGCCGAGCGCGGCGACATCCTGGGCGCCGGCGGCACCCCCATCGTGACCGAGCGGCGGGTGCTGCGCGTCGGTCTCGACAAGACCGGCCTGTCTTCCGCGAAGGCGCGCCGCTCGGCGACGGCGCTGGCCCGCCTCGTCGACGTCGACCCTGGCCCGTTCACGCGCCAGGTGCGGGCCGCGGGCCCGAGGGCGTTCGTCCAGGCCATCGTCTACCGACGCGACGACGCGCCCGCCGCCGTGCTGTCGGCGCTGAGCGGCATCGAGGGGGCGCGCGACCTCGCCGACCGGTTGCCGCTGGCGCCCACCAAGGACTTCGCGTCAGCGATCCTCGGCACGGTCGGGCCCGCGACCGCCGAGATCGTCGAGGACGGCGACGGCCGGGTGCGGGCCGGCGACGACGTCGGGCTCTCCGGCCTGCAGAAGAGGTACGACGAGCAGCTGGCCGGCACCCGCGGGGAGAAGGTCGTGGCCGTCGACGGCGAGGGTGGGCGCCGCGACCTGTTCGCGGCCGACCCGAAGGCCGGCAAGCCGCTGCGGACCACCATCGACGTCCCGGCCCAGAAGCTCGCCCAGGAGGTCCTCGCCGACGTCGGCCCGGCCAGCGCCCTGGTCGCGGTGCGTCCCTCGACGGGCGAGCTCGTGGCGGTCGCGAGCGGCCCCGGGTCGAAGGGCTACAACACCGCGACGCTCGGCCAGTACGCCCCGGGCTCCACCTTCAAGGTGGTCAGCGCGCTCGCCCTGCTGCGTGCCGGGCTCACTCCTGGAAGCCGGGTGGAGTGCCCGCCGACGACGGTCGTGGACGGCAAGTCGTTCAAGAACTACGACGACTACCCCGCTTCGGGGCTGGGCCGGATCACACTGGAGGACGCGCTCGCCAACTCGTGCAACACCGCGTTCATCTCCCAGCGCGACGAGCTGGGTCCGCGTGCGCTGTCCCGGGCAGCGGCCGCGCTGGGTCTGGGCGTGGACCACGACACCGGCTTCCCGGCGTACTTCGGGAAGGTGGGCGAGGCCGCTACCGAGACCCAGGCGGCCGCCGGGATGATCGGGCAGGGCGTCGTGCTGGCCTCGCCGATGGCGATGGCCACCGTCGTCGCCTCGGTGATGGAGGGCAAGGCCGTGCTGCCGCGGCTGCTGCCCGACGTCGAGGTGGAGCAGCAGGAGCCGGCCGACCCGCTGACCGCCAAGGAGGCCGGACAGCTGCGCTCGATGATGCGGGCGGTGGTCCAGCGGGGCAGCGGCAGCCTCCTCGACGGCGTCCCGGGCGGCCCGGTGATCGCCAAGACCGGGACGGCCGAGTTCGGCGAGAAGCCGCCCCTGCCCACCCACGCCTGGATGGTGGCGGGTCGCGGCGACCTGGCCGTGGCAGTCTTCGTGGAGCGGGGCGACTCCGGGTCGGGCACCGCCGGCCCGCTGCTGCGCCGGTTCCTGGAGTCCGTCCGGGTCCCGTAGAGGAGAGGAGCGCCGATGCGACGCCGCCACCACTGGGCCCGACGCAGCGAGCAGCTGGACCCGGTGCGGGACAGCCACGAGATCAGCCTGCACGTCTCCGCCTACGACTTCCCCTGGGACAACCTCCAGGCGCTGTCCTTCGCGCTGTTCCGCACCTACGCCGTCCCCTCCATCGGCCGGCTGCTCGACGAGACCGGGGAGTTCACCGGCCGCGTCCAGAAGAGGTACGACGACACCGGGCTGCTGCTCGAGGAGGTCCAGCGCCACGGGCTCGGGAGCACGCGCGGCCGGTCCGCCGTGCGCCGGATCAACCAGATGCACGCGGCGTACGACATCAGCAACGACGACTTCCGCTACGTGCTCGCCACCTTCGTGGTCGTGCCCAAGCGCTGGATGGACGACCACGGCTGGCGGCCGATGACCCCGCACGAGGTCGAGGCGACCACGAACTACTACCTCGAGCTGGGCCGCCACATGGCGATCAGGGACCTGCCGCGCGACTATGCCGGGTTCGAGCGGCTGCTCGACGACTACGAGCGCGAGCACTTCGCCTTCGACCCGGGCGGGCGCCGGGTCGCCGACGCGACCCTGGAGCTGATGACGACGTTCCCGCCCACGAGCCGGGCCCCGCGGTGGGCGGCGAGGCGCTTCGCCTTCGCGCTGATGGACGAGCCGCTGCTGCGCGCCTTCCGCTACCCGGTGCCAGGACGGCTGGAGCGCGCGGTCGTCCGCGGTGCGATGCGCGCCCGGGCACGGGCGCTGCGCTGGTTCCCGGCGCGGTCGCGGCCGAAGTGGGTCAGCCAGTACGGCTACTTCCGGACCTACCCGGCGGGCTACGACATCGACCGTCTCGGTACGTTCCCCACCGTGATGCCCGGTGAAGCACGCTCCTGAGCCGGTCGGCACCCGCGGCAGCAACCGCGACGTGCTGGCCGTTGCCCTGCTGTTCGCCGTCAACGGCCTCGTCGTCGGGGTCTTCGGCGGGTCCCTGCCCGGCCTGCGGGCCAACCTCTCCCTCGAGCCCGGGCACATCGTCGGCGTGCTGGTGACGACCGGCGTGTTCGCCGTGCTGTCGATGAACCTGAGCGGGCCGATCGCGGACCATCGCGGCGCCCGGCTGCCCTCGGTCGTGGGGGGCTGCGTGATGGCCGCCGGCGCGGTCCTGATGGGCGCCGCACCGAGCTACCCGCTGCTGCTCGTGGGCGGCGCGGTCCTGGGCCTCGGCAACGGTGCGATGGACGTCGCGATGAACGCCCTGGGCGTGAGCGTCGAGCAGGCCCGGCGCCGGCCGGTGATGAGCCGGCTGCACGCGTGCTTCTCGATCGGCAACCTCGTCGGCGCGCTCGTGGTGGTGGTGCTCGGGCAGCTGCTCGCGAGCGCGGTCACCCCTCGCTGGTCGCTGTGGTCGGGGGCGGTCCTGGTGGTCCTCCTGCTGGCGCTGGTCGCACCCGTGACGCCGCAGTCGCCCCGTCGTACGGCACCGAAGCCGGAGGGCGGCGGCCGCGCCCCGGTCCCCGCGGGGATCTGGCTGCTGGCGGCGATGGCGATGTGCTTCGGCCTCACCGAGGGCACCGCGATCGACTGGTCCTCCCTGCACGTCACCGACGTGGGCGACGTGAGCCCGAGCGCGGGCGCGTGGGGCCTGGCCTGTGTGAGCGGGTTCATGGTGGTCATCCGGCTGCTCGGCGACGCGGTCGTGGAGCGGCTCGGCCGGGCCAGGGTGGTGCAGGCGGGGGCGGTGTGCGCCTCGGCCGGCTACCTGCTGACGGCGTTCGCCGCCGGGCTGGCCCCGGTCCTGCTCGGGTGGTGCCTGGTCGGCCTCGGCGTCGGCCTGGTCGCTCCCCAGATCTACGCCCTGGCCGGGCACATCGGCGGCGGCCGCGGGCTCGCCCGCGTGGTCAGCTTCGGGTACGCCGCGTTCCTCGTGGGCCCGGCGCTGATCGGCTTCGTCGCCGCCCACGCGAGCCTCCAGCGCGCGATGCTCGTGCCGCTGGTGACCGCGGTGGGCCTGATCGTGATGTCGACCCGGCTGCCGGCCGATCCCACCGACGCCCACGCCTGAGGGCACCTTCTGGGGCCGACTTCTGGGGCCGTCCCCTGGGGCCGCCTACTCTGGCCGCCATGCCGAGCCTCCAGCACGCCGTGGTGAGCAGGGTGCTGCCGCTGCTGCGCCGCAACCCGCCCGTCGATGACCTCCCGGCGCTGCGGGCCGAGCTGGCCGGCAGGAACCGGACGGCCGACGAGGGGCCGCCCCCGGACGTGCGTCGTACTCATGAGGAGGCGATCAGCAACGTCCACGGCTTCCCCGTCTTCACCCTGTGGCCCGAGGACGAGGAGCCGCGCCGGTCGGTGGTCTACCTCCACGGCGGCGCCTACGTCCGGCCCTCCCACGCCCGGCACTGGCGCTTCGCCACCCGGCTGGCCGATGCGCTCGGGGCCCGGGCGGTGGTCCCGGCGTACCCCCTGGCCCCGGAGTTCACCGTCGAGGACTCCTTCGAGGAGCTGGTCGCGCTGCTCGAGGAGGTCGCGGAGCAGTCTCCCGACGGTGTGGTGCTCGCCGGCGACTCGGCCGGCGGCGGCTACGCCCTCGCGCTGGCCCAGGCGCTGCGCGAGCGTGGCGGACCGCAGCCGGACCGGCTCGTGCTGATCGCGCCCTGGGTCGACCTGACCGGCACCACGCCCGGCACGGTCGAGGCCGCCGCGCGGGACCCGTGGCTGTCCCACCCCCACCTCTCGGTCTACGCCGAGCTCTGGGCGGGCTCGCCGGACCCCGCCGTCCTGGCCGACCCCCGGGTCAGCCCCGGCCGCGGCGACCTCGCCGGCCTGCCGCCCGCGATGGTGCTGTGCGGGGACCGCGACCTGCTCAAGCCCGGGTGCGACGCGCTCTTCGAGCGGGCCGAGGAGGCGGGCTGGTCGCTGGAGTACGTCGAGGCGCCGGGCCTCGATGCACGTCTACCCCCTGCTGCCGGTGCCCGAGGCGCGCGAGGCGTTCGGGCGGATCGTGGCCTTCTGCCAGCAGGAGTAGGAGCTTCGCGCAAGCCGCAGGCCCGGATGGATCACACAAAACGGTCAGTGGTCCAGACCAAGCTTGTCCGCGTGTGGGCCGATTGCTCCCCCGAGTGGTACTCAACCGTCCATGAACGCCACGGACGTGGCCGTGATCGGCGCGGGGGTCGCCGGACTCGTCTGCGCCCGGGCGCTGGAGGAGTCCGGTCTCGAGGTGCGCGTCCTCGAGCGGGCCCGCCGGGTCGGCGGGCCGGGTCGGCACCGAGGTGGTCGACGGCTTCCGGTGCGACCTGGGCTTCCAGTGGCTCGACGCCGCGAACCCCGTCCTGCGCTCGGCCGCGGACGTCCCGGCTCTCAACCCGCGCCCGATCGAGCCGGGGATGGTCCTCGCCCACCCGGAGGGCTACCGGGTCCTCAAGGGCCCGCAGACGGCGCTGATCGCCTCGCTGCGCTCGGGTCTCGGGCAGCCCCAGGAGATCGCCCGGCTGATCCGGTGGTCCGAGCCGCTGCGCAAGAGCCGCGAGCGCCTCCTCGACGGGGCGGACATGAGCCTGGGGGACTCGCTGGAGCACAACGGCATCTCCGGCCGGATCCGCGAGGAGGTGCTCCGACCGTTCTTCCGGCTGCTGCTCGCCGACGACGACCTGCGCTCCTCCTACCAGTTCGCGATGCTGACCCTCCAGGACCTGCGGCACGGCATACCCGCCCTGCCCGCGCTCGGCATGCAGGCGCTGCCCAACCAGCTCGCGCTCGACCTCGAGCGTCCCGTCGAGCACGGGGTCGACGTGCTCGCGGTCGACCGCAGCACCGGCGACGGGGTGCGCCGTGCGCACCGCCCGACGGCAAGATCCGGGCCCGCGCGGTCGTGGTCGCCACCGACCCGGTGAGCGCCTCGGTGATGCTCGGACTGGGCACGCCGACGATGCGCGGGGTCGGCACGTGGTGGTTCAGCACCGCCGTGCCGCCCACCACCATGAAGACTCCGTTCGTGAACCCCCTGGGGGCCGCGGGCGGGCCCCTCTCGCACGCGGTCGTGGTGTCCAACATCGCGCCGCGCTACGCCCCGCCCGGACGCCACCTGGTGGCCGCCTGCACGGTCGCGGCGGCCGGATCGCAGGTCGGCACCGAGACCGAGGCGCGAGGTCCGCGCCCACCTGGCCCAGATCTTCCACACCGACACCGGCGGCTGGGGGCTGGTCGCGCGTCACGTCGACGCCGCGGCCTGGCCGGTGGCCCGGCCACCACTCATCGTCGGCCGCGAGGTCGACCTGGGCGACGGGGTGTTCGTGGCGGGGGACCACCGGCAGACGCCCGGGCTCGGCGGGGCGATCCGGTCGGGGCGCCGCGCGGCCGAGGCCGTGCTGGAGGAGCTAGGCGAGCCCGCAAAGCCGTAGGGCGCGGCTCTCGCCGCGGGGCGCGCCGCCTCGCGGTCCGCGGGGACCAGCCCGATCCGGGTGCGCCGGTCGAGCAGGTCCTCGACCGTCCGCGCCCCCTCGTGGGTGACGCCGAAGACGAGCTCGGCCAGCGTCGCCGGGAGGTGCGGGGCGACGGGAGCCAGCAGCTCCTCGGGCTCCAGGCCGGTGACGGCCACCGCGGTGTCGAGCACGAGCGGCGCCTCGGTGCCGAACCGCCGGACCAGCCGGTCGGGGGCGTCCAGCGCGGCCAGATCCGCGGCGCTCGCCGCGCCCAGCAGCGGGAGGCGGCGGGTGCGGCAGGGGCCGGCGGCCAGGCCCGCCTCGCCGACCGCGCGGTCCACGGCGTCCTCGGCCATCCGCCGGTAGGTCGTCAGCTTGCCCCCCACGACGGTCACCACGCCGGTCGCCGAGACCAGCACGGCGTGCCGGCGTGAGATGTCGGCGGTGGCGCCGCCGTGGTCGAGCAGGGGACGCAGGCCGGCGTACGTCCCGACGACCTGGTCGCGCCGCACCTGGTGGCGCAGCGCGGTGTTGAGGACGCGCAGCAGGAAGTCGACGTCCTCCTCCGGCGCCTCGGGCACGTCGGGGACCTCGCCCTCGAGCTCCTCGTCGGTCAGGCCGACGTAGAAGGTCTCGTCCGGCTGCGGCAACGCGAAGACGTAGCGGTTGGCGGCCCCCGGCACCGGCGCCATGCAGTGCGCACCGCACCCCGGGCAGGGCGTCCTTGCGCAGGACGAGGTGGCTGCCCCGGCTGGGGCGCAGCCGGATCTCGGGGACCAGCTGGCCCGCCCACACCCCGGTGGCGTTGACGACCGCGCGGGCCCGGATGGTGCGCGAGCGGCCGGTGCGGGTGTCGGTGAGCATCGGCACCGCCGCCGTGGGCCTCGCTGACCCGCACGTGGGTGCGCACCCGGGCGCCGTGCGCGGCGGCGGTGCGGGCGACGGAGAGGACGAGCCGGGCGTCGTCCTCGAGCTGGCCGTCCCAGGACAGGATGGCGCCGCGCAGGCCCCCGCGGCGTACGACGGGCGCCAGCGTGAGCGTCTCGGTCACCCCGATCCGGCGAGGCCGGGGCAGCGTCTCGCGGCGGGTGCGGGCGGCGAGGCGCAGCACGTCGCCGGCGAGGATCCCGCCACGGGTGACCGTGCGCTGCAGCCGGCTCGACGCCGGGGGTGAGCGGGATCAGCATCGGCAGCGCCCGGACGAGGTGGGGCGCGGTGACCTGCATCAGGATGCCGCGCTCGACCGCGCTCTCGTGGGCCACGTCGAGCTGGGCGCGAGCGAGGTAGCGCAGCCCGCCGTGGACGAGCTTGGAGCTCCACCGGCTGGTGCCGAAGGCCACGTCGTGCGCGTCGACGGCCACCACGTCGAGCCCGCGGGTGGCGGCGTCGAGGGCCACCCCCGCGCCGGTGATGCCGAGCCCGACCACGAGCACGTCGGTGCTCTCGGGCAGGTCGTCGAGGCCGACGGAGAGGCCACGCCTGTCATGGCGCCAGGTAGCGCCGCACCAGCAGCGCGAGCTCGTCGTCGAGGGCGGCCACGTCGGCGTCGCGGGCCCTCCGAGGAGTCGACCATGGTGTGCGCCGAGAGCGTGAACCCGTGGCAGGCGAGCAGCAGCGAGCGGGCCAGGCGGTCGGGGTCGCCCGCGCGGACCGAGCCGCCGGCCTGGCCCTCGCCGGACGAGGTCGGCGAGCACGGCGGCGATCGCCTCCTGGCTGCGCCCTCGGCGGTCGAGCAGGTAGGGCAGCAGCAGCTCGGGGTCGACGTCGAGGATCCGGCGCAGCAGCTCGTTGGCGCGCAGGCCGCGGACCGTGGCGACCACGCCTGCGGTGATCCGGTCGAGCGGGTCGCCGTCCTCCGGTGCATCGAGCCCGGCGGTCTCGCCGACGACGCGGCCCCACTCCCGGGTCATCAGGTCGGCCAGCATCGTCTGCATGTCCGGCCACCGCCGGTAGAGCGTCATCCGGCTGACCCCGGCGCGGCGGGCCACGTCGGTGAGCGTCGTACGGCTCCAGCCGACGGCCAGGATCGCCTCGCGGGCGGCGTCGAGGTAGGCGTCGTCGGCCCCCTCGCGAAAGGGGTCGTCCTGACCGTTGTGACGATGAGACGTCATGTGTCACACTGTAACACGTGACGCCACCTGCACCGGAGATGCACTGGGCCCGTTGGGGCGACCCGGCCGAGGCCGCCCCGCTGTCGGAGAGCGCGCACGCGCTCGTCGACGCCTACCTCGGCACCACCGACTCCCCGGCCGTGGACCCCGCCGACGTGCGGCTCTCCGCGCCGCTCGCCGAGGATCTCGTCGCCGGGCTGGCGGCGGTGGTGGGCGCCGAGCACGTGGTCACCGACCACGAGACCCGGCTGCACCGCACGCGCGGCAAGTCCACCCCCGACCTGCTCCGGCTGCGGGCCGGCGACGGGGCGGACTCGCCGGACGCCGTCGTACGCCCCGGCAGCCGCGAGGAGGTCGCGGCCGTGATCGGCTGGTGCGTCGACCACCACGTCGCGCTGGTGCCCTTCGGCGGCGGCACCTCCGTGGTCGGGGGGCTGGTCGCCCGGCGCGAGGGCTACGCGGGGGTGGTGTCGCTGGACCTGGTGCGGCTGGACCGGCTGGTCGCCGTCGACACCGAGTCGATGACCGCGTCCTTCGAGCCTGGCGTGCGCGGGCCTCGCGCCGAGGAGCTGCTGGCCGAGCACGGGCTCACGCTCGGCCACTTCCCGCAGTCCTTCGAGTACGCCACGATCGGCGGGTTCGCCGCGACCCGGTCGTCGGGGCAGGCCTCCGCCGGCTACGGGCGCTTCGACTCGCTGGTCGTGGGGCTGCGGGTCGCCACCCCGCGGGGCGAGCTCGTGCTGGGCAGCTCGCCGGCCAACGCCGCCGGACCCGACCTGCGCCAGGTCGTCCTGGGGTCCGAGGGGGCCCTGGGCGTGATCACCGAGGTGACCGTGCGCGTGCGGGCCGTCCCGGAGGTGAAGGTCTACGAGACCTGGCGCTGGGACGACTTCGACGCCGGCGTCCGCGCGATGCGCGCCCTCGCGCAGTCCGGCCTGCAGCCGACGGTCCTGCGACTCTCCGACGAGGCCGAGACCGCGCTCAACCTCGCCACGCCCGCCGAGGTGGGAGGCGAGTCGGTCGGCGGCTGCCTGATGGTCACCGGCTACGAGGGCACGGCGACGGCGGTGGAGGCGCGGCGTACGGCGTGCACCGCGATGCTCGTCGAGCTCGGCGGCACGTCGCTGGGCGCCGACGAGGGCTGGGCCGCGGGCCGGTTCCACGGGCCCTACCTGCGCGACTCGATGCTCGACGTCGGCGTGCTCGTCGAGACCCTGGAGACCGTCACCTTCTGGTCCCGCCTGCGCAGCGTCTACGACGCCGTGAGCGCCGCCCTGACCTCCTCGCTGGGGGAGGGGACGCTGGTGCTGTGCCACGTCTCGCACGTCTACGAGACCGGGGCCTCGCTCTACTTCACCGTGGCCACGAAGCAGGCCGACGACCCGGTGGCGCAGTGGCTGGCGGCCAAGGCGGCCGCCTCCGACGCGATGCTCGACCACGGCGCCTCGATCACCCACCACCACGCCGTCGGCCAGGACCACAAACCCTGGCTGGCCCGCGAGGTCGGCGCGGTGGGCGTCCGGATGCTGCGCGCCCTCAAGGCCGAGCTCGACCCCACCGGTGTGCTCAACCCGGGGGTGCTGGTTCCCTGAGGTCGTGACCTCCCGGCCGTCCGCGCCCGCACCGGAGCCCACACCGCAGCCCGGCCTCGTCCGGCGCCTCGGCACCGGCGACGCCGT
This sequence comes from uncultured Actinomycetota bacterium, assembly GCA_963837975.1. Taxonomy (GTDB): domain Bacteria; phylum Actinomycetota; class Actinomycetes; order Propionibacteriales; family Nocardioidaceae; genus Marmoricola. The sequence goes on along the minus strand of CAWIPI010000002.1, from coordinate 586,147 downwards.
GGTGATCGGGCTCGGCTCGATGATCGGCGCGGGCGTCTTCGCGGCCTTCGCCCCTGCGGCCGAGGCGGCGGGGGCCGGACTCCTCGTGGGCCTGGCCATCGCGGCCCTGGTCGCCTACTGCAACGCGACCTCGTCGGCGCAGCTCGCCGCGCAGTACCCCACCTCCGGGGGCACCTACGTCTACGGCCGCGAACGCCTCGGCGACTGGTGGGGCTTCCTTGCGGGCTGGGGCTTCGTCATCGGCAAGACCGCGAGCTGTGCGGCGATGGCGCTGACCTTCGCCGCCTACGCGGCTCCCGACGGATGGCAGCGGCCGGTCGCGCTCGCCGCGGTGGTCGCGCTGGCGGCGGTGAACTACCGGGGCGTCACCCGCACCGCCCGGCTCACCCGCGTCATCGTCACCGTCGTGCTGCTGGCGCTCGCCGTCGTCGTGGCCGCGGGCTTCGTCGGGGGATCGGCCGACCTGGGCCGAGCCGCGCCGGGTGGTCTGGAGGGCGGCTGGTACGGCCTGCTCCAGGCGGGCGGCCTGCTGTTCTTCGCCTTCGCCGGCTACGCGCGCATCGCCACGATGGGGGAGGAGGTGCGTGACCCCGGACGCACCATCCCGCGCGCCATCCAGGTCGCCCTCGCCCTGGCGGTCGTGGTGTACGCCGGCGTGGCCGTCACCCTGCTGGCCGTGCTCGGGCCCGAGGGCGTCGCGGCCACGAGCGCACCGCTGGCGGCCGCGGTGGACGCCGGCAGCTGGGGCTGGGCGGCCCCCGTCGTACGGGTCGGCGCGGCCGCTGCCGCACTGGGCGCCCTGCTGGCCCTGATCGCCGGGATCGGGCGCACCACCCTCGCGATGGCCCGCGAGGACGACCTGCCCCGCTGGCTCGCCGCGGTCCATCCTCGCCACCGCGTCCCGCACCACGCGGAGGTCGCCGTCGCGGTCGTGGTCGGCGTCCTCGTGCTCACGGTCGACCTGCGCGGCGCCATCGGGTTCTCGTCCTTCGGGGTGCTGCTCTACTACCTCGTCGCCAACCTCTCCGCCCTCACCCAGGACCGTCCCCACCGCAGGTTCCCCCGGGTGCTGCAGGTCCTGGGCGTCGCGGGGTGCGCGGTCCTGGTCGTCACGCTCCCCGTCGCCTCCGTCGTCGCGGGTCTCGTGATGTTCGCGGTCGGGGTCGGCTACCGGCTGGTCCGGTTCCGCCTCCGTTCGACGCCGGACTCCTGAGCGCACCGCCTCACCGGCTCTCCTTCCGTTCGAAGGTGAGGTGGGTGACGCCGCTGGGCGAGGACACCGCCTCGACGTCGTAGTCACTCTCGAGCGCCTCGAGCCCGTCCCAGAGCCGCACGCCCCGGCCGAGCAGGACGGGGACCTGGACGACGTGCAGGTGGTCGACGAGACCGGCAGCGAGGAAGTCGCGCAGGACGGTGGGCCCGCCGCCGATCCGGACGTCCAGCCCGTCGGCAGCCGCGCGGGCGGTCTCGAGCGCCTCGGCCGGGGGGACGTCGAGGAAGTGGAAGGTGGTGCCGCCCGCCATCTCGATCGAGGGGCGCGGTCGGTGGGTGAGCACGTACGTCGGGGTGTGGAACGGCGGCTCCGCACCCCACCAGCCCTTCCAGTCCGGGTCGTCCTGCCAACCGGGAGGGCCGAACTTGTTGGCGCCCATGATCTCCGCGCCGATGCCGGGCTCGTGGCGAGCGGCGAAGGCGTCGTCGACCCCGGTCGTGCCGCCCGCACCCCAGAAGCGGGTGCGGAACATCCACTCGTGCAGGCGTTGGCCCGCGTGGCCGAACGGCGCCTCGAGCGACTGCGGCTCCCCGGTCGCGAAGCCGTCGAGGGAGACGGAGAAGTTGTGGACCCGCGTGCGTGACATCGGCGACCTCCTCGGTCGGTGGAGAGCTGTTGCTGCGATCAGACCAGCTCGCCCCGCTTCCTGCCCAGGTAGGCGCGCTCGGCGGAGTTCTGCGTCGCGTCGATGGCGGCGTCGTACGCCTCCTTCGCCTCGGCGGTCCGCCCGAGCCTGCGCAGCAGGTCGGCGCGGACGACGTGCCAGGCGTGGTAGCCCGCGAGCGGCAGCCGGTCCACCTGGGCGAGGGCGACCTCCGGGCCGTCCAGCTCGGCGACGGCGACCGCGCGGTTGAGCGCCACGATCGGGGAGGGGTCGAGGCGGGTCAGCTGGTCGTAGAGCGCGACCACCTGCGACCAGTCGGTGTCCGCTCCGGAGGCGGCGTCGGTGTGGACGGCGTTGATCGCGGCGAGGACCTGGTAGCGACCGGGCCGGTTGGTCGCCAGGCACTCGCGGACCAGCTCGTGCCCCTCGGCGACCAGCTCGCGGTCCCAGCCGGCGCGGTCCTGCTCGCCGAGCGGGACGAGCTGCCCGTGGCGCACGCGGGCCTCGCGCCGCGCCTCGGTGAGCAGCAGCAGCGCGAGCAGACCGGCCACCTCGGGCTCCTCGGGGAGCAGCCGGCGCAGGATCCGGGCCAGCCGGATGGCCTCGGCCGTGAGCTCGACGCGGATCGGCTCGCCGGCGCCGGTGGCGAGGTAGCCCTCGTTGAAGACGAGGAACAGCACGGCCAGCACGCCGCCGAGCCGCTCGGGGAGGTCGTCGGCCTCGGGCACCCGGTAGGGCACCTTGGCCGCCGCGATCTTCTTCTTCGCCCGCGTGATCCGCTGGGCCATCGTGGTCTCGGGCACCAGGAACGCCCGCGCGATCTCGGCCACGGTCAGCCCGCCGAGCAGACGGAGCGTCAGCGCGATCCGCGCCTCGGGGGCAAGGGCCGGGTGGCAGCAGGTGAACAGCAGTCGCAGCCGGTCGTCCTCGACGGGTCCGGTGGGCTCGGGAGGCGTGTCGTCGTGGAGCATGGAGGCCGCCAGGTGCTTCTCGCCGCGCTGCTTCTCGCGGCGGATCCGGTCGATCGCGCGGTTGCCCGCCGTGGTGGTGAGCCAGCCGCCGGGGTTGGGAGGTACGCCGGAGGCGGGCCACTTCTCCAGGGCGGCCACCAGCGCCTCCGCGGCCGCGTCCTCGGCGAGGTCGATGTCACCGAAGCGGCGTACGAGCGAGGCGATCAGGCGGCCGTACTCCTCGCGGAAGACCCGCTCGACGGCCGCCTGTCCACCCGTCACGATCAGGCGAGGCCCTCGAACGGACGGACCTCGACCTTGCCCCGGCACGCCTTCGACCCGTCGGCGGCGAGCTTCAGTGCCACGTCGAGGTCGGGCGCGTCGATGACCCAGAAGCCGCCGATGACCTCCTTGGTCTCCAGGTAGGGGCCGTCGGTCATCACCGGCGTCTCGCCCTGGCCGTCGACGACGGTCGCGGTCGTGGCCGCCTCGAGCCCGCCGGCGAAGACCCAGTAGCCCTCGTCCTTGAGCCGCTCGTTGAAGGCGCCGGTGGCGGCGAACGCCTCCTCCATCTCCTCCTTCGAGCCGTAGTTGCCGAACTCTTCCCGCTCGACGGGACCGTGCACGCTCAACAGGTAGTGCGTCATCACACTTCTCCTCGGATCCTGGGCGGTCCCGATGACCGCCTACACCCTCTCCACGAATGACATCGCGCCACTACGACAACCTGCCACAAGAATTTCTTCTGCCCGTGGCCGTCGTAGTCTTCGAGCACCACAGCTCGGGTGAGAGGGAGGACAGTCGTGCGCACGCTCGTCACCGGTTCCCGGGGCAAGGTCGGCAGAGCCGCGGTCCGCGTCCTCCAGGAGGCAGGGCACGTCGTGACGGCGACCGACCTGGCTCCGGTCGACTGGGACCGCCAGCCCGAGGGCACGGCGCCGTACGTCGTCGCCGACCTCACCGACGCGGGAGAGGTCTACGCCCTCGTCGGCGGGGTCAGCGAGGGCGAGGGCGCCAAGCGGGGCCGCTACGACGCGGTGGTGCACTGCGGCGCCCTGCCCGCTCCCGGCAAGCACGCGCCGCACGTCGTCTTCGGCAACAACCTGATGGCCACCTTCAACGTGGTGGAGGCCTGCGTGCGGTGGGGCGTCCCGCGGCTGGTCAACATCTCCAGCGAGACCGCGCCCGGGTTCCCGTTCGCCGAGCGCGCCTTCTTCCCCGACTACCTGCCGGTCGACGAGGACCACCCGCTCACCCCGCAGGACCCGTACGGCCTGTCCAAGGCGCTCGGCGAGCAGGTCTGCGACGCGGCCGTGCGCCGCTCGGACCTGCGCTGCGTGAGCCTGCGGCCGACGTGGGTGCAGGACTCCGGCTCCTACGCCCGCAACCTCGGCCCGGTCGTCGCGGACCCCTCCGCGCCGAGCATCACGGGTTGGGCGTACGTCGACGCCGACGACCTCGCGGACGCCGCCCGGCTCGCGGCCGAGTGCGACCTCCCGGGCCACGAGGTGTTCTACGTCGCCGCACCGGACACCATCGGCGGCCGCGACCTGCACGCCTCGTGGCGCGCGGCCTTCCCGGACGCGCCCACGGAGCTGCGCGAGGTGGCACGCCCCGACGCGAGCGGGATCAGCACCGCGAAGCTCGAGCGCCTCCTCGGCTGGACCGCCCGGCGCGGCTGGCGCGACCACCTGACCGCGTCAGGGGAGGCGTTGCCCGACCTCGGTGGTTGAGCCTGTCGAAACCACCCACGCCGTCCGTGCGTGACGAGAAGCACCGGTTGGCGCCCCCGAATGGTGCTTGTCGTCACGTGGCGCCGTCGGTTGCGACGTGGATGGGGGACGAGGCGCCTGCCCGCCGGCGACCTCAGATTCACCCGGCGAACGTGAACGCCCACACGACGAGGTGGGCGCCGGTCTCCGCCGTCACCGCCCGGCCACCCTCCTCGCGAAGCCGCGCGGCATCGCCGGGGGAGAGCACGCGCTCACCCAGGAGCACCCGTCCGCTCGCCACGAAGACGTGCAGCCCCACCGCCTCAGGCAGGGCGAGCGTCTGGCCGGGCGCCAGGTCGGCCACCTGCAGGGAGGTCCCCCTGGCGGCGATCGGGACCACGCCCCGCCCGTCGCCGTCGGCGACGCAGGTCCATCCGTCACGGAGGTCGACGTGGGACCGGACGTAGCCCGGCGTCAGCCCCGGTTCGTCGGGCCGCACCCAGGCCTGCAGGAACCGTGTGTGCTCCGCGCCGTCGGCGGCCTCGGAGTGGAGCACGCCACTGCCTGCCGAGAGCCGCTGCACCTGCCCGGGTCCGATCAGCCCCGACCCGACGGGCGAGCCGTGCCGCAGCGCACCGGAGAGCACCCAGGTGACGATCTCCAGGTCGGCGTGCGGGTGCTCGGGATAGCCCGTGCCGGGCGGCAGGTGCTCGTCGTTGTGGGCGAGCAGGCTCGCGAACCCGACGTTGCGGGGGTCGTAGTGGCGGCCGAACGAGAAGGAGTGCCACGTCTCGCGGCCCTCGTCGCGGGTCAGGAAGCGGCTGCCCGCCTCTCGGTACTCGATCACCTGCCCATCGTCGCGCGCAGGCGGTTGAATGCCGCCATGGACTTTCCGCAGCTGCCACCCGGGTTCCTGTTCGGCACCAGCACCGCGTCGTACCAGATCGAGGGCGCGAGCGAGGAGGACGGCAAGGGCCCCAGCATCTGGGACACCTTCACCGCCGAGCCGGGACGGATCAAGGACGGCAGCACCGGCGCCGTGGCCTGCGACCACTACCACCGCCACGTCGAGGACGTCGCGCTGATGAAGGAGCTCGGGGCCGGGGGCTACCGCTTCTCGATCTCCTGGCCGCGGGTCCAGCCCGACGGACGCGGACCGGTGAACGCGAAGGGCCTCGACTTCTACGACCGGCTCGTCGACGAGCTCGTCGCCGCCGGCATCGAGCCGATGGCCACGCTCTTCCACTGGGACCTGCCGCAGGCGCTGCAGGACTCCGACGGCGAAGGTGGCGGCGGCTGGGAGTCCCGGGAGACCGCTGAGCTGTTCGCGGAGTACGCCGCCGTGTGCGCCGAGCGACTCGGCGATCGCGTCGGCAAGTGGGTGCCGGTCAACGAGCCCAACGTCGTCACCATGCTCGGCCACGGGATCGGGCAGCACGCGCCGGGCAGGACCCTGGGCTTCGGGGCGCTGCCGGTCGCCCACCACCTCAACCTCGCCCACGGCCTCGCCACCCAGGCCCTGCGCGCCCACGGGGCGCGGTGGGTCGGGACGGCCACCAACCACGCGCCGATCCGGCCGATGAGCCAGGACCAGGCCGACGTCGACGCCGCCGACCTGTTCGACACCCTGTGGAACCGCATCTTCGCCGAGCCGATGCTGCTCGGCACCTGCCCTGCCGGTTTCGACGAGCTGATGGGGGTGCGCGACGGCGACCTCGCCACCGTGTGCCAGCCGCTCGACTTCTACGGGTTCAACTACTACAACCCGATGGGGGTCGCGGCCGCGCCGGAGGGAGCGGAGATCCCGTTCGAGCAGCACGAGCTCGGCGGCTACCCGACGACCGACTTCGGCTGGCCGATCGTCCCCGACGGACTGCGCGAGGTGATCGGGCTGCTCCGCGAGCGCTACCCCGACATTCCGCCGATCTACGTCACCGAGAACGGCTGCTCCTACGGGACGGGCCCCGACGTGACCGGCGTGGTCGACGACCAGTCGCGGATCGACTACCTCGACGCCCACCTGCGCGCCGTGGCCGACGCGATCGGCGACGGGGCCGACGTACGCGGCTACTACTGCTGGTCGCTGATGGACAACTTCGAGTGGGCCGAGGGCTACACCCAGCGCTTCGGCCTGGTGCACGTCGACTACGAGACGCTGGTGCGCACGCCCAAACGCTCCTTCCAGTGGTACGCCGGCCTCGTCAGGCACCACTCGTGAACCTCGGGCGCCACTCGTGACCCTGCCCGTCGCCGGCCCGCCGTCGGGACCGGCCGGCGCCTCCGGAGCCTCCGCGACGGCCGAGCCCACGCGGCCGGTCGCTCGGATCTGGGTGCTGTGGCTCTCCCTGATCAGCATCGGCGTGTGGTCGGGGTTCTTCGGGCCGATCCAGGTGCTGCTGGCCCAGCAGGCCGAGGCGCTCAACCCCGCGCACAAGGAGGCCACCCTCTCGCTGGTGACCGGTGTCGGCGCCGCGGTCTCCACCCTGCTCAACCCGCTGTGGGGTGCGTTCAGCGACCGGACGGTGCTGCGCATCGGTCGCCGGCTCCCGTGGGTGCTCGGCGGGCTGGTCGGTGCGGTCATCGCGATGGCGGTGCTGTCGCGGGCCGGGACGGTGCTGGAGATGGTGCTCGGCTGGGCGCTCGCGCAGGCGTCGCTCAACGCGATGCTCGCCGCGATCACCGCCACCGTGCCCGACCAGGTGCCGCACCGGCAGCGCGGCACCGTCGGGGGCTTCCTCGCGATCGCCCAGACCGTCGGGGTGGTGGCCGGCTCCGGGATCGCCGCCGCCACGGGCAGCATCGCCGTCGGCTACCTCGCCACGGCCGGGGCGCTGGTGGTGCTCTCCCTGCCCTACTGCCTCGACAGCCGCGACCTCGCGCTGGACCCGGCCGCCCGCGAGCCGTTCGACCTGGGCAGGTTCGTGCGCTCGTTCTGGATCTCCCCGCGCCGCCACCCCGACTTCGCCTGGGCGTGGGGCACCCGCTTCCTGATGAACCTCGGCAACGCGCTGCTGATCCTCTACCTCCTCTACTACCTCAAGGACGCCGTGCAGCTGACCGACAAGGAGGCGGAGAGGGGCGTCTTCGTGCTCACCGGGGTCTACGGGCTGTGCACGGTGCTCACCGCGGCGGCCGGCGGATGGTGGTCGGACCGGCTCGGCCGGCGCAAGGTGTTCGTGATCGTCTCCGGGCTCGTGGCGGCAGGGGCGCTGCTGCTGCTGGCGTTCGTGACCACGTGGGCGGCCGCGTTCGCCGGTGCCGTGCTGCTCGGGATCGGCTTCGGGATCTACACCGCCGTCGACTTCGCGATGATCACCGAGGTGCTCCCCTCGGCCGCCGACCGGGCCAAGGACCTCGGCGTCATCAACATCGCCAACGCGCTGCCGCAGGTGCTGGCGCCCGTGGTCGCCGCGGCGGTGCTCGGGCTCGACCTCGGCTACTCCACGCTCTACGTGCTCGCGGCGTTCTTCTCGGTGCTCGGATCGGTGCTGGTCGTGAACATCAAGTCGTTGCGCTGAGGCGCCCCTGGATGCAAGGACGCGGCGCCGCCGCCGCTCACGCCGCTGAAGTGCCGAACGGGAACGTCGCCAGCACGACGCCGTCCGGGTCGAGCAGCACCGCCTCCCGGGCGTGCGCCTCGACCGGCAGCGTGACCGCGCCCGTGACCTCTCCGGCGCCCCCGTCGTCGGAGCCCCCGTCCGGCACCGGCAGGTGTGGGATCGCTCCGTCGATGGCGACCGCCGGCTCCCCGGCCTCGGGGAACGCGCGCCGCAGCGCGTGCACGATGCCCCGGAAGGCCGCGGCCGGTCGCGGGGGCAGGTACGCCGCTCCTCCCGGGAAGCGGGCGGCCTCCCCGAGCTCGAAGGCGAACGGCACCACGTCGGCGAACAGGTCCTCGAGCTCGCCGAGCACACCCTCGTCCACCCGTCCGAGCTCCAGGAACGGGTCGAGGAGCACGACCTGCGCGTGGGGCACCTGCCGCGCCAGCTCCGGCACGGGCAGCACGAGCCGGGTGGACGCCCGACCGAGGGCCTCGGTCACGCCCACACGCTAGCCGCCTCCTACGCTGCTCGCATGGGTGCCGGACACGACCACGCGCACGCCGCCGGTCGGGCGCAGGACCGGTCGCGCCTGTGGCTGGTGCTGCTCGTCACGTTCACCGTCGCGGTCGTCGAGCTCGTCGGCGCCGTGGTCTCCGGGTCGCTCGCCCTGCTCGCGGACGCGGGCCACATGTTCACCGACACCGCGGCGGTGGTGCTGGCGCTCTCGGCGTCGTACGTCGCCACGCTGCCCGCCTCGCCGCGGCGCACCTTCGGCTACCACCGCGCGGAGATCCTCGCGGCCCTCATCAACGCGGTGGTCCTGCTCGGGGTCTGCGGCTACCTCGCCTTCGCCGGCGTGCGCCGCCTGCTCGACCCCGTCGCCGTCGAGGCCCAGCAGATGCTCGTGTTCGCGTCGATCGGCCTGGCCGCCAACCTCGTGTCCCTGGGTCTGCTGGCGGCGCGCCGTGAGCAGTCGCTGAACATGCGCGGTGCGTTCCTCGAGGTCCTCGGAGACACCTTCGGCTCGGCCGCGGCGATCGTCGCCGGGCTCGTCGTCCTGACCACCGGGTTCGACCGCGCCGACTCGATCGCCTCGCTGCTGATCGCGGTGCTGATCCTGCCGCGCGCCTGGTCGCTGCTGCGCGACTGCCTCGGGGTGCTGCTGGAGTCGGCACCGCCGGGCCTCGACGTGGAGGCGGTGCGCGCCCACCTCGCCAGCGCCGCCGGGGTCACCGCGGTGCACGACCTGCACGCGTGGTCGATCACCAGCGGGATGCACGCGCTCTCGGCCCACGTGACGGTGACCGACGAGGCGCTCGCCAGCCGCGGCGTCGGGGAGATCCTCGACGAGCTCGGGGAGTGCGTCTCCAGCCACTTCGGCATCGACCACACGACCTTCCAGGTGGAGCCGGAGAGCCACCAGGAGCACGAGCCCGGAGGCGCCCACCGCTGAGCGATGCAGTGCCGGAAGTCGTGTCGTGTGCTGGCCAGCGCGCCCGACTTGTGCCACGATCCACCCTTCGGCGCCTCGCCCGAAGGCGCCTCCGGAGGGGGCTGAACGCCAGGTGTGGCAGTTCATCGACGACCGCCGAGAACAGATCCTCATCAACGCGTGGAACCACGCCTACCTGGTGGTGCTCGCGCTCATCATGGCCACGGTGATCGCGGTCGGCCTCGCCATGGTCATCACGAGGGTGCCCAAGCTGGAGCCGGTCGCCAACGGCATCAGCGCCGTGGGACTGACGATCCCGTCCTTCGCGCTGATCGGGTTGCTGCTGCCCGCCACCGGTCTCGGTGCACCGACCGCCCTGCTGGCAGTGACGTTCTACGCGACGCTGCCGATCCTGCGCAACGCCGTGGTCGGGCTCGCCGGTGTCGACGCCCACCTGCTGGAGTCGGCGCGCGGGATGGGGATGAGCGAGCTCTCCTCGATGTTCCGCATCCGGCTGCCGCTCGCCTGGCCGGTGATCCTGGCCGGCATCCGCGTCTCGATGCAGATGTCCATGGGCATCGCGGCCATCGCGGCCTACGTGCTCGGGCCGGGTCTCGGTGTCTCGATCTTCGTCGGGCTCGCCCAGCTCGGCGGCAAGAACGCCCTCAACTACGCCCTGGTGGGGACCATCGGCATCGTCCTGATCGCCCTCGTCCTCGACCTGCTGCTCCTCGCCCTCGGCAGGGTGACCACCTCGAAGGGAATCCGTGTCTGAGATGGACGACAACAGCGTGCACACCAACGACGGCGCCACCAGCGACGACGCCGGCGACATCAGCGGCACCGAGATCCGGCTCGAGAACGTCACCAAGCGGTTCCCCGGCCAGAAGGTCGCGGCCGTCGACGGTCTCTCCCTGACCATCCCCGCCGGCGAGATCGTGATGTTCGTCGGGCCCTCGGGCTGCGGCAAGACCACGTCGCTGAAGATGATCAACCGGCTCATCGAGCCGAGCTCGGGGACGATCACGATCGGTGACGACGACGTCCGCGAGCAGAGCGCCGACCAGCTGCGCCGCCACGTCGGCTACGTCATCCAGGGCGGCAGCCTGTTCCCGCACATGACGGTCGCGAAGAACATCGCGATCGTCCCGAAGCTGCTCGGGTGGGACGGCGACCGGGTGAGCAAGCGGGTCGACGAGCTGCTCGACATGGTCAACCTCGACCCGGCGCGCTACCGCGACCGCTACCCGCGCGAGCTCTCCGGCGGCCAGCAGCAGCGCGTCGGGGTGGCCCGCGGGCTGGCGGCCGACCCGCCCGTCATCCTCATGGACGAGCCGTTCGGCGCGGTCGACCCGATCACCCGACAGCGCCTGCAGGACGAGCTGCTCAGCATCCAGCGCAGCCTGCGCAAGACGATCGTGTGCGTCACCCACGACATCGACGAGGCGATCAAGCTCGGCGACCGGATCCTGATCCTCCAGGAGGGGGCGCAGGTCGCGCAGTACGACACCCCCGAGAACATCCTGGCCGCCCCGGCCAACGAGTTCGTCGACGACTTCGTCGGCTCCGGGTCGAGCCTCAAGCAGCTCTCGCTGCGCCGGGTCTCCGAGCTGAACTACCAGACCCCGACCACCGCCAAGGTGGGCGAGCCCGCCCGGGAGGCGGTGGAGCGGGCCAGGCAGGCCGGCGACGACTCGCTGGTCATCCTCGACGACCGGGAGCGTCCGGCCGCCTGGGTGTGGCTGCGTCAGGTCAAGGGCGACACGTTGCACGACGGCGATCGCGAGGCGCTGAACACCCTCGACCACCGCGCGACCCTGAACGACGCCCTCGACGCGATGCTCACCTCGACCCACGGCGGCGCCCTCGTCACGGGCGACAACGACCGCTACCTCGGGGTCGTGGACTTCGGCCACGTCGTCGACCACCTCCGCGTGATGCAGGCCGAGGCCGCCGACCAGGCCCCGGAGGTCACCGCGGCCTCCGATCCCGACGACACCCACGAGGAGAGCCGGGAGCCGACCGATGCCTGACCTCGTGCCGGGCTTCGTCCGGGACCGACTTGACGCTTCAGGCGACGAGCCCGGGGGCGCGCGCGAGACCCTGGCGATGGCGCTGGGCATCCCGCTGCTGGTGCTGCTCGGCTTCGGCGCCTACGCATGGTGGCGACAGACCGCCGAGCTCGACTCGGTGGAGCAGAGCGCGCTGGCGTGGGCCGAGGTGTGGCGGTCGCTGTGGCAGCACGTGAAGCTCACGGTCGTGGCCGCCGCAGTGGTGGTCGGCATCGGGGTGCCGCTGGGCATCATGCTGACCAGGCCGGGCTTCAAGCGGGCCGCCCCCGCCGTCGTGGGCTTCGCCAACGGGGGTCAGGCGGCCCCGTCGATCGGTCTGATCGTGCTCCTGGCGATGTGGCTCGGTCCCGGCTTCTGGACGGCGATCGTGGCCCTGGCGGTGTACGCGATCCTGCCCGTGCTGCGCAACACCATCACGGGCCTGCAGGGGGTCGACCCGACCCTGGTGGAGGCGGGCCGCGGCGTCGGTCTCTCCAACTTCGACGTCCTGCGCCGCATCGAGCTGCCGCTGGCCCTCCCGGTGATGATGTCCGGCATCCGCACCGCCCTGGTGCTGCTGGTCGGCACGGCCGCGCTGGCGACGTTCGTCAACGCCGGGGGCCTGGGCGGGATCATCACCGCCGGGATCAACCTGTACCGCTACTCGGTGATGGTCTCCGGCGCGGTGCTGGTGGCCCTGCTCGCCCTGCTCATCGAGTGGCTCGGGCGGGTTCTCGAGCTCGCGACCCGACCGAAGGGGATCTGAGTGCTCCCGCGACCCGATCGACCCGTTCCCCGCCGACGCCGCCCCGCCCGGCGCCGAGCCGCGTTGGCGCCCTTGCTGCTGGGTCTGCTGCTCTCGACCTCCGCCTGCCTGGGCCTGGGCACGGCCGGTGGCTACGTGCCGACCGGCACCCTGGCCGGTCCGCTCGAGGACGTCGAGTCGATGGAGGGCGCCACCATCTCGGTGGGCTCGAAGAACTTCTCCGAGAACATCCTGCTCGGCAAGATGGCGATCATCCTGATGCAGTCGGCGGGCGCCACGGTGACCGACCTGACGAACATCCCGGGCAGCGCCTCGGCGCGCGAGGCCATGCTCAGCGGGCAGATCCAGGCGATGTGGGAGTACACCGGCACCGGGTGGATCACCTACCTCGGGCACGAGAAGCCGATCCCCGACGAGGAGAAGCAGTACGCCGCCGTACGCGACGAGGACCTCGAGGAGAACGACCTCGTCTGGCTGCCGCCGGCACCGATGAACAACACCTACGGCTTCGCGATCACCCAGGAGACCGCGAAGAAGTACAAGATCACCAAGCTCTCGCAGCTGGGGGACATCCCTGTCCGGGACCGCACGTTCTGCGTCGAGTCCGAGCTGATCAACCGCCCCGACGGCCTGAAGGGGATGCTGGAGAAGTACGACGTGCCGCTGGGCAGCGCCAAGGGGGTGCCGCGGCGCAACCTGAAGACGTTCCAGACCGGCGCGATCTACGACGCCACGGCCAAGGGGTCGTGCACCTTCGGCGAGGTGTTCACCACCGACGGGCGGATCGTGGCGCTCGACCTCGAGGTGCTCGAGGACGACCGCAACTTCTTCCCGAAGTACAACGTCTCGCTCGTCGTGGCCGAGGAGACCATGGAGAAGTACCCGCAGATCGAGGACCTCGTCGGCCCGGTGGCCGAGAAGCTCACCGACAAGGTGCTGCTGCAGCTGAACGCGGAGATCGACGTCGAGGGGCGCGAGCCCGCCGACGTCGCCTTCGAGTGGCTGAAGAAGGAAGGCTTCGTCACCGGGGACTAGCCCCACCCGCCCACCGGAAAATGACCCGGATGGGTGGTGTCAATGCCCCGGTCGGGGCAGGGCGCCCAAGGCCCCGCCGACGTAGTCTCCCGATACGGGTTCGTGGGCGGGACAGACACGGATGACACGCCGGTTCGCCGGTGACGGGGGTGGCGCCCGGAGACCTCAGCGAGGTCGCCGAGACGTTGTCGACCGAGTTCCCCGCCCACGACGCCCGCCGATCAGGCGTCCGCCGCCACGCGCAGTCCCTGCTCGATGGCGCGCTTCGCGTCCAGCTCGGCGGCGACGTCGGCGCCGCCGATGAGGTGCACCCGTGTCGGCGCGCCGGGCGTCCCCTCGAGGGCGAGCAGCTCGTCGTACAGCCCGCGCACGGACTCCTGCCCCGCACACACCACGACGTCGTCGACCTCCAGCAGCCGGGCCTCGCCGTCGACCGTGACGTGCAGGCCGCGCTCGTCGATCCGGTCGTACGTCGCTCCGCTGATCTGCACCACTCCGGACTGCTTCAGCACCGCGCGGTGCGCCCACCCGGAGGTCTTGCCCAGGTGGGCGCCGATCATCGAGGACTTGCGCTGGACGAGGTACACCTCGCGCGGAGACGTGCGCGGCTTGCGCTCGGTGAGCCCGCCGACGAACAGTGAGGGGTCGCCGACCCCCCAGTGGGCCAGCCACTCCTCGAGGTCCTCCTCGGTGTGGGTGAGCCAGTGCGAGACGTCGACCCCGATGCCGCCGGCGCCGATCACCGCCACCTTGCGGCCCGGGACCACCGAGCCGTCGAGGACCTCGGCGTAGGAGTGCGCGCGCTCGATCCCCGGGATCGACGGGATCCGCGGCTCCACACCCGTGGCGACCACCACCTCGTCGAAGTCGCGCAGCAGGTCGACGTCCGCGTCCACGCCGAGTCGCACGTCCACCCCGAGCACCTCGAGGCGGCGGGAGAAGTAGCGCATCGTCTCGGCGAACTCCTCCTTGCCGGGGATCTGCATCGCCAGCCGGAACTGCCCGCCGACCTCTGCGCCCTTCTCGAACAGCGTCACCGCGAAGCCGCGCTCGGCGAACGACGCCGCCGCGCTCAGCCCGGCCGGCCCCGCGCCGACGACCGCGACGGTGGGCCGGCGGGCGGCGGTCGAGCCTGTCGAGACCCCCAGCGGCAGCAGCACCAGCTCGGTCTCGCGGCAGGCGCGCGGGTTGACCAGGCAGCTGGCCCGCTTGTTGGCGAAGGCGTGGTCGAGGCAGGCCTGGTTGCAGGCGATGCACGTGTTGATCTCGTCGGCACGCCCGGCGGCCGCCTTGGCGACGAAGTCGGGGTCGGCGAGCAGCGGGCGCGCCATCGAGACGAGGTCGGCGGTGCCGTCGGCGATCAGCTGGTCGGCGAGCTCGGGGGTGTTGATCCGGTTGGACGCGCACACCGGGATGGCGACCTCCGCCTTCAGGCGCTTGGTGGCCCACGCCCAGGCCCCGCGGGGGACCTGGGTGATGATCGTCGGCACCCGCGCCTCGTGCCAGCCGATCCCGGTGTTGAGGACCGTGGCGCCGGCCTGCTGGAGCAGCAGCGCGAGCTCCACGACCTCGTCCCAGGTCTGCCCGTCCTCGACGAGGTCGAGCAGCGAGATCCGGTAGATGATCGGGAAGCCCTCGCCGACCAGCTCACGGGTACGCCGCACGACCTCGACCGGGAACCGCATGCGGCGGGTCGGCGTACCTCCCCAGGCGTCGTCGCGCTGGTTGGTGCGCGCGGCCAGGAACTGGTTGATCAGGTAGCCCTCGGAGCCCATCACCTCGACGGCGTCGTAGCCCGCGCGCTGCGCCAGTGCCGCGGACTCCGCGAACGCCGTGGCCGTGCGGTCGACCTGCCGGGTCGACATCGCGCTGGGGCGGAACGGCGTGATCGGCGACTTCACGTCGCTGGCCGACTGGGAGATCGGGGTGTAGCCGTAGCGGCCGGCGTGCAGCACCTGCAGGGCGATGGCGCCGCCCTCGTCGTGGACCGCCTCGGTGACCTGCTTGTGCCGCTCGGCCTGCAGCCGGCTGGTCAGCTCGCTGGCGAACGGCTTGAGCCAGCCCCGCTTGGTGGGGGCGTAGCCACCGGTGACGATGAGGCCGACCCCGCCGCGGGCACGCTCGGCGAAGTAGGCCGCCAGCTTGGGCATGTCCCAGGCGTAGTCCTCCAGCCCGGTGTGCATCGAGCCCATCACCGCGCGGTTGCGCAGGGTGAGGTCGCCGACGGTCAGCGGCTGGAGCAGGTGCGGGTAGGGAGTCATGTCGCGACGTCGTCCTTCTCGGTGGTGGAGGGGTCTTCGGTGGTCGAGCCGTCCCCGGTGGTCGAGCCTGTCGAGACCCCGTGGGCGGCCCAGGCCGCGAGGTACTCGGTGAGCCAGTCGACCCAGAACTGCTCCTGGCGGATGCCGCCGCGCAGGACCAGCCAGGTGTCCAGCTCCTGGCCGTCCAGACGGCTCGGGTCGGGGAACTGGCGGGCCTCGAGCTGCTCGAAGTGCGCCCGGCGGGTGCGGTGCTCGGCCACGAGCTCCTCGAGGTGGCGGAGCAGGCGCACCCGGTCGCCGTACGACGCGCCGCGCATCTTCACCGCCACCTCCGAGCGCAGTGCGGCGGCCGGGGTCGGGGTGCCGATCCAGTCCTCGAGCACGCGTCGGCCCCGGTCGGTGACGGTGTAGCGCCGCTCGGTGCTGCGGGAGTCGCCGGCGCCGGCGCTGAGCCAGCCGTGCTCCTCCATCCGGCGCAGGACCTTGTAGATCTGCTGGTGCGTGGCGCGCCAGAAGAAGCCGATCGACCGGTCGAAGCGCCGGGTGAGCTCGATGCCGGTGCCGGGTCGCTCGCTGAGCGAGACCAGCAGGGCGTGCTCGAGGGCCATGGCCACGAGTGTGCGGGGAGGAGCCGCTGTTGTGCAACTGGTTGCACAAGTGTCCTGCGTCACCCTGAGCGGCGGGCCGGGCGTGTGGGTGTCCGGACGTCGGGGACGTCCGTACGACGCTGACAGTGGTGCTGTCACAATCGCGGGCATGACGTACGCACTCGGTCAGGGCACGGGTCCGCTGCGCGGCACCAAGGTCGTCGAGATCGCGGGCATCGGCCCCGGGCCGCACGCCTGCATGATCCTCGCCGACCTCGGCGCCGACGTGATCCGGATCGAGCGACCCGGCGGCCAGATGCTGACCGGCGGACCGACCGACCTGCTCAACCGCGGTCGGCCCAGCGTCGCCCTCGACCTGAAGAGCCCCGAGGCGGTGGCGACGGTGCTCGACCTGGTGGAGGGGGCCGACGTCCTCGTCGAGGGGATGCGCCCCGGCACCACCGAGCGGCTGGGCCTCGGTCCCGAGGAGTGCCTGGCGCGCAACCCGCGGCTGGTCTACGGGCGGATGACCGGCTGGGGCCAGGACGGCCCGCTCGCCCAGGCGGCCGGCCACGACATGAACTACATCGCGATCGCCGGGGCTCTGTTCGGGATGGGCCAGGACGCCTCCCGTCCGCACTTCCCGAGCAACCTGGTCGGCGACTTCGGCGGTGGGTCGACGTACCTCGTCATCGGGATCCTCGCAGCGCTGCTGGAGTCGCGGCTCAGCGGCGAGGGCCAGGTCGTGGACGCCGCCATCGTGGACGGCACCGCCCACCTCAACGCGATGGGTTCGGCGTTCCTCGCCGGCGGCGGCTACCGCGAGGAGCGGGCCGCGAACCTGCTCGACGGCGGGATGCCCTTCTACGACCTCTACGAGACCTCCGACGGCCGGCACATGTCGGTGGGTCCGCTGGAGCCGCAGTTCTACGAGGCGTTCGTGACCCTGCTCGGGATCGCGGAGTCCGCGCCCGACCGCTACGACTTCGCCCGGCTGCCCGAGCTCCGTGAGCAGATCGCCCGGCGGTTCGCCGAGCGCACGCAGGCGGAGTGGACCGAGCTCTTCGAGGGGACCGACGCCTGTGTCGCGCCGGTGCTGCCGTTGAGCGAGGCGATGGAGCACCCGCACATGGCGGCCCGCGAGGTCTTCGTCGAGCACGAAGGGGTCCGCCAGCCGGCGCCCGCCCCGAGGTTCTCGCGGACCACGACCTCCCTGGGGCTGCCGCCGGCGAAGAAGCCAGGCACCGGAACCCGCGAGGCCCTGAGCGCGTGGGGGATCGCCGACGTGGACGGCCTGATCGAGCGGGGCGTGGCCGTCCAGGCCTGAGCCCCGCGCGGCACGTCTGCGGCGCATGAGTGCGGGAACTCCTCGGCCGGGCGGCGCGTTGGGACTGCGCAGTCCCGGCAACCGACGGAGGTTCCCATTCCCTCGTTCCAGCAGCAGGTCGACCGGCTCGTCCACCTCGGCTACCCGGCCCTCACCGGCCTCGGGGAGACCGGGCTCCGTGAGCTCCTGGAGCCGTTGCGCTCCCGCACGGAGTCGCTCGGGGAGACGTCCGAGGGGGACGGCAGGGGCGGCGGAGAGAGCGGCGACGAGGACCTCGGCCGCGTCCCGTTCGTGCTCGTGCTCACCCGCGATCTCGTGGCGCCCGAGGAGACGGTCCCGCTCCTGCGCCTGTGGGGGCCGCGGGGACCCGGGACCAGGCCCGGACGCGTCGACCGGCACCACGGGACGGGTGGCCTGGCCGACTACCGACCGGTCGAGGGGTGCCGGCCGCCCGCGCCGGCGTACCTCCTCACCGGCGTCGAGCGCGGCGAGGAGTTCTGCGACGTCACGCCCGCCGACGCCGTCCGCGCGATCCGCTCGCGTGGACGGACGCCGCTCACGATCGAGGAGGGCATCGCACTGGCCACCCAGGTGCCGGAGGCGCTGGAGCGCAACCGGTGCTTCATGCTCGCCGGGTCCCGCAGGGAGGACCGTCGGGTGCCGGCCCTGTGGATCAGCGAGCGCGCGCCGAAGCTCGGCTGGTGCTGGGAGGGCAACCCGCACAGCTGGCTGGGAACGGCGTCGGCGGCCGACAGGCTGGCAGTCGGCCGGCCGGCAGTCGGCCGGCCGGTGGAGGACGGCGTGGGCGGGCCGGGCCACGACAGGTGATCTCGCCCACACCACAACCGGCCGGGACCGAAGGTCCCTAGGACGATGACAGCGTTACTGTCACAATGATGGCGCCCGTGAGCCCACGCGGCTCGACCGAGAAGTTGGGAAATGCACACATGGCAACAGAAGCGTTCGTGTACGACGCGCTCCGTACGCCCCGCGGCAAGGGGAAGAAGGACGGCACGCTCCACGAGGTGAAGCCGGTCGACCTGGTCGTCGGACTCCTCGACGCGGTCAAGGACCGCAACCCCTCCCTCGACGTGAGCCGCGTCGACGACGTCGTGCTCGGTGTCGTGACGCCGGTCGGAGACCAGGGCGCCGACATCGCCAAGACCGCGGCACTGGCGGCGGGCTACCCCGACACCGTGGCCGGCGTACAGCTGAACCGCTTCTGCGCCTCCGGCCTCGAGGCCGTCAACCAGGCCGCCTCGCGGGTGCGCGGCGGGTTCGAGGACCTGATCCTCGCCGGCGGTGTGGAGTCGATGAGCCGGGTGCCCATGGGCAGCGACGGCGGCGCCTGGGCGATGGACCCGGCGACCGCGTTCGCGACCTCGTTCGTCCCGCAGGGCATCGGCGCCGACCTGATCGCCACGCTGGAGGGCTTCTCCCGCGAGGACGTCGACACCTTCGCGGTCGAGTCCAACCACCGCGCGGCCAAGGCGTGGGCGGACGGCCGCTTCGCCGGCTCGGTCGTGCCCGTCAAGGACGTCAACGGCGTGACCGTGCTCGACCACGACGAGTTCATCAAGCCCGAGTCGACCGTCGAGGGGCTCGCGAAGCTCAAGCCGTCGTTCGCCGGGATCGGCGACCAGGGCGGGTTCGACTCGGTGGCGCTGGAGAAGTACCACTGGGTCGAGCGGATCGACCACGTGCACCACGCGGGCAACAGCTCGGGGATCGTCGACGGCGCGGCCCTGACGCTGATCGGCAACGAGCAGGTCGGCACCGACCTCGGCCTCACCCCGCGGGCGCGCATCATCGCGACCGCGGTCTCCGGAGCCGACCCGACGATCATGCTCACCGGCCCGGCGCCGGCCAGCCGCAAGGCACTGGCCAAGGCCGGCCTCGAGGTCTCCGACATCGACCTGTTCGAGATCAACGAGGCCTTCGCGGCCGTGGCGATGCGGTTCATGCGCGACATGGGCATCGACCCCGAGATCACCAACGTCAACGGCGGCTCGATCGCGATGGGCCACCCGCTGGGTGCGACCGGCGCGATGATCCTCGGCACGCTCGTCGACGAGCTCGAGCGACGTGAGCTCAAGCGCGGCCTCGCGACGCTCTGCGTCGGCGGCGGCATGGGCATCGCCACGATCGTCGAGCTGGTGTGACCGAGCCGATCTGACCGAGGAACGAGGTCGGTCGGCTCAATGGTGGTTGAGCAGCGCGCACGAGCGAGGGACGAGCTCGTGGCCGCGCGTGTCGAAACCCGGTGAGTCGGCGTACGGCCGCAACCAGAACACGAACCCGATGGACGCGAAGAAGGACTGACATGGCTTCGACAAGCACCAGCGAATCCGCTGTGAAGTACGACAAGGACGGCGACGGCATCGTCGTCCTCACCCTCGACGACCCGACGTCGAGCGCGAACACCATGAACGAGCTGTACCGGGAGTCGATGGCCGCCGCCGTCGACCGGCTGTACGCCGAGAAGGACGACGTCACCGGCGTGGTCGTCGCCTCGGCGAAGAAGACCTTCTTCGCCGGCGGCAACCTCAAGGGGATGCTCGCCGCCGGGCCCGACGACGCGCCCGCGCTGTTCGAGATGGGCCAGGCGATCAAGCACGACCTGCGCCGGCTGGAGAAGCTCGGCAAGCCCGTGGTCGCCGCGATCAACGGGGCCGCGCTCGGCGGCGGCCTGGAGATCGCGCTGGCCTGCCACCACCGGATCGTGGTGGACGACGCGAAGGTCGAGCTCGGCCTGCCCGAGGTCACGCTGGGGCTGCTGCCCGGCGGTGGCGGGGTCACCCGCACCGTGCGGATGTTCGGCATCCAGTCCGCGCTGATGGACGTGCTGCTCGAGGGCAAGCGGTTCAAGCCGGCCCAGGCCAAGGAGAAGGGCCTGGTCGACGAGCTGGTCAAGGACCGCGACGACCTGGTGCCCGCCGCGAAGAAGTGGGTCAAGGCCCACCGCGACGACCCGGCCGCCGCCACCAACCCCTGGGACCGCGACGGCTACCGGATCCCCGGCGGCACCCCGTCGAGCCCCAGCCTGGCCGCGTTCCTGCCGGCGTTCCCGGCGATGCTGCGCAAGCAGACCAAGGGCGCGGTCTACCCGGCCGCCCGCGCGATCATGGCCACCGCCATCGAGGGTGCGCAGGTCGACTTCGACACCGCGAGCCGGATCGAGTCGCGCTACCTCGCCGAGCTGATCGCCGGGTCGAACAGCAAGAACATGATCCAGGCGTTCTTCTTCGACCTCTCCGCCATCAACTCCGGGCTGCTGCGTCCTGCGGGCGTGGAGAAGTTCACCGCGACCAAGGTCGGGGTCCTCGGCGCCGGGATGATGGGGGCCGGCATCGCCTACTCCTGCGCCCGCGCCGGGATGGAGGTCGTGCTCAAGGACGTCAGCCAGGAGTCGGCCGACAAGGGCAGGTCCTACAGCGAGAAGATCCTCGACAAGGCCGTCCAGCGCGGCCGGATGGAGGAGAAGAAGAAGGCCGAGATCCTCGGCCGGATCACCGCCACCACCGAGGCAGACGACCTCAAGGGCTGCGACCTGGTCATCGAGGCGGTCTTCGAGGACCCGGCGCTGAAGGCCAAGGTGTTCGGGGAGATCCAGGACGTCGTGAACCCCGACGCGCTGCTGTGCTCGAACACCTCGACGCTGCCGATCACCGAGCTCGCCGAGGGCGTGAACCGGCCCGACGACTTCATCGGCCTGCACTTCTTCTCCCCGGTCGACAAGATGCCGCTGGTGGAGATCATCCGCGGCGAGCGCACCACCGACGAGGCGGTCGCCAAGGCCCTCGACGTGGTCATGCAGATCCGCAAGACCCCGATCGTGGTCAACGACAGCCGCGGCTTCTACACCAGCCGCGTCATCGGCACGATGGTCAACGAGGGCCTGGCGATGCTCGGCGAGGGCGTGCACCCGATGTCGGTGGAGAGGGCGGCGACCCAGGCCGGCTACCCGGTCGGCACGCTGCAGCTCTCCGACGAGCTGAACATGGAGCTGATGGCCAAGATCCAGAAGGCCACGATCGACGCCGCCGCCCGCGACGGCGTCGAGCTGCCCGAGCACCCCGCCACGAAGGTCATCGCGACGATGCTCGAGGCCGAGCGGCCGGGTCGCCTGCGCGGCAAGGGCTTCTACGACTACGACGAGAACGGTCGTCGCGGCAGCCTGTGGCCGGGTCTCAAGGAGCTCTTCCCCTCCCGGGACGAGCCCGCCGACATCGAGGACCTCAAGGACCGCTACCTGTTCATCGAGGCCCTCGAGACCGCCAAGTGCTTCGAGGAGGGCGTGATCGAGTCCGCGGCAGCGGCCAACATCGGCTCGATCATGGGCATCGGCTACCCGGCGCTGACCGGCGGCACGGTGCAGTTCATGCAGGGCTACGACGGCCGCACCGGCCGGGGCCTGACCGGCTTCGTCGCCCGGGCCCGCGAGCTCGCCGAGAAGTACGGCGACCGCTTCACCCCGACCGCGCGTCTCGTGGAGATGGCCGAGAAGGGGGAGTCCTTCCCCGCCTGAGGGGACGTGGAACCTCGCGGGACGGGCTCGCCTGGCTCGGGCTCCCGGGTGGTACGGGCGCGTCGGCGGGGCCACATCGTGGAGCAGTTGGGCCGGCCGGCGTACCGAAACCAGGCACGCCCACCCGAGCGGTCATAGCGGATGACGTTCACAGGCAATCCCTGACGTTTCGGGGTGAAGCATCGCCCCGGAACGTCAGGGTTCCCCGGCCAGCCGGTGAAACCAGCAATCCCCCAAATCGGACATACGACCGTGCTCACTCGCCCACAATGGCCGGGTGGACGAGAGTGGCGCGCGGCGGGTCGAGGTCCGGGGGCTGTGGGTGCGGTTCGGGGCGGTCGCGGCGGTCCGGGGGATCGACCTGCGCGCCGACGCCGGGCGGGCGACCGCGCTGCTCGGGCGCAACGGGGCCGGCAAGTCCACCACGATGCGGGTGCTGGCCGGCGTGATCCCGCCGACCGAGGGCATGGTGCTGCTCGACGGGGTCGACGTACGACGCGACCCGCTGGCGGCCAAGCGGCTGGTCGGCTACTGCCCCGACGTCGGGGGTCTGGTGCCGCGCGCGACGCCGTGGGAGCACCTCCAGCTCGCCGCCCGGCTGCGTCGGCTCGACGACTGGGAGCAGCGGGCGCAGGACCTGCTCGAGCGCTTCGACCTGGGTGCGGCCGCCCACCGGGTGACCTCGGGGTTCAGCCACGGCATGGGGCGGCGGCTCTCGGTGGTGCTCGCCGCGTTCCACGAGCCCTCGGTGCTGCTGCTCGACGAGCCCTTCGACGGGGTGGACCCGCTCGGGGTGGAGGCCACCTTGGAGGTGATCGCCGACGCGCGCGCCCGCGGTGCGGCCGTGCTCGTCTCGACCCACCTGCGCGACCTCGCGATGCAGGCCTGCGAGGACGCGCTGGTGCTGCGTGGCGGGTCGACGGTCGCCGAGCTGGAGGCCGCCGAGCTCGTCGGTGAGGAGGGCGCCGGTGTCTACCGCGCTCTCCTGGACTGAGCTGCGCACCAGCCGCACCGACCTCGCGTCGCTGCTGGCCTTCCGCCGCGCGGGGCTGACCGAGGCGGCCCGGCGACGGCTGCGCCTCGGGGCGGCGTTCGTGCTCCTGGCCACCGTGGCCGCGGCCGTCGGACCGGCGTACCTCGCCGGGCCCCTGCCCCGCGACCACGCCGGCGACGTCCTCGCGCTGCTGCCCTCGATGTGCCTGGGCTTCCTCGTGCTCACCTCGCTCACCGCCGTCGCCTCCGCCGGCGGCCGAGAGGTCCTCCCGCGCGAGCAGGCCGTCGCCTTCCCGGTGTCCACGACCACCGACCACCTCGGCGCCTTGCTGCTCGCCCCGCTGAACATCGCCTGGTTCGCCCAGGCCTGGACGCTGCTCGGCGCCGCGTCGTACGCGCTGGGCCCCGACCGCCTCGTGGCCTACGAGCTGCCGGTGCTGCTGTGGGTGCTCGCCGCTACGGCGCTGGCCCAGGTGGTGGGCTGGGTCGCCGAGGGAGTACGCCGCGGCCGGCACGGGACCCTCGTCCTCCGCGGGCTGGTGCTCGTGCTCGGCGCGGGAGCGGCGGCGCTCGTCGCGACCGGGTCCCTGGGCCGGCTGCTGGACCGCAGTCCGACGAAGGTCGTCCTCGACGTGGTGTTCCACGGCGCGGGCGGCCGGTGGGGGCCGTGGACGGTCGGCGCCCTCGGTCTGCTCGCCGTCGCGCTGCTCGCCGTCGTGGCCGGAGCGGTCCCCGCCCGCTGGGCGCTGCACCGGCCGATGCGCGAGGAGCTGCGACTGGAGGCGGGACGCCATCCCGCCCGGCCGAGCCCCTCCTCCGACCTCGCGATGCTGCTCCGCGTGGACCGCGCGGCCATCTGGCGCTCGGTGCCGCTGCGCCGTGGCCTGGCGGTGCTGGCCCTGATGCCCGGTGTCGTCGCCCTCGCCGGCGGCCTGGAGTGGCAGATGCTGACCGTGCTGCCGGGACTGGTCGCCTCCGGGGCGGCGCTGCTCTTCGGCGTGAACACCTGGTGCCTCGACGGCCGCGGGTCGCTGTGGCGCGACAGCCTGCCGGTGTCCTCGCGGGTGGTCTTCGCCTCGCGCAGCATCGTGCTGCTGGAGGTGCTGCTGTGCTCGGCGGCGGTCACCCTGGCGCTGGCGGCGCTCCGCGCGGGCTCGCCCACGGCGAGTGAGCTGGTCTCCCTGGTGTGCTGCACGCTGGTGGTGGCGGTGCAGGTGGTCGCGGCCGGCATGCGCTGGAGCATCGCCCGACCGTTCGCCGTCGACCTGCGCAGCGCCCGGGCGACACCGGCACCCCCGGTGGTGATGGCGGGCTACAGCGCCCGGCTCGCGCTGAGCACCACGGTGGCCGGCCTCGTCTTCTCCGGCCTGGCGGCGCTGGACGACGTGCGGTACGCCGTGTCGGTGGCCCTGCTGATGCTGCTGTGGTCGGCCTGGCGGCTGGAGCGCGCGGCCCAGCGCTGGGAGGACCCGGTCGTCCGGTCCCGCGTGGTGTCGGTGGTCGCGGGCTGACGGAAGCCGGCCGAGACCCGGTGGTCGCCGGCTGCCCGGAGCCGACGAGGGGTGCTCGGTAGGGTCGCCTCCATGGACTTCTCACCCTCGCCGCGTGCCGCCGAGCTGCTCGAGCTGGTCTCGGGCTTCGTGACCCAGGAGATCGAGCCGGTGGCCGCGGAGTACCACCGCCAGGTCAGCGCGTCCGCCGCCGGCGGCGCGTGGGCGGAGTCGCCGATCCTGGGCGAGCTGCGGGCCAAGGCGCGCGCCCAGGGACTGTGGAACCTCTTCCTCCCCGTGGAGCACACCGGGCACTACGCCGAGAAGTACGGCACCCACGGCGGCGCCGGCCTCTCCAACACCGACTACGCCCCGCTGGCCGAGCAGATGGGCCGAGCGACGTTCCTGGCGCCGTACGTCTTCAACTGCAACGCGCCCGACACCGGCAACATGGAGGTGCTGCTGAAGTACGGCACCGACGCGCAGAAGCAGGAGTGGCTCGAGCCGCTGCTCGACGGGCAGATCCGGTCGGCGTTCACGATGACCGAGCCCGGGGTCGCCTCCTCCGACGCGACCAACATGGAGGCGACGGCGGTCGTCGACGGCGACGAGGTCGTCATCAACGGCCGCAAGTGGTGGTCGACCGGGGTGGGCCACCCCGACTGCAGGATCTTCGTGTTCATGGGTCTCTCCGATCCCGACGCCGATCGCCACCACCGGCACACGATGGTGCTCGTGCCGCGCGACGCCCCGGGCGTGAAGGTGGAGCGGCTGCTCTCCACGATGAGCGTGTACGACGAGCCGGTCGGCCACGGCGAGGTCAGCTTCACCGACGTGCGCGTGCCGAAGGAGAACATCCTGCTCGGCGAGGGCCGCGCCTTCGAGATCGCCCAGGGCAGGCTCGGCCCGGGCCGGGTGCACCACTGCATGCGGCTGATCGGGCAGGCCGAGGTGGCGCTCGAGCTCGCGATCAAGCGCGGCCTCTCCCGCACGGCCTTCGGCAAGCCGCTGGTCAAGCTCGGCGGCAACCCCGAGCGCATCGCCGACGCCCGGATCGCCATCGACCAGGCGCGGCTGCTCGTGCTCAACGCCGCCTGGAAGCTCGACGTCGGCGGGCCCCTGAACGCGCTGAGCGAGGTCAGCCAGATCAAGGTGATCGTGCCCAACGTGGCCCAGCAGGTCATCGACATGGCGATCCAGCTGCACGGCGGCGGCGGACTGTCGGACGACTTCCCGCTCGCGGGCATGTGGACCAACGCCCGCGCGCTGCGGCTCGCGGACGGTCCCGACGAGGTGCACCGCGGCGTGGTCGCCCGCCTCGAGATCGACAAGCACCGCTGATGGGGGCGGGGGTTCCTGAGGAGCGAGCGTCTCGAAGGGTCCTGGTCACCGGTGGCGCCTCCGGCCTCGGAGCGGCGCTCGCGTCGGCGTTCCTCGCGCGCGGCGACGAGGTCCTGGTCGGGGACATCGCGTTCGAGGAGGCCGGTGGGGCCTCCACCAGTGACGGCGCCCAGCCGCACGCCGTGAAGCTCGACGTCCGCTCCGAGGAGGACTGGGCCGCGGCGCGCGCTTGGGTCGAGCGCGAGTGGGGCGGGCTCGACGTGCTGGTCAACAACGCCGGGGTCGCCGGCGGCGGCCGCGTCGACGTCGCCGACCTCGACGAGTGGCAGTGGATCACCGAGATCAACCTGTTCGGCGTCGTGCGCGGCACCCGCACGTTCGTGCCGATGCTCAAGCAGCAGCGCTCGGGCCACCTCGTCAACGTCGCCTCGCTCGCGGGCCTGGTGCACCCGGCCGGGATGGGCTCCTACAACGCGGTGAAGGCCGGGGTCGTGGCGTTCAGCGAGACCTGCGCCCACGAGCTCGCCGAGTGGGGCATCCGCTGCTCGGTGGTGTGCCCCTCCTACTTCCGCACCGGACTGATCGAGAACATGCAGGCGCTGCAGCCGCCGGGCGGCGACGTCGCGGTCGGCCAGGTGATCGGCGAGCTGGTCCGGTCGGCCCCGCTCGGGCCCGAGGAGATCGCCGCGGCGGTGCTGGCCGGGATGGACGCCGGCGAGGAGCTGATCCTGCCCGACGAGGCGGCGCGGGCGGCGTACTCCCTGAAGCTGCAGGACCGGGCGGCGTACGACCAGGTGATGCGCAAGCAGGCAGCACGACTGAGCGCGATGAGCAGGGGTGACTGAACGTGTCCGGCTCACCAGAGGAGGAGACTGACGTGGTTTCGACAGGCTCGACCACCGGACCGGTCGAGGGTGCCTCGCAGGTGCGCGAGGAGGACCGCTTCGACGTCGACGCGGTCCGCGAGTGGCTGGCCGGCCAGGGCACCGAGCTCTCACCGGACGTCGAGGTGCGGCAGTTCGGGGGCGGCGCCTCCAACCTCACCTACTCGCTGCGCGACGGGGAGCACGACCTGATCCTGCGGCGTCCCCCGACGGGCAAGAAGGCCAAGGGCGCGCACGACATGGGGCGGGAGTACCGCATCCAGGACGGCCTGGCCGGGGTCTTCCCGCTGGTCCCCTCGATGGTGGCGCTGTGCCAGGACGAGTCGGTGATCGGCGGCGAGTTCTACGTGATGCAGCGCATCGACGGGATCATCCCCCGCCGCGACTTCCCGCCCGGGGTCGAGCTCGACGAGATTCAGACGCGGGCGCTGTGCACCAGTGCCCTCGACGTGCTCATCGACCTGCACCAGGTCGACGTCGAGGCGACGCCGCTGGCCGCGATGAGCAAGGGGGCCGGCTACGTCGCCCGGCAGGTCGCCGGCTGGAGCACGCGCTTCCGCAACGCCCGCACCGAGGACGTCGGAGACTACGAGGACGTGATGGGCTGGCTGGACGAGCACCAGCCCGAGGACGTCGCCACGGTGCTGATCCACAACGACTTCCGGTTCGACAACCTGGTCCTCGACCGCGACGACCCCACCCGCCCGGTCGGGGTGCTCGACTGGGAGATGGCCACGGTCGGCGACCCGCTGATGGACCTCGGCGGCACGCTGGCCTACTGGGTGCAGGCCGACGACGACGAGTTCTTCCGGGAGTTCCGGCGCCAGCCGACCAACCTGCCCGGGATGCTGACGCGCGCGGAGGTCGTGGACTACTACTGCGAGCGGACGGGCCACTCGCTGACGCCGGAGCAGTGGCGGTTCTACGAGGTGTTCGGGCTGTTCCGGCTCGGGGTGATCGCCCAGCAGATCTACTACCGCTACTTCCACGGCCAGACCACCAACGAGGTCTACGCCCTGTTCGGCCCGGCCGCGCGGCACCTCGAGGAGCGGTGCCGGCGGATCATCGGGATCGACGGGTAGGGCCGCGTGGGACAGCTGCTCCTGGTCCGGCACGGCCAGGCCTCGTGGGACGCCGAGGACTACGACGTGCTCTCCGAGACCGGGTGGGAGCAGTCGCGGCTGCTCGGCCGTGCGCTCGCCGCCCGAGGGATCAGTCCCGACCTCGTGGTCACCGGCGGGATGCGCCGCCACCGCGAGACGGCCGAGGGCTGCCTGGGCGAGCTGGCGACGGCGCTGGGCCTCGACGGCCCCCTCGGGAGCGAGGTCGACGCCGGCTGGGACGAGTTCGACCACGTGTCGATGCTCGCCAAGCTCGAGGCGCCCTTCGAGGGCAGGCGGCCCACGAAGGCGGAGTTCCAGGCGTGGTTCGAGGCGGCCACCGAGCGGTGGACCCGGGGCGAGTACGACGAGGACTACGACGAGCCGTTCGTCGAGTTCACCGCGCGGGTCGATGCGGCGCTGCGGCGTACGACGGAGGCGGCCGGGTCGGGCACCGCGCTCGTCTTCTCCAGCGGCGGTCCCATCGCGTGGGCGGCCGCGAGCCTGCTCAGCGAGGATCCCGAGACCGCGGGCCGGCTGTGGCACCGGCTCAACCCGGTGTGCGTGAACTCCGGCGTGACCCGCGTGGTCACCGGCCGGCGCGGCACCACGTTGGTCAGCTTCAACGGGCACGCGCACCTCGACGCGACCCCCGGGGCGCTCACCTACCGCTGACCTCGAGTGACGAAGAGGACCAACCCGGACACTTCGACACCGTGTTGAGGAATCTGCTGAGGTTTTTTCGTTCGATCGCAATCCGCGGGCGCGGCAGGTCCGAACCAGGGGTGGAAGCACCATCCAACTGGGAGGGACCCCCCGATGAAGCGACACCTTGCACTCGCCGGCGTGGCCGGCATCGCACTCGCGCTGACACCCATGACCGCGCAGGCCGCACCCGACGACGCCACCGTCTCGGTCCTGCACGCCGTCCCCGGCCTCACGGTCGACGTCTACGCCAACGGTGACGAGCTGATCCCGGACTTCAAGCCGGGGACGCTCACGGACCCGCTCACGCTGCCGGCCGGCAGCTACGACCTGCAGGTCTTCGCCGCCGGTGACGACCCGGAGTCCGCCGACCCGGCGATCGAGGCCAACGACGTGCAGGTCCCCGCTGGGGCCAACGCCACGGTGGTGGCCCACCTCGACGCCGAGGGCAACCCGCAGCTGACGCCGTACGTCAACGACACCGCCACGACCAGCCCCGGGGAGGCCCGGGTCACGGTCCGGCACACGGCCGCGGCACCCGCGGTGGACGTGCGTGCAGACGGCGAGGTCCTCTTCGCCGACGTGACGAACCCGAAGGAGGCGAAGGCCGACGTCCCGGCCGGTGCCTACTCCGCCGACGTGGTGCTCGCCGGCACCAGCGACGTGGCGATCGGTCCCGCCGACCTCGACGTCGCCGAGGGCACCAACACGATCGTCTACGCCTGGGGCAGCGCCGAGGACGGCAACCTCAAGCTCGCCGTCCAGTCCATCGACGGACTGCACCAGGCACCGGCGGGGGTCCCGGGCGGCGAGGCCGGATTGGCGCCCGAGTCCGACGGGGTGCCCGCCTGGGCCATCGCGGTCGGGCTGGCCTCGATCGCGACCCTCGGGCTCGCCGGGCGCCAGCTGGTGCCCGCACGCCGGCGCGACTGAGTAGGACGGGCCGCCGTGAGGAACCGCAGCATCGCCGTCGCGACCGCCGTCCTGGCCGTCGCCGGGCTGCTGGTCTCCCTCACGGCGGCCCTCGCGCCTGCGCTGGGGCCGGACCGGGGAGACCTCCGCGAGCCTCGCGCCATCGTGACCCAGGTCCGCGAGCCAGTCCCCTCGGCCGGCACCGCGTCTTCCCCGCGTGGTGACCGCGCCCCCGCCGGCCGCACCCCTGGGCGCCCGGTGCGCCCGGTGCGCGTGGAGGTCCCGGCCGCCGGCCTGGCCGCCCCGCTGCGGCCGGTCGGCGTCGACGATGCCGGAGCGATGGCGCTGCCGGCCGACCCGGCGGTGCTCGGCTGGTACCGCTACGGCCCGGCACCCGGCGCGGGAACGGGCTCGGTCGTCCTCGCCGGACACCTGGACTCCCGCCGCTACGGCCTCGGCCCGCTCGTCGGCCTGCGCGAGGTGGGGCCAGGCGACACCGTCCGGGTCGACAGCCGCGAAGGGGTGCGCCGCTACACCGTGGTCGAGGTACGCCGCTTCGACCGCCAGGCCCTGCCCGAGGAGCTGTTCTCGAGGGCCGGGCCCGAGCGACTGCGGATCATCACGTGCGGTGGGGAGTACCTCCCCGACCGGGGCGGCTACCAGCAGAACCTCGTGGTCACCGCGGTCCCGGACTGAGCCGCCACCCCGGACTGAGTCGGACAAGGTCGGCCCCCGGCCCTCGGGTCCTTCGCCTCTGGGCAGGCCCGGGCCCCGGGGCACGATGGAACCCTTGGGCCGACGACCTCGGGAGGCACGTCATGGATCCAGCAGAGGCGCCGTCGGGCGCGCGGGACCGGGCCAGCTACCTCTGGGGGGCGGCGGTGGTCTGGGCGACGATCTGGCTGGCCACGGCCGTCGTCCTCGAGGGCGGGGGCGACTTCGCCGACATGATCCCCGTCCTCGTCGTGGGGACGGGCTGGTTCCTCGCCGTCGTGCCCGCCCAGATGGGTCGCTCCGGCGGCCGTCGCTCGGGGCGGGCCTGAGTCCGTGAAGGTCGGCGTCCACCTGCCGCTGGCCGACCTGGGGGAGGGGGTGCCGTCCCTCGCCGAGCTGCAGCGCTACGTCGCAGCAGCGGCCGCGCTGGGCTTCTCGACGGTCGCGGCCAACGACCACCTGCTGTGGCGGCGGCCCTGGCTCGACGGTCCGACGGCCCTGGCGGCGGTCGCCTCGGTCGCCGACGGCCTGACCCTGGCGACCTCGATCGTGCTGCCGGTCGTGCGACACCCGGTCGTCGTCGCCAAGAGCCTCTCCGGGCTGGCCGCCCTGGCGCCGGGGAAGGTGGTGGCCGGTCTGGGTCCGGGGTCGAGCAGGAGCGACTACGACGCCGTCGGC
Organism: uncultured Actinomycetota bacterium; assembly: GCA_963837975.1. Lineage (GTDB taxonomy): Bacteria > Actinomycetota > Actinomycetes > Propionibacteriales > Nocardioidaceae > Marmoricola. The sequence continues at coordinate 555,262 of CAWIPI010000002.1, read as the reverse complement.
ATCCCGTTCGACCAGCGCTGGGCGCGGTTCGACGAGGCGTTGCCGCTGGTGCGAGCGCTGCTGCGCGGTGAGCCGGTGACGCCGGGGAGGTTCTACGGCCGCGAGTCCTCGCTCGCCCCGCTGCCCGACCCGCCGCCCGAGGTGTGGTTCGGCAGCTGGGGCTCGCAGCGCCGGATCGCCGCCATGGCGGGGGTCGCGGACGGCTGGTTCGCCTCGGCGTACAACGCCACTCCCGGGCAGTACGCCGCGGCCCGCGCCCTCCTCGACGACCACCTCCGGGCCGCCGGCCGCGAGCCGGGCGCGTTCCCGGACGCGGTCGCCACGGCCTGGTGCTACGTGACCGAGGACCGCGCCCGCGCCGAGGACGTGCTCTCCCGGGTGCTCGCGCCCACCCTCGGCCGCGACCCCGACCAGCTGCGGCACCTCCCGGTCGGTGGCGCGCAGCACTGCGCGGAGTCGCTGGCGGCCTACGCGGACGCCGGCGCCCGCGAGGTGCTGCTCTGGCCGGTCCGCGACCCGAGGGGTCAGCTGGAGGCGGTGGCGGCGGCCGCGGCCGGCTGAGCCGGGTCCCCGGCCGTCGCCGATCCGTCGGTCGGCATCGTGCGCGGCCACCAGAACCTGTCGCCGAGGAGCAGCGCGAGCGCGGGGACCAGCACGGTGCGGACGACGAGGGTGTCGAGCAGCACGCCGATGCAGATGACCACGCCGAGCTGGGCGAGCACGACGAGCGGCAGCACGCCGAGCACGGCGAAGACGGCCGCGAGCAGGATCCCGGCGCTGGTGATCACCCCGCCCGTGGCGGCCAGCGCACGCAGCATGCCGTCTCGGGGGCCGTGTCCGGCCGTCTCCTCCCAGGCCCGGGTGACCAGGAAGATGTTGTAGTCGACGCCGAGCGCGACGAGGAACAGGAACGCCAGCAGGGGCATGCCCACGTCCATGCCGCTGAAGTCGAAGACCTCCCGGAACAGCCACCAGCTCGCCCCGAGTGCGGCGACGTAGGTGCCCAGCACGGTCAGCACCAGCAGGATCGGCGCGACCACGGAGCGCAGCAGCAGCAAGAGCCCGCCGAGGACCAGCATCAGGATCACCGGGAAGATCACCCAGCGATCCCGGGTGGAGGCAGCCGCCTCGTCCAGGGACTCGGCCGCGCTGCCGCCGACGTAGCTGTCCCCGTCCACGTCGTCGAGCGCACTGCGCATGCGGTCCACGGTGGCGCCGGCGGCCTCGCTGTCCGGGGAGTCCTCGAGCACCACGCTGAGCTCGGTCCACCCGTCGCCCGAGGAGCCCGGCCGCACCGAGTCGACGCCGTCCACCGCCTTCAACGCCGTCGCCGCCTCTCCGGGCGCGGTCGTCATCACCGAGGCCGGGTCCGAGCTCCCGGCGGGGAAGTGGTCGGCGAGCTTCTGGCCGGCCGCGATCGCCTCGGGCTTCTGCAGGAACTGGTCGGCCGTGGGCAGGCCCAGCTTCGCGTCGAGCAGGCCGAGGGACAGGACGCCGAGCAGCAGGAGAGTGCCGACGACGAACATCGTCGTACGACGGCTCACGGCGTCGCCGACCCGGCGCCACAGCGAGTGGCCCTCGGCCAGGGACTGCGACCCCAGCTTCGGCACCTTGGGCCAGAACACCCAGCGCCCGAAGATCACCAGCGTCGCGGGCAGCGCCACCAGGGCGAAGAAGGCTGCCACGACGATGCCGACCGCGCAGGCGATCCCGAGGCCGCGGGTGCTGGGGAACAGCGAGAGGGTGAGGCTGAGCACGCCGAGCACGACGGTCGTCGCGCTCGCCAGCACGGCGTGGGAGGTACGCCGCAGCGCGAGCAGCATGGCCTCGTGGCGGTTCTCGTGGGTGCGCAGCTCGTCGCGGTAGCGCGAGATCAGCAGCAAGGCGTAGTCGGTCCCTGCTCCGAACACGAGCACGGACAGGATGCCGGTGGTGGACTCGTCCCACGGCACCGACAAGCCCGCCAGCACCTGTGTCGCGAGCACAGACGCGGCCTGGTCGGCGATGCCGACGACGACCAACGGGATGATCCAGAGGATCGGGCTGCGGTAGGTGATCACCAGCAGCAGCGCCACCACCGAGGCCGTGGCGGCGAGGAGCCGGAAGTCGGCGCCGTCGAAGACGGCGGCCAGGTCGGCCTGGATCGCCGCCGGCCCCGTCACCTCGGCCTCGACCCCGTCGGGAACGGCGTCGTCGAGCTGCGAGCGCAGCTCCTTCACCGCGTCGGCGATCTCGGTGGCGCCGGTCGCCTCGACGGCCAGGATGCTGATCGCGGCCTCCCCGTCCTCGCTGGGGATCACGGCCCCGCCCCGGCTCGGCGCGGCGACCCGGTCGACGGAGAGGTCCTTGACCACCGAGCTCAGCTCCCCGACCCGGGCCGGGTCGACGTCGCCGGTGAACAGCACCACCGCGACCGAGGAGTCCTCCTCGGGCAGCTGCTCCTTCAGCTGCGCGGCGCGGGTGCTGTCGTAGCCCTGGGGGAGCTGGTCGTCGACCGCCGGCTCGTGGGTGGCCTGCCCCAGCCCGACGATCAGGAGGACCCCCAGGCCCAGGAGCAGGGCACTGACCAGGGCGCTCGCCCGTCCGACGATGAGCCTCTGCAGAGGTGCCACGGCGTAGACTCCGATACGTCTCAGTTGATGACTAACTAAGTGAGCAATCTGGTGAGTGAATCTAGCACCGGCGCGCAAACCGGCCCGAACGGGGAGGACTGGTTGGCGGAGTGGGAGCAGACCTCGACGCTGACCGCCCTGCGGACCCTGACGCAGCTCGCCGGCGAGGTGACCCCGGCGGTCGCGCGGCGGGCCTCGCTGACCCCCAACGAGCTGCGTGCCCTGGAGCACCTGATGCAGACGCCGATGGGGCCCGGCGAGCTCGGACGCCTGCTCGGGGTGAGCAGCGCGGCGGCCTCCGGGATCATCGACCGCCTCGAGAGCCACGGCCACGCAGTGCGGGCGGCCCACGACACCGACCGCCGGCGTACGTCGGTCACGATCAGCCCCAGCGGCCGGACCGAGGTCGTGGCCCACCTGATGCCCATGTTCCGCGAGCTCGCCGCCCTCGACGCGAGCCTGTCCCCCGAGGACCGCGCCGTGGTCGACCGCTTCCTCGAGGGCGCGATCCGGGCGCTGCGGACCGTCACCTGAGCCCCCGTCCGTGCGTCTGCGAGCCCCCGGGGAGGTCCATCGGCCGACGGATACTCCGTGACGTTCAGCAGGCCTTCGACAGCGACATGGGTGCCGAACGTCGCGGACTATCGGCAATTGGGCAGGATGAGGGGCATGGCGACGACACGACGGACGGTGCTGATCACGGGCGCGAGCAGCGGGCTGGGGGCGGAGATGGCCCGGCAGCTGGCCGGCAAGGGGCACGACCTCGCACTGTGTGCGCGGCGCGCGGAGAAGCTGACCGCGCTGCAGGAGGAGATCAAGGCGTTGCACCCGGAGTGCCGGGTGGAGGTGCGCACGCTGGACGTGACCGACGACGAGCAGGTCTTCGAGGTCTTCCGCGGGTTCAAGAAGGACTTCGGGACGATCGACCGGGTCGTGGTCAACGCCGGCCTCGGCAAGGGCGCCCCGCTCGGGACCGGCCGCTACGACGCCAACCGGGAGACGGCGATGACCAACTTCGTCGCCGCGCTCGCCCAGCTCGAGGCCGCGATGGAGATCTTCCGCGAGCAGGACGCCGGCCACCTCGTCGTGGTCAGCTCGATGTCGGCGATGCGCGGGATGCCCAAGTCGATGACGACGTACGCCGCGACCAAGGCCGGTGTGGCCCACCTCGCCGAGGGGCTGCGCAACGAGCTCTACGGCAAGCCGATCAAGGTGACGGTGCTCTACCCCGGCTACATCGCCTCGGAGATGAACGAGGGCGTCGCGCACAAGGTCCGGGGGATGGTCTCCACCGAGAAGGGCGTCCGGGCGATGGTGGACGCGATCGAGAAGGAGAAGGACTCCGCCTGCGTGCCGCCGCTGCCGTGGGCGCCGATGAGCGTGCTGATGAAGCACGCCCCGCTGCCGGTGCTCAAGAAGCTGCTCTGAGCCGGGTCCGGGGTCAGGTGAGGCGCCGGCCCCGGGGTCAGACGAGGAACGGCGTCAGCAGCCCCGGCGTCGCCGAGTCCGCCAGGTCGACCGCGCGGTCGACCGGGATGTCGATGGCGGCGTAGGCCTGCTGGCCCGCGGCCGTGGTGGCGACGAGGGTGGCCAGGCCCGCCCGTCGCTGGAACCACGACTGCTGCACGTTCCAGCCGATGATGCCGTCGCGCTGCAGCACGGCCCGGCGGCTGCGCAGCGAGCCGGAGCGGACGACGAGGTGGTCCTCGGTGAGCCCGTGGCCGAGCCGGCGGTAGCGGTCGGCCGCAAGGAGCAGCGCGAACGGCACCGGCACGAGGGCGGGCAGCAGGACCCACCACGGCAGGCCGCCGGTCAGGCACAGCACGACGACCAGCGCCGCGGGAGCCAGGCCCCCTGCGAGGGCGCGGGTGAAGCGGCGTCGCCGCGCCGCGGGGCCGTGGGCGGTCAGGGGCAGGTCCAGCGCGGTGGCCTCGCCGAGGAGGTCGGCGCCCACCCGGTGGACGACGTCCCGGGGGGCCGGGGGGACGAGCTGGGTGCGGCCGCGCTCGCCGCGGGTCACGCCGGTCACCACCGCGGTGAGCCGGGCGGCCCCCGCGAGCCGCAGCCCGAGCGGCTCGGCGACCTCGAGCCCGCGCACGCGCCGGAGCTCGAGGCTGGTCTCGGTGTTGGTGAAGAGTCCCCGGCGCACGTGGAAGGACCGGGCGTGCGCGTCCCGGGACAGCACGTAGCCCCAGTTGGAGACGAGGTACCCGAGCACGGCGAAGACGGCCCCGAGGACGAGGAACCCCACGACCACGGTGCCGAGGACCAGGGCGAGGGACAGCCCGGTGAGCAGCCCCTGGAGCCGGTCCGCGCTGGTGACGTCGATGTTCACCGCCTCGAGCGCCTGCCCGGCCAGCGCCAGCAGCCCGGCCGCGATCACGTTGCCCGACGAGGTGAGGGGCGCGTAGCGCACCCAGCCCGGGTCGAGCCGCTGGAGGACCACGTCGGGCAGCCCGGCCGGCGGCAGGTCGCCCGGGAGCTGGCCCGAGGCACCGGTGTCCGGGACCGCTGCGGCGCCGGTGCGGTGCAGCAGCGTGGCCCGCATCTCCCGCGCGTGCGGCAGCGGCAGGCCGTCGAGGGCGAAGTCGTGGTCATCGGAGCGCGCGCCGCTGGCCGTGCCGATCTCCACCTTGGCCAGCCCCAGCACCCGGTGGATCGGCGTGGAGGTGAGCTCCACGGCACGCACGCGGTCGAGGCGGGCGGTGAGCACCTTGCGGCCGAGCAGGCCGCGGCGCAGCTCGACCTGCGTCGGCGTGATCCGGTAGCGGGTCGTGAAGAACCTCAGCACCCCGAGCAGCACCGGCACCGCGACGCCGAGGACCTGCCAGGGGAACCCGTCGCCTCGGTTGCCGAGGAACAGGACGCCGATGACGAACGGCAGGAACCGCATCACCTCCTGGACCGGGTTGACCAGGAGCATCCGCGGGTCGAGGCGCCGCCACGGGTCCGGATCGGTGGCGCCGGCGGGTGCGGTCGGCCCCGGCGTCGAAGGCTCGGGCGTCGAGGGCTCGGGCGTCGAGGGCTCGGGCGTCGAGGGCTCGGGCGTCGAGGGCTCCGCGGCAGCCGAGTCCGGCACGGGGGCGGGCGCGGCGGGCTCCGGCGGGCGAGCGGTCACGTGGCGTCCCCGGGCTCGGCCTCCGTACGCCGGGTGAGGTCCTCCACCAGCCGGTCGGCGACCGACTTGTCGATCGCGCTGATCCGGAGCGGGCCGGCTGCGGAGGCGGTCGTCACGGTGACCGAGGCGAGGTCGAGCAGGCGGTCGAGCGGACCCTGCTCGAAGTCGACGGTCTGCACCCGCGACATCGGCGCGATCCGGCGCTCCCGGGACAGCCAGCCCGTCTGGGTGTAGACCGCGCTGTCGGTGCTCTCCCATCGGTGGATGCGGTAGCGCACCCGGGGCATCAGCACGACGTAGGCGATCGCCAGGACGGCGTACCCGAGCCAGGCCCACAGCGGCACCGGGAACCAGTCGAGCAGCGTCGCCGCCACCAGCACCACGAGGACCAGCGCCGAGCGGGCCGCGGCCCCCACCGCCCAGACCATGGGGGCGCGCGCCGAGACCTGGTGTGCCGGGTCGCGCAGGGCGGGCGCGGTCGCCCGCGCAGGGACCTCCTCGGCCGTGGCTGCGGGGGTCGGGTCGGGGGTTGCTGCGGTCACCGTCCCAGCCTGCCATCCCGCCCGGCACCCCGCCTGCCATCCCGCCCGCCATCCCGCCGGGCACCGCACGCGAGCGACGTCCGGGCGCCTGTCGAGACCACCCGCTCCGACCCCTGCCGCCGGCGCCGGACCACGTCTACGCTGGGTGGGCATGAGCGGAAGAGTCGTGCACTTCGAGGTCCCGTACGACGACGGGGACCGCGCCCGCGAGTTCTACTCCGAGATCTTCGGGTGGACCATCCAGGAGATGCCCGAGATGCACTACTCGATGGTGCAGACCGGCCCGACCGACGAGCAGGGCTACCCCGCCGACGTGGGCTTCATCGGCGGCGGGATGCTCAAGCGCGAGAGCCCGACCGACCGACCGGTGATCACCATCGACGTCGAGGACATCGACGCCTGCCTGGAGAAGATCGAGCAGCGCGGCGGCATGACCGTGCTGGGTCGCCAGCAGGTCGGCGAGATGGGCTGGGCGGCGTACTTCAAGGACGTCGAGGGCAACCTGATGGGGCTCTGGCAGGCGCGCGAGCCGGGCTGACCCGGCCCCACGCCCCACCCCACTCCCGGCCCCACTCACAACCCCACGCCCCACCCCACGCCCGGCCCGCCACGAGACCCGCGACGAGGCCGTCGGTGGTCTGTCGGGGGGCTGGGTTAGGTTGACCGCGTCCTGACGATCGAGCGTGTGGAGGGGGCGCGGTGAGCCTGGTCGTGCACCGTGCGCCGAGGGCCGACCTGCTCGTGTCGGGCCTCGCCGACCTCCTGGCCACGCCGCTGCCCGACCCGTTCGCCGAGGAGCTCGTCCTGGTGCCCGCCAAGGGCATCGAGCGGTGGCTGTCCCAGCAGCTCTCCCACCGGCTCGGCCACGGCCCCGGGCGCGAGGACGGCGTCTGCGCGGGCGTGCGGTTCCGGTCCCCGGCGAGCCTGATGACCCAGCTCCTCGAGACGCGCGAGCGCGATCCGTGGTCGCCGGACGAGCTGGCCTGGCCCCTGCTGCGGGTGATCGACGACGTGGCCGGCGAGCCCTGGGCGAAGGTCCTGAGCGAACACCTCGGCCACGGCGTCGACGGCGAGGAGGGCGTGCTCCGGCGCGGTCGGCGCTACGCGGTGGCCCGTCGGCTCGCGGGCCTCTTCTCGGCGTACGCCGCCCAGCGCCCGGAGATGCTGGTCGACTGGGAGGGCGGTGGTGACGGCGACGGCGCCGGGGGGAAGCTGGAGCTGGACCTGGCCTGGCAGCCGCGGCTCTGGCGCCGTCTCGTGGCCGAGGTCGCCGAGCCGAGCCCCGTCGTCCGGCACGCCCGGACGGTGCAGGCCCTGCGCTCCGGGACCATCGACCCGGAGCTGCCGCAGCGGCTGTCGCTGTTCGGGCACACCTGGATGAGCCGCACGGAGGCCGAGCTGCTGAGCGCGGTCGGCGAGCGGCGCGACGTGCACCTGTGGATGCCGCACGCCTCCGAGGCCCTGTGGCAGTCGCTGCTGGGCGCGACGCCGCCGGTGCTGCGGCGCGACGACCGTTCCCACCTCGGGATCGCGCACCCGTTGCTCGCCGCGATGGGACGCGACCTCCGCGAGACCCAAGGGGTCCTGCTGGAGGCCGGCGCGACGGACGGCGGCGCACTGGCCCCCGACGGCCGGCCGGCCACGGTCCTGGGACACCTCCAGGCCGACATCGCGGCCAACCGGCCGCCGGCCCCCAGCGGGCTGGCCGACGGCAGCGTCCAGGTGCACGCCTGCCACGGCGCGGCCCGCCAGGTCGAGGTGCTCCGCGAGGTCGTGCTGGGGCTGCTGACCGACCACCCCGACCTCGAGCCGCGCGACATCCTCGTGATGTGTCCCGACATCGAGACCTACGCCCCGCTGATCACCGGCGCCTTCGGGCTCGGCGAGGCCGTGGCCGGGAGCCATCCCGGCCACCGACTGCGCGTGATGCTCGCGGACAGGTCGCCGACGCAGACCAACCCGCTGCTCGGCGTCCTCGCCAAGCTGCTCGACCTCGCCGACGGGCGCGCCGAGGCGAGCCGCGTCCTCGACCTGCTCTCCTCGGACCCGGTCAGGCGACGGTTCGGCTTCGGCGAGGACCACCTCGAGACGATCGCGCGCTGGGTCACCAGGTCGGGCGTCCGGTGGGCGTGGGACGCCACCGGCCGCGAGCGCTACGGACTGGCCGCGTTCCAGCAGAACACGTGGCGCTTCGGTCTCGACCGCGTCCTGACCGGGGTCGCCCTCTCCGACGACTCCCACCTCTGGCTCGGCCCGACGCTGCCGCTCGACGACGTCTCGACCACCGACATCGCGCTCGCCGGCCGGCTGGCCGAGGCGGTGGACCGGCTCGAGGCGCTGACCGCCCGGCTGTCGGGGACCCATCCGCTCGAGCACTGGCTCGAGGTGCTGCGCGACGCCGTCGGGCAGCTGGCCGACGTGCCGCAGGGCGAGGAGTGGCAGGTCGCCCAGGTGCACCGCGAGCTGGCGGCGCTGGCCGGCTCGACCGGGGAGGGCACGCCGCTCGAGCTGCGGCTGCCGGACGTGCGCGTGATGCTCGAGTCCAGGCTGGCCGGGCGACCCACTCGCGCCAACTTCCGCACCGGCACCCTCACGGTGTGCACGATGACCCCGATGCGGTCGGTGCCCCATCGCGTGGTCTGCCTGCTCGGTGTCGACGACGGGGTGTTCCCCCGGGGCGACTCCCTCGACGGCGACGACGTGCTCTCGCGGCTGCCGATGGTCGGGGAGCGCGACGTCCGCAGCCAGGACCGTCAGCTGTTCCTCGACGCGGTGATGGCGGCGCGCGACCACCTGGTGATCACCTACACCGGCTTCCACGAGGCGACGGGGCAGCGGAGGCCGCCCGCGGTGCCCGTGCGCGAGTTCCTCGACGTGGTCTCCCGCACCACGGAGGGCGAGGTCGAGCACGAGCACCGCTCCCAGGCCTTCCACCCCGACTACCTCCGCGGACCGGCGCCGTTCTCCTTCGACCCCGACGCGGCCTCGGCCGCTCGCGCCGCCGCGGGGAAGCGCCGGCCGCCGGTCCCACTGCACGAGCTCGACCTGGGTCCCGCGCCTTCCGGTGACATCGAGCTGAGCGACCTGGTCGACGCGGTCACCAGCCCGGTCCGCACGTTCCTGCGGCGCCGGCTCGAGATCGACCTGCCCCGCGAGCAGGACGAGGTGGCCGACTCGATGCCGGTCTCGCTCGACGGCCTGGAGACCTGGAAGGTCGGCGACCGCATCCTCCAGGAGTTCCTCCGCGGCCGGTCGCTCGACGACGCGCTCGCCATGGAGTGGCGTCGCGGCACGATGCCTCCCGGACGGTTCGGGTGGAGGCAGACCCAGGACGTGGCCCGCTGCGCCGGCCCGCTGGCCGAGATGTTCGAGTCCTCCACCCAGGGCGTGGCTGCCAAGGTGCGCGAGATCAGCGTCGACCTCGGCGACGGGCGCCGTCTCGTCGGTGGCGTCGCGGGCCTGCACGACAACCGGCTGGTCCGGGTCGGCTACTCGCGGCTGAGGGCCAAGCAGCGCCTGGAGGCGTGGGTCTCGCTGGTGGCTCTCGCGGCTGCGGCCCCGGGCCCGTGGGTCTCTCGCGCGATCGGCAGGGCGCTCACCGGCGACGCGCCCGCCCGGGCGACGTACTCCCGTCCCGAGGACCCGATGGCGGTGCTGCGCGACCTGGTCGCGCTCCACGACCTCGCGCTGACCCGCGTCGTGCCGCTGGCCGCCGACACCGGCCGCCTGTGCGCCCGCACCAACCGGTCCTCCCGTCCGGGGTGGCAGGTCGAGCGCGAGCTCCAGGACGCGTGGCGGCAGGAGAACCGCGCCGTCGAGCTCCAGGTGGCCTGGGGCCGCCGGCCCAGCTGGAAGGACCTGACCGCGTCTCCCGCCACGGGATCCGGACCCCACCTGTTCGGTGAGCTGTCCGAGCAGCTGTGGCGGCCGGCCCTGGATGCCGAGGTGGAGTGATGCAGACCTTCGACCTCAGGGGGGCCCTGCCCGAGCCGGGTGTCACCGTGCTCGAAGCCAGCGCGGGCACCGGGAAGACCTACGCCGTCGCGGCGCTGGCCGCCCGGTTCGTCGCCGAGGGGATCGCGCCGCTCGAGCGCCTGCTGGTGATCACCTTCAGCAGGGCTGCGACCCAGGAGCTGCGCGACCGGGTGCGCGCCACGTTCGTGGAGGCCGCCGAGGCCCTGCGCACGGGCGACCCGGGCCGTCATCCGAGCCTCTACGAGGCCCTCGCCACCGTCGACGGCCGGCCTGCCGACGAGGTCGAGCGGACCGAGCGCCGCCAGCGACTGCTCGACGCGATCGCCAACTACGACGCGGCGACCATCGCGACCACCCACGAGTTCTGCCACGCCGTGCTGCGCTCCCTGGGCGTCGCGGGCAACTCCGACACCGCGGAGCGGCTCCAGGACGACATCTCGTCCCTGACCGACGAGGTCATCGACGACCGCTACCTCGCGGCGTACGCCGACGTGCCCGAGGCGGTCGTCGAGTTCCGGGACGCCCGCCGTGCCGCGAACGCCGCGCTCGGCAACCCGCACGCCGACCTGCGCCCCGCGGGGCAGCCGGCCGACACCGCCGCCGGAGCGCTCGTCGAGTTCGCCGACGGCGTGCGCAGCGAGGTCGAGGTGCGCAAGCGCCGCACGGGCGTGTTCACCTTCGACGACGTCCTCTCCCGGCTGGCGCAGGCGGTGGGGCCGGCCGACTCGTTCGCGACCGAGCGCATGCGCGCCAGGTGGGACGTCGTGCTGGTCGACGAGTTCCAGGACACCGACCCCGTGCAGTGGGAGGTGCTGGAGGGGGCCTTCGCCGGGCAGGCACGGCTGGTGCTGATCGGTGACCCCAAGCAGGCCATCTACGCCTTCCGCGGGGGCGACATCCCGACCTACCTGCGCGCGGTCCGAGGGGCCACGATGCAGACCCTCGGCGAGAACTGGCGCAGCGACCCGGAGGTGGTCGACGCCCTCCAGAGGCTCACCCGCGGGGCGCGGCTCGGGGACGAGCGGATCACCGTGCACCCGGTGGCGGCCCGGCGGGAGAAGAGCTCGCTGGTCGGCGGTGGCGAGCGCCAGGCGGGCGGCGTACGCCTGCGCCAGGTGCACCGCGACGGCTTCCGGGTCAACAAGAGCGGCGGCATCGGCATCGGCGTGCTGCGCGACCACATCGCGCGCGACCTCGCCGGCGACATCGCGGCGACCCTCGCCTCCGGGGTGCGGTACGACGCGCCCGAGGGGTCGCGCCCGCTGTGCGCGGGCGACATCGCGGTGCTGCTGCACTCGGTCAAGGAGGAGGCTCCGCGCATCCAGGCCGAGCTCGCGGAGCGCGGCATCCCCTCGGTGATCAACGCCGCGGAGAGCGTCATGCTCAGCCAGGGCGCGCGCGAGTGGGAGCGGCTGCTCGAGGCGATGGAGAAGCCCCAGCTGCCCGGGCGGGTGCGGGCGGCCGCGCTGACGTCCTTCTTCGCCACCACCGCCACCGAGCTCGACGCCGGTGGCGACGACCTCACCGACACGCTCGCCGAGCGTGTCCGCAGCTGGCTGGACCTCTACCGCTCGGCAGGGGTCGCCGCGGTGCTCGGCGCGGCCCAGGCCGCCGGGATGGCCGCCCGGGTGCTCTCCCAGCCCGGCGGGGAACGGCTGCTCACCGACCTCCACCACGTCGGTCAGCTCCTCCACCAGGCCGCGCAGCGCGACCGCCTCGGCCTGACCGGCCTGCTGGGCTGGCTGCGCGACGCCGTCGAGGAGGGCAACCGCAACGACTCGCGGCGACGGCGCCTCGACGTGGACGCCGAGGCGGTGCAGTTCGTGACCGTGCACGGCTCCAAGGGCCTGGAGTACCCCGTCGTCTACCTGCCCCAGCTCTTCGACCGCGCGGTCAAGGACTGGCCCACCATCCACGCCTACCACGAGGGCGACCTGCGCTGCCTCGACGTCGCCGACTCGTCGACGGCGAAGCGGGAGGCGCGCCGCGAGGAGGCCGAGGAGGAGCTGCGCCTGGCCTACGTCGCCATGACACGCGCCAAGGCCCAGCTCGTCATGTGGTGGGCGCCGACCTACAACGGTCCCAACGCCGCGCTCACCCGGCTGCTGTTCGGCCGGCAGGAAGGCACCCCCGAGGTGCAGACGCGCGCCTCGTTCGGCGAGTCCGACGAGGAGGTGGGCGCGGTGCTCGCGCGGTGGGCCGAGAAGGGCGCCTTCCGGCTCGAGGCCAGCGAGATCCTCGACGCCCACGTCGACCCGACGCCCTCGCCCCCGTCCCTGAGGGTCCGCCGTTTCGACCGCGACATCGACACCGCCTGGCGGCGCACGTCCTACAGCGGGCTGATCCGCGTCGAGGAGCAGGTCGTCGGCGGCGTCACCAGCGAGCCCGAGGAGGCAGGCACCGACGACGAGGACGAGCTCGACAGCTCCGCCGACGTCGAGCCGGAGACCGGCGTGGCCGACGGGCTCGCCGACCTCGTCTCGCCGATGAACGGCCTGACGGCGGGTGCGACGTTCGGGTCACTGGTCCACGCCGTGCTGGAGCACGCCGACCCGGAGGCGCCCGACCTGCGCGCCGAGCTGCTCGCGCGCGTCGAGGAGGAGCGCCGCTGGTGGTCGGTGCCGGCCACCTCGGCGGAGCTGGCCGAGGCCCTGCTCCCGATGCAGCACAGCCCGCTGGGCCCCCTCGCCGACGACCTGACCCTGGCCGAGCTGCCCCTGCGGGAGCGCCTGCGCGAGCTCGACTTCGAGATCCCGATGGCCGGGGGCGACCGCGCCGACAGCGGCGGACGGCTGCTGGCGGAGTTCGCCGAGGCGCTCGAGGAGCACCTGCCGCCTGACGACCCGATGCGGGCCTACGCCGACCGGCTGCGCGGTCCCTCCCTCGGGGGGCAGGTGCTGCGCGGCTACCTCAGCGGGTCCATCGACGTGGTGCTGCGCGTCGGCGACGCCGCCCGTCCCCGCTACGTCGTCGTCGACTACAAGACCAACAGCCTGGGGGAGCCGGGCCGTCCGCTGACCGCCATGGACTACACCCCGGCGCTGGTCACCGAGGCGATGCTGCACTCCCACTACCCCCTCCAGGCGATGCTCTACTCCGTGGTGCTCCACCGCTACCTGCGGTGGCGCCAGCCGGGCTACCAGCCCGACGTGCACCTCGGTGGCGTCGTCTACCTCTACGTCCGCGGCATGATCGGCGAGGACACCCCGGTCGTCGACGGTGGACCGTGCGGCGTCTTCTCCTGGCACCCCCCGGCTGGGCTGGTCGTGGCCCTCTCCGACCTGCTCGACGGCCGCGCTCAGGAGGTGCCGGCGTGATCGAGGACCCGACCAGCCGCCACCTCGCCCTGGGCGCCGAGCCGCGGCTCGCCGCCCTCAACCGGGCCGGGGTGCTCGACGCCGCCGACGTGCACGTCGCCACCCGGCTCGGCTCGCTCGTGCAGGAGACGTCCACGGACGTCCGGCTGGCGGTGGCGCTCTCGGTGCGCGCGGCCCGGCTCGGCGCGGTCTGCGTCGACCTGCTGGGGCTGCCCTCGCCCGCCGAGCTCGCCGAGGACCCCGAGCTCGACCTGGCCTGGCCCGAGCAGCACTCGTGGCTGGAGGCCGTACGCCGCAGCACGCTGTCCGAACGCGGGGTGCTGCGCCTGGAGGGATCGCTGCTCTACCTCGACCGCCACTGGCGCGAGGAGAAGCAGGTCTGCGACGACCTGCTCCTGCGGCTGGGGGGTCGCGCGCCCGAGATCGAGGAGGCGCCGCTGCAGGCCGCACTGGAGCGGATGTTCCCGCCTGGCTGGGAGGAGCAGCGCAGCGCCACCGAGCGTGCCGCCCGCCAGTCCACGACCGTCCTGACCGGAGGCCCCGGCACCGGCAAGACCGCCTCGGTCGCCCGGCTCCTCGCGGTGCTCAGCGAGCAGCACGAGGTCGCGACCGGCCGACCGCCCCGGATCGCCCTGGCCGCCCCGACCGGCAAGGCGGCGGCCCGCCTCCAGGAGTCCGTGGCGCGCGAGCGCGACGGCGAGCGGATGCCGCCCCAGGACGCCGCGCGACTCGTGGGGATCGGCGCCAGCACCCTGCACCGGCTGCTGGGCTGGCGACCCGACAACAGCACCCGCTTCCGGCACCACCGGTCGAACCCGCTGCCCTACGACGTGGTCGTCGTCGACGAGGTCTCGATGGTCTCGCTGACGCAGATGACCCGGCTGCTCGAGGCCGTGCGACCGAGCACCCGGCTCGTCCTCGTGGGCGACCCCGACCAGCTGGCCTCGGTCGAGGCCGGTGCGGTCCTCGCCGACCTCGTCGCCGGCTTCGAGGGCCGCGCCGACTCGCCCGTCGTACGCCTGCTGACCACGCACCGCACCGCCGACGACGACGGTGGCCGGGCGCTGGACGCGCTCGCCCGCGCGATGCGGCGCGGCGACGCCGACGAGGCCGTGTCCCTGCTGCGCTCCTCCGCCGACGCCGTCCGGCTGGTCGACCCCGAGGACCGGGCGGCCACGGCCGCCGTGCGCGCCGAGGTGGTGGACCGGGCCGTCGAGATCGCCGAGGCGGCGCAGGAGGCGCAGGCCGTGCGGGCCGCCGAGCTGCTCGACCGCCACCGCCTGCTCTGTGCCCACCGCGAGGGCCCCTACGGCGTCTCGGGCTGGAACCGCCAGGTGGTCCACCACCTCGCCGAGAGCGCCGGGGTGGCCCACCTCGACGAGTGGTACGCCGGACGGCCGGTGCTGATCACCGCCAACGACCGCGGACTCGGCCTCTCCAACGGCGACCTGGGGGTCACGGTGCGCGCCGACGACGGCCGCCTGCGCGTGGTGGTGCGCGTGGACGGTCAGCTGCGGTCCTTCGCGCCGACGCGGCTGACCGGGGTCGAGACCGTCTATGCGATGACGGTGCACAAGAGCCAGGGCTCGGAGGCTCGCGCGGTGACCGTGGTGCTCCCGCCCGGGGACTCGCCGCTGCTGACCCGCGAGCTGCTCTACACCGCGGTCACCCGGGCGCGGCAGCGGGTGACCGTGATCGGCACCGAGGAGTCCGTGCGCGCCGCGGTGTCACGGACCGTGCAGCGCGCCTCCGGGCTGGCCCGCCGCCTGCAGGGCTGAGCACAGCCGCTCCCTCCCCCCGGGGGATCAGTGCAGCTTGGACTCCGCCTCGTTGATCTGGGCGAACTCCTCCTCGGGCGCGCTGGCGACCAGGTGGTGGCGGCTGTAGAACCAGAAGTAGGCCAGCGCCGCGACGAAGACCCCGGCCGTGATGCCGGCCGCCTTGATGTCCACGAAGAACGTCGCGACCACGGCGACCAGGCTGAGGACCAGGCCGACGCCGGTGGTGACCACGCCGCCGGGGGTGCGGTAGGAGCGCTCGAGGTCGGGCTCGCGACGCCGCAGCATGATGTGGCTGAGGTTCAGCAGCACGTACGACGTGGTCGCCCCGAACACCGCGATGTTGATCAGCAGTGCGCCGTCCTTGGTGATCGCCGCCAGCAGGAACCCGATGGTGCCGGGCACGATCAGCGCCACCCACGGCGTGCTCCGGCCGCCGGTCAGGGACAGCACCTTGGGGAGGTAGCCGGCGCGGGACAGCGCGAACAGCTGGCGGGAGTAGGCGTAGATGATCGAGAAGAAGCTGGCGATCAGGCCGGCGAGTCCGGCGTAGTTCACGAAGTCCGCGAGCGCGGAGTCGCCGCCGAGCGCGGCCCGGATCGCCTCCGGCAGCGGGTTGTCGGAGGTGCGCACGACCTCGGACCCCGCAGCGCCCGGCACCAGGAGCAGCATCATCGCGGCGAACGCCAGCAGCACCAGCATCGCGACGATGATCCCGCGCGGCATGTCCCGCTTGGGGTTCTCGGTCTCCTCGGCGGCCAGGGGGACGCCCTCCACCGCGAGGAAGAACCAGATCCCGTAGACCAGCGCGGCCACGACCCCGCTGATGCCGTAGGGCAGGAAGTCGCTGGACATCGCAGACCCGTCGGGGGCGATGTCGAACAGGTTGCTGGTCGAGAACTTCGGGGCCAGCCCGATGACGGTGGCGACGAGCGCGACCACCGCGATGGCGGTGATGCCGAACATCAGCTTGAGGGCCTCGCCGACGCCGTAGAGGTGGACCCCGATGAAGATCACGTAGGCGGCGAGGTAGATGGGCCAGCCGTTGGTGAGCCCGAACAGGCCGAGCGCCTCGACGTACCCGCCGATGAAGACCGAGATCGCGGCCGGGGCGACGGCGTACTCGATGAGCACCGCGACGCCGGTGGCGAAACCGCCGATCGGGCCCAGCGCGCGCCGGGCGAACCCGTAGCCTGCGCCGGCGACCGGGAGCGCCGAGGACATCTCGGCGAGACCGAAGACCATGCAGCTGTACATCAGCCCCATCAGCACGGTGGCGATCATCAGCCCGCCCCAGCCGCCCTCGTCGAGGCCGAAGTTCCAGCCCGCGAAGTCGCCGGAGATGACGTAGCTGACGCCGAGGCCGGCGAGCAGGACCCAGCCTGCGGCGCCCGACTTCAGCGAACGGTGCTTGTGGTAGTGCTCGTCGACGTCCTGGTAGTCCACGCGGGATCTGGCCATGTCGTCCGTCCTTCGCCTCGTCAGGTGGACCCGAGTCTGGTGGCGTGCCGATGCGGGCGTCAAGCATTGAATGGTCTGAGGTCGAACCATTGACGGGAACGAACGCGAGTCAGGAGACTGACGTGGTGTCCGCCGCCCCGACGATCGAGCTGAGCGAGTCGGTCCTCGGTGCCGTGCGCGGCCACCACGCCTTCGAGGGGTGCGTGGAGCAGCTCGCCACCGCGATCCGGCTGGGGGTGTACCCCCGGGGCTCCTCGCTGCCGCCGGAGCGCGAGCTGGCCGAACGCCTGGGCGTCTCCCGCGCGACGCTGCGCGAGGCGATCGCGGCGTTGCGCGCCGCGGACTTCGTGAGCACCACCCGTGGCCGCGGCGGCGGCAGCGTCGTGAGCTTCCGCCCGCAGAAGCCCTCCTCCCGGCGGGCGCGCGCCCTGCAGCCGCGGCGCGGGGAGCTGCTGGACACCCTGGTGTTCCGGAGGATCGTCGAGCCGGGAGCCTCCCACCTGGCGGCGTCGCGTCCGCTCACCACCGGCCAACTGGACTTCCTGACCGCCGCCCGCGACGACGTGGTCGCCGCAGGGGGGGACCATGCCCGGCACCGGCAGGCCGACTCCCGCTTCCACCTCGCCATCGCCGCCGTGACCGGGTCGCCGCAGACGATCCGTGCGGTGGCCGCCGTGCAGGCGAACCTGCACGACATGCTGACGGCCATCCCCGTGCTGGAGGTGAACCTCGAGCACTCGCACCTCCAGCACCGGATGGTCCTCGAGGCGATCCGCTCCGGCCGGACGACCAAGGCGCGCAGGGTGATGGAGCACCACTGCGACGACACCGCCGCCCTGCTCCGCGGCCTGCTGACCTGACCACCACCCACCACCCCCAGGAGCCCCGACCATGTCCCTGCCTCGCCGCAACCCTCGACTGCTCGACCTCGACCGGCTCAAGCAGATGATCGGCGACGGTGCCATCGACACGGTCGTCGTGGCGTTCACCGACATGCAGGGGCGCCTGCAGGGCAAACGCCTGCACGCGGCGTACTTCGTCGACGTCGTGCTCGACGTCGGCGTCGAGGGGTGCAACTACCTGCTCGGCGTCGACGTCGACATGAACACCGTCGACGGCTACGAGATGACGTCGTGGGAGAAGGGCTACGGGGACATGGAGTTCGTCCTCGACTTCGACACCATCCGGCTGCTGCCGCACCTCCCGGCCACGGCGATGATCCAGGCCGACCTGGTGCTCAGCGACCACCGTCCGGTCGAGCAGTCGCCGCGCACCATCCTGAAGCGACAGCTCGAGCGGGCGGCCGACGCGGGCTACGTCGCGCTGGCCGGGACCGAGCTGGAGTTCATCGTGTTCGAGGACACCTACGAGTCGGCCTGGGACAAGGGCTACCGCGACCTGGTGCCCAGCAACCAGTACAACGTCGACTACTCCATCCTGGGCACGACCCGGGTCGAGCCCCTGCTGCGCGACATCCGCAACACCATGCACGCAGCGGGGATGCACGTCGAGGGCGCCAAGGGCGAGTGCAACCCGGGACAGCACGAGATCGGATTCCTGTACGACGAGGCGCTGGTCACCGCGGACAACCACTCCGTCTACAAGACGGCCGCCAAGGAGATCGCGGTCGCGCACGGCAAGTCGCTCACCTTCATGGCGAAGTTCAACGAGCTGGAGGGCAACTCCTGCCACATCCACCTGTCGTTGCGCGGGGCGGACGGCAGCACGGTGTTCTGGGACGAGGACGAGGACGAGCGCTCCCCGCTCTACGACCACTTCGTCGCCGGGATCCTGGAGACCATGAGCGACTTCACCCTGCTCTACGCGCCCAACATCAACTCCTACAAGCGTTTCGCCGTCGGGTCCTTCGCCCCGACGGCGATCGCCTGGGGGCTGGACAACCGCACCTGCGCCGTGCGGCTGGTGGGCAGCGGCGCCTCGGCACGGATGGAGAACCGTGTCCCCGGGGGGGACGTGAACCCCTACCTGGCGCTTGCTGCCATGCTTGCTGGCGGCCTCCACGGAATCGAGAACGAGCTGGAGCTGGAGCCGGAGACGCAGGGGAACGCCTACAACTCGGGGGCACCCAAGGTGCCGCAGACGTTGCGTGCGGCGCGGGACGCGTTCAGCTCCTCGAAGCTGGCTCGGACAGCCTTCGGTGACGAGGTGGTCGACCACTACACGAACATGGCCGACGTCGAGCTGACGGCGTACGACGCGGCGGTGACGGACTGGGAGCTGCAGCGCGGCTTCGAGAGGATGTGAACGTGTCGAGCAGCACCTGCACGGTCGTCAACCCGGCCACTGAGCAGCCGGTGACCGAGATCGCGATGGCCACGGTCGAGGAGACCGACGCCCACATCGAGAGGGCTCAGGCCGCGTTCCCCGCCTGGCGCGACGTCGCGCCGGACGAGCGGGCCCGGCTGCTGCGTCGGTTCGCCGCGGTCGTGGACGAGCACGTCGAGGAGCTCGCCGAGCTCGAGGTCCGCAACGCCGGCCACACCTGGGGCAACGCGACCTGGGAGGCCGGCAACGTCCGGGACTGCCTGAACTACTACGCGGGCGCCCCCGAGCGGATGTTCGGCCGGCAGATCCCCGTGCCCGGCGGCGTCGACGTGACCTTCCACGAGCCGCTCGGCGTGGTCGGGGTCATCGTCCCCTGGAACTTCCCGATGCCGATCTTCGCGTGGGGGGTGGCCCCCGCCCTGGCGGCCGGCAACACCGTGGTGGTCAAGCCCGCCGAGCTCACCCCGCTGACGGCGATCCGGATCGGTGAGCTGGCCCGCGAGGCCGGCCTGCCCGAGGGCGTCCTGACGGTCATCCCGGGCAAGGGGTCGGTCGTCGGCGAGCGGTTCGTGACCCACCCGCTGGTGCGCAAGGTCTGCTTCACCGGCTCCACCGAGGTCGGCAAGCGGATCATGGCCGGCTGCGCCGAGCAGGTGAAGCGCTGCACGCTCGAGCTCGGCGGCAAGAGCGCCAACGTGGTCTTCGCCGACGCCGACCTCGCGGCCGCGGCGGCCTCCGCGCCGTACGCCGTGTTCGACAACGCGGGGCAGGACTGCTGCGCCCGCTCCCGCATCCTCGTCGAGCGCTCGGCGTACGACGAGTTCCTGGGCCTGCTCCAGACCGCTGTCGGCGAGATGGCGGTCCTCGACCCCTCCGACCGCGGCAGCGAGATGGGCCCACTCATCTCCGGGCACCAGCGCTCCACCGTGCAGGGCTACCTCGAGGACGTCGAGGTGGCCTTCACCGGCCCCGCCCCGTCCGGGCCCGGGTTCTGGGTCCCGCCCACGGTCGTGCTCGCCGGGTCCCCGGACGAGCGCATCTGGCGCGAGGAGGTGTTCGGCCCGGTCGCCGCGGTGATGCCCTTCGACGACGAGGAGGACGCGATCGCGAAGGCCAACGACACCGAGTACGGTCTCTCGGGGTCGATCTTCACCGGGGACGTCGGGCGTGCCCTACGCGTGGCCCGGGGCATCGAGGCCGGCAACCTCTCGGTGAACTCCCACGCCGCGGTGCGCTACTGGACGCCGTTCGGCGGCTTCAAGCAGTCCGGTCTCGGCCGGGAGCTCGGTCCGGACGCGCCGAACGCGTTCACCGAGGAGAAGAACGTCTTCATCGCGCACTGAGCCCGACGGGCTCGTCGCACGCACACACCGAGGAGGAGCGACATGGCAGGACGTCTCGAGGGCAAGGTCGCCGTCGTCACGGGAGGGTGCTCGGGCATCGGTCTGGCGACGGTTCGGCGGTTCGCCGAGGAGGGGGCGCAGGTCGTGATCGGCGACCTGGACGACGCGCGGGGCAAGGAGGTCGTGGCGGACATCGCGGGGCTCTTCGTGCACTGCGACGTGACCGAGAAGGACGACGTCGAGGAGCTGTTCCGCACGGCGTACGACACCTACGGCTCGGTGGACATCGCCTTCAACAACGCCGGCATCGCGCCTCCCGAGGACGACTCGATCCTGGACACGGACCTCGAGGCGTGGCGCAAGGTGCAGGAGGTCAACCTGACCAGCGTGTACCTGTGCTGCAAGGCGGTGCTGCCCTACATGCTCGAGCAGAAGCGGGGCTCGATCATCAACACGGCCTCGTTCGTCGCCGTGATGGGCGCGGCCACGTCGCAGATCTCCTACTCGGCGTCCAAGGGCGGCGTGCTCTCGATGTCCCGCGAGCTCGGCGTCCAGTTCGCCCGCGAGGGAGTCCGGGTCAACGCGCTGTGCCCGGGCCCGGTGAACACCCCGCTGCTGCAGGAGCTGTTCGCCAAGGACGAGGAGCGCGCCCAGCGCCGCCTCGTGCACGTGCCGATGGGCCGGTTCGCCGAGCCGGAGGAGATCGCCAACGCGGTGCTGTTCCTCGCCTCCGACGAGTCGAGCTTCATCACCGCGAACAGCTTCCTGGTCGACGGCGGCATCTCCGGCGCCTACGTCACCCCCCTCTAGGGAGGACGACGTGCGACCACTCATCGGCCTGAGCACCTACCGCGAGCAGGCCCGCTGGGGCACGTGGGACCAGTCCGCCGACCTGCTGCCGGCGACGTACGCCGACTCCGTGGCCCGCGCCGGCGGCGTGCCCGTGCTGCTGCCCCCGCTCGACCCCGCCTCGGCCGCCACCGCGGTGTCCCGGCTCGACGGGCTGATCGTGACCGGGGGAGCCGACGTGCAGCCGAGCCGCTACGGCGCGGAGCCGCACCCGCGGACCGTGCGCTGGCGCGCCGACCGGGACGCCTGGGAGCTCGCCCTCCTCGAGGCCGCGGACGCGCGTGAGCTGCCGGTGCTCGGCATCTGCCGGGGCATGCAGCTGATGGCCGTGCGGGCGGGCGGGACGCTCGACCAGCACCTGCCGGACCTCGTGGGACACGAGACCCACAACCCCGGCGGGGACCTGTTCGGCGACGTCCATGTCGACACGTGCCCCGGCACCCGGCTCCGCAAGCTCGTCGGGGACCGGTCGCTGGTGGGCTGCCACCACCACCAGGGCGTGCGGGAGCACCCCGGCTTCGTGCCCGCGGCCTACGCCGAGGACGGCACCCTCGAGGCGATGGAGGTGCCCGGCGACCGGTTCCTCCTCGCGGTGCAGTGGCACCCGGAGACCCGCGCCGACGCCGGGCTCTTCCGCGGTGTCGTCGCAGCGGCTGCCCGGTTCGCCAAGTCAGGCCCCCCGGCGCGGCCGGTGGCGGCGGAATAGCCACCCCTCCCGACTTGTTGACGCGTCAACGACCTCTGGAGGCGCATTCATATGGAGTTCGGCATCTTCACCGTCGGTGACGTGACCACCGACCCGACCACCGGTCGCACCCCGACCGAGCACGAGCGGATCAAGGCGACCGTCGAGATCGCGAAGAAGGCCGAGGAGGTCGGCCTCGACGTGTTCGCGACCGGGCAGCACCACAACCCGCCGTTCGTCCCGAGCGCCCCCACCACGACGCTGGCCTACATCGGGGCGCAGACCGAGCAGATCAAGCTCTCCACCAGCACGACTCTGATCACCACCACGGACCCGGTGCGCATCGCCGAGGACTACGCGACGCTGCAGCACCTCGTCGACGGCCGGATGGACCTGATGCTGGGCCGCGGCAACACCGGTCCGGTCTACCCGTGGTTCGGCAAGGACATCCGCCAGGGCATCGCGCTGGCGATCGAGAACTACGCGCTGCTGCACCGGCTGTGGCGCGAGGAGAACGTCGACTGGCAGGGAAAGTTCCGCACCCCGCTCCAGGGCTTCACCTCCACGCCCCGCCCGCTGGAGGGCACCCCGCCCTTCGTCTGGCACGGCTCGATCCGCAGCCCCGAGATCGCCGAGCAGGCGGCGTACTACGGCGACGGGTTCTTCTCCAACCACATCTTCTGGCCCGCCTCGCACACCGCGCGGATGGTCGAGCTGTACCGCCGCCGTTTCGAGCACTACGGCCACGGCCGGGCCGAGGACGCGATCGTCGGTCTCGGCGGCCAGGTCTACATGGCGCGGACCAAGGAGCAGGCGGTCCGCGAGTTCCGCCCCTACTTCGACAACGCCCCCGTCTACGGCCACGGGCCGTCGCTGGAGGAGTTCACCCGCGAGACGCCGCTGACCGTCGGCACGCCCGAGGAGGTCGTGGAACGCACGCTCTCCTTCCGCGAGTACGCCGGCAGCTACCAGCGCCAGCTGTTCCTCGTCGACCACGCCGGGCTGCCGCTGAGCACGGTCCTGCACCAGCTCGACCTGCTCGGCGAGGTCGTGGCCGAGCTCCGCAAGCACGACGACGAGGAGGCGGTCGCGTGAGCCACCTCCACCTCGCCGGTCCCGCGGAGGCGTCGGTGACCCGTCGGGTCGCGGTCGTCTCCGCCGGGCTCGGCCAACCCTCCTCCACGCGGCTGCTCGCCGACCTGCTGGCCGAGGCCACGGCCGAGGCACTCGGCGGCACCGGTCGCGTCGAGGTCGAGATCATCGAGCTGCGACCGGTGGCGCACGCGATCACCGACGCGCTGCTGACCGGGTTCGCGGCCGGCGACCTCGCCGAGGCCGTCTCCACGGTGACCTCGGCGGACGCCGTGGTGGCGGTGACGCCGGTGTTCAGCGCGTCGTACTCCGGGCTGTTCAAGTCGTTCTTCGACATCCTCGAGCCCGGTGCCCTCGACGGCACGCCCGTCCTGGTCGCCGCCACCGCCGGCACCGCCCGGCACTCGCTGGTGCTCGAGCACGCCCTGCGGCCGCTGTTCTCCTACCTGCGCGCGGTGGTCGTGCCGACCGCGGTGTTCGCGGCCAGCGAGGACTGGGGCGCGGCAGGGGACGGCGGCCCCGGGAAGAGCGCGGGGACGAGCACGCAGCTGCGCGAGCGCGTCCAGCGCGCCGCGCGTGAGCTGGCGACGCTGGTCGAGTCGCGTCCGGTCGCCCCGCGCGGTGACCAGTTCGACCGCGACGTCGCGGCGATGGGCGACTTCGAGGACCTGCTCCGCGGCTGACCCGCCCGGGTCCCTGTCAGCCGCGCGGCTCGACCGCACGGGCCTGGTCCGGCGGCATCGGCTCGTAGTGGGCGAAGCTGCGGGTGAACGTCCCGGTGCCGTGCGTGGCGGCGCGCAGGTCGACGGCGTAGTGCAGCAGCTCGGTCTGGGGTACGGCGGCCCGCACGCTCGTCCGGTCCTCCCCGCCGCTCTCGGTGCCGAGCAGCCGGCCACGCCGGGCGGACAGGTCGCTCATCACCGCGCCGACGAGGTCGTCGGGGACGAGCACGGTCACCTCGTCGTACGGCTCGAGCAGCGCGATCTCCGCACCGCTCGCGGCCTCGCGCAGCGCCAGCGCGCCGGCCGCCTGGAACGCCGCGTCGGAGGAGTCGACGCTGTGCGCCTTGCCGTCGGTGAGCGTGACCCGGACGTCGACCACCGGGTAGCCGCGGCTGACGCCGTGCGCCATCTGGGCGCGCACGCCCTTCTCCACCGAGCCGATGAACTGTCGCGGCACGGCGCCGCCGACCACCTTGTCGAGGAACTCGAAGCCGCCACCCTGGGGCAGCGGCTCGACCTCGATGTCGCAGATGGCGTACTGGCCGTGGCCTCCCGACTGCTTGACGTGCCGCCCGTGCCCCTTCGCGGCGGAGGCGAAGGTCTCGCGCAGTGGCACCACCACGTCGACGGGGTTCACGCCGACGCCGTAGCGCGAGCGCAGCCGCTCCAGCGCCTGCTCCGCGTGGGCCTCGCCCATCACCCACAGCACCACCTGGGCGGTCTCCGGGTTCTGCTCGATGCGCAGGCTGGGGTCCTCGGCGCGGAGCCGGACCAACGCCGTGGAGAGCTTGTCCTCATCAGAGCGCGACTGCGCCTCGATCGCCACCGGGAGCAGGCCGACGGGCATGTCCCAGGGCCGCAGCACCCGGGGCCGGTCGGGGCTGGACAGCGTGTCGCCGGTCTCGGCCCGGCTGAGCCGGCCGACGGTGGCGATGTCGCCGGCCACGACCCGGGAGGCGGGCAGGTTGTGCTGCCCGAAGGGGTGGGCCAGCGCGCCGATCCGCTCGTCCTCGTCGTGGTCCTCCCGGCCGCCGCCGTCGGCGAAGAACGAGGAGAGGTGGCCCGAGACGTGCACGGCGGTGTCCGGGGTGAGCGTGCCGGAGAACACCCGCACGATGCTGACCCGACCGACGTACGGGTCGCTGCTGGTGCGCACGACCTCGGCCACCAGCGGGGCGTCCGGGTCGCACACGACCTCGCCGGCGCCCTTCCCCTCGGGCGTCCAGGACTCCTGCGCCGGGTGCTCCGGCGGGGAGGGGAAGCCGCGCACGCACAGGTCGAGCAGCTCGCGGCAGCCGCGCCCGTCGGTGGCGCACACCGCGAGCACCGGGTGCAGCCGCGCCCGGGCGACCGCGGTCTCGAGGTCGCGGACCAGCAGGTCCTCGTCGACCGGCTCGCCGCCGAGGTAGCGCTCCATCAGCGACTCGTCCTCGGACTCCTCGATCACCGCCTCGATCAGGGTGCCGCGGCGCGGGTCGTCGGCGGTCCCGCTGAGCAGGCCGACGACCCCCTCCCCACCGGGTACGACGACCGGCAGCACCCGCTCGCCGAAGGCCTCCCGTGCCGCCGCGAGGGTGGCGTCGAAGTCGGCCCGGGCGTGGTCGAGCTTGCTGACCACGACGGCCCGGGGCATCTGCACCGCCGCGCACTCGCGCCACAGCTGGCGGGTGGCCTCGTCGACCGGTTCGTTGGCGGCCACCACGAACAACGCGCAGTCGGCGGCACGGAGGCCCGCGCGCACCTCGCCGACGAAGTCGACGTAGCCCGGGGTGTCGAGGAGGTTGATCTTGCAGCCGGCGTGCACGACGGGGGCCACGGCCAGGGAGGTGGAGCGCTCGTGGGCGCGCTCGCCGTCCTCGAAGTCGCAGACGGTGGTGTGCTCGGCGACCGAGCCCGCCCGGGAGAGCGCCCCCGCGGAGACCAGCAGGCACTCCACGAGCGAGGTCTTGCCCGACTGGCTCGGCCCGACGAGCACGACGTTGCGCACCTGCGTGGGCGAGCCGACCTCGAGGCTCTGGCTGGTGACCCGACCGCTGTTCCGATCCGCCATGGGACAAACCAACTCCGTTCCCGGCAGCGACACAACCCTCTGCGGCCGATCGGTCCCCTCCCGCCGGGCGGCCCGCCCGTCCGCGCGCCTGTCCGCCCGCCTGTCCACCCGCCTGTCCACGCCAGGCAGGCGCCGACCGGGCCGGGGCGCTCAGGACTAGCGTGCAGGGGGTGACCACACCTCGAAGCCGTCAGCGATCCGCGGCGTGAGCCGGCCGAGCGGGGACTCCCGCGACCTCACGGCTCCCAAGGGCGCCAGGGACGAGCCGGAGCTGGAGGAGACCTTCGAGCGACTGGTGAACCAGGGCCACGAGCGGCTCGACCGTCCGCTCCTCCCGCTGGTGGCCACCGGGTTCCTGGGTGGTGTCGACGTGGGGGTGGGCGTGCTCGCCTATCTCGTCGTGGAGGCGGAGACGGGCAACCCGCTGCTGGCCTCGCTGGCCTTCACGATCGGCTTCGTCGCCCTGCTGCTGGCCAACAGCGAGCTGTTCACCGAGAACTTCCTGGTCCCGGTGATCTCCGTGGTCGCGAAGGTCGGCACGGCCGGACAGCTGCTCCGGCTGTGGGGGGTGACGCTGGTGGCCAACCTCGCCGGGGGGTTCGTGATGGCCGCGCTGGTCGTCCTCGCCCTCCCCGACGTGCACGACGCCGCGGTGAAGGCGGGTTCGCACTTCGCCCACCTGGGGGTCTCGTGGCGCTCCTTCGCCCTGGCGGTCCTGGCCGGCGCCGTGATCACGCTGCTCACGCGCATGCAGAACGCCACCCCGGACCTCGGGGTCCGGCTGGT
Organism: uncultured Actinomycetota bacterium; assembly: GCA_963837975.1. Taxonomy (GTDB): domain Bacteria; phylum Actinomycetota; class Actinomycetes; order Propionibacteriales; family Nocardioidaceae; genus Marmoricola. Next base: position 528,646 of record CAWIPI010000002.1, on the reverse strand, counting down.
GGCCTCGGTGACGATGTCGTTCGTCCTCGTCGCCGCCCAGCTGTTCCACTCGGTGCTCGACTCCATCCTGATGTTCGCGGGCCTGCTGACCGGGAAGGCCGACTACGGCTACCTCGACTGGCTGGGCGCCCTCGGCTGGGCGGCCTTCGGCAACCTCGTCGGCGGCCTGCTGCTGGTCACCGCCGTGCGCATCCTGCGGGTCCCGCACCGGGTGGCCGAGAGCCGGCAGGAGGGCCAGACCGGCTGACCCCGGCCCGCGGGTCGTCCTAGCGCCCGTTGGCGCTGAAGTGCTGGTAGTCCTTCAGGGACTGCCACGAGCCGCCCCAGCCCCAGCCGACCGCGGCGAACGCGCGCACCACCGGCCCGCCCGGGGTGATCATCCCGGGCCGTCGCCAGGTCCGGTCGCGGTAGGAGGAGGCGAGCTCGGGCAGCACCAGGTCGCCCTTGAGGTAGGGGTTCTGGAACGGGTTCACGTCGACGGCCAGGCCGTAGGCGTGCTGGGAGTACGTCGTGGAGCCGCGCGTGGTCCGGCACACGAACCCGCCGGTGTCGTTGCCGTCGCCGGTGGGCGGCGCGTCCAGCTCGTCGGCGCGGGTGATCCGCATCTCCTCGATCGGGAACCGGTCCCGGTAGAGACGACCGAAGACCTGCACCATGGGGTCGGCGGCCCGGCGATGCACCAGCAGCTCGCCGGTGTGGCGCCGGCCGTCGAAGCCCCAGAAGGCCAGCCGCACCCAGGCGAGGTCCGTGGCGGCCACCGGACACCCCTGCTTCCACGTGGAGCGCGCGAGCACGCGCGGGGGCGGCGGGCTGGTGACCCGGGAGGCGAAGCCGGCGCCCGGCAGCGGAGCGAGCCGGTCGGGCAGGGTGAACCGGCGCTCCACGAGCTCCGGCGGGGTGGGCCGCACCTTGCCGAACCCGTCCTCGGCGCGCGGGAGCACGCGGGTGCCGAGCCACTTCGGGGGAACCGCGCCGAGCACCGGCCTGCCGGTGAGGTCGGGCCGGCGGGGACTGGGTGCGGCGGTGCGCGGTGCCGGGGCGGGGCTCGGGGTGCTGGAGGTGCTGGGGGTTTCGCTGGGGGACGTGCTCGGGCTCGGCGTGGGTCGCGCGCTCGGCTCGTCCTGCCCGCACGCGCCCAGGACGAGCAGCACCGCCGCGACGACCGCGATCGCGCCCGGGTGGTGGCCGGGCCGGCCGAGGCGACGCCGGCCGCCGCGCGCACCGCTCATGGCACGAGCCTAGGTCGAGTCGGCTACGGCCGGACCGGGGCCAGCAGCGCCCCGGCGTGCGGTGGCAGGTGCAGGGTCCCGGAGGAGAGGCCGGGGAGGCTCGGCGTACGGAACACCAGCTCGAGGTCCTCGTCGACCTCGAGCTCCGCGGCCTCGTCGCCGAAGTTGACGGCCATCAGCACCTGCCCTCCCTCGGGGCCCCGGCGCATCGTGAACACCCGGGCCTCCTCGTCGGCGGTGCAGGAGACCGAGCCGAACGCCGGGTCGGTGAGGGCCGGCAGGGTGCGCCGCAGCTCCGCGAGCCGCTGGTAGGCCGCGAGCACGCGGGCGTGCCGGCCGGTGGCGGCCTCCTCCCAGTCCAGCTTGGACCGCTGATACGTGGCAGGGTCCTGCGGGTCCGGCACCTGCGCGGGGTCCCAGCCCATCGCGGCGAACTCGCCGAGCCGGCCCTCGGCCGTGGCGCGGCCCAGCTCGGGCTCGGGGTGGGAGGTGAAGAACTGGAACGGCGTCGAGGCGGCCCACTCCTCGCCCTGGAAGAGCATCGGCGTGAACGGCCCCGCCAGCGTGAGCATCGCCGCGCAGACGAGCTGGTCCTCGTCGAGGTGCCCGGGAGTGGGATCCGAGAGCCGGTCGCCGCGGGCGCGGTTGCCGACCTGGTCGTGGTTCTGGTTGCACACCACGAGCCGCCACGTCGGCATGGTGGCGGTGTCGACGGCCGCGCCGTGGTCGCGGCCGCGGAACGAGGAGAAGGTCCCGTCGTGGAAGAAGCCGCGCTCGCACACCTTCACCAGCGCCGAGAGCGGCTCGAAGTCGGCGTAGTAGCCGGCCGTCTCGCCGCTGAGCGCGACGTGCACGGCGTGGTGGTAGTCGTCGCTCCACTGGGCGTCCATCCCCAGGCCCCCGGCCTCGCGAGGGGTCACCATCCGGGCGTCGTTGAGGTCGGACTCGGCGATCAGGGACAGCGGCCGGCGCAGGTGCGCCGACAGTGCGGCGACCTCGATGCCGAGCTCCTCGAGCAGGTGCGTCTCGGAGTCGTCCTCCAGTGCGTGCACGGCATCGAGGCGCAGCCCGTCGACGTGGAAGTCGCGCAGCCACATCAGCGCGCTGTCGAGGATGTAGCGGCGCACCTCGACCGACCCGGCGCCGTCGAGGTTGACCAGCGAGCCCCAGGTGTTGGCGCCCTCGGCCTTGAGGTAGGGGCCGAACAGCGGCAGGTAGTTGCCCGACGGGCCGAAGTGGTTGTAGACGACGTCCTGGACGACGCCCAGCCCGGCGGCGTGGGCGGCGTCGACGAAGCGCTGGTACGCCGCGGGGCCGCCGTACCCCTCGTGCACGGCAGACCACAGCACGCCGTCGTAGCCCCAGTTGTGGGTGCCGTTGAACGCGTTGACCGGCAGCAGCTCGACCAGGTCGACGCCGAGGGACACCAGGTGGTCGAGGCGCCCGATCGCGGCGTCGAGGGTGCCCTCGGGGGTGAACGTCCCGACGTGCAGCTCGTAGACCACCGAGCCCGCGAGCTGACGCCCCGTCCAGTGCTCGTCGGTCCACGCGAAGGCGGTCGGGTCGAAGGTGCGGGAGCGGTCGTGCACCCCGTGGGGTTGCCGGCGCGAGCGCGGGTCGGGCCGCGGGGTCTCGTCGTCACCGAGCAGGTAGCCGTAGTCGACCTCGTCCTCGGGTCCCGGCACCGGCCCGGCGGGGGTCCACCAGTCGTCGGGGCCCTTGGCCATCGCCACGACCTGGTCGCCGACGCTGAGCCGGATCCTGTCCGGGACGGGCGCCCACACGTCGAAGCGGCCGCGCATTCAGTCCTCCTTCGCCAGCAGTGCGACGGGCAGGTCGGCCAGCAGGTCGGCCAGCAGAACCGTCCCCTCCCGGTGGTCGAGCTTGTCGAGACCACCTCCACCCAGCACGTCGCGCCAGCGCCCCTCGGGCAGCTCGACGGTCGTGTCGCCCCAGCCGCCGCGGGCGGCCAGCCCGACCGGCAGCCGGGTGGCGACCGTGATCGCCCCTCCGCGGTCGAAGGCGAGCACGTGGTCGGCGGCCGGACCGTGCGCCTCCAGGGGTCGGTAGCCGGTGAACAGCTCGGGCCGGTCGCGGCGCAGCCGCAGCGCCGCGGAGGTGACCAGCAGCTTGGCCAGGCCGTCGTCGTCGAGAGCCGTCGGCCGGGTGCGGGCGGGCTCGTCGTTCAGCCCGTCGAGCAGGCGCCGGCGGTGGTCGAAGTCGACGGGGCGCCGGTTGTCGGGGTCGACGAGGCTCTGCTCCCACAGCTCGCTGCCCTGGTAGACGTCGCAGACGCCCGGCACGGTGATCGCCACCAGCTTGGCGGCGAGCGCGTTGCTCCACCCGGGGGCGACCACGCGGGCCAGCAGCCCGTCGAGCACCCCGCGGACCTGGTCGTCGTCGAGCGCGGCGTCGACCGCGGTGTGCACGGCGTCCTCGTAGGCCTCGTCGGGGTCGGTCCACGTGGTGTGGTCGCCGGCCTCGCGCATCGCCTTCTCGGCGTACGCGTGCAGGCGCGCGCGCAGGTCCTCGGGCGGCTTGCCGTCGACCGGCGCCGGCCACGCGCCGAGCACGGCCTGCCACAGCAGCGAGGCGAAACCGGCATCGGGCATCGGCACCAGCGCGAGCAGCGACTCCAGCGCCTGCCGCCACTCCTGCGGCAGCTCGGCGAGCGCGGTGATCCGGGCCCGCACGTCCTCGCCGCGCTTGGTGTCGTGCGTGCTCAGCGTGGTCATCGCGTGCGGCCATGCGCGCTGGCGGGTCGCCATCGCGGTGTGGAACTGCGGGGGAGTGATCGAGAAGACCCCGGGGTCGGCGCCGACCTCGTTGAGCGAGGTCAGCCGGGAGCTGCGGTAGAACGCGCAGTCCTCGACCCCCTTGGCCATCACCATGCCGCTGGTCTGCTGGAAGCGCAGCGCGGCCGGGGCGGTCGGGTCGACCAGCACCCGGGCGAGCTCGTCGAGCGCGTCACCCAGGTCGGGCCGGTGCGAGCGGGCGCGGGCGAAGGCCTGCTCGAGGTGCTCGCGTCCCTCGGGCAGGTAGGAGCGGTAGACGCCGAAGCAGGCCAGGAGCTCCGCGACGGCGTCCTCCAGCTCGGCGCAGCTCGGGTTCAGCAGGTCGGGCAGCTCGCGCACGATCCGGCGGGTCTCGGCGCGCAGGATGCCGTCGGCCACGTCGCGCTTGCGCTCGAGCACGAGCCGCTCCCAGTCGAGCGGGGCCCCACGCAGGGTGGCCTCGAGCGCGTCCAGCGGCTCCTGGCCGGACGGGTCGGTGAGCACCCGGTCGAGCAGGGCGAGCACGTCGTACCCCGTGGTCCCGGCGGTCGCCCAGGAGCGGGGCAGCTCCTCGCCCGGCTCCAGGATCTTCTCCACCAGGACGTAGGCGCCGCCGGTGAGCCCGGCGAGGTCGTCGAGGTAGCCGCGCGGGTCGCGCAGGCCGTCGGGGTGGTCGACCCGGAGGCCGTCCACCAGCCCCTCGTCGAACCAGCGCCGGATCTCGGCGTGGGTGGCCTCGAAGACCTCGCGGTCCTCCACGCGTACGCCGGCCAGGGTGTTCACCGAGAAGAAGCGGCGGTAGTTCAGCTCGGAGTCGGCGCGGCGCCAGCTGATCAGCTCGTAGTGCTGCCGGGCGTGCACGGCCGTCGCGTCCGCCCCGTCGTCGGCGGTGCCGGGAGCGAGCGGGTAGCGGTTGTCGTGGTAGCGCAGCTCGGGCTCCTCGACCCCCTCGGTGACCACCTCGAGGTGGCCCACCGGGGCGCCCGCGACCGGCAGGTCGTCGTCGCCCAGGACGGGGATGCGCAGCCTGCCCTGGCCGAAGTCCCAGTCGATGTCGAACGCGTCGGCGTGCTCGGAGTCGCGACCGTGCTTCAGCAGGTCCCACCACCACGGGTTGTCGACCGGGGTCGCGACCCCGACGTGGTTGGGCACGATGTCCACGAGCACGCCCATCCCCAGGCGACGGGCCTCCGCCGACAGCGCCGCCAACCCCTCGGGGCCGCCGCGCGACTCGTCGACGTGCTCGACGTCCACGACGTCGTAGCCGTGGGAGCTGCCCGCCTCGGCGGTCAGCAGCGGGGAGAGGTAGACCCAGTCGACCCCGAGGTCGTGGAGGTACTCCAGCCGGCGTGCCGCCTCGAACAGGTCGAAGTCGGCCGTGACCTGCAGCCGGTAGGTGCTGGCCGGCACCCGCGCCGGGCCACTCACCGGGTCGTTCACCGGGTCACTCGCTGGGTCACTCACTGGGTCGCTCACTGGGCGCCCCCGCCGTACGACGCCAGCGACGCCGCCACGGAGTGGTCCGGCTCCTCCTCGGGCTCGTGGTGCTCCCGGAGCACGATCGTCGAGCGCGCGGCGAGCTTCAGCGTGTCCCCGGCGGGGTAGGTGCGGTCGTCCGCGGCCACTCCGCCGGTGTCGATCACGACGTCCCAGGACTCGGCGTACTCCGCGGCCGGCAGGGTGATCTCGAGCTCGTCGCCGACGTTGAAGTAGAGCAGGAAGTGGTCGTCCTCGATCGGCTCCCCGCGGGAGTCGCGGCCCTTGATGCCGTGGCCGTTGAGGTACATGCCGAGGGTGTGGCCGCCGCCCTCCCAGTCGCCGTTCTCCATCGTCCTGCCGTCGGGGTGCAGCCAGACGATGTCGTCGAGCCGCTCCCCGCTGCGCACGGCGGTGCCGGTGAAGAACTGCTTGCGCCGGAAGGTGGGGTGCTCGCGCCGCAGCCGGATCAGGGCGGCGGTGAACTCCGTGAGCGGCCGGTCGGCCTGGTCCCAGTGCACCCAGGAGATCTCGGAGTCCTGGGCGTAGGTGTTGTTGTTGCCCTGCTGGGTGCGGCCCAGCTCGTCGCCGTGCAGCAGCATCGGCACGCCCTGGCTCAGCAGCAGGGTCGCCAGCAGGTTGCGCTGCTCGCGCGCCCGCAGCGCCAGCACCTCGGGGTCGTCGGTCGGGCCCTCCACGCCGTGGTTCCAGGAGCGGTTGTGGCTCTCGCCGTCGTTGTTGTCCTCGCCGTTGGCCTCGTTGTGCTTCTCGTTGTAGGAGACCAGGTCACGCAGGGTGAAGCCGTCGTGGGCGGTGACGAAGTTGATGCTGGCGAAGGGGCGGCGCCCGGAGTTCTCGTAGAAGTCACTGGAGCCGGCCAGCCGGGAGGCGAGCTCGCCGAGGGCGGGCTCACCGCGCCAGAAGTCGCGCACGCTGTCGCGGTAGGCGCCGTTCCACTCCGTCCACTGGGGCGGGAAGTTGCCGACCTGGTAGCCGCCCGGGCCGACGTCCCACGGCTCGGCGATCAGCTTGACCTGGCTGACGATCGGGTCCTGCTGGACGAGCTCGAAGAACGTCGCGAGGCGGTCGACCTCGTAGAACTCGCGGGCGAGGGCCGAGGCCAGGTCGAACCGGAAGCCGTCGACGTGCATCTCGGTGACCCAGTAGCGCAGCGAGTCCATGATCAGCTGCAGCGAGTGGGGGTGGCGCACGTTGAGGGAGTTTCCCGTGCCCGTGTAGTCCATGTAGTACTTCGGCTCGTCGTCGACCAGGCGGTAGTAGGCCTGGTTGTCGATGCCCTTGAAGCTCAGCGTCGGGCCGAGGTGGTTGCCCTCGGCGGTGTGGTTGTAGACGACGTCGAGGATCACCTCGATGCCGGCGGCGTGCATCGACTTCACCATCGACTTGAACTCCTGGACCTGCTGGCCCAGCGCGTTCGGGTCGTTCGCGGTCGCCGCGTAGGAGGCGTGCGGGGCGAAGAAGCCGAGGGTGTTGTAGCCCCAGTAGTTGCGCAGCCCCTTCTCCAGCAGCGTGCTGTCCTGGACGAACTGGTGCACCGGCATCAGCTCGATGGCGGTCACCCCGAGCCGGGTGAGGTGGTCGGTGATCGCGGGGTGCGCCAGGCCGGCGTACGTGCCGCGCAGCTCCTCGGGCACGTCGGGGTGCAGCTGGGTGAGCCCCTTGACGTGCGCCTCGTAGATGACGGACTCGTTGTAGGGGATCGCGAGGGTGCGGTCGCCCTCCCAGTCGAAGTAGGGGTTGATCACGACGCCGTGCGTCATGTGCGCCGCGGAGTCGTCGTCGTTGCGCGAGTCGGGGTCGCCGAAGTCGTAGCCGAACAGCGACTGGTCCCAGTCGATCTCGCCGGCGGTGGCCTTCGCGTAGGGGTCGAGCAGCAGCTTGTTGGGGTTGCAGCGCAAGCCGTGCTCGGGCTCCCACGGCCCGTGCACGCGGTAGCCGTAGCGCTGGCCGGGCTGCACGTTGGGGAGGTAGCAGTGCCAGACGTAGGCGTCGACCTCGGTGAGCTCCACCCGGGTCTCGTTCATGGCGCCGCGCGGCCCGATCTCGAACAGGCACAGCTCCACGCGGTCGGCCACCTCGCTGAACAGCGCGAAGTTGGTGCCGCTGCCGTCGAACGTGGCCCCGAGCGGGTAGGGCTTGCCGGGCCAGATCTCCACAGATGTCTCCTGAGTGGTGCGAGTTGTAACGTTCAAACTACCGGGCTGAGGAGTACCCATCCGCCGTGCGGTCCACACCCGGGCGTGATGTTGCGCTCACTGCCAGGCGGTCCCGGGTCGCTCGGCTACCGGCCGGTAGTCCTGCGAACCTACGATGCCTCCATGGAACGCACGATCTACGACGACGACCACCAGGCATTCCGCGCATCGGTACGCGAGTTCCTCGACCGGGAGGTGCGCCCCCACCTCGAGGAGCACCTCGAGAACAAGACCCTGGGTCGCGAGTTCTGGCTGGCCGCGGGCCGCCAGGGGTTCCTGGGCCTGGAGGTCCCCGACGAGTACGGCGGCGCGGGCGCAGGTGACTACCGGTTCAACGCGGTCCTGCTCGAGGAGCTCTCCCACGTCAACGCGGCGCTCTCCTCCTGCGTGGGCATCCACGCCGACATCGTGGCGCCGTACCTCGTGGAGCTGACCACCGAGGAGCAGCGCAAGCGGTGGCTGCCCGGCGTCGCCTCCGGCGAGCTGCTGACCGCGATCGGGATGACCGAGCCCTCCGGCGGCTCCGACCTCGCCGCGCTCAAGACCACCGCGGTCAAGGACGGCGACAGCTGGGTGCTCAACGGCTCCAAGACGTTCATCACCAACGGCTACTCCGCCGACCTCGTCGTCGTCGCCGCGCGGACCGCGCCGGAGAAGAAGGCCCGCGGCATCACGCTGTTCGCCGTCGACACCACCAGCGAGGGCTACGCCCGCGGCCGCAAGCTCGACAAGGTCGGGCAGGACGAGTCCGACACCGCCGAGATGTTCTTCGAGGACCTCCGCGTCAGTGACGACGACATCGTCGGCGAGCTCGACAGCGGCTTCATCCACATGATGCAGAAGCTCCCGCAGGAGCGCCTCGGCTGCGCGATCTCCAACCTCGCCCACGCCCGGCAGATCCTGGTGGAGACGCTGGAGTACGCCAAGGAGCGCAAGGCCTTCGGCCAGGGCATCGGCTCCTTCCAGCACAACAAGTTCCTGCTCGCCGAGATGTTCACCCAGGTCGACGTCACCCAGGCCTACGTCGACCAGTGCGTGGTGGCGCACAGCGAGCAGAAGCTGTCCGCGATCGACGCGGCCAAGGCCAAGTGGTGGACCTCGCAGGTGCAGAACGAGATCCTCGACCACTGCGTCCAGCTCTTCGGCGGCTACGGCTACATGAACGAGTACCGCGTCGCCCGCGCCTGGCGCGACGCCCGCGTCTCGAAGATCTGGGCCGGCTCCAACGAGATCATGAAGGAGCTCATCGGGCGCGACCTCGGGCTGTGAGGGGTGCAGGTTTCCCCGGCTGGCCGGGGATCCCTGACGTTCTCGGGCAAAGCATCGGCCGAAAACGTCAGGGATCGCCCGTGAACCCTGTCCGTTTTGCGAATTGCTCTGACCTGAACCCCGAGTCCGAGCCCGCCTGACAGACTCGGGGCGTGCGCATGTTCGTGGCCGTCGTCCCGCCCGAGCGCGTGGTCGAGGACCTCGAGGAGTTCCTCGAGCCGCGTCGGGAGGCGGCGCCGTTCCGGTGGACCCTGCCGGAGCACTTCCACCTGACGCTGGCGTTCTCGCCCGACGTCCCCGACCGCGCGTACGACGACCTCCTCGCCCGGCTCGATCGGGCGGCCCGCAAGCGGACGCCGATGCAGGCCCGGATTGCCGGGGGCGGTGCCTTCCCCAACGCCGCCCGCGCGCGGGTGCTCTACGCCGGTGTCGAGTCAGACGCCGAGGAGCTGCGTCGTGCCGCCACCGGTGCCCGGGCGGCGCTGGCCAAGGCCGGCGCGGAGGTCGAGGGCAAGCGGTTCCGTCCGCACGTGACGCTGGCGCGGATGGGCCGACCCGTCGAGGCGACGAAGTGGGTGCGCCTGCTGGAGGGGTACGCCGGCCCGCAGTGGCCGGTCGAGGAGCTCGCGCTGGTGGCCTCCCACCTCGGCGAGGGGCCGCGGCGCCGGCCGCGCTACGAGGTCGTGGAGACCTTCAGCCTCGGCCGCGCCGGTAGCGCTCCAGCGCCTCCTTCCGCTCCTCCGCGTGGTCGATGATGCGGCGCGGGTAGTCACGTCCGTAGCCGTCCTCGGCGTCCCACGGCTCGTGGGCGGCCTTGCCGGACAGGTGCGCCAGCTCCGGCACCCAGCGCCGCACGTAGTCGCCGTCCGGGTCGAACTTCAGCCCCTGCGTCACCGGGTTGAACACCCGGAAGTAGGGCGCGGCGTCCGTGCCGGTCCCGGCTACCCACTGCCACCCGTGGTTGTTCGAGGCGAGGTCGCCGTCGACGAGGTGGTCCAGGAAGTGCCGGGCGCCCACCGGCCACCACGCGTGCAGGTCCTTGGTCAGGAAGCTGGCGGTGATCATCCGGACCCGGTTGTGCATCCAGCCCTCGGCGAGCAGCTGCCGCATCCCCGCGTCGACGATGGGGAACCCGGTCGTGCCGGTCCTCCAGGCCTCGATGGCGTCCGCGTGGTCGTCGTACGTCAGCCCCGGCACCGGCCGCAGGTCCTCCCACGCCGAGCGGGGGTGGTGGTGCAGCACGTCGGCGTAGAAGTCGCGCCAGGCGATCTCGGTCTCGAAGGTCCGCGCCCCTTGCGCGCCCACCTCGGCGGTCATCGCGAGCAGCTGGCGCGGGTGCAGCACCCCGAGCCGGAGGTACGGCGAGAGCCGCGAGGTCCGGTCCGCCCCCGGTCGGTCGCGCTGCTCGGCGTACTCCTCGAGGTCGTGCTCGACGAAGCCGCGCAGCCGCCGCCAGGCCGCCCCCTCGCCCGGGGTCGGCATGCCGTCCGGGGCGCCGGCCGCGGCCTCGTCGAGCATCCCCACGGCCTTCTGGTCCGCGTCCGCCTCGACCCACTCCACGCCGCGCGGCGCCTGCACGGGATCGTCCCAGCCGTGCTGGCGCCAGGCCCTGCTGTAGGGCGTGAAGACCTTGTACGGCTCACCGCTGCCGTTGGTCACGGTCCCGGGTGCCACGGCGTACGGCGTGCCGGTCGCGACGCCCTCGACGTCGTCGGGGAGCGCGGCGACCACCGCCCGGTCGCGGCGCCGGCCGTACGGCGTGAACTCGCCTGTGACGTGCACCTGCTCGGCGCCCACCTCCTCGGCGACCGCGGGCACGACCGAGGCGGGGTCCCCGAGCCGGACGCACAGGCGGCCCCCCATCGAGTCGTCCAGCGCCCTCAGGTTGGCGGCCAGCCACGCCCGCCGGGCGGGACCCGCGCCCTCCCACAGGGCCGGGTCGAGGACGAACAGCCCGAGCACCGGACCGCCGCTCGCGGCCTCCCGCAGGGCCGGGTTGTCCCGCAGCCGCAGGTCGCGACGGAACCACATGATGGAGGCCATCTCCCGACCCTAGGGGGGCGGCGGGTGACGTCGGTTCCACAATGACAATTGCGAATCCCTCACGGAACGACCGAAGCTCCGGTCGAGCCGCGCCGGCATCGGTCGTTCGCAGGTCGGATCCTCCCGATCCGTGAGACGCATCACGAGGTGTTTGCCCCCGCCTGCCGCTGGCTAGGGTCTGGGACATGGGACGCCTCGGTGAGCAGCTGCGCCACACCCTGTGGGAGATGACGCCGCGCGACCACCGACAGAGCGACAGCGACTTCCGCCGCCGTCAGCTCGTCAGCGCCGTCGTCGTCGTGGTGGGCGCGACCGTGCTGGGCCTCTCGCTGCGCATCGAGCCCGGCAGCGCCTGGTTCTACCCCGCCACCCTCTGCCTCGCCGGGATCTGGACGGTCGGGGCCTTCGCCTCCGGACCCCTGCACCTCGGCCGGATCGGGCGACCCGAGAGCCCGGACCTGATGGCCCCGCGACCGGTGCTGCAGCCGATCCTGGTCGGCGCCGCCCTGGCCGGGGTGTTCGTCCTGGGCGCGTTCGTGGTCCGCGAGATCCCGTGGGTCACGCTCACCGGCGGCCGGGTCGACCTGACCGAGCAGGTGCGGGAGGTGCTGCGGCACGCCCAGCAGGGACACGCCCTGATCCTGCTGTTGGTCACAGTGGTCAACGGGATCGCCGAGGAGCTGTTCTTCCGGGGGGCGATGTACGCCGCCATCCGCAAGCACCAGGTCGCCATCACCACGGTGGCCTACACGGTGGCGACGCTGGCGACCGGCAACTTCATGCTCGGCTTCGCGGCGATCCTGCTCGGCGTCGTGGTGGGGCTGGAGCGGCGGGCCAGCGGCGGGATCCTCGCGCCGATCCTGACGCACCTGACCTGGTCGGTGACGATGCTCTACGCCCTGCCGGCGATCTTCCTGGGCCAGCCGACCTGATCGCCGGGGTCAGTCGGCGCCGAGCGCGCGGCGCACCGCCTCGGCGTACCCCAGCGGCTCCCCGGGGACGATCTCGCGGATCCGCTGCTCCCGGACCACCACCTCCGTGCCCATCGAGTCGATCAGGTTGCGGCCGGTCGTGACGTCGACGTCGGTGACCAGCGCCAGCCAGCGCGAGGAGAGGCCCGGCGTGAGGACCGGCACCTGGACGATCGGCACGGGCCGGTTGCCGGCCTGCTCCGAGGCGACCCGGAGCATGTCGATGTAGGTGAGCTGGTCCGGGCCGCCGATCTCGAAGACCTGCCCGAGCGCGGCCTCCTTGCCGCACACACCGACGAGGTAGCGGACCACGTCGTCGAGGGCGATCGGCTGGGTCTTCGTCGCCGCCCACTTCGGGACCACCATCGCGGGCAGGTTCTTGACCAGCTGGCGGGTGATCTCCCAGGAGATCCCGCCGGCGCCCACCACGATGGCGGCGCGCAGCACCGTCACGGGCACGCCGGTCTCGCCGAGCAGCTCCTCCACCTGGCGACGCGAGCGCAGGTGGGCGGAGAGGTCCCCGTCGTCGCCGAGGCCACCCATGTAGATGATCTGGCCCACCCCGGCCTCGGCCGCCGACGCGGCGAAGTTGCGTGCCGCCTCGGCGTCCTTGCGCTCGAAGTCCGCGTCGTCGAGGGAGTGCACGAGGTAGTAGGCGACCTCGACACCCTCGAGGGGTGCGTCGAGGGAGTCACGGTCGTCGGTGTTGCCGCCCACCGGCTCGCCCGGCCCCTCGTAGGACTCGGGCCGGCGCGTCATCGCCCGCACCTCGTGTCCCTCGTCGATCAGGGCGGGCACCAGTCGGCGGCCGATGAACCCGGTGGCACCGGTCACGAGAATGCGGCTCATGGCCAAACCCTAGGAGACGGTCCCGCAGGGACCCCCGGTGGACGACGTTGACGGTGGTTGAGCTTGTCGAAACCCCTCCGGACGAGCCGCTGGGGGTGGTGGCGCCGCGGTTCGCAACCCTCGTGAAACCTGGGAGGGCTAGGGTCAGCGGCATGTACCTGCTGCGGGTGGCGCTGCCCGACGTGCCCGGGTCGCTCGGGCGGCTGGCCTCCGCGATCGGTACGGCGGGCGGCAACATCGACGCGATCGAGATCGTGGAGCGCACCCACGACGGCCGCGTGGTCGACGACGTCTTCCTCGCGGCGAACACCGGGATCATGCCGGACAGCATCATCTCGGCCTGCACGTCGCTCAGCGGGGTCGAGGTGCTCTGGATCTCGCGCTACAGCGCCGGCACCAACCTGACCCGCGACCTCGAGGTCGTCGAGGCGATGACGCAGGGCCCGGAGAGCGCCCGCGACATCCTGGTCGACCTGCTGCCGTCGGCGTTCGTCGTCGACTGGGCCGCCCGGGTGCGTCGCCGCGGCGAGGGCGCCGAGGTCCTGCACCGCACCACGGCCGCGCCCGCGGAGATCCCCGAGGACATCGCCTGGCCCGAGGACCTGCGCCGGGGCCGCCGCATCGACATGCCGGAGCGGCTCGTGGACCTCCTGGTGGCAGGGTGCGACCTGGACGGCGACGAGATGATCGTCGTCGCGCGCCGCGGGGGCCCGGAGATCCTGGACTCCGAGATCGCCCGGCTGTGCCACCTCGCCGCCCTGGCGTCCTCGATCTCCTCGCGCTGATCGGTAGGAGCCGGCGGGTCAGTCGGCTGGCTCAGTCGATCGGCGTCAGCTTGAAGACGGGGATCTCGCGGTCGGTCCTCTCCTGGTACGACGCGTAGGTCGACCACGTGTCGACCGCCAGCTGCCACAGGTCGGTCCGCTCCTCGCCGTGGACGACTTCGGCGCGGTAGGTCCTGCGCACCGGTCCGTCCTGCAGCTCGACCTCGGGGTGGGCCACGAAGTTGTGGTACCACTCCGGGTGCTCGTCCGCGCCGCCCTTGGACGCGATCGCGACGTACACGCCGCCGCGCTCCACACGCATCACCGGGTTCTTGCGGAGGTGGCCGGACTTCGCGCCGACCGAGGTGATCACCACGATCGGGTAGTCAGTGCCGGGCAGGGTGTTCGCCTCGGCGCCGTCGGTCGCCTCGTACTTCTCCACCTGCTCCCGGACCCATGCCGCCTTGCTGGGGACATACTCGCCTTGAAGGGTCATGCGAGACACAACGCCAGCGGTGCCCCGAGGATTCCGGCCGACTGCGACGGATAGCCTCACCGGTCATGAGCGCGATCGAGGGAGTCAGCGAGATCTTCGACCCGGCCGACTGGGACGACGTCCCGGGCTTCGAGGACCTGACCGACCTGACCTACCACCGGGCGCGGAAGTCCACCGGAGCGCACGGGACGGTGCGGATCGCCTTCGACCGCCCCGACGTGCTCAACGCGTTCCGGCCGCACACGGTCGACGAGCTGCTGCGGGTCCTCGAGCACGCCCGCACCTCCGCGGACGTCGGCTGCGTGCTGCTCACCGGCAACGGCCCGAGCGCGAAGAACGACAAGTGGGCGTTCTGCACCGGTGGCGACCAGCGCATCCGGGGGAAGGCGGGCTACCAGTACGAGACGGCGGGTCACGACGACGCCGGCGAGGAGCCGAACCCGATCGACAAGGCCCGGCTCGCGCGGCTGCACATCCTGGAGTGCCAGCGGCTGATCCGGTTCATGCCCAAGGTGGTCATCTGCCTGGTCAACGGCTGGGCCGCGGGTGGCGGGCACTCCCTGCACGTGGTGTGCGACCTGACCCTGGCCAGCGCCGAGCACGCCCGCTTCAAGCAGACCGACGCCGACGTGGGCAGCTTCGACGGCGGGTTCGGGTCGGCGTACCTCGCGCGTCAGGTGGGCCAGAAGTTCGCCCGCGAGATCTTCTTCCTCGGCGACGAGTACGACGCCGAGGAGGCCCACCGGATGGGTGCGGTGAACAAGGTGGTGCCGCACGCCGAGCTGGAGAAGGTCGCGCTGGAGTGGGGCGCGAAGATCAACGGCAAGAGCCCGACGGCGCAGCGGATGCTGAAGTACTCCTTCAACCTCATCGACGACGGCCTGGTCGGCCAGCAGCTCTTCGCCGGCGAGACGACCCGGCTGGCCTACATGACCGACGAGGCCCAGGAGGGCCGCGACCAGTTCCTGGAGAAGCGCGAGCCGGACTGGTCGCCCTACCCCTGGTACTACTGAGCCCGCCGTGCGCCGACCCCGGTCGACCTCGGCGGTGAGCGGGCGCTGCTGGTGCCGCGGCTGATGCTGCTGCCGTGGTTCGGCCTGGCCATCTGGCTCGTGCTCAACGGGTGCCTGCTCGTGGGCGCGGTCGCGGCGGCGCTCGGAGGGCGTCCCGTCGGCGCCGGGGTGCTGGCCGTGCTGCTCGCGCTGGGGGTCGCGCTGCTCGTGCCCGGAGTGCGGATGCTGCACGACCCGGGCGGTCTCTGGCTCTCCCCCTCGCGGATCCTGTCCCGAGCCGCCGGCCGGAGCGTCGAGGTCCCGTGGGGCGAGCTCGCCGCGGTCGAGGCCGACGCAGGCGCCGGAGGCATCCGCGTACGCCGCCGCGACGGTGGGACCGCGCTGCTGAACGTGCACGTGCTGGCCGTGCCGCCCGAGGCGGTGATGCGCACGATCCGGAGGGCCGCCGCCTACCCGTCGGGCCTCGACGCCCACCAGCTCGACACACTGCTGCAGCGCGAGTCGGCCGGCAGCCTCGAGGGCTACGTGCCCGTCGCGCAGGGCGACCGGAGCACGGTCGGACGGGTGGCGATCGCGCTGGCTCCCGTCCTGCTGGCGGCGGCACTGCTCCTGGCGAAGCTCGCGGAGCGCTGACGCCCGGCCGTTCCCGGGCGGTCGCCTCAGACGACCAGCCGGAGCGTGGTGTCGGCGCGGCCGATGCGCACCGTCTGGCCCCAGGTCAACGTGAGTGAGTCGGCCTCGATCCCGTCGCCGAACGCGACGAGCCGGTCGGAGGTGACGGTCAGGGCGAGGTCGTTGCCGACGAGCTCGCCCTCGGTCAGGGCGGTCCCGGTGGCGGGGGAGGGCCACGCCTCTCGTACGAACCACACCAGGCGCTGCTCGCCCGGGCCAGGCAGGACCAGCTGGCTGTGCCGTTCGAGGGCGACCGAGCGGCACCAGCCCGTCGCCCCGGTGCCGGTCGCCACGATCACCCCGGACGACGCCTGCGACTCCCCCAGGGTGCCCGGCGAGTAGAGGTCATAGCGTGCGGTCTGGTGGCTCGGGTGCCCGACGAAGACCTCGTTGAGGGCGAGCAGCTGCTGCCCGTCGTCGAGGTCCGCCCGCACCATCGTGCGCTCGGCGACGTGGTCGGTGGAGCGCAGCAGCTCGCCCACGTCCTGCGCCGCGTGGGTGACCAGGGCGCCGGCGTTGCGGCCGGGCTCGGGGTCGATGCCGATCACCGGCTGACCGCGCAGGTACTTCGCGACGTTGGCGACCAGCCCGTCCTGCCCGACCACGACCACCACGTCGTCGGGAGAGAACAGGAACCGGGAGACGTCGCTGCGCTCGACGCTCCCGCGGCGCCAGTCCACCGGTACGGCGGCCGTCGCGGTCTCGATCGCCCGTTGGGCCAGGCGGTGTCGCTCCTCGAGCTCGGCGATGTCGCGCCCGCGGGTGCCGAGGAAGAACGCCGCCTGGCCGCGGGTGCCGTGCGTGGCGAGCAGCTCGTCGTACTCCGTGCGCCGGTGCACGACGACCACCCGGGGCGTCAGGCTCATGTCGTCACCTGGCCAGTCACCGGGCCAGTCACCTTCCCGTTGCCCAGCCGGGCCAGCGCCTGGGTCACGAGGTCGGGGCTCAGCACCAGGCTCTCGATCCTCGGCAGGTTCGCGGCCAGCTCCTTGAGGGCCAGCGCCAGCAGGACCTCCTCGGGGACGCCCTGGTACGCCGCCACCCGCGCCGCCTCGGCCTCGCCCTGGGCCGCGCCGGCCAGTCGGGTGCCCTCTGCTCGGGCCTCGGCCAGCGTCACCGTGCGGCGGGCCTCGCCCTCGGCGGCGATCGCACCCGCGGCCGCGCTCTCCTCGGCCTCGCGGCGGGCGTTCGTGCCGCGCTGGCTCACCAGCCGCTCCTCGCGGCGGGCCAGCTCGATCTGCGTCTGCAGCTCGTTCTCGCCGATCGCGCGCTCGCGCTCCACGGCGACGGCACGCCGCTCGAAGGTCGCCCGGTCGGCCTCCTGCTGCACCTGTTCACGGGTGGGGGTCCGCAGCGCCTTCTCCACCTCCGGCTCCGGCCGGACCGCGACCACGCGCACCCCGACGACGGCGATGCCGGTCGCGGCCAGCCGCTCGTCGCCCCGCAGCCCGTCGGCGATCACGGACCGGACCGGGCCGACGCCCCCCGCCATCGCGGTGGCGAGGTCGACGGTCGCCAGCAGGTCGATGGCGTACTGCTGGGCGGACTCGATGAGCAGGCCGGCGACCTGGTCGAGGGGGGTGCCCCTCCACCGGCCACTGGCGGGGTCGATCGAGAAGTCGATGCGACCGGCGGCGGTCGCGGGGTCCGTGACCCGGTAGGTGACGGTGGCCTGCACCGTGACGTCCTGGAAGTCGCTCGTGCGGGCGTGGAAGAGCAGGGGCAGCTCGCGGTCGTCGACCGGGACCTCGTTCAGCACCGCGCTGAGCGGCCGGAACCAGAACGACGCGCCGACCCCGGCGCGGATCGTGCGGCCGTTGCGGATCTGCTCGACGTGGGCGGTGCTGGAGCCACGCAGGTGGCGGACCAGGGGATAGCGGGCGATGTCGGCCATGGGAGGCACCCCTTCTGGGTTCTTGTCGTCATTCTGACGATAAGTCGTCGAACGAGTAATCGTCAAGTTGACACTAAGCGGGTAGGGTCGGCGCCATGCCGCGAGACAACGCTTTCCCGCCGGTCGCCGTCACCGTCGACCTGGTCGTCCTGACCGTGCGGGACGACCAGCTGCAGGCGCTGACCGTCCGGCGCGGCGAGGAGCCCTACCTGGGGTCGTGGGCGCTCCCCGGGGGCTTCCTGCAGCCGGACGAGGACCTCGAGGCCGCGGCCGCGCGCGAGCTGCGCGAGGAGACCGGGCTGTCCTCGGCCCGGTTCCACCTCGAGCAGCTGGCGTCGTACGCCGACCCCGACCGCGACCCCCGGATGCGCACGGTGACGGTCGCCTACATCGCGCTCGCGGCCGACCTGCCCACGCCCACGGCCGGGACCGACGCGGCCGACGCCCGCTGGCATCCGGTCGGCGAGCTCCTCGCCGATCCGGGGGCGCTGGCCTTCGACCACGTCAGGATCCTCGACGACGGGGTGGAGCGCGCCCGCGCCAAGCTCGAGTACACCCCGCTCGCTGCGGCGTTCTGCCCGCCGGAGTTCACGATCAGCGAGCTGCGCCACGTCTACGAGGTGGTGTGGGGAACCGCCCTGGACCCGCGCAACTTCCACCGCAAGGTGACGCGGACCGACGGCTTCCTGGAGCCGACGGAGGAGACGACGACCCGCGACGGCGGGCGTCCGGCGCGGCTGTACCGCGTCGGGACCGTCACCCAGCTGCACCCGCCACTGCTCCGCTGAGACCGATCACCCGAGTCGTTGACGCCTCGAGGTCCGCTGAGGACAGTGGAGGCATGATCCGTCTGATGAAGGACATGCCGCCCGGCGTGCTCGGGCTGCAGGCCGTCGACGACGTGGAGAAGGAGGACTACGAGGACGTCGTCGTCCCCGCGGTCGAGGCTGCCGTGGCCAGCCACGGCAAGGTCCGCCTGGTCTACGTCCTCGGCCCGGAGTTCGACGAGTACGAGGGCGAGGCCGTCTGGGAGGACCTCAAGCTCGGCGCGCGGCACACCACGTCCTTCGAGCGGATCGCGATCGTCACCGACGCGCGCTGGGCCGGGCCGGCGGTCAAGGTGTTCAGCGTCCTGTGGCCGGGGCAGGCGCGGGCGTTCCCGCTGGCCCAGCTCGAGGAAGCGAAGCAGTGGGCGGGGGAGCGGGGCGACTGACCCCCGCCAGGAACGCCGGGCTGGACCGGGCCCCGTCGCTGCCTTGTCGGTGCGTCCGCGGGCGGCGCATCGTCGGGGGATGGAAGACCCGACTTCACCGGCCTGCGGGCGATGTTCCTCAACTGCACCCTCAAGCGCTCGCCGGAGGTCAGCAACACCGAGGGCCTCCTCGAGGCGAGCGCGGGGCTGATGCGGCGGCACGGCGTCGAGGTCGAGGTGCTGCGGGCCGTCGACCACGACATCGCCACCGGGGTGTACGTCGACATGACCGAGCACGGCTGGGCCACCGACGCCTGGCCGGCCATCCACGAGCGGGTGATGGCCAGCCAGATCCTCGTCCTGACCGGCCCGATCTGGCTGGGCGACAACTCCAGCGTGATGAAGCGCGTCATCGAGCGGCTGTACGGCGGCTCGGGGATCCTCAACGAGGCGGGGCAGTACGCCTACTACGGCCGGGTGGGCGGCTGCCTGATCACCGGCAACGAGGACGGCATCAAGCACTGCGCGATGAACGTCCTCTACTCCCTGCAGCACCTCGGCTACACGATCCCGCCCCAGGCGGACGCCGGCTGGATCGGCGAGGCGGGTCCCGGGCCGTCGTACCTCGATCCCGGCAGCGGCGGCCCGGAGAACGACTTCACCAACCGGAACACCACCTTCATGACCTGGAACCTGATGCACCTGGCCCGGATGCTGCGGGACGCGGGCGGGATCCCGGCCCACGGCAACCAGCGCTCGGAGTGGGACGCGGGCGCGCGGTTCGACTACGAGAACCCGGAGTACCGCTGACCTGGGCGAGCCGAGGGATAGCCTGCCGCCCGTGAAGGTCGTCGTCCTGACCGGTGCGGGCATCTCCGCCGAGAGTGGCCTGCCCACGTTCCGCGACGCCCAGGGGCTGTGGGAGGGCCACGACCCGATGGCGGTCGCCACCCCGGAGGCGTACGACGCCGACCCCGACCTGGTCCACCGCTTCTACGACGAGCGTCGTGCCGTGCTGGAGCGGGTGCAGCCGAACGCCGCCCACGTCGCGCTGGCGCGACTCGAGGAGCACCTCGGTGACGACCTCTACCTGGTGACGCAGAACGTCGACGACCTGCACGAGCGGGGCGGCTCGCGGCGGGTGCACCACATGCACGGCCGGCTGCGCGCGGCATGGTGCGTGAGCTGCGACCGCCGCCACGACTGGACCGGCCCGCTCGGCCACCGCCCTCCCTGTCCCGCGTGCAGCGTGCCGGCGCTGCGCCCCGACGTGGTGTGGTTCGGGGAGGTGCCCCACGGGATGGAGGCCGCGGAGCGGGCGCTGTTCGACTGTGACCTGTTCGTCGCCGTGGGCACCTCCGGCACGGTCTACCCCGCGGCCGCCTTCGTGCACTACGCGATCGGCAACGGCGCCGACACCCTCGAGCTCAACCTGGCCCCCGACCCGGTGAGCGACTTCTCGCAGGTGCGCTCGGGGCCGGCCACACAGACGGTCCCGGCGTGGGTGGAGGAGATGCTGCGATGAGCAACGGCACGTGGTGGCGGGTGCTGCCGGGGGCGGTGGGGGTGCTGCTGCTGGCCGGGTGCGGGTTCGAGTTCTCCAGCAAGCCGGACCGGCTCGAGGGTGCGACGGTGGCGCAGCGTGCCAACGACCAGCTGGAGGAGCAGAACCCCGGCATCCGTCCGGGCGACCTGACCTGCAAGGACGTGGACTACGAGAAGGATGCGACCGCCCGGTGCACCCGGACGGTGGTCTTCGACGACGGCCGGCTGGTGCGGATCGGTGCCACGGTCACCATCACCGACACCGACGGCAAGGGCCGGTTCAGCATCGAGGTCGACGACGAGCCCCAGGAGTTCGGGCTCACCGGCAGGTCGGTCTTCGAGGAGCTCGCCGCGAGCTATGAGAAGCAGTACGGCGTGAAGCCGACCGGCAGCTGCCCGGAGTACCTCCCCGGGAGGAAGGGCGAGTCGATCACCTGCGAGCTGGAGGCGCCCGACCAGACCCTGGACGTGGAGGTGAAGGTCACCGGGGTGGACCCGGAGACCTACGCGACGAGGTACACCTACCGGAGCCGAGCCACCAACTGAGCGAAGGCTGCCCTTCCTTGAGCCATTCAAGGAAGAGGGTGAAGATCGTGCCATGACCTCCCGGGCCCCCGCTGACGACTTCCCCCAGATGGGGGAGCACCCCGACGAGCCGCACGCCGAGTCCTTCGGCGCCAAGCTCAACGCCCTGCGGGCCGGCGTGCTCGGCGCCAACGACGGCATCGTGTCGGTGGCCGGTCTGGTGATGGGTGTCGCAGGCGCCACCGCCGACCGGCAGACGATCCTGGTCGCCGGCCTCGCGGGGCTGGTGGCGGGGGCGCTGAGCATGGCGGCCGGTGAGTACGTCTCGGTGAGCACCCAGCGCGACACCGAGCGCGCGCTGATCGCCAAGGAGACCCGCGAGCTCGCCGAGGAGCCCGAGAAGGAGCTCGCCGAGCTCGCCGAGCTCTACCGGCAGAAGGGCCTCTCGGCCGAGACGGCGCAGCAGGTGGCGGCCGAGCTCACCGGGGGTGACGCGCTGCGGGCCCACCTCGACATCGAGCTGGGCATCGACCCCGACGAGCTGACCAACCCCTGGCACGCCGCGTGGGCCTCGATGATCGCGTTCACGATCGGCGCCATGCTGCCGGTGATCACGATCCTGGTCTTCTCCCCGTCGCTGCGCGCCATCGTCACCCCGCTCGCGGTCGCCATCGCCCTGGCGGGCACCGGCTACGCCAGCGCCCGGATCGGTGGCGCGAAGACCCGCCCGGCGGTGCTCCGCAACGTCTGCGGCGGCCTGCTCGCGATGGGCGTGACCTACGCCATCGGCCTGGCCGTCGGCACCGGGATGGCCTGAGCGGGCGAAGTCCCTCCTCCGCTCCTGCCCGTGGCCGTGCCCGGTTTGCCGGGAAACGAGTGAGACGGTGATCTCAAAGTCCGGAAGCGGCCCGTCAGTCCCCTAGGGTCTGACGCGTGAAGATCGCAGTGGCAAGGGAAACCCGTGCGGGCGAGGCCCGCGTCGCGATGGTCCCCGAGCTGGTCGGGAAGCTCACCGACCTCGGCTACGAGGTGGTCGTCGAGGCCGGTGCCGGCGAGCGGGCGGAGTACGCCGACGAGCTGTACGTCGAGGCCGGGGCGACCGTCTCCGAGGACGCCCTCGCCGACGCCGACGTGGTGCTGGCCGTCAACGCGCTGACCAGCGACCG
Organism: uncultured Actinomycetota bacterium; assembly: GCA_963837975.1. Classification (GTDB taxonomy): domain Bacteria; phylum Actinomycetota; class Actinomycetes; order Propionibacteriales; family Nocardioidaceae; genus Marmoricola. Next base: position 506,552 of record CAWIPI010000002.1, on the reverse strand, counting down.
CGTGCGCCGGCTGCGCCAGGGCGCGGCCACGATCTCGTTCCTGCCGGTCAATTCCTCCCACGACCTCGTCACCGACCTGCGCGACCTCGACGTCACCTCATTCGCGATGGAGCTGGTGCCGCGCATCTCCCGCGCCCAGTCGATGGACGCCCTGTCCTCCCAGGCCCTCGTCTCCGGCTACCGGTGCGCGATCGTCGCCGCCGGCCTCCTGCGGCGGTTCTTCCCGCTCAACATGACCGCGGCCGGCACGGTGCAGCCGGCGCAGGTCGTCGTGCTCGGGGCAGGGGTCGCCGGGCTGCAGGCGATCGCCACCGCCAAGCGGCTCGGCGCGGTCGTGCAGGCCTACGACGTCCGCGCCGCCGCCGCGGAGGAGATCCGCTCCGTGGGGGCGAAGTCGATCGACCTCGAGCTCGAGACCCTCGAGGGCTCCGGCGGCTACGCCCGCGAGATGACCGAGGATCGCGCCGCCCGGCAGCGCGACCTGCTCACGCCGTACATCGCCGACGCGGACGCGCTGATCACCACCGCCGCCGTCCCCGGCCGGCAGGCGCCGATGCTGGTGACCGCGCAGATGGTCGAGCAGATGAAGCCCGGCTCGATCGTGGTCGACCTCGCCGCCGAGACCGGCGGCAACGTCGAGGGCTCGGTGGCCGGGAAGGTCGTGCGGATCGGGCACGCGCAGGTCTGGGGCGGCGAGAACGTCCCCTCGCAGATGCCCGGGCCCGCCTCGAAGCTCTACGCCCAGAACCTCGTCAACCTGCTCACGCTGATGACCGCCGAGGGGCAGTTCGCCCCCGACTTCGACGACGAGGTCGTCGTCGGCTCGTGCGTCACCCACGCCGGCCGGATCCTGCACGAGCCGACCCGGGAGGCCATCGAGGGCCCGGCCGCGCCGGCGGCCGAGCCCGCCGCGGCTCCGATGGCTGAGCCCGACCCGATGGCCGACGCCGACTCGGTGGTTGAGCCTGTCGAGACCACCACCAGCGGTGGCGGTGCTGGTGCGCAGGCCGCGGGCCCGGACCCCCGGACCGAACAGCTCGATCTCCCCTTCGACCAGGAGGCCGACCAGTGAACGACGCCGTCGTCTGGCTGACCATCTTCGTGCTCAGCGTCTTCGTGGGCATCGAGGTGATCTCCAAGGTCTCCTCGACGCTGCACACCCCGCTGATGTCGGGCGCCAACGCGATCCACGGGATCATCCTGCTCGGCGCGATCATCGTGACCGGGCAGGCCGACAGCACGATCGTGCTGGTCGTGGGCCTGGTCGCCATCGTGCTCGCGGCGGTCAACATGGTCGGCGGCTTCGTGGTGACCGACCGGATGCTGCAGATGTTCACCCGCAAGAAGAAGAAGGTCGCGAAGGGCGCGACCACAGCGACCTCCTCGACCGAGGGGGCCGCCAAGTGACGCCGACCTGGGTCCAGCTGACCTACCTCGCCTGCGCGATCTGCTTCATCCTCGCGCTCAAGGGCCTCTCCGGGCCGAAGACCGCCCGCACCGGCAACCTCGTCGGCGCGGTCGCGGCCGTCGTCGCCTGCGTGGTCCCGTTCCTCTACCTCGACCTCGACCACGTCCCGCTGATGGTGGGCGCGATCGCGGTCGGCACCGCCGGTGGCGTCTTCGGCGCGCAGAAGGTCCAGATGACGCAGATGCCGCAGATGGTGGCGCTGTTCAACGGCGTCGGCGGCGGCGCGGCGGCCCTGGTCGCCCTGCTCGAGCTGCACAAGATCACCGAGCCCGGCCACGAGGCGGCGAACTGGTTCGTCCTCGCCGCGACCGCGTTCACGATCTTCGTCGGCTCGGTCTCCTTCGCGGGCTCCGTGGTCACCTTCGCCAAGCTGCAGGAGCTGATGACCTCGGCGCCGGTGGTGTTCCCGGGGCTGGCCGTGGCCTTCGCCGTCGCCCTGCTCGGCGGGGTCGGCCTGTCCACCCAGCTGGTGCTGAACCCCGCCGTGTGGGTGGGCATCGTGCTCTGCCTGGTCGGCCTGGCCTTCGGGCTGCTGCTCGTGCTGCCGGTGGGCGGCGCCGACGTACCCATCGTCATCTCGCTGCTGAACGCCTTCACCGGCCTCACCGTCGCGGCGGGCGGCTACGTGCTCGACAACGTCGTGCTCCTCGTCGCCGGCACGCTCGTCGGCGCCTCGGGCACGTTCCTGACCCTGCTGATGGCCCGCGCCATGGGGCGCTCGGTGGCCAACATCCTCTTCGGCGCGCTCAAGGGCGGCTCCACGCTGGGCGGCGGCGTCGCCTCGGACCGCCCGGTGAAGTCCGCGGGCCCCGAGGACGTCGCGATCATGCTGGCGTACGCCGACCGCGTGATCATCGTCCCCGGCTACGGCCTCGCCGTCGCCCAGGCCCAGCACACCCTGCGCGAGCTCGTCGACGTGCTCGTCGAGCGGGGCACGCAGGTCGACTACGCCATCCACCCGGTCGCGGGCCGGATGCCCGGCCACATGAACGTGCTGCTCGCGGAGGCGCAGGTGCCCTACGAGCAGCTCAAGGAGATGGACGAGATCAACGGCGACTTCAAGGACGCCGACGTGGCACTCGTGGTCGGCGCCAACGACGTGGTCAACCCGGCGGCGAAGACGACCCCCGGCGCGCCGATCTACGGCATGCCGATCCTCAACGCCGACGAGGCCAAGCAGGTCGTGTTCATGAAGCGGTCGATGCGACCGGGCTTCGCCGGCATCGAGAACGAGCTGCTGTTCGAGGAGAACACCACGCTGCTGTTCGGTGACGCGAAGGACTCGATGAGCAAGCTGCTCAACGCGGTCAAGGCCCTCTGACCCGACCTCGTCGAGGACACCCCCCGACGGAATTCCTCACGTCGGGGACCCTCCTGCCGATCCTTCGATGTGCCGGGCGAGCGCCGGCACGGGGGAGCGAGGGGGGTGCGCTCGGACATGTCGTCATCCAGTGCTGCGGGGCCCGGGGTGTTCGGGCTGGCTTCGCGACGGTGGTTCCGCACCGCCGTGCCGAGCTCCCCACGACCGTGGCGCGAGCGGCTGGCGTTGGTCGGCCTCGGTGCCGGCCTGACCTGCCTGGTGGGCCAGGAGAGCCTGCGCCTCGGCGCGCTGAGCGCGTTCGTCGCGTGCGGTGCCGTGCTGGTGCTGCTGCCGCTGATCCTGAGGACCAGGGAACATCTGGTGGTCACCGATCGCGAGGAGGCGCACCGCGCGATGCTGCTGACCCTGCAGCACCAGGCGACGGCTGTGGAACGCCTGCAGGAGCTGGAGCGGGTCAAGGGCGACTTCGTCTCCACGGTGAGCCATGAGCTGCGGACCCCGATCACCAGCATCATCGGGTACGCCGAGCTGCTCGAGGACGACCTCGCGGGCGAGCTGAGCCGTCCCCAGCGCGAGATCATCGACCGCATGGAGCGCAACGGCCGCCGCCTGCTCCTGCTGGTCGAGGACCTGCTGACGCTGTCGCAGATCGAGTCCTCGGCGATGAGGATCGATCCCGAGGTGACCGACCTCCGCACGGTGCTCTCCGCGGCCCGGGAGGCGATCGCCCCCGTGCTCGCCCACCGGAGGCTGGACCTCGACGTGGCGGTGCCGGCAGAGCCGGTGGTGCACCACGGCGACCCGGTGCAGCTCGAGCGCGTGGTCACCAACCTGCTCACGAACGCGGTGAAGTTCACCCCGGACGGCGGCACGGTGGAGGTGTCGCTGACCTCGCGGGGGGAGAGCTCGGAGATCGTCGTCCGCGACGACGGCTGCGGCATCCCCGAGACGGAGCAGGCGCGCCTGTTCACCCGGTTCTTCCGCTCCTCCACGGCCACGGCGCGGGCGATCCAGGGCACCGGCCTGGGGCTGACGATCGTCCAGGCCATCGTCGCGCTGCACGGCGGCCGGATCGACGTCACCTCCGCCCACGAGCAGGGCACGACCGTGCGGGTGACGCTGCCGCGGGTCGCGCAGGCGGTGCCGATCTCCGGGACCGTCGTGGTCGGGGCGGGCGTCGGCTGAGGCAACCCGAGGGGGCTACTGGGCCAGTCCGTAGAGGCGGTCGCCGGCGTCCCCGAGCCCGGGCACGATGTAGCCCTTCTCGTTGAGGTGGTCGTCCAGCGCGGCGGTGACCACGGTGACGGGCACGTCGACGCCCTCGAGCCCCTTCTCCAGGTTGGCGACCCCCTCGGGGGCGACGAGCAGGCAGATGCAGGTGATGTGGTCGGCGCCGCGCTCGGTGAGGAACTGGATCGCCGCGGCGAGGGTGCCCCCGGTCGCCAGCATCGGGTCGAGGACGTAGCACTGGCGCCCGGACAGGTCGACCGGCAGGCGCTCGGCGTACGTCGAGGCCTCGAGCGTCTCCTCGTTGCGGACCATCCCGAGGAAGCCGACCTCCGCGGTCGGCACGAGGCGCATCATCCCCTCGAGCATGCCCAGGCCGGCGCGCAGGATCGGGACGACGAGGGGGCGGGGACGGCTGAGGTTGACCCCCTGGGTCGGGCCGACGGGGGTGACGATGTCGACCTGCTGGACCCGCACGTCGCGGGTGGCCTCGTAGGCCAGCAGCGTGACCAGCTCGTCGGTGAGCCGCCGGAACTCCGGGGAGGCCGTCTCCCGGTCGCGGAGGGTGGTGAGCTTGTGGGCGATCAGCGGGTGGTCCACGACGTGCAGGCGCATGGCGTACACCGTAGTGGGGCCAGATGTTGGTGGTCGTTCGTGCCGGGTTCTGCCACGATGCGGGGGTGCCGGTTCAGCGAGGAGGGCGGGGCGATGTCTGAGGTCTCCGACGCGGAGGTCGGCGAGATCGACCTCGCCGTCGTCGCCTACCGCGACGAGGGCGACTGGAACCTCGCGGAGCTGCCCGACCGCTCCCTGGACACGGTCGACACGATCGTCAAGGAGCTGCGCCGCTACCCCGGCGAGAACGGCGCCCTCGGGCTGATCGCGGTCGCCGAGGACTTCACGCTGCTGGTGCGCGCGCAGGGGTCGCTGGTCCGGGTGCTGCTCTCCGACGTCACCGCGGCCACCGACTGGAGCCTGGCGCGCTCGGCGGTCGACCACATCGGCATCCACGTCGACGTCGAGGACGAGCCGGCACCGGGCGGTGACCTCGCGATCTGCGCCGACCTCGGGATGTCCGCCCGGGAGATGGGGGCGCTGCTCGACGACGAGGAGCTCTACCCCGAGGAGGTCCTCAGCGAGGTCGCCGCGCAGGCCGGGTTCGGCGGCAAGTTCGACGACCTGGTGGGCCTCGGCTAGGTGGGCGCCGCTGACTGGGAGCCGGCGATGCGGGCCGCGCTGGAGCAGGCCCGGCTCGCCGCCAGGGGAGGCGACGTCCCCATCGGCGCCGTCGTGGTCTCCTCGGCGGGCGAGGTGGTCGGTGTGGGCCACAACGTGCGCGAGCAGGCCGGCGACCCGACCGGGCACGCGGAGGTCGTCGCGCTGCGCGAGGCGGCCGCGACGCTGGGCGAGTGGCGCCTGACCGGCTGCACCCTGGTGGTGACCCTGGAGCCGTGCACGATGTGCGCCGGGGCGACGGTCCTGTCCCGCGTGGACCGGCTCGTGTTCGGGGCGTACGACGACAAGGCCGGCGCGGTCGGCTCGCTGTGGGACGTCGTGCGCGACCGGCGGCTCAACCACCGCCCGGAGGTCCTCGGCGGCGTCCTCGCCGCCGACAGCGCCGCCCTGCTGGACGCGTTCTTCGAGGGCCACCGCGATTTCGGCCGCGACGACGACGTCCGGTAGCCTTCCCCGCGGTGGCGTGTCCGAGCGGCCTAAGGAGAACGCCTCGAAAGCGTTTGTGGGTGCAAGCCCACCGAGGGTTCAAATCCCTCCGCCACCGCCATGTGATGTCCCAGGACATCGACGACACCCGGACCCACGCCAGACGTGGGTCCGGGTGTTCTGCATCTGGTGCCGACGCCGGACAACCGGGAGGGGATCGGTCTGGAGCTCTACTGGCTGGTGCTGACCATCTCGCGCCGGCGGGACGACTCGCGCGAGGACCGCTGAGGTCCCGGGTCCGGTCCAGCCGCCGAGCCCTACCGGGACCGCACCGCATCCCCGCCTGCCGGCGACCGTGCGCTCCACCGTCCACCTGGGCGTCTCTTCATGTTTTCCTCACGTTTGCTCCCTACGTTCCTGCAGGATCGCCGAACCTCGGCGCCAAGGGAGCGACATGACCGCATCGACACTCATCGGGCTCGGCATCGACGTGCTCGCCCTGTTCGCGCTCGTGGGCTGGCTCTACCGCCGCCGCGCCGCCGCCCCGGAGATGACGATGGTCTTCGTCACGCTCAACATCGGGCTGCTCGCCGCCCTGACGGCCATCACCGCCGGGCACTTCCCCGCCGGCGTGGGCTTCGGACTGTTCGGCCTGCTCAGCCTGGTCCGGCTGCGCAGCGCCGCGTTCAGCATCAAGGACGTCGCCTACACCTTCTCCGCCCTCGTCCTGGCCCTGATCAACGGCCTGCCCGAGCGCCACCTCGAGCTGGTCGTGGTCCTCAACGTGCTCGTCCTGGCCGCGGTGTGGCTGGTCGACGACTCCCGGACCCGCGTCCCGACCCGGGTCCTGCGGCTGACCCTGGACCGCGCCCTCACCGGCCCCGAGGAGGTCCGCGCCGAGGTCACCCGCCGGCTGGGTCGCGACCCCATCGCGGTGGCCGTCGAACAGGTCGACTTCGTCCGCGAGACCACCGTGGTCGCCGTACGGCACGAGGTCGAGGAGGGGTGGGCGACGCTGGCCAGCCTCCGCGACTCCGGCGACGCCGGCGGGATCGAGCCGACGACCACTGGGGAACCCGCGTTCGCCGGCCGGCTCGCCGGGGACGAGGCCCCTCGTGCCTGACCCGACAGCACCTGACCTGCCGGCCCTCCCCGGGCTCGCGAGTCGCTCCCGGATCACCCTGGCCGAGGTCATCGCGGCCGCCGCCGCGACCACGCGGGTGGACCGCAAGTACCTCCTCAGCGCCGAGGCCGCCGGCGAGTTCCTCGACCGGGCACCGGCCTCGCTGCGCCTGCTGAGCATCGACGGGCGGGTCGCCACCACCTACCGCAGCACCTACTTCGACACCCAGGACCTGCGCACGTGCCGCGCCCACGTCCAGGGCAGGCGGCGACGGTGGAAGGCACGCAGTCGCCTGTACGTCGAGGACGGCCTGAGCCGGCTCGAGCTCAAGGTGCGTGACGGCGACGGCCTGACCCGCAAGTACTTCCACCCCGTCGCTGCCGACGACCACGGCCGGATGACCCACGAGGCCGAGGCGTTCTTCCGCGACGGGCTCCTCGTCCACGGCCACGACCTGGCCGAGCCGCTGGCGCCGGCCGTCGAGGTCGGCTACCGGCGCGTGACGCTCGCCGACCCGCAGACCGGCACGCGGGTCACCATCGACGCCGGGGTCCGGGCCACCCGCGGGGACCACGCCGTCGAGGTCGACCCCGCGCGGGTGATCGTGGAGACCAAGGGCGGGCGTGCCGCCGGCGCCGCCGACCGCCTGCTGGGCCGGCTGGGTGCCCGCCCGGTCTCGTTCAGCAAGTACGCCGCCTCGGCGTCGCTGATGGACCCGCGCATCCCCGACAACGACGTACGCCGCCTGGTCGGACGCGAGCTCCTGGTCACCCGCCCCGCCACGCACCCGACCACGGGCCCACGCACGGGCCACCCCACCGACACCGACCTCGGGAGAACCGCATGAACCGCCAGCCGACCGAGCCCGCTGGACCGACCGAGCCCGCTGGACCGACCTGGCCCACCCGGCCCGCCACCCCGCGGCGCTCCCGCGACCGACGACGACCGGACCGGCGGTTCGTCGTCGTCGCCCTGCTCGCGGTCCTCGCCGTCGTGGGCGGCCTCGTCGGTCCGACCGCCTGGGCGAAGGTGACCGGTGGCGGCGGGAACACCTCGGCCAAGGACCGCATCGAGGCCGATCCGCCGCCCACGCTCTTCCCCACGACGGCCGTGGCCGCCACGTCGAACGTCGTCGCGGCCCAGGACCGCCGGGCCGCCGCCCTGTTCAAGACCTGGGTCGCCTCCCACGGCACCACGACCGACGACAAGGCGTTCGTCGCCTGGCTGGAGAAGAGCTTCCCCGCGCCACCTGCGTCGCTGTCTCGGGAGATGCCGACCGTGGTCGCGCTGGACAAGCACCGGACCGATGCCGGGGTGAAGGCGGCGACCTGGCTGGAGTCCTACGGCAAGAAGGACATCTGGAAGCTCTACGCGCACGACCAGAGGGAGGTGCTCTCCTCGTCGGCCGGCAAGGACCGCAAGGACGAGGTGAAGTCCGCCCTGAAGATGTCCAAGAAGGTGGCCGACGCCCTCGGCACGCGGTTCGGCTCCTCGGCCCCCTACGTCCGGATGCCCTCGCTGCGCCCCGACCACACCGTCGCCAAGGGGCAGCAGTGCCCGTGCTCCTACCCCTCCCGGCACGCGGCAGCGGCGGCGTCCTCGCGCACCGTGCTGGGCACGCTGATGCCGGACCGTGCCGCGCAGTACCGCGCGACCGAGGCTCAGGTGGACTTCTCCCGCGTCTACATGGCAGGTCACTTCCCGGCCGACATCCGTGGCGGGGCGCTGCTCGGCGACGTGATCGGCGACTACTTCCTGGTCACCCGCAACCACGTGGACCCGCAGCGCCTGACCGGAGCCGCCCGGTCCTGACCGGCATCGGGCGGCCGGTGGCCGCGCTCAGGCGTGCTTGCGCGATCGGCGCGCCCTGCGAGGTGGCGCGCCGCCGTCAGGGCCACCGCGGTCAGGGCCACCGCGGTCAGGGCCGGCAACGTCAGGGCTGGGGGAACCCTGCTGGGCAGGGTTCTTCGCGTTGCTGGCGGCGGTGAACCCCAGGGCGATGCCGAGGTAGGCGTAGACCGCCAGCGCGGCGGTGAGGAAGTCCGGGGCGTGGCTGTCCGGCAGCGCGGAGTAGGCCGCCTGCACGGACCCGATCACCAGTCCGACGAGGGCGTAGCCGGCGTACACGGTCCCTCGCACCTTCGCCCCGAAGATGTCCTCCAGCGGGTTCATGGACATGGCGGGCCTCCGATCGCCGATGACGCACCCCGAGCGGACCCCCGTGGATCCACTGTGCCCGATCGCCCGCCGCGGCGCCATGGCCCGATCGGAGGGCCGGCCCGGGCCCGCGTGCCCGGCTGTCTAGCCCGCGGGAGGCCCAGGAGACGCGGCTGCGGACGACCCGCCGCCCTCTTGCGAACCTTGCAGGGCAAGAGGTCCTCCGCAGCAGGAGGTTCGGTCCCGATGGCGGAACTCCAGGTCGAGTCGACGGTCGTGCCGCCCGCGGCACGCGTCGTCGGCATGCTGTCGTACGCCGCCGCGTTGGCCCTCTGGATCAGCCTGGCGGGGCTGCCGAAGCAGGCCTACCTCGTCATCGGCTGGCTCTGGCTGGCCACCGTCGCGTGGAACATCCGCGCGCCGGTCCGCACCCACCTCGCGTTCGCCCGCGACTGGAGCCCGGCGCTCGCGGTGCTGATGGTCTACCTCTACAGCCGGGGCCTGGCCGACGAGCTCGGCGTCATCGGGGTGCACGTGACCGCGCCGGTCGAGGTGGACCGCCGGCTGTTCGGCGGGGTGCTGCCCACGGAGTACCTCCAGGCGCACCTGTGCGGGGTGCCGTGCGAGCCCACCTCGCCCCCGCGCTGGTACGACGTGGTGCTCTCGACCGTGTACTACTCGCACTTCTTCGTCGCCCTCGGCACCGCGGCGGTGCTGTGGCTGCGCAACCGCAGCGCCTGGCTGGCCTTCCTGCGGCGCTACCTGACCCTGAACGTCCTCGGGCTGGTCGTCTACATCGCCTACCCGATGGCCCCGCCGTGGATGGCGTCGCAGGACGGCGTGGTCACCTCCGACGTCTCCCGGATCACCGGTCGCGGCTGGTACGACCTCGATCCCGCGGGCGGCTTCCACCACAGGTTCTCGGTGATGGGCAACCCGGTCGCGGCGATGCCCTCGCTGCACGCCGCCATCGCGCTGCTCGTCGCGGTCTACGGGATCGGCCGGCTGCGCGGGAGATGGCGCTGGTGGCTGCTGCTCTACCCGGCCGCGATGGCGTTCATGCTCGTCTACTACGCCGAGCACTACGTCGTCGACGTCCTCGCGGGGTGGGCCGCCGCCGGGCTCGTGGTGTGGGGGTGGGCGAGGTGGGACCGGCGCCGCGCGCGGGAACGGGCCGTCGACGGGGCCGAGCGGGGCTAGCCTCCACCCGTGGCGGTGAACCGGACTCGCAGGGCGAGGTACGCCCGTCGGCGGCAGCGTCGGATGGCACTGGTCGAGCACGACCTCAGTGCCGAGCAGTGGGCGGCGCTCGTGGCGGCCTGGGGTGGGTGCGCATACTGCGGGGCCACGGACCGCCCCCTCCAGCGCGACTGCGTGCAGCCGATCTCGCGCGGCGGCCGCTACACCCTCGAGAACATCGCGCCGGCCTGCGCCTCCTGCAACGCCAGCAAGTGCAACGACGAGGTCACCGGGTGGCTGCGCCGCAAGCGGCTCGACGAGCGCAGGTTCCTCGAGCGGCACGTGGCGATCGGGGCGGAGCTGGCCCAGAGGTTCCCGGCCCACGATCCGGCCCACGATCCGGCCCAGCCCGTCGAGCCCTGACGACGCTGTCCTGACGGCAGAGGTCGAGGTCGGCATACCCCGCCAACGCACGTTTCCATCACCTTCGGCACCTACCTCGCGAACCGGACTGGACCGGTCGACCACGGGCCTTGCCGCGGTGGCTCCGGTCGCGGACCTTAGGGGGCATGAGCCCGCGCGCCACCTTCGGTGCCGGCCCCGTGGATCGCCCCTCCACGCGGGCCCACGAGGTGCTGGCCCTGCTGGCGCAGGCCCCGCGCTCGGAGGGCACGCGGTGGACGAGCCAGGACCTGCGCCAGTGGATGGAGCTCACCAGCCGTGTGGACCCCGAGCAGGTCCGCGCCGCGCTGGCGCTGGCCGGGGTGTGGGGTGCGGGCCCCACGGACGTCGTCGCCGCTGCCGCCCACATCGTGCTGACCTGGACGGCGCCCACGCTGCGGGGAGACGACGCCCTCCGCGCACGGCGCAACATCGAGAGCGTCTGCGAGCACCTGCGTGAGCACGTCGGTCCGGGTGTCGCCGCGCACCTCCCCCGGCCCGAGCCGGTCCCGCACGAGCTGCCGAGCTCGGTGGTGTGGGCCTACTTCTTCGCCAGCACGGCGCTCCTGCTGCTGGTGGTCGTGCTCACCAGGTGAGGTCGGGAGCGTCGCAGGCCTCCACGACCGCCGACCTCAGGGGACGTCGACGGGCAGCCACGCCCGCGCCCGTGTGCCGCCACGCGGACCGGGCGAGAGCTGGAAGCGGCCACCGGCCAACGTGGCGCGGTCGCGCATGCTGGTGAGGCCGTGGTGCCCCGGTGGTGACGTCGCGGTGTCGTCGCCGAGCCCCCGCCCGTCATCGGTCACCGTCACCTCCAGGCCGCCGTCGCGGCCCGCCACGTTGACGACCACCAGTCGCGCCCGGGCGTGCTTGCGCACGTTCATCATCGCCTCGCGCGCCACCCGGTAGGCGACCGCGCGCGTCGCCACGCCGGCCTCGGGCTCCTGCTCGGCGACGATCCGGTAGCTGGTGTCGGTGTCCTCGAAGATCTGGGTCGCGGCCCGCTGCAGCGCGGCGACGAGGCCGTGCTGCAGGTCCGGCGGCTCGAGGTCGAACAGCAGGGCGCGCAGCCTGTCGATGGCGGCGGAGACGCTGTCCTGCAGGGGGCGCACCACCGTGAGCAGCTCGGGCGCACGCTCGACCAGCCTGCGCTCGAGCAGGCCGAGCCGGAGGTCGACCGCCGACAGCGCCTGGATCGAGTCGTCGTGCACCCCGGCGGCGATCTGGGCGCGCTCGGCCTCCTCCGCCTCCTGCAGCCTCGAGAGCAGTCTCTCGCGCTGGGCGGCGAGCTCGCGGATGCGTTCCTCGGCGGTGACCCGCTCGGTGATGTCCTGCCCGATCCATGCGTTGCCCAGCCGGGCCCCGTCGGGCGAGCGACGCAGCGGCAGCGCCTGGGCGTGCACCACCATCGGCGGCTCCAGCCTGTCGAGGCGCACGTCCCCGGACCACGGCGCCTCCTGGGCCATGGCGGCCCGGATCGCGGCCGTCGTGTCCTCGCCCAGCTGCTCGGCGATCGTGCGCCACAGGTCGTCGGGGTCGACGGGGATGCCGACGTCCGCGATCCGCTGGTTGGTGTACGTCGGGTGGCCCTCGGTGTCCGAGAGGGCGATCAGGTCCTGGGACGCATCGGCCAGGGCCTTGAACTTCACGAGGTCCTCGCGCGCCTGCACCTGTTCGGTCACGTCGGTGGAGACACCCAGGACCCCCTCGACGGATCCGTCGGCACCGATGATCGGCTGGTAGTAGGTCCACAGCAGGCGGTCGTGCACGACGGCCTCGGTGGTGAACACCTCGCCGGTCAGGGCCCTGCGCAGGGCGTCCGCGGAGTCGGGGTCGCCGCCGTACAGCTCGAACAGGTCCCGCCCGACCAGCTCGCCGGGACGCAGGCCCTGTGTCTCCAGCCCCCGGCCGAGCGAGAGCGTGCAGCGGCCTGTTGCGTCCATCCCGAAGATCACCTGCGGTCCGAGACGCCAGACTTCCTCCCCCGACTGGTCCATGGTTGGCAGGCTAGGGCACGCGCCATGAACGGGATGCCACGATGGCGCACGTGGAGCACACCAGGATCCTTGCCGTCATCCAGGCGGGCGGCGCCGGAGGGCGGATGGACGTCCTCACGATGGAGCGAGCCAAGCCGGCGCTGCCGTTCGGCGGCAGCTACCAGATGCTCGACTTCCCGCTGTCCAACCTGGTGAACTCCGACATCGCCGACGTGTGGCTCTCGGTGCAGTACCAGGCCTCCGCGCTGGAGGACCAGGTCCTCAACGGTCGTCCGTGGGACCTCGACCGGACCCGCGGCGGGCTCAGGCTGCTGGTGCCGCAGCAGGGGTCGGGCTCGCTGGACGAGGAGGGCTTCGCCAAGGGCAACGCCGACGAGCTGTACCGGCTGCGCGACCAGCTCCGTGCGGCCGCCCCCGACGTGGTGATCGTGATGAGCGCCGACCACGTCTACGGCCTCGACTACCGCGACGTCGTCGCCACCCACCTCGAGAAGGGCGCAGAGGTCACGATGGTGACCACCGACCTGTCCGGGACGTACGCCGAGGACGCGGCCGACCACGGGGTCGTGGAGGTGAACCGCCTCGGCCGCGTGACGTCGTTCGCCTACAAGCCGGAGGACCCTGCGTCCAGCACCGTCACCACCGAGGTGTTCGTCTACGACCCGCGCGTGCTCGTCGAGGTCCTCGAGGAGCTGCACCACGAGGCCTCCGACGAGCCGGACGAGGGGGACGACGGCGAGGGCGACTCGGGCCTGGGCGACTTCGGCGACTCCCTCGTCCCGCGCCTGGTCGACCGGGGCAAGGCCTACGCGCACCCGCTGGAGGGCTACTGGCGCGACCTCGGGCAGCCGCACCACTACCTCAACGCCCACCTGGAGCTCCTCGCCGGCGAGACCGGCCTCTTCCAGGGCGACTGGCCGGTCCGGACGCAGCAGCCGCAGCGCGAACCCGCGCGGGTGCGGGAGGGGGCCGTCGTCAGCGACTCGATGCTCAGCTCCGGGTGCGTGGTCGCCGGCACCGTCACCCGCAGCGTGCTCGGTCCCGGCGTCGTGGTCGAGGCGGGGGCCACGGTCACCGAGAGCGTGATCTTCCGCGACACGGTCGTCCGCGGGGGCGCCAGCGTGGCCCGGTCGATCGTGGACACCCACTGCGAGCTGCTGGAGGGGGCGTCGGTGGGCTCGGAGTCCGTCGCGCTCGACGACCCGGACGCGATCCCGCTCGTCGGTCGCGACAGCCGCGTCTCCTCCGTGCTTCCCGAGGGCGCTCGCCTCCCGCCCGGCACGACGGCCTGAGCCCTGCAGTGGTCAGCGGCGCAGTCCCGGCCGCACGACGACCTTGATGCTGTCGGGGTCCCGCTCGGGTGCGGTCAACGCCTCCTCGACCTCGTCGAGGCCGAAGTGCCCGGTGACCATGGCGTCGAGCTCGACCCTGCCCGAGGCCGCCAGCGCGATGGCGGTCGGGTAGGTGTTGGCGTAGCGGAACGTCCCCGTCACCGTGAGCTCGCGTCCCTGGACCAGCCCGACCGGCAGCGAGAGGTCGTCGGCGCCCATCCCGACCAGGACGACGTGCCCGGAGGGCCGCACGGCGCGGATGCCCTGGCGCACGGCCGGCTCGGCGCCGGAACAGTCGACGAGGGCGTCGACCTCGGGCCCCAGCTCGACGGGATCCTCGATGCGCGGATCCAGCACCTGCGTCGCGCCGAACTTGGATGCGACCCGGCGGCGCTGCGGCGCGAGGTCGGTGACGACCACCTCGGTGGCGCCCATCGCCCGGGCGACCTGCGCCACCATCAGGCCGACCGGGCCCGCTCCCGTGACCAGCACGCGGCTACCTGCCCCGACGGCGGCCTTGGAACACGCCCACACGCCGACGGACAACGGCTCGATCAGCGCAGCGCCGTCGTCGCTGACGGTGTCCGGCACCGGGTGCGCGAAGTCGCCCGGGATGACGACGTACTCCGCGAACGCCCCGTCCACGGGCGGGGTCGCGAAGAAGCGCACCTCCCGGCACAGGTTGTAGCGGCCCGCCTTGCACTCCCGGCAGGTGCGGCACGGCACCCCGGGCTCGAGGGCCACCCGCTGGCCGACCCGGTGGGCGTCGACGCCGTCGCCCACGGCGACGACGCGCCCGCCGGCCTCGTGGCCGAGGACGAGCGGTTCATGTACGACGTACTCGGCGATCCGACCGTGGCGGTAGTAGTGCACGTCCGAGCCGCAGACCCCGACCGAGCCGACGGCCACGAGGACCTCGCCGGGGCCGGCCACCGGGACCGGGCGTTCCTCGACGTTCAGGACCCCCGCTTCGCGCAGCACGCTGGCGCGCATCGTGGGAGTCACGGGCTCGTTCGCGAAGGGGGCCATGCCGTGCTCCTCAGGGCTGTCGGTCCGGGCAGGTCCCATGATCGGCGACTCAGCGTCGACGTGCCCGCAGGTACTGGTCCGGCCAGGGCGACTCGTCGGCCGGGATGCCCAGCTCGGAGGCGGCGCGCAGCGGCCACGACGGGTCACGCAGGGCCGCTCGCGCCAGCAGGACGACGTCGGCCTCGCCGTTGGCGACGATCTTCTCGGCCTGCTCGGCCTCGGTGATCAGCCCGACCGCGCCCGTGGGCACCTCCGCGGCGCGGACGCCCGCCGCCAGCGGCACCTGGTAGCCCGGCTCCACCGGGATCGACGCGGGCGCGTTGCCGCCGGAGGAGACGTCGACCAGGTCGACCCCGTGCTCCCGCAGCACGCCGGCCAGGCGGGTGCTCTGCTCGAGGTCCCAGCCGCCCTCGATCCAGTCGGTGCCGGAGATGCGGACCAGCAGGGGGGTGCCCTCGGGCAGGGCGGCCCGCACGGCGTCGACGGTCTCGAGGACGAGCCGGGTCCGGTTCTCGAAGGAGCCGCCGTAGGAGTCCGTGCGCTGGTTGGACAGCGGGGAGAGGAACTGGTGGAGCAGGTAGCCGTGGGCAGCGTGGATCTCGACGGTGTCGAAGCCCGCGGCGACGGCCCGTCGGGCAGCCTCGGCGAAGGCGGTCACCACCGCGTCGATCTCCTCGACGCCCAGGGCCCGCGGGTCGGCGTACCCCTCGAAGGGGACGGGGGAGGGCGCCACGGTGCTCCAGCCGCCCTCGGCCTCGGGGACCGTCCCCGACTGCTCGGCCCAGGGCCGGTAGGTCGAGGCCTTGCGCCCGGCGTGGGCGAGCTGTACGCCGATGGCGGCGCCCTGGTCGTGCACGAAGTCCACGATCCGGCCCCACGCTTCCGCCTGCTCGTCGTTCCAGATGCCGGCGTCCTGCGGCGAGATGCGGCCCTCGGGCAGCACGGCCGCTGCCTCGGTGAGCAGCAGCCCGAAGCCGCCGGTGGCCCGGGCGCCGAGGTGCACGAGGTGCCAGTCCGAGGGCATGCCGTCGACCGACGAGTACTGGCACATCGGTGCCAACCAGACCCGGTTGCGGACCTCCAGGGAGCGCAGGGTGATGGGCTCGAACAGCTTCGACAAGGGTTTCCCTCCGGTGGGCCGTGGACGTCGGGTCGGCACCAAGGTCAACCAGCCGGGCCCGGCAGGTGTTCCCCTGCGGCGCGCTGCCTCGCCCTCGACGGCTGTGGGAGACGCTGACACTGTGGGGGGAGTCGAGACGAGGAGAACCCGATGGAGCAGCGTGAGCTGGGGCGGACCGGACGACAGGTGTCGGTCGTGGGGCTGGGCACCTGGCAGCTGGGCGCCGACTGGGGTGACGTCTCCGACGACGAGGCCCGCACCGTGCTCGACGCCGCGGCGGAGTCCGGGGTCACCTTCTTCGACACCGCCGACGTGTACGGCGACGGGCGCAGCGAGCGGCTCGTCGGCGAGTTCGTCAAGCAGCACCAGGACGCGGGCTTCACCGTCGCCACCAAGATGGGTCGCCGCGTCGACCAGCTGGCGCGCCACTACACCGGCGAGAACTTCCACTCCTGGGTCAACCGGTCGCGCAGCAACCTCGGGGTCGACCGGCTCGACCTCGTGCAGCTGCACTGCCCGCCGACCGAGGTGATCGACAGCGACGCGACCTACGACGCGCTCGACTCCCTGGTCGAGGAGGGCGCGATCGCGGCGTACGGCGTCAGCGTGGAGACCGTGCACCAGGCGCTGGCGGCGATCGAGCGCCCGCACGTGGCCACCGTGCAGATCATCGTGAACCCGCTGCGCCTCAAGCCGCTCGAGCGCGTGCTGCCCGCGGCGAGGGAGGCGGGGGTCGGGATCATCGCGCGGGTGCCGCTGGCCTCCGGGCTGCTCTCGGGCAAGTACGACGAGCACACGACCTTCGCCGCCGACGACCACCGCAGCTTCAACCGCGAAGGGGAGGCCTTCGACATCGGCGAGACCTTCTCCGGCATCCCCTACGACGTCGGGCTGCGGGCGGCAGGCGACTTCAGCCGGCTGGTGAAGGAGGCCGCGCCCGACGGGGTCAGCGCCGCGCAGGCCTCGATCGCCTGGATCTGGCAGCAGCCCGGCGTCAGCACGGTCATCCCCGGCGCCCGCAGCCCGGAGCAGGCCCGTTCCAACGCCGCGGCCGGGGAGGTCGGGGCGCTCGACCAGCGCTTCCTCGACGGGGTGCACGAGATCTACGACCGCTGGGTGCGCGACCTGGTGCACGACCGCTGGTGAGCGGGTGCGGCATCGGTCACAGCCGGCGTCCGCGCGAGGCGTTGGCCTGCACAATGAACCGGTGACCCCTAAGTCCGCCCCTAAGTCCGCCTGGTTCGAGTCCCCGGCCGACGCCGAGAAGCAGCTGGCGACGGTGGGCTACCTCTCCGACACCGCCACCTCCACCACGACCTACCTGGCCGGCGTACTGGAGAAGCCGCTGCTGGTCGAGGGGCCCGCCGGGGTCGGCAAGACCGAGCTGGCCAAGGCGGTGGCCCGGGCGACGGGGGCCGGGCTGGTGCGGCTGCAGTGCTACGAGGGCCTCGACGAGGCGCGGGCGCTGTACGAGTGGAACTACAAGAAGCAGCTGCTGCGCATCCAGGCCGCGGGCGACCAGGCCTGGGACGAGACGCACGACGATATTTTCACCGACGAGTTCCTGCTGACCCGGCCGCTGCTCACCGCGATCCGGCGCGAGGAGCCGACGGTCCTGCTCGTCGACGAGGTCGACAAGACCGACGTCGAGGTCGAGGGACTGCTGCTGGAGATCCTCAGCGACTTCCAGGTGACCATCCCGGAGATGGGCACGATCGCCGCGGTACGCCGCCCGCTGGTCGTGCTCACCTCCAACGCCACCCGCGAGCTCTCCGAGGCGATCAAGCGCCGGTGCCTGTTCCTGCACATCGGCTACCCCGACGCCGAGCGGGAGCGCGAGATCGTCGTCTCCCAGGTGCCGGAGGTCGAGGAGCGGCTCGCCGGCCAGGTCGTCGAGGTCGTCGCGAAGCTGCGCGGCATGGAGCTGCGCAAGGCGCCCTCGATCGCCGAGACGATCGACTGGGCCCGCACCCTGGTCGCGCTCGGCACCGACACCCTCGACGCCGCCGCGATCGACCGCACCCTGGGCGTGGTGCTCAAGCACGCCAGCGACCACGACCGCGCGGTCCGCGAGCTGAGGCTGCGGGCATGAGCACCCCACGAAGCCGCTCGCTTCGCTCACGCCTCCGCGGGGACCCCGCATGACGCTGCTGGACCGGCACATCGCCTTCGTCGAGGCGCTGCGCAGGGCCGGGCTGCCGGTCTCGCTGACCGAGGGACTCGACGCCGTGCACGCCGTCGACGCCCTCGGGCTCCGCGAGCGCGAGACGCTGCGGGCGGCGTACGCCGCGACGCTGGTCAAGCGCCAGCAGCACCGGTCCGGGTTCGACCAGGTCTTCGACATCTACTGGCCGGCGCTGGTGGGCGAGGGGGCGTCGGTGGTTGAGCCCCCGCCGATCGAGGAGGGTGCGCAGCAACCGTCTCGAGACCAAGGGGTGGTTTCGACAGGCTCAACCGCCGACGGCGGCGAGTCGGACGACGGTCCCCGGGCGCTCGCCGACTTCCGGGAGGCGCTGGCCGCCGCGACTGGAGGCCGGGGACCGCGACGCGCTGGCGATGCTGGCGCGGGAGGGGGTGCAGCGCTTCGGGCTGATCCGGGGTCGCGGGCCGGGCGAGCAGCGGTGGTCGTCGTACAACGTGATGAACCGCGTCTCGCCCGACGAGCTCGTGGTGAAGGCCCTGCGCGGGCTGGCCGCCGGCGCGTCCGAGGCGGACCCGTCGACGCGCCGGCTGGTGGAGGCCCAGGCGCGAGTCTTCGAGCAGCTCGTCGAGGGGGAGGTACGCCGCCGCGCCGCCGAGGTCCGCGGGCCCGAGCACGTCGCCCGGCACACCGTGCGGCCCACGATCGACCAGCTCGACTTCACCTCCGCCCGCCGGGCCGACCTCGACCTGATGCGGCGCGAGATCCAGCCGCTGGCCCGCCGGCTGGCCACCCGGCTGAGCCGCGAGCAGCACTCGCGCAGGCGCGGACCGCTCGACTTCCGGCACACCGTCCGGGCGTCGATGTCGAGCGGGGGCGTGCTGATGGAGACCCGGCACCGGCCGCGACGCCCGGCTCGCTCCGACCTCGTCGTGCTCTGCGACGTCAGCGGGTCGGTCGCCAACTTCGCCGGCTTCACGCTGATGCTGGTCTTCGCGCTGCGCGAGCAGTTCAACCGGCTCCGGGCGTTCACCTTCGTCGACGACGTCCACGAGGTCACCGACCGGTTCGTCCCCGGCGCCGACCCCGCCGACACCATGGCCGAGCTGGCGGCGAGCGCGCGGCACGCGAGCCTGTGGGGCCGCACCAACTACGGCCGCGCGTTCACCCGCTTCGCCGAGCGCCACCCCGACGCGCTGACCCCGAAGACCAACCTGCTCGTGCTCGGCGACGCGCGGTCCAACCACGCCGACCTCGCGCTGCCGGTGGTCGAGGACCTGGTGCACGCGTCGCGGCGCAGCTGGTGGCTCAACCCCGAGCACACCCGCAACTGGAACACCGGCGACTCCGCGGCCCGGGAGTACGGCCGGCTGATCCCGATGGTGGAGTGCCGCAACCTCACCCAGCTCGGCGAGTTCGTCCACGATCTCGCCTGAGGACGGCCTGCTGCGGCGTACGCTCCGAACCATGCGCACGACCCGGCGACCCCGACTCGCCGCCCTCGCGACCTCCTTGGCCTGCACGCTGCTGCTCGTGGGATGCGGTGCGGGGGAGGATCTCGGTCCGCGGCCCCACGCCCAGCGCGCGGAGCAGAGCGCGGCCCGGGTGCAGCCCGCGCCGGGCACCGTCCGGATCGTGGCGGCGGGCGACATCGCGTGCGCGCCCGGCAGCGCCACGACCGCGCGGGCCTGCCAGCAGGACGCGACCGCCCGGTTGGCCGAGTCGCTCGACCCGGACGTGGTCCTGACCCTGGGGGACACGCAGTACCCGAAGGCCTCGCTCAGCGACCTGCGTGCCTCCTACGGCCGCTCGTGGGGGCGGCTGCTGGACCGGACGAGGCCCGCGCTGGGCAACCACGAGTACCTCACCTCGGGTGCGAGCGGCTACTACAACTACTTCAAGGACCGTCAGCCCGGGCCGCCCGGCTACTACCGGCTCAACGCCGGCGCCTGGAAGGTCAGCGTGCTCAACAGCAACTGCTCGAAGGTCAGCTGCTCGCGGGAGGCCTCCTGGCTGGACCGGAAGATGGCGGCGTACCCCTCGAAGTGCGACCTCCTGACGCTGCACCACCCGCGCTACTCCTCCGGCGAGCACGGCAACAACGCCGCGGTCGCGCCGCTGTGGACGGCCGCCTACCGGCACCACGCCGACGTGGTGCTGTCCGGCCACGACCACAGCTATGAGTGGTTCACCCGCATGGACGGCAACGGGCGTGCGCGCTCCAACGGGATCCAGTCCTTCGTGGTGGGCACGGGCGGCAAGGACCTCTACCACCTCGGCACCCGCAAGGCGGGGTCGCGCTACTTCCAGGCGCGCGAGCACGGCGTGCTGGTGCTCGACCTGGCGCCCGGGTCGTTCAGCTGGGCGTTCCACGCCATCGACGGGTCGATCCTGGACCAGGGACGCCGCAGCTGCGTGTGAGCCGCGGGATGTGAGCCGCGGGATGTGAGCCCAAGGCGTGAGCCCGGGGATCCGCGCACGCTCGCTCACCGGGGTCGGTAAAGTGGACCGTTCCCTGCACCACACCCCGGAAGAGGACCACGGCGTTGAACAATGACGTTGCCGCGCGCGAGGTGGCTGACGAGCAGGCCTACGTCGACACGGTCTACTCCCAGCTGGAGAAGGCGTCCCGCTCTGCCCAGGCACTCGCCAAGGAGGGCCTCGAGCGTGGCCGGATCGGCAACGAGGGCGGCCTGGTGGAGCGCGACGCCATGGTGTTCCAGGCCGCCCGCCGCATCGCCACCCTCGACGCCGCCCACGAGGGGCTGGTCTTCGGTCGCCTCGACCTCGGCGCCAAGGTCAGCGAGGTGCCGCGCTACATCGGCCGGATCGGCCTGCGCGACGACAACCACGACGTGCTGCTGATCGACTGGCGTGCCCCTGCCGCCGCGGTGTTCTACCAGGCCACCCAGGCCGACCCCCAGGGCGTGGTGCGCCGCCGGATCCTGCGTAGCAAGGGCGTGCACGTCCTCGGCGTCGAGGACGACCTGCTCGACCCGGAGGACCCGCGCGCCGAGGAGCTGCCGATCGTCGGGGAGGGTGCCCTGCTGGCCCAGCTCTCCCGGGCCCGCGACCGGTCGATGCACTCGATCGTGGCGACGATCCAGGCCGAGCAGGACCGCGCGATCCGCGCCCCGCAGAAGGGCGTCGTGTCGATCAGCGGCGGGCCGGGCACGGGCAAGACGGTCGTGGCGCTGCACCGGGCGGCGTACCTCCTCTACGGCGACCGGCGCCGCTACGAGACCGGCGGCGTGCTCGTGGTCGGGCCCTCGAGCGTGTTCATGCACTACATCGAGCGGGTGCTGCCCTCGCTCGGCGAGACCGCGGTCGCGCTGCGCTCGCTCGGCGAGGTCGTCGACGGGGTGCGCGCGAGCCGTCGCGACGACCCCTCGGTGGCCGAGGTGAAGGGCTCCGCGGCGATGGTGGAGGTGCTGCGGCGTACGGCGCGACAGGCGGTGCCCGACGGGCCCACGCAGTTCCGGGTGTTCTACCGCGACGACGTGGTCACCCTCGGCCCGCGTGAGCTCGGTGCCGTGCGCCGACAGCTGCTGACCATGGGTCCGCGCAACCGGTCGACCACCCGGGTGGCCTCCACGCTCATCGACACGATGTGGCGGCAGGTGCGCGGCGAGCGTGCCCGCGAGCGCACCAAGGAGGAGTTCGCCGAGGAGATGCGGACCCACGACGACTTCCTCGAGTTCGCGGCCTCCTGGTGGCCGGTGCTCGACGCCGCCACCGTGCTCGGCTGGCTGCGCGACGCGGACTTCCTGAGCAGGGTCAGCGAGGGCGTGCTCGGCGACGAGGCCGTGCGGCTGTTGGCCAAGTCGTGGGGCGAGACGCTCTCGATCGACGACGTGGCGCTGCTCGACGAGCTGCGCTACCTGCTCGGCGACCCGCCGATCGTCAACACCGGGTCGGTCGACGACGAGCACCTCGGGCTGGAGGACGCCTCGCTGCACGAGGTGACCACCGCGTCCGACCGCGAGTTCGCCGGCCCCCGTGGCTGGAGCCCGCCGACGAACCGCGTCGAGGACGACGGCTATGCCCACGTGCTGGTCGACGAGGCGCAGGACCTCACCCCGATGCAGTGGCGGATGGTGGGCCGGCGCGGTCGCACCGCCACGTGGACCATCGTCGGCGACCCCGCCCAGTCGTCCTGGCCGGAGCCCGAGCAGGCCGTCGCCGCACGCGAGGAGGCGCTCGGCGACAAGCCGCGCCACGACTTCCACCTCTCGACGAACTACCGCAACTCCTCGGAGATCTACGAGTTCGCCGCGGAGTACGCCGAGCGGGTCGGCCTCGACGCCGACCTGCCCGACGCGGTCCGCTCGACCGGCGTCGCCCCCGCCGAGCTGCGCGTCGACGACCTCGAGTCGGCGCTACGCGAGCAGCTCGGCGAGCTCGCCGGTTCGCTGGAGGGCACGGTCGGGATCGTGGTGCCGGTGGCGCGCCTCGGCGAGGTGACCCGCTGGGTCTCCTCCTGGCCGGAGCACGCCGAGGAGACCGGCACGCCGGAGTCGAGGATCGTCGTACTCACCGGGCTGGACACCAAGGGCCTGGAGTTCGACGGCATCGTCGTCGTCGCCCCCCAGGAGATCGAGGACGAGGCCCCCACCGGCCGCGCGACCCTCTACGTCGTCTACACCCGCGCCACCCAGCGGATGGTGACGCTCACCCCCTGAGCGCTTCTTTCCTTGTGCCGCTCTTCGGTGTCACCAGCTGGCACCGATCCGCGCCACCCGTCCGGCACCGACGAGAGCGACCGGACCAGCTCCCCGGGATCCGAGGCCGCCGGCTCCACGTCGAGCGCCGCGCCGATGGTACGGGGCACAGCGGCCGCTCCCGCCGCGACTCGGCGAGCACTCGTCGCGGGACGGCCCAGGTGCGGCCCGAGGAATCGCCTGCTGCGATCGTCGGACAGGATCGCCGACGTGCCGGTCGGCGATCGGCGGCGTCGCAGTGCCCGGTCGGCGTCTACAACGTGCGCCAGCTGCTCCGGTCGGCGTTGGTAGCGTTCCCGCATGCCCGAGACCCACCTCTGCCCGCGCTGCCGTCGAGGAGCTGACGGGGCAGGAGGCGTGGGCGGTGATCCGGCTGCGGGACAGTCCGACGGTCACCCTGGTCGGGGGGCCGCTGAGCCACTTCGAGCGGCTCGCCGACATCCCGCTCGAGGAGGGGCCGCCGCCGGCGGGGCGGCGGTTCGACCGGCTGGTCGCCGTACCGTTCCGGCAGGTCACCGAGCGCGGGTTCCGCGCCCACGACGACGGCACACCGCTGGCCGTGGTGGAGATCGAGACCGAGACGCGAGGTGCCGGTCGAGGAGCTGCTCGCGGCGTTGCCCGACGAGCCCCTCGAGTTCGAGGACGCCGGGGGCTTCGAGACCACCGACGAGGAGTACGCCGCCGTCGTCGAGCGGATCATCCGCGACGAGATCGGCAACGGCGAGGGCGCCAACCTCGTCGTGGGCCGCCACTACCGGGCCCAGCTGCGCGACTGGGACGCCGCCAGGGCGCTCACCGTCCTGCGCCGGCTGCTGACCAGCGAGCGCGGGGCCTACTGGACCTACTGCTTCTTCACCGGCGACCGGTTCCTGATCGGCGCCTCGCCCGAGCGGCACGTCAGCGTGCACGGGGGCGACGTCCGGATGAACCCGATCTCCGGGACGTTCCGCGTCGGCGATGACGGGCCGGACCTCAAGGAGCGGCTGCTGGAGTTCCTCGCCGACGAGAAGGAGATCTACGAGCTCTTCATGGTCGTCGACGAGGAGCTGAAGATGATGTGCGACATCTGCCACGAGGGTGGCCAGGTGCTCGGACCGTTCCTCAAGCCGATGACCCACCTCGTGCACACGGAGTACCTCCTCGCGGGCCGCACCCGCGCCGACGTGCGCGACGTGCTGCGCGACACGATGTTCGCCGCGACCGTGACCGGCGCCCCGGTCGAGAACGCCTGCCGCCTGATCCACGAGTACGAGTCCGAGGGGCGCGGCTACTACGCCGGGGCGCTCGCCCTGCTGGGACGCGACGAGCAGGGCGCCCCCACCGCCGACTCGCCGATCGTGATCCGCACCGCCGACGTCAGTCCCGCGGGCGCCATGAAGGTGACCGCCGGGGCGACCCTGGTGCGCGACTCGGAGCCCGACCACGAGGTGGCCGAGACCCGCGCGAAGGCCAGCGGGATCCTCTCGGCGTTCGGGCTCGTCCCGGCCGCCACCCGCGCGCCCTCGGACGTCGCCGACCTGATGCTGGACGAGGACGTGCTGATCGCGCTGAACTCGCGCAACCAGCGGCTCGCGAGGTTCTGGCTGACCGACCAGGCCGGCGCTCCTCCCGCGCCGTCGCTCGCGGGTCGCACGATCGCGATCCTGCACGGCGAGGACGACTTCGTGAACATGCTGGCGCACGTGTTCTCGGTGCTGGGCATGAGCTCGCGCGTCGTACGCCACGAGGAGCTGCTCGAGCGCCCGACGCTCGACGGGGTCTTCGACGACGTCGACCTCGTCGTGGTCGGGCCCGGCCCCGGGGACCCCCGGGAGCACGACCACCCCAAGATCGTGGCCTACCGACGGGCGATCGACGCGCTGCTGGCCGCAGGCAAGCCCTTCCTCGCGGTGTGCCTGGGCCACCAGGTGCTCTGCGACCGGCTCGGGCTCTCGTTGGCCTACAAGGACATCGTCTTCCAGGGCACGCAGTCCCCGGTCTCGATCGAGGGCCGGGTCGAGCGGGTGGGCTTCTACAACACCTTCGTCGGGCGGCTCGGCGAGGACGGGCCGCCGCCCGGGGTGCGGGTCGAGGCCGACCCCGCCACCGGCGACATCCACCTCGTCTGCGGGCCCACGTACCGCGGCGTGCAGTTCCACGCCGAGTCGATCCTCACCGAGAACGGCTTCGCCCTGCTGCGACAGCTGCTCCTGGAGCTCCTGGGCTAGCGGTGGCCCCGCCCCCCGCCCGCTCCGGACCCCCGCGGGTGCTGCTCGTCGACCACTACGACTCCTACACCTGGAACCTCGTGCACCTCGTCGCCGCGGTGACCGGGACACTGCCCGAGGTGGTCGAGCACGACGCGCCCGGGACGCTCGAGCGGGCGGCCCGGGCGACGCACGTCGTCCTGTCTCCCGGCCCGGGGCGACCGGACGCCGTCACGGACTTCGCCCTGGGGCGGGCGGTCTTCGACCTCGGCGTGCCGGTGCTCGGTGTGTGCCTGGGCATGCAGGCCCTCGTCACGGCGTACGGCGGGACGGTGGAGCGCGTCGAGCCCGCCCACGGCGAGGTCGCCTCGGTCACCCACGAGGGCCTCGGCGTCCTGGCCGGGCTGCCCTCGCCGTTCGAGGCGGTGCGCTACCACTCGCTGGCGGCCACCTCGGTGCCCGACGAGCTCGAGGTCACCGCCGTGGCGGGCGAGGTGGTGATGGCCGTGCGGCACCGGTCACTGCCGCTGGAGGGCGTGCAGTTCCACCCGGAGTCGATCCTGTCGCGGCACGGCGCGCAGATCGTGGCGAACTTCCTCGGAGCGCGGTCGTGAACGAGCTGGCGGACGGCCCCGTGCTCGCCGCGGTCCGCGCCGGGCTCGCCCGCTCGGACCGGGTGTTCTGGCTCGACGGCGGCGGCGCGAGGGGCGTGTCGGCTCCTCAGGACCAGCGCCGGTCGTTGGTGGGCGTGCTCGACGACGACGACGTGTCGCTGACCTTCGACGCCGCGCGGCGGGAGGTCACCCGGCACCGCGCGGGCCGCGCCGAGGTCGTGGGCGAGGACGTCTTCGGGGTGCTGGAGCAGGAGATCGCCCGCGACGCGGGGGATCCGGACGTGCACTGGGTCGGCTGCTTCGGCTACGCCGCCCGGGCCGACCTTCCGGCCCGGCCGTGGGGCGCGGGCCCGGACGCGGTGTGGATGCGGACGCGGTCGGTGCGGGTGTTCGAGCACGCGGGAGTGGTTTCGACAAGCTCGACCGACGAGGGGACAGGCTCGACCACCGACTCGCGGGCTCCCGAGTGGTACGCGCGGGCCTTCGAGCAGGTGCAGGCCGAGCTGCGGGCGGGCAACTCCTACGAGGTCAACCTGACCTACCGCGAGGAGGCCGGGCGGGTGCGGGACCCGCTGGCGACGTACCTCCGGCTACGCGCGTCCAACCCGGCGCCGTACGCCGGGCTGCTGTGCCATCGCGGCACGCACCTGCTGAGCAGCTCACCGGAGCGCTACGCCACCATCGATCGCCACCGGTGGCTGGAGGCCCGGCCGATCAAGGGCACGACGCCCAGGGGCGAGACCCCCGAGGCCGACCGGGCGCTGGCCGAGCAGCTGGCCACCGACCCGCGGTTCCGCGCCGAGAACCTGATGATCGTCGACCTGCTGCGCAACGACCTGTCGATGGTGTGCGAGGTGGGCACGGTGGAGGTGCCCAGCCTGATGGCGGTGGAGTCCTACCCGAGCGTGCACCAGCTGGTCTCCACGGTGCGGGGGAGGCTGCGCCCGGACGTCAGCACGGTGGGTGCCCTGTGGGCGCTGTTCCCGGCGGGTTCGATGACCGGGGCGCCCAAGCTGCGCACGATGCAGATCATCGACGAGGTGGAGGCGAGCTCGCGCGGTCTCTACGCGGGTGCGTTCGGCTGGATCAGCGCCGACGGCCGGGCCGACCTGGGCGTGGTGATCCGCTCGCTGTACTCCGGCGCCGACGGGGTGTGGCGCCTGGGCACCGGTGGTGGCGTCACCGTGCGCTCGGACGTCGAGGGGGAATGGGCGGAGACCCTCTGGAAGGCGCATCGGCTGCACGCAGCCGCTCCCGACTGATGCACCCCGAGGGCCTCCGTCCCCCTCCCACGCCGGCCCGAGGGGCCGACGCTCCCGGTGGGCTAGGCGCTGGCGAACCAGGGATGGTGCAGGTCGAGGTAGTGCACGTCGGCCATCGACGACATCTCCTCCTCCATCTGGGTGCGCATCTCCGCGGGCATCTCCTTCTGCTCGCCCTCGCGCGCCTCGGCCTCGCTGCGGAATGCCACGGTCTGGGTGAAGAAGCCGTCGGCGTCGACCGCGACCGTGCCGCCGATGATCTCCGGGCGCGCCTCGTGCAGCGTGTCCATCGGCTGCTCCATGAAGTGGCGGAACTTCTCCGGGTCGGTGATGCGGCCCTGGATGACCTGCACGAACTCCGCGTCGTCGGAACCGCCGCCGAGGAACAGCATGGCGTCGTCGCAGTCGTGGAAGGTCACCTCTCCCTCGAAGCAGTCCTGCATCTTCGTCCACCACTCGGCTTGCTCGGGCCGGGCGGAGTTGCGCTCGGCGGCCTCCTTGGACTCGAAGCGGACCACGGCGACGGCCTCGCCGTCGTCGGTGACGCCGTAGGTGCCACCGAGCCAGCCGTCGGCGGACGGGCCGAGCTGCTCGCGCCACTCGTCGGTCAGCTGGTGCAGCCGGTCGGTGTCGCGACACCGACCCTGGATGATCTGGATGAACATTGCGCGCGACTCCTCTCTCCCGAGAGGCCGCTCCGCCGTGGAGCGGTCCGCCTTCCGACGCTACGCCCGCGCGTCCGCCCCGTCACCGGTGGTGCAGACCAATGTCCGGGACGGGGCGGATCGTCGCTTGCGAGGGGTTCTCGCGAGCCGTCAGGAGCGGCTCGTGTTGGCGTCGCTGCCGAGGTCGGCGCTCGTCGTGTCGGTCTTGCCGCCGCGGACGAAGGTGATCTCGACCGACTCCCCGGGCCGGTGCCCACGGATCGTGGCGACCAGCGACTCCGAGCCGTCGATGACCTGGCCGTCGACCTTGGTGATCACGTCACCGGGGCGCAGCCCGGCCTTGGCCGCCGGGCCGCCGGACTCCACCGAGCGCAGCACCGCGCCCTGGGAGGCGGCCTGGCCCGACGCGTTGGAGACCGTCACGGCGAGCCGCGCGTGGGTCGGCTGCTCGCCCTGGCTGATCTGGTTGACGATCGGCAGCACCTCGTCGATCGGGATGGCGAAGCCGAGGCCGATCGAGCCGCCGGGGCCCGAGGCGCCGCTGCTCGCGGTGCGGATCGAGGAGTTGATGCCGACCACCCGGCCGGACATGTCCACGAGCGGACCGCCGGAGTTGCCCGGGTTGATCGCGGCGTCGGTCTGGATCGCGGGGTACGTCGTGCTCAGGTCGGCGCCCTGCTGCTGGGGGGCACCTCCGAACGGGTCCTGGGGGGACTGCTCCTGCGGTGAGGACACCGAGACCGGCCGGTTCAGCGCGCTGACGATGCCCGAGGTGACCGTGGCGTTGAGACCGAACGGGGCGCCCACGGCGACCACGGTCTGGCCCACCTCGAGGTCCCCGGACTTGCCGAGCGCGGCCGTCTTGAGGTCGGGCGGGTCCTGGACCTGGATGACCGCGATGTCCACGAGCGGGTCGGTGCCGACGACGGTGGCCTTCTTGCTGGTGCCGTCGTTGAAGGTGACCGACAGCGAGCCGCCGTCGCCGGCGCCGGTGACCACGTGGTTGTTGGTGAGGATCTTGCCGTCCTTGCTCAGCACGATGCCCGACCCGGAGCCGGCGCCCTGCGAGGTGGTCACGTTGACCTTCACGACCGAGGGCAGCACCGTGGAGGCGACCTTCTCGACGGTCCCGTCCTTCACCGCCGCGTTGCGGGTGGCCTGGAACGGTCCCGAGGAACCGGTCGTGCCGCCGTCGTTGTCGACCAGCGCGTCGTACGTCGCGGCCCCGCCGACTCCGGCCAGGCCGCCGAGCACCAGCGCGCCGGCGAGCACCGCGGCGCTCAGCCCGCGGGCGCGGCGCGGCGGCGGAGGCGGTGCCTGACCGCCGGGCTGCGGGGGGCCGTAGGGCTGTCCCGGGCCGCCGTACTGCGGGAGCGGTCGGGTGTGCTCGGCGGGGGGCACGGGGCGGTAGCCGTAGGGGTCGGTGGGTGCCCCGGGACCGCCCGGTTGCTGGGGATGTGGGTTCTGCTGGTCCATGCCCACCATTGTCGGGACCGACCCTGAGAGCGACCTTGGAGACCTCTACGACCGCGCCAAGACCTCAGGTGGTGCCAGCGTGCCCGGCACGTCGAACCAGAAGGCGGCCCCTCCGCCGGGCCCGTTGCCCGCCCGGACCGACCCCCCGTGGCGGTCGGCCACCGCCTTGACGATGGAGAGGCCCAGGCCCGAGCCGGGCATGCCGCGCGAGTCCGTGGAGCGGTAGAAGCGGTCGAAGACGTGGGGCAGGTCCTGGGCGGAGATCCCCTGTCCCTGGTCGGCCACCGTCAGCGTGCCGCGGCGCAGCTCGACGGTGACCTCGCCGTCCTCGGGACTCCACTTGAGCGCGTTGTCGAGCAGGTTGGTGATGGCGCGCTCCAGGGCGGCGGCGTCGCCGGTCACCCACCAGGGCTCGGTGTGCACCGCGAACCGCACCGTGGTCGTACGCCGACGGACCCGCGCGACGGCCTGGGCGACGACGGCGGCCAGCTCCACCGGCTCGACCCCGCGGGTCGCCGGCTCGTCGCGGGCCAGCTCCACCAGGTCGCCGATCAGGGTGGTCATCTCCGCGATCTGGCCGCGGACGTCGGCGAGCAGCTCCTTGCGGGCCGCGGCGGGCAGCTGGGCGGAGCTGTCGGCCTGGGCCAGCAGGTCGAGGTTGGTGCGCAGCGAGGTCAGCGGAGTGCGCAGCTCGTGCCCCGCGTCGGCCACCAGCTGGCGTTGCCGGGCCTGGGAGGCCGACAGCGCCGCGAGCATCGCGTTGAACGCCAGGGAGAGGCGGGCCACCTCGTCGCGGCCCTCGACCGGGATCGGGTCGAGACGCTCGGTGCGGGCGATCTCCTCCACCGCGGTGGTGAGGCGGCGCACGGGCCGCAGCCCGTTGCGCGCCACCGCCCAGCCGGCCAGGCCGGCGCTGATCATCCCGGCGAGGCCGAACAGCAGCATCACCAGGCCGAGCCGGTCGAGCATCTGGTCGGTGGACCGCAGCGACTGCGCGAGGATCAGCGCCTCGCCCCGCTGGGCCTGCACGGCGACCAGCCGGTAGCGCTGCCCGTCCATCCTCACGGTGCGCGCCGACCACGACCGATCACCCATGGCGACCTGGAACTCCGTCCCGCCGATCTGGGCCGCGTCGGTGCTGTCGATGCCGCGGATGGTGCGGGTCATCGCGTCGAGGAAGATGATCTTCACGTCGGCCGCCCCCAGCGCCCACGGCGGGATCTTCTGCCGGGACAGCACGTCGAGGGTGTCGGCGTGCGCGGCCTGGGCGGCCCGGGTGTGCAGCGACTCGTCGAGGCTGTCCAGGCTCTGCATCCGCACCGTGGCGTACGCCGCGAAGGCCACGACCGTGACCGCCAGCCCGACCGCCATCGTCGTCAGCAGGGTGACCCGGCTGGCCAGCGACCGCCGGTAGTGGAACGGAGGGAGGCCCACTACCGGGCCCTCACTGCTGGCCCTCGCGCAGGACGTAGCCGACGCCGCGCACCGTGTGGATCAGCCGGGGCTCGTCGGCGGCCTCGGTCTTGCGGCGCAGGTAGCCGACGTACACCTCGAGGCTGTTGGCGGTGGTCGGGAAGTCGAACCCCCAGACCTCCTCGAGGATGAACGAGCGCTCCAGCACCCGGCGCGGGCGGCGCAGGAACAGCTCGAGCAGGTTGAACTCGGTGCGGGTGAGGTCGATCAGCCGGCTGCCGCGGCGTACCTCCCGGGTCGCGACGTCCATGGTCAGGTCCGAGAACGACAGCCGCTCCTCGGCGTCCTCGCCGGCGGGCGCCACCCGCCGCAGCAGGGCGCGCAGCCGGGCGAGCAGCTCCTCGAGGGCGAACGGCTTGGTCAGGTAGTCGTCGGCGCCCGCGTCGAGGCCCTCCACCCGGTCGCCGACCGCGTCGCGGGCCGTGAGCACGAGGATCGGGACGCTGTTGCCGACCTTGCGCAGCGCGCGGGTGGTCTCGAGGCCGTCGAGGCGCGGCATCATCACGTCCATCACGACCGCGTCCGGGTTGATCCCGCCGATCCCCGCCAGGGCCTCCGCGCCGTCTGAGGCGGTCGAGACCTGGTAGCCGTTGAACTCCAGCGACCGGCGCAGCGACTCGCGCACCGCGCGGTCGTCCTCGACGACGAGGACGTGCTGCGGGGCAGGGGTCGAGGCGTCGGCGGCGGTCACGGCACAAGGGTGCCACCACGCCCTGAGACATGGCTGAGATCCGGGTCGACGTCCGGGCCGACGTCTGGCCCACCGGGCAGGGTCGATGGCCCCTGTGGCCCGGGGTCGCCTGCTCCTAGCGTCGGAGCAGGACAGGTCGAGGATCGGGGTCGCAGATGCACGACGCGGACGCCACCGGCACGAGGACCGGCACGAGGACCGGGACGCCGATCGAGAGGATCGACGCGCGCGCGGTCACCGGCGACGTCGCGCAGTGGACGGGCCTGGTGCTCACCGGAGCGTGGGCGGCGCTGGCGAGCGTGCTGATGATCGTGGTGCAGATGGTCCTCTACGCGCTCTGGCCGCCACCGGGGACGACGGCCGGGGTGTACGCCCTGCTCGTCGACAACCCGGTGCGCGGGCTCGTCTCCCTCGACGCGCTGTACGTCGTCAGCAACCTGCTGGCGCTCCTCGTCTACCTCGGCCTCGCGGTCCTGCTCTGGCGGGTGAGCCGGTCCGCGGTGGTCGTGGCGCTCGCCCTCGGGGTGGTGGGGATGGCGGCCTACATGGCCTCGCCGCGGCCGGTGGAGATGCTCACGCTGGCCCGGCAGTACGCCGATGCCGGGCCGGCCGAGCGCACCGCGCTGCTCGCGGTCGGCGACGGCATGACGGCGACCTGGACGGGCACGGCGTTCGACGTCTACTACTTCTTCAACCTGGTCACGCTGCTGGTGCTGGCCGTGCTGATGTACCGATCGTCGGTGTTCAGCCGGGCCACGGCCGTGTGGGGCCTGGTGGCGGCCGTCCTGATGGCGGTGCCGTCGAACTTCGGCACGGTCGGACTGGTCTTCGCGATCGCGTCGCTGGCGCCCTGGGCCGTCTTCGCGGTCCTCGCCGGGGTGCGGATGCTGCACCTCGCCGCGGCCGCTCAGAGCCGGCGCGCCGCCTCGCCCGCCCGCGCACCGTAGTGGCCGCCGAACAGGGCGGCGTGCACGAGCAGCGGGAAGAGCTGGTGCAGCGGCTGCCGCTCGCGCCACCCGTCGGCGAGCGGGTGCTCGGCCTGGTAGGCGTCGAGCAGGCGGTGCAGGTGGGGCAGGCCGAACAGCGCCAGCATGGCGAGGTCGGTCTCCCGGTGGCCGCCGTGGGCGGCGGGGTCGATGAGGGTGCCGTGGCGCTCGGACCAGACCACGTTGCCCGACCAGAGGTCGCCGTGCAGCCGGGCCGGCGGCTCCTCGGGACCGGCGACGTCGGCGATCCGCTTCACCAGCGCCTCGACGGCGGAGACGTCCGCGGGCTCGATGTTGCCCCGGTCGGAGGCCAGCTTGAGGTAGGGCAGCACCCGCCGGGTGGCGAAGAACTCCGGCCACGTCGGGGCCGAGCGGTTCGGCAGCGGCAGCAGGCCGATGAAGCCGTCCTGATCGGCACCGAGCCGGTCGGCACCGGTGGCGTGCAGCCTGGCCAGCGACCGGCCGAGGTCCGCGGCGGTCTCCGGTGACGGACGTGCCGGCTCGATCCACCGCAGCACCAGGCAGTCGTGCTCGACCGCGAGCACCTCGGCGACCTCGCAGACGCCCGGCTCCGCGAGCCACCGCAGCCCGCGGGCCTCGGACTCGAAGAAGCCCGGTGGCGCCCCGGCACGGGTCTTCACCACCGCTGAGGTCCCGTCGCTGAGCCGCACGCGCGTGGAGGTGCAGATGTCGCCGCCGGCGATGGGAGTGGTGGCGACGACGGCCTGGTCGAGCAGGTGCTCGACCCGGTCGGCGATCCCGCGCATCCGAGCCACGGTTCCACTGTGCCCGCCCGGAGGGTGGGGAGCCAAGGGCCGACAGGCTCAACCAGCGGAGCGGCCGAGGTGGGCGAGCAGGCGCACGCTCGGTGGGACCGCGGCCGGGACGGGCAGGGCCGGTCCGAAGCGCGGGGCTCGCTCCCCGGGGGTCACGACGGCCAGCGCCACGTCGTACAGCCGCACCGCCAGGTCCTCCGGCAGGGCCAGCGCGGACCCGGTCGCCTGCGCGACGTCCCAGCCGTGCACGGCGACCTCGAGCGCACCGACGAGGACCACGGTGTCCCGGCCCAGCGGGAGGTCCCCGACGCTGATCGGTGCGGAGGTCACCCGCTGCTGCCACGCGGCCCGGGCTCGGCACGCCCGCTGGACCAGGCGGTCGACGGGGTCGTCGCGGGCCTCCGCTCCCTCCGGCCCGGCCGGCCCGACGGTGGCAGCCAGGTCGACGTGCCCCAGCTCGGCGGCGCACACCAGCGCGTCGAACGAGTCCTCCATGTGCGCCAGCAGGGCGGCGAGGTCCCAGTCGCGGCACGGCGTGGGCAGGGTCGGCGCGCAGGTGCGGGCCTGTTGGAGGCAGGCACCGGTCCAGACGACGGCGCTGTCGAGCGCCGCCACCGCGGACGGTGGCGAGGTGGTGGACATCTCAGGAGGTGGTCGAGGACAGGGAGTACGACGCCGGCAGGCTCGCCGGCAGCCCGAAGGTCTCGAACAGGCCCTCGTGGAAGAACGCGACCACGTGCTGGACCCGGCCGTCGACGAGCTCGAGCACCTGCAGCTGGAAGGGCTCGAAGTGCCCCGCCGGCTGCCGCATGTACAGCCCGAACGCCGGCTGGCCGTTCGCCGAGGTACGGATCATCGGCATGTCGCAGGTGCCGCCCGGACACTGGGTGTCGATGAGCGCCGCGATGTTGTGCGCGCCGTGGTACCAGCCGGTGAACGGCGGCATCTCCCAGACGGCGTCGTGCGCGAGCATCGTCACCAGGGCGTTGACGTCCTTGTCCCAGAACGCCTGCACGTAGCGCTCCAGCATCGCCTCGTGCTCCGGGGAGAGGGCGTCCTCGACGGTGCCCTCGGTGAGCTGCTTCTCCGCGAGCTGGGCGTGCGCCCGCTGCAAAGCGCTGTTGACCGCTGCCACCGTGGTCTCCAGCACCGTCGCGGTCTCCTTGGCCGACCAGCGCAGCACGTCGCGCAGCACGAGCACAGCCCGCTGCCGGGGCGGCAGGTGCTGGAGGGCGGCCACGAACGCCAGCCGGATCGCGTCGCGGTTGCCCACCACCTCGGCGGGGTCGAGGTTGGCCCTGCCCGCCCAGGGGTCGACCATCCCGTCGGGCACCGGCTCCAGCCACGGCACCTCGTCGGCGCGGACCAGCTCGTCGCCGGCCTGGGCGCCGGGGAGCCCGAGGCCGGTGGGCAGCGGTCGGCGCTCCTTGGTCTCCAGGTTGGTCAGGCAGACGTTGGTGGCGATGCGGTAGAGCCAGGTGCGCACCGACGAGCGTCCCTCGAAGGCGTGGTAGGCCCGCCAGGCGCGCAGGTAGGTCTCCTGGACGAGGTCCTCGGCGTCGCTGACCGACCCGGTCATCCGGTAGCAGTGCGCGGTCAGCTCCCGGCGGTACTGGTCCGCGACCTGCGGGAAGTCGTCCGCGGAGGGGGCGGGTTCGCGGTCGGTCCTGCGGTCGTCGGCGTCCAGCGTGGTCATGGCGGCTCCTCGAGAGTGGTCCAACTCTAGGCACAGGTGAGGACCAGCGGGGAGGGAAGAACTCATCGGGGCCGGTCGCTCCGGGACGCCGCGCGGCTCCGGACCGGCGCCGGACAGCTGCAGGACAGCTTCAGAGGTCGAGGGCCGCGAGCTCCGCGACGAGTGCCCGACAGGTGCGCTCGACGATGCCGAGCACGACCGGGAAGCTGTCGTCCCCGGCGTACCACGGGTCGGGGACGTCGAGGTCGTCCGGCTCGGCCTCGGGGTCGAAGGAGCGGAACATCCGGACCCGGTCGTCGCTGCCGCGGCCGCCGGTGACGTCGTGGAGGTTCTTCGCGTCCATGGCGAGGACGAGGTCGTGCTCGAGCCAGCCCTCGTGGAACTGCTGGGCGCGGTGCGCCGAGGGGTCGTACCCGGCCTCGACGAGCTGGGCGGCGGCCCGCGCGTCCATCGGCTCGCCGAGGTGCCAGTCGCCGGTGCCGCAGCTGGCGACCTCGACCCCGTCCGCCAGCCCGGCTCGCTCCAGCAGGTCGCGCAGCACCACCTCGGCCGTGGGGGAGCGACAGATGTTGCCCAGGCAGACGAAGGCCACGCGGTACGGCGTGCCGCTCGGGCTGGGGAGGCTCACCGCCTCAGCGCCTGTCGCTGAGGACGAAGTCGAGGACCAGCGAGCAGATCGAGATCACGATCGAGCCGCCGAGCGCGGTCCAGAAGCCGTCGACGTGGAAGCCGAGGTCGGCCTGCCCGGCGATCCAGCTGGTCAGCAGGAGCATCAGGGCGTTGGTCACCAGCAGCATCAGGCCGAGGGTCAGGATGATCAGGATGATCGAGACGAAGTTGACGATCGGACGGATGAAGGTGGTGACCGCGCCGAAGATCGCGCCGATCGCGATGAGCGTCACCACTCGCTCGCCGTCGGTGTCACCGGTCAGGGTGATGCCGTCGAAGAGCCACACGGCGGCACCCACCGCCAGGGTGTTGACGACCAGCCAGCTCAGGAGACGCACGGGCTCAGCGTAGTGGGGTGGTCTCGTCCGCCCCGAGCAGCCCGACCGCCTCCAGCATCGAGGACTCCGCACCCTCCAGGTGCTCGGCGAGCTCCTCGGCCGCCGCGTCGAGGTCGCCCTTCTCCAGCAGCGCGAGCAGGTCGGCGTGGGAGTGCACCTGCTCCACGGCGTTGCCCCGCGCCCGGTCGACGTGGGCGAGGGCGAGCCGGACCTCGTCGTAGAGCGAGTCCGCGACGGCGACCAGGCGGTCGGACCCGCTGAGCGCGGCGAGGGCATGGTGGATCGCGAGGTGGGCCGCGGTGAACTCCGGTCGCGTGTAGTCGGTGTGGGTGAGCTCGCCGAACTCCCGCAGCGCCCGGCGCACCTCCTCGCGCCGGGGCTCCTCGGCCTGTGCCCAGCGGCGTACGCCGGCGGTCTCGATCACCGCCCGGGCTCGGCACACGTCGCGCACCTGCTCGGGGTCCAGCCGACGCACCTGGGTGCCCTTGTTGGGGACGCGGACGGCCAGCCCTTCGGAGACCAGGACGCCCAAGGCCTCACGCACGGTCGAGCGGGAGACCCTCAGCGCGTCGGCGAGGGCCTTCTCACGCAGCGGCGTGCCGGGCTCGACCTCGCCCTCGAACAGGGAACGGCGCAGCTCCTCGACGACCCGGTCCACGGTCGTGGCGGGCTCGAGGCTGAGGGTGGCGAACGGCGTCCCGGCCGCGCCCGGGGAGGGAGTGTCGGTCATGACACACACGATTGTCCGACAATTTCTTTGCGTTCGGGACCTCGGGTGCCGCACACTGGGATTGTCCGACAATCCGGCAATCACGCCGATGGAGAATCCGAGGAGGGCGCATGGACGTCACCGAGCTGCCATGGGGTCGCGACTACCTGGTGGTCGAGCCCAACCACTTCCGGGTGGACTACGCCATCAACCCCTTCATGGACGTCCACCACCAGCCCGACCACCTCCGCGCCCGCGCCGAGTGGCTCGCCCTCATCCACGCGATCGAGGAGGCGGGCGGCCGCGTGCACGTGCTGCCGCAGCTGCCCGACGCGCCGGACATGGTCTACGCGATGAACCTCGGCCTCGCCCTCGAGCGCGAGGACGGCGAGCGGCACGTCGTCCTCTCGCACATGCGCTACCCGCAGCGCCGGATGGAGACGCCCGCGGCGGAGGAGTGGTTCGCCGCCCAGGGGTTCACCCGCCAGACGATCGGCCGCGACGGCGTCGGTGCCCACTTCGAGGCGGGCGACGCGTTCGCGTGGCGCGGTGAGCTGCTCGTCGGGCACGGTCCGCGCAGCGAGGAGCTGGCGCTCAAGCACCTGGCCACCGAGCTCGGCATCAGCGTGCGTGGCTTCCGGATCACCCACCCGGGGATGTACCACATGGACCTCGGCTTCTGCCCCCTCGACGAGGAGCGTGCGATGGTCTGCCCGGCCGCCTTCGACGAGGCCTCCGCCGCGGCGCTGCTCGACCTCGTGCCCGAGCCGCTGGTGCTCACCGAGGAGGAGGCGCTCACCTTCTGCGCCAACTCGATCGTGCTCGGCCGCACCATCGTGATGCCCGCCTGCCCCGACCGGGTCCGCGACCGGCTCGAGGAGTGGGGCTTCGAGGTCGTGCTGGTCGAGGTCGGCGAGTTCCTCCTCGGGGGCGGGGCGATCCGGTGCCTGACCAACCCGCTCGACGTACGCCTCGGCCGGGACCTGCACGACGTCCCCGGAGGCCGGGTCACGCTCACCTGAGCCTGCGCTCACCACCTAGGGTGAGCCGGTGACCTCCCAGAAGCCTCCGCGCCCGCGGGCGAGCGTCGCGGCGATCCCGGCGTACGTCGCCGGCAAGCCGCCGGTGCCACGCCCGGGCCAGCCCGTGTACAAGCTGTCGTCCAACGAGAACCCGTACCCCCCGCTCCCCGGTGTCGTGGAGGCGGCGGAGGCCGCGGTCGCGCGGATGAACCGCTACCCCGACATGGGCAACACCGCGCTGTACGACGCCCTCGCGGAGCGGCTCGGAGTGCCTCGCGAGCGGCTGGCCGCGGGCACCGGCTCGGTGGCGGTGCTCTACCACCTGCTGCAGGCGTTCTGCGAGCCCGGCGACGAGGTCGTCTACGCCTGGCGCTCCTTCGAGGCCTACCCCATCGCCGTCTCGGCCTGCGGCGCGGAGTCGGTGCAGGTCCCCGTGACCGCGGACGGGCGGCACGACCTCGACGCGATGGCCGCGGCGGTGACCGAGCGCACCAAGGTCCTCGTCGTCTGTACGCCGAACAACCCGACCGGCCCCTCGGTGACCCAGTCCGACCTGCGCGAGCTCCTGGCCCGCGTGCCCGAGGACGTGCTCGTGGTGGTCGACGAGGCCTACCGCGAGTTCGTGCGGTCCTCGGACCCGGTCGACGGGCTGGCGCTGCAGGCCGAGCACGCCAACGTCGCGGTGATGCGCACCTTCGCCAAGGCCTACGGGCTCGCCGGCTTCCGGGTCGGCTACCTCGTCGCCCACGAGGACGTGGCCGCGGCGGTGCGCGCCTGCGCCCTGCCGTTCGGCGTCTCCAGCGTGGCCCAGGCGGCAGCCGTCGCGAGCCTGGAGGCCGAGGACGCGCTGCTCGAGCGGGTGGAGCAGATCGTCGCCGAGCGCGACCGGGTGACCGCCGGGCTGGCGGAGCAGGGGTGGAAGGTCCCCGACGCCCAGGGGAACTTCGTCTGGCTCCCGATGGGCGCGCGCACGCCTGACTTCGTGGCGGCGGCGGAGGAGGCCGGGATCACCGTGCGCCCGTTCGCCGGCGAGGGGGTCCGCGTGAGCATCGGCGAGCCCGCCGCCAACGACGTCCTCCTCGCGGTGACGGAGGCCTTCGGCGCCCAGGGGTGAGGGTCCGGAGGGGGGCGCCCGGGGCGCGAGCCTGAATGATTGAAACCGGTCGTACCCGGGCACCCTCTCCCCATGGTGGAACGCAACTCGACCTACGTGGAGAAGGGCAAGAGCTTCGACCGCGACATGAACTACCTGCCCGACCGGATCACCCGGTCGAGCGAGGAGTGGCCGGTCGAGCGTGACCGCTACCGGCTCGTCGCCGCGAAGGCCTGTCCGTGGGCCAACCGCTCGATCATCGTGCGCCGTCTGCTCGGTCTCGAGGACGTCATCTCGCTCGGGCTCTGCGGACCGGTGCACGACAAGGACAGCTGGACCTTCGACCTCGACCCGCGAGGGGTCGACCCGGTGCTCGGCATCCAGCGGCTCCAGGAGGCCTACTTCAAGCGCGACCCCGACTACTCCCGCGGCATCACCGTGCCGGCGATGGTGGACGTGCCGACCGGCCAGGTCGTCACCAACGACTTCCCGCAGATCACCCACGACCTGTTCTTCGAGTGGCGCGACCTCCACCGTCCCGACGCCCCGGACCTGTGGCCCGACGAGTGCCGCGAGGAGATGGAGTCGGTGATGGAGCGCGTCTTCACCGAGGTCAACAACGGCGTCTACCGGTGCGGGTTCGCCGGGTCCCAGGAGGCCTACGACGAGGCCTTCGACCGGCTCTGGACCACGATGGACTGGCTCGAGGAGCGCCTGGCCGACCGGCGCTACCTGATGGGGGAGTCGATCACCGAGGCCGACGTACGCCTGTTCACGACGCTGGCCCGCTTCGACGCCGTCTACCACGGCCACTTCAAGTGCAACCGCAACAAGCTCAGCGAGATGCCGAACCTCTGGGGCTACGCGCGCGACCTGTTCCAGACGCCCGGGTTCGGGGAGACCATCGACTTCGACCAGATCAAGCAGCACTACTACGTCGTGCAGAGCGACGTGAACCCCTCGGGCATCGTGCCGAAGGGGCCGGACGCCTCGGGCTGGCTGGAGCCGCACGGGCGCGAGCGGCTCTGAGGGGCACACTGGGCTGGTGAGCCCGGAAACCGTCATCCACACGCTCGTGCTGCTCCGGCACGGGAAGTCCGACTGGTCCGGCCCGGAGCCGGACGTCGACCGACCGCTGGCGAAGCGTGGCCTCCGCCAGGCGCCCGAGGCAGGTCGGTGGCTCGCGTCGGGGGTCGGCCCCGTCGACCTCGCGGTGGTCTCGGCGGCCGAGCGCGCGCGACAGACCTGGCAGCTCGTGGCCGACGAGCTCGGCGACCAGCCGCCCGTCCGCGTCGAGGACCGGGTGTACGCCGCCTCCGACAGCCAGCTCCTCGAGGTCGTGCGCGACCTGCCCGAGGACGCGGCCACGGTCGTCGTCGTCGGCCACAACCCCGGGCTGGAGGACCTGGTCGAGGTGCTCGCCGGCGAGTGGGTGGCGATGCCCACCTCCGGGCTCGCGGTCCTCGAGCTGCGCGGCCCGTGGTCGTCCGCCGGGCAGGCGCCGTGCGAGGTCCGGGCGTCCGGACGGCCCCCCGACGGGCAGAGCCGCTAGGCCTTCTCGACCTCGCTGCGCAGCTTGAGCACGGTCGTGCCGTCCTCCTGCTCGATGACGTAGGCGGGGTCGTCGTCGCTGCCGTTGCGGGTGATCTCGCTGCCCTTGCTCTGCCGGGTGACCTTGTCGCGGTGGATCTCCCGCACGGTGCCGGTCGCGGTGGAGCTGCCCCAGCTCCACGACACGGCGCTGCCCTCGCGAATGCTCACGAGGTGGCCTCCCGCACGTCGGACTCCGCGGCCTGCTTGAGCTTGACCAGGGTGGCGGCGATGCCCTCGCGGTTGCGCCTGGGGAACCCCGCCAGCTCGATGACCAGCCGCTGGGGCAGGCCGTAGCGGCTGTAGTCGAAGGACTCGGTCACCCGGGTGCCGCCCTCGGTCGGCTCGAGGACGTAGCGCCAGCGGTGGCCGCCGAAGTGGCGCCACGCGATCCGGCGTCCCTCCTCGAACTCGACCACCGTGTTGCGGATCTTGTACGGCAGGCCGAACAGCTTCATGTCCATGCCGAAGCTGGCGCCCTTGGTCAGTCGCTCGGGTCCCTTGACGAGCTCCTGCACCGACCCGGAGCCGTCGATGCGAGCGTGCTGACGGGGGTCGGCGAGGATCGCGAAGACCACCTCGGGCGGGGCCTCGACGTCGATCGACTCGGAGATGATCCGCGGGTTGCCTGCCTCGTTGCCTGCGTCGCTCATGCGGCCGAGTCAATCAGGGTCGTGGTGACCGGCTGGGACAGGAGTGAGTCCTGTGATGGATGGGTAGGACTCCTACCAACTGATCCTGGGAGGAATCATGCGACTGAAGAGATCCGGTTCCGGCGCCACCGGCACGGACACCGCACACACGGACACCGCACACACCGGCACCACGAACGCCGGCACCACGCACACCGACACCGCTCACGGCCGCACGGACGTCGTCCGCGGCGAGCCCGCCGGCCACCACCGGGTCTACGACGAGGCCGCCGCGCGCGACCGGTTCGGCGGCGTCAACACCGGCGCGTCCTTCTTCGGCTGGCTGGTCGCCATCGGCATGACCGTGCTGCTCACCGGGATCCTCGCGGTGATCGCCACCGCCCTCGGCTACTCCGGGGAGGTCACCCAGACGCAGGCCGAGCGCGCCGCCGGCACGGTCACGTTGGTCACCGCCATCGTGCTGGTCGCCGTGCTGCTCGTCGCCTACTACGCCGGCGGCTACGTCGCGGGGCGGATGTCCCGCTTCGACGGCGGCCGCCAGGGCCTCGCCGTCTGGTTCATCGGCCTGCTCGTGACGGTGCTGGCCGCCGTGCTCGGCTGGATCGCCGGCGACCAGTACAACCTCTTCGAGCGCCTGGACGTGCCGAACATCCCGGTGCCGACCCAGGACGTCACCGTGGCCGGCATCGTGATGGGCCTCGTGGTCCTGTTCGGCACGCTGCTCGCGGCGATGGCCGGCGGCAAGGTCGGACGGCGCTACCACGCCCGCGTGGACCGCGCGGCGCTCTGAGGCCGAGCAGCACCCGCCAGAGACGCACGAGGAGGACCCGGGCCCGGGAACGGGCCCGGGTCCTGCCGTCTCCGGACGTCTGTCGCGCGGTGGCGCAGAACCCGCCAAGGGGAGGTAATTGGGCGCAGGACCCCCGGTCCGCTACCTTGTGGCTGGACCTGTGGTGCGCGTCACACGCGGTCCACGATCCGGGTCGGCCCGGTCGCGCCACCCATGCGGCCGCCGGCCCACTGCATGCCACGCGGCGCGGAGACCCCGTGCCCGCCCGGACACAGGGAGTGCTGATGCCCGATTTCGGACCCGACCTCGTCGAGGTCTTCGGACCCTCACAGGCCGACGGCGGCCCCGAGCTGGTCCAGCTGCTCACTCCCGAGGGTGAGCGCGTCCACCACGCCGAGTTCGACATGGACTTCAGCGCCGAGCAGCTGCGCGACTTCTACCGCGACATGGTGCTGACCCGGCGCATCGACACCGAGGCCACCGCCCTGCAGCGGCACGGCGAGCTCGGCATCTGGGCCCAGCTGCTCGGCCAGGAGGCCGCGCAGATCGGCGCCGGGCGGGCGCTGCGTCCGCAGGACTACGTGTTCCCCACCTACCGCGAGCACGGCGTCGCGTGGTGCCGCGGCGTCGACCCGCTCAACCTGCTCGGCCTGTTCCGCGGGGTGGACCACGGCGCCTGGAACCCCAACGACAACAACTTCGGCCTCTACACGATCGTCATCGGCGCCCAGGCGCTGCACGCCACCGGCTACGCGATGGGCATCCAGCGCGACGGCGCCGTCGGCACCGGCGACCCCGACCGGGACGCGGCCGTGATCGCCCACTTCGGCGACGGTGCCAGCAGCCAGGGCGACGTCAACGAGGCGTTCATCTTCGCCGCCTCCTACAACGCCCCGGTCGTCTTCTTCTGCCAGAACAACCAGTGGGCCATCTCCGAGCCGATCGAGCGCCAGTCGCGGATCCCGCTCTACCAGCGGGCGCTCGGCTTCGGGTTCCCCGGCGTACGCGTGGACGGCAACGACGTGCTGGCGACGTACGCCGTCACCCAGGCCGCCCTGCAGCGGGCCCGAGAGGGCAGCGGCCCCACGCTGGTGGAGGCCTACACCTACCGGATGGGGGCGCACACCACCACCGACGACCCCACGCGCTACCGGCTCTCCGACGACGTGGAGCACTGGAAGCTCAAGGACCCGATCGCGCGGCTCGAGGTCTACCTGCGCCGCAACGGCCTCGTCGACGACGACTTCATCTCCGGCATCAAGCAGGAGGCCGACGACCTCGGCCACCACCTCCGCGAGGGGTGCAAGGCCCTGCCCGACCCGAAGCCGCTGGACATGTTCGACCACGTCTACGCCGAGGAGACCGAGGAGATCCGCCAGCAGCGCGAGGGCTACGCGGCCTATCTCGCCACGTTCGAGGGGGCGCACTGATGGTCTCGACAAGCTCGACCACCGGAACTCAGAAGATCACTCTCGCCAAGGGCCTGAACATGGGCCTGCGCAAGGCGATGGAGGACGACCCGAAGGTCCTCATCATGGGCGAGGACGTCGGCAAGCTCGGCGGCGTCTTCCGGATCACCGACGGCCTGCAGAAGGACTTCGGCGAGGACCGCGTCATCGACTCCCCGCTGGCGGAGTCCGGCATCGTCGGCACCGCGGTCGGGATGGCGCTGCGCGGCTACCGCCCGGTCGTGGAGATCCAGTTCGACGGCTTCGTCTACCCCGCCTACGACCAGATCGTGTGCCAGGTCGCGAAGATGCACTACCGGTCCAAGGGCCGCTCGAAGATGCCGATGGTGATCCGGATCCCCTTCGGCGGCGGCATCGGCGCGGTCGAGCACCACTCGGAGAGCCCGGAGGCGCAGTTCGCGCACACCCCGGGGCTGAAGGTGGTCGCCTGCTCCAACCCCGTCGACGGCTACTGGATGATCCAGCAGGCCATCGCCAGCGACGACCCGGTGATCTTCCTCGAGCCCAAGCGGCAGTACCACGCCGACAAGGCCGAGCTCGACGACTCAGCGACCCCCGAGCCGCTGTTCTCGAGCCGGGTGGTGCGACGCGGCACCGACGCGACCGTGCTGGCCTACGGTCCGACGGTGAAGACAGCGATGGCGGCGGCCGAGGCGGCCGCGACCGACGGGGTCTCCCTGGAGGTCATCGACCTGCGCACGCTGAGCCCGCTCGACATGGGCCCGGTGGTGGAGTCCGTACGCCGCACCGGCCGGGCCGTGGTGACCCACGAGGCCCACGTCAACCTCGGCATGGGCGCCGAGGTGGCCGCCCGCATCCAGGAGTCGTGCTTCTACTCGCTGGAGGCCCCGGTGCTCCGGGTCGGGGGCTTCGACACCCCCTACCCCGCCTCCCGGATCGAGGAGGACTTCCTGCCCGACCTCGACCGGCTGCTCGATGCCGTCGACCGAACGATGGAGTTCTGACGTGGCCGACTACCTGCTCCCCGACGTCGGCGAGGGCCTCACCGAGGCCGAGATCGTCTCCTGGCGGGTCAAGGAGGGCGACGTCGTCGAGATCAACGACATCGTCGTGGAGATCGAGACCGCC
The DNA here is from genome assembly GCA_963837975.1 of uncultured Actinomycetota bacterium. Classification (GTDB taxonomy): domain Bacteria; phylum Actinomycetota; class Actinomycetes; order Propionibacteriales; family Nocardioidaceae; genus Marmoricola. The sequence continues at coordinate 462,389 of CAWIPI010000002.1, read as the reverse complement.
AAGTCGCTGGTCGAGCTGCCCTCGCCGTACGCCGGCACCGTGACCGCCCTGCTGGTGCCCGAGGGCGAGACCGTGCCCGTCGGGACGCCGATCATCTCGATCGGAGCGGCCGACGCGGCCCCGGCGGCCGAGCCTGTCGAAACCACCTCCCCGGCTCCCGCGGCCCAGGACATCGGCGAGATCGACCTCTCCAACCCCGCCGCGAGCGGTGGCGGCGAGGGGGAGAGCCTGGTCGGCCGCAACAAGGCCGACCGCGGTCCGGTGCGCCGTGCGCGCAAGGGCGCGTCGTCCCCGTCCTCCGAGGCCGGCGCGGCCACCCAGATGCAGCTGCAGGGCGCGTTCGCGCCGGGCGGTGCCCAGTCGCAGCCCGTGGTGGAGTCCGACGAGCCGGCCGTGCCTGCCGCCACGGTCACCGAGGACGCCGTGGCGACCCCCAGCACGCCCCGCGCGCTGGCCAAGCCGCCGGTCCGCAAGCTGGCCAAGGACCTCGGGGTCGACCTGACCACGATCACCGGCACCGGCCCGCAGGGCTCGATCACCCGCGACGACGTGCAGTCGGCCTCGGCGTCGAGCCGGACGTCGTACGAGACCGCGGCCCCGGCGACCACGTCGCACGACGTGGCCGCCCGACGGCCGGCCGGCGAGCGCGAGCACCGCGAGCCGATCAAGGGCGTGCGCAAGATGATGGGCCAGGCGATGGTCGACTCGGCCTTCACCGCCCCGCACGTCACCGAGTGGGTCACCGTCGACGTCACCCGCTCGATGGAGTTCGTCGAGCGGCTGCGGCAGCGTCGCGAGTTCCGCGACGTCAAGGTCTCGCCGCTGCTGCTGCTGGCGCGCGCGGCGATGCTCGCCATGCGCCGCACGCCGGAGATCAACTCCTACTGGGACGAGGCGGCCCAGGAGATCGTCTACAAGAACTACGTCAACCTCGGCATCGCCGCCGCGACGCCGCGGGGGCTGGTCGTGCCGAACGTGAAGGACGCCGACCAGCTGGCCCTGGTCGAGCTCGCCGAGGCGCTCAACCAGCTCGCCGCCACGGCGCGGGAGGGCCGGACCCAGCCCGCGGAGATGGCGGGCGGGACGTTCACGATCACCAACGTGGGGGTCTTCGGGGTCGATGCCGGCACGCCGATCATCAACCCGGGCGAGTCCGCGATCCTGTGCTTCGGGGCGGTGCGCAAGCAGCCGTGGGTGGTCGACGACGAGATCGTGGTCCGCCAGGTCACCCAGCTCGCGCTGAGCTTCGACCACCGCCACGTCGACGGCGAGAAGGGCTCGCGCTTCCTGGCCGACGTCGCCGCGATCATGGAGGACCCGGCGGCGGCGCTGCTGTTCTAGCGGGGCCTCAGCTCCGCGGCGCGGTGTAGCGGAAGCCGAGCCCGTTGGGGACGTAGCGCTGCCGCCCGTCCGAGGGCCGGTTGCGTACGCCGACCACGCCGGCGCTGTTGCCCGCGACCATCGTGGAGGAGCCGCCGCCGTCGAGGTTGAGCGCGTCCTCGTCGCCGAGGGAGCGCATCAGCCGTGCGAGCTGGACCAGGGTGAGGCCCCGGCTGGCCTGGGTGCGGCCGTCCGCGACGAGCAGGTGCAGCAGGCGCTGGTCCTGGTCGATGCCGATCGCCGTGCGGGGGTGCAGCTCGGTGTTCTGGTGCGTCGTACGCGCGCCGCCCCGCAGCAGCTGCACGCTGCCGCCGACGGCGACCCGGGCAGGAACGCTGAGCCGCTTCTCGATCCGCACGCGCTGCCCCACCCTGAGGGTGGCGAGCCGGGCGGCGCCGTCGCCGCGGCCGACGAGGAGGTCGCCCCGGATGGCGGTGCGCGCCGAGAGGCGGGTCCGGTTGGACCGCACGACCCCGTTGCGCACGACGACCTGGCGGACCCGTCCGGCCCGCTCGACCACGCGCTTGCCCGACGTACGTCCCCAGCCCGCGGTGTAGAGGCCGATGCCGTTGTGGCGCACGACCGGTGAGTTGAGGTTGTGGATCCCGAGGGCCGGCTTGCGCGGACGCACGAGGCGGGCGGCCAGGCGGTCCTGCAGCACCCGCGCCCTGCCGCGCGAGTCGATGACGAAGCTGGTGTTCCACCCCGCCCGCGGCGCGTGCAGCACCCCGCGGCGACGGTTCACGCCGACGCCCAGCGGCGCCCCGGTGTCGTGGATGTCGAAGAAGTCGCCGTTGACGCCGGCCACGGCCTTGTCGACGCGCAGCATCCGGCTCAGCGGCGCCCTGGCGACGGCGGTCGTCCCGCCCACGTGGTCGAGGACCAGGCCGGGCTCGTCGAGCCGCGCCGTGAGCAGGAAGATCCGGACCGGCCCCTGCGCCTCGACCTGGGTCCACTGGGTGTACTCCAGGCCCGGCGCGACCTGCCAGCCGGTCTCCTCGGTGCGTCCCCCTGCCGCGCGGGCGAACCGGGGCGCGGCCGGGAGCAGGGCCCCGTGCACCCCGTCGGAGCTGTGCACGGTCGCGTGCGGGCGGTCGGCGCGGGCCCCGGCCGACCCCTGTCCCGCTGCGCCCTGGGCGGGCCCGGTTGCGGTGACCGCGGTGAGCAGCAGCGTGGAGGCGGCACACCACCGCAGGGCCCGGAGCATGGCGCAAAGTAGCACCGGGAACACCCAGACTTCCGGCGAATCGGGCAAAGTGCAGCGCCAGCACCGGAGGACGATCGCCTCGCGGCGGCTGTCATCATGGGTCCCCCAACCCCAGGACGAAGGAGCAGCGTGGCGATCCCGGGAGCACGCATCGAGGTCGAGCACCTCACCAAGCGGTTCGGCGGCTTCACCGCCGTCGACGACCTGAGCTTCGTGGTCGAGCCGGGACGGATCACCGGCTTCCTCGGTCCCAACGGTGCCGGCAAGACCACCACCCTGCGGATGGGGCTGGGCCTGGTGCGGCCGACCTCGGGCCGGGTCCTGATCGACGGGCGGGCCTACCCCGACCTCGCGGACCCGATCGCCACGGTGGGCGCGGCCCTCGAGGCGACCAACTTCCACCCCGGCCGGTCCGGTAGGGACCACCTACGGGTGATGGCCGCGGCGAGCGGCGTACCCCTGCGTCGCGTGGACGAGCTGCTCGAGCTGACCGGCATCCCGGCCTTCGCGCGGCGTCGCGCGGGCGCCTACTCGATGGGCATGCGCCAGCGGCTGGCGCTGGCCGCCGCCCTGCTGGGCGACCCCAAGGTCCTGCTCCTCGACGAGCCGGCCAACGGGCTGGACCCCGAGGGCATCCGGTGGCTGCGCGGGTTCCTCTCCCGGCTCAGCCACGAGCAGGGCAAGACCATCCTGGTCTCCAGCCACCTGCTGCAGGAGGTCGCCCAGACCGTCGACGACGTGGTGATCATCGCCAACGGACGGCTGGTCCGCGAGGGCTCGATGGCCGAGCTCGGCGCCGGAGCCTCGACGCTCGTCCGCGCCTCCGACGCGGGCACGCTCGCCCGCGCCCTGGACGCCGCCGGGCTGGCCTCCGCGCCCGGCCCCGACGGCCAGCTCGTCGTGGAGACCACCGACCTGCGCCTGGTCGGCGACACCGCCCTCGCGGCCGGGGTCGCGGTGTGGGAGCTGCGACAGCAGCGCGCCGACCTCGAGGACCTGTTCCTGTCCCTCACCGAGGGCACCAACCGCAACGAGGTGGCCCGATGACCAGCTCCTTCCCCCGTGCGATCCGTGCCGAGCTGCTGAAGTTCTTCACCACCCGCCTGTGGTGGGGGATGGCGATCGGCATGTTCCTCGCCGGCGCCGCGTTCGCCGTGCTGTTCGGGATCCTGCTGACCTCCGAGGAGGCCGGGACCGGTGGACCGTCCGGCATCCCCGGCGGGGACGCCCTGCAGGTCGCGAACAGCGTCTACACCGGCGGGCTGAGCGTGGGCTACCTGCTGATGCTCACCATCGGGGTCATCCAGGTGGGCGCGGAGTACCGCCACCACACGATCACCTCGACCTTCCTGACCACGCCGCGGCGGGCGACCGCCATGCTCGCCAAGGTGGTGGCGCTGCTGGTGATCGGCACCGGCTACGGCCTGGTGAGCCTGGCCGGCTCGGTCAGCGTGGGCGCGCTGACCCTGAACGCCCGCGGGGCCGAGGCGTTCCCCTCCGGAGAGGTCGTGCGGACCCTGCTGCTCAGCCTGCTCGTCCTCGGTCTGTGGGCGCTCATCGGCCTCGGCATCGGGATCCTCATCCCCAACCAGGTGGCGGCCATCCTCATCGGGGTGGGCGTCGCGTGGATCGTCGAGCCGCTGCTCGGTCTCGCGGTCAAGGCGTGGGACTTCGGTCGCGAGCACCTGGCGCCGTACTTCCCGAGCGAGGCGACGAACGCCGTCATCAACGCCGTGCAGGGCTCGCCCGACGACGTACGCCTGAGCTGGTGGGGTGCTTCGATCACGCTCGGGCTGTACGCCGCGGTGCTCGCGGGGGCCGGGGTCCTGCTCACCACGCGCCGCGACGTCAGCTGACCCTCACCGGTTGAGCATCGCCCTGATCCTCGTCACGGCGCTGGTCACGGCGTTCATCGCGGAGAGCGCGATCCGCGGCACGTCCGTCCCCTTGGGCGCCAGGGGGTGCAGCAGCGCGTCGGTGCCGCCGTCGGCGTACACGACGGAGCCGACCATCAGGCTGGCCTCCTCCGAGAGCAGGAAGGCCACCAGCGCCGCGACCTCCTCGGGGCGCCCGGGGCGCTTCAGCGCGGTGGGGTAGGCGTCGGCGAACACGCCCAGCCGCGGGTCGCGCCGCAGCTGCTCGGTCATCGGCGTCGCGATCAGCCCGGGGGCGACCGCGTTGACCCGGATGCCCGCGCCGGCCCAGGCCGGCTTGACGCCCTCGCAGCGGGCCCAGTAGGCGAGCGCCGCCTTGGTGGCGGGGTAGACGTTCACGGCTTCGTCCTCGCCCGCGAGGCGGCGCGCCTTCTCCTCGTCGCCGTCGAGGCAGGCGGCGGTCACGGCGCTGTTCCAGCCCGGCTGGGCGGTCACCGAGTTGGAGCTGATCAGCACTACCGACGACCCCTCGCCCATCGAGGGGCGCAGCCCGGCGGCCAGGGCCGTCGCGCCGAAGAAGTTGAGCGAGACCACGAGGGCGGGGTCGACCCCGGTGAGACCCGCGACTCCCGCGCAGGGCACGACCCCGTCGACCCGGTCGGTCGCGGCTCGCACCGCCGCCAGCGCAGCCTCACGTCCCTCGGGGGTGGCCAGGTCGGCGACCACCTCGGCGTCGCGCAGGTCGATGCCGACCACCGTGTGGCCGTCGTCGCGGAGCCTCTGCGTGATGGCGGCGCCGATGCCGGAGGCGGAACCGCTGACGACGTAGGTGCTCATGCGGTCTCCGTGGTGGTCAGTGCCTCTGTCATCGAGTCGCCCAGCCGGGTGATGAAGGCGCGGACGTCGTCGGCGCCTCGATCGGGCAGGCCGAAGAGCACCTCGTCCACGCCCGCGGCCCGCCACCGATCGAGCTGGCCGGGCTGCAGCCGCGAGGCGACCAGCACGACGACCCGTGGCCTGCCCTCGCGGCCGGCCCCGGACCAGGTCTCGTGCAGCGCGGCGACCCGCTCCTCGACGTCGGTCTCGATCGGCGTGGTGATCCAGCCGTCGGCGTGGGCGGCGATCCAGTCGAAGGTGCGCGGGGTGCCGCCGGCGCCGAGGAGCACGGGGATCTTGTCCTGGACCGGCTTCGGCCAGGCCCAGCTGGGCTCGAGCCGGGCGTGCCGGCCGTCGTACGACGCGACCTCCTGCGTCCACAGCTGCTGCATCAGCTCGAGGTGCTCGCGCAGCACGGTGCGCCGCCGGTTGCCGGGCACGCCGTGGTCCTCGAGCTCCTCGACGTTCCAGCCGAACCCCACCCCCAGCGTCACCCGGCCCCCGGAGAGGTGGTCGAGGGTGGCGAGCGTCTTGGCGAGGCTGATCGGGTCGTGCGCCATCGGCAGCGCCACGGCGGTGCCGAGCCTGATCCGGGAGGTCACGGCCGCGGCGGTGGCCAGGGACACCCATGGGTCGAGCGTGCGCAGGTAGCGGTCGTCGGGGATCTCCCCGCCGGTCCCCGGGTGCGCCGAGTCGCGACTAGTGGGGATGTGGGTGTGCTCGGGCACGTAGAACCCGTGGAACCCCGCGTCCTCCGCGGCCCGCGCCGCCTCGGCCGGCGTGATGCCCCGGTCGCTGGTGAACAGCACGACGGAGAGGTCCATGGGGTCATCGAAACTGAAACACGTTCTATTGTCGAGCGGGTGTGGTTTACCACGGTCCCGTGGGAACCCCTCACTTCCCGTGCGTTGCAACGCGCGGGAAGTGCATGTTTCACACGGTCCCGTGGGAAACCGCGGCGAAGCGATCAGCCCGCGTACGCCGCAGCTCGGCCGGGTCGCGCCCCTGCAGGGCGGCGAGCTCGTGGCGCAGGACCGCCCCCACGCGCAGGCAGAACTCCTCGGGCTCGTCCGCGGCGTCGGGATGCTCGGGCACGACACGGTCCACGAGCCCACGCTCGTGAAGCTGGGTGGCAAGCACGTGCTGCGCGCGCGCCATCTCCGGTGCGTGGAAGGTGTCCCGGTAGACGATCGCGCTTGCGCCCTCGGGCGGCAGCGGCGAGAGCCAGGCGTGCTGCGCCGCGATCACCCGGTCGGCGGGGAGCAGCGCCAGCGCGCCGCCGCCGTTGCCCTCCCCGAGCATCAGGCACAACGTGGGTGCCCGCAGCGTGACGAGGTCGGCGAGGCAGCGGGCGATCTCCCCGGCGAGTCCGCCCTCCTCGGCCGCGGGCGACAGCGCCGCACCCGGGGTGTCGATCACGGTGACCAGCGGCAGACCGAGCTCCACGGCCAGGCGCATGCCTCGCCGCGCCTCGCGGAGCGCTCCCGGGTCGAGCGGGTTCGAGCTGGTCTGCCCGCGCCGGTCCTGGCCGAGGAAGATGCAGCTGGACTCGCCGAACCGGACCATCGCACCGAGCAGTCCGGGGTGCTTCTCGCCCTGGCCGGTCCCGTTGAGCGGGATCACGTCACTGGCGGCGTACCTCAGCAGGCGCCGTACGCCGGGCCGCTCGGGCCGGCGCGACCGGGTGATCGCGTCCCAGGCGTCCACGGACGGCACCGGTCCCAGCACCGGTTCCGGCACCGGTTCCACCGTGGTGGGGCTGAGGATGTGCACCGCCCGGTCGAGGACCCCGCCGATCTCCTCCGGAGGAACGACCGCGTCGATGATGCCCTTGTCGAAGAGGTTCTCGGCGGTCTGCACGCCCTCCGGGAAGGGCTCGCCGTAGAGCGACTCGTAGACGCGGGGGCCGAGGAACCCGATCAGGGCGCCCGGCTCGGCGACGGTGATGTGCCCGAGCGACCCCCAGGAGGCCATCACCCCGCCGGTGGTCGGGTGGCGCAGGTAGACCAGGTAGGGAAGACCCGCCGACTTGTGCGCCGCGATCGCCGCCGCGATCCGGACCATCTGCACGAACGCGGGCGTGCCCTCCTGCATCCGGGTGCCACCGCTGCACGGGGTGGCCAGCAGCGGGATGCGCTCCGCGGTCGCGCGCTCGACCGCCGTGACCAGCCGATCCGCGGCCGCCAGGCCGATCGATCCCGCCAGGAAGCCGAACTCCCCGGCCACCACGGCGACGCGGCGCCCGCGCAGGGTGCCCTCACCGGTGACGATCGCCTCGTCGACGCCTGACTTCTCCTGAGCCCGCGCGAGCTCCGCGGCGTACTCCTTGCTGGCTCCGGAGCGGTCCGGCGGGGTGTCCCAGCGCTGCCAGGAGCCGTCGTCGAGGACGTGGTCCAGCAGATCCTGCGCGCTCCTCGGGCTCATTCGGGGGAGACTAGCGACCGGAGGCACTGCTCGCCGGAAGTCCCGGTGGGGGTGCCGGGAGGTGAGATGGGCGAAGCGCTCCGTGGCGTTGCGCCAGGGACTGCCCGGCACGGGTGGCTGGCGCGCGGGGAGCACGAGCTTCCCGCCGGCCTCGGGTGGCTGACCGCCCGCGAGGCGGGTCGGCTGGCCGAGCTCCGGTTCACCAAGCGCCGCACCGAGTACCTCCTGCGTCGCTGGGTCGGCAAGCACGCCGTGGCCGCCGCTGCGGGAATGTCGGCCGACGTGCGGGCGCTGGCGCGCATCGAGGTCTGGAACCACCCGACGGGTGCGCCGTTCGTGCTGGTCGACGGTGCGTCCGCGGGCGTGGAGGTGTCCCTCTCCGACCGCGCCGGCTTCGCGGTCTGCCTGGTCGGCGCCGACGCGGCGCAGGTCGGGTGCGACCTGGAGGTCGTGGAGCCCCGCTCCGCCGGCTTCGTCGCCGACTTCCTCACCGCCGCGGAGCAGGAGTACGTCGCCACGCAGGGCGACGACCAGCACGCGGCAGCGAACCTGCTGTGGTCGGCGAAGGAGAGCGCCCTGAAGGTGCTCCGCACCGGCCTGCGACGGGACACCCGGAGCGTCGAGGTGACCCTGCTCGAGGCTGCCGAGGGCGGCTGGTCGCGTCTCGTGGTGCGGTCGGCCGAGGGCCGGTCCTTCCCGGGCTGGTGGCGGCGGGAGGGGCGGTTCCTCGTGACCGCCGCGGCCGAGACGGACTTCCCGGCTCCGGCGCTGCTGCCCGGCTCGACCGACCTGGCCGGCGCGGAACCGGTCCACTCGTGGGTGGAGCGCCCGTTGGTCGACTGACCGGGCGCGGCTCAGCCGGCTCCCTCCCCGGCCCGGCGGATGCCGCGCTCGAGCGCGTCGACGAGGTACGGCCGCAGCTCCTCGGCCGGGATGATCCGGTCCACTGAGCCCATCGCCCGCGCGCGCTGGATGGTGTGCACCGAGTCGAACTCCGCGGCGACCTCACCGAGCTTCTCCGACCGGACCTCCTCGGTCACGCGCAGCAGCCGCGCCCGCAGGCGGCCCGCCTCGCGACCATCGGCGCTCGCCATCGCCTGGTGCAGCCCCTGCGCCCTCGGGTCGGCCTCGGTGCGGCTGCGCACGTCCCGGGCGAAGACCGTCGCCGCCGCCGGGGCGCCGCCGATCACCGACGCGTAGGACCCCTCGACCGCCGCGATCTCCATCGCCTCGTTGAGCCGCTTGGAGAAGACCACGAAGGCGCCGCCGTGGTAGCGCGAGATCACCACGAACACGATCGGTCCGTCGAAGTTCGTGACCGCGCGGCCGATCTCTGCGCCGTACTCGAGCTGCCAGTGCCGCATCGACTCCGGTGACCCGTCGAAGCCGGAGAGGTTGGCCAGCACGACGAGGGGTCGGTTGCCGCTGGCGGCGTTGACCGCCCGGGCCGTCTTGCGCGCCGACTGCGGGAACAGCGTCCCGGACGTCCACGACGGGGGTCCGTCCGCCGGCAGGAAACCCCTTCGGGCGAGCGTCCGCGACTCCAGTCCGAGCAGGCACACGGGGATGCCGCCGATGCGGGCGTCCCAGACCACCGAGGTCTCCGCGCCGCGCCAGGCGGACCAGCGCTCCAGCGGCTCGCAGTCGGTGTCGGTGACCGCACGCAGCACCGACCGGATGTCGAAGGGCTTCTTGCGCTCGGGGTTGTGCTCGGCGGAGAACACGTCACCCACCGTGTGCATGTCCGTTCCGGGGACGGGGGTGTGCGGAGCGGACCGTACGTCGCGGTCGACCGGATCGGTCGTCGGCACCCGGCGCGGGAACCGCTCCCCGGGCACGATGTAGCTGCCCTCGTAGTGCCGCATCAGGATCCGGCAGGCGTCCTCGAAGGTCGGCGCCCAGTACTGGCCCTGGCCGTTGGGGCCCATCACCCGGTCGAACCCGCCGATGCCGAAGTTGTCCTCGGCCGAGACGCCCCCGGAGAAGTCGAGGGCCTGCTTGCCGGTGAGCACCATGGCACTGGACGGAGTCATCACCAGGATTCCCCTGGTGTGCATCAGCATGGTGGCCTCGGCGTTCCAGTACGGCTGGCCACCGACGTTGACGCCGGTCACCACGATGTTGATCTCGTGCCCGGCCTGGGTGTGCTCGACAAGCCCGCGCAGCACCCCCGCGATCCAGTCCATGTTCTCGGTGCCGCTGTCCATCGCGATCAGCGCTCCCGACGACACTGCGAACCACTCCACCGGCACCTGCAGCTCCCGCGCCAGGGCCAGCGCGGCGAGGACCCTCCGGCACTCGGGCTCGGCGAGGTTGCCGAGTCCCTTCGTCGGGTCGCTGAGCAGCGCCACCCTCGTCATGCCCTCGGGGACCTGAGCCGTGTGGCTGGTCAGCAGACCGACCACCACGTTGGCGCTGTTGCTGCCCGGCTCGCGCTCCACCGGGCGGAGCCTGCCGTCGGCGTCGAGGTCGTGCTCGACGAAGGTGCCGGGAGGGAACTCCGCGGAGTCCCCCGGTGCGGGGGCCAGCATCCGCACCACCTCGTAGGGGTACGGCACGCCGAACCGTTGCGCCAGCAGCACCTTCTGGGCGTAGGGGGTCAACGGCCGGACCGGGTCCTCCCCGGGCGTCCGCTCCACCACGCTCGCCCCGTGGGCGTGCACTCGGGCCTCCAGGACGCTGTCGCGCAGCGAGCCGTCGTCCTCGGGGATCTGCACCCGGAGCATGACCTTCTCGAGGTCGGCCCCGCCCGCCAGTGGAGCGAAGCGTCGGGCGAGCCCCAGCCACAGCGAACGCGGAACCTCCCAGGGCGTGCGGACGTAGAGCACGATCCGGTTGGCGCGCGGCCGCTCCCGCACGGGATAGCTCGCCAGGGCGGTGCGCATCGCGGCCAGCGCCTGCAGCCCCATCCGCTCCAGCCACGGATAGGTCAGGCTGCCGGCCCCGTCGGGGACGGCGGTGAGGTCCCTGACCTCGGCCAGGGCGAACAGCCGGTGGTCCTTCGGGTTCTGGTGGGCCACGCCGTCGAAGAGGTAGACGTCCTCGGCGGAGGCGAGCCGGCGGAGCCGGAAGTTCGAGAGTCGCCAGAGGTCGAGGCGCTTGGCCAGCATGGGGTGCAGGTTCCGGTAGAGCAGGTCCTCGGCCAGGGTCCCGTCGGCAGTCGGTCGGTAGGTGAGGTGGACGGTGCGGAAGTGCTCCGCCCGCGGCCCGCCGGTGCTGGTGATGGTCAGGTCCAGCCGCCACGGCGTGACGCCGAAGTCGCACCTCGGCACCAGTGCGTCGACCTGCTCCGCGGACGCTTCGGCCGGCACGTGGTCACCGGTGCGCCAGGTGGCGACGTCGACCACGAGATCCCGGTCCGTGGGCTCGGCACGCAGATGGTCGGCCACCGCGGCGGCCACCGCCGGCAGCGACGGGAGCTCGGCGTACGCCACGACCAGCCGGATGTGCTTGTTGCCGAGGTCGTACTCGGAGACGCACAGCAGCTGGTCGTGATGCCGGACGAAACGCAGGTCGCGCAGCTCCCGGATGCGGTAGAACCTGCGGGCGTAGACCTCGAGCAGGACGCGGTGAAGCGGCTCGTCGGGGCAGGCGAGCCACCTGCGCAGCAGCGCGCCCCGCAGGGGGCGGGCGGACTGGACGAGGCGCGCCACGGCCGTCTCCCGATCAGCCCGGTCGGGATCCTCTTGGAGGGCGTCCAGGAGTCGCTCGTTCCCCTCGCGCTCGGCGGCTGTCAGCGCTTCCAGCACCGGCTCGTCGAAGAAGTGGAACCGGACGTCGCGCGCCAGCTCGGCCACGCCCTGGTGTCGGCCTTGGGTCGCCACCGCCAGGCGGTCGAGCCGGGCGCGCATCTCGTCGTCGGCGAGCCGACCGAGCGCGTCGACCTCGCGCAGCCGGCGCTCCAGCACGGACACCGCCACCGGGACGAGCTCGGCGACCCGGGAGAAGGACCGGAACATCCACACCACGGCGGCGTCGAGCTCAGGGGTCCGGTCGAGGGACGTCACGCCGTAGCGCGCGAGCGCGGCCTGCAGCCTGCCCCGGTACTCCGGCGGCAGCCCCGCCCGGTCGGCGTCGAGCCACTGCAGGAACGCGAGCAGGTACTCCTGTGTCCCCGAGGCCGTCAGCGCATCGTCCGGGTTCGTCTCCGTGCGCGGACGGTAGAGCGCCCCGACCTCCGCGAAGAGGTCGAGCAGCCCGTCCTCGCAGGCCAGCAGGCCAGGGTCGTCGGCCGGGCTGACCTCGCCGAGCCGACGCTGCTCCACCAGCAGCCGACGCAGTGCGGCCGGGTCGCGGTCGTACCCGAGCAGGTAGTCGCGCAGTGCCCCGAAGACCCGCTGGCAGATCGGGGTGCCGGGTGTCGGCCGCGACTCGAGCCCGGTGAAGTCCAGGGCCTGGCTCCCGACCTGACGTCCGACGCCCGCGTCCGCGGCTCGGATGCGCACGAGGGGTGCCCCCGGGCTGACCTGTGCCTTGGCCACCACGTCCACGGACGCCACTTCGCCGGCGTACGGCGCGGCCACGGTGGACTCCATCTTCATGGACTCCAGCACCGCGATCGGCTGGCCCTCGGCCACGTGCTCGCCCGGCTGGACCAGCACCGAGACCACGAAGGCCGGCCAGGCCGCGCGCACCCCTCCGCCGTCGTCGCGCACCACCAGGTGGGCGCCCCCGTCCACGATGATCCGGAAGGTGGCGCCCTGGGTGACCGCGATGACCCGGTGGCGGACCCCGCCGCAGGTGATCCGGCGCTCGTACTCGTTGAGCACCTCCACGGCCACGTCGACGGCGCCCCGGCCGGGCGCCCCGTCAGTGCCGGCCCACTCCGCGCGGTAGCTGCCCGGGGAGGTGCGGAGCACATCGAGGTCGTAGGTGACCCCGGCGTAGCGCAGCTGCACCCGGGCGCCGACACGGGTGGGCGGCTCCGGCCGTCCTCTGCGCGCGGCTGCGTGGAACTCCGCCTGCACGCCGGCGTGGTCGGCGTTGTAGGCCTCCACCGCAGCCGCGAGGAGCGCGACGGGGGAGGGGTCGGGCAGGTGCCCGTCCGTTGCGGTCAACCGGTCGAGCCAGCGGTTGTCGAACTCGCCTGAGCGCACCTCGGGTCGTTCCAGCAGACCGAGCAGGAAGGCACGGTTCGTGGTCCCGCCCTCGACCACGATGGCGCTCTGGCTCAGCGCCCGGCGCAACCTGGCCAGCGCCTCGTCGCGATCGCGCCCCCAGGCGACGACCTTGGCGATCATCGAGTCGAACTCCGCTGCGACGGTGTCGCCCTCCCGGATCCCCGAGTCGATCCGCACCCCCGTGCCGGAGGTCAGGCGCAGCATCGCGACCCGTCCGGGAGCGGGCACGAACCCCTGCTCGGGGTCCTCGGCACACAGACGCGCCTCCACGGCGTGCCCGCGCACCGGGGGCTGGGTCCCCTCCAGCCGGCCACCGGCCGCGACGTGGAGCTGGAGCTTCACCAGGTCCAGGCCGGTGGTGGCCTCGGTGACGGGGTGCTCCACCTGCAGCCGGGTGTTGACCTCCATGAACAGGAACGCCCGGGTGACCGGGTCGACGAGGAATTCCACTGTGCCGGCGTTGCGGTAGCCGACCGCCTCGGCCAGGCGCAGCGCGGCCGCCTTGATCGCCTCCTCGTCGGCCGTCCCCAGGACGGTGGACGCCGACTCCTCGATGACCTTCTGGTTCCGGCGCTGCACGCTGCAGTCGCGCAGTCCGACCGCCCACGCCGTTCCGTGGGCGTCGGCGATGACCTGCACCTCGACATGTCGCGCCGCGGGGACGAAGCGCTCGAGGAAGACGGTCGGATCCCCGAAGGCCAGCTCGGCCTCCGAACGGGCGGAGGCGAGCGCGGAGGGCAGCTCCTCCGCGGCGCGCACGACGCGGATGCCGCGGCCGCCCCCTCCCGCCGATGCCTTGAGCACCACGGGGTAGCCGAGTCGCTCCGCCTGGAGTGCCGCCTCCTCGGGTTCGTCCACCGGTCCGCCGCCCCACGGCACCACCGGCACGTCCGCCTTCTCCGCAAGGCGCTTCGCGGTGATCTTGTCGCCGAGGGTGCGGATGGTGGCGCTGTCCGGTCCGACGAACACGAGGCCGGCCTCCTCGCAGCGCTGCGCGAACGAGGCGCGCTCGGAGACGAATCCCCAGCCCACCCAGACCGCGTCACACCCGGCGTCGCTGAGCGCGCGCACGACTGCCGCCTCGTCGAGGTAGCGGGCCTTGCGGTGGCCGTCGCCGGGGTCGAGGTAGGTGGCCGGGCCGAGGCAGACCGCCTCGTCGGCCTCCTGGACGAACCAGGCGGTCGCGTCGGGGTCGGTGTACAGGGCCACCGTCCGGATCGGGTCCACCAGCTCCCGGTTGAGCTCGGCCACCGCTGTCAGCAGCCGCATCGCGGGTTCACCGCGGTTGACGATCCCCAGGGTGTGGAACTCCCGCGTCCCGATGGTTCCGTCCACGGCTCAGTCCTCCGCCATGGCAGCCCGGAGCGGCATCCGGACGTCCTCGTCGAGGTCACCCGGCAGCGGGACGGTCCGGTAGCCCGCCATCCGCAACAGCACGTGTCCCTCGGGGTCGACCACCTCGCAGTCGTAGCTGCCCGGTGCCCCGGCCGGCCGCGCCAGTGCGACCGCGCCCTCGACCGTGCCCGCGCCGACGCTGTCCTCGTCGAGGACCTCCAGTCGGTCGACGTGGGCGGGCAGCGCCATCCGGCCCTCGCGCCCCGCCTCCCAGACCCCGGCGGTCTGGAAGCACAGCTCCGCCAGCCGCGGGCCCATGAGCAGCGGCGCCTGGGCCGGGTCGCGGTCAGCCGGGAGGGCCACGGCGAGCCGCCCTGCGGCGGCACCGTCGTCGCGCCAGCTCTCGCCGACGACCTGGTACGCCGGCCCGTGGAAGTAGAGCCGGTAGACCTGCTCGGGTCCAACGGGATGCCCGTGCCCGGTCGGGACCGGGCGGACCTGGTCACTCCTGGCGGGCTGCCGGGACAGCCGGACCGAGCCGGTGAAGTGGGTGGTCACCTGCAGCACCGAGCTGCCCGGCAGCGTGCGTTCCGCCTGCAACCGGCAGCGGGCCACGAGATCGTCCCCGGCCGGTTCGAGCAGCGCGGTGATCGTGATCGTGCGCGGCTCGTCGCGGTAGAACTTCAGCGGCCTCGCGAAGTCGACGTCCTCCACCGCCACGACGTGGTGGTCGGGTACGAGCAGCCGGGCCACCTCGGCGAACGCCTCCATGCCCATCACCCCGGGGAGCACCGCGGTGCCGTCGATCCGGTGGTGGTCCAGGAACGGCTGCCGGCGGGGATCCAGCACGGTCCGCACAGTCAGGCCGTCGGTGGCGTCGGCGCTGACGACCTCCCCGACCATGGGGCTGGCGCCGGGGCCCGGCAACGTGGTGACGTCGAGTCCTCCGGACGGGTGCAGACCCTCCGCCATCCGGCCCAGGGCACCTGCGACGACGACCTCGCCCCGGGCCGGGTGGGCTGTCAGCTCCCGACGGATCCACGCGACGCCGATCTCGGGGGCGAGCATCTCCACGCCGGCCATCTCCATGACCTTGGGGATGGAGCCGCGCGTGGCCATGCCGATGCCCGACCACGCCGTCCAGTCGATCGCGATCGCGCGGACCTCCGGACGTGTACGTCGCAGGCTGCTGGTCACCTTGCAGAGCAGGTCGTTCGCCGCCGCATAGTCGGTCTGCCCGACGTTGCCGAAGCGTCCGGCCACCGAGGAGAACGCCACGACCGCCCCGATCGGCAGGTCGCGCGCAGCGTGCAGGAGGTTGAACCAGCCATCCACCTTGACGTCGAGCACGAGGTCGAACTCCCGGGGCTCCTTGTCCGCGAGCGACCGGCTGACGTCAAGGCCGGCTGCGTGCAGCAGCACGTCGATCCGGCCGTCTGCACGGCGGACCTCGTCCACCACCGATGCCACCTGGTCCCCGTCGGTGAGGTCGACCTGGTGGTAGTGCGCGCTGCCGCCGGCGTCGCGGACCGCATCGATCGCCGTGAGCGCGGCGGCCGACCGCTCCAGTCGGGACAGCTGCCTCTCGATCGCAACCGGGGTGGGCCGCTCGCCGTGCTCGCGCATCCGTTCGGCCAGCGCCGACCTGAGGCCGTCCCGGTCGGTCAGGTAGGCGACCAGGTCAGGGTCCCCCGCATCCGGCTCGGGGGTGAGGTCCAGCAGGTGGAAGGTCCCAGCGGACGACTTCGCCAGGTCGGCAGTGATCGCGGCCACGATGCCGCCCGCGGCCCCGGTGACCAGCACCACGCTGTCGGCGTCGAGCCGGGTGGCACCAGGCAGTGGGGCGTCCTGCGGCGGGAAGGGCGCCTCGACGAGCCCGACCGTCCAGCGGCGGCCGCCCTCGTGCCCGACCTCGATGCATCCGGGGTCGCGCAGGGTCTCCTCGACGAGGAGGTCGGCGAGAGCGGCGGTCTTCCTGCTGGACGGGAAGTCGACGGCCTTCACCAGGGCGTCGGGCCGCTCGCGCTTGTAGGCCTTGGCGAAGCCGGTGACGGCGCCGCCCAGCGGGGCGGTGGCCCCGGTGTCGGCGTACCCGTGGAAGCCGCCCAGCCGGGTCCCCGTGACGAGGAAGGGTGTGCCGTCCTGCTCCGTGACGAGTCGGTGCAGGGTGGCGTACAGGTTCTTCACCCGACGCCGCACGGCCTCCCGCCAGCCGGCGAGGTCGAGCATGTCGTGCGGACCCTCGTCGTCCAGGGCGGCGAGCCAGTAGACGCCCGCGACGGGACCGTCGGCGCACCACCCGTCGAGCCGGGCGAGCAGCTCGTCGACGGGGAGGTCGGGGTCCAGGGCGAGTGCGTGCACGCCTGCCTTGTCGAGTCGCTTCAGCAAGGCGTCACCGACGCCTCCCTCGTCACGCATCACGACCACCCGCACGCCGTCCTCCAACGCGACCCCCGTGGGCACGCACTGCTCGAGCCGCGGGCGCAGGGACGGGACGGGGACCCGCCTCGGCAGTCGGTCGACCGCGTCGAGATCGCCGACCACCGTGGTGGGGTGGACGTGGTCCTGGGCCTTCGGGGAGGCCGAGGGTGCGGTGGCGGCGCTCTGCGTCTGGTCGGCCGGGCGCTTCTGCCGGATCCAGCCGATGACGTGGGCCAGGGTGGGGAAGTCGCGCAGCCGCAGGTTCTCGTCGCGCTCGATGCCGAAGCGGGTGCGTACGGCGGCGAAGACCTCTGCCTGCTTGACGGTGTCGACGCCGAGGTCGGCCTCGAGGTCGAGGTCGAGGTCGAGCAGCTCGGGCGGGTAGCCGGTGAGCTCGGAGACCGTGGAGACGACCGCCTCGGTGACCTCGTCGGTGCTCTCGGCGGCGGAGTCAGTCGCCGGGGCCGGGGCCGGGGCGTCGGGGCGGCTGCGGTGTCGGTGCTCGGCTGCGCCGGTGCGGCGGTCTCGGCCGGTGCCGGTGTCGTCGGCATGGTGCCGGTGCGTTCCCGGATCCAGCCGATGACGTGGGCCAGGGTGGGGAAGTCGCGCAGCCGCAGGTTCTCGTCGCGCTCGATGCCGAAGCGGGTGCGTACGGCGGCGAAGACCTCTGCCTGCTTGACGGTGTCGACGCCGAGGTCGGCCTCGAGGTCGAGGTCGAGGTCGAGCAGCTCGGGCGGGTAGCCGGTGAGCTCGGAGACCGTGGAGACGACCGCCTCGGTGACCTCGTCGGTGCTCTCGGCGGCGGAGTCAGTCGCCGGGGCCGGGGCGCGCGGCGGCTGCGGTGTCGGTGCTCGGCTGCGCCGGTGCGGCGGTCTCGGCCGGTGCCGGTGTCGTCGGCATGGTGCCGGTGCGTTCCCGGATCCAGCCGATGACGTGGGCCAGGGTGGGGAAGTCGCGCAGCCGCAGGTTCTCGTCGCGCTCGATGCCGAAGCGGGTGCGTACGGCGGCGAAGACCTCTGCCTGCTTGACGGTGTCGACGCCGAGGTCGGCCTCGAGGTCGAGGTCGAGGTCGAGCAGCTCGGGCGGGTAGCCGGTGAGCTCGGAGACCGTGGAGACGACCGCCTCGGTGATCGGGTCACCTGTCGGCGAAGGCGCCTGCTGCGCGGTGACATCTGCGCGTTGCTCGACGATGGCGGCGACCGCAGGCGTACCGGCAGGCTCCGTGGTCCCCTGCGTGACCTCGGCGACCGGGAGGTCCCGCAGGCTCGCGGGCTCTGGTACCGGAGCGGCAAAGGGCTCCGGCGTCGCCACGGGCGCGACGGGGGCCGTCGCGGCGGCCGGTTCGTCGACGGGCGCAGCGACGGGCGGCCCTGCGTCCACGACGCGCAGCCTCCGGGTCGACACCTCCAGCCGGGCAGCGGGAAGGCCGCTGATCGCATCGAGCCAGCGCTGCCAGCGGTCCTGGTCGACGATGCGGTACGCGTAGCCCAGCTCGTCCGGCGTCCGGTGCCTTCCGTCGGGCAGGGGAGTCCACCGGAGCAGGGACATGGCGATCTGCGAGCCGAAGCCGGCTGCCAGCCGAAGGGCGTACCCCACCGGGTAGGCGCCACCGCGTGAGAGGTTGAGGTGGCCGAGGTCCGGGTCCGGCTCCTTGTAGTTGGGGACCGGGGGCACCACTCCGGTCTCCAGTGCCTTGATCGCCACCACGTCCTCCACCCCGGCACCCATCGCGTGCCCGGTGAACCCCTTGGTGTTGGTGATGACGATGTCCTCGGCGCGGTCGCCGAAGGTGGTGCGCAGTGCGTTGATCTCGGCCGCCGCGCTCCCTCCCCGTGCAGGTGTGTAGGTCTCGTGGGACACGAACACCGTCGAGCCGGCGATGTCGCGCCGGTCGACGCCGCGACGTTCCGCCTGCGCCACGACGTCCTCCATGACCTGCGCGATGTGGGCGACGTCCAGGCGAGTCCCGTGGAAGGCGCTGTTCGCCGTCACCGTGCCGAGCACGTCGCAGATGGGCTGCAGCCCGCGTTCGGCGGGGGCCTCCGCCGCTTCCACCACGAAGGCGGCGGCGCCCATGCCGACGATCATGCCGTGGCGGCGGCGGTCGAACGGGGTCGCCGCGTCTTCCACCGCGTCGTCGGTGGCTGCGGCCCCCGAGGCCAGGAACCCGGAGGCGACCCAGGGCAGCAGTGTGTCGCTGGTGACGTCGTCCGCCGATACCACCACCACCCGTCGGCAGCGGCCGTTGCGGATCCAGTCCTCGGCCAGCGCCAGCGCCTGCGTCGTACTGGCGCACGCCGCGTTGATCTGCGTGTTGGGTCCGCGCGCGCCGATGATCTCGGCGAACTGGGAGTGCCCCATCGACAGGCAGCGGAACAGGAAGCGGCGGTCGAAGGAGAACGGCTCGACCTCGAGCAGGTGGCGGAGCTCCGCGACGCGCCGGTCGACCTCGGCCGTGGCGGAGTCGTCCGCACCCATGCGGCCGCGTACCGCCTCGAGGGCGAGCAGCTGCTCGCGCCGGCCGCGATGGGTGTAGTAGCGGGTGAGGTCCTCGGCGAAGGAGTCGTAGCCGGGGAACGCCGAGGCGAAGATGACCCCGGTCTCGTCGCGCAGGGCGTCCGGCAGCCCCCACCGTTCGGGCAGCTGCGATCCCAGCGTCGTGGTCTTGTAGCGCATCACCAGCGGGATGCCGGCGTCGCGCAGTGCGTCGAAGCCCGCGCCGATCGCCAGCCGGGTCACCTCGTCGAGGGCGGCGTCGCGGTCCGCGGCCACCCCGAACTCCGCGACCACGTCGACCGGCGCGCCACGGCCGGCGAGCTTGACCACGTCGGCCTCGTCGTCGATCACCTCGAAGGTGGGGTCACCCGACTCCCGCTTGACCAGCCGCGTGATGTGCAGGTCGACCATCTGCTGGCGGTGGCGGTGCGGAATGGTGTCGATGAACTCCTGCCCGTCCAGGATCCGCTGCAGGTTCTCGTCGTCGAAGACGCGCTCCACCCCGGGCAGCCCGAGGGCGGCGCCGGTGACCACGACCGGCGCGGCCGGCACCGCCGACAGCATGCTGCCGGTGCCCGTGGGGGCGGTGGCTTCCTCGGGTCGGGTGCCGGCGTACAGCTGCATGCCCTGCTCGAGGACCCCCGCGAACATCCGGCCGAGCTCCAGATAGGTGTCGTTGGTCATGGGGGCTCCTGGTGCGTTGCTGCTGGGGGTTTCGGGGGGTGTGTCGGTCTCGACCGGGGACGGTTGCAGGCCGAGGCCAGCGGCCCACAGCCCGCAGAGGGCGGCGTCGAACGACGCCACGTCACCGTTCTTGGGGTGGTTGGTGAACAGGGCGAGGGCGTCCTCGTGGCCGCCGAGGACGTCCTCGACGAAGCCGTGCAGGGCGCGCTTGGGGCCGACCTCGACGAACACCCTCGCGCCCGCGTCGTACAGGGTGTGCAGCCCCCGCACGAACTGGACCGGGGACGCGACCTGGCGGCCCAGCAGGTCGAGCACCGCCTCGGTGTCCGCACCGGGCGGGTAGAAGTCACCGGTCACGTTCGAGACGATCGGGCGCTGCGGCGGGCGCATGTCGAGCCGTCGCAGGGCGGTCTTGAGGGGGTCGGTCGCCGGCGCCACGATCGAGGTGTGGAAGGCGTGGCTGACCGGGATCCGGGCGGCGGTGACGCCCTGCTCCGCGAGCATCGCCACGGCGTGGTCCACGGCAGCGGTGGCGCCCCCCACGACCGCCTGGCTGGTCGAGTTGATGTTCGCGATGACCGCGCCGTCGATCGAGTCCACGATGCGCTCGATCGCCTCCAGCGGCCCGAAGGCGGCGGCCATGGCTCCGGGGTCCTCCAGGCGCAGACTGGCCATCTCGTGGCCCCGGGCGCTCACCGCCTCCAGGGCGGCTTCGAAGGTCAGCGCTCCTGCCGCGACCAGCGCGGCGTACTCGCCCAGGCTGTGCCCCATCACCATGTCCGGGGCGACGCCGTAGGCCGCCAGCAGCCTGGTCAGGGCCAGGTCGGTGGTCAGCACCGCGGGCTGGGTGATCTCCGTGCGCCGCAGGTCCTGCTCGAGCTGCGCCACCGCAGCGGGGTCCTCGCCGTCGACGAAGATGTACGACGACAGCGACCGCCCGAGCAGCGGGGTCATGATGCGGTCGGCCTCGGCGAAGGTCTCCGCCACGATCGGCACGGTCGCGCGCAGGTGCTCGAGCATGTTGACGTACTGCGATCCCTGACCCGTGTAGAGGAACGCGATCTTCGGCGCGGGGCCACGACCGACGAACACGCCCTGGGCGCGCAGCATCTTCCACAGTGCCTGGGCCGCCGGCCCCTGGGCGGCGAGGGCCTGGAGGGTCTTGCGCAGCTTCCCTGCGAGGTCTGCCGCGTCGGCGTACATGACCGCCACCCGGACAGCGGCGTGGGCCAGTGACCCCTCGGGGGCCGCGGGTGCGGGCACGTTGCCCTGGTCCGCGGCGGCCAGGAGACTCTCGAGCTGGGTGACGATGTCCGCGTCATCCCTGCCGCCGCGGACCACGGCGCCACGCAGCGGTGCCCGCCCTGCCGACGGCTGCGGAGTCGGAGCAGCCGGCAGCGCGGACGCCGTCTGGGTCGGGGTGCCGACGGCGAACGACCGCGGCGCGCTCTCCTCCCGGTGCAGCCCGGGGACGTACTCCTCGAGCACGGCGTGGAAGTTCGTGCCCCCGAAGCCGAAGGCGCTGACGCCGGCCCGGCGGACTCCCTCGGGGTCCGCAGGCCACTCCCGCAGCTCGGTGTTCACCCGGAAGGGGATGTGGTCCCAGTCGACGTTCGGGTTGGGCTCGCGGAAGTGCAGGCTCGGCGCCAGCTCGCGGTGGTGCAGCTGCAGGACCATCTTCAGCAACCCGGCAGTGCCCGCTGCCGCCTTGAGGTGGCCGATGTTGGACTTCACCGAGCCCAGTGCGACCGACCCGCGCCGCGGCACCGCCGAACACGTCGGTCAGGCTGGCCAGCTCGGCGGCGTCACCGACGCGCGTCGAGGTCCCGTGGGCCTCGACGGCCGAGGCGGCGGCCGGCTTCAATCCGGCGTTGACCCAGGCCCGCTCCACCGACAGTCGCTGGCCGACCGGGTTGGGCGCGGTGATGCCCTTGCCCCGGCCGTCGCTGGAGCCACCCAGGCCCAGCAGCACTGCGTAGACGCGGTCGCCGTCACGTTCCGCGTCGGTGAGCCGCTTCAGGACGAACACGGCGGCTCCCTCACCCATCACGAAGCCGTCTGCTCCCGCGTCGAAGGGCCGCGTGCCGGTGGCGGAGAGCGCCCCGATCTTGCAGAACTTGACGAACCCGTTGATGCTCATGTTTCGGTCGATGCCGCCAGTCACCACGGCGTCGTACTGCCCCGTGGCGAGGCCCTGGACCGCGGCGCTCATCGCGGCCAGACCGGAGGCGCACGCGGCGTCGGTGGTGAAGTTCGGCCCGCGGAAGTCGAAGAGGTTCGCCACCCGTCCTGCCAGGACGTTGGACAGCTCGCCGGGCATGGTGTCCTCGGTGATGTCCAGCTCGTGGCCGACGAACCCGTCGTGCCACTCCTGGAGGACCGCGGCGCGGACCTCGGCCGGAAGGGCGGCGAACGTCGGCGCCTGCTCGAGGTCGTGCGCGAACTCCGGCAGGTTGATGCGCAGTCCCGTGCGGTAGTGCTTGTCGCCGCCGATCGCGTTCCCGAAGATCACGGCGACGCGTTCGGGGTCGACCGACCAGTCCGGCCAGCCGGCGTCGAGCAGTGCCGAACGGGACGCGGAGACCGCCCAGTGCTGGCCGACGTCCATCTGCTCGGCCACCTTGGGCGGCAGCGGCAGCCGCCAGGCCATCGGCTCCCAGGGGTACTCACGCACCCAGCCACCGATCCTGCTGTAGGTCTTGTCCGGAGCGGTCGGGTCGGGGTCGTAGTACCGCTGCGGGTCCCAGCGCTCGGGCGGGACGTCGGTGATGCAGTAGCGCCCCTCCCGGATGTTGCGCCAGAAGGACGCCAGGTCGGGTGCCTCCGGCATGATCGCGGCGACGCCGACGATGGCGACCGGTGCCAGGGTGTGCCCGGCGGATTGCCCGGGAGTGTGCGCAGTCATCTCTGAGTTCCTCGGTTCCTCACACGGTGATGGCGGAGTACAGGTGGCGCACGACCTCGTCCATGTCCGCCAGCAGGCCGCTCTGGGCGGCGCGTACGGCGTCCAGTGGCAGGCCGGCGACCAGGCGGTCGACGCTGTCCGGGTCGGCCGCGCCGGCCACCCAGCGAAGCCCCTCCTCGGCGACCTCGAGGGCGGCCTCCCGCGCGAACACGCGACTGACCACGGCGAGGCCGTCGGCGTCGAAGCGCCGGTCGGCCTTCTCCGGCAGCGCGCCGTCCGCAGCGGCGGCGGCCCGCCGGGCCAGCGCCTCGGCGGCCTCGGCATGGGCGACCATCTCGCCGAGACGCAGCAGCACGTGCTGGTTGCGGGTCAGCCGGCCGACCCGGCACGCCTCGAGGACCGCGGCGAGGCAGTCCAGCGTCAGGGCGACGGTGTCCGCGCCCACCCCGGGGTGCGATCCGTGCAGCTCCCGTGACCGGGCGGCAAGGTCGCGGTAGTGCTGCCCGCGCGTCTTCAGGTGCTGCTGCCAGCGGTCCCGCGCGATCGTCATCTCCATGATCTCGGAGGTGCCCTCGTAGATGGTGGTGATCCGGACGTCGCGCCGGATCTTCTCCACGAGGTACGGCCGGGTGTAGCCGTAGCCGCCGTGGGCCTGGATGGCCGCGTCGGCGGCGGCCACCCCTGCCTCGCTGGCGAGGTACTTCGCGATCGCGCCCTCGGTGTTGAGCGCGCCGCCCTCGCCCTCGCCGCCGTCGATGCGGGTTGCGGTCTCCTCCACGACGGCCCGGGCCGCCTCGAGCCGGACCGCGTGCGGCACCAGCAGCTTGTGGGTGTAGCCCTGCTTCTCGCTCAGCGGCGCGCCGCCTTGCACCCTCTCGGTGGAGTAGCGGATCGCGCGGTCCAGGGCGGCCCAGCCGCCCCCGAGCCCGAACGCGGCGACCATCAGGCGCGTGTAGCCGAAGACCTGCTGCGCCTGGACGAGGCCACGACCCTCCACGCCGCCGACGAGGTTCTCCGTCGGGACGAACACGTCGTCGAGGAACAGTGCGGCGGTGTTGGAGAGCCGGATGCCGTGCTTGTCCTCCGGCGGTGCGGCGGACAGGCCCTCGGTGCCGCGCTCCACCACGAACCACGACGGTCCCCCGGGGGCCATCGCGAGGATGGTGCAGGCGTCGGCGATCGAGCCGTTGCTGATCCACTGCTTGCGGCCGGTGATCCGGTAGCCCCCGTCGACCGGGGTCGCCGTGGTGCTCATCGAGGCGAGGTCGCTGCCGGCCTCGGGCTCGGTGGCGGCGTAGGCGAAGACGATGCCCTCCCCTGCGATGCGGCCGAGCCAGTGCTCCCGCTGCTCCTCCGTGCCCCCCATCAGGATCGGGTCGCTACCCAGGAAGGTCGCGAACACCGAGGTGGCCAGGCCGATGTCCACGCCCCCCATCTGCTCGCAGACCCGGTAGGAGTCGAAGGCGCCGCCGCCCATGCCGCCGTACTCCTCGGGGATGAAGACCAGCTGCACCCCGAGCGCGTCGCTGCACATCGCGCGAACGGTGTCCTCGGGGCAGGTGTCGTCGCGGTCGAGCTCGAGCATCCGGCGCTCGGGCAGCTCGGCCACGACGAAGTCGCTCAGTGCCTCGAGCATCAGGTTCATCGTCTGCAGGTCCAGGCCTCGTCCGCCCAGCTGGTGGTGGCTCGGCTGCCGTCCGCTGTCCTGGCCCGTTCCCTGGCCCGTTACTTGGGTCTTCACGGCGCTGGTCATCTGCGATGCCTTCCCTCGGCGGGCCCGAGCCCTCTTCGCCCTGTGAGCCCGCGTCGCGCGTCTAGGTCTTGCGCTTGCGTACCTCGGCAGCGAGCGCCGGCAACACCTCGTGCGCGTCCCCGACCACGCCGAGGTCGGCGATGGCGAAGATGGGCGCATTCGGGTCCTTGTTGATGGCCACGATCGTCTGTGAGCCCTGCATGCCGGCCCGGTGCTGGATGGCACCGGAGATCCCAGCGGCGACGTAGAGATGCGGCGCAACGGTCTTGCCGGTCTGGCCGATCTGGAAGTCGTGGTCGTACCAGCCCTGGTCGGTGGCAGCGCGCGACGCGGCGACCGCGCCTCCCAGCGCGTCGGCCAGCTGCTCGACCTCGCTGAATGCCTCCGCCGAGCCCATGCCGCGGCCCCCGGCCACGACGACGCCGGCCTCGGCAAGGGCCGGTCGGCCGGTGCTCGGCTTTGCGGTGCGTTCGTGCACCCGCGCGGCAGGCGCCCCGGCCCCTACCCCGAGCGTCCGGACGACGGGCTCGACGGGTGCCGGTTCGGCCGTGACGGAGCTGGGTCGCACCGTGATCAGCGGCGTGCCGCGGACGACCTGGCTCTCGGTGGTCCAGGATCCCGCGAGCACCGACTGCGTCACCACGGGGCCGTCGTCGTCCGGTCGTACGTCGATCGCGTTGGTGACGATGCCCGAGTCCAGGCGCACGGCGGTCCGGGCCGCCACCTCCGACGCCTCCCTCCCGGCCGATGCGAGCACCGCGATCGGGGAGGTCTGGCGGACCACGTCGGCCAGTGCCGCGGCCTGGGGTGCGACGAGCTGGTCGTCGAAGCTGCCGGCGATCGCGTAGACGGTGCGGGCGCCGTACTCGCCGAGCGCCTTCACCACGAGGTCGTCGACTCCACCGAGCAGCACCGCGGCTGGCTCTCCCAGGCGGCGGGCGAGCGTGAGCAGCTCCAAGGTCGACTTGCGGACGGTGCCGTCGGATCGCTCGACGAGGACCAGGACCTCTGACATGTGCGTGCCTCCTCGGGCTCAGAGCAGCTTGCGGGCGGCGAGGAAGTCGGCGACGTGGTCGGCTGCGGCGCCGTCGTCGGTGATCACCTGCCCGGCGTCGCGGGGTGGTCGGGGGGTGGCGGAGCGGACCACGCTGGCGGCGGCGGCCAACCCGACGACCTGAGGGTCGAGCCCCAGGTCGGCGAGGGCCCAGACGGTGACGGGCTTCTTCTTCGCGGCGAGGATCGACCGGAAGGAGGGGTAGCGCGCCTCGCCGGCCTGGTCGGTCACCGAGACCAGCGCAGGCAAGGAGCAACCGGCCCGCTCCAGCGCCGTGCCGCTGTCCCGCGTCGCCGTCACGCTGCCGTCGGCGAGCGACAGCTCGCTGGCGAAGGTCAGCTGCGGGACCTGGAGGCGCTCGGCCAGCATCGCCGGGACAACCCCCATCTCACCGTCGGTGGAGGACATCCCGCACAGGACGAGGTCGAACCCGATCCGCTCGACGGCCCTCGCCAGCACCAGCGAGGTGGTCAGCGCGTCGGAGCCGTGCAGCGCCTCGTCGCTGACGTGGACCGCGTCGTCGCCGCCCATCGCCAATGCCTTGCGCAGGGCGTCGGTGGCACGGTCCGGTCCGATGCTGAGGTAGGTGATGGTCGCGTCGAGTCCGTGCTCGACGAGGGAGACGGCCTGCTCCACGGCGTACTCGTCCAGCTCGGAGAGCTGGGCCTCGGTCGCGGACCGGTCGAGGGTGCAGTCCGCTGCGTAGCGGATGGGCGAGGTGGGGTCGGGCACCTGCTTGACCGGAACGACGATCCTCACCACGAGTCCCTTCCCTGGGTCTTCCTCGCCACGGTAGGACTCCGCTTGGATCGATCTAAAGAGGACTACGGTCCTCCCTGGTCGGCATCGGTCCCGATGTGGGGTGACCTTGGCGAGTTACCCGTGAGTAGGCCTTGCACGGGGGGGAGAAGCACGATGGAATTCCCCCGCGCCGCCGGCGCGGGCATCACGACCGCAGGCTGTGCCAGTCGTCGAGCAGGTCCTGCTCCTCGGCGCGGGTGAGCCCGGTGACCGGGGCGGCCTCCTGGCCACGCAGCCAGGCGAGGGTGTCCAGCGCGGTCTCACCGACGGGACGGGTGGTCAGCCCGGCGGCGAACGCGGCGCTGACGTCGTGCGAGGTCATCCCGCGCGCCTCCTCGGGCAGCCAGAGCGGCAGCGAGCGGGGCCCGGCCCAGTACTCGACGCCGCGCTCCAGCAGGAAGTCCGCGGGCGCCCACACGACGTTCGCCTCGGCGCCGAGCGCGGTCACCACCTCCTCGACGAGGTCGCCGAGCCGCGCGACCTGCCCGGTGGCGTCGTAGGTGCCGGTGAGCCCGCGCTCGGCGCAGTCGACCAGCCAGCCGGCCAGGTCGCGTACGTCGATGACCTGGGTGTCGCGGTCGGGGGACTCCGGCGCGAGCACGTCGCCACCCTCGGCCAGCCGTTGCGGCCAGTAGCTGAACCGGCCGCTGGGGTCCCCCGGGCCGACGATCAGGCCCGGCCGCACGACCAGCGACTCCCGGGCCCGCTCCTGCACCAGCTGCTCGCAGCCGACCTTGCTGGCGCCGTACGCCTCCGGGGTGTCCTGCTCGACGTCCTCGGCGATCGCCTCCAGCAGCGGCAGCGTGTCCGGCGAGCCGCCGGGCGTCGTGTGGTCGGCGTAGACGCTGATCGAGGACACGAAGGTCCAGTGCGGCACCCGGTCGCGGAGCGCGTCCAGGGCGGCGGCGACCCACGAGGGGGTCCGGGCCACGTCGACGACGGCGTCCCACCCGCCGGTGAGCGCGGACCAGTCGGGCGCGGAGCGGTCGAGCGCGACGTGCCGCGCTCCGTCCGGGACCGCGCCCGAGCGTCCGCGGGCCGCGCAGGTGACCTCGTGGCCGCGGGCCACGGCGTCGGCCGCGACTGCGCGCGACAGGAACTGGGTGCCTCCGAGAACGAGCAGCTTCATGGACCCAACCTGCTCCCCGGGATCGGGCGGGGCAAGCGATGTTCGCCTTCGGCGTACGCCGGACGGGATCGCGGGTAGCCTCGCAGGCCGGACGTGGAACGGGGGAGGCACATGCGCAGGATCGTCGGCGCTCTCTCCTTCGGAGCCCCGTCGTTCGGGGTCCTGTCGTTCGGGGTCCTGTCGCTGGCGCTCGTGCTGCTCGGGAGCGTGCTGGTCGCGGCGCCCGCCGACGCGGGCGGACCCGCTCGCCGGGCGGTGATCACCTTCGACAAGAATCCCCGCAACCCGGCGAACTCCCGGCTCGTCTGGCGGCTGCAGGAGAAGCGGCCGGCCGGTTGGAGGACCGTGCAGCAGCGTGCCTGGCGCGCCGGGTCCGGGATGCTGGGCAAGCAGGGCAGGAACTCCTGCGTCCGCAACGTCGGCTGGCTGCCCAACGGCTCCTACGGGGTGCGGCTGCACCGCGACTACCCCGGCAACTTCATCCGGGGCACGGCGTTCCGGCTCGACGACAAGAGGTGCGGCAACGGCACCCAGCGGCGCAGCCTCTTCATCCACACCGAGACCGGCGCCGGCAACCGCCAGTGCGCCGACCGGCCCGGCGACCAGGTGTGCCGGTGGGAGTACCCCCGGTTCAACGACTACAAGTCCGCCGGCTGCATCAAGCTCGCGCCCTCTTCCCTTCGCGAGCTCGACAGCCTCTTCCGGCGGCACTTCGCCGCCGGGGTCCGCCACGCGACCAGCCGGGTGGTCGTGCGCGTGGTGAGCTGAGGCGCGGCCGGGACGACCACCCGCCTCAGCCGCGCCAGCCGGCGTCGACCGCCGCCCGCAGCTCGTCGCTGCGGTCCCACTCGTTGACGTGCAGGGCGGCCACGACGCGGCCGTCGCGACGCCACCAGCAGGTGAACGCGTCTGCCTCCCCGGGCTCGAGCTGGGCTTCGGCGCCGGCGGTGTGGCCGAAGAACTCCATGCCGAGGTCGTACTGGTCGGTGAAGAAGTAGGGCAGGTCATCGAAGGAGACCGGCTCGCCGAGCAACGCGTGGGCCGCCGCCCGGCCCTGGTCGATCGCGTTCTGCCAGTGCTCGACCCGCACCCGCTCGCCGAGGAGCGGGTGGTCGACGCGCGCGACGTCCCCGGCTGCGAGCACCGCGGGGTGGCTGGTCCGCAGGCCGGCGTCGACGAGGACGCCGTCGTCGACCGCCAGGCCGGCAGCGGAGGCGAGCTGGTCCTCGGGGGCCACGCCCACGGCGACCAACACGGTGTCGGGCTCCAGCCGGGACCCGTCGTCGAGGACCGCCGTCCCGCCCTCCAGGCCCAGGAGGCGAGTGCCGGTGCGCAGGTCGACGCCGCGGTCGCGGTGGGTGGCGGCGAACCGGGCGGCCACCTCGGGCCCGAGGGCCCCGAGCGGGTGGGGCGCGGGCTCGACCACCGTGACCGTCGTGCCGAGCGTGCGGGCGGTCGCCGCCACCTCCATGCCGATCCAGCCGCCGCCCAGGACGAGCAGGTGGTGGTCCGGTCCCAGGCGCTGCCGGAGCGCGGTGGAGTCGGCGAGGGTGCGCAGGGTGCGCACCTCGACGCCCGCGGTCGGCGCCAGGTCGAGGGTGCGCGGGCGGGCGCCGGTGGCCAGCAGGAGCCGGCTGAACGGCGTCCGTCCTGCCGCGGTGCGCACCGCCAGACCCTCGAGGTCGAGCGCCTCGACGCGTTCGTCCAGGCGTAGTTCTACGTCGTGCTCGGCGTACCACTGCGGTGGATGGACGTACGCCGACTCGCGGTCCTGCTCACCCTGGAGGTAGCCCTTGGACAGCGGTGGCCGCTCGTAGGGGACCTCCGACTCCCCGGCGAGGAGCACCACCTCCCCGTCGTGGCCGGCCTCGCGCAGCTCGGTGACCGCGGTGGCGGCGGCGAGGCCTCCGCCGACGACGACGATCGGTGCCTCGCTCATGCGACGCTCCCCGGCCTGGTCGCGTCGGCCGTCAGCATCGTCTCGGTGGCAGCGCGTGGGCCTCCGGCCGCGGTGCTACGGGTGGGCGGGGGAGGGTGGAGGTGGAGGGACATCGGGGGCACCCTTCTCGAGGAGAACTCCTTCGACGTTAGGAGCCTCCACCTTCTTTCGTCAAGAGCCTTGTCCTTTAGAACTGGGCGAGGTGCTTGACCATCAGGGAGACCAGGTGGCCGCCGGACTCGCGCCGGCCGACCTCGACGAACCCGCGAGCGCGGTGGAAGGCCAGCGACGGCTCGTTGGGCGGGTCCAGGTTGACCTCGAGCGCGAACACGGGCTCGCGGCAACCGCCCTCGAGCTCGTCGTACACCCCCGTGCCGAGACCGCGGCGCCGGTGCTCCTCGTGGATCACGACGCGGTCGAGGTAGCAGTAGGACGTGTAGCGCCCGGCGAACCACGCGTAGTTCTCGCTGTCGTACGCCGACCCCGCCGGGAAGGTCAGCACGAACCCGGCGAAGGAGCCGTCGACGTCGATGACGTGCGCCGTCTCCGCGAGGGTGCGCAGGTGGCGCAGGCGCGGCTCGTCCATCGGCGCGAGCAGCTCGACGTGGCGCTCGTTGAGCGCGAGCACGGCGGCGTGGTCGGCCTCGGTGATCGGTCGCAGCAGGCCCGTGCGTCCGGCCTCACTCATCGAGGTACCTCACGCCGGTGGCCTCCTCGCTGATCTCCCAGAGCCGGCGCTGCGCCTCGCGGTCGAGGGCGAGACGGCGCGGGCTGACGATGCGCGGGGTGCCCCGCATCTGCAGCGGGCCGCCGGGGCCGACGTACGTCGACCCGGGCAGGTCGGCCGTCGCGGCCATCAGGATCGCCTGCGCGCCGAGCGCCGGGGGCTGCCCGGCCACCTCGAAGGCCGCCTGCATGATCGTCGCGCTCATCCGCAGACGCTGCCGGGTGTTGCCGGTGTTGTAGCCCGTGCTCATCAGCGCGGTCGAGGAGTAGCCCGGGTGGGCCGCCAGCCCCCGCACCGGCAGGCCACGCTGCCGGGCGCGACGGTCGAGCTCGAGGACGAACATCAGGTCGGCGAGCTTCGACTTCGCGTACGCCCCCCAGCGGCTGTAGCGCGCGCTCTCGTCGCGCGGATCCTCCAGCGGGGCCCGCCGGGCGAGCCGGCTCGCCTGCGAGCCCACCGCCACGACGCGGCCGTCCCCCGAGGCGACGAGCTGGTCGAGCAGGAGGCCGGTCAGCGCGAACGGGCCGAAGTGGTTGGTCGCCATCTGCAGCTCGAGGCCGTCGGCGGTCCGCTGGCGCGGCGTCGCCATCACCCCGGCGTTGTTGACCAGCAGGTGCAGCGGTCCCTCGACCTGGCTCGCGGCGCGACGCACCGAGGCCAGGTCGGAGAGGTCGACCGAGAGCGGGACCAGCCGCGCGGCGGGCACCTCGGCCTCCACCTTGGCGATGGTGGCCTCGAGCTTGGCCGGGTTGCGCGCGGCCATCACGACCTCGGCACCGTGGCGGGCCAGCTCGGTCACCGTGATCTCGCCGATCCCGCTGGTCACCCCGGTGACCAGGGCGCGCCGGCCGCTCAGGTCACCGATGTCCGAGGTCGTCCACGGGCGCGACTCCTTCACGGCGTGACCGCGAGGCAGCCGAGGAGCCGCGCGGCCGAGCTCCTCGTCGCCCTCGATGACGGGGGTGGTGGCCTCGACGCCCCGGCGCCCCCCGGCGAGGACGACGAAGTCCTCGACCGTGAGCGTGACCGAGGTCGTGGGCGTGGAGTCCTGCGGGTCACGCACGGCCGCGGCCCGGCCGTCCTCGCCGACGCGGACCGTCCGGGCCATGCCGGCCTCGGGGACCTGCACGCGCACGACGGTGCCGACCGGGGGCGCCAGCCGCTTGCCCACCACCATCGGGAGTGCGCGGGCGAAGACGCCGAGGACGTGGTGGGCGGCCGGGGAGTCGTGGTCGCCGGGCCGGCCGATCGCGCGGCGGACGTCCTGCGCGTGCATCCACACGTCGAGCGGACGGTTGCTCAGCAGGGTGGCGGTGTCCCAGCCGACGTCGCCGGGGGTCTTCGGCGGCGCGGCGGCGCCGTCGGTGGGCGGGTCGGCCCGCAGCGCGGCGTAGCGGGTGGCCACGGCCCGCTCGATCTCCTCGACCAGCGCGGCCATGTCGCGGTCGCGCCGGGCCAGCACGCCCTGCTCGGTGTAGTAGCTCATCACCCCGGTGAGGTGCGGCGCCTCCGCGACCTCGACCGTCTCCTCCGGCGTGCCGGCCAGTACCGCCTCGAGATGGGCCACGTGGGCGACGTTGTCCTTGACCGTCCAGCCGTCGAGGTCCGTGGGCAGGTCCCACTGCTCGCGCGGGAGGTCGCGCACGAGGGCGACGAAGTCGGCGCAGGCCCGGTGCCAGGTCTCGACCAGCTGCTCCAGCCTGTCGTCGGGGCGCGTCTCCGGTCGCACGTCTGGTCGCACGTCGGGGCGGTGGGCGGCGTCGGTCATGGCGGACAGCGTACGGCGGCCCGCCCCCTGCCCTTCAGGCGTGGGGACGGGCCGCCGACGTGGCTGCAGTGCGCGCCCTCAGTAGCGGGGCGGCGGGTCCACCCTTCGCTCCTCCACGACGTGCGTGGAGCGCGAGCGCTGGGCGTTCATCACCAGGGCCAGGATGATCGCGAGGGCACCCACGATGATCAGGATCCAGCCGAGGGTGCTGGTGGCGACGACGTCGTCGATCGCGGCGGGCAGGTCGATCACGCCCAGGGCGAAGATGAGGCCGAGCAGCAGCAGGACTACTCCGAGTCCGATACCCATGATGTTTCTCCCTTCGATGTGTGCCGAGTGTGCCCCAAACCGAGGCGTTCCACGCCTGTCCTCGCCCGGAACCTGGTGTGAGATGCGACGACCCCCGCCGACGTGACGTCGGCAGGGGTCGCAGCAGGCCTCGATCTGGTCAGAAGGCGGACTCGTCGAGCTCCATCAGGGAGAGGTCGGTGGCCTCGGCGATGGCCAGCTCGGCGCTCAGCTTGGGCAGGTTGTGCCGCGCGAAGAACTGCGCGGCCGCGACCTTGCCCTCGTAGAACGCCTTGTCGGCGGGGGAGAGGTCGCCGGACAGCTTGTCCAGGGCCACCTCGGCACCCTTGAGCAGGAGCCAGGCGCACACGACGTCGCCGAGCATCATCAGCAGGCGGGTGGTGTTCAGCCCCACCTTGTAGATGTTGTTGATGTCGCCGCCCTCGGCCGACTCGTCGGCGCTCATCAGGGTGTTGATCATCAGCCCGACCAGGCCCTGGCCGTCCTCGAGCGCCTGGGCGAGGAGCTCGCGCTCCACCTTGAGGCGACCGTTGCCGGCCTCGCTCTTGACGAACCCGTCGATCTCGCCGGCGAGGTAGCCCAGCGCCTTGGCCTGGTCCTTGACGATCTTGCGGAAGAAGAAGTCCTGGCCCTGGATCGCCGTGGTGCCCTCGTAGAGCGTGTCGATCTTGGCGTCACGGACGTACTGCTCGACGGGGTACTCCTGGAGGAAGCCCGAACCGCCGAAGGTCTGCAGCGACTCGGTGCCCAGCAGCACCCACGAGCGCTCGGAGCCGTAGCCCTTCACGATCGGCAGCAGCAGGTCGTTGACCCGCATCGCGAGCTCGTCGGTCTCGCCGTTGTGCTCGGCCATCTGCACGCGGTCCTGCCACGAGGCGGTGTAGAGCACCAGCGAGCGCATGGCCTCGGCGAACGACTTCTGCACCATCAGCGAGCGGCGTACGTCGGGGTGGTGGGTGATCGTGACGCGCGGCGCGGTCTTGTCCGCGGCCTTCGTCAGGTCGGAGCCCTGCACGCGGGACTTGGCGTACTCCAGCGCATTCAGGTAGCCGGTCGACAGGGTGGCGATGGCCTTGGTGCCGACCATCATCCGGGCGTTCTCGATGACCTGGAACATCTGTGCGATGCCGTCGTGCACCTCGCCGAGCAGCCAGCCCTTGGCCGGCTCGCCGCCGCCGACCTGGGGGTCGCCGAAGGTGAGCTCGCAGGTGTTGGAGACCTTGATGCCCATCTTGTGCTCGACGTTGGTCACGTAGGCGCCGTTGCGCTCGCCGGTGAGATCACCGGTCTCCACGTCGAAGTGGATCTTCGGCACGATGAACAGGCTCAGGCCCTTGGTGCCCGGGCCGCCGACGCCCTCGATGCCCTGCGGACGGGCGAGGACGAGGTGGATGATGTTCTCGCACAGGTCGCTCTCGGCGCTGGTGATGAACCGCTTGACGCCGGTGATGTTCCAGGTGCCGTCCTCGTTGGGGGTGGCCTTGGCGCGACCCGCGCCGACGTCGGAGCCGGCGTCGGGCTCGGTGAGCACCATCGTGGTGTTCCAGTCACGGTCGATGATGTGCTGGGCGATCTTCTTGTCCCGCTCGTTGCCGTTGCGGTGCACGATGCCGGCGAAGGCCGGGCCGGCGCCGTACATCCAGATCGGGGCGTTGGCGCCGAGCACCATCTCGCCGAGGGCCCAGACGAGGCTCGAGGGGGCGGGGGTGCCGCCGAGGTCCTCGCTGATCTGGAGGCGCCAGTACTCCGCGTCCTGCCAGGCGCGGTAGCTCTTCTTGAACGACTCGGGCAGCGGGGCGGTGTTCGTCGCGGGGTCGAAGACCGGCGGGTTGCGGTCGCTGTCCTCGTACGACGCGGCGAGGTCCTCGCGCGAGAGCCGCTCGACCTCGCTGAGGATCGACCGGGCGGTGTCGCCGTCGATCGCCTCGAACGGGCCCTGGCCCAGGACCTCGTCACGGCCGAGCACCTCGAAGAGATTGAACTCGATGTCACGAAGGTTGGTCTTGTAGTGGCTCACGGATCCACCTTTTCTGGCTTCGGGGCTCGGCCGCGCGGGTGTGCTACCGGCCGGTAACAAACAGTATCTGTCGAGCACGAGGTCCACGCAAGAACTCCAAGGTTTGTGTGACGAAGGCCAAAGTCCCCGGTCTCGCGGGCGAAAGTCCCCATC
Source organism: uncultured Actinomycetota bacterium (assembly GCA_963837975.1). Lineage (GTDB taxonomy): Bacteria > Actinomycetota > Actinomycetes > Propionibacteriales > Nocardioidaceae > Marmoricola. Next base: position 428,017 of record CAWIPI010000002.1, on the reverse strand, counting down.
GCGACTCATCGGCCACCCGCCGCCTGACGCGGTCGCGACGCGCCGATCTGACAGACTCCAAGCCATGCGCGTCTCCGCCAAGGCCGACTATGCCCTCCGGGCACTGATCGAGATCGCCCACCGCGGCTCCGCCGCCGAGGCGGGGCCGGTCAGCGCCGAGGAGCTCGGCAAGCTGCAGGAGATCCCGCACGGCTTCCTCCAGGCGATCCTCGCCGACATGCGCCGCGCGGGGATCGTGGTCAGCCAGCGGGGCCAGGCCGGCGGCTGGCGCCTGGCCACCACCCCGGACCGCGTGACCGTGGCCGACGTGATCCGCGCCGTGGACGGGCCGCTGGTCAGCGTCTACGGCCTGCGCCCGGAGGCGGTGTCCTACAACGAGTCGGCCGAGATCCTCCAGCACGTCTGGATCGCCGCCCGCAGCGCCCTGCGCGACGTCTTCGAGAACGTCACCATCGAGGCCCTCGCGGCCAAGCAGCTCCCAGACGACGTGGTCGCCCGCACCCGCGACGAGGACGCCTGGCTCCCTCACTGAGCCTCCCGGTGGTCGAGCCGATCGGTGGTTGAGCCTGTCGGTGGTTGAGCGTGTCGAAACCACCCGGTGGACGTACGCCGACGTTGACCGGCTGACCTCCGAGCCGCCATCGGGAGTTCACCTGGGCGACGTCGGCGGCGGCCATGCTCGGTGTCATGGCACGTCGCACGCTGATCTGGCACGTCGGCCTCGCCGACGCCGCGCGCCCGGTGGTCCCGGCGTCCCTGCACGCCCACGCCGACGTCCTGGCCGGGCACGGCGTGCAGGTGGTCGCCTCGCCGGACGAGGCCCGCGCCGCGACGCACGAGCTGCTGCGCACGCACCGGCAGGCGGGGCTCTCCCGTGAGGACGTCGAGGGGCGCTGGGCCCGGATCACCGACCGGGTGTGGCAGCACAAGGGTGTCTCGGTCGTCTCGACCCCGGACCTGTGTGCCGCGGACAAGGACGCGCTGAGGCTGGCGCTCGACCCGCTCATCGGCGTCGAGGTGCACCTCGTCCTGACCGGCGAGTCGTTCTCCCAGCAGCTCTACGGCGGCTGGTTCGCCGAGCTCCGCTCCGGGCGCACGACCAGCTGGGAGAAGTACACCGCCCGGGTCCTCGCCGACGTGCCCGAGCATCCGCAGGCTGAGCGGTTCTGGGCCGGCCACGACCTTCCGGCGCTGCTGAGCCGGTGGGGATGGACCTTCCACCCCGACCGGCTCCACGTGGTGGCTGCCACCGACGTACGACGGCACTGGTCCGAGCTCCTCGACCTGACCGGGCTGGAAGCGGCCGCGCTGCCGGCCGTCGTTCCGGCGTACGCCGATCCCGCCGGTGTCGCGGTGCTGCGCCGGGTGAACCGCCAGCTGGAGCAGCCGCTGGGCCGCGGGGCGGTGGACCTGCTGACGCGGACCGAGGCCGAGGAGCGGGCGATGCCGCTCGCGCCGACGGCGTCCCTCGCGCCCTTGGCCGACGGTGGGTAGAGGAGCTCGGGCGCGGCGGCTACGACCTGCGTGGCGACCTGACCGCGCTCGTGGACTCCGACGAGGCGCGGCCACTGCCTGGGCGAGGCGACCAGGTGGCAGTGGCCGTGGACGCGCTCGCCGAGGCGCTGGCCGAGAACACCCGGCTGGCCGCGCTGGCGAGGTCGCTGGAGGCCGAGCGCGACCGGCTCGACCGGAAGCGGCGCAAGCTCAAGAAGCGGCTCGGCAGGCTGCAGGATTCCCCGGTGAGCCGGTGACTCCTGACGTTCTCAGGTGAAGTTTCGCCCAGTAACGTCAGGGATCCCCGGTCCACCGGGGAATCCTGTCGACTCCTGTGACGAGGCGACGCGGTCCCCAGGGTCGTACGCCGCCTTCGGGACAAACTGGAACACGTTACAGTTCCGGGATGATCGAGTCCGAGCACGTGCTCTGGCAGGCGCCCGACGACGACCACCCGGTGCGCCGGCTCTCGCAGCGCTCCTACGACCTGGTCGCCCGCAAGCAGAAGGACGAGTGGCTCACGCTCTGGGCCGAGGACGCGCTGCTCGAGGACCCGGTGGGCCCGTCGTTCTTCGACCCGGAGGGCGTCGGACATCGGGGACTGCAGGCGATCAGCGCCTTCTGGGACGTGGCGATCGCACCCGTGCGCACCTTCCGGTTCACCATCCGCGACTCCTTCGCCGGCGGCAACGCCTGCGCCAACATCGGCACGTTCTCCACCGAGCTGGAGGACGGGACCCTCGCCGACACCGACCTGATCGCGGTCTACCGCACGAACGACCAGGGCCTGCTGGTCTCGATGGCCGCGCACTGGGAGATGGAGCGGACGATGGCGACGGTGCGCCGCCCCTGAGTCCCTACTCGCCGACGGTGCGGTGCACCCACTCCACGAGTGGCGTCAGGGCGCGCCAGTCCTCGCGGACCCGGTCGAGCAGGGCGGGGGTGTGGACGAACGGATCGAAGCCGTAGGACTTCCCGACCGCCATCGTGGTGTAGCGCAGCAGATGGATCCGCGGGTGGTCGCCCGCATAGCCGCGCGGGGAGGTCTTCAGCTGGTCGCCGGCGAGGGCGAACCCCTGGGCCTCCAGGTCGGCCACGATGCGCTCGAGCTCCTGGCCGGAGTGCTCGATGTCGATGGCCGTGCGGATGCGCGCCAGGTCGGGTGACTCCGGGCGGTACCAGCCCGCTCCGACGCGCACGCCCGGGGCGCCGACCTGCACGTAGTACCCCGTCGCCCGGCCGGCCGCGACGAACGCGCCCTGGTGGGTCTTGTAGGGCGTCTTGTCCTTGGCGAACCGGACGTCGCGGTAGGGGCGGTAGACCTTCGCGGTGCCGAACTCCGGGGCCAGCGCCTCGGTGAGGGCGAGCATCGGGGCACGCACCGACTCGGCGTACACGTGCTTGTGCGACTCCCAGAACGACTTGGTGTTGTCGAGCTCGAGGTCGTCGTAGAAGTCGAGCGCTGCCTCGGGGAATCCTTCGAACGTCATGGAGCGGATGACGAGATTCGAACTCGCGACATCGACCTTGGGAAGGTCGCGCTCTACCAGCTGAGCTACATCCGCGTGTCGGCCGGGACCGACGCAAGGGAGAGGCTACCCGACGGGCGGCCGGTCCTCGATGCGGGTCAGCCGCGGGTACTTCGGGGAGACCAGGTCTCCCGACGAGCGGCCGGTGAGCCGTCGGTGGATCCAGGGGCCGAGGAACTCGCGCGCCCAGGTGACGTCGCCGGCAAGCCGCTCGCGCCGGCTCAGCACGGGCAGCGGCGGGCGGGGGAGGTGCTCGAGCTCGTGGGTCAGGCCGAGCGCGTCGAGGACCGCGATCGCCATGTACTGGTGGCCGACCGAGTTCAGGTGCATCCGGTCGACGTCCATCCACTCCACGGCCGGGCCGACGTCGCGCATGCGCCACATGTCCACGATCGTGGCGCCGTGCCGGTCGGCGATCTCGCGGACCCACTCGTTGAACACCGCCATCCGGCCGCGCAGGGGCGCGTAGAGCCCGCCGCCGCCGGGGTCGAAGATCGTGAACATCACGACGTGGGCGCCGGTGGCGGCGAGCCGACCGATCGCCCCGTCGTACGCCGCGGCCAGGGCGTCGATGTCGACCCGCGGCCGCAGCACGTCGTTGGCGCCGGCGTGGATGGTCACCAGGTCCGGCTCGAGCGCGAGGGCGGGCTCGACCTGCTCGTCGATGATCCCGTGCAGCTTGCGGCCGCGGATCGCGAGGTTGGCGTAGCCGAAGTCCGGGACCTGGCGGGCGAGCACCTCCGCGACCCGGTCGGCCCAGCCGCACAGGCCGTTGGGCCGCGTCGGGTCCGGGTCCCCGACGCCCTCGGTGAAGGAGTCGCCGATCGCGACGTAGCGGTGGAACGGTGCAGCGGGAGCAGCCATGAACGCCATTGTGGGACCCCGCGCCGACGGGGTCGCTGCGGGGTAGGTTGTGCGCGTGCTGCTCTCCGACCGCGACATCCTCGCCGAGATCGCCGCCGAGCGGATCGTCGTCGAGCCCTACGACGAGGCGATGGTCCAGCCCTCGAGCATCGACTTCCGCCTCGACCGCTACTTCCGGGTCTTCGAGAACCACCGCTACCCGCACATCGACCCGGCGGCGGACCAGTCCGACCTGACCCGCCAGGTCGAGCCGGTGGGCGACGAGCCGTTCATCCTGCACCCCGGCGAGTTCGTGCTGGGGTCCACCTACGAGGTGGTCACCCTGCCCGACGACCTGGCCGCGCGGGTGGAGGGCAAGTCCTCGCTTGGTCGGCTCGGACTGCTCACCCACGCCACCGCCGGCTTCGTCGACCCGGGCTTCAGCGGCCACGTCACCCTCGAGCTGGCCAACGTGGCGACCCTGCCGATCAAGCTCTACCCGGGCATGAAGATCGGCCAGCTGTGCTTCTTCCGGCTGACCTCGGCCGCCGAGCACCCCTACGGCTCGGCGAAGTACGGCTCGCGCTACCAGGGCCAGCGCGGCCCGACCCCCTCGCGCTCCTACACGAACTTCCACCGCACTCAGATCTGAGTGGGGGGCGGACCCCGGGGGACGCCCCGTGTGCGTCCCCCGGGGCGGCCCGGCTCAGCGGCGTACGACGGGCAGCGTCAGCTGCGAGGGATACTTCGCCGAGCTGTGGACCGTGATCGGGGCGAGCGAGCCGGGCACCTGGGGGACCGTCGGCGTCAGGTGAGGGACGTCGAAGGCCTGGACCGCGAGGCGCAGCCGGTGTCCCTTGCGGATCGCCGCTCCGGTGGGGAAGACCTCCACGTCGACCGGCGCGATCTTGCCCAGGCCGAGGGGCTTCTCGGCCTCGCGGGTGAACGGGTGGAAGGCCTGCAGCAGTCGGCCGTCGAGGTAGCGCGACCTGCGGCGGTCCAGCGCCCGGTGCGAGATGACCTGCCAGCCGCCGGTGAGCCGGCTGACCGTGCCGTCGGGGGCGACGTCCTCCACGGCCACCGAGAGCATGCCGTTGCCGCCGGGGGTGGAGACGTAGAGGCGGGCGTTCAGCGGCCCCTGGAACCGCATCGTCCGGCTCATCGGGGCCGAGTCGAAGGTGATCCCGGCCTGGTCGTTGTAGCGGTTGTCCTGCAGGCACGGGTTCGGCAGCGGGCTCTGGTTGGCCAGTCCGGCGGTCCACTGGTTGGCCGAGCGGGTGCACAGCCCCGCCACCGGGATCGGCAGCACGCGCGAGGTGCCGTCCTTCGCGCCGGTGGTCGCCAGCCCGCCCGGGGTGCCGTTGGTGGCGCGCCCCGAGAGGCGCCAGCTGCTCGCGACGTGCTCGTCGCGGATCCAGTCGTCGCCCGTGCGCCACGCGCCGGTGCCCTGCTCGTACCAGGTCAGCGGCGCGATGTCGCTGTCCAGGCCCGGGTCGGGGCGGCCCTTGACGTAGTGGTCGAACCAGCGCAGCTGCAGCTCGTTGAGCGGTCCGTAGCCGGCGTCGCCGATGTCGGCCCCCGAGGAGCCCTGCAGGTGGTCCCACGGCCCGACGATCAGCTTGGTCGGCACCCCCCGCTGGCGCAGGCGCTCGAAGAGCAGTGGGGTGCCGCGCTGGAACAGGTCGAACTCGCCGCCGACGAGGAAGGTCGGCACGTCGACCTTGTCGATCACCTTGATCGGGGAGCGCTCGGCGTAGAACGGTCCGTCGTACGCCGTGTCCTGGCCGGCCATCGCCTTGAGCAGCGTGGGGCCGGTGAATGTCGTCGCCGTGCCGATCCGGGACGCCATCGCGCCCAGCGCCGACTGCGGGTCGCTGGTGGCCACGGCCGGGGGGATCAGGCCGGTGGCGGTGACCAGGCCGAGCCACAGCGGCATGAAGCCGGAGTCGACCTGCCCGCCGGAGGCCACCACGTCGCGGTAGACGTCGGCCGCCGGCACCTGCGGGAAGATCGCCTTGAGACCGGTGGGCCTTCCGGCGGCGGCGAAGATCTGGCTGATGCCCATGTACGACGCCCCGGTCATCGCGGTGCGGCCGTTGCTCCAGGGCTGCCGGTGCGCCCAGGTCATCACCTCGGCGGCGTCCTTGTTCTCGCGCTTGTCGAAGGCGTTCCACTGGCCCTCGCTCGAGCCGGTGCCGCGGGCGTCGACGGTCAGCTGGGCGTAGCCGCGCTTGACGAGGTACGCCGGGTCCGCACCCGCGAGCGTGCCGCCGAATCCGCCGGACAGCGCGGTCTTGTTGTACGCCGTGATCGTCACGACCACCGGGACCTTGCCGGCGACGGCCTTGCCGTCCTTGCCGGCCGGGAGGGTCAGGTCGCCGCGCAGCTTCACGCCGTCCGACATCGGGATCGCGATGTCCTTGGTGGTGACGGTCTCGGAGTACTGCTCGGGGCGGGGCTTCCAGGAGCCGGAGGTGCGCGCGGTCGGGGCCGTCGTCGAGGCGGTGGTGCTCGCCGTGGCCGCGGCGGGGGAGCCCGCGGCGTACGCCGGAGGCAGCGCGAGGGACGCCGCGCCGAGCACGGCGGCGGTGACGCTGGGAACGATCAGTCGGCGAAGCGAGCGTGACATCCGGAGTCCTCCCGTGGGCCTGTGCAGGGAGCAACGACCGGCTGTGGGCCGGGTTACAGGCCCTGTCACGCGCGGGGTCCAGGCCTGGGTGACGAGCCGGTACCTGCACGCCGTCTGAGGTCGGCCCGACCCTCGTGGTGGTCGGGCCCCGTGCCGGCGTACGACGGACCCACCCCGAGATCCGGATAGTCCGCGACGTTCGGCAGGGGGAATGGCGCGATTGACCTGCGAAACGTCGCGGACTATCCGGGCCTGCGGGGGGAAAGGCGTGACCGGGTCCGGGTCCGGGTCCTGGTCCGCCCGTACGCCGACATGCGAATGTGGCTGACCGGGCCAGGGTCGCGGTCGCCCGCCTCGACCGCGACATTCGCATGTTCGTGTGCGGGAAAGCGACATCCCCCGACGCGGACGCCGGGGGATGTCGGTGGTGGTGCGGGTGGCTCAGAGGTCGAAGAGGGAGCCGCCCTCCTTGATCTCTGCGTCGGTGCGCGGCTGGTGCGCCTCGCCGGAGGACGCCGGCCTCGGCCTCTCCTCCTGCGCCTCGGGCTCGGTGTCGGACGGCTCGGCATCGGCCACAGCCTCCGTCGAGCCAGGCTCCTCGGCCGCCTCCGTGGTGGAGGTCCCGTCCGCGGACCCCTCGGCGTGCTTGGCCTTGATGTCGTGCAGCGACGCCACCGGCGCCTCGTCCTCACCCTTGTCCCCGCCCTTGTCCGGGGCCGAGTCGTCCTGGCTGGGGGCGACGTCGGCGTCGGCGTCGTCCTGGCTGCGGTCGACGGGGCCGTCGGTGGTGGAGTCAGCAGCGGCGTCCTCGGTGGGGGCCGTCTCCTGCTTGGCAGGGGCCGGCTCCTCGGCGGGCGCCTCGATGTCGAACAGCGAGCCGCCCTCGGGGATCGAGCTGGCCGGGGTGGCCGCCGCGCCGCTGGTGGCCGTCGACGTCGTGGAGCCGGAGGAGTCCTCACCCTTGTCCGGGGCCGAGTCGTCCTGGCTGGGGGCGACGTCGGCGTCGGCGTCGTCCTGGCTGCGGTCGACGGGGCCGTCGGTGGTGGAGTCAGCAGCGGCGTCCTCGGTGGGGGCCGTCTCCTGCTTGGCAGGGGCCGGCTCCTCGGCGGGCGCCTCGATGTCGAACAGGGAGCCGCCCTCGGGGATCGAGCTGGCCGGGGTGGCCGCCGTCGTGGAGCCGGAGGAGTCCGCCTTCGTCTCCGCCTGGGTCTCGCCCTCGCGGGTCACGTCGGCGTCCGCGTCGTCCTGGCTGCGGTCGATACCGGACCCGACCTCCTCCACGTCGGCCGACGTGGTCTCGGCGGCACCGGAGTCGTCACCGATGTCGAACAGCGACCCGCCGCCGAAGCCGTCACCGGAGGACTGCTGCGCGTCGGCGTCGGCGTCGGTGTTCTCGGGGGCCGGCTGCGCCTTCTCGGCGGGGACCTCCTTGGCCCGGACGTCGGCGTCGGCCGGCGTCTCGGGCTCGGCCGAGCTGTCGCTCGAGTCGTCACCGCCGAGGTCGAACAGGGAACCGCCACCGAGGCCGCCCTTGTCGTCGGCCGCGCTCGGCGGAGCCGACTCGGGCTCACCCTCCGCGACGTCGCTCGACGCGGTGTCCTCGCCGCCGAGGTCGAACAGCGAGCCGCCACCCGAGGACGACGCCTTGGCGGCGGCGCCGACGTCGGCGGTGTCGCTGACCGTCTCCTCGGTCTGGGTCACGTCGCCGGCCTGGGGCTCGGCGGCGGTGGCCTCGCGGTCCATCACGGCGGTCCCGGCGCCACCAGCGGCACCGGCCCCCGAACCCGCACCCGCGGCGGCCTTCGCCTTCGGCGCCTCGCCCTTGACCGAGGCCAGCAGCATCTGCGCGACGTCGAGGACCTCGACCTGCTCGCCCGCCTCGCCCTTGCTCTGGGCGGAGGTGAGCCCGTCGGAGAGCATCACGCGGCAGAACGGGCAGCCCACGGCGATCTGCTCCGCACCCGTGGCGACGGCCTCGGCGGTCCGGGTCTCGTTGATGCGCGACCCGATCGTCTCCTCCATCCACATGCGGGCACCACCGGCGCCACAGCAGAAGGACCGCTCGGAGTTGCGCGGCATCTCCTTGAGCTCGGCGTCGGGGATGACGTTGAGCAGCTCGCGCGGCGGGGAGTAGACGCCGTTGTGGCGACCGATGTAGCACGGGTCGTGGTAGGTGATCGCACGCTTGTCGCCGCCGCCGTTGGTGCTGACAGGGGTCAGCTTCTTCTCGCGCACGAGCCGGTTGAGGAGCTGGGTGTGGTGGACCACCTCGAGCTCGATGCCGAGCTCCTTGTACTCGTTCTTCAGCGTGTTGAAGCAGTGGGCGCAGGTCGAGACGACCTTCTTGACCTTGTACTCCTTGAAGGTCTCCACGTTCTGCTGGGCCAGGCCCTGGAAGACGAACTCGTTGCCGGCGCGCCGGGCCGAGTCACCGGTGCAGGTCTCCCCGTTGCCGAGCACCGCGAAGTCGACGCCGGCCATGTCGAGCAGCTCGGCCACGGCGCGGGTGGTCTTCTTGGCGCGGTCCTCGTAGGCGCCGGCGCAGCCGACCCAGAACAGCCACTCGACCTCGTCGAGGGACTCCACGTCCTCGCCGACGACCTTGACCTCGAAGGGCAGGTCCTTGGCCCAGTCCATCCGCGCGGTGGGCGACATGTTCCACGGGTTGCCCTTGTTCTCCATGCCCTTGAACAGACCGTTGAGCTCGCTGGGGAAGTTGGACTCGACCAGCACCTGGTAGCGGCGCATGTCGACGATGTGGTCGACGTGCTCGATGTCCACCGGGCACTGCTCCACGCAGGCGCCGCAGGTCACGCAGGACCACAGCACGTCGGGGTCGATCACCCCGGCGCCGCTGTCGGGCATGTAGAACCAGTCGTCGCCGGTGTCGCCGACCAGTGGGCGCTCGACCTCGCGGGCCAGCATGGTGTCGCCCTCCACGAGCGCCTCGCGCTTGCCCTCGTCGGCCAGCAGGTACGGCGCCTTCGCCATCGTGGCGTCGCGCAGCGCCATGATCATCAGCTTGGGCGACAGCGGCTTCTCGGTGTTCCAGGCAGGGCACTGGGACTGGCAGCGGCCGCACTCGGTGCAGGTGTTGAAGTCGAGGATGCCCTTCCAGGAGAAGTCCTCGGGTGCTCCGACGCCGAGCTTGGCGTCCTCGTCGAGGTCCTCGAGGTCGTCCAGGGTGAGGGCCTTGCCACCGCTCATCATCGGCTTGGCGGCGCCCAGCGCGACCGGGTAGCGACCGAAGAGCACGTTCAGCGGCGCCAGGAAGATGTGCAGGTGCTTGGAGTTGAGCACGAAGATCAGGAAGACCAGCATCACGCCGATGTGCAGCAGCAGGCCGACGCCCTCGAGGACCTCGAGCGTCCCCTCGCTGAGCCCGTCGAGGAGCTTGCCCACGCCGATCGAGGCGAACGCGCCGCTCTTGTAGGGCAGGGTTCCCAGGGCTGCGCCGGCCCCGCGGAACAGGAACATCGTCCAGATGACGTTGAAGATCATGAACAGCGTCAGGTACGCCGGGCCGAGGTGCGAGCCGAAGAACCGCGACCGGCGGCCCATCTGCTTGGGCTGGTTGCGCAGTCGGATGAACCAGAAGACGGCGAGGCCGACCAGCGCCATCACGGCGATGAAGTCCTGGAGGAACCCGAGGATCGGCCAGGTGCCGACCAGGGGGATCGCCCAGCTGAGGTGCTCGCCCTCCTCGAAGCTGCCGCCGTCGAGGAGCAGCTTGAACAGCGAGCCGTAGGCCTCGAGATAGACGGTCGCCAGGATGAAGAACGCCCACATCACGAAGAAGTGCGCGGCTCCGGGCACGGTCCACTTGAGCATCTTCTTCTGGCCGAAGACCTCCACGACCTGGCGCTTGACCGCCGTACCCACGCGCTTGGTGACGCCCGCGACGCGGTCGGGGGCAGGCTGTCCGGACGTGGTCACGCGGTAGAGGAAGACCACCCGCTTCGCAGCGAGCGGGAGCGCGATGACGTTCATCAGCAGGCCGAGGATGAGCACCCAGAGCACTTGTCTCTCACAATCTGTCGGGCGATTCGACGGGGCGAGCGCAGGCGGCACGCCCGCGCAGGCAGACTACGGGCATCGCCTCGCCGGGCGGCAGTCCGTCTGCGTGTGACAAAGGCTACTACTCGGTAATATCGGGTCCCGCCCGGTTTGCCGCTGCCCCGCGACTGCCCGGCTGCTGATCAGGGCAGGTCGAGCGAGGCGACCCGGCCGCTGCCGTCGAAACGGACCTGGACCTTGCCCGCGGTGGAGCAGTAGGTGAACCGGTCGCCGAGCCGGCGGTCGGGCTGGCCGACCGCACGCAGGGTGGCCCAGTCGGTCATCCCGCGGCGCACCAACGACTCGAACGTCGCCGGCGTCAGCCGCTGCGAGGGCGTGTGGCAGGCGTTGGCCTTGATCCCGTAGGCCCGCTCCCACGTCTGCAGGTAGGCCTCCGAGCCGCGGAACAGGTCGGTGACGATGTCGTCGCCGGCCTGCTTGCGCAGGTCCTCGATCCAGTCGGGGTAGAGGCCGTAGTGCGCCACGCCGTCCTTGTTGACGTCGTAGACGCGCTCGCCGCTGACCTGCTTGTCGACGGTGACGCCGCCGACGGTGGTGAACGGGTAGGTGACCGGGTTCTTCGAGGCGTCGGGGCGCGGGTCGCCCTGGGCGCCGAGGCCGTTGATGTCGGCGCCGAAGCCGAAGCCCCAGTAGGTCTTCGGGTTCGCCCAGGTGAGGTGCCGCTTCCACTTCTCCACGAAGCCGGCGCTGTCCCCGGCGTACGGCGCGATGAAGCCCTTGGCGTCGTAGATCCGCGGATAGGCGTCGGGGGTGGACCAGGAGTGGCTGGACAGGATCCCGCTGTAGCCCATCTTCTCCACCAGGTCGAGCGAGGCCTGCCGGGCGCGCACGCTCATGTGGTCGGGGTCGAAGAGCATGTGCCGCTTCGCGAGGCCGCGGATCGTGTGCTCGCCGAGGTCGGTGAGGCCCATCCGGTTGCAGTGGTGCTTCGCCGGGTAGACGGGCACGGCCGGGAGCTGGACGCCGGAGACCTTGGCGACCGCGCCGAACAGCGCGTCCTGCTGGGCCATCTCCACCGGCACCGAGTTGTCCTGGTCCTTGTCGTGGACCTCGTCGTCGTTGGGGTCGCAGGTCTGCATCCGCCACGGCGACCCGGTCTCCAGGGTGTTGGCGGAGTTGACCAGGTAGCCGGTGGCCCCCTCGTCCCCCGCGACGCCGGAGAGGGCGTTGTCGAACTTGTTGACCAGCTCCATCTGCGAGACGCCCATCGCGCGCACCTCGTCGAGCTGCTTGTCGATCGTGGCCTTGTTGCAGCGCAGGTCGGGCACCCCGAGCTTCTGGGTGCAGTCGAAGGGCACGGAGGTCTCGATGCCCATCACGACGGCGAGCTTGCCGTCGTTGATCACGCGGCGCGCCTGGTCGGGGGTGGTGACGATGCGGTACCAGCCGCGGCCGGGCCCGCCGTGCTGCGCGTCGATGTAGCGCTCGAACGCCCGCATCTGTCGCGCCTGCAGCCGGATGGAGTCCATGTCGTTGCAGGAGTTGCGCTTGAGCGGGTAGAGCTCGCACAGCTTGTTGTTCTCCACGAGCAGGTTGACCAGGATCCGCTGCCCGGCGCGCCAGGAGCGCTCCATCCACTTGTAGTAGGTGCCCTCGTGGGTCAGGGAGTCCGGCGCCGGCCAGTCCTTGAACGTCGGCCAGCCGACCGGGTCGTGGCTGGGACTGCCGGACAGGAAGGCCTCCATCGCGGCGCCCTTGCCGCCGGTCAGCTCGTGGTCGGGGCAGTCGCGCAGCGCCGTCTCCACGCCGTACGGCGACCAGGGCCGTCCGCAGTGCACCTGCCCGCCCAGGAACTCGAAGGCCATCCCGTGGGTGTGGGCGTCGATGGTGCCGCGCACCTCCTGGACCTTGCTCACCCCGGAGAACGGGTCGCCGGTGACGTTGGTGTCGATCTCGGGGAAGTCGGTGCAGCCGTCGCGCTGGCGCAGCCGGAGGAGCGTGCCGGACTCGGTCATCCTCGCGCGGCCCGCCCCGTCGGCGGCGTCGGTCAGGAAGCCCTTCCCCTCGACGCCCAGCTTGAACAGGCCCCGTCGCGGCATCGTCGCCGTCCAGTCGGCGGTGGGGCTGGGCTTGGCGGCGTACGACGTGTCGGCGCGGCGCCCGTCGAGGAAGGTGCGCTCGGGGCTGTAGAGCAGGTAGGAGCCGAGGTCGCTCGGCTTGAAGTAGAGCGGGGTGCCGGCGTCCCGGGAGGAGGCCGTGAAGGCGGGCGCCCCGGTGCCGGTCAGCCACTTCCCCGAGCGGGTGGACTGCAGCCCGTAGCAGGCGTTGAACATGTTGTAGCGGTCCTTGGGCGCCGCGGGCTGGGCGGCGCTCACCGGGACGCTGGACAGCTCCGGCTCCTCCTGGTCGCGCTGGTCGGCGGCCGCGCCCACCGCGGCCTTCGCCTCCGCGGCCGTGGTGGGGTCCCCGGTCTCGGCGCCGGCCTCGTCGTCGCCCTTGGTGTCGGTCTCGTCGACCGCCCGGGAGATCGCGTTCTTCGTGGCCGGGTCGCTGTGGTCGTGGCCGTGCCCGTCGGCGGTGCCGTCGTCGATGCCGGTGGGGTGCAGGTGACCGTCCGCGGCGAGGCGGAGCGAGCCCGCGGCCTGCGCGCCCGTGCTGCGTGCCTGGGCCCGCGCCGTGTAGGCGGCGTTGTAGCCGTCGGCCTTCCCCTTCGCGGCGTCGTCGCCTCGGGCGAGACCCGCCAGGGCGCCCGAGGGCAGGACCGTGGCGGTCAGCACCGCGGCGAGCGAGATCCCGACCGCTGCGGCCAGCCGGCGTCCGGCGCTGGAGCGGGCAGTGGTGGAGGCGCGCATCGTGGGTCCTTCCCGTGGGCTCGGGTACGCAACGAGCGAGCCGAGCCCCGGGTCACGCCCGGCTCACGCCTCGGGTCACGTGCCCGGTCGCGTGCCGGGTCACGTGCCGGGCACGGGCTCCTCGGGCCCAGGCCCCTCGGGCGCCAGCTCGTCGTGTCGCGGCACCAGCGGCACGGCCAGGAGCGGGAAGAGCGCGGCGACGCCGAAGATGGCGGCGTACCCCCACCGGCTGATCGCGGCCCCGGCGACCGGGGCGGCCACGGCGGCGGCGAGGTACTGCGCGGTGTTCTGCAGGCCCAGGGCGCGGCCCGACCAGTAGGCGCCCGCCCGCTCGGCCACCCCGGTGAAGGCAAGGCCGTTGTCGGCGACGGTGACGGTGGAGGCGACGACCAGCAGCAGCACGGCGACGGGCAGCGGCTCGGCCAGCCCGAGCAGGGCCATGGTCACGCCCGCGCCGACGGCGACCCAGCGCAGCGGCCGGACCCGCGAGCCCACCACGTCGGAGAGCTGGCCGACGCCGATCCGGCCCAGGGCGCCCAGCACGTGGGTGCACGCCACCAGGGTCCCGGCGGCCGCCGCCGACCAGGAGCGCTCCTGCACGAGCCAGACCAGCGCGTAGGTCCACACGACGAACTGGGGCAGCACCAGCAGCACCGAGACCCCGTGCACCCGTGCCAGGAAGCTGCTCGTCCGGTAGGGGTTCGCGGTGAGCGCCGGGGTCGCCGTGGGCCGGGGCGGGTCGAGGACGACCACCGCGACCGCGACGAAGGCGAGGGCCACGGCGACGACCGGGATCCACAGCGCCGTACGGGAGCCGAGGCGTTCCGCGGTCACCGCGATGGTGGCGGCGGCGACCGCGACCCCGAGGGGCTGGGCCATCTGCCGGATGCCCATCGCCAGCCCGCGACGGCGCAGGGGGAACCACCCCACGACGAGGCGTCCGCTCGCCGAGCTCGTGCTGGCGGCAGCGGTGCCGACGGCGAAGAGGGCCGCGCACAGGGTGAGGGTCCCGCTCGCGGTGGTGGCGAGCACTGAGAACAGTGCCGTCCCGCCGAGGCCGGCGAGCAGCACCGCCCGCTCGCCGATCCGGTCCACCACCAACCCCCAGAGGAACAGTGAGACCATCACGCCCGCGATCGGCATCGCAGCCACCGTGCCGGCCTGTGCCAGCGACAGCCCCCGGTCCTCCTGGAGGGAGGGGATCAGGAAGGCCGGCCCGTTGATGGCGACCGAGGCGCCGGCCTGCGCGGCGACGCCGGCCCCCAGCATCGACCACCGTCGCGCCGTCCCGACCGAGGAGGCGTCGAGGGTGCTCACCGGCTCACGCTAAGCCCGGCGTCCCGCCCCCGATGCGGCGGCCCACGGTGCGCGCGGTCGCCCCCACGGCCTCCACGAGCGAGGCGAGCACGACCGGCTCGCGGGTCTCGTAGGTGGTGGCGATCCCGGCCACCGGCGTGCCGTTGTGGTCGAGCACCGCCACCGCGACGGAGGCGAACCCGGGGGTGACCTCCCCGTCCTCGGTCGCGTAGCCCCGGCTGCGGGTCTCGACGAGCAGGTTGCGCAGGGCGCTCGGGCTGCGCGGGCCGTTGCCGTGGCGGTCGACGAACGCGTCGCGGTCGGGGTAGAGCGCCCGCACCTGGGAGGCCGGGAGCGCGGCCATGATGGCGCGCCCGCTCGCGGTCAGGTGTGCGGGGAGGCGTACGCCGACGTCGGTCACGAGCGGCGACCGGCCCGGCGACCGCTCCTCCAGCACGTAGAGCACGTCACGCCCGTGCGGGACCGCCAGGTGGGCCGAGTGGCCGATGCGGTCGACCAGCGCCGCCAGCGGCCGGTGCGCGATCCGCTGCAGCGGCGCCTGCCGGGCGTAGCCGATGCCGACCTCGAAGGCGGCCACCCCGAGGCAGTAGCGCCGCTCCTCGGCGATGTGGGTGACGAAGCCCTGCTCGATCATCGCGTTCACCAGGTGGTACGCCGTCGAGCGCGGCAGCCCGACCGCGGCCGCGATCCGCTCCAGCGGCACCGGGTCTGCCTGGGCCGCCAGGAAGCGCAGCACGTGCAGCGTGCGCGTCGCGGCGGGCACCTGGCTCATGTGCCGATCCTGACACCGCCCCCGCGAACGACGGTGGTTGAGCCTGTCGAAACCACTCCCGATCGTCACGGCGGCGATTGCCAGTCACCTGGTGACCGGAAGTCGCCGCTGTCCCTCACCCACCGAGGGCCGTCTCGCGTCAGTTGGTGCTGTCCACCCGGGTCTGGATCTCGCCGACCGGGAGCTCGACGGGCTCGCCGGGCATCGAGAAGGCGTTGGGCATGTCCACCGTCTGGCCGTTCGGGAGGGTGAAGCGCACACCGACCGTGCTGGTGGCCCGGATCTGGTAGTCGCCCTGCTGGGTGTAGGCGTGCTCCACGGCCCCCGCGGTGCCGACGTCGGCGTCCTTCACGCCCTCGCCGGTGCCCGAGGCGCCGTCGCCGAAGTCCCAGGTGACCTCGCTGACGTGGAACTGGACGGCGATCGGGTTGCCCAGCACCGTCACGTTCACGGTGGTGTCGGGAGCGTCGGCGTAGTAGTTGTTCGGCACGTTGACGTAGGACCGGGTGCCGGGCTGCACCTGCGCGGTCGGGGTGGGAGCCGCGGCGTACGCCTGGTCGAGCACCATCTCGCTGGTGACCTCGGGCTCCTCCTCGGTGGGCTCGTCGGCTCCGCGGCAGACGCTGCCGACGAACTCCCAGGTGCCGTCCGGGACCTCGCGCTGCCAGTGCTGCATGAACAGCGCGTCCTTCTGGCCGCGGGTGTCGCAGATCGTCACCGCGCCGTTGCACAGTGCGTCGGGGTTGCCCTGTCCGGGCGGGCCGTTCGCGCTGCAGGCAGGGGTGTAGTAGTGCTCGAAGACCGGGGCGGGCGGGCCGGTCGGCGGTGACCAGGGGCCGGTGCTGCCGCTGTTGCCCGGGGTGGTGTCGTTGTTGCCGCAGGCGCCCCCGATGGTGGTGCCGCCTCCGCTGCTGCCCGAGCCGTACTCGCACCCGGCGAGCGCCAGGGTGGGCGTCGCGACCACGAGACCGGTCGCCAGCAGCAGCGCTGCGAGTGTCTTCCTCATTCTCTTCCCTTGCCTGCCGTCCAGCCGGTGAGCTCGTAGGCTCCGTCGTTCCAACGAAGACCCACCTCGATGGGGTACGCCTTGTCGGCCGGGTTCTTGTTCGTGCGGGTGCCGTCCTCGGCGACGTCGGCGTACGCCGGCCGGCGGGTGAGCATCGTGTAGACGTAGACGTCCTTGACCTTGCTCGTCGGGAAGATCTGCTTCACCTCGTACGTCGAGGGCTGCAGTGTGACGCCCTTCTCCTCGCGCTCGGCCAGGAAGTCCTCGAACGCGGTGCACGTGCTGCACCGCACCCGCTTCTCGGTGGCGGCGACCTCGGTGATGGGGCTCGGGTCGTTGGTGCCGAACGCATAGGCGAAGGCCTCGACGAACCACTTCGCGAAGGCGCGGCGACCGGCCTCGTCGTTGCTGGCGTCCGGCACGGCGGGCGGCGTGGCGGCCGGCTCCTCGGAGGAGGTCGCGGACGCGGAGGGCTCGGAGGTCGGCTTCGCCAGCGGTCCCTCGGGCTCCTCGCCGCAGCCGGACAGCGCCGTCAGCAGCCCCAGCAGCAGGGCAGTCGTGACGGCGGCAAGACGGAACCGTGGTCCGAGGGGCACGTCGTCTCCTTCACACGGGCGCGGGGTCGGCAGCGTTGCGGAGGGGTTCTGCCCGTTTCGACCCCAGATCATGCCTGTCGGGCGCAGGAACCCGGAAATCGGTCCCTGTCCCTGGAGCGACGCTCAGTACTGGTGGAACCAGCGGTGCATCTGAGGGGCGGTGCCGGGGCAGGTGACGTTGAAGTCGCGGCTCGCCTCGACCCACTGGCCGAGCACCGCGTCGCCCCCTTGGAACATCCGGTCGCGGCCGCACCGGCGCAGGGCCTCCTCGCGCGAGGTCTGTCCGGCCGCCCGCCACTCGGGGATGTTCAGGCGGAGGTCGCCGACGACCGTCTGCCACAGCGCCTGGGTGGAGTAGGCGCCGATCCGGTAGCCCGCGTCGGTGTAGCCGCGGGCAGCGCCCCGCACGACCGCGGCGTTCGCGGTGGTGTCGGAGCTCCACTCGAAGATCGGCACCGGCTCCACGTCGAGCCAGACGATCGGGGTGTCCAGGCCCGCGCGCCTCATGGTGGAGAGGTTGTACTTCGCCTGCTGGTAGCCCACGTTGCTCAGCGCGCCGAGGCGGGTGCCGCCGTCGAACGGGCCGTCTGCGCGGTGCCGGGCCAGCGTGCTCGCGTCGGGATAGCTGTTGACGGCGTACGCCGCGGCCAGGAGCTTGCGCTGCTTGACCCACTGCACCTGACTGGCCAGGCACGGGTTCGGGGTGAAGGCCGGGCCGTTGGTCAGGCCGAGGATGACGTACTTCGCCTCCGGGACCGGCATCGGCAGGCCGAGCGTGCGCTTCTGGGGGATGCCCATGCCCTTGGGGCACTGCGGCCAGCTGACGTCGTTGCCCAGCACGATGCCGGTGTAGCGCGGCAGGTCGGCGGTCGGCGCCGCCTTGGGCAGCTTGGGCACCTTGATCTTCGGTTTCGCCGGCGGCTTCGGGCTGGGGGTCCGCGTCGCGGCGGCCGACGGCGTCGCCGCGCTCGGGCTCGGGGTGGCGCTCTCGCTGGGGGCGGGCGGCACCGTGGCGGCGTCCGCGGCCTGCTTCGACTTCGGCTTCAGCGGTGCCTCGCAGGCCGTGCCCGCGAGCGTCAGGGCGAGGACCGGGGCGAGGAGCAGCGCTGCGCTCCGGCCGCGTGACCGCCGCATGTCCCCCTCCTCCTGGCCCCTCCCGCAGGGCGGTCTCATCGTGCCACGCGGGGGCGCCCGGTCGGACGGGCTTGTCCGGGATCAGGGACGGGCGGTCCCGGGTGTGTGCTCCGCACCCGGCGGCGGTGTCTCGGCCCGGACCGCCCGACCTGTCTCGGATCCGAGACAGGGGTGGGTGTGCGGAGGTGGATGCCCGGGCCGGCGCGGGATGGAATGGGCCCCATGACAGTGACGGTCGGGGTCGGCCCGCTCTCCTTCGCAGACGTCGTGGCCGTGGCGCGCCGGGACGCGCCCGTGCAGCTCTCGGACGAGGCACGAGGAGCCATCGACAGTGCCCGGGCCGTGGTGGAGGAGCTGGCCGCGGCACCGACGCCGGCCTACGGGATCTCCACGGGGTTCGGCGCGCTGGCGACCCGGCACATCCCCGCCGAGAGCCGGGTGCAGCTGCAGCGCTCACTGGTGCGCTCGCACGCCGCCGGCTCCGGGCCCGAGGTGGAGCGCGAGGTCGTGCGCGGGCTGGTGCTGCTGCGCCTCTCCACGCTCGCGACCGGCCGGACCGGCGTACGACCTGAGGTGGCGGAGCTGATGGCCGCGATGCTGAACGCGGGGATCACCCCGGTGGTCCGGGAGTACGGCTCGCTGGGCTGCTCCGGCGACCTGGCGCCGCTCGCCCACTGCGCCCTGGCCCTCATGGGCGAGGGCGACGTGCGCGACGCCGACGGGACCCTGCTGCCCGCCGCCGAGGCGCTGTCGGCCGCCGGCCTGGAGCCGCTCGAGCTCGCCGCCAAGGAGGGCCTGGCCCTGATCAACGGCACCGACGGCATGCTCGGGATGCTCGTGCTGGCGCTGACGGACCTCTCGGTGCTGATGCGTACGGCGGACGTGGCCGCCGCCATGTCGGTCGAGGGCCAGCTCGGCACCGACCGTGTCTTCGCCCCCGAGCTCCAGGCGATCCGTCCGCACCCCGGGCAGGCCGCCTCGGCCGCCAACCTGGCCGCGATCCTGAGGGACTCCGGCGTCGTCGCGTCGCACCGCGGCCCGGACTGCAACCGGGTGCAGGACGCCTACTCGCTGCGCTGCTCCCCGCAGGTGCACGGCGCCGCCCGGGACACCCTGGAGCACTGCGCCACCGTCGCCGGGCGCGAGCTGGCCAGCGCCGTGGACAACCCCGTCGTCGTCGGCGAGGGCCGGGTCGAGTCGAACGGCAACTTCCACGGCGCCCCGGTCGCCTACGTGCTCGACTTCGCCGCGATCGTGGCCGCCGACGTCGCCTCGATCAGCGAGCGGCGTACCGACCGCTTCCTGGACCGCGCCCGCAACCACGGCCTGCCGCCGTTCCTCGCGCACGACCCCGGCGTGGACAGCGGCCTGATGATCGCGCAGTACACCCAGGCCGCCGTGGTCTCCGAGCTCAAGCGGCTCGCGAACCCGGCGAGCGTCGACTCGATCCCCTCCAGCGCGATGCAGGAGGACCACGTCTCGATGGGCTGGTCGGCGGCCCGCAAGCTGCGCCGCTCCGTGGACGGTCTCGCCCGCGTGCTGGCCGTCGAGGTGCTCACCGCGGCCCGGGCGCTCGACCTGCGCCGGCCCCTCGAGCCGTCGCCCGCGACCGCCGCGGTGGTGGACCTGCTGCGGCGCGAGGGCGTCGAGGGACCCGGACCCGACCGGCACCTCTCGCCGGAGATCGAGACCTGCGTCGAGCTGGTGCGTTCCGGCGCGAGTGCTGCACGCCGTCGAAGAAGTGATCGGAGAACTGCAATGACCGACAACCCGAGGCTGCCGATCCACGCCGCCCACGGCACCGAGCTGACCGCGCGGTCGTGGCAGACCGAGGCGCCGCTGCGGATGCTGATGAACAACCTCGACCCGGAGAACGCGGAGAACCCCGCCGACCTGGTCGTCTACGGCGGCACCGGCAGGGCGGCGCGCAGCTGGGAGGCGTACGACGCCCTGGTGCGGACCCTCTCCACCCTGGCCGACGACGAGACGATGCTCGTGCAGAGCGGCAAGCCCGTCGGGGTGATGCGCACCCACGAGTGGGCGCCGCGCGTGCTGATCGCCAACTCCAACCTCGTCGGCGACTGGGCCAACTGGGAGGAGTTCCGCCGGCTGGAGGAGCTCGGGCTGACGATGTACGGCCAGATGACCGCCGGCTCGTGGATCTACATCGGCACCCAGGGCATCCTGCAGGGCACCTTCGAGACGTTCGCGGCCGTGGCCGACAAACGGTTCGACGGGACGCTGGCCGGCACGATCACGCTCACCGCCGGACTCGGCGGCATGGGCGGCGCCCAGCCGCTGGCGGTCACGATGAACGACGGCGTCGCGATCTGCGTGGAGGTCGACCAGTCGCGGATCACCCGGCGCATCGAGCACGGCTACCTCGACGTGCAGGCCGACTCCCTCGAGCACGCCGTGGAGCTCGCGAAGCGGGCCCGCGACGCGCGCGAGCCGCTGTCGATCGGCGTTCTCGGCAACGCCGCGGTCATGGTCCCCCGGCTGCTGGAGCTGGACGCGCCCATCGACGTGGTCACCGACCAGACCTCCGCGCACGACCCGCTGGCCTACCTGCCGGTCGGAGTGCCCTTCGAGGAGTGGCACGAGGCCGCACGACGCGACCCGGCCGGCTTCACCAAGGAGGCGCGGGCCTCGATGGCCACGCACGTGCGGGCGATGGTGGAGTTCCAGGACCGGGGTGTCGAGGTCTTCGACTACGGCAACTCGATCCGCGACGAGGCCCGCAAGGGCGGCTACGACCGGGCCTTCGAGTTCCCCGGCTTCGTCCCGGCGTACATCCGCCCGCTGTTCTGCGAGGGCAAGGGCCCGTTCCGCTGGGCCGCGCTGTCCGGGGACCCCGCCGACATCGCCGCGACCGACCGGGCGATCCTCGAGCTGTTCCCGGACAATGAGCGGCTGCACAAGTGGATCACCATGGCGGGCGAGCGCGTGCACTTCCAGGGCCTGCCGGCGCGCATCTGCTGGCTGGGGTACGGCGAACGCCACCTCGCGGGCCTGAAGTTCAACGAGATGGTGGCCTCGGGGGAGCTCAAGGCGCCGATCGTGATCGGGCGCGACCACCTCGACTGCGGGTCGGTCGCCTCGCCCTACCGGGAGACCGAGGCGATGCTCGACGGTTCCGACGCGATCGCCGACTGGGCGCTGCTCAACGCGCTGGTCAACACCGCGTCGGGAGCCACCTGGGTCTCCATCCACCACGGCGGGGGCGTCGGCATGGGTCGCTCGATCCACGCCGGGCAGGTCTGCGTGGCCGACGGCACCGACCTGGCGGCCCAGAAGATCGAGCGCGTGCTCACCAACGACCCCGGCATGGGCGTCATCCGCCACGTGGACGCCGGCTACGAGCGGGCCGTCGAGGTGGCCGAGGAGCGCGGCGTACGGATCCCGATGCGCGAAGCCCGATAGTCCGCGACGTTCCGCAGGGTCCAGCGGCGCGATCGACCTGCGGAACGTCGCGGACTATCCGGTTGGGGCGCGAGGAAGGGGCGGGGGCGTCCGGCAGTGGGGTAGGGGTCAGACCTTCGGCTTGCGCGGCAGCGTGCGCTCGTCGATGGCGGCGCGGAGCTCCTTGGCGCGGGTGGCCCAGGCGGTCCGGGCCGCGCTCAGGTCCTGGGTCGCGCCGGACCAGCCGTCGCGGTAGCCCGCCCAGCCTGGACTGCCGACGTAGGGGCAGGCCGGGGTGGGTGCGGGACCGGGCTTGCCGGCGTGGGCCTTCTTCTGTGCGCGCTTCTGGGCCGGGGTGAGGCAGCCCGCCGGCCTGTGGATGCCGGCGTCGCCCCCCTGCACCGCCTCGATCGCCCGGTCGAGCGCGGCGACCAGATCGCGGTGCTCGCCGCGCAGTCGGCGGGTCGGCGCGGCGTCCTCCAGGGCGGTGCGCACGGCCGCCAGGTCCTTCTCCGCCTGCTCCAGGAAGACGAGGGCCGTCTGGTAGGTGACGCCGCCCTGCGCGCCCAGCTGCACCCGACCCGAGAAGTCCGCAGCGGCGCGGCTCGAGGCGTCGAGGCCCTGGAGCGCCGACAGGGTCGCGTCCACGTAGCTCGTGAGGCGAGCAGAGTCCTTCTCGGCCCGCGCCGTCGCCCGGGCGGTGTCCTGGCGCCAGCGGCGCAGGTCCCGGCCGGCCTTCTTCACCAGCGCGTCCAGCGTCTCCACCGCCGGGCCCGCGTCGACGTCGTCGAGGTCCTCGGTCGCCGCGAGCAGCCGGCCCCGGACCGTGGTCCACAGGCGGAGGTGGCTGCCGTCGAGGCGCTCGAGCCTGCCCAGCACCGCGAGGGCGTCCCGGACGCCGGTGACCTGCTCGCCCTGGGGGCTCTCGGCGTCGAGCCCCTCGAGCGTGGGGGCCACCGCGGTGCGGGAGCGGAGGGCGCGGGTCGCGCTCGCGCGCACGTCGCGGGTCGTCCGGGCGCCGGTCAGCCCGTCGAGCAGCGTCTCCAGCCGGGCGGTGACGGCCGTGGCGGCGGTGTCGCCGACCACCTCGTCGGTGTGCGCGGCCAGCGCGAAGCCGGTGCGTACCGGGGGGCCGGCGTCGGCGTCGAGGGCCGCGAGCCGTCGGACGTGGGTGTGCAGCGCCTCCTCCGCGCCGGCGAGGCTGCTGTTCTGGGTCGGCCACTGGCTCAGGTCCGCGACGTCGATCTCGGCCGTCGCCGCGGTGGTCCGCAGGACGGCGGCCTCCGAGCGGAGCACCGCGACGACCTGCCGCTCGAGGTCGGAGGAGGGCGGGGTGATGGGGCGTGCGGCGCGGTCCACGCGGTCGGCCGCCGCGTCGGCCTTCCGGGCCGCGTCACGCAGCTCCTCGATGCCGGCGGCCGCCCGCACGTCGGTGGCCGTCGCCTCGAAGACGCCGGTGCCTGTGCGCAGGGCCTTCAGGGCGGGCTGCTTGGCGGCGTGGTCGGCCCAGGCCCACCCCACGCCGACGGCCGCGAGGAGCAGGGCGAGGGTGACGAGGAGTACGACGAGCCGGCGCCGGGTGCGCCGCGGACGTCGAGCCCTGGGCCGGTCGTCGATCGGCTCGCCGATCTCGCCGGCCGCGGTGAACAGCTGCACGTAGGTCGAGGAGGAGTCGCGGGGCGGCGCCGTGGGCGCAGCGCTGTCCGCGCTCGCCTGGGCGGAGCCTGCTCCGGGTGTCACGAGACCAATGGCAGCAGACTTTGTGCACCTTATGGGCGGTTCTAGCCTTTTGTCAGAGTTTGGTCTAGTCCGGTGCCTCCGTCGCCTTGCGCAGGCGCCGGAACCACCGCCGTCCAACGAGGCCGGAGCCGGGCCCGGATCCGGGTTCGAGGTCGGACCTCGGAGCCGGCCGCGGCCGGCGGGCGCGCCGGGCCCGCCAACGCTCGACCTCGGCCTCGACGTCGCGGGTGGGGGTGACCACGGGCGGACCGCCCTGGAGCTGGCGCCGGGCCTCCACCACGCGCCGGTTGAAGTCCTCCAGCAGCGCGCGGACCTGCTTCTCGCCCGGCTCGCGGTCCAGCAGGCCGTCGAGCTCGGCGTCGTCCTTGCGCAGCTGGAGCGCGGCCGGGAGCACCCCGGTGATCCGCTCGCGCTCGACGAGCCGGCGCAGCCACCAGTCCCGGTCCTCGGGCGCTCCGAGGTCGCCGAGGGGCTTGCCCTTGCCGGGCAGGTCGTCGAACTCCCCGCGGCGCATCGCCTCGGTGACCTGGAGGTCGACCCACCTCGCCTGGTCCTGGATCCGGGCCCGGACCGAGTCCCCACCGGTGCGCGCGTCCGTCTCGCGGGCAGGCCGCAGCCGGCGGTCCTCGGGTCGCCCCGTCTGTCCTGCGGGATGATCGGTCATCGTGCTCACCTCGCGCCCCAGCCTACGAACCGGCGGAAGGTCGGCGCTGCTGTCACCACCAGCCCTGCTGGCGCGCCCAGCGCAGGAGCAGGAAGCTCATCAGCGCCATGGCGGCCAGCACCACCACGAGCTCGACCCGGCTCTGGTGGGTGGCCACGACCATGTTCATGCCCTCGATCGAGGCGATCGCGGTGATCGGGAGGGTGACGGCCGCGATCACCGCGAGCCGCTCCATCGCCACGGTCATCTTGGTGTTGACCTTGGTCTGGTAGAGGTCGATGACGCCGAACAGGAAGTGCGCCTCCCCGTCGGCGATCGAGCGCACGCGCTCGAACTGGTCGGCGAGGTCGCGGGCGTGCTCGCGCGCCCGCTCGTCGGGAAGCCGGGGGAGCCCCGCCAGGCGCCCCCACACGTCGTGGCACTGTGCGGCCATCGTGCGTGCGGTGACCAGCTCGTGGCGGACCAGGAACATCTGCTCGAGCAGCGCCTCGGGCTCGACGAAGCGGGACTGCATCACCTGCTGCTCGAGGTCGGGCAGCCTCTCGGCGACCGACGTGACGACCGCCCGTTGTCGACGGGCGACGACCGAGGTGATCGCGTAGGAGAGGTCGTGGGGGCTGCCCGGCCGGAACCGTCCCGCCTCGATGCGGCGCCGGACCGACTCCGTCTCGACGAGGGCCTCGTGGGGCGGCACCAGCGGGTTCAGGGGTCCGTGGACGGTGACGAGGTAGTCGCGGCCGACGATCTGGTCGAGCTCGAGCAGGTGCACGTGCCCCGCCTCTCCGAGCAGCGGGGACTGCGTCGTGACGAGCACGTGGTCGGCGTACGCATGGACGGTGGGCACGTGGTTGCGCGACCGGCAGGCCTCCAGCTCGAGCTCGTGGCAGCCCAGTCCGCGGAGCAGGTCCTCGGCCTCCTCGCCCCACTCCGGGACGTCGACCCAGAGGAAGCCGTGCGCGGGGGCGTGCAGGTGGCCCGGCCGGGCGAGCCGGATGCCGTCCGTGTCGACGAGGCACACGTCCACCCCGCCATGATGGCCCCGGCGCACGCCCGGCGGGAAGGTCGCAGCGTCAGCCCCACACGCCGATCACGTCGCCGCCGATCCGGACGATGAAGGCGGCCACGACCACGATGAAGAACACCCGCACGAAGCGCGTGCCCCTGGCGACCGCCACCCGCACTCCGACGTAGCCGCCGATCAGGTTGGCGCCGCCGACGACGAGGCCGATGCCCCACAGCACCGCCCCCTGCGGAACGAACACGCAGAGCGCGGCCAGGTTGGTGGCCCAGTTGGCCATCCGGGCCTTCGCCGAGGCCTCCAGGAAGCTGTAGCCGAGCAGGCCCACCAGGCTGATCACGAAGAAGCTGCCGGTGCCGGGGCCCAGGGCCCCGTCGTAGAAGCCGATCGCGAGGCCGGTGCCCATCGCGGCCAGCGTGTGCTGGTGACCGGAGAAGCGGAGCAGGCTCGTGTGGCCGAGCGAGGGTCGCGCGACGACGTACCCCCCGACCAGGATGAGCGCGACCAGCACGATCGGCTCGAAGGCCGAGCGAGGAATCCGGCTGGCCACCAGGGCCCCGCCCGCCGAGCCGACGAAGGCCAGCAGCATCAACGGGACGAACGTGCGCGGGTCGGGGCGCACGCGGCGGTAGTACGTCGCGCTGCTCACCGTGGTCCCGCAGATCGAGCCCAGCTTGTTGGTGGCGAGCACCTGGGCCGGGGAGGCGTTCGGCAGCCCGAGCAGGAGGGCGGGCAGCTGGATCAGCCCACCGCCGCCGACCACGGCGTCGACGAAGCCCGCCGCGAGACCGGCGAGGGCCAGCAGGAGCACCACCTGCACCGAGATGTCGCCGGTCACGTGCGGACCCGCGACCGACGCGCGCACGACACGGAGGTCGGCGAAGGGATCACCCGCGCAGGCTAGACCCGCAGACGCAGAGGACCCCGGGCCGGGGGCCCGGGGTCCTCTCAGGTGCTGGGCTGTGCCCGGCTCAGAACACCCTTCGGCGGGTGCCGCCGATCGGCACGAGGTTCAGGATCAGCCCGACCACGAGAAGGATTGCCCCGATCGTGGTGAGGATCGGGATGCTCGCGACGAGCCCGATGATCAGCAGAATAAGTCCCAGGACGACCATGTCCTGTCTCCCTTCAGATTGGTACCCCCGACGCGGCGGTACTTACCCGACTGTAGAGATGCGCAAACCGGAAATGTCGTTCTCGGATTCGAGACGCGCCGGAGGGTTTGCGGGTGGCGCCGGGGATCAGGAGGCACCAGTCTTCTGGGCATGCGCCTCCCGTCGGATCCCGCCGTCCCATTTTTCGGCCCACCGGCCGCGGTGCACGACCTCGGACTGGTCCTTGCGCGGCCGTCGGCTGGGCGAGCCTGCCGCACCGCCCGCCCGGTCGGGATGACCGAGGGTGATCGCCCCGACCGGGTCGAACTCCGGCGGGATGCCGAAACCTGCCCGCACGGCTCCCACCTTCGCGGGCGGGATGCCGAAGAAGCACGCCCCGAGACCCTCGTCGACCGCGGTCAGCAGGACCAGCAGCGAGGCCATCGCGGCGTCCATGTGCCAGAACGGCACCGGCCAGCGGGCCTCGTCCTCGTCGGTCCAGCCCTTGTCGGGCTCGGCGTAGCGGCGCAGGTAGGCCGCCTTGCTGGAGCAGGGCACCACCAGCACCGGCGCGCGCATCATGCCGCGCAGCCACCGGTCGGGGTCCTCGAGCGAGTCGGTGGTCGCCTCCCAGTAGTGGTGGACGTCGTCGGGGGTGTCGAGGACGAGGAACCCCCAGCCCTGGCTGAAACCGGCGCTCGGCGCGCGGGTCGCGTTGGCCAGCGCCCGGTCCACCACCGCCCGGTCGACGGGGTCGTCGGTGTAGCTGCGGACCATCCGGCGGCGGCGTACGACGTCCTGGAACTCCATGGGGCGAAGCATGGCTGAGACCGTGGACGACTTCGAGGCGATGTGGCGCTCGCTCGCGCCGCTGGGGCGGTCGGCGGCGAGCGGTGGCTACCACCGGGCGCCGTTCACGGCGGTGGAGGGCGAGCTGCGGTCGTGGTTCCGCGAGCAGTGCGCGGCCCGGGGCCTGCCCGTCGAGGCCGACGGCAACGGCAACCTGGTCGCGTGGTGGACGCCGTCGGGGAGCGACGCCGCCGGGGACGCGGTGCTGGTCGGGTCGCACCTCGACTCCGTCCCGGACGGCGGGGCGTACGACGGGCCGCTCGGCGTGGTCTCCTCGCTGGCCGCGGTGGACCTGCTCCGGCAGCGGGGGGTGGTGCCCCGGCGCCCGGTCGCGGTGGCCGTCTTCGCCGAGGAGGAGGGCTCGCGCTTCGGCCTGGCCTGCCTGGGCTCGCGCCTCGCCGCGGGGGTGATGAGCCCGGAGGCCGCGGCCGAGCTGCGTGACCGGACCGGCGTGCCCCTGCTCGACGCGATGGCCGACGCCGGCCTGGAGCCGCGGCTGGGTCCCGCGGACTGGCTGGGCCGCATCGGCCGCTTCGTGGAGCTGCACGTCGAGCAGGGCCGGGACCTCGTCGACCGCGAGGCCGCGGTGGGCCTGGCCTCGCAGATCTGGCCGCACGGGCGCTACCGCTTCGACTTCGCCGGCGCCGCCAACCACGCGGGCACCACCCGGATGGAGGACCGGCACGACCCGATGCTCGGCTTCGCGACCACGGCGCTGGCGGCGGACCGGGAGGCGCGGCTGACGGGGTCGCGCGCGACCTTCGGCCGGGTCGAGGTCGTCCCGAACGGCACCAACGCGATCCCGTCGCGGGTCAGCGCCTGGCTGGACGCGCGCTGCGAGTCCGAGCCCGAGCTGGTGCGGCTGGTCGCGGAGGTCGAGCGGCAGGCGCGCGACCGCGTCGAGCACGACGGCACCCGCCTGCGGGTCACCGCCGAGTCAGTCTCCGGCGAGGTGGTCTTCGAACCGCGCCTCACCGAGGACCTCCGGACCGTGCTCGGCCGGCACCGCGGCGCGGTCCCGGTGATCCCGACCGGCGCCGGCCACGACGCCGGGATCCTCGCCGGCGCCGGGGTGCCCACCGCGATGCTGTTCGTCCGCAACCCGACCGGCGTCTCGCACTCCCCGGCCGAGCACGCGGAGCCGGCCGACTGCCTGGCCGGCGTCGAGGCGCTGGCCGACGCGCTCGAGGCGCTCGTCTCATGAAGCTGCGGCTCGAGCACGCCCTGCTCGAGGACGGCGTCGCGTCCGACGTACTCCTCGAGGTCGAGGACGGGGTGATCAAAACGGTCAGGGTTAACGGGCAGTCCCAGACCTTCTCGGGTGATGCTTCGGCCGAGAACGTCAGGTTTCCCCGGTCAGCCGGTGAAACCAGCGCCCACCCCGGCCTCACCCTCCCGGCCTTCGCCAACTGCCACTCGCACGCGTTCCACCGCGCGCTGCGGGGGCGCACGCAGGCGGAGCGGGGGTCGTTCTGGACGTGGCGCGAGCAGATGTACGCCGTCGCGGCGGAGCTGACGCCGGACTCCTACTTCGAGCTCGCCCGCGAGACCTACGCGGAGATGCGGGCCACCGGGATCGGGGCGGTCGGGGAGTTCCACTACCTGCACCACCAGCCCGACGGGACGCCGTACGCCGACCCCAACGCGATGGGAAGGGCACTGCTGGCGGCCGCCGACGACGCCGGCATCCGGATCCGGTTGCTGGACACCTGCTACCTCGCCGCAGGGTTCGGACGAGGACCCGAGGGGGTGCAGGTGCGCTACTCCGACGGCGACGCCCGCGCCTGGGCCGAGCGGGTGGCGGCGTTCGACGACCCGCGCGTGGGCATGGCCGTCCACTCGGTGCGCGCCGTGCCGCGCGACCAGCTGCCCGTGGTCGTCGCGGCCGCCCGGGGCCGCCCGCTGCACGTGCACCTCTCCGAGCAGGTCGCGGAGAACGAGGCCTGCCTGCAGGCGTACGGCATGACGCCGACGCGGCTGCTGGCCGAGGCCGGCGCGCTCGGCCCGCTCACCACTGCCGTCCACGCCACCCACCTGAGCGACGAGGACGTCCGGCTGCTCGGGGAGACGCGAACCACGGTGTGCTTCTGCCCCACGACCGAGCGCGACCTCGCCGACGGGATCGGCCCGGCGCGCCGGTTGCACGACGCGGGCGCCACCCTCACGCTGGGCTCCGACAGTCACGCCGTGATCGACATGATCGAGGAGATGCGCGCGGTGGAGATGCACGAGCGCCTGGCCTCCCGGGAGCGCGGGCACTGGTCCGCGGTGGAGCTGCTCGCGGCGGCGACGTACGACGGACACCGCTCGCTCGGGTTCGAGGACGCGGGCCGGATCGCCCCCGGGCAGCGCGCCGACCTCGTCACCGTCGACCTCGACTCGATCCGCACCCGCGGCACGGGCGCGACCGCGGAGACGGCCGTGTTCGCCGCCACGGCGGCCGACCTCACGCCGGTCGACCTGCCCGCCGTCCTGGAGGCCCGATGACCTCCCTGCTGGTCACCGGCATCGGCGAGCTGGTCACCAACGACCCCGCCCACGACGGCACGCCGCTGGGGCTGCTCGCGGACGCCGCCGTGGTGGTCGAGTCGGGCCGGGTGTCGTGGGTCGGCGCCCGCAGGTCGGCCCCCGCGGCCGACGCCGCCCGCGACCTGGGTGGCCGCGCCGTGCTGCCGGGCTTCGTCGACTCCCACTCCCACCTGGTCTTCGCCGGAGACCGCGCCGCCGAGTTCGCCGCCCGGATGGCCGGCGAGAGCTACGCCGCGGGCGGCATCCGCACCACCGTCGCCGCCACCCGCGCCGCGACCGACGAGCAGCTGGCCGCGACCGTGGCCCGGCTCGTGGCCGAGATGCGCCGACAGGGCACCACGACGGTGGAGATCAAGAGCGGCTACGGGCTGAGCGTGGCCGACGAGGCACGCAGCCTCGCGGTGGCCCGGCAGTTCACCGGCGAGACGACCTTCCTCGGCGCCCACGTCGTGCCACCGGAGTACGCCGACGACCCGGCTGGCTACGTGGAGCTGGTCACCGGTCCGATGCTCGAGGCCGCGGCTCCGCACGCGAAGTGGATCGACGTGTTCTGCGAGCGGGGTGCGTTCGACGAGGACCAGGCCCGGACGATCCTGGCGGCGGGTGCGGCCCGTGGCCTGCGCGGCCGGCTGCACGCCAACCAGCTCGGTCCGGGGCCCGGCGTGCGTCTCGCCTGCGAGCTCGGGCTGACCGCGGTCGACCACTGCACCCACCTCGAGACGGCCGACGTCGCCGCGCTGGCGGGGTCCGGGACGGTGGCGACCCTGCTGCCCGGCGTGGAGTTCAGCACCCGCTCGCCGTACCCCGACGCACGCGGCCTCCTCGACGCCGGTGTGACGGTCGCGCTGGCCAGCGACTGCAACCCCGGCTCCTGCTACACCTCCTCGCTTCCGCTGTGCGTCGCGCTCGCCGTGCGGGAGATGCGGATGACCCCTGCGGAGGCCGTCTGGTCCGCGACGGCAGGCGGCGCCCGCGCCCTGGCCCGCGACGACGTCGGCGTGCTCGCGACGGGCCGGCGGGCCCACCTGACGGTGCTGGACGCGCCGTCCCACGTCCACCTCGCCTACCGGCCCGGGGTCCCGCTGGTGGCGGAGGTGCTGACCTGAGCCCCAGGTCGGGCCTCCCGTCAAGGGTCCGCCGCTCCTTATCTCGGCTCCCGGCAGGTGGCAGGATGGCGACAACGACTGCCCACGCTCGACGGAGGCTTCCCATGCGCTCGCTCCCCGCACGACTCTCGGCACTGTTGATCGCGTTCCTGCTGGTCCTCGTGGGCTGCGGCTCGAGCTCCCTGGACCAGGGTGACTCCAAGGGCGGTGACGTCCAGGCGTCCGTGGACGAGGAGGCCGCCGCGATGGTGCCCCAGGAGATCAAGGACAAGGGCACCCTGACCGTCGGCACCGACGCGAGCTACGCGCCGAGCGAGTTCCTGGCCGGTGACGGCAAGACGATCGAGGGCTTCGACATCGACCTGTTCACCGCGGTGGCGAAGAAGCTCGACCTGAAGGTCGAGTTCGTCAACGCGAAGTTCGACTCGATCATCACCGGCGTGCAGGGCGGCAAGTACGACATCGGCGTCTCCAGCTTCACCGTGAACCCCGAGCGCATGCAGCAGGTGAACATGGTCAGCTACTTCAACGCCGGCACCCAGTGGGCCTCGGCCCCCGGCAACCCCGAGAAGGTCGACCCGAACAAGCCCTGCAACGCCACCGTCGCGGTGCAGAAGGGCACGGTCCAGCAGGAGGAGGACCTGCCGCCGAAGATCGCCGCCTGCAAGAAGGCCGGCACCCCGATGCGTGACCCGCTGGTCTACACGGGCCAGGACCAGGCCACTGCGGCCGTGGCCAGCGGCAAGGCCGACGCCATGCTGGCCGACTCGCCGGTCGTCGCCTACGCGGTCGACCAGTCCAAGGGCAAGCTCGAGGCCCTCGGCGACATCTACGACGCTGCGCCCTACGGCTATGTGTTGCCCAAGGACCAGACCAAGATGGCCGAGGCCATCGTGGCGGCGCTCGAGTCGCTGGACAAGGACGGCGGCTACCTCGACGCCCTCAAGCCCTGGGGCGTCGAGGACGGCGCGATCAACGACTTCGCCGTGAACCCCAAGGTCTGAGATGAGTACGCCGCCCACGACCGGCGAGAGGCCGGCGGCAGGCCCCCTCCCGGGAGAGGGGGAGGAGCGCCCCGGCACGATCGACGCCGTGCCGGTGCGCCACCCCGGGCGGTGGGTGGCGATCGCGGTCATCGCGCTGCTCGTCGCGATGCTCCTCCACCTGTTCCTGACCAACCCCGCCTTCAACTGGTCCTTCGTCTTCGAGGCGATGGTGCAGTCGCCGGTGATCGAGGGCCTGATCAGGGGCACCCTGCTCGGCACGGCCGGCGCGATGGTGATCGGCATCGTGTTCGGCATCGTGATGGCCGTGATGCGGCTCTCGGCCAACCCGGTGCTCTCGGGTGTCGCCTGGATCTTCACCTGGTTCTTCCGGGCCGTGCCCCGCCTGGTGCTGCTGACGATCATGGGCGCGCTCGGCGTGCTCTACCCCGAGCGGGCTCGGGCTGGGCCTCCCGTTCGGCGAGCAGCTGATGAGCCTGTTCGGGATCTCCCAGGACCTCACCTTCGCCACCCTGGACGCCAACCAGATCTTCGGCGGGATCATCGGCGGCATCATCGGCCTGGGGCTCTCGGAGGCGGCGTACATGGCCGAGATCGCGCGCGCCGGCATCCTCTCGGTCGAGGAGGGGCAGAACGAGGCCGCGTGCGCCCTGGGCATGAGCAACTCCCTGGCGATGCGGCGCGTGGTGCTGCCGCAGGCGATGCGCGTGATCGTGCCGCCCACCGGCAACGAGACGATCGCGATGGTCAAGGACACCTCGCTGCTGATCGGCATCCCGGTCAGCAACGAGCTGTTCTTCCAGCTCACCTCGATCGGGTCGCGCACCTACCAGACCTTCCCGGTGCTGGTGGCCGCCGTCATCTGGTACCTGCTGATCTGCAGCGTGCTGATGGTGGTCCAGTCGCGGCTCGAGGCGCACTTCGGCCGCGGGTTCGGCACGACCCCGCCGGGCGCCGGCGACACCGGGTTCAAGGCCCGGATGCTGTCGATGGTCGGAGGCAGCAAGTGAACGCCGCGATGCCGCTGGTGCACGCGGTCAACGTGCACAAGTCCTTCCACGGCGTGGAGGTGCTCAAGGGAATCGACCTCGACGTCGACGAGCGCGAGGTCGTCTGCCTGCTCGGCCCCTCCGGGTCGGGGAAGACCACCTTCCTGCGCTGCATCAACCAGCTCGAGACCATCCAGGGCGGACGCATCTGGGTCGACGGCGACCTCGCCGGCTACACCGAGAAGGGCGATCGGCTGCATCGCCTCAAGGACAAGCAGATCGCCGCGCAGCGCCGGGAGATCGGGATGGTCTTCCAGCGCTTCAACCTGTTCCCGCACATGACGGCCCTCGGCAACGTGATGGAGGCACCGGTCAAGGTGGCGGGTAGGAGCAAGGGCGAAGCCCACGGGCGGGCGCAGGAGCTGCTCGACCGCGTCGGCCTGTCCGACCGCGCCGACGCCTACCCCGGCCAGCTCTCCGGCGGTCAGCAGCAGCGCGTGGCCATCGCCCGCGCCCTGGCGATGGACCCGAAGCTGATGCTGTTCGACGAGCCCACCTCGGCGCTCGACCCCGAGCTCGTCGGCGACGTCCTCGACGTGATGCGCGAGCTCGCGGCCGGCGGCATGACGATGATCGTGGTGACCCACGAGATGGGGTTCGCTCGCGAGGTCGCGGACCGGGTCGTGTTCATGGACGGCGGGGTCGTGGTCGAGCAGGGAGCCCCCGACGACGTCATCAACAACCCCCAGCACGCGCGCACGCAGACCTTCCTCTCGCGGATCCGCGAGGAGACCGACGAGCACGAGGCGGCCCTCCAGGCCCGGGTCCAGGCCGAGCACCTGTGAGCTCGGTGGGCTGACCGGGACCCGCTCTGGTGCGGGTTGGTTGGATTCGGCAGGATCGGGCACGAGAACGTGCGCGACGTGACGACACGTCGCACGAATCCACAGGAGGCAGTACATGACGACCCCTACTGACGAGCCGCTGAACGACGACGACATGGACACCACCGCCGGCGGCGCCGACGCCGTGCTTCCCGGCGACGCCGACGGCTCCGACGGCGACTCGACCGACGCAGGCGACGGCGACTCCTCCGACAGCGACTCGACGGACGCCGACGCCACCGACGGCGACTCCACCGACAGCATCCGACGGGGACTCGACGGACGCCGACGGCACCGACAGCGACTCGACGGACGCCGACGCCACCGACGGCGACTCCACCGACAGCTCCGACGGGGACTCGACCGACGCCGACGGCACCGACGGTGGCAGCAGCATCTAGGTGAGGGCCCTCGACCTGCTGAGCGGGGACGCCCAGAGCTTCGTGGAGAAGATCTGGGCGTCCCACGTCCACCTGCACGAGACCGACCCGGCCGAGCTCGTCGGTCTGCTCTCCTTCGACGACGTCGACCACCTGCTCACCTCGACGGCGATCCGCACCCCCGCCGTACGGCTCGCGCAGGACGGCTCGGTGCTGCCCGCCTCCCGCTAC
This sequence comes from uncultured Actinomycetota bacterium, assembly GCA_963837975.1. Lineage (GTDB taxonomy): Bacteria > Actinomycetota > Actinomycetes > Propionibacteriales > Nocardioidaceae > Marmoricola. Next base: position 393,938 of record CAWIPI010000002.1, on the reverse strand, counting down.
ACCCGCAGCGGCGCGACGCTGGCGGGCCAGCCGCTGACCGGCCTCGTCGACGCGCGCAAGGTGCTGGACCTCTTCGAGGGCGGCGCCACCGTCGTGCTCCAGGGGCTGCACCGCTACTGGCCGCCGCTGACCCGCCTCGTGGCCGAGCTCGAGCTCGCCCTGGGCCACCCCTGCCAGGCCAACGCCTACCTCACCCCACCCGGGTCGCAGGGCTTCGCGGTGCACAGCGACGGCCACGACGTGTTCGTCTTCCAGACCCACGGCTCGAAGCTGTGGGAGGTCCACCCGGCGCCCTCGGAGGCACACCCCGGGTCCGACTCCGCGTCCGACCGCGGTCCGCGCGAGGTGCTCCTCGAGCCCGGCCTCTCGCTCTACCTGCCCACCGGCACCCCCCACGCCGCTCGCGCCCAGGACACCGTCTCCCTGCACGTCACCATCGGCATCAACCAGCTCACCTGGCGCGCCCTGCTCGACCGCGCGGTCCGCGAGGCGATGGCCGGGGTGGACGCCGAGCAGCACCTGCCGGCCGGCTACCTCGAGGACCCGGCCGTGCTCACCGATGGGCTCGCCGACCGGCTGGGTCGTCTCGGCGAGGCCCTCTCCTCGGCCGACGCCGCCGTGCTGGCCGAGGCCCACACCACCTCGTTCGTGGAGCGGCGACCGGCCCACCTGCGCGGGTCGATGCTCGACCGCATGCAGCTGGCTGACATCACCTCCGGCACGACGCTGCGCCGTCGCCCCGGGAAGCCGTGCGTGCTCCGCCCCGACGGCGACCGGCTGCACCTCTACCTCGGGGACCGCCGCCTGACGGTCCCCGCGCGGGTCGCCGACGCCGTCGAGCGTGCCCGCAGTCTGGAGGACCTCACGCCGGCCGACCTCGGGCTCGACGAGCAGTCCGCCCTCGTGCTGGCCCGCCGGCTGGTGCGCGAGGGGCTGCTCGAGGTCGTCCGCTGACCGCCGTCGACCGCGGCGCCTTCCGCTGTGCGGCGTCCGCGGAGCGACGAGGGGAGGACGTCGCCGGCACGGCGACCCACCTCGCCGCCTTCCTGCTCGTCGAGCACCACGGCCCCTGGGGTGCCAGCGCGCCCAAGGACAGCCGGCTGCCCGACCACGTCAAGGCGCACCTGGCCACCCACCGCAGCATCAAGGTGCTGATGGCGCGGCGGCACCACCGGGCGCACCGCGAGTCCTTCTACCGCCTGTTCCTGGCCTTCCCGGCTCGGCGGCTGCTGCTCACCACCACCTTCGAGGACCCCGAGGAGCTCACCGCCGTCGACCTCGACGCGGTGGCGCGCGGCGAGGTGCCCGACTGGACGCCCGTGGACGGCCCGGTCTTCGGCGTGTGCACCCACGGACGGCACGACGTGTGCTGCGCGGAGCGGGGACGCCCGGTCGCGGCCGCGCTCACCGGCTCGCACCCCGCCGAGACGTGGGAGGTCTCCCACATCGGCGGCGACCGGTTCGCGGCCAACATGGTGGTCCTGCCCGAGGGGCTCTACTACGGCCGGATGGCTCCCGACTCGGCCAGCGAGGTGGCCCGGCTCCACGAGGAGGGGCGGCTCGACCTGACCCGGCTGCGGGGCCGCTCGACGTACCCCATGCAGGTGCAGTACGCCGAGATCGCGCTGCGCCGCCACCTCGAGGAGGACCGGCTCGACGCCGTACGACTGGTGCGCCGCGACGGGTGGACGAGCGTCTTCGCCCACGGGGACGCGAGGTGGTCGGTCACGGTGCGCCGGGTCAGCCACGAGCAGGCACAGCTCACCTGCGGCGTCGAGAAGCTCAGCCCGCTGCCCGTGCACGAGGTCGTCCGCCTCGAGCGGATCTGAGGCGTCCTCAGCCTCGGTCTAAGGCTTCTCCCGATGTCCCGGGGGCGCCTTAGCGGTGAGATCGAGCCATCGATCACACCGAGGAGATGAGTGACATGTACAGCCCCTTCAACGAGGAGTTCATGTTGATGGACGCGCGGGAGCGCGCGGAGAGGATGCGCGGCCTGCGGGGCGACCGGGCGACCCGCCGTGCCACCGCCCAGCCGCAGGGACGCGGGTCCCGCGGCACCAGCGCGATGGCGATGCGTCGCTGGTGGCACAAGGCGGCAGCGCTTGCGGGATGATGCCGGTGTGCGGATGGACCGGAGCAGCACCGAGCGCATCGTGGGCCGTGACCCCGAGCTCGAGGCGCTGCTCGCCTCCGCCGCCGATCCCGAGGGACCGCGGCTGGTGCTGCTGTCCGGTGACGCCGGCGTCGGCAAGACCCGGCTCCTGACCGAGGCGCTGGACCGGCTCGGCGAGCAGGGCTGGCAGCGCCTCGTCGGGCACTGCCTCGACTTCGGCGACACCACGATGCCCTACCTGCCGTTCGTCGAGATGCTCGCGCAGCTCGCCTCGGGTCCCTCGGCGCCGGCCGCCGACCGGCTGGTCACGGCCCACCCGGCGCTCGCCCGCGTGCGCCACCGCGGGTCGGCCGAGGAGCCGGAGACGCTCGACCGGGCCGAGGTCTTCGAGGCCATGCTGGCCGTGGTCGAGGAGCTGGTGGACCAGGGCCCCGTCGTCCTCGTCGTCGAGGACGCGCACTGGGCCGACGCCAGCACCCGTGACCTGGTCAGCTTCCTGCTCACCCGCCGGATGACCGGTCGCTTCCTGCTGGTCGTGACGTTCCGCTCCGACGAGATGCACCGGCGCCACCCGCTGCGTCAGCGCGTCGCCGAGTGGGTGCGCCTCTCGGGGGTCGAGCGCGTCCAGCTCGACCCGCTCGCGCCCGGGGCCGTCCGCAGCATGGTCGAGCAGATGGTCGGGAGCGCAGGCGCGGGACTCGGCGCGGAGCACGACCGCGACGTCGAGCGCATCGTGCAGCGCTCGCAGGGCAACGCGTTCTACGTCGAGGAGCTGGTGGGCGCCTTCCTCGGCGGCGGCTGGAGCCTGCCCGAGGACCTGGCCGACCTGCTGCTGGTCCGCCTGGACCGGCTGGACGAGCCGGCCCGCCACGTCGTACGCGTCGCCTCCGTGGCCGGCCAGCGGGTCTCCCACGACCTGCTCGCCGCGGTGACCGCGGTCGCGCCCTCCGAGCTCGACACAGCGCTGCGGTCGGCGATCGACGCCAACGTGCTGGTGCGCACGGGCGAGGCGGAGTACGCCTTCCGGCACGCGCTGCTCGGCGAGGCGGTCTACGACGACCTGCTGCCGGGCGAGCGCATGCGGCTGCACACGACGTACGCCGAGGCGGTGCGCGAGCTCCACGGCGCGGAGGGGTCGGCCGAGCTGGCCCGGCACGCGCTCGCCTCGCACGACCTGCCCACGGCCCTGCGCGCGAGCGTGGAGGCCGGCGAGCAGGCACTGGCCAGCGGCGGCCCGGACGAGGCCGCGCGCCACTTCGAGACCGCCCTGGAGATCTACGCCCGCGCCGCCCCCGCGCTGGAGGACCCGCCGGAGGAGACCGAGCTGGTCGCCCGGGCGGTCGACGCCCTGTGCAGCGCCGGGCGTCCCGAGACCGGCCTGGCGCTGGTCGACTCCCAGGTCGCGTGCCTCGCCCCGGACACCCCTGCGTCGGGGAGGGCCCGGCTGCTGCTGGCACGGGCGGAGGCGCTGCGCTCGGTCGAGACCGACGAGCAGGCCAGCCTGGTCACCGAGGAGGCGCTGGCCCTGGCGGGGCCGGACCCCTCGCCCCTGCGCGCACGCATCCTCGCCATGCACGCCCAGGCCCTGGTGTGGGACAACCGCCTCGACGACGCCCGGGTGAGCGCGGACGAGGCGATCGAGCTCGCGGTCGCCCTGGGCCTGCCCCGGCTCGCCGAGGACGTCAGCGTCACCTTGACCTGGCTCAGCCAGCACGAGGACCAGGGGGAGGGCAGCCGGGTCGAGCTGCGCCGGATCATCGAATCGGCCCGCGCGCGCGGCGACGTGGTCAACCAGATCCGCGGCCACCTGCGACTGGCGGGGGTGGAGTACGACTACGGCTCGCTGCCCGCCGCCGAGGAGGGCTACCTCGAGGCGGCCCGGCTCGCCCGGGTGATCAACCGGCCGTGGAACATCTACGGCATCACGGCCAGGGCGCTGGCCGCGGTGATGGCGGTGATGCAGGGGCACTGGGTCGAGGCGCTGTCGATCGCGGACACCTCCGCCGAGGACCCGCCGCCCACCCCACGCGCGATGCTCGAGTCGGTGGGGCTCGCCGTGGCGGCGGCGCGGGGCGACGTCTCCGCGCTGGACAGGCTCCCCGCCCTGCGCGAGCGATGGCACCGTGAGGGGCTGATCGCCGTGACCGCGGGGTGCGCGGCCATCGAGCTGCACGGCCTCCGGGACGGCGCGGCCTCCGCCGTGGCGACGTACGACGACCTCAACCGGGTGCTGGTCCCGCTGTGGGGAGAGACGTTCGGCGCCCGGGTGCGGATGGCGACCCTGGCCCTCGCCGCGCTGGCCGACGAGGCACCCCACACCTCCACCGCCGACCGCGACGAGGTGAGGGCGACCGCCTCGCGGCTGGTCACCGACGCCGAGCAGGTCCTGAAGGCCCGCGACGCCTCGCGGCCCTTCTCCATCGAGGGTCGTGCCTGGGCGAGCCGGCTGCACGCGGAGGCGCTGCGCCTGGAGTGGCTCTTCGGAGGCAGCGTGGCGCTCGAGGAGCTGACCCGCCGGTGGCAGGAGACGGTCGACCGCTTCGCCGAGCTCGGGCAGCCGCTCGAGGAGGCCCGGGCCCGGACCCGGCTGGTCGCCGTCCTGCGGGCGGCAGGCGACCTCGACGCGAGCGAGGAGCAGCGCCGGCGTGCCCGGCGCACGGCCGCCTCGCTCGACGCGGCGCCGCTCCTCGCCGAGCTGGGCGCCGCGCCCCGCGGTGGCGCGACCGCGGGAGCGCTGACCCCGCGCGAGCGCGAGATCCTCGAGCTGGTCGCCGCGGGGCGGAGCAACGCCGAGATCGGCACCCAGCTGTTCATCTCGGCCAAGACCGCGAGCGTGCACGTCTCCAACCTGATGGCCAAGCTCGGCGCGGGCAGTCGCACCGAGGCGGCGGCCCTGGGACGACGGGCCGGCCTGATCGGCTGAGGGCGCGTGTCCGTCCGGTGGTGGGCAGCCCCTCGTCGGGTGGCTCCGCGGGCGGCATACTCACCGTATGCGAACCGAGACGCTGACCGAGGAACGCTTCGCCAGGATGCGTCCCGCCGCCCCCGGCACGAGCCCCCGGGTCAAGCAGGCGGACCTGCCGCCCGGGCCCCGCCTGCCGGGGCTCCTGCAGAGCGTGGGGCTGCTGCGGTTCCGGCACCACTTCATCCCCGCGCTGCACCGCCGCTACGGCGACGTCTTCACGATCCGGATCCTCCCCGAGGGACGGCACCTCGTGGTCTTCCACCGCCCCGAGCACGTGCGCGAGATCTTCGCCGGCGACCCGGAGGTCTTCCACGCAGGCAAGGGCAACGCGATCCTCGGGCCGGTGATGGGGGAGCACTCGCTGCTGCTCGTGGACTCCGCCCAGCACAAACGTGCCCGCAAGCTGCTGATGCCCGCCTTCAACGGGCACGCGCTGCGCGGCTACGAGGACATGGTCACCCGGCTGACCCGCGCGGAGGTGGCCCGGTGGACGGAGGGCACCCCGTTCGAGTCGCTGGGCCGCATGAACGCCCTGACCCTGGAGGTGATCCTCCAGGTCGTCTTCGGCGTCACCGACGAGCGCCGGCTCGCGGAGCTGCGCCCGCTGGTGAACCGCACCGTGGACATCCCGCCGCTGGTCTTCCTCGGCTGGGGCTTCCCCCGGCTGCAGAAGCTCGGCCCGTGGCGACGCACGGTCGAGAACCAGGTCGCGCTGGACCGGGTGATCTTCGCCGAGATCGCCGAGCGGCGACAGGCCGGCGACCTCGCGGAGCGCAGCGACGTGCTCTCGCGGCTGCTGCTCGTGCGTGACGAGTCCGGCGACGGGCTCACCGACGCCGAGCTGCGCGACCAGCTCGTGACGCTGCTGCTCGCCGGGCACGAGACCACGGCCACCGCCCTCGCGTGGGCGCTGCACGAGCTGGGCAAGGATCCCGACCAGGAGCAGAAGGCCCGTGATGCCGCGCTCTCGGGGGACGACGCCTACCTCGAGGCGGTGCTGAAGGAGTCGATGCGGCTGCACCCGGTGATCCCGATGGTGGTCCGCCACCTGATGGCGCCCGCCACCGTGGGAGGCGTCGACCTGCCGGCCGGCGCCAACGTGGCGGCCTCGATCATCCTCGCCCACGAGTCGGAGGCCAGCCACCCCGACCACAGCCGCTTCCGCCCGGAGCGCTTCACCGAGGGCGAGGTGTCCGTGAACACCTGGATCCCCTTCGGAGGCGGCGTACGCCGCTGCATCGGCGCCGGCTTCTCGCTGATGGAGGGCGTCGTGGTGCTCCGGGAGGTGCTCACCGCCCACCGCGTCGCCACGCCGGCCGGGGAGCGCGAGGTGCCGAAGGTCCGCAACATCACCAGCGTCCCGCGTCACGGGGCGCGCATCGTGGTGACCGCCCGGGAGTAGGCCCCGCGGGTGACCCATCGGCCAGACCTGGCGGGGAGCCGGTCGGGGGAGGACCGGTTTCCCCGCCAGGCCTGGGTCAGGGGCTCCCTCTCCAGGGCGCGCGGACCAGTCTCCTCGGCGCCCGGGTCGCAGACCTGATACGGCGGGACCGATCTGGTCTGGTACCTATGTGCCATCGGTCCCGGTGGCGCCGCTCAGCGGTCGGGCAGCAGCCCCTCGCGCACCGCGATGGACAGGGCCTCCAGCTTGGAGTGCGCACCGAGCTTGGCCGAGAGGTTCGCGATGTGGTTGCGCACGGTGTGCACGCTGACCACCAGGCGCTCCGCGATCGCGGCGTTCGTCAGGCCGTCGGCCAGCAGGTCGAGGACCTCGCGCTCCCGCTCGGTCAGCTCCTGGGGCCGAGCCGCGCTGGCACTCCGGCTCAGCCGCGGCAGCAGCCGGGCGAGCATCTCGGGGGAGATCAGCGCCTCGCCCGACGCGGCTGCGCGCACCGCCGAGGTGACCTCGTTGAGGCTGCGCGTCTTGGACATGAACCCCGACGCCCCGGCCTCGATGGCCTGGACGAGGACGTGGTCGGCCGCGCTCGCGGTCAGCACCACGATCTTCAGCTCGGGGCGCAGCGCCCGCAGCTCGCCGATCGCGGCGATCCCGTCGCCGTCGGGGAGCCGGTGGTCGAGCAGCATCACGTCGGGGGAGGTGGTCTGGATCAGCGTCCTCGCCTTCTCCAGGGTCGTGGCGACCCCGACGCAGGTGAGGCCGTCCTCCGCGTCGAGCACGTGGGAAAGGCTGGAGGCGAGGACGGCGTGGTCGTCGACGACGAGCACCCGGATCTCACGCTCGGGGGCGGTCGAGGACACACCGGTATCGGTCGTCATGTCCAGGAGTCCTCCGGCCAGCGCCTCATGGTCGCCCCCGCGACTGGAGACGAACTGGTATCAACGTACTAGTGCCATTAGTGCGGGCACGTGTGTCCCCCGGCCGGACCCGTCACCGACCATGGAAGCACAACCACACTGAGGAGTGCCGTGCGAGTCATTCGCGTGGTGGTCGCCGACGACGACGCCGCCTTCCGAGGGGCGCTCGTCGACGTGCTCGACGCCGACCGCCGCTTCCAGGTCGTGGCGGCCACCTGCACCGGCGAGGGCGTGGTAGAGGTGGCGGCGTGCTCGAGGGCCGACGTGGTCCTCGTCGACGTACGCATGGTCGACGGTGGTCCCGCCGCGGCCCGCGCCATCCGGCAGGCGCTGGAGGACGGCCGGCTCTCGGGGGTGGCGGTGGTCGCCATCTCCGCGCAGGCGCCGGTGCACACGGTGGTGGCGATGCTGCGCGAGGGGGCGGTGGGCTACCTCGTCAAGGGCCGCATCGGGTCCGAGCTCCCCGACCTGCTGGCGCGCTGCGCGGTCGGCGAGGTCGTGCTGGCGGTGCCCGGCGCCGCCGAGGCGCTGCGCGAGCTCTGCCGGGACGTCGTCGCATCCTCCTGAGCGGCCCTCCTGAGCGGCCCTCCTGAGCGGCCTGCCTAGGGTGTGCGGGTGAAGCTCGAACGCAAGCACGCCCTCGTCCTGCTCGGCATCGCGCTGTGGAACCTGCTCACCTACGCACGGTTCACCAAGGCCCTGATCCAGACCGAGGAGGACCGTCCCACCGGCTACTTCGTCGCCCACGGGGTGCTGATCGTGGTCAACGTCGCGATCGCCGCCGTCCTCGGCACCTGGGGGGTGCGGGCCCTGCGGGCCGCCCGCCGCTGAGCACGCCCGGTCGTCGTGAAGCCAGCGATGGTCGTGCGTCGCCGTTCAGCCGGAATGCAAAGAAACCTTTGCAAAGATCTCTTGGTGATCTAGGCTGCCGGACGTGCCCACCTCCGCGCCCGACGAGCAGCCCGCCGTCTCCTCCGCGCCCGGGGAGGCCGGAGGTCCCGAGCCGAGGGTCGTCGGCACGGACTCCCTGAAGGGGCTCGCCCACCCGCTGCGACTGCGCCTGCTGGGCGAGCTGAACGCCCGAGGGGCGGCCACCGCCAGCCAGCTGGGCGAGGCGCTCGGGGAGTCCAGCGGCACCACGAGCTACCACCTGCGCCAGCTGCACCGGCACGGGTTCGTGGAGGAGGACCCGGAGCAGGGCTCGGGCCGCGAGCGCGTCTGGATCCCCCGCCGCGGCGGCTGGAAGCTCCCCGCCTTCGACCTCGCCGAGGACCCGGACTCCGCCTCCGCCGTCGACCTGGTGCTCCGCGCCCAGCTGCACGCCGACCAGCAACGGATCGTCGAGGCGATGGCGAACGCGCGGAGCTGGCCGGCCCCGTGGCGGGAGGTCACCACCCGCCGGGACGCCTACGTCACCGTCGATCCCGAGCAGCTCGGCCGGCTGCGGGCGGAGCTCGACGAGCTCCTCGACCGCTACCGCGAGGCCGACCCGGGTCCGGGGGCCCGACGGGTCTCGGTGGTGTACAGCCTCATTCCCACCGAGCACGAGGCGCGGCGGTGAGGGCGTCGGCGCGAGGGGGCGCACCCGCGGGCATGGGCGCCTCGTTCTGGCGGCTGTTCACCTCCAGCGGAACCTCGAACCTCTCCGACGGCATCCTGCAGGCGGCGCTGCCCCTGCTGGCAGCCACCCTGACCCGCGACCCCGTGGCGGTCTCGGCGCTGGCGGCGGTGTTCTTCCTGCCCTGGCTGCTGTTCGCGCTGCCGTCGGGCACGCTGGTGGACCGGGTCAACCGCCGGGGCGCGATGGCCGTGGCGAACCTGTTCCGGGGCGGGGCCGTCGCGGTGCTGGCGGGCTCGATCGTCACCGGGCACGTCTCGCTGGTGCTGCTCTACGCGGTGGCGTTCTCGCTCGGCTGCGCCGAGACCGTCTACGACAGCGCCGCCCGGGCGATGCTGCCCCAGGTCGTCCCGCGCTCCGGGTTGGAGCGGGGAAACAGCCTGCTGGCCACGGCCGAGAGCGTCGGCAACATCTTCCTCGGCGCACCGGTCGGCGCCTGGTTGTTCGCGGTGACGGTGTCGCTGCCGCTGTGGGTCAACAGCGCGGCCTACGTGGTCGCCGCCCTGCTCGCGCTGACCGTGGTGGGCCAGTTCCGTCCCGCCCGCCCCCGCGAGACCTCGATGCGCCAGGACATGGCCGAGGGGCTGCGCTGGCTGCGCGACCACCGGCTGCTGCGGGCGCTGCTGGCGACCAGCACCGTCGGCGCGGTGCTGCACTCGATGCCCAACGGCATCCTGGTGCTCTTCGCGCTGCAGGAGCTGGACCTCTCCGAGCGGGGGTTCGGGCTGATGCTCGCCGCGGCCGGTGCGGGGGCCGTGGCCGGCGCGATGGCCTCGCCGTACGTCACCCGCTGGCTGGGGCGCGCGCGAGCCATGGGCGTCTCCTACGTCCTCGCCTCGTTGGCGACCCTGGCGATGGCGCTGTGGCCGCAGCCGGTCTTCGGGACCATCGCCTTCGCCTGCTCCGCGGCCGCCGTGGCGACGTTCAACGTGCAGGTGATGTCGGTGCGCCAGGCGCTGATCCCCGAGCACCTCTTCGGCCGGGTGCAGGGCGCCTACAGGACCGCGCTGTGGGGCGGCTTCCCCGTCGGCTTCCTCGCGGGCGGCGCGGTCGGCGCCCGGCTGGGACTGCCGGCCGTCTTCGTGATCTCGGGGGTGGGCGGCGCCGTGGTCGGGGTGGTCGTCTGGGTGGTGCTGCACCGCCACCGGCACGAGGTGGAGGCGGCCTTCGTCGACGAGGAGCCCCTCCTGGAGCCCGAGCTCACGCAGCCACCGGCCGGGCTCAGCACCTAGTCACCGCCTGCCCTGTGGACGACGGGGCCGCGTTGTCGGCGGCGGCGGTCAGGGTGGCAGGCACGTCCCCCCGGAAAGGATCGACCGATGCCGCCTCCCGACTCCCTGCTGACCAAGGTGCGCAAGCTGCTCGCGCAGGCCGAGGACCCCGCCTGCACGCCGCAGGAGGCCGAGGCGTTCACGGCGAAGGCCGCGGCGCTCGTCGCCCGGCACGGCATCGACGTCGCTCTGCTGGCGGCCGCGGACCCACGCGCGGACCGCGTCGGGGACGTCGTGGTCGACCTGCTCGCTCCCTACGCGCGGGAGAAGGCGTCGCTCGGCTCCGCCGTCGCCCAGGCGATGCGCTGCGAGGCGGTGCTGCGCACCCGGAGGTCGTACGACGACCGACTGCGCGCCACCGCCGAGCTGTCGCTGCACGTCTTCGGGCACGGCTCCCGGCTGGGGGCCTTCGAGATCCTCTTCGCCAGCCTGCTGGTCCAGGGCACCCGCGCGCTCGGCGGCACGAGGGTGCCGTGGGGCGAGCACGTCGCGGCCTTCCGGCGCACCTGGTGGCTCGGCTTCGCCGAGGCGATCGCCGACCGGCTGCGTGAGGGGGAGCGGAGCGAGGCGCGCGAGAGCGAGGCCCAGTTCGCCGCACGGGGCACCTCGGCGGGCCTCGTCCTGGCCGACCAGGCGGCTCGGGCGCAGGAGGCGATGCAGGCCGCCTACCCCCACCTGCGGACCGCGGGTCCTCGCCTGCTCAGCGGGGGAGGCGCGGCCTCGGGCTGGGCCTCGGGCCAGCGAGCGGACCTGGGGACCGGCCGTCTGCGCGGCGAAGGAGCGCGCGAGCTGGGGTGAGCCGCACACGCCGACACCCACGTGCCGCGGCCATCAGGCGAACCGCCCGCGCACCTCGTCCTCGCTCAGCCCGTAGTCGGCGAGGTCGTAGGTGTGCGCGGGGCGGCGCCCGCCGGTCCGGGACTCGGCGTCGAGCCGGGCGACCGCCTCCTGGGTCGCCGGGGTCCACGGCAGGCCGAACCGGTCGTAGATGACGCGGGTCGTGCCGACCGGGTCGGCCACGAACGCGTCGTAGTCGACGTCGACGAACTGCTCGGCCGGGTGCTGCGCGCGCTCGCGGTCGAAGCGGGCGACGGCCTTGCTCAGCATGTCGAGCTGCGTGCGCCCGATGGTGTCCCCGACGAACGCGGTGGACCAGCCGCGGGTGGCCTCCGCGGACAGGGAGCACGCGGAGGCCACCGCCACGACGGGGTCCCGGTGGGTGCGCACCACCAGGGCGTCGGGGTAGACCCCCATGATCGCGTCGAGGCCGACGAGGTGGGAGGGGTTCTTCAGCACCCAGCGCTTGTCCTGGTCGTTGAGCCCGATCAGCTGCAGGTTGGCCTTGTGGCGCTGGTAGGCCTCGGTCCAGTCCTGCTGCTCCAGCCACGCGGAGTAGCGCGGGACGAGCGCGAGCGACTCGAAGCCGATCGATCTCCCCGACTGGCGCAGGATCCGCCAGCACTCCTCGACGCTGCCGGCGTCGGTGTAGTGGATGCCCATGAACTCCGGGTGCTGCACCTGGTGCTCGCGGTAGGCCGCCTCGAGCGCGGTGAAGACCGGGTCCTGCGACCAGGTCTCCCGCGGCGGGCGCGGCTGCGGGACCTCGGTCAGCCAGAGCTCGAGCCCCTGGTGGGCGGGGTCGGCGTGCAGCAAGCGGTGCAGGGCGGTGGTGCCGGTGCGCGGCAGGCCGCAGACGAAGACCGGCCGCTCGATCGGCACCGCGGCGTACGACGGGTGCTGGGCGAAGCCGTGCTGGGCGAGCAGCCGGCCCACGAGCGCGCTCTTGACCTGGGCGCGCTGCATGTAGTTGCCCTCGGGGGTGAGGTCGGCGTGCTCGACGAGGTCCTCGCACAACAGGCGCAGGCCCTCCTCGTGCTCGGTGCCGCCGAAGTCGTCGAGGCCGGTGGTGCGCATCGCTGCGGCCGCGATGTCGTCGTAGCTGCCGAGGTCGGGGCGGGTCCTAGTAGCCGTGGAACTCACCGCAGCTCACGTCGAGGGTGATGCCGGTGACCGCGGAGGCCAGGTCGGAGGCGAGGAACAGCGCCGCCCGGGCCACCTCCTGGGGCGTCGCGAGGCGCTTGAGGTCGGTGCGGTCGGCGATCTCGCGGTAGATGTCGTCGTGGGTCACTCCTCGTTCGCCGGCCATCGCGTCGAAGTAGGCCTTGTTGACCTCCTCGTAGATCCAGCTCGGCGCCACCGTGTTGACCCGGATGCCGCGGGGCCCGAGCTCGGTGGCCAGGGTCGAGGCGAGGTGCACCAGCGCGCCCTTGCTGATCTTGTAGCCGCCGAACTCCGGCTGCGACTGCCGCAGCACCGCGGAGCTGACCATGATGACCGAGCCTCCCTGCCGGTCCGGGGTCTGCGCGAGCGCGTCGGCGAACAGCGTCGAGAGCCGCAGCGGCGCCAGCGCGTTGGTCTCCAGGGAGCGGCGCAGGGTGTCGTGCTCGAGCGTGGTCAGGGGCTCGATCGGCGGGATGGCGAAGGCGTTGTTGACCAGGCAGTCGACCCGCCCGAACTCGGCCACCGCGGCGTCGACCAGGGCGGCGCAGGCGTCGGGGTCGGTCACGTCGGTGGGTACGACGAGGGCCCGCCGTCCGTGCGAGCGGACCACCTCGGCCATCTTGTGCAGCCGCCGCTCGGTGCGGGAGACGAGCACGAGGTCGGCCCCCATCCGCGCCGCCTCCTCGCCGAGCGCCCGGCCGAGCCCCGGGCCCACGCCGGAGAGGACGACCACCTTGTCCTGGAGCAGCACACGCCGAGACTAGAACGTGTTCCAGTTTCCGTCGAGTCCAGGGCTCGATGAGTCCGTACGGTTGTCGGTACTTTCGTGCACAGTCTCAGACATGCATTGGGAACCCGCCGTCGCCATAAGTGCCCTAGCGATTTCGCTGATGTCCATGTTCTTCGCAGGGCAGAGTGTCCGGCACGCGCGCCGCTCCGCGAACGCAGCCGAAGCTCAAGTGCACGGGCAGAAGGAGGCGCGCGAAGCGGTCGTCCAGCCGTACATCTGGGCAGATGTCAGAGGAAACGACGACCAGGGCACGCTCATCGAGGTGGTCGTCGGTAACTCCGGTCCCACAGTTGCCCAGAGCGTGCAAGTGCGATTCGACCCGATGTTGCCCACCGAGGCGGGAATGGGGGACCTTACACAGCGTGCACTCGAACGGCTAAGTACCGGAATCGGTTCGCTTGCGCCCGGAAAGACGCTGCGGTGGACCTTGGGTCGGGGGCGAGAGCTTCTTGCGAAGGACAGGACGCAAATACATCGGGTCACGATCGATGCGCTCGGACCCTTCGGTCCTATCGAGCAACTCACCTACGAGATCGACCTCGCCGACTTCCGGGAGTCCGTGGACAGCCCTCGAGGGACCCTGCATCGCCTCACCAAGGCCGTCACGGAGGTGTCTGCGGAGATCAAGGCTGCGCGGCAGGACTAGTACGGCCGGTGCACCGCTCATCCTTTGAAGATCGCCGTCGGGTCGGCATCGATCTCGGCGAGCAGCTCCGCACAGGTCCCCTTGAGAGCTGCGCCAGTGGGGTCGTACGCGTGCCAACGGTCGTTGCGATCCGCCCAATAAAGCGCCCAGTCCTTGTCGTCGGGCCGGTAGCGCAGCTGGGCGATCCGGAAGTGCGTCCACGGCGAGTCACTGCCGTCAAACGGTGCGCGGGTCTCGCAGACGGTGACATTACGGCCGCGCACGTGCATCTCCCAGAACACCTCGTCGAGGAATCCCTCGGGCCACTGTTCGGCGCAGAACCGCTCGATCCTGCGTAGGTCGACGTCGGGAAGAGATGTCACAGGTCCATTGTGGATGCTGGTTTCGAGCGTCGCCTCCTCGACAGCGCGGCGATTCGCAGTTACTGGGTGACTGGGACTCGCCGCCATCACGACCCTCTCTCCCGTCGACGAGCTCAGGACAAGGGCCGCGACCTTCTCAACCAGCGGACCGGCTCACGAGATCATCCTGCGGGCGATGCCGACCTGGCGGGCCTCGATGCGGGCGCGCCAGTCCTCCGGCGTGACGCGGTTGTCGGCGGCGTACGGCAGGTGGTCCTCGACCGCGTCGGCGTCCACCACCTCCACGGTCGGGCCGTCCTCGGCCGCGAGCGGCCGGGACAGGCGCTGCCAGCGCAGCATCATCACGCCCTGCGGGTGTCCGCACAGCTCGAGCCAGTTGGCCACGCCCGGGTCGCGCTCGCTGATCACGTAGCGGAACCTCCCGTCCGGGTCGGCCTGGGCCTGCGCCTTCGTCAGCGACGTCTGGTGGTGCTCGTAGTCGGTGGAGACGTACCAGCGCGAACCGATCTGGACGGCCTGGTAGGCGCACTCCGAGACCGGCACCGTCACCACCATCGCCTGGTCCTCGCGCAGCGAGTAGTGGCCGATCGAGGAGAACTGCGAGGACAGCCCGCCGGGCGTCGGCGCCGGCGCGGTGAGCGTGTTGACCGGCTCCTGGTAGGTGAACCACTCCGGGAACGCGAACCACGTGCGGAGGCGGCCGGTGAGCAGCTTGCCCGCGACGGCGTACCGCTTGGCCACCCGCTCGGGGCTCAGGGGACCACGGGACAGCCCCGCCGTGTCGAGCCGCTGGATCCGCAGGCGGCCGCGCTCCTCGACGTTCCAGTCGTCGTAGACCTCGCGGACGATCAACGTCGAGCCCTTGGTCAGGCCGAGCTCGGGACCGAAGCGCCACTCGAAGCTGCCGTCGGAGGCGACGTCGAGCTCGCGGTCGTCGAAGGCCACCACCGTGTTCGGGGCGCCCTGGGCGGAGTAGGTGCCGTCCATGACCTGGAAGGACAGGTCGGCGGTGGTGCCGCGGACGCCGGACACGACGTACGACGCTCCGGGCGCCAGCGGGGCGTTGAGGTAGATCGCGTCGGGGTTGTCCAGGCCCTGCCGGGCGTACTGGTGGGTGGGGTTGACCAGCACGGGGTGCTCGACGTCGTGGTCGAAGGCCATCTGCAGCGAGGAGCGGATGCTGCCCGCGAGGTAGTCCAGCCCCTCGGCCAGGTCCTGCTCGGTGCACTCGAACGGCGGGTTGCGGATGAGCTCCTCGGCCTCGGCGACCGCCGCGCGGAACGCCTCCAGTCCCGTGGACTCCGGCTCAGCCACCGTGACGGCCGTTCACGGGGGCGATGACCGAGTCGGCGTAGCGCTCCAGGTGGTCGACCTTGTCCTGCAGCGGCTCGGTGTCCGGGCCGACGACGTAGGGGACCCGGAAGCCGACGATGCAGTCGGTGACTCCCTTCTCGGCCAGCCGGCGTACGCCGTCGGGGGTGTAGGCGTCGTAGGAGATGACGTGCACCTCGAAGTCGTCGCGGGTGTCGCCCTCGGCCCTGCGGATCTCCGCCAGCCGGGCGAGCAGGCGGTCGAGCTCCTCGCCGTCGCCGCCGGCGTGCATCCAGCCGTCGCCCTTGAGCACGGCGCGGCGCAGCGCGGCGTCGGAGTGGCCGCCCACGAGCAACGGCACCTTCTCGGTGGGAGCGGGGTTCTGCTTGATCGCGGGCAGCCGGTAGAACTCGCCGTCGTAGGCGAAGTAGTCCCCGGTGTGCAGGCCGCGGATGACGTCGATGCACTCGTCCATCCGGCGTCCGCGGCGCTCCCAGGGGACCCCCATCGCGACGAAGTCCTCGGGCCAGGGGGACAGCCCGATCCCCAGCCCGAGGCGGTTGCCGCTGAGGAACGCGATCGAGGCCGCCTGCTTGGCCACGAGGACCGGCGGGCGCACCGGGAGCTTCAGCACGAACGGCGTGAACCGCAGCGTGGTCGTGACCGCGGCGAGGTGGGTGACCAGGACCATCGTCTCGAGGAACTCCTTGTTCTCGAGGAACTCCCGGTCGCCGGTGTCGGTGTAGGGGTAGGTCGTGTCGGACTCACGGGGGTAGACCAGCGAGTCCGCGACGGTCATCGAGGTGTAGCCCGCGGCCTCCGCGGCCCGCGCCAGGGGCGCGTAGTACTCCGCCCGGGTCATCGCCTCGGCGTAGGTGAACCGCATCGCACTCCTCCGTGGCGCTCGGGTCGGGGACGCCGGTGTCGCGCTCGTCGAAATATAGAACGTGTTCTAGGTTCGTGCCACAGTACGACCATGGAGCTGCGGGAGCTGTCCGACCGGGAGGAGATCCGCGACCTGGTCACGGCCTACACGCGGGCGGTCGACACGCGCAGCTGGGACGACCTCGACGCCGTCTTCACCGAGGACGCCGTGCTCGACTACTCCTCGGTGGGCGGGCCGGTCGACACGCTGGCCGCGGTCACGCCGTGGGTGGAGCAGGGGCTGCGCGGGTTCGCCCGCTACCAGCACGTGATCGGGCAGGTGGCGATCGCGTTGGACGGCGACGCGGCCACCGCGACGGCCTACCTGACGAACCCGATGGTCGCGGTGGCCCCGGACGGCACCGAGACGCTCTGGGAGGTCGGCGGCTACTACCACCACGACCTCGTGCGTACTCCGCACGGCTGGCGGTCGCGCCGGATGGTGGACGAGATCGTCTGGCAACGCGGCTTCTGACGGGGTCGTCCGGCCTGGTCACGATTCGGCAACGGGGGGCACGGCCCCTTGACCCGAGGTGTGCGCAGGACGAGGTTTGGTTCGGCCCTCGACCCGAGGGCCGCGTTTCCTGGACCCGCAGTGACCCTGGGAGGTCGTCCTGAGCACGTTGGAGGACCCGAGCGCATCGGTCGCCGCCCCCGAGGCCGTCCTGGCCGACGGGGAGGCCGACATCCAGGGACGCTCGCTGAGCCAGATCGCCTGGGGCCGGCTGCGTCGCGACAAGGTCGCGCTCGCCGGCGGGCTGTTCATCGTCTTCCTCATCGCGGTCGCGCTGCTGGCGCCGCTGATCGTGAAGATCACCGGCGGGCCGCCCAACGAGTTCCACCAGGACCTGATGAACCCCGCGATCCCCGACCTGCCGGCGGGCAGCTTCGGCGGGATGAGCTGGGACCACCCGATGGGCCTGGAGACGGTCAACGGGCGCGACATCTTCAGCCGGGTGCTCTACGGCGCGCGCATCTCGCTGCTGATCGCCATCCTCGCCACCGCGGTCTCGGTGGTCATCGGCACCACCCTCGGCGTGGTCGCCGGCTTCTTCGGCGGCTGGGTCGACTCGGTGCTCAGCCGGATCATGGACATGTTCCTGGCGTTCCCGCTGCTGGTGTTCGCGATCGCGCTCTCCGGTGTGTTCCCCGACAAGGCGTTCGGCCTCTCCGGCCTCCCGCTGCGGCTGACCCTGCTGGTCTTCGTCATCGGGTTCTTCAGCTGGCCCTACATCGGCCGCATCGTGCGCGGGCAGACGATCTCGCTGCGCGAGCGTGAGTACATCGAGGCCGCCCGCAGCCTCGGCGCGCGGCGGCCCTACATCCTGTTCACCGAGCTGCTGCCGAACCTGATGGCGCCGATCCTGGTCTACTCCACCCTGATCATCCCGACCAACATCCTGTTCGAGGCCGCCCTGTCGTTCCTGGGGGTCGGCGTACCGCCGCCCACCGCGACGTGGGGCGGCATGCTCGCGGACGCCGTGACCTTCTACACGGTCCCGCACTTCATGTTCTGGCCCGGCCTGGCGATCTTCGCCACGGTGCTGGCCTTCAATCTCTTCGGGGACGGGCTGCGCGACGCGTTCGATCCCAGGAGCCGGTGACCCACCGGACAACCAGCCGCCACCCTGACCGAGGTCAGGGGCGGACAAGAGGAAGGTAGAGGAATGCGCATCACGCGTAAGAGAGCAGCGGTGGCCCTGGTCGCCGTGGCGGCCCTCGGGCTCGGCGCCTGCGGGTCGGGGGACAGCGGTGGCGGCGGGGGTGACGAGCCGAAGCTCGGCAACCAGGCCCTCGGGAAGGTCTACGAGGAGAGTGACGCCAAGGGCGGCACGCTCAAGTTCGGCCACGCCGGCGAGTGGGGCGACACCGTGGACCCGGGTGAGACCTACTACGGCTACTCCTGGGACATGCTGCGCAACTACGCCCGCAGCCTGGTGATGTTCAAGACCGAGCCCGGCAAGGCGGGCCTCGAGCTCACCCCCGACCTCGCGACCGACCTGGGCAAGTCCAGCGACGGCGGCAAGACGTGGACCTACACGTTGCGCGACGGCGTGAAGTACGAGGACGGCAAGCCGATCACGTCCAAGGACGTGAAGTACGCCGTGCTGCGGTCCACGGACAAGAAGACCTTCCCCAACGGTCCGGCCTACTTCGAGGCGATGCTCGACCTGCCGAAGGGCTGGGACGGCCCGTACCGCACGAAGGACATGAACACCGACTCGGCGATCGAGACCCCCGACGACAAGACGATCGTGTTCCACCTCAAGGAGCCGTTCGCCGGGTTCGACTACCTCGCCCAGCTGCCGCAGACCGCACCGGTCCCGCAGGCCAAGGACACCGGCGCGAAGTACAAGAGCCACGTGATCAGCTCGGGTCCCTACATGTTCGACGGGAAGTACAACCCGACCAGCGGCTTCACGCTCGTGCGCAACCCCAACTGGGACCCGGAGACGGACCCCAACCGCAAGGCGCTGCCGGACAAGATGACGGTCAAGCTGAACATGGACGCCAACGACCTCGACAACCAGATCGAGGCCGGCACCATCGACGTCGACATCGTGGGCACCGGCGTGCAGCCGGCCATGCTGACCAAGCTGCTGCAGAGCGACAGCCTCAGCAAGCGGGCGGACAACCCGGTGCTCTCGCGGCTCTGGTACACCTCGATCAACCCGACGGTGAAGCCGCTGGACAACATCGAGTGCCGCAAGGCGATCATGTACGGCATGAGCCCGACGTCCTACCAGCGGGCCTACGGTGGCGAGTTCGCCGGTGGTGACGTGGCCACGACGATCCTGCCGCCGACCATCCCCGGCTACGAGGACTTCGACCTGTGGGGCCAGAAGGACAACCTCAACGGCCAGCAGGACAAGGCCAAGGAGGCGCTGGACAAGTGCGGTCAGGACATCAAGACCAACATCGCCTACCGCGCCGAGCGTCCCAAGGAGAAGGCGACCGCCGAGGCGTTCCAGCAGTCGCTGGAGAAGGTCGGGATCACCGCCACGCCGAAGCCGCTCCCCGAGGGTGACTACTTCTCCGCGACCTGCGGCCTGCCGTCGTACGTCGTGAAGAACAACATCGGCATGTGCGTCAACGGGTGGGGCGCCGACTGGCCCGACGGCTACGGCTTCCTGTCGCAGATCGTCGACAGCCGTGTCATCCGGCCCACCGGCGGCTCCTCGAACACCTCGGTCCGTATCCCCGAGGTCGACAAGATGCTGGACAAGGCCGTCGTCGAGCAGGACGAGGACACCCGCAACAAGATGTGGGGAGACATCGACCGGCGCGTCATGGAGGAGGCCGTCATCTACCCGGGCGTCTACTCCAAGGCGGTCCTGCTGCGGGGCGAGAACATCACGAACGTGTTCGTGAACGAGTCGTTCGGCTACTACGACTACACCGCTCTGGGTGTGAAGAAGTAGCTCGGACTCCGCCTCCAGGACACCGAAGGTAGGTGAAGGCACGGTGGCCGGTCCCGCGTGACCCGCGGGACCGGCCACCCAGCCACGAACGTGGTCAGTTACATCATCCGGCGGCTCATCGCCGCGGTCGGGCTCGTCATCGTGATCAGCATGATCGTGTTCGCGATCTTCTACCTGGTGCCGCGGCTCGCAGGGGCGACCCCCGAGACGCTCGCGAACCGCTACGTCGGTCGCGCCGCCACCGGCTCGACGGTCGAGCAGACCGCCGAGCGCCTCGGGTTCTACGACCCCGTGCCGGTGCAGTACTGGCACTGGGCGAAGGGGGTCGTGCTCGGCACCGAGATCGACCTGGGGTCGTCGGTGGAGCAGTGCCCGGCGCCGTGCCTGGGCTACTCCTTCCGCAACAAGGACCCGGTCCTGCCGATGATCATCGAGCGGTTCCCGGTGACGCTGTCGCTGGCCGTGGGCGCCTCCATCATCTGGCTGTTCTTCGGCGTCGCGACCGGTGTGCTCTCCGCCCTGAAGCGGGGCTCGGTCTTCGACCGGGCGGCGATGCTGGTCGCGCTGGCCGGCGTCTCGATGCCGATCTTCTGGACGGGCCTGATGGCCCTGTCGATCTTCAGCTACCAGCTCGGCTGGACGCCACCCGGGGCGACGTACACGAAGTTCACCGACAACCCCGCACAGTGGGCGTGGGGACTGCTCCTGCCGTGGACCACCCTCGCCCTGCTGTTCTCGGCGCAGTACGCCCGGCTGACCCGGGCGGGCATGCTCGAGACGATGGGTGAGGACTACATCCGCACCGCCCGCGCCAAGGGGCTGCCCGAGCGCACGGTGGTGGTCAAGCACGGGCTGCGCTCGGCGCTGACCCCGATCGTGACGATCTTCGGCCTCGACTTCGGCCTGCTCATCGGCGGCGCCGTCCTCACCGAGACCGTCTTCGGCCTCCCCGGCCTGGGCAAGATGGCCATCGACGCCACCAAGAGCAACGACCTGCCGCAGGTCATCGCGGTCGTGCTGATCACCGCCATCTTCGTGGCGATGTGCAACCTCATCGTCGACCTGCTGTACGCCGTCATCGACCCGAGAGTGCGAACGAAGTGACCGCCGAGCCCCTGCCCACCGCCGAGCCTGCGCCCGGCGAGTCCTACCTGGAGGTCGACGACCTCCGGGTGCACTTCTCGACCGACGACGGCCTCGTCAAGTCCGTCGACGGGCTGAGCTTCCACGTGGAGCGCGGCCAGACCCTCGGCATCGTGGGCGAGTCGGGGTCTGGCAAGTCCGTGACCAGCATGGCGGTCATGGGTCTGCACAACGCGAAGAACGCCCGCATCACCGGGTCGATCCGGCTCAACGGCCAGGAGCTGGTCGGGGCCGACCACGAGGTGGTGCGCGGGCTGCGCGGCAAGGAGATGGCGATGATCTTCCAGGATCCGCTCTCCGCGATGCACCCCTTCTACACGGTGGGCAACCAGATCATCGAGGCCTACCGGATCCACAACGACGTCTCCAAGAAGGCCGCCCGCGCGCACGCCATCGACATGCTCGACCGGGTCGGCATCCCGGAGCCGGGCAAGCGGGTGGACGCCTACCCGCACCAGTTCTCCGGCGGCATGCGCCAGCGCGCGATGATCGCGATGGCCCTGTCCTGCGACCCCGCCCTGCTGATCGCCGACGAGCCGACCACGGCCCTCGACGTGACCGTGCAGGCGCAGATCCTCGACCTGATCCGGGACCTGCAGAAGGAGTTCAACTCCGCGGTCGTGATCATCACCCACGACCTCGGGGTGGTGGCGGAGCTCGCCGACGACATCCTGGTGATGTACGCCGGCCGGGCCGCGGAGTACGGCACCGCCGAGACGCTGTTCAACCGGCCCGAGCATCCCTACACGTGGGGCCTGCTGGGGTCGATGCCCCGCTTCGACAAGCCGCCCACCGAGCGCCTGCTGCCGATCAAGGGCACCCCGCCCAGCCTGATCCGGGTGCCCGAGGGGTGCCCGTTCAACCCGCGCTGCGACTTCCAGCCGCGCGTCGGGTCCGCCTGCCTGGTGGAGCGCCCCGACCTCGTCGACAACGGCAGCGACCACTTCGTCGCCTGCCACATCCCGTCCACCGAGCGCCGCCAGATCTGGGCGCAGGAGATCACCCCGAGGCTGCAGTGACCACCTCCGAGACCGACCCGACCGCGACCGGGAACGACGACCGGCCGACCCCGAACCCGGCCCGACACCCCGGCCGGGAGCCCGAGGTCCTCCTCGACGTCGAGGGCCTGGTCAAGCACTTCCCGATCCGCTCCGGGCTGCTCGGGCGCTCCAGCAGTGCCGTGCAGGCCGTGGACGGCATCGACTTCGACGTACGCCGCGGCGAGACGTTCTCGATCGTGGGCGAGTCGGGCTGCGGGAAGAGCACCACGGCGCGGCTGATCACCCGGCTGCTCGAGCCCACCGACGGCAAGGTCACCTTCGAGGGCCACGACATCACCCACCTCTCGGACGGGAAGATGCGGCCGCTGCGGCGCGACGTCCAGATGATCTTCCAGGACCCCTACTCCTCGCTGAACCCGCGGCACACCGTCGGCAAGCTCGTGGGCGCCCCGTTCAAGCTGCAGGGCGTCGACCCGAAGGGCGGTCGCAAGAAGGCCGTCCAGGACCTGCTCGAGCTCGTCGGCCTGAGCCCGGAGCACTACAACCGCTACCCGCACGAGTTCTCCGGCGGGCAGCGCCAGCGCATCGGCATCGCGCGCACGCTCGCGCTCAAGCCGAAGCTGATCGTCGCCGACGAGCCGGTCTCGGCGCTCGACGTCTCCATCCAGGCCCAGGTCGTCAACCTGCTCGAGGACCTGCAGACCGAGCTCGACCTGACCTACGTGATGATCGCCCACGACCTGTCCGTCGTACGCCACGTCTCGGACCGGGTCGCGGTGATGTACCTCGGCAAGATCGTGGAGATCGGCGACCGCGACGACCTCTACGACCGTCCGCGCCACCCCTACACCGTGGCCATGCTGTCGGCCGTGCCGGTGCCCGACACCAAGCGGCGCCACCAGCGCGACCGGATCCGGCTCCAGGGCGACGTCCCGAGCCCGATCAACCCGCCCTCGGGCTGCCGGTTCCACACCCGCTGCTGGAAGGCGGAGGAGATCTGCCGCACCGAGGAGCCCGCCCTGCTGCAGATCGGCTCCGGCCCCACGAGCGGTCACCAGGTGGCCTGCCACTTCCCCGTCGACGAGCCCGCCGAGGCGCAGGTTTCCCCGGCTGACCGGTGAAACCCGACGTTCGGGGGCGAAACTTCACCCGAGAACGTCAGGGACTGCCGGAAGACACCGTCCCTTTTGCCCGATGGTCAGTGGACGGGACCGCCGGCGAGCACCGACCGAATCATGGCGATCGTTCGCTCCGGATTCTCCAGGTCGGCCCAGGTGATCCGGATGCACCGCCACCCTGTGAGGCGGCAGATGCGCTCCTCGCGCCTCTTCTCGCGGAGTACGGCGTCGAGCACCGACTCGCCGGGACGGCGGTGCTTGGAGTACTTCTCCTTGCCGTCGAACTCGAGGAACACGCCAAGCTCGGGCCACGCGAAGTCGACGCGTCCCACGAAATGGCCGCTCGGGTCGAGGACGTCGTACTGCGGCTGGGGGCAGGGCAGTCCGCCGCGCCAGAGCAGCAGGCCCGACCGGGACTCGCCGACGGACTCCCTGCGCCCGTCCGCGAGCCGCACCGCCAGCTCGGTGCTGAGCGTCGAGGGCCAGGTGTCGCGGCGACGCGACTCGCGCTGCAGCTCGCAGCGATCGACTGCGCCGACATGGAGGAGATGGTCGATGACGGGTACGGCGTGCTCAACGTCAGCCATCATCGTGAGGTCCAGGGCCGACCTCGTCGGACATGTGATCGGCAGGCCGTCGACCTCGATGATGTCGGTGGGCCCCAGCTCCCCGCTGTGCTGGGCCACTCCTGCCTCGCGACGGCCCGACCGGCCATCGCGACGCGTGAGGTGAACCTCGTCGAGCGGCAGGTTCCACAGCGGTGCTCCCAGCACCGCGAGTGCGGATACGTGCGACAGCGCCACCTCGGTCCGAGCGGTGCGCATGACGCCTCGTGCGCGCAGCACGTGGCGCCCGACCTCGTCCAAGGCCATCCACCGGTGGGCTAGGACGTAGGTGCCGTGCCGAACCCTGTGGATCTGCTTGGCGCGCAGTGCGCGAATCAGTGCACGGTCGTCGTACCCGACGGCAAGTGCGTCGCGTCGAAGGAAGAGGCCGTGGACGTCGGAGACGGAGGTCAACAGATCGGTCATGACAGCGAGGCTGCGGGTCGTGACGGATCGTCGCGAGAAGCAGTTCGGTGCCCTGTGGAACATCCCGGTCCGCTGGCTGCCTGGGTGCGTCAAACGGACAGAGTTCACGGGTGAACCCTGACGTTTCTGGGTGAAGCATCGGCCCGAAACGTCAGGTTTCCCCGGCCAGCCGGGGAAACCTGCACCACGACCTCGCTACGCTCCTGTCCGGTGCATTGCCGAGGCCGGAGGACCCGGGGAAGACATGGATGACGACAACGACGAGGACCGGTCCGACCAGGTGCGCAACGCGCTGCTCAAGGCGTTGGCGGTGGTGGTCGGGATCGGGGTCGTGATCGCGCTGGGCACGATCGTGGTGGTGCGCGCGCTCGGGCTCGACGAGGAGGGGTCCTCGGGGCCGGTCGGTGCTGAGCCGTCGCAGCCGCGCAAGCCGCTGCCCTCCACCGCGCTGCCGGTCCCGGGCGAGAAGTCCGCGGAGGCCGAGCCGACCGACGACCCCACCGAGGAGGCGAAGAAGAAGAAGAAGCGGCCGCTCCAGCTCCAGGCCTCCCCGCTCTCGGTGCGGCCCAACGAGCGGGTGAACCTCACCGGCACCTACCGGGGCGCGGACAACGTCGGCCTGCAGGTGCAGCGCTTCGAGGACGGCGGGTGGCGCGACTTCGGCGTCAGCGCCACCGTCCGGGTCGGCACCTACGAGACCTGGGTGATCACCGGACGAACCGGCCGGCAGCGCTTCCGCATGTGGGACCCGGCGGCCAGCCGCGGCAGCAACCCCGTGGACGTCACGATCGGCTGATCACTCGGCGGTCGAGCCTGTCGAGACCCCGTCGGTCGAGCAGTCCTCCCCGGGCGCCCTGGGCCGCCTCGGGCAGGGACACGCGGAAGGGCCGCCGGGACCCTCGCGGGTCGCCGACGGCCCGTCAGCCTCGGGCAGGGACACGCCGAGGGGCCGCCGGGACCCTCGCGGGTCGCCGACGGCCCGTCAGCCTCGGTCGTGCCGGGTGGTCAGTCGGGCACGTAGTCGAAGGTGTCCGGGTTCGGGCCCTGTCGGCCCTCCTCGCCCCGGTCGAGCGCGGTGATCGCCTGCATCGCGGCGTCGTCGAGCTCGAAGTCGAACAGCGCGAAGTTCTCGGCCATCCGCTCGGGGGTGGAGGACTTCGGGAACACGATGTCCCCGCGCTGGATGTGCCAGCGCAGCGTCACCTGGGCGGGAGTGCGCCCGACCTTCTCGGCGATCTCGCCGATCGACGCGTCGTCGAGCACGGCGCCCTGCGCGATCGGGGACCACGCCTCGGTGAGGATGCCGGCCTTCTGGTCCGCGGCGCGCACCTCCTCGTTGCCGAAGTAGGGGTGCACCTCGACCTGGTTGACCGCCGGGACGACCGCGGTCTCCTGGGCCAGCCGCTCGAGGTGGGCGGGCTGGAAGTTGGACACGCCGATGGACCGGGCGCGGCCGTCCTTCTGGAACTCGATCAGGGTCTGCCAGGTCGAGACGAAGTCGCCGTCGTAGCGGGTCGGCAGCGGCCAGTGGATGAGGAACAGGTCGACCTGGTCCAGGCCGAGGTCGGCCAGGGTGCGGTCGAAGGCGGCGCGGGCCTGGTCGGGCTCGTGGAAGCCGTTGTTGAGCTTGCTGGTGATGAACAGCTCCTCGCGCGGGATCCCGGAGGCGCGGATCGCCTCGCCCACGCCCTTCTCGTTGCCGTACATCTGCGCGGTGTCGATGTGGCGGTAGCCGGCCTCGAGGGCCTGGCCGGTGATGCGGGCGGTGTCCTCCGGCGGGACCTGGAAGACACCGAAGCCCAGCTGGGGGATGGTGTTGCCGTCGTTCAGGGTCAGGTTCGGTACGTCAGCCATACAGGTTCCTACGCATCGGGGCCGCCCGATATTCCGACCGGTGCGGCGTGAATGTCGTCGTGAGGGTCGCGTGCACGTCGCCCGGAATGTCCCCGCGAATGTCCGCGCGCGGATCGGGAACAGGGCACGTTCCTCGCGCGTTGGACCGTGTGAACAAAGTTGAGTTGATCGGACTCAAGTCATTTGCCAGACTCTCCCCGCAGCGGTGCACGCTTGCCGCCGAGCACGGGGCACGAGCCCGGCCCACCCGAGACCCGCACGCAGACATTCCCAGCAACTGGAGGTACCAACACCATGGCACGAGCCGTCGGCATCGACCTGGGCACGACCAACTCCGTCGTGTCCGTCCTCGAGGGTGGCGAGCCCACCGTCATCGCCAACGCCGAGGGGGCCCGCACCACTCCCTCGGTGGTCGCCTTCGCCAAGTCCGGCGAGGTCCTCGTCGGTGAGGTGGCCAAGCGTCAGGCCGTCACCAACGTCGACCGCACCATCCGCTCGGTCAAGCGCCACATGGGCACCGACTGGAGCGTGAAGATCGACGAGAAGGACTTCACCGCCCAGCAGATCAGCGCCTTCGTCCTGCAGAAGCTCAAGCGCGACGCCGAGTCCTACCTCGGCGAGACCGTGACCGACGCGGTGATCACCGTGCCGGCGTACTTCTCCGACGCGCAGCGCCAGGCCACCAAGGAGGCCGGCGAGATCGCGGGCCTCAACGTGAGCCGGATCGTCAACGAGCCCACCGCCGCGGCCCTGGCCTACGGCCTCGACAAGGGCGAGGCCGACCAGACCATCCTCGTCTTCGACCTCGGCGGCGGCACCTTCGACGTGTCCCTGCTCGAGATCGGCGAGGGCGTGGTCGAGGTCAAGGCGACCAGCGGTGACAACCACCTCGGTGGCGACGACTGGGACCAGCGCGTCGTGGACTGGATGGTCAAGAAGTTCCAGGGCAACAACAACGTCGACCTGAGCAAGGACAAGATCGCGCTGCAGCGCCTCCAGGAGGCCGCGGAGAAGGCGAAGATCGAGCTGTCCTCCTCCAGCGAGACCACGATCCATCTGCCCTACATCACCCACGGTGAGTCCGGCCCGCTGCACTTCGAGGAGAAGCTCACCCGCAGCGAGTTCCAGAAGCTCACCTCCGACCTGCTCGACCGGACCAAGACGCCGTTCCAGCAGGTGCTCAAGGACGGCGGCGTGAAGGTCGCCGACATCGACCACGTCGTGCTCGTCGGCGGCTCCACCCGGATGCCTGCGGTCACCGACGTCGTCAAGAACCTGCTCGGCGGCAAGGAGCCCAACAAGGGCGTCAACCCCGACGAGGTCGTCGCCGTGGGCGCGGCCCTCCAGGCCGGCGTCCTCAAGGGCGAGGTCAAGGACGTGCTGCTCCTCGACGTCACCCCGCTGAGCCTGGGCATCGAGACCAAGGGCGGCGTGATGACCACCCTGATCGAGCGCAACACCACGATCCCGACCAAGCGCTCGGAGATCTTCACCACCGCCGACGACAACCAGCCGTCGGTGGAGATCAAGGTCGCGCAGGGCGAGCGCCAGATGTGGGCGCAGAACCAGCCGCTGGGCAACTTCGAGCTCACCGGCCTGCCCCCGGCGCCGCGCGGCGTGCCGAAGATCGAGGTGACCTTCGACATCGACGCCAACGGCATCGTGCACGTCTCCGCGAAGGACCAGGGCACCGGCAAGGAGCAGTCGATGACGATCTCCGGCGGCAGCGCGCTGTCGAAGGACGACATCGACCGGATGGTCCGCGACGCCGAGCAGTACGCCGAGGAGGACGCCAAGCGTCGCGAGGCCGTCGAGGCCCGCAACCAGGCGGACTCGCTGGTCTACTCGACCGAGAAGTTCCTCTCCGAGAACGACGAGAAGCTGCCCGAGGACGTCAAGACCGAGGTGCGCGCGGACCTCGAGGAGCTCAAGAAGCTGCTCGAGGACGAGAACACCGACAAGGACACGTTCACCGCCGCCATCACCAAGCTGGGCGAGTCCAGCCAGAAGATGGGTGCCGCGATGTACGCCGCGGGCGAGGGCGCCGAGGGTGCCGCCGCCGGTGAGCCGGGTGAGGAGACCGCCGAGGGCGAGGAGGACGTCGTCGAGGCCGAGATCGTGGACGAGGAGCGTCCCGAGGACGGGGAGACCAAGTGACCGCTCGCGACGAGCAGGCCGCCCCGTCGGACGCTCCGGCTCCCGAGGCTCCCGCCACGCAGAGCACCCCAGGGGGGTCGCAGGAGACTGCGGCCCCCCGGCCGGGGGACACCGGTGAGGGCCGTCCGGGCGGCGAGCCCGAGGACCACATGCCCGCCCGAGAGCCCGGCGAGGAGCTCCTCGCCCAGACCGCCGACGAGCAGGCCGCGGGCGAGCAGCCCGCCGCCGACGGTGGCGACACCGCCCTGCTCGACGAGGACCTCGCCGCCACGCGGACGGCCCTGGCCGAGCTCACCGCGGACCTGCAGCGCCTGCAGGCGGAGTACCTCAACTACAAGAGGCGCGTCGAGCGCGACCGCGAGCTGGTCAAGCAGAACGCCACCTTCTCGGTGCTCAGCGGGCTGCTGCCGGTGCTCGACGACATCGACCGGGCGCGTGAGCACGGCGAGCTCGAGGGCGGCTTCAAGGCCGTCGCCGACTCGCTGGAGCGCACCGTCAGCGCGCTGGGACTGACGAAGTACGGCGCCAAGGGCGACGAGTTCGACCCCAACCTGCACGAGGCGCTGATGCACGGGCACTCGACCGAGGTCACCACCACCACGGTGGACGTGGTCGCCCAGGCCGGCTACCGGATCGGCGAGCGCGTCGTCCGGGCGGCGAAGGTGACCGTGCTCGACCCGGAGAGCTGAGCACGACGGCACCGCCCCGAGCGGGGCACGACGAAGGGAAGGAGGGGTGGCATGAACAACGCCGACTGGGCCAACAAGGACTTCTACAAGGTCCTCGGTGTGGCCAAGGACGCCGACCAGGCGACGATCAAGAAGGCCTACCGCAAGCTCGCACGGCAGAACCACCCCGACTCCAACCCCGGGGACAAGGCGGCCGAGGACCGGTTCAAGCAGGTCGCGGAGGCCTACGACGTCGTCGGTGACGCCGAGAAGCGCAAGCAGTACGACGAGATGCGCTCGATGTTCGCGGGCGCGGGTGCCGGCGGGTTCCCCGGAGGCTTCTCCGGGGGCTTCGGCGGCGGTGCCGGGGGCGCCGGCGGCCCCCAGGGCTTCGACATCTCCGACCTGTTCGGCGACCTCTTCCGCGGGGGCGGTGGGGGCGGGGGCGGCGGCTTCGGGACCCGGTCCCGGGCGCCGCGGGCCTCGCGCGGGTCGGACCTGGAGACCGAGGCCACGATCTCGTTCCCCGAGGCCGTCGACGGCACCACGATCAGCCTGCGGCTGAGCTCGGACGCCGCGTGCGCGACCTGCTCGGGCACCGGCGGCAAGCCGGGCACCCGCCCCCATGTGTGCCCCACCTGCGAGGGTGCCGGCGTCGTGGTCAGCTCGGTCGGCGGCGGGTTCTCGATGAACGAGACCTGCCCGGAGTGCCACGGCCGCCAGCTGGTGTACGACGAGGCCTGCCCCACCTGCCACGGGTCGGGGCGCGGACTCTCGAGCCGCACCATCTCCGCGCGCATCCCGGCCGGGGTCAAGGACGGCCAGCGCATCCGGCTCAAGGGCAAGGGCGCGCCGGGGGAGAGCGGCGGGCCGAACGGTGACCTCCTCGTCACCGTGCACGTCCGCAGCCACCCCTTGTTCGGCCGCAAGGGCGACAACCTCACCCTCGAGGTCCCGGTCGCCTTCGACGAGGCCGCGCTCGGCGCCGAGATCAAGGTGCCCACCCTGGGTGGCGCCCCGGTCACCCTGCGGATCCCCGCCGGGACGCCGAACGGTCGCGTGTTCCGGGTCCGTGGTCGCGGCGCCCCGGGCAAGAACGGCGTGAAGGGCGACCTCCTGGTCACTGTCGCGGTGGACGTCCCGCCCGAGCTCGACGAGCAGTCGCGGGCGGCGGTCACCGCCTTCCGCGACGCCCGCCGGGGTGAGGACCCGCGCGCCCGGCTCTTCCACGGAGGCGCGTGATGGTCGCGTCCGGTCGTGGGGGACGGCTGCCGGGACCGAACGTCCCGGTCTACGTGATCAGCGTCGCCGCGGAGCTCACCGGCCTGCACCCCCAGACCCTGCGCCAGTACGACCGCGTCGGTCTCGTCTCGCCCGGACGCACCGGTGGCGGCGGTCGCCGCTACTCCCTGCGCGACATCGAGCTGCTCCGCGAGATCGCCGAGCTCACCGCAGCCGGGATCGGCCTCGAGGGCGTGCGACGGATCCTCGAGCTCGAGCACGAGGTCGAGGCCCTGCGCGCCCGCAACGCCGAGCTGCGCCGCCGCAACTCCGAGCTCCGCGCCGCCCTGGAGCAGACCCTGGCGTCGCTGGACGAGCGCCGCCCGCGGCTGCCGGTCCTGCACCGGCCGCAGGGTGTGCTCGGTCCGTTCCGCCCCCCGCAGCGCTGACGTCGCCGCGCGTGCCGGCGCGCTGACCCCTGCCGCCCAGGTCGGTGGAAGACGGGTCTCAGCAGGCCGTCGACGTGCCGGGTTAGCCACCTGTGCGTGACGGGTACCCCATCCCAGTGACGCGGCGGTCCCCGGCTCGTTAGTGTCAGCGACGGTCCCGCGACGCGGGCGGGGGAGAGGGAGGCCGATGGCGCTGGAGATCGACTGGTTCTTCCAGCACGTCGACTGGCTGCACCTCCTGACGATCCCGGTGTTCACCGGCGTGGTCGGCTGGCTGATCAACTGGTCCGGCCTGTGGATGCTGTTCTCGCCCGTGCGCTTCCACGGCCTCACCGTCCCCGGGATGCGCCAGCTCTCGCGGGTGCTGCCGCGCAAGGTGCAGGAGGTGCCCGGCATCCTCCAGGGCGGCATCGGCTGGCAGGGGATCGTGCCGGCGCGCGCGGCCAAGATGGGCAGCATCGCCATGGACAAGGCGATCGCGAAGCTCGGCACGCCCCGGGAGTTCTACCAGCAGCTCGAGCCCGACCAGATCGCCGAGCACATCGTCGAGGTCTTCGAGCCGGAGATGCCGGCGATGATCGACGACATCATGCGCCGCGAGCACCCGGCGCTGTGGCGGGACCTGCCTCCCCGTGCCCGGCAGGCCGTGATCGGCCGCGTGCAGTCGCAGCTGCCGGTCGTCGTACGCACGGTGACCGAAGAGATCGGCGAGCACATCGACCAGCTGCTCGACCCCAAGATCATGGTGATCAACCACTTCCGCGCCAACCCGGCACTGGTGGTCCGCATCTTCCGCGACTTCGGCCAGCGCGAGCTGAACCTGATGGTCGCCTTCGGCTTCGTCTTCGGGTTCCTGCTCGGCATCCCCGTGGCCGTCCTCGACCACTGGTTCGCGCAGTGGTGGTTGCTGCCGGTGCTCGGCGTGCTGGTCGGCTGGATCACCAACGCGCTGGGCATGTGGCTGATCTTCGAGCCGCCCGAGCCGCACCGGATCCTGGGGATCAAGGTGCACGGGCTGTTCCTGCGCCGCCAGTCCGAGGCGGCCGAGGTCTACGCCCAGATCATCGCCGACGACGTGATCACCCTCGAGCACATCGGCGACTTCCTGCTCGACGGCCCGCGCGGCGACCGCACCCGCCAGATGCTGGCGGACGCGATGCGGCCCGCCATCGACAACGCGGCGGGGCCGGTGCGCGGCGCCGTGCGGATCGCCGTGGGCAGCAAGCGTTTCGACAACATCCGCGAGGCGGTGGCCCTCGAGGCCGCCGACCGCACGATCAAGCCGTTCAAGGACCCCGAGTTCAGCCGTCGCCAGGCGCGCAAGATCTACGACCTGATCGCCACCCGCACCAAGGAGCTCCCGCCGCGGGACTTCGTGGAGATGATGCGCGCGGCGATCCGCGAGGACGAGTGGATGCTCTACGCCCACGGCGCGATCATGGGATTCGGCGGCGGACTGCTGCACCTCGCGTTCTTCGGCGTAGGAGGCCCCACGTGACCCAGAGCCCTGACCAGCACTCCAACGGCTCCCACCACGACCACCGGCGCACCACCCCGGTGCGGCTGGGTGAGGCCACCGAGGCGCTGCCCGGCGTCGCCCGGATCGCCGCGACGGCGGCGGCGCGCTCGGTGGCCTGGGGCGTCGGATCGGGGATGCGCTCGGGCCGGCTGTTCGTGCGCGCGCTCACCGATCCCGACACCGCCGGCGAGCTCGTCCAGGAGGTCGCCCGCGACGTCGCGGAGGCGACCCGCACGGTGAGCGACGTCGCCCGGGCCGTCTCCTCGGGTGTGCCGCTGCCCAAGGCCCTGCTGGACGCGACGGTGTCGCTGTCCTCGGTGGTCCTCACCGACGCCCAGCACAGCGAGCCGGAAACCCCCGAGAAGTCGCTGCGCGAGCGAGGGGAGGAGCTGCTGCAGCGCTCACGCGACGTGTGGAGCAACGACGAGCTGCACCCGGCGTACGAGCGCATCCTGGGCGACCTCGCCCCCGACGAGGCCCGCATCCTCCTGCTGCTGCTCCAGGGCGGCCCGCAGCCCTCGGTGGACGTGCGCACCGGCGGCCCGGTCGGGCTGGTGAGCTCGGCGCTGGTGGCGCCCGGGATGAGCATGATCGGGGCACGGGCCGGCTGCCGCTACCCCGACGAGGTGCCGGCCTACCTCAACAACCTGTTCCGGCTGGGGCTGATCTGGTTCTCCCGCGAGCAGCTCGAGGACCCGATGGAGTACCAGGTCGTCGAGGCCCAGCCCGACGTGCTGGAGGCGATGCACAAGGTGCGCTTCCCCAAGGTCGTACGCCGCAGCATCCATCTCACGCCGTTCGGGGTCGGCTTCTGCCGTGCCTGCCTGGTCGACCCGGAGGACACCAGCACCCTGCCGGTGCACCAGATCCCCGAGGACTAGGGCCCGGACGTGCCGATGCCCACCCCGGCCTGGAGGGGCCGACTGGGGTGGGCATCGGATGGTGCGGTGACGCCTGCGTCAGAGGATTGCCTTGAGGATCGCCCTGGAGGGCTTGGCCTGGGGCGCTGCGCTGGCTGCCGGTGCAGTGGCTCCCGCCACCATCACCGAGAGGATCACCGCGGCGACGACTGACCTGGGACGAATCCGAATCCTGCTCATCTGTTGCTCCTTGCGTCGTTGGAGAGGTTCCCCCACTGTGTCCACCGTTCGTATGAAGTGCGATGGTCAATTCGGGTCATATTTTTCCGGCGAGTCCGAAATAACCGTACAAAAGCCCCACGCCAGAGTGACGGGTGGTGATAGTGGGATTTCGAGCTCAGCGCAGGGCCGCGGGTGGCCGCGTCGAGCCCTCGCCGGCCCCGGGGCGAGTGCCTGCGGCCCCGGGTCGCCGCGCCGGCAGTCGTCGACTGTGGCAAAGTTGAGGGGAATGGACTCAACTTTGCGCCGGTTGCACCAGCAGTGACCCAGCTCGTCGATCAGGAGAACCCTCGTGGACGCTTCCAAGCTCACCTCGCGCAGTGTCGAGGTGGTCAACGCCGCCCAGACCGCCGCCGTGACCGCGGGCAACGCCCAGGTCGAGCCCGTGCACCTCGCCTTCGCCCTGCTGCGCCAGGAGGGCGGGATCACCCCGTCCCTGCTGGAGAAGGCCGGCGTCGACGTGGCCTCCCTGCGCCGGAGCGTCGACGAGGCCGCGGTCCGGCTGCCCAAGGCGTCCGGCGCGACCGTCCAGACCCCCTCGGCCTCCGCGTCCCTGACCCGCGTGCTCGCCAAGGCGCTCGAGCTCGCGGGCGCGATGAAGGACGACTACGTCGCCACCGAGCACCTGCTGCTCGCCCTCGCCGTGGTCGAGGGACCGGTGCGCACCCTGCTGGAGGGCGCCGGCGCGACCGAGTCGACGCTGCGTGAGGCGATCACCGCCGTGCGGGGCAACCGCCGGGTCACCAGCCAGGATGCGGAGGCGACCTACGAGGCGCTGGAGAAGTACGCCGTCGACCTGACCGCGCGCGCCGAGGAGGGCAAGCTCGACCCGGTCATCGGCCGCGACGCCGAGATCCGCCGGGTCGTGCAGGTGCTCTCGCGGCGTACCAAGAACAACCCGGTCCTCATCGGCGAGCCCGGCGTCGGCAAGACCGCCGTCGTCGAGGGGCTCGCCCAGCGCGTGGTCACCGGCGACGTCCCCGACTCGCTGAAGGGCAAGCGCGTGCTCAGCCTCGACCTGGCCGCGATGGTGGCCGGCGCGAAGTACCGCGGCGAGTTCGAGGAGCGGCTCAAGGCGGTGCTGGAGGAGATCAAGTCGGCCGAGGGCCGGATCATCACCTTCATCGACGAGCTGCACACGGTCGTCGGCGCGGGCGCCGGCGGCGACTCCGCGATGGACGCAGGCAACATGCTCAAGCCGATGCTGGCCCGCGGCGAGCTGCACCTCATCGGCGCCACCACGCTCGACGAGTACCGCGAGCGCATCGAGAAGGATCCCGCGCTGGAGCGCCGTTTCCAGCAGGTCTTCGTCGGCGAGCCCAGCGTCGAGGACACCGTGGCGATCCTGCGCGGGCTGCAGGAGAAGTACGAGGCCCACCACGGGGTCAAGATCACCGACGCCGCGCTGGTGGCCGCCGCGATGCTCTCCGACCGCTACATCACCGGCCGTCAGCTGCCCGACAAGGCGATCGACCTCGTCGACGAGTCCGCCTCGCGGCTGCGCATGGAGATCGAGAGCTCCCCGGTCGAGATCGACCAGCTGCGCCGCGCCGTGGACCGGATGCGGATGGAGGAGCTGGCGCTGGACCGGGAGACCGACGAGGCCTCCCGCGACCGGCTCGAGCGGCTCCGCGCCGACCTGGCCGACCGCGAGGAGGAGCTGCGCGGCCTCGAGGCCCGCTGGGAGCGGGAGAAGGCCGCGCTGGAGGGCTCCGGCGAGCTGCGCAAGCAGATCGACGAGCTCCGGGTCGAGGCCGACCGGCTGCAGCGCAGCGGCGACCTCGCCGCCGCCTCGGAGATCCTCTACGGGCGCATCCCGGTGCTGGAGAAGCAGATCGCCGAGGCCGAGTCGGCCGAGGCCAGCCCGGAGGAGCCGATGGTCCGCGAGGAGGTCGGTCCGGAGGAGATCGCCGAGGTCGTCGAGGCCTGGACCGGCATCCCGACCGGCCGGCTGCTCGAGGGCGAGACCGCGAAGCTGCTGCGGATGGAGGACATCCTCGGCGAGCGCCTGGTCGGCCAGCGGGCCGCGGTGGCCGCGGTCTCCGACGCCGTACGTCGCTCGCGGGCCGGGATCTCCGACCCCAACCGCCCCACCGGCTCGTTCCTCTTCCTCGGCCCCACCGGCGTCGGCAAGACCGAGCTGGCCAAGTCGCTGGCCGACTTCCTCTTCGACGACGAGCGCGCGATCGTGCGCCTCGACATGAGCGAGTACTCCGAGAAGCACTCGGTGGCCCGACTCGTCGGCGCCCCTCCCGGCTACGTCGGCTACGAGGAGGGCGGCCAGCTGACCGAGGCGGTGCGGCGCCGCCCCTACTCGGTGGTGCTGCTCGACGAGGTCGAGAAGGCCCACCCCGAGGTCTTCGACATCCTGCTGCAGGTGCTCGACGACGGTCGCCTCACCGACGGCCAGGGCCGCACGGTCGACTTCCGCAACACGGTGCTGATCCTGACCAGCAACCTGGGCTCGCACTTCCTCGTCGACCCGCTGCTCGACGCGGAGGCGAAGCGCGAGTCGGTGATGACCGTGGTGCGCCAGTCGTTCAAGCCGGAGTTCCTCAACCGCCTCGACGAGGTCGTCATGTTCGACGCGCTCGGCAAGGAGGAGCTCGCGCACATCGTCGACCTGCAGCTGGCGGCGTTCGACAAGCGGCTGGCCCCGCGCCGGATCAGCGTCACCGTCAGCGAGCCGGCGCGCCAGTGGCTCACCGACAACGGCTACGACCCGGCGTACGGCGCCCGACCGCTGCGGCGCCTGGTGCAGACGGCGATCGGCGACCCGCTCGCGCGGATGCTGATCGCGGGCGAGGTGAGCGACGGCCAGACCGTGATGGTCGACCACCGCGAGGGCGAGCCGGAGCTCGAGCTGACCGTCGGATGAGGGGATCGTCAGGTCCGGTTGGTTGAATGACCCCATGAGCGACCCCCAGAGCACCCGACCCGGGTCCGCGCGCCCGCGCCAGCTGACGTTGGCCGCGTCGTTCGTGATCGGCGGGTCGGCGCTGCTCGTGCTCACCGCCTTCGACAGCCTGGCCAGGCTCACCTCGGTGCAGAAGCGCCAGGACGTGGGCGAGATGCTCTCCACGCCGCCCTTCGACGGCGTGGGGCTCTCGGTCGACGACGTCCTCGCGATCACCCGGGTGGGGCTGATGGTCGCCGCCGCGTGCGCCGCGGCGGCGGTCGTGCTCGGCATCTTCGTGCTGCAGCGCCACCGCGGTGCCCGGGTGGCGCTGAGCGTGGTCGCCGTGCCGCTGGTGCTGAGCACCTTCGCCACCGGCGACCTGCTCGGAGCGCTGGTCGCCGCGGCGACGCTGGTGCTCTGGACCGGGCCCGCACGCGACTGGTTCGCGGGCCGCCCGGTGCGCGAGCCCGAGCGGCCCGGACGCGGCCGCCGGACCGGGGGGAGCGATCAGCAGGACCGGCCCGACCCCTGGGCGGTGCCGCCGGTGCAGGAGTCCGCGCCACCGCAGGACGACCGGGTCCCGCCCACCCTGAGCACCACCACGTCCTCGCAGGCACCGCCGGCGACCAGCGGTTTCGGCGAGCGCGCCACCGCGGTGGCCGAGCGTCCGGCGGCCTGGCCCGTGCCGGCCGGCGGACCGCCCGCGGGAGCGCGACTCGCGGTCCCGGCCACGGTCAAGATGGCCTGCCTGCTCACCTGGGCGTTCGCGGGCGTCGTGGCGCTGATGTACGCCGGGCTGCTGGTCTACCTCGCCATCGACGCCGACCGTCTCGTCGACTTCGTCGTCAGCTCGCCGGAGTGGGAGCGCGCCGACCTCGACCGCAGCCTCATCCTGCCGATGCTGTGGGTCGGCTGCCTGATGTTCCTGGGCTGGTCGCTGGGCGCCTGCGTGCTGGCCTTCTTCACCTGGCGCCGGCACAACTGGGCCCGCTGGCTGCTCGCGGCCAGTGCCGCCACCGCCCTCGTGGCCGCCGTGTTCGCCTTCCCGGTCGGGATGCTCCACCAGGCCGCTGCCGCGCTGGCGATCGGCGGGCTGTTCAGCGCCGCCGCCCGGGC
Organism: uncultured Actinomycetota bacterium; assembly: GCA_963837975.1. Taxonomy (GTDB): domain Bacteria; phylum Actinomycetota; class Actinomycetes; order Propionibacteriales; family Nocardioidaceae; genus Marmoricola. The sequence goes on along the minus strand of CAWIPI010000002.1, from coordinate 356,884 downwards.
CTGGTTCGCGAACGCCCCGGTCTCCGGCCCTCCCGCACCGCCCGGCCCTCCCGGCCCGCCCGGAGGCTTCGGGCACGGGCAGCTCCAGGGTCCCCCGGTCGACCATCCCGCCGGGCATCCCGCCGGCCACACCGGCAGCCCCGAGCAGCCGTCCGGGCCCGGCTCGTCCGGGCCCTCCGGGGACCGCCCCACCCCGGACGGGCGCCCGCCCGTCTGGTGATCCCCGGGGGTCCAGCGGGGCTCGGGCCGGCGTTCGGGCGGGCTCAGGCCTCCAGGTCGGCCGAGCCGAGCCGGAGCAGGCCCTCCTCGATCACGTCCCGCTCCTTGCAGAAGGCCCACCGGATCAGGTGCCGGCCGTGCTGGGAGTCGTCCTCGTAGAACACCTGGGTCGGGATGGCCACCACCTTGGCCCGCTCGGCGATCGCCGCGCAGAAGGCGAGCCCGTCGCGGTGGCCGAGCGTGGACACGTCGGTGGTGACGAAGTAGGTGCCCTGCGGCACGTGCACCTCCAGCCCCAGCGCGTCGAGTCCCTCGCAGAGCAGGTCGCGTCGGTGGGCGAGGTCGGCGCGCAGCCGCTCGTGGAAGGCGCCCTCGTGGTTGAGCGCGTGCGCGATCGCGGGCTGCAGCGGCGCGCCCGAGGAGTAGGACAGCCAGTTCTTGGCTCCCTCCACGGCGGCGACCAGCTCGGCGGGACCGGTGGCCCAGCCGACCTTCCAGCCGGTGAACGAGAACGTCTTGCCCGAGCTCGAGATCGTCACCGTGCGCTCGGACATGCCGGGCAGCGTGGCCAGCGGGACGTGCTCGCGGTCGTCGAAGGTGAGGTGCTCGTAGACCTCGTCGGTCACCACGACCAGGTCGTGGCGCCGCGCGACGTCGGCGACGGCGCCGAGCTCGGTCCGGTCGAGCACCCGGCCGGTCGGGTTGTGCGGGGTGTTGAGCAGGATCAGCCGGGTCCGCTCGGTGACGGCCGCCTCGAGCTCGGCGGCGTCGAGCCGGTAGCCGGGGGCGCGCAGGGTCACCGGGCGGCGTACCCCGCCGGCGAACTGGATCATCGCCCGGTAGCTGTCGTAGTAGGGCTCGCAGACCACGACCTCGTCGCCGGGGTCGACCAGTCCCAGCATGGCCGCCGCGATCGCCTCGGTGGCGCCGGTGGTGACCACGACCTGCTCGGGCGCGAGCTCGAGGCCGTAGTGACGCCACTGGTGGCGCACGATCGCCTCGACGAGCTCGGGCGCCCCGTGGCCCGGGGGGTACTGGTTGCGGCCGGCCCTCATCGCGTCGTACGCCGCCTCGACCACGGACGCCGGGCCGCTGAGGTCGGGGAAGCCCTGCCCGAGGTTGACCGAGCCGGTGCGCACGGCCAGCGCCGACATCTCGGCGAAGATCGTGCTCCCCACCCCCTCGAGTCGTCGCGCGTGCCGGGTCCTCGTGTTTCGGGTCGGGGTGCTGCGGGTCGCGTCGGTGCTCACGCACCCGAACCTAACCGCTGGTCGCCGGAGGCGTCCCCGCTCGCCCCCGATAGCCTGCCGCCCATGGTTTCGACAGGCTCAACCACCGGGGGCGGCTCAACCACCGGGGACGGCGCAACCAGGGACGACCGGGACCTCGCCCGCGACGTCGACGCGTGCTGCCGGCTCACCGGTGAGTTCACGCTCCGCTCGGGGCAGGTGGCCTCGGAGTACTTCGACAAGTACCTCTTCGAGTCCGACCCCGCCCTCCTCGCCCGGGTCGTCGACCAGATGGTGGCCCTGGTGCCCGAGGGCACCGAGCTGCTCGGCGGCCTGGAGCTCGGCGGCGTGCCGATCGCCACCGTGCTCAGCGCGCGCACCGGCCTGCCGACGCTGTTCGTGCGCAAGCAGGCCAAGGAGTACGGCACCTGCAAGCTCGCCGAGGGCCCCGACGTCGCCGGTCGCAGGGTGACCCTCGTCGAGGACGTGATCACCACCGGCGGGGCCGTGCGTGACGCCACCCGGGTGCTGCGCGAGGCCGGCGCGGTCGTGGAGACCGTGGTCTGCGCGATCGACCGGAGCCCGGAGGGTCAGGATCCGCTGGCCGACGTCGACCTCGAGGTGCGCCCGGTCCTCACCAAGGCCGAGCTCGACGCCGCCAGGGCAGACCAGGGCTGATCGGGGCTGACTGCCTGGGACTCAGTCCCGCTCGGCCTCGATGCGCCGCGGCGGCACCCGGTGGCCGGCGATGTCGATGTCGGGACGGCCGTCGTGGTCGCGGTCCTCGGCCTCGGGGCTGGAGGTCCGCTTGTGCCGCCACCACTCGTAGGCGATCGGCACCACCGAGAACGCCAGGATCGCCAGGATCGCGTAGTCGATGTTGTCCTTGAGCCACGGGAACGTCTGGCCGAGGAAGTAGCCGAGCAGGGTGATGCTCAGCACCCAGCCCATGGCCCCGACCCCGCTCCAGAGGAAGAACCGGTGCCGCCGCATCCGCGTCACCCCGGCGACCACGGTGATGTAGGTGCGCACGAACGGCACGAACCGGCCGATCACGAGAGCCTTGCTGCCGTGCTCGTCGAAGAAGGCGGAGGTCTGGTCGAAGTACTTCTGCTTCAGGATTCGGCCGTCGCGCTGGTAGAGCGGCGGCCCGATCCCACGACCGATCTCGTAGCCGAGGACGTTGCCGGCGAAGGCCCCCACCGTGAGCACGACCAGCGCGAAGAGCAGGTTGGCGGTGTGGCCCCCGGGGATGACCTCGATCTGGCCTCCGGCGATGAACAGCCCCATCGCGAACAGCAGGCTGTCGCCGGGCAGGAACGGGAAGAACAGACCGCACTCGACGACGATGATCGCCAGGCTCACCCAGAAGAACGCCGGGCCGAACTGGTGCAGGAGCCACTCGGGGTCCATCCACTTGATGCCGAAGAGGAGGGGGTACACGTGACTCACCCCCAGAGGGTATCCGTCCGGGCCACGCCCATCCCACTCCCCGTCGGACTCTCGGGCCCACTCCTACCCTTGCCGCTGTGAGCCCCTCCGATCCCGTTCCGGACGACCCGGACCTTTCGCCGGCAGACGTCGCGGACCGGCGCGCGCCGTACGACCCGATGCCGCACGGTCCGGCCGAGGTCGGCGTCGGCCCCTGGGAGGGCCCGTGGCCCGAGGGCGAGGAGTACGACGCCCGGCTGCTCGCCGAGGGGGACCGGCGCAACGTGGTCGACCGCTACCGCTACTGGAGCGTGGAGGCGATCGTCGCCGACCTCGACGAGCGCCGGCACGACTTCCACGTCGCGATCGAGAACTGGCAGCACGACTTCAACATCGGCACGATCGTGCGCTCGGCCAACGCCTTCCTGGCTCGCGAGGTGCACATCGTCGGCAGGCGTCGCTGGAACCGGCGCGGGGCGATGGTCACCGACCGCTACCAGCACGTGCGCCACCACGCGACCCCCGAGGACCTCGCTGCCTACCTGCACGAGCAGGGGGTGCGGCTGATGGGCGTGGACAACCTGCCCGGCTGCGAGCACCTGGAGACCTGGCGACCTGCCCCGCTCGGTGTGCTTCCTGTTCGGCCAGGAGGGCCCCGGCCTCTCCGAGCGGGCGCGCGAGGTGTGCGACGGCACCTTCTCGATCGCGCAGTTCGGCTCGACCCGCTCGATCAACGCCTCGGCCGCCGCCGCGATCGCGATGCACTCCTGGGTGGTCCGCCACGCCGACCTCGACGCCGCCTGGCGCGGTTGAGCCTGTCGGTGGTTGAGCCTGTCGAAACCACCTCCACCAGCGGGCGTGGCGGGCCTACCCGTCGGTGCGCTCGAGGCAGCGGACGTAGCGGTCGCCGGCCTCCCAGCCCTCGCGGCTCGGGGGCTGCCAGTAGGTGCCGGACTCGCCGGTCAGCTCGCGGCAGCGGTCGCGGGCGACCCGGGTGGCGTCGTCGCCCTCGGGGTAGTCCGCCGCCCGGTAGACGGCCGCGACCCGGAACGCGTGCGTGCGCGAGCAGGACACGTCGAGGCCGCCGGCGTCCTGGCACACCCGCAGCTGCTCGGGGACCCCGCGACCCAGCAGCGGTCGCGTGGCGGGCAGAACGACGAGCGCGTCACCGCTGCGGGCGAGGACGTCGCAGCGCACCCACCGGGCCCCCTTCTCCAGCTGGGCGCGGCCGGGGGTGAAGAGCGTCCAGGTGAGCAGCGAGCTGGCCCGGTCGGCGACCGTCCCACCCGCCAGCTTGCGGAACGCGGGAGCGCACACCCGCTGCCCGAGCTCGCGGCGCTCGGTCACCGGGGTGCGCGGGGTGACCGGGCGGCGCAGGAACTCGACGTGCGCGACCACGCTGGTGTGCGGCTTGCCGCAGCCCACCCGGGGACCTGCGGCCACCGACGCCCGCGACTGTGCCAGCGAGAGCCGGAAGCACTGGTTCGGCTGGGGCGCTCCGGCGCCGGGGTCGGCCGCGGCCTCGGTGCCCCCGGACCGCTCGGCCTCCTGCGGTGCCGTCGCCTCCGGTGGCGACTCCGGCCGGCTCGACCCGGACCCCTCCTTGCCGGCCCCCGTGTCGCCACCCCCGCAGCCGGCGAGCAGCAGCACGGCGAGGGCGCCGGCGGCCAGCCGGCTGCTGCGCGCGGCAGCCCCGGACCTGTGGGCGGGTCGAGGTCGCTGGGTCGACATGGACGCTTTCGTGGCCGAGACGGGGCGAGACGGGGCGAGACGGGGCGAGAAGGGGCGATGCGGGACGTGGTGGAGCGGAGTGGCTGGATCCTCGCACGACGGGCCCCGATGGGTCCCGTGGTTGTCCACTAGGGTTGGTGGCCACCAGTAGTGACCAGGCACTGTCGAGGAGATCCGAGCCATGCCCATCGCCACCCCCGAGAAGTACGCCGAGATGCTGCACACGGCCAAGGAGCGTTCGTTCGCCTTCCCGGCGATCAACGTGACCTCCTCCCAGACGCTGAACGCCGCGCTCGCCGGCTTCGCTGAGGCCGGCAGCGACGGCATCGTGCAGGTCTCCACCGGCGGCGCGGAGTACTGGTCCGGCTCGACGGTCAAGGACATGGTCACCGGGTCGGTCGCCTTCGCGGCCTACGCCCGTGAGGTCGCCAAGAAGTACCCCGTGAACGTCGCGCTGCACACCGACCACTGCCCCGAGAACAAGCTGGACGGCTTCGTCCGTCCGCTGCTCGACATCTCCGCCGAGCGGGTGGCCGCGGGCGAGGAGCCGCTGTTCCAGTCGCACATGTGGGACGGCTCCGCCGTACCTCTCGAGGAGAACCTGCAGATCGCCCAGGAGCTGCTCGCGAAGGCCGACGCGGCCCGGATCATCCTCGAGGTCGAGATCGGCGTGGTCGGCGGCGAGGAGGACGGCATCGTCGGGGAGATCAACGAGAAGCTCTACACCACCCCCGAGGATGCGCTGGCCACCGTGGAGGCCCTCGGCCTCGGCGAGAAGGGGCGCTACATGACCGCGCTCACCTTCGGCAACGTGCACGGCGCCTACAAGCCCGGCCACGTCAAGCTGCGCCCGGAGATCCTCAAGGCCGCCCAGGAGGCGATCGTGGCCAAGCACGGCGCCGACGCGGGCTTCGGCCCCAAGGCGCTGCCCCTCGACCTGGTCTTCCACGGCGGCTCCGGCTCCTCGGCCGAGGAGATCAGCGCGGCGGTCGACTACGGCGTGGTCAAGATGAACGTCGACACCGACACCCAGTACGCCTTCACCCGCCCGGTCGTCGGCCACATGTTCACCAACTACGACGGCGTGCTGAAGATCGACGGCGAGGTCGGCAACAAGAAGGCCTACGACCCGCGCTCGTGGGGCAAGGCCGCCGAGGCCGGCATGGCCGCCCGCGTGCTCGAGGCCTGCGAGAACCTCCGCAGCACCGGTCACTCGATCGGCTGACGGGACCCACGGCGGAATCGGGTCGTCCTGACCCGGTCCGCGCCACGCCCACCGTGCGGACGACGGCGTGCGTGGTGGGGTGCCGCCCCCTAGGCTCGCCGCGTGCTGGACGACCTGCTCGCCGACGAGGAGACCGACCGGCAGCCCACACGGCGTCGCCGCTCGTGGCTGCGTCGGGTGCTGCTGGTCGTCGGCGTCCTCGTGCTGCTGGTGGCCCTCGTGGTCGGTGGGCTTCCTGGTGCTGCTGGGCCGCACGGCCGACGGCAACCTGAGGCGTGAGGCGCTGCTGCCGGGGCAGGGCGACAGCGCCGTGGGCGAGGCGCCTCCGCGCGGCAAGGGTCGCAACTTCCTGGTGATCGGCTCCGACGCGCGCCCCGGCGACACCGCGAGCAGGTCGGACGTGATCATCCTGGCCCACGTCGCCGAGGACAACGGCCGCGTCGACCTCGTGCACTTCCCCCGCGACCTCTACGTGCCGATCCCCGACCGGGGCCGCGACAAGATCAACGCCGCCTACGCGTACGGCGGGGCCCCGCTGCTGGTGCGCACCCTGCAGGACCTCGTGGGTGTGCGCATCGACCACGTGGCGAAGATCGACTTCGAGGGGTTCAAGCGGCTCACCGACGCCGTCGGCGGCGTCCGGGTGTGGGCCGAGGAGGCCAGTGACGGGACCGGCAACGGGGGGCCGGTCGTGATCAAGAAGGGGTGGAACGACCTCGACGGCGCTGAGGCGCTCGGGTTCGTGCGCGAGCGCTACCAGCTCAGCGAGGGCGACATCTCCCGTGGCCGGCGCCAGCAGGCCTTCCTCAAGGCGCTGATGCTCAAGACGCTGCAGCCCCAGGTGCTCGCCAACCCGCTGCGGCTCAACCACGTCGTCGACGCCGCCACGGCGAACACCGTGCTCGACGAGGACTTCGACAACCGCCAGATCGTGTCGCAGATCCTGGGCATGCGCGGGGTGCGGGGCGACGACATCCACTTCCTCACCGCGCCGTACAGCGGGTTCGGCCGGAGCCCGGCGGGCGCCTCGATCGTCACCGTCAACGACGCAGGCATGGGGCGGCTGGCGCAGGCGCTGCGCAACGACGACCTGGCCGACTACGAGGAGTAGGCCTCAGGCGACGTGCTGTGGTGCCGTCCCGGGCGCGCTCTCGTGCTGGGGCTTCGCGAAGGACAGCGCCGCGATCAGCCCGATCACCAGGATCGCCGGCGGCAGCAGCATCGCCTGCGCCATGGCGTCGCTGAACGGCGCGAGGACCTGGGCCGGCAGGTTCCCGCCGCCCGCCTCGGTCGGCTCGAACTTCAGGCCCTGCGCGGCGAGCCGGGAGTCCATCAGCACCGCGATGGCGGCGGCGCCGAGCACGGCGCCGACCTGCCGGGTGGCGTTGTAGACGCCCGCGCCGGCCCCGGCCTGGTGCAGCGGCAGGTTGCGGGTGGTGGTCGCGGAGTTGGGCGCCCACACGACAGGCGTTGCCGACGCCGAGCAGCGCCATCGGCAGCAGGATCTCCCAGGTGGCCGAGTCGGGGGTCATCACCGAGCTGAGCCAGAACAGGGAGGTGATCGCGGCCGCGAAGCCGAAGCCGGTCAGCAGCCTGGGGTGGACGCTGTCGGTGAGCCGTCCGACACCGGGTGCCAGCACGATCGACATGACCGCCATCGGCACCAGCAGCAGCGCCGCGCGTGTCGGTGAGAGGTCCCGGACCAGCTGGGCGTAGAGCATGATCGGGAACGCCATCGCGGTGATCGCGAATCCCATCGCCGAGATGCAGACGTTGCCCAGGCTGAAGTTGCGGTCGCTGAACAGCGACAGCGGCACGAGCGGCTCCTGGCGGTTGCGCGCCTCCCAGACCACGAACAGCGCGAGGATGAGCAGGCCGGCGCCGATCAGCAGCGGCACCGAGATGACGCCGGTGATGGTGCCCCAGTCGTACTGCTTGCCCTCCTGGATCCCGAAGACCAGCAGGAACATGCCGACCCCGGACAGCGCGACCCCGACCCAGTCGAACTTGTGCATGTGGGTGGTCAGGGTCGGCACCAGCCGCCAGGCCAGCACGAAGCCGACCACGCCCACGGGGAGGTTGATGAAGAAGATCCACTCCCAGCCGGCGGCGTCGACCAGCACCCCGCCGAGGATGGGGCCGACCAACGTCGCCACGCCGGCCGTGGCGCCCCACAGCGCCATCGCCCGGCCGCGGCGCTGGGCGGGGAAGATCCGGGTGATGATCGCCATCGTCTGCGGCGTCATCAGCGAGGCGCCGAGGCCCTGGAACACACGGGCCACGATCAGGCCCTCGATGCTGCCGGTGAGGCCGCACCACAGCGAGGAGAGCGTGAAGACCGTGAGGCCGAGCAGGTAGACCCGCTTGGGGCCGAACCGGTCGCCGAGCCGGCCGGTGATCAGCACCGGGACGGCGTAGGCCAGCAGGTAGGCGCTGGTCACCCAGACCACGTCCACCACGTCGGCCTGGAGGTCGGCGATGATCGCCGGCGTCGCCACGGAGACGATCGTGGAGTCCACCAGGATCATGAAGAACCCGAGACAGAGTGCGAACAGTGCCGGCCACGGGTCCTTCTGCTCGACGGCGGGCGCGGTGGTCGTCGGAGTGGTCACAGACCAACTCAACACCCTCGGCGGTGGTGTTCTTCCTGCTGCCCGGAAGATCCCCCTCGCGACCCGCGTGGGAGGCTGAGGCACATGACGCACCGAGACCTGATGGCCGGCCCGCCCGCGACGCTGCTGCCCGAGGACCCCGCGGCCGCCGAGCTCGCGAGCGGGGACCAGGCCCCCGACGTCGTACGCCGCCACCCGGAGTCGCCGCTCGCCTGGGCCGTGCTCGCCGAGGAGGCGCTGGCCGACGCGGACGTGGACGACGTCACCGCCTACGCCTACGCCCGCACCGGCTACCACCGCAGCCTGGACACCCTGCGCCGCAACGGCTGGAAGGGCCACGGGCCGGTGCCGTGGGAGCACGAGCCGAACCGCGGCTTCCTGCGGGCGCTGGCCGCCCTCGCGACGGCCGCGGGTCGGATCGGGGAGGACCACGAGCAGGTCCGCTGCGAGGAGTTCCTGCGCGACTCCAGCCCCACCGCGCACGCCGAGCTCACCGGCTGAATCCCGCTTCTCACGCACACGCGGGGAGGGGTGCCCCGGGAGCCGACGTAGGTCTCCAGTCGGCTGCCATGGCGGACCACCGCTCGGGCGGTGCTGAGGGCGCCCCTCCGACCAACAAGTCACTTCTCGTCGTCGCGGGCGTGCTGCTCGCACTCCCGATCGTGGGGCTCACCTGGGTGAGCAGCTACGCCCGGGAGACCCCGCGGCTCGGGGGTGTCCCGTTCTTCTTCTGGTACCAGTTCCTCTGGGTCTTCCTCTGCGCCGCGATGACCGACACCGCGCACCGGCTGGTGCTGGCCGCCCGCACGCCGCAGAAGGGCACGACGGGGCACGCGCCCGACGCCGACAGCGGCCCCGGGAGGCATCGGTGGCGGCCAGAACTGGCTGGCGAAGGACGCGCCGCTGCTGATCGCGTTCGTGCTGCTGGCGGCGTACACCTACACCTCGGGGCTGCGTGCGCCCGCGGTGATCGCGTTCGTCAAGGACGCCCTGATCTACCTGGTGATCATCGTCGCGGTGATCTACCTGCCGACGAAGTTCGGCGGCTGGGAGGCGATCTTCGGGGCCGCCCAGGACAAGATGGCCGCCACCAACGAGGCGACCGGGAAGCCCACCGGGGCGTTCATCCCCGGGGAGGGGCAGATGTGGTCCTACGCCACGCTCGCCCTGGGCTCGGCGCTGGCGCTGTTCATGTACCCCCACTCGGTCACCGCGACCCTGTCCTCGGAGAGCCGTACGACGATCCGGCGCAACGCCTCGATCCTGCCGGCGTACTCCTTCGTGCTGGGGCTGCTCGCCCTGCTCGGCTGGGTCGCGATCGCCGCCGGCACCGAGCCGATCGGCGTGGACGGCAAGCCCAACCCGCAGCTGGTGATCCCGCAGCTGTTCGAGGACGCCTTCCCGAGCTGGTTCGCCGGCGTCGCCTTCGCGGCCGTGGCGATCGGGGCGCTGGTGCCGGCGGCGATCATGTCGATCGCCGCGGCGAACACCTTCACCCGCAACATCTACAAGGAGTGGCTCAAGCCGGACGCGACCCACGCGCAGGAGGCCAAGGTCTCCAAGCTGGCCTCACTGGTGGTCAAGGCGTTCGCGCTGGTGTTCGTGCTGACCCTGGACAAGCAGAACGCGATCAACTTCCAGCTCCTGGGCGGCATCTGGATCCTGCAGACGTTCCCGGCGATCGTGTTCAGCCTCTACACCCGGTGGTTCCACAAGTGGGCCCTGCTCGTCGGCTGGGCCGTCGGCATGGTCTACGGCACGGTCGCGGCGTACAACGGGGTCAACCCCGCGACGGGCAAGCACTTCGGCGGCTCGCTGGGCGAGATCCCCGGGCTGGGCGAGATGGGCTACATCGCGATGACGGCCTTCGCGATCAACCTGGCCCTCGCGGTCGTGCTCTCGTTGGTCCTCAACCTCGCCGGCGTCGACAACGGCACTGACGAGACCACGGCCGGCGACTACTTCGCCGACGCCGGGGACCCGCGGGTCAACAAGGACATGTCCGAGCGGGAGCGGACCGGCGGTCAGGGGATGATCATCGAGTAGGCGCCGGGCTCCACGTGCCAGGAGCGGCGGCGCTCCGGACCGCTGATCTCGCCGTCCGCGGCGAGGTAGAAGTCCTCCCCGGAGACCGTCACCTGGCGGGCGCGCATGGTGAGCACGTCCTTGCGCTCGGGGTGCCGGCCGGTGCGCAGCTGCCAGACGTAGCCGAACCGCTCCATCGGCCCGGTCGCCAGCGACACCATCACGTCCATCTTGCCGTCGCCGGGATCGGCGTCGGGGGTGAGCTCGGTGCCGCCGCCGACGCTGGCGCCGTTGCCGACGGCCACCATCAGGACGTGCTGGTCCATGTCGACGACCGCCTCGCCGTCGACCTCGACCCGCAGCCGCACGAACGGCGGTCGCACCGAGGCCAGCGCCGCCCCGATCGGGTAGCCCAGGATGCCGATGCCGTAGGGGCCGAGCCGCTCCTTCCAGCGCGCGCCCCGGCGGCTGGCCTGGGCGCTGGCGCCGGCGTGCACGTTGTTGACCACGACGCCGCCGAGCTCGTCGACGATCAGGTCCATCGGGCGCGGGTGGCCACCCAGGAGGGCGGCGGCCGCCTCCGCCGGGTCGAGCGGGATGTCGAGGGTGCGGGCGAAGTCGTTGCCGGTCCCGAGCGGGATGAGGCCCAGCGTGCTCTCGGCGAGCTCGTGGCGGCGGTGCAGCGCGGTGACGACCGCGTGCAGGCTGCCGTCCCCGCCGGCCACCACGATGGGCCGGGACCCGGCGCGGTGCAGCACGCCGTCGAGCTCGCCGGGGTTGCCGGTGGAGGCGACCTCCACGTCGGCGGACTCGCGCAGCACCTCCAGGGCGACCTGGAGGGCCTCGTCCTGGGCCCCACCGGCCTCGGTGTTGGTGATCAGCAGCAGTGGGTCCACGGGGGTCCACCCTAGAGGTGAACGGGCGCGACGGGGGCAGGGGTGTGAGACCCGTACGATGGGGCGCGGCCTTGACGGCCCCGAAGAGGAGGACTGACATGCCCGCGATCGTGGTTCTCGGCGCCCAGTGGGGCGACGAGGGGAAGGGCAAGGCGACCGACCAGCTCACCACCGAGGACGCCATCGACTTCTGCGTCCGCACGAGCGGGGGCCACAACGCCGGTCACACGATCGTCGTGGACGGCGAGCGGTTCGCCACCCACCTGCTGCCCAGCGGGATCCTCACCCCGGACTGCACCTCGGTGATCGCCAACGGGGTCGTGGTCTCGCCCGAGGCGCTGTTCCGCGAGCTCGACGCGCTGATCGAGCGCGACGTCACCATGGGCCGGCTGGTGGTCAGCGCCAGCGCGCACGTGATCGCGCCGTACCACTCGACCATGGACAAGGTGACCGAGCGCTTCCTCGGCAAGAACCGGATCGGCACCACGGGCCGGGGCATCGGTCCGGCGTACGCCGACAAGATCAACCGGGTCGGCATCCGGGTGGCCGACCTGTTCGACGAGAAGATCCTGCGCGACAAGGTCGAGGCCGCCCTCGAGGTGAAGAACCACCTGCTGAGCAAGGTCTACAACCGCCGCGCGATCACGGTCGAGGAGGTCGTCGAGGAGCTGCTCGGCTACGCCAGCCGGCTCGAGCCGATGGTCGCCGACACCTCGCTGCTGCTCAACCAGGCGCTCGACGAGGACAAGACGGTGCTCTTCGAGGGCGCCCAGGCCACGATGCTCGACGTCGACCACGGCACCTACCCGTTCGTGACCAGCAGCAACCCGGTCTCCGGCGGCGTGTGCACCGGCGCCGGCGTCGGCCCGACCCGGATCGACCGGGTGATCGGCGTGATCAAGGCCTACACCACCCGCGTCGGGTCGGGCCCGTTCCCGACCGAGCTCTTCGACGACGACGGCGCCCGGCTGTGGGAGATCGGCGGCGAGGTCGGTGTCTCGACCGGACGCGACCGGCGCTGCGGCTGGTACGACGCGGTGATCGCGCGCTACGCCGCCCGGGTCAACGGGCTCACGGAGTTCTTCCTGACCAAGCTCGACGTGCTCAGCAGCTGGGAGCGGATCCCGGTCTGCGTGGCCTACGACATCGACGGCCGGCGGCACGACGAGATGCCGATGACCCAGACGCAGTTCCACGCAGCGTCGCCGGTCTATGAGTTCCTCGACGGGTGGGGCGAGGACATCTCGGGCTGCCGCACCTTCGAGGAGCTGCCCAAGAACGCCCAGCGCTACGTGCGCGCGCTGGAGGAGATGTCGGGCGCGCCCTTCTGGGCCGTCGGCGTCGGCCCGGGGCGCGAGCAGACGCTCGTCGTGGCCTGACGCAACTCGGAGGGGTGCGGCCGTCAGGCCGCGGGCTGAAGTCGTGATCGGAGCCGCTCCGCCCCGGGCCCCTCGAGCCGTGGGAGCGCGACGTGGCGGCCGGTGACCAGTAGGAGCAGGTCCTGCACCCGCCCCTGCACGACCTCACCCTCACCGGCCGACCAGGCGTGGTCGACCGCCTCGAGCCGGAAGCCGCGCAGGCGCTTCCTGACCCCGAACGGCCAGTTGAGGTCCCATGCGCGCTGGACCGACGTGGCCGCCGCGTCGCGGGGCATCTCCCGGGTGCGGCCGAGCGGCACCACCATGTCCTGGCCGTGCACGAGCTGGTCCAGCATCGGCTCGACGTCGCTGACGAACGGCGCCTTGCGCCGCGAGCCGACCATCGCGCGGAGCCGCGCGGGGTACTCCTCCACGGGCAGCTCGGCCTGGCGCAGCGCGGTCTGCAGGATCATCCGGTGGAAGCTGCCCCGGGCCCGGACCGCGGGCCCGATGCTCTCGCGCAGCCGCATCTGGGCCAGCGTCAGGTGGGCGGCCACCTCGCGCACCCGCCAGCCGGCGCACAGCGACGGCGTCTGCCAGTCCTGATCGGTGAAGGTCTCCATCAGGTCGGCGAGCTCCGAGCGCTGCTGGTCGATGGTGCGCCACACCTCGTCGCGGTCCATGGGGACTCCCGGAGTTGGTACGATGTTCGAACCATAATGGTTCGACAGGCTGACGAATGTCAAGGAGTCCGAGGTGGCATCGATGCGTCCGGCGAACGGTCACTCCGAGCAGGCCGCCCGGGGCGGTGACGAGCTGAACCTCGGCCTGCTCTGCTTCATCGGCGCCCGGGCGATGGAGGCGCGCGTCCTCGCGGCGATCGCCGACGCCGGCTTCGACGACCTGACCCCGGCCCAGGCCAGGATCGCGGCGCGCATCGGCCCCGAGGGCACCCGGATGGGAGACCTCGCCGAGCAGGCGCTCGTCACCAAGCAGACCGCCTCGGCCACCGTCGACAGGCTCGAGCGGGCCGGCTACGTACGCCGCGTCGCAGACCCTGCGGACGCGCGTGCCCGGCTCGTCGTGATGGCCGCCCGGGGGGAGCGGGCCGTCGCCGTCGCCCGGCTCGCCGAGGCCGAGGTCGAGGCCGAGTGGGTGCAGCACCTCGGCGCGACCTCGGCACGCCAGCTCCGCTCCGCCCTCGAGCGGCTGCGCGAGGTCGCCGACCCGTACGCCTGAGGCTCGACCACCCTCAGCTGCGGCGGCTCAGTGAGGCGAAGAGGTCGCTGGCGGTCTCGGTGAGCTGGTCACCGGTGAGGTCGACCTCGCCGGTCAGCCAGGCGGCGACGAGCTCGGCGAGCCCGGCGACGTACACCAGTCCGTGCAGGCGTGCCCGGTCGGCGGGCCAGGCGTCCTCGCCGTACAGCCCGGCCGCCTCGGTGGCGACGAGGTCGGCGAAGCTGCCGAGCAGCTCGTGGCGGCGGGTCCGCAGGCGGGGGGTGGCGCTGGAGTGCACGACTGCGACGAGGCCCACCTCCGGGCGGCGGGTGACCAGCTCGACGAAGGACGCCATCACCGCGTGCACCCGCTCGTCGGCGGAGCCCGGCGTCTCGGCCACCACCCGCACCGCCTCGCTCGCGATCTGCTCGCCCACGTGGTCGAGCGCGGCGAGCAGGGCGTCCTCGCGCTGCGCGAAGCTCTCGTAGAAGTAGCGCTCGGTCAGGCCGGCGCGAGCACAGATCGCGGTCATCGTCGTCCCGGCCTCGCCCTGCTCGGCGAGCAGCGTCACGGTGGCCTCCACGAGTCGGAGGCGCCGCTCCTGGCTTCGTTGCTCGGCGCTCTTCCCGCCGTAGCTGCGGACGGACGTGCTCACGCAGAGCATCTTGACGCCCCGGGTGGGCAGGGCACAAACTGACAGGAGTCCCTGTCAGATGCACGTCAGCGAGGTGGCATGTCGGCTCGAGACGATCTCAGCGGGACCGTCGCGGCGCATGTCCCGCGACCCGCCCCGCGCCGGCGCGGGCTCCCGCTCGTCGGCAGCACCCTGGAGTACGTCCGCGACCCGCTGCGGATGATGCGCACCCAGTACGACGGCTACGGGCCCGTCTCGGAGATCGGCTTCCTCGGCGGCCGCTGGACGGTCCTGCTCGGACCCGACGCGTGCGGGGCGGCGCTGACCAACGCCGACAAGGCGTTCGCGAGCGGTCCCGGGTGGGGCAAGCTCGTCGGTCCGTTCTTCGACCGGGGGCTGATGCTGCTCGACTTCGAGGAGCACCACCGCCACCGGCGCCTGATGCAGGAGGCGTTCACACGGCCCCGGCTGGCCGGCTACACCGCCGCCCTGGGGCCGGCGATCGCCGACGGACTGGACGGCTGGCGGCCCGGGCCCGGCTTCCGCGTCTACCCGGCCCTCAAGGAGCTGACCCTCGACCTCGCCACCCGGGTCTTCATGGGCGGCGCCGACCTGGCCTCGCCCGAGGAGCTGGGCGAGGTCAACGACGCGTTCGTCGCCTGCGTCCAGGCGGCCACCGCGCTGGTCCGGCTGCCGGTGCCCGGCACGCGCTGGGGCCGGGCGCTGGCGGGGCGACGGCTGCTCGAGGACTTCCTCACCCGCCACCTCGCGGGCAAGCGTGCCGCCCCGGGGACCGACCTGTTCTCCGTGCTGTGCGGCCTGCGTGACGACGACGGGTCCGGGCTGGGCGACGACGACGTGGTCAACCACATGATCTTCCTGCTGATGGCCGCCCACGACACCTCGACGATCACGGTCACCACGATGGTGCGGCAGCTCGGCGCGCACCCCGCCTGGCGGGAACGCCTGCGTGAGGAGGCCGCGCACCTCCCGGACTGCCCCGACCTCGACCAGCTCGACGGGCTGGAGTCGTTCGACCTGGTGATGAAGGAGTGCCTGCGGCTGGTGCCGCCGGTGCCGGTCGTGGCGCGGCGTACGGTCGCGGACACCGAGGTGCTCGGCACCCGGATCCCCGCAGGCCGGCTGGTCGCGGTGATGCTGCACCTGGGCCACCACATGCCGGAGCTCTGGCCCGACCCCGAGCGGTTCGACCCCGAGCGGTTCGCCCCTCACCGGCGCGAGGACAAGGTGCACCGGCACGCCTGGGAGCCGTTCGGCGCCGGCGTGCACAAGTGCCTGGGCATGGCCTTCGCCGGCGCCGAGGTGAAGCTGATCGTGCACCAGCTGCTCCGCCGGTTCGACTGGACGGTGGACGCCGGCTACCGCGACCGGCTGGACTACCAGTCGCTCCCGTTCCCCGCAGACGGCCAGCCGGTCGACCTGCGCCCACGCGAAAGGACATCGCAGTGACCCAGCGCGACATCAGCGGCCGCACGGTCGTCGTCACCGGAGCCGCCCGCGGCATCGGGGAGGCCACCGCCACCCTGCTGGCCGCCCAGGGAGCCAGGGTCGCCCTCGGCGACCTCGACGCGGCGCTCGTCCAGCAGGTGGCCGACCGCATCGGCGACCGCGCCGTGGCCGCACCCCTCGACGTCACCAGCCCGGAGTCCTGGCGCGAGTTCCTCGTCGCGGTCGAGGGGCTCGGGCCGGTCGACGTGCTCGTCAACAACGCCGGGATCATGCCGCTGGGGTCGGTGCTCAAGGAGCCCGACGCGGTGGCGCGCGCGATCATCGACGTGAACGTGCACGGCGTCATCAACGGCACCAAGGCGGTGGCCCCGGGCATGGTCGAGCGAGGGCGCGGGAGCATCGTCAACGTCGCCTCCGCGGTGGGCCGTCTCCCGTGGCCGACGGCGCCACCTACTCCGCCTCGAAGTTCGCCGTCGTCGGGTTCAGCGAGGCCGTCCGCGCCGAGCTCAAGCCGCAGGGGATCGGGGTCAGCGTGGTGCTGCCGACGGTCGTGCAGACCGAGCTGGCCGCCGGGGTCCCGGCCGCCCGCGGGGTCCGGGCCGTCACCGCCGAGGAGGTCGCGGAGGTCATCCTCACCGCGATCCGGACGGGCCATCCCGAGCTGTGGGTCCCGCGCTGGGTGCAGGGGATGACGCGGGCCACCGGGGTGCTGCCCCGGCGCCTGCAGGAGGGGATCGCGGCCGCGTTCGGCGCCGACCGGGTGCTCGCCGAGCGCGACGAGACCCAGCGGGCGGCGTACGAGGCACGGGTGCGCCCGCCCGCGGGCTGATCGGGCCGCGGGGAGCAGCCGGCCTCATCGTTAGGATCGGCGACCGTGAAGACCCTCGTGATCGGTACCGGTGGGCGCGAGCACGCCCTCGCGCTGGCCCTCTCGCGCGACCCGGCGGTGACCGAGGTGCACGCCGCCCCGGGCAACCCCGGGATCGCCGCCGTGGCCACCCTGCACGACGTCGACCCGCTGGACGGCGCCGCCGTGGCCGACCTGGCCCAGCAGGTCGGTGCCGACCTCGTCGTCATCGGCCCCGAGGCGCCGCTGGTCGCCGGGGTCGCCGACGTCGTCCGCGAGCGGGGGATCAGCTGCTTCGGCCCCTCCCGGGAGGCCGCCGAGCTCGAGGGCTCCAAGGCGTTCGCCAAGGAGGTGATGGCCGCCGCCGGGGTGCCCACCGCCGAGGCCCGCGTGTGCACGACGCCGGAGGAGGCCGCCGCGGCGCTGGACGAGTTCGGGCCGCCGTACGTCGTCAAGGACGACGGCCTCGCCGCGGGCAAGGGCGTGGTGGTCACCGAGGACCGGGAGGCGGCCCTGGCGCACGCCGGCCGGTGCGACCGGGTGGTGATCGAGGAGTTCCTCGACGGGCCCGAGGTCTCGCTGTTCGCGATCACCGACGGCGCCACCGTCTACCCGCTGCTGCCCGCCCAGGACTTCAAGCGGATCCACGACGGCGACCAGGGACCCAACACCGGCGGGATGGGCGCCTACACGCCGCTGCCGTGGGCGCCCGCCTCGCTGACCGCCGAGGTCTCCGAGAGCGTGCTGCAGCCGACGGTCGACGAGATGGCCCGCCGGGGCACCCCCTTCTCCGGGCTGCTCTACGCGGGCCTGGCGCTGACCTCGCGTGGGGTGCGGGTGGTCGAGTTCAACGCCCGCTTCGGTGACCCGGAGACCCAGCCGCTGATGGCGCTGCTCGAGTCGCCGCTCGGCGAGCTGCTCAAGGCCGCCGCCGACGGGACGCTGCACGAGGTGCCCGTGCCGCGGTGGAAGGACGGCGCCGCGGTGGCCGTGGTGATGGCGAGCGCCGGCTACCCCGAGTCCGCCAGCAAGGGCGACCCGATCACCGGTGTCGACCGCGCCGACGGCCAGGCCGCGGTGTCGGTGATCCACGCCGGCACCGCCACCCGCGACGGCGCCCTGGTCACCGCCGGCGGCCGCGTGCTCGCGGTGACCGCCGTCGGCGGCGACGTCGCCGACGGCGCGCGCCAGGGCGTACGCCGGGGTGGACGCGATCAGCTTCGACGGCGCCCAGTGGCGCACCGACATCGCCGCCCGGGTGGACACCGCCCCCGAGGCGGGACCGCCAGCCGCCGTGGGCTCCACCACGACCCCCGCCGCCGCCACCGGACAGGAGGACCCGTCATGACGGTCCCCAACGTGCTCGCCACCCGCTACGCCGGCGCCGACCTCGCCGAGATCTGGTCACCGGAGCACAAGATCGTCCTCGAGCGCCGCCTCTGGATCGCCGTGCTCTCCGCCCAGCGCGACCTGGGCGTCGCGGTCCCGGACGGGGTCATCGAGGACTACGAGGCCGTCGTCGACCAGGTCGACCTCGCGAGCATCGCGGCCCGCGAGCGGGTGACCAGGCACGACGTGAAGGCGCGCATCGAGGAGTTCTGCGCGCTCGCGGGGCACGAGCACATCCACAAGGGGATGACCTCGCGCGACCTCACCGAGAACGTCGAGCAGCTGCAGGTCCGCGCCTCGCTCGGCCTGCTGCGCACCCGGGCACTGGCGGCCCTGGCCCGCCTGGGCCGGCTCGCCGCCGAGCACGAGACCCTGGTGATGGCCGGGCGCTCGCACAACGTCGCGGCCCAGGCCACCACGATGGGCAAGCGGTTCGCGACCGTGGCCGACGAGATGCTGGTCGCGGTCGAGCGGCTCGACGACCTGCTGGCGCGCTACCCGCTGCGCGGCATCAAGGGCCCGATGGGGACGTCGCAGGACATGCTCGACCTGCTCGACGGCTCCACCGCCAGGCTGAGCGACCTCGAGCAGCGGGTCGCCGCCCACCTCGGGTTCGAGCGGGTGCTCACCAGCGTCGGCCAGGTCTACCCGCGCTCGCTGGACTTCGACGTCGTCTCCGCGCTGGTGCAGCTGGTCGCCGGGCCCTCCAACCTGGCCACCACGATCCGCCTGATGGCCGGCATCGAGCTGGTCACCGAGGGCTTCAAGGAGGGCCAGGTCGGCTCCTCGGCGATGCCGCACAAGATGAACACCCGGTCGTGCGAGCGCGTCAACGGTCTCGCCGTCGTGCTCCGCGGGCAGCTGTCCATGGTGGGCGAGCTCGCGGGCGACCAGTGGAACGAGGGCGACGTCTCCTGCTCGGTGGTGCGCCGCGTCGCGCTCCCGGACGCGTTCTTCGCCGCCGACGGGCTGTTCCAGACGTTCCTGACCGTGCTCGACGAGTTCGGGGTCTTCCCGGCGGTCGTGCAGCGCGAGCTCGACCGCTACCTGCCCTTCCTGGCCACCACCAAGGTGCTGATGGCCGCCGTCCGCAACGGGGTGGGGCGCGAGGAGGCGCACGAGGCGATCAAGGAGCACGCCGTCGCGGTGGCGCTCGAGATGCGCCAGGGCCGCACCGAGAACGACCTGTTCGCCCGGCTCGGCGCCGACAGCCGGCTCGGGCTGGACCGCGCCCAGATCGAGGCCCTCGTCGCCGAGCCGATCGAGTTCACCGGAGCGGCGCGCGACCAGGTGGAGACCGTCGTACGCCGCGTCGAGGAGGTCGTGGCCACCGACCCGCGGGCAGCCGACTACGTCCCGGGCGCGATCCTCTGACCTGCCTCCGGCCCGGAGGTTGCACAACTCGGTGTTGCAGGAAGATGTCGAAATCCGGACTCGTCACCATCTTGTGACCCGTATCACGACTCGCCTAGGTTCGGGGCTCGTTCGTCTCCTGCCGGGTGAGATCCGCCCGGCAGGTGCCCTTCCGGAGGAAAGAGTGCCCATGCGCCTGTCCCGACACGTCAAAGCAGCAGCCGCGGTGACCGCCGTCGTCTGCTCGTCCTCGCTGGTGGCGGCCAGCACCCAGGCCGTGGCGGCCCCGAGCTCGAACAACGAGTCCAAGCAGTTCCGCCAGGCCGTCACCCCCGCCGGCATCGGCGAGCACCTCGACGCGTTCCAGGCGATCGCGGACGCCAACGGCGGCACCCGCGCCTCGGGCACGCCCGGCTACGCGGCGTCGAGGGACTACGTCGTGCAGAAGCTGCGCGCCGCCGGCTACAAGCCGCGCGTGCAGACCTTCCAGTTCCCGTTCTTCAGCGAGAACTCCGACGCGGAGCTGCAGCGCATCGAGCCCGAGCTCAAGAACTACTCCAACCCCGACGACTTCATCACCGTGGAGTACTCCGGCAGCGGTGACGTCACCGCCGAGGTCGTGCCGGTCGACACCACGTTCGAGCGGACCGCCGCCTCCACCAGCGGTTGCGAGGCCGCGGACTTCGACGGCTTCACGGAGGGGGCGATCGCGCTGGTCCAGCGCGGCAGCTGCTCGTTCGCCCAGAAGGCCGCCAACGCCGAGGAGGCCGGGGCCGGGGCCGTGATCATCTTCAACCGCGGCACCGAGGGCGACACCGGGAGCTTCAACGGCACGCTCGGCGAGCCGCTCGTCGAGATCCCGGTCGTGGGCACCAGCTTCGACGTCGGCGAGGAGCTCGGCGCCGAGGACACCACCGCGCGGGTCGCCACCGACACCACGAGCCAGACCCGCACGACGTACAACGTCGTGGCGGAGACGCGCAAGGGCGACGCCGACCGCGTGATCATGGCCGGCGCCCACCTCGACAGCGTCCCGGAGGGCGCGGGCATCAACGACAACGGCTCCGGCTCGGCCACGATCCTCGAGATGGCCGAGCAGATGGCCAAGGTCAAGAAGCTCCGCAACCAGGTGCGGTTCGCCTGGTGGGGTGCCGAGGAGTCGGGCCTGCTGGGCGCCGAGCACTACGTGGCCGACCTGGTCGAGAACGACCCGGCCACCCTGAAGGAGATCGCGGCGTACCTGAACTTCGACATGGTCGGGTCGCCCAACTACGTGCGCTTCGTCTACGACGGGGACAACTCCACCGGTGAGGGTGCCGAGGGACCGGACGGCTCGGACGACATCGAGCAGCTGTTCACCTCCTACTTCGACCGCCAGGGCCTGGCGAGCTCGCCGACCGCGTTCGACGGCCGCAGCGACTACGGCCCGTTCATCGAGAACGGCGTCCCGGCCGGTGGCCTGTTCACCGGGGCCGAGGGCATCAAGACCGAGGAGGAGGCGAAGGTGTACGGCGGCCAGGCCGGCGAGGCCTACGACCCGTGCTACCACGCCGCCTGCGACGACCGGAGCAACGTCAGCCCGAAGGCCATCGACGAGATGTCCGACGCCGCCGCGCACGTGCTCTACGTGCTCGCCCAGAACCCGGGCCTGGTGCCGGACGCCGGCAAGGGTCATCACAAGGGCCACGACAAGGGCCACGACAAGGGCCACGGCAAGGCCAAGGGTCACGACAAGGGCAAGGCTCACGCCGACAAGATCCGGGGCAAGCACCGGGCAGGACACGGTCACCTGCGCTGAGGTTCCGGCACTGGTGACCGCGCGCTGATCTGCAAGCGCGTCGGGGGCCGCTCCCACTCGGGGGCGGCCCCTTCTCCCTGTCCGGGGTGCTCGCCCGGGGTTCGCGCGTCCGACTCCTTCCGCGCGCCACCCGGCCTGCATGATGGGCCGATGGACACACGCGCGCTCGACCTCGTCGTCACCGGCCACGTCCAGGGCGTGTTCTACCGCGCCGGGCTGCGCGAGCAGGCGAGCAGGCTCGGCGTCGCCGGCTGGGCGCGCAACGAGCCCGACGGCACCGTGCGCGCCCACGTGGAGGGCCCCGCCGGCGCCCTGTCGGAGCTGCTGGAGTGGTGCGAGATCGGGTCGCCGATGGCACGCGTCGAGGACGTCCGGCAGCACGAGGGCACGGTCGAAGGCCTCACCTCGTTCGAGGTCGAGTGAATTCCTTCGGCCTTTTTGTCCGTTTTATATACAAAGGTCCTATGCCGTCGTAGTGTCAAGGCACAGACAGCGGGCCAGCCGGTCCGGAGACAGGAGGAAGCAGCATGAACTTCAAGAAGCGCAGCATCCGTGGCGCACTTCTCGCGGTGACCGTCGCCCTGGCCGTTGCTTCGGTCCCGGCCGCCGGTGGCGCCGCGGAGGCGAAGCCCGCGCCGAACAAGGCGATCCTCAAGGCGATCCTCTGAACTGAGGCGAGAAGCCAGGTCCGACCCAGGTCGGACCCGAACGGCAGGTGGGGTGTGTCGGCGTGGCCGGCACACCCCACAGCCATGTCCGGGCACGTGACCGGCTGAGTCATGGGCTGAGTCATGGGCTGGGCCACCCGGCGGGGTCACCGGCCTGGGTCACCGGCCTGGGTCCCCAACCCCCGCGTTTGTAGGGTGACGCCGTGCACAACATCCCCGAGGCCCCGGTGATCGCGGGCGCGACCCACCTCCACTCCGGCAAGGTGCGCGACCTGTACCGCCTCGACGAGGGCGGGCTGCTGATGGTCGCCAGCGACCGGATCTCGGCGTTCGACTTCGTCCTCGAGCCCACGATCCCCGACAAGGGTGTGATCCTCACCCGGATGTCGCTGTGGTGGTTCGACCAGCTCGCCGACCTGGTGCCCAACCATGTGCGCTCGACCGAGGTGCCCGACGCCGTGCGGGGCCGGGCGATCGTGTGCGAGGAGCTCGAGATGTACCCCGTCGAGTGCGTCGCCCGCGGCTACCTCACCGGGTCGGGGCTGCTGGACTACGACGCCACGGGGAAGGTCTGCGGGATCCCGCTGCCCGACGGGCTCGTCGACGGCAGCCGGCTGCCCGCCCCGATCTTCACCCCGGCCACGAAGGCGGCCCTCGGCGAGCACGACGAGAACGTCTCCTTCGAGGCGGTCGTCGAGGAGGTCGGCGCCGACCGGGCGGCCGAGCTGCGCGACCTGACCCTGGCCGTCTACGACCGCGCCGAGGCGCTGGCCCGCGAGCGCGGGATCATCCTGGCCGACACCAAGCTCGAGTTCGGCGCACGGGTCGACTCCGGTCCCGGGGTGGGCGTCACCGTGCTGGCCGACGAGGTGCTCACCCCCGACTCGAGCAGGTACTGGCCGGCCGCCGACTGGGAGCCCGGCCGCGCCCAGGACTCCTACGACAAGCAGATCGTGCGCAACTGGCTGCTCTCCCCGCAGAGCGGCTGGGACCGCGCCTCGGGCGAGGCGCCGCCCCCGCTTCCGCCGGAGGTGGTGGACCGCACCCGCGCCCGCTACGTGGAGGCCTACGAGCTGCTGACGGGGGAGCGGTTCTGATGACCCGTCCTCGCGGCGCGCTGACCACGACGGTGGAGTACGCCGTACCCGCGGACGCTGCCTTCGCCTACCTCGCGGACCCGCGCAACCGGCCGCAGTGGCAGTCGTCGCTGCGGGAGGTGGAGATGCTCGACGACGGCTCGCCGCGCGTCGGCATGCGGTGGCGCGACGTCACGTCGGCCCGCATAGTGCCGGAGATGGTGATCACCGAGATGGAGACCGACCGGCTGTGGGCCGAGACCGGGACGTGGCGGGCCTTCTCCGCGGACCTGGTGCTGCGCTTCTCCCCGCACGGCACGGGATGCACGGTGGAGGCGGCGTTCGGCGTACGCGCTCGAGGCCTGCTGCGCCCCGCCGGCTGGGCAGCGACCGCGGCCGGGCTGTTAGCCGTACGCAGCGACCTGCGACGTGCCGGGCGGGTCCTGGCCGGGACGGAGGGCTGAGATGGGTCGGGTCGTGGCGCTCGCCCTGAGCGCGCTGATGGTCGTGGTCGGCCTGGTGTGGACCTTCCAGGGGCTCGGCTACCTCGAGGGCAGCCCGATGACCGGCGTGCAGCTGTGGGCCGTGCTCGGCCCCGCGCTGGCCGGATTCGGGATCGCGCTCGCCATCGTCGCCCTGCGCGGCCGCCGCTGAGCGTTACCGTGTGCCGATCGCGCTCCAACGGACAAAAGGGGTGGGGTTCTCGGGCAGTCCCTGACGTTTCGGGGTGATGCTTCGCCCGAGAACGTCAGGTTTCCCCGGGTAGCCGGGTAAACCAGCGCCGCCCCTAGACTGGGCCCGCCCCTCCACCCAGCGAAAGGTGCCAGCCGTGGCACGTGTCGTCGTCGACGTCATGCCCAAGCCCGAGATCCTCGACCCGCAGGGCAAGGCCGTGCTCGGGGCGCTGCCTCGTCTCGGCTTCGAGGGCGTGAGCGACGTGCGCCAGGGCAAGCGGTTCGAGCTCGAGATCGAGGGCGAGGCCACCGACGAGCGGATGGCCCAGGTGCACGAGATGGCCGCCACCCTGCTCTCCAACCCGGTCATCGAGGACTACACGGTCGAGGTCGTCGCGTGAGGATCGGGGTCGTCACCTTCCCCGGCTCGCTCGACGACGTCGACGCCGCCCGTGCCGTCCGCCTCGGCGGTGCGGAGCCGGTCGCGCTGTGGCACGGTGACCACGACCTCCAGGGCGTCGACGCGGTCGTCCTTCCCGGAGGCTTCTCCTACGGCGACTACCTGCGCTGCGGGGCGATCGCGCGCTTCGCCCCGGTGATGACCGAGGTCATCGACGCGGCCAGGGGCGGGCTGCCGGTGCTCGGCATCTGCAACGGCTTCCAGATCCTGTGCGAGTCCCACCTGCTGCCCGGCGCGCTGATCCGCAACCACCACCGCAAGTTCGGCTGCCTCGACCAGGTGATCCGGATCGAGAACGACTCCACCGCCTGGACCTCGTCCTACGACGCGGGCCAGGAGGTCACGATCGTGCTGAAGAACGGCGAGGGCGCGTTCGTCGCCGACGAGCGCACGCTCGACGAGCTGGAGGGCGAGGGGCGCGTCGTCGCCCGCTACGTGGGTGAGAACCCCAACGGCTCGCTGCGCTCGATCGCCGGCATCACCAACGCGGGCGGCAACGTGGTCGGCCTGATGCCCCACCCCGAGCACGCGGTCGAGGACCTGTGCGGTCCCGGCACCGACGGGCTCGGGTTCTTCACCAGCGTGGTCTCCGCGCTCCAGCGCGTCTGAGACGCCCCACCCGCCGGTGCCCCGATCGCCCTGGGTGAACGGGGCGACCGGGGCCTCGGCGGGTCCCGAGGAGGGCCCGGGAAGGACTCAGCGTCGTCCGGCGCGCAAGGCCTTCCACGTCCTCGCGCCCACGATCTTGGTGGCGCTGAGCCGGATGCTCTTCTGGTAGGCGCCCACGGCGTTGCGGGTCGTCGTGTCGTACTTCCCGGTGACCTTCAGGGCAGGGGACCCCGCAGCGTTCAGCGCGCGCTGCAGCATCGTCACGTCGGCGCCGGTGGACCCGCTGCGCAGGCTGCGCCCGCTGCTGCCGGCGGTGAGCAGTGCCATCCAGTTCGACCGGGTGGCGAAGGTGCGCTGCTTGTGGCCGACGCGCTTCTGGAAGCTGTTCAGCGCCTTCTGGGTCTGGGAGTTCCAGGTGCCGGTGACGGCGTACTTGTACAGGCGCTGCTGCTTGAGCACGCACTGCAGCGGCACGATGGCGGACTTCGCCGACGAGGCGCCGGTGGCGCGGTAGCTGGGCCGGCTGATCGTCGACGGGCTGCACATCGGGTCCGACAGCGAGGTCCCGGTGTAGCGCGGGGTCGTCGGCGATGGCGCGGGCTCCGGTGCGGGAGCGGGCTCCGGTGCGGGTGCCGGCGCCTTGGTGGGCAGCGTGGGCGTGCGCAGGTCGAGGTAGTTGCGGTCGATGTTGATGCGTACGCCGCCCCAGGTCTCGTTGTGGCCGCCCTGGAACTGCTTGGCACGTCCGTAGGGCATCCACCCGTCGCTGCGGATGTAGGAGGAGCTGGTGTTGGCCTTGCCGTTCCAGTCCGCGATCCAGACCTGGTCGGGCATGGCGATGTTGTTGCCACGCTGGACCCGCTGGTCGTCCATCATCCGGATGCCGGAGGCGGCGCTGGAGTAGTAGCCCGACGCGTAGCCGTAGTCGTGGAGCCGGTTGGTCCAGGCGTGCAGGAAGCGGATCGCCGACTGCGTGCAGTTGGTGCTCTGCCGGGTGTCGAACGCCTCGAGGTCGTAGAAGATCGTGCTGCCCGCGACGATGCCGAGCTTGCGTGCCGCGGTGACCGCGCGCTGCGCCTCGAGCCGGCCCTGGGACTTGGCGGCGGCCCACCAGTTCGCCGGGGCCGGGTTGATCGTCGGGTCGATGTTCTTGCCGTAGCGCGGGTAGCGGTGCGAGCAGGACGCCTGCGGGCCGAGGGTGATCGGCATCAGGTGCCAGCCCTCCGCCAGCCGCCAGCGCACCCAGCTCTCGGTGAGGTTGCTCTGCCGCTGGCAGGCCCGGGACGCGCCGGAGATGTAGATGCCCGCCGCCCGGAACGGCGACTTCTTGATCCAGGTGCTCATCGCGCTCGCGCTCGGGGCCTCGCACTGGTCGAAGCCGAGGCCGCGGTAGTTGCCCGGCGTCACCGGGTTCGCGGCGTACGCCGGGGGCGGGGTGAGCAGGGTGCCGGAGAGCAGCAGCGCGAGGGCGCCGGCCGAGACACCGGCGAGCCAGGAACGGGCCCTGCGGGAGCGGTGTCGGGACGTGGTGAGCCGGGCCATCGTAATCTCCAAGAATGTCGGGAAGCTGCGTCACCCTAACCTCGTTCGTCACATCCGTAACACTGAGTTCAATGAATTACAGGAATGTAATTCAAAGGGTGCGAGAAATGGCCCGCGCCCGGATTTCTCGGTGCCGTCCCGCGCCCTCGGCCGTCGTCGGCAGCCGGGGGCGGCGCCCCACGGAGGGGTGGAACGCCTCGGTGGGGACCGCTCCCAGTAGGTTGGGCGCGTGCCCGAGATTCGCACCGAACACCGCTCCGACCCCTCGCTCGACACGGTCGCGCTGGCCGGCGCCGACCCCCAGCGCGAGCAGCCGTGGGCCGAGCTCGGACTGAAGTCCGACGAGTACGCCCGCATCCGCGAGATCCTGGGTCGCCGGCCCACCAGCTCGGAGCTGGCGATGTACTCCGTCATGTGGAGCGAGCACTGCTCCTACAAGTCCTCCAAGGTGCACCTCAAGCAGTTCTCGGAGATCCCTCAAGAGACGCGCGCCGGGAAGATGCTGGCCGGCATCGGCGAGAACGCCGGCGTGATCGACATCGGCCAGGGGTACGCCGTCACCTTCAAGGTGGAGAGCCACAACCACCCCTCCTACGTCGAGCCCTACCAAGGGGCGGCGACCGGCGTCGGCGGGATCGTGCGCGACATCCTGGCGATGGGCGCCCGCCCGGTCGCGGTGATGGACCCGCTGCGCTTCGGTCCGCTCGACGCGGCCGACACCCACCGGGTGCTGCCCGGGATCGTGGCCGGCGTCGGCGGCTACGGCAACTGCCTGGGCCTGCCCAACATCGGCGGCGAGGCGGTCTTCGACGAGACCTACGCCGGCAACCCCCTCGTCAACGCCCTGTGCGTCGGAGTGCTGCGCCACGAGGACCTGCACCTCGCGAAGGCCACCGGGGTCGGCAACAAGGTGATCCTGTACGGCGCGAGGACCGGCGGCGACGGCATCGGCGGCGTGAGCGTGCTCGCCAGCGAGACCTTCTCCGACAGCGGCCCGACCAAGCGGCCCAGCGTGCAGGTCGGCGACCCCTTCATGGAGAAGCTGCTCATCGAGTGCACCCTCGAGCTGTTCGCGGCCGGGCTCGTCGCCGGCATCCAGGACCTCGGCGGCGCCGGGCTCTCCTGCGCCACCAGCGAGCTCGCCAGTGCCGGGGACGGCGGGATGCACGTCGAGCTCGACCTGGTGCCGCTGCGCGACTCCTCGCTGGCTCCCGAGGAGATCCTGATGAGCGAGTCGCAGGAGCGGATGATGGCGGTCGTCGAGCCCGACGACGTCGAGGCGTTCCTGGCCATCTGCGCCCGCTGGGAGGTCGACGCCACCGTCATCGGCGAGGTCACCGACGGCGACCGGCTGCTCATCGACTGGCACGGCGAGCGGGTCGTCGACGTGCCGCCCCGCTCGGTGGCGCACGAGGGTCCGACGTACCACCGGCCCTACGAGCGCCCCGCCGAGCAGGACACCCTGCAGGCCGACGGCGCCGAGACGCTGCCGCGGCCGAGCGGCGCCGAGCTGCGCGAGACCCTGCTGCGGCTGGTCGCGAGCCCCAACCTGTGCGACAAGTCGTGGATCACCGACCAGTACGACCGCTACGTCCAGGGCAACACCGTCCTGGCCCAGCCCAGCGACAGCGGGATGGTCCGGGTCGACACCGACACCAACCTCGGCGTCGCCGTCTCCACCGACTGCAACGGGCGGTTCGCCCGCCTCGACCCGTACGCCGGCGCCCAGCTGGCCCTCGCCGAGGCCTACCGCAACGTCTCGACCGGGGGAGCGACCCCGCTGGCGGTCAGCGACTGCCTCAACTTCGGGTCCCCGGAGGACCCGGGCGTGATGTGGCAGTTCGCGCAGGCGTGCACCGGCCTGAAGGACGCCTGCCTCGAGCTCGGCATCCCGGTCACCGGCGGCAACGTCAGCCTCTACAACCAGACCGGGGAGACCGCGATCCTGCCGACCCCGGTGGTGGCCGTCCTCGGCGTCATCGACGACGTCACCCGTCGCACCCCCACCGGGTTCACCGCCGCCGGGCACCGGGTGCTGCTGCTCGGCGAGACGCGCGAGGAGCTCTCCGGCTCGGAGTGGGCCCACGTGGTGCACGGCCACCTGGGTGGCCGCCCGCCGCGCGTGGACCTGGCTGCCGAGCGCGCCCTCAGCGAGCTGCTCGTCGCCGGCACCGGCGTGCTCTCCTCGGCCCACGACCTCTCCGACGGTGGCCTCGCGCAGGCGCTGGTGGAGTCCTGCCTGCGCCACGGCGTGGGTGCACGCGTCGACCTCGCCGATATCGCCGGCGGCGACCCGTTCGTGGCGCTGTTCAGCGAGTCGACCGCCCGGGTGCTGGTGACCGTGGCGCCCGAGGACGAGGAGCGCCTCTTCGAGCTCGCCTCCGAGCACGGCGTACCCCTGACCTCGCTCGGCGAGACCAGGGGCGACTCCCTCGACGTCGCCGATGTCCTCGACCTCCCGCTGGCGGAGCTGAAGGACGCCTGGACCCGCACCCTCCCCGCGGCGCTCGCCTGACGTGCGCACGCAGCACATCCGGGCGCTCACCGGCGTACGCTTCTTCGCGGCGCTGTGGGTGGTCGTCTACCACTCCACGCGCCACAACTCCGAGCTGATCCGGGCCCACCACCCGCAGGCGCTGGACCTGTTCGGACCGCTCACCGGGGCGGGCTACCGCGGCGTCGACCTCTTCTTCATGCTCTCGGGGTTCGTGCTGGCCCTGAACTACACCGACAAGCTCGGCGGGCGGCTCCGGCTGCGCCCCTCGCTGCGCTTCCTCTGGCTCCGGCTGGCGCGCATCTGGCCGCTGTACATGCTCGTCCTCGTCGTGGGCGGTGCCCTTCGGCTGATGCGCCACGAGCTGTGGAACTCGGCCGGAGCCGGCGCGCTGACGTGGGAGAACTTCGTCCGCCAGACCCTGATGGTGCAGATGTGGTTCCCACCGGAGAAGGGCTCGATCAGCTGGGTGGGCCCGGCCTGGTCGCTCTCGGCGGAGTGGCTGGCCTACGTGCTGTTCCCGGTCGTGGTGCTCGCCGTCGCGCGGGCCCAGCGGAACCTGAGGGCTCGTGGGCTGCTCGTCCTCGCAGGGCTGGCGATGATGCCGCTCGTGGTGGGCGTGGCCGTGGGCGGCGACCTGGGCGGGAAGTCCTGGATCCTGCGCATCCTGTGCGAGTTCGTCACCGGGA
Source organism: uncultured Actinomycetota bacterium (assembly GCA_963837975.1). GTDB lineage: Bacteria > Actinomycetota > Actinomycetes > Propionibacteriales > Nocardioidaceae > Marmoricola. The sequence goes on along the minus strand of CAWIPI010000002.1, from coordinate 327,237 downwards.
TGCTCCTGTGCGCCGCTGCCTCCCGCCTCCGGCTGACCTCGCGGGCACGGCGGCTCGCGGGCACGGGCGCCATCCTCACGGTGGTGGCCGTGGTCGCCCACCCCTACATCGGCCGCGCGGTCGACGTGCCGGGCTGGTGGTCGGGCACGATCGTGCTGCTGTTCGTGCCGCTGGTGTTCTTCCTCGGGATCGGCACCGGCCCCCTGCACGACCTGCTCGCCACCCGCGCGCTGGTGCTCGGCGGGGCGATCTCCTACGCGCTCTACCTCGTGCACAGCCCGATGCTCTACCTCTACCGCGACGTCACCCGGTTCACGAGCTTCCACCTCGACCCGCTGCCGCGCTACTACGGCGAGCTGCTGCTCATCCCGGTCATGGTCCTCACCGCGTGGCTGCTCTACCGCTTCTTCGAGGAGCCGGCCCGGATGGCGATGCGCAGGATGCTCGAGATCCCGTTCGCCCGTGCGGCCACCTCGCCGGTGCCGCCACCCGAGGAGGACGAACGGCTGGAGGAGCGCGAGCACCCTCGCGCCCCGGCGCAGGACGAGACCCGCGCCTGATGTCGCGCTGCTCATCCGTCCGGTCCTCGTGGCCGTTCGGCGGCCGGACGGTTCTGGGGTGGCCGCGCCTCGGCCGGCCGGAGCTCGAAGCGGAAGCCGGCGGGGCCGTCCCTGCTGATCTGCCACGGCCCGGAGTGGACGAGGCGGTGGTGGTGGCCGCACAGCAGGACGAGGTTGTCCAGCGACGTCGGGCCGCCGTCGATCCAGTGCTCGACGTGGTGCGCGTGGCACATCATCGGCGGGCGAGTGCACCCCCGGAACCGGCAGTGCCGGTCGCGGACGACCAGCGCTCGCCAGATGGCCGGCGTGACCAGTCGCCGCGCACGCCCGACGTCGAGCAGCGCTGACTCCGCCCCGAGCACGGCGGGGATGACCTCGGCGTCGCAGCACAGTCGTCGTACGGCGCTGGCCGACAGCTGCTCGCCCGTCTCGGTGTGCCCGAAGCCGCTGCGTCGGAGGAGGTCGTCGAGGCCCATCGTCAGCGAGAGCCGCGGCGTGGCGCCGTGGCTCTCCGGCAGGACGTCGGCCGTCTGCAGCTGCCGGCACGCCTCGACGAGGGCGTCGAGCATCCGGACGCCGTGGTCGCGAGGGTCGCGGCCGTCGTGGGCACAACCGGGCGTCGTGCACGTCCCGGGGTCGCACGTCGCTCCGGAGGGCAGGGGAGCGGCGAGCGGGACCAGGGTCGACTTGATGAGCGCCGCGTCCTCCGCGCTGCAGCGGCCCTTGATCCACGCGCCACCGGACTGGTCGTCGGTGATCGTGAGGTGACGGTTCAGGTGGGCGGCGCGCTCGAGCCTGTCCAGGGCCTCCTCGTCACGCCGCTCGTCACCGTCGGGGTCCACCACGCTCAGCAGTCGGCGCGTCAGCTTCTTCAGCTCCGAGGCATCGAGCACCTTCGCCTCGGCCAGCAGCACCTGCACCGCCCGGGCCCGCAGGTCGGCATCGACGGGCAGGGCGTCCACCGCACGGTCGATGACGTGGGCCTTCGCGGTGGACAGCCAGCCGTCGGCCAGCGCCTCCCCGACCGGGGCGAGCAGCGGCTGGTCCACCGCCCGCGCCAGGCGCACCCGCGCCGGCCCCGTGCCCTTGTGGCCGCCGGCGGTGCAGGTGAGGAAGTCCTGCGTGCTGGCCCACCCGGCGGCCTTGACCGCCTTGCTGGCCTCGAGCTCTCGGACCACAGCGAGCTCGAGCGAGTCGAGCGTGGACTTCAGCGCCTCGACCTCGGCCACGGTGTCCATCAGCTCCGCGCCACTGCGCGCGGCCCACAGCGTCTCGGTCAGCTCGCGGACCCGAAGTCGGATCTGCGCGAGCTCTACGGGCACCCCGGGAGCGTCGCTGCCCCCTGCGCGCTCGTGCTGTTCCATGAATGAATTCAAGCATCGACCACCGACAGAATCGAGCGTCTGTTCGATATCTGTGGAGAACTCGTCGCGGCGACGATGCACCCTTCCGGTCACGCCGGGCGCCGGCTTCGCTCGGCGCGGCGGAGACCCGTCCTGCGGCCGCAGGAGAGCGCAGACGCCCCGCCGCGCTCAGCTGTCAGCCGAGGAGCGGGCCCCGTCGGGCCAGGCCGCGACACAGACCCTGTTCCCAGCTCGGTCCGAGATGATCCATGCTTCGGGCGCGTCACTGTCGTCGACGAGGCGACCGCCCGCGGCGAGCGCCGCCCCGACTCGCGCCTCGGCGTGCTCGCGAGCGAGAGACACGTCGACGTGCATCGCGTGCCGCAAGGGCTTCTCCGGACTCAGGTCCTGCATCCAGACGGTCGAGCCGTGTCCCAGCGGATCGACGGCGTTGTCGGGAGACAGGGGTGCGTACCCGAGGACGGCGCGCCAGAAGCCCACGTCCACGGTGTCGGGCTGCGCGGCGACGGCGACCTGTACCTCGTGCACGGCCGCGCGGTCCGGGACGGCACCGTGCTCCCGCGCGATACCCGAGATGACGCGCGCGGACGACACGTGCGACTCCTCCAGTCGGAAGACTCCACGGCTCAAGCGAACGGTGACCCGGTCGTCGGCGAGCGTCAGCAGCAGCCCCGTGTCCACCCCGGCAACCTGGGCGACGGCCTCGGCGAATCGAGCGGCGTCGCTCAGTGACCCGACCCGGAACGCCGCGGTGGCACCACCGTGGAGGACCACCCAGTCCTCGACCCCGTCCGCGCGCAGGAACTGCTGCCAGCCTTGCTCACTCACATCTGCCTCCTCGAGCGGTATACCGGGCATCAACCCACCCGGCCTCCCGCCTGTCAACGACGGCCTCCGGTCGACAGCGACCCCCTGCCCGCCTGTCGGTCCCGGCGGCTACGGTGCACACCGTGCCCGCTCGACTCCAGCCCCAGGACCCCGCCGCGGTGGCCGAGGCCCTCACCCGCGAGGAGCGCACGAAGGCCGACCTGAAGCTGCTGTCCAAGCACTTCCTGGCGCTGCTCTCCCAGCGGGCGCCCGGGCGTTCGGTGGAGGTGCGCGTCCCGCCGTACGCCGCCGCGCAGGTCGTCGCCGGGGTGCGGCACACCCGTGGCACTCCGCCGGCCGTGGTCGAGCTCGACGCGTCGACGTGGCTGGCCCTGGCGACCGGCGAGCTGAGCTGGGGCGATGCCGTCGACCGAGGCCTGGTCCGGGCGTCGGGCGAGCGCGCCGACCTCTCGGCGTACCTCCCCCTCCTCGCCCCGCCGACCGACTGAGGGGTGCGCTGGCAGGCGCCTGCAAGGCTGGGGCCATGAGCACCAGGACAATCCCTGCCGAACGCCCGCAGACCGACCGCCCCCGCACCTGGGAGCACGTCATCGGCGACGGCATCGCGTGGACGGCGCGCTGGAGCCTGCGCTGGGTGGCGATCGCCCTCGGGGCGGTGCTGCTGGGACTGGTCGTCAAGGAGACGTGGGCGATCGTGCTGCCGATCACCCTGGCCCTGATCATCACCACCGTGCTCGCGCCCGTCTCCGACCTGCTGCAGCGGCGCCTCGGGTTCCCGGCCGGTCTCGCCGCGGCGGCCGCGCTGATCGGCTCGCTGCTGCTGGTCGTGGGGATCGGGTTCGCGATCGCGCCCTCGGTCGCGGGTCAGTCCGACCAGATCGCGCGGGACACCGCAGGCGGCGTCCAGCGGCTCCAGGACTGGGTCCAGGACAGCGACCTGGTCTCCCGTGACCAGGTCGAGTCGGCCCTGGAGGGTCTGCAGGGCAAGATCGAGGGGTCGGTGGGCAGCATCGCCTCGGGCGTCCTGGTCGGCGTGGCCGCCGTGGGGAACGCCACGATCAACCTGCTGATCAGCCTCGTGCTGACGTTCCTGTTCCTCAAGGACGGCGGCCTCTTCCTGCCGTGGCTGCGCCGCGCCACGGGGCCGAAGGTCGGTGCCCACCTGACCGAGGTGCTGTCGCGCGCGTGGGCCACCCTCGGCGGCTTCATCCGCACCCAGGCGCTGGTCTCGTTCATCGACGCCGTGTTCATCGGCGCCGCGCTGCTGATCGTCGGGGTGCCGCTGGCGGTCCCGCTGGCCGTGCTCACCTTCTTCGGTGGCTTCGTGCCGATCGTCGGTGCCTTCGTCGTCGGCGCGATCGCGGTGCTGGTGGCGCTCGTCTCCAACGGGCTGGGTGGCGCACTCGTGATCCTGGCGGTGATCGTCGTCGTGCAACAGCTGGAAGGCAACGTGCTCCTCCCGTGGCTGCAGTCGCAGTCGATGCAGCTGCACGCCGCCGTCGTGCTGCTGGCGATCACGCTGGGGTCGGCCCTGTTCGGGATCACCGGCGCCTTCCTCGCGGTGCCGACCGCCGCGCTGGTCGCGGTCGTGCTGCGCTACCTCGGCGAGGTGGCCGCGGAGCGCGCCGAGCCGGCGCCCGGGGGCACGGCCCAGGCGACACCCGGCCGAGGCGCACCCGGACGAGGACCCGGACGAGGACCCGGACGAGGACCCGGACGAGGCCCCGGGCAAGGACGACGCGAGGGGCGCCGGCGACGCCTCGGACGAGGGGACCGGGGCGGCTCGCGGCCACTGACCGGTTGCCACGGCGGGAGCCACCTGCCGCGCCTTCGAAGCGGCCGAGGATCTAGGGTCGAGCCATGGACTTCGACGAGCTGCGCTCCCGCGTCGACGCTGAGCTTCCCCGCCTGCGCCAGGACCTCGAGGACCTCGTGCGGATCGAGTCGGTCAGCGCCGACCCGGACCGCGCGGCAGAGGTACGCCGCAGCGCCGAGGCGGTCGCCGAGCTGTTCCGCGCGGAGAGCTTCGAGGACGTCCGCATCGTCAGCACCCGCGAGGACGGCGGCGCCCCCGCGGTGCTCGCCCGCAAGCCCGCGCCGGAGGGCCGCCCGACCGTGCTGCTCTACGCCCACCACGACGTGCAGCCGGAGAACGACCACGCCGAGTGGGACTCGCCGCCCTTCGAGCCCACCGAGCGCGACGGCCGGCTCTTCGCCCGCGGTGCCGCCGACGACAAGGCCGGGATCATCGCCCACCTGGCGGCGATCCGTGCCCTGGGCGCCGACCTCGGCGTGGGCGTGACGATGTTCATCGAGGGCGAGGAGGAGGTCGGCTCCGACACCCTGCCCGACCTGCTGCGCGAGCACCGTGACTACCTCGCCGCCGACGTCATCGTGATCGCCGACTCCGGCAACTGGGACATCGGCGTGCCCGCCCTGACCACGAGCCTGCGCGGCCTGGTCCGCGTCGACGTCGGCGTGCGCACCCTGACCCACGCCGTCCACTCCGGCATGTGGGGCGGGCTGGTGCCCGACGCCCTGATGGCGCTGACCCGGCTGCTCGCCTCCCTCCACGACGACGAGGGCAACGTCGTCGTCGCCGGCCTGCACTCCGGACCGGCCGCCGACGTCGACTACCCCGAGGAGCGGCTGCGCGCCGAGTCGGGCATCGCGCCGGGCGTCGACTTCGTCGGCTCGGGCACGGCAGTCGAGCGGCTCTGGACCAAGCCCTCGCTCACCGTCACGGGCCTCGACGCGCCCAAGGTCGACGGCGCCAGCAACACCCTGACCGCGAGCGCACGCGCCAAGATCTCGCTGCGCACGGCCCCCGGTGACACCTCGCAGAAGGCTCTCGACTGCCTGCGCCGCCACCTCGAGGCGCACGTCCCGTGGGGGGCCGAGCTCACCTTCGACGTCGTCGACACCGGCGAGCCCACCCAGATCGAGGCCAGCGGACCGGCGTACGACGCGGCGCGGGACGCCTTCACCCGCGCCTGGGACGGCGTCCGGCCGATCGACATGGGGGTGGGCGGCTCGATCCCGTTCATCGCGGAGTTCCTCGAGAGCTTCCCCGAGGCCAGCGTGCTCGTCACCGGTGTGGAGGACCCCGACACCCGCGCCCACGGCGCCAACGAGGGGCTGCACCTCGCGGAGTTCGAGCGCGTCTGCCTGGCCGAGACCCTGCTGCTGGACAACCTCGCGGGCTGACATGGCTCTGTCCACCGAAGAGGTACTCGAGCTCCTCCGGTCGGTCGCCGCCGAGGTGATCACCCCACGCTTCCGGTCGCTGTCGAAGGCGCAGATCGACGAGAAGAAGCCCGGCGACCTGGTCACCGTCGCCGACCACGAGGCCGAGGAGCTGATCACCCGGGCGCTCGAGGAGGCCTACCCCGACGCCGTGGTGCTGGGGGAGGAGGCCAACGCCGACTCACCGGACCTGATGGCGCGGTTCCGCGAGGCCGACCACGCCTTCACCGTCGACCCCGTCGACGGCACCAAGAACTTCGTGCACGGCTCGCCCGACCACGCCGTGATGGTCTCCGAGGTCGTCGACGGCGAGGCGGTGCGCGGCTGGATCTGGCAGCCCGAGCACGAGCTGGCCTGGGTCGCCGAGGCCGGCGAGGGCGTACGCCGCAACGGCGAGCTCGTGCACCGCGAGCCGGCCGGCGACCAGCCGCAGGGCGTGACCTCGATCTGGTCGCGGCGGGGACGCCAGCCCGACGGCCTGCCGGCGCTGAACGGCTCGTGGGTCTGCTGCGGGGTCGACTACCCCAAGCTCATCGAGGGCGAGGCCGACTATGTGCTCTACGGGCACACGAACCCGTGGGACCACCTGCCCGGCACGCTGATGGTGCGCGAGGCCGGCGGGGCCGTCTCCTACCGCGACGGTTCGCCGTACAACGCCAGGTCGGAGGGCTCCGGCCTCATCGTCGCCTCCGACCCGCACACGCTCGAGGTCGCCCGCACGGCCTGCGAAGGGCTGTGGCCGAGCAGGCCCACCGCCTGACCCACGGGACTGGCCCACCCACCCGCGCCCCGGCACGTACACTCGGCCCGTGGCCGGCAACGCTCCCCGTCGCGGAGACGGGCGTCTGACGCATGACCTCGACCCACAGGACCGCGGCCCGCAGGACGCCTGCGGCGTCTTCGGGGTGTGGGCACCCGGCGAGGACGTCGCCAAGCTCAGCTACTACGGCCTCTACGCCCTGCAGCACCGCGGCCAGGAGTCGGCCGGGATCGCCGTCAGCAACGGTCGCCAGATCCTCGTCTACAAGGACATGGGCCTGGTCTCGCAGGTCTTCGACGAGTCCACGCTCGAGGCGCTCAAGGGCCACGTGGCGGTCGGCCACTCGCGCTACTCCACCACCGGCGCGAGCACCTGGCACAACGCCCAGCCGACCTTCCGGCCCACCGCGGACGGCTCCATCGCGCTGGCCCACAACGGCAACCTGACCAACACCCGCGAGCTGCAGGAGATGGTCGCCGCGATGCCGGTCGGCCGCAACGATCTCGGCATCGACACCCGCAAGCTGGAGACGAGCACCAACGACACCTCGCTGGTGACCGCTCTGCTCGCCTACCACCCCGACACCTCGCTCGAGGAGCGGGCGGTCGAGCTGCTGCCCAGCCTGCGCGGTGCGTTCTCGTTCGTGTGGATGGACGAGTCGACGCTGTACGCCGCCCGCGACCCCCAGGGGATCCGGCCGCTCGTGCTCGGTCGCCTCGAGCGCGGCTGGGTGGTGGCCAGCGAGACCGCGGCCCTCGACATCGTCGGCGCCTCCTACATCCGCGAGATCGAGCCCGGCGAGATGGTCGCGGTCGACGAGCACGGCCTGCGCACGCGCCGCTTCGCCGAGGCGGCGCCCAAGGGCTGCCTGTTCGAGTTCGTCTACCTCGCCCGCCCCGACACCCGGATCTCCGGGCAGCGGGTGCACAGCGTCCGGGTCGAGATCGGGCGACGTCTGGCCCACGACTTCCCGGCCGACGCCGACCTCGTCATCCCGGTCCCGGAGTCGGGCACCCCCGCGGCGATCGGGTACGCCGAGGCCAGCGGGATCCCCTACGGCATGGGGCTGGTGAAGAACTCCTACGTCGGTCGCACGTTCATCCAGCCCAGCCAGACCATCCGGCAGCTCGGCATCCGCCTGAAGCTGAACCCGCTGCGCGACGTGATCGAGGGCAAGCGCCTCGTCGTGGTCGACGACTCGATCGTGCGCGGCAACACCCAGCGGGCACTGGTGCGGATGCTGCGCGAGGCGGGGGCGCGCGAGGTGCACGTGCGCATCTCCAGCCCGCCGGTGAAGTGGCCCTGCTTCTACGGCATCGACTTCGCCACCCGCGCCGAGCTGATCGCCACGGGGCTGTCCACCGAGGAGATCTGCGCCTCGATCGGTGCCGACTCCCTCGGCTACATCGCCCTGGACCAGCTGATCGAGGCGACCACGGTGCCCGAGGACAATCTGTGCCGCGCCTGCTTCGACGGCGTCTACCCGGTGAAGCTGCCCGAGCCGGAGCACCTCGGCAAGCACCTGCTGGAGATGGGCCCGCTGCTCGACTCCGACGGCCTGGAGGCCTCGCTCGCGGGCGGGGGCGCCCCGGACGCGCTCGACCGGCCCTGACCGACCGCGTGGCCGACACCGACCGCTCCCGGCCGAGACGGTGCGAGCGACCGAGAACGACTGACCTGAGACGACCCGGGTGGGCCGGACCACGGCCGGTCCCGATCCCGAGCCAGCGAGGAGAGCGTTGATGAGTGGACAGACCAGCGGAGCGACGTACGAGGAGGCCGGCGTCTCCATCGAGGCCGGCGACCGCGCGGTGGAGCTGATGAAGGTCTGGGTCGAGCAGGCCCGTCGCCCGGAGATGATCGGCGGGATCGGCGGGTTCGCCGGGCTCTTCGACGCCAGCGCGCTGAAGGCCTACGACCAGCCGCTGCTGGCCAGCTCCGCCGACGGCGTCGGCACCAAGGTCGCGATCGCCCAGGCGCTGGACAAGCACGACACGATCGGCTTCGACCTCGTCGGGATGCTGGTCGACGACCTCGTGGTCTGCGGCGCCGAGCCGTTGTTCCTCACCGACTACATCGCCACCGGGCGGGTCGTGCCCGAGCGGATCGCCGCGATCGTCAAGGGGATCGCCGAGGCGTGCGTGGCGGCCGGGTGCGGCCTGATCGGCGGGGAGACCGCCGAGCACCCCGGGCTGCTCGGTCCCGACGAGTACGACGTCGCCGGGCTCGACCACCGGCGTCGTCGAGGCCAGCCAGGTGCTCGGCCCCGGGCGGGTGCGCCCCGGCGACGCGGTGATCGCGATGGCCTCCAGCGGGCTGCACGCCAACGGCTACTCGCTGGTCCGCCACGTGCTGCTGGACGACGCCTCCGGCGGCGCTCGCCGGCTCGACGAGCACGTCGACGACCTCGGGCGCACCCTGGGCGAGGAGCTGCTCGAGCCGACCCGGATCTACGCCAAGGCCTGCCTCGACCTGGCGCGCGGCACCGAGACCCACGCGATGTCCCACATCACCGGGGGCGGGCTGGCCGCCAACCTCGAGCGGGTGCTCCCGGTCGAGCTCACCGCCACCCTGGACCGCACGACGTGGTCGCTCCCGCCGGTGTTCCGGCTGGTCGCCGAGAGCGGTGGCGTGGCCAGGGAGGATCTCGAGCGGACGCTGAACTGCGGCGTGGGGATGGTCGCCCTGACCGCCCCGGACGACGCGGACCGGGCGGTCTCGCTGCTGGCCGGGCACGGGGTCGCGGCCTGGGTCGCGGGCACCGTGGAGACGGCGTCGGAGGACCTCGGTGGCCGGGTGACCCTGCACGGCGACCACCGCTGAGGGGGCGGCGCGAGGCGCAAACCGGGCGTTCAGTCCGCGGGCCGAGGTGCGGGAATCACCACCGGCCGGTTAGGGTTGCTCCACGAACAGACAACTCCGACCGGCAGCCCGTCGCGGCGCCGGCCAAACGTGCGAGGGGGTCGACCCAATGGGGCGCGGCCGTGCAAAGGCGAAGCAGACCAAGGTTGCTCGCGATCTGAAGTACCGCACTCACGAGACGGACTTCGCGTCGCTGGCCAAGGAGCTCCACGGCGAGGACTCGGCTCCGGTCGAGCGTGAGCCCGTGGACGAGGTCGACGAGTACGACAAGTGGTCGGACTACACCGACTCCTCCACGCGCGACTGACACAGGGTCCGATCCTGCGCTGACCGCGACCGACCCGGGACCGCGGAGGACCCGGACCTGCGTGTCAGGGCAGCCAGATGCCGCGTCCGGCGGCCGCAGTGGCCATCCGCTGCTCGGCGATCCGGTCCGCGGCCACGGCCGGCGGCACGCCGTCGCCGGCGGCGAGGGCGAACACCTCACGCGTGGTGTCGAAGATGTGGCTGGCGCGCTCGCGTGCCCGCTCGAAGTCGAAGCCGTGCAGCTCGTCGGCGACCTGGATGAGCCCGCCCGCGTTGACCACGTAGTCGGGGGCGTAGAGGATCCCGCGGTCCTCCAGCTGCTTCTCGACCCCGGGGTGGGCGAGCTGGTTGTTGGCGGCTCCGCAGACCACGCGCGCGGTGAGGACCTCGACGACCTCGTCGGTGAGCGCGTCGCCGAGGGCGCAGGGGGCGTAGACGTCGAGCGGGGACCGGACCAGTGCGTCGGTGTCGCTGACCACCCGCACCTGCGGGTGCGCGTCGACGACAGCCTGCACCGAGGGGGCGTGCACGTCGGTCACCACCACGTCGGCGCCGTCCTCGACGAGGTGGTTCACCAGGTGGTGGCCGACCTTGCCCACGCCGGCCACGCCGACGGTGCGGCCCGCGAGGGAGTGGGTGCCCCACGCCGACTCCGCAGCCGCGCGCATGCCCTGGAACACGCCGTACGCCGTGAGCACCGAGGAGTCGCCCGCGCCGCCCTGGGCGACCGTCCGCCCGGTGACGAAGCGGCACTCCTCGGCGATGACGTCCATGTCCTCGGAATAGGTCCCGACGTCGCAGGCGGTGTAGTAGCGGCCGGCCAGCGACTGCACGAAGCGACCGTAGGCGCGCAGCAGCTCGGGGGTCTTCTCGGTGTGCGGGTCGCCGATGATGACGGCCTTGCCGCCGCCGAGGTCGAGCCCGGCCATGGCCGCCTTGTAGGACATGCCGCGGGCGAGGTTCAGCACGTCGCGCACGGCCTCGGCCTCGCCGGCGTAGGCGTGGAAGCGGGTGCCGCCGAGGGCGGGTCCGCGGGCGGTGGAGTGGATGGCGATGACGGCCTTCAGGCCGCTGCGCTCGTCGCGGCAGAAGACGACCTGCTCGTGGCCGCTGAGGTGCTCGAACACGGCGTACTCGGTCTCGGTCACGGTGGTGACCTCCTGGATCTCGGCCACGGTGGTGGCGTCCGGTTATGTCGCACTTTGGGGTAAATGCACGTTTCGAGGGTCCCAGGCAAGGGTGGACCTGGAGTGGTCTAGACTACAACGCCCGAATTTTCCCCGTTTTCGGGAATCCGGACATTTCAGGTTTCGCCCCCAGAGCCCCGGTGGCACACTCAGTGGACAGAGCAAAGAGCTCCGTAGTTCAGCACCAAAGGGGAGCGCCGTGGTAACGCGACCGACCGAAACTGAATCCCTCCTCACGCCCGCTGAGGTGGCTGCCATGTTCCGCGTGGACCCGAAGACGGTCACGCGGTGGGCGAAGGCTGGCAAGCTCAGTGCCATCCGCACCCTGGGAGGCCACCGACGCTACCGCGAGTCGGAGGTCAAGGAACTGCTGGGCGAGGTCATCCCGACCCAGCGCAGCGCACGCGACTGAGAGGTCCGAGCCGTCCCCCGGCGGCTCCTTCGTCTCGTCCGAGGCTCCTCGTCCTGCGACGGGGAGCCTCGCGCGTGCTCGACACCGGCTGGCAGCAGCCGTGTCAGGCGCCGTTCGACGCCTGCGGTGACGCCGCCGACCCGTGGCGCCCCGCCCCGTCGGCAAAGCGCTGCGCCCCCTCGAGGGCTCCGGAGGCCAGCGAGGTCATCCCGTGCTCGAGCTCGGCGGCCATCGCCTCGGCCTCGCTGCGTCCCCACTGCTCGCGCAGGCTGATCCGGTCCTGCCGCAGGCAGGTCTGCGGCAGCGCGGCGAGCTCGTGCCCCAGCGCGACCGCGGCCTCGAGCGCCGTCCCCGGGGCGCAGAGCCGGTTGACCAGGCCGATGGCGAGCGCCTCCTCGGCCTCGACGGGCCGCCCGGTCAGCACGAGGTCCATCGCCCGCGACTCCCCGATGAGCCGGGGGAGCCGGACCGTGCCGCCGTCGATGAGGGGCACCCCCCAGCGACGGCAGAAGACCCCGAGGACCGCGTCGCGTGCGGCCACCCGCAGGTCGGCCCACAGCGCCAGCTCGAGGCCGCCGGCCACGGCGTACCCCTCGATGGCCGCCAGCACCGGCTTGGACAGGTGGAGCCGGGTCGGCCCCATCGGCCCGTCGCCGTCGGGTGAGACCCGGTTGCCCCGGTCGCTGCCGATGGCCTTCAGGTCCGCGCCGGCGCAGAAGGTCCCGCCCGCGCCGGTGAGCACCGCGACCGCCGCGTCGTCGTCGGCGTCGAAGGCGCGGAAGGCCTCGGCCAGCGCGGCGGCGGTCGGGCCGTCCACGGCGTTGCGGGCCTCGATCCGGTCGATGGTGACGACGGTGACCGGGCCCCGCTGCTCCACGTGCACGCTCATGGGCTCACCCTAGGACCGGCCGGGGCGGGCCTGGGTGGGCCGGGGCGTGCCGGTCAGCCGGCCTGGGCCAGCGGCACGGGCTCGAGCACCCGCGTACCAGCGGCCAGGACGCGCCGCCTCGTCGGCGGCGTCGGCACCTCGATCGTCTCGGGCCGCCCGGCCAGTCGGTCCACCAGCTGCTGCGCCGCGGCCCGGCCGTCGGCGAGGTGCTGCTCGGTGGCCGAGAAGTCCGTCATCCGCACACCCAGGTCGGGGGTGCTCATCCGGTGCACCTCCACCGCCGGCCCCAGGTCGGGCTCGGGGTTGACCCGCATGGCCACGCTGAGGCTGGCGACGAGGATGTCGATCGGCGTACGGCCGCGGGGCATGCCGGCGGGGACGCTCGCGTCCAGCACGAAGACCCGGGTCGGGGCGAGGTCGGCGGCGCCGCGGACCGGCACCAGGTCGGCGACTCCGCCGTCGACGTGCAGGCCGGGGTGACCGCAGCTGACCGGCAGCTTCACCGGCGGGAACACCGCCGGCACGGCGGCCGAGGCGAGCAGGAGCTGGGCGAGGTCGCCGTGCCGGTGGTAGACGGCCCGCTCGCTGGCCAGCGGGGTCGTCACGACGCGCACCGGCGTCGGCAGGTCCTCCAGGCGGCGGACGGGCACCCAGTCGGCGATGAGGCGATTCAGTGCCTTGTTGGAGAACAGGTAGGGCCGCTGGCGCAGGAGGTGGCCGACCCGGGTGAGCGTGCCACCGGGGAAGATGTCGCAGGTCGACAGGCGCAGCCAGTTCTCGCGGAGGCTGCGCACGCGGGCGGCGTCGGGGCGCCAGCCGACGTACGCCGCGTTGAGCGCGCCGACCGAGGTGCCGACGAGGGCGTCGGGGACGATGCCGTGGTCGAGCAGGACCTCCATCATCCCGACCTGGACGGCGCCGCGCGCCGCCCCGCCGGAGAAGACGAAGACGTCCCGGTGCTCAGTGGTCCCCGAGGCTGCGTCGACATTCATGCGATCTCCTGGTGTGGAACCGGCCCCGAGAACCTGTGAGTGCCTTATGTCCGTTCCGCCGGAGGCGTAAACCTCAGACCTGGCGCCAGTCCCGACCAGCGTCGTCGTGACCGTGCGCGGACATCAGGCTCAGGCCGCCGTCGACGGTGTAGGGGGAGCCGGTGACGAAGCTCGAGCGCGGGGAGGCCAGGAACCCGATCACCGACGCCACCTCGTTGACGTGGCCGGGCGACCCACCGGGTTGCCTGGCCGCTGCTGGGCGAAGGCCTCGGCCTCGTCCATGCCGGTCATCTCCGTGGCGATCTCGCCCGGCGCGACGCTGTTGACGGTGATCCCGTGCTCGGCGAGCTCGAGAGCCAGCACCTTGGTGAACATGCCCAGGCCGCCGAGCTGCTCGACCAGCCGGTCGACGGCGGTCCCGGCCTCGGGGGTGGGGTGCGCTCGTCGTACCCGTTGCGGTGCGGGCGATGCGAGCACGGCCGCCCACTCGGTCTCCGGACCTTCTCCCGATCGTGGGCCGCGCGCCGCCTCGCCGTCGCGGTGAGTTCACCGGTGCCGTGCAGCGTTGGTCCCGCGAGCCAGGACCGGCGGCGTCACGCACGTCGCAGCGAGGTCGGATGGCTCGCCGGCCGCGCGCAGTCGTGCGGAGCAGGGCCCGTCGCCTCCCCAGTGACCCGCCGCAGCAGGCGGGCGGGGCAGGGACGGGTCCGTTGCGTCTGTGGAGGGTCCGGCGGGGGAGTCAGCCGGCCGAGACGCTCAGGCCACAGTCCGGGGTGGCGAGATAGACGTGTGTCTCGCCCTGGGGGTCGAGCTTCAGGGGGCCACCACCCTTCTCGATGCTGACGAAGTCCAGGACCCTGCCGTCCTCCGCCGCGTGCAGCTCGGGGTCGCACGTGGAGTTCCCGCTGAAGTCCAGCACCTTGACCTCGACCCTTCCCTTGGTCCGGAAGGCGTCGGTGTCCCCGATGCCGGACTCCCACGAGAAGGGGACAGCCACCGATCCGGTCCCGGGTCGTGCCTGGACCAGGCACCCAGGGTCGCTGACCTCGTAGCCGAACGTGCCCGACTCCTGCATCTGGTAGCTCCGGTAGGGCCCGTAGAGGCCCTGCCACTCGCGCGCGTCCCCGCTGGCCCGGTGGGTCAGGGTGACGTCGCACCCCACGTCGTTCCCCTCGATGTGGTCGCGGATGACCACGCGCCACGGGGCGGATGCCTTGATCGTGCCGGAGGTGTCGCTGGTGCGAGTGGCCGAGCCGAGGCCCCCGGTCCCCTCGGACGACGAAGGCGAGGGGTCGGCCGCCAGCCGCAGGCCGACGAGCACGCCGCCGGCGAGCAGCAGGAGGGCAGCCAGCGCATAGAGCACACTGCGCGGAGGCAGCCGGGTGCGGGGAGGGGCTGGAGCCGCCTCCCCGGGTGGGGGACTCGCGACGAGGGCCGGAGGTGCCGGTCCCTCGGCGGGTGGCCACGGCTGCGGACCCGGCGGCTCGTCCAGGGAGTCGGCCGGGGGAGGGGCCAGGGGATCGCGGGACGTGCCGCTCGTGGGTGTCGGGGTGTGGGCGAGCAGGATCGAGCCCTCGGCGCCGTACAGCCAGCGCTGTGGTGTCTGGTGCGTCCCCGTCTGGCGGACCTGCTCGAAGGCGTAGGTGTAGGCGTCGTCGACCGAGATGTAGCCGTCGCGGTCGGCGTCGGCGGCGCCCGTGCGGATGCCCTGCACGAGGGCGCCGGTGAACACCGACCCCCGGGCGGCGTCCTCGCCGTGCACCGGCTCGCCCTCGAAGGAGTACTCGGTGCCGCGCGAGGCGGTGAGCACCACCCGTCCCCGACCCTCGCCGAGCAGCCGCTCACCGAGGCCGAGGTCGGCATCACCCTTGGAGCCCTGAGCGAACGCGCCGCTGAAGCAGCAGTCCAGGATCACGACCTGTCGGCGGGCGCGACAGTCCTCGAGCTGGTCCAGCAGCCAGTGGGCCTCCACCCCCGACGCCGCCAGCCTGTTCTTGACCGTGTCCCGGGCCGCGAAGTAGAGCCGTCGGCGCAGGTCGACCAGGCCGTGGCAGGAGAGGTAGACGAGCAGCAGGTCGCTCGTGCTCCGGTCGGCGAGGAAGTCCTCGATCGCCAGCCGGACCTGCTGAGCCCTCTCGTTGATCACCGAGGTCACCGAGAACCCGCCGATCTCGGGGTCGGCGAGCAGGTCGCGCAGGTCGGCGGCGTCACCGGCGGGCGCTCGGAGCTGGCGCAGGGAAGGGTCGAGGTAGTCGGTGACGGCCACGACCAGCGCCAGCCGGCGGCCGCCGGGGTCGACGGGTGGCGTCGGTCTCGTCTCGGGCGATCCGGACATCGCCGGCCTTCTCTCCCTGTGTGGGCGTGTGCTCGCCTGGCACACGCCCCTCTTCGCAGGTATACGTCAGTTCCTCTCGCCGCGCCACGGACGCGAGCTGCTCGACCGCGGGCGATTGACGGCCTCGTGGCGCTGTGGTCCAGTCGAGGGAGGACCTGGCGACAGGCGAGCCGAGGTGACGAGCGTGGAGTCGGAGCTGAAGATCGAGGTCTACGAGCCCGACGTCGACCGGGAGGCGATCGACGAGCTCACGCACAGCCTGCGGGCAGAGCTCCTCCAGCTCGACGTCGAGTCGGTCTCGATGCCCTCGGCCGGACCGCCACCACCGGGCAGCAAAGGGCTGGAGATCGCGGCGATCGGCGCGCTGCTCGTCCAGGTCAGGGGATCGGCACAGATGGTCTCCGCCGTCGTGTCGGCGGTCCGGTCGTGGCTGCGACGGGGCTCCGTGCCGGGACGGACGTTGAAGGTCACCGTCGACGGGCACACCCTCGAGCTGTCCGCTGCCACCGAGGAGCAGCAGCAGCGGCTGGTCGACGAGTTCGTGCGCTCCCTGTCGGACCCCTGACGAAGCGGCGTCACGCGACGAAGCCGCAGACCGAGAGGTCTGCGGCTTCGTCGTGGTGGTGGGCAGGGGCGGGGTCGAACCGCCGACCTTCCACTTTTCAGGCGCTTTCCGGGCATCGGGGACGCCGGTCCGGGAGGTCTCCAGACGAGAAATGGCCGAGGTTCAGGCGTCCTTGTGTCCGGTGATGCGTTGCCGTTGCGGTCGGCGTTGCGGTCGGCGTTGCGGTCAGCTGCCACCGCTGGATCCGGGTCGACACCGCGGCGTCCGTGCCCGGAACGGCCGGAGGCCGCAGGCCCGGCACGGCGACGCTGCGCCGGCGCAGCCGGCGCCTTGACGAAGAGAAGAAGGTTCTCACGAGCCGAACCACGGCCATCCGTGCGAGCGGACGGCTCGGTCGACGGCCAGGAGCGAACGCACGGATCTGCCGATGAGCGTGCGTCTGAAGCTGACGCGAGTGATCTCACTCCGGATACCTTCGCCGGTGGAAGTAGACACGCTATGGCGATCCGACGGAAGAGGCCGTCAAGACGCGAGCCCTGACAGCAACTGTCGGTCGGGGTGGCGATCGGTCTGGCGCGACTGACCCGCAGGACGGTGGACCGCCGACCAGCCGGAGCGAGATGGGCGCGCAGTACATCAGTGCCCACGCAGAGCGGCACGGGCGGCAAGGGTGCGACGCGGACGAGCCGACAGGATCCGTCGCCGCGTTCAGCGCCGGATGCGAGGGCGTCAAGGTCGTTGCGACTTGCCCGCACGTCGACAGCTCTGGGAATGACGCAGGTTGCGGTAGCGGCCGTCCCGGTCCGACGACACGGCGTCACGAGTGGTTCGTACTGCGGACACCGTTCGGCGCAACTCGCGACATCGCTGATGCACTGCCCGCGTCGGCACGGATCAGTAGGCCAGCCTGATGAACTGGGCCGGAAGAGCGCGATCGAAGCTGACCACAGTGGCCGTCCGTCGGGCAAGGCTGTGCGCGGCCGTTCACCAGGTGCCGTGACGAACTCCCTACTACTGGCTTCGCCAAGTCGCTCGGCACCAGTGGGGCGATCAACAGTCGCTCCGTATCAGGAAAACCTGCTGGACGGACTGCAGTTCGATACCGACCCGACGCCAGGCGTGCCGACCGGCGGCCGCGCTCGGATGGCTCCGTCCACGATCGACATCCCGCTGGTGACGTGGCGCCATCGCGGCGGGTCGACCTGGCGTTCGACACGCAAGCGGCGGGCTTAACGACCCGGGAGTGTTCAGCGAGTCCTGCCTACGAGTGAGCCGCGCAAGCGACGCTTCTCATCGCCGCGGATGCCTACTTCCAGGACGAGTGGCACGCTCCACGAAGACGCTGTGGTGGCCGTGCCGACCTGCCACCGCAGACGACCTTCAGTGGACCCTTGGAAGCGCAGTGGCGTACCTCCGGATCTGCCCACCGTCTAGGGATGTCTGGGCTTTGTCGCGTCAGTGCGTGCGCGGTCGCAGTGTGCGCGTCACGGATCTGCCGCATAGTGTGCGCGTCAGCGCGCGCGGATCTGCCGCTGTGAGGTCGTATGCGAGCGCTCAGGTTCCCGAGGCCATGTATGCAGCTAGCACGTAGTTGGGGTGTCTATCCAGGTTCTTACGGGCGCGGTCGTAGCGCATCGTTGTTCTCGGGTCTGCGTGCCGGGCGGCGATCTGCACGTCGCGCAGGTCCACTCCTGCGTCGAGCATCGTGGTGACGAAGGTGTGGCGGAGCATGTGCGGGTGCATCCGGGCGGTTGAGACGCCCGCGGTGCGGGCGAGGGCGCGGAGTCTGCGGGTCGCGCAGTGCCGATCCATTCGGCTACCCGTGCGGCTCCTCAGGATCGGGCCGCAGAACCGGCCATCGACGGCTCGCTCGATCGCGCGCCCGACGGCCGGAGGCAAGGGGACCAGCGCAATCTTGTCGCCCTTGCCCAGGACTCGCAGCACGCGGTGTCCGTGAACTTCTTCGAGGGCCTCGACGTTGGCGCCGGTTGCCTCGAAGATGCGCAACCCGAGGAGGCCCAGCATCGTCACCAGGGCGAAGTCGTTGAGGTTGGAGGATTGCCTGCCCGCGGTGAGCATGGCCTCCAGTTGGAGGTGGCTGAGGCCAAGCGTCGGGGACTCGGTGGAGACTCGGGGGCGACGTACGTATTCCGCAGGCGAGTGCTCGAGCAGACCGTCGATGACACACGTGCGGTAGAACCCGGCCACGACCGAGAGCCGGCGCGAGACGGTGGATGGCTTGTAACGCCCAATCTCCTGCATCCAGCGCATGAACAGCTCGACGTGCGGGCGCTGAGCTGCCAAGGGGTCCAGGCCCTGCCGGTCGCACCAGTGGACGAAGGAGCGCAGATCTGACTCGGTGTGGATTCGAGATTGGCCCTTGAATCGCGCCAGGTAGGCCGCGACGGCAATGCGGAGCGTTGCGCTGGCGTCGTCGCCAGGAACGATGAGTTGGGCGGTATTCATCTCCCCACTGCGGCACTCGCGGAACCCGAGGTCAAGGCGACGAGATTGCGCAGATTCTCGATGCTCGCGGAGCCTCAATCATCGTCTCCGTGGCGCGCCCCGGTCCCACCAGTCGACAGGGGAAGCGTCACCAATCAGCCCCGCGGTGAACTCGGCGTCGGGAAGGTTGCAGAACTTCCACAGCTCCTTTGCGGCTCGGCTGTACTGAGAGATCACCTCATCGACTTCGAAGGCATCGAGTTCGCCGGCGCGGAATCGATCGACGGCGTCGCCAACACGCTGGACAAGTTCCGCCAATCGAGCTTGGTGGTACTCCGCCACCGCCTCGCGCGCGGCGCGACGCTCCGACTTGCTGGACATACGGGCGAGGCTACTGACCCGGCTCTGGCCGGGCCGCTACCTCGTTCGGTGTGTGCGCTCAGCGGGATGAGGTGTTGCCGCCACGGCGAGAAAGTGGCTACACTTGTGGCTATGACAGTGAGTGGCCCGATGGCTCTGAGGGACGTCAAGAACCGCCTCTCCGAGGTGGTCGACCAGGTCGAGCGCGAACACGACCGCGTCGTCATCACCAAGCATGGCAAGCCAGCGGCCGTCGTGATCAGCGTCGATGACCTGACCTCACTGGAGGAGACCTTGGAGATCGCGGGCCGGCCCAAGCTGATGGAGCAGATCCGCGACAGCCTCGGTGAGCTTGCGGCGGGCGAGACCGAGGTGCTGACGAAGGACGCGCTCTTGGCATCGTTGCGTTCGTGACTGACGAGGTTCATCGGGTTGCCTGGACCCCGACGGCACGGCGGGCGCTGACCCGCCTGCCAGAGAAGGCGGCGACGGCCGCTGTTGAGTTCATCTACGGACCGCTGGCTGAAAACCCCCAGCGAGTGGGCAAGCCACTGCGTTTCGAACTCGAGGGACTGCATTCCGCGCGACGCGGTGACTTCCGCATCATCTATCGGATCGCTGAAGTGGTCACAGTTGTCGCCATCGAGCATCGCGCGGACGCATACCGCACTCACTGACTCTTCCGCTCAGCGGCAGATCACGTGCGTCCACCGACTGCTTCCGTTACCAACCAGCACATGAGCGTGTGAAATCCAAAGCAAGGGGAAGAATGTGCAAGTGGGAGATAGCGACCGCGCATCCCGTCGCTGGTACCCGGATGGCCGCACCGCGCAACAGTGGCTAGGAGCGTTGCTTGTGCTCCAAGGTTTGGCGCAGACCGCGTTCAACTGGGACGAGGGTGAGTTCTGGCCACTCGCTGTCTACGTGCTAATGGTCCCACTGGGCGCTGCGATCGCTGTGCTGTCCAGAGTCACCCGTGTCGAAGCCACCGGTCAGGGTTTGCGCATTGTGAAGCTGCCATCGAAAGTGCGGCTCATCCGTTGGCAAGACGTCGCTGACATCCGTCGCGATCCGCCGAACGCATGGGCAACCAAGCTGATTGTGATGCTAAAGGACGGCGACGCCGTCGCCCTGCCGCTACCGATCAAGTTTCACCAAGAGGTGGTCGAGCGCTGGAAGCTTGAGATGGCCGGAAAGGGTCCGATCCCAGAGGGCGAGGGAGGGTCTCCGAACGACGCAGGAGTCGAGAGAGAATGAACCGGCCGCTTTCGGCACAACCGCGCGGAACGCGGCAGATCCGCGCGCCTGACGCGCACACTATGCGGCAGATCCGGCCGTACAACGCAGATTGCAGGCATGCGAGTGACGGTTGTCTGTCACGATGTCGCGGTGCCGAAACGAACCTCCAGGTTGCCATTGTTGGTCGTGGCCGCGGTGTTCGTAGTGACCCTCGTTTATGCCTTCGCAGTGTTACCGGACCCTGTGGCTGTCTACTTCGCGCCAGCGACGCAGCCGGACGCCGAGTTTCCGGCCTTTTGGTACGTCATCACGATGGCGATCAGTGCGCCAGTGCTGGCATGGGGAATTTCGGAGCTGGGACGGGCGTTCTTCGCCATCGCCGAGGCGTTCGGACCGCGCGTCAAGGCGGGCCGGGAGCGTTTCAGTGATGGGGGCCCCGCAGTCCGTGCGCTGATCTTCTCGTGGGCCCTTGGTTGGCTGACTGGGGTGGTCTGGTTGGCCGTCGGGCTTGGCAACAGCCACCACCTAGCTCGCTCGCTGCTCGAGGAGGTGTTTGCCCTGATTGCGTTCGCGGGCAGCTTTGTAGTGATCGCAGCTTGGGCACTGCTTTATCGCTACCGTCGTCGGCGAGACGCGCGTATGTCTCATCGGGCTTAGTCGCACAGTGGGCCACGGGGGTTCCAGGTGAGGCTCCTCCTGTCGGCGCGCACCGCCCGTCGTCGGCGATGCAGGCGACGACGTCCTCAACTCGGCAGATAAGTGCACTTCGGTTCGAATAGGAACGCACCAGCACAGGAACGCACCTGGCACGAGCACTCCGGCGGACGTCTTGGTCGCCTCAAGACGTCTTGAAACGTCCGCGATACGTGGTGTGGACGTCCGGGTTTGTGCGCTGGACTGCTGAATGTCTCTGACGTTGCAGGAAGGCGGCGCGTGGTGGTTGGGATCTCAAGGGGCGCGGCGACCGCGGTCAGTAGCGGGATCCCGAGGCACTTGCTCGCCGAGGCCGGTCTGGAGTCCGCACGTGAACGCTCCAGTGGGTGCGTGCGGCCGGTGCGGCTGCGGGGCGCGACGATGCTGGTCAACCACAGCACCGGGGAGCTCACCGAGACGTACTCGTCGGCCAGCGAGCTGGACGGCACCACCTACGTGCGCTGTGGCAACCGCCGGGCCTCGGTGTGCCCGACCTGCAGCCATGAGTACAAGGGCGATGCCTGGCACCTATTGGTCTGCGGACTGGCCGGCGGGAAGGGGATCCCGGCGTCGGTGGCCGACCACCCGTGCACGTTCGCGACGCTGACCGCGCCGTCATTCGGGCCGGTGCACGGGCTGCGGCAGAAGGGGCCCTGCCGGCCGCGGCGGGACCGGCCGGTCTGTGCCCACGGGCGGCCGCTGTGGTGCGGGAAGCGGCACCACGAGCAGGATCTGCAGTTGGGGAAGCCGTTGTGCTGGGAGTGCTACGACTACACCGGTCACGTGCTGTGGCAGTGGCACGCGCCCGAGCTGTGGCGCCGGTTCACCATCGCCCTGCAGCGCCGCCTCGCCGCGGTGGTCGGGCTGAGCGTGAAGGCGTTCCGGGAGCGGTGCCGGATCTCCTACTCCAAGGTGGTCGAGTTCCAGGCTCGCGGGCTGGTCCATGTGCATGTGCCGATCCGCCTGGACGGGCCGAACGGTCCCGACGGGCCGGCTACGGACCTGCCGTTGAGCACCGCCGCTCTCGAGGAGGCGATCCAGGCTGCTGCGGCCGCAGTTCGGCTGATGACCGAGCCGCTGCGGGATGGCACCGTCTACGAGTTGCGCTGGGGAAGCCAGGTCGACTGCCGCTCGATCACCGCGGACGAGGACCGGGAAAGCGGGCGGAGCGCGCGGGTGGCGCACCCGGAGCAGGTGGCGGCCTACTTGGCGAAGTACCTGACCAAGGCTACCGAGGACTTCGGACTGCCCGGTCGGGTGCGCTCGGCGATCCACGCCAGGAGCGTCGGGGCTTGCCCGCATGCGGTCCGGATCATCCAGACCGCGGAGCGGCTCTCCCGCGAAGGCGACTCCTACGTCCGGCTGCGCGACAACCTCGCCACCCTCGGCTACCGGGGCCATCCGATCACCAAGTCCCGCGCCTACTCGGTTACCTTCGGGCAGATCCGCCGCGCACGCCGCGCGTTCAAGCGCGACCCCGGGCTCGACCCGGAGGCTGACGTGCGCCGGATCCTCGACGACGACGCTGACGTGCCCGACGGTTTCGAGCTGGTGTCGTCGTGGGTCTACGTCGGACGCGGCTACCTCGACCTCGACCAGGCCGCCGCCGCGGTCATGTCCGCCGCGGTCTCGCGCACTCGCTGAGATCCGCGTCGACCACATCCCCGCGGCCTCCCGACAACCAGCCAATCCCGGTCACCCCGGCTGGTGGTCAAGGGCGGAGCGCAGCGGAGTCCACAAGGACACGAAGTGCCCTTGACCAGCAGACGGGTGACCGGACCATCAACAGTCGGGAGGCCGCGCGCCTTGACCGTGACGAGGCCGAGGCATTGCGGACCCACCGACGACACACGAGCGGAGAAGCGCATGGAGAGGATCCTGCTGAACGTGGAGGAGGCCGCCGAGGTGCTCGGTGTGGGCAAGTCGACGGTCTATGACCTGATCCGGATGCGCCTGTTGCGCTCGGTCCGGATCGGCAAGTCGCGCCGGGTGCCGGTGGAGGCCTGCCGGGAGCTCGTCGAGCGGCTCCTGGAAGAGGAACCGTTGGCATGAGCCGCCGCGCGAACGGGGAGGGCAGCCTCTGGCGCCGGACGGACGGGCGCTGGTGCGGAGCGGCGTACGCGCAGACAACCAAGGGGACGCGGAAGCGGGTCTACGTCTACGGGCGGACCCGGACGGAGGCGCGGGAGAAGCTGACCGCTCTCCAGCGCGACCTGGACCGAGGCGTTCGGGTGCCGGCGGAGAACTGGACGGTCGAGGCCTACCTCACCCACTGGCTGGAGACCGTGGTGCGGCCGCACAAGGCTCCGAAGACACACCAGGGCTACGAGTTGGTCGTGCGACGGCACATCCTGCCCGTGCTCGGACGCAAGCGGCTGCGGGGCCTCTCAGTGCCGGACGTGCGGAACCTGGTCGACGAGCTCCGGGAGCAGGGGATGGGCACCCGGGGCGTCCAGCAGACCCACGCGGTCCTGCGCAACGCCCTGCAGAGCGCGATGCGGGACGAGCTCGTGGTGCGCAACGTCGCCAAGCTCGTCCAGGTGCAGACGCCGACGTACGAGGTGGGGCGTGGGCTGAGCGTGGCCCAGGCACGCACCCTGCTGCGGCACACGAGGACGGACCGGCTGCACGCTCTCTACGTGCTGGCGATCTACCTCGGGCTGCGCCGGGGCGAGGTGCTCGGCCTGAGATGGGTCGACGTGGATCTCGAGCAGGAGTTCCTCTCGGTGACCCACACGCTGCAGCGCGTCGGTGGTGAGCTGAGGTTCCAGCCACCCAAGACCCGGTCCTCGCGGCGGACGGTTCCGCTGCCCGGTCCGTGCCTCGAGGCGCTGCGGGCGCACCGGGTGGCCCAGGACAAGGAGCGGCTGGCGGCCGGGTCGAGGTGGCGCGACGAGGACATGGTGTTCGCGACGACCGTCGGGACCCCGATCGAGCCCGACAACCTGAGTCGCAGCTGGTACAAGGTGCGCGCCGTTCTTGGCGAGCCGGCCCCACGATTCCACGACATGCGGCACACCTGCGTGAGCCTGCTGCTCGCGGAGGGAGCGCCCCCGCACGTCGTCCAGCAGATCATCGGCCACAGCGCGATCGACGTGACGATGACGATCTACGCCCACGCCTCTCTCGACGAGAAGCGGACAGCGCTCAGCAGGCTCGGCCAGCGGCTCGCCTGACCACGTTGCGGTCAGAAATGGCGGTCAAGGCCTCGGGAACGAGAAAGCCGCAGGTCAGAGACGGGCTCTGACCTGCGGCTTCGGTGGTGGGCAGGGGCGGGGTCGAACCGCCGACCTTCCACTTTTCAGGCGGACGCTCGTACCAACTGAGCTACCTGCCCTCACCGGACTCCCGTTGCCGGAAGCCGTGCGGAAGCCTACCGGATCGCTCCGGGCGCGACGAAACCGCGCTCGCCTGGGGGGCTCCAACCGCGGTGACCTTGTCCCGAAGCGCCGCCTGACGGATCCTGTCGGCGAGACGGTCGGAGGAGGGACCTGTGGAGGCCGAGCAGCACGAGCCCGTGACCGGGACGGATTCGGACGGCGTACGACGGACGAGTCCGGGCGGTGCGCGGCGACCCCGGCTGCTGGTCTTCGACGTCAACGAGACGCTCTCGGACATGTCCCCGATGAGCGCGAGGTTCGAGTCGGTCGGGGCGCCGGGCTCCCTCGCGCAGACGTGGTTCGCGGGCCTGCTGCGCGACGGGTTCGCGCTCACGGTCACCGGGGAGAACCCCTCGTTCGCGGGGCTCGGCGCGGAGGGGCTCCGAGCGCTGCTGACCGGCCGGCAGCTGACGTGCCCGGTGGACGAGGCCGTCGAGCACGTGATGTCCGGGCTCGGCGAGCTGACCGTCCATCGCGACGTACCCGCCGGGGTCCGGGGCCTCGCCCAGCAGGACTTCCGGATGGTGACGCTCAGCAACGGCTCGGCGACCATCGCGCGGCGCCTCCTCGCCGACGCCGGCCTCGACGACGCCTTCGAGGCGTTCCTGTCGGTCGAGGACGCCGGGGCCTGGAAGCCCGCGGCCCGTGCCTATGCCTACGCCCTGGAGACCTGCGGGGTGGACCCCGAGGACGCCATGCTCGTGGCCGTCCACCCCTGGGACCTCGACGGAGCAGGGCGCGCGGGTCTCGCGACCGCATGGATCAACCGGAAGGGGGCGCCGTACCCGCGGCACTTCCGTCCTCCCGACCTCGAGGCCGAGTCCCTGGCCGACCTGGCGGAGCAGCTGCGCACCCTCGCCTGAGCCGAGGTAGTCCGCGCGACGCGCCGCCCCCGACGGGCGGGCGCCCGGGACGTACTTGCGCTGTCGGTGACGCGTGCGAGGGTGACCGCAGTGCAGGTCCCGGGCGAGAGGAGCACGAGAGTGGCGACGCAGGACCCAGGTGTGGTCGACGACAGGCCGAGGGTCGCGGTCGTGCTGTCCGGTGCCGCGGCGCGGGGCGCGTTCCAGGCGGGCGCGCTCGCCGCGCTGGTGCCGGCACTGGAGCGGGAGGGGCTGCGCCCGACGATCTGGCTGGGCACCAGCGCGGGCAGCATCAACTCGGTGCTGTGGGGGTCCGTGGCCCACCTCGGCTCCGCGGACGCCGCCCAGCAGGTCGTCGACATCTGGGAGCGGATGAGCGACGACGACGTCTACAGCCCGTTGCTCCCGCTGTCCCTGCCGCGCACCGGCCTGCAGTTCGCCGCAGGCGCGGTGCTCGGCATCGGGCCCGGGACCACCAGCATCCTCGACACCGCGCCCCTGCGCAGGACCGCCGCCGACGAGCTGCGCGGCGAGCAGCTCGCGGCCAACCTCGCCGACGGGGTGGTCGAGGCGGTGGGGGTGGTGGCGACCCGGATGCCCACCCAGGCGGAGAACAGCGTCGTCGGTGCGGCGAGTGGGCGCAGCGTGCTGTTCCTCGACGAGCACGAGCCCGGCGACTACGACGGCGACCCCGCGCGCGCCCTCGACGTCGCTCGCGGGCGGCTGCGGCCCGAGCACGTCGTGGCCTCCTCCGCGATCCCGGTGGCGTTCCCGCCCGTGCAGGTGAGCGAGCCGGCGCAGGTGGCGGGCTGGTACGTCGACGGCGGGATCCGGCTCAACGCCCCGCTGCACCCGGCTGTCGGCCTCGGGGCGACCCACGTGGTGCTCGTCTCGGCGACCGCCACCACCTACGGACCGCCCCCGCCGCCGGACCTGTCCGCACAGACACCGGACGTCGCCGACGCGGCCGCGCAGGTCCTGCACGCCGCACTCGCCGACCGGACGACCGAGGACCTGCGCACGCTGCGGCGCACCAACCGCCTGGTCACGCAGGCGGCTGCCGGCGGGCGGGACGGCGTGCTCACCAGCGGGGGCGGCCGGCCCTACCGCGTCATCGAGACCATGACCGTCTCGCCGCCGCCCGACGAGCTCGGCCGCGTCGCCACCGAGATCTTCGAGCGCAAGACCGCCGGGCTCGGTCGCGTGACCGAGATGGACAACTGGCTGCTGGGGCAGCTGCTGCGCGGGGCAGGCGACGCCGTGGGCCGCCGCGAGCTGCTCAGCTACCTGTTCTTCGACGAGGACTACTTCGCCGCGGGGGTCGAGCTCGGGCGCGCGGCCGCCGCCGAGGCGCTCGCCCGGGGCTGGGAGAGCTGAGTCGCAGGCTCGGCTGGGCCTTGGTGACCTCAGGGCCGGGGCGTCCGCGCCCGCAGCCAGGCGAGCGTCCCGGGCTCCATGCCGCGCAGCTTCGGCGTCGCGGCGACCGGAGCCACGAACAGGGGCGCGTCCTCGGCGAGCGCCCACTTCAGCTCGTGGAACACCCGGGAGAGCGTGTCCTCGCTGTCCACGAGGAGCAGCCCGGGCCCGGCGACCTTGAGCTCGGTCCACGGCCCGGGCAGGTCGGTCTCCGGCAGCTCCGGCGTCCAGGCGAGGTAGACCGTCATCGACCGGTGACGCGACGAAGCCGGCCGTGCGCGAGGGCGGCCCGGGCGGCGTTCATCCCGGCCGCGCCGTGCACCCCGCCGCCGGGGTGGGCCGAGGCCGAGCCGAGGTAGAGCCCCGGGACGCCGGTCTCCGCGCGTCCACCCCCCGGCACCGGCCGGAAGATCAGCTCCTGGTGCAGCTGGGAGGTGCCGCCGTTGATCGCGCCGCCGACCAGGTTGGCGTCGCGGCTCTCGAGCTCGGCCGGGCCCAGGATGCGCCGCGACAGCACCCGCGAGCCGAAGCCCGGCGCGAGCGCCTCGAACCGCGCCTGCATCCGGTCGGCGAAGCGCTCGAGGTCGTTCGCGTCCCACTCGCCCCGGATGCCCTCCTCGCCGGCGTCGCCCCGCGTCTGCTGCGGCACGTGGGTGTAGGCCCACATCGACTCGGTGCCGACCGGCGACCGGGTCGGGTCCGAGGTGGTCATCTGGCCCGCGAGCATGAACGGCTTCGCCGGCACCAGCCCCGCCGAGACGTGCCCGAGCGACTCGGTCATGTCCCCCACGCTGTCGGCGACGTGCACCGTGCCGGGGGCCTTGGCCGGCGCGCTGGCCCAGGGCACGGGGCCGTCGAGCGCCCAGTCGACCTTGACCGTCGAGGGGTCCAGCTGGAAGGAGCGCATGCCCCGGCGCACCCGTGGGGGTACGTCGTGCTCGTCCAGCAGCCCGCCGTACAGGTGCGGCGCCACCACGGTGGCCACGACGGCCCGCCGCGCCACGTGGGTCTGCCCGTCGGCGGTGTGGACCGTGCGGGCGCGACCGCCGGACAGGCCGACGTGCTCGACCGGGCTGGAGCAGACGATCTCCCCACCCAGCGAGCGCAGCCGGCGGCCCAGGGCCTGGCTGAGGTTGCCGGCGCCGCCCTCGGGCACCGGGAAGCCCACGGTCTGGCCCATCATGCTCATCAGGAGCGCCATCAGCCCGGAGCCGGGGGAGTCCAACGGGATGTCGGCGTGGCCGGCGTTGCCCGCGAACAGCAGCCGCGGGCCGTCGCCGCCGAAGCGGGTGCGGGCGAGCTCGTTGACCGGCGTGAGCAGGTCCTTGACCAGCTGCAGGCCTCCCGCGCGGGGGAGCCGCAGCAGCCCGCTCAGCCCGGCGCGCACCGGCGGGAAGGGCGAGAGCAGCCCGCCGAGGAGGGCGCCGCCGATCCGGTCCCACTGCTTGCAGGTGTCCAGCCAGGCCTCGCCGTCGCCGGGGTGCGCGTCCTCGAACAGGGAGGCGGTCAGCTCGCGGTCGCGGTCGAGCAGGGCCCACTGCCCGTCGGGCGTCGGGTGGCCGAGCACGGCGGGTGCGTGTCGCCAGACCAGGCCGTGGTCCTCGAGGTGGAAGGACCGCAGCGTCGGCGAGGCGTGGGCGAGGGGGTAGAAGGCGCTGAACGTGTCGTGGACGAACCCGGGGTGGACGTCCTCGGCGCTGCGCACGGCGCCGCCGATGTCGGGCTGGCCCTCGAGGACCAGCACCGACCAGCCGGAGCCGGCGAGGTGGTTGGCGGCGACGAGGCCGTTGGGGCCGGCGCCGATCACGATGGCGTCGTACGTCGTCATGGCTCGCGGTGCGCTGGGCGGGTCATGGCCGCTGCGCTCACGGACGGCGTTCGGCGATGAACGCGAGCCGGCGCAGGCTCTCCACGTTGCGCCACTTCAGCACCGGCGCCCGGAGAGGCTGCGGGACGAGCTTGCCGGGACCGGAGACGGCGTCCTCCTCCATGACGACGTGGGTGTCGCCGTCGTGCGCGGTGAGGTGCAGCCGCACGTGGGCCTCGCCGAGGAGCGGCCATCCCCGGGCGCGCACGGAGAGCAGTCGCTGCGGGCTGCACGCGGTGACCTCGGTGTCGTCGTTCAGGGTGGCGGGCCACACGCCGACGGAGTGGTGCAGCTTCGAGCCGACGGCGGGCCAGCTCTCGTCCACGTCCCGCATCCGGGTGGCGCCGACCACCCACAGCGGGTAGAGCCATCCGTCGCACAGCACGTCCCAGACGTGCTCGGGGCTGGCCTTGATGATGCGCGCGACCTTGATCATGCTCGGAAAGTACCCGGCAGCCCGGAGCGCACACACCCCCGGTGAACCGTGAAGGCCTCCCGGCAAGATGCCGGGAGGCCTTCACGTGTCTGCGACCCCGACGGGACTCGAACC
Organism: uncultured Actinomycetota bacterium; assembly: GCA_963837975.1. Taxonomy (GTDB): domain Bacteria; phylum Actinomycetota; class Actinomycetes; order Propionibacteriales; family Nocardioidaceae; genus Marmoricola. The sequence goes on along the minus strand of CAWIPI010000002.1, from coordinate 298,118 downwards.
CGCGGCCTCCGCCGTGACAGGGCGGCGCGCTAACCAACTGCGCTACGGGGCCTGGATGGTGCCGATCTCGCTCTCGCAGAGCGGCCACGGAATGCTAACCCATGAGGGGGCCGGCTCCGAAATCCGCACCCCCAACGGGATTCGAACCCGTGCTACCGCCGTGAAAGGGCGGGGTCCTGGGCCACTAGACGATGGGGGCCAACCGCCGGCGGGACGGGCCCGTCGGCGACTCGGGCAAGTGTAGGGGAGCAGGGGGTTCAGGCGTAGCCGAGGTCGTGCAGCGCCGCGTCGTCGATCCCGAAGTGGTGGGCGATCTCGTGCACCACCGTGATCCGCACCTCGTCGACGAGCTCCTCGGCGCTCTCGCAGAGCCGGGTCAGCGGGCCGCGGTAGATCAGGATCCGGTCGGGCTCGCGGAAGGTGTAGCCGCTGTCCCGCTCGGTCAGCGGCACCCCGTGGTACAGCCCGAGCAGGTGCGGGTCGTGCGCCGGCGGCTCCGCCTCCACGAGCACCACGACGTTGTCCATCAGCTCGGCGAGCTCGGGCGGGATCCCGTCGAGCGCGGTGGCCACCAGCTCCTCGAACTCCACGTCCCCGACGTCGACCATGCCCCCAGCCTGCCAGCGGCCCGGTAGCGTGCCCCGCCCCCAGCCGGATAGTCCGCGACGTTCGGCAGGGGTTTCGGGCGTTCGGACCTGCGAAACGTCGCGGACTATCGAGCTCGGGGGGTGCTGCGGCGTACCCGAACATGCGAATGTCGCGGGAGCGGCAGGGGGGTGCCACTTCGCTCCCGCGGGGCACATTCGCATGTCTGAGTACGCCGGGGCCGTCGCCGTCGCGGTGGCCAGGCCCCGCCGGATAGTCCGCGACGTTCGGCAGGGGACTGGCGATCGGACTGCGAAACGTCACGGACTATCGAGCACACCCCGGTCGCGGCGTACCCGAACATGCGAATGTCGCGGAGCGGCAGGGGGTGCCACTTCGCTCCCGCGAGGCACATTCGCATGTCTGAGTGCGACGCCGACGCCCAGCCGACGCCCAGCCGACGCCGCAGCCGACGCCGAGCCGACGCTGACCCCCGAACAGAAACCCTCAGGCGGCGACGGCCTGCTCCGCCTCCTGGCGAGCCCGCAGCGGGGCCGGGTGCCGGTTGGTGCCGAGGAAGTTGTTCGGCAGCGACAGGCGGATCACCTTGTGCCAGGCGGAGGTGACCTGGCGGGGGAGCGAGCCGGTGGTGTACTCCAGCCCGTAGCGGTCGAAGAGGTCCTTCACCTTGGGCGCGATCTCCTGGTAGCGGTTGCTGGGGAGGTCGGGGAACAGGTGGTGCTCGATCTGGAACGACAGGTTCCCGGTCGCGATGTGCATCGCCTTGGAGCCGGAGATGTTGGCCGAGCCGAGCATCTGGCGGACGTACCACTCGCCCTTGGTCTCGCCCTCGATGGACCTCTTCTCGAAGGTCTGCACGCCCTCGGGGAAGTGGCCGCACATGATCACCGAGTGGGTCCACAGGTTGCGGACCAGGTTGGCGGTGAAGTTCGCGGTGAGGGTGTGCACGAACGAGGGACCGGACAGGATCGGGTGGACGACGTAGTCCTTCTTGAACTGGTTGCGGATCTTGCGCAGCGTCACCTTGGCGCGCGCCTTGAACTCGGGCGACTTCAGCGTCTTGCGCTTGACGTTCTTGCCGATCTCGAGGTCGTAGGCCGCGATGCCGTACTCGAAGAAGCAGGCGTTGATGAAGTTCCACAGCGGCTGCGCGAGGTAGATCGGGTGCCAGCGCTGGTCCTCGTCGACGCGCATGATGCCGTAGCCGAGGTCGTTGTCCTTGCCGACCACGTTGGTGAAGTTGTGGTGCAGCTCGTTGTGGGAGTGCTTCCACTGCTCCGACGGGGAGGCGTTGTCCCACTCCCACGTGGTCGAGTGGATCTTCGGGTCACGCATCCAGTCCCACTGGCCGTGCATGACGTTGTGACCGATCTCCATGTTCTCGAGGATCTTGGCGACACTGAGGCCCGCCGTACCCACGAACCACGCAGGCGGGAACAGCGAGAACAGCAGCACGGCCCGCGAGCCGAGCTCGAGCTTGCGCTGGACGTCGATCACCTTGCGGATGTACGCCGCGTCGCTGGCGCCGCGCTCGGCGACGACCTCGGCGCGGATGGCATCGAGCTCCTTCCCGATCTGCTCGATGTCGGCGTCGCTCAGGTGGTCGATGGGGCTCTGGGGCTTCTTCTGCAGGACGGTCATGGTGATCTCCTTCGGGTTGGTGATCGCGGTCGTCGAGTCGTTGGTTCGTCGTGGTGGCTTCGACAGGCTCGACCACCGAACAGGGTTCAGTGGTCGATGCGACAGCTGCCGGCGGCGGTGTTGATGCAGGTCTGGATCTTCACGCCGTCGCCGTCGGCGGCGGTGGTCACCTCGCCGGTGCGCAGGTCGCGCACGGCGCCTTCGCGCAGCGGCAGCACGCAGCCGTAGCAGATGCCCATCCGGCACCCGCTCGGCATGAGTACGCCGGCCTCCTCGGCCTCGTCGAGGATGGGACGGGAGCCGTCCGCCTCGACGACGGTGCCGTTCTTCAGGAACTCCACGGTCCCGCCCTCGCCGGCGGCCACGGTGGCGACGCGGAACTGCTCGATGAGCAGCTCGACGCCCCGCTCGTCGTGGTGGCGCCCGAGCGCGTCGAGCAGGCCGGCGGGGCCGCAGGCGAGCGTGGTCCGCTCGGACAGGTCCGGGACGAGGTCGTCGAGGTCGTCGACGTCGAGGACGCCGTGCTGGTCGTCGTACCGCGCGACCAGGCGGATCATCCCGGCGCGGTCCAGGTCGCGCAGGTTCGCCAGGAAGATCGAGTCCGGCTCGCTGGGGGCGACGTGGACCACGGTGATGTCGTAGGCGTCGCTCCGGGCGAGCCGGAGGGCGCCCTCGTCGGTGACCGGGAACAGGTTGCGCAGCATCCCGATGACCGGGGTGATGCCCGAGCCGGCGGTGACGAACAGCAGCTTGACCGGGGCCTCGGGGGCGTCGGCGGGCGGCAGGGGCAGCACGAACTCGCCGGCCGCCTGCTCGAGGTGGACGAGCGTGCCGGGACGGGCCTCGCGCACGAGGTGGTTGCTGACCTGGCCCTCGGGCACGGCCTTGACGGTGATCGAGATCCGCCCGTCGGCGCGCGGGCCGTGGGTCAGCGAGTAGGCGCGCCACAGGCGGACGCCGTCGACGTCGATGCCGATGCGGACGTACTGCCCGGGCACGTGCCCGGCCCAGTCGGCGCCCGGCCGGATGACGATGGTCGCCGCGTCGGCGGTCTCGGGACGGACCTCCTCGATCCGGCCGCGCAGGTCGGCGCCGGGTCGCAGCGGGCTGAAGACGTCGAGGTAGTCCGCCGGCACCAGGGGCGTCGCGGCGAGCTCGGCGAGGCGCAGGGCCCCGTCGCGCAGCGTCCTGCCGAGACCCAGCGGGCCGCGCGCGCGCGTCGTAGGAGCGGTGGAAATGGCCATGACTCCACCTTGGTGTGTTGGCGGAGTAAAGTCATGACCGGTGTGCGTGAATCGACCCGCACTATTTGTTCGTAGGGGACAACAATGCCGCAGCCGCCTCACTTGCGCCTCAACAAGCGCACCATCACCGCGCTGCGCGAGCAGCTGCCCGACCTGGCCGAGCACACGGTGGCGACGATCACCGACGACGTGCCGAGCTACTCCGACGCGCTCAGCGGCCCGATGGGCGCCACGATCCGTGAGGCCGTGCAGCTGGCGCTCGGCGGGTTCATCTCGCTCGCGGCGCGCTCGCGGGGGTCCGGCCCGCAGACCCCGACGGCGACCGCGGTCGACGGCGCCTACCAGCTCGGGCGGGGGGAGGCCCGCAGCGGCCGGACGGTCGACGCGCTGCTCTCGGCGTACCGCATCGGCGCCCGGGTCGCGTGGCGGGAGATGTCCTCGGTGGCGGTGCGCAGCGGCGTCGACGCCGACACCCTGGCGCGCTTCGCCGAGCTGGTCTTCGCCTACATCGACGAGCTGTCCGCGTCGAGCGTGGCCGGGCACAACGACGAGCGGGCCACCTCCGGGCGGGTCCGGCAGCGGCTGCAGGAGCGGCTCGCCGCCCGGCTGCTCGACGGGTCGCCGCAGCCGGTGGTCGAGGCGGCTGCGGAGCGGGCGGGCTGGGCGGTCCCGGAGACGCTCACCGCGGTGGTGCTGCCCGAGGCGCAGGTGCGGGCGGTCCTGAACGCCATCCGCGGCGAGATCCTGCAGACCGCCGAGGTGCTGCCCCCCGAGGCGGGGGAACAGATGACGTTGCTGCTCGTGCCCGACGTGCACGACCGGCGGCGTACGGCGCTGCTGAAGGTGCTCGCCGCGCGGGACGCCGTGGCGGGGCCGGCGCGACCGTGGCTCGAGGTCGCCGCCTCGGTGGGCCGGGCCCAACGCGTCGCGGCGCTCGGCCTCGGTCCCGACAGCGAGGACCACCTCGCCGAGCTCGTCCTGGGTGCCGACGAGCAGGCCCTGGCCGACCTGCGCGCCCGGGCGCTGGAGCCGCTGCAGGACCTGCGCAGCTCCAGCATCGACAAGCTGACCGAGACCCTGCGCTCCTGGCTGCTGCACCACGGCCGCCGCGACGCCGTGGCCGCGGAGCTGTTCGTGCACCCGCAGACGGTCCGCTACCGGATGGGGCAGCTGCGCGAGGCCTTCGGCGACCGGCTCGAGGACCCCCGCACCATCCTCGAGCTCACCATCGCCCTGGGCCTCCCCACGACCCCTTCCAGCGGATAGTCCGCGACGTTCGGCAGGTCCGACCGGGCGAATTCACCTGCGAAACGTCGCGGACTATCCGGCTCGGGGGTCAGAGGGTGTAGTGGGCCTGGCGGCCGTTGACCCAGGTGGCGGCGACGCGTACGGCGCGCAGGGCGGCGGCCTGCTCCACCGCGGAGCCGGTGGGCAGCGGGTCGTCGTCGAGCAGGGCGAGGTCGGCGGGGTGGCCGGGCGCGACGGTGCCGAACCCGTTGGTGCTGGCCGCGAGCGCCTCGTGGACGGTGAGCGCCTGCTCGGGGTGCCAGGGCTCGCCGTCGACGGGTCCCCGGTGCACGGCGGCGGCCATCGAGCCCCACGGGTCCAGCGGCGCGACCGGGGCGTCGCTGCCGAGCACGACCTCGACGCCGTCGGCGTGCAGCCACCGCAGCGCGAAGCACCGGTCGGTGCGGTCGGGCCAGAACAGCTCGGTGACGGCGCGGTCGTCGATGAGGTGCGCCGGCTGCACGCTGGCGCGTACGCCGAGCCGGGCCATCGTGCGGCTGTCCTCGCGGTTGATCATCTGCGCGTGCTCGATGGAGCCGCTCACCCCGGTGTCCTCGAAGGCGCCGAGGGCCTCGCGCACGGCCGCGTCGCCGATCGCGTGCACGGCGGCCTCGAGTCCCTGGTCGTGGGCGTGGGCCAGCAGGCTGCGCAGGTTGAGGCCGGACAGGTTCGCGGCGCCGGTGCCGCCGCCGACGGCGTACGGCTCGCAGCACCACGCGGTCCGGGTGTTCAGCGACCCGTCGGAGATGATCTTCAGCGGCCCCATCGTCACCAGCGGGCCACAGCCCGGCAGCGGGTCGCCGGTGCGCAGCCCGGCGGCCGTGAACTCGGTCAGCGTGTCGATGTAGGCGCCCACCTTGACCCGCAGCAGCTCCACGCCGACCGCCTCGCGCTCGGGCCAGGCCGCCAGGCTCTGGTCGAACTCGAGGTCGACGAGCCCCGCGACGCCCTTGGCCGCGGCGTCGCGCAACGTCTGCAGGTAGGCCTCGGGCGAGGTGCCGTCGTCACCGGTCAGCGTGCTCAGCCGGGAGTACGCCGCGAACCACAGCGTCTCCTCGACCGGGCCCTCGTGGGGCGGCAGCCGGAGACCCTCCAGCGCAGCGGTGTTGAGCCAGGCGTTGTGACCGTCGCCGCTGATCAGCACCACGGGTCGGCTGCCGGTGACCGCGTCGAGCTCGCGCACGGTGGGCTGGCGGCCCCAGGCGGCCGAACGGTGTCCCCAGCCGACCACGGCGCCGTCGGGGCCGGTGGCCATCCTCGCGGTCAGCCGATCCAGCACCTCCTCCGCCGAGGTGGCGCCGGTCAGGTCGAGACGCTGGGAGACCTGGGTCCACTGCCCGAGGTGCACGTGCTGGTCCCACAGGCCCGGGATGAGCCAACGCCCCTCGGCGTCGTGCTCGTTGGCGCCGCGCGGGCGGGGCAGCTTCTCGCCGACCTCCACGACCCGGCCGTCGATGACGAGCACGTCGATCGGGACGAGCACCGGCGGGTCGGGCAGCACCCAGGGGTTGCTCGAGCGCACCGGGACGAGCCGGGCGTTGCGGAGCAGGAAGCTGGTGGCGGCCACTGGCCGTCGCTGAGCCATCACGGGTCCTTCTCACTCGGGCCTGCTCGAGGCGTCGTGGGTGCCGCGCCGGCACCGAACCCGGTCAGACTAGGACAGGTGGTGCGCGGTCACTGGGGCGGCACCGCGGTCGCGCCCGTCCATCGCTGCGGCGGCTCGCCGGCGGCCTGGCGCTCGAACTCCGTGAAGTACCACGTCTGCAGATCCACCAGGACCTCCGGCGGGCGCAACGCGAGCAGGTGCTCGCGGGAGAACACGTGGTAGACCTCGTCGAGGAGGTCGCGGATCCGGCCCATCGTGACCGGTGCGGTGTCCGGGACGGCGTACTGCAGGTCGACCCTCTCGAGCCCGCGGGCGATGGCCTCGTCGAGCCGGCTGACCCCCGTGGCCGCGCGCCGCTCGCGGTCGGCCTGCAGGAACACCTCGGTGATGCGGGTGGCGAGCGGGTAGTCCTGGGGCGCGGTCATCGCGAGCAGGCGCAGCTCGCGGCGTACCTCGAAGTGGTAGCGGCGCAGCTCGCCGAACAGGCGGGCGGGCAGGTCGAGCAGCCGCACGTCGATGAGGGGCCCGCCGGCGACGGCCGGGCTGTCGCCGTCCTCGGGGTCGAAGTCGAAGATCTCGCCGTCGACGTGGGCCTCGACGGTGCCGGAGGCCGGGTCGACCGGCTCGAACCACACCGACTTGCTGCGTCCGTCGTGGGCGAGGTCGGAGCCCCAGCGGGCCGACATCATCGCCACGAGGTCCAGCCCGCGGCCGAAGGTGGTGACGTTGAAGTCGTCGACGTCCTCGAACTCCGGCGCCACGTCGGGGCGGTGCGGCGGCACGGGGGAGGAGTCCACCACCTCGATGCGGGGGTGGTCGACGGTGCCGCGGACCCGCACCGACAGCGGCGGCTGGGAGTGGATGAGGGCGTTGGTCACCAGCTCGGAGACGCCGAGCTCGGCGGACTCGACGAGGTCGTCGCGGCCGATCTCCTCGAGCACCTTGGACACCCAGGAGCGCGCGAGCTTCACGGAGGGGGGGCTCGCGGGGAGGACGAGTGAGCGCTTGGTGAGTGGCACCTTCCCTCGCTCCTCCGCACGGACAGGGCAACGAGGGGTGGCCGGGCCAACCCCCGCTTCGACACGAGGTTAGGCGAAACGGTCTCGCATAGCACTCACCTTGTGACCAATTTCAACAAGGCGTTCTCGACGACCTCGGCGAGCGAGGGGTGCGGCCAGTACTGGCCCCGGGCCATCTCGGCCGGCGAATTGCCCAGGCTCATCGCCTGCACGAGCGGCTGGAGCAGCACGCAGGCGTCGGGTCCGATGAGGTGCGCGCCGAGCAGCCGGCGCCCGTCCGGAGTGGCGAGGAGCTTCACGTAGTGCTCACCGGGCGTGCTCTCCAGGGCCCACCCGTAGGCGACGTCGGCGTAGTCGTAGGTCGCGGTGACGTGCTCGATCCCCTGCTCGCGCGCCGCCTGCGTGGTCAGCCCGACCCCGGCGATCTGGGGCGAGGTGAACACGGCCGCGGGCACGAACCGGTGGTCGCTGGCCACGGGGTGTCCGGGGTGCAGCAGGTTGTGCTGCACCGTGCGGGCCTCGAGGTTGGCCACGTGCTTGAGCCGGTGGTCGCTGCTGATGTCGCCGAGCGCCCAGACCCCCTCGACGGTGGTGCGCTGGTGCTCGTCGACGCGCACCTGCCCCTCGTCGTGGGCGATGCCGGTGTTCTCCAGGCCGAGCCGGTCGCCGTTCGGGACCCGGCCGGTGGCGACCAGCAGCACGTCGGTCTCGTGCTCGGTGCCGTCGGAGAGGGCGACCGCGAGGCCGCCGTTGCGGCGTACGACCTTGGTCGGGGTTGTCCGCAGCAGGAGTCGCCACTGCCGCGCCGCAAGCTGGCTGAAGGTGCGTGACACCTGCTCGTCGAGGCCGCGCAGCAGCACGTCGCTGCGCTGCACCTGGGTGACCTCGGTGCCGAGCGCGGAGAACAGGTGGGCGAACTCGGCGGCGACGTAGCCCCCGCCCACGATCGTCATCCGCCGCGGCAGCTCCGGCAACCGCATCACGGTGTCGCTGGTGTGGAAGTCCACCTCGTCGAGGCCGGGGATGTCGGGGACGCTGACCCTGCTCCCGGCCGCGATCACGACCTGGTCGGCGGTGATGCGCTCCCCGGACCCGGTGAGGAGGGTGTGGTCGTCGACGAAGGTGGCGTGGCCGAGGTGGACGTCGACGTTGGGCGAGGTCTCGCGGTAGCGCTGCCCGTCCACCGCGATCGAGTCGATCCGGCCGAAGATCCGGTCGCGGATCTCGCGCCAGCGGGCCCCGTCGTACGACGCGTCGAGGCCGAACCGGCCGGCCCCCCGGACGCCGCGCGCCAGGTCGGCGGGGTGCACGAACATCTTGGTGGGGATGCAGCCGACGTTGAGGCAGGTGCCGCCGAAGACGTCGTCCTCGAGGATGGCCACCCGCCAGTGGGCGAAGCGCTCGTCGACGATGGAGTTGCCCGAGCCGGTCCCGATCACGGCGAGGTCGTAGTGCGTCACGTCCCCATCCTTCCCGTTGTGACCGAATCGACGCCCCCGGGCGGGACACGAGGGGACTGCGGTGGGCACACTGCTTGTTATGTCCGATGTGAACAACGAATCAGCGAACCGCCGGCACCAGGTCGTGGTGATCGGTTCCGGCTTCGGCGGACTCTTCGGCACCAAGGCCCTGCGTCGCGCCGACGTCGACGTGACGATGGTCGCGAAGACGACCCACCACCTCTTCCAGCCGCTGCTCTACCAGGTGGCGACCGGGATCCTCTCCGAGGGCGAGGTCGCTCCGCCGACCCGCGAGGTGCTCGCCCGCCAGCGCAACGCCGAGGTGCTGCTCGGCGACGTGCAGGACATCGACCTCGAGGCGCGCACGGTCACCCACCACGTCCTCGGGCGCGAGACCGTGACGCCGTACGACTCCCTGATCGTGGCCGCGGGCGCCGGGCAGTCCTACTTCGGCAACGACCAGTTCGCCGAGTTCGCGCCGGGCATGAAGAGCATCGACGACGCCCTCGAGCTGCGCGGCCGCATCTTCGGCGCCTTCGAGCTCGCCGAGCTGATGGCCGCCAAGGGCGAGGAGGTCGACCACCTGCTCACCTTCGTGGTGGTCGGCGCCGGGCCGACGGGCGTGGAGATGGCCGGCCAGATCGCCGAGCTCGCGCGGCACACGCTGCACAAGGACTTCCGGCACATCAACACCCACGAGGCACGGGTGATTCTCATCGACGCCGCCTCCCAGGTGCTGCCGCCGTTCGGCGCCAAGCTCGGCGAGAAGACCAAGGACGCGCTGGGCGACCTCGGGGTCGAGGTCCAGCTCGGCGCGATGGTCACCGACGTCGACGAGCGGGGTCTCGTCGTGCAGGACAAGGACGGCAGCGAGCGGCGCATCGAGGCGGTCACGAAGATCTGGGCCGCGGGCGTGCAGGCCAGCCCGCTGAGCAAGACGCTGGCCGAGCAGTCCGGGGCCTCCCTGGACCGCGCCGGCCGCATCGGCGTCAACCCGGACCTCACCCTGCCCGGGCACCCCGAGGTGTTCGTCGTCGGCGACATGATCTCGCTGAACAACCTGCCGGGGGTCGCCCAGGTGGCGATCCAGGGGGCGAAGTACGCCGCCCGCGAGATCAAGGGCCGCCTGAACGGCAAGGCCCCGCAGGAGCCGTTCCGCTACTTCGACAAGGGCAGCATGGCGACGATCTCGCGCTGGAACGCGGTGGCGATGATCGGCAAGCTGCGGCTCAGCGGCTTCATCGCCTGGCTGATGTGGCTCGGCGTGCACCTGATCTACCTGACCGGGTTCAAGAACCAGGTGGCGGCGTTCCTGCACTGGGTGGTGACGTTCTTCAGCAACGAGCGCTCCCAGCGCACCCACACCGAGCAGCAGATCTTCGCCCGCGCCGCGCTGAAGCGGATCCCCGGCGGCGCCACCGAGCTGGTCAGTCCGCCCCGCGACCGCGGCGAGGACCGCCGCGCCGAGCTGGAGGCGACCGCCGCCAAGGAGGCGATGCTCACCGACAGCGGGGCGCGTGGGCGGGTCTCCGACCGGACCGCCTGAGGGTTCGCTGCTTCCCGGGTTCACCCGGGAAGCAGTCGCTTCCTCCGCTTTGCAGAGCAGGGGAAGCGCACGTTTGCCCGGGAAGCCGGTGCTGGTGGTACGACGAGCCGTGCTGCTCGCCCCGGCGTCACTCGAACCGGGGCGGCTTGCCCTGGTGCTCCTCGAGCGCCTCGCGGGCCCAGCGCGGCAGGATGAACACGCCCTCGGCGCGGACCGTGGCCTCTCCGTCGGCGCGGCGCAGCTCGGCCGTCGCGAAGGTCTTCACGCCCTCCACCCGGTCGATCCACCCCTCCGCGGAGCAGTCCCCGAGCGGGGTGTTCTGCAGGTAGCGCAGGCTGAGCGTGCCGGTCATCCCCGGGCTGCCGCCGGCGGCCGCGGCCTCGCCGAGGACCTGGTCGAGCACCAGCGCGGCGACGCCGCCGTGGACCATCCCGGGCGGTCCCTCGTAGACCGCGCCGAGGTGGAACGACGCCCACGCCCGCCCCTCGTCGGAGCGCTCCATCTGCAGCGGCGGCGCGATCGGGTTGCGCAGCCCGACGACCGCGTTGCCGTAGCCCCGGACGGTGCCGTCCTTGTTCAGGCTGACCCCGAAGGAGCCCTCGACCTGCTCGGCGCGCAGGCGTGCGGTGAGCTGCTCGATCTGCGCCTGCACCTCGGTGAGCACGTCGGCCGGGACCGTCGTACGCAGGGACGCGTCGGCGAGCTCGCGGACGCTGGATGCCAGGCCACCGTGGACGCGTCGCTCCTGCTCGAGCTCCTCGGGCGAGAGGTCGACGAAGGTGTAGTCCACGGGTGGAGTCATGCGTCGCACCCTAGGACAGGTTGCAGAGGGCAAGCAGACGGCCCGGGGTCAGCGCTCCACGCGCGGGATGGGGGCGGTGTCGAGGCGCATCCGCACCGCGAACGCGCCGGCCGCCACCAGGGCCACCGCGACCAGTACGACGAGCACCAGGAACGTGGGCCGCAGCAGGTAGCCGATCAGCGCCAGCCCGCTCAACCCGGCGGCGACCGAGGCCGTCCGGTGCGCGGCGCGGGTCACCTCGGCGCGGCGGACCAGGCGGGCGAAGTCGACGTCGTCGCGGGGCGGGCGTACGCCGGGGCCCGTCGTGTGGCACGGTGCGCGGTCCGTCGTCAGGGCGTCGCCCGCGGCCGCCTCGCGGGACGGGTCGTGGTCCGGAACGTGCTGGTGCGGCATCGCGGTCACCTCGGCTCCCGTGGGAGGCAGCACGAACGAGTGCTCGAGCCACCGTGGCGTCGCGAACGTGCCGCGACCGGGCCGGCGGGTGCGCGCCTGTGAGCGCAGATGCTCCCGGTGTGCGTCGTCCATGGGTCCCCCTGGCGCTGGTCGCCAGAGTGTGCACCCGTGAGGGCGCCTCGGGCACGCAGCTGAGCCAAGATCTTCCCCATCTGAGACGAACTGTCTAGAACAGCTGACCGGACGAACCGCACCAAAGGCGCGAATCGCCCCGGTGCGCCAGTGGCACGTCGGAGAGCCCGCACCGAGAAGGTGTCCGAATCGCCCGATTTCGAGGAACGATAGCGGTTCGAGGCGGCGGGGGTCCGCAGATCCGGGAAGCCCGCCCGGCCGGTCGCGGACCGGTGCGGAGTGGGTCTCCGTGCCCTCAGGGAGAGGGCGTAGGCGTCGGGCCGGCACCCGACGGCGCGGGCGCGCCGGCGTCCTGGCTCGGCTCGGCGTCGGGCGTGGGGCTCGCGTCGTCGGTGCCGGAGTCCGTGCCACCCCCGTTCCGGGCGTTCTCCTCGGTGGAGGAGTCCCCCGTGTCCTCGGCGCCGCCGGACTGCTCCGACCCAGCGCTGGTGCCGGCCGTGGGAGTGGGGGTGCCCGTGGGGGTGGCGTCCGCGTCGGCGGTGGGCGACCCGCTCGGTGTGGCCGTCGGCGACGGCTTGGTCGGGATCGACAGCGCGCCGTCCTCGCTCAGGGCGGCGAGCACCTGCACCTCGAAGTCGTCCAGCGCCTGCTCGATCTCGGCGAAGGAGAGCTCTGTGATCCGAGTCTGGAGACGGGCGAGCTCCGCCCACAGGTCCTGGATCCGGCGCATCGCCTCGGGTCCGGGCATGCGGTCGACCGTGACGAGGAGCTGCTGGGCGAGCGCCACGGTCACGCAGGACAGGCAGTTGTAGTTGACCGCGGCGGACACGTTCTTCGGGATGATGACGTCCGACTGACCCACCACGACGACCACCTGGAAGGCGACCGCGACGGTGGTGCAGTCGCGGCAGGAGGCCAGTGCGTAGGCCTCGTTGCGGTTCAGGGCGTCGTCGCCGTCCTCGACCCACACCATCGCGAAGGCCACGTCGTAGCGGGTGCCGCCGTCGGCGTAGTTGACCGCCATCGCCTGGTTGTCGCCCTCACCGGGCTCCAGGGGGCGGTTGAACGGGAACACCCAGGTCTGGTCGCCGTCCGCACCCGAGACCGTGCCCTGCGTGCCCTCGGTCAGCGCGCCGGACGAGGCGCCGTCGGTCCGCGGGACGAGCACGAGCGACAGCTGCGGGCGCTCCCGGGTCGGCAGCGCCGTCGCCGAGGGCCAGGCGAGGCTCGCCCGCCCCTGGTAGCCGACCCGCATCAGCGACGGTGCGACGCGGGCGACGGGTACGACGTCGGTCAGCGTGCCGCGCTCCCAGGGCTGGATCGGGCGGTAGCGGTCGGGCTGTGGCCACCAGATGGCGGTCAGCCCGCCGAGGATGGCGAGCGCCACGACGACGGCGACGCCCCGCTTGACCGGCTTGCCGCGGGTGCGGGTCCAGGTGCGCCTGCCCACGCCGTACGCCAGCCGACCGAGCATCAAGGAGATCGCCACCACGGGCAGGGCCGTGGCGAGGATCGCCACGAAGCGCGCACCCACGTCGAGCACGTCTCCGCCGCTCCAGGCCTCGGCGAGGTACGTCGCGTGCTCACGCACCCGGGCCCACGCCGTGCCCGCGATCCGGGGCAGTGCGAGGAGCATGGCGACGAGGGCGAACGCGAGCATCGGCACGACGGTGAGCACCCAGAGCGTCACCACCACCCGTACCCAGCGCTTGAGGGCGGCGACCTCCGGCGTGCGCCAGTACCTCGGCAGGAAGCTGAGCAGGACGGGCTTGATCCGCTGGAAGAGGTCCGGGACCCCGGTGACGTCGCACAGGATGTGGTAGCCGTCGAAGCGCACCAGGGGAGCGAGCTGGCGCACCATGCCGAGCACCTGGGCGGCGACGACGAGCAGCCACCCGTCCCAGCGGGTGGCTCCCCAGACGCCGAAGATCCCCAGCGCCACCATGGCGTCGAAGTAGAGCCCGCCGAGGTCGGTCCGGATCCGCGCGAACCTGCCGAGCCGGTAGCTGTCGGTGACGTCGGTGTAGAACGCCGGCCAGACGAGGTAGACGCCCGCGCCCATCGTCCCCGGCCTGGCGCCGCCACGGCGAGCCGCCGCGGCGTGGCCGAACTCGTGGAAGCCCGCGGAGAGCAGCATCACCGCGACGATCAGCAGCAGCAGTCCGGGGTGCTGGAACGCCTCGTACGTCGCAGAGGCCAACCCCTTGTGCAGCAGGACCCACCACGCGACCGCCCCGAAGCCGGCGGTCACCGCGACGGCGAGGAGGGGGTTGAACAGCACCGCGAAGGGTGCCGTCAGTCGGCGGGTCAGCCGGTCGTCGGTGATGGCGAACTTCATCTTCAGCCCGAGCAGCGGGTTGCTGCGCTTGAGCTCGGGCTCGCTCCCGTCCGGCCTCTTGAGCAGCCCGAGGGGTCGGAGCTGCCCGTCGACCAAGGTCGTCACGTTGTCGGCGGTGAGCGTCCGCCCGAGCCGGTGGCTGACCCGGTCCGCGACCTCCTCGGTCGAGCGGCCGTCGCGGACCTCCTCCAGCACGGCGTACAGCAGCGGGGTGAGCTGGACGGTCTGCCCGTCCGCGCGGCGTACGAGGGCTGGAGGCGTGCGGTAGCCCGACCCCTTCATCTCGCCGATGAGCTGGAGCCCCTCGGCCCGCGCCGGCGCCGCAGCGTCGACGATCGTCACGTCTGCTCCCTGTTACTGGGTGACGTCGGCCTGCTGGTCGGCCGTGGCCTCCGCAGAGCCCTCGATGGACTGGTCGATGATCGCGTCCTGCTGCGACACCGCGATCGCCTCGGAGTCCTGCGAGCCGATGTTGGCCGCGACCGAGGCATCGATCGGAGCCGCCACGTTGGCGTTGGCCGCCACCGCGCCGCCGACCGGTGCCGCGATGTCGCTGTCGAGGTCGACGTTGACGTCGACGTTGAGCAGGTTGCCGTCGTCGAGGTTCAGGCCCGAGGTCGCGCCGCCGACGGTGTCGCCGACGGTGCCGGTCGTCCCGCCCACGGTGTCGCCCACGGTGCCGGTGGTGTCGCCCGCGGTGTCGCCGACCGTGCCCACGGTGTCGCCCACGGTGCCGGTCGTGTCGCCGACCGTGTCGCCGACCGTGCCGACGGTGCCGGCCGCCGAGTGTCGCCCACGGTGCCGGTGGTCTCGCCGACGGTGCCGGTGGTGTCCTCGACGGTCCCGGTCGTGTCGGTCACGGTGTCGGTCAGGCCGCCGGTGAGGCCACCCGCGGTGTCGCCCACCGTGTCGACCACGTCGCCGACCACGCCGTCGTCGACGGTGTCGGTCACGTCGCCCACGACGCCGCCGACCGTGTCGGTCACGTCGCCGACCACACCGCCGAGCCCGTCGCCACTGCCGCCGGTGGTGCCGCCGCTGTCGCCGGCCGGTTCCGTGGCCGGGACGTCGTCGATGGTGTCGTTGCTCTGGTCCAGGGTGGCGTCCTGCATCGCGTTGGCCGTGGCGTCCGCGTTGAGATCCTGGTTGATCATCACGCCCTGGTCGGTGAGCGACTGCGCCGACGAGCCGTCGGAGAGGACGTTGGCGCTGGCTGCGGCGTCGATGGGTGCCGCGACGTTGGCGTTGGCGGCGACGGCCAGGTCGATCGGGGCCGCGGCGTCGATCGCGAGGTCGATGTCGGCGGCGAGGTCGAGGACCGAGAACGCCTCCTTGTCCGGCAGGGCCACGGCCCCTTCGGCGGCGAGCTCCTCGGGTGAGAATCCTGCGTCAGACATTGTGCTTCCTCCCATGGGTCCGGTCGGATCCCTGCCGCAGTCACTACCCCCGCCGTCGTGCCCGGAAACCCTGCTGGACAACTTGCCGGGCCGGCTCGGCTCGTGCCCGTCACCGACCGTGCCGGTCGACCAGCTCCGCCCGTGCCCTCGGGTAGCCCTCCGGCAGCACGAACGTGCCCCGCCGGTGCTGGTAGAGCACCCGCCAGTGCCAGTAGCCGAAGTACGCCGCACTCGACCGCGCCATCGTCCGGGCGTACTCGGTGACGGCCCGGACGTAGTTGCCCGACTGGTTGTAGTGCCACAGCGCGCCGGCCATGTCCCGCGGGGCGCCGTGACGCTTCAGCAGCCGTGCCGCCGCGGCGATCGCGTCGCGCGGGTCGTCGATGTCGCCGCCGGCGCCGTACAGCTCCCACGTCGCGGGCAGGAACTGCATCGGGCCGCGGGCGCCGGCCGTGCTGGTGCCGCGGATGCGGCCCATCCGGGTCTCCACGAGGTGGATCGCGGCGAGGTAGGTCCACGGCACGCCCGTGCGCCGCTGGGCCTCGCGGTAGTAGCGGAGCAGCTTGTCCGGCGCCGGCGGAGCGACGATGCGCCACCGGGGGAGTCGCGGCGCCGGACCGCCCATCGCGTCCAGGGCACGCGCGGCACGGACGTCGTGGCGCGTGGCGCGCGCAGTCCGCGGGCCGAGCGCGGCGAGCACGCGTCGGCGGAAGCCCTCGGGCGCGGTGGCGAGCGTGCGGACCGCC
Organism: uncultured Actinomycetota bacterium; assembly: GCA_963837975.1. Taxonomy (GTDB): domain Bacteria; phylum Actinomycetota; class Actinomycetes; order Propionibacteriales; family Nocardioidaceae; genus Marmoricola. The sequence continues at coordinate 281,901 of CAWIPI010000002.1, read as the reverse complement.
AGCTGGTGGAACTCGCCCGCCTGGCTGGCCCGGTCGGCCGGCGTACGGCGATCGCGCACGGCGGCCGACGCGCGCTGGAGCTGTCGGGCGAACGCGGCCGCCCCGAGGCGGGTGCTCGGGGTCTCGGGCAGGCGAAGGTCGCCCTCGCGCGTGGGCGTCGTAGCCGCCGGAGCCGGAGGGTCGCGGTCGGGCCTCTGCGTCTCGGTGGGGCGGGGGGACTCCTTCGAGATCCGGTCCTGCGCGGAGTCGGGTCGGTCCGCCCCCTGTCCTGCGCACGACGCCAGCACACAGGCGACCACCGCGGCCGCGCTCGCCGTACGGACCGGGCGGTGCCGCGCCGACGGCCGCGGGCGGCTGTCGTCAGGCATGCCCCCGTCCTACACCTGCCCGCCAAGGTCTCTGGCGCCCCGGTGGCTGCCGACAGTTCCCTCCATTCGCCCCAAGCCGGGCGGGCACCCTTGACCGCGTCGGGGCAGCGTGTTGCCCTGAGACATCTCGGGCTGAGCAGGGGCCTCCGCACTGGCTCATGGGGGCGCCACTGTGAATCCCGCACCACCCGCTCTCGCCGCCGCTCCCGCTGGGGCAGCCCTCTGTCGGATGCTGCCGCCGGCGTCCGCGGCCGCGGTAGTGGTGGAGCGGAGTGGCTGATGTGCCCGGACCCGGGGTGGGTGTTCCACGAACCAGATGAGGACGGCGTCGGCCACGCCGGCTGGCTCTACCACTACGCCGACGGCGTGATGGTGACCGAGGAGGGGGAAGTCGTCGAGCTTCCCGACCCGGGATGGGTGTTCCACGAGCCCGCGGACGGGGCCGGCTACGCCGGCTGGCTCTACCACTACGCGGATGGCGTGGTGGTGGCCGAGGACGGCACCGAGTACCCCGCCACCCTCCCTGAGCAGGGGCCACGTCCTGAGCCGGAAGAGGAGGTGGAGCCGGAACCCGTGGCCGAGCCCGTCCTGGACCCCGAGCCCGTCCAGGAACCAGAAGCGCACGCAGACCCAGGACCCGACTCAGGCTCCGGCCCAGGACCCCTGTCGCCAGCCCTGCCTGCCCTGCAGCGGGAGTGGTGGACGCGGGTCCGACGGTTGGCGACCGGCGCAGCGCGTGACCGGAGGCCCTCGGCGATGGTCGCCGCCGCCGTCGCGCTGCTGGTCCTGGTCGGTGTGGCCGGAGCCGTGGCCGTGCTGACGCACCGCTCGCCGGGGGCGCGCCCCCCCGAGACCGCCGGCCCCCCGAGCCTCGTTGCGCCGAACGCGGTCCCGAGGAACGGGGAGTACGTGCAGAGTCGGGTGAGTGCCTCGGGCGAAGTGCAGGTCGAGCACTGGATCCGCAGCACGCACCCGATCTCCACGGTCACCCTTGCAGTTCCGCCGGCGGTCTCCGACCGGTCCGGGGTGGTGGCGCGTGAGGTCCGCGTGGAAAGCGATCGAAGGGCTCGTCCTGCTGTCGACGTCGCCAGGAAGCGGATGCGGAGCTACTCGCTCCACGGCGCCTCACTCGTGCGCGTCACCTACGTCCTCACCGGCGTCGTGGTGAAGAGCAGCACTTCTCCGCGGCGCGTGCTGGCCGAGCTGACCGCGCTCCGCCTCAGCTATGCCCACGACCGGGTGCCGCGCACGGTGGTCGTGCAGGGTGGGCGGGTGCTGGCAGCTGCATGTTCCGGGCCTGCTGCAGGCGCCGAGCTGGTGCCGTGCGGTGACCCCGAGGGGTCGAGGTGGCGGGTGAAGCTCGGGCCCGGGGCCCGTGACGACCGGGTGATGGTCCAGCTCGCCCTGCCGTGAGCGAGGTGCCGACTCAGTGGGCTAGCCCGCAGTCCACGATCCGATGCGCACCTGCGGTGGAGTCGCCTCGCGGTGAGTACGTTGCTTGTTGATCACCCAGGCCTGTCGAGACAGGAGCAGGACCCCAGGGCGAACTCGGACGCAAGGTGTTGGTTCGGATGGTCATTCCTCGCTACGTGGCGTTCTCGTGCTGCCTGGCCCTCGTGACGCTCGGCGGCGTGACGCTCGCCCAAGTAGCGCCGGCCATGGCCGACACCACGGTCACGGCGCAGCTGGACGCCTCCAACAACAGCGGCGTGACCGGCACCGCGACCCTGACCACGACGGCCGACGGTGGCCTGAAGGTCGCGATCCACTCCCGCGGCCAGGTGCCGGGACTGCCGCACGCGCAGCACATCCACGGGGCGACGGGCGGAGGGCACTTCATGTGTCCTTCCATGGACGCCGACACCGACGGCGACGGTCTGTTGACCAACGAGGAGGCGGCCGGGGAGTACGGCAACGTCTTCCTCGCCCTCACCACGAGGGGCGACACGTCCCCGAAGAGTGGCCTCGCGATCGACCGGATGCCGGTCGCCGACTCTGACGGTCGCATCGACTATGAGAGGACCTTCACGGCCGACGAGCTGCCGCCCGGCCTGCTGAAGCACCTCTCCGACGCGCACGTGGTCACGCACGGCATCGACGTGAACGACAACGGCCGCTACGACATGGCGGGCGCAGGGGTGTCCACCTTTGCCCAGAACCTCGGCGTCCCCGGCGTGCCGGAGGAGGCCACGGACCCCTCCAGCTGCGGAGTGGTCATGGGCGCCAAGGCCTCCATGCAGCCTCGAGGTGGTGTGGAGACCGGAGGCGGCGCGGGTCATGCCCCGGGTGGTCGCGCGATCGCGGGGCTTGGTGGGTTGCTGATCGTGGGCTCGTTCGTGGCCCTGTGGAGGATCAGGTCGAGGGCAGCGGGCGCCTGATGAGGTCGTGGCGGTTCGCAGCGCCCCTGGTCCTCGTCGTGCTGGGAGTGGCAGTGCTGGCCCCGTTGCTGCTGCTCCGTCACTCCGACGACGACGTCGACGCCCGTGCCGGGCCGCGTGCTCGAGGCCCGGCGAGCACCGGGTCCGCGTCGGGCCCGGCCGCCGCGCCGACCATCGGGGTGGCGACACCCACTGCGGAGGCAGCGAGGAGCGCCATCCGGACCGCGTCGTCGACGTACTTCGGCAGGCCGTTCGAGACGGTGCAGATCGTCGGTCACTATGGCGGCGCGCGGGGTCCGACGAGCCTGCGGGTGGAGATCCAGCAACCTGGGGGCTGGACGCCGCTCCCACTGCCGGCGGTGACCAAGGCGTCCGGTGACTTCACGGCGTACGTCGAGATGGGTGGTCCGGCGATCTACATGCTTCGGATCGTCGACCCCCAGCGGGACACCACCTCGTCGGTGCTCGAGCTGGTGGTCTTCTGATCAGGGGAGACTCCCGCTCCGCGTGCGGTGCGTGGCGACGAGCCGGGCGAAGGCGATCACGTTGTCGCGGTAGCGGTGGGTGGTGCTCTCGTAACGGCCGCCGCACGTGATCAGTCGCAGCCCGGCATGGGCGGTGCCGCCGAATACGGCCTTGGTCGGGAACCGCACCTTCCCGTAACGGTGCACCCCCGTCACGCGGAAGACCGCCACCCGGTCGTCCTCACGGGCGACCTGCACGACGTCACCCGGCCTGAGCTCGGCGAGGCGGAAGAACACGCCGGACGTCTGGTTCCAGGTCACGTGGCCGGCGATGACGGCCGGCCCGAGGGCGCCTGGCGTCGGGCCGTGCCGGTACCAACCCGCGGTGCCCGGATCCTGGGGGACCTGCATTGCTCCCTGGTCGTCGAGGCCGAGAGCAACCAGGCCCGAAGCGATGTGCAGTCGCGGGACGGTGATGGTCAGCGGCCTGGCCGCGGGCAGCACCGGCCCTCGGATGCGGTCTCCGACACCGGCATGAGCGCGGTGGGCCGGGTGGGCGGCACGGTGACCCCCGACCTCGGCGGCACGCACCTCGGAGTCGTGTGGCGTCCTCGGGGGCGTCGGTGGCGACGACCTGGTGATGACCGCGAAGGCGACCAAGCCGGCGCCGAGCAGCCCGACGAGCACGGCCAACGCAGCGGCGTACCGGGGCGGAGTCGACCTACGGATGCGCACCGGCCCTCACCTGCCACGGGTCCGAGAAGGAGCGACCACGCTACCTCCGGCGCAGGATCGATAGAAGACGATCGCAGGACGGGTGGCCGCCCCCTCAGAGCATGTGGGGTCTGGTCACCGGCATCCGGTGGCGCCCGACGACCCTGCCCTGCCAAGGTCTCTGGCGCCCCGGGGATGCCGGGGGCTAGGTTGCTCGACATGACCACTGGCTCGCGGACAGTGCGGTCCGCCCTCGCTGCCATCGCCCTCCTCGCCCCCCTGGCCCTCGGGGTCGGCACGGCCTCGGCGGCGCCCCGGGCGCCGTTCGTGTACGACGCGCTGGGCGACTCCTACGGCTCCGGGTACGGCGTCCCGCCCTACGACGGCGGCAGGTGCGCCCGGTCCGATGCCGCCTACGCCCGCCAGGTCGACGGCCGGATGCGGCTCGACCTCGACGACTTCGTCGCCTGCGCCGGCGCCACCACGGCGTCGCTGGTCGCCGGCGGCCAGCTGGACGCGCTCGACGCGGACACCGACCTGGTCACGATCAGCATCGGCGGCAACGACATCGGCTGGTCCTCGGCCGTCGTCGCCTGCCTCGGCCCCAGCGACGCCGCCTGCACGGGAGCGATGGAGGCGACCACCCAGCGGATCAGCGCCCAGCTGCCGGGGCTCCTCGACGGCCTCTACGCCCAGATCGCCGACCGGGCGCAGGGGGCGCACGTCGTGGTCACCGGTTACCCGCGGTTGTTCTCTCCCGAGTACGGCGCCTACCTCGGCGCCTCTCCCGCGGAGCAGCAGTCCCTCAACGACGGCGCGGACCTGCTCAACTCCGTGATCGCGGACGCCGCCGCGGCGCACGGCTTCCAGTTCGTCGACGTCACCAAGCGCTTCCGCGACCACGGCGTGAACGCCCCCGACCCGTGGATCCTCGGCCCCACCGACCCCGGCGCCTTCCACCCGAACGCGGACGGCTACCAGGCCTACACGGCGGCCGTGACTGCGGCGGTTCGGCCCTCGCAGCTGCGGTAGGAGGGTGGGAGAATTCCCAGTACGTACTGGGAATTCTTCCTCAATCACCGGAAACATCCGGTGTACGACGGCAGCTTTCGGTGCACGACGAGCGCGAAGGTCGACCGCGCCCTCGCCGAGCCGCGCCTAGGAGATCTTGCTGTAGGTGAGGGTGATCAGGCTGCGGTCCGAGCACCGCCTTCGGTGTGTCAGCACCCAGGGACGTCATGTCGCGGACTGGCCCTAGAGCACGCGAGCCCACGACCGCGGGGCTCCTGGTCGCAGCGGCGAGATGACCTCCGAGGTCGGCGCCTGTTTTGTCTTGGTGACCCCACCCGGGCAGGCGCACGATGGATCTAGCCCGCCGCACGGCGCGCTCGGAGGGAGGACGTCATGTCCCCGATCTTCACCACCCTCATCGTCATGCTGGCCGCCGTCTTCGCCGTCGCCATCTGGATGGACGTCAGGCGGCGACACCTGGGCGACACGAAGGCCGGCGGCGCGATGTCGCGAGCGACTCGCCAGACGCGGCTGCACGGCCGGGAGAAGAGCAGCGAGTCGGGCGCGGGACTCTGAGTCGCCACGGTCGCCCATCAGCGGAAGCCACACGGCATGGGTGGGCCCCGTGGTGGGCCCCGTGGGACTCGAACCCACAACCCGCGGATTAAAAGTCCGCTGCTCTGCCAATTGAGCTAGAGGCCCGGGACGCGCGGGGCAGGAGAAACAAGCCCCACGACGTCCGGACGCCAGTCCGCTGAGGAGCCGACTGGACCCGAGTGAGTGTAGGCGGCGACCGCGCCACCGCCTCTCCCGGAGCATCCGCAGGACGCCACCGCGCGGTCCCGCCATCATGTGTCGTGAACCGATCGGCCCACTCGATGGAACAGGGAAGTGTGACTGTCGACCAGGGTGCTCCCACCGACCGCGAGCTCGTCGCCGAGATCGCGGCCGGTGACCGGGGTGCCCTGCACCAGCTGTTCGACCGGCACCAGCCCTGGCTCGCGGCCCGGGTGCGCCGCCGCTGCAGCGACCCGGAGATCGTCAGCGAGGTCGTCAACGACACGTTCCTGGCGGTGTGGCAGAAGCCGGGCAGCTACCGCGGGAACGGCGAGGTGGCCGCGTGGCTGTGGGGGATCGCGATCCGCACGCTGCTGCACCGCCTCCGTCCCCGCAAGTCGGTCTTCGAGCGCCTGGTGCGGCACCGCCCGGAGCACCTCCCGTCCGCGGAGGAGGCGGTGCTCCTCAGCGTCGAGCACAGCGACGTCGGGCAGGCGCTGCAACGGCTCTCCCCGGAGCTGCTCGCCGTCGTCCAGGCCACCGTCCTCGACGGCCTGTCCACCCGCGAGACCGCCGAGCTGCTCGGCATCCCGAGCGGCACCGTCAAGAGCCGCATGAGCCGGGCCCGGCTCGAGCTGAAGGAGGCCCTGCTGTGAGCACCCACCGCCCCGAGTGGCACGTCGCCGACCCCGACCTCGAGGAGTACGCCGCCGGCAGCGTCGGCGTGGTGCCGGCCGCGTCCATCGAGACGCACCTGCTGGCCTGCCCCCGCTGCCGCGACCAGCTGGGCCGGATCGACACCGACGATCGCGACGCCGCCTGGGAGCGGCTGACCGACGCGATCGACCATCCCTCTCCGACGCTGCTGGAGCGGCTCACCCGTCGGCACCGGCTGGCGCGGTCGGCCGTCGCCACCCCGGTGATGGTGCGGGCAGCGCTGGTGGCCGTCGCGCTCGTCGGGATCATCCCGCTGCTCGCCGCCTTCGTGGTCGGCGACGCCGCGCCGCTGGCCCTGCTGGTGGTCGCGCCGCTGGCGCCGGTCGCCGCGGTCGCCCTGGCCTACCGCGACTGGTCCGACCCGGCGGGCGAGATCACGCTGGCCACCCCGACCGCCGGGATCCGCCTGGTCGCGATGCGGGCCGTCGTCGTCTCGCTCGGCGCGCTGGTGCTGGCCTTCACCGGCCTGTTCCTCGCCGAGCTGTGGGTCGACGTACCCACCCGCCTCGCGTTCGCCTGGTGCCTGCCCGGGCTCGCCCTCGCCGCGCTGGTGATGCTGGCCGGCACGACACGGCTCGACCCGCTCCCGGTCGCCGCCGGGCTCAGCCTCGCCTGGGCGGCCACCCTGCTGGTCGGCGCGACCACCCGGCGCAGCCTGCGCTACGAGGCCGTCCTCGACCTGGTCGCCGGCCCGGCGGTCCAGTCGGCCGCGCTCGTCCTGGCCGTCACCGCCATCGCCCTCACCGTCGTACGCCGCGACGCCATCGCCTACCGGAGGACCGCGTGAGCACCACCCTGACCACCTCGATCGAGACCACCGACCTGACCAAGCAGTTCGGCCGCACCCGCGCGGTCGACGGCGTCACCCTCTCGGCGCCGCGCGGCGTCGTCGGCCTGCTCGGCCCCAACGGGGCGGGCAAGACCACCCTGCTGCGGATGCTCGCCACCGTGCTCGCGCCCGACGCCGGCAGCGTGCGGCTGCTCGGCCTCGACCCGGCCGACCCCGGCGAGCGGGTCGAGCTGCGCCGCCGGCTCGGCTACCTCCCGCAGGCGCCCGGCCTCTACCCGGGCTTCACGCCGTTCGACCTCGTCGACTACGTCGCCGTGCTCAAGGAGCACACCGACCGTGACTGGCGGCGCGACGAGACCCGCCGGGTGCTGGAGTCGGTGGGCCTCGAGGACGTGATGCACAAGAAGATCCGGGCGCTCTCCGGGGGCATGAAGCAGCGCGTCGCCCTGGCCGCCGCCATGGTCGGCAGCCCCGACCTGCTCGTGCTCGACGAGCCCGCCAACGGCCTCGACCCCGACCAGCGGCTGCGACTGCGTTCGCTGCTCTCGCAGTCCCCGACCGTGCTGATGTCCACGCACAACATCTCCGAGGTGGCGGCGCTGTGCCAGACCGTCTACGTGATGTTCTCCGGCCGCGTCCGGTTCAGCGGCACCCCCGCCGACCTGGCCGCCCTCGCCGCCGGCCGGGTCTGGGAGGACGACCGCCAGGACCCGCTGGCGATCCGCAGCTGGGCCACCGCGACCGGGACGTTCCGCCACCTCGGCGACCCGCCCGCGGGCGCGCAGGTCGTCGACGCCACCCTCGACGACGGCTACCTGCTGCTCGCCCGGCAGGAGCACGCGTGACCGCGGCCTGGGTGGTCCCCACCGCCCGGACGATCCCGTGGACCCCGCTGGCCGGGGTGGCCGTGTGCCTGGCGACGGTCATCCTCGTCGCGGCGTACGCCGACCGCTGGCTGCCGGGCCTTCTCGGCGTCGCAGCGGCGGGGCTCGCCGCCGCGGTCGTGGCCGGTCTCCGCGACCCGGCCGAGGCGTTGCTCGCGGCCGTGCCCACCTCGGCCGCCGTACGCCGCGCCCGCCGGCAGGCGATGCTGCTGACCGCCGGGTCGGCGCTCTGGCTCGCCTACCTCGCCGCCGGGCAGCTGCTCGAGCCGAGCCTCGGCTGGCCGCTCGGACCGGTGACGGCACTGACCGCCACCGGCCTCGCGGTCGCCGCGTGGGCCCCGGACCGGGTGGCCGTCGAGGCGGGGGCGTCCGCGCCCCTGCTCTGGTACGCCGCCACGCAGGCCGGCGGGGACACCGAAGGAGAGCTGACGAAGGTGCTGTTCGCCTGGCAGCACCACCCGTGGCTCGTGACCGCCACCGCTGTGACCGCGGTGCTGACCAGGAGGAACCGATGACCGTCGCCACCGTCGCCCAGCCCCGGGTGACCTCTTCGCGCACGCCCGCGCTGCGGGCGCTGACCCGCCTCGAGGCCCGCCGGATGCTGCTGCACCCCGCACCCTGGATCGGCCTGCTCCTCAGCGTCTGGTTCGGCGTCGGGGTGTTCGAGGAGCCCTGGTCGGGCGCCCGCTACTCGGGGCTGGTGAGCTCGTTCACCCCGCTGCTGCTGGGGATCTCGGTGGCCAGCGCGGCCGCGTTCGGCCGCGAGCACACCCCAGTCTGCGACGAGGCGCCGATGGTCGCCGCCACCCGCTCGGAGGCGAGGCTGCTCGGCGGGCTCTCGCTCGTGGCGCTGGTGGCGGTCGTGGTCGCAGTCGGCGCGGTGACGCTGCGGGTCACCGGCGGGCTCGGTCTGGGCGACGAGCCCGGCCGCACGGCCCACGCGCACTACACCTGGCCCGAGCTCCTCCAGCCGGTGCTGCTCGCCGCGTTCGCCGTCGCTCTCGGTGCCGCCGCGGTGCACCTGCTGCGCCACTGGCTCGTCGCCTCCGTGGTGCTGTTCGTCTACTGGTTCCTCGTCGGCGCGACGTACTGGATCTTCAACGGCGACGTCCTGCGCTGGCTCACCCCGATGCAGGTCCAGCCGGTCCAGGTCGAGGTGGGTCCGGCCTCCGCCGACCCGTCGTCGTTCCCCGCGTCCTGGCTGCTGTCCGCGCCCGGGGAGTTCCAGGACCACTGGGCCCGCCTGGTGGTCTCGCCCGCGCTGGCGGGCTGGCACGACGTCTACCTCGTCGCGCTCACGCTCCTGGCCGTGGCGGTCGCGGTGCCGGGCCGGGTACGCCGTCCGGCGGCCGTGGCCGGCGTACTGCTCGCCGTGCTGGGGGTGCTGCTGCAGCAGGCCGTCACGCCGTGAGGCGCTGGTGGGCCCTCGCGGTCGCCGCCCTCGTGGCGCTCCCCGGCTGCGCTGCGCCGTACGACGACGACGGCGAGCCTGCTTCCGTCATGGTGCCGGCGGCCTCCCGGCCGGACCCGGACGCCACCCCGCTGGTGGTCGACACCGACCTCGGCGGGGACGACCTGGCGGCGCTGGCCTTCCTGCTGCGGCACCCGTCGGTGGACGTGCGTGCCGTGACGGTCGCGGCCACCGGGCTGGTCGGCTGCGAGGCCGGGGTGGACGTGGTGACCGGGCTGTTCGTCGCCCTCCGCCACTCGGCGGTGCCGGTCGCGTGCGGCCGGGACTCCGCCGGTCCCGAGGGACGACCGTTCCCGTCCGCGTGGCGGCAGGCGGCCGAGCGCGGGACCGGGATCCCGCCCGTCGCTGGCACCCGCGTCCCCAAGGCCGCCGACGAGCTGATCGGCGAGCTCGCCCGCAGCACCCACGGCCTGGTCGTGGTCGCGCTGGGACCGCTCACCAGCGTCGCCGACCTCGCGGCTTCGCACCCGGGCGCCTACGCCCGGCTCGCCGGCGTGCACGCCATGGGCGGTTCCGTCGCCGGTCCGCTCGTCGACGGTGTCGCGGAGTGGAACGCCGCCGCCGACCCCGAGTCGTTCGCCGCCGTGCTCGAGGCGCCCGTGCCCGTGACCCTGGTGCCCGAGGACGCCGTCCCGGTCGGGACTCCGGCGGCGCTGCGCGCCTCAGTGGTCGGCCGGGTCGCCGCCGCCGTCGACTACCCCCGCTGGTGGGACCTCTCCGCGGCCGCGGCGCTGGTCGTCGCCCACCCGGGGGAGGCGGAGACCGGAGCCTGGGTGCTGGCCGACCCGCGGTCGGGACGGCTGGCCCGCGAGGGGGAGGGACGCGTGAGGGTCTACCGGTCGCTGGATCGGGCGCGCCTCGAGGCGGCGTACGAGCGGGTGCTGGGCGGGAAGGCCTGACCCGTCAGGCGCCGGAGCCCGGCCAGGGCACGGTGGCCTGGAGCACGGCCTCCTCGAGCGCGTCGGTGCGGAAGGCCGTGACCTGCTGGTACTCCGGGTCGGCGACCATCTCGCTGAACGCCGACCGCGAGGGGTAGCGGACGAGCAGCACGGCGTCCCAGTCCTGGCCTGTCTCGGCGACGAGACTGGTGGACCCGTCCCCGGCGTACAGCACCTCGGCGCCGTACCTCGGCAGGAACGTGGTCTCCAGGGCCTCGGCGTAGCGCGCGTAGAGCTCGCGCCCGCCCTCGGCGAACCGCAGCAGGTTCAGCATCACGACCGGACCGCCGGGGTCCTCCTGGAGGTAGCGCTTGAGGTCCTTGCCGCGGGGGTCGATGGCCATGCGGCGCATCTTGGCACAGGACGTCACCGGCACTGCCGCAGAGCTCACGCGCGCGGGTCGGCATCCGCCTCCGGGACGTCCTCGAGGGCCCACCGGTCTCCGGAACGATCGCGCGGGACGACGCTCAGCGTGCCGTCGGTCTCGAGCACGACGGCGGCGACATCGTCGAGCGATGCCGTGCCGGAGCTGCGAAGCGCCTGGCGCACCTCGGCGGCTGCGATCCGCTGCTCCCGCATCGCGGCGGACAGGAGGGACCCGTCCCGGACGAGAAGCGTCGGCTCCGCGGTCACCGCCTTGCGCGTCGAGGGCAGCCTCGAGCTGGTGAACGCCACGAGGAACTGCAGCAGCGCCAGCACCAGCAGCGCCACCGTGCCCTCCGCCCAGGAGACCGAGCTGTTCAGCAGGATCGTGGCCAGCGTCGATCCCAGTGCCACCGTGACCACGAAGTCGAAGGCATTCAGCTTCGCCAAGGTTCGCTTGCCTGACAACCGCAGCACCGCCACGAGGACGGCGTACGACGCAGTGCCCACGACGAGCACGCGTCCGATGTCTGACCAGCCCTGGAACCACATCTCCGCCCACATGCCACGACATGGTGCCGCACCTTCGTCGCCACCTCCGCGGCAGTGGTTCGCGAGGTGAACCGCACATGCCGGCTGCCGCTTCCGGGTACCGGTGCGGCCGTTGTGGTGGCAGTGTCATCGAGTCGCGTCAGGGAGGAGCGGGGCATGGCGGAACCTGAGTGTGCGGAGCGTCCCTCGTGACCGCGCTGCTGTTCACCTTCGGCATCGGGCTGCTGCTCGCGGTGCTCACCTCGGCGCTGGCCTCTCGTAGTCCGCTGTCGACCTCCGCGGTGTTCCTGGCGGTCGGCCTGGTCGCCGGGCCGCTGGTCCTGGGCGTGGTCGACGTCGGTGACCACGCGGTCGAGCGGGCGGCCGAGGTCGCGCTGTTCGCGATCCTGTTCACCGACGGTCAGCACGCGCCGTGGCGCCTGGTGCGCAAGCGGTGGGGTCCCCCGACCCGGGCGCTGCTGGTCGCCATGCCGCTCACCTTCGGCATCGTCGCCGTCCTCGCGCACTGGGTCGCCGGGCTGCCCTGGGCGCCGGCCCTGGTGCTCGGTGCCGTCCTGGCTCCCACGGACCCGGTGTTCGCCTCCGCGCTCGTGGGACGCGAGGACGTCCCGCGCAGGGTCAGGAACCTCCTCAACGTCGAGAGCGGCCTCAACGACGGCCTGGCGCTTCCCGCGGTCCTCCTGCTGGTCGGACTGGCCGGCGGCGACCCGGAGAGGTGGTCGACCGACCCCTGGGTGCTGCTGGGCGAGGTCGCGATGGGCGTGGCCCTCGGCCTCGCGCTGCCGGTGGCGGTCTGGCTGCTGCTGAGGCTGCCCGGCGTGGGATCCGTGCCGGCGCTGCAACCGCTCGGCCCGTTGGCCATCGCGGTGCTCCTGTTCGCCGTCTGCGACGTGCTCCATGCCAACCAGTTCCTCGCCGCCTTCGTCGCCGGGGCGACGATCGCCACGCTCGCACCGGAGACCTCGGGCTCGTTCCGGCACACCGGCGAGCTCGTCGCGGAGATGGTCAAGGGGGCGGCCCTCGTGGCGTTCGCCTCGCTGGTCGACGTCGGCGTCTTCACCGACGCGGGGTGGGCCGGCCTCGTGCTGGCGGTGCTGGTGATCGTGGTCGCCCGGCCGCTCCCGGTGCTGCTGGCCCTCCTGGGCACGCGCTTGGCCAGGAAGGAGCGGCTCGCGGTGGCGTGGTTCGGGCCGAAGGGCTTCGCGAGCGTGGCGTACGCCGTCATCGTGGCCTTCAGCGGCATGGATCTGGCCAACGAGGTCCTGGCGCTCACGACCGTCGTCGTCCTGGTCTCGATCCTCGCGCACAGCTCCACCGACGTCGCCGTGGCGCGCGCCCTCGCCGACCTGCCGGCCGAGGAGGACGAGGCGGAGCAGGGGCAGCCGGTCGCCGAGGCGCGGACCTGACACTCGCCGACGGGTCGTCCTGGCTCGAGCCGCTTCCTCGGGGCCTCGGTCGCGTCGGGCCCGCAGGTCCGTGCAGTGCACGATCATGCAGCGAGATCCACTCTTGTCGCTGCGGGTGTGCCGGGCGGAAACTCAGGGGCAGAGGGCGTCGTACGCCGCCAGGGGACGCCCGAGGGTGGGGGGTCTGCCATGCCGGTGTCCTACGACGGGAAGCGGTTCACCTTCCACAACCCCGACGGCAGCGAGGTCCCGGTCCGGGGGTGGGGCAACCAGTTCGCCGCGGTGTTCGAGACCCTCGACGGGTTCACGGTCGTCGCAGACCCGGAGACCGGCTTCCTCTGCTACGCGCGGCTCTCCGACGACAACGAGGACTACCTGTCCACCGGTGAGCGCGTCGGGGTCAGCGACGCCCGGGAGCTCGCCCTGCCCAAGCACCTGCGCGTCACGCCGGGCGCGGCGAAGCGTAGCGCCGACCGCGGCATCGAGGCGCTGGGCGGGCGCACCCGCTGGCAGCAGCGCCGCCAGCAGCGGCGCGAGCGGCAGCTGCGCCGCAGCCGCGACGAGTCCGGTCCCGCGGCGGGCCCGGAGGACGACGAGGCCGACGAGGAGGCGGAACCGGCGGGCATCGTCGGCGACTACGTCGGGCTGGTCCTGCTCATCGACTTCCCGGATGTGCGGGCCACGGTGCCCCGCGAGGCCGTGGCCGCGTTCTGCAACCAGCCCGGCTATGCCGCGCACGGCAACAACGGCTCGGTCTTCGACTACTTCCACGACGTGTCCGCCGGTCGGCTGCGCTACACCAACCTGGTGGCGGCGTACTACACCGCCAAGCACAAGCGCGCCTACTACACCGACCCGAAGATCAGCTACGGCACCCGCGCCCAGGAGCTCATCGTCGAGGCGCTCCGGGACCTGAAGGCGAAGAAGTTCGACGTGGGTGCGCTCACGGTCGACGACTGGGGGTTCGTCCAGGCGCTCAACGTGTTCTACGCCGGCAACGCGGTGAACAACTGGTCCGAGGGGCTGTGGCCGCACTCCTCGGTGCTCGGCGCCGACGTGAAGATCCAGAAGTTGACCTTCGGGGACTACCAGATCACCGACATCGGAGACGAGCTCACGCTGCGCACCTTCTGCCACGAGAACGGCCACATGATCTGCGACTTCCCCGACCTCTACGACTACGGCTACGAGTCCAACGGCGTGGGCGAGTTCTGCCTGATGTGCGGCGGCGGGTCGGACACCAACCCGACGCAGGTGTGCGCCTACCTCAAGCGCCAGGCCGGCTGGGCGGAGCGGGTCACGACGATCGCCCCCGGCCGCAGGTACGAGCTCCCGGCCGACCGCAACGAGTTCCTGCTGCACCGCAGGAACGCCACGGAGTACTTCATTCTCGAGAACCGCCAGCGCCGGGGCCGCGACCGGTCGTTGCCCGACGACGGCCTGGCGATCTGGCACGTCGACGAGCTCGGCAGCAACGACGACGAGCAGCGCACCCGCAACCGGCACTACGAGTGCTCCCTGGAGCAGGCCGACGGCCGCTACGACCTCGAGGCGGGGTGGAACAGCGGCGATCCCGACGACCTGTACGCCGCGCCGCGCGCCACGAGGTTCGGGGCGAAGACCTCGCCCTCGAGCACGTGGTGGAACGGCAAGCCCTCGGGCCTGGAGATCGAGCGGATCTCGTCCTCGGGCGTGGTGATGACGCTGCGCACCGCCGGCGCCGGACCCGCGCCCCCGCCGGCCTGGCTGCCCCTGCTGCTCGACGACGACGAGCCCGAGCCGGTGCCGCAGCCGGCGGACGGGTAGCCCAGAGGCTCGTGGGCCCTCGCGACCACACCGACCCGCACGACGTACGACGAAGGAGACCGAGATGACGACCACGAACCAGGGGGCCGAGGAGACCGCCCAGCCCGCCGGGGAGGGAGGCTGGTTCAACTGCGAGGTGACCATGGCCGGCCCCGGTGAGGACGGCAGCATCTACATCCACCTGCGCGAGCTCAACGGTGCGTTCGACCGCTGGTACACCGCCGTCGAGGCCGTGCGCAAGGAGATGCTGGCCACCGCGCTGACCGCGATGAGCGCCGATCGCCACGTGCGGGCCAAGCTCACCACCACCGACGCGTACGGCGTGATCAACCGGCTGTTCGTCCGCTGAGCCGGCTGGTCCGCATAACGGGACGCCCGGGCGTGTCCGGGCACAAATAGGACCTTCGTCCGTTGTGGGGCCCGTGTCGTCCCGTGACAATTGCGGGGTGAACGTCAACGGCGGGCAGGCCCAGGTGCCCGCACCCATCAGGGAGCCCTGGTTCGCCCGCCGGCCTCGTGTCGCTCTGGCCGCGGCGGTCGCGCTGTACCTCGGCGTCTTCATCCTCCGCCAGGCCGTCGATGACCCCTCGGAGGTGATCACCGCCCTCTACGTGCTGCCCATCGCCCTCGTGGCCGTGACCTACGGCATGCGCGGCGGCACGATCGGCAGCGCCGTCGGGGTGCTGCTGATCGTGGTCTGGGTGGTGACCAACGGCCTGCACTTCAACGTGTTCGAGTGGGTCACCCGGATCGTGCCGCTGCTGGCGATGGGGCTGCTGCTCGGCCGGGCCTGGGACCTGCTCCGCGTGGCTGCCGACCAGCGGCGCGAGCACGAGATGGCGACCCTGCGGCACCGCCAGGCCGTCGAGATCAACGACAGCCTGATCCAGGGGATGGCCGCGGCCAGGTGGGCCATCGAGGCCGGCCACGTCGAGTCGGGCCTGGCCACCCTCGACCAGACCATCCAGCTGGGTCAGCAGCTCGTCTCCGGGCTGATCAGGGACGCCAGGATGGGGCCGACGCACACCCCCACCGCCATCCCGGACTGAGGTCGGACGGCGGTTGAGCTTGTCGAAGCCACCTCGGCTCAGTCCTCACCGTGCGTCGGTGGTTGAGCTTGTCGAAGCCACCTCGGCTCGGACTCAGCGGAGGAACACCAGCAGCAGCACGGCCGTGACCGCGAGCGAGAGCGCCAACGAACCCAGGCAGCCGAGGCGGTTGCTGAAGAACAGGAACATGAGGGGCTCGCTCTCGGGATCGGGGTCGGGGGCCTGGGCTTGATCGGGCCGGTCGGGCTCGTCGGGCCCGACCGCGGGCTCTCGTGCGTGTCGAGCGCCGCGATTGCGGGAACCGGCGCAGTGGCCTTACCCGCGACCGGGACGGGCACACGCCGAAGGAGGAGCACGGATGGCAGATCACCCCATGACCTCGGTCACAGGCCGAGCCGTCCGGGCGGCCGCGTCGGCCGGCGGCACCGCGCTGGCGGCCGCCACCCGCGGGCTGGCGGCGCTGCGGCCGGCGGCCAAGCCGCTGCACCCGCTCGGGTCCGTGGTGACCGGCACGCTCGTACGCCGGGGCGGCGCGTCCTCCAGCGGCGTCGACTGGCTGGACCGGGCCGGGCATGACGAGGTGGTCGTCCGGTTCTCCCGGGCGATCGGGCTGCCGGCCCCTGCCCCGGACATCCACGGCCTCGCGCTGCGCGTGCTGACTCCGGACGCCGGCGGCGACCTGCTGCTCGCCTCCACCGGCTGGGGCTCGATCGGGCGCTTCCTGCTCAGCTTCGGCGGCAACCCGGGCTCGCGGCCGCTCACCACGCTGCTGCCCTATCGCACCCCGAACGGCCCGGTGGTCATCGGTGCCCGAGCCGTCGCGCCGGACACCTACGAGCTGTCCTGGTCGCGCGCGACCGGCGAGTGGCATCCGTTCGCGCGGCTGACGGTGACCGACGAGGAGGCGCCGGACCGCGACATCTCCTTCGACCCCGTGCGCAACCGGCTGCCCGGGCTGGAGCAGTACCCCTGGGTCGTCCGCCTGCGCGAGCCCGCCTACTTCCGGGCGCGGCGCTCGCGCGACTGACGGCCGGGCCGGCCCGGGTCGTCGTCCCCGGGTCTGGCCGGGTCATCGTCCCCGGGGCGTCTCCGGGGGGCGGTGTCCTACGTCGCCGTGCCAGCTGCGGGCCAGCGCAGCAGCAGCCAGCGCGAGCCCGCGGCGAGGATCGCCAGGACCACGGGCAGCACGAACTTCCCCGTCGACGGGTCCTCCAGCGCGAACAGGGTCGTCAGCGCCGCCCCGACCGCGGCCAGGACGAAGACGATGCCGAGCACCCAGCCGCGCAGGACGGAGGGGGTGGCGGGCTCGGGCTCGGGCTCGTGGGACGCCTCGGCGGCGGCTTCGGGCTCGGGGTCGGGCTTTGACTCGGGTTGCGATTCGGCCTTGGGCTTCGAGTCCGGTTCGGGCTTCGAGTCCGCCTTGGGCTGGGGCTCGGACTCCGGCTCCGGCTCCGGCTCCGGGTCGGGGTCGGGGTCGGCGGCCGGCTCAGGGCCGAGGTCTGGCTCTGCCTCCGGCTCGGGGTCGGGGTCCGGGTCGGCGTTCGGCTCATGGGTGGTTTCGACAGGCTCAACCACCGGGGCCGCTTCGGCGGCCGGCTCGGGGTCTGGGTCCGGCTCGGGGTCTGGGTCCGGGGCGGCGTTCGGCTCATGGGTGGTTTCGACGGGCTCGCGGTCCGCGTCGGCGCCCGGCTCGACCAGGGAGCCGGAGCCGGAGAACTCGTAGACGGTGCCGTCCTCGGCGGCCATCGTGCCGTCGGCGTAGTGGTAGAGCCAGCCCTCGAAGCCGCCCACGTCCGGGGTGGGCTCGTGGTAGACCCAGCCCTCGTCCTGCTGGCCACCGGAGCCGTTGGGCGACTCCTCGCCTGCGTCGAGGCGGTCGCGCAGGGCGGCGAGCCTGCGGCGTACTCCTCCGGCCACGACGCCTCCTTCCGACGCCCCCACCACGAGGGCTTCCGAGACTGGTCCGGCGCCGACTCTACGACGACCGAGGGCCTCGTCGACGATCCGCCGCAACCCGTTCCGCGCACCGGGACGCCGCCCGGCACCCGACCGAACACACCGCCCCGCCCACCCGCCCCGTGGCTACGTGCTACGAGGACGCGCCGGGGGTTGGCGCACACACGGGCGCAGGGTTGGTACGCTGGCCGTGCAGGGTGCAAGTTCCAGCGGTAACAACGCTTGTTGGAGTTTGTGATCCAACGGCGTTTCTTCTCTTTGCTACAAGGCTTGTGAGGCGGGACGGCGTATCACCCGCACTCTGCAGGGGCCGCTGAAGTGGCGGTCTCAGCCTCAGTAACAGGAGAAAGATCAGCATGGCTCAGGGCACCGTCAAGTGGTTCAACGCCGAGAAGGGCTTCGGCTTCATCGCCCAGGAGAACGGTGGGGACGACGTGTTCGTCCACTACTCCGCGATCCAGTCGCAGGGCTACAAGTCCCTCGACGAGAACCAGAAGGTCGAGTTCGACGTCACGCAGGGCCCCAAGGGCCCGCAGGCCGAGAACGTGCGTCCTCTCTGACACACGTCACCCAGCAAGGGGGCTCCGACCGTCCGGTCGGGGCCCTTCTTGCTACCTGTGGGTAGCAGATTCCCCTTGCCGTTGTGCGCGTTCTGGTTTCTCGTTCTGGGGCCTCGGGTAACACTGGAGGCAAGCATCCAGGGGGATGAGTAGAGAGGGACTGGAGGCGTGGACCCGTTCGACGTGCGCTTGGAGGACGACGAGCTCCTCGACGAGGTGGAGCTCACCGCCAACCTGATCGTGGCGGCCAACCAGTCCGAGACGCACATGTCTCTCTCCGAGATCGACGCCATCCTCGGCGTCGTCCCCCCGCCCCGTGAGGGGGACTGACCTCCTCCCACCAGGCGCGAGCGCCCTGTCGGTGTGACGAGTTGGGCGTGACCAGTTCGGTGTGACGAGCGGCGCACCCGCCCGAGTTGCACCGTCGGGAGGCAGACGCCCTAGCATGTCCAACGTTTCTTTCCTCCGATCAGGAGTCCCACCGTGCCCCTGCGCTTCAAGCCTGTGGACAACGTCTTCTACGAGCTGCTGACCAACTCGGCGACCCACCTCGTCGAAGGTGCCCGAATCCTCGCGGAGCTGCTCGACGACACCGCTGACCGGCCGTCGGTCGCCGCCCGGATGCGCGACGCCGAGCACGAGGCCGACGAGACCACCCACGAGATCGCCAAGCGGGTCAACGCGACCTTCGTGACGCCGTTCGACCGCGAGGACATCTATGCGCTCGCCTCCGGACTCGACGACGTCATGGACTTCATGGAGGAGGCGGTCGACCTGACCGTCCTCTACGAGGTCGGCTCCCTCCCCGCGGAGCTGGCCGAGCAGGTCGACGTACTCCAGCGGTGTGCGGAGCTCACGGCCGACGCCATGCCGCAGCTGCGCTCGATGAAGAACCTCGAGGAGTACTGGATCGAGATCAACCGTCTCGAGAACGCCGGCGACAAGAGCTACCGGCGGATCCTCGCCCAGCTGTTCAGCGGCAAGTACGAGGCGCTCGACGTGCTGAAGCTCAAGGACATCGTGGACTCGCTCGAGCACGCGGTCGACGCCTTCGAGAAGGTCGCGAACATCATCGAGCAGATCCACGCCAAGGAGTCCTGACCGGTGGAGCTCGCCATCGTCGGTGCGGTCGTCCTGGTTGCCCTCGTCTTCGACTACACCAACGGGTTCCACGACGCGGCGAACGCGATCGCGACCTCGGTCTCGACCCGTGCGCTGACCCCACGGGTGGCCCTGGTGATGGCGGCGGTGATGAACTTCGTCGGCGCCTTCCTCGGCCAGAAGGTCGCCAGCACGGTGAGTGAGACGATCGACCCGGGGACGGGAAGTCACGGGCTGGTGATCGTGCTGGCCGGCTTGCTCGGGGCGATCGCCTGGAACCTGATCACGTGGTACTTCGGGCTGCCCTCGTCGTCCTCGCAGGCGCTCATCGGCGGCCTGGTCGGCTCGGCGCTCGCGGCCGGCGTCTTCGTCAACTGGCCCACGGTGCTGGACAAGGTCGTCATCCCGATGGTGCTCTCGCCCCTGGTGGCCTTCAGCCTCGGCTTCGCGATGATGCTGGCGATCATGTGGACCTTCCGCAAGAAGTCGCCGAGCAAGGTGGGCTCGGGCTTCCGGCTCGCGCAGTCGCTCTCGGCCGCCGCGATGGCGCTGGGCCACGGGCTGCAGGACGCGCAGAAGACGATGGGCGTGATCTTCCTGGCGCTGCTCTCGGGTGGGTACGTCGCCTCCGGCGACCCGCTGCCTCTGTGGGTGATCGTCGCCGCCGCGAGCGCGATCTCGCTGGGCACCTACTCCGGCGGCTGGCGGATCATGCGCACCCTCGGTCGCCGGATCATCCACCTCGACCCACCGCAGGGGTTCGCCGCCGAGTCGATCTCCGCGGGGGTCCTCTACACGACGGCCTACGTCTTCGAGGCGCCGATCTCGACCACGCACACGATCACCAGCGCGGTGATGGGCGTCGGCTCCACCAAGCGGTTCTCCGCCGTCCGCTGGGGCGTGGCCCGCTCGATCGTGGTCGCCTGGGTGCTCACCTTCCCCGCCGCCGGCACGATGGCCGCGCTGGCCTACTGGCTCTGCAAGTTCGTCTTCCAGCTGCCCTGATCCTTTGACCGCCCTTTCCGGATAGTCCGCGACGTTTCGCAGGTCCAACCGGCCGATCGGCATGCGGAACGTCGCGGACTATCCGATCCAGGGGGACGAGCGAGCGGCTGCGGCGTACTAGCTGCTGAGCGGGATCCGCAGCTTCCAGCCCACCTGGATCAGGTCGGGGTCCTCGATCTGCGCGTTCGCCGCGACGACCTGGGCGACGGTCGTCCTGCCGTAGTCGCGGACCTTGCGCACGATCCCGGTCAGCGTGTCGCCGGCCTCGACGCGGTAGATCAGCCAGCCGAAGAGGTCGGGGTACATCACCACCTCGACCGAGCGCACGTCCGAGCCCGGTCCGGGGCCCGGTCCGGGGTTGTCACCGAAGACCTGGAGGGTCATGCGTGTGCCCGCGCGCGGTGGCTTCTCGACCTTCATCGTCGTCGAGAACTCCCCGATCGCGGCCATCCCGCCGGTGGACTGCGCGAACCCGGTCGCGATGACCTTGCCGGCGCCGTTGAGCAACCGCATCCCGATCGTGCCCTCGAAGCCGGTCCCGACGCCGGCCACCGTGAACTGTCTGCCGACGAGATCTCCCTTGGCGGGCTGCCGGACACGTACGTCGCTGAGGATCCCCATGCTGTGCCTCCCGATGTGGCGATCGTTGAGGTCAAGGTAGGCCGAAGGGCGGGGGATGCGACAGAGCCCGATAGTCCGCGACGTTTCGCAGGTCGATGGGCCCGATCGGCATGCGAAACGTCGCGGACTATCCGGGAGGGGCGGAGGAGGGGCCGAGAGCGGATCAGGTCAGGCCGCTCGGCGGCGGTGACGAAGGAACCGTTCCTGCTGGGCGGGGTCGAGCGCACGTCGCTGCGCCACGGTGTGCGTCTCCACCCACCGAGGCGGCGGTGTGAGGGTCCACGCCCGGCGCGACTCGGCCTCCCAGGGGGCCCTGGCGCGCGCGGCGTGCATGCGCTGCGCGACCAACCAACGCTCAGCCATGTCCGGCCCCACGATCCGGAGCGGCTCGAGCCCGTGGTCGCGAAACAGCTCGTCGCGGGTCGTGTCGGCGGCGCGCTGCTCGCCCACCAGGTGGAGCCCGCCGTCGTACTCGACGGTCGTGCCCGACTCCAGGTCCAGCAGGTCCGGGGTGCCGAGCAGACGTCCGTGGCGGTCGAAGATCGGGCGGTTGGTGAGGGGCGGGGGGAGGCCGGCATCGATGCGCCAGATCATCCGCAGGTCGCACTCCTTGGGCGACCAGCTGTTCTCGTCGGCGAGCTTGAGCGCCTCGCGCGCCTGCGGGATGCCGGTCCACGCCGGCAGCCTCAGGGCGTACTCCGTCGCTTCAGCCAGGGAGACGAGGTCGGAGTACGCCGCCATGTCGAGCACCTTCACCGCGGCCCGGACGGAGGGGGCGTGGCGCATCGCGAACAACGCCGACCGCGCGGGCACGGTCATGTGGACGCCGTCGTGCTCGAGGAGGTCGCCGGCCAGCATCTGCTCCTCGCAGACCCGGAACCCGGGCTGGTTGCGGATGTCCCGATAGCACGAGGCCAGGTCGACGTCGAGCGTCGTACGCCCTCCCTCGGCCAGCCCGTCGAACCAGACGGCGCCCGCCCACCGCAGGCCCGCCCATCCGGTGACCCCCGCGACGTCGGGCAGCACCGCAGACGCCTCGAGGATGCGCTGCTCCACGTTGTCGGCGTCCACCTCGGCGGGCACGTACAGGCCCCGGCTCGTACGCCGCCAGCGCGATCCCGCGGCCTGGGCACGCGTCGGGCCGGTCAGGCCGTCGGGGTCCACGCGGACCGGACGGACCAACCCGGCTCGGGTCGGTAGTGGGTCGTCGGGCGGCACCCGAGGATCGTGCTACGGCTGCCGTCGACGCGCTCTCGTCATCCACAGGGGGGCGACGGGAGCCGGATAGTCCGTGACGTTCCGCATGGTTTTTCCGCGCCAGGACCTGCCGATCGTCGCGGACTATCCGGAAGTGCCGACCCCTACCCGAACCGACCAGAGATGTAGGCCTCGGTGGCGGGCTCGTCGGGGACGCTGAAGATCTTCTTGGTCGGGTTCATCTCGATGAGCTTGCCGGGCTTGCCGGCGCCGGCGATGTTGAAGAACGCGGTGTCCTCGGAGACCCGGGCGGCCTGCTGCATGTTGTGGGTCACGATGACGATCGTGTACTCCGACTTCAGCTGGTGGATCAGGTCCTCGATCGCGGAGGTGGAGATCGGGTCGAGTGCCGAGCAGGGCTCGTCCATCAGCAGCACCTGCGGCTCGACGGCGATCGCGCGCGCGATGCACAGCCGCTGCTGCTGGCCGCCGGAGAGGCCCATGCCGGGCTTGCCGAGGCGGTCCTTGACCTCCGACCACAGGTTGGCGTGGGTCAGCGAGCGCTCCACGACGTCGTCGGCGTCCGACTTCTTCAGCTTGGTGTTGTTCAGCCGCAGGCCGGCGAGGACGTTCTCGTAGATCGACATCGTCGGGAACGGGTTCGGCCGCTGGAAGACCATGCCGATGAGGCGGCGTACCTCCACCGGGTCCACCGCGGGGTCGTACAGCGACTGCCCGCGGATCAGCACCTTGCCGTCGACGTGGGCGCCGGGGATCACCTCGTGCATCCGGTTCAGCGACCGCAGGAAGGTGGACTTGCCGCAGCCGGAGGGCCCGATCAGGGCCGTCACGGAGCGGGCGGGGATGGTCATCGTGACCCCTTCGACGGCCTTGAAGTCGCCGTAGAAGATGTCGAGGTCGGAGATGTCGATGCTGGTGGCCATCGTGTTCCTTTCGGGGAGCCCGCTGGGCGGCGGGTCAGTGGCCCTTCTTGGGGGCCAGGAGCTTGCCGAGCACACGCGCGAGCAGGTTCAGCGCGAGCACGATGAGGATGAGCACCAGGGCGGCGCCCCAGGCCATCGGCCGCGCGATCTCCGGGTGGTTCCCGGGCTGCGTGTAGCTGTAGTAGATGAAGACCGGGAGGGTCATCATCTGGTCCTTGAACATGTTGAAGTTCGTGGAGTCGGTGGACCCCGCGATGATCAGCAGGGGAGCGGTCTCGCCGATGACGCGGGCGATCGCCAGGGTGATGCCGGTGATGATGCCGGCCATGGCGGTGGGCAGGACGACCTTGACGATCGTGCGCCACTTCGGCACGCCCAGGGCGTACGACGCCTCGCGCAGATCGGCCGGGACGAGCTTGAGCATCTCCTCGGCGGAGCGGACCACGATCGGGATCATCAGCAGCGACAGGGCGACCGATCCGCCGAGGCCCATGTGCACGCCGGGACCGGCGAACAGCACGAACAGCGCATAGGCGAACAGGCCGGCCACGATCGAGGGAATGCCGGTCATCACGTCGACCAGGAAGCGGATCCAGTTGGCGAGCCGGGAGGCGCCGCCGTACTCCACGAGGTAGATCGCCGTCAGCAGACCGACCGGCACCGAGATCACGGCCGCGCCCGCCGTGACGAGCAGGGTGCCGATGATCGCGTGGTAGATCCCGCCCTTCTCGCCGATGATGTTGCGCATCGACCAGGTGAGGAACTTGGTGTCGAGCACGGGCAGGCCCTCGCGCAGCACGGTCCACAGCAGGGAGACCAGCGGCACGAACGCGATCGCGACGGCGACCCAGACCAGGCCGGTCACGAAGCGGTCGAGCGCGGCGCGGCGGTTCTCGACCACGCGGGACCACAGCGGCATCGCCACGACGTGCAGCACCGCCGCGACGACCACGATCGGCGTCGGTCCCCAGCCGAGCAGCAGCCCGACCAGGGCGGCGGCGGACAGCGAGACCGCGGCGACCAGGACGGGCGCCCACCGCGGCAGGCGGGCGTGCCTCAGCGGGACGTGGGCGTGCTCCGCGGGCGGCTTCTCGATCAGCAGGCTCATGCCTTCACCTCCCGGCGGTCGACGATCCAGCGGGCGGCGAAGTTGACGCCGAACGTGATCACGAACAGCACCAGGCCGCTGGCGATCAGCGCGTTGACCTGCAGGCCGGTGGCGTCGGCGAAGGTCAGCGCGATGTTGGCCGCGATCGTCGATGGGTTGGTCGAGGAGATCAGGTTGAACGTGACGACGCCGGAGGCCGAGAGGACCATCGCCACCGCCATCGTCTCCCCGAGGGCGCGGCCGAGGCCGAGCATGGCGGCCGAGACGATGCCGGAGCGGGCGTAGGGGAGGACCGAGAGCCGGATCATCTCCCAGCGCGTCGCGCCGAGCGCGAGCGCGGCCTCCTGGTCCAGCCGCGGGGTCTGCGCGAAGATCTCGCGCGAGATCGCAGTGACGATCGGCAGCACCATGATGGCCAGCACGATCGAGGCGGTCAGGATCGTGCGGCCGGTCGTCGAGGCGGGGCCCGCGAAGAACGGGATCCAGGAGAAGTGGTCCTCGAGCCACTCGAACGCGGGGACGAGCCGGGGTCCGAGGAACAGTCCGCCCCACAGGCCGTAGATGACGCTCGGCACGGCGGCCAGCAGGTCCACGAGGTAGCCGATCGTCGTGGCGATCCGTCGGGGCGCGTAGTGCGAGACCGAGAGCGCGACGGCGATGGCCAGCGGCACCGCCATCAGCAGGGCGAGCACGGCGGCCAGCAGCGTCCCGAAGACGAGCGGCCACACGTAGACGACGAAGTTGTCCGCGCCGCTGAGGCTGTCGGGGCCGGCGGAGAACGCGGGGACGCCCTGGACGGTCAGGAAGAGCGCGACGCCGGCCAGCGACAGCATGATCAGCAGGCCGGCACCGCGGGTGAGGTTGGCAAAGACCAGATCACCCAAGCGGCGCTTGGGTGATCCGGTCTCGACCTGGAAGGTGTTGCTCACAACGAGGGGTACTTTCCGATCACTTGGAGGAGATCGAGTCCACGATCTTCTGGGCCTGCTCCGCCATCGACGCCGGGATCGGGGCCGAGCCGGCGTTGTCGGCCGCCTCCTTCTGGCCCTGGTCGCCGACGACGTAGGTGAGGAAGCCCTTGACCAGGTCGGCCTTGGCGGCGTCGTACGTCGGGCAGGCGATCAGGTAGGAGGTGAGCATCAGCGGGTAGGCGCCCTCGGCGGTGGTGGTGCGGTCCACGTCCACCGCCATGTCGCCCTCGGGGCGGCCCTTCTCCAGCGGGGAGGACTCGAGCGCCTTGGCGGCACCGTCGGCCGACGGCTCGACCCACTGGTCGCCGACCTTGATCGAGGCCGTGGTCAGGTCGCCCACCTGGCTGAGGTCGGCGTACCCGATGGTGCCCTTGCCGCCCTTGACCGCCGAGATCATCCCGGAGGTCTGGTTGGCGGCCTCGCCGGACTTGATCGGCCACGACTTGTCGGCCTCGTGCGGCCAGGCGCCCTCGCCGGCCTGGGCGAGGTAGTCGGTGAAGTTCTTGGTCGTGCCCGACTCGTCGGAGCGGTGCACCGGGTCGATCTTGGTCGACGGCAGCTGCGCGTCGGGGTTGTCGGCCTTGATGGCGGCGTCGTCCCAGGTGGTGATCTTGCCGTTGAAGATCGCCGACACGGTCTTGGGGGAGAGGTTCAGCTTGTCGATGCCGTCGACGTTGTAGACCACGGCGATCGGGCTGACGTAGTTGGGCACCTCGATCGCGTCGGCGCCGCAGCGCTCCTTGGCGGCGTCGAGCTCGCCCTTCTCGGCGTCGAGGGCCGCGTCGGAGCCGGCGAAGTCCACGCCACCGGCGTTGAACTTCTCCACGCCCGCGCCGGAGCCGGAGGGGTCGTAGTTGACGGTGACGTCGGGGTTCTCCTGCTGGAAGCCGGCGCGCCAGGCGTCCATCGCGGACTCCTGCGCGCTGGAGCCGGCGCCGTCGAGCTTGCCGGACAGGCCACTGGTGTCGCTGGAGGCGCTCTGCGTCTCGTTGCCGGCGCCACACGCTGTGGCGGTGAGACCGAGGGCAAGGGCCGCGACGCTGGGCGCGACGATGCGGCGTAGGGAAGTGCGAGTCACTTCGGATCTCCTGATGTCGTAGACGTTGACACTGCCTGAACCTAGGAAGCCGAAGTGACCGAGTGCTCCGGCGCAGGTGAACGTGAGGTGAACGCTCGCGGGCAGGTCGGTGAGGCGGGTCACGGTGGCCGCGCACATTGCGATAGTCCGCGACGTTCCGCAGGGTGAAAAGGCACGTTCGACCTGCGAAACGTCGCGGACTATCCGGTCAGGGGGCAGGGAAGGGAGGGGAGGGGAGGGGAGGGGCCGGCCTCAGAGGGGGAGGTGGCGCTCCGTGGCGACCAGGCGGCCCTTGCGGTGGTGGCAGACGACGAGCTCACCGGCGGCGAGGGGCTCCTCGGTGATGTCGAGCTGGTCGAGCAGCTGGGGGAGCACCGGCCGGTGGGTGCACAGCACGACGGGCTCGGGGTCGCTCATCAGGCCGTCGAGCAGCGCGGCCGCCCGGGTGGCCTCGAAGCCCTCCTCGGAGAGGAAGTCGAGCTCGACCAGCGGCAGCACCTGCTCGCGCGCATAGGGCTGGACCGTCTGCTCGCAGCGCGTGCTCGGCGAGGTGAGCACTCTCGCGATCCCGTAGGAGTGCAGCAGCGGGCTCAGCGCGTGGGCCTGCGCGTGGCCCTCCTCCGAGAGCGGTCGCTGGGGGTCGTGACCCTCCCACGAGTCGCGCTTGACCGCCGCCGCGTGCCGCAGGATCACCAGCGCCGCGGTCTCCTGCGGGTGCTCCTCGAGCTGGTGGACCAACCCGATGTCGTCGAGGTAGGTCAGCCGCTCCAGGGCGGCAGGGAGGGGGAACCAGCCGACGTCGTCGATCTCGCGGTTGGCGGCGTACGTCGAGACGTCGTGGTCGCCGAGCACGTGACCCACCCAGTAGTGCACCTTCTTGGCCCGGCCGCCGCTGACGGCGTACAGCTGGGGCCGCAGCGGACGACCCAGCCGGATCTCCACGCCGCTCTCCTCGACGACCTCGCGCACGGCGGTCGCGGTGACGTGCTCGCCCGGGTCCTGCTTGCCCTTGGGGAAGGACCAGTCGTCGTACTTCGGTCGGTGCACCAGCAGCACCTCACGGCCCAACGGGCCCTTGCGGGTCACCACCGCGCCGGCACTGACCACGTCCCAACCGCCCGAGTCCTGCGGCGTCGTTGCGACCATGGCGCACATCCTCACACGCCCGGGTGACGCGGCGGCTACGCTCGACCGACGCCGGGCCGCGAGCGCGCTGGCGGACAGCGAAGGGGGTGGCCGTGGCGGTGAGGCGCTCGAGGGTGCGCACGCTGCTGGTGGTCGTCCTCGGGCTGGCGCTGGTGGCGGGCCTCGTGGCCGTCGGGACCCTGGTCTGGCAGCGGGCCAACCGCACGCCACTCGAGGACGCGCTGCGAGCCGTGCCGAAGAGCTCGCTGCGGGTGGGGTTCACCGACTGGGCGCTCGTACGCCGCCAGCTCGACGAGAACCTCGGCGACGACCCGGACCGGAAGGCCGTCGAGGGCCTGGTCGACAAGGCCTACGACAGCGACTTCGGGGCCGTCTCCAGCATCGACGAGTCGGCGGTGGCGCTGCAGGAGAAGTTCGGGTTCAGCCCGGCCACGGCGCAGTGGGAGGCCTTCGCCCAGGGGCGCGAGGGCGCCACGATGGTGCTGAAGGTGGCCGACGGGGCCGACTTCGACGTGCTGGGCGACAACCTGCGCACGCTCGGCTACGACGCCCCCGACGAGGACGACGGGGTGTGGAGCGGCGGGGTCGACCTGGTCGCCGGCATCGACGGGACGCTGTCCCCGGAGCTGCAGTACGTCGCCCTGCTGGAGGACGAGGGACTCGTGGTCTCCAGCGACAACGGGGGGTACGCCGAGACCGCCGCCAAGGTGGCCGCCGGGGACGCCGGCTCGTTCGCGTCGGTCGAGGGTGTCACCGACATGGGCGACCGACTGGGCGAGCCCGCCAACGCGATGTTCTGGGGCGGCGACTTCGCCTGCGAGGACCTCGCGATGTCGCAGGCCGACGAGGAGGACCAGGCCCAGGCGGACGACCTGGTCGCCGACGCCGGCGGGGTCACACCGCTGGACGGGTTGGCGATGGGGATGCAGCCCGACCGGACGCTGCGGGTGGTCGCGCACTTCGAGGACGCCGACGGCGCCGAGGAGAACCTCCGCCCCCGCGCCCGGCTCGCGGTCGGCGAGGCGGTCGGCCGGGGCGGCTCCTTCGCCGACGACTTCGAGCTGGACGCCTCGCGGGCGCGCGGCAACGACGTGCTGCTCGACCTGCGCCCCAAGGAGGGCACCGGCTACGTCCTCTCCGCGGTGTACGACGGACCGGTGCTGTTCGCGACCTGCTGACGGGGGCGCGCCCTCACTCCTGCGACAGCAGCTCGGCGTGCGCCGGCAGGGCCAGGAACCCCTTGGCCAGCTCGGGGTCACCGACCTCCTCGGCCATCACCCGCAGGTAGTCCCGCGCCTCGGCCAGCACCTGCGCGGCCCGCTCGTCGCCGGCCCGGGCGAGCACCCGGTGGCTGGTGCGCAGCATCTCCCCGGGGTTGGAGGTGCCTGACAGCCCGGCCACGCCGAGGTGGTCGAGCACCGGCTCGAGCATCGCGACCGCGCCGGCCGGGTCGCCGCGATCGGCCGTCACGCCGGCCCGGCCGACGGCGCACTCGCGCACGAGCGCGGGCAGGTCCAGCCCGTCGAACAGCTCGGAGGCCGTGGCGAAGGCGGTCTCGGCCTCGTCGTGGCGGCCGAGCGCGGCGGCGGCGTACCCGAGGGAGAGGTGGGTGTGGCCGCGGTCGAGGTCGGAGGCCACGGTCGCGCTGGCCTCGACGCCCTCGTGGGCCCGGGTGAGGGCGGCGTCGAGGTCGCCGGCCAGCAGCTCGACCGACGACAGCCGGGCGAGGGTCTCGGCGCCGAGCGCGTCGGCGCCGACGTCGCGGGCCACCCGGAGCGCGTCGCCCAGGTGTTCGCGCGCCTCGTCGAAGCGGGAGGTGAGCGTGGCCAGCGCCCCCAGCACCTGGCTGTAGGTCGCGCCGGCCTCGCCCTCGTCCAGCTGCCGGGTCAGCTCGAGCGCCGCCCGGGCCCACCTCTCCGAGGCGGCGAGGTGGCCGCGCATCATCGTCACCGAGGCGAGGTTGCCCAGGTTGATCGCCTCGCGGTAGCGGTGCCCGGAGCGCCGGAAGATCGGCAGCGTCTCCTCCAGCGACTGCTGCGCCTCGGCGTAGCGGCCCATGTTGAAGTACGTCGTGGCCAGCTGCGCCAGGGCGGTGCTCTCCAGCTCGGTGTCGCCGGCCCGGGCGAAGGTGTCGCGGGCCTGCACGCCGTACTCCACCGAGGCGGGGTAGTCGCTGTTGTTGCCCGCCAGCATCGAGAGGTAGCGCAGCGACTCACCGAGCAGCGCCGGCCGGCCGACGGCGCGCGAGAGCTCGACCGCGCGGTTCAGCGCGGCCTCGGCGCCCTCGGCGTCGGCGTCCCACGTGCGGGCCTTGCCCTCGAGGAGGGTGGCCTGGGCGAGCAGCTCGGCGTGGCCGATCTCGCCTGCCAGCTCGACGGCGCGGGCGGCGTCGTCGCGGGCCGCGGCGTACTCGCTGTGCATGAACCGCAGCGTGCTCTGCGCGAGGTAGAGCCGGACGAGGCGCGGCGGGTCGACCTGGTCGGCGAGCTCCAGCATCCCGTCGAGCGCGGCCTGCTGCTCCTCGCGCTCGCCGATGCGGTCGAACAGCGCCTCCCGCTCCAGCAGGATGTCGAAGCGCAGCCACGGGTCGTCGTCGGCGACGTGCGCGAGGGCGCTGTCGAGCATCCGGCGCGCCTCGGCGAGGGCGTAGACGGAGGCCGCGTCGGCGCCGGCGCGGAGGTACCACTGCGCCGCCGCCGGGTCGCGGGCGAGCTCGTAGTGCTCGGCGATGACCGCGGCGTACTCGTCCTCGCGACCGACCGCTGCGCTGGTGCGGCAGAGCCACTCGGCGGCCTTGCGGTGGTAGCGCTCGCGGTGGGCGCGCAGCACGCTGTCGTAGGCGACGTCGCGGAGCAGGGCGTGCTTGAACAGGAACTCCCGCGCGGCGGCGAACCGGGAGACCTCGCGTTGCAGCAGCACCTCGCGGCGGCGCAGGTTCTCCAGGTCGCGGCGGGTGGCCTCCTCGTCGTGCGCCCGCGGGTCGTCCTCGAGCTGGGTGACCGCCTGGTCCCAGAACACGCGGCCGACGACCGAGGCGCGCTGCAGCAGGTTGCGCTGCTCGAAGGTGAGGGCGTCGAGGCGGGCCTGGAGGACGCCCTTGAGCGTGGAGGGTACGGCGACCGTGCGGACCAGCTCGTCGACGACGTGCCAGTGCGGCTCGCCGCGGACCACGACACCGGCGTCGACGAGCCAGGTGATCAGCTCCTCGACGTAGAACGGGTTGCCCTCGGAGCTGTCGATGACCAGGTCGACCAGCACGCCCGGCAGCGACTCGACGTGCCGCAGGATCTGCCGCACCAGCGCCCGGGTCTCCCGGCGGGAGAGCGGCGCCAGCGGCAGCCGGATGTGGTGGGACTGGCCCTCGCCCCAGCGGGGGTGGGCCTCCAGCAGCGCGGGCCGCGCCGTCGCCACCACCAGCACCTGGGCTCGCGCGAGCACGGGCGCGACGGCGTCGAGCCAGCGCAGCGTGCCCTCGTCGGCCCAGTGCAGGTCTTCGAGCAGCATCAGCACGGGTGCCTGCTCGCCGAGGCGGCGGAAGTACTCCCCGAGCGCCTCGGTGCCCCGGTCGCGCAGCGCCTGCGGGTCGGTGGGGATGTCCGCGACGAGGTCGCCCATGTCGAAGCCCAGCCACGCCCCGACCTGGGCGGCGAGCTGGGGGCCCTCCACCGGGCCGGCCGCGGAGACGAACCCCTCGACCATGCGGCTGCGCACGACGTCGCCGGGATCGTCGAGCTGGATGTCGAGCCGTGAGGTCAGCACGTCGCGCAGCAGGAAATTGACGCCCTGCTGGCTCGACGGCGCGGCGCGCCCGCGGAACCACCACACCGGCTCGGGCCGGTCGGCCAGCCAGGAGTCGAAGTCGAAGAGCAGTCGCGACTTGCCGACGCCGGCGTCGCCCATCACGGTGATCACCCGCCACCGCTTCTCGTCGACGACGTCCCAGAACCGGTCCTGCAGGTAGCGCAGCTGCAGGTCGCGCCCGACGGTCTCGGTGTCCACGCCCTCGACGCCGCCGGACGGGTCGAGACGGAACTCCAGCCGCCGCTCGTAGACGACCACGAACGCGTCCACCGGCTCGTCGATGCCCTTGAGGTCGAGGCCGGGCAGCGTCTCCACGTCGAAGGCGCCGCGCACCAGCCGCTGGGTGTCGGCGGAGATCAGCACCCGGTCGACCGGCGCCGCGGCCTGGAGGCGGGCGGCCCGGTTGACCGTGGGGCCGACCGCGACGAACCCGTGGCCCTTGCGCTCGCCGAGGGTGCTGACCACGACCTCGCCGGTGTCGATGCCGACGCGCATGTGCAGCGTGACGCCGTACCTCTCCCCGAGGTCGGCGTTGAGCTCCTCGAGCCCGGCCAGCATCTCCAGCGCCGCCCGGATCGCGCGGTGGGCGTCGTCCTCGTAGGAGTGGCTCAGCCCGAAGACCGCCATCACGGCGTCGCCGATGAACTTCTCCACGACCCCGCCGTGCTGCTCGATCACCCGCTGCCAGCGGGCGAAGTAGCCGCCCACCACCTCGCGGGTGTCCTCGGCGTCGAGGCGCCGCGACAGCACGGTGAAGTCGACGAGGTCGGCGAAGACGACGGTGACCAGCCGGCGCTGCTCGGCGCGCGGGGCCTCGAGCTCGGCACGGCGGGCGCGCAGCGGCTCGAGCGCGGTCTCGACGACGGCGTCGCCGAGGGTGGCCCGCTGGGCCTCGAGGGCCGCGATCGTCCGGTCGACCGACGCGATCTCGTCGGCGACGCTGCGCCCCTCCGTGTCCTCGGACACGCCCCCCGGACCCGCCATGTCCGCCACGCTATGCCCGCGAACCGGGCCGCGCACGCATCTGGTCCGATCTGTCCGTTGTCGCGCGCAACGGCCCCGCACTAGGTTCGACGCGAGCACCCTTGAGACTGCTGGAGGTCGGGACCATGCGCGTCGAGGCAACGGTGATGTCCATGTCGTGGATCCCGTCGGACTCCCTGAAGGGGGCGCTGAAGACGGGGATGGACCTGCGGCTCTCCCACTGGGACGCCCCGCTCCCGGCCGAGGTGAGCGGTGGCGCCGACGCGGTGCACGAGCTGTGCCGCCACGACAAGTTCCGCTTCTCCAACCTGCTCTCGGGCTGGGCCGAGGTCGAGGACGGCCGCGTCGTCGACGCCGGCTTCCATGACTCCAGCGGCCTGGTGATGGGCTCGACGACCGTGCGGGTGGGCCGCGTGGGCGCGACCTTCCGGGCCGCCTCGATGCCGGTGCTGCGGCGGGACCCGGACGTCAAGGACGGGGTCGGTGCGGCTCGTGCAGACGGTGGGCGGGCGCACCGGAGTGCCGCTGCCGCGGCCGGTGCCGCACCCGCCGTACGTCCGTTGGCAGGCGCCGCTGGTGTGGACCACCCTCGCGCTGACCCTGCGCGCCGACGGCAGCAGCGACGTCGAGCTGGTGGGGGCGAGCGCGTTCCCGCGGCACTGGGTGTACGACGGCTCCGGTCACGTCGTGCTCAAGAGCGGGCTGGCCGACCAGGCGGGCTGGATGGCGCACTCGTTCGGCGTGCGCACCCCGTGGGCCGACCGCGACCGGGAGGCGCTGGTCGTGCAGGTGGAGAGCGAGCTGGAGCGCGAGCTGTCGACCGCGATCATGCAGGGCGGCGCGCACCCGGAGATCCGCAGCCTGCCCGAGGGCGCGCAGCTGACCCGGCAGGGCGACAAGGGCGACGAGCTCTACCTCGTCCTCGACGGCGTGGTCCGTGTCGACGTCGACGGCCGCGCGCTGGCCGAGCTCGGCCCCGGCGCCGTCATCGGCGAGCGCGCCCTGCTCGAGGACGGCGTCCGCACCTCCACCCTCACCGCCGTCACCCCCCTGCGCGTGGCCGTCGCCGGGAAGGACCAGATCGACCTCGACCGCCTCCGCACGCTCGCCGAGTCGCACCACCGCGAGGACCTGGTCGAGCAGGACTGACCGCCGCGTACGGTTCCCAGCCCGTGACACGACCCGCCGCTGTCCAAGCGCGCGGGCCCAGCGGTGGCTTCGTCGCGACCGCAGCGGCACCATGCGGCGATGATCCCTGCCGAACTGCGCGAGCTGATGGCCGACCGGCCGGTCGGTGGTTGCAGCCGGTCTCACCGATGCGGACGCGGCCGCCGCCGCGCCGCGAGTGGTCCAGCGTCCATCCCGGCGTCTTCGTGGACCACAGGCCGCTCACTGGCCAGCGCGTCGGGCGGCGGTGCTGCTCGCCTGGCCGGCCGCTGTGCGCGACTGGCGCTGCGCAGCGCCGACGGACCCGGGCGGCGGTCCCCGACGACGCGGCTCATCACGTGCGGTCGACCGTCAGCGCCAGTGGGGGCGCCGGAGGTGGTCCTCACCGGGCTCGATCTCGACGAGAAGGTGCTCTGGAACGTGGGAGCTCCGGCTCGAGGAGGCGGTGCTCGACGTCGCGGCGGCGGCGGAGGACGACCTGTCCGCGATCGCCGTGCCGGTGACGCGATCCAGTCCCGGCGTACGACGGCACAGCGGGTCCTGGTGGCGATGCGGGGCGCTCGCGTGTCCGACGACGAGTTCCTCGGGCCGTCTCGCCGACGTGGCCACGGCGCGTGCTCGGCGCTGGAGCACGCCTACCTCGTGCGGGTCGAGCGGGCGCACGGGCTGCCCAGGGCCTGCGCAGGTGCGGGCGTCGAGCCGGTCCGATCTACCGCGACGTGGTCTACGAAGCGCTCGGCATGGTGGTCGAGCCGACGGCCGGCTCGACCACACGGCGTGCGCGACGGGACCGGCGACCTCGAGCGGGACCTCGCGCCGCTGTCGACGGGATGCTCACGCTGCGGCTCGGCTGGGGACAGCCGGTCGGGCGGCCTGCCGTACGGCGACCCGGGTGGCCGGCGTGATGAGGCGCGGGGTGGTTGGGCACGCCCGAAGGTGCCCGTCGTGTGGCAGCGGCGATTCCCAGTCACCCGGTGACCGGGAATCGCCGCAGCCGCGTGAGGTCACACGGCGTGGGCCGCCCGCGCCCGCCGCCGCTTGTGGGTGGAGATCAGGATCTCCTGGAGGTTGCGCAGGGGCTGGTCGTCGGGGGAGGTGGCCTGGGTCCAGGTGCCGTCGCTGTCGAGGTCCCAGCCGGCGGTGTGCGGGTCGAAGGCGAGGTCGAGCAGGCTGGAGACCTCGGTCGACCTGCGGCGGCGAGGGCAGCTTGACCAGCACCTCGACCCGGCGGTCGAGGTTGCGGTGCATCAGGTCGGCCGAGCCGATCCAGGCCATGCGGCTCGCCGCCGTTCTCGAAGCACGTGATCCGGCTGTGCTCGAGGTAGCGCCCCAGGATCGAGCGCACCCGGATCGTCTCC
This sequence comes from uncultured Actinomycetota bacterium, assembly GCA_963837975.1. Taxonomy (GTDB): domain Bacteria; phylum Actinomycetota; class Actinomycetes; order Propionibacteriales; family Nocardioidaceae; genus Marmoricola. The sequence continues at coordinate 247,216 of CAWIPI010000002.1, read as the reverse complement.
GAGAGCCCGGGCACGCCCGGGCCGGACGGCGCAGATGCCGCGGATCAGCAGGTCGATCGGGACGCCGGCGCGGGAGGCGGCGTACAGCTCGTCGATGATGGCCTCGTCGACGATCGAGTTGGCCTTGATCCGGATGCGGGCGGGGCGGCCGGCGCGGTGGTGCGCGACCTCGTTGCGGATCGCCTCGATCAGCCCGCTGCGCACGGAGTCGGGGGCGACCAGCAGCTCGGCGTACGACGCGTTGCGCGAGTAGCCGCTGAGGTTGTTGAACAGGTGCGCGACGTCCTCGCCGATGGCCTCGTCGGTGGTGAGCAGGCCGAAGTCCTCGTAGAGCCGGGCGGTCTTCGGGTTGTAGTTGCCGGTGCCGATGTGGGTGTAGCGGCGGATCCCCTCGGGCTCGTCGCGCACCACCATCGCCAGCTTGCAGTGGGTCTTCAGCCCGACCAGGCCGTAGACGACGTGGCAGCCGGCGTGCTCGAGCTTGCGGGCCCAGCGGATGTTGGCCTGCTCGTCGAAGCGCGCCTTGATCTCGACGATCACCAGCACCTGCTTGCCGGCCTCGGCGGCGTCGACGAGGGCGTCGATGATCGGGGAGTCGCCGGAGGTGCGGTAGAGCGTCTGCTTGATCGCGAGCACGTGCGGGTCGGCGGCGGCCTGCTCGATGAACCGCTGCACGGAGGTGCTGAAGGAGTCGTAGGGGTGGTGCAGGAGTACGTCGGAGCGCTGCAGCGCCTTGAACACGTCGACCGGCGAGGCCGACTCGACGGGGGCGAGGCGCGGTGTGGGTGACCGGGATGAACGTGGGGTACTTCAGGTCCTCGCGGTCGAGGTCGGCGATGTCGTGCAGCCCGCGCAGGTCGAGCGGCCCGGGCAGCCGGAACACCTCGGCCTGGCTGACGCCGAGCTCGCTGGTGAGCAGCTCGAGCACGTGCTCGTCGATGTTCTCCTGCGACCTCCAGGCGCACCGGCGGGCCGAACCGGCGCCGCAGCAGCTCCTTCTCCAGCGCCTTGAGGAGGTTCTCCGCGTCGTCCTCCTCGACCTCGAGGTCCTCGTTGCGGGTGACCCGGAAGGTGTTGACGCTGAGCACCTCCATGCCGGGGAAGAGCCGCTTGAGGTGCTCGCCGATGACGTCCTCGAGCGGCACGAACCGCTGGTTGCCCAGGGGCACGAACCGGCTGAAGATCGGCGGCACCTTGACCCGGGCGAAGTGCTCCTTGTCGGTCTTGGGGTTGCGCACCAGCACGGCGAGGTTGAGCGAGAGCCCGGAGATGTAGGGGAACGGGTGCGCCGGGTCGACGGCCAGCGGCGTGAGCACCGGGAAGATGCGCTCCTTGAACAGCTTCTTGCAGGCGCGCTGCTCGTCGCGGTCGAGGTCGTCCCAGCGGACGAGCTCGATGTACTCCTTGCGCAGCGCCGGGATGATCTCCTCGGCGAACACCTGCGCGTGCCGCGACATCAGGTCGGCGGTCTTGTCCCAGATCTGCTCGAGCACCTCGCGGGGCATCAGCCCGGAGGCGGCGCGGACGGCGACGCCGGCGGCGATGCGGCGCTTGAGGCCGGCCACGCGGACCATGAAGAACTCGTCGAGGTTGCTGGCGAAGATCGCCAGGAACCGCACCCGCTCGAGCAGCGGCAGGCTGTCGTCCTCGGCGAGCTCGAGCACGCGCTGGTTGAACCGCAGCCAGGAGAGCTCCCGGTCGAGGAACCGGTCCTCGAACTCGCCGGGCGCGAACGGCACCTCGTCGGGGTCGTAGGGCGGGTCCACGTCGAAGATGTCGGCCGGGGACCACCCGCAGGCCCGGGTCGAGCGGCCCTTCCTCGGCGTCGGACACCGACGGAGGGCTGGTAGCTCTCGGTGGTCATGTCGGCATGTATGACACCGCCGGGTGAACAGCGGGTGGCTGTCGTAGGTTGACCCCCGTGACCGGCACCGCACCCACCGCCCCCGCCCTGTCCCTGCGCACCCGCGCCGAGGCCCTGCTGCTGCGGCTGCTGATGGGCCTCCCGCCCCGGCTCCAGCGGTTCCTCGTCCGTCGGCCGGTCGTGGTCGACGAGCCCCGCTCGCGCCCGAGCTGCAGCTGCTGCTGCGGCCTGCAGAAGGTCGCGCGGGTCCCGGCCGCCGAGACCCTGCCGCTGGAGGAGGCGCGCGTCGAGCTGCGCCGCCAGCAGCTGATGGTCGGTGGCCGCCAGCCGATCGGCGCGCTGCGCGACCTCGAGGTCGACGGCGCCGAGGGCCCGCTGCGGGCGCGGCTCTACATGCCCACCGAGCGGCTCGGTGCCGAGCCGGCGCCGACGATGCTGTTCCTCCACGGCGGCGGCTGGATGTACGGCGACCTGGAGAGCCACGACCCGGCCTGCCGGTTCCTCGCCGAGCGGTCGGGGGTGCAGCTGCTCGCGGTCGACTACCGGCTCGCCCCGGAGCACAAGTTCCCGGCCGCGGTCGAGGACTGCCGGGCGGCGTACCGCTGGCTGGTGGAGCACGCCGACGAGGTCAACGCCGACCCGGCGCGGCTCGCGGTCGGCGGCGACTCGGCGGGCGGCTCGCTGTCGACGTCCACCGCGGTGTGGGCGGCCGAGCAGGGGCTGCCGATGGCCTTCCAGCTGCTGATCTACCCCGGCTCGGACTTCGTCGAGCGCGCCGAGAGCCGGCAGCTGTTCGCCGAGGGGTTCGTGCTGACCGAGGTGTTCATGGACAACGCCGAGGAGGCCTACTTCGGCCCGGGCGCCGACAAGGCCCACCCCGACGCCTCGGCGCTGCGCCGCACCGACTTCCCCGACGGGCTCGCGCCGGCCCACGTGGTCACCGCCGGCTTCGACCCGCTGCGCGACGAGGGGGAGGCGTACGCCGACCACCTGGCCGCGCAACGGCGTCGAGGTCGACACGACGCGCTACCCCTCGATGATCCACGGCTTCCTGCACATGGTCGGCGTCGGCCACGAGGGCCCGGCGTACAACGCCGAGATCGCCGACCGGCTGCGCCAGGCGCCTGGCCGCGATGCGCTGCGTCTGAGGCTCCGGCCGCTCAGCGACCGATGGCGCCGCGGTACTGCACCTCGGTCCGCTCCACCCCGAACCCCTGCCCGGTGTACACCGCGATCGCCGGGGCGTTGTCGCCGTCGACGTAGAGCACCACCGTCTCCAGCCCGCGGTCGCGCAGGTGCTCGCAGCCCGACGGCGGTGAGCACCTTGCCGATGCCCTGGCCTGCGGACTTGGGGTTCACGGCGACGACGTACACCTCGCCGTAGGGCGGGTCCTCGTCGCGGTGCTCCTTGGTCCAGTGGAAGCCGAGCAGGCGCGGGTGCTCGGGGGCGTCGCTCGGCGGGGACGGCCAGGAAGAGCCCCTCGGGGTCGAACCACGTCTCGCCGATCCGCTCGCGCAGGTCGTCCATCGTCAGGTCGCCCTGCTCGGGGTGGTGGGCGAAGGCGCTGGCGTTGACCTCGAGCACCGCCTCCTCGTCGCCGGGCCGGAACGTGCGGATCTGCACCCCGTAGGGGACGTTCACCGGCCGCAGGTGGTCCAGGCTGCGGCGCATCACGACGAGCTCGCGCTCGCGGGGTACGCCGAACCGCTCGGCCAGCCGCGCGGCCCCGGGTGGTCGCCGTGGGACCACGCGTCGACGCGCGCGGCCCTCGGGCGCGCGCCTGCGCCGCGAGCGCGGTGCCGAGCCCGCGGCGGCGTGACTCGGGGTGCACGGCGAGGTCGAGGTCGTCGCCCTGGCGCAGCGCGAACCCGCCGGCCGGCGCGCCCTCGGACTCGCGGCGAGCCAGAGCTGGGCGTCGCGCAGGCCGCGGTTCTTCATCAGCAGCAGCGCCTGCTCGTTGAGCGTGACGGCGCCGTCCTCGGCGGTGGCGGCCCGGGCGATGCGGCGTACGTCGGCAGCGGGACCCTCCTCGCTGCTCCAGTCGAACTCGTCGGGGGAGACCTGCGAGATGTGCACCATGGCCCCGACCCTAGTGGCCCCGCACCGACGACCCGGTCTCCTCCTCCGCGTCCTCGGCGGTCCCCTTCTCGCGCTCCCGGGCCGGCAGCACGAACCGGTAGCCGACGTTGCGCACCGTCCCGATCAGCGCCTCGTGGTCGCTGCCGAGCTTGGCGCGGAGGCGGCGTACGTGCACGTCGACGGTGCGGGTGCCGCCGAAGTAGTCGTAGCCCCAGACCTCCTGGAGCAGCTGTTCGCGGGTGAAGACGCGGCCGGGGTGCTGGGCGAGGTACTTCAGCAGCTCGAACTCCTTGAAGGTGAGGTCGAGCACGCGGCCGCCGAGCTTGGCGGTGTACGTCGCCTCGTCGACGACGACCTCCCCGGAGCGGATGATGTGCGCCTCGGTGTCAGTGCCTTCGCGGGCGGCCGCGAACCGGCCGAGCGCGACGCGGATCCGGGCGTCGATCTCGGCCGGGCCGGCGGAGTCGAGCACGACGTCGTCGAACCCCCAGTCGGCGGCGACGACGGCCAGACCGCCCTCGGTGACGATGAGCAGCACCGGCTGGTCGGAGCCGGTCGTGCGGATCAGCCGGCACAGGTCGCGGGCGTGGGCGAGCTCGCGGCGGCCGTCGACCAGCAGCAGGTCGTGGGAGGGCGCCTCGAGGAGCGCGCTGCCCTCGGCGGGCAGGATCTTGACCTGGTGGGGGAGCAGCGCGAGCCCGGGCAGCACCTCGGCGGAGGCCTGGAGCGCCTTGGTCAGCAGGAGCAGGGTGCTCATCGGCACCTCCCGGTGGTTGAGCCTGTCGAAACCACTTGCCCAACCACCACCGCTCTCACGGTGGTTGAGCCTGTCGAAACCACCACCGCCGTTGCTGGTGGCCCCGCTTTCCCGATGGGGCAGGATATCCAACGTGAATGGATCCTCGGAGCAGACGACGAGCAGCGGACGGGTGACGCTGCGCTACTGGGCCTCCGCGCGGGCCGCCGCCGGCACCGACACCGACGCCCTGGAGGTGTCCGGCCCGGTCTCCCTGGCCGAGCTGACCAAGCGCGCCCGCGAGGCCCACGCCGACTCCAGCCGCTTCGCCGACGTCCTCTCCTGCTGCTCGGTGATGGTGGGCGACCGCCCGGTCACCACCGACGACCCGCACTCGGTGACGGTGCAGCCCGGCGCGACGGTGGAGTTCCTCCCACCCTTCGCCGGCGGCTGACGCTCCTCCACCACCGAGGTGAGCGCCACCACCACCCTCCCGGGAAGCCTTTCCTCCCCGCCGTCGTTGACCCCCGCATGAGCACAGGCGCCTGGGTCCTCGTCATCGCCGTCGCCGCGGCGCTCGCCTTCGGGCTCTACCGTGCGGCGACCGACGGCCGCTTCCGCGGCACCCACCGGGTGCACGGCGCGGAGCCCACGCCCGCGACGACCGAGACCGCGGTGGAGCCGACCCCGGCGCCGGTCTCGCTGCTCGACGGCACCCCGTGGGCGGCCGACCTCGGCGAGCGGGCCACGCTGCTGCAGTTCTCCTCGGCGTTCTGCGCCCCCTGCCGGGTCACGCGGCGGACACTCGACGAGGTCGCCTCGACAGTGCCGGGCGTCGTGCACCTGGAGGTGGATGCCGAGCACCACCTCGACGTCGTACGCCGCCTCGGCATCATGCGCACCCCGACCACGATCGTCCTCGACGCCCACGGCACCGAGGTCACCCGCGCGCAGGGCGCCCCGACGAAGCAGCAGGTGCTCGTCGCGCTCGGTCAGGCCGTCTCCGACCCGAGCTGAGTCGGGGCGGTGCTCAGCGCCCCAGGAACCGGTCGATCTCCTCGAGGTCCGCGTCCACCATCAGCCGGGCGAGGTCGAGGGCCTTGGTCTGCGCCTTCCAGCCGAGCTCGCGGTGGGCCTTGGAGGCGTCGCCGATGAGCGCGTCGACCTCGGAGGGCCGGGTGAAGCTCTCGTCGAAGCGGACGTGGTCCTCCCAGTTCAGCCCGGCGTGGGCGAACGCCGCCTCGCAGAACTCCCGCACGGTGTGCCCCTCGCCGGTGGCGAGCACGAAGTCGTCGGGCTCGTCCTGCTGGAGCATCCGCCACATGCCGTCGACGTACTCCGGGGCGTAGCCCCAGTCGCGCACCGCGTCGAGGTTGCCGAGGCGTGACGTGGTCCTCGACCCCGGCGTGGATGGCGGCGACGGCCTTGGTGATCTTGCGGGTCACGAAGTTCTCGCCGCGGCGCGGCGACTCGTGGTTGAACAGGATCCCGGAGACCGCGAACAGCCCGTAGGCCTCGCGGTAGTTCACCGTCACCCAGTGCGCCTGCAGCTTGGAGGAGCCGTACGGCGAGCGCGGGTGGAACTTGGAGTGCTCGTCCTGCGGGGGCGGCGTCGCACCGAACATCTCCGAGGTCGAGGCCTGGTAGAAGCGGCAGTCGAGCTCGGCCGCCCGGATCGCCTCCAGCAGCCGGAGCGTGCCGATCGAGTTGGTCGAGGCGGTGTAGTCGGGCATCTCGAAGGACACCTTCACGTGGCTCATCGCGCCCAGGTTGTAGACCTCGTCGGGCTCGATGGCGCGCACCAGGTTGACCAGGCTGACCCCGTCGGTCAGGTCGCCGTAGTGCAGGTGCAGCCGGTCGTGGTGGTGCAGGTGGTCGATCCGGGTCCGGTTCAGCATCGAGGAGCGGCGGACCAGGCCGTGCACCTCGTAGCCCTTGCCGAGGAGGAACTCGGTCAGGTAGGAACCGTCCTGGCCGGTGACCCCGGTGACGAAGGCTGTCTTCACCCGCGGAGCCTAACCTGTCCGCATCGTGGTCTCGATGCCCGGATGATGAGACAGCGGCTTCGGGGCACGCCCGAGCGACGCCTACTGTTGCCCCCGTGAGCTCGACCATGCTGACCCGCCGCCGCGCAGTGGACCACTGCCGCGTGCGCTCGTCGCTGTGTCGAATGTCCTGACGCACCGCTCCACGATCGCGCCCCGCACCCGCTGAGCCGGGTCGGCGCAGGAGTCCGGTGCCACGCCGAGCGCCGTCACGGCGCCGCCGCGCCTTGAGCGCGGCAGCAGCGCAGGACATCCACGAGGAGACCCATGACCATCCAGGACCGCACCCCGCAGAACCACACGCAGGCCGGGGCGCAGATCGACCCGCGCGGCCCCCAGTTCAACGCGATGCTGACCAGCGTCGTCCTCGGGCTCTCGCTGCTGACGGCCCCGGGGACCACGGGCGTCGTCCTGCTGGCCGTGCAGGCGGCGCTGTTCGCGACCGGCGTCGCCTTCGGCGTGCAGCGCACCCCGGCGGCCTACCTGTTCAAGACGTTCGTCCGGCCCCGCCTGGCGCGCCCCGCAGCACCTGGAGGACCCGCGGCCGCCGCGGTTCGCGCAGGCCGTCGGCCTGGTCTTCGCGGTGGTCGGCCTGGCCGGCTACCTCGGCGGACTCGAGGTCGTGGGCGCGGTCGCCACCGGCTTCGCGCTCGCCGCCGCCCTGCTCAACGCGGCCTTCGGCTTCTGCCTGGGCTGCGAGATCTACCTGCGCATCCGGCGCGTCACCTCCGCACGCAGCACCACCGGCACGACGTACGACGGCACCACCGACACCACCCCCGCCCACGCAGCACCCACGGTTGCGGACGCAGCCGTGAACCCCAAGGAAGAAGAGGCACTGGCATGAGCCGCGACACCACACTGGTCACCGCCGACTGGGTCCAGGAGCACCTCGACGACCCCAACGTCGTCCTGGTCGAGGTCGACGAGGACACCTCGTCCTACGACAAGGGCCACATCAAGGGCGCCATCAAGCTCGACTGGACCACCGACCTGCAGGACCAGGTCCGCCGCGACTTCGTCAACAAGGAGCAGTTCGAGCAGCTGCTGTCCTCGCGCGGCGTGGCCAACGACCACACGGTCGTGCTCTACGGCGGCAACAACAACTGGTTCGCCGCCTACGCCTACTGGTACTTCAAGCTCTACGGCCACCAGGACGTCAAGCTGCTCGACGGCGGCCGCAAGAAGTGGGAGCTGGACAGCCGCGAGCTGACCGAGGAGCTGCCCCACGCGCGAGCAGACCTCCTACACCGCCACCGACCAGGACTCCTCGATCCGCGCGTTCCGCGACGAGGTCGTCGCCGCGATCGGCACCCAGAACCTGGTCGACGTGCGCAGCCCTGATGAGTACGCCGGCCGGCTGCTCGCCCCGGCCCACCTGCCGCAGGAGCAGGCCCAGCGCGCCGGCCACATCCCCACGGCCGCGAGCGTCCCGTGGAGCAAGGCCGCCAACGACGACGGCACCTTCAAGTCCGACGACGAGCTGAAGAAGATCTACACCGAGGCCGGCGTCGACTGGGACAAGGACACCATCGCCTACTGCCGCATCGGCGAGCGCTCCAGCCACACGTGGTTCGTGCTCAAGGAGCTGCTGGGCCAGGACAACGTCAAGAACTACGACGGCTCCTGGACCGAGTACGGCTCCCTGGTCGGCGTCCCCGTGGCCCTCGGCGACGAGCCCGGCGAGGCCTGAGCACTCACCCCAACCGGTGGTTGAGCCCGTCGAAACGGCGGGCTCAACCACACCCGGGCATCGGTGGTTGAGCCTGTCGAAACCACCAACCCCAACCACCCCCACACACCACAAAGAACCAAGGAGAACCCCATGTGCGGAGCAACCGAAGGCGGCCTGTCTCTCGACGGCATCGATGTCGCCAAGGAGGCGATCATCCAGGGCCAGGTCGTGCACGGCGCCGACCCGGTCGGCAACGCCTACGTGCGCCTGCTCGACCGCACCGGCGAGTTCACCGCCGAGGTCCCGACCTCGGCCACCGGCCACTTCCGCTTCTTCGCCGGCCCCGGCGACTGGACGCTGCGCACGCTGGCGCCGCGCACTGAGCCGGTGGACACCAAGGTGACGGCGCGTCGTGGTTCGATCGCCGAGGTCGACGTCGCGGTTTAGCTCTACCGCTCCGAGCGCCCGTCCGAACTGACGGGCAGGAGTTCGTCCCCGATACGCTCGACTGCGTGTCCGACTCCACCCCGCCGGGCTCCCCGCCGCCCGAGGTGCCGGAGGAGTTCGCCGCCGCCTACCGCGCCGCCTACGAGCGCGCAATGGGCGCGCAGGGCAACGGGCCGCGGCACCGGGTCGAGGACGAGGGGGAGACCGGCGAACTCGACCAGGTCGATGCATCGTCGGAGGACTCGGAGCCGGAAGACCCCGACCGGACCGTCGAGACCCTCGCTGCCGCAGCGACGGGGCCGGCTGCGGGTCGGCACCCACCGGTCGCCGTACGACGACGTCGCCGACCGGCCCGACAACAGGGCCACCGGCTGGTTCGACCGGCTCAGCCACTCGCGGTGGTTCGTGCCGGTGCTGCTGGGCGTGCTGGCGCTGCTGCTGATCCTGGGGGCCTACGCGATCGGACGGATGTTCACCGGCCAGGTTTCCTCCAGCGATGACACCCCGGACAAGAGCCCCACGCTGGTCCTGGGGGAGCGGCAGCCAGCAGGTCACCAACCAGAAGCCCGGACCAGGCGCGTGGGACGGCGAGGTGTCGCGCATCGACGACCTCCGCGCCGATGCGGGCTGCACCTCCGAGCCCGGGGTGGACGCCAGTGGTGAGGAGGTCGACTACTCGGCCGCCAACCTCGTCGACGGCAGGTCCGACACCGCCTGGCGCTGCGACGGCCAGGCCTTCGGCGAGCAGCTCACCCTCGAGCTCGCCAACGAGCTGCCGGTCGTCGAGGTCGGACTGATCCCCGGTTACGCCAAGACCGACGAGCGCAGCGACGAGGACCGCTATGCCCAGAACAACCGCGTCACCCGGGTGCGGTGGACCATCGGGGACACCGAGATCGACCAGCGGCTGCGCCCCAACCCCAAGGACCGCAGCCTGCGGGCCGTGCGGGTGCCGCGCACCGAGACCGACACCGTGCAGCTGGAGATCCTCATGGTGAAGAAGGGGCCGCGGAACACGACCGCGATCAGCGAGGTGTATCTGGGGCGGGCGGACTAGGGGTTTCGACAGGCTCGACCAGCGTCTGGGGTGGTTTCGACAAGCTCAACCACCGTCAGGGGTCGACCGCCGTCGGGCGTGGTTTCGACAGGCTCAACCACCGGGAGTCTCCAGGATCATCGTGACCGGACCGTCGTTGGCGAGGTCGACGGTCATGTCGGCGCCGAAGATGCCGCGCTCGACGTGGGTGCCCTGCTCCTCCAGCGCCGCACACACCGCGTCGTACAGCGGCTCGGAGACCTCGCCCGGGGCGGCGGCCTGCCAGGTGGGGCGGCGGCCCTTGCGGGCGTCGCCGTACAGCGTGAACTGGCTGATCACCAGCACCGGCGCCCCCAGGTCGGCGACCGAGCGCTCCTCGCGCATGATCCGCAGGTCGCGGATCTTGCGGGCCATCCAGGCGACCTCGGCGGGGCCGTCGTCGTGGGTGATGCCGAGGAGTACGACGAGCCCGGGACCCTCGAACCGGCCGACCACCTCGCCGGCGACCGTCACCGAGGCCGAGCTCGCCCGCTGCAGGACAGCGCGCACTCAGGCGGCCTTCGTCATGCCCAGCAGGGTGCGTGCCTCGTCGGGCGTCATCGGGGTGCGCTGCGCCAGCCGGCCGAGCTCGGCGGCCCGGCTGACCAGCTGCTCGTTGTGCTCCACCGGCACGCCCTTGGCCAGCGTGAGCACGTCCTCCATCCCCACGCGCAGGTGGCCGCCCTTGGACAGCGAGGCGAGCGCCGACCGCCAGCGTCGAGCGGCCGATGCCGGTGGCCGACCAGCTCGTCGTCTCGGCCGGGCAGCGCCGCGACGGCCGCGACCAGCGCGTCGGCCGTGCCGGGCATCCCGCCGGGGACGCCCATGACCAGGTCGACGTGGACCTTGCCGCCGTGGGGGAGGCCGTACTTCGCGAGCAGCCGGTGCAGCGCCGCCACCTGGCCGAGGTCGAACAGCTCGAACTCCGGCACCACCCCGCGCTCCTGGCTGAGCTGGTAGAGGTCGCACACGAACGGCCACGGGTTGAGGAACACGTCGTCGCCGAAGTTGGTGGTGCCCATCGTCAGGCTGCACGAGTCCGGCTGGGCGTCGAGCACCTTGAGCCGGTCCTCGAGCGGGTCGTGGACCGAGCCGCCGGTGGAGAGCTGTACGACGAGGTCGGTGCCCTCCTTGAGGGCCGCGACGGTGTCGTGCAGGCGCTGCTGGTCGAGCGTCGGGCGGTGCTCGTCGTCGCGGATGTGCACGTGGATCATCGCCGCGCCGGCGGCCTCACAGCGCTGCGCGGTCTCGACGAGCTCGGGCAGCGTCGTCGGCAGCTGCGGGCAGTCGTCCTTGGTGGTCTCGGCCCCCGTCGGGGCCACGGTGATGAGCAGGTCTCCCATGGGGGTGACGGTAGTGGTTTCGACAGGCTCAACCACCGGCGGGCTCAACCACCGTCGGGCTGGACCAGCGGGGTGGGTCAGGAGGCGCGGGGTACCGGGAGGCCAGCGCTGCGGGTCGGGCGGCGGGGCGCGGGCATGCGCTCGGTCGTCAGGGACGGGTCCATCACGTAGGTGCCCCGGACGGCCGGGTAGCGCATGTAGGACAGCCGGCTCGACTCGTGGCGCGACTTGCGGATGCCGTCGAGGACGAGCCCGGCCATCAGGCCCAGGCAGCTGAGGGCCAGCAGGAACAGCGAGACGAACAGCGTGGGCATCCGCGGGACCATGCCCGTCTGGGCGTACTGCACGCCGACCGGGATCGCGAGCACGGTGGAGACCAGTCCGCTGACCATGGCGATGAGCCCGAAGAAGTACATCGGCCGCTCGTGCCGGGTCAGGCTCAGGATCACGTTGAGGATCCGCCAGCCGTCGCGGTAGGTGCGCAGCTTCGACTCGCTGCCCTCGGCGCGGTCGCGGAAGTCGACCGGCACCGAGAGCGACGGGATGCGCAGAGCGAGGGAGTGCACGGTCAGCTCGGTCTCGATCTCGAACTCGCGCGAGACGGCGGGGAAGCTCTTCACGAACCGCCGCGAGAAGACGCGGTAGCCGCTGAGCATGTCGCCCATGCTGTCGCCGAAGATCAGCGCGACGATCTTGTTGAGCACCTTGTTGCCGGTGGCATGGGCCGGGCGGTACGCCGACCCCTGGCACCCCTCGACCTCGCGGCGGACCCCGACGACGTGGTCGAGGTTGTCGCGCACCAGCCGCTCCACCATCTCCGGCGCGGCGGCGGCGTCGTAGGTGTCGTCGCCGTCGATGAGGAGGTAGATGTCGGCGTCGATGTCGGCGAAGGCGCGGCGTACGACGTTGCCCTTGCCCTTGCACGGCTCCGAGCAGACCGTCGCGCCGGCGGCCAGCGCGCGCTCGACGGTGCGGTCGGTGCTGCAGTTGTCGTAGACGTAGACCGTCATCCCCGGGATGGCCGCCTGGAGATCGGCGACGACCTTCGCGATCGCCACCTCCTCGTTGTGGCAGGGCACGATCGCGGCGATGCGGTACTGCTGGGCCAGGGACATTTGCTTAACCCCCATGGACGAAGGGCGTTCGGGGCGACGCCTGCCCCGATGAACGGCGGGTGTCGATGGGGGTTACGCGAGGTTTCGCAGGAGTCCACATGGCGGTACGGCGGTCCGGGGTGGGGAGCGGTGCAGTGGTTTCGACAAGCTCAACCACCGTCTCCGCTCAACCACCGGTGTCGGCGTACACCTGCTCGAGGCGGTCGACGTGGGCGTCCCAGGAGAATCGGGTGCCGACGTGATCGCGGGCCGCGGCGCCGTCGGCGCGCATCGCGGCGGGGTCGGCGACCGTGCGAGACAGGGCGTCGGGGAGGGCGCCGGCCGCCATGTCGACGAACTCCACGCCCGGGCCGGACGTCCACGGGGAGTGCAGCGCGGGGTCGTCGTTGGCCAGGAGCGGCAGGCCGGTGCTCATCGCCTCCAGCACGGTCAGCGGGCACTCGCCGACAGAGGCCACCACCATCACGTCGGCGGCCCGGTAGACCTCCGGCATCCGCGCGGCCGGGACCCCGCCGAGGAAGTGCAGCCGCTCGTCGGTGACGCCAGCGGGCCGGTCGCCGCCCGCGAACACCAGGCCGTAGCCGTCGCTCGCGGCCGCCGCCACGTGGGCGAACCCCTTCTTCGGCACGAACCGGCCGACGAAGAGGGCGAGCGGCTCCTCGAGCGGGAGACCGAGCTCGCGACGGATCCGCTCCCGCTCACCCTGTGTGGGCGGGCGGAAGCGGCTGGTGTCGACACCGTTGGGCAGGACGCGGACGGCGGCGCCGCGGTTTCGAGACGCTCGCTGGCGCTCGCTCCTCAACCAGCGTCCTGCGATGTGGTCGTCGATGGGGAGGATCGCGCGGGCGTTGGCCAGGACGACGCGGGCGGCGGAGCCGAGGACGAGGCGCTGCACCAGGCGCACGAGGGCCGAGGAGTGGTGCACGAAGCCGACGTGGCGGTGGACGACGTACGGCGTCCGCAGCACCACGCACCACAACGCCGCCACCCAGCTGGTCAGGTAGAGCGGGTCGTGCACGTGCACGACGTCCGCGCGACGGACCTCGCGCCACGCCGCGACCAGCAGCCACGGCGAGAAGACCGGGAACGGCACCCCGAAGCGGGCCTCGAGGCCGCTCCACGCCCGCACCCGCACCGTGCGGACCCCGCGCTCGGTGCGGACGCCGGGCGGCGCGCCCGCCGCACTGCTGAGCAGCGCGACGTCCCAGCCGCGCGCCGCCAGCCGAGTGGTCTCCTCGGCCACGACGGTCTCCAGCCCGCCGATGTGCGGCAGGCAGTAGTGGGCGACGTGCAGCACGCGCTGGGTCACGGTGGTCCTCGTCCTGCCGGTGGATTGCCCCCGCAGTATGCCGGTGGATCACCCGCCGCATCGGCGGCTTCCAGCACGTAACCTCGCGGGCTTCCGCCGCGTTGAGGGGATGCCCAGACCGACGCGGATCGCGGGGGTCGACACAGCGTCGACGACACCCCGGGTCTCGCCCACCTGACGAGGACACCGTGGAGACCGCCGCGAGCACGCCCGAGGACGACGCGCAGGAGCGCGGGCGGCGCGGCACGTCCCGGTGGTTCCAGCGGGTGCTCCCGATGACCGGGCTCGCCGTCGCGCTGGTCGCGCTCCTGGCCCTCGTCTGGCCGGCCTTCCGCGCCGAGGTCGCCCTCTCGACGAGCCGGCAGCCGCAGCCCTACGTCGAGCTGTACTTCCCGCGGCTGGGACCCACCGGAGCGCCCGTCACCTGCCTGCGGCGCGGCGGCTCGGTGCAGGTGTGGTTCGTGGTCGCCAGCCACCTCGAGCGCACGGAGCGGCTCGCCTTCCGGGTGCGGCTCGACCCGAGGGGCGCCGGCGAGCGGCCCCTGCGCAGCGCCGGCTCGGTGTCCGTGGCCCCCGACGACCCCCGCGGGGTGCGGCGCACGTTCGACCTGCCCCGCGGCACGGGCTACACGGTCACGGTCGCGCTGCCCTCCCTCGACCAGCAGCTGCGCGCGCACTGCCGAGGAGGCCGGTCGTGACGAGCAGGCGCATCCGGGTGGCCCTGGTGGCGCCGCGGTTCCCACCGGACACCGGCGGGCTGGAGAACTACGTCGCCTGGGTGGCCGAGGTGCTCCAGGCCTCGGGGGAGTACGACGTCACGGTGATCACCACGACCGAGGGGCGGCGTACCCGCCACGAGCGCCACCACGGCATCCCGGTGATCCGGCTCGGCACCTGGCTGACGCTGTCCAACACCCCGGTCAACCCGCGCTGGTGGTCGCAGCTGCGGCGGCTGCTGGTCGACCTCGAGATCGACGTCGTCAACGCGCACGCGCCGGTGCCCGGGCTTGCCGACCTCGCCGCGTTCACCTCGCCCGTGCCCGTCGTGCTGACCTACCACGCCGGCTCGCTGGTCAAGGGTCGTGCGGGGGTCGACGCGCTGCTGCGGGCCTACGAGCGCCACGTGCTCCCTCGCGTCTTCGACCGGTGCGCCGACCTGGTCGCGGTGTCCCCGGTCTCGTTGGCCCACGCGACCGGCCGCGCCCACCTGGTGCCGCCCGGCGTCGACTGCGACCTGTTCGCTCCCGCGGCGGACGGGCAGGAGCGCGACGCCCGCGTGCTCTACGTGGGCCGGGTCGAGCGGACCTCGCGCTGGAAGGGCCTGCACGTGCTCGTCGACGCGCTGCCGCGCCTGCGCGAGCGGGTCCCCGCTGCGCGGCTCGAGGTGGTCGGCGACGGCGACGACGTCCCCCACCTCCGGTCCCGGGCGCAGCGCCTCGGCGTCGCCGACGCCATCGACTGGGTCGGGCGCGTCGAGCACCGCGAGCTCCCGCGGCACTACCAGCGGGCCGGGGTGGCCGTGCTGCCCTCGCTGACCGAGTCCGAGTCGTTCGGGATGACGCTGACCGAGGCGATGGCGAGCGGCTGCCCGGTGGTGGGCTCCGACGTCGGGGGGATCCCGTTCGTGGTGCGCGACGGCGTCGACGGCCTGCTGGTGCCGCCCGGGGACGCCGAGGCGCTGGCCGACGCGCTGGCGGACGTGCTCACCGACCCCGCGCGGGCCGCCGCCCTGGGCGCCGCCGGCCGGGAGGCGGCGCTGACGCGGTGGGACTGGACCCTGCAGCGCGACCGGACGCTGCGGCTGATCGAGGACGCGGCTCGACCGGGCCGGGAACGGGTGGAGGCATGAGGCCACTGATCGCCGACCTGATCGCCGGCCTGGTCGAGACGTTCCGGCGCCGCCTCCCGCTGCCGCTGCTCCCGGTGCTGGTCAACCTGCGCGCCGTGCTGTCCTGGGCGATCCCGTCCGTGCGCGAGGACGCCCGCCGACAGATGAGCTTCCTGCTCGAGCACGAGCGACCGGACCTCGGCCTCGACGCCGTCGCGCGCGCCTACGTCAAGCACCAGGCCTGGCGCGGGGAGGTCCGCTGGCACCCCGAGGCGATCACCCACCAGCGGGTCGTCGGTCTCCAGCACCTCCTCGACGCCCGCGACCAGGGCCGCGGCGTGGTGCTCAACTTCATGCACCACGGCATCTACGAGGGAGCGCTGGCCTCGATCGGGCGCCACGGCGCCCCGGCTGCAGATGCTCGTCTATCCCTACATGCTCGAGGACGACGCGCCGCGCTGGCTCAAGCAGCACCTGCGGGTCGGCCGCTGCGGCGGTGGCGAACCGCTCAGCGCCGCCGTCGGCACGCAGGGGATCCTCGACCGGCTCGCCGCCGGCGAGGTGGTCGCGATCGCCTCCGACGTTCCCGGCAGCACGCCGCTGCGCTTCGCCGGGCGCGACGTGCTCGGCTCGTTCGGCGCGGCCCGGACCGCCGCCGACGCCGGGCGCCCCGGTCGTGGTGATGACCGTCGAGCGCGACGACCAGGGCTCCTTCGTGCGCGTGCACGAGGCACTCGAGCCCAAGCGCTTCGACTCACCCCAGGACCTGTTGCGCGCGATGGCGGCCCTGCACGAGCGCTCCATCCTGGCCTGGCCCGAGGCGTGCGACCTGCCCCTGTCGCGCTGGAAGCTCGTCGAGGAACGCGATGAGTGAGGTCTCGGCCCGGTCCTGGACCGAGCTCCTCCTGCCGGGCCCCGGCGCCCGGCGGGCGACCCGGCGCGGCCGGCGGGGTCGTCGTACGCCGCTACTGGCTCGCGCTCCCGCTGGCCCTGGCGACCCTCGTCGTCGCCGGGGACCTCGGCATCCCGGTGCTCCGCGCCGCCGCGGCCCTGTTCCTGCTCCTCGGCGCCCCGACCCTGCTGCTGCACCAGCGGGCCGGGCTGCCGCACGACAGCGCCCCGGCCCGGTGGTCCTACGCGTTCGGCTGCGCCCTGCTGGCCCTCCTCGTCGGCGGGCTGCTGCTCAACACGGTGCTGCCGCTCGTCGGCAACGAGCACCCGCTGCGGCCCGCGCCCCTGGCGATCACCTGGCGGCTGCTGAACGCCGGTCTGCTGGCGTGGCGCCCCGAGGTCCCGCTCGTGCCGAGCCCCTCCTGGACGGCGACCGCGCGCGAGGCCCTCGAGGCGCGCTTCGAGTGGGCCCAGGCCCTGGCCGCGGGGTCGGTGCTCGCTCGCGGTGCTGGGCGCCGTACGCCTCAACAACGGCGCCGGCGGCGGCCTCGCCTGGCTCGGCGCAGGCCCTCGCGGCAGCGGCGCTGGTGGCCCTGCTGGTGCGGCCCGCGGGCACCCTGTGGCGCGACGCGCGGTGCCTGGCGCTGGTGGCGACCAGCCTGCTGTGGGCGACCTCGCTGCGCGGCTGGTACGTCACCGGCCACGACATCCAGGCGGAGTTCCTCGCCTTCCAGCTGACCAACGGCGACCAGCGCTGGCAGATGAGCGACCTCGAGAACGCCTACAACGCCTGCCTGAGCATCAACCTCCTGCCCGCGATGCTCGCCCAGACCACGGGCCTGTCCGGCGAGGTCGTCTTCAAGGTCCTGCTGCAGCTGGTCTTCGCGCTCGTGCCCGTGCTGACCTACCTCTTCGCCCGGCGGTTCCTGTCCCGGCGCCCGGCCCTGGCCGCTGCCGCCCTCACGATGGCGTTCCCGACGTTCTTCACCGACATGCCCTACCTGGTGCGCCAGGAGATCGCGTTCTTCTTCCTCGCGCTGCTGCTCCTGGTGGCGACCAACCCGGTGGCCCGGCGCAAGCGGCTCGCGCTCGTCGCCCTCTTCGGGGTCGGCGTGGTGCTGTCGCACTACTCGACCACCTACGTGATGCTGATGGGCCTCGTCCTCGCCCTGGCCCTCCTGGGCGCGTGGAAGGTGGTCGGCCCGCGACTGGGTCGGCAGCGGGACGCCACCAACCCGCTGCGGCTGGTGCTGCTCAACCCCCTGCTGGTGGCCTTCCTGGTCGCCGCGAGCCTCGCCTGGTCCGGCCCCGTGACCGGCACCGGCGGGCACGCCGGCGAGGTGCTGCGCGAGTCGATCGCCGCGCTGACCGGCAAGGGCGCGGACACCCCCGGGTCCTCCGACCTCTCCTACCGGCTCTTCTCCTCGCAGGACGTCACACCGCGCGAGCGGATGGACGACTTCGTCGAGGAGACGATGAAGGCGCGCGCCGCCGCTGCCGCGGCGCGACCTGGTGGTGCAGGACCCCGGCGACGACGTGCTGCGCCCCCGGCTGGTCCCGGCGAGCACGGCGCCGCTGACCCCGGTGGGGCAGCTCCTGCACGACGCCGGGCTGCACGTGCAGAACGCCAACGTCGGCGCGCGGCTCGCCGCCGCGGGCGTGATGCAGGTGCTGCTGCTGGCCGGACTGGCCGGGCTCGTGCTGCGTCGGCTCCGGCGCGGCCGTCCGCACGCGAGCACGCTCCGGGCGACCCCGGAGGCGGCGTACCTCTCCGTGGGGGTGATGGCCGCGCTCGGCCTGATCGTGCTGGTGCCCAACCTGTCGGTCGACTACGGCGTGCTGCGCGCGTTCCAGCAGACGATGCTCGTCGTCGCCCCGGTGATGGCCGCGCGGGCTGTGGCTGCTGGTGCGCCCGCTCGGGTCGATCGGCCGCGCGCGGTCGCACTCGGCACCTCCCGTCGTGCTGCTGCTCGTGCTCACCGGCGTGCTGCCCGCCCTCGTCGGCGGCCAGCAGGAGCGGATGGCGCTGGCGAACGCCGGCAGCTACCACGACCGGTTCTCGGCCTCGGAGTCGGAGATCCGGGCGATGGGCTGGGTGGCGGCCGCCGAGCGGGAGGACCGGTACCGCTCCCGGATCATCGCCAACCGCAACGTCGGCGTGCGCCTGCTCGCCCTCACCGACAACCGCGCCGCGGTGGCCGACCGGCTGTTCCCGACGCTGCTCACCCGGGACGGCTACGTGTACGTCGACGGGCAGGTCGCCGACAGGCACCAGTCGACGATCTTCCACACCGGCGACCTGCTCACCTACGTCTACCCGCTCGGCGTCCTGGACCGGCACCGCGACCTCGTCTACAGCTCCGCGCACAGCAGGATCTACCGATGACGGCCCTCGTCGCGAAGCTGCGGGCGGTGCGCGTCCGACCCGATGATGGTCAACTCGGCGCTGATCCTCACCACCACGCTGCTGATGGCCGGCGGCGGCGCGCTCTTCTGGGTCATCGCCGCGCGGATCGGCACCCCGCACGACGTCGGCCTGGCCGGCTCGCTGGTGGCCGCCGCCGACTCGCTCGCGCTGTTCGCCCAGCTGGGGCTGAACATCGCACTGATCAAGACGATGCCCGCCAGCACCCACAAGGCCGCCGACGTCGCCACCGCCGCGGTGATCGTGATGACCTCCGGCACCGTGTTCGCGCTGGTGTACTGCCTGCTGCTCCCGCTCACCTCGCCGAAGCTGACCGAGGTGCTCGGCTCGCCGCTGGCGATCGGCGTCTTCTGCCTGCTGGTGGGGGCCACCGCGGTCAACGTGCTGACCGACAGCGTCTTCCTCAGCATCAACCGCGTCGGGGACTACCTGCGGCTCAACGGCATCCTGCTCGGCGTCGCCAAGTGCGTGCTGCCGTTCCTGCTCGTCGGGGCGGGCGCGATGGGGCTCTACGGCTCGGTGGGCGGGGCGACGGCGTTGTGCGCGCTGGCCAGCCTGTGGGCGATCTTCCGGCACGTCCCGGGTCGGCGCACGCTGCGGCCCTCGGCCGAGCTGCGCGACGCCCGCCGGTTCGCGGGGGCGGGCTACGTCACCTACGTGCTGACCGTGCTGCCGCTGCTGGTGTTCCCACTGCTGGTGATCAACGCGCTCGGGGCGGGTGCCGGGGCGGCGTACTTCATCAGCTTCCAGATCGTGACGCTGCTCCACGCCGTCGTCCTCGCGGTGGCCAACGCGGCGTACGCCGAGACCGAGCGAGCCCGACACGGCCGTCACCACCTCGCCCGCAAGGGCGGGCTCACGCTGGTCGGCTCCGCCCTGGCCGGAGCGGTGGTGATGGCCCTGCTGGCGCCGTACTTCCTCCTGATCTTCGGCGACCACTACGTCGCCGAGGGCACCTGGACGCTGCGGGTGATGGCGTTCGCGGTCGTCGGGGCGGCGTTCAACTACGCCGGGGGGCTGCGGCTGCGCCTGTCCGGCAACCTCGCCGCGATGATCGGCGTGCAGGTGCTCAGCACCGCGGTGATGCTGGCGCTGGCGGCCGCGCTCGTCTCGCACGGGACGGTGTGGGTGGGCGCCGCCTGGGGCATCGGCCACTTCGTCGGCGGCGTCGCGGGGTTCCTCGCCTCCGCCACGGTCGCCCGCTTCGCCGACTCCGCGCCGGGTGCCGAGGAGCGGCCGGCTCCGGTGCAGGCGTCATGAGGCACCGGCTGCGGGCCGTCGCCGTCGCGGCGATCCTGGTCGCGCTGCGCGTGACCCTGCGCGCGCTCACCCGGTGGTTCCCGCAGTCGCGCTCGGTGGTGCTCGCGGTCTTCCCCGAGACCGAGGGCAACGGGCTCGAGGTGGCCCGCGCCCTCCTCGAGAGGTACGACGGCCGCGTCGTCTGGCTCACCGAGACGACACCGACCCCCGCCCCGGTGCGCGACCTGGCCGCGCAAGGGATGGTGCTGGTGCCGAAGACCAGCCTGCGCGGCGTACTCGCCTACCTGCGCGCCGAGGCCGTCTTCTTCACCCACGGCCTCTACGGCAGCCCGCGGCCGGTCCGGCGCAAGCCGGTGGTCAACCTCTGGCACGGCGACGGTCCCAAGGACGTGCGACCCGACAACGGGGTGGGCGGCCTGATCGCGAGCACGTGGTTCGTCGGCAGCACCCGGCTGTTCTCCGAGCACCAGGCGGCCGGCTTCGGCGTACCTCCCGAACGCGTCCTGGTGACCGGCAACCCGCGGACCGACGTGTTCTGGCGGCAGCCCTCCACGGCTCGCCTGGCCGAGCTCGGGATCACCGGCGACTTCGTGGTGTGGATGCCGACCTTCCGGCGGACCCGGGCGGTCGGGGCGATGCGCCGGCTCTCCGAGGCGGGACCGGACGAGCAGGCGGGGCAGGACCAGGTCGCGGCACTCCTCGCCGGGCTGCGGGCGCGGGGACTGCAGCTGGTCATCAAGCCGCACCCGATGGACGCCGACGAGCGACGCTGGGAGGGGGCGGTGACCGTCCGCGACGACGACCTCGCGCTCGCGGGGGTGGGCGTCGACGACCTGCTGGCGCGCTCGCGTGGCCTGGTCACCGACTACTCCAGCGTGTGGGTCGACTACCTGCTCCTCGACAGGCCGATGGCGTTCTTCGTGCCCGACCGCGACTCCTACACCCGCAGGCTGGTGCCGGCCGACGTCCTCGAGTGGGCGCCGGGCGAGCTCGTCGGGCCCGTCGACCCGTTCGCCGCGTTCCTCGCCGACCTCGACGCCGGTGGTCGCCTCGGCGCCTTGAAGCGGGCGGACGCGGCGGGCCGGATGGGGCTCAACGACACGAGGTCTGCCGCCGACGACCTGCTGTCCGAGCTGGCACGGCACGGCGTGCTCGAGACCTCCACGAAGCGAGACTCCATGGAAAACGAGGATTGAAACGGTGCCGGCCACCGATACTCCGCACATGCGCCGCGTCGTCCTCGTCCTCCTCCTGTGCGTCGGCCTGGCCCTCACGGCCGCCACCGCCGGTGGGACCGAGAGCCGCACCCAGGCGGCGGCAGCGGAGATCACCCCGCTCCCGGCGGTCCCGGCGGACTCGGTGGTCGACAGCTACGGCGTCGGGATCCACCTGGCGTTCCTGGACACGCCGTACGCCGACGCCTCCGCCGTGGCCGACGCGCTGAGCGACCTGGGCGTGCGGCACGTCCGCGACGACCTGTTCATGAGGAACCCCCGTCAGTACGCCGGGATCAGGACCGTCGCGGACAAGGGCATCGCGTTCGACCTGATCATGGGACGCCCCACCAGCGCGGCCACTGCCAAGGACTACGTCGAGACCGTGGCCACGCAGCTGCCTCGCGGCTCGGTGGAGAGCATCGAGGGCACCAACGAGTGGGATCTCTCCGGGCGCTCCGACTGGGTCCAGGAGATGCAGTCGCGGCAGAAGGAGCTCTACGAGGCCGCGAAGGCCGAGCCGGCGACCGCGGACCTCCCGGTCCTGGCCCCGTCGCTGGCGTTCAAGTGGAACTACCTCCCGGCCGGCGACATGTCGCAGTACGCCGACCGCGCCAACGCGCACATGTATCCCGGCGGCTACAAGCCCAGCAACGAGATCAGCCAGATCACCACCGCGGTGCGCGGATCAATCCCGCACAAGCCGCTCGTCACCACCGAGGCCGGCTACCACAACGCGCTCAACACGACCAACGGCCACCGGCCCGTGCCCGAGGACGTCGCCGGCGTCTACACGCCCCGCGTCCTGCTCGAGCACTTCCTGCGCGGCGAGGAGCGGGTCTACACCTACGAGCTGATCGACGAGTTCGACGATCCCGGCCTGACCGACCCCGAGGCCCACTTCGGTCTCCTGCGTCGCGACTGGAGCCCCAAGCCGGCGTACGCCGCGATGAAGAACCTGCTCGGACTGCTCGCCGACCCCGGCCCCGACTTCACCGCCGCCCCGCTGCCGCTGAAGGCGACGGGATTCCCCTCCGACGGGAAGTACCTGCTGACCCAGAAGCGCGACGGCCAGTACGTCCTGCTGCTCTGGCGCGACGTGGCGGTCTACGACCCGGTGCTCCAGCAGCGGCAGTCGACCACCCCGGCGAGCGTGTCGCTGCAGCTGGCCGGCGACAAGGTGCTGAGCGTCCACCGGCCCTCGCAGGGGTCGGCGCCGGTGTCGCAGTCGAAGGGCAGCTCGCTGACCCTGCCGATGGACGGCGAGGTCACCGCGGTGACGATGGACGCCGTCCCTCCGGCGCCCGCGCCCCAGACCGTCACGACCACGTCCCGCAACGCCTCCGCCGTCGGTGGGCTGGACGATGCCGGGCACCGACGCGGACGTCACCGGCTTCGAGGTCGTGCGGAAGCCCGGCGACCGTGCGCTCTCGGCGCCGGCGACCGCCCGGTCGGTGGTCGACGCCGGACTCACCAACGGCACCCGCTACACCTACACCGTGCGTGCGCTGTCGCCCGACGGCAGCTCCGCCGCCGTCCCGGCCCCGCCGGTCGTCCCCTCCACGACGCCGGCCAAGCCGCGGATCACCGCCACGTCTCCCGGCTCGCGGAGGGTCACCGTGACCTGGAGGGCGCCGGCCAGCGGCGGCAGCGCGATCAACGGCTACCGGCTCGTCTCGGGTCGCAGGTCGATGACGGTCAAGCCGTCGGTGCGCAAGGCCACCCTGACGAGGCTGCCCGGCAACAAGAGGCTGCGCGTCGCGCTGCGGGCCACGAACGCCCGGGGGAAGGGTGCGCTGGCGTACTCGGCGTACGTGCGGACGAAGCGCTGACGGCTTCAACAGGGTCGACCACCCCAGTTCTGCGGGGGTTGGGGAAACCCTCCGGCGCCAGGTGCCGGGGATGTTCGGCGAAGGTCGGCAGTGCCGACAGGGATGTCCGCCGCCTTCCCACCCGCGTGAGGTGAGCAGCCGACCCATCATCGGAGCCAACCGGCACGGCTCGGCGACCGCTCCCCAGCCGAGCCGGACCGAGATCTGTTCCTGCGTCGCGGCATGCAGGTCGCGCTCGAGGTCGGCCCACTGGTCGCTCGCCCACTCGTGGCCGAGTCGACCGTCCAGCTCGACGAGGACCCCCTGGTCGGCGTACAGCACGTCGCGGTATCCCGACCGACGGCCGTCGGTGAAGCGCACCTGCCGGCTCCCCCGGGGGAGGCCGTGGGCCCGCTCCACGCGGGTGAGGTAGCGGTGCTCGAGCACCGACATGGCACCCGTCGCCACGTCGTCGAGCACGGAGCCGATGAACTTCCGTCCCCGCAGGCAGGTCAGTGTCTCGAGTGTCCGATGCAGCCTCGCGACGGTCGTCAGCCGTTGCTGGCAGGCGTCGGCCAGGAGCGCAACCGCTGCCGCCTCTCCCGACTCGGCCAACCGCTCCGACGCGACGTGCAGGGCCGCGACCTCGAGCCGCAGCCGGGGCGGAGTCCGCGTCCACAGGGTGACGGTGGCGAGATCGATCACCCGTACGACGCGCACGTCGGGCGGCGGCCGGACCCGCCGACGGTGGTCGATCGCCACGGTCACCGGCCCCGGCGAGAGGTTGCGCATGCCGTGGGCCCGCAGCGCGTCCTCACCTGCCAGAGCGGCCGGCCAGGCGAAGAGCACTGCCCCCAGTCGCAGCTGCTCCGACGTGGGTAGGCCGGTGTGGTCGACGTACACCCCCGTGTGCAGCCGCCGCCACACCCTGCGTCGCACAAGCCGCTCGATCAGGTTGTCGTCGCCCCCCAGCTCGAGGACCTGCGGACGCGAGATCACACCCTGCTGCTGCGCCATGAGGTGCTCGATCGTCATGCCCGGAAAGGTCGCGCACGCACCCTGCGGCGGACCAGCGCGTGCTCGGCGCCTGTGCACCGAATCACGCATCCGGGAGGCTGTGGACGCTTCCCGGTCAAGGTCTGGGAAATTCTCCGGCACCTGGCGCCGGAGATGTTCCCCGACCCTCGGCGGTCCTTGGTTTCGAGACGCTCGCTTGCGCTCGCTCCTCAACCAGCGGACTTCGCTGGGGTGGTGGTTTCGACAGGCTCAACCACCGACAGGCTCAACCACCGGTGCTCAGTAGACGAGGGCCTGCGCGTCGTCGGCGAGGGCCTGCTCGGTGAAGACCGCGGCGCCGGCGATGTGGGCGCCCTCGACGAGGTCGGCCTCGACGAGGCCGCGGCGCTGGGCGCACTGGCTGCACACCGTGAGGGTGCCGCCGGCCAGCACCATGTCGCGCAGCTCGGCCAGCGGGGTGGCCAGGTCGAGCTCGAACTCCTCGGCGCGGCCCGGTACGGCGAACCACGCCGCCTCGCCGGTCAGCCACAGCGAGACCCGCGCCCCGGCCGCGACGCCGGCGGCCGCGACCGTGAAGGCCTGGTTGGCGCGCTCGGGGGCCTCCGCGCCGGAGGTGCACTTGATGACGAGGTCACGCATGGGGGGAGCCTAGACTCCTGCGCATGGACGCCTTCTTCGTCGTGGTGATCGCGGCCGCCGTGCTCGCCGTGGGTGTGGTGGCGCTGCTGGCGCTGCGGCGGTTGAAGCAGACGATGGACCCGACCGACTCCCAGGAGCGCTGACCCGCATGCCGTTCGAGATCCCCCAGAACATCCACCCCCACTGCGCCCCGCTGGCGTGGCTGCTCGGCACGTGGGTGGGCAACGGGCACGGCGAGTACGAGACGATCGAGAAGTTCCAGTTCGGCCAGGAAGTGATCTTCCAGCAGGACGGCCGTCCGTTCATCCACTACCTCAGCCGCGCGTGGATCACCGACGAGGACGGCAACCACGTGCGCGAGGCCGCCCAGGAGACCGGGTTCATCCGCCCGCAGGAGGACCGCACCCTCGAGGTGCTGCTCGCCCACAACACCGGCTTCGTGGAGACCTGGCACGGCGAGCTGCACGCCGACCAGCCGCGCTTCGAGATCAGCACCGACGCCGTCGTACGCACCGCCACCGCCAAGGAGTACGCCGGTGGCAAGCGGCTCTACGGCTACGTCAACGGCGACCTGCTCTACGCCTTCGACATGGCCGCCATGGGCAAGGAGCTGCAGCCGCACACGCACGCCCAGCTGAAGCGGCGGTAGGGCTGGAGGTGGTGGTGGTGTCGACAGGCTCAACCACCGACAGCGGCGCCGGGAGCTGGCGGGAGCGGCTGCGGGCCAGCGGGCACCGGCTGACGCCGCAGCGCGAGCTGGTGCTCGGCGCGGTGGACCGGCTGGGGCACGCCACGCCGGACGAGGTGTACGCCGAGGTGCGGACCCGGTCGGACTCGATCAACCTGTCCACGGTCTATCGGACGCTGGAGCTGCTCGACGAGCTCGGGCTGATCCGGCACGCCCACCTGACCGACCGGGCACCGACCTACCACTCAGCGCAGGGGCACGAGCACGCCCACCTGGTCTGCCGGACCTGTCGCACGGTGACGAGCATCGACCGTGCGGAGATGGAGCGGGCGCTGGGCGGGCTGGCCGGCAGCCACGGGTTCGTCCCCGACTGGGGCCACCTCACCATCTTCGGCACCTGCGCCGACTGCGCGAAGGCGGGACCGGACCCAGCGCAGGGCGCCTGACCCCGACGCTCAGCCGAGCTTGCCGACCAGGTCCTGCAGCACCTTCTCGGGGTCCTGGTCGTCGGGGAGCTTCATCAGGCTCACCTGCGCGAGGGTGCCGTCGTCGAGGGGCTTGTAGGCGCGCGCGGCGTTGAACGCCCCGGACTTCTCCTGGACCTCGTAGGCGTAGGTGCCCTCACCGACCGAGAGCTCCTTGACCACGGCCGCGCCCTCCTCGTCGCACGCCGCCATTCGCTCGCGGACCAGGTCCAGGCCCTTCTCGGCGTCGGCGTCGGAGGACGGAGCGGTGAAGGCGGCCGAGACCACCGTCCAGTCCACCCGGTCGTAGAACTGCTTCGCCTTGACCTTCCAGTCGGCGTCGTAGAGCGCCCCCTGCTCGATGCCCAGGCAGCGGGTGGCGAGCTGGGTGAGGATCGGCGGGCGGGCGAGCGAGTCGTCGTACCTCGCCTCGAACGGCAGGTCGGAGGCCTTCAACAGGCCGGACGTGCCGTCCTTCGGCTCGTCGCCGTCGCCGTCGCCGGAACAGCCGGAGAGGACGAGTGCCAGCACCAGCCCCAGCACGAGTGGGAGCAGGCGGAGTCGGCGCAGCAGGGGGGACATGGGCAGCCAACCTACCTAGTCGAAGTACTTCTCGAACTCGCTCATGAACGCCTCGCTGTAGTGCTGGTGGCTGTAGACGCCGCCGACGCCGTTCTCGCCGAACAGCTCGAGCTCGACCTGGTCCTGCTCGGCCGAACCGAGGTTGGTGTAGTCGTCGTAGCTGACCAGGTGCCCGCCCGGCGCGGTCGCGCCGGACAGGCCGTCGACGTTGTTGAGCAGCCCGCGGTCGGCGAGGAACTGCGCCATCGTGAACTGCTCGCGGACGTTGGTCTCCTGGGCGAGGTTGTTCATGTCGGTGCGGGTGTCGGACTCCGCGTGGGCCATCGAGTCGGCGAACGAGTCGTAGGCCTCGCCCTTGGCCGTGTTGATGGTCATGTTGGCGATGTCGCCGGCGACGCCGTCGAGCTTGCTGACGCCCGGCACCGGCACCAGGTCGACGATGTCGGTGAGGTGGCCGATCATCGCGCGGGTGGCGGCGTCCTGGGCGGCGGCCTCGCGGATCTCGGAGTCGCCGAGGGTGTTGAGGAAGAACCCCTGCAGCCGGGCGTCGTTCTGCACGGCGTTCTCCAGCAGCTGCCGGTTGGTGCCGTTGTCGGTCTCGGCGAGCCGGTCGGCGGCCTCGCCGATGTAGAGGACGCGGTAGTTGTTCATCCCGTTGGTGAGCTCGGCGATGCCCTGGTCGGTCGACATCGCCGCGAGCGAGACCGAGCGCAGGCTCTCGGCGTCGAACGCCGGCCGGTTGCCGAACGCGTCGATGCCGGAGTTCTCGTTGTCGAGCCCGGGCACCACGCCGTTCATGTAGGTGCCGAGGATGTGCGACAGGTCCTCCGCTGCGCCGTGCTCGGGCCAGCGGGCGAAGATCTCGGGCAGCTCCTCGACGTTCCCGCGCTCGGAGAGGTGCTCCACCGTGGCGGAGGCGAGCAGGGCCGCGCGGTGCTGGTCGCTCTCGGAGCCGTTGATCAGCGACTCGTCGGTGGTGGCCGCGTCGAGCGCCTGCATCAGCCCGTTGTAGGCGTCGCGGTCCCAGTTGCGGTCCTTGATGTAGTACTCACCGCGCGGAGGATCGCCGTCGTCGTCGCTGAAGAAGTCGAGCGCCACCCCGGGGTTGTGCGACATCGCCGACATCAGGCCGGTCATCGGGTCCGCGTTGCCGGCGTACGGGTCGTAGGTGCCGTGCTCCATGTAGTCGCCGAAGTCGACGCCCTGGTCGGGCCGGCTCGCCCACAGCCCGCTCGCCCCCTTGTTGGTGACCCGCTCGTAGTGGTCGAGGTCGTTGGCGATGGTGCGGACGAAGGTGTCGTTGAACGTGCTGTCGTAGAGCAGGTAGTTCAGCGCGCCCGAGGGGTTGTAGGGGCCGCGGCCGTAGTAGTCCTCGACCGGGATCGTCGCCGCCTCCACGAGCCCGTGGGCGTAGGCCTCGGACTCGGCACGGGTGAACCCGCCGGGCAGGTTGGCGGTGACCAGGCTGCGCTTCATCGCGGCGACGAGGGCAGCCTGTACGTCGTCGGGCGGCTCGGTCATCGGCCGGTCGGCCGGGGCGTCGGCCCACATGCTCAGCACGCGCAGCGTCTCCTCCGGACCGAGCGCGTTGTGGAAGGCCGCCATCGTGGCCGGGTCGAACTGCCACTGGGAGAAGATCTCGAGGTACTTCTCCTGGTCCTCGGGGAAGTTGGGGTTGCCCATCGAGGCCTGGTCGGCCAGCGTCTCGCCGAGCATCTGCCGCACGTCGTCGACCTTGGTGCCGACGGTGAAGCTGGCGACCGTGGAACCCTTCGTCGCCAGCAGCACGGCGATGTCGTGCAGGCCCTGCAGCAGCGGTTCCTGGTCCTTGAGCCAGTTGGTCGTGCGGGTCAGGGAGCCGTCGGAGAGCGAGGGCAGCGAGATCGGGGTGCCGGAGGTGACGGCGACGCGCTGCGCCTCCACCGCCCCGGCGAGCGTGCTCAGCTTGTCGATCGCGCCCTTGAGCGCGGTGTGGTCGATCTTGACGGACATGGTGGCACCGCCACCACCGCCGCCTCCTGCTGCTGCTGTCACCATGTTCTCGACCCTCAGAGGTTGTGCTGGCGGACGTGCCAGGTGCGGTTCCAGGCCTCACCGTGCGGGTGGTCCTTGGGCACCATGTCGCCGCCGTGGGCATCGCGCTCGGCGCCGATGGCGGCGCTCACCGCGGACCGGGCGTCCTCGAAGGCCGGCATGATCGTGCGAGTGCGCTCGAGCAGCTCGCTCACCCAGGCGTCGGCCTCGGTGCACTCCCAGCCGCCGCCGCCCAGCGCGTCCGCGATGGGCTTGCCCGGATCGCCGATCCCGTCGTACACGCGGTCCATGGCGGTGGGGATGAGCGTGCCGCGGCATTGCCGGAGGGTCACGAGGTAGTAGTTGGTCTCTTCCTCGGCCTGCTCGCCAGCCATGGGCCCCCCTGCGTCGACTGCTCTCACCGCTATCTTCCCGGTCAGCCCCGGACGAAACGCGCACGGGTCCGAAGTGTGGTGATCTGGTTTGGTCTCGCGCCAGTGCGGTAGGTAGTAGGGCGTAGTGCACCGGACCCGACCCGGAACGCACTGTTCCTTCGACGCACGACCGTTGGGGGACGGACCATCTCGCGAAGGAGACGCACACCATGGCAGTTGGCGCAAACATTCCTGACCTCGCGGCGCTCTACGAGCAGCTGCGGAACTCCATGCAGGAAGCCGACCAGATGATCAACCAGCTCGACAGCCGCCTCGCGCAGGCCAACGAGGAGTGGCGGAGCAAGGGTGCGCACGAGTTCAACGACGCCTGGCACAACGGCTTCAAGCCGTCGCTGACCAAGATGTGCCAGGCGCTCGCCACCGCCGGCACCGACGTGGCCTTCCAGCACAACAAGATGGCCGAGGGCGCCAAGGAGGCCGACCAGCACCCGCACCTCACCCCGCTGCAGTCGCCCCGCTGAGGCCCTGCCTGCTGCACGTCGAGAACGGCGCTCCCCGCTGGTGGGGTGCGCCGTTCTTGCTGTGTGTGGGGGTGGTCGCCGGGCGGGCGGGCGGGCGGGGCGGTCGCGGTCGAGGTCGCCGGCCAAGGCGGATAGTCCGCGACGTTTCGCAGGTCGGTCAGGCCGATCTGACCTGCCGAACGTCACGGACTATCCGGGTCGGGGGTCAGGAGGACGGCGTACGGCGAGCGGGTTCGGCGTACGTCGGGCGCCCTCGTAGCCAGACATGCGAATGTGGCTGGGCTGGCCGATGTAGCCCTCACCCGCCCCGGCAGCGACATTCGCATGTCCGGGTGCGAAGCGACCGGCACCCAGGGGTGGGGCGACGAGGAGGCTCCGGCCGAGTTGGATAGTCCGTGACGTTTCGCCGGTCGAGAGAGTGAATTCGCCTGCGGAACGTCGCGGACTATCCGGTTCCGGGGGTGGGGGTACGACGACCGTCCGCCGACGCACGACCCAGCGGGCCCTCAGGGGCGGGGGACCTGGACCCAGGTCCAGCCGAGCGGGCTGGCGAGGACGCCGCGGCCGACGGGCATGGCGCCGGAGGCCGAGCGGGGGAGGCGGACGTTGAGGACGTCGCCGTCGTTGCTCGCCCGGGGGGAGAGGATCAGGCCGTTGCGGCCGCGCTTCATCTCGTTCGGGAGGCCGCGGTAGACGCCGAGCATGTCGTCGATCGAGCCGGTGATCACCATCAGGCTGCCGCTGTCGCGCATCGCGGCGAACCGCGCGTTGAGCAGCTGGCCGAGCGGGCCGTCGTTGCCGATCACCTCGAAGTCGTCCACCGCGATCAGGTGGTCGCCGCGGATCCGGTCGAGGTGCTCGGTGATC
Source organism: uncultured Actinomycetota bacterium (assembly GCA_963837975.1). Classification (GTDB taxonomy): domain Bacteria; phylum Actinomycetota; class Actinomycetes; order Propionibacteriales; family Nocardioidaceae; genus Marmoricola. The sequence continues at coordinate 216,912 of CAWIPI010000002.1, read as the reverse complement.
TCCTCGACCGGCTCGCTGCCGGTGAACACCTTCGCCCCGCGCGGCGGCTCGCCCATCAGCGGGGAGCGGCGGGGGAGGAACAGCGTGATCGGCATGCGGCGTACGCCGTTGAGCAGGAACTGCAGCGCCGTGCTCTTCCCCGACCTCGGCGGGCCGGTGATCATGAACCCGTTGCCGCCCACCTCGGGGTCGAAGCCCTGCAGCGCGAGCCGGTCGCCGCCGACACCCACCGGCACGAACGACCGGCTCCGGGCGGCCGGCTCCAGCCGGCGGGCCTCGGCCGCGGCCACCGTCGCGGGCAGCTCGTCGATCCGCTGCGGGAGACGCGAGACGGGGAGGTCGGCGTACGCCGCGGCCCGCTCGCGTCCGATCTCCTGCAGCACCCGCACCTGGTCGGTGCCGACGCCGCTGGGGTCGAGCAGCGCGACCTGCAGCTCCCGGGCCCGCTCGCCCGCACGGAACCCACGACCCGGCGGCATCACGCTCGGCACCTCGCGGACCGGCAGGCCGATCTGGCCGTAGTCGCCGGGGTCGCTCAGCGCCAGCGCGACCCGGTCCTCCACGAGCGTGCTGATCCGGCCGACCAGGCCGCTGCGGTCGGCGGTCATCACCATGCGGATGCCGACTCCGGCGCCCTCCTGCAGCAGCGCGGTGATCCGGTCGATGAGTACGCCGCCGTCGACGGACTCGAAGGCCTGGACGAAGCCCTCGTAGCGATCGAGGAGCACGACCAGGTAGGGCATCCGCTCACCGGCCGGCACCCCCGCGCGCTGCTCGCCGATGTCGGCGAACCCACGCTCGGCCAGCGCCTGCTGTCGCTCGGCGAGCTCGCGCTGGAGGAACGCGACCAGCCGGTAGAGCCGGTCGGTCTGGGTGCGGGTGACCACCGCGCCGACGTGGGGGAGGGCGACCAGCGGGAGCAGCGCGTTGTTGCCGGCGTCGATCCCGAACAGGTGCACGTCCTCGGGAGAGCAGGACCGGGCGATGCCCGCGGCCAGCACCCGCAGCACGTTGCTGCGCCCCGACCGGGACTGCCCGGCGACCATCAGGTGCGAGCCGCCGGCGAGGTCCCAGGTCTCGACGACCTGGAGCTGCTCGCGGGGGAGGTCGGAGAGTGCGAACGGGACGGGCGCGATCACGCCGGGGTCGTCGGAGGAGGGTGGTCTCTTCAGGCTCGACCCCCGTTCGCCCGACCGACCTCGCTCGACCACTGCCCAGCTCGTCCAGCGCCAGCACCTCGGGCAGCGGGGGCAGCCACGGCTGGCGCATCGCGGGCAGGCCGAGCTCGTCGGTGGCGTCGCGGATCGCGCCGACGAGGGTGGCGAGGTCGGTGGGCACCGACACGTCGTCCTCGTCGTCGCCACCGCGGGTGGGCAGGCGGCCCAGCAGGGGCAGGTCGGCCCAGTCGAGGTCGGCCACGTCCACGTGCGACCCGGCGGCGCCCAGCGGCCGGCCGCCGACGCGGGAGCTCTGGAACGGCACCAGCGAGGAGTGCCCGAGCCGGGCGTAGGCGCGACCCGGGAACGACTTGGAGATCTGCGCGGCGGCGGGCGACTCGATCACGTCCTCGGAGTCGCCGGGGTCGGTCACCCGCAGCGCGATCCGCAGGTTGGTGTTGGACTTGATCTCCGCGCTCACCACGCCGGCGGGGCGCTGGGTGGCCAGGATCAGGTGTACGCCGAGCGAGCGACCTCGGCGGGCCACGTCGACCAGGCCGGTGACGAAGTCGGGCAGCTCGGCGACCAGCGCCGCGAACTCGTCGATCACGATGAGCAGCCGGGGCATCGGCTCGTCGTCGGGGCCGCGGCCGGCGAGGTAGTCCTCGATGTCCTTGGCGCCCGCGTCGGCCAGCTGCCGCTCGCGTCGGCGCAGCTCGGCCCCGAGGGACTCCAGCGCGCGGGTGGTGAGGTGGCCGTCGAGGTCGGTGACCATGCCGACCGTGTGCGGCAGGTGGGCACAGTCCTTGAACGCCGCGCCGCCCTTGTAGTCGACGAGCACGAACACGAACTCGTCGGGCCGGTTGCCCGACTGCCAGCGAGGCGATCAGGGTCTGCAGCAGCTCGGACTTTCCGGCGCCCGTCGTACCCGCCACCAGGCCGTGCGGGCCGTCGGCGCGCACGTCGACGGAGAACAGCCCGTCGCCGGTCTCGCCGATCACCGCGCGGGTGGTGCGCCCACGGCCCGACCAGCCCTGCAGCACCTGCCGGGCGTCGGGCTCCGAGATGCGGAGCACGTCGAGCAGCCGGCTCGACGCGGGCAGGGTCGAGGAGAGGTCCTCGGTGGAGACGTCGCGGATCGGCGCCAGCGCCCGCGCCAGCCGGTCCAGCCACAGGTCGCCGACCACGTCGGGGCGGATGGCGTCCACGTGGCGCTGCTCGTCGGTCTCGAGGTTGAGCTGGCCGCCCTCGTACGACGCGACGGTGCGGCACTCCTCGGGCAGCTCGCGGACCGTGCGGTCGAGGCAGACGAAGGAGATGCCGACGCGCGGGCCGTCCTTGAGCAGCGAGACCATCCCGGGGGACATCCGGATCTCCCGCGCCCCGTCGAGCACGACGACCCAGCGGCGCAGGCCGGCGATCTCCTTCTCGCCGAGCTCGCGGCGGCTCTCCAGCTCGCCCATCAGCTCGGTGACCAGCGCGGACCGGTCGTCCTCGCCCGTGGCCAGCCGCACCGGGCGCGGGTGGCCGTCGCCGTTGCGCACGTGCGGCAGCCACTTCACCCAGTCCCACGCCGGGCTGGGGTCGCTGCCCAGCAGCACGGCGACCGCGACGTCCGACGGGCTGTGCAGGGCGCCGACCTGGGCGACCGCCCACATCGCCGAGGCGCGGCACTGGTCGGCGGTGCCGGCGATGCCGAGCACCCCGGCGCTGCGCAGCGGCACCGTGACCGGCACGTCCGGCGCGGTCCACCGCAGCGGGCCCTCGTGGGCGTCGCGGGTGGGGTCCTTGATCGTCACCTCCGACGGCAGGTCGCTGGTGCCCAGACGCAGGTGCAGGAAGTCGCGGTCCCAGGGCCGACGCTCCCACAGCCGCGCCCGCGGGCCGGTCGCGAACAGCAGCACCGTCGCCGGGTCGGGGAAGTTGCGTCGTCGGGCCCCGCGCTCGCCGACGAGCGAGGTGACCGCCGCGCTCTCGATGTTGGCGCGGCGGCGGTGGAAGTCGTCGAGCTGCTCGACGTACCTCCTCTTCTGCTGGCGGCGCGACCCGGTCGCGTTGGCGAGCATCATCAGCGGCATCGCGGCGGCGAACAGCAGGGTGTACCACCGATGGGTGATGAAGAACGCCACGCCGCTCATCAGGACCGGCATCATCATCATCGACAGCGGGAACGGCATCTTGTCGGGCCGCCGCGGCTCCATCGGCAGCGTGAACTCGTTGGGCTGGGCCGCCGGGTGCAGCCGGGGCGGCCGGTTGTAGTCCAGCGTCGGCTCCGCCGGGCTCGGGCTCAGCGACGCGTCCGGCCGGGTGATCTCGACCCGGTCGAGCAGCACCGGCCCGACGCCCAGCGTCTGCTGGGGCTCCCACGCGGTGGCGCCGTCGAGGGGCCGGCGGTCCAGGTGCACGAGGGGTACGGCGTCCCCGGGGTCGACCCGATCGCCGAGCTGGAACTCCAGCACCTTCTTCCGTCGCCGCAGCCGGCGCTTCTGCACCGACTCGCTGACCGTGCTGGCCTCCAGCACGATCGGGGCGGTCACCGGCTCGCGACGCAGCGGCACCGGCATCGTCTCGTCGGCGACCGCCGGGTCCGGGGTCACCGTGACCGAGCCGTCGGTGGCCACCTCGAGCACGAGCACGTCCTCGACGTCCGCGAGGCCGGGGTCCTCCGCGAGCTCGGGCAGCCGGATCGTGCAGTGGCTCGCGTGTCCGACGGTGGCGCGGCCGATGCCGAGCCGGTGCACGTGGCCGGCGCCCGGGCCGGAGGAGACCCTCACCTCGACCAGGCCGCCGGGCTCCTGCCCGCGCTGGGAGGAGGGGCAGCCGAGCCCGAGCACCACGCCGTGGCGGACGGCGGTGGCGTCGACGCGCTCGTCGGGGTCGAGGCGCTGCTCGCCGAGGAAGAGGTCGGGGGCGCCGGTCAGCGTCGGCACGCTGGCCGCGCCGGGAAGCGCCACCACGTTGGCCGGGAGGTCGGCCGCGGCGCCGCCTCGGGCGGAGGTGCCCGACCCGGCCAGCGCGGCGGCCAGGTCGGCCACGCGGGTCTCCGGTGCGCAGGTGACGAGCACGTCGTGGCGTGCCCGGCCCGAGACCAGCCCCGAGACCGGCCCCGAGACAGGCCCTGTCTCGAGGGTCACGAACAGGCGCATGGGCTAGAGGCTAAGGGTTTGGGGGATACCTCCATCGCCGATCCCGTTCGCTGGGTAAAGTCGGTTTTGGTCCGCTTCTCTCGGGGCAGAACGTCGGAGGGGGCGGAACAACCCGTGCCCACAGGTTTTTCGCCCATCACTGTGACGGAGCGCCACGCATGTCCCAGACCACCGATCCGACCCGCGGCCGGACCAACGGCGGCTCACCCGCCAGTGGCGGCGCCAAGAAGAAGACCGCGATCGGTGGGAGCAGGGCGGGGTCGGTCCGCAACGGGGTGCCCTCGCCTCCCAAGCGCCGTCGCCCGGCCCTGACGGCGCTGGCCGTGCTGCTCATCATCGGCGGCGCCGCGCTGGCCGGGCTGCTGGCCGTCCGGATGGACTCCCGCGAGCCGGTGCTGGTCCTCAACGCCAAGGTCTCCGCCGGGGAGCAGATCACCGCCGAGAAGCTCAGCTCGACCAACGTCTCCGGTGACGGGCTCACCGTGATCCCCGCCGACCAGGCCAACCAGGTCGTCGACACGCTCTACGCCCGCCAGACCCTCTACCCGGGCCAGCTGCTCCAGCCCGACCTGCTCCGCTCGGCCCCGCCGCTGGAGAAGGACCAGGCGCAGGTCGGCGTACCCCTCACCTCGGGGAAGTTCCCGCCCGGGCTGCGCAGCGGGGACGCCGTACGCCTCGTCCGGATCGGCGACGCCCAGACGCCCTCGCAGGCGCTGTGCCAGGGCCTGGTGCTCGAGGTGGCCAAGTCCGCCTCCGGCGGCTTCGGCAGCGACGCCAAGACGTCGGTGGCCACCGTCGTGGTCCCGCAGAGCGTCGCCGACCAGGTCGTCGGCGCCACCGGCACCGACGAGCTCGGCATCGCCCTGGTCGACCGCGGCGTCGGCATCGACGAGGCCGAGATCACCGACCTGTCCCGGGGCGGCAGCTGATGGCCCTGATCGCCTTCGCCTCGGCGAAGGGATCACCCGGACTCAGCGTCACGGTCGCGGGGCTCTCGCAGCTGTGGCCGCGCCCGGCCGTCGTCGCCGACCTCGACCCTGCCGGCGGCGACACCGCCCTGCGCTACCGCACCGAGACCGGCGACCCGCTCGCCCCGTCGACCGGGCTGCTCTCGCTGGGCGCCGCCGTGCGCTCCGGCCAGAAGGCCGCCCTCGAGGACCACCTGCAGACCACGGCCGGGGGCATGCGCACCCTCGTCGGCGTCACCACGCCCGGCCAGGTCGTCGGGCTCGGCCCGGCGTGGCAGCACATCGCCCTGACGCTGCGCCGCTCCTCGGAGTACGACGTGCTCGCCGACTGCGGTCGCCTGGTCCCCGGCTCGCCGGCGATGGCGATCGTCGACAACGCCGACGCCGTGGTCCTCGTCAGTCGCTCCGAGCTCGAGGACGTCGCCCACCTGCGCGAGCGGCTACGCAGCCTGCAGTCCTCGCTGCACCTCGGCTCGATCGACGCCACCCCCACGGGGATCGCCATGCTCACCTCGGCCAGCGACTCGCGCAGCCTCGGCGACGCCGAGCAGCTGCTGGCCTCCGCCGGGCTGCCCGTGCGCGCCCTCGGCGTGATCGCGGAGGACCGCAAGGCCGCCGACGCCCTGCGCACCGAGTCGGGGCGCAACATCCGCCGCTCGGTGCTGGTGCGCTCACTGTCCGACCTCGCCGCCCGCATCGACGACCTGACCACCCTGACGGGCCGGCTCCGTCAGCACGCGAGCCAGAAGGGGTGAGCTGAGGATGGCCATGGACCAGCAGCTCCTGCGCGACCTGCGCAAGCAGGTCGCCGAGGCCCTGTCCGCCCAGCGCCGCGAGGACGCCGCCAACGGACTCCCGGTGATGAGCTCGGAGGACGAGCGCCAGTTCGCCCGCGCCGTGATCGCGCGCGTGCTGGAGTCCCACGCCGCCAAGGAGATCGCCGCCGGGCGCACCCCGCCGTCGGTCACCGAGGAGGCCGAGCTCGCCGAGGGCATCCACGCCGCGCTGTACGGCGTGGGCCGGCTCCAGCCGCTGCTCGACGACCCCGACGTCGAGAACATCGACATCAACGGGTGCGACCGGGTCTTCGTGGGCTACGCCAACGGCGAGGAGAAGCAGTTCCCACCGGTCGCCGAGACCGACGAGGAGCTCATCGAGCTCGTGCAGGTGCTCGGGGCGTACTCCTCGATCACCAGCCGCCCGTTCGACACCGCCAACCCCCAGCTCGACCTGCGCCTGCCCGACGGCAGCCGGCTCTCGGCGGTGATGGGGGTCTGCCAGCGGCCCTCGCTGTCGATCCGTCGTGCCCGCATCCAGCGGGCCAGCCTCGACATGCTGGTCGACAACGGCTCGATGACGCCCGAGCTCGCCGGGTTCCTCTCGGCCGCCGTGGCGGCGCGCAAGAACATCATGATCGCCGGGGCCACCAACGCCGGGAAGACGACGCTGCTGCGTGCCCTGGCCAACGAGATCCCGCCGCAGGAGCGGTTGATCACCGTCGAGCGGGCGCTCGAGCTCGGCCTCGGCGAGTTCGAGGACCTGCACCCCAACGTCGTCGCCTTCGAGGAGCGGCTGCCCAACTCCGAGGGGCAGGGCCAGATCCACATGAGCGAGCTCGTCCGCCGCTCGCTGCGGATGAACCCCAGCCGCGTCATCGTCGGTGAGGTCCTCGGCGACGAGATCGTCACCATGCTCAACGCGATGAGCCAGGGCAACGACGGCTCGCTGTCGACGATCCACGCGAACTCCTCGCTCGAGGTGTTCAACCGCATCTGCACCTATGCCATCCAGTCCGCCGAGCGGCTCCCCGCCGACGCCACGATGATGCTGATCGCGGGCGCGATCGACTTCGTCGTCTTCGTCGAGCGGCGCAACGAGTTCGCCACCGGTGGCGGGCTGCGCCGCCTGGTCACCTCGGTGCGCGAGGTCAACGGCGTCGACGGGCGGGTGCTCTCCAGCGAGATCTTCGCCGCGGGCCCCGACGGGGTCGCCGTACCCGCCGCCCCCATCCAGTCCCTCGACGAGCTGCTCGCCGCGGGCTACGAGCCGCACGGCATGGTGGCGGCCCACGGAGCGTCCGGGACATGACCGCCCAGCAGCTGTTGATCGTGCTGCTCGGCGCCGTGGTGGGCGCCGGGATCGCGCTGCTCGTCGTGGCGCTGCGGCCCGTCGAGGACGACCCGGACAAGCCGGTCGAGCCCTCGTCGCTGCTGCCGCGCCTGAAGAGCCTCGGCACCCGCCTGCCGATGGCCGTCGCCGCCGGGCTCGTGATCCTGCTGCTCACCCGCTGGGTGGTGCTGGCCGCCGCCACCGGCCTGCTGGTCTTCTTCGCGCCCTCGCTGTTCGGGGGCGCGCGCTCCGAGCGGGTGGCGATCTCCCGCCTGGAGGGCCTGGCCGCGTGGACCGAGTCGTTGCGCGACACGATCGCCGGCGCGGTCGGCCTCGAGCAGGCGATCCCGGCCACGGCCACCGCCGCCGCGCCGTCGATCCGCAACGAGCTGGCCGACCTCTCCGACCGGCTGCGGATGCGTACGCCGCTGCCCACCGCGCTGCAGCAGTTCGCCGACGACCTCGACGACTCCAGCGCCGACCTGATCGTCGCCGCGCTGATGCTCAACTCCCGGCTGCGCGGCCCGGGCCTGCGCGACGTGCTGACGTCGCTGGCGAGCTCCGCGCGCGACGAGCTGGAGATGCGCCGCCGGGTCAACGCCGGCCGCGCCAGCACCCGCCGCAGCGTGCAGATCGTCATGGGCATCACGGTGGCGTTCGTGCTCGGCCTGACGCTGTTCAACCGTTCCTACGTCGAGCCCTACTCCGGCACCGTCGGCCAGGTGGTCCTGCTGCTGATCCTGGCCTGCTTCGGCGCCGGGTTCGCCTGGATGCGCCGGCTGGCTGCCTTCGAGGTGCCCGAGCGGTTCCTGTTCTCCGCCTCCACCGACACCGACCGCGGGGGTCACGCCGATGACCACGGTGATGCTGGTCGGCGCGCTCGTCGGCCTCGGGGTGCTGCTGCTGGTGCTGCAGTACGACACCGGCCGGGCCAGCGGCGCCGCCGAGCTCGCCCGGCTCGACGCGGCCCTGGCCCGCACCCAGCGCACCGCGGGCCTGCACGCGGACGAGCACGAGGAGCGCGAGTCCCTGCGCGTACGCCGCATCGGCGCCCAGATCCGCGCGGTCTTCGAGGCCCGCGGCTGGAACCTCCCCGCGGGCACCCGCGCGGACCTCGCGGTCGTCGGCGGCACCGTCGAGGGCCACCTCGGGATGAGCCTGCTCGCCGCGGTGGCGGGGCTGTTCGCACCGACCGTGATGCTCGCGCCCGCGATCTACTTCTTCGACGCCGGTGTCTCCTCCCCGGTGTGGATGGCGCTGCTCGGCGGCCCTCGTCGGGGCCGTGCTGCCCACCCTGCAGCTGCAGGGCACCGCCAAGGAGCGTCGCCGCGACTTCCGCCACGTGGTCAGCTCGTTCCTCGACCTGGTCTCGATGAACCTCGCCGGCGGGCGCGGCGTACCCGAGGCGCTGCAGTCGGCCGTCAGCCTCAGCAACGGCTGGGGGATGGTGCGGATCCGCGAGACGCTGCAGAACGCCCGCCTGCAGGGCATCACCCCGTGGGCCGCGCTCGGCGACCTCGGCGAGGAGATGGCCGTCGAGGAGCTGCGCGACCTCGCCGCCGCGCTGGCCCTGGTCGCCGAGGACGGCGCCAAGGTGCGCGAGTCGCTCGCCGCCCGCGCCGAGTCGATGCGCCAGCGCGAGCTCGCCGACGCCGAGGGCCGCGCCGCCCAGCGCTCCCAGTCCATGCTGATCGCCCAGCTGCTGCTGTGCGTCGGCTTCCTGCTGTTCCTGATCTACCCGCCCATCTCCCAGATCCTCGGCTTCTGATCCGGCGTGCCGCCGCGAGGAGATGGGTAAGACCGACCCGACCACACAATTGGAGGTAGTTCGCACATGACGAACTTCGTGAGTCCGCTGACCCCGATCGGGTTCTGCCTGCTCGTCCTCGAGGGACGACTCGCCCGTGCCCGGCGCGAGGACGGCGCGTCCGCCGTCGAGTGGGTGATCATCGCCGCGATCGTGGTCGGCATCTGCATCGCCGTGGCCGGGATCCTGCGCAACGCCCTGACCAGCAAGGCCGGCGACATCGGCAGCGACATCAACAGCCAGTGACCGAGCCGGGGGTCTCCGGACGCGCCCCGGTGACGTCACCGAGCGGCGTCGCCGCCGCGACGAGAGCGGCGCGTCGGCCGTCGAGCTGGTCATGTACATGCCCATCTTGATGATCACGATCCTGTTCGCCGTGCAGTTCTCGCTGGTCTACCTCGGGGGCCAGGTGGCCTCCGGTGCTGCCCGCGAGGCCTCCCGCACCGCCCGGGTGACCGGCGACGCCGGCGCGGCCCGCGGCGTCGCGGAGCGGATCGTCGCGCCAGATGGGCAAGGGCGTGCTCGACGAGACCCAGGTCGTCACCCAGGTCGGCGCCGAGCAGGCCCGCGTCACCGTCAGCGGCCGCGCCGCCGAGATCCTCCCGTTCCTGCCCATCCCGCGTGTCAGCGAGACCGTCCAGGGCCCGATCGAGCGCTACGTCCCCGACAACGCCGCGGGGGCGACCCCATGAGCGCGAACGGCCGCTTGCGCGACGAGCGCGGGTCGATGGCCGTCGAGATCGTCGTGCTCATCCCCGTGCTGTTCATGTTCACCCTCTTCGTCGTGGCCGGGGGGCGCTACGTCAGCGCGCGCGCCGACGCCGATGCCGCCGCCCGGGACGCCGCCCGTGCGGCCTCGCAGGCGCACACCCGGGGCGAGGCCGCCGACGCCGTCCGCAGCGGCCATCGCCCAGGGCCTGCGCGCCACCCGCAACTGCCGACCGACCGGGCTGACCGGCAACTTCGAGTCCGGGGGTACGGCGATCGTCCGCCTGCAGTGCAGCGTGAGCTACCGCGACCTCGGGCTCCTCGGCCTGCCCGGCAGCATCGCCGTCGACGCCGAGGGCCACGCGCCCGATCGACACCTACCGGAGCACCCGATGAGCGCCGCGCGGTGGTCGACTCGTTGGGGGCGAAGCCGCGACGAGCGGGGGTCGGCCACGGTGTTCGTGATCGGCTTCGCGATCGTGCTGTTCCTCTGCGCGGGGCTGGTCATCGACGGCGGGCTGGCGATCAACAAGCGGATGCGGATCGCCGACGACGCCGAGCAGGCGGCCCGGATCGGCGCGGACAGCATCGACGTCGGGGAGTTCCGGCGTACCGAGACCCTGGTCATCGACCAGCAGCTGGCCCGCCAGCGGATCGCCGGCTACATGGCCGACCTCGGCCACGACGCGCCCGACTGGGACGCGAGCGTGGAGGACGGGCGGGTCGCCGTCCAGGTCCGCGACAGCAGCAAGACCTACATCCTGAGCCTGTTCGGCATCCGGTTCCCGGTGCGCGCCTCCGCCGAGGCCGTCCCGGACACCGGTCAGCCCGACCCTGGAGGACTGCCATGAGCAACCGGACCACCCCGGACCACGTCGAGACCGGCGACGAGGTCGCCGAGCCCCGCTCGGTCGACCCCGGGCGCTTCCAGCGGCGCGCCACCCCGGAGCAGGAGGCCACGGGCGGCAGCCGCGCGCTCGCGGCGCTGGGGCTGCTCGCGCTGGTGGTCGGCGTCCCGGTCGGACTGTGGCTGCTCGCCGGCTCCGACCCGTTCCCCACCTCGCTGCCGGACAAGGAGACGCTGACCGGCCAGCTCACCTTCTCCACCCTGCTCGACGTGCTGCTCTTCGTCGTGTGGGTCGCCTGGGCGTTCTTCGTGGTCTGCGTGGCCGTCGAGGTGGCCGCCGCGCGTCGAGGCGGGCTCGCCTCCCCGGTGCCGCTGGGCGGTCCGGTGCAGAAGCTCGCGCGTGCCCTGGTCGGCGCGCTGCTGCTCGCGGAGGTCATCTCGGGCCCGGCCGCGTCGGCCACGGTCCAGGTCGAGCACACCGGTGCGCAGACGGCGGCCGCGTCGGTCGCCGTGCAGCAGGAGGCCGGCCGACCAGTTCGTCACCGAGGCGCACCGCGCAGGTGCAGGCCGAGCGTCGCGCCGCGCACGAGGTCACCCAGCAGGAGCACCTGGTCGGGCACAAGGTCTACACGGTGGCGGCCCCGCGCGACGGCTACCACGACAACCTGTGGGACATCGCCGAGCGGCACCTGGGCGACGGGCGCCGCTACAAGGAGATCTACGAGCTCAACAAGAGCCTCGTGCAGCCCGACGGCCGCAGCCTCGAGCTGGCCCGGCTGATCCAGCCCGGGTGGACCTTCGTGATGCCCGACGACGCCGTCGGACTGCAGCGGATGCAGGAGACGCCGGCCCCGCCAGACACCCGCCGCGCCCGGGACCCAGAGCGGGTTCCGGCAGCGCGACCGAAACCCAGGACGCCCCCGACGCCTCGGTCGAGCAGGGCGGGGTGGAGGAGTCCACGGGTGGCCTGCTCGGCGGCGGGCTGCTCGCTGCCGCCGCTCTCGCCGCCCTCGCCTTCGAGCGCCGACGCCGCATCGGGGCGCGCTCCGCGGCGGAGGCCGTCGAGGTCGAGCTGCGTGGCGCCGCGACCCCCTCGCGGGCCGAGCTCCTCGACCGGGCGCTGCGCGACCTCGTGGCGGCGTGCCGGGCCGCGTCGGCCCCGCTGCCCCCGGTGTACGCCGTCGTGCTGGACGACTCCTCGGTCCGGCTGCGCCTCGCGCCGTCCGCGCCCGAACCGGTCGGGGAGTGGCGCACCGACGACGAGGGCGCCACCTGGGTCCGCGAGGGCCTCGAGCCCAGCGCCGAGCTCGACGACGAGGTCTCGCCGTACCCCGCACTGGTCAGCCTCGGTCTCGACGACGACGGCCGCGACGTGCTCGTCGACCTCGAGGCGGCCGGCGGCCTGGTCGCGCTCGACGGCGACCCCCACGTCGCCAGCGAGGTCGCGGCGGCGATCGCGCTGCAGAGCGGCACCGCCACCTGGGCGCGCGACATGCGGGTCACGGCCTCCGGGCTGCCCGCCGGACTGGCCGGGATCGGCGACGACCGGATGCGGGTCGTGACCGACCTCGCCCCGGAGGTCGACGGCCTCGAGCAGGTGCTCGAGGAGGCCCGCGCGGACGTGCTCACCGGGCGGGTGGGCCGCCGGGCCTCCGCGCCCTCGCGGCTCGTCGTGGTCGGCGAGCACGTCGAGGACGACCTCGCCGACCGGCTGGTCGGCCTGACCGGACCCGGCCGGCAGGCCCTCTCGATCATCCTGGCCGGCGGGCACCGCGCCGCCCGCTGGACCCTGCGGGTGGACAGCTCGGGGCACCTGCGGCTGGACGAGCTCGGCATCACCGTCGTCGCCAACCGGGTCGGTCCCGAGCAGGTCGAGGGCATCGCCGCGCTGTTCGAGGCCGCGCGCGAGCCGGACCGTCCCGACGACGGGGGCCTGGTCGCCATCCCCGAGCCGCTGCGCCGCGCCGACGACGCCGCCTGGGCCACCGCGCCGCGCCGCGTCGGGGTGCTGGGCGCCATCGCGGTCACCGGGGTCGCGGCGGCCGACGAGGGCAGGGGCGAGCAGCTCACCGAGCTGGTGACCTACCTGGCGATGCACCCCGAGGGCGTGCACCCCAACGTGCTGGCGGGCGTGCTCTGGCCGCGCGGGGTCACCCCCGACGTCCGGGACGCGGTCGTGGAGCGGGCGCGCGCCTGGCTGGGCGACGACGTGCACGGGCACCCCTACCTGCGCCAGGACGCCGAGGGCCGGCTCTCGCTGGCCGAGGAGGTCGTGTGCGACTGGGACGCCGTGCGCGTGCTGTTCCTGCGTGCCCGCGCAGCCGGGTCCCGCCGCGAGGAGGTCGAGCTGCTGCGTCGCGGCCTCCACCTGGTCAGGGGGGAGTCGTTCTCCGGTTCTCCCGAGGGTCGCTACGCCTGGGTCGCCCACGACGATGTCGAGCGCACCATCCGCCGCGTGGTCGTGGCTGCCGCCCACCGGCTCGTCGAGCTGCTCGACGGCGACGACGACCCCGACGGCGCGGTGGGCGCGGCGGAGGCCGGGCTGCGGCTCGACCCGGCCAACCAGCTGCTCTGGCGCGACCTGCTGCGGGCGCGCTACGCCGCCGACGGCGCGGCCGGCGTACGCCGCACGCTGGACGCGATGGCGGCTCCGCTGCGCGGGCTGGGCCTCGAGGCCGAGACCGAGGCGCTGGTCGGGGAGTACCTCCCGGAGGCCGGCGCCACCGGCTGAGCGGTCACCGGGCGGGATAGCCCGGGTTCCCGCTCTAATGTCCGATATAAACCATTTCGGCATTTAGACACGAATGTCTGGTTGACGCCGGTACGGTGCGGGTGACCCACTTTCGAAGGTGACCCTCATGCGACTCTCGAACCGGCGTGGCACCGCGGTGCTGATGACGCTCGTCGTGGCTGTGCTGACTGCCCTGGTGTGGCCCTCGGCCCCGGCGACCAGCAGTGGCGCCACGGCCCGGGTGAGCGCGACCGCCGACGGTCCCGCGCGCATCGTCGGGCGGGTGCTCGACCGCAGCGGAGCCGCGTTGGCGGAGGCCACCGTCACCGTCTACCAGCTCGTGGGCGGGGAGTGGGAGCGCGTCGACCTCGACCTCGTGTGGACCGGCGCCGACGGCAGGTTCGTCTTCCCTGCGGTCGCCGCCGGCACCTACCGCCTCGGCGCCAGCCACTACATGACCGACGACGAGGGATTCTTCGGAGGCGTGGTCGACGTCGGCGACGCGACCGACCTCGTGGTGGCGGCAGGTCAGCAGGCCGACGTCGGTGACGTCCGGCTGCTCGCGCCGAGCTCGATCTCCGGTCGCGTGCTCGGGATCGGTGGCAGCGCCGCCGACGAGGTCCCGGTGACGGCGTACCGCCTCGAGAACGGTGAGTGGACCGGCACCAGCGCCTGCCTCAGCGGCAATGGCGAGGACACGGTCTACACCGACCCCGACGGCCGCTACTCGCTGGTCGGGCTCGCGCCGGGCACCTACCGGATCGAGTTCTGCCCCGGTGACGCCGCCTACGAGTACTGGAACAACGCGGGTTCGCTCGCCGCCGCCACCGACGTCGTCCTCGGGTCGGCCCAGGCCGTCACCGGCATCGACGCCCGGCTCGAGGCGGGCGGCTCCATCACCGGCACGGTGCGCACCTCCAGCGGCCTGGAGGCTGCGTGCACTCAGGTCGTCGCCTACCACCAGGTGGGTGGAGCCTGGCGGCCCGCGCCGGCTCGCACCGGCGTCGACGAGGTCGGGGCCTACTCGCTCGACGGGCTGCGGGCCGGGACCTACCGGGTCGCGACCGTCGACGACGGCGAGTGCACCGGCGGTGTGAAGTGGGCGCCCAGCTTCTCCGGGGACGCCGGGTCCCTCGACGCCGCCTCGAACGTCGTCGTGGCCGCGGACGCGACCGTGGCCGGCGTCGACATGACCCTGCGTCCCGCGACCGCGCCGCAGCCCGAGCCGCAGCCCGTGCCCGAGCCCGTGCCGGCGCTGAACATCGCCAGCCAGGCCAAGCCCAGGATCACCGGGTCCGCCTACGTCGGCGGCACCCTGACGGCCACCACCGGCGCCTACAGCCCGGGCACGGTCGACGTCGGACTCACCTGGCTGGCCAACGGCACGCCGATCGCCGGCGCCACCTCGCCGAAGCTGGTGGTGCTTCCCGAGCTCGTCGGCAAGGTCCTCAGCGTGAAGGTGACCGCCAGTGCGCCCGGCTACACCGCGTTGAGCCAGGTCAGCCCCGCCACCACTGCGGTCCGCAAGCGCTCCGTGGTCAGCCGTCGTCAACGCCGCCACCAAGGGCCGCTACGGACATCCTCGCGGTGCGCACGAAGCAGCCGCTCTCGGCGGGCCGAGGTCGTGTTCTACCGCAAGGACGGTCGCCGGTCGGTGCGGGTGAAGTCGGGCAGGCTCGACCGCACCGGGACGCTGCGCGTGAGCGTGCGGGACAGGAAGGTCCGCAAGCGCAACCCCTACTACGCGAAGGTCGGCTCGACGAAGAGCACGAACGCCGACACCAGCAACACCCGCTGGGTGAAGTGACCTCCCGCGACTGGGGTGTTACCGCGCGGCCCCGCCCGTCGGGCCGCGTCCCCGCCCTCGTCCCGGTTGGGCCGCCGCGCGAGAATGGCGGGATGAGCGACACCCTGAGCCCCGCCCCCAGCCCCCTGCTCGGCCTGCCCGGAGCGGTCGGCGGCGACGGCATCGACGCCCCGGTGGCCGCGCACTACGGCTCCTTCAACACCGAGCAGCGCACCCTGGTCTCGGGCCAGGGGTTCGTCGACCTCTCCCACCGCGGCGTGCTGCGGGTCAGCGGGCCCGACCGATTGGCTTGGCTGCACTCGCTGACCACCCAGCACTTCGAGTCGCTGCGCCCCGGCGTGCCCACCGCCGCGCTCGTGCTCTCGCCCAACGGCCACGTCGAGCACGCGATGTACGGCACCGACGACGGCGAGGCGTTCACCGCCCACGTCGAGCCGGGCGAGGCCGCGCCGCTGGTGGCCTGGCTGGACCGGATGCGGTTCATGATGCGCGTCGAGGTCGAGGACCTCACCGACGAGCTGGCCGTGGCCTGGCGGCCGGTCCCGGTGGTGTCGACAGGCTCTACCACCGAGGCCACCGAGGCCACCACGACGGCGGCCGCGATGAGCGGCGGCAAGTACGACGTCTTCCCCCGCACCGAGCTGGAGAAGTACGCCGAGGCGGCCGGCCCCGCCTGCGGGATGTGGGCCTTCGAGGCGCTGCGGATCGCGCGCGGCGAGCCCCGGTTCAACGTCGACACCGACCACCGCACGATCCCCAACGAGGTGGGGTGGATCCCCTCGGCCGTGCACCTGGACAAGGGCTGCTACCGAGGACAGGAGACGGTCGCCCGCGTGCACACCCTCGGTCGCCCGCCGCGCCGGCTGACCATGCTGCACCTCGACGGCTCGGACAACCGGCTGCCGACCCGGGGCGCGCCGGTGGTGGTCTCGACAGGCTCGACCACCGGGGGCGGCTCGACCGGGGGCAAGGCGGTCGGCGTCGTCGGCAGCTCGGCCCGCCACTACGAGCTCGGGCCGATCGCGCTCGCCCTGGTCAAGCGCAACGTCCCGATCGACGCGGAGCTCGAGGTCGACGGCCTGCCCGCCACCCAGGAGGTCGTCGTCGACCCCGACGTGGGGCTGCACGTGCGTCCCCTGCGCTGAAACCGCTTGGCGTCCCTGCCCTGCGCGGGCGACACTGAGCCGTGCCCACGACCAGTCAGTGGATCGCGTTCGTCCTCGCCTCGATCCTGTTCATCCAGGTCCCCGGACCGAGCCTGCTCTTCACCATCGGCCGCGCCCTGACGGTCGGCCGCCGTGATGCTCTGCTGTCGGTGGTCGGCAACGGGGTCGGCATCACCGTGCAGGTGTTCCTGATCGCGCTCGGGCTGGCCGCCGTCGTGACGGCCAGCGCCGCGGCGTACACCGTGGTGAAGCTGGTCGGCGCGGGCTACGTGGTGTGGCTCGGGATCCAGGCGATCCGGCACCGCCGCGACGCCCGGGTCGCGCTGGAGAGCGGCGATGTCGCCGGCGGTCGCGGCCGGGCCCTGCGCACCGGCTTCGTGGTGGGGGTGACGAACCCGAAGACCGTGGTGTTCTTCATGGCGTTCCTGCCCCAGTTCGTCAACGCCGGGGCCGGGCACGTGGGGCTGCAGATGGCGGCCTACGGTGTCGTCTTCGGGGTCCTGGCCATCTCCTCGGACTCGATCTGGGCGCTGATGGCGGGCAGGGCGCGCGACTGGTTCGCCCGCAAGCCGCAGCGCCTCGACACCCTCGGCGCCACCGGCGGGGCGATGATGGTCGGCCTCGGCGCGACCATGCTGGCCGCCGACTGAGCGGATCGAAGGGAGGAACCGCCGGGCTCAGCCGCGCCCGACGGCGTCGCTCGTCTCCTGCGTGCTGGCGGTCGCGGGGACACCCGCCTTGCGGGCGCCCGGCTCGGGCCGTGCCGTAGCCGTACCCGTAGCCGTATCCGTCGCCGTAGCCGCCGGACCGCTTCGTGGGCACCATGTTGAACACGACCCCGAGGGGCGCGGAGCCGACGGCGGCGAGCCGCGCGACCGCACCGGTCACCTGGTCCTTCGTCGTCCTGCTGTGGCGGATCACCAGCACCGCGCCGTCGGTCTGGGAGGCCATCACCGCGGCGTCGGTGACCGGAAGCAGCGGCGGCGCGTCGATGATGGTGACGTCGTAGCTCTCCCGTGCGGCGGCGAGCACCTCGCGCATCGCCTTGGACTGCAGCAGCTCGGCCGGGTTGGGTGGGAGCCGGCCAGCGGTGAGCACGGACAGGCCCGAGGGTGCGTGCTTCTGCACGATGTCCCCGAGCGTCGGCCTTCCCGACCAGCACGGTGGTGAGTCCGACGGTGGGCTCGAGGTTGAGCAGCTCGGCGACCTGGGGACGCCGCAGGTCACCGTCGACGAGCAGGACGCGCTGGCCGGCGGTGGCCATCGCGAGGGCGGCGTTGATCGCCGTGGTCGACTTGCCCTCGCCCGGCACGGAGCTGGTCACCACCAGCGTCTTGCTCGGCCGGTCCACGTCGATGAACGAGACGTTGGTGCGCAGCACCCGGAACGCCTCGGCGCGCGGAGCGTGGGAGGGGAGCGTCGTGATCAGCGGGTGGGCCTGCACGTCGGGGTCGTAGGCGAGCGAGGACAGGACCGGGGCCTCGCCGAGCGCGCCGACGTCCTCCACCCGCTTCACCGAGGTGTCCAGCACCTCGCGCAGGACGGCGAGCCCGAACCCGAGCAGCAGCCCGAGCACGAGCCCGAGGCCGATGTTGCGCAGCGGCTGCGGCGAGACGGGGGTCTCCGGCAGGCGCGGGGAGTCCACGACGGTCGCCTTGAGCAGCGGCACCTTGCGGCCCGGCGGGGTCTCGAGGTCGCTGACCACGGTCTTGAGCTGGTCCACCACCGCGTCGTTGATGCGCTTGGCCTGCTTCGGGCTGGGGTCGGTGACGGTGATCTTGAGGACGACCGTCTCCGGGACGACCGACGCCTCGATCTTCTCGGCCAGGTCGCTGGCCTTGAGGTCCAGGCCTAGCTCGTCGATCACCTTCTGGGAGAGCTCGAGGCCGGAGATGACGTCGGCGTACGACGTCACGCGCTGCTCGGAGAACAGGCCACCCTGGTAGGCGTCCCCGGAGTTGCT
Organism: uncultured Actinomycetota bacterium; assembly: GCA_963837975.1. Taxonomy (GTDB): domain Bacteria; phylum Actinomycetota; class Actinomycetes; order Propionibacteriales; family Nocardioidaceae; genus Marmoricola. Next base: position 198,503 of record CAWIPI010000002.1, on the reverse strand, counting down.
GGGGGTCGTGGAGATGAACACCCGGGCGGTGGAGGCGTACTGCGGCGTCGTCTGCGAGGTCACCAGCGCCGCGAGGCCCACCGTGGCGATGACGGTGCCGACGATGAGCAGCCAGCGGCGGCGCGCGATGCGCAGGTAGTCACGAAGTTCCACAGGGGCTCTCAGGTCGTCTGGAAATCTCGGGCGGCTAGGTGGCACGGTATCGCGAATGCGGCATATGCCACCGGTTTACCCAGCCTGGCCCCGCTCACTCCTCCGGTGGCCGGCCGAGCAGAAGTCGCGCGGAGACCGGCATCGTGCGAAGTCGTCGTCAATAGGCTCCGTGGGATCCCACGACGGCGCCGAAGGTGCGGGCGAGAATCGTCAGGTCCTGCACCATCGACCAATTGTCGACGTAATAGAGGTCCAGCCGGATCGCCTCCTCCAAGGAGAGGTCCGAGCGGCCCGAGACCTGCCACAGCCCGGTCATGCCGGGGCGGACGCGCAGGCGCCGGGCCATCGCCCGGTCGTAGAGGGCGACCTCGTGCTCCACCTGGGGGCGGGGACCCACGAGGCTCATGTCGCCCCTCAGGACGTTGACGAGCTGGGGGAGCTCGTCCACCGAGAACCTCCGCAGCCACCGGCCGGGTGGGGTGATCCGGGGGTCGTCCTTGATCTTCACGAAGACCCCCGTGGCTCGAGCCCTGCTGCTCGTGCACCTCGGCGAGTCGGGCCTCCGCGTCGGTGACCATCGTGCGGAACTTCAGGCAGTCGAAGGTGACGCCGTCGCGCCCGATGCGCTGCTGCCGGAAGAGCACCGGACCGCGGTCGTGGCGCCGGATCTGCACCACGGCGACGAGCAGCAGCGGGGAGAGCGCCGCCAGCAGGCACAGGGAGCCGACGACGTCGAAGGTGCGCTTGGCCCGGCGTGCCGCGGCCGCAGCGCGCGGCTTCTCGAGGTGGAGGAGCGGCAGGCCCCCGACCGGGCGGACCCGGACGCGCTCCCGGCTGACGTCGGTGAGGCTGGGGGCCACCACGACCTGGCAGGAGGTGTGCTCGAGCTCCCAGGCGGCCTGGCGCAGCTCGGCGGCGGAGGCCACCCCGCCGCCGGCGAAGAAGACCACGTCGGCCTTGACCTCTTGGGCCATCTCCGCGACGCGGCCGGCGGTGCCGACGATGGGTACGCCGCCGTCGGTGCTGACCCTGCGCAGCGCCCCGGGCACGAGCGCGCCGATGACGCTGTAGCCCAGCCAGGACTCCCGCGCGAGGACGGAGGCCACCTCGTCGACGTGTGGCTCGCTGCCCACGATCATCACCCGGTGGGACAGCAGTCCTCGGCGCCGGGCGCGCTTGACCAGCTGGCGGACGACGCGGCGCCCCACGACCAGCAGGACCGGGCCACCGACGAGTGCGATCCCGAAGAAGCCGCGGGGCAGCTCGTAGCGGAGGACGTAGCAGCCCATGCCGACGGCGGTGGCCGTCAGCCAGGTGGCGGTGATCACGCGGCGGTACTCGTCGGTGCCCGCGCCGAGGACCTGGTGCTGGTAGGCGCCGGTCGCGGCCAGGGCGGCGAGCCAGACGGCGGCGATCGCCGGCGCCGCCAGGGCCTGCGAGGCCCCGGGGTCGATGGCGACGGGGTCGAAGAGGCCCAGCCGGTTCCTGGCCACGAGGGCGAGGACGATGGTCACCGCGATCAGGACGAGGTCCAGTCCGAAGACCAGGAGCGGAAGCAGGGCAACCCCGCTGGAGGGCGACTCGCTCTGCAGCCGGCGCACGTAGCCCTGGCGGGAGGCCGCGGCCTCGACACCAGGGGTCCGCTGGGTCGGCAGGGTGAAGGTGCGGCCTTCGCCCCGGGACGAGTCACCTGGCACGTGCAGACCCCTTCGACTTCGAGATGGCGCGACCGCGCCGGTTGACTGTGGGACCACCGACGGTCCGATCAGGCCTCACCGAAATGAGCGCACCCGCATTCGCGTGGAATGTTCGGAAAATGCGCGTCGGTCCGGCGAGGCAGATGGTCGCCGACGGGCCCGGGTCTGGACCTCGAAAAGGGCGTGCGGGCACGCTCGAGTCGTACATGGAAATCCCCCTGCTCCCTCCCCCAGGAATGGAGCGAGCCACACGCTAGTGTCTTTGCGCTAGTGCGGCCATTCGGACATCCGGTAAATGAGACGCCGATTAGCGCAAACAGCTTCCCTCGGGACAAGTCGACACGCTGGTTGCGTAAGGTTCACGCGTGCACTCGGGTGGAGGAAAGGGGCGGCGCTTCCAAGAGGTCGCCGTGCTCGTCGCTGGTCTGGTCGTGGCGGTCTACGCGACGTCGGTCGTGCGCGGCGTGGGCGCCGCGCCTCCTGACGCGGACGCGGCCTCGTCCCCGCGGGACTCCGCGTCCTCCTCGCCGACGGCCCGCCCCTCGGCCACCCAGAGCGCCGCGGCCGCGAGCCGGCCCGCCCGGATCGGGCCCGTGCGCGAGGCCGTGCGGACGGCCAACGCGCTGCTGGTCGTCGGGGACTCGACCGGCGACGGGGTCGGGGAGTGGGTGGACCTCTGGGCCCAGGACCTCGGCGGTGCCGCGCTGGTGAACCTGCACCAGTGGGACGCCGCCGGTCAGCGGTTCGTCACCTCGGCCGTCTACGGCGCCGGTCGCACCACCCACCTGTGGAACCTCAGCTACCCCGGTGTGCGTGCCGACTACGCCGAGCGACTCGACCGGGTCGAGAACAGCCCCGACGCCGTGGTCATCAACGTGGGCCACGACCGCGGGCGCGTCGCGATCGAGCGCGCGATCCGCCGCACGACCGAGGCGGTGACCCGCCGGTGGGGGCAGGTGCCGACCGCCCTGGTGCTGCAGAACCCGTCCACGGGCGCGAGCGCGGTCGCGCAGGAGGAGGCTGTCGCCACCGTCCGCGAGGTGGCCGCCCGGGAGCGACTGGCTGTCATCGACGTGCACCGCGCCTTCGGCCGCGCCGGCCCGCCGGAGTCGCTGCTCGCGGACGAGAGCACGCCGAACGAGCAGGGGTCGCGGGTGTGGGCCGACGCGGTCGGCGCCCGGCTCTCCTGACCTGCTCTCCTGAGGCGTACGCCGCCCCAGGGGCCGCCTCGTCTCACCACCGGACCAGTCCGGGCTGGCGTCCGCCGGAGGAGAAGGTAGGTTTCCGCCGAGCACGCAACGGGGCACACCAGAGGGCCTGCGTGCGCCCCGGGGGAAACGAGGAGCATCGATGTCGCTGGAGTCCGAGGAACGGCCGTGGGGGTCGTGGCACGTCATCGACGTGAACCCCGGCTACAAGATCAAGCGGATCCACGTGAACCCGGGGGCGCGGCTGTCCTACCAGACCCACGAGCACCGCAGTGAGCACTGGGTGGTGGTCTTCGGCATCGCCACCTGCACCATCGACGGGGAGACGATCGTCGCGGGGCCCGGGCACTCGGTCGACGTGCCGATGGGCGCCAAGCACCGCCTCGCCAACGAGGGGAGCCAGGAGCTCGTCATCGTCGAGGTCCAGCACGGCGCCTACACCGGCGAGGACGACATCGTCCGCATCGAGGACGACTACGGCCGCCCCACCGGAGTGAGGCTCAGCTGCCGGTGTTGATCATCCCCGCGCCGACGGTGACGCCGGTGGCCTCGTCGATCAGGATGAACGACCCCGTGGTGCGGTTCTTGGAGTAGGGGTCGCACAGCAGCGGCACCGTGGTGCGCAGCTGCACCCGGCCGATCTCGTTGAGACCGAGCTCCTTGGTCTCCTGGTCGCGGTGCAGCGTGTTGACGTCGAGGCGGTACTGGATGTCCTTGATCAGCGCCCGGCCCGTGCGGGTGGTGTGCTTGATCGCGAGCTTCTGCTTGGGCCGCAGCGGCTCGTTGGTCATCCAGCAGATCATCGCGTCGATGTCCTGGCTGGGCTTCGGGGCGTTCTTGACCCGGGCGATCATGTCGCCGCGGCTGACGTCGACGTCGTCCTCGAGGCGCACGGTCACCGACATCGGCGGGAAGGCCTCGTCGATCTCCTCGTCGAACAGGTCGATGCCGGCGATCTTGCTCGTCAGCCCGCTCGGGAGCACGACGACCTCGTCGCCCGGCTTGAGCACTCCGCCGGCCACCTGCCCGGCGTACCCGCGGTAGTCGTGGAACTGGTCGGACTTGGGCCGGATGACGTACTGCACCGGCAGCCGGGTGTCGACGAGGTCGCGGTCGGAGGCGACGTGCACGTTCTCGAGGTGGTGCATCAGCGAGGAGCCGTTGTACCAGGGCATGTTCTCCGAGCGGGTGACGACGTTGTCGCCCTTGAGCGCGGAGATCGGGATGACCTCGAGGTCGGGGATGTTCAGCTTGGTCGCGAAGGAGGTGAACTCCTTGTGGATCCGGTCGTAGACGCCCTGGTCGTAGTCGACGAGGTCCATCTTGTTGATCGCCAGCACCAGGTGGGGGACCCGCAGCAGCGACAGGATCACCGCGTGGCGCCGGGACTGCTCGGTCAGGCCCTGGCGGGCGTCGACGAGCACGAGGCCGAGGTCGGCGGTCGAGGCGCCGGTCACCATGTTGCGGGTGTACTGCACGTGGCCCGGGGTGTCGGCGATGATGAACTTGCGGCTGGGCGTCGCGAAGTAGCGGTAGGCCACGTCGATGGTGATGCCCTGCTCGCGCTCGGAGCGCAGGCCGTCGGTCAGCAGCGCGAGGTCGGTGTAGTCGTAGCCCTTGGAGAGGCTGGTCGCCTCCACGGCCTCGAGCTGGTCCTCGAAGATGGCCTTGGAGTCGAGGAGCAGCCGCCCGATCAGGGTGGACTTGCCGTCGTCGACCGAGCCGGCGGTGGCGAAACGGAGCAGGTCCATCTCGCCGAGAGCCTCGGCGGCGGGGGTGGTCATCAGAAGTAGCCTTCCTTCTTGCGGTCCTCCATGGCGGCCTCGGAGAACCGGTCGTCACCGCGGGTGGCGCCGCGCTCGGTCACCTTGGCGATGGCGACCTCCTCGATGATCTTCTCGAGCGTGTCGGCCTCGGACTCCACGCAGCCGGTCAGGGTCAGGTCGCCGACGGTGCGGAAGCGCACGGTCTTCTCCTCGACCTCCTCGCCGGGCTTGCAGCGGGTTGAACTCGCTCTCGGAGAGCCACATCCCGTCGCGCTTGAACACCTTGCGCTGGTGGGAGAAGTAGATCGAGGGGATCTCGACCTGCTCCTGGGTCAGGTAGTACCAGATGTCGAGCTCGGTCCAGTTCGACAGCGGGAAGATCCGCATGTGCTCGCCGCCGTGGATGCGCCCGTTGTAGAGGCTCCACAGCTCGGGGCGCTGCATCTTGGGGTCCCACTGGCCGAAGTCGTCGCGGTGGGAGTAGACGCGCTCCTTGGCGCGGGCCTTCTCCTCGTCGCGGCGGCCACCACCGAAGGCGGCGGTGAAGCCGTTCTCCTCGATGGCGTTGAGCAGGGTGCCGATCTGCAGCCGGTTGCGGCTGGTCTTGCCGTCGTCGATCACGATGCCGTCGGCGATGGCCTGCTCGACGCTGGCCACCACGAGGCGTACGCCGAGCCGCTCCACCCAGCGGTCGCGGGTCTCGAGGACCTCGGGGAAGTCGTAGCCGGTGTCGACCTGGAGCACCGGGAACGGGATCTTCGCGGGGTAGAAGGCCTTCTCGGCCAGCCGCAGCATGACGATGGAGTCCTTGCCGCCGGAGAACATCAGGACCGGCTTCTCGAACTCGGCCGCGACCTCGCGGAAGATGTGGATCGACTCCGCCTCGAGCTGGTCGAGCTGGCTGAGCCGGTAGTCGGCGTGCGTGAGCGTCATCGGGTGGGTGTCCCTCTCGTGGCGAAGACGGCAGCCCACATCGTACTGTTCCGGGCGCGTGCCTCGGTCAGGCGCTCCGCCGGTGGGCCCAGAGTGGACCGAGCGTCGGTGGCGCGGGGCCCTCAGTAGGCGCCGCGGGAGCCGAAGACGGCGCCGAAGGTGCGGGCCAGGATCGTGAGGTCCTGGAACATCGACCAGTTGTCGACGTAGTAGAGGTCGAGCCGGATCGCCTCGGACCAGGAGAGGTCGGAGCGTCCCGAGACCTGCCACAGACCGGTCATGCCGGGGCGCACGCGCAGGCGTCGGGCCATGTCGTCGTCGTACTGCGCGACCTCGTGGCGCAGCGGCGGCCGCGGGCCGACCAGGCTCATGTCGCCGGTGAGCACGTTGACCAGCTGGGGCAGCTCGTCGATGGAGAAGCGGCGCAGCCACCGGCCCGGGGGCGTGATCCTCGGGTCGTCCTCCATCTTGAACAGCCCGCCGTTGTAGCCGGCCCGGGTGTGCAGGTCGGCGAGCATCTCCTCGGCGTTGGTCACCATCGAGCGGAACTTCCAGCAGCGGAACGGCTGGCCGTCGCGCCCCACCCGGGTCTGGCGGAACAGGACCGGGCCGCGGTCGTAGAGCCAGACCCGGGCCGCGGCGAACAGGAAGACGGGCATGAACAGCAGCAGCAGGGCCGTGGAGCCCACGACGTCGAAGGTGCGCTTGGCGCGGCGTACGGCGTCGGCCGAGCGCGGCTTCTCCAGGTGGATGAGCGGCATCCCGCCGACCGGGCGGATCGCGGACCCGCTCGCTGGAGACGTCGGTGACGCTGGGCGCGATCACCACGGCGATGTCCTCGCTCTCGAGGTCCCAGGCAAGGCGGCGCATGTCGGTCGCGGAGTCCAGGGCGCCACCGGCGAGGAACACGACGTCGGCGTCCGCCTCGATCGCCACCTCGGCGATCGAGCGGGAGGAGCCGAGCAGCGGGATCCCCGAGTGGGTGGTGGGACGGTCGGCGGGCTCGGGGGTGAGGGCGCCGACCACGTTGTAGCCGAGCCAGGTCTCGCGTCCCAGCACGCTCGCGATCTCGTCGACGTGTCCCTCGGAGCCGGCGATGAGCACCCGGTTCTGCAGCAGCCCGCGGCTGCGGGCGCGGTGGATGCTGCGGCGCAGCAGGTAGCGGCCCAGCACCAGCACCGGGATGCCGATCAGGAACGCCAGCACGAAGAACCCGCGCGAGAGCGGGAAGCGCAGGAGGTAGCAGCCGATGCCGATGGCGGCCGCGGTCACCAGGCCGGCGTTGGTGAGCCGCTTGTACTCGTCGAGACCCGCGCCGAAGACCTGGAGCCGGTAGCCGCCGAAGAGCGCGATCGCGACCACCCAGCCGAGGATCATCACCGGGGCGCCGATGTCGAGCGCGGTCTGCACCCGGGCCTCGGACACCGGGCCGGGGAAGGTGAGGGCCGAGCGGCCCAGGATCGCGGCGAAGACGCTGAGCGTGACCAGGACGAGGTCGGTGCCGAAGGCGAGCGTCGGGATGTAGCGCAGTCCGCCGAGGGTGGGCGCGCGTATCCCCGTGGTGGGCACCACTGAGGTCGTCATCGAAAACCCCCCGATTTTCATCGATCCCGAACGGATCGAATGTCCACACCTTAGTGACGGATGGGGGGATCAGGGGTTACGGCCGAGCTCCATGGTCTAGTCCGGTGTGCGCCATGCTGCTGCGTTGTTGTCGAAAGCGGGTAGACCCCGAGTTTGGCGGATGAATCCCCAGGCCAGCGGGCCCAGCAGCAGCAGGCCGGCGCCGATGATGCCGACCCATTCGGGGGGCACGCCCAGCATCTTCAGGCCGGTCAGGGTGAGCACGATCACGATGCCGCGGCGGATCACCGACTGCGAGACCCACGCCGCCATCCGGGCCCCGAGGAAGGTGCCCGGGGTGCCGCCGAGGATCAGCGGGATCAGCACCGCCCACTCGACGCCCTCGGTCACCACGTGGCCGATCGCGGCCGCGAGCACCAGGGGCACCGCCTGCACGAGGTCGGTGCCGACGAGGCGCACGGCGGACAGGGTCGGGTAGAGCAGCAGCAGGGACACCATGATCAGCGAGCCGGACCCCACGGAGGTGATCCCGACGAGCAGCCCGCCGACGGCGCCGACCAGCACGGTCAGCAGGGGGCGCACGCGGGGCTCGTCCTCGCTCATCACGTTGCCCGCGGTGACGTAGCGCAGCTGGAGGTACATCCGCAGGGCGTAGGTCGTCGCGGTGAAGAGCAGGGCGTAGCCGATCGCGGTGGTGAGGAACTGCTGCTGCTCCTCGCCCCCGCCGACGGACTTCACGATGAAGCCGCCGGCGAACGCGAACGGCACCGAGCCGATGACCAGGAGCCCGGCGAGCCTGAGGTTGGGGGCGCCGGCGCGCCAGTGCACGGAGGCGCCGACGGACTTGTTGATGCTCGCCGCCACCAGGTCGTTGGCCACCGCGGCCGTGGGGTTGACCCCCAGGAAGATCAGCGCCGGGGTCATCAGGGCCCCGCCGCCCATGCCGGTCAGCCCGACGACGATGCCGACCCCGAAGCTGACGACCAGCACCGAGAGCGCGGAGAGGGTGACGAGGTCGCTCATCGGTGGTCCTGCGAGGTGGTCTCGACAGGCTCGACCACCGAAGGATGGAAGGGGAGGTGGGGGAGCAGCTCGTCGAGGCAGTCGGCGATGCTCCGGCCGGTGGTGTCGAGGTGGATCGCGGCGTCCTCGGGGACCTCGTAGGGGCTGGAGATGCCGGTGAACTCCGGGATCTCGCCGGCTCGCGCCTTGGCGTAGAGGCCCTTGCGGTCGCGGCGCTCGCACTCCTCGAGCGGGGTCGCGACGTGCACCAGCACGAACAGCCCGCCGGCGTCCTCCACCATCTGCCGCACCTGCCTGCGCGTCTGGTCGAACGGGGCGATGGGGGAGCAGATCGCGATGCCGCGGTGGCGCGCGATCTCGGCCGCCACCCAGCCGATGCGGCGGATGTTGGTCTCGCGGTCGGCCTTGGAGAACGTCAGCCCGGCGCTGAGGTGGCGGCGTACGACGTCGCCGTCCAGGCTGGTCACCGTCCGGCGGCCGTCCTCCACGACGACGTCGTGCAGCGCGCGGGCGATCGTGGACTTGCCGCTGCCGGAGAGGCCGGTGAAGAAGACCACGCACCCGCGCTCGTCTGGGTGCGGCTGGTCCTGGTCGACGACCGCGGCGACCTCCGCGGGGAGCTCGCCCTCGCCGGGGAGGCCGAGCACCCAGCCGGTGGCGTAGGCGGCCACGACCTGGCGGCCCAGCTCGTGGTCGTAGCCGGCGTCGCCGTGGGAGGCGAGCGGCGCGGCCACCACGTGCACCTCGGGGGCCGACGCGCCACCGGACAGCAGCGCGGCCGCGGCCAGGGTCGCGCGGAGCAGGCCGACCGGCGTGACCCCCTGCGGGGTGCCGGTGCCGCTCAGCGCGAGCAGCACGACGCGGTCGGCGCCGGCGTGCGCGGACGAGCTCGAGGTCGGCCTCGGTGAGCGGTGCCACGACGGGCACGGTCAGCGCCCCGGCGTACCTCTCGCGGGTCTGGGTCGGGGTGAGGTGCAGCCGGCGGAACGGGCCGTACTCCGGGTGCGCGAGGGGGGTGAGGCTGCTCGGCGTCCAGCGCGCGAGCGGGAGGCCCTCGGGGTCGACCAGCTCGACCTCGGGGGCGTCGGCCAGCTCGGCCGGCAGGGCCAGCGTGATGCCGGGGTCGGAGACGTCGAAGTTCTCTCGCGGGGCGAGGGCGCCGGAGAGCAGCAGCTCGAGGTCGTCCAGCTCGCGCGGGCTCGGGCAGTACTGCGGTGCGGGCACCGGGCAATCGTGCCAGACCGGACGGGCTGCCCACGGTGACGCCACGGTGACGCCACGGCGGCGGAAGGGAGGGGTGGCGGAGGTGGTGGCGAGGTCGGCCATCCGAGGGGCCCACGAGGGATTGTCCTGCCCTCTCCTGTCGTGCGACGGTCGGGACGTGCGCGGCGCCGTGCGAGGCGGGGCCGGGTCAGGAACGCGGGAGGCAGCGTGATCGACGACATCACCCGAGCGCTGGTCGGCCACGTCCAGGGCCGGTCGCCGGACCTCGGTGAGTGGGTGAGCGTCCACTCCCTCTCCGCGGCGGACCCGGACCCCGAGCCCGACACCCTGGCGGCGTGCCTGCTCGCGATCGACGAGCTGGAGGTGCTTCAGAACGCGCCCGGGCGACCGGGGGGTGGGAGGGGCCGGCCGCCGTTGCAGCTGCGGCTGCACTACCTGTTCAGCTACGTGGGGCCCCACGAGGTGGCGATGAGCCGGCTCGCTCGGCTCGTCGAGATCCTCCACGACGCCCCGGTTCTCCCGCGGGACGAGCTGCCCGCCGCTCTGGGGGACGGTGTCGAACGGCTCATCGTCCGGCTGCACAACACCTCCGTGGCGGAGCGGCACCACGTGTGGCGCAGCCTGGGACGGCCGGCCCGGTTGGGAGTGTTCTACGACGTGGACGTGGTCCCGGCCCAGGTCGGATGAGACGGGCTCCCTCGAACAGGACGCCGCTGCGCGCGAGGGGACGCCCGGTCGCTAACGTCGCGGCCATGGTTGCCCCCGTCGTCATCGCCGAAGTCGTCCGCTCGGGTTTCGTGGAGGGACACCACCACGGGTCCTGGGTGGCCCTGTCCGCCGACGGGTCCGTGGCCGCGTCCGCGGGTGACGCGACGGGCCCGGTCCTGCCCCGCTCGTGCAACAAGCCGGTCCAGGCGCTGGCGATGGTCGAGGCCGGACTCCCCCTGGACGGCGAGCTCCTCGCCCTCTCCTGCGCGTCGCACTCCGGCGAGGACTTCCACATCGAGGGCGTACGCCGCATCCTCGCCGAGGCCGGCCTGGGCGAGGACGCCCTGCAGACCCCGCCCGACTGGCCGCTGGACGACACCGCCCGGGAGGCCCTCCTGCGCGCCGGGGGAGCGAAGGCGCCGGTCCTGATGAACTGCTCGGGCAAGCACGCCGCGATGCTGCTGACCTGCGTGGTCAACGGCTGGCCGACCGAGACCTACCTGCAGCCCGACCACCCGCTGCAGCAGGCGATCCATGCGACCTTCGAACGGGTCACCGGCGAGCCGGTCGCCCACGTCGCGATCGACGGGTGCGGCGCCCCGCTGCTCGCCACCTCGCTGACCGGGCTGGCGCGCGCGTTCGCCGCGATCGCCACCGGCGAGGGCGCCGCGGCCAGGATCGCTGCGGCGCGATCCGGTCGCACCCGGCGTACGTCTCCGGCAGCGCCCGCGACGAGCGCCGTCTCCTGGAGGCGATCCCGGGCGCGATCGGCAAGGCCGGTGCGGAGTCCTGCTACGCCGTCGCCCTGCCCGACGGCCGGGCCTTCGCGACGAAGACCGACGACGGGTCGGCGCGGGCCCGCCCGGTGCTGATGGCCGCGCTGCTGGAGCGGTTCGGCGTGACCGGCGAGCCCGGCGTGGACGGCGACGCCGTGCGGCGTACGGGCGAGTCGCCGCTGCTCGGCGGGGGCTGTCCGGTAGGCGAGGTACGCGCGGTGCTGCCTGCCTGCTAGCACCTAAACCTGCCATTTCTCATCGTGAGACAAGGGCTTTGTGACTCGGAACACCGTCACTAGGTTTGATTCTGCTTGCAGGAGTTAGCAGGATGGGGTCATGGCCAAGAGCAAGGTTGGAAAGACCGTTGAGTCGCTGGGGGACTACCTCCGCGAGCAGCGTGTCGCCGCCCAGCTCTCGCTGAGGCAGCTGGCGGAGCAGACGGGCGTGTCCAACCCCTACCTGAGCCAGATCGAACGCGGCCTGCGCAGGCCGTCGGCCGAGGTGTTGCAGCAGTTGGCCAAGGCACTACGGATCTCTGCTGAGCAGCTCTACGTACAGGCCGGGATCTTGAGCCCCGACGACGGACAGGTCCGCTCCGTGGAGCTGGCCATCCTCGGGGACCCGGTGCTCAGTGAGCGACAGAAGCAGTCCCTGCTGGACGTCTACCAGTCCTTCAGGGCCGTCGCCGAGATCGCCCAACCAACCGAAGAGACCGAGCTTCCGCAGCCATTGGTCGCGGACAACGACCCGCTCGGTCCGACCACGCAAGGAGAATGACATGGCCAAGACCCAGTTCAACCTCAAGACCGAAGCAGTCAAGCCGCTGTACGCCGTCGCCGGCGCCACCGAGGCTGCCTACGAGTTCGCCCGCGGCTACGCCGAGGAGGCGCAGAAGTCCGCCACCGAGCGGTTCGCCGACGTGCAGGCCCGCGTGAACAAGATCGAGCGCGAGCCCAAGGCGCTGCAGAACCAGGCCGTCGCGCTGGTCAACGAGCGCGTCGAGGACCTGCAGAAGGACGCCAAGGACGCGCAGGCCAAGTTCGAGGCCCGCGTCGCCGAGCTGCAGAAGGACGCCCTGGCGTTCCCCGCCAAGGTGCAGGGCCAGGTCGACGAGGCGCTCGCCGAGCTGACCAAGGCCTACGCCGAGCTCGTCGACCGTGGCGAGAAGCTCGTGGCCGCGATCCGCAAGGACGGCGTCAAGGCGATCACCGCGGTGCGCAAGGCGCCGAACAAGTCGACCGTCGCGCGTCGCCAGTCGGCCAAGAAGGCTGCCGCCCGCAAGGCTCCCGCCTCGAAGCAGGCCGCCGAGAAGGTTGCGGGCAACAAGCCCAAGCCGGCCGCCAAGAAGGCCGTGAAGAAGGGTGCCGCCCAGGGCGGCGCGGCGACCGCCAAGAAGACGACGACCGCCACGAAGGCCCCGGCCAAGAAGGCTCCGGCCGCCAAGAAGGCGACGTCCAGCACCACCACCCAGGCCTCGGCCTGAACCAGACACTCGTCACCGACGGGTGACGAGGAGCTCGATCTCTGGTGACCCCTCCCTTCGCCAGAGGCGGGCCGACGGGCCCCCGGCTTCGTGCCGGGGGTCCGTTGCTGTCTTCCCAGGGTTTCCGGGCCGGATATCCTCGGTGCGTGCACGTCTTCGTCTTCGAGTCCCTGGTCATGACCGTGGCCTTCTACGCCCTGATCGGCGTGAAGGTGTGGGCGTTCGTGGACGCACTCACGCGCTCCCCCGCGGCGTACGTCGCCGCCGAGAAGCTCACCAAGCCGGCCTGGCTGCTGATCCTGGGCCTGACGGTCGTCAGCTCGCTGCTGTGGCGCTCGCCGCTGGGGCTGTTCTCGATCATCGGCACCGTCGCGGCCTTCGTCTACATCCTCGACGTCAAGCCCGCGCTGGCCTCGGTCACCCGGCGCCGCTGAGGGGCGCTCGGCCCTTGCGGCACACTGACCGGCATGCCAGTCGACCCTGAGATCGCCGGACTGCTCGCCATCGTCGAGGCGGGCACCCCGATGCACGAGCAGACCCCCGAGGCCGCGCGCGCCTCCTTCCGCACCCTCGCGGTGGACTTCCGCAAGCCGGAGCAGGTCGTGCCGGTCGGGTCGGTGGAGGACGTCACGCTGCCGGGGGCCGAGGGCGAGCTCGACGCCCGGGTCTACCGCCCCGAGGGGGAGGGGCCGTTCCCGACCGTGGTGCTGTTCCACGGCGGCGGCTTCGTCATCGGCGACCTCGACACCCACGACAACATGGCCCGCGCGATCTGCCGCGGCGCGCAGGCGGTCGTGGTGTCGGTGGCCTACCGGCTGGCCCCGGAGCACCCCTATCCCGCGGCGGTCGAGGACTGCCTGGCCGTGACGCGCCACCTGCAGGAGCGGCTCGCCGACCTCGGCGGCGACGACCGGCTGGCGGTGGCCGGCGACAGCGCCGGCGGCAACCTCTCGGCCGTGGTCGCCCAGCACGTGCCGGGACTGGCCGCCCAGTTCCTGATCTACCCGGCCACCGACGGCGAGGGGGACCACCCCTCGCGCGAGGAGAACGCGACCGGCTACTTCCTCGACCTGCCCACGATGAAGTGGTTCATCGACCACTACGCCCCCGAGGGCGACCACACCGACCCCCGGCTGGCCCCGCTCCAGGCGTCGTCACTCGCCGGCCTGCCCCCGGCGGTCGTCGTGACCGCGGAGTTCGACCCGCTGCGCGACGAGGGCGAGGCGTACGCCGAGGCGCTGCGCGCGGCCGCCGTACCCGTGGAGGTGCGCCGCTTCGACGGCATGATCCACGGGTTCATGGACATGGGCTCGTTCTCCGCGGGAGCCCGCGAGGCGACCGAGGAGGCGGTGCGGGTGTTCGCCAAGGTGCTGGCTGCGGGTTTCCCCGGCTAGCCGGGGATCCCTGACGTTGGCGGGCGAAGCATCGCCCCGAAACGTCAGGGATTGCCGTGGAACCCCGTCCGGTTTGTCGGATCGTCCGTCATGCGGACGGTGGCGTGGTCGTACGACGAGGCGGCGGTCGGCTCAGTCGCGGTGGTCGTCGTTGAACCGCAGGTAGCTGTGGTGCTCCTCGGCCAGACGCCGCAGTGTCGCGAGGAGCTCGCCGAAGACGACCTGTCCGACCACCATCTCCTCGAGGAGCCCCTGCCGGTCCTTCGTGCCGTCGAGGTGGCCGATCTCGTAACGTGCGATCTGGTCGGCGAGCTCGACGTAGGGAGTCACCTCGCCCGGGTCGCGTGGGTGCGTGTCGTAGCCGGCCACCTTCTCCAGCACGGCCGCCAGGTTCTCGCGGTCGATGCTCCCGGGACCCACGTGCTCCCACCCGGCGGCCGTGATGACCTGGTCGGCGAGCTCCCGGGTGGCCTCGCGCAGCGGACCCGGCGGCGGGGGCACGGGCGCGAGGGCGTTCGCCGCCTCGCTGAAGGTCTCGTGCACGGAGACACCCTCCGTCCCGATCACCCGGACCAGCCGGCGCAGCCCCTCGACCGGCACGCCGCCCACCTCGCGAAGGAGGCGCAGGAGGCTCAGTCGGCGCAGGTGGCCCTCGTCGTACTCCGCCAGTCGTGACGACACCTTGCGCCCCTGCGTGAGCAGTCCCTCCCGCAGGTAGTACTTGACGGTGGCCACCGGCAGGCCGGAGGCCTGCGCCAGGTCGGACATTCGCACGGTGACTCCTCTTGACTGCGTTCGTGGATAGTGTCACTGTCTAACAAAGATACCGTCACTATCCATGGAGAAGTCATGAGCGGACGGCGTGTCCCCCGGGCCTACGCAGGAGCGGCCCGATCAGCCCCGTCGGGCGTCGAGGGCGGCCAGTACGTCGCCGAGGTGGTCGGTGACGAGGCGGTGGTCTTCCTCATCGGGATGCGGGTGAACCGGTGGCGCCGGCTGCGTTCCTGGTGGCCGGTGTTCGGTGCCATGCCCCGGATGCTGGCCGAGCTGCAGCAGGCCGACCTCGGGATCCTGGGCGCGCGGACCTACTGGTCGGGGCGGGTCTTCCTGGTCGTGCAGTACTGGCGCAGCGCCGCCGAGCTCGGTGCCTACGCCCGCGACCCGCAGAGGCAGCACGCCCCCGCGTGGGGCGCGTTCAACAAGCACGCGGCGGCACGCGGCGACATCGGCATCTTCCACGAGACCTTCGTCGTCCCCGCGGAAGCGGTGGAGTCGTTGTACGGCAACATGCCGGTCTTCGGCCTCGCCGCTGCGCACCGCCCGGTCCCGCGCGCGTCGTACGCGCGGTCCACGCGCGCCAACGCCGCGATGCAGACCACGGTCCCGAGCTACGTCAGCGAGGCGTCGACCCGCTGAGCCTCAGGCCCGGCGCGCCCGGGCCGCGGACTTGGCCCGGTCGTGGGCGTCGAGGTGCACCTTGCGGATGCGTACGGCGTCCGGGGTCACCTCGACGCACTCGTCGGAGCGGCAGAACTCCAGCGACTGCTCCAGCGACAGCTTCTTCGGCGGGATCAGCTTCTCGAAGTTGTCGGCGGTGGAGGAGCGGACGTTGGTCTGCTTCTTCTCCTTGGTGATGTTGACGTCCATGTCGTCGGCGCGGGAGTTCTCGCCCACGATCATGCCCTCGTAGACCTCGGTGGTCGGCTCGACGAACATGACGCCCCGCTCCTGCAGGTTGGTCATGGCGTACGCCGTGGCGGCGCCCGTGCGGTCGGCGACCAGGGAGCCGTTGGAGCGGGAGCGGATCTCCCCGGCCCACGGCTCGTAGCCCTCGAACACGTGGTGGGCGATGCCGGTGCCGCGGGTCTCGGTGAGGAACTCGGTGCGGAAGCCGATCAGCCCGCGCGCCGGCACCAGGAACTCCATCCGCACCCAGCCGGTGCCGTGGTTCGTCATCTGCTCCATCCGGCCCTTGCGCACCGCGAGCAGCTGGGTGATCGCGCCGAGGTGCTCCTCCGGCGCGTCGATCGTGAGTCGCTCCACCGGCTCGTGGACCTTGCCGTCGACCTCGCGGGTGACCACCTGCGGCTTGCCGACGGTCAGCTCGTAGCCCTCGCGGCGCATCTGCTCGACCAGGATCGCCAGGGCGAGCTCGCCGCGGCCCTGCACCTCCCAGGCGTCGGGACGCTCGGTGGGCAGCACCCGCAGCGAGACGTTGCCGACCAGCTCCTTGTCGAGGCGGTCCTTGACCAGGCGGGCGGTCACCTTGGTGTTCTTGGTGGGGCCCCGGCCGGCCAGCGGCGAGGTGTTGGTGCCGATCGTCATCGAGATCGCCGGCTCGTCGACCTGGATCAGCGGCAGCGCGACCGGCGTCTCGGCGTCGGCCAGGGTCTCGCCGATCATGATGTCGGGGATGCCGGCGATCGCGACGATGTCGCCGGGACCGGCCTCCTCGCCCGGCGTACGCTCCAGCGCCTGGGTGACCAGCAGCTCGGTGATCTTGACGTTCTGCTGCGAGCCGTCGCGCTTCATCCAGGCCACGGTCTGGTTCTTGCGCAGGACGCCCTGGTGCACGCGCACCAGCGCCAGCCGGCCCAGGAACGGCGAGGCGTCGAGGTTGGTGACGTGGGCCTGGAGCGGCGCACCCTCGGTGTAGATCGGCGCGGGGATCGTCTCGAGGATCGTGCGGAACAGCGGCTCGAGGTCGGGGGAGTCCGGCACCGCGCCGTTCTCCGGCATCTCCAGGGAGGCCTTGCCGGCCTTGGCGCTGGCGTAGACGACCGGGAAGTCGAGCGCCTCCGCGCTGTGGGAGTCGTCGAGCAGGTCCATGAACAGCTCGTAGGTCTCGTCGACCACCTCGGCGATCCGCGCGTCCCCGCGGTCGGTCTTGTTGACGACCAGGACCACCGGCATGTCGCGGTTGAGCGCCTTGCGCAGCACGAACCGGGTCTGCGGCAGCGGCCCCTCGGAGGCGTCGACCAGCAGCACGATCCCGTCGACCATGGACAGGCCGCGCTCGACCTCGCCGCCGAAGTCGGCGTGCCCGGGGGTGTCGATGATGTTGATCGTCATCGGCTCGCCGTCGGTGGCCGGGCCGGCGTAGCGCACCGCGGTGTTCTTCGCGAGGATCGTGATGCCCTTCTCGCGCTCCAGCTCACCGGAGTCCATCGCCCGCTCGGCGACCCCCTCGGCCTGGTGGGCGGAGAACGCGCCGGCCTGGTGCAGCATCGCGTCCACCAGCGTGGTCTTGCCGTGGTCGACGTGGGCGACGATGGCGACGTTGCGCAGGTCGCTGCGGGACTTCTGGGTCATGCCTCATGCCTTCCGTCTGCCGGCTGACGCTCCGGCTCGCGGGCACGCAGACAGACAGGTCTCGGGATCGTGGGATGGGCGCCGACTGGCGCGCGGGCGAGTCTATCGTTACTTCCGTGACCGAACGGACGAGGCCGCTCGTGCAGCCCGCGCTCGTCGGGAACCGCCGATGAGCACGTTCCGGGTCCTCTTCGTCTGCGTGGGCAACGTGTGCCGCTCCCCGCTCGGCGAGCGCCTGCTCGCTCCGAGGCTGCCGGCCACCGGGTTCGCGGTCGCCAGCGCCGGCGTTGGGGCGATGGTCGGCGCCCCGATGAGCCCCGAGGCCGCTGTCCACCTCGAGGCGTACGGCGGCTCGGCGGACGGCTTCACCGCCCGCTCCCTGACCCCGGACATGGTCTCCGAGAGCGATCTCGTGCTGACCGCGACGAAGGCGATCCGCTCGCGGGTGCTCGAGGACTCGCCCGGTGCCCTGCGGCGCACCTTCACCGTGCTGGAGCTCGCCGCGCTGCTCGACGTCGTACCCCCGGCCGACGACCTGCGCGAGCTGGTGCGCAGCGCCGCCGACGCCCGCTCCCAGGCGGCGGTGACCGACCTCGACATCCCCGACCCGTACGGCCGCGGCGAGGAGGCGAACGCCCTGGCGGCCCGGCTGATGGCCGGCGCCGTGGACCGGATCGCCAAGGTCTTGGCGTGAGTCCTGGCGTGAGCTCGCTGCTGCGGGCGCTGGGCGTGGTCGCGGCGGTCGTCGCCGCCGGGGTGGTGCTCACCAGCGTCGTCGAGCTGGCCCTGTCCGCGCCGTCGTCTGCTCCCGCGGGGGACGATCCCGGCCTGCCCGGGACTCCGAGCGTGGCGCAGTCCCCGGCGCCGACGCCCTCCGCCACGACGACCCGACCGTCGCCCCGCCTGTCGCCCCGGCCCTCGCCGACCGCGAGCCGCACGCCCGCGCCGAGGACGGCCCGCACGACCACCACGGCCCCCGCCCGACCGCTCACCGGCATCACGATCGCGCTCGATCCCGGCCACCAGCTCGGGAACAGCCGGTTCCCGCGCGAGACCAACGCACTGGTCCCGGCGGGCGGCTTCGACAAGCCGTGCAACACCACCGGCACGGCCACCGACGCCGGCATCCCGGAGGCGACCGTCAACTTCGAGCTCGCCCAGGCCGTCCGGCAGCGCCTCGAGGGACTCGGCGCCCGGGTCGTGCTGACCCGGACCACCAACAGCGTGCAGCGCTGGGGACCGTGCGTGGATGCCCGCGGACTTCTCGCCGCCCGTGCCGGTGCGCGGCTGATGGTGTCCCTGCACGCCGACGGCGCCGGGGCGGGAGACCACGGCTTCCACGTGATCGCGCCGACCTCCCGCGCGCCCTGGACCGACGACATCGCCGACCCCTCGCTGGGCCTGGCCACGGCCCTGCGCGACGCCCTGCGCGCCGGCTCGTTCACACCGGCGAACTACGGCGGACTCGAGGCCGGTTTGATTCAGCGCGACGATCTCGGCACCCTGAACCTGTCCGACGTGCCGGTCGCGATGATCGAGATCGGCAACATGCGCAACTCGGGTGATGCGCAGCAGATGACCTCGACGCAGGGGCAGGCGCGCTACGCCGCCGCCGTCGTCCGGGGCATCCGCACGTTCCTCGGGGACCAGCCCCACGCGAAAGGTTGAACCTCTTGAGCACCCGCGTCCGCCGGCTCCTGGCCGCCGTACTCCTGCCCCTGCTGCTCACCGCGCTCACCGCCTGCAGCGGCGATGACGACGCGGACGGGGCCGAGTCCCCGCGCCCGGAGGCGGCGTCGAAGGCGCCCGAGAAGGCCGTGACCAAGGGCTCGTGCTGGGACGACACGCAGCTGCCCGCGGCCCTCGGTGAGAAGGAGTTCGCCAGCTGGGTCGACAAGTACGCCCGCGGCGAGGACGAGCTCGGCGCCTCGATGCGCGACGACGCGGCGTTCAGCGAGCGGATCGACTGCGCGGAGCCGCACTCGCTCGAGGTCTACAACGTCGTCGAGGTGGCCCCGGCCCTGTCGAAGCGGATCACGGAGTACGCCGACCTGCTCGACCAGGACTCGGCGCTCTACCGCAAGGTCCGCGACCAGGTGAACGACCGCTGCTACGCGCCCACGGCGTACGGCAAGGCGCAGCGCAAGGCGGGCGGCATGCCCGTGCAGCTCGGCCCGGCGCTGAGCCCGAAGAGTGGCCTGCGCGTCGCCTGGGACCCGTTCCCGGCCGACCTGTGGGCCCAGGGCGAGAAGAAGTTCGTGTGCACCTTCGAGCAGGACGAGCCCGCGACGGTGCGCTTCGCCGACGTCACCACCCGCAAGCTGCCCGTCGCCGCGCGCCTGTGCGTCAACACCCCGCGCACCTACGTCTCCTGCCGCAAGGCCCACAACGCCGAGGACATCGGCGAGATGATCCTCAACACGGCCATCGAGAAGGGCCAGGTCAACGGGCGCAAGGCGCTGCGCAAGGGGTCGAACGGCCGCTACGTGGCGCTCACCGATCAGGAGTACGCCCGCCTCGACAAGGTCTGCCAGACCTTCCTCTCCTCGGTCTCGCGCGTCCCCGACGACGTCGTCGCCCGCGCCTACCCCGGCTCGGTGGCGCAGTGGCCCACGAAGTCCGGGGTCTACGTCGCCAGCTGCTTCGCCCTCCAGGACGTCTCCGACCCGCCGCCGAAGTTCCGCGGGACGGTGTTCAACAAGGGCTGAGCGCGCAGGCTCGATTACCGACAGGCTCAACCACCGAAGCTCAGCTGCCGACGCGGTGGACCTTGTGCTGGGCGGCCTGGGCGCGGGGGCGGACGACGAGCTCGTCGATGTTCACGTGGGCGGGCAGCGAGGCGACCCAGCGGACCGCCTCCGCGACGTCCTCGGCCACGAGCGGCTCGGCCACCCCGGCGTACACCGCGTCGTAGCGCTCCTGGTCGCCGCCGACGCGGTTGAGGGTGAACTCCTCGGTCTTGACCATGCCGGGGGCGATCTCGGTGATCCGCAGCGGCTCGGCGACCAGCTCGAGCCGCATGGTCTGCGTCACCGCCTTCAGGGCGTGCTTGGCCGCCGTGTAGCCGCCGCCGCCCTCGTAGGTCGACCGGCCCGCCGTGGACCCGAGGTTGACCACGAGGCCGCCGTGGCCGGCGCGCAGGGCGGGCAGCAGCGCCTGGGTGACGCGGACGGTGCCGAGGACGTTGAGGTCGAACATCGCGGCCCAGAGCTCCGGGTCGGCGTCCTCGACGCTGGCCTGGTCGAAGGCCCCGCCGGCGTTGTTGAGCAGCACGTCGACGTCGTCGACCTCGGAGGCGAGGGCGGCGACCGAGTCGGGGTCGGTGACGTCGCAGACCACGGCGCGGCCGCCGATCTCCGCGGCCAGGGCCTCGATGCGCTCGCGGCGGCGGGCCGCGCAGACGACGTGGAAGCCGTCCCCGGCGAGTGCTCGCGCGCTCGCGGCGCCGATGCCGCTGCTGGCTCCGGTGACGACGGCGGTGCGGCTCATGGGGTGGCCTCTCGGTGGGGGAGGGGTGCTGCCTGGGGCGGAGTGCCGGGGGGCGGGGCCGGGCAGGTGCTGACCCACAGCCCGGCGGTCACCCCGGTGTGACCGCCTCGTCATGATAGGGCCGGAATGCGCGGGGGCCCCGCGCGGTTGGGGGTGGTGGAGGTATCGATGGCGTTCACTTCGCTCTACGACGCGACCCCGGCACTGCGCCGCGTCGCGATGGTCAGTCTGCACACCTCGCCCCTGGACCAGCCGGGCACCGGCGACGCGGGCGGGATGAACGTCTACGTGCTCGAGCTCGCCA
Source organism: uncultured Actinomycetota bacterium (assembly GCA_963837975.1). Classification (GTDB taxonomy): domain Bacteria; phylum Actinomycetota; class Actinomycetes; order Propionibacteriales; family Nocardioidaceae; genus Marmoricola. Next base: position 177,449 of record CAWIPI010000002.1, on the reverse strand, counting down.
AGCGGCTCGCCGCGCGCCAGGTGCAGGTCGACGTGTTCACCCGGGCGACCCGCAGCGCGCTGCCGCCCCTGGTGGACGTCGCCGACGGGATCCGGGTGCACCACGTGGCCGCCGGCCCCTACGAGGGACTCACGAAGAACGAGCTCCCCGCCCAGCTGTGCACCTTCGCCCGCGAGGTGCTGCGCGCCGAGGCCTGTCGCGCCCCCGGCTACTACGACCTGGTGCACAGCCACTACTGGCTCAGCGGCCAGGTCGGCGCGCTCGCCCGCGACCGCTGGGGCGTGCCCCTGGTGCACACCATGCACACGATGGCCAAGGTGAAGAACGCCGCCCTCGCGGAGGGCGACACCCCCGAGCCGATGGCGCGGCTGATCGGTGAGGAGCAGGTGACCGAGGCCTCCGACATGCTGGTGGCCAACACCGACGACGAGGCCAAGCAGCTGCTGGACCTCTACGACGCCGACCCGGGTCGCGTCGAGGTGGTGCACCCCGGAGTCGACCTGGCCACGTTCACCGACGTCGGCGAGTCGGCCGCCCGGGCCCGGCTCGGCCTGCCCGCGTCCGGTCCGGTGATCACGTTCGTGGGCCGGATCCAGCCGCTCAAGGCGCCCGACGTGATGCTGCGCGCCGTGGCGGTGCTGCTCGAGCGGCGCCCGGAGCTGCGCTCCACCCTCACCGTCGCGGTGGTCGGCGGCCCCTCCGGCTCCGGGCTCGAGCACCCCGACTCGCTGGTCCGCCTGGCCGAGGAGCTGGGCATCGACGACCTCGTCCGGTTCGTGCCGCCGGTCGCGCAGTCCGAGCTGGTGGACTGGTACGCCGCCTCGACGCTGGTGTGCGTGCCGTCGTACAACGAGAGCTTCGGGCTGGTCGCCGTCGAGGCGCAGGCCACCGGCACCCCCGTGGTCGCCGCCGCGGTCGGCGGGCTCACCACGGCGGTGCACCACGAGCGCTCCGGCCTCCTCGTCGAGGGGCACGAGCCGGCGTCGTACGCCGTGGCCTTCGAGCGGGTCCTGCGCGAGCCGGGGCTGCACGAGATCCTCGCCGGCGGCGCCAGGGCGCACGCCCAGCAGTTCGGCTGGGACCGCACGGCCGCGCAGATGCTCGAGGTGTACGCCGCGGCCCAGCGCCAGATGCGCGCGGAGCTGAGCGGCATCGCGCTGTGAGCCACACAGGGACCCGGGCGGCCATGGTGGTCTCGACAAGCTCGACCGACGGATGACCAGGCGGATGAGACGGTGGACCGCATGAGTGAGGTCGACGACGCCGTGACGAACGAGCAGCTCTCGCCCGAGCGCGAGCGGGCCCTCGACGTGCTCCGCGAGGTGTTCGCCAGGGCCGAGCTGGAGTGGTCCTCGGCCGGCCCCGCCTCGCTGATGGTCGAGCTGCCCGGCGAGAAGAAGCTGAAGACGCCGTGCCGCTTCGACGTCGGCCGCCACGCTCTGGAGGTGCACGCGTTCGTGTGCCGGCGGCCCGATGAGAACTTCGAGGGCGTCTACCGGTGGCTGCTGGAGCGCAACATGAAGATGTACGCCGTGGCCTTCGCGCTCGACGGCGTCGGCGACATCTACCTCGACGCCCGGCTGCCGCTGGCCGCCGCCACCCCCGACGAGGTCGACCGCCTCCTCGGCGCGGTGCTGGAGTACGCCGACTCCTCGTTCAACACGATCCTCGAGCTGGGCTTCGCCTCCTCGATCCGCAAGGAGTGGGAGTGGCGCGTCTCGCGCGGCGAGCCGACCCGCAACCTCGAGGCGTTCCGCGGTCCGCTGCGGCTCGACGAGCTGGGCACCCCGGAGGGGTAGGGGCTGCAGGTTTCCCCGGTGAGCCGGGGATCCCTGACGTTGATGGGCGAAGCATCGCCCCGGAACGTCAGGCATTGCCCCGGAACCCTGTCCGGTTTGTCGGCTCGTTCGCCAAGCGGACGGGCCCCGGTCGTACGGCGGGAGAGAGTGGCCGGGCCGCTGCTCGCCAGGCGAGTCGTACGTCGCATGGGTGTGCAGCGGGGCGTAGCCGAACCGGCGAAAGTGGCGCTGGAGGCGGAGGATCGCTTCGCTGGCCTCAGGGGCCACATTCGCCGGCCCGGGTACGACGCATGTCCAGCGGACCACCCGCCCGACCAGCTGCCGAGCACTCCGCACGGGCGCCGCAAGACTCCCCGGTGATTTCCTGCAGGAGTCACCCGTCAGCCGGGCGGACCCGCGCTCCGGACGCGGCGACGCGGACGGCGCCGCGCGAGGGCCACGCCGGCGAGGGCGAGGGCGCCACCGGCGTAGGCCGTGCTGGGAGGCGCCTCGCCGAGGAAGAGCAGGCCGAGGACGATCGTGATCGGCGGCACGAGGTAGGTCGTGACCCCGAGGCTGCTCGCGCTCATGTGCTTGAGCGCGAAGGCGTAGGTGGAGAAGGCGATCGCCGTGGGGAAGACGCCGAGGTAGACCAGCCACCAGGTCGAGGACGCCGGGGCCTCGCGCACCTGGCCGGCCAGGTCGCCGGCGAACGGCAGGCAGCTGATCGCGCCGACCGTGCACGCCGTCCAGGTGACCTGCACGGCGGAGAGCCGCCCCACCAGCGGCTTCTGCAGGATCAGGCTGATCGCGTAGGCGACCGCGCTGACCAGGCACAGCAGCACCCCGACGACGTAGCTGCCGTCGCCGATCGGCTCCACCGGCGAGGTCGAGAACGCGATCAGGGCGACGCCGCCGAACGCCAGTGCCAGGCCGAGCCCGAGCGTGAGCGTGAACCGCTCGCCGAGGAACATCGCCGCCATCAGCGCGATCAGCACCGGCGAGACCTGGATCAGCATCGCCGCCGTGCCGGCGTCGACCATCCGCTCGCCGGCGTTGAGCGCGACGTTGTAGAGGCCGAACCAGAGCAGCCCGATCAGCACCAGCGGCACCCACTCGCGGCCGGTCGGGCGGACGACGCCGCGCGCGAGCGCCACCACGGCGAGGCAGGCCGCGCCGACGAGCAGGCGGCCCAGGGAGAGCGACCCCGGCGTGAAGTCGTTGCCGAGGTGCCGGATCGCGACGAACGCCGAGGCCCAGAACACCAGCGTGCACGCCACCGCGGCCAGCGGCAGCCACGCACGGGTCGCGGGGGGCTCCACCTCGGTCGTCTGCGTGCTGGGGGAGGTCGTCGGCGCGGTCACGACGAGAGCCTAGGCCCGGGCACCGACAGGGAGCAGGCGGTTTTCGGCCGTCGTACGCCGAGATCCCGCCGCCGGCCCGGAGGTCCGGATCCGGACGGCTCAGAGGTCGAGCTTGTAGCCCAGCCCGCGCACGGTCGTGATCAGCTTCGGATCGGCCGGCTCGGCCTCGAGCTTGGCGCGCAGCCGCTTGACGTGCACGTCGAGGGTCTTGGTGTCGCCCACGTAGTCCGAGCCCCACACGCGGTCGATCAGCTGCCCGCGGGTGAGCACGCGCCCGGGGTTGCGCAGGAACATCTCGAGCAGCTCGAACTCCTTGAGCGGCAGGCGTACGTCGCCTCCGGACAACGTCACCGTGTGCCGCTCCACGTCCATCCGGATCGGCCCGACCTCCAGGGTGTCCGGGGCCAGGTCGGGCTCGGTGCCGCGCCGCAGCACCGCCCGGATCCGGGCCACCAGCTCGCGCGGGGCGTAGGGCTTGGTGACGTAGTCGTCGGCGCCGAGCTCGAGACCGACCACCTTGTCGACCTCGTCGTCCTTGGCGCTGACCATGATCACCGGCACGTTGGAGGTCTGCCGGATGCGACGGCACACCTCGGTGCCGGGCAGGCCGGGCAGCATCAGGTCGAGCAGGACGATGTCGGCGCCGGCGCGGTCGAACTCGGTGAGCGCGTCGGGCCCGGTGGCGGCGACCGCCACGTCGAAGCCCTCCTTGCGCAGCATGTAGGCGAGGGCGTCGCTGTAGCTCTCCTCGTCCTCGACGACCAGTACGCGGGTCATGCATCGTCCTTCTGGTTGGCGTGGGTGGTGCCCGTCCCGGGCAGGGGGCCGGGCTTGCGGGGCAGCACCAGGGTGAACGTCGAGCCCTGGCCCTCCACCGACCAGACCCGCACCTCGCCGCCGTGGGTGGCCGCGACGTGCTTGACGATGGACAGGCCGAGGCCGGTGCCGCCGGTGGAGCGGTGACGCGCGGGGTCGACGCGGTAGAACCGCTCGAAGATCCGGTCCAGCTCCTCGGCCGGGATGCCGATGCCGCGGTCGGTGACGCTGATGTGCACGTTGTCCTCGTCGGCCTTCGCCGACACCACGACCGAGGAGCCCTCGGAGGAGTAGGCGACGGCGTTCGCGACCAGGTTGCCCACCGCCACCGCGACCTGCTCGCGGTTGCCGAGGAGGACGAGGCCGTGGGTGCCGTCCTGGATGACGTCGATCCCGCGGGCCGCGGCGTCGGTGGCGCTCTCGTCGATGGCGCGCGCGATGATCTTGTCGGCCTCGACCGCCACCGGCTCCTCGAGCGGGTCGTCGCCCTGCAGCCGGGACAGCTCGATGATCTGCTGGACGAGCCGGGCCAGCCGGTCGCTCTCGGTGTGCATCCGGCTGGCGAAGCGCTGCACCGCCTCGGGGTCGTCGGAGGCGTCGATGACGGCGTCGGAGAGCAGCTTGATCGCACCCACCGGGGTCTTCAGCTCGTGGCTGACGTTGGCCACGAAGTCGCGCCGGATCGACTCCACGCGCCGCTCGCGGGTGCGGTCCTCCACCAGCGCGAGGACCAGCTGGGAGCTCAGCGGGGCCACCCGGGCGGTCACGTGGCGAGGTGGCAGGCCGGGGCGTTGCATCAGGATCTCGGTGTCGCGGATCTGCCCGTCGCGGCGTACCTGCTGCACCAGCGTGGCCAGCTCCGGCTGGGCGATCGCGTCCCCGCGCACGAGCCCGAGAGCGATGGCGGGCGCGGAGGCCTTGAGCACGACGTCGCCGGCGTCGACGACCAGCGCGCTGCCGCGCAGGACCGAGAGGACCGCCGCGATGCCGGGCGGGAGGGGAGGCTCGGGCACGACGACGGGGTGCATCTGCCGCTCGCTGATCCCGAAGGCCAGCACGACGCCGCCGCCCAGCACTGCTCCGAGCAGCGCGAACAGGAGGGCCTGGAGGGTCGGGCTCACAGGCTTGATCGTACGCAGGCATTCACCGGGGATTCGGCTCGTGGACGGGCGCTTCCGGGACTGTTCACCTCCGGTTCACGCAACATCGCCGGGGCTTCACCTGGCCGACCTAGGGTCCCGGACATGCGTGACGCCTACCACGACCAGCTCGACTCGATCCGCGGTGACCTCCTCAGCATGGTGCGCCTGGTCAGCGACGCCCTCAGCGAGGCGACCGCGGCCCTGCTCGAGGCCGACGGCCAGCGTGCCGAGCTAGTGATCAGCAACGACCAGCGGATCGACGACCTGCGCGAGCAGATCGAGGAGCACAGCTTCGAGGTGCTGTCGCTGCAGAACCCCGTGGCGGGTGACCTGCGGATGCTGGTCGCCTCGCTCCGGATGGTCAGCGAGCTCGAGCGGATGGGCGACCTCGCCGTGCACGTGGCCAAGATCGCCCGGCTGCGCGTCCCCGAGATCGCCGTGCCGCCGAGCGTCGTACCCACCGTCAGCCGGATGGCCATGGTGGCCGAGCTGATGATCGGCAAGGTCGAGCACATCATCGCCGAGTCCGACGTCGACGCCGCCCAGGAGCTCGAGGAGGTCGACCAGGAGATGGACCGGCTGCGCCGCAACTCCTTCCGCGAGCTGCTCGGCTCGGACTGGAAGTACGGCGTGGAGCCGGCCGTCGACATCGCGCTGCTCGGCCGCTACTACGAGCGGATCGCCGACCACGCGGTCTCGATCGCCCGCCGGGTCGTCTTCCTGGTGACCGGCGAGCACCCGCAGTACGCCTGACCCCTCCGTAGGACGTCATACGATCCGGCCGCTCGGCGACCAGGTCGTATGACGTCCTGGTGCGTCAGCGGCCCTGGTTGGCGACCGCCTGCGCGGCAGCGGCGGCGGCCTCGGGGTCGAGGTAGCGACCGCCCTTCTCGCGGACGTTCATCTCGGCGTCGAGCTCGTAGACCAACGGCATGCCGGTGGGGATGTTGAGCCCGGCGATGTCCTCGTCGCTGATCCCGTCGAGGTGCTTGACCAGCGCCCGCAGGCTGTTGCCGTGGGCGGCGACGAGGACGGTGTGGCCGGCGGCGAGGTCGGGGACGATCGAGCCCTCCCAGTAGGGCAGGAAGCGCGCGATCACGTCCTTGAGGCACTCGGTGCGCGGCATCTCCTCGCCGAGGTCGGCGTAGCGCGGGTCGCCGGCCTGCGACCACCGGTCGTCGTCGTCGATGGGCGGCGGCGGCACGTCGTAGGAGCGCCGCCAGGTCATGAACTGCTCCTCGCCGTACTGCTCGAGGGTCTCCTTCTTGTTCTTGCCCTGCAGGGCGCCGTAGTGGCGCTCGTTGAGCCGCCAGGAGCGGCGTACGGGGATCCAGTGCCGCTCGGCGCGGTCCAGCGCCAGGTTGGCGGTGGTGATGGCCCGACGCTGCAGCGAGGTGTGCACGACGTCGGGCAGCAGGCCCGCCTCGACCATCAGGTCGCCGCCGCGCAGGGCCTCGGCGGTGCCCTTCTCCGTCAGCGGCACGTCGACCCAGCCGGTGAAGAGGTTCTTGGCGTTCCACTCGCTCTCGCCGTGGCGGAGCAGGATCAGGGTGCGGGTCGCGTCGCTCATGGGCACCGATCCTAGACAGGGGCCCGGGTACGGCGACGGGGGTGCCGGATCGCTCCGACACCCCCGCGCTCTCGTGCGCGATCCCTACGGCAGGCTGAGCTGGCCCAGGATCTGGTTCAGCAGCGTCTGCAGCTGACGCAGCAGGCCACCGAGCGGACCGCCGCTGAGCAGGCCCGAGACGGCGCAGAGCAGGTCACCCAGCAGGGCGCCCGGCACCGCGACGATGTCGAGGACCACCTGGTCGAGGTGCACCTCGAGCCCGAGGAGGTTGAGGTCCAGCGGGGCGAGCACCAGGTTCAGCACGTCGCACGAGACGGCCGCTCCCGGAGCCATCCGCGCGCCGCCGGCGGTCGATCCCGCCACGACGTCCTCGACCGGGGCGCTCACCGAGCGGTGGAACGTCCGCGGTGCCTTGTCGCCACCGGCGACGGTGCCCTCGAGCATGCCCTTGACGACCAGCTTCTTGTCCACGACGTGGAACTTGCGCGGCGTGAACGTGCCGGTGACGGTGCGTCCGTCGCTCGTCGTGCCGGTGACCGCCTGGGCCCAGCTGTTCTGGCCGGGGGCGGCCTTCGCTGCGGCTGCCGCAGGTGCCTTCTTCTGGTGCGTGGTGGCCGACGCCGTGCCGGCCGCCATCGCCAGCATCGACATCGACATCGTCACCACGACGGCGACCGCTGCGGTGAGGCGATGGAGCCTCCCGTTTCCGAGATGTGTCATTTCTGTGTTCCCTCCCTGCCCGGAGAAGTTCTCCGGGTTCCGCCTCTGCCCCTACCCGAAGGGCGTGACGGGAAACACATAAACAGTGATAAGTCACTCCAGAGCGGACATGGGTGTCCGGGGGCCGCCCGCGGGGACGGTCAGGAGGTGGGCGACGCGGTGGGTGAGGCCGACGGGCTGGTGGGGCTGCTGGAGCCGCCGGCGGGCGTGATGTCGCGGTACTCGTCCTTGTAGGGCACGACGGGCACGTTGAGCTCGGTGCTCTGGCCGCCCTGGAACTCCAGGGTCAGGCGGACGAACTTGCCGGGGCGGACGTTCTCGCCGGTGACGCTGACCGCGCCGGTGTCGGCGAGGTTGACCAGGGTCTCGGGGGCGATCTTCACCGGGCCGGAGAGCTGCACCTGGACGCCGTCGCCGGTGATCGAGGTGAGGCTGTCCTCCTGCTCGAGGTCGCCGTTGACCAGCGAGGCCACGAACGTGCCGCGGCCGCCGGAGGTGCTGACCACCACCGCGCCGAGGACGTCGACGGTGCCGCTGCGCTCGTTGACGCCGACGCCGGGCTGGTAGATCTCGTCGGTCTGGTAGTTGCTGTTGAAGCCGCTCGGGCCGCAGGCGCCCAGCGCGGGCACCAGGAGCACCGTGGCCAGGGCGGCGAGACGACGGCGTACGGGCGACGCGGGCAACATGGCGATGCGGTTCCTCTCGAGACGCCGTCGGGCGGGTGGTCCGGGGCGGTGGTCACGAACGAGTCGGTGTGCGGGCCCGAGCCTAGCGTCAGCGCGCGATCGATGCGTGGGAGGCCGTCGTCCACACGATCGCGGCGAGCACGAGCACGGTGCCGACGACGGAGATCACGAGCAGCCGGGGCGCCCCGGTGTGCAGGGCGATGCGCAGGGGGAGGTGGCGCACCTTGGCCAGGTTGTCGACGACGAGGTCGGGCAGCGAGGTCAGGAAGTGCACGAAGAACCCGAGTACGGCGCACAGGACCACGAAGCTGGTGAACGGCTCCGAGCCGTCGGCCTCGTTGCCCCAGCCGCCGAGCGTCACGAAGTAGGTCAGCAGGGCGAACGTCGCCGACCAGCCCACCCAGGAGAGCACCGTGCCGTGCAGCCAGCGGTTGTGCACGAACCCGACCGGCAGCGTCGCCAGCAGGAACACCCCCGCCTCGAGGCCGTTCTGCAGGGAGAGCGGGATGACGAGCAGTACCAGCAGCAGGATCACGAAGCTGGCGTTGCCGCGGGGGATGACCCCCTCGGCGATCGGCTTGCGGGGCGCCCCGGAGCTGCGGTCGACGTCGGCGTCGAGCAGGTCGTTGAGCAGGCCCATGACCATCTGGGCGACGAGCACCGCGGCGCCCGAGACGAGGACCTCCCGGAGCGGGCGGCCCATCAGGGCGACCAGCGTGGCGACCACGACGGCGAAGGCCAGCGCCTGGCGCGGGTGGACCGCTCGCAGGAAGGATCGGAGCTGGCCGGGGGAGCTGCGACGCGCGCCGTCGGCCGAGCCGTCGGCGGTGTCTTTCTCGGGGCCCTTCTCGGGGCCCTTCTCGGGGCCCTTCTTGGGCTCCTTCTCGGGCTTGCGCCGTGACGTGCGGGTGGACCCGGACTCCCGCCGCGCGGGCTCAGTGCTCATGGTCGGCAGTATTGAGCATTTCGGCTCCCAGCGGTGCGGACCGCGACCACCGGACGGCACGGTTCCGAATGGACCGGACACCAGAAACGGCCCTTTGTCAAGCCCTGATTGTGCCTCTGACCTGCACAAACGCCCGAAGGAGGCGCTCCGCGGCCGTGTTAGACTGGTCACCTCGAAAGGGGTTCACCACATATGACATTCACCGTCGGCGAAACGGTCGTTTATCCAAATCACGGCGCCGCAGTCATCGAAGACATCGAGATGCGCACCATCAAGGGAGAAGAGAAGCAGTACCTCGTCCTCCGCATCGTCGCTCAGCAGGACCTTGTCGTCCGGGTTCCGGCGTGCAACCTCGATCTGGTCGGCGTCCGCGACGTCGTCGACAAGGCCGGTCTCGACCGTGTGTTCGAAGTGTTGCGTGCCGTCGTACCGGACGAGCCGACCAACTGGTCGCGCCGCTACAAGGCCAACCTGGAGAAGCTGCACTCCGGCGACGTCATGAAGGTCGCCGAGGTCGTCCGCGACCTGTGGCGCCGCGAGCGCGACCGCGGTCTCTCGGCCGGCGAGAAGCGGATGCTGGCCAAGGCGCGCCAGATCCTCGTCTCCGAGCTGGCCCTGGCCGAGCGCACCAACGAGGACAAGGCCGAGGCGATCCTCGACGAGGTCCTCGCCTCCTGACACCACGTCAACGTCGAGCCCCCGTGACCCCCTGGGTCCGGGGGCTCGATGCTTTGTTGGGGTCGTCGGTTTCCCACGGGACCGTGGGAAACAAGCACTTCCCGGTCGTTGCAACGCACGGGAAGTGACGGGATCCCACGGGACCGTGGGAAACCTGTTCCCTAGGGTGACCCCATGGACGAGACCCCCGAGCCGCTGGGCGTGGTGCCGACCGAGGGGCGCGGGTCGCTGCCGTTCGCGCTGGTGCACGGGGAGTCGCTGGTGGCGGCGGCGTCGTGGGCGCTGAGCACGGCCGGGGTGCGGCTGTTCGACTTCGACGTCGCGTTCGCGCAGGTGCGCGAGGCCACCGACGTGCTCGTGGTGCACGACCCGCTGTGCCCGCTGACCCCGGCGTCGTTCATCGCCGAGGCGGTCGAGGAGTGCGAGCGCACGGGGGCGGTCGTGGTCGGCGTACGACCGGTCACCGACACCGTCAAGGAGTACGCCGCCCCGGCCGGTGACGAGCAGCAGGGACGGCTGGGTGCCACCGTCGACCGGGACGAGCTCCTCTGCGTCACCTCGCCGGTCGTGCTGCCGGCCGAGGTCCTCGCCGCGCTCGACGGGCTCGACACCGACGACCTCGCCCGGCTCGTGGACACGCTGAGCAGACGCTTCCCGGTGCGGTTCGTGACGGCGCCGGCGCTGGGCCGGCGGATCGTCGACGAGGCCGACCTCGAGGTGCTCGCCGCCCTCAGCGAGAGCGACGGAGCAGCGTCTCGGCCAGGGTGACGTCCTCGGCGAAGGTCACCTTGAGGTTGGCCGGCGTGCTGGGCACCCCCATCACCGGGACGTCGGTGTAGCGCTCGAGGCAGGCCGCGGTGTCGGTGCCGACGAACCCGTCGGCGGCCGCCTGCCGGTAGGCGCCGAGCAGCTCACGGGCGGAGAACGCCTGCGGGGTCTGCACCCCGACGAGCCCCGCGGGGGCGAGGGTGCCGTCGCGCCGGGACAGCGGCGGGGTGCGCACCACGGGGATGGCGCCGCCGTGGCGCCACGCGGTGTCGATCACCTCTCGCCACAGCGAGGCAGGCGCCAGCGGTCGCGCGGCGTCGTGGATCGCGACCACGTCGAGCTCGAAGTCCTCGATCTCCGCCGCGAGCGTGCGCAGCGCCTGCCACTCCGAGTCGTGGCGCTGCGCCCCGCCGTCGACGACCCACAGGTCGTGGGCGCCGAGGTGCGGGGCGACCGCCTCGCTCACGGCGTCGCGGTCCTCGGGACGGACCACCAGCACGATCCGGTGCATCCCCTGGACCTCGAGCACGGTGCGCACCGACCGGGCGAGGAGGGGGACGCCGTCGAGGGGGAGCAGCACCTTGTTCACCTCGGCCCCGACGCGGGTGCCGGAGCCGGCGGCCAGCAGCACTGCGGCGGCGCGTGCGGTCACAGGTGGGGCCTGATCAGCCGGATCAGCGTGCCGGAGACGAGCGCGTCACGTTCCAGCGGCAGCATGTGCCCGGCGTCGGGGACCACGGTCAGCACCGCGCCGGGCAGGTGCGCGGCGATGCGGCGCGCGTGGGAGGGCGGGGTGAGGACGTCGCGGGTGCCGACCAGGACGTGGGTCGGGATGTCGCGCAGGACCTCGAGCGCGTGCGCCCGGTCGTGGGTCATGAAGTCCTTGTAGAACCCGACCACGGTGTGCCCCGGTGAGCTGATCAGCCCCTCGACCGCGAGCGCCGCGTCCGCCAGTCGCATCGGGCGGCCGAAGACGAACCGCCGCATCACCAGCCGTTCCACGATCGGCGCCCGTCGCCGGGCGCGGCGCGAGAGCGTGCGCGAGCGCAGGTCGAGGATCCGGGGGATCTGGGCGCGCAGCAGCGGGCCGGTCTCGGGGAGCCCCAGCGTCACCGTGTCCAGCTCGCCGGAGGAGGTGGACACGAACGCCGCTCCCACGACCCGCTCGAAGACCTCGGGGCGGCGGGCGGCGAGCTCCATCAGCGTCATCCCGCCGATGGAGTGCCCGGCGAGGACGAGCGGCCCCTCGGGCGCCAGCCGGTCGATCAGCCCGGCCCAGTCGCGGGCGAGGTTCTCGATCGTGGCGTGGTGCCGCGCCACCGGGTCGGACTCGCCGTGACCGCGGTGGTCCCAGGTCACGATGCGGATCCGGTGCCCGAACTCCCGCATCAGGTCGCGCACCTGGTAGTGCCAGCCGTGCCGGTTCAGCGTCCAGCAGTGCGCCAGGAACACGGTCAGCGGGGCGTCGTCGGGTCCGTACGTCGCGACGCTGAGGCGCAGGCCGTCGTGGGTGCGCATCGTCGCCTCGCCTCCTGGTCGCCTGCCGTCCGTCTGGTTCGCCGCGCAGGAGAGTCTGCCCGATCCCGGCCGCCGCCGTCAGTTCAGGCCGACCTCGTCGGGCAGCGTGGACAGGAACGACAGCGGCGAGGACTGGCGGCGGAGCACCTGGCGCCACAGCTGGGTGGGCGTGCTGCTGAACACGTCGGCCGGGTGCGGGGCGACCACGTGCCAGCTGCCCTCGGCGATCTCGTCGTCGAGCTGGTCGGTGGACCATCCGGTGTAGCCGGCGTACACCCGCAGCGCGGTGAGCCGCCCGAGGAAGTCGTCGGGGGAGGCGTCGAGGTCGATCAGCCCGAGCGAGCCGAGCTGCCCGAGCGAGGTGGTGGTCGTGGTGCCGTCCAGGGAGCGCCAACCTGCCGGTGGCGCCGCACCCTCGCGCAGCGCGCCGAGCGCGAGAGCCGCGTTGAGCTCCACGGGGCCGCCGCGGAAGAAGACCCCGGGCTCGGTGGTCATGTGCTGCCACGGCTCCAGCACCTCGCCCACGAGCGTCTCCGACGGACGGTTGAGGACGACACCGAGGCTGCCCCCGGCGTCGTTGTCGAGGACCAGCACGACACAGCGCCTGAAGTTGGGGTCCATCAGCGTCGCCGAGGCGATCAGCAGGGAACCGGCGGCGGGCTGCATGCACCCCATCGTGGCACCCGGGCGGTCGGTTCAGCGACCGTCGCGAGGCGGCTACCGGTGCAGCAGCGCGGTGGCGACCGCGGCCAGCCCCTCCCCCCGCCCGGTCAGGCCGAGGCCGTCGGTGGTGGTGGCGCTGATCGAGACGACGATGCCGTGCCGTTCGGCGACCGCGCGCTCGGCCTCCTCGCGGCGGGCGGCGAAACGCGGCCGGTTGCCGATCAGCTGGCAGGCGACGTTGTCGACCTCCCAGCCCTCGTCGCGGACCCGGCGCAGCGTCTCGGCGAGCAGGTCGTGGCTCGAGGCCCCCGCCCACTGCGGGTCGGAGGTGCCGAAGTTGCTGCCGAGGTCGCCGAGCCCCGAGGCGGAGAGCAGGGCGTCGCAGATCGCGTGGAGGACGACGTCGCCGTCGGAGTGCCCCTCGAGGCCGAGCTCCTCCCCGGGCCAGTCGAGGCCCGCGACCCGCATCGCGCGACCCGGTGCGAGACGGTGGACGTCGGTGCCGATGCCGATACGCAGGTTCACGGCCCCGATCATGCCGCGCGTCGACGTACGGCGGGCAGGGGGACGCGCCCCGAGCACCCGCCACGGGCGAGGTGATGCGGTGGTTGATGCGGTCGGTTGATGCGGTGGTTGACCCGAATGTTGACGCGGTGAGCGACGATGGAGGGGTGAGCCCGGAGGTGGCCTGGTGATGAACCCGCCAGTCGGCGGCACCGACCAGGAGTCGGGCGCGCCCGGCCGAGCGACTCCCGGTCGAGGAGCAGCCGGCTGAGGAGACCGCGCGGACGCGCGGCCCGGAGGTCTCCCGGTGGCTGCTCGCCCTCGCCGGGATGATCGCCGGTGCCGCGGGGATCGCGCTCAGCCAGGCCACGGCCAGCGCCCTGCGCGCGGAGTCGGGGCCGGTGGAGGCGGTCGCGGCCGCCGTACGCGACCTGACGCCGGGCCCGGTCGCGGCGTTCCTGGTCCACCTCGTCGGCGCCGCGGACAAGCCGCTGCTGCTCGGCGGCACCGCGGCGGTCGTGCTGCTGCTGTGCGGATGGGCCGCCTCCCGGCTGCCACGCACCCCGCTGCTGCCCGACGTGGTGTTCTTCGCCCTGGCGGCGGTGGGCCTGGTCGCCGTGCTGCAGCAGCCGCGCCCGGGCGTCGGCGCCGCGCTGGCGCTGATGGTCGGCCTGATCACCTGGATCGTGACCCTGCGGCTGCTGACCGCGCCGCTGCTCGGCGAGGTGCCGGGCGAGGACGAGCCCGACCTGCGGCGGCGCGACTTCCTGCGCCGCTCCGCCTGGGTGGTCGCCGGGGTCGTCGTGCTGACCGTGGCGGGCCGGATGGCGGGCAGCGGCCGGCGGAGCGTGGAGCAGGCCCGCCGGCTGCTCCGGCTGCCCGTGGGGCGGGGCGAGGTGCCGGCCGGGGCGTCGCTGGGTGTCGCCGGGATCCAGCCGTGGCGTACGCCGAACCAGGACTTCTACGTCATCCACACCGCCCTGGCGCCGCCCACGGTCGCGCCGGAGAACTGGCAGCTGCGGATCCACGGGATGGTGGACCGTGAGCTGACCGTCAGCTACCAGGACCTGGCCGACCGGAAGCTGACCCAGGCGTGGGTGACGCTGACCTGCGTGTCCAACGAGGTCGGCGGGGACCTGGTCGGCAACGCGTGGTGGTCCGGCGTGCTCGTGCGCGAGCTGCTCGCCGAGGCAGGGGTCAAGCCGGGCGCCGACGCGGTGCTGCAGACCTCCCGGGACGACTGGACCTGCGGTACGCCGCTGGCCGCCCTCACCGACGACCGCAACGCGATGCTCGCCCTGGCGATGAACGGGGAGCCGCTCCCGGTCGAGCACGGGTTCCCCGTGCGGATGGTGGTGCCGGGCCTCTACGGCTACGTCTCGGCGACCAAGTGGCTGGTCGACCTCGAGGTGACCCGGTTCGACCGCATCGAGGCGTTCTGGACCCAGCGCGGGTGGTCGGAGAAGGGGCCGATCAAGACCGAGTCGCGCATCGACGTACCCCGCAACGGGGCCACGGTGAAGGCGGGTTCGGTGCGCGTCGGCGGCAGCGCCTGGGCGCAGCACACGGGGATCGCGAAGGTGGAGTACCAGCTCGACGGCGGCCCGTGGCAGGAGGCGGAGCTCGGCCGGGTGCCCGACGCCGACACCTGGGTGCAGTGGGCCGGCACCGTCGACGTGGCCCCCGGCGAGCACCGGGTCGTGGTGCGCGCCACCGACCGGACGGGCTACACCCAGACCCCGGTCGAGCGCGACGTGGTGCCCGACGGCGCCACCGGCTGGCACTCGATCCCGTTCGACGCGGAGTAGCGGCTGCGGCAGCCCATCCAGACCGGCGCCGCGCCGGGCTGGCCGTGGGGGCAGCCGAGGCGCACGCTGGAGGGGCCATGTCCGACCAGGCCCTCCCGCGCCGCGGGGCGCTGTTCGCAGCGCTGCTGCTGGGGGCCGGTGTCTGCGTCGCCCTCGGCGTCTTCGGACGCGTGCACGACCCGACGTACGCCGCACTGCCGACCTTCGGGTTCTCGAGCACGTCGACCTTCAAGGCGTGGGCCGGGACCGTGGTGCTCGTGCTGGCAGCCGTGCAGCTCGTCACGGCGCTGTGGCTCTACGGACGGCTGCCGGGAGCGCGAGCGGCCCCCGCGTGGCTGGGCACCTTCCACCGGGTGAACGGCGCCCTGACGTTCCTGGTGTCGCTGCCGGTCGCGGCGTACTGCCTCGTCGGCTTCGGCTTCGCCCCCGAGCCGCTCTCGGCGCGCACGCTCGTGCACTCGCTGGCCGGCTGCGCCTTCTACGGTGCCTTCGCCGCCAAGGTGGTGCTCGTGCGCGCGGAACGGGTCCCCACCTGGGCGTTGCCGGTCGCCGGGGCGCTCCTGCTCACGGCGGTCGTGACGCTGTGGCTGACCAGCACGCTGTGGCTGTTCGGTCAGATCGGGGTGCAGACCTGAGCCGACGCTCTAGCGTGTGTCCATGGACGACTTCTCCGAGGTGACGGGGGCAGCGCTGGTCATCGGCGCGAGCGGGGGCATCGGGCGCGCCGTCGTACGCCTGCTCGCCCAGCGGGGCAGCGACGTCGCGCTGGCCTGGCGCACGCGTGAGGACGCGGCGCGGCGGCTGGCCGGGGAGCTGGGCTCGTACGGCGTGCGGGTGAGCGTGCACCAGCTCGAGGCGACCTCACCGGCCGACTGCGAGCGGGTGGTCGGCGAGGTGGTGGCCCGGCACGGCGGACTGCACACGCTGGTGGACGCCGCCGGTCCCGAGGTGCCGCTGCGGCACCTGAGCCGGGTCGACCCGTCGACGATGGCCGGCCAGCTCCAGCAGGACGCCGCGGCCTTCTTCGCGGTCGTGCACGCCGCCCTGCCCGCGCTGCGCGAGAGCCAGGGCAGCATCGTCGCGGTCACCACGGCGGCCACGTCGCGGTTCCCGGTGCGCGACGGGCTGTCCACCGGGCCGAAGGCCGCCGTCGAGGCGCTGGTGCGGGCGCTGGCCGTCGAGGAGGGCCGCTTCGGCGTACGCGCCAACTGCGTGGGCCCCGGCATGCTGCACGACGGCATGGCCGAGCGGCTGATCGCGACCGGCGAGCTGAACGAGCGCGACCTCGAGGCGACCAAGACCCGCATCCCCCTGCGCCGCTTCGGCATCGCCCACGACATCGCCGAGGCGGTCTGCTTCCTGGCCTCCTACCGCGCCGGGTTCATCAGCGGGCAGAAGCTCGACGTGGACGGTGGCTACGGGGCCTGAGGGGCGGCGCGGTGCTTGCTGCTGGCTTCCCACGGGACCGTGGGAAACCCGCACTTCCCGCGCGTTGCAACGCACGGGAAGTGATCGCTTCCCACGGGACCGTGGGAAACCTGTGACCCCTGGTACTCACCAGTTCCGGTTCGAGTACCGCCTCGGCAGGGGGTGCTTGGCGTCGCGGACGACGTAGACGGTGCCGCTGGACTTGCGCAGCCAGGCGCGCTCGAACTGGCCGCGGGCGTAGGTGCGGCGGACCGTGGAGTTGTTCGGGGCGGCCGGGTCGTTGACCACGACGTCGCCCTTCGCGGTGAAGCCGACGATCACGACCAGGTGGCCGGCCGTCGCGCTGATCGGGGCGCCGGAGAGCTGGCCACGGGAGAACGAGATCGACGCCGCGACGGGGATGCCGGCGGCGATGAACCGCTCGGCCTCGCGCAGGTTGCGCAGCCGGGTCACGAACGCGTCGTGGGTCAGGTTGGCGGCGTAGGCGGTGTTGAACGCCCAGTTGCCGGCGCCCCGGTAGCCGTAGTCGTAGACGACGCGGGCGACGTGGTCGACCCACGGGTCGGCGTACTTCTTGCTCACCCAGGAGTAGTTCGACGCCGACGGCAGCGACCGGTAGTAGCCCAGGATCATCGACAGCGACGTCGGCGAGCACCAGGCCTGCCCACCGCCGCCGTACTGCGGGTACTGCCCGCGGTGGGTCATCTGGGAGTAGCGCGGGACGGCGAGGGTCTTCGCGCCGTACGCCCGCTTGCTGGTGGCCGGCAGCGTCGCCGACGGCAGGCTCGCGACGGCCTGCACCGAGCGCACCGTGGGGGTGGCCGTGGTGGTGGTCGCCCGCATCGGCAGCACGCGCAGCTGGTAGCCCGACAGGCGCACGCCCGAGGCCGCGACCAGGGTGTCGGTGCTGACCGAGGCGACGGTGTCGCGCTGGCTGGTCGAGCTCGTACGACGGAAGCCCGCGTCGCGCGTCGACCAGCTGGCCATCGTCTTCCAGCCGCTGAGCTTGCCGGCGCTGCTGCGCACGCGGGCCTGGACCCGCACGAAGGTGCTCGGCGGGGTGACCACGTTCCAGGTCGGCACCAGCTCGGTGAAGGCGTGGCCGGGGCTGACCCACCCGGAGGTCCAGCGTGCGTAGGCCCACTTCCGGCCGCCGAAGGAGGTGGTGCCGATCGGCTTGGCGATCGTCACCGACCCGCCGGCCACCCGCGTGCCCTCGTTGCTGCCGGCCGCGAAGGCGGCGCTGGTGGTGACCTGCTT
The DNA here is from genome assembly GCA_963837975.1 of uncultured Actinomycetota bacterium. GTDB lineage: Bacteria > Actinomycetota > Actinomycetes > Propionibacteriales > Nocardioidaceae > Marmoricola. The sequence goes on along the minus strand of CAWIPI010000002.1, from coordinate 159,800 downwards.
GAAGCCGTGCTGGCCGACGGCGGAGGAGGCGGCGAGGCGAGCGCGCTCGGGGGCGACGGGGTCGGTCAGCAGGGCTCCCGCGACGGCGAGAGCGACGAAACCGATGACCAGGGCCCGGGCGCGGGCCGGACGCGACAGGGTGGAGAACACCGGATCACAGTAATCGTCACGGGTCCCAGGAGTGGCGTTTTGTCACAAATGCTGCCGCGGCCGGGGTGGACCGGCCCTGCACCTAGGATTGCGGGCGTGAATACCCCACGAGATCGCGAGTGCGGCTCGCTGCGCTCGCGTCGACCACGCCCCGCTGATCGGGCAGGGCGCGGGGACCCCGAATGACTCTCAGGCTCTACGACACCGCCGCCCGCGCGGTCCGCGACTTCGTCCCCCTCGAGGAGGGGCGGGTCGGCATCTACGTGTGCGGCCTGACGGTGCAGTCCGAGCCGCACATCGGGCACGTGCGCTCGGCGGTGAACTTCGACGTGCTGCGCCGTTGGCTGCTCGCGAGCGGCTACGAGGTCGACTTCATCCGCAACATCACCGACATCGACGACAAGATCCTGCTCAAGGCGGCCGAGCAGGGTCGCCCCTGGTACAACCTCGCCTACGACATGAAGCGCGAGCTCGACCGGGCCTACGACGCGCTGCACGTGCTGCCGCCGGTCTACGAGCCGGCCGCCACCGGACACGTCCCGGAGATGATCGAGCTGATCTCCACGCTGGTCGAGCGCGGCCACGCCTACGCCGCCGACGACGGGTCCGGGGACGTCTACTTCGACGTGCGGTCCTGGCCGGCGTACGGCGAGCTGACCCGGCAGAAGGTCGAGGACATGGAGGCCGCCGAGGACGCCGATCCTCGTGGCAAGCGCGACCCGCGCGACTTCGCGCTGTGGAAGGGACACAAGCCCACGGAGCCCGACACCGCGTCGTGGCCCTCGCCCTGGGGGCGCGGGCGTCCCGGCTGGCACATCGAGTGCTCGGCGATGGCCGGGAAGTACCTCGGCGGCGCGTTCGACATCCACGGCGGCGGCGTCGACCTGCGCTTCCCCCACCACGAGAACGAGCAGGCCCAGTCGCGCGCGGCCGGCAACGCGTTCGCGTCGTACTGGATGCACAACGCCTGGATCACCACCAGCGGCGAGAAGATGAGCAAGTCGCTGGGCAACTCGCTGCTCGTGCCCAACGTGCTGACACAGGTGCGCGGCCTCGAGCTGCGCTACTACATGGTCGCCGCGCACTACCGCTCCAACGTCGAGTTCAGCTTCGAGGCGCTGCACGAGGCGGCGGCCGGGTTCCAGCGGATCGAGGGGTTCCTGGAGCGGGCGGGCGAGGCGTCTCCGGTGGTTGAGCCCTCCCCGGTGGTTGAGCTGTCGAAACCACCCTCGAGACCCTCCCCACCGCCTTCGTGGACGCGATGGACGACGACCTCGGCACACCCGCGGCGGTCGGCGTCATCCACGACGCGGTGCGCGCCGGCAACAAGGCGCTGGCCGAGGGCGACCACGAGGCGGCCTCGGCGCGGGCCCGCGAGGTCCGCGCCATGCTCGGCGTCCTCGGGCTCGACCCGGCCGACGAGCACTGGTCGACCGGCCGCTCCGACGACCTGCGCGACGTCGTGGACGCCCTGGTCAAGAGCATGCTCGAGCAGCGCGCGGAGGCCCGGGCCCGCAAGGACTTCGCCACCGCCGACGCGATCCGTGACCTGGTCAAGGCCGCCGGGGTCGAGGTCGAGGACACCCCCGACGGCCCCCGATGGAGCGTGTGAGATGCCAGGCAATTCCAAGCGACGCGGCGCGGTGAAGAAGACCGGCAAGGGCAACCCCACCGCGGGGTCGGGCGGCCGGGTGCGCCGGGGCCTGGAGGGCAAGGGCCCGACGCCGAAGGCCAAGGACCGGCCGTACCACAAGGCCCACAAGCAGGCGAAGAAGGCGGCCAAGTCCGCGCCGTCCCGTCGGCCGATGGGCAAGGGCGGCGGCGACCACGAGTGGATCGCGGGGCGCAACTCCGTCCTGGAGGCGCTGCGGGCCGAGCTGCCGGTCACCGCGATCTACGTCGCCGAGGGCGCGGAGCGCGACGGCCGGCTGCGGGAGGTGTTCGCGGTCGCCGCCGACCGGGGCCTCTCGATGCTGGAGGTGCCGCGGGTCGAGCTCGACCGGATGACGACCGGCGCCGTCCACCAGGGGCTCGCCGCGCGGGTGCCGGCCTACGAGTACGCCGACCCGATGGACTTCCTCGACGCCGCCGCCGCCAACCACGAGCCGCCGCTGATCGTCGCGCTGGACTCCGTCACCGACCCGCGCAACCTCGGTGCGGTCGTGCGCTCGGCCGCCGGGTTCGGCGCGCACGGTGTGGTGATCCCCGAGCGCCGGGCCGCCGGCATGACCGCCAGCGCCTGGAAGACCTCGGCCGGCGCCGCCGCGCGGGTCCCGGTCGCGCAGGTGGTCAACCTGACCCGGCAGCTGAAGGCCTACCAGGAGGCCGGCTGCATGGTCGTCGGTCTCGCCGCGGACGGCGAGGTCGACCTGCCCGACCTCGACCTCGCCGACGGTCCCCTCGTCGTCGTCGTCGGCTCCGAGGGCAAGGGCCTGTCCCGGCTGGTGGCCGAGACCTGCGACCAGCTCGTCTCGATCCCGATGGCCAGCTCCCTGGAGTCGCTGAACGCCGGCGTCGCCGCCAGCGTGGCCCTCTACGCGGTCGCCCGCACCCGGGCGGACGCCGGGGCGTAGGGCGTGGTCTCGACAGGCTCGACCCCCGGGGACGGCTCGACCTGGTGGAGGCGCTGGGCGCGCCGGGACACCGTGCTGCGCGTCCTGGGGTTCGTGCTCGCCTGGCTGGTGGTGGCGGTCCCGGCGTGGGTGCTGGTGTTCACCCACTCCAGCTCCGAGATCGTGCTGGCCAGCCACGACGCGGTGGTGCACCCGACCCTCGACGGTGAGGTCCGCCTGGACCTCGGGCCCTACCTGCCGGACCTGCGCACCTCGTCCGGAGGCCGCTTCGGCGTCGCGGTCGAGCTGGGCAAGACGACCGCCTCGAGCGCCGGGGAGCTCGCCGAGCGCTACGCCGCGATCGCCGCGCACCCCGAGGCCGAGCAGGGCCGGGTCGAGCGCGAGGTGGTCGCGATGGCGCGCGACGCGGCTCTGTGGGCGGCAGGGATCGGGCTGGTCCCCGTCGGCCTGTGGCTGCTCCTCGGGTCCCGCCGTCGCGCCGAGCTCACGCGGCGGTTGGGGGTGCGGACCGGCGGCAGCCTGGTGGCGGTCACGGGGCTGATGGCCGTGCTCGTCGTACAGCCGTGGCAGCAGGACACCGACCGCGTGCAGAACAACGTGTGGATCCCGCTGCAGACCTCGGTGCCCGACGTACCCCTGCCCGACGAGCTCGCCGGCTGGGAGATCCAGGGGGGACTGGTCACCAAGGGCACGCAGCGCCTGCTGCTGAGCCTCGTGGACACCTACGACCGGAGCAAGGTGTTCTACGCAGGAGTCGTCGACAGGGTCGACTCGATCGCGCCCGACCTCCGCAAGCCTGCGGAGGACGAGACCGTGGCGGTGCTGGTCAGCGACCGCCACGACAACATCGGGATGGACCAGGTCGTGCGCGCGGTCGCCGACGAGGCCGGCGCGACGGCGGTGCTGACCGCCGGGGACGACACCTCGACGGGGGAGCCGTGGGAGGAGTTCAGCCTCGAGTCGCTGGACTCCGCCTTCGAGGGGTACGACGCCAAGGTGGCCGTCGCCGGCAACCACGACAACGGCCCGTTCGTGAGCAAGCACCTCGCCTCGCTGGGCTGGACCCACCTCGAGGGGGAGCCGGAGGACACCTTCGGCGACGTGCGGATCACCGGCGTGGACGACCCGCGCTCCAGCGGCCTGGGCACCTGGCGCGACGAGACCGACCTCAGCTTCGGCGAGGTCGAGGAACGCATCGCCGACGACGTGTGCAAGCTCGACGAGGAGGGCGACCGGATCGCCACGCTGCTGGTGCACGACGCCAACCTGGGGCGTACGGCGCTGGCCCGCGGGTGCACCGACCTGGTGGTGGGCGGCCACGTGCACGCCCGCATCGGACCGGACCGGGTCGTGGGCGAGAACGGCAAGGTCGGGTACAGCTACACCAACGGGACGACCGGCGGCGCGGCGTACGCCATCGCCATCGGCAGCAAGCTGCGCCGTGACGCGATGTTCACCTTCATCACCTACCGCGACGGGCGTCCCGTGGGGATCCAGCCGGTCACCGTGGGCACGCGCGGCAACCTCTCCGTGGCGGATTTCGTCCCGCTCGACCTCGAGCCCGGCGAAGGCGAGTAGGACGCTCGAGCCGCGCTCCCGGGCACGGCCGGGAACGCGCGCGCCGTCACCTACGATGGGTGGCCGGCCGCCGGGCCGCCCGTGCTGGCGGCGGGCGGCCGACCACGCCGGTGTAGCTCAGTTGGTAGAGCGCCTCACTTGTAATGAGGATGTCGCGGGTTCGACTCCTGTCACCGGCTCCATGGGAAACCGCAGGTCAGCGGTCTGGCTAGGTCGGCATCTGTGGGCCCGGCGCCGAACTCGGCCAACGCGGCAGCGGCCGGGACAGCCCGCTCGAAGCTGCCCACGCCCAGCCAGATGACCAGGTCGGCGGTGAACCGCGAGACTGCGTCGGCCTGCTCGACTGTCGGCACGCCGCGGAGGGGCTTCAGCCGACTGCAGCCCACCGAGTTCCGGTAGTTGCTCGGGACGAACGGTGTGGTGCTCATGTGGAAGCCCTCGCCGTAGACCGGGATGGGTGAGGTGGACGCAAGGGCGGACAGCGCGTCCTCGGGGCTCGGTTCGGCTGCGCCCTACGATGGCGGTGGGCCCTTCCCGGTGGCCTTCACCACGTGCACGTCGGCGCCGACGGGCGGCTTCGTGGAGAACGCGTTCCCGTCGATCTCGGGGTCGACGACGAACTCCGTCGCCTTGATCGCGCCGTTCTGGAGGATCATTCCGGTGGCCTCGTCCAGCCAGATCTCCTCCGGCGTCCAGGGCGGGTTCGGGTCCTCCCACGTGCAGGCGTACCCCACCGCGGCACGGCCCACGATGGTCCGTGTGCCGGTGGGGTCGGCGTCGGGACAGGCTTCCTGGAAGTCGTCGCTGTCCGGCTCCAGTGGGCTGGACTCCAAGGGAAGGTCCTCGGGATGCTCGTCTGCGGCCTCCATCAAGGTGTACGGCGTCTCGGCCTCTGCGTCGTACATCAGGGCCCGGTTGCCGTTCCGGATGATCAGGACGGTCATCTCGACCCGGCCGTCCTCCACGAGCCAGACCAGTTCGGTACGCGACCGGTCGGCGCCGTGGGCGGTGACGTCCATCTCCACCCCGTAGCCGCCGTCGGGATCAGCGGGAAGTGGACGTGTGTAGTGGACCTTGACGAGCTGTGGTCCCCCCTCCGTGGTCGACTCCGGTCGCGGATCCCCTGCGGGCGGGTCGCCCGCGCTGCCGCAGCCGGCCGCGACCATCGTGGCGACCACGCCGACCAGCAGCAGGCGCGTGCCTCGGAGTTGACGCGTGGACGCGGTCTCGACGCTCATGAGCTGACCCCTGCCAGGTAGTAGTGGGTCATGGGTCGGGTTCGAGTTGCTCATCCCCGCTTCAGCCCTGGGACGGCAACGAGGATGAATTCGTTGTCGTCGGGCCGAGCTGGGTTCCTGCCGGAGTTCGGCAGGTTGTTGTCGCAGCCCACGAGCAGCCGCTCCCCTGCGACCAGGTGGACCGCTTCGACGGACTCACACATGACCCAGAACGGATCGCCGAGCCCGAGGTCGCCAGGGTGGATGGCCGGAAGGGAAACGAGGTGGGGGTCGGGAATCGCTGTGAGGTCCACGAGCTCGGTCTTGCGCAGTGTGCCGGTCGGTTCGGTGTGCCGCAGGTCGACTTGGTAGACCCTGCGGAACAGCGCCGTCACACCCGCCCCGCCGTCCCGTTCGATGACGACCAGGTGGCGCCGGTCAACGGCCGACATGTCGGCGACCATGTTTCCCGGTGACTCTGTGCGGTAGGACCGCTCGCGGCCAGTGAACACTTGCCGCCGGATGCTGAACTCGTAGATGTTGCGGCGAGTCTGGTCGGCATCGGCCAGGGTGGCTCCCTCGAGGGCGGCATACAGGAACCTGCCCTTCCGGCTGATCGCCATGGCTTCGAAGCCGCGGCTGTTCGGCTGGGTGGCCTGGGCGCCGTTCAACGTCGGGTTGTTCGGAGACTTGAGACCTGGCACCTCGTAGGGTGGGTCGAGAAGCCTGCCGCGTGCGTCGAAGTGCAGGATCCAGGGGCCGAACTCGTCGCCCACCCACAGGTCACCGTTGGGTCCGCGCTGTAGGGACTCGGGGTCGATGTCCGCGCCCGTGAGAAGCCGCCCGCGGGAGCCCTCGTTCACGATCGGGAAGCCCAGCTTGTGGTCGGGATCGCGGAACGAGATGAAGTGTCCGACCTTGACGGTTCCCGGACCGCCGTGGGAGGTCTTGAAGTGCGGCCGGACGAGGTAGGCCCGGACCAGGAAGTCTCTCGAGTTGGCCTTGCTGCCGAAACCGTTGTCCGCCATCGCGAGGTACTCACCTCGGCGGTGTCCGTCGATGATCGCGGAGAAGCCCTCGACCGGCTGCTCGGGCAGCGGGAACGTCACGCCGTTCTGTGTGCTCGGTACCACGAATGCCCCGGCAGGGGGCCCGCCGGCGAAGGTGCTGAAGGGCAGGACGGCGCGCCCGACCAGGCTCGGATCGCTCGGGGACCAGCCCGAAGCGCCTGTCGACCGCGCCGGGCTCGCCGCGGTCGGTTGAGTCAGCGCACCGATCACGGCCGGGAGCGTGAGCAGCACGGCTGCTTGCTTGATGAAGGACCGACGTCGTGATGTCGGTCGGAGCGGACCTGTGCCCATGACGTGCTCCTGGAGGATGGCGGATATGTCGGGTTGCCACCGACGCTATGCAGTCAGGACGGCGCGCGCCTCGGGCAAATGACCGGGATCGGCTACCAGCGGGGACGCCGGTGTTCGCTTGGCTCCCGACGCTCCGGGGCCGGTCCACGGGAGCAGCGGTCCGAGGCGTCGGCCGATCCCGGGTATTTGCCCGAGGTGTCGGAGGTGCGCGGATCCATAGCGTTCGGAGTCCCGAACCACGACAGGACAGGTGCTCCCATGGATCAGCAGGCGACAGTCGCGGCCGTGATCGCTCTCAGCGCAGCGTGTGGGTTTGCCGTCTCGAACGCTCTCCAGCACCGGGCTGCGGGTGGTGTTCCGCGTGGGGTCTCCAAGGTCACTCGGGTCCTCCTGCACCTGAGCCGCAATCCCTGGTGGTTGGCCGGCACCGGCATGTCGTTCGTGGGCATGCTGCTGCACGCGACGGCGCTCCGGTGGGGTTCGCTCGCCCTCGTGCAACCGCTCCTGCTCGTTGGCCTGGTGCTCGCGATCCCGTTCCGAGCGGCGCTGGAGCGGCAGCTGCCCAGGTCGCGAGAACTGCGGGCGGTCGCGATCACCGCGGTGGGATTGGCGACCTACCTGTCCGGCGCGTCGCTCGCTTCTGGCCAGGCCGCGCCCCGGAGGGCGACCGCGATCGCGATGGCGGCCGCCGGACTGGTGCTCGCCGCGGCAGTGGTCGCCGCCGGCCGTCGTTGGTTCAGGCGGCACGATCGGCTGCATGCGGCACTGCTGGGGGCCACCGCGGGGTCGCTCTTCGGTGTCTCAGCGGGGATGTTGAAGCTTGTCGGTGCCGACCTCGGCGGCCGACACATCGCGTCCAGTCTGCTGGCTCTGCTTGTCGTCGCTCTCGTGCTCGTCGGGATCGCCGGCACCGCGATCAACCAGCGCGCCTACCAGATCGCTCCGCTTGCCTTCTCGATGCCAGTGGTCAACGTGGTGGGCGTGCTGGTGGCCATCATGTTCGGGGGGTTCGTCTTCGGGGAGGTTCCCGGCCACTCGCCCGGGGAGATGCTGGTCCAGCTGCTCGGCCTCGGCGCCCTCGCAGTCGGCCTCGGCGAGATCGCGCGGCTTGCTCCCGGCGTCGAGGATCCGACTCTGCCGCTGCAGGCCGGCGTGCTCGGGGCAGCGCGATGAGCATCGTGTACGTGGTCGTCCTGGCGCTGGTCTGCGGGATGCATGCCGCGACGTGGGGTGCGTTCAAGGACACTCCGTTCGAGGGGTTCAAGGCAGCCAGCTTCGTCCGCAGCATCCTGGTGGCGGTGGTGGCGGCGGTGGCCCTGGCGACGGCGACCGACCTCGACACGACGGTCGCCCCGATCGTCCTGGTGGGCCTGCTCTATGCGACCGAACGGCTGGCCACGGAGCTGTGGAAGTCGTTCGTCCGCGAGGACGACCAGAGCGCCTACGCGATCCCCATGCGGATCGCGGTGCTGGGACGGCCCGTCGACGGCCGGTTCCCTCGATACCTCATGGGGTCAGTCGTCCTCGGTGGTGTCCTGGTGATGGGTCGCACCGCGGCTGCGCTGCAACCTGTCGACGGCGGGGCGCTGTGGGCTCTGGTGCTCGTCGGTGGCATCGGTGGTTGGCTCACCGCTGCGGGTGGGGCTTGGAAGGACGCTCCGGTCGAGGGATTCAGCGCGTGGAAGTTCCTCAGAAGCCCGGTGGTGGCCACCGCCTGGACGATCATGGTGCTTCCCTTCACCCGTGACTGGGTGACGCTGACGGTCGCCGCCGCTGGTTTGTCGGTGTTGTCGATCGAGACGTACAAGACCTTCTTCACCGGTGGGCGCCCTCCCGGCAAGTTCGGCGGGAAGCCGGTACGTCCTGCGCTCGGTGTCCATCGCGACCGTTGCCGACTACTGCACTCGGGTGCCTACGTGAGCTTGGCGTGCGTCACCGGCATGGCGGCCCTGTTCAACGACGGCGAGTTGGCGGCCCCGGGTGCGCTGTCGCTGGTGGTGCTCACGGTGGTCGCGGCAACCATGTCGGTTCTCGTCGCGCTGGGTCAGACCGCTCCATGGCCCGTCGTGCGGCGTAAAGTCGTGGCAGATGCCGTTCCCTCCTGACGGGCGGGCAGGACGCCGTATGCCGATGCCTCTCTTCGTAGGCCGTGTCGCCGAGCAGGACTGGCTCGCCGGCCGGCTCTCGACCGCCGTTGCCTCGAGGCCGGCGACGGTGCTCATCGACGGACCGCCCGGCATCGGCAAGAGCGCCCTGGTCTCGACCTTCCTGGAGGGCCTCAGCGACATCCGCATCATGAGCGCCTCGGGTGACGAGTCCGAGACCTTCCTTGCGTTCGGGATCGTCCACCAATTGCTCGGCACTTCCGGGGAGTCGTGGGACGACCAGTTCGCCGCTGGAGCCGCCGTCCTGGAAGACCTCGACCGGCAAGGTGAACGGCAGGCGACCGTGATCGTGGTGGACGACGCCCACCTCGCTGATGCCGTGTCCTTGGGGGCGCTGCTGTTTGCCCTGCGCAGGCTGGCCGCGGACCCCGTGCTCGCGATCTTCGTGACCCGAGACGACCAGGTATGCCGGCTGCCGGCGGGGCTGCTCCGGCTGGCAGATGCTCAGGGGGACCGGCTGCACCTCCACGGCCTGAACGAGACCGAGGTCGACGAGCTCATCCGGGCACGGGGTCTCGACGACCCTGCCGGAGCCGCAGCCGCCCGGCTTCGTCGCCACACGGACGGCAGCCCGCTGTACCTCCGGGCGCTGCTGGACGAGCTCCCGGCCCAGACCCTCGTCGCCGCGGGACCGCTGCCGGCGCCGCCGTCGTACTCCCTTCTGGTGACCGGCGCCCTCTCCGTCCACTCCGAGCCTGCCCAGCGACTGGCCAGGGCCGCAGCCATCCTCCAGGACGGATCCGAGATCGAGCTCGTGGCCGCCGTCGCTGGCATCGAGCATCCCCAGCAGGCACTGGAGGAGCTCAGCCGTTCACCGGCCATATTGACCCACACGGAAGGTCCCGGAGGCTGGACCGTCCGCTTCCCGCACCCGCTCGTGCGCGCCGCGGTGTACGACGATCTGGGCCCCCACGCCCGAGAGAGCCTGCACGCGCGAGCGGCTGAGGTGGTCACTGGGGACGCCTCCCTCCGTCACATGGTGGCTGCTTCGAGGGGTTCAGATGACGACCTGGCCGATCGGCTCGCGGTCGCGGCAGCGGGGAAGCTGGCGCAGGGCGACGTACACACCGCGGCTGATTTCACGCTTGAGGCGAGCCGCGTCGGCACTGCGGGCACGGCCTCTGACGAGCGTCTCCTCGACGCCGTCAACCTGTTCCTGATTGACGGAGACTTGGCGACGACCAAGGCACTTGCGCATGATCTCTCGCTCACGCCGCCTACAGCGAGACGGGTCTACCTCCAGGCCCGACTTGCATGGTTCGCCGGCGAGCCGGATGAGGCCGAGTCCCTTGCCACTGAGGCGTGGTCACGCGGTGACGAGCTGTCCCCTGACCACTTGGGGAGCCTGGCCGCGATCCTGTCCCAGTTGCACAACTTGCGCGCGGACGGGCTCGGTGCTGCCGAATGGGCTGCCCGAGCCCTCGCGCTCGGCGTCCCGCCCGACCTCGCCGACTCGACGAACGCGGCGCAGGCCTTCGGCCTGGCCCTGGTGGGCCGCATCGAGGAGGCCCTGGCGGTTCTCGAGTCCGTTCCGTCGGACCCGACGCTGGTCCGCGGGTACAGCCACCAGCTCATCTCGCGGGGGGCATTGCGAGTGGCGACCGACGACCTCGTCGGCGCCCGGGGCGACCTCGCACTGGTCTGCAACGCGGGCAACGCCGAGGTGTCTCCTCAACGTCTGCTCGCGATGGGCGCCCTGGCCGAGGTCGAGTTCCGCCTCGGCAACTGGGACGCGTCACTCGCGGGTGCCGAGCACGCCCTCTCTCTGGCCGAGGACACGGAGCAGCTGTGGGTCCAGGGGTACCTGCACACCGCGGCGGTCCTGGTCTGCGCGGGCCGTGGCGACTGGCTCCAGGCCGAGCGCCACCTGGCCGCGGGACGTAGCCTGGCCGAGCAGCTCGGGGACCTGGCCACCTTCGCGGTGTGCGAGAACGCCGGCGTACACATCGCCTGGTGCCGATCGGATCCCGCAGATGTCATCGGTCGCTCAGCTCTCCTGCTCAGCCTCGGCGGAGGACCGACGCATGAGCCCGGCTTGATGCAGTGGCCCGTTCAGTACGTCAGCGCGCTCGTCGAGCTCGGTCGCCTGGACGAGGCTGAGCTCCAGATCGAGGAGTTCGAGGCGCTCGCTCGTGAGCGAGGCTGCGACTCACGGCTCGCCGCGCTCGCCCGCGTCCGCGGTGAGCTCGCCACCGCGAGGCGCGACCACCAGGTCGCCAGAGCAGCCTTCCGCGCTGCCCTCGAGGCAGACCGGGGCGGCGTGACAGCTCTGGACGCCGCGCTTGGCCAGGCGGCCTTCGGCAGGTTCCTGAGGCGACGCGGTGAGAAGCGTGCGGCTGTCCAACGGCTGGAGGAGGCCAAGACGCGGCTCGACGCACTTGGGGCGCGGCCATTCGTCGCTCGCGTCGAGGATGAGCTCGGCGCCTGCGGCGTCACTCCGACCAAGAAGCGGACCGTGGAGCTGCCGCAGGCGCTGACGCCGCAGGAGCGAACCATCGCCACCCTCGTGTGCCAAGGGCTGACAAACCAGGAAGTGGCCCAGAGACTCGTGCTCAGCGTCAAGACCGTCGGCTATCACCTCGGCAACGTCTACACCAAGCTCGGCGTTCATTCACGGACCCGGCTGGCAGCGGCCTGGACTGCTGACACCTGAGCTCAGGCGCCCGGCCCCCTTCTCGCCGCAGGCAGGTTGGTCGCCCTGGTGCCAGCGCGGGCGGGGAGCGGGTGGCCCCTCGGTGCCTCGTGGCGGGCGACCTCGGCTCGTGGGCCCCTGAGCCGGACGGGCACGAAATCGTCAGCTGCCTGTTCCCGCTCATCGGCTACGAGCGCGCGCGGATCGCGGCAGATCCGCGCGCGCTGACGCGCACACTATGCGGCATGTCCGGATGCTCGACTCGGGAATCCGACTACACGCGGCTCGAAGAGTGGGTTCAGTCTGACGTAGCGCTCCGTCGCTGAGACATCGGGTACTTCAAGGGCATTGACAGGCGGGCTCGCCTGGCGCTGCCTCGGGCCAGTAGTCCTTGATCCATTGCTCGTTGTCATCACCGCCGCTGACGGGCTCCGCCCAGTCCAGTGCTGGCGAATGCTGGCGGCTAAGCGTGCTAGGCGGCCGGGCTCGTTTGCTGCATGCCGGACCAGGTAGACGATCTTCACGACCGCCTCGGACGGTGGCGGGAACCGCGACGTTTGCGATTCTTGAGCGTCTTAGTCAGTCGTTCGGCGACCTCGTTCCGCAGGCCGTTGCGTCCGTAAGCACTCAGAGCCAACATGGCGAGTCGCGGGTTCGCGGCGTCCTTCGATGGAACGCGACAACGTAGTCGTCGTGAGCTGCGTTCCCGGCAGCGCTTAACCAACGCCAACAGTGCTGCGCATCTAGATCGCTCGTACCGGGGCCAGACTGGCGGAGCAGGCGCCGTCAGTTCGTCCGAGCCGGTGCTCCCCTGCGATCCCCCAGTTCTGCTGCGATCTCGATGCGCCGGAATCCGCGCGCCTTGCTGAGATCAGCAATCAGATCCTCGTCGCGGTTGGTCACGTCGCTGATCGGCTCACGAGGACAACGGCTCGCGCCAGCGCCAGCAACGTCCGCACATCGGCATGACAGCGCACTTCGCGCGGTGCGCGGGGTCGGAGAGAACTGCACGTCCACCCCGCTGGCAGCGACCGGATGCCATGCATAGCGCGAGTGGGCAGGCGGATCGCTGCCGCGTGCCGCTGCACCCAGGAAGTGCGAGCGATCGCGTTCGACCCCGAACTCGCGGAGATGCTCGGCAAGCCTGCCTCGACGACGTCCTGACGCGGTGCCGGCGGCCTGCTTGTCGACATGGGGCGCACGTCGGCGTCGCTTTCCTGCCGATCGAGGGGTGCTGGATCTGGCGAGAATTCCCTTGTGGAGAAGGGGATTCTCGGCCCCGGTGTTGTCGGTGGTCGGTGCTTGGATGAGGTATGTCCGCAGCACCGACCGAGCACTTTCACCCGGTGGCCCGTGCCGTCGCCGAGGCCACTGCGGTGCTGCGCGAGGCGACCGGGTTGCCGCTGTTCGGGCTCGGTGATGCAGAGCTGCGCAACGCGTGCCGCGAGGTCGCCTCGTTGGCCTCCACCCTGGCTGCAGTGGAAGGCATCCTGCTCACGCAGGCTGAGACACGCGACGTCGCTGCGGAGGTCGGGGCGACTTCTACGGCGAACTGGCTCGCCCACGAGAAGAAGCTGACGCGGAAAGAGGCGCACCGGCGGGTGCGGATGGCGCGCGATCTCGAGACGTTCCCCGCGACCGCCGCAGCATTGACCGCTGGTGCGCTGCAGGTCGAGCAGGCAGGGGTGATCTGCGAAGCCGTCGCGCGGCTCGACAAGATCCCCGCGGACCTGGTCGCCGACCGCGACCTCGACCTGACCGCGTTGAAGACCCACGCCGAGCAGCATCTCCTCACGGAGGCCGAGCACCACGACGCCAACGAGCTGCGCATCCTGGGCCGCCACCTGCTCGACGTGGTCGCTCCAGAGGTCGCCGAGGAGCACGAGCGCCGCCTGCTGGAGCAGGAGGAAGAGCGGGCCCGGGCCAAGACCCGCCTCACGATGACCGAGGACGGCCAAGGGTGCGTGCACGGGAGGTTCACCCTCCCCGCGCTACAGGCGGCGATGCTGAAGAAGGCGCTCCTGGCCCTGGCGGCGCCGAAGCACCAAGCGGCGGTCGACGGGTCGGCTCCGGTGCCGGGGAAGCCCAGCGCTGAGCGGATGGGTCAGGCGTTCGCGGAGTACGTCGAGCGCTACCCCGCCGACCGGATCCCTGACGCCGGCGGCGTGGCTGCCAGCGTGGTGATCACGATGGACTTGGAGAAGCTCCTGCAGGGCCTGGGTGCCGGGGTGCTCGACGACGGTGGCCGGATCTCGGCCACCGAAGCCCGACGGCTCGCGTGCGAGGCCGGGATCATCCCCGCGGTGCTGGGTGGCAGGAGCCAACCGCTGGACGTCGGTCGGAAGAAGCGGTTCCACACCACGGCCCAGCGGATCGCGATGGCGATCCGTGACGGCGGGTGCACCGCCGAAGGGTGCGACTACCCGCCGGGTCTTTGTCACGCGCATCACGACATCTCCTGGGGACGCAACGGCGACACCAACGTCAAGGACGGACGCCTGCTCTGCCCTCGACATCACGCGTTCGCGCACAACCCGCGCTACGAGACGACAAGGCTCGGGACCGGCAAGCTCCGCTTCACCAGGCGCACGTGAGGAGAAGTGCGCTTCTGGCAGGTGTGGCGAGGCGCCAGGAGTCGGCTTGCCCAGAGTCCGTGGCGGCGTCAGTGACGCGGCCGACGGGCCAGCAGGTAGGCCCTGCAACCCAGGCACACTCCCGTGGTGGCCTCGACGAGGCCTGCGGCGACGACGACGGCGGTCGAGCCGTAGCCAAGGCCATCGGCCCCCGTGACGAAGGCGAGCAGTGCCGAAGCGGTCAACACGAAGCCGAGGAACTGGGCGAAGCGGACCGGGTGAGCGTCCTCCAGCTCAGCTGTTGCGCTGATCCGCGGCCAGATGAAGCGGGCGAAGACCTGCGCCCACACGGACCAGTGCACGCTCACGAACGCGGTGAACCCGAACACCGCGACCTGGGAGGCAAGCAGCCCGAGAGCCAGAGGTCGAGAGGGACCGACCGTGAGCAGCACGACAGCGAGCACGCTGGCCGTTGCTGCAGCGCTGAATCGGAGGGCACGCGGATCGACCTGGTCGCGGAGCGGACACGAGGTGACGCCGATGCTTCCCATGAGGCGCTCCTTGCCGTTCCCACCCAGCATCTCGCGCCCCGACGCTGCCGCCTAGGGCGACGACCGTGCGAGCACGTCCGCAAGCCCCCCCGCCCGGGCCCGGACCACGCCGGCTCTGCTCAGGCCCGATCCCCGACGACGCGCGCCACGCGGGCGAGGTCGTCCTCGGTGAGCACGCCCACCGGGTGCCCGTCCTCCACGACGAAGGCGAGGCCGCCGCGCACGTGCAGGTGCAGCAGCACGCGGGAGAGGTCGTCGTCCGGGGAGGTCGTGAGCAGGACGCGCGGCCCGGGCGCGACCTCGGACAACCGGACCACGTCCGCCCGGTAGGCCGGCACCATCTCCAGCGCCGTGGACGTGACCGCGCCGCTCACCAGCCCCTCGGTGTCCACCAGCGGGAAGAACACCTGGCCCGTGCCGGTGGGGAACCGCTCCTGGAACTGCTCGACGGTCCACCAGCCCGGCACGACCACAGGGGTGGCCGTCATGGCGTCGCGCACCGTCAGGCCGTGGAGCCGCTCCGCGCGGCCGGCGTACCGCTCGCTCGCGGCGGCCTCGATGATGAACCAGCCGACCAGGGCGGTCCACAGGCCGCCGGCGTTGACCAGCAGCGCCTGCACCAGGCCCAGGGCGATCAGCACCATCCCGAGCACGCGGCCCGCGCCGGCCGCCTGCTCGGCCGAGCGGACCCGGTCGTGGGAACGCCACCACAGCAGGGCCCGCAGCAGCCGGCCGCCGTCCAGGGGTGCGCCGGGCAGCAGGTTGAACACGCCCAGCAGCACGTTGACCGCCCCGAGCCAGCCCAGCGCGGGGGCGACCAGCCCGCCGCCACCCACCGCCACGGCGAGCCCGCCGAAGACGCCGCCGAGGGCCAGGCTGACAGCCGGACCGGAGCCCGCGACCAGGGCGTCGGCGCGCGGGGAGGGCAGCTCGCCGTCGAGCTCGGTGAGCCCACCGAGCAGCCACAGGTTGATCCGGCGTACGCGCAGGCCGTAGTGACGCGCCACCACGGCGTGGGCGAGCTCGTGGGCCATCAGCGTGCCGAAGAAGACCAGGGCGGTGATCGCGCCGGCCACCCAGTAGGCCACGGCGGACATGCCGGGGCGCAGGCTGGGCAGCTGGACGGAGGCGAGCAGCGCGGCGAACAGCACCACGGCGACCAGCACGCTCCAGTGGGCCCGCACCGGTACGCCGAGCCAGCGACCCAGCGTGAACCCGCGCCCGAACGGGGTGTCCTGGGGGTCGTCGTGGGGCAGCAGGCTCTGCACTCGGGGCGTCGATCGGGACCGCTCGGCCATGGCGAGTCACCTCCTCCTGCAGGTCCAGTCCAGCTGCCGCCCGGCACCGGTCGCCAGAGGCGAAAGCCCCGTCGTGCCATCGCCAAGGCGAGGATCGCGGTGGCAGCATGTACGCGCGCGGCGATGCCGACCTGTGACGAAAGTCGGGGCCATGACAGAGGCGAGAAGACCACCGGGGACGCCGCCACCGTCCCCGGCCGAGCCGGCCCCACCTGCACCCGGCGGGGCCGAGGACATCGACCCGTCCGTCGTGGCCCGGTCCAAGGGCTACCTGCTCGCCCTCGTCCTCGCAGCGCTCCTGGGCGCACCCATCTCGGCGCTCGCCTACGGCTTCCTGGCGCTCGTGAGCAAGCTCCAGACCCTGGTGTTCACCGACCTGCCCGGTCAGCTCGTCGACGGTGCCGCGCCGGCGTGGTGGCCGGTCCCGTGGCTGGTGCTGTGCGGGCTGCTGACGGCCGCGACGATCCGGTTCCTGCCGGGCAACGCGGGCCACTCGCCCGCGTTCGGCTTCGTCGCCGGCGGGGGTGCACCACAGGGGCGTGAGCTGCCGGGCGTCATCCTGGCCGCCCTGGCGACCCTGTCCCTCGGGGCAGTCCTCGGGCCCGAGGCCCCGCTCATCGCCATCGGCGGGGGACTCGCCGCCCTGACCGTGCACCTCGCCAAGAAGGACGCGCCGCCGATGGCGCTCACGGTGATGGCCTCGGCCGGCAGCTTCGCGGCGATCAGCACCCTGCTCGGCTCACCGGTGCTGGGGGCGTTCCTGATCATGGAGGCCGCCGGCATCGCCGGCGCCAAGCTGAGCCTGGTCGCGCTGCCCGGCCTGCTCGCCTCCGGCATCGGCGCCCTCGTCTTCGTGGGCCTCGACAGCTGGACGGGTCTGGGCAGCTTCTCGCTGGCGCTCACCTCGGTGCCGCCCGAGGTGAGCCCGACGGTGGGGACCCTCGCCTGGGCGCTGGTCATGGGCGTGGCCGGCGGGCTGCTGGCGTGGCTCATCCGGCGGGGCGCGCTGTCCCTGCGACCCCTCGTCCACGTGAACCGGCTGCTCGTCACCCCGGTCCTCGGCCTGCTCATCGGGCTGACCGCGATGACCTACCAGCTGGTCTCCGGCAACAGCTTCACCGAGGTGCTCTTCTCCGGCCAGGACGCGCTGCCCGAGCTGGTGAAGAACGCCGCGGACTACTCGGTCGGCGTGCTGGTCCTGCTCGTCGCCTGCAAGTCGTTCGTCTACGGCCTCTCGCTCAGCGCGTTCCGCGGCGGTCCGGTCTTCCCCTCGATGTTCATCGGGGCGGCGCTCGGGATCGCGATGAGCGGGCTGCCCGGGATGAGCCTGGCGCCGGCGATCGGGATGGGCATCGGCGCGATGAGCGCCGCGATGCTGCGCCTGCCCCTGACCGCGACGCTGCTGGCCACGTTGCTCCTCGGCGCCGACGGTCTGTCGGTGACCCCCGAGGTCGTGGTTGCCGTGGCCGCGGCGTTCGTCGTCACCCTCCAGCTCCCGGTCCCGAGGGCGGGCGCAGGGGCCCCGCCCTCCGAGACCGCCGCGACGTGAGATGTCCGTGCACCGCCGGCTCGTCCGCCTCAACCTGACAGCCTCGGTCGCCTTCGTCCTCGGCGGCTCGCTGTTCGCCCTGGGCGCGATGTTCGCCCAGGAGGGGGTCGACCTCACGACCGTCAACGTCACCTACCTCGTCGGCGGGTTCTTCTTCAGCCTCGGCGGCTACACCTCGATCCTGCTGTCGGTCAACGCCCCGCCCGCGGCTTACGACGGAGCCGGCCCGGACGACGGAACCGGCCGCGAGCGGATGCGCTGGTGGGGGCTCCGGCGCCACGACCTCGGCTGGCGCAGCGCGGCCGTGCTGTTCGTCGGCACGCTGTTCTTCGCCGTCAGCCTGGTGATGGCCTTCGCCCAGGGGCTCACCCCGCGGCAGGCCGACGAGTGGATCTGGCTGCCCGACATCACGGGATGTGTCTGCTTCCTGGTCTCCGGCCGGCTGGCGATGCTGGACGTGTGCGGCGGCCACGTCGGGCTGCGTCCCCGCGAGATCGGGTGGTGGGTGGTCGCGATCAACCAGGCGGGCTCGGTGATCTTCCTGCTCGCCGGGCTGGGGGCGTTCACCCGTCCCGCCACCTCGGAGCTCGTGGCCGCCGGACTCGTCAACTGGGGCACCTTCGCAGGCGCCGCACTTTTCGCCGTGGGTGGACTAGTGCAGCTCTTCGTGAAGTTCGACCCGGACCCGCGGTCTGTCTTGAATCGAGTATGACCTCCCAGACCTCCCGCCAGATCCCCGCCCAGCGCGCCCCCGGGGACGACGCCGCCAGAGCCCTCTTCGGCAACCGGTTCCTGACCGAGCCGGCGCCCGCCCACGACTTCCCCGACGCCGGGATGAGCCCCACCGACGCGATGCGCCTGGTGGCCGAGGACCTGGCCATGGAGGGCGACCCACAGCGCAACCTGGCCACCTTCGTGACCACCTGGATGGAGCCGGAGGCCCAGCGGATCATCGCGGAGAACCTGCACCGCAACTTCATCGACCACGCGGAGTACCCCATCTCCGCCGAGATCGAGCAGCGCTGCGTGCGGATGCTCGCCGACCTCTTCCACGCTCCCGGCGAGACGACCGGCTGCCGCACCCAGGGGTCCTCGGAGGCGATCATGCTCGGGGCCCTGTCGCTGAAGTGGAAGTGGCGCGAGCGCCGCCAGGCCGCGGGACTGTCCACGGAGAGTCCCAACCTCGTCTTCGGCGGCGACGTGCACGTGGTGTGGGAGAAGTTCTGCCGCTACTTCGACGTCGAGCCGCGGATCGTCCCGCTGGCCGAGGACAAGTACACGATCGGGCCCGACGACGTGGCCCCGCACCTCGACGAGAACACCATCGGGGTCGTCGGCGTCCTCGGCACGACTTTCACCGGGCACATGGACGACATCGTCGGGATGAACCGGCTGCTGCTCGACCTCAAGGCCGACCAGGGCCTCGACATCCCCCTGCACGTCGACGGCGCCAGCGGCGGGTTCGTCTGGCCGTTCCTCTACCCCGACTCGGAGTGGGACTTCCGGCTCGAGCAGGTCCGGTCGATCAACGTCTCCGGCCACAAGTACGGCCTGGTCTACCCGGGGATCGGCTGGCTGGTGTTCCGGGAGAAGGCCGACCTCGCCGAGGACCTCGTCTTCTACGAGAACTACCTCGGCAAGACCGACGCGACGTTCACGCTGAACTTCTCCACCGGCGCCTCGATGGTGCTGGCGCAGTACTACAACTTCGTCCGGCTCGGCCGGCAGGGCTACACCTACGTGATGGAGCAGATGCAGCAGAACGCCGCGGCGCTGGCGGCGAACCTGAAGGAGAGCGGCCGGTTCGAGGTCATCGGCGAGGGACTCGAGCAGCTGCCGCTGGTGGCGTTCCGGCTCGTGAAGGGCACCACGTCGTACGACGAGTCCGACATCGCCTGGCAGCTCTCCGCCGAGCGCGGGTGGATGGTGCCGGCGTACACGCTGCCGCCGAAGGCCGAGAAGGTGAAGATCCTGCGCGCGCTCGTCAAGGAGACGCTCAGCCGTGAGCAGGTCGACCGGCTCACCCAGGACATCCTCGACGCCTGCTCCACCCTGGACCAGAAGGGCGGCACCGCCCCGGTCGAGCGCGACCAGGTCAAGCGCGGCACCGGCTACTGATTCCCTACCGCTCGCCGACCTCGGCGAGCAGCCGGGCCAGCTCCGCCGGCTTGGTCAGCATCGGCCAGTGGCCGGAGTCGATGTCGACCAGCTCGAGGTGTCGCGCCCGGGCGAGCTCGGGGAGGTCGCCGCTGTCGATCCACGTCCGCGCCTCCTCGGGGCTGAACTCCGGGCAGACCAGGGTGAGGGGTACGTCGTAGCGCCGCTCGTCGCGCAGGTGCACCGTCCCCTTGGTCACCCCGGCCGGCACCGGCACGGCCTCCGCGGTGAACCGCGCGCGGGCCTCCTCGTCGAGGTCGTCGGCGTCCGGCCCCTCGAACGGCTCCCAGCCCGGGAACGGCACCAGGCCGTTCTCGGGCTCGAAGAAGTCGGCGTAGGGCCCACCGTCCGCCGCGGGGAACCCGCCGATCATCGCCACCGCCGCGACCTTGTCCGGTCGCGCGTCGGCCGCGAGCCAGGCGAGCGTGGACGCGGCGGAGTGCCCGACGACCACGGTCGGTCCCGGGGCCGCGTCGACGGCGTCGAGGACCGCGGCGACCTGGTCCTCCAGCGTCGCGGACGTGGACCCGTCTCCCTGCCCGGGCAGGGTGAGCGGCACCGGGCGGTGGCCCAGCTCCTCCAGCACCGGGACGACCTCGTCCCACGCCCTCGCGGCGAGCCACAGTCCCGGGATCAGCACCATCGTGTCCACGTCCGCTCTCCTTCTTCGCGATCGGTCTTGTCCGCACCCTAGAAGGGCAACCGGACGATGTGCTTCCGGTTTGCGGACCTCGCCGCCTAGGGTCGTGCCGTGCCGCCCGAGCTGAGCCCGACCGCCCGCGCGCTGCGCGTGCTGGAGATCCTCCGGGACCGGTCGGGGGCGACCGCCGAGGAGCTCGCCGAGCGGCTGGGTGTCACCGAGCGCGCCGCCCGCCGCTACGTCGCCATCCTGCGCGAGGCGGGTGTCCCGATCGACTCGGAGCGCGGCCGCTACGGCGGCTACCGGCTGGGCCGCGGCGCCCGCCTTCCTCCGGTCGTCTTCACCCAGGAGGAGGCCCTCGGACTGGTGATGGCCGTCCTCGACGGGCAGCCGTCGGCCCTGCACGCCGACGACCTCGTGGGCACCGCCCTGGGCAAGGTCATCCGGGCGCTCCCCGAGGGCGTCGCCCGGCAGGCTGCCACCCTGCGCGAGCACGCGGCGGCGGCGCCGGACCGTTGGTCGGCCCGCCCCGACCCGGCCACGACGAGCGCGTTGATCGCCGCCGGCGCGGCGCGCCGCCGCGTCGCGCTGGCCTACCGCAGCGAGTCCGGCCGCGAGTGGGAGGCCGAGGTCGACCCGTGGGCGGTGGTGGTCCGCCACGGCCGGTGGTACCTGCTGTGCCACTCCCACCACGTGGAGGCGACCCGGACCTACCGCATCGACCGCATCCAGTGGGTGCGCGAGCTGGCCGAGGGGTTCGTGCCGCCGGACGGGCTCGACCCGGTCGCGGCCCTGGAGGCCAATCTCGGGTCCGGGTGGGACTTCGCCGCACGCGTGGTCTTCGAGGCCCCCATCGAGGAGGTCGCCCCGTGGGTGCCGCAGACGATGGGACGGCTCGAGGAGTCCGGGTCGGGCTGCGTGCTGGTCGGCAGCACCAGCAACCCGCAGATGTACGCCTCCGAGTGGCTGGCGAGGGTGCCGCTCGCCTTCCGCGTCGAGGAGGGACCCGAGCTCCGGGCCGCGGTGGCCCGGCTCGCCTCCCGGATGGCCGACGCCGTCGGCGGCGACACCTGAGGCACGGCGTGTAGCCGCTCACGAGTCCTGCCTCGCGCGCGAGTAGGGTCTCGCGCGTGAACACGCGGCTCGGGGCTGTGCTCGCGACGCTGGTGGCGCTCGCGCTGGTCGCATGCGGTGCCGGCGGCCAGGCCGAGGGTCCCCGGACGTCGATTCCCTCGCCGACCGAGACGCTCGTGACCCCCGCTCCTCCCGAGCGGACCGAGGCGCCGCAGCCGCGCCCGAACGTCCTCGTCATCGAGACCGACGACATGCGCACCGACGAGCTCCGCTGGATGCCCAACGTCCGCCACCTGCTCGTCCGCAAGGGGCTGACCTTCGAGAACTCCTTCGCCCCCTACCCGCTGTGCTGCCCGTCGCGGGCGAGCTTCCTGACCGGGAAGTACGCCCACAACCACGAGGTCTACAGCCACCTCGAGCCGTTCGGGTTCGCCTCCTTCCGCGACCGCCGGACCCTGGCGACCGTGCTCCAGAAGGCGGGCTACCGGACCGCGCTGGTCGGCAAGTACCTCAACGGGTACGGCGAGCAGCGGCTGCGGACCACCGGCGCGCCCTCGCTGGACTACGTGCCGCCTGGGTGGAACCAGTGGTGGGCGGGCTCGGACCACATCTGGCAGCTCGGCGAGCCCTTCCGAGGCGGCACCTACGACTACTTCGACCTGGTGCAGAACTCCAACGGCCGCATCATCTCCTCGCCCGGCCGCTACTCCACCGACGTGCTGGCCGAGCAGACCCGCGACCTGATCGGGCGCTTCGGGTCGCGACGGGCGCCGTGGTTCATCTGGTGGAACCCGGTCGCGCCCCACCACGGCCACCCGGTCGAGAGCGACGACCCGGCCCCGACGTGGCGCTCCGACGGCCACGTGACCGACTGGGTCACCCCGGCACGCCCCGCACTGGGTCAAGGGCCGGTTCGACCGGCAGATCACCCACGGGCTCGGGGTGCCCCCGGCAGCGCCTGCCGAGGAGGACGTCTCCGACAAGCCGGGCTACCTCCGCAGGCTGCCGCCGCTCACCCCCGACGAGCGCGCCGCGCTGACCGAGGTCAGCCGCCAGCGGGCCGAGTCGCTGTTCGCCCTCGACGTGCAGATCGGCCGCACCATCTCCGAGCTCAGTCGCCGCGGGGAGCTCGACAGCACGATCGTCATGTTCACCTCCGACAACGGCTACTACCTCGGCGAGCACCGCAAGCGGCAGGGCAAGATCAACCTCCACGAGCCGTCGCTGCGGGTCCCGCTGGTGGTCAGCGGGCCGGGGGTGCCGCACGGCAGGCGCTACGACCCGGTGGCCACCGTCGACATGGCGCCGACCATCGCGGCGTACGCCCGGACGCGGATGCGGGGCGCCGACGGCATCGACCTCGCCGGGCTCATCGCCGAGGGCGACCGCGGGTGGCGGCGCCCGATCGTGACCGAGGGGATGATGCCCGAGCCGCGCTACCTCGCCCACCACCGGCTCGGGGGCTCGCCGCTGAACACCCGGGGACTGCGGCTGGGGCGGTGGAAGCTGACGCGCTACTCCACGGGGGAGAGCGAGCTCTACGACCTCGCGACCGACCCGCTGGAGCTGAGGAACCTCGCGCGGGTCCCGCGGTACGCCGGCGTGCTTCGCGACCTCAGGAAGCTCTACCGGCGCTACCACGACTGCCGGGGACGCGAGTGCGCCGTCCCGCTGCCCGCCCGCTACCGGCTCGACGCCGCGGCCAACCGTCGTACGACGGTGGACCTCAAGCGTGCGACCCGGACCTACTTCACGAGCGACTGACCTCGCGCACCTCGAACTCGCACGGCGGGTCGGCGATCAGGTCCTGGCTCTGCACCAGCTGCAGCTCGCGCTTGCCCGACTCCAGGGTGCGCCGCAGCAGCCCGAAGACGCTCGACGCGGTGCGGGCGAGCGCCCCGGCGGCGTCGCCGGTGCTGCGGTAGTGGGCGGTGAACAGGGCGGCGGTCACGTCACCGGAGCCGTTGGCCTTCATCGGCAGCAGCGGCGTCTGCACGATCCAGGCGCCCTCCGGGGTGACCGCCATCATCTCGATGGTGTCCTCGGGACGGTCGGGCCGCTCCACGCTGGTGACCAGGACGCTGGTGGGCCCCATCGCCCGGGCCAGCGCGACCGACTCCAGCGTCGACTCCAGGGTGTCCGGCTCGGTGCCGGTCAGGTAGCCGAGCTCGAACTGGTTGGGGGTGATCAGGTCGGCGTGCGGCACCACCCGGTCGCGCAGCAGCACCGGGATCGCGGGGTGCACGAAGCAGCCCGACTTGGCGTTGCCCATCACCGGGTCGCAGGTGTACGTCGCCTGCGGGTTGGCCGCCTTGACCTTGGCGACCGCCTCGAGGATCACCTCGCCGATGTCCTCGCCGCCCTGGTAGCCCGAGAGCACGGCGTCCACGCCGGGGAGCGCGCCACGCTCCTCGATCCCGGTGACGACCTCGCGCACGTCGGAGGCCGGCGAGGAGCGGGCCGCGCCAGGCGCCGTACCCGGTGTGGTTGGAGAAGTGCACCGTGTTGACGGCCCAGACCTCGTGGCCGAGCCGCTGCAGGGGGAACACCGCGGCGCTGTTGCCGACGTGGCCGAAGGCGACCGAGGACTGGATCGAGAGGATCTCCATGGCCCCATCCTCGCCTGAGTGGACGGGTATCCACGCAAACTAGAACAGGTTACAGTTATCTGGTGGTGCACGCCGCGAGCGTGCCCGTCCGCCCCGGACCTGACCCCGGACCGCTCCGACGCGAGGTGACGATGGCCAAGCACGCGCCGTACAGCAACGAGGCCGACTACGTGGTGGTCGGGTCGGGCAGCGGCGGCGCGGCGGTCGCGGGCCGGTTGGCGCAGTCGGGGGCGAGCGTGATCGTGCTCGAGGCCGGCAAGAGCGACGACCAGTTCCTGGTCCGCAAGCCCGGGATGATCGGGCCGATGCACGCCGAGCCGCGGCTCAAGCGGCTGGTCGACTGGGGCTACTACTCCACGCCGCAGGAGAACATCCTCAACCGGCGGATGCCGGTGCCGCGCGGCAAGGTGGTCGGCGGGTCGAGCTCGATCAACGGGATGGTCTACGTGCGCGGCAACCGCGCCAACTACGACGCCTGGGCCGCCGAGGGCAACACCGGCTGGGACGCCGACTCCGTCAACGCGGCCTACCGCCGGATGGAGGACTTCGAGGACGGCCCCGACGACTACCGGGGCGCCGGCGGGCCGATCCGGGTCACCCGCAACCGGATGCCGCAGGAAGGCACGCTCCAGTTCCTCCAGGCGACCTCCGACACGCTGGGCGTGAAGGTCCTCGACGACTACAACGGCGCCGAGCAGGAGGGCGTCAGCCGGATGCAGCAGAACGCCGCCGACGGGCTGCGCTACAGCGCCTCGCGCGGCTACCTGCACGACCTGCACCCCGCCGGCCTCGAGGTGCAGACCGAGGTGGTGGCGACCAAGGTGCTGATCGAGGGTGGCCGTGCGGTGGGGGTCGCGGTCGTCGACAAGGGCGGCACCGCCCGGATCGTCCGCGCCGGCAGCGAGGTGATCCTCGCCGCGGGCTTCGTCGGGTCCCCCCAGCTGCTGATGCTCTCGGGCATCGGCCACGCCGACCACCTCGCCACGCACGGGATCACCGCGATCGCCGACCTCCCCGTGGGCGACAACCTGCACGACCACCTCTTCCATGCGCTGACCTTCCACGTCACCACCTCGACGATGCGCGGCAACGCGCGGTTCTTCGCGAAGGGGGTCGCCAAGGAGCTGCTCCGCCCGGGGTCGACGTTCCTGGCCAACTCCGTCTTCGAGTCCGTGGGCTTCGTCCGTACGTCGCGCGCGACCGACGTGCCCGACCTGCAGCTGCACCTGCTGCCGTGGTCCTACGTCTCGCCCAACCAGGACGCGCCGATCCGCCACGACGTCGACCCCCGGCCCTCGCTGACCCTGCTCTCGACGTTGATCTACCCGCGCAGCCGCGGCACCCTGCGGCTGGCCTCCGGCGACCCGATGGAGGCGCCCCTGATCGACCCGCGCTACCTGTCCGAGCCCGAGGACCTCGAGGTGCTCGCCGAGGGGTCGGAGATGGTGCGCGAGATCATGGCCAGCGCGGCGTTCGCCGGCACGGTGAAGACCGAGATCCATCCCGGCGCACACCTGCGCGGCGCCGACCTGCGCCGCGAGATCCGCAACCGGGCCACGTCGGTCTACCACGGGGTCGGCACCTGCCGGATGGGCGTCGACGAGCGCGCCGTCGTGGCTCCGGACCTGCGGGTGCACGGCATCGAGGGCCTGCGGGTCGCCGACGCCTCGATCATGCCGTCGATCACCGGCGGCAACACCAACGCCCCGACGATCATGATCGGGGAGCGGGCGGCCGAGCTGATCCTGCACGGCTGAGGCGACCACACCGGAGGAGCG
Organism: uncultured Actinomycetota bacterium; assembly: GCA_963837975.1. Classification (GTDB taxonomy): domain Bacteria; phylum Actinomycetota; class Actinomycetes; order Propionibacteriales; family Nocardioidaceae; genus Marmoricola. The sequence goes on along the minus strand of CAWIPI010000002.1, from coordinate 133,895 downwards.
ACATGGGCCAGATGGGCACGGCGGCGGTCACCCGCCCGCCGTCGATCACCGACGAGCTGCTGGACCGGCTCACCTCGCGCGTCGTCTCGACCGGCGGCGGGTCCTGGAAGCTGACCGAGGTCTACACCGGCGAGGTGCTCACCGCCCTGCCGCAGTCGACGCCCGCCGACATCGAGACGGCGTTCGCCCGGGCGCGGGAGGCCCAGCGGGAGTGGTCGCAGTGGCCGGTGCGCAAGCGGCTCGCGGTGTTCAAGCGGTTCCACGCGCTGCTGCTCGAGCGCAACGAGACGGTGGTCGACCTGATCCAGGCCGAGTCGGGCAAGGCGCGCCGGATGGCCTTCGACGAGACCTGCGACGTACCGATGATCACCTCGCACTACCTCAAGCGCGCCGCGCGGCTGCTCGCGCCGGTGAAGCGCGGCGGGCCGGTGCCGCTGCTCTCGACCTCCACCGAGGTCCGCCAGCCCAAGGGCGTCGTCGGGATCATCGCGCCGTGGAACTTCCCGTTCGCCACCGGGCTCTCCGACGCGGTCCCGGCCCTGATGGCCGGCAACGGGGTCGTGCTCAAGCCGGACAACAAGACCGCGCTGTCCCCGCTGTACGGCGTCGCGCTGCTCCACGAGGCCGGGCTGCCCGAGGGGCTGTTCCAGGTGGTCTGCGGCGAGGGGCCCGACGTCGGGCCGACGCTGATCGACCACGCCAACTACGTGATGTTCACCGGGTCGACGGCGACCGGAAGGTTCGTGGGCCAGCGGGCCGGCCAGAACCTGATCGGCTGCTGCCTCGAGCTCGGCGGCAAGAACCCGATGATCGTGCTGCCCGACGCCGACCTGGACGAGGTCGTCGAGGGCGCGCTGTTCGGGGTGTTCGGCAACACCGGGCAGATCTGCATGCACATCGAGCGGATGTACGTCCACGACTCGATCCACGCCGAGTTCAAGGAGCGCTTCGTCGCGGCCACGAAGGCGCTGCGGGTCGGTGCGGCGTACGACTACGGCCCGGAGGTGGGCTCGCTGGTCTCGGTCGACCACAAGGACCGGGTCGCCGCGCACGTGGCCGACGCCGTCGCGAAGGGTGCGACCGTGCTGTGCGGCGGCCGCGAGCGCCCCGACCTCGGGCCGGCCTTCTACGAGCCCACGGTGCTCGAGGGGGTGACCCCGGACATGCTCGCCGGGTCGTGCGAGACCTTCGGCCCCGTGGTCGCCCTGCACCGCTACGCAGAAGTGGACGAGGCCGTCGCGCTGGCCAACGACACCGACTACGGGTTGAACGCCTCGGTGTGGGGCACGAACCTCGACGAGGCCGTCGCCGTGGCCGCCCGGATCGAGGCCGGCAACGTCAACGTCAACGACGCCCTCGCCGCGGCGTACGCCGCCAAGGGAACCCCCTCGGGCGGCGTCAAGCAGTCCGGCGTCGGCGCCCGCCACGGCGACCAGGGCCTGCTGAAGTACACCGACTCGGTCAACCTCGCCGTGCTGAAGAAGCAGGTCCTCTCCGCCCCCCGCGACGAACCCTTCGAGAAGCACGTCGAGCAGACCCTCAAGGGGCTCGCGGTGATGCGGCGGCTCGGGATCCGGTAGGGGGCTCGCGGTTTCCCACGGGACCGTGGGAAACCCGCACTTCCCGGTCGTTGCAACGCACGGGAAGTGATGGGATCCCACGGGACCGTGGGAAACCTGTGACCTGTGTGCCTACGCCACGAGCAACGACCGCTTCGACAATCCGAGCCAGTAGCCGTCGATGACCTGGTCGCCGGGGGTCTCGGGGTCGGTGGCGGCGCCGAGGGTGACGAAGAGCGGGGTGTAGTGCTCCACGGTGGGGTGGGCGAAGGGCATGCCGGGCGCCCTGGTGCGGTACGCCGCCAGCTCGGCCACGTCGCCGCGGGCCAGTGCGTCGGCCGCCCAGGCGTCGAAGTCGGCCGACCAGCCGGGGGCCTCGGCGTCGATGCGCCACTCGCGCAGGTAGGGCAGCCCGTGGGTGAGGAAGCCGGAGCCGATCACCAGCACGCCCTCGTCGCGCAGCTCGCGCAGCCGGGCGCCGAGGGCGAGCAGCTTGTCCGGGTCGTGGGTGGGCAACGACATCTGCAGCACCGGGACGTCGCCCTCGGGGTACATGATCTTCAGCGGCACCCACGCCCCGTGGTCGAGGCCGCGCGAGGCGTGCTGGTGCACCCGCTCGGTGGCCGGCATCATCGCGACGATCCGCTCGGCGAGCTCGGTGGCCGCCGGGGTCTCGTAGGTCATCCGGTAGTACTTCTCCGCGAACCCGCCGAAGTCGTAGACCAGCCCGACGCCGGGGCCGGTGGCCGAGAGTGCGAGCGGCGCGGACTCCCAGTGGGCGCTGACGATCAGGATCGCGCGCGGCCGCGGCAGCCCCCGGGCCAGGTCGCGGAGCTGGCTCGACCAGACGGGGTCGTCGAGCAGCGGCGGCGCGCCGTGCCCGATGTAGAGAGCGGGCATCCGCCCCCGGGTGACCCGGAGGATGAAGCGGCGTGCGAGGTCGTGGCGTCCATGTCGTCCCCAACTGTTGAATGCTCAACTATATTCCCCGGGTCAGGGGAGGCGCCAGTCCACCGGCGTACCGCCCTGCTCCTCCAGCATCCGGTTCACGCGGCTGAACGGCCGCGACCCGAAGAACCCGCGGTACGCCGACAGCGGGCTGGGGTGCGCCGACTCCACCCACGGGATCGGCGCGAGCTCGGGCTTGAGCGACTGGGCGTCGCGCCCCCACAGGATCGCGGTCAGCGGGGCGCCCTCCTTCGCGCGCAGCGCGAGGGTCCGGATCGCCTGGTCGGTCACCGCCTCCCAGCCGCGGCCGCGGTGGGCGGCCGACTGCCCCGGGCACACCGTCAGGCACCGGTTCAGCAGCATCACGCCCGCGTCGGCCCACGGGGTCAGGTCGCCGCTGGTCGGAGGGGGTACGCCGAGGTCGTCGACCAGCTCGCGGAAGATGTTCACCAGGCTCTTGGGAGGGGCGATCCCGGGGGCCACCGAGAAGCTCAGCCCGACGGGGTGGCCGGGCGTCGGGTAGGGGTCCTGCCCGACGATCAGCACCTTCACCTCGGCGAGCGGGCGACGGAACGCGCGGAACACGTGCTCCCCGGCCGGCAGGTAGCCCCGTCCGGCCGCGATCTCGGCCCGCAGGAACCGGCCCATCTGGGCCACCTGCTCGTCGACCGGCTCCAGGGCCTCGGCCCAGTCGCGCGCGAGGAGGTCACGGTCGACGAGTTTGCCCAGTGCGCTCACGGGAACCACCCTAGGCGGGCGCGCGGGCCGTGCGCCGTCCCCGACGGTCGGGACCGCTACGCTCGGCGGAGCGACGAAGGAAAGGTGTCGACGTGGCCGCTGCCGAGGGCCGCAGGTCCTGGCCGCTGGAGCGCCGGGCCTGGCTGCTGGTGCTGGTGCTCACCCTGTTCTGCGCGATGCTGATGCACTTCAGCGCCCGGGACCAGGCGGTGTGGGCGATGGCGATGGGCGACCTGCTGGTGGGTCTGTCGCTGGCGATGGTGGTGGCCGGCGGACGCGGCGGCTACGGCGCCCACGACACCGTGCCGCTGGCGCTGGGAGTGGGACTGCTGGCCCCGTTCCTGGGCTTCCTCGCCGACCCCGGTGGCCTGCTGGGCCGCGCCTTCGGGGTGGTCGAGTTCTTCGCCGTCGGTGTGGCCGTCGCGGTCGTGCTGGTCGCGGTGAACCGCAGGGCCGCCGGCCAGCCCGCCGACCCCGACGCAGACGAGGACGACGCCGAGATGCGTGCGGACGCCGCCGGCGAGCCGGTCACGGTGGCGGCCGAGGACCTACCGGACCGGTCGCAGCAGCCGGTCGAGGAACGCGGTGAGCAGCGCCTCGCGGAGCGCGGGGGCGGCGAGGTCGAGCAGGGCGTTGATCTCGGCCATGGACTCCGGCAGGGCGACTGACGCACCGCCCTCGGTGCCCGGCCCCATCCCGATCGCCGCGAGCAGCCCGTCGAAGTCCTCGTCGCTGAGCGAGGAGGCGTCCAGGGCCTGCACGAACGCCACGATCTCCGGGTCGATGCGGATCGGGCCGTCGGCCACCGCGGCGTCCACGGCGGCGCGCAGCGCGGCCAGGAACTCGTCCACGTGGTCGGTGGTCGCCGCGCTCGGGGAGAGGTGGATGGTCGGCTCGCGGCCGTCGAAGGACAGCTGCGGCTGGACGTACCACCCCGCACGGGTCATCGCGTCGGTGATCGTGAAGACGTCACAGCTGCCGTCGGTGGCGAAGGCGACCAGGGTCGAGTCCGGGCGCACCACCAGCCGCAGGGCGGGGATCGCCTCGATCCCGGCGACCAGGCGGTCCACCCCGTCGAGGACCTGCGCGGTCAGCTCGAGGTAGCCCTCGTCCCCGATCGTGTTCACCACCGCCCACGCCCCGGCGAGCGGCCCGCCGGACTTGGTGGACTGCAGGGTCGTGTTCAGCATCGTGTAGCCCGGCCAGCGGGCGCTGGCGAAGAACTGCGGGCGCCGCAGCTCGGGGGTGCGGTGCAGCAGGATCGAGGTGCCCTTGGGGGCGTAGGCGTACTTGTGCAGGTCCACCGAGATGCTGGTCACCCCCTCGACCGCGAACGTCCACGGCGGGACCTCGCGTCCCAGCCGGGCGGCGTACGGCAGCACCCAGCCGCCGATGCAGGCGTCGACGTGGCAGCGCACGCCGCGCGCGCTCGCCGCGGCCGCGATCGGCACGACCGGGTCGACGACGCCGTGGGCGTACGACGGGGCGCTGACCACCACGAGCACGGTGCGGTCGTCGATCGCGGCCTCCATCGCCCGCGCCCGGGCCCGGAAGTCATCGCCGACGTCGACCAGCACCGGCTCCACCCCGAAGTAGTGCGCCGCCTTGTGGAAGGCCGCGTGCGCGGTGACGGGCAGCACCATCCGCGGCCGGTCGACCTCGGGCCGGGCGTCGCGGGCTGCCTGCACGGCGAGCAGGCACGACTCGGTGCCGCCGGAGGTGATCGTGCCGACGGCGGAGTCCGGCCCGTCGAGGAGGCGGGCGGCCCACCCGACCAGCTCGTTCTCCATCCGCAGCAGGCTCGGGAACGCGGTCGGGTCCAGCCCGTTGGAGCCGGCGTACGCCGCGACGGCCTCCCTCCCGATCCGGTCGGCCTCGGCCAGCCCGGAGTCGTAGACGTAGGCCAGCGTGCGGCCGCCGTGGACGGGGACGTCGGCGGACTGCAGCTCGCGCAGCCGGGCGAGGATGTCGGTCATCGGGGATCCCTCTCGTGTGGGGGCAGCAGCGCCGCGGCGACGGCGTCGGCGTCGAGCGAGTAGCGGGAGAGCGAGGCCAGGCTGGCCAGGACCAGCCCGGCGGGGAGGATCGAGAAGCCGAGCACGATCGCGGTGAGCGCGGAGTCGGGCTGGTACTGCGTGGTCCAGTCGGCGGGCTGGTCGGTCGAGAGGTAGCCGCCCGCGGCCAGGACGACCGCGTAGAGCGCCGGGCCCAGCGCGAGGCCGAGGGTCTCCCCGGCCGTCCAGACCCCGGTGTAGACCCCGGCACGGTTCTCGCCGGTGCGGCGGGCGTCCACGGCGGCGGTGTCGGGCAGCATCGCCATCGGGAAGACCTGGGCGCCGGCGTACCCCACGCCCACGAGCGCGGTGGCGGCGTACACCCACCAGTCCGGCGCCGACCGTGCCCACAGCAGCAACGTGGCCGCGAGGGCGAGCACCAGCGAGGAGGCGACGTACCCGCGCTTCTTGCCGACCCGCTGTCCCAGCGCGCTCCACACCGGGGTCAGCAGCAGGGCAGGTCCCACGAAGCAGACGAACAGGATGGTCGCGGCGCCCTTGTCGCCCAGCACCCAGCGCGAGACGTAGGCGACGCCGGCCAGCATGGCCCCGGTGGCCAGCGCCTGCACCACGAACGTCGAGAGCAGCAGCCGGAAGTCGCGCGCGCGGGCCACGGTGCGCAGCTGCTCGCGCAGGGTGCCGCCCGCCGGGGAGACCCGGCCGATCGGGGCCGAGCGGGTGCCGAGGTAGGCGCCGACGACGCCGACGACCAGCAGCACCGCCACGGCCACACCCATGACGCGGTAGCCCTGGCGACCTCCGAGCGCGTCCCGGATCGCCGGAGCGCTGGCCCCGCTCAGCATGATCGCGAGGGCGAGGATGGCCACCCGCCAGGTCATCAGGCGGGTGCGCTCGTCGTAGGAGTCGGTCATCTCGGCCGGCATCGCGACGTAGGGCACCTGGAAGAAGGCGTACGCCGTCGCGCAGGCCACGAACATGACCAGCACCCACAGCGACTCGAGGACCTTCGAGCCCATGTCGGGGGCGGCGAAGATCAGCGCGAAGAAGAACGCGAGCAGCAGCCCGGCCCGCAGCAGGAAGGGGCGACGCGGTCCGCGCGGGTCCTGCGAGCGGTCGCTGATCCGCCCCGCGATCGGGTTGAGCACCACGTCCCAGGCCTTGGGCAGGAAGACCACGACCCCGGCGATCCCGGCAGCGATGCCGAGGGTGTCGGTGAGGTAGGGCAGCAGCATCAGGCCGGGCACGGTGCCGAACGCGCCGGTCGCGACCGAGCCGAGGCCGTAGCCGACGCGCACGCCTCTGGGCAGGGGAGCGGCCGTCATGACGGCAATCTAGTGGCAGGTGCGGGAACATCTCCTGCATGAGCGAAACTCGGGTCGAGCGCTGGGAGCGCACCGTCCAGCTGCCGTTGACGATGGCCTCGATCCTGTTCGTCGCCGCCTACGCGTGGCCGATCCTCGACACCGGGTTGGATCCCTCGGTGGTGCTGGTGTGCTCGGCCGTCGTGTGGGGCACCTGGGCGCTCCTGGTGGTGGACCTGCTCGTGCGCCTCGGGCTCAGCGAGGACCGCTGGCGGTTCCTGCGCCGGCACCCCGCCGACGTCGTGATGGTGGTGCTGCCGGTGCTGCGCCCGCTGCAGCTGCTGCGGCTGCTGACCCTGCTGAAGACCCTCAACAGGTACGCCGCCACCTCGATGCGCGGCCGGGTCGGGGCCTACCTGGTCGCGTCGGGGACCCTGATCGTGTTCATCGCCGCCCTGGCCGTCCTCGACGCCGAGCGCGGCGGCCCGGGACCGATCCAGACCTTCGGCAACGCGATCTGGTGGGCGCTGGCCACGATCACCACCGTGGGGTACGGCGACGTCTACCCGGTCACCACCGAGGGAAGGTCCGTGGCCGCCGGGCTGATGGTCTGCGGGATCGGCGTCCTCGGTGTGGTCACCGGCTCGTTCGCCTCCTGGCTGCTCGAGCGGGTCCAGGACATCGAGGACCAGGAGCGGGGAGTCGCCGCCACGGCCGACGACGTCGCGGGGCTGCGGGAGGAGATCGTCCGGCTGCGCGCCACGCTGGAGGGGCGTCCGGCGGACGGCTAGGGCCGACGGCTAACGGCCCGGCGGGTCCTCACGCAGCACCTTCTGGACCAGCCGCGCCACGGCGGCCTGCCCCGCGGGCAGCGGGTGCATCGCCGCGCCCTGACGGCTGCTGCCGACCCGGCCCTGGATCCAGGGCTCGCGCGCGCAGATGTCGTGGCCGAGGGAGGCGGCGTAGAAGTCGACGAACTCGACGCCGGACTCCTGGGCCGCCTCGCGCATCTCCGTGCGCAGCCGCAGGTTGACCTCCCGGAACGTGCGCCGGTCCTCCGGTCGCATCCGCGGCAGCCGCCGGCAGTCACCGCGGGCGGGCAGGAAGCGGGGGTAGCCGACGAGCAGCACCCGCGCGTCCGGGGCCCGCTCCCGGACCTGTGCCAGTGCGGTGACGAGGGTCGGTCCGAGCTCGTCGGCGAACCCGAGGAGCTCGGCGCGCTCGTCGTACAACGGGCAGATCCGGGTCGTACGACGGCACACGGTGGCCATCCGGGCGTACAGCTTGTGGTTGTTGGCCCCGATCCCGACCGTGACCACGTCGGTGTCCGCGCCCAGCGCGTCGAGCTGGGGCGGCACGGTCATGCCGTCGGCGGTCACCTGGCTGCCGGCGAGGTCGGCCGTCGACGCGCCGCTGCAGGAGCGGTCCTGCAGGTCGTCGATGTGCAGCGCCCGGGCGACCAGCCGGGGGTAGTTGTTCGTCGAGCGGTAGCAGCCGTAGGCCACGTCGCTCAGCGGGACGAACGGCGCAGCGGTGAAGGAGTCCCCGAGCGCCACGTAGCGGTGGTAGACCGGGCCGGCGGGCTCCGAGCCGCTCAGGCTGCCCAGGCCGACGACGAGCCCGACGGTGGTCACGGCTGCGAGGAGGCGCAGCGCCTGGTGGGGGGTGCGGGGGAGGTGCAGTCTCAAGGCTTGCGGGCGAGGTTGCGCGACGACGCGGAGGCGAACCGGCGGTCCGGGTTGGAGCCGATCGCCGCGCGGTCGGGCGACGTGGGCGGGCGCTGCGCGTCGCCTGCGTCCTTCGGGGCGGCCTTCCGGGGCGACTTCCGAGCGGGCTTCCGGCCCGTCTTCTGGGCCGTCTTCTGAGTCGCCTTCTGGGCCGGCTCGTCGTCGCCCGCCTCGCCGGGCGGCGCCGTGTGCGCCGTGGTCGTCGCCTTGCGCGGTCGCTTCGCGGCGCTCTTGCGGGGCGTCGGGCCGGTGCCGGTGGGCGACCCCTTGGCGGGGCTGGACCACTGCTCGATCCACTCGTCCATCGTCACCCACGTGGTGGCGCGGGCGGCCCGGCCGGTGAGCATGCCGAGATGGCCGCCGGGGACGATCTCGAAGCGGACCTCCGCGGAGCTCTTCAGCAGCGGGACCACGGCCTGGACCGCGGCGATCGGGGCGATGCCGTCGGTGTTGCCGGCGAACACCAGCACGGGGACCCGGATGTCGGCGACGTCGATCTCGTGGCCCGAGAGGTTCACCTTGCCGCTGAGCAGCTGGTTGGCCTTGAGCATCCGGTGGTAGAGCTGGCCGAACGAGCGGCCCGGGTAGGCCATCATGTTGTCGGTGAACCGGTCGACCGCCTCGATCTGGGCCAACCAGTCGGCGTCGTCGAGGTTCTGCAGGATCGCCAGCGGCTTGGTGATCATCTTCGTGCCGGAGCTGAGCTGGAAGGCACGGCGTACGAGCGGCTTCGGGGCACCGCCGAGCATTCGGTAGAGCTGGGTGACCAGCCCGCCCTGGGTGAGGTTGAGGATCGGCCGGATCGGCGCGACCATCGGCACCTTCTTCACGTCGAAGGGCGAGCCGACGATGGTCAGCGAGGCCACCGGCAGGTCCGGGCCGTCGGCGGCGGCGAGCGCGGCGAAGATGCCGCCGAGGCTCCAGCCGACCACGTGCACGGGCCGGCCGCCGGCGTGCTCGCTGACGGTCCGGATCGCCTCCGGGACGACCTCCTCCACCCAGTGCTCGAGGCCGATGCGACGGTTCTTGAACGAGATCTCGCCGTACTCGACGAGGTAGGTGGGACGCCCACGCTGCACGAAGTGCTCCACGAGCGAGCAGCCGCGGCGCAGGTCGAAGCACAGCGCGGGGGCGGCCAGCGGGGTGACGAGCAGGACCGGGTCGCCGGACTCGCGGGTCTTCTTGTGCGGCCGGTAGTGGTAGACCTCCCGCAGCGGGCCGTCGTCGATGAGCGTCCTGGGCATCGGGCGGAGGTCGGCCAGCCCGCCGTAGAGCACCTTGTGGGCGACGTTGCTGGCGGCGGACGCGACCTGGTCCGGCTTGGGGATCAGATCCATGGGCGGAAATTATCAACTGGACCCGGCCGGAGCACGTCGCGGCAGGCACGGTCCGGTGCATGGACATCCCTCGGACCGACCGGTAGGACTGGGCACATGAGGATCTCCCGAGTGGTGGGCGGTCTCGGCGCCGCCCTCGGTGTGGTGGTGGCGCGCGACCTCACCCAGAAACAGCACGCCCTGATGCGCAACTACCCAGTGATCGCCCACTTCCGCTACTGGCTGGAGACGATCGGGCCGGAGCTGCGCCAGTACATCGTCACCAGCAACGACGAGGAGCGGCCGTTCAGCCGCGACCAACGGTCCTGGATCTACGCCTCGTCGAAGGAGGAGAACAACTACTCCGGCTTCGGCACCGACAACGACGTCGAGCACCTGCCCGGCTACGCGATCGTCAAGCACCGGACCTTCGCCGACTCGCTGCCGCACGACCACGCCCAGCACACGGGCCTGCCCAGCGCGAAGGTCCTCGGAGGCCCCCGCGGACGGCAGAAGGCGTTCCGGCCGCAGTCGCTGGTCAACATCTCGGCGATGAGCTTCGGGTCGATGTCCGCGCCCGCGATCAGCGCCCTCAACAAGGGCGCGATGCTGGCGGGCTGCATGCACAACACGGGGGAGGGCGGGCTCTCGCCGTACCACCAGCAGGGCGGCGACCTCGTGCTGCAGCTCGGTACGGCGTACTTCGGCTGCCGCGACACCCACGGGCGCTTCGACCTCGGCAAGCTCAAGGAGGTCGTCGCCTCCTCGCCGGTGCGGGCCATCGAGATCAAGCTGTCGCAGGGCGCGAAGCCGGGGCTCGGCGGGTTGCTGCCGGCGGCGAAGGTGACCGAGGAGATCTCCCGGATCCGGGGCATCCCGATGGGCCGCGACTGCGCGAGCCCGGCCCGGCACACGGCGTTCGGCGACGAGGACAGCCTGCTCGACTTCGTCGAGCTGCTCGCGGCCGAGACCGGCCTGCCGGTGGGGATCAAGAGCGCCGTGGGTCACATGCACTTCTGGTTCGAGCTGACCCGGCTGATGTCGCGCGGCGACCGCGGGGTCGACTTCGTCACGGTGGACGGCGGCGAGGGCGGCACCGGCGCCTCCCCGCCGACCTTCGCCGACTCGATCGCGCTGCCGTTCCGGATGGGGTTCTCCCGGGTCTACGGCACCTTCGCCGAGGCGGGGCTCACCGACGACGTGACCTTCATCGGGTCGGCCAAGCTCGGCCTGCCCGACAACGCGATCGTCGCGTTCGCGCTCGGCGTCGACATGGTCAACGTGGCGCGCGAGGCGATGATGTCGATCGGCTGCATCCAGTCGCAGAAGTGCCACACCGACCGTTGCCCGACCGGCGTGGCCACCCAGAACGCCTGGCTGACCCGTGGCCTGGACCCGGACTCGAAGGCGGAGCGGTGCGCGCAGTACGTCAAGACGTTCCGCAAGGAGCTGATCAAGATCTCCGAGTCCGTCGGGGTCGCGCACCCGGGCCTGATCACCGCGGACGACGTCGACATCCTCCAGGGCGACTACGAGGCGGCATCGCTGCACTCGATGTACGGCTACAAGGAGGGCTGGGGGTCGCTCGGGCCGGAGCTCGCCGACCGAATCACCTCGCTGATGGCCCCCGGCGGGACGCGCGCGGAGCGCCGTTCCATCGAGGAGGGCGAGGGCGAGAAGGACGACGGCGTCGGCACGGACACGGGCGACTAGTGGCCGCCGCGGTTCCTCGGGCTGACCCTCCGCTGCGGGTGGTGCCGGCGAACGAGGCCAGCTGGGAGGAGCTGCAGGCCGTGCTCGGCACCCGCGGTCCTGCGGCGAGGTGCCAGTGCCAGCGCTACAAGCTGCACCGCGGCGAGTCGTTCGCCGGCTTCCCGGTCGAGGAGCGCGCCGACAGGCTGCGTCAGCAGGCCGACTGCGACAACCCGGGCTCGAACGCGACGAGCGGCCTGGTCGCCTACCTCGGGTCCGAGCCGGTGGGCTGGTGCGCCGTCGAGCCGCGGCCGGCGTACGAGGGCCTCGTGCGCAACAACCGTGTCCCTTGGGCGGACCGCGACGAGGACAAGGCCGACGACGGCGTGTGGGCGGTGACCTGCCTGTTCGCCCGCGCGGGCTTCCGACGCCGCGGGGTCAGCCGCGCCCTGGCCCGGGCCGCCGTGGACTTCGCCCACTCGCGCGGCGCCCGCGCCCTCGAGGCCTACCCGATGACCACGACCAGCGCGATCTCCGAGGAGCTGCACGTCGGCACGCTGGGCGTGTTCGCCGACGCCGGCCTCACCGAGGTCTCCCGCCCCACCGGCCGCCGTGCCGTGTTGCGGGTGGACTTCTGAAGCTCTCTTCCGTGGGGACGGATAGTCCGCGACGTTCGGCAGGTCGTCCGGGGGATTTCACCTGCGAAACGTCACGGACTATCCGGATCGGGGGTGGGTCGTCGTACGCCGACATGCGAATGTGGCTCGTGGGGTCGGTGGTCGCACCACTGGCCCGCCGAGTGACATTCGCATGTTCGGGTGCGTGCGGCGGGGTGCGGGCACGGGGCCAGCGGGACGCTCCGGCGCGCGACAGGGGGGCAGGGCCCCTCAGAGCACGTGGTGGCCGTACATCTCGCCCAGGGGGTCGGCGATGAGCTCGAGGCGGGCGCCGTCGGGGTCGCGGAAGTAGACCGAGACGCCGCTGTGCACCTCGTGGTCGACCCCGGCGTCGGTGAGGCGCTGGACGAGCTGGTCCCAGCGGGTGGGCTCCACGGAGATCGCGACGTGGTGCAGCCCGCCGAGGACCTCCGCGTAGGGGCCGAGGTCGAGGCCGGGGAAGTCGAAGAACGCGAGCAGGTTGCCGTTGCCGATGTCGAAGAAGAAGTGTGAGGAGCCCGGGTAGTCGCGGTTCTCGATCAGCTCGGTCAGCGGGAAGCCGAGGACGTCCTGGTAGAAGCGGATCGTGGTCTCCACGTCGCTGCTGATCAGGGCCGTGTGGTGCAGCCCGCGCGCCGTGGACTCCGGTCGCTCGCCGGCCGGACGCAGGTGGGTCTCGCGGATGCGGCCCCGCTCGCTCTCGCTCATCTCGTGACCTTCCTTCGCCGGTGGAGACGCACCCGACGTCCCCTCAGGTCCTCCGCGCCGGCCGGGTCGACTTGGAGTGGGTGGCCGGGTCGCCGCGCAGCTCGTCGAGGAACGTGGTGGCCCAGTGCGAGACGTCGTTCTCGGCGACCGTCTTGCGCATGGCGCGCATCCTGCGGGTGCGGTCGCGGCTGCCGGAGTCGTAGGCCTCGAGCATCCGGGACTTCATCCCGTTGATGTCGTAGGGGTTGACCAGGTAGGCCTGGCGCAGCTCGTCGGAGGCGCCGGCGAACTCCGAGAGCACCAGGGTGCCGTCGTTGTCGAACCGGCAGGCGACGTACTCCTTGGCGACGAGGTTCATGCCGTCGCGGAAGGGCGTCACCACCATGATGTCCGCGGCGCGGTAGAGCGCCGCCATCTCCTCGCGGGGGAACGACATGTGCAGGTAGGAGATCGCGGGCCGGCCGATGCGCCCGAGGTCCCCGTTGATGCGGCCGACGAGGCGGTCGATGTCGTCGCGCAGGATGCGGTACTGGTCGACCCGCTCGCGCGAGGGCGTCGCGACCTGCACGAACACGGCGTCCTCGACGGTGAAGTGACCGTCGGAGATCAGCTCGCTGAACGCGCGCAGCCGGGCGTAGATGCCCTTGGTGTAGTCGAGCCGGTCGATGCCGAGGAAGATTCTGCGGGGGTTGCCGAGGTCCTCGCGGATCTGCTTGGCGCGCTCCTCCACCTCCGGGGAGCGCGCGAGCTCCTCGAAGCCCTCGAAGTCGATGGAGATCGGGAACGCCCGGGCGAGCACCACCCGTCCGTCAGGCAGGTAGACCTGGTCGCGGTGGGTCTTGTGGCCGACGCGCTGGCGCACCAGGCGGACGAAGTTCTGGGCCGCGCCGGAGAGCTGGAAGCCGACCAGGTCGGCGCCGAGCAGCCCTTCCAGGATCTGGCGGCGCCAGGGCAGCTGCGAGAACAGCTCGGCCGGCGGGAACGGGATGTGCAGGTAGAAGCCGATGCGCAGGTCGGGGCGCAGCTCGCGCAGCATCGCCGGGACCAGCTGGAGCTGGTAGTCCTGCACCCAGACGACGGCGTCCTTGGCGGCGTACTTCGCCGCGGCGTCGGCGAAGCGCTGGTTGACGGTGACGTAGGAGTCCCACCACTCGCGGTGGAAGGACGGCTTGGCGACGAGGTCGTGGTAGAGCGGCCACAGGGTCGCGTTGGAGAAGCCCTCGTAGAACTCCGCCACCTCGCGCTCCGAGAGGCCCACCGGGACCAGCGTCAGGCCCTCGTCGACGAACGGCTCCAGGTCCTCGCCGGTGTCGCCGGGCCACCCGATCCAGGCGCCGTCGTTGGCGCGCATGACCGGCTCGAGGGCGGAGACGAGGCCGCCGGGGGAGCGCCGCCAGCTGGTCTCGCCGTCCTCGGACACGACGCGGTCGACCGGCAGCCGGTTGGCAACGACCACGATGTCGGCGGACGCGCGTCGACGAAGGCTGGGGCTCACCGTGCCGACCCTACCCGGGGTCCGAGACGGGGTAGACCACGCCGATCTGGCGGCGCAGGTCGTCCATCTGGCGCATCAACGACAGCGTCTGCTCGGGCGGCACGAGCGCACTCGTCGTCGCCCCTGCCCGCAGGCAGCGGTGCACCTCGAGGACCTCGTTGCCGTAGCCCCGGCCGATCACGGGCTCCTCCGGCTCCACCCAGCTCGAGGTCCCGTCGGCCTGCCAGTACGACGTCCAGCGGATCCGTTCCGGGTGGTGGAAGTCCCACGGCAGGTCGAACCGGCCGATCTCGGTGGCCACCGAGGCCGTCCGCGGGCTCTGCGAGGTCATCGACGCGGTGAGCGCAGCAGTCGCCCCGCCGGGGTAGAGGCCGGCGACGGCGACGTCGAGGTCGATCCCGCTCTCCGCCCGATGAGCCACCGCGGCGAGGCTGAGCGGCTCGCCCAGCACCAGGTGGGCCAGCGTGAGGGGGTAGATCCCCATGTCGAGCAGGGCCCCGGCGCCCAGGGCGGGGTCGAGCAGCCGGTCGGTGGGGTCACCGCCGCCGAAGACGCCGGGCACCACGAAGCCGAGGTCGGCGTGCACCTGGCGCGCGGTGCCGTGCTCCCCGCCGGCGAGCAGGGTGGTCATCGCCCGGATCGTGGGGTGGGTGGCGGTCCACATGGCCTCCATCAGGAACAGCCCGCGGGCCGCCGCCTCCTCGAACAGTCCCGCCGCGGAGGCGGCGTCCAGCGTCATCGGCTTCTCGCACAGCACCGCCTTGCCTGCGGCGAGCGCCAGGCGGACGTGCTCCTCGTGGAGGGAGTGCGGCGAGGCGACGTAGACCACGTCGACGGCAGGGTCCTCGACCAAGGCCTCGTAGGAGCCGTGTGCCCGGCCGCCGTACCGTGTGGCGAACTCCTCGGCCCGGGCGAGGCTGCGCGACCCGGTGGCCACGAGCTCGGCGTCCGGGACCAGCGCGAGGTCGGCCACGAAGGAGTGGGCGATCCGCCCCGGTGCGAGCACTCCCCAGCGGATCGTCTCCATGGCTGCACGGTAGCCCGCGGGACCGACGGGCGCGCCACGCCGGTGTCCGAATGACATCGTTGTATTTCCTCGCCTATGCTGGGCCCGGACAAGCACCGTCGTTCTGTGTCGAGGAGTCACCCCCATGACCGCCAGCCACGCGCTCCACAGCTCCCCGTCGGAGGAATCCGCCGAGCTGTCCGCACGGGACGCCGAGATGCTCGACTTCGAACGCCAGTGGTGGAAGTACGCCGGCGCCAAGGAGCAGGCCGTCCGGGAGAAGTTCGACATGTCCTCGACGCGCTACTACCAGGTGCTCAACGCCCTGATCGACCGTCCCGAGGCCCTCGCGCACGATCCGCTGCTGGTGCGTCGCCTGCGCCGCCTGCGCGCCACCCGGCAGCGGCAGCGCTCGGCCCGCCGCCTCGGCTTCGACCTCTCGGAGTGACCGGAGTGCCCTCCACGACCGGCCGCCCGCGCGACGAGCGCGGCTTCGTGCTGCCGACGCGCCTGCTGGCGCTGTCGATCTCGGCCGTCGCCGTCGCGGGCCTGGTGTTCATCGCCAACGACCCGGACAAGGGCACCACCGACCGCGCGGCCACCCCCACGGTGAGCAAGCCGTCGGCGACCGCCACCGCCACCCCGACCCCCACCGAGGCCACGAAGCCGGCCAAGCCTGCCAAGAAGAAGCCCAAGCCGATCAAGCGCGGCGAGGTCTTCGTCGAGGTCTACAACAACACCCGGATCACCGGCCTGGCCGGCGGCGCCGCCGGTCGCGCCAAGGCCGCCGGGTGGAACGTCGTCGGCTCGGAGAACTGGTACGGCACGGTCGAGGGCAGCACCGTCTACTACCCGCCGCGCCTCAAGCGCGCCGCCGCCGAGCTCGGCCGCGACCTCGGCATCGAGCGGCTGCAGCCCGCCCAGGACCCGATGCGCTTCGACCGGCTCACGGTGATCCTCACCGAGGACTACAGCGGCTGACCCACGGCCGAGGCAGTCCTCGGCCAAGGTGTCGAGGAAGGCCTTCGACAGGCGCCTGGCCGGGCTGGGACAGTGACGGCCATGGAGTTCACCACCACCGCCGGTGAGCAGGAGTACGCCGCCCTGGTGCGCGCGGCCGACCGCCTCGTCGTCGGGCTCGACTTCGACGGCACCCTCGCCCCGATCGTCGAGGACCCCGAGCAGGCCCACATCCACCCCGACGCCGGCGAGGTGCTGGTCGCCCTGGCCAACCAGGTGCGCGCCGTCGCCGTGATCACCGGCCGGCCGGCACGGCAGGTGCTCGCCCTCGGGGGCCTCGAGGAGGTCGGCGACGCCGTCGGCGAGGCCGGCCACGAGCTGTTCGTGCTCGGGCAGTACGGCAACGAGCGCTGGACCTCCTCCGAGCGGCGGGTCATCTCGCCGAAGCCGCCCCGCGGCCTGGCCACCTTCATGGGCGAGCTGCCCCGGCTGCTGCGCCGGGCGGATGCGGAGGAGGCCTGGGTCGAGGAGAAGGGCCTGGCCGTGGCGGTGCACACCCGGCGACTGGCCGAGCCGCGGGCGGCGTACGACCGCCTGCTGCCGGTGCTGCGCGACGCGGCGAGGAGCCAGGACCTCGACGTCGAGCCGGGCCGCAACGTGATCGAGGTGCGAGCCCCGGGCATGCACAAGGGCGCGGCCCTGCGCCGCCTCACCGACGACCTCGGGGCGGGTGCGGTGGCCTTCGTCGGCGACGACCTCGGGGACGTGGAGGCCTTCAAGGCGGTCGCGGACCTGCGCGGCGAGGGACTGCCCGCCCTGCGCGTGTGCTCGGGGTCTGAGGAGGAGGTGGCGCTGGCCGAGATGGCCGACGTGGTGGTCGACGGGCCCGAGGGCGTGCTGGACCTGCTGCGCGAGCTCACCGACGACATCCGCGCCAGCCGCGCCTGACCCCGCGCGACCCGGCGCGACCCGTCGCGTTCCCGAGACGCATCGTCTCGGATGCCGGGATCGGTGTGCACATGTTGAGACGACTACCTACGCTGGAGCACAGCTCATCGAGAGGGGCAGAGGGACACGGCCCGTTGAAGCCCCGGCAACCGCCCGGACCAGCCTCCGATCCATTCGGACCACGGCCGGGAGTGGTGCCACATCCGTCCTGGTCCGAGAGTCGGTCCGGGGAAGATGAGAAGGAGGCCTCCTTGAGCATCGCCACTGCCCACCCCGCCGACACGGCCGAGACCGGCCCGGCTCCCACCGGCACCGGTCTGCGCGAGGGAGCCTTCGGTCACGCCGTCGGCCTCGCCTGCCGCGAGTGCGGTCACCGGATCGACCTCGGTCCCCACTACGCCTGTCCGGAGTGCTTCGGGCCCCTCGAGATCGCCTACGAGTTCCCCGCGGTCACCCGCGAGGAGATCGAGGCCGGGCCCCGCAACATCTGGCGCTACAAGGCGCTGCTGCCGGTCCCGGCCGACATCGAGCAGAGCCCCAACATGGAGCCCGGCTTCACCCGGCTGCTCCGCGCCGCCAACCTCGGCCGCGAGCTCGGGATCGACAAGCTGTGGGTCAAGGACGACTCCACCAACCCGACCAACTCCTTCAAGGACCGGGTCGTCGCCTGCGCCCTGAGCGCCGCGACCGAGTTCGGCAGCACCGTCTTCGCGTGCCCCTCCACGGGCAACCTGGCCAACGCCGTGGCCGCGGCGGGCGCCCGCGCCGGCATCCGGACCGTGGTGTTCATCCCGGCCAACCTCGAGAAGCCCAAGCAGGTCAACTCGGCCGTCTACACCGAGAACCTGGTGGCGGTGAACGGCAACTACGACGACGTCAACCGCCTCGCCTCGGAGATCGCCGGCGAGGAGGAGGGCTGGGCCTTCGTCAACGTCAACGTCCGGCCCTACTACGCCGAGGGCTCCAAGACGCTCGGCTACGAGATCGCCGAGCAGCTCGGCTGGCGCCTGCCCGACCAGATCGTCATCCCGGTCGCCTCGGGCTCGCAGCTGACCAAGGTCGACAAGGCCTTCGGCGAGCTGATCGCCCTCGGCCTGGTCGAGGACAAGCCCTACAAGGTCTTCGGCGCGCAGGCCACCGGCTGCTCGCCGGTCTCCTCGGCCTTCAAGGAGGGCCGCAACGTCGTACGCCCCGTCAAGCCGGACACGATCGCCAAGAGCCTCGCGATCGGCAACCCGGCCGACGGCCCCTACGTGCTCGACATCTGCCGGCGCACCGGCGGCACCGTCGAGGACATCACCGACGACGAGGTCCGCGAGGGCATCCTGCTGCTCGCCCGCAACGAGGGCATCTTCACCGAGACCGCCGGCGGGACCACGGTCGGCGTGCTGAAGAAGCTCGTCGAGACCGGTCAGCTCGACCCGACCCTGGAGACCGTGGTGATCAACACCGGCATGGGCCTGAAGACCCTGGACGCGGTCAGCGACCAGGTCGGCCCCGCCGCGACGATCGACCCGTCGTACGCCGCGTTCGCCGGCGCCGGCGTCATCTGAGGGTGGTCTCGACAAGCTCGACCACCGAAGACGGCTCGACCCACCGAACGAGGAGCACCATGAGCGTCAGCGTCCGCATCCCCACGATCCTGCGCACCTACACCGAGGGCGCCTCCGAGGTCGCCGCCGACGGCGGCACCCTCGCCGAGGTGCTCGACGACCTCGAGGCGCGGCACACCGGCATCCGTGCGCGGGTGCTCGACGACGCCGGCGAGCTGCGCCGGTTCGTCAACGTCTACGTCGGCAACGACGACGTGCGCTTCCTCGAGGGACTGCAGAGCCCCACCCCGGACGGCGTCCAGGTCAGCATCATCCCGGCCGTCGCCGGCGGCAGCTGAGCCGGTTACCGACACGGTTGCCGGGACCGGACGAGGTCTCGCCGAGACGGCAGCCGGGGGTCTAGTTTGACGCCATGGCGTGGGAGACCCCCTCGTTCCCGAAGCCACCTCGGGGCCGGCAGCGACTACGGGTGGTCCCCGACGCCTACCTGACGCGCGTCGAGCGCGGGCCGCTGAACGTCGTCAAGTGGCCGGACCAGTGGATCACCGGCGCGGTGCACAGCCGCAACGGGTGGCTCCTGCCGATGTCGCAGAAGGTGGGCGGGGCCGGCGGCCACCGGGTGGCGATGGCCGACCCCTCCCACATCGAGCCCAGGAGGCGCACCGCCCGGCTGCGCGGGCGCTGGCTGTACGGCGGCCACTGGATGATGCACTTCGGCCACTTCCTCACCGAGACCGTCACCACGCTGTGGCCCGAGGACATCCCGCCCGTGAAGGGGCTGGTCTTCCACCGCTACCTGTCGCCGAACCCGCTGGTGCTCCCGTGGCAGCAGCACCTCGTCGACCTCGCGGGGTGGTCCGGGCTCCCGATCGAGATCGTCGACGACAAGGAGCTCCGGGTGCAGGAGCTCGTGCTGCCCACCCGCGCGCTGATCCAGCACGGCTGGGGCCGTCGCGGAGCACCCGCGGTGTGGCGGCGGATCGCCGACGCCGTGCCCGAGCAGGCGCCGCCGTGGGGTGCGGCGCAGTGGCCGACCCGCGTGTTCATGTCACGCACACGCTTCCACGAGCAGATGCGCGAGCGCGGGCGCAAGGACCCGCGCTCGACCCCGGAACACGACGCGATGCTCGACGAGCTGTTCGCCGAGGCCGGCTTCGCGGTGATCGCCCCCGAGACCCTGGAGCTCGACGACCAGGTCCGGCTGGCCAGGAACGCCCGCGTCATCGCCGGGCAGGCGGGCACGGCCCTGCACCTCGCCTGCTTCTCCCTGCCGGGCGCGCGCGTGCTCGAGCTCGGCGACATCCGGTCGCGGACGACCGGGGTGCGCACCCAGCGGGTGATCAACACCCTGTGCGGGCACCTCGAGAAGTTCGAGCCCCCGACCGCCGGACGCGGCGAGCTCGCCCAGGAGCTGCACGACCTGGGCGTGTGGCAGAGCGACCCCGCCCCGGTCGGCCTGCCCGAGGGGTCGGCCGAGCAGCCGGATCGGGCACACTGACGGGCATGCCACGCAAGATCGCCACCACCGACAGGGTCGGGCGCGACGAGCTGCTGGAGTTCGTCCGGCCGCGCCACCGCGCGACGCTCGTGACCACCCGGCGCAACGGCCGCCCGCAGCTCTCCCCGGTCACCTGCGGGGTCGACGAGGAGGGACGGGTCGTCGTGTCGACGTACCCCACCCGCGCCAAGGTGGCCAACCTGCGGCGCGACGCGCGGGCCACCCTGCTGATCCACAGCGACGACTGGGACGGTCCCTGGGTGCAGCTCGACGGCACCGCCGAGGTGATCGACCTGCCCGACGCGGTCGAGCCGCTCGTCGACTACTACCGCAGCATCTCCGGGGAGCACCCCGACTGGGACGAGTACCGCCAGGCGATGCGCGAGCAGGGCAAGTCGCTGGTCCGGGTGACCATCGACTCGTGGGGCCCGATCGCCACCGGCGGCTTCCCGCCGGAGCTCGCCGACTGATGGCGGCCGTCTCCGGGGACCGGCCGGTCGTGCTGCTGGCCACGTGGTCCGGCATGCCCGAGGGGGAGGAGTGGACCGGCACCCGCCACCTGCCCGAGGCGTTCGAGCAGCGGGGGATCGATGCGCGCTGGGTGGTCTGGGACGACGCGGACGTCGACTGGTCCTCCGGCCTCGTCGCGGTGCGGTCGACCTGGGACTACGAGTGGCGGCGCGAGGAGTTCCTCACCTGGGCGCGCTCGGTGCCGTGGCTGCTGAACTCCGCCTCGGTGTTCGAGTGGAACACCGACAAGACCTACCTGCCGCAGCTGGCCGCGACCGGCGTGCCGGTCGTCCCGACCGTGGTCGTGGAGGGGGAGGAGGACCTGCCGGCAGCGGTCGCCGAGTTCGCCCCCGCGGTCGTCAAGCCCACGGTCGGCGCCGGTGGCCGGGGAGTCGTCGTCTTCGACCTCGACGAGGGCGGTCCCGCGGACCTCGACGAGTCGGCGCTGGGGCCCGGCCCGTGGGTGGTGCAGCCGCTGGTCGAGTCGGTCAGGACCGAGGGCGAGACCTCGGTCTTCGTCCTCGACGGCGAGGTGGTCTCTTGCGCCCGCAAGGTGCCGGCGGCCGGCGAGATCCGGGTGCACGAGTCCTACGGCGGTACGACGGTCGCGGTCCCGCTCGACGACGAGGCCGCCGACCTCGCCCGTCGTACGGTGCAGGCGGCCGCCGACCTGCTCGGGGAGCCGCTGGACTACGCGCGGGTCGACCAGATGCGCCTGGCCGACGGCACCCTGGCGGTCAGCGAGCTCGAGGTCACCGAGCCGGGGCTCTACCTCGAGGTCCTGCCCGGCAACGCCGCGGCCTTCGTGGACCTCGTCGAGGCCCGGATGCGGGTCGGCCGGACGCTGCGGTGAGGGCGACCGGACCGGCGGCCCGGGCGTTTGCACTCGTTGGGGGCGAGTGCTAAAACTGCAGTTGGCACTCTCCGTGCGAGAGTGACAGCAGCACCAACCCCGGCCGTCTGAGTCGAGGTCCGAATGCGCCAGGCGGGAAGGGTCCGCCCGGGTCAGCGCGGACCGTCCGTCGCGGGGCGACGAAGCGGCCACCCGATCTTGAGCGTGAGGAATCACCGAGAGCCATGCCGAAGCTGATTGCGTTCAACGAGGAGGCCCGCCGCGGGCTCGAGCGAGGGATGAACACCCTCGCCGATGCGGTCAAGGTGACGCTCGGCCCCAAGGGCCGCAACGTCGTCCTCGAGAAGAAGTGGGGCGCGCCCACCATCACCAACGATGGTGTGAGCATCGCCAAGGAGATCGAGCTGGAGGACCCCTACGAGAAGATCGGGGCCGAGCTCGTCAAGGAAGTTGCCAAGAAGACCGACGACGTCGCCGGTGACGGCACGACGACGGCCACCGTCCTGGCCCAGGCCATGGTGCGCGAGGGTCTGCGCAACGTCGCCGCCGGCGCCAACCCGATGGCGCTCAAGCGCGGCATCGAGAAGGCCGTCGAGGCCGTCTCCGAGCAGCTGCTCGGCATGGCCAAGGACGTCGAGACCAAGGAGCAGATCGCCGCGACCGCGTCGATCTCCGCCGCCGACCCGATCGTGGGCGAGGCCATCGCCGAGGCGATGGACAAGGTCGGCAAGGAAGGCGTCATCACGGTCGAGGAGTCCAACACCTTCGGGCTGGACCTCGAGCTGACCGAGGGGATGCGCTTCGACAAGGGCTACATCTCGCAGTACTTCATGACCGACCCCGAGCGGATGGAGGCCGTCCTCGACGACCCCTACATCCTGATCGCGAACCAGAAGGTCTCCACCGTCAAGGACCTGCTGCCGCTGCTCGAGAAGATCATGCAGAGCGGCAAGCCCCTGCTGATCATCGCCGAGGACATCGAGGGCGAGGCGCTCTCGACCCTGGTGGTCAACAAGATCCGCGGCACCTTCAAGTCCGTCGCCGTCAAGGCCCCGGGCTTCGGTGACCGTCGCAAGGCGATGATGCAGGACATCGCGATCCTCACCGGTGGCCAGGTCATCTCCGAGGACGTCGGCCTCAAGCTGGAGTCGACCGGCATCGAGCTGCTCGGCCAGGCCCGCAAGGTCGTGGTCACCAAGGACGAGACCACCATCGTCGAGGGCTCCGGTGACCAGGACCAGATCGCCGGCCGGGTCAACCAGATCCGTGCGGAGATCGAGAAGAGCGACTCCGACTACGACCGGGAGAAGCTGCAGGAGCGCCTGGCCAAGCTGGCCGGCGGTGTCGCGGTCATCCGCGTCGGCGCGGCCACCGAGGTCGAGCTCAAGGAGCGCAAGCACCGCATCGAGGACGCCGTTCGCAACGCGAAGGCGGCCGTCGAGGAGGGCATCGTCGCCGGCGGCGGCGTGGCCCTGGTGCAGGCGTCCGACCAGGCCTTCGAGAAGCTGGACCTGTCCGGCGACGAGGCCACCGGCGCCCAGATCGTGCGTCTGGCCACCGAGGCCCCGCTCAAGCAGATCGCGATCAACGCCGGTCTCGAGGGTGGCGTCGTGGCGGAGAAGGTGCGCAACCTGACCCCCGGCCACGGCCTGAACGCTGCCACCGGTGACTACGTCGACATGATCGCCGAGGGCATCCTCGACCCCGCCAAGGTGACCCGCTCGGCGCTGCAGAACGCCGCGTCGATCGCCGCGCTGTTCCTCACCACCGAGGCGGTCGTGGCGGACAAGCCGGAGAAGGCCGCCCCCATGGGTGGCGACCCGACCGGCGGCATGGGCGGCATGGACTTCTGAGTCTCGAAGTCCGAGCCACTCGCTGAACCACACGGAAGGGCCCTCGCTCCGGCGGGGGCCCTTTCGCATGCCCGGCTACGAGCGCATGCACCGACGAGGCCCGGGCACACTGAACCTGTGCCCGACCCCAGCCAGCGCGAGCTCGAGCAGGTGATCCTGCGGTTGCTGGACGAACGCGGGCCCGGGAAGACGATCTGTCCCTCGGACGCTGCCAGGGCGGCGTACGCCGGGGAGGGAGCTGGCTGGCGCGACCTGATGGACCCGGTGCGCGACGCGGCCCGCGACCTGGTGGCGGCCGACAAGGTTCGCGTCACGCAGAAGGGCGAGGTGGTCGACCTCGACCAGGTGAAGGGCCCGGTGCGGATCGGGCGGGCCGGCGACTGAGACCGTCGTACGCCGGCCGGCGAACGCGCTCAGAACACGTTGCGCGGCCGGAACTGCACGCTGATGCGGGGGCCCACCGGTCGGGCGGTCTTGGGCACGGCGTGCTCCCAGGTGCGCTGGCAGGAGCCGCCCATCACGATCAGGTCGCCGTGACCGAGCTGGTGGGAGACCTCGGTGTGGCCGCCCACCGGGCGCAGCTGGAGGCGCCGCGGGGTGCCGAAGGAGACGATCGCGACCATCGTGTCGTGCGCCCGGCCGCGGCCGATGTTGTCGCCGTGCCAGGCGACGGAGTCGCGTCCGTCGCGGTAGTAGCAGCAGCCCGCGGTGAC
The DNA here is from genome assembly GCA_963837975.1 of uncultured Actinomycetota bacterium. GTDB lineage: Bacteria > Actinomycetota > Actinomycetes > Propionibacteriales > Nocardioidaceae > Marmoricola. The sequence goes on along the minus strand of CAWIPI010000002.1, from coordinate 109,846 downwards.
GAACGGCTCGCCGAGCTCGGGGAGGTAGTGCGCGCACAGGGCGTCGCGGGCCTCGGCGAGCGCCGGGTGGGGGAGCTCCTCGCCGATCCCGTAGGTGTGCAGCAGGCGCGGCACGTCGACCACGTTGTCGTACATCGGGCGGCGCTCGGCGCGCCACGGCACCCGCTCGACCAGCTCGGCGAAGATCTCGTCGGCGCCCTCGAACCACCCCGGGAGCACGTCGACCCAGGCGCCCCGGGAGAGCTCGGTGCGGACGAGGCGGTCGTCCAGCGGGCCGGGGCCGACCCGCCCGGCGCCGGTCAGGCCGGCGTCGAGGAGCGAGGGCTGGAACCCGACGGACACGTCCGCGAGCCTAGCACCGGATCGAACACCTGTGCGAACATCCCGCGGAGGATGTTCAGCCGATCTCCACGTCCACCACCCCGGCCACGGTGGCCACGGCCGACAGCGCCAGCGAGCGGTCCCGCGCCTCGGTGGGCCCGCTGACCCGGACCCGTCCGTCCTCGACGTGCACGCTCCAGTCGAGCTCGAGGCTGGTGAACAGGGCGGCGATCTCCTGCTCGATCTCGGCGTCCGAGCGCGCCATCGCCCGCACGATGTCGCGCCGGCTGACCACGCCGACCACCCGGTTGCCCGCCTCCACCACGGGCAGGCTCTTCACGCCGGTCCCGGTCATCACCCGGGTCACCTCGGCCACGTCGGTGTCGGGGTGGCAGGTCAGGGTGAGCGTGGTCATCACCGCGCCGACGGTGTCACGGGTGTCGTCGGTCTCGGTGGTGCGCGGGATGAGGCTGGCGCGCGGGTCGGGCAGGACGCGGCCGACGAGCAGGTCGGCCTCGCTGAGCACTCCCACCAGGACCGACTTCTCGGTGACCACGGGCAGGCTGGTGATGGAGTGCCGATCGAGCAGGGACAGGGCCTCCTTGACCGACGTCTCGGGACCCACCGTCACCGGGTCGCTCGTCATCACGTCTCGAACGAGCATCCTCGCCCTCCTCGGCCTCGGCTGTGCTGGCCCGACCGTAGCGCGGGTGCTCAGGACAACGCAGCGCCCACGGCGGTGAAGCCGATGCAGGCAAGGAAGAGGACGAGCAGCAGGGGCGCGATGAACTTCAGGTACTCGTCGTAGCGCACCTTGGCCAGGGCCAGGCCACCCATGACGACCGCGGAGGTCGGCGTGATCAGGTTCACCAGCCCGGAGGCGGACTGGTACGCGGTCACGACCATGGCACGCGAGACGCCCGCGAAGTCGCCGAGCGGCGCGAGGATCGGCATCGCCAGCGTGGCGTGGCCCGAGGTCGACGGCACCAGGAACGCCAGCGGGATGTTGACGAGGAACATCAGTGCGCCGAAGACGCCGGCGGAGGTGTCGTTGACGAGCTGCTCCATCGAGTGGAGCACCGTGTCGGTGATCTGGGAGTTGTTCATGATCACCGTGATCCCGCGGGCCAGCACGATGATCAGGCCGACCCCGATGAAGTCGCCGGCCCCACGCACGAGCGTGTCGGTGAGGCCCTTCTCCCCGAGGCCGCCGATGAGGCCCACGACGATCGACATCACGATGAACAGCGCCGCGAGCTCGGGGAAGTACCAGTCCAGCTGCCAGTTGTAGCCGTCGGCGTTCGGGCCGTTGATGACCTGGGCCCACGGCACGATCGCGAAGATCATGAAGGCGAAGGTGAGCGCCACGATCGCGATCACGGCCTTCTGCTTGCCGGTCATCACCGGCGGCTCGCCGACCCCCGCGGCGGCGATGTCGGCGTCGCCGGCCTGGGGCGTCGTACGCGACTTCGACGGGTCCTTCCTGATCCTGGCGGCGTAGCGGAGGACGAACAGGATGCCGACGGGCACGAGGACGAGGTACATCAGGAAGCGGTAGCCGATGCCGTCGCCGATGGAGATGCCGGCGGCGTCGGAGGCGACGCCGGTCGCGAACGGGTTGACCGTCGAGGCGAGCACCCCGATCCCGGCGCCGACGAGGATGGTGGCGGCGGCGACCATGCGGTCGTAGCCGAGGCTGAGCATGAGTGGGACGACCAGTGCGTAGAACCCCAGCGTCTCCTCGGCCATCCCCTCGGTCGTGCCGCCGATGGAGAACAGCACCATCAGGATCACGATCAGCACCGCCCCCCGGGTGCCGAACCGGTTGGCCACCCGGGCGATCCCGTTGTCGATGGCGCCGGTGCGCATCGACATCGTGATGAAGATGCCGATCGCGATCACGAACAGGAAGACCCCGGCGGCGCCGAAGAGCTCGCCGGTCTCGTAGGGGCCGATGAAGCTGCTGTCGGACGACTGGATGCCGTAGAGGCCGTTGACGGGGGCGAGGAACAGCTGGTTCAGCCGGTCGAGGAAGGACAGGCCCGCGTCGACGGCCTCGTAGCTGCCGGGGATCGGGCGACCGTTCTCGTCCATCTTGTAGGCGCCCGTGGGCACGATGAACGCCACCAGCCAGACCAGCACGGTGACGGCGAAGAGCACCGTGAACGCGCTCGGGAAGGTGAACCGCTTCTTCTTCTGGCCAGAGTCCTGTTCCGGTGCGACGTCTGCCTGCGCGCTCATTGGGACTGCCTTTCTCCCTGACTCCGGAACAGGCGCCCGGAGCGTCAGGATCAGCGAAGCAACTCCCGACCCGGGGCGCCGCTGCCGGAGGTCGCGACACGTCGGGACCTTCGGCCCTCATGGCCGCACCCGCAGCGCGGGAGAGTCGGAGCGTCGACACGGCCGAAGGGATCCTCGAGATGGCGTTCAACCTGCGCAACCGGAGCTTCGTCAAGGAGCTCGACTTCACGCCGAAGGAGTGGAAGTTCCTCCTCGACCTCGCGGCCGAGCTGAAGCTGGCGAAGTACGCCGGCTCCGAGCAGCCGCGCCTGACCCGGAAGAACATCGCGCTGATCTTCGAGAAGACCTCCACCCGCACCCGCTGCGCCTTCGAGGTCGCGGCCTTCGACCAGGGCGCTCGGGTCACCTACCTCGACCCGACCGGCTCGCAGATCGGGCACAAGGAGTCCATGGAGGACACCGCGCGCGTGCTGGGCCGGATGTACGACGGCATCGAGTACCGCGGCTCCGCCCAGGAGAACGTCGAGACGCTTGCGGCGTACGCCGGCGTGCCCGTCTGGAACGGGCTGACGAACGAGTGGCACCCCACCCAGATGCTCTGCGACATGCTCACCATGCGCGAGCACGCGCAGAAGCACGACCGCGACATCGCCTTCGCCTACTGCGGCGACGCCCGCAACAACGTCGGCAACTCCCTGCTCGTCGCCGGGGCGATGATGGGCATGGACGTGCGCATCGTCGCGCCGCGCTCGCTGTGGAACCACGAGGACGTCGTGGAGAAGGCGAAGGTGATCGCCGAGGAGACCGGCGCCCGGATCCTGCACACCGACGACGTCGCCGAGGGCGTCAAGGGCGTCGACTTCGTCTACACCGACGTGTGGGTCTCGATGGGGGAGCCGAAGGAGACCTGGGAGGAGCGGATCAACCTGCTCAAGCCCTACCAGGTCAACCGGTCGCTGATCGAGCTCACCGGCAACCCGCAGGTCAAGTTCATGCACTGCCTGCCCGGCTTCCACGACCGGCACACCAAGGTCGGCGAGGAGCTCTACCAGAAGACCGGGATGGACGCCCTCGAGGTGACCGACGAGGTCTTCGAGTCCCGCCACTCGATCGTCTTCGACCAGGCCGAGAACCGGATGCACACCATCAAGGCCGTGCTGGTCGCGACGCTGGGCGGCTGAGGTGCGCATCGTGGTGGCCCTCGGGGGCAACGCGCTGCTCAAGCGGGGACAGAAGCCGGACAACGACGTCCAGGAGCAGAACGTGGCGGTCGCCGTCGAGGCGCTGGCACCGCTCGCGGCCGAGCACGAGCTGGTGATCACGCACGGCAACGGCCCCCAGGTCGGCGTGCTGGCGCTGCAGAGCGCCTCCGACCCGCACCTGACCACGCCCTACCCCTTCGACGTGCTCGGGGCGCAGACCCAGGGGATGATCGGCTACTGGCTGCTGCAGGCCATGCAGAACGCCCTGCCCGGGCGCCAGGTGGCGGCGATCATCAACCAGACGCTCGTCGAGGCGCACGACCCCGCCTTCGCCGAACCCACCAAGTTCGTGGGTGAGGTCTACTCCGAGCAGGAGGCCTCCGAGCTCGCGGAGAGTCGCGGCTGGACCGTGAAACCCGACGGCGACAAGTGGCGCCGCGTGGTCGGCTCGCCCAAGCCGCAGCGCGTGGTCGAGACCCGGCTGATCCGACTGCTCCTGGAGAGCGGCGCGGTCGTGGTGTGCGCCGGCGGCGGGGGCGTGCCGGTGATCCGCAACGAGCAGGGCCGGCTCGAGGGCGTCGAGGCCGTGGTCGACAAGGACCTCACCACCTCGGTGCTCGCCGAGGCGCTCGAGGCCGACGTGTTCCTCGTCCTCACCGACGTCGCGCACGTCGAGCGCGGGTACGGCACCCCCGAGGCCGAGCCCATCCTCCGGGCGACGCCGGCCGCGCTGCAGCGCGAGGACTTCCCGGCGGGGTCGATGGGCCCGAAGGTCGACGCGGTGTGCCGGTTCGTCGAGGTCACCGGCGACATGGCGGCCATCGGCCGGCTCGAGGACGCCGTGGAGATCCTGCGCGGCGACGCCGGGACCATCGTGACCCCGGCCGGCCAGTACGGCGGCCCGCACGACCTCAGCCCTACGACGCCGAGCGGTCGCGGCGAGCGCTGAGCCAGCGCCCCGGCCGGGGTGCGAGGCTGGGCCCGTGGTGCACGGACTCCTGCTCGCGGCCGGCGCGGGCACGCGCATGGGCACGCCCAAGGCGCTGGTCCACGACGACGACGGGACCTCCTGGCTGCGGCGTGTCGTGGCCACTCTCCGCAAGGGCGGGTGCGACGGGGTCACCGTCGTGCTCGGCGCCGCCGTCGACGAGGCACGTCCGCTGGTCCCCTCCGGGGTCGACGTCGTGGTGGCCGAGGACTGGTCGACCGGGATGGGAGCCTCGCTGCGCGCAGGCCTGGCCGCGCTCGACGGGTCGCAGACCGCGGTGCTGGTCAGCCTCGTGGACCTCACCGACGTCGGCGCGGACGTGGTCGCCCGGGTGCTTGCCACCCCGGTGTCCGGCGGGACGTTGCGGCGGGCGGCGTACGACGGGAGGCCGGGGCACCCGGTCCTGCTCGGCCGCGACCACTGGGACGGTGTGGCCGCCGCGGCGACCGGCGACCGGGGCGCGCGCGACTACCTCGCGGCGCACGCGGTCGAGCTCGTCGAGTGCGGCGACCTCGCGACGGGCCGCGACGTCGACAGCCTCGGGGGCTGAGCGCCGGCCCTGAACCGCTCCGGGCAGACCAACGTGGCGCCAACCAGCCCGACGTAGCCTTCCCCCATGGACGCCACCTCACCGCGGGCGATCGCCGACGCCCTGGCCGGCACCGGCTACCTCGCCGACGAGGACCTCGCCACGGTGGTCTTCCTGGCCGAGGGCATGCAGCGTCCACTGCTGCTCGAGGGCGAGCCCGGCACCGGCAAGACGGCGCTGGCCGAGGCGCTGGCCCAGATCGACGGCGTCCCCCTGATCCGGCTGCAGTGCTACGAGGGCATCGACGCCACGCAGGCGCTCTACGACTGGGACTTCCCCCGCCAGATCCTGCACCTGCGCACCCTGGAAGCGGCCACGCGCGCCGGGGAGCTCGACGCCAGCGAGGCGGAGAAGTCGCTGTTCGACGAGCGGTTCCTGCTCGCCCGGCCGGTGCTGCGGGCGCTGCGCGAGGCCCCGGCGGTGCTGCTGGTCGACGAGGTGGACCGCGCCGACGACGAGTTCGAGGCGTTCCTGCTCGAGGTCCTCTCGAGCTGGTCGGTGAGCATCCCGGAGTACGGCACCGTCACCGCGCCCACGCCCCCGACCGTGGTGCTCACCTCCAACCGCACCCGCGAGCTCCACGACGCGCTGAAGCGCCGGTGCCTCTACCACTGGATCGACCACCCGGGCCTGGCCCGCGAGGTCGCGATCGTGCGCAGCCGGCTGCCCGAGGTCAGCGAGCGCCTCGCCGAGCAGGTGGCCCGCGCCGTGCAGCAGCTGCGCGAGCAGCAGCTGCTCAAGCCGCCCGGCGTCGCCGAGACCCTGGACTGGGCCCGCGCCCTGCACCGCCTCGGCGTCGAGGAGCTCGACCTCGAGACCGCGGCCCGCACCCTCGGCGCGGTGGTGAAGTACCGCGAGGACGCGGAGCGCGTGAAGCAGTCCCTGGACCGGGTGCTCGCCGGATGAGCACCGAGCAGCGTGAGCGCGCACCCGACGAGGTCCTGCTCGGGTTCACCCACGCGCTGCGCGCGGCCGGTGTCGCGGTCACCCACGACCGGGCCGCCGGCTTCCTGGAGGCGGCCTCCCTGGTCGGCGCCGGCGACCCGCACGCGACGTACCGCGCCGGCCGCGCGACGCTGTGCGCGGGACCCGACGACCTGGTCCGCTACGCGCATGTCTTCGAGGCGTGGTTCGGCACCCGCGAGCAGCTGCCGCGCACCGTCGCGCGCGATCGCCCCCGCGAGATCGACGCACCCCTGCCGACCGGGGAGTCCGGCGAGCTCGGCGGAGAGATGGACCCGGACGTGCTGCACGCCGCGGCCAGCGACCTCGAGGTGCTGCGGCACCGCGACGTCGCCGAGCTCGGCCCCCACGAGAAGGCGCTCCTCGACGCGATGATCGGCGCGCTGCGGCCGCGCCTGCCCCGGCGACGGGCGAGCCGGCGTACTCCCTGGCGTCGCGGCGACCTCGACCTGCACCGCACCCTGCGCACCAGCCTGCGCCAGATGGGCGAGCCGAGCCGGGTGGAGCACCGCCGCCGCGGCACCACCGACCGGCGGCTGGTGCTGCTCGTGGACGTCTCGGCCTCGATGCGCACGTACGCCGACGCGATCCTGCGCCTGGCCCACCTGCTCTCCACGGCGCCGAGCACCCGGGGCCACCGGGTCGAGACGTTCACGCTCGGCACGCGGCTGACCCGGGTCACCCAGGCGCTGCGCACGGCCGACCCCGACCGCGCGCTCGTGCGGGCCGGCGAGCAGGTGCCGGACTGGTCGGGCGGCACCCGCCTGGGGGAGACGCTCCGGGCGTTCCTGGACCGGTGGGGCGCTCGCGGGATGGCGCGCGGAGCGGTGGTCGTCGTGTTCAGCGACGGCTGGGAGCGCGGTGACGCGGTCGAGCTCGGCGAGCAGATGCAGCGGCTGCACCGGCTCGCCCACCGGGTGGTGTGGGTGAACCCGCACCGCGGCAAGGAGGGCTACGAGCCCGTGCAGCAGGGGATCCTGGCGGTCCTGCCCCACTGCGACGACTTCGTCGCGGGCCACTCGTTGAGGGCCTTCGCCGAGGTGCTGGAGGTGATCGGTCGTGCGTGAGGTGCTCGAGCAGCTGATGGGCTGGTGGGAGGCCGGCGAGACGGTCGGCGTGGGGACCGTGGTGGCCACGTTCCGCTCCGCGCCCCGCCCGCCTGGCGCCTCGATGCTGGTCGGCCCGGACGGCTCGGCCGTCGGGTCGGTCTCCGGCGGCTGCGTGGAGGGCGCGGTCTACGAGCTCGCCGGTTCCGTGGTCGAGTCGGGGGTGCCCGTGCTGCACCGCTACGGCGTCTCCGACGACGACGCGTTCGCTGTCGGGCTCACCTGCGGCGGCATCCTGGACGTCTTCGTCGAGAAGGTGAACCGGGAGACCTTCCCCGAGCTCGGCGAGATCGCCGAGGACGTCCGCGCGGGCCGTCCCGTCGCCGTCGCCACCGTCGTGGAGCACCCCGACCCCGACCGGGTCGGCCGCCGCGTGGTGATCCGCCCGGAGGGGATAGTCCGTCCGGAGGGGATAGTCCGTCCGGAGGGGATAGTCCGCGACGATTCGCAGGCCGACGAGCCCGATCGACATGCGGAACGTCACGGACTATCCGGTTCGCTGGGCAGTGAGCGGACCGACGCCGCGGTGCACGACGACGCGCTGGGCCTGCTCGCGGCCGGGCACAACGCGACGCTGACCTACGGACCCGACGGCGAGCGGCGCGGCGAGGGGATGCGGGTGTTCGTGTGGGCGTTCGCCCCGGCGCCCCGGATGCTGGTCTTCGGGGCGATCGACTTCGCGGCCGCGGTCGCACGGATCGGCGGGTTCCTCGGCTACCACGTGACGGTGTGCGACGCGCGTCCCGTCTTCGCGACGACGAGCAGGTTCCCCCACGCCGACGAGGTGGTGGTCAGCTGGCCGCACAAGTACCTCGAGGTCGGAGGTCGAGGCGGGGCGGATCGATCGTCGTACGGTCATCTGCGTGCTCACCCACGACCCGAAGTTCGACGTGCCGGTGCTCGAGGTCGCGCTGCGGCTGCCCGAGGTGGGGTACGTCGGGGCGATGGGCTCGCGCCGCACCCACGAGGACCGGCTCGCCCGGCTCCGCGAGGCCGGCGTCGCGGAGGAGGAGCTGGGGCGGCTCTCCAGCCCGATCGGTCTCGACCTCGGCGCGCGCACCCCGGAGGAGACGGCGGTCAGCATCGCCGCCGAGATCGTGGCGCGGCGCTGGGGCGGCACGGGCGACCCGCTGTCGATGACCGACGGGCGCATCCACGCCCACGCGGCGGTCGACAGGGTCTGAGGCGTGTCGTCCACCGCGTCCTACCGGCACCGGCACGGACTCCTGCCCGGCGCGGTGGCCTCGGCCCTGGCCTACGAGGCGAGCGGGCTCACCCCCGGCGCGCACCGCGGCCTGCCCTCGCCGTACCTCACCTTCATCGTCTCCGTGGACGGCCCGGTGCGGGTCTCGGGGACCGTCGTGGACGGCGACGGGTTCGACCCGCGGCGGGCCGAGTCCTACGACGTGCTCCTCGCCGGGCTGCACCCGGTCGCCACGGTCGTCGAGCAGCCGCGGGCCCAGAGCGGGGTGCAGCTCGCCCTGCACCCCCTGGCGGCGCGAGCGCTGCTGGGGTGTCGCGCCGCTGAGCTGCAGGGCGCGGCGGACGACGGCGTCGACGTCCTCGGCCGCGCGGCCGCCGAGCTGCACGACCGGGTGGCCACGGCGGCCGACGCACAGGCGAGGCTCGACGTGGTCGAGCGCTGGGTGCGCGCTCGGGCGGACCGGGCCGAGCGGGTGCGGGTGCGGCCCGAGCTGGTGCGGGCGTGGCAGCTGGTCGAGCGCAGCGGCGGCCGCTGCCGCGTCGAGGACCTCGCCCGCGAGGTGCAGCTCAGCCCGAGACAGCTGCGCGAGCTGATGGACGTCGAGCTCGGGGTGTCCCCGAAGCAGCTGTGCCGGCGCTTCCGCTTCGACGGGGTCGTGGCCCGGCTGGCCGCCGGTCCGGCCCCGGGTCCACCGTCGGGCCCGGTCACCCTCGCCGACGTCGCCGCCGAGGCGGGGTACGCCGACCAGGCGCACCTCACCCGCGAGTTCCGCCAGATGGCCGGCTGCAGCCCGCGCCGCTGGCTCGCGGAGGAGGGCCGCAACATCGACGACGGCGGGCACCGCAACCGGCCCGGCTAGCTGTCACCGGCCCGCTCCCGCGCCGCCTCCAGGTCGAGGCGCAGTGCCGCTGTCCAGGAGAAGTCCGGGCTGCCGCGGCCGGTGCCGTCGAGGGCGTTGAAGTACTCGTAGCAGCCGTGGTCGTCGACCAGGTCGATCGTCATCGCCGCGAGCTCGTCGGCGGCGCCGTCGAGGTGGTGCGCGGCCAGCCCCTGCACGACCAGCCAGTTGAGGCTCACCCACGCGGGTCCGCGCCAGTAGCGGTTGGGGTCGAACGCCGGGTCGCCCACAGGGACGGTCGGGAGCTGCACCCCGTCCCCGCCCAGCCCGAAGAGGTCCCGGGCCGAGCCGACCAGTCGCTCGGCCACGGCGGCGGGCAGGTCGGGTGCGAGCAGCGGCACGAGCCCGCTCACCGTGCGCACGCCGATGAGCGCGCCGGCGCGGACGTCGTACGCCGTGAACAGGCCGAGGCCCGGGTCGAACAGGTCCTCGGCGAGCGCCTCGGCGACCTGGCGGGCCCGCGCCCGGTGGCCCGAGGCGTCCCGGCCGAGCAGCTCGGCGACCTCGGCCAGGCCGTGCTCGGACCACGCGAGAACGGCGTTGAACAGCGGGCACTCGACGACGAACTGCGAGCCGGGCGCCGTGTCGTCGTACCCGCGGTCGCGATACTCCGCGGCCAGGGTGATGTAGCGGTCGTAGTCGAGGTCGGTCGGGCGGTCGGCGGGATCGGCGTGGTCCAGGTCGCGTCGGCGGTACGCCGGCACGCCGGAGACGTCCACCGCCGCCAGGGGCGCGTCCCACATCGGGCTGTTGTCCATGCCCGACTCCCACGGGTGCCGCAGGTGCGCGAGGCGCCGCCCGGGAGCGACCCGGCACGACAGCAGGTAGTCGTGCCACGCGCACAGCGGCGGGTAGACCCGCTCGAGCCAGGCCGTGGTCTGCGCGCCGGGCGCTCCGCGGGCGATCAGCGCGGTGATGCCGCCGTGGATGGGTGGCTGCACCAGCCCCGTCGTCGAGCGACCGTCGCGGGCGCGGGCGTCGGCCTGCCAGAACTGCGAGCCGGGGAAGTAGACGTCCTGGTCGACCTCGGGGTTGAACGCGATGTGCGGGACGCGGCCGTCCTCCCACTGCGCCCCGAGGCCGGTCTCGATCTCGGCGCGGGCGAGGTCCGGGTCGACGTGCAGCCAGCCGAGGGCGTTGAAGGCGAGGTCCCAGCTCCACTGGTGCGGGTAGAGCGTGCGCGAGGGCACCGTGTAGCCGCGCTCGCGGTTGCGGCGCAGCACGGCCACGGCCTGGGAGTCAGGCATGGTCCGGCCAACCGCGCATGGCCGGAGCCTACGCCGGTCCGGTGACCGGACGGTCCGCCGATTCGTCCAAGACAGGCCCCGGCGTCCCGGTCCACGATGGGCGCATGACTGAGGAGACGAGCACGCAGACAGCGGAGGTCCAGGCACCTCCTTCCACCGTGTGGGGCACCTTCCAGGCCCGCGACGCCGGGGCGATGATCGACTTCCTGGTCGCGCTCGGCTTCGAGGCGACCGCGGTGTACGCCGACGAGGGCGACCCCTCGGTGGTGCACCACGCGCAGCTCGACTGGCCCGAGGGCGGCGGGGTGATGTTCGGCAGCCACAAGCCCGAGGGGTGGACCCTCGAGCCGGGGACGGCCGGCTTCTACGTCGTCACGGCCGACCCGCGCGCCGTGCGCGAGCGCGCCGTCGCCGCCGGGGCGACGATCACGCGCGAGCCCGGCGAGACCGACTACGGCTCGCTCGAGGTCGGCCTGCGCGACCCCGAGGGCAACCAGTGGTCGTTCGGCACCTACCGCGGCGAGCCGCGCAGGACCTAGTCCTGGGCAGGTGCTCCCGGGCTGTCCGGGGTGTCCTGCGCATCGACCGCCGCGAGGTCCGCTGCCAGGGCTGCGCGGTCCTCGGGATCGCTGACCGGCACGGCGCGGGCCAGCTCCCACTCGCGGGCCGCCTCCGGGTCGCGTCCGAGCGCCAGGAGCGCACGTCCCCTCGCCTCGTGCCCGTAGGCGAGGTCGAAGTCCTCGAGGCCGTGTCCCCGACAGGTGGCCAGGCACCGCTCGGCGTGGTGGAGGGCCAGCTCGGGACGTCCGAGGAGCAGGTGCACCCGCGACAGCAGCCAGTCCCCGCGGGCCGTGTTCGCGGGACCCCGACGAGCGGCCCGGGTCCAGTGGTAGGTCGAGGCGTAGGCGCGGCGGAGCATCTCCTCGTCGTCCTCGGCGTCCCGGCCGGTCCTCTCGATCAGCTCCCAGGTCGAATTGTTGGCCTCCACCGCCTGCAGTCGGTGCCACTCGCCGACCGGGTCGGAGGTCGTCTCGGCGGTGTCGATGCCCGTCACCGGCGGCAGGGCGCGCCCGCTCTCGACCAGGCTCTTGGTGCTGGCGAGGAACCACGGCCACGCGTGCTCCACCGCGGCCCAGGTGCGGGGGCTCTGCGCCAGCTGGGTGTGCACCAGGACCACCCTGGACAGGCCCGCGCCCGCGTCGTCGACCCTCCACTCGACGAGACTGTCCGGCTCCGTGGCGAGGCTCTCGTCGTACGCCGCGTGCCAGGTGTGCGCGAGACGACGTGGTGGCTCCGACCGCACGACGGTGCCGGAGGCCGCGGTCGAGCCGTCCGGGGCCGTGACGTGGAAGGGCGCACCTTGCGCCGGTGGCTCGTCGAAGGCGGTGCCGGGGAAGCCGCTGCCGTGCTGGTGCCGGCGGGTGGCCTCCGGATCGGTGATGGCCGCGAACACCCGCTCGGGCGCGGCCCGGACGAAGGTCTCGAAGCGGTGGTGGCCCGACGCCATGCGCTCACCTTGTCACCTGCTGGTGTCCGACGGGTAGAAAGGGCCCATGCGACTGCCGGTGCCGGGACCCCGTGACGTGCTCGGCCTGCTCGAGCGCGGAGCCGACCAGGTCGAGACCCTGCTCGGGCTGGTCCCGCGCCTGGTGACGCTGCTCGACCGGGTGGAGCAGGTCGTGGACCGGATCGAGGGCACGCTCGACCGGGTGGACGCGGTCACCGGCGACGCGGCCGCCGTGGTGGCGCGGGTCGACGGCGTGGTCGACCACGCGGAGACCAACGTGAACCGGCTGACCCCGCTGCTGGACGGGATGGAGCCCCCGCTGACGAAGCTGCAGCCCACCATCGAGCGGATCGCGGACACCACCGACCCCGACGAGGTGGCCGCGCTGGTCACGATGGTCGACCACCTGCCCGAGCTGACCCAGCGGCTGGAGGACGACATCCTGCCGATCATGGGGTCGTTGGGCACGGTCGCGCCCGACCTGCACGACCTGCTGGCGGTCTCCCGCGAGCTCAACGACATGCTCGCCAAGGTGCCGGGCCTGGGCCGGATCAAGCGCCGGATCGACGAGGAGCAGGGCGAGGACGAGACCAACCAGACGGTCGTGGACTGATTCCTCTGACGGGGCGCTTGCCCTCGTGCTCCACCATGGAGCGGTGGGGGACTCCGTCTCGATCGGCACCCGGGTCCGGCGTACGACGCAAGCGTGCGCCGTGCTGCTGGTGCTGACCGCCTGCGCCGGGGAGTCCACCTCCGAGACCGCGCAGGAGCCCGCCCCTTCCCGGTCGGCCGAGTCGACGCCGCCCCGATCGTCGGAGGGGCCGTCGTCGGAGGGGCCGGCGGAGGCGCCGTCGGGCACGCCCGCGTCCGATGCGCTCCCGCCCGTCGGCGACCCGGTCTCGCTGGCCGCGCTGATGCGCGAGGAGATCCCGGGCTCCCGGCTTCGTCGTCAGCGGCTGGTGCTGGCCAACGAGGCCTACACCCGGCACGAGGTCACCTACCGCAGCGGATCGGTCACCGTGTCCGGCGTGCTGCTGCGCCCGCGCGGACGGGGGCCGTTCCCGGCGGTGGTGCTCAACCACGGCTACATCGAGCCGTCGGTCTACGTCACCGGGCAGGGGCTGATGCGCGAGCAGGACTACCTGGCCCGCGCCGGCTTCGTGGTGCTGCACACCGACTACCGGGGTCACGCCGGCTCCGACCCGGCCTCGGAGCGCAGCCGCGAGACCCGGCTCGGCTACACCCGCGACACGATCAGCGCGGTGCGGGCGGTGAGGAAGGAGGCGTACGTCGACCGCGACCGGATCGCGATGCTGGGCCGTTCGATGGGCGGCGGCGTCACCCTGAACGCGCTCGTGACACAGCCGGGGCTGGTGCGGGCGGCCGTCCTCTACGCCCCGGTGAGCTCCTCCTTCCTCGACAACTTCCGCCGCTGGACGGTGGCCGAACGGCCCGAGGCCGCCGCTGCGACGTACCGCCGCCACGGCACCCCGGCGCAGGACCCGGCGTTCTACCGCGGCCTGTCGGCGCGCACCTACTTCGACCGGATCACCGAGCCCGTGCTGATCCACCACGGCACCCTGGACGACTCCTGTCCGATCGCGTGGTCGCGCACCACCCAGAGGCTGCTGCGCCGTGCGGGCGTGGACTCGCGTCTCGAGGTCTACCGCGGCGAGCAGCACGCGTTCGGTCCGCAGTGGACGCTGTCGATGGAGCGCACGGTGCGGTTCCTGCGCCGCCAGCTGCGCGGCTGAGCGCTGGTCCGGACCGGTCCCTGTCGCCGTCTGGGGGGTCGGGCTACCGTGTCCGCAGTTGCCCAGGGAGCCCTCCATGACCGCGTCGAACAGCGAGCTGCACAGCCGTCGGGTCGATGCCGTGCGCGCCTGGACGACGTTCGTCGAGCGGGGCGACGGCGCGGAGGGCCTGGTGCGTCCGGAGATCCTTCGCTCGTGGGAGCGGTCGGCCCCCACGGTGGGGATCGACGTCACCGAGGCCCCGCTGGCCGACGAGTCCGACACCGCGTCGTTCTGGAACGGGTCCCCGCTCCAGGTGGCCGTGGAGCGGGTGGAGTCGGAGCTGCGGCGTACGGCCGAGGACGGCGACCTCGTCGTCGCCGTGACCGACGCGCAGACCCGGATCCTGTGGACGTACGGCGGCCGCGTCATGCGCCGCAAGGCCGAGACCGTGAACTTCGTGGTCGGCGGCCGGTGGGACGACACGAGCGTCGGCACCAACGCGCTCGACCTCGCCAACCGCAACGACGCGCCGTCGATGGTGTTCAGCGCGGAGCACTACGCCCCGATCGTGCACAACTGGGTGTGCTGGGCGGCGCCGGTGCACGACCCCGTGTCGGGTGAGGAGCTCGGCGTCATCGACCTGTCGACGACGTGGGACCGCACCCACCCGATCGGCCTGGCCACCGCCCGGGTGATGGCGCGCCTGATCGAGACCGCGATGCCGGCCTCCCACCAGCACCCTGCCCTCGACGCCTCGGCCCGCGGCCCGTCGCTGCCCGGACTCGACCTGACGCTCCTCGGCGCGGCCGAGGCCCACCTCGACGGCCGCCGGCTGCTGCTCAACCGGCGCCAGACCGAGATCCTGGCCCTGCTCGCCCTGAACCCGAGCGGGCTCTCGCTCGAGCAGCTGCACGCCCAGCTGTACGGCGACCACGCGATCACGTTCTCCACCCTCAAGGCCGAGGTCTCCCACCTGCGCAGCGCACTGGAGGGACAGCTCGCCTCGCGCCCCTACCGGCTGATGATGCCGGTGCGCGTCGACGTCAACGAGGTCCTCCGCCTGCTGCGCAGCGGGTACGTCCGCGCGGCGGTGGCGGCGTACGGCGGCGACCTGCTGCCCGGCACGGAGTCCCCGGCACTGGTCGAGCTCGCCGACTACGTCGCCGTCGCGATGCGCGAGGCCCTCCTGGCCGACCCCCAGCCCCAGGCCGTGGCCCGCTACACCGAGCTCGCGCCCTACGACACCGAGGTGATGGAGGTCTGCCTGGCCGTCATCGGCCCCAGCCCCCACCCGGCGAAGGCCCTCCTCAAGGGAAGGCTGGCGGCGGCGCGGAGGTAGGCCTCGCCCGCCGGTCGGGCGTCGTGGAGGACAGCGGCGATTCCTCGTCACCTGGTGGCTGGGAATCGCCGCCATCATGAGGAGAGCGGCGTGGTGGTGGTTTCGACAGGCTCAACCACGGCGCGCACCGCCGCGGAGGCGGCGTACGGGCCACCTGACAAGATGACCGGCATGCCACTCGACCTGACTTCCGACGTCGTCGCCCTGACCGAGACCATCGTCGACATCGAGTCGGTCAGCGGGGAGGAGAAGGCGCTCGCGGACGAGATCGAGGCCGCGCTCGAGGGGCTCGAGCACCTCGCCGTCACGCGGATCGGCAACTCGCTGGTGGCGCGCACCGACCTCGGCCGAGACGAGCGCGTCGTCATCGCGGGCCACATCGACACCGTGCCGCTCAACCGCAACCTGCCGGTCCGCAACGACGGCGACCGGCTGCACGGACTCGGCACCTGCGACATGAAGGGCGGGGTCGCGGTGGCGCTCCGTCTCGCCCAGGAGCTGCGCGAGCCCAACCGGGACATCACCTTCGCCTTCTACGAGTGCGAGGAGATCGAGGAGATCCACAACGGCCTCGGCCACATCGCCACCCAGCGCCCGGACCTCCTCGAGGCCGACTTCGCGATCCTGATGGAGCCGAGCAACGCCGTCGTCGAGGCCGGCTGCCAGGGCACGCTGCGCGTCGAGGTGACCGCACGCGGCGAGCGCGCCCACTCGGCGCGGTCCTGGCGCGGCGTCAACGCGGTCCACAAGGCGGGCGAGATCCTGCGCCGCCTCAACGAGTACGACGCACGCAAGCCGGTCATCGACGGGCTGGAGTACCACGAGGGCCTCAACGCCGTGACGATCAGCGGGGGCGTGGCCACCAACGTGCTGCCCGACGAGTGCATCGTGACCGTGAACTTCCGGTTCGCCCCGGACCGCTCCGAGGCCGACGCGCTGGTCTTCGTCCGCGAGGTCTTCGACGGCTTCGAGGTCGAGGTCACCGACTCCGCGCCGGGCGCGCTGCCGGGGCTCGGCGTGCCCGCGGCCCGGGCGTTCGTCGAGGCCGTCGGCGGAACGGTCAACCCCAAGTTCGGCTGGACCGACGTCGCCCGGTTCACCGGCCTCGGCGTACCCGCCGTCAACTACGGCCCCGGCGACCCGATGCTGGCGCACAAGCAGGAGGAGTTCGTCCCCATCGAGGAGCTGCACGACTGCGAGCGGACGCTGCGGGCCTGGCTGGGGGAGCGATGACCCAGCCGCGCCACCCCCGCGAGCAGCGCCGCGGACCGACGCTCTACCGCGGGGAGAAGATCGACGCCGTGACCACCGACCAGCGACTGCTCGACAGCCGCGGCGCCTCCGACTGGGTGCACACCGACCCGTGGCGGGTCCTGCGGATCCAGTCGGAGTTCGTCGAGGGGTTCGGCGCGCTCGCCGAGCTCGGTCCGGCGATCACGGTCTTCGGGTCGGCGCGCACGCCCGTCGGCACGCGTGAGTACGCCGCCGCCGAGGACCTCGGACGCCGGCTCGTGGAGGCCGGCTTCGCGGTGATCACCGGCGGCGGCCCCGGCGCGATGGAGGCCGCCAACAAGGGCGCCTCGCAGGCCGGCGGCACCAGCGTCGGTCTCGGCATCGAGCTGCCCTTCGAGGCCGGCCTGAACGAGTGGGTCGACGTCGGGGTCAACTTCCGCTACTTCTTCGTGCGCAAGACCATGTTCGTCAAGTACGCCGTCGGCTTCGCGTCCCTGCCCGGCGGCCTCGGCACGCTCGACGAGCTGTTCGAGGCGCTCACCCTGCGGCAGACGCAGAAGGTCACCCACTTCCCGATCGTGCTGATCGGCACGGACTACTGGTCGGGCCTCGTCGACTGGCTGCGCGACACCGTCGCCGAGCAGGGCAAGATCTCGCAGGCCGACGTCGACATGATCTGCGTGACCGACGACGTCGAGGAGGCGGTCGAGCTGCTCGTCGCCGGAGCCGCCCCGCGATGACGTGGTTCTTCGCCGTCCTGGTCGTGCTCGCCATGGGGGCCATCGCCGTCGTGGCCGCCGGTCACGGGGCTCCGCTCGGCACGGCGTACGACGACCGCGCCGACGTGCGCCTGCCCGCGGACCGACCCGTCACCGGTGAGGACCTGCGCGGGCTGCGCTTCAACACGGTCCTGCGCGGCTACCGCGCGAGCGAGGTCGACGCCCTGCTCGAGCGGCTGGCCGGCGAGCTCGACGCGCGTGCGGAGACCGGCCCAGAAACCGGCCCAGAAACCAGCCCAGAAACCAGCGCAGACACCTCCACCGACCGTCTCCCGGAACAGACCTCCGACGACGATCCGGGTGCGGCACAATGACGCGGTGCCCTTCGTCGTCTCCACGATCCTGCTCGTCCTGGCGGTCGTGCTGGTCGTCCTGACGAGGCTGCGGCTCGCCTCCGGTGAGCAGCGCACGTCGGGCCGCCTCGACATCCCGCGTGCGGTCGTCGACGCGCACACGGTGGTGGGGTCCCTGGCGATCCTGGTGTGGGGCGCCTACCTGTTCCTCGACGCCGGCTGGGTGGTCGGCTTCCTCGGGCTGCTGCTGTGGTGGATCACCACGGTCATCGGCCTGCTGATCCTGATGCGGTGGATGCCGAGCAAGGGCCGGCATGCCTCCGACAGCGTGGACGACACCTGGACCGAGGGGCCGTGGCTGTCGCTGGTGGCCCACGTCGGCGCGCTGGTCGGCGCGATCGTGTGGACCGCGTTCTTCGTCACCGGCGCCCTCTGAGGCGCCCTCCGAAGGGCCCGGTCAGCGCCCGCTGAACCTCGGCTTCTGCTTGCCCACGAACGCCTCGACCGCGTTGCGGTGGTCCTCGGTCTGGCCGGTCAGCGTCATCATCGAGGACTCGAACTCCAGCGACTCGGCGAACCCGTGCCCGGCCGAGAACTCCACCGAGCGACGGATCGCCCCGTAGGAGACCGTCGGGCCCTCGGCCAGCCGGCGGGCAAGGGTGGCCACCTCCGCGTCGAAGTCCTCGGCCTCGACGACCCGGGTCGCCAGGCCGAGCTCGAGCGCCTCTGCCGAGCCGATCGTGCGCGGGAAGTACAGCAGCTCCATCGCCCGGGCCCGCCCGACCAGGCGGGGGAGCGTCCAGGAGGCCCCGGTGTCGCACGAGAGCGCCACCCCGGTGAACGCGAGGTTGAAGCCCGCCTCCCGGGTCAGCACGCGGAAGTCGCAGGCGAAGGCCATGCTCGCCCCGGCCCCGGCGGCCACGCCGTTGACGGCCGCCACGACCGGCTTGGGCATGGTGGCCAGCGCGGTCACGATCGGGTTGTAGTGCTCCTCGACGGTGCGGAACAGCGACTCTGCGTCGGAGCCCTGCAGGATCGAGATGTGCTCCTTGAGGTCCTGGCCCACGCAGAACGCACGGCCGCTGCCGGTCAGCACGACGCACCGCACGTCGGCGTCACCCTCCGCGGCCCGGACCGCGCCGAGCAGCGCCTCCTTGGTGGCCACGTCGAGACCGTTCATGGCGTCCGGGCGGTTCAGGGTGATCGTCGCGACGCCGTCGTGGACGTCGTAGCGGACGGGCTCGGTCATGCTGCTCCTCGGTGTCGGGTCCGGGTCGAGTCTGCCCCATGGAACCGGTCGGTGGCGGTGGCAGCGTGGCGCATGGGGAATAATGGCCCCAGTTGGGCGCGTCCTGCGCACGATCGACACAGGGAAGAGGTGTGCACATGGCGGCGATGAAGCCGCGGACGGGTGACGGCCCGCTCGAGGTCACCAAGGAGGGTCGCGGCATCGTGATGAGGGTTCCCCTCGAAGGCGGTGGCCGGCTCGTGGTGGAGCTCAACAAGGACGAGGCGACCGCCCTGGGCGACGCGCTCAAGGACGTGGTCGGCTGAGCCGACCCCCTGCTCACGACGGCCCCCGAGGGTCCCGCACGGGACCCTCGGGGGCCGTCGCTTTGGTTCGGTTAGGGTCGGGGCGTGTCGCTCCCACCCCAGGTGTCCCCGCCCCAGTTCGCGTTCAGTGACCTCGCACCGTCCCGTCTGACCGGCGTGGGCGTCGTCGCCCTCCCCGTGCTTGCGGGCGAGGACGGTCCCGAGCTCGGCCCCGGTGCGGTCGAGCTGGCCGAGGACCTCGGCGTCGACCTGCTCGAGGTGCTCGTGGCCGCAGAGGCCACCGGCAAGACCGGCGAGGTCACCGAGCTCCCGGTCGTGCAGAGCGCCGACCTGCCCAACTCCGCGCTCGCGCGGGTGCTGATGGTCGGTGTGGGAGAGGCGAGCGTCGTCGATCTCCGTCGCGCAGGCGCCACGCTGGCGCGGCGTACGACGAACGCCGAGGCGGTCGCCTCCTCGGTGTCCGCCGTCGCCGACGACGACGGGATGGCGGCGTTCGTCGAGGGCGCCACGCTCGGGTCCTTCGGCTTCTCACTGCACCGCGACGGGCCCCGGGACCGTCCCGTCGGCAGGGTCGCGCTGTGCCTGACCAAGGACGACCGCGACCGCAGCGCCCGCCTCGGGCGCGCCGTGGCCGCCGCCGGCGCCGGTTGGCAGGCGCGCCTGCTCGCGAGCGTCCCCTCCAACATCAAGACGCCCGCCTGGCTGGCCGAGCAGGCCGTGACCGCGGCGAAGGCCGCCGGCCTGAAGACCACGGTGCTCGACGAGAAGCAGCTCGCCGAGCGTGGCTTCGGCGGCGTGGTCGGCGTCGGCCAGGCCGCGGCGGCGCCGCCCCGGTTCGTCCAGCTGGAGTACAAGCCCTCGCGCTCGGCCCGCGGCGGCCGCAAGCCGCGCCACGTCGTCCTCGTCGGCAAGGGCATCACCTTCGACAGCGGCGGCCTCTCGCTCAAGCCCGGCCAGTCCATGGTGACGATGAAGCGCGACATGACCGGCGCCGCCGTGGTTGCCGCCGTGATGGCGGCGCTGCCGGCGATGGAGTGCCCCGTGCGGGTGACCGGCCTGCTGCCGCTGGCCGAGAACGCCGTCGGCGCGCGGTCGATGCGGCCGGGCGACGTGATCACGCAGTACGGCGGTCGCACCACCGAGGTCACCAACACCGACGCCGAGGGCCGGCTGGTGCTGGCCGACGGGATGGCCTACGCCGTCGACGAGCTCGAGCCCGACGCGATCGTGGACATCGCCACCCTCACCGGTGGCATCAAGGTGGCGCTGGGCCAGCACACCGGTGGCCTGTTCGCCAACGACGACGCCCTGGCCACCCTCCTGACCACCTCGGGCAGCCGGTCGGGTGAGCCGGTGTGGCGGATGCCGCTGTCGAGCGAGTACGAGTCGAAGCTGTCCTCGAAGATCGCCGACGCCGACAACGCGCCCGGCGGACCACCCGCGATCACGGCGGCGCTGTTCCTCCAGCACTTCGTCGGCGGCCTGCCCTGGGCCCACCTCGACATCGCCTCCACCGGCGACGCGCCCAAGGACCGGTTCGAGTGGACCGAGGGCCCCACCGGCTTCGGGGCCCGGCTCCTGCTCGACTGGCTCGGCCAGCCCGAGCCGCTGGCCGGGGTGCGCAAGCCGTGAGCGACGTCGCGCGCTCGGCGCTGACCGTGCGGTGGTCGCTGGCCGGGGCCCCTGCCGGCGTCGAGGCGCAGCTGCGTGAGTACGTCGCCGAGAGCTCCCACGCCCGCTTCGAGGCGCTCGAGGGCCTGCGCTTCAAGACCTGGCGGATGCGCTCGGGGGAGTGGTTCGAGGGCTGCTACGTCTTCACCGACGACGCCGTCCGAGCCGGCTTCCAGGAGACGTTCACCGCCGGCGCGGACACCTCGCCGGTCTCCCGGATCGTCGGGTCCGGACCGGTGCTCGTCGAGGAGTGCTCGGTCGTCGCGGTCGCGGGCGGACCCGCGGGGTTCGTCTCGGTGCCGGCCTACGACGGCTGACCCGGGACCCGGGGGCAGGGCCGGTTCAGGACCCGCTCAGGCCTCCGGGGTCCAGACCTTCTTGGCGACCAGCAGGCCGTCGCCGACCGGCAGCAGCGCCGGCACCAGCGACTCGTGCTCGCGCACGATCCGGCCGAGCTCGCGGATCGCCACGGTCTCGCCGTCGCGCTGGGCGGGGTCGGCGACCCGGTCGTGCCACAGGGCGTTGTCGAAGGCCACCACGCCGCCGGGACGCAGGAGCCGCATCGCCTCGGTGAGGTAGTCGGAGTACTCGTGCTTGTCGCCGTCGCAGAAGACCAGGTCGTAGTGGCCGTCGGTCAGCCGCGGGATGACGTCGAGGGCGGCGCCGGGGATCAGCCGGACGCGCTGGGAGGCGATGCCGGCCTCGGTGAAGCCCTGCTTGGCGAGCCGCTGGTGCTCGGCCTGGGTGTCCACCGTGGTCAGCACGCCGTCGGGGCGCATGCCGCGCAGCAGCCACAGGCCGGACACGCCGGTGCCGGTCCCGAGCTCCACGACGGCCCGCGCCTCCAGCACCGAGGCCAGGAACTGCAGGGCCGCGCCGACCCCCGAGCCGATCGGGACGACGCCGACCTCCTCGGCGCGCGCGCGGGCGTTGGCCAGCACCTCGTCCTCGGCGACGAACTCCTCGGCGTAGGTCCAGCTCGCGGGCTTCATTGGCGTGACGATGACGGCTCTCCTCGGTGCGGTGCGTGTGCGTCGGACCCTACCCTCCACCGCGGGGAACAACGCTGCGCCCCGGCTCGTTGCGGGGGAGGAGAGCAAACCTTGGGTTCGTCGCTGGGAGTCCTCAGCCCCGTCTCAGGGAACGTCCCTAGCGTGAGGCCATGGTGAACCCTTCCCCCGAGACTCCGGTCCAGCCCCCCAGCTGGGACGAGATCGTCGCCGAGCACTCCGGCCGGGTCTATCGCCTGGCCTACCGGCTCACCGGCAACCCGCACGACGCCGAGGACCTCACCCAGGAGGTGTTCGTGCGCGTCTTCCGCTCGCTGCACACCTACACCCCGGGCACGATGGCCGGCTGGCTGCACCGGATCACCACCAACCTCTTCCTCGACCAGGCCCGTCGCAAGCAGCGGATCCGCTTCGACGCGCTCAGCGACGAGGCCGCCGTACGCCTGCCGAGCAAGCTGCCGACCCCCGACGCGGCGCAGCTCGACCAGACCTTCGACGCCGACATCGAGATGGCGCTGGCCTCGCTCGCCCCCGACTTCCGCGCGGCGGTGGTGCTCTGCGACGTCGAGGGCCTGAGCTATGAGGAGATCGCCGACGTGCTGGGCCTCAAGCTCGGCACCGTGCGCTCCCGCATCCACCGCGGCCGGGCCCAGCTGCGCTCGGCGCTGTCCCACCGCGCCCCGCGGGCCGGCCGCACCCGGTTCGCCGGACCGCTCGTCACCGGACCCAGGATCGCCGGACAGGTGGGGTGATGCTCTCCCTCAGCGGACACATCGGCACCAAGGCCTCGGCACTCGTCGACGGCCAGCTGTCCGCTGCCGAGGAGGAGCGCGCCTGGTCGCACGTCCTGTCCTGTCCCGGGTGTCGTCGCCTGGTCGAGCACGAGGGCTGGGTGAAGCGCCAGGTCGGCTCGCTGTCCTCGCCCGGAGGCGTGGCCCCGCCGGCCCACCTGATGGGCTCGCTGTACGCCGTCGACGCGTGGACGCGCGTCGAGCAGATCGAGAGGCAGTCGCGCCGCCGGCGCGCGGTCGTCGTCGCCGTGGGCGGTGGCGCGGTCGGCGCCTGCGTGCTGGGACTGCTCGCGGTGACCGGTGGCCCCGCCGGCCGCGACGCCCCGACGCGCCCCTCGCCGGCGATGATCCGCGGCGATCAGCCCCGCGGACCCGTCGGTTCGGCGACGGGAGCTGAGATGAACGGCAACCCCGTGTTGGTGCGTAGGTCAAGATAGGTCCCGTGAGCAACCAGGACCCCTACGAGCCGACGCGGCCTCTGCCCCACCGGCCCGTGGGTCCCTCGGCCCCGCACCCTCCTCCCGGCGCCTGGCCCGGCCAGCCGCCCGTCCAGGTCCGACCCAGGCCCGCCCCAAGGTCCGCCCAAGGCCCGCCCCAAGGTCCGCCACAGGGTCCGCAGCCCGGCATGCCCCAGGGCCCGCCACCCGGCATGCCGCCCGGCCCTCCGCGCGGCCCCGTCCCCGGGCCTGGCTCCCGGCCGCAGCGTCCCGCGCTGCCCGGCTGGGTCTGGCCGGCCGTGGCCGCCCTCGCCCTCGTGCTCGGCCTGACCGGCGGAGCGCTGGCGGGCGCGCTGGTCGCCCGCAACGGCGGCAGCGGCCCGGGGGGGTGCTCAAGGTGGAGCGCCGCGAGGCGCCCCCGCTCGCGGTCGACAACAACAGCATCGCCGCGGTCGCCGAGAAGGTGCTGCCGAGCACCGTCCAGATCGTCGCGGAGTACGACGGCCGCGACCAGGGCGCCACCGGGTCCGGCTTCGTGATCGACCGCGCGGGGCACGTGATCACCAACAACCACGTGGTGGCCGAGGCCGACGAGAAGAACGGGCCGATCGAGATCATCGACCAGGACGGCAAGCACGCCAAGGCCACGGTGGTCGGGCGCAGCACCGTCTACGACATCGCCGTGCTGAAGTCCGAGCACGCCAAGAAGCTCGCGCCGGCCGCCGTCGGCTCCGCCGACCAGATGCGGGTCGGTGAGACCGTCGTGGCGATCGGCTCGCCGCTGGGCCTGTCGGCCACGGTCACCTCGGGCATCGTCAGCGCGCTCAACCGTCCGGTCACCACCGGCGAGAGCGAGAACGACAACTCCTACATCAACGCCGTGCAGACCGACGCCGCGATCAACCCGGGCAACTCCGGTGGGCCGCTGGTCAACCTGCAGGGCCAGGTCGTCGGGGTGAACTCCGCGATCGCCTCGCTCGGCTCGCAGTTCGCCGGCGACCAGGGCGGCAACATCGGGGTCGGGTTCGCGATCCCGATCGAGCAGGTCCAGGTCACCACCACCCAGATCCTGCGCACCGGCAAGGCGCAGTACCCGATCATCGGCGCCAACGTCCGCGGCACCGAGTCGCTGGACGGCGCGCGGGTCGAGACGGTCGAGCCCGGGATGCCCGCCGCCGACGCCGACCTCGAGGTCGGCGACGTGATCCGCGAGGTCGACGGCGAGCCGGTGACCGGGTCGATCGACCTGGTCGTCGCGATCAGGTCCCACCAGCCGGGGGAGAAGGTGACCCTCACCGTCGAGCGCGGCAAGCGCACCTTCGAGGTCCAGGTCGGCCTCGAGGCCAAGACCGGCTGATCCTCAGGTCGCCTCGGAGTCGTACGGCGGCCGCTCGTCGGCGCCGAGCACGTCGGAGGTCGCGAGCTCCTCTTCGCGGAGGTCGTCCTCCTCCATCGCCTCGAGGATGTGCTTGCGGATGGCCTGGCGCGGGTCGAGGTCGGTGAGCTTGAGGTCGGCGTACTCCGGGCCGAGCTCCTCGCGCAGCTGGGTCTGGGCGCTCTGGGCGAGGTTGCGGACCTG
Organism: uncultured Actinomycetota bacterium; assembly: GCA_963837975.1. Lineage (GTDB taxonomy): Bacteria > Actinomycetota > Actinomycetes > Propionibacteriales > Nocardioidaceae > Marmoricola. The sequence goes on along the minus strand of CAWIPI010000002.1, from coordinate 85,158 downwards.
GCGCACGAACCGCCCCGCCTGACGGGCGAACTCCGGAAGGCGGTCGGGACCGAAGACGATCACGGCGACGATGCCGATGACCATCAGCTCCGGAAGCCCGATCCCGAACACCCCAGGTCAGCCCTTCGCTGTGGGACTCAGGCCGAGCTGCATGCCGGCCAGCCCGCGACCGCGGCCGGAGAGGCCGCGGGCCACGTCGGCGAGCACCGTCGCGCCGGGGGCGGTGGGGTCGGCCTCCACGATCGGCTTGCCGACGTCGCCGCCCTCGCGCAGGCTCACGTCGAGGGGGATCTCGCCGAGCACGGGCACGTCGTAGCCGAAGCGGCTGCCGAGCGTGGCCGCCACGCGGGCGCCGCCGCCGCTGCCGAAGATCTCCAGCCGGTGGTCCTTGCCCTCGGTCGTGCAGTGCGGGCAGGGCAGGTAGGACATGTTCTCGATCACGCCGATGACGCGCTGGTGCATCATCGAGGCCATCGTGCCGGCGCGCTCGGCGACCTCGGTCGCCGCCTCCTGCGGGGTGGTCACCACGATCACCTCGGCGCTGGGGAGGTGCTGGCCCAGCGAGATGGCGACGTCGCCGGTGCCGGGCGGGAGGTCGAGCAGGAGGACGTCGAGGTCGCCCCAGTAGACGTCGGCGAGCATCTGCACCAGCGCGCGGTCGAGCATCGGGCCGCGCCAGGCGACGACCTGGTCGCGCCGCGGCTTGAGCATCCCGATGCTGATCACCGAGACGCCGCTCGGGGTCGGCACCGGCATGATCAGGTCCTCGACCTGGGTGGGGCGGGTGTCGGCGACGCCGAGCATCGCCGGCACCGAGTGTCCGTAGATGTCGGCGTCGACGATGCCGACCTTGAGGCCCTGCTGGGCCATCGAGACCGCGAGGTTGACCGTCACCGAGGACTTGCCGACGCCGCCCTTGCCCGAGGCGATGGCGTAGACCTTGGTCAGCGAGTCGGGCTTGCCGAAGGGGATCTCGCGCTGGGCCTGGCCGCCCTTGAGCTGCTGCTGGAGCTCGGAGCGCTGCTCCGGGGTCATCACGCCGAGCTGCACGTCGACACCGGTGACGCCCGCGACGGTCGAGACCTCGCGGGTCACGTCGCGGGTGATGGTGTCCTTCAGCGGGCAGCCGGCGACGGTCAGCAGCACGCGCACGGTCACCATGCCGGTGTCGTCGACCGAGACGTCCTCGACCATGCCGAGGTCGGTGATGGGTCGCTTGATCTCGGGGTCGTTGACCCGGGCGAGCGCAGCCTTGATCGCGTCGATCGCAGGGGAAGTCATGCGCCCAGCCTACGTGGCGTCACGACGCCTCGTCCGGGGAGTCGTCCTCCCCGGACTCGGTGAGCTCCTCGAGCAGGTTGCGCAGCTCCGAGCGCAGGAAGTCGCGGGTCGCCACCTCGCCCAGCGCGATCCGCAGCGAGGCGACCTCGCGGGCGAGGAACTCCATGTCGGCGTGGGCGCGCGCGTTGGCCTGGCGGTCCTGCTCGTTGATCACCCGGTCGCGCACCTCCTGGCGGTTCTGGGCGAGCAGGATCAGCGGCGCGGCGTACGACGCCTGCAGGCTGAGCATCAGCGTCAGGAAGATGTAGGGGTAGTCGTCGAAGCGCAGGTCCTGCGGCGCGAGCAGGTTCCAGAAGATCCAGATCGCCACGAACAGCGTCATGAAGACGAGGAACCGGGCGGTGCCCATGAACCGGGCGAACTGCTCGGCGAAGATCCCGAACGCGTCCTGGCGGACCGTGGGCCGGCGCACGAGGCTGCGCCTCAGCTCGCGCGGGGTGTCCAGCCGGGCGATCCGGCTGCGCTCCTCGGGCGTGCGGTTCTCCATCCGCCGCTCGAGCTTCCTCTCGGCCTTCTTCTCGGCCCTCTCGCCCCGGTCCACGTCCTTCACCTCTGGCCGATCCTGCGGTCGCGCCAACCCTCGGGGAGCAGGTGGTCGAGCAGGTCGTCGACGGTGACGGTGCCGAGCAGGCGGCCCTCCTCGTCGACCACCGGGGCGGCGACGAGGTTGTAGGTCGCCAGGAACATCGCGACGTCCTCGAGGGTCGCCTCGGGGCGCAGGAAGTCGATGCCGGTGTCGAGGACTCCGGCCACCAGCGTGGAGGGCGGCTCGCGCAGCAGCCGCTGGATGTGGGCGACCCCGAGGAGCCGCCCGGTCGGCGTCTCCAGCGGCGGGCGGCACACGTGCACCAGCGCGGCGAGCGACGGGGTGAGCTCCTCGGCGCGGACGCGGGCCAGCGCCTCGGCCACGGTGGCGTCCGGAGGCAGGATCACCGGCTCCGGGGTCATCATGCCGCCGGCGGTCTCCTCGCCGTACACCATGAGTCGGCGCACCTCGGCCGCCTCCTCGGTCTCCATCAGCTCCAGCAGCGTCTGGGCGGTCTCCGGGGGCAGGTCGGCGATCAGGTCCGCGGCGTCGTCGGCCGACATCTCCTCGAGGATGTCGGCGGCGCGTTCGGAGTCGAGGTGCTCGAGGATGTCGACCTGGTCCTCCTCGGGGAGCTCCTCCAGCACGTGCGCCAGCCGCTCGTCGTCGAGCGCGGCCACCACCTGGGTGCGGCGGTCGCGCGGCAGCCCGTGGATGACGTTGGCGGCGTCGGCCGGGCGCAGGTCGGCGAGGGAGGCCACGAGGTGGTCGGCCCCCTGGTTGACCTGCCGCTCCTGCAGTCCCTCCACGTCGTCCCACTCCACGACGTGCGTCTGCGGCCGGCGGCGGAACCCCTTGGAGCCCTTGGTGCCCTCGGTCAGGGCGACGCGGGAGAGCACCCAGTCGCGGGTGCGGGCCTGCTCCATGGCGACGTCGAAGACGACGCCCTCCACGCCGGAGCTGCGCACGCGCACCTTGCGGTCGAGCATCTGGCCGACCACCAGCGTCTCGGTGGAGCGCTTCTCGAAGCGGCGCATGTTGAGCAGCCCGGTGGTGATCACCTGGCCGGCGTCGATGTTGGTGACCCGCGTCATCGGCGCGAAGATCTGGCGCCGCCCGAAGACCTCCACGACCAGCCCGACCACGCGTGGCTGGCGTACGTCGGAGCGCAGCACCACCACCACGTCGCGGACCTTGCCCACCTGGTCGCCCTGGGGGTCGAAGACCGGGAGCCCCGAGAGCCGGGCCGCGAACACGCGCGTGGGAGCCGTGCTCATCGCACGGCTCCGGCCCGGCGCGGGCGAAGCGGACGGCTTCGTGGGGTGCTGGTCACGCGTCGAACCCTAGTCGCAGGGGCGCGCCGCACCGGGGAGCTGCCTCGTGGTGACGCTCCCGCCTTGTAGTCTCAGCAGGATCCTCAGCCCAGCAGCGCACGCAAGGAGTTCGTCGGTGACCAAGCAGGTCGTGATTCTCGCTGCGGGGCTCGGTACCCGCCTCGGCAAGCCGCACCCCAAGCCCCTCACCCCCCTGCGCTCGGGGGAGAGCATCATGCGCCGGGCGGTGAACGCGCTGAAGGACGCCTACGGCGAGGACGTGTTCGTCACCGCGGTCGTCGGCTTCAAGCTCGACCTGGTGATCGAGGCGATGCCGGACATCTCCTTCGTCTACAACGAGGTCTACGACTCCACGAACACCTCCAAGAGCCTGCTCAAGGCGCTGCGGCTCTCCCAGCCCGGCGGGGTGCTCTGGCTCAACGGCGACGTGGTCTTCGACCCGCAGGTGCTCACCCTCATCCGCGAGCACATCGAGGCGGGGCGCAGCTTCGTGTGCGTCAACACCGAGTCGGTGGCCGAGGAGGAGGTCAAGTACACCCTCGACGACGACGGCTTCATCAAGGAGCTGTCCAAGGGCGTCGTCGGCGGCCTCGGCGAGGCGGTGGGCATCAACTACATCGCCGCCGACGACAAGGCCACCCTGGTGCAGCGGCTCGACGAGGCCGGCGACCAGGACTACTTCGAGCGCGGCATCGAGCTGGCGATCGAGAAGGACGGCCTGCGCGTGGAGGCGCTGGACATCTCGAAGTTCCACATCGTCGAGGTGGACTTCGACGAGGACCTGACGCGGGCCAACGAGTTCGTGAGCTGAGCGTGGCCGGGCAGGACGCGCGGGTCCTCGGGGTCGACGACGAGGGGATCCGCCTGGTCCCCGACGGCGACCTCGTCCTGGACGTCCTGTTCGACGACCGGCGCATCTGGTCGTTCTGGACGCTGCGCGACACCGAGCCGGGCGACACCGAACGGGGCGAGGGTGGCCGCCACGCCGCCTGGCCGGCCCAGCTGCGCAAGCACCTCCGCGGCCGCACCCGCCTGTGCGTCGTCGAGCACGTCTCTGGCCGCGTCCTCCTCGACGAGGAGGTCACCTTCGGCGGCGTCGATGACCAGCGGGTCGCGGTGGTCGACGCCCAGGGACGCCAGCTGGGGATCGACAAGTCCAACCGGCTGACCAAGACCTTCGACACCAGCGACACCGGGCAGGTCGCGCCGCTGCTCGACGCGATGGAGCGGGTCCTCGGGGCCCTGCACGACGCCGGGGTGGAGGCGTTCCTCGCCTACGGCACGCTGCTGGGCGCGGTGCGCGAGGGCGACTTCATCGGCCACGACAGCGACATCGACCTCGGCTACGTCAGCCGCTGCACCCACCCCGTCGACGTGATCCGGGAGTCGTTCCGGCTCCAGCGGGAGCTGGGTGAACGCGGGTTCCTGATCGACCGCTACAGCGCCGCCGCCTTCAAGGTCACCGTCGTCGACGCCGACGGCAGCGACTGGGGGCTCGACGTGTTCGGCGGGTTCCTGATGGACGGCCGGCTCTACCTGATGGGCGAGATCGGGACGGCGTACGACGAGCGCTGGATCTTCCCGCTCACCACGAGCACGCTGGCCGGCCGGACCTTCCCGGTGCCCGCCGTGCCCGAGCGGCTGCTCGAGGCGACCTACGGCCCCGGCTGGAAGGTCCCCGACCCCGCCTTCCACTTCGAGACGCCGCTGACCACGACCCGGCGTCTCAACGGCTGGTTCCGCGGCCTGCGCACCCACCGCGCGGAGTGGGACCGGGCCTACAGCGGCAAGCGGGACGTGCTCCCGAAGGACTCCCCGAGCGACCTCGCCCGGTTCGTGATGGAGTCCGAGGGCCGGCCGCAGCGGCTCGTCGACGTCGGTGCGGGCCGCGGCGGCGACGCCCTGTGGTTCGCCCGCCAGGGGATCCCCGCCATGGCGCTGGACCACGCGCGCGGCGCGGACAACGCCGCCCGCCGGGCCGCGGAGGAGGAGCGGCTCGACTACGAGTCGGTGTGGTTCAACCTGCACGAGCTGCGCTCGGTGATGGCCGCCGGCGCGAGCGTCGCCCACCGGGGCGGTCCGCCCACCGTGATGGCGCGCCACCTGCTCGACGCCACCGACCGCCGCGGCCTCGACGCGTTCCTCCGGTTCTCGCGGATGGCGCTCTCCGGGGGCGGCCGCCTCTACGCGGAGTTCCTCGCCGCCCCGACCGGACAGGGCCGCGGCCGACGCGGCGACGACCGGCTGCAGCCGCTCCCGGTCGCCGGCGTCACGCAGGCGCTGCAGCGGGCCGGGGCCGATATCGTGCACAGCACCCAGACCCCCGACGGCCAGGAACGACAGGTAGCGAGAGTGGTGGCGCAATGGCGAAGGTGAACCAGGGACAGTCGGGCTGGCACGGCATGCGGGACCGCGCGGTCCAGCGGATGGCGCGCGCCGTGGCCGGCGACCGGATCGACCGGCTTCAAGGGCGGCTCGAGGACCTCGAGGCGGAGGTGCAGGAGTGCCGCCAGCTCAACATCCGGCTGGCCGAGCTCACCGACCTCGTCGAGCAGGTGCTGCTCCCGGTGGCCGCCCAGGACCGGGACAAGATCGCCGCGGCGGTCGAGAAGTACTCCCGGGCGATGTGAGCGGACTGCATGGCCACGCGCGTCTTCCTGCACATCGGCCTTCCCAAGACGGCCACCACCTACCTGCAGACGATCCTGTGGAACAACCGCGAGGCGCTCGAGGCGCAGGGTCTGCGGCTGCCCGGGGCTGAGCGCCGGGCCCACCTGTGGGCCAGCCGGATCGTCCGCGAGGACCCGATGGTCGAGAAGGCCAGCGAGCTGCGACGTACGACGTGGGACCGCCTGCGGGGGATCATCGCGGAGTGGCCCGGCGACGCGCTGGTCAGCCACGAGTTCTTCGCCGCCGCCTCGGCCGAGCAGGCGGCGCGGGCCGTCGCCGACCTCGCGCCCGCCGAGGTCCACCTCGTCGTCACCGGCCGCGAGCCGTTGGGGCTGTTCACCGCGAGCTGGCAGGAGAGCATCAAGAACCGCGAGACCGCCCCGATGGCGGACTACGCCCGCACCGAGTCCGCCGAGAGCACCTCGATCTGGAACTGGCGGACCCTGGACATCCACCGGGTCCTGGAGCGCTGGTCGCCGGCCTTCCCGCCCGAGCACGTGCACGTGCTCCCGCTGCCCGGGAAGGACGCTCCCCGTCGGGAGATCTGGGACCGGTTCGCCCGCCTGGTCGGGGTCGACCCGGACTCCGTCGACCTCAGCCAGACCTTCCCCAACGAGTCGATGGGCGTGGTCGAGGCGGAGACGCTGCGGCGGGTCAACTTCCACCTCGACGGGTTCAGGTCCGCGATCGACCGCGGCACCTACATCCGCAGCTTCCTGGCCGACGAGCGGCTGGTGCCGCGCAAGGGCGAGCCGTTCTGGCCCCAGCCCGACCGGATCGAGGAGATCCGCGCGCGGGGTCGTTCCGCGGTCGACTACATCGCCGAGCAGGGCTTCGACGTGATCGGCGACCTCGATGCCCTGCTGGTGCCCGCGCAGCTGCCCGAGCGGCGGGTGCCGGAGTCGGTCACCGACTCCGAGGTCGCCGAGGCGGCGGTCGAGCTGGTCGCCCGGATGCTGTACGACGTGCGCGACCTGCGCCACGAGCGCAAGGCGCTGCGCAGCGAGCTGGAGGCGCTGCGCCAGGACGTCGAGGCGAGCCGCAGGCTCCAGGACCGTGGGCCGCGGCTCTCCCTGGTCGGGCGCTATCCGTGGCTGGGCCGCCTGCTGCTGCGCAAGGGAGAACGTCGTCCGCCTCGTGCGTGAGGTTGGTCATGGCGGCACCGCCACCGGCCCGTGATACTGCCCCGGTAGCGTTGTCAGACACCTCACCGCCCACCCGATAGGACGCACAGCATGGGTCGCCTCTGCGAGACCGAAGGCCTCACCGACATCCAGGAAGAGATCATCAAGACGGTGCGGCAGTTCGTCGACACCAAGATCATTCCGGTCGCCACCGAGCTCGAGCACGCGGACGAGTACCCCACCGAGATCGTCGAGGGCCTCAAGGAGCTCGGCATCTTCGGGCTGATGATCCCCGAGGAGTACGGCGGTCTCGGCGAGTCGCTGCTCACCTACGCGCTGGCCGTCGAGGAGATCGCCCGCGGCTGGATGAGCGTCTCCGGCGTGATCAACACCCACTTCATCGTGGCCTACATGCTGATGCAGCACGGCACCGACGAGCAGAAGCAGAAGTACCTGCCGAAGATGGCCACCGGCGAGGTCCGCGGGTCGTTCTCGATGTCCGAGCCGGGCCTGGGCTCCGACGTCTCCGCCATCAAGACCAAGGCCGTCGAACCGGGACGGTGACAGCTTCTCGATCACCGGCCAGAAGATGTGGCTGACCAACGGCGGATCGTCCAACCTGGTCGCCGTACTCGTGAAGACCGACGAGGGCGCCGACTCGGTCTACAAGAACATGACGACCTTCCTGGTGGAGAAGGAGCCCGGCTTCGGCGAGACCGCGCCCGGCCTGACGATCCCCGGCAAGATCGACAAGATGGGCTACAAGGGCGTCGACACGACCGAGGCGGTCTTCGAGAACCACCAGGTCTCGGCCGACCAGGTCCTCGGCGGCGAGACCGGCAAGGGCTTCTACCAGATGATGGACGGCGTCGAGGTCGGCCGCGTCAACGTCGCGGCCCGCGCCGTCGGCGTCGCCAACCGCGCCTTCGAGCTCGGCATCTCCTACGCCCAGCAGCGCGAGACCTTCGGCAAGCCCATCGCTCAGCACCAGGCGATCCTCTTCCAGCTCGCCGAGATGGCCACCAAGGTCGAGACCGCCCACTCGATGATGGTCCGCGCGGCCCGCATGAAGGACCGCGGCGAGCGCAACGACGTCGAGTCCGGCATGGCGAAGTACCTCGCTGCGGAGTACTGCAACGAGGTCGTCGAGCAGTCCTTCCGGATCCACGGCGGCTACGGCTACTCCAAGGAGTACGAGATCGAGCGCCTCTACCGCGAGGCCGCCTTCCTGCTCATCGGCGAGGGCACCGCGGAGATCCAGAAGATGATCATCGGCCGCTCGCTGCTCAAGGACTACAAGCTCAAGGGCTGAGCGAGGGGCTTCGTGTCGGCGGTGAGGCGTCAGGTCGCCAGGACGAAGTCCTGCAGCAGTGAGGCCACTCGACCAGGGTGACCCAGCTGGGGCACGTGCCCGGCGGGAACTGTCTCGAGGCGGGCGAGCGGGATCTCGGCCGCGGCCGCGCGCGCTTGCGCCAGGGATACGACGGGATCGCGCTCACCCCAGATCATGAGGGTCGGCACAGCCAACCGGCGGAGATCCTCACGCCTGAGCCGCATGCTGGTTCGGAAGCCGCGTGGGGAGATCAGCGCGCGCAGCTCCGCGAGGTTGGCCTTCGTCGCCACCGGGTCCCGGGCGCCTGCAACCAGGGATTCGAGAAGGTCGGGATGCCGCACGATGGTCTCCTCCTCGCCCATCGAGGCCATCATCCTGAGGATCATCCGGCGGCCGGGCCTCACCGCGCGCACCAGGAGGTCGCCGATGACGGGTGTCGAAGTGAGCCGCAGCGGGAGAGGCACGCGACCACCGGGCAGGGTCGGTACGGAGCCGAGCAGGACCAGGCCGCGGACCCGCTCCGGGTGTGCGAGGGAGTACCAGATCGCCCAGATGCCGCCGCCCGAGGCGCCCACGAGGTGCGCGGTCTCGAGGCTCAGGGCATCCAGCACGTCGCCGACGAAGCCGACGGCGAAGTCGCGGAACTCCGCTCGCCGGAAGGACTCTGGGTCGCTGAGGCCGCATCCGGGCCGGTCGATCAAGTAGGAACGGAGGCCGGGCGTCCGACCCGGGAGCATCAGGTGGGAGAGGGCGGAGGTGTTGGTGCCGTGCAGGTGCACGACCGGTGTGCCGTCACCGACCTCCACCACATGGATGCGGCGTCCGGACGGGCGCGAGACGAACCGTCCCTGCGCCTGGGCCGCGCGCAGCATTCGGCCGTACAGATCTTCGATCGCGGGAGTGTGCCGCGGTGCCGGCTCCGCGTCGGGCAGGGTGGCCATGAGCCCACGATCCGTCCGACGACCGAGGACGCATAGTTCTGCATTCGAACCGCTGGTGGGATGCTGGGACGGTGGGCGCGCGCGAGCTCCCCGGCTACTGCTCCTTCACCAAGGCCATCGAGCACCTCGGCGACCGATGGAGCCTGCTCATCGTGCGCCAGCTGGGGGTGTTCGGACCCTCGGGCTTCAACGAGCTGGCGCGTGCGCTGCCCGGCCGGATCTCCCGTTCGGTGCTCACTGAGCGGCTCAGGCGGCTGGAGACGCTGGGGGTAGTGGCTCGGGAGAGAGCCACCGGCTACCGCCTGACCACGGTCGGTGCCGGATTGATGCCCGTGCTCTACGAGCTGCGCGGATGGGCCGAGACGTGGCTTCCCGAGGACCCGTCCATGCTGGAGCGCGATCCCGACGTCGTACTCGGGTGGTTGGCCCAGCGGGTGTCCGCCGAGCATCTACCGGCGGAACCGGTGGTGGTGGAGTTCTGGCCGTACGACCACGACCGGCGCTACTGGCTGGTGCTGCAGGCTCGCGTCGAACCGTACGGGTGTCTGGTCGACCCGCTGCTCGACATCGGCCGCTACGTGTACGTGCAGTGCGCGCTCCCGACGCTGCTGGCCCTGGCTCGCGGACGCCAGGGGTGGTCAGACGCGTTGGCGGACGGTTCCCTCACCGCTTCCGGCGAGACCAGGCTGTGCCGCTCGGTGACGGAGTGGTTCACCCCGCTCACTGCGTCGATGACGTCAGAGGTTGGCTGACCTCGCCGTGTAGCAGAACTTGCGTCTCGCGTGTGCGCCTTGTTGTCGCTGGTGACGCGAGGTACTCGTGACTGGCGGGGTCCGCCCGACTGGTCTGGCTCGGTGTACTGCCGTCCTCGAGCTGGTCGGGGTTGAGGCATGCCTTTGTCCCCGGCCGGGACTGGTGGCCGGGGTGCGGGGCGTCAGGCTCTTCGTGTGGGTGGACGGTCGGGGCGCGGGGCGAGGCGCGGGGTGGGGGTGACGGTGTACTGGTGGCCTGTGGGGCTGGTCCACACCCAGGTGCGGTCGCCGAGGCGTTTGTAGCTCCAGTGGCCGTGGGTCTTGACGCGGTGGTGGGTGCGGCACAGCGGTGCGAGGTTGTCCGGTCTCGTCTGGCCCGGTGGTCCGCCCTCGTCGAGGGGGAGGTACTCCTCGACGTGGTCGAGGTCGCAGGCGCGGGAGTCGCGGCGGCAGCCGGGGAAGACGCAGTGGCTGTCGCGCAGCAGGACTTGTTCGCGCATCGCCGGGGGTGGGTCGTGCTGGTCGACGCACCCGTCGTCGTCGAGGTCGAGGACGGGGCGGAGCGCGAGCTTGCCGCCGGCGGCGGTGTGCCGGGCCAGCCAGGCGGTGAGCAGGTCGGTGGTGGCGGCTCCGAGGCGCTCGATCGACGCCGCACCCGTGGCTCCGTCGAGGTCGGCGGCGAGGTCGGCGGGGGTGAGGTGGACGTAGAGGTCGAGGGCGCCGGTGCCGCGGGTGGGGGATGCGGTGTCGCGGCCGGACATGAGGTCCAGGGCGTACTGGGGGTCGGCGAGGATGCCGGCGGCGCGGGCGCGGCGGACGTCGAGGGGGTCGGGGTCGCCGAGGTCGCGCAGGTCGGCGGCGACCCGGGGCAGGGTCTGGTCGAGCAGGTCGGCGTCGGGGGTGTCCAGGGTCATGGTGACGTCGGTGGTGGCGGGGGTCTTGCCGCGGCGCAGCCACACCCCGCGGCGGGCCAGGGACTTCTCCTCCTCGTCGCCGGCGCGGTCGGGGTCGAAGTGGAGCCGGGCCTCGTGGACCAGTCGGGCGGCGTCGACCAGGGCGATCTTGTCGGGGGTGGCGCAGATGAGCCGGTCGGCGAAGGTGGCCGCCTCCACGGACAGGTCGGGGGTCTCACGCGAGATGCGGCGGGCCTTCCACGCCGGGGACCCGGCCTTCTTGGACCAGGGCCCACAGGCGGGGGAGGCGGTGGGCGAGCTCGAGGGCGTCGCCGATCAGCTCGCGGGCGGCGTCGAGGGTGATCGCGAGGGCGGCGCCGAGGTCGGCGGGGGCGAACTCCGCGACGGTGGGGGCGCCGGGGCCGGCGAGGAGCACGGTGGCCTCGCCGTGCAGGTCGATCTCGCCCCAGTGGGCCGGGATCGCTCCGGTGGGGCAGGGGTGCAGCCGGGCCCAGGTCAGGGCCAGCTCGAGCTGGGTGAGGGCGGCGGAGCGCTCCAGCTGCTGGGCGGCGCGGACACCGTCGATCACCTCGGCCGGGGTGGGGTCGGTGGTGGTGTCCATGAGGCCACTCTAGGGGCGAGGTCTGACAACTCCGGGTCGGAGAATCGGCTGCTGTGGAAGGGGAAAGTCGGTCGGCCCGCCTCGTGCCCGGCCGTCGTCGTGGGGTGGTTTCGACAGGCTCGACCACCGCAGGCTCAACCACCGCCCGCGAAATCCGCTCGCCTCCACATGGCCGGCGTGCGAGGGTGGAGGGACCGAACGAGGCGGACCGGGAGACGTGATGGCTGAGTCGAGCAGCAACGAGGACCTCAAGGCGCAGATGCGCGAGGCGCTGGAGCGCAAGCAGGCCAACGATCGCGGCGTACCCAAGGACCGGCCGGCCAAGGAGAAGGCGCACGGGTCCGAGGTCGTCGGCGGGGCGCCGAAGATGCACCGCCGCAAGGCGGGTGGCGGCGGCTCCTAGAGCCGCTTGAGCGCCTCGGCGAGGCGCTCCTCGTCGCGGTCCACCGCGGGCACCAGCAGCTCCACGACGACGTCGAGCACGTCGGAGAGCCGCTCGTTGAGGCGCCGGGACTCCTCGACGGCCGCCTGGAGCTGGTCGACGTCGCGCCGCAGCTGGGCGATCGTCTCGTCGCTCTCGCGCCGGCGACCCAGCGCGCGGCCCAGGGGTGTGCTCATGTCCAACTCACTTCCATGCGGCAGATGAAGGGGTTCTCCTCGCCCAGCGGGGCAAGGTCCCGGCCGACGACCTTGTCGACCACGGTGCCACCGTGGGCGGCGATCTCGGCCTCGATGACGTCGACCTTGGCGTGGGTCCGCACGTGCGGACCGAAGAACGTGGGCTCGTGCCGGCTCCGCGCGGTGCGGAACTCCAGGAACGTGCGTCCGCCCGAGCGGCACACCATCGAGCTGTAGCGCCACAGGCCGTCGCGCGCGCCCGGGGCGAGCGCGTCGATCATGAACCGGGCGTAGACGTGGCGCACGCCCTCCTGGTGCGACAGCTTCGCGCCCTTGCTCAGATAGCTGTACGGCGACTCGAGGTTGAGGCCGCGCACGGAGACCTTCACCCCGGCCTCGCTCGCCCGGTCGGTGGTGATCTTGCGGGCCGCCCCGCAGTAGTCCGTCGCGATGACCCGGAACCCCTGCTCGGCCAGCCACACCGAGTCGCGGCCGTTGCCGCAGCCGAGCTCCACCACGCGGGAGCCGGGCTCGAGGCGGCCCGCCACCCAGCCCGCGAACAGCGACGGGGTGCGCGGCACGTCGCGGACCCGGGCGGACTGGTAGAACTCCTGCCAGTACCAGAGCCGGGTCCTGCTGCCCCGCAGCCACTGGGACATCACCTGCTTGTTCTCCGGCGGGTGGTCGAAGTGGAAGGCGGGGTCGGGCACGCGCCAGCCGGGGCCGTAGGTGTAGGCCAGGTAGGCGTCGAGGTCGCGCGGGGCGGGGAACTCCACGCCCTCGAGCTCGATCGTCCCGAACGGCACGATCGCCTCGCGGGGCAGCGGACCGCGCAGCGTGCCGGCGAGGTGGAACTTCTCGCCCACGTGGAACGACCCGAACACGTCGACACCGGCGCGCTTGCCGTTGGGCAGCGGCGCCCAGACCTTGAAGTTGGCCGCGGACATGCGGACCACCTTCCAGCCCAGCTCGCGCATCTGCCGCTCGATGCGGCGGCTCTCCCGGATCACGTCGAAGGGATGGGTGTGCGGGCTCAGCCAGGCCAGGTCGACGTCGGAGTCGTGGCCGATCATCTCGCCGGTGCGCACGGCGCCGAGCAGGCCGCCGTAGCAGAGGTAGGCGTCCACGCCGCACTTGTCCACGAGGTCGTCGAGCACCCGCCGCGAGGCCATGGTCAGCTCGGTCAGGGAGGCGGCGTCCATCCGGTCGAAGGTCCGCTGCAGCCGGCCGCCCTTGTCCAGGGTGACGGGGTTGCCGGCGTCGTCGACGAAGACCAGCGGCTCGGCGGACCCCGCGAAGGCGACTTCGGCGTCGTACCACGTCTCCGCCGACGCGTAGGGCCCGACGGCGACCCGGGCAGTGCCGGCGAGGCGGTCCTTGATGGCGGGGGGCCAGGGCACCAGGACACCGTCGGGCGATGGACGGGCGTCGCGCGAGGGGTTGAACGACCAGAGCCGGTTGCCTCCGAACCGGACGTCGACCGGAGCGTCGGGTGGGTCGACGAGGAAGATGCCTTCGTCGTCCACGCGCGTGCGTACGGTCATGTACCGGGCTCCTGCTGTCCGCCGTGTCCTGCTGCGGGCCAAACCTATCCTCACGCAAGCACGCAGAGCCGCAGGGCCGCGGTGCTGGACCGCGTGGCAGACTTCCCTGCGCCTGTGAAGATCCCGAGCACGAAGGAGCCGGTGGAATGCAGTTCGGTCGCAGCTACGAGGAGTTCGAGGTCGGTGCGACCTACAAGCACTGGCCGGGCAAGACGGTCACGGAGTTCGACGACCACATGTTCTGCCTGCTGACCATGAACCACCACCCGCTCCACCTCGACGAGCACTACGCCGAGGAGACGACCCAGTTCGGCAAGAACGTCGTGGTCGGCAACTACGTCTACTCGATCCTGCTCGGGATGAGCGTTCCGGACATCTCGGGCAAGGCCATCGCGAACCTCGAGATCGAGTCGCTGCGCCACGTCGCCCCCACCTTCCACGGCGACACGCTGTACGGCGAGACGACCGTGCTCGACAAGTGGGAGAGCAAGAGCAAGGACGACCGCGGCGTCGTGCACGTCGAGACGATCGGCTACAACCAGGACGGCAAGGTCGTGTGCATCTTCCGCCGCAAGGTGATGGTGCCGAAGGACAACTACCTCGAGCAGCGCGGGGGAGAGCAGCCCGGGCGCCCGGTGCCGCAGCCGGACAAGAACTGGCCGGGGTCGGCGTCCTGACGCCGGTGCAGTGACCGACCGAGGTGAGGCAGGCGTGAGCGCCGACGCAACCGGCCCCGGCGAGCTGTGGGTCGTGCGCCACGGCGAGACGGAGTGGAGCCGCGACGGGCGGCACACCTCGCACACCGAGGTGGACCTCACCCCCGAGGGGGAGGAGGTGGCGCGGAACCTCGCCGAGCGGCTCGCGGGCGTGGAGTTCGACCGGGTCCTCTCCAGCCCCCGGTTGCGTGCTCGCCGGACCGCCGACCTCGCCGGGTACGCCGACCCGCAGCTCCTCGAGGACCTCACCGAGTGGGACTACGGCGACTACGAGGGAATCAGCACGCCGGAGATCCGCGAGCAGGTCCCCGGCTGGACCGTGTGGTCGCACGCGTGTCCCGGCGGCGAGAGCGCCGAGCAGGTCACCGCGCGGTTGGACCGCGTGGTGGCGACCGTGCGGGAGCAGGGCGGGCGGGTCCTCGTGTTCAGCCACGGGCACGCCTCCCGCGCCCTGGCGGCTCGGTGGCTGGGGCTGCCGGCGACCGAGGGACGGTTGTTCACGCTCGGCACGGGCCGGATCTCGGTCCTCGACTACGAACGGGAGTCGCCGGTCGTGGCGCGCTGGAACTCCTGACCACTACCCTCGGGGCGTGCCGCTCGCCGCCTCGTGTCCGCGTTGCACCGCTCCGGTGAGCGGCAGCGGTGAGTCGTTCGCGTGCTCGGTGCACGGCAGGACCGACCCGTTGTGGCGCCCCGACCAGTCCGACTACGAGACCTTCGCCGAGCTCGTCGCGCGGGTCGACGACCTGCCGGTCTACCTGCCGTGGCCGATGAGCCCCGGCTGGTCGATCGCCGACTTCGGCTGCGTGGGCGACGTCGGCCGGGTGCGGGCGACGGTCACCTCCACCGTCGGCACCAGCGACATGGACGGCCGGGTCGAGGTCACCATCGTCTCGGAGGACCCCGGCGTCGGCCTCGGCGCGCGGTGCGCCGCGACGACGTACGACGACCCGGGCCCGCAGATCAGCAACGGACCCCCCTCGATCCACGTCCGGGCCGGCGGCCGCACGGTCCCGCTGTGGTTGGTCGAGGACGCGGCCGACGACCGCCACGGGGCGGGCGGAGCGGCCGAGGGCGACGTGCTCGCGCGGGCGGTCTTCGCCGGCGAGGCGGACGGCCGCTGGCTGTGGCTGGTGATGAAGCCGGCCTCCGCGGCGCTGCTCCTGCACGACGAGTGGCTGCTGGCCGACGTCACCGGGTTCGGTCCCGAGGCCCTCGAGATCCCCTTCGGCGGGCCCAGACCCGCCTGGTGACCGGCGAGCCACGGCGAGACATGCGCCGTGCGTGTGTGGTCGTGCGGCACAATGTGCCGTGATGACCAGCACCCATGTCCTCGCCGTCGCCAACCAGAAGGGCGGCGTCGCCAAGACCACCACCGTCGCGTCGTTGGGCGCCGCGCTCGCCGAGCAGGGCCAGAAGGTCCTCCTCGTCGACCTCGACCCGCAGGCGTGCCTCACCTTCAGCCTCGGCATCGACCCCGAGGACCTCGACGTCTCGGTGCACCACGTGCTGACCAAGGGGCTCGACCCCGCCGAGGCGATCATCGAGACCGAGGACGGCGTCGACCTGCTCCCGGCGACCATCGAGCTCGCCCGCGCCGAGGCCGACCTGCTGACCCGCACGGGGCGTGAGTACGTCATCCGCACCGCGGTCGAGGACACCTCCGGCTACGACTGGGTGCTGCTGGACTGCCCGCCGTCACTGGGCGTGCTGACCGTCGCGGCGCTGACGGCGGCCACCGGGGTGCTCGTGCCGCTGCAGTGCGAGACGCTGTCCCACCGCGGCGTCGGGCAGCTGCTCGACACCGTCCACGACGTGAAGCGCTTCACCAACCGCGAGCTCGAGGTGTGGGGTGTGCTGCCGACGCTGTACGACGGCCGCACCAACCACGCCCGCACCGTGCTGGAGACGATCTCGGAGACCTACGAGCTCGACGTCATCGAGCCCCCGATCCCCAAGTCGATCCGGTTCGCCGAGGCTCCGGCCGCGGGCCGCTCGATCCTGCGGACCTCCCGCACCAACAAGGGCGCCCAGGCCTACCGCGAGGTGGCGACGGGCCTGCTGAGCAGGGCCTGAGGCGTGTCCCACCCCGACGAGCCGAGCAGCGTCCGTCCCCGCTACGGGCGACTGACCGCCGCGGGCCTGTCCCTGCTCGTCACCTGCATCACCTTCCTCGGCGGCATCGGGGCGCTCCCGAGCAGCGCGTCGGCCGCCGGCGCCCCGCACAAGGCGGCCGGGGCCCGAGCCGCGCTCGCCAACGTGACCATCCCCGACGTCCCGCGGGAGACCACCCGCAAGCGGAAGGCCGCCCAGGAGCCCGCCCTGCCAGCAGACAGCGGGTCGGGCAGGCGGGTGGTCTTCGACATGGGGGACCAGCGCGTCTGGCTGGTGGCCGCGGACGGCAGCGTGCGCCGGACCTACCCGGTCTCGGGCAGCCTGCTCGACAACCTGCGCCCGGGGACCTTCGAGGTCTACTCCCGCTCCCGTCACGCCATCGGGATCGACGACTCGGGCGTGATGGAGTACTTCGTGCGGTTCACCCGCGGCCAGCGCGCGGCGATCGGCTTCCACAGCATCCCCACCAAGGACGGCAGGCCACTGCAGACGCGGGGCGAGCTCGGCACGCCGCAGAGCCACGGCTGCATCCGTCAGGCTCGGCCCGACGCCAGGCGGCTGTGGGCCTTCGCGCCGCTGGGCACGAAGGTCGTCGTCACCGCCTGAGCACTGCTCGACCAGCGGCGAGGAGCGGGTGGCTCAGCCGTTCTCGCCGGCGGCCGCGGGACGGCCGCCGCGGGTGCGGCGACGGCTGCGGTTGCGCTTGCGGGCGGGGCGGTCGCCGGACTTCTCCGCGGCGGCCTTCTCGCCACCGCCGTCCGAGGAACCGGCGCCGCGACCCTCTCCGCGGCCCTCTCCACGACCCTGTCCGCGACCGCGGCCCTGGCCACGACCGCCACGGTCGGACTTCTCCGGGCGGGGCTTGCGCTCGATGGTGCCCTCGGGCACCACGCGGCCCTTGGTCCCGGGCGCGATGCCCTGGTCGTGCAGGAAGCTCTCGGAGCTGGAGTAGGTCTCGAGCGGCTCGTCGAAGGGCAGGTCGAGCGCCTTGTTGATCATCTTCCAGCGGTGCAGGTCGGACCAGTCCACGAACGTGATCGCGATGCCGGTGGCCCCGGCCCGGCCGGTGCGGCCGATGCGGTGGACGTAGGTCTTCTCGTCCTCGGGGCAGCTGTAGTTGACCACGTGGGTCACGCCGGTGACGTCGATGCCGCGGGCCGCGACGTCGGTGGCCACGAGGACCTGCAGCTTGCCCTCGCGGAACTTCGCCAGCGCGCGCTCGCGGGCGGTCTGGGCCATGTCGCCGTGCAGCGGCGCGGACTTGAAGCCCCGCTCCTCGAGGTCGTCGGCGACGCGCTGCGCCTGCCGCTTGGTGCGGGTGAAGACGATCATCAGGTCCGCGCCCTCGGCCTGCAGGAGCCGGCCGAGCATCTCGGGCTTGTCGAGGTCGTGGGCCTGGTAGATGAACTGCGCGGTGGCCGGGACCATCTGGTTGTCCTCGGCCGACTCGGCGCGGATGTTCATCGGGTGCCGCATGTGGGTGCGGGCGAGCGAGACGATCGCGGCCGGCATCGTGGCCGAGAACAGCATCGTCTGGCGGGTCTCGGGGGTGTTGCGCAGCAGGCGCTCCACGTCGGGCAGGAAACCGAGGTCGAGCATCTCGTCGGCCTCGTCGAGCACGAGCGACTTCACGTGCGAGATGTCGAGGGCGCGGCGGTTCATCAGGTCGATGAGCCGGCCCGGCGTACCGACGACGACCTCGACGCCCGCGGCGAGCGCGTCGAGCTGCGGCTCGTAGGGGACGCCGCCGTACACGGTCAGCACGCGGATGCCGCGGTCCGCCCCGGCCATGGTGAGGTCCTTGCTCACCTGCAGGGCGAGCTCACGGGTGGGGGCGACCACGAGCGCCTGCGGCTTGCCGGGCGCGGCGAGGTCGGCGAAGTCGGGGTCGTGCTGGGCGACGGCGCGCTGCAGCACCGGGATGCCGAAGGCCAGCGTCTTGCCGGTGCCCGTGCGGGCCTGGCCGATCAGGTCGGTGCCCATCAGGGCGACCGAGAGGGTCATCTCCTGGATGGGGAAGGGGCTGACGATGTTGGCGCGCTCGAGTGCGTCTGCAATCTCGGGGAGTACGCCGAGCTCTCTGAAGGTAGTCAGGGTCTTGCCGTTCTGTACTGACTCGCAGCGGAGTCGGATGGATGCGAGGG
This sequence comes from uncultured Actinomycetota bacterium, assembly GCA_963837975.1. Lineage (GTDB taxonomy): Bacteria > Actinomycetota > Actinomycetes > Propionibacteriales > Nocardioidaceae > Marmoricola. The sequence goes on along the minus strand of CAWIPI010000002.1, from coordinate 66,485 downwards.
TGGTCTTCCACGTCGCCGGCGAGCCGCCCACAGGGTGTTCACGGGAGCATCAAGCCTGCGATCCGTCCCGAGTCTATCGTTAGGCTGCCGCCATGACCGAACCGTCGCCTCAGGACAGCCCCACCCACCTGAGTGCGGAGCAGGATTCGGTCGCCTTCGAGGACCCGGCCTACCGCGCCGCCGTCGTGGACCTGCTCGGTGCGATCACCTACGGCGAGATCTCCGCCTTCGAGCGGCTGGCCGAGGACGCCCGCCTCGCCGACGAGCTGCCCGACAAGCTGGCGCTGGCCAAGATGGCGGCGATCCAGTTCGGCCACGTCGAGCCGCTCATGCAGCGGATGTCCGACCTCGGGACCGACCCCGTCGAGGCGATGGCGCCCTTCGTGAAGCCGTTCGACGTCTTCCACGCCGCGACCGCGCCGAGCGACTGGCTGGAGGGCCTGGTCAAGGCGTACGTCGGGGACGGGCTGGCCGCCGACTTCTACGTCGAGATCGCGCAGTTCCTCGACTCCGACACCCGCCAGGTCATCGTCGACTCGCTGGCCGACGCGGGGCACGCCGACTTCGTGGTCGACCGGGTGCGCCGGGCCATCGAGCGGGAGCCCCGCGTGGGTGGACGTCTCGCGCTGTGGGGGCGCCGGCTGATGGGCGAGGCGCTCTCGCAGGCCCAGCGCGTGGTCGCCGAGCGCGACTCGCTCGCGGCGCTGCTGGCCGGGGGAGTGGACCGTCCGGGGATGGACCTCGCCGCCCTGTCGCGGATGTTCGGCCGCCTCACCGAGAACCACGCGAAGCGCATGGCCGACCTCGGCCTCGCCCACTGACGCTGCCACGCGGCTGCTGGGCCGGGTTGCTGGTCGGTCTCCCGCGTAGCCCAACATGCGAATGTGGCGCCAGCACCCGCTGAACGGCGTAAGTGCCACTCCAGGCACATTCGCATGTCCGGCTACGACGCGCAGCCCCCACCGGCTCTGCTTCCCGGCGGGGTGTGGTCGACGTTCACTCCGCCGCATAGTTGTTTGCGACAACCAACTGTTCTAGCATGGCACCCATGCCTGCCGCCCACCTCGAGACCTCACGCCCGGAGGTCGTCGCCGAGCTGTTCAGCGGACTGCTCAGCCTCAGCCGGGCGCTGCGGTCGCGCTCGGCCGACTGGACCCAGGCCTCCTCCGACCTCAGTCGCGGGGACCTCGTGGTGCTGGGCGTGGTCCACGACCGCGGCCGGGTCCGGCCGGGCCACATCGCAGCGGCCCTCAACGTCGACCCCTCGGTGGTCAGTCGTCAGCTCGCGACGCTGGAGCGGCACCGGCTGATCAGCAGGGGGACCGATCCCGACGACGGTCGCGCCGAGCTGATCAGCCTCACCGAGTCGGGTCGGGAGCGGATGCTCAGCGCCCGCAGCGCGATGCACCAGGTGCTGGCCGGGCGGCTCCAGGGCTGGGACGCCGAGGACATCGCCCGCGCCGCGACCACCGTCGAGGACCTCGCCGCCGTGCTCCAGCCCTCCGAGGCGTGCCTGCGGGCCGCGTCCGCGGCGTCACCCGAGACCTCACCCGAGACCCCATCGAAGCCCAGGGACATCCATGCCTGAACCGACCACCACCCGCCCCGCTCACTCCGCGGAGATGACCCACAAGGAGATCGTCGAGGTCCTCGTGGGCCTGCTGGCCGCCCTGTTCGTGGCGATCATCAGCACCACCATCGTGTCCACGGCGCTGCCGACGATCATCGGCGACCTCGAGGGCACGCAGACCCAGTACACCTGGGTCGTGACGGCCTCGCTGCTGGCGATGACCGTCACCAGCCCGATCTGGAGCAAGCTGTCGGACCTGTTCAACAAGAAGGTCCTCGTCCAGGTGGCGATCGGGATCTTCCTGCTCGGCTCCGTGGCCGCGGGCGCCGTACAGGACGTGCCGCAGCTGCTGGCCGCGCGTGCGGTCCAGGGACTCGGGATGGGCGGGCTGATCGCCCTGGCCCAGTCGATCCTCGGCTCGATCATCCCGCCGCGTGAGCGCGGCCGCTACAGCGGCTACATGGCCGCCACGATGGCCGTCGCCACCGTGACGGGGCCCCTGCTCGGCGGCGTCCTGGTCGACTCCGCCGGCTGGCGCTGGTGCTTCTGGGTGGCCGTCCCGTTCGCGCTCGGCGGCATGTACATGCTGCAGAGGTTCCTGCACATCGAGACGATCCGCCGTCCGGTGAAGATCGACTACTGGGGTGCGCTGTTCATCGCGGTCGCAGCCAGCCTGCCGCTGGTGTGGGTGTCCTTCGCCGGCGACCGCTACGCCTGGTGGTCGGTCGAGACCGCCGAGCTCCTCGGTGCGGCCGCGGTGGCACTCGTGCTGGCCGTGTGGGTGGAGCGTCGCCACTCCGACCCGATGGTGCCGCCGCGCATCGTGAGCGACCGGATCACCACGCTCTCGATCATCGGCAGCCTCGCGGTCGGCGTCGCCCAGTTCGGTGCGTCGGTGTTCCTCGCGCAGTACTTCCAGGTCGCCCGCGGGCACAGCCCGACCGAGGCCGGCCTGCTGATGCTCCCGCTCATCCTCGGCAACATGGTCGGCGCCACCGGCACCGGGCGCTACATCACCCGGACCGGGCGCTGGAAGAACATCATGCTGGTCGGTGCCGCGCTGCTCGTGGCGGGCCTGTGCCTGATGGGGTTCATCGACCACCGCACCCCGCTGTGGCACCTGAACCTCTACATGCTGCTGATGGGCCTGGGCACCGGCGCGCTGATGCAGAACCTCGTGCTGGTGGTGCAGAACACCGTCGACGTCACCGACGTCGGGGCGGCCAGCGGTGTGGTCAGCTTCTTCCGCTCGCTCGGCGGCACCATCGGCGTCGCCGCGCTCGGCGCGGTGCTGGCCTCGCGGGTGGCCGACAAGATCGCCACCGGGATGGCCGAGGCCGGCATGCCGACGACCGGGGCGTCCGGGAAGTCAGGGACGCTCGACCTCGCCCACCTGCCCCCGGCGGTGGTCGAGGTGGTCCGCACGGCGTACGCCGACGCGACCGGTCGGATCTTCCTGATCGCCGGCGTGATCGCGGTGGCGACGTTCGTGGCCGTGCTGCTGATGCCCGTCACCGAGCTGCGCACGACCGTGCGCAAGGTCGAGGAGGAGCCGGTCCTCGAGGAGGTCGGCGCCTGAGTATGGACCGGTTCCAGGTCCTGCCTCAGGCCCTGGAACCGGGACCCGCGATCAGGACCGGAAGCCGACCTGCCCGGTGACGCTGGTCGAGATGTCGACGTAGGCGAGCTTCTCGCCGGGGACCACGATGCGGCGTCCCTTGCTGTCGGTGAGCACGAAGACGCCGCCGGCCTCCAGCGCGGTCGCCACGGCCTCCTGGACGCCGTCGGCGTCGAGCGTGGTGTCGATGGTCAGCTCGCGCTGGGCGTTCTGCACGCCGATCTTGACCTCCATCAGGAGGACCTCCTCGTTGGCTCGGGTCTTGCTCCCAGAAGTCTGTCAGGCAGGCCTCTCGGTGCTGAACTCTGTCAGGCGCTCAGCGGCCCTCGTCACTGCGGGGGTAGCCACCGATGCCGCGCCACGCCAGGCCGGCGACGAGCGAGGCCGCCGCGTCCTGGTCGATGGCGCCTCGCTCGTGCAGCCAGAACCGGGCGCTGACCTGGCCCATGCCCACCAGCGAGACGGCGAGCAGCAGCGACTGCTCCCCGGGCAGGCCGGTGTCGTCGGCGATCACGTGGGCGATCAGCCGCGCGCACTCGGTGGTGACCCGGTCGACGCGGGCGCGCACGGCCGGCTCGTTGGTCAGGTCGGACTCGAAGACGAGACGGAAGGCGCCCTCGGCGCTGGCCACGTAGCTGTAGAACGCGTGCATGGTGGCGGTGACGCGCTGCTTGTTGTCCTCGGTCGACTCCAGGGCCTCGGCGGCGGCCGAGATGATCGTGTCGCAGGACTGGTCGAGCAGCGCGAGGTAGAGCTCGAGCTTGCCCGGGAAGTGCTGGTAGAGCACCGGCTTGGAGACCCCAGCGCGCTCGGCGATGTCATCCATCGCGGCGGCGTGGTAGCCCTGGGCGACGAACACCTCGAGCGCCGCGGTGAGCAGCTGGGCCCGCCGGGCCCGGCGGGGGAGGCGGACCCCGCGGCTGTTGCCGTTCTCCGGGTGCTGCCCCGTCCGCGCGGGGACCCCGTCCGTGGTGGTCACTCGTGCAGGGTACAAGGGCCGCATCCGCTCCGGGACCCCTCAGACGGTCCAAGTCATGACCAAGGACCCGAAACGGACGGCGACCGTCAGGCGCTTGGGAAACCCGGACAGAGTGGGGCGGTCGAGCCGGTCGCAGCACACCGCCGGGGCGACCAGCACCACTGTCCGGATCGCGGTCACGGCCCATGCGCGCCTGCCCGCGAGGGAACATGGCAGACATCCGTGGTGTTGGGCGAGATGACGTCAGCACCGAAGACGAGGAGCAGTTCTGTGTCACTTCCCGCACTGGTCGAGCCGGCCGCCGAGCTCACGGTTGACGAGGTACGCCGCTACAGCCGGCACCTGATCATTCCCGACGTCGGGATGACCGGCCAGAAGCGCCTGAAGAACGCCAAGGTGCTGGTCATCGGCGCCGGGGGCCTCGGCAGCCCCGCGCTGCTCTACCTGGCCGCGGCCGGGGTGGGGACCATCGGCATCGCCGAGTTCGACGAGGTCGACGAGTCCAACCTGCAGCGCCAGGTGATCCACGGGCAGTCCGACATCGGCAAGCCCAAGGCCGAGTCGGCCCGCGAGTCGATCAACGAGACCAACCCGCTGGTCGAGGTCGTCGTCCACGGCGAGCGCCTGGACAACGACAACGTCCTCGACGTGTTCGCCGACTACGACCTGATCGTCGACGGCACCGACAACTTCGCGACCCGCTACATGGTCAACGACGCGGCGTACTTCCTGAACAAGCCCTACGTGTGGGGCTCGATCTACCGCTTCGACGGCCAGGCCAGCGTCTTCTGGCCCACGCTGACCAACGAGGACGGCTCCAGCGCGGACGCGCCGTGCTACCGCTGCCTCTACCCCGAGCCCCCGCCGCCGGGCATGGTGCCCAGCTGCGCCGAGGGCGGCGTGCTCGGCGTGCTGTGCGCCAGCATCGGCTCGATCCAGGTCAACGAGGCCATCAAGATGCTGACCGGCATCGGCGACCCCGCCGTCGGCAAGCTCGTCATCTACGACGCCCTCGAGCTGGAGTGGCGCACGCTGAAGGTGCGCAAGGACCCCAACTGCGCCCTGTGCGGCGAGAACCCGACCGTCACCGAGCTGATCGACTACGACGCCTTCTGCGGCGCGGTCTCCGAGGAGGCCGCCGACGCGGCCGCCGGTTCCACCATCTCGGTGATCCAGCTGGAGCAGATGCTCAAGGAGCGCGACAACGGCGAGCGCGACTTCGTCCTGGTGGACGTGCGCGAGCCCAACGAGTACGAGATCAACAAGATCCCGGGCTCGGTGCTGATCCCCAAGGGCGACTTCCTCAACGGCAGCGCCCTGGGCGAGCTGCCCGGCGACAAGCAGGTCGTGCTGCACTGCAAGTCGGGCGTCCGCTCCGCCGAGGCCCTGGCCGTCCTCAAGGGCGCCGGCTTCTCCGACGCCGTGCACGTGGGTGGCGGAGTGGTCGCCTGGGTCAACCAGGTCGACCCGTCGCAGCCGTCGTACTGAGGGGTCCACGAGGGGAGCGGGGTCCGCGGACCCCGCTCGCCCATCGGGTGCCGTAACCCGGAGGGGCCGGGGGCGTTGAGCAGTGTGAACGCGCTCACGCGACCCTGACCGAAAGGCCCCTCGCATGCGTCTGTCCCGCACCCTGACGGCCGTCGCCGCCTCCGTCCTGCTCACCGCCTCCGGCGTGGCGACCGCCAGTGGTCCGGCCACGGCCGCGCCGCAGCCGAAGAGCGCGACCGCGGCGTGGGCGCCGGCCGACTCGGCCGAGATCCACCCCGGCACGATGATGTACACCGACGGCGCGCAGTGCACGGCGAACTTCGTGTTCACCGACGGCTCCGGAGCGACGTACGTCGGCTACGCGGCGCACTGCGCCGGCACGGGCGAGGCCACCGACACCAACGGCTGCGACGCGGGCTCCCTCCCGCTCGGCACCAAGGTCGACTTCGTCGAGGGCGGCAGCCTGGTCAGCAGCGGGACGCGTGTCGGCGGCGGCACCCTGGTGTACTCCTCCTGGCTGGCGATGCAGCAGGCCGGCGAGAAGGACCCGAGCCGGTGCGCCTACAACGACTTCGCCGTGGTGAAGGTCGACGCCGCCGACGCCGGCAAGGTCAACCCGACCATCCCGTTCTGGGGCGGCCCGACCGGCATCGACACCAACGGCACCGCCGCAGGCGAGAAGGTGTACTCCTACGGCAACTCCAGCCTGCGCGCCGGCCTGGAGCCCCTGAAGCCCAAGGCCGGGACGAGCCTCGGCGACGAGGGCGAGGGCTGGTCGCACAACGTCTACACCGCCACGCCCGGCATCCCCGGCGACTCCGGCAGCGCGTTCATCAACGGCGACGGCCAGGCGCTCGGCACCCTCTCCACGGTGCAGCTCGCCCCGCTCGCCGGCGCCAACGGGGTCGGCGACCTCGCCAAGGAGCTGGCCTACGCCCAGTCCCACGGCATGTCCGGCCTGACCCTCGCGCAGGGCACCGAGCCCTTCTCGCCCATCCTCTGACGGGCGACACCATCCTCTGACGGGTGACACAGGGGGACGCCCCACTCCCGGCGACGGGAGTGGGGCGTCGGTGCGTCTGCGCTCGGGGCCAGCGGCTGGGATGATCTCGGGGTGGACCAGGAGGAGTACGCCGAGGCGGTGCTGTCCGTGGTCGAGCAGGTCCCGTCGGGCCGGGTCACGACCTACGGCGCGATTGCCGACCGGGTGGGTTCGGGCCCGCGACGCGTCGGCCGGGTGATGTCGCTCTTCGGGGGGTCGGTGCCGTGGTGGCGCGTCGTGCGCGCCGACGGGAACCCGCCGCCGTGCCACGACGGGGAGGCACGCGCGCACTACCTCGACGAGGGCACCCCGCTGCGGCCGTCGGGCCGGATCGACATGCCGGCGGCGTTCTGGGACCCGGGTGGGACACCGGCGTGAGGACCTGTCGGTGCGGAGTGTTTGGCTAGCCCGGTGAGCCGCTCGACGTACGACACCGACTACCGCCTGGTCGGTCCCACCGCGTCCGGAGTCGCGCCGCCGACGCTCGACGAGCACCAGCAGCGCGTGGTCGACCACCCCGGAGGGCCGCTGCTCGTCCTGGCCGGCCCCGGCACCGGCAAGACCACGACGCTGGTCGAGGCGATCGTCGACCGCATCGACCAGCGCGGCGCGCCGCCCGAGTCGGTGCTGGCGCTCACGTTCAGCCGCAAGGCGGCCGAGCAGCTGCGCGACCGCGTCACCGCTCGGCTCGGGCGCACCACCTCGAGCACGATGTGCTCGACCTTCCACTCCTTCGCCTACGGGCTGATCCGCCGTTACTCACCGCCCGACCTCTACACCGGGCCGCTGCGGCTGCTCAGCGCGCCGGAGCAGGACGTGGTGCTGCGCGAGCTGCTCGCCGACCACCCCGAGGCCGTGCGCTGGCCCGACTCCCTGCGGCGCGCCGCGCAGACCCGCGGCTTCGCGCGCGAGGTGGCGGCCGTGCTCGGTCGCGCCCGCGAGAAGGGGCTCGACGCGACGGCGCTGCGTGCCCTCGGCGAGGAGCACGAGCACGTCGAGCTGACCGCGGCCGGGTGGTTCCTCGAGCAGTACCTCCAGAACCTCGACGCCCAGGGCGCCACCGACTACGCCGACCTGATCCGCCGCGCCGTGATCGAGGCGACCGACCACCAGACCGAGCTGCGCACGCAGCTCCAGCACGTCTTCGTCGACGAGTACCAGGACACCGACCCCGGTCAGGTGCGGCTGCTGCAGGCGCTGGCCGGTGGCGGCGCCGACCTCACCGTGGTCGGCGACCCGCACCAGTCGATCTACGGCTTCCGCGGGGCGGAGGTGCGCGGGATCCTCGACTTCCCGGCCCAGTTCCCCCACCGTGACGGGCGCCCCGCAGACGTCCTGGCCCTCTCCTCGGTGCGCCGGTTCGGGCCGCGGGTGCTGATGGCCAGCCAGCGGGTCGCGGCCCGGCTGCCGCTGACCGGCAGCATCGACGAGGCCGCCCGCGCCGCGTTCACCCGCCCGACGCCGGTGGGCGAGGCCGGCGCGGACAAGGTCGAGGTGCTCACCTACGACACCGAGCGGGCCGAGGTCGAGCGCATCGCCGACCTGCTCCGCCGGGCGCACCTCGAGCAGGGCGTGCCCTGGTCGCAGATGGCGGTGCTCGTGCGTTCGGGCCGGGCCTCGATCCCCGTCTTCCGGCGCGGCCTCGCCGCGGCCGGTGTCCCCGTCGAGGTGGCCAGCGACGAGACGCCCCTGGTCCGGGAGCCCGCCGTACGCCCCCTGCTGGACGCCCTGCGCGCCGTGGTGAACCTCGACAACGACGACCCGGACCATCCCGACCACCTCGACCCGGTGGCCGCCGAGTCGCTGCTCCTGTCCCCGCTGGCGGGGCTGGACGCCACCGAGGTCCGCGCGCTCTCGCGCGCCCTGCGCCAGCGCGACAAGGAGCTCGCCGCCGAGGACGGCCGCCCCGCGCGTCCCTCGCCCGAGCTGCTGCGCGAGGCGGTCCTCGACGGTGCGGCGTTCCTCGAGGGGGAGCACCACTCGCTCGCCCCGGTGCTGCGTCGCGTGGTGGAGCTCTCCGCGCTGCTGCGCCGCGCGCGCCTGCTCCTCGACACCGGGAGCACGGTCGAGGAGGTGCTCTGGGCGATCTGGTCGGGCACCGGCTGGCCCGAGCAGCTGCGCGCCCGGGCCCAGCGTGGCGGCACGGCGGCGCGGCTCGCCGACCGCGACCTCGACGCGGTCTGCGCGCTGTTCGAGACCGCCGCTCGTGCGGAGGAGCACCGCGGGCACACCAGCGTCGCGGCGTTCCTGGCCACGCTCGTGGCCCAGGAGATCCCCGCCGACACCCTCGCCGAGCGGGGCGTCCGGGGCGACTCGGTCCGGCTGCTCACCGCCCACCGGTCCAAGGGGCTGGAGTGGCGACTGGTCGTGGTCGCCCACGTCCAGGAGGAGGTCTGGCCCGACCTGCGGCGTCGGGCGACCCTGCTCCAGGCCGACCGGATCGGCGCCGAGCGCTACGGCGTGCCGGTGATCCAGCCCGACACGACCACCCGTGAGCTCCTCGCCGAGGAGCGTCGCCTCTTCTACGTCGCGTGCACGCGCGCCCGCGAGCGCCTCGTCGTCACGGCGGTCGCCTCCACCGACGACGAGGGCGAGCAGCCGTCCCGCTTCCTCGACGAGCTCGGCGTCGACGTCCGCCACGAGCGCGGGAGGCCCACCCGCCCGCTCTCGCTGACCGGGCTGGTCAGCGAGCTGCGGCGCGTGGCGGCCGACGAGCAGGCCCCCGAGCCGCTGCGGGCCGCGGCCGTACGCCGGCTGGCGCGCCTCGCCTCGGAGAAGCGGCGCGACGGCCGGGCGCTGGTGCCCGCAGCCGACCCGGCCACCTGGTGGGGCACCCGCGACCTGACGATGGCCGACCAGCCGGTGCGCCCGGCCGACGCGCCCGTCGAGCTCTCCGCCAGCGCGCTCGCCGGCCTGGTGGAGTGCCCGGCGAAGTGGTTCCTGGAGCGAGAGGCGGGCGGGGCGGCGAAGTCCAGCCAGGCCCAGGGCTTCGGCAACCTCGTGCACGCGCTCGCCGACCGGGTGGCCCGCGGTGAGCTCTCGGCCGAGGCCGGCGCCGTGGACGAGCTGATGGGCCACGTGGACGAGGTCTGGGACCAGCTCGGCTTCCGGACGCCGTGGTCGCGCGACCGCGAGTACGCCGAGGTGCGTGCCGCGCTGACGCGCTTCCTGGAGTGGCACGCCCGCCCCGACGCGCGCACGGTGCTGGCGACCGAGCAGGAGCTCCGCGCCGAGGTGCGCCTGCCCGACGGCCAGTCCGTGGTCCTGCGCGGTTACGCCGACCGGCTGGAGGTCGACGACGACGGCCGGGTGGTGGTCGTCGACCTCAAGACCGGCAAGTACCCACCCAGCGGGATCGCCGAGAACCCCCAGCTCGGCCTCTACCAGCACGCGGTCGACCACGGGGCGGTCGACGACCTCGTCGAGGGGGGTGCCACCTCCGGCGGCGCCGAGCTGTGGCAGCTGCGCAAGGACGTGCGCCGCCAGCTCAAGGTGCAGCAGCAGCCGCCGCAGGCCCCCGACGAGGACGGCGTGCGGCCGGTCGAGCGTCAGCTGATGCAGGCAGCCGCGGCGATCCGGGACGAGCAGTTCCCGGCCCGCCCCGAGCGCTCCCGCTGCGAGCGTTGCCAGTTCGCCACGTTCTGCCCCGCGCAGGTCTCGGGCTCGGTGCTCTCGTGAGCCGCAGGATCGAGAGCCCGGCGGACCTCCAGGCGCTGATGGGCACGCCCTACCAGGTCAGCGCGCAGCAGTGGGAGGCGATCAGCGCTCCGCTCGAGCCCGCGGTGGTGATCGCCGGAGCAGGCTCGGGCAAGACCTCCCTGATGGCCGCTCGGGTGGTCTACCTCGTCGCCACGGGACAGGTGCAGCCCGACCAGGTGCTCGGGCTGACCTTCACCACCAAGGCGGCGGCCGAGCTCGCCCACCGCGTCCGCGCCGCGCTGGCCGCGGCCCACCTCGACGCGGGCGTCCGCGCCCCGCAGGGGACGGCGCCCGACGAGCTGCCCGAGAAGGTCGAACCGGTGGTGGCGACCTACAACGCCTACGCAGCGGCCCTGCTGACCGAGCACGGCCTGCGCATCGGTCACGAGCCCGACACCCGGGTGATGGCCGACGCGTCGCGCTACCAGGTGGCCGCCCGGGCCATCGAACGCCACACCGGTCGGGTGGAGCTGCTCAGCGAGCACCCGAAGACCGCGATCGACTACCTGCTCGCCCTCGACGCCGAGATGAACGAGCACCTCGTCACCCCGGCGCAGGTGCGGGCGTTCCACGCGCGCGAGCGGCCCGCCTTCGAGACCGCCCTGGCCGCCGCGCGGGGCAAGGCCGAGCTGGCCAAGCTGCTGGCCAAGATGCAGGAGCGGGAGGAGGTGCTCGACCTCGTCGAGGGCTACCGCCGGCTCAAGGCGCAGTTCGGGCTGATGGACTTCTCCGACCAGATCGCGCTCGCCGCCGAGCTCGCCCGCACCCAGCCTGAGGTGGGCCTGCAGGAGCGCGAGAAGTACCGCGTGGTGCTCCTCGACGAGTACCAGGACACCTCGGTCGCCCAGGCCCAGCTGCTGGCTGCGCTGTTCTCGGGAGAGACGCCCGAGGCCGGCCGCGGGCACCCGGTGACGGCGGTCGGCGACCCCAACCAGGCCATCTACGGCTGGCGCGGCGCCTCGGTCTCCAACATCCTCAACTTCGCCGACTTCTTCCCACCCGTCGAGGGAGGTGCGGTGGCGACGTACGCCCTGACGGTCAACCGCCGCTCGGACGCGCGGATCCTCGAGGTCGCCAACGCCCTCGCCCGACCGCTGTACGCCGCCTTCGACCAGGTCAGGCCGCTCGAGCCGAAGCCCGCTGCGGAGCCGGGCGACGTGCGCACGATCGTGCACGAGACCTACCACGACGAGCTGGCCTGGCTGCCCGACCGGGTGATCGCCAGCCACGGGGCGATGGAGACGCCGCAGTGGAACGAGATCGGGGTGCTCACCCGCGACAACGCCCATGCCGCCGACGTGTTCGACGCGCTGACCGCGCGGGAGATCCCGGTGGAGATCGTCGGGCTGAAGGGCCTGATGCGGCTGCCCGAGGTCTCCGAGGTCATCAGCACGCTCGCGCTGCTGCAGGACCTGACCGCCAACGCCGACCTGCTCAACCTGCTTGACGGTCCGCGCTGGGCGGTCGGGCCCCGCGACCTGGCGCTGCTGGGCCGGCGTGCCCGTGAGCTCACCGGCGTCCGGCACCACGAGTCCGGCACGACCGTGGCCGAGGAGCTGCAGCAGGCGATCGCCGGGGCCGACCCGACCGAGATCCTCTCGCTGAGCGACGCGCTCGCGGACCCCGGCGACCTGCCGTACTCCCGCGAGGCGCGGACCAGGTTCGCCCTGCTCGCCGACGAGCTGCGCTACCTGCGCGGCCACGTGGGCGAGCCGCTGCTCGACCTGGTGCGCCGGATCGTCGACGTCACCGGCATCGACGTCGAGCTGGCCTCCTCGGTCTCCCCGGCCGCGTCGGCCCGCCGCGACAACCTCGAGCTGTTCCTCCAGGCGGTGGCGGACTTCCAGGCCATCGACGGGCAGGTGACACTGCCCTCGCTGCTGGCCTGGCTGCAGGCGGAGGACGAGCTCGGCAGCGGCCTCGACCAGGCCACCCCGTCGGAGGCCGACTCGGTGAAGCTGCTGACGGTGCACCGCGCCAAGGGGCTGGAGTGGTCCTCGGTGTTCCTCGTCGGCGTGTGTGCGGAGAAGTTCCCGGTGAGCACGGCGCGCAGCCAGTGGACGACGGTCTCCAAGGTGCTGCCGGCCTCGCTGCGCGGCGACGCGGCCGACGTGCCGCAGCTGCGGGGGCACGACAAGCAGGCGATCACCGAGCTGACCGAGGCGGCGCGGGCGCACCAGGCGATGGAGGAGCTGCGGCTGGGCTACGTGGCGATGACCCGGGCCAAGCACGAGCTGTGGGTCTCCTCCTACCAGTGGAGCCCGACGCGCCAGAAGCCGCTCGACCCCTCGCCCTACCAGCTCGCGGTGTGCGAGGCGATGAGCGCCTGGGGCGCAGCGCCCGACGCATGGCAGGAGCGGCCGGAGGAGGGCACCCCCAACCCGCTGAGGGCCGAGCCTCCCTCCGTGGCCTGGCCGGTGACCACCCGCACGGCCGAGCACGAGCGGCGGCTCGCCGCGGCGGCCCGGGTGCGGGCCGCGATGGACGGGCAGCCGGCGGGGGAGGAGGAGCTCGACCTCGTCGAGGGGTCCGTGGTGGCGCAGTGGGACGAGGAGCTCGACCGGCTGCTGGCCGAGGCGCGGGCCGACGGCGCGGCCGTCGTGGAGGTCCCGCTGCCGAGCAGCCTCTCGGCCACCGCGCTGGCCCGGCTGCGCGAGCACCCCGACCGGTTCGCGCGCGAGCTGGCGCGCCCGATGCCGCGCCGCCCCTCCCCGGAGGCGCGGTTCGGCACCCGGTTCCACGCCTGGGTCGAGGCACGCTTCGGCCAGCAGTCGCTGCTCGACCCCGACGACCTGCCGGGGCGCGGCGACCTCGGCATCGACGACGAGGACGACCTGCAGGAGCTCATCGACACCTTCGAGGCCGGCCCGTTCGCCGATCGCGTGCCGCACGCCGTCGAGGCGCCGTTCGCGCTCGTGCTGGCCGGTCAGGTGGTGCGGGGGCGGATCGACGCGGTGTACGCCGAACCCGACGGTTCGTGGATGGTCGTCGACTGGAAGACCAACAAGCACCAGGACGCCGACCCGCTCCAGCTCGCGATCTACCGCGTGGCGTGGGCCGAGCTCGCCGGGGTGGCGCAGGAGCGGGTGCGCGCGGCCTTCCACTACGTGCGCACGGGGGAGACGGTCGTGACCGAGGAACTGGCCGGACGTCAAGAGCTCTCGCGAATCCTGCAGATCGGCGAAAGTGCGGTGTAGACCAGTTCGTCGGCTTTGCCCGAGTTGTCTGTGCCTGCCGGACGGAAACGGACAAACTCCTCGTATCGCCACAACAGTCGTGGCGGACGAGGGGGTTCGCGATGTTCGGCACCACGATGTTGCTCACGGTCGGTCACGCACTCGACCGGGCCAAGGACGAAGGCGCGGTCGTGCGGATGCACATCGGCGGCGAGTGGGTCACCGGACGCGTGCTGAACAACGACGGTCACGGTGTGGCCGTGCTGGAGAACAGCGGCGACGTGTGCGTCGTACGCCAGGACGCGATCACCTGCGTGCGGATGCCCTCGCGCACCAGCGGCACCCACGTGCCGAACCAGGCCGGCGGCATCGTCGTGGAGCAGTGCTGACCCCGACGGGCCCTCAGTCGCCCAGCGCCGCCTCGAGCGCGATGTCGACCATCGCGCCGAAGGTCTGCTCGCGCTCCTGCGACGTGGTCTCCGCCCCGGTCACGACGTGGTCGCTGACCGTGCAGATCGCCAGCGCCTGCCGGCCGTAGGACGCGGCCAGGGTGTAGAGGCCGCAGGCCTCCATCTCGACGGCGAGGACCCCGTGGGCGACCATCGGCTCCATCAGCTCCGGACGCGGTGAGTAGAACGCGTCGCCGGAGAAGATCAGCCCCACGTGGGCGGTCACGTCCGGGCGCGCCGCCGCGGCGGCGTGCGCTCCGCGCAGCAGGTCGAAGTCGGCGACCGCCGCGTAGTCGAGTCCGTGGAAGCGCAGCCGGTTCATCGAGGAGTCGGTGCAGGCACCGGAGGCGATCACCACGTCGCGCAGGCCCAGCCGCTCGGTCAGTGCGCCGCACGAGCCGACCCGGACCACCCGCTGCACGTCGTAGTCGGTGAACAGCTCGTTGACGTAGATCGACATCGACGGCTGGCCCATGCCCGAGCCCTGCACCGAGACCGGGTGGCCCTGCCAGGTCCCGGTGTAGCCGAGCATGCCGCGGACCTCGCTGTAGCAGGTGGCGTCCTCGAGGAAGTTCTCCGCGATCCAGCGTGCCCGCAGGGGGTCTCCCGGCAGGAGCACGGTGGGAGCGATCTGGCCGGAGCGGGCGCCGATGTGGGTGCTCATGGCCGCTCACCCTAGGGCTAGGGTCGCGGGCATGGACGACCGCACCGCCGACCGCCCGGCGAGCGTGGCGATGAGCGCGCGATGAGCCCCCGATGAACGCCGGCACGGGCAGGCGGCTCCCGCATGTCGCGCTCTCCGAGCACGCCCACGACCGGCACGGCCACCTCCGCGAGGACGACGGCTGGCTGGAGGACCGGTGGGCCGACCCCGCGACCCGGGTCCTGGTCATCGCCGGCGCCCGGATCCGGCCGGTGGACGGTGAGGTCGCGTGGGTCTCGCCGCACGAGGCCCCCGAGGGCCTGCGGGTGCTGCTGGGCGAGCGCGACGGGGTCGAGCACTTCGCGGTCGTCGTCGACCCCGCGGACGCGCCGGGCCGGCGCGAGGAGTGGGTGACCCTGCGCCACGTCGTGCAGTCGCTGGCCGACCGCGCCGTCGAGGACGCACCGCTCGTGCTGCACGCGATCGGGCTGGCCGAGTGGCTGTGGGCGACCCGGCACTGCCCCCGGTGCGGGGGCCGGCTCGAGCCCCGGCAGGCGGGGCACGTGCTGCGCTGCAGCGACTGCGGCAAGGACCAGTTCCCCCGCTCGGACCCGGCGGTGATCATGGTGGTCACCGACGGGGAGCCCGACAGCGAGGACGAGCGCTGCCTGCTGGGGCGCAGCCCGCAGTGGCCGCAGGGCCGCTACTCCACGCTGGCCGGCTTCGTGGAGCCCGGCGAGACGATGGAGGACGCCGTGCGCCGCGAGGTGCTCGAGGAGACCGGCGTGGTCGTCGGTGCGGTGGACTACTTCGGCAGCCAGCCCTGGCCGCTGCCCGCGAGCCTGATGGTGGGCTTCACCGCGCGCGCGCTGCACACCGAGATCGACGTCGACGGCTCGGAGATCGAGGACGCGCAGTGGTTCACCCGGGCGCAGATGCGCGCCGAGGCGGAGTCCGGGCGGCTCGTGCTGCCCGGCGGGGTCTCGATCTCCCGCTCGCTGATCGAGAGCTGGTACGGCGCGGAGCTGCCCGGTCGCTGGTGAGGCGACGAGGCAGCCCGGATCAGCCCCGGATCAGCGGACCCCCATCAGCGGAGCGGGCTCAGTTGAGCTCGGCCACCTTCGCGCGCACCTGCGCCAGCGACGGGTTGGTCTGGGCGCTGCCGTCGACGTACACCAGCGTGGGCACGGTCTGGTTGCCGTTGTTGGCCGACATCACGACCTCCGCGGCGCCGGGGTCCTGCTCGATGTCGACGATGTCGTAGGTGATGCCCTCCCGGTCCAGCTGGCTCTTGAGCCGGTGGCAGTAGCCACACCAGGGAGTGGTGTACATCGTGAAGCTGGGGGCGGTGGCGGCCTCGGTGCTCCCGTCGATCTCGTGGGGGAGGTCTCGGGTGGACTCCTGGGTCACTGACTGTCCTCTCTCGCGTCTACGCTCGTCCCCTGGTCAACACCGCGGGGACGGAGAACATTTCCGATGAATGCCGACGACCTGCTCAATGCGCTCGATCCCGAGCAGCGTGAGGTCGCCCTGGCGCTGCGGGGACCCGTGCGCGTGCTCGCCGGGGCCGGCACCGGCAAGACCCGCGCGATCACGCACCGGATCGCCTACGGCGTGAGCACCGGCGTCTACGTGCCGACCGAGGTCCTCGCGGTGACCTTCACCACGCGTGCCGCCGCCGAGATGCGGTCCCGCCTCCGGTCGATGGGCGCCGGAGCCGTCCAGGCCCGGACGTTCCACTCCGCCGCGCTGCGCCAGGTGCGCTACTTCTGGCCCAAGGTGTACGGCGGCGCCCCGCCCCAGCTCACCGAGTCCAAGATCCCGGTCGTCGCCGGCGCCGCCCGCCGCAACCGCGTCGAGGTGAGTCAGGCCGTCCTGCGCGACCTCGCCAGCGAGATCGAGTGGGCCAAGGTCAGCAATGTCCGGCCCGACGACTACGAGCGGCTCGCCCCCGGGCGCGGCCGCGAGGTGAGCGGCGTGGACGCGGCGACGGTGGCGCACGTCTTCGCCAGCTACGAGGAGCTCAAGCGCGACCAGGGTCGGATGGACATGGAGGACGTCCTGCTGTGCGCCGCCGCCCTGCTCAGCGAGGACGAGCGCGTGGCCGCGGAGGTGCGTCGGCAGTACAAGTGGTTCGTGGTCGATGAGTTCCAGGACGTCAGCCCGATCCAGTCCGCGCTGCTCGACCTGTGGCTCGGCGGCCGCGACGAGATCTGCGTGGTCGGTGACCCCGCGCAGACGATCTACTCCTTCGCAGGCGCCCGGGCGAGCTACCTGACCGAGTTCCCCGCGAAGTTCCCGGGCACCGCGAGCGTCGAGCTCGTCCGCAACTACCGCTCCACCCCACAGGTCGTGGGCGCCGCCAACACGCTGCTGTCCGGGTCGGCCACCACCAGCGTGCAGCTGCGCTCCCAGCGCGAGTCCGGTGACCCGGTCAGCTGGCGGGAGGCGAGCGACGAGGTCGCCGAGGCGGAGGCCGTGGCGGCGGAGGTCGCGCGGCTGAGCGGTCAGGGCGTGCCCCTGCGCGAGGTCGCGGTGCTGTTCCGCATCAACGCCCAGTCGGAGTCCTTCGAGGAGGCGCTCACCGCGCGCGGCATCCCCTACGTCGTCCGCGGCGCCGCACGGTTCTTCGAGCGCCAGGAGGTGCGTCAGGCGCTCGCGCTGATGCGCGGACAGGCGCGTGCCGAGGAGCCGGCCGACGGCCTCCTGGCCGAACCCCTGGTCGACCAGGTGCGGGCCGTGCTCTCCGGGATGGGCTGGTCCGCCGAGGCGCCGACCGCCCGGGGCCAGGCGCGCGACCGGTGGGAGTCGCTGCAGGCGCTGGTCTCCCAGGCCGAGGACTTCACGGCCGGCCGGGGGAGTGCGGACGCCGACACTGGGGCCGACACTGGGCACGATTCCGGGCCGACCCTGACCGGCTTCGTCGCCGAGCTGGACCGCCGGGCCCACGAGCAGCACGCACCGGTGGCCGAGGGCGTCACCCTGGGCACGATCCACGCGGCCAAGGGCCTGGAGTGGGACGCGGTGTTCCTGTGCGGCATGCAGGAGGGGGCGATGCCGATCAGTCACGCCGACACCCCCGCTGCCGTGGAGGAGGAACGCCGGCTGCTCTACGTCGGGATGACCCGGGCCCGGCAGCACCTGTGGGTCTCGTGGGCGCTGGCGCGCAACCCCGGCGGGCAGGCGCGCAGGCGACCCTCCCGCTTCCTCGACGGGCTGCGCCCCGAGTCGGCGACCGACCGCGCTCCGAGCGGCGGCGGCGGCGCGCGGGCGACCCGTCGGAGCAAGCGGGCGGCGGTGTGCAAGCAGTGCCAGCGGCCGCTCGCCAGCGCGCGCGAGCGCAATCGCGGTTACTGCCAGGACTGTCCGGTCCCCTACGACGAGGAGCTGTTCGAGGCGCTGCGGTCCTGGCGCAAGGACCAGGCCGAGGCGCAGAGCGTCCCGGCGTTCGTGGTGTTCTCCGACGCCACCCTGGAGGCGTTGGCCGAGGTCAAGCCGCGCGACCGCCGCGCCCTGCAGTCGATCAACGGCATCGGCAAGGCCAAGCTCGATCGCTACGCCGACGAGCTCCTCGCCCTGATCGGCTGAGCACCTCGCAGGGCTGATCCCTTGATGCGGAACGTGGCCGCGTACAGGCAACTCTCCGCCTTTTCAAGGTCGACACCGATAAATCGATTGCGCCCCCTGCGAGCCCGGGCGTAGCGTGCTCCGCATGGTCCACTGACCACCACGACCGGCCGTCCCGGCCCCGGCACTCACGAAGGAGGTGCGCGATGAAGCTCATCGACATGTTCGACGCGTCCGCGCAGCAGTCTGCCTTCGTCGTGCCCGCTCGCGAGCGCGCCGCCGGTGCGCAGGCCGGCATCCGCCGCGTGGACGCCCACGCCCCGGTCCTCGTCCCGGCCACCGGCACGGCCGCGGGTCGCCGCCCCTGGAGCCCTCCGACCACCTGAGATTCCCTCACGTCGATCGGCGCCTCCAGGCCGCGGAACCCACCGGGATCCGCGGCCTTCGTGTTTCTAGAAGACACCCCGAACACCGACATCACCACGTCATCAGGAGGCGACACAGATGCGCACCAGCGCTGTCGACCGGTCGACCGTCGAGGAGACGGAGCTGCCCTGCCGCTCGGAGGACCCGGAGCTGTGGTTCGCCGAGTCGCCCAGCGACGTCGAGCTCGCCAAGGCGCTGTGCCAGACCTGCCCCGTGCGGGCCGAGTGCCTGGCCGGCGCCCTCGAGCGGCGCGAGCCCTGGGGCGTCTGGGGCGGTGACCTCTTCCTCGCGGGGGTGGTCATCCCCCGCAAGCGCCCCCGGGGCCGGCCCCGCAAGGACGCGGGCGTCCCCGCTCCCGCCACGGCGGGCTCGGCCGCCTAGCCACCCACACACTTCTTCACCTGATCGGAGCACGACCATGAACCACTTCGAGACCGACCTGGCACGGGTCAGTCACCAGGCGCGAGCAGCCGCGCTGCAGGAGACGAGACAGGCCAGTCGTGACGCAGCGGTACGCCGGCTGGAGCGTCGCGCGGCCCGGCTGTCCCACCGGGCCGAGCGCGTCAGCCGCCGGGCCGAGCAGGCAGCCAGCAGGGCACGCCTGGCCGTGGCCCGGGCCCTCTGAGACAGGCCTGTGAGACAGGGCCCTGTGAGAAGGGGTCGGGAGGGCGCGGCGCCGCCACGACCCGTCACCGCACCCTGAGCCCCGGGAACCTCCAGGTTCCCGGGGCTCGGTCGTGTCCGGCGACCTAGGCTGGAGGCGTGGTCACCTGCGCCTTCTGCGGCACGACGGTCGAGTCGGAGACGCCGCCCCTCACCTGGACCTCGGCGATGGAGAACGGACGGCTCCGCTGGTTCTGTGACGAGTGCTCCCGCGCACACCTGCGGGCCATGGAGAGCAAGCTGGACTCCGAGTGGTGGTGACCGCTCAGTCCTCGGCGAATCCGGGCAGCGACTCGCGCAGCACCTGGCGGAACGGCACGGTCGCCTCGAGCTGGCTGAGCACGCCGATGCCCCCGGTGAAGGTGCGGTGGATCAGCATGTACTGCGCGGGCAGGTTCAGCCGCAGCATCGTGGTGTAGGCGTCGCCGGCCGGGTCGTTGACCCGCCGGAACTGCTCCTGCATCCAGGCCCGCGAGAAGGTGAACTCCTCCACGCCGGCCGGCTCGAGGAACGGCGCGAGGTAGGCCCGCAGCTGGTCGGCGTCGACCTGGATCCGGTCCTTGATGAACCGCTCCTCGCGCAACCCGGCGACCAGCTCGTCGTAGTCGTCCATCGCGGCGATGCGCAGGAGGCGGCCCATCGAGTCGGGCAGCCGTCCCTCCGGCAACCTGGCGACGGCGCCGAAGTCCAGGACGCCGAGCCGACCGGGGCCCCCGTCGGCGTCCGGGAGAAGCCGGAAGTTTCCGGGGTGCGGGTCGGCGTGCAGCATGCCGGTGCGCGCCGGCGCGTCGAACATGAACCGCAGGAACACCCGCCCGTAGTGGTCCCGCTCGGCGCGGGTGCCGTCCCGGATCACCTGCGCCAGGGAGCCGGTGCTGTCCATCCACTCCGTGACCAGGACGGTGCCGTGGGCCGCGACGACGTCGGGGACCACGATGTCCGGGTGGTCGCGGAACTCCGCCGCGAACACGCGCTGGGCGCCCGCCTCGAGGTCGTAGTCGAGCTCCTCGACCGCGCGGGTCTGCAGCTCGGCGATCAGCGGCTTGATGTCGAGGCCGGGGACCAGGGGCCCCAGGCTCCTCGCCACGCGGGCGAGCTGGCGCAGGTCCGAGGTCAGGGCCTCGGCCGACCCGGGGTACTGCACCTTCACGGCGACCTCGCGCCCGTCGACCCAGCGGCCCCGGTGCACCTGACCGATCGAGGCGGCCGCGGCCGGGACGGGGTCCAGCGTGACGAGCCGGTCCTTCCAGTCCTCCCCGAGCTCACGGGCGAGGATGCTGCGCACCGTCATGGTGGGCATCGGCGGCGCGGAGTCCTGCAGCCTGGTCAGCTGTTCGCGGTAGGGGCCGGCGAGCTCGTCGGGCAGGGCGGCCTCGAAGATCGACATCGCCTGGCCGAACTTCATCGCGCCGCCCTTGAGGTCGCCCAGGGTGCGGAACAGCTGGTCGGCGGTGCGCTGCTGCACCTCGGTGAGGACCGCCTCGGCCGACGCCCCGCCCATCCGCTTGCCGATACCCAGGGCCGTGCGCCCGGCGTACCCGAGGGGCAGCGCGGCCAGCCTGGCCGTGCGGGCCACGGCCTTGCGGGGAAGCTCGCTCATGCGGCGTTCCGACGCCTGGTGGACCTCATGGGTCCATGGTGCCTGACGGCAGGTCGGCGGGACGTGGCGGCGCGGTCGGCCGATCCTCAGTGCACGACGACACTGAAGCTCAGCCCCCTGCTCGAGGTCGAGCTCGCTGTCGCGGTGAGGCCGCCGGTCGTCCCGGAGACCGCGCCGTTGCTGTCGGCCAGGAGGCCAGCGACCAGGCCGGAACCGCTGCCGAAGCCCTGGTTGCGCACGGTCACGCCGGACGGCGCGCTCCACGCCGTGGTGCTGCTGGACTTCTCCGCCCAGTAGCTGACCAGCCAGCCGTTGCTGCCCGGCGCGTCCACCGTCGGGGAGGTGTGCGTGGCGCCCGAGGAGTTGTCGAGCCTGACGGCGGAGACCGCCACCGGCGCGCTCGGGTCGGTGCCGCGGTACGCCGCCACCGCGATGTGCGACTTCGCGTAGCCCGAGGACGTGACGCGCACGCTCGTGCCTGCGTCGCCCGCCACCGCGACCTTGGACCAGGAACGCCCGACGATGCCGCTGCCGTCGACCGACCGGATCTCGGTCCACCCGGGCGGCGGGGTGTACGTCGGCGCCGTGGTGTTGGCGGCGAAGAACAGCACCAGCGCGTCGCCGGGCTGCACGGTGCCCGGGATCGTGACGGCGTGGTTGACCCGGTTGCCGACCGTGCCGTTGGCACCGACGAACGCGACGGGGCTGGCGACGTCGCTGGGCGTGACCATGCGGGTGATCTCGTCGGTCGCGCCCTGGTTGTCGGTGACGGAGAGCTTCACCGTGTAGGTGCCGGCTGCGCCGTAGGTGTGCTGGGTCAGCGCCTGCGTGCTGCCGGCGCCGTCGCCGAAGGTCCACTCCTGCGAGGCGATGGTGCCGTCGGGGTCGGCGGAGGACCGGCCGTCGAAGGTGCAGGTCAGCAGGTCGCAGCTGATCGTGGCGGCCGCGGTCGGCGGCTTGTTGACCGGTGGCGGCGGTGGCGGGGAGGTGCCCGCCCCGGTGAGCACGAACATGGCGCGCGCGGTCCAGTTCTGGCTGTCCACGCCCGGGCCGGAGACCTGGACGGACGTGCCCGCGACCGGGAGTCGGCCGCCCCAGTCCGCACGGAACAGACGACCGTTGGTGTCGGCGTAGTAGAACTTGCCGTTCGCGACGAACGCGCCGCGGATCGAGGCGAAGTTGATACCGCTCACCGTCGCGCTGGTGTAGCGCTGCTGGCCGACGATGTCGCTCTCCACCTCGAACCCGCGCGAGAGCAGGGCGTTCTGGTCCGAGCGCGTGTAGTACATCCAGCCGTCGTGGTAGAAGAAGCTGCGCATCGCCGGGACGTCGGTGTTGTGCCAGTCGGTCTGGAAGGCGAGCTGGTCCGCTGTGTTCACCACGGAGGCGGGCCCGTAGCTCGTGCCGTCGAAGGTGCGCCTGGTCAGCTGGCCGTTGCTGGTGGCGGCGTACACCGTCCCGCCGGTCATGAACGCGCCGACGGTGCTGCCCCAGTCGACCGACCCGTTCGGTGCGTTGACGGGCGCGGTCGACGTGGTGCCGGTGAAGTCGCGACGGACGAGCTGGGAGCCGCCGGCCGCCACCGAGTAGACCGTGCCCGGCAGGCTCGGGTTGCTCATCACCGGCAGGGTCTTCCCGCCCTGCAGCGGCATCAGCGCGATCCGGCCGTGGTACTCCCAGTTGCCGATCCGGTCGGTGTCGGAGCCGACCCAGAGGCCCTGGCTGGTCGCCAGCATGTCCTGCACCCCCACCCCACGCGTGCGGGTCGGGTTCCAGGAGTAGGCCATGCCGTTGACCGTGTTGAGCGCGGCGATGCCGGTGCGCTCGACCGCGCCCTGCCCGATCTTGTCACCGGCGGTCGGGTTGTTCTGCCAACGTTGGTGGCCACCGGCGTAGACGACGTCGTCGGTGACCTCGACGGTCCACGTGGTGTCGCCACCGGTGTAGGCGGTCCACGACGCCCGGTCGGCCGACGAGGTGCGGTCGCTCTCGAACCGCGCCACCACGTCACAGCCGTTGCCGCCCGTCGCGCTGTTCGCGCCACCGTAGGCGCCGGTCGTCGAGGCGACGAGGAACTTCCCGTTGGGGGAGTACTCGACGTCGGTCATGTAGGTCTCGAACTTCCTCGAGCACCCCGTGGTGAACAAGGTGGTGTACCACGGTGCCAGCGAGTACGACGTGGAGCCGCTGATGTCGAGCTTGGCGATCTGCGAGCGGGTGACACCGTCCACGCTGGTGAAGTTCCCGACCGCGACGAGCTGGGTGTTCTCGGGGTTGCTCGAGATCTGCAGCACGTTCGTGCGGTCCGAGGGGTAGAGGGTGATGTCACGGTGGGTCCCGGCCAGCACGCCGGTGAAGTAGCTGTCGAAGGCACCCGTGGTCGCGTCGATCGTCCCGAGCGCCTTCTGGGCCCGGCCCGCGATGTGGGTGAACTTGCCGGCGAGCCACAGGCGGTTGCCGATCACCTCGAGGTCGCGGATGTCGCCGCTGATCGTGCCGGGACGGAAGGTCGCGTCGCGGGTGCCGGTGGCGACGTCGGCCTTGAAGAGCCGGCTGGGCATGGAGACGCCGTACGCCGAGCCGAACCGGCCCCCGACGTAGACCGATCGGCCGTCGGCCGCCGCCTGAACCTTGTAGACGGTGCTGCTCGGGTTGGGGTTGAACGTCGTGCTGATCGCCCCGGTGCTCGCGTTGAACGCGAACACCCGGTTGCGCGTGATCTCGGTGCTGCTGGTGGCGCTGCGCACGCGGGTGAAGCTGCCGCCGACCACGACCATGTCCCCGACCTGGACGATCGAGTAGACGGTGCCGTCGAGGATGTGCGGGGTGAAGTTCGCCGGGTCGTCGCTGACGATCCTGCCGGACTGCGGGTCGCTGTTGCCCACGGTGGCGGCGTTGCCGGGCGGCGCGAGCGAGAGGCCGAGGACGATGCTCGCGAGCGCGAGCCAGACGATTGCCGGGACCTTGCGCACCACTACCCCCCCAGGTGGCCAACGTGTGAAGTTCGGGCGAGTTGGCTGTCCCGATCTTGCGACGACCCCGGCCGCTCGGACAGTCCCGTCTCGCCTCACCGCCCGATCGCCGGGCGCCGGTCTAGTCAGCGACTCGGGCGAAACTCTGCTGTTCCGGGCGATCCGCCCCGGAGGGGTTGCCTCGCCCGATCTCGGCGGCGAGCCACGAGCACCCGCAGCGGGGGTGGCGCAGCCACCGGTCCTCGCGCCGCTCGTGGACGTCGGGGCCCCAGGCCAGGGTCCGCGACCAGGTCGACGGCTCCCGCCCGGCGCAGAGGGCCACGAGGTCGCGGACCGCCCAGGAGAGGGCGAGCGCGCCCAGCGTCGGGTCGGGCACGTCCTCGACCCCGTCGGCCCGGGGCCGCTCGGTGGCCCTGACGTAGCGGGCCGTCACCGTCACGTGGTCGGGATCGAGGTCGGCGTGGTGCGCGTCGACGCAGCGCAGGCAGGCGGTCACCCCGGGGACAACGAACGGACCCACCACGGCGCCGCCGTCCACGAGGCGTACGACGAGATGAGTGGTCCTGCTGCGCACCAGCGGGTCGAGCCGGTCGCGGTCGAGCTCGCCGACGCAGGTCACCAGCGCCAGGTCTGCGTCACCGGGAACGGTCGTGGCTCGCAGTCCGGCGCGCGCCAGCAGGCCGGGCAGCAGGTCGAGCCCGGCCGGGAGCGGATCCGGGCATCCGAGGACCGCCACCCGGCGCGGCCGGACCGGAGCCGGGTCCCGTGCCAGCAGACCGTGACTGGCGAGCACGCCGAGGACCATCACAGTGTCGGTCCCCTCGGGCGGGGGACGCTGCTGGAGCAGGCAGTCGAGGACGACCTGGACCGGGGCAGTGCGCGGGAGCAGGGCGCGGCGGTCGTCGTACAGCCCCACCTGGAGGTGGTGCTGCCCTCGTCGGACCACGCGCACGCCGGCAGCGAGTCGGGGGACGGGGCGGGCGGCGGTCATGCCGGGGACCGTAGGCGCCGAGCGGCCCGAGCCGGAAACCGCGATCCACAGGCTCGGACCGTGCCGGGGTGGTGGAGTACGACAGACGGCGGGACCCCACCGATGTGGGGTCCCGCCGTTGTCTGGTCGACCCGGTCACCCGGTCGACCTTCGGCTGGTGCCGGTCAGGCCTTGCCGAGGATGCGGTTCAGGTTGGTGCCACAGACGGGGCACACGGCCTTGGCCATGCGGGTGCCCTTGTCGTTCACCTTGACCTCGCCGTCCGCCTCGCGCTTCTCCTTGCACTTCACGCAGTAGAACTCGCCGCTCCAGGTCTCCGCCATGACGGCCTCCTCATCTGATCGCTGTTGGTCGTCTCGGCGGGGGCGTGGGGACGACCCGCCGGGGTTCGCTGCTCGAACCTCGCTCGACACTAGTCCACGCTCAGGCGCAATCGACGCATGGGAGGGGTCGGACGCCGAGCGTGTCCTGCCGCGGCTAATCTCCCGGCATGTCCCAGAACCCCGAGGTCAACCGCACTTTCGAGCACCTCCGGCTGGAGCGGCCCGCCGAGGGCGTGGCCCGGCTCGTGCTCGACAACCCCGACCAGCGCAACGCCATGTCGGACCAGATGACCGCGTCCTGGGTGGCCGCCGTCGACGAGCTCGCCGCGGACCGGTCCGTGCGCGTCGTCGTCGTCACCGGTGAGGGGACGGCGTTCTGCTCGGGCGGCAACACCAGCTGGATCGCGAGCGAGCCCGACGCGGACGTCGACCACCTGCGGTCCCGGATGATGGCGTTCTACCGCGCGTGGCTCTCGATCCGGAAGCTGGAGGTGCCCACGATCGCCGCGGTGAACGGGCACGCCATCGGTGCCGGGCTCTGCCTCGCCCTGGCCTGCGACATCCGCTACGCCGCGGAGGGCGCGAAGCTCGGCGCACCCTTCGTCAGGCTCGGGATGAACCCCGGCATGGCCGCGACCCACCTCCTGCCGGACGTCGTCGGCGAGGCCCACGCGCGTGAGCTGCTGCTCACCGGCCGCACCGTCGAGGCGCGGGAGGCGCGCGAGCTCGGCCTCGTCTCCAGGGTCTTCGACGCCGCGACGTTCGCCGAGGAGGTCTCCGAGGTCGCGACGGGGATCGCGGCCACCGCCCCGATCCCGAGCCGCTACACCAAGGTGGCCCTGCGCGAGGGGGGCCACCGGGACTTCGAGGCGAGCGTGCAGTGGGAGGCGCTGGCCCAGCCCGTGACGCTGGCGACGGCCGACCTGCAGGAGGGCATCGCGGCCGCCAGGGAGAAGCGCACGCCCCGATTCCGCGGGCTCTAGTCCTCGGTGCCGGCCGCCTGCACGATCTCCTGCAGGCGCGGCACGAGGGTCTTCACCAGGTCGGCCTTCTCCAGGTAGCCGTCGGCCCCGGCCTTGATCGCCCCGGGACCCGCCGTCTCGAACGGGTAGCCCGAGAGCATCACCACCACCGCCTGCGGGGCCACCTCGCGGATGCGGGGCAGCGCCTGCATCCCGTCCATCACGGGCATCGCGATGTCGAGCAGGACGAGGTCGGGCTGGGTGGCGGCGGCCTCGTCGATCGCCTCGCGCCCCTCGGCTGCGGTGCCGACGACGTGCCACCCGGCGGGGTTGCGCTCGATCAGCATCGTGATGAGGTCACGCAGGTCGGCGGAGTCGTCGACCACCAGGACGTTGAGGTTCGCCGCCATCACTGCCGCCCCGTGTCCTCGGCCGGGGTGCTGCGGACGGCCATCCCCGGGGCCAGCTCGTGGTCGTCGGTGAGGTCGCCGATCCAGGAGCGTGCCTGGCTGGAGGTCCGCCCGATGACCTCGCGGGCGTAGTCGAGGCGACCGAGGTCGAGCGCCGTCTCGGCGGCCACCAGGCCCTGGACGATCGTGTCGTTCACCTCGCGGGCCACCTGGCGCCGCTGGGCCTGCGCGGCATGCGCCGCGGCCTGGGCCTCCAGCATCTTCTGGAGGGTCAGGTCGGTCAGCACCAGGCAGTGGACCAGCACGCCCTCGATGTCGAGGTCGGTGGCCGCGACGAGGAACGGCACCGTCGTGCCGTCAGGGCGCTCGAAGGTCACCTCGGCACGCCGGGTCTCCGCGCCGCCGCCGTCCAGCAGCGTGGCCAGCGCCGCCTGCTGCGGCTCGCTCACGAAGTCGGCGAAGTCCCGCCCGACCATGCTCGACGCTCCCACCCCGAGGAACTCGGCGACCTGGGGGTTGACGAACAGGATCACGCCGCGCTCGGAGAGGGTGACGGCTCCCTCGCCCATGCTCTCGACGATGACGCGGTAGGGGCGGTCGGCGCTGGTGAGGGTGTAGACCTGCTCCGGCTCGCCGAACACGACGGCGTCCACGCCACCGCGGCTGATCGCGGCCAGTGCCTCCTGCAGGTAGACGATGCGCTCGCGCAGGACCGCGAGCTCGGCCTCCGGCTGGTCGTTCGGCTCCTCCTGTGTCATCAGGACACTCCTCCCCCCGGGCGCGGTGGTGCCAGGCGACGGGTCGGGCCGAGGTCCAGCCCGCGGCGTACGCGGTCGGTGTCGGTGAGGTTGCCGACGAGGTGCCGCATGGGGAGGGGAGCATGCTTGACCAAGGTGGGCACGGCGACGATGTGGTCCTCGTAGACGCGCGCCGGGTTCGAGGCGGCGTCGATGACACTGAGGTCGAAACGGCCGGCGAGGTCCTCGTCGCAGATCCGCCGCACGGTCGAGATCGCCTCGGCCGAGCGGGGCGACGCTCCGCTCACGTACAGCGTGAGCGACCAGCGCGGACCGTCGTCCGGGGTCACGAGGGCTTCTCTGCAGAGGGGCGGATCTGCAGGCCCACGAGCACCCGGTCGGTGTCGGAGAGGTCACCGATGATCTTCCGGATCGGCTCTGGGAGCTTCCGCACGAGCGTGGGTACGGCAATGATCTCGTCGCCGCGGGCGAGGGCGGGGTCGACCAGCAGGTCGATGACCTCGACGCGGTAGCGGCCCGCGAGGTGCTCGTCGCAGACGCGGCGCAGGTTCTCCAGGGCCCGGACCGAGCGCGGCGACTGGCCGGCGACGTAGAGCCGCAGGTCCACCATCTCCGGGTCGCCGGGGTCGAACCCGGCGCCCGTGCTCCCCTCAACGCTCATCGACGGCCTCTCCGCCCGGTGCCTCCGGGGGCGCGTGCGAGCGGCCTCGGGCGAGGGAGGCACGGGCCGCAGCATCCGAACGCTGCCGGTCGTGCTCCTCCGCGACGAACCGCTCGAACTCGGCGGTCTCGGCAGCGAGCCGTGCCCGAAGACGTGAGATCTGCAACTCGACGTCGGTGGCGGTGCGTTGCAGCTCCTCGCGCCGACGTCCGCCCTCGACCTCCCGGGCCACCTCGGCCAGCCGCTCGTGCTCGAGGTGCTCGAGGCGGGCGGACCCGGTGAGCACGCCGTGTGGTCCGATGTGGACGTCGACCAGCTCGGCCCCGTGGTCGGTCAGCAGGAACTCGCGGACCTGGTTGGAATGAGCGGACCCTCGGCTCTTGATCACGAACATCAACCGGTTGCGCTCGCCGTTGCTCTCCTGGTTGCGAAGGAGCAGCCAGGTGTCGACCAGGGAGGACACGTCGACGTCGCTGGTCTCCTGGTTCAGGTCCTGGGTCAATGTCGTCATCACCGCTGTGACCCCGCGCCCCTTCAACAGGTCGAGGTCTCGCGAGATCGTCGAGGCCGTCTCACTGCGACCGCCTCCGTGGACCATGCTCCCCATGGCGTCGAGGACGACCAGTGAAGGTGAGATCTCCTCGAGCAGCCGGTGCAGCATCGCCAGGTGCTCCTCGAAGCCGAAGGCCGTGGGCCGCACCGAGCGCAGGCTCAGCATCCCGGCGTCGACCCATCGCTGCAGGTCGATGCCGATCGAGCGCATGTTCCGGGTGAGCTGGGCCGGCGACTCCTCCAGGGAGAGGAAGAGAACCCGCTCGCCGCGCGCACAGGCGGCGTCGGTGATGTGGGCGGCGATGCTGGTCTTGCCGGTCCCCGCCGTGCCGCTGATCATCACCGATGACCCGCGGTACACGCCGCCGGCGAGCATCGTGTCGAGCTCGGCGATGCCTGTCGAGACGCGTTCCTCCGAGGCGTCGTACCCCAGGCCGACCGAGGTGATCGGTACGACGACCAACCCCCTGTCGGTGATCAGGAAGGGGTACTCGTTGGTGCCGTGCAGGGAGCCGCGGTACTTCACCACGCGCAGCCGACGGGTGGATATCGCGTCGCTGACGCGGTGGTCCAGCACGATCACGCAGTCCGAGACGTACTCCTCGATGCCGAACCGGGTCATCTGGTCTTCGCGTCCGCGCTCCCCGGTGACCACCACGGTGAGCCCGCGCTCCTTGAGCCAGCGGAACAGGCGGCCGAGCTCTCCGCGGACGATCGCCTCGTTGGGCAGCGCACTGAACAGCACCTCGATGGTGTCGAGGACGACCCGGCGGGCGCCGACGGCCTCGACCGCGCCGGCCAACCGGATGAAGAGCCCGTCGAGGTCGAACTCGCCGGTCTCGACGATCTCGGTGGGGTCGAGACGGAACGCGTCGATCGCGATGAGGCCCTCGCGCTCGAGCCCCTCGAGGTCGAACCCCAGCGACGCCACGTTCACGACCAGGTCGTCGCGCATCTCCTCGAAGGCCAGCAGCACCCCGGGCTCGTCGAAGTCGCGGGCACCCCGGACGAGGAACTCCAGGCCGAAGAGGGTCTTGCCCGAGCCGGCGCCGCCGGTGACCAGGGTCGGGCGGCCCCGCGGCAGGCCGCCCCCGGTGATCTCGTCGAGGCCGCTGATGCCAGTGGGTGCCTTCTCCAGCCCCTTCGGCGTCCCGTGCTGGGACCCGTCCTGAGCGCCCTTCGTCGGGTCGGGCTGGGCTGTGTCGACCGTCACCGGCCCGGCGTAGGTGCCCATATGTCCTCCCGTGTCCGTCCGACTGAAGTCTTGCCTGACCTGGCGGTTTGTGGAACCCCACACGGGGGGTGAGGACGCACGAGGACGCGGCGGTGCAGACAGGTCGGTGCGGACTAGCCGAGGCCCCCGAGGGCACTCCCGCGCTTGCCTTCCCCTTGCGAACGCGACAGTGCCCGTCGAGGGCCCCGTGTGGGCGGTAACGCTAGTGACCTCGTGGCGGTCGGTCAACGTGCGGTGCAGTCCGCAGCGCAGCGAAGTTGTGCACCGGTTGTGGAAAACTCTGTGGACAACGTGTGGAGGACCGTGCCTTCGCTGTGGATCGCCGTGCCGGGGTGACAATGGCGACCGTGAGCGATGCAGGAGCGGGGGACCAGTCCAGCAACCCGTCGAGCAACCCGTCGAGCAGCCCCGTGGCCGCTCTGCGGCGGATCGCCTTCCTGCTCGAGCGCAGCCGCGCCGAGACCTACAAGGTGAAGGCCTTCCGGGCGGCCGCCGACACGATCCTGCCCCTCGGTGACGAGGTCGTGGACCGGGTGCGCGACGGCACGCTGCGCGAGCTTCCGGGGATCGGCGCCTCGACGGCGGAGGTGATCGAGGCGGTCGTCGAGGGACGCAGGCCCGAACGGCTCGCGCGACTCGAGCGCGAGACCGGCGGTCCGCTGGTGAGCAGCGGGGAGTCGGTGCGCCGGCTGCTGCGCGGCGACCTGCACTCCCACAGCGACTGGTCCGACGGCGGATCGCCCATCGAGGAGATGGCGTTCACCGCGATGGAGCTGGGCCACGAGTACCTCGTGCTGACCGACCACTCGCCGCGGCTCCGGGTGGCCAACGGGCTCTCCGCCGCCCGGCTGGCCCGGCAGCTCGAGGTGGTCGACGCGGTCAACGAGCACCTGGGCGGATCCGGCGGCGACGGCTTCCGCCTGCTGAAGGGGATCGAGGTCGACATCCTCGACGACGGAGAGCTCGACCAGACCGACGAGATGCTGGCCCGGCTCGACGTACGGGTCGCCTCGGTGCACTCCAAGCTCGCGATGGACCCCCGAGCGATGACCCGG
The DNA here is from genome assembly GCA_963837975.1 of uncultured Actinomycetota bacterium. GTDB lineage: Bacteria > Actinomycetota > Actinomycetes > Propionibacteriales > Nocardioidaceae > Marmoricola. The sequence goes on along the minus strand of CAWIPI010000002.1, from coordinate 35,647 downwards.
CGGATGGTGGCGGCGGTGCACAACCCGTTCGCGAACGTGCTGGGGCACTGCACGGGGCGGCTGGTCACCGGCAACCGCGGCATGCGGGCGCAGTCGGAGTTCGACCCCGAGGAGGTCTTCGGCGCCTGCGCGGAGACGGGTACGGCGGTGGAGATCAACTCTCGCCCCGAGCGCCGTGACCCGCCGTCGCCGCTGCTGAGGAAGGCGATCGAGATGGGGTGCCTGTTCTCGATCGACAGCGACGCGCACGCCCCGGGACAGCTCGACTTCCTGGCCTACGGCGCGGCACGCGCCGAGGAGCACGGCCTGGACCCCGACCGGATCGTGAACACCTGGCCGAGGGAGCGGCTGCTGGAGTGGGCGCGGCCCGAGGGCGAGTCCGTGCCCGAGACCGATGTGGGTGGAGAGGGCTAGTTTCGTGGTCGTGCAGGGACCAGCAGGGCCGGAGGTGGAGGTGCGCCGCTCTCGGCGGCGCACGCGCACCGTCTCGGCCTACCGCCGCGACGGCAAGGTCATCGTGATGATCCCGGACCGGTTCACGCGGGCCGAGGAGTCCGAGTGGGTCACCACCATGCTGGAGCGTCTCGCCCGCTCCGAGAAGCGGCGGCGCCGCACCGACGCCCAGCTGATGGGCCGTGCCACCGAGCTGTGCCGTGACTACCTGCACGACAAGGTCGCACCGACGTCCGTGCGGTGGGTGGACAACATGACCACGCGCTGGGCCTCGTGCACCACGACGACCGGCGAGATCCGCCTCTCCGACCGGCTGGAGACGATGCCCGCGTGGGTCGTCGACTACGTGCTGCTCCACGAGCTGGCTCACCTGATCGAGCCGAGCCACGACAAGCGGTTCTGGCACTGGGTGGACCGCTACCCTCAGGCGGAGAAGGCGAAGGGCTACCTCGAGGGCGTCGCCCACGCCACGGCCATGGATCTCCCGGACTGCTGAGGCGGGACTGCTCAGCGGGCCAGCGCCAGGTCCACCATCTCGAGCATGTCCGGCTCCTCGGTGGGGAGCTGGTCCAGCGGCCACCAGCGCACGTCGACCGACTCCTCGCTGACCACCGGCGCCTCGGTGGCGTGCGCGAGGGCCAGGAAGCGGACGTCGAGGTGGTGCACCGTCCCGCCGGCGGGGTCGCAGAACGACACCGGGTGCCGCGACAGGTGCAGGGGGCGCGGATCGAGCTCGAGCCCGGTCAGCCCCGACTCCTCGGCCGCCTCGCGCAGGGCCGCCCCGGCCAGCGTGCGGTCACCCGGCTCGAGGTGACCACCGAAGTGGAACCACCGCCCGGACTTGCGGTGCAGGTTCAGCAGCACGTGACGACGGTCGTGGCCGAGCACGAGCGCCCCCGCGGTGAGGTGGTCGGGCAGGCAGCCGCGCCACAGCCCGTCCGGACGCGCGGTGAGGTGGTCGACGTACGCCGCCCGGAGCCGCTCCTGCTCCGGGTCGGGCGCGTGCCAACCGGCGAGGACCTCGAGCGCGTCGTCGCGCAGCGTCACTCGTCGTCGGAGGAGTCCGGCGACGCGTCGGATCCGCCGTCCCCGGTCTCGCCCTCGAGCAGCTCGCCGAGGGCCTTGTCGAAGTCCTCGTCGCTGAGCTCGGGCACCTCGGGCAGGTCCTCGCGGAAGCCCAGCGGGTCGTCGAGGTCGGCCGCGGTGGGCAGCAGGTCGGGGTGGGCCCACACGGCGTCGCGGGCGTCCTTGCCCTGCCGCGAGCGCAGCGAACCCCACAGGGTGGAGGCGTCGCGCAGGCGCCGCGGGCGCAGCTCGAGGCCCACGAGCGCGGCGAAGGTCTCCTCGGCGGGACCGCCCGCGGCGCGGCGGCGGCGGACCGCCTCCTGCAGCTTCGCGGCGGCCGGCATCCGCTCCGCGGTCGCCTGGCCGACCACCTCGTCCACCCAGCCCTCGACGAGGGCGAGCGTGGTCTCCAGCCGCTCGAGGGCGGCCTTCTGCTCGGGGGTCTGCTGCGGCTCGAACAGGCCGCCCTGCAGGGCCTCCTGGATCGCCTCCATGTTGCTCGGGTCGAGCTGTCCCATGGCCTGCTCGATGCCGGAGACGTCGATGGTGACGCCGCGGCCGAAGTCCTCGACGGCGGAGATGAGGTGCTGGCGCAGCCACGGGACGTGGGCGAACAGGCGCTGGTGGGCGGCCTCGCGCAGCGAGAAGTAGAGGAACAGGTCGTCCTCGGTGACGTCGAGCCCCTCGGCGAACGCCTTCAGGTTGGCGGGCAGCAGGGCTGCCTTCCCGGCCGGGCCGAGCGGCAGGCCGACGTCGCTGGCGGTCAGCACCTCGCCGGCGAGCCCGCCGAGCGCGGAGCCGACCTGGCTGCCGAACATGGCGCCGCCGGCCTTGCCGAGCATCCCGATGAGCGGTCCGGCCATCGCCTTGGCCTCCTCGGGCATCGCGTTGCCCATCGCGCCGACGACGTGCTCGGCGACCGGCTCGACCAGGACGCGCCAGACCTCGGTGGTCTGCTCGATCCAGTCGGCCCGGCTCCAGGCGGCGGTCGTGGTGATCCCCGAGGGAAGGACGGTGGTGTCGTCGAGCCAGTGGTCGGCCAGGCGCAGGGCGTCGGCGACACGGTCCTGGTCGTGACGATCGGGGCTCGGGTCGGGCTCCTGGGCGGAGGTGCGGCGGGCGATGTCGGTGGCGAGGGACCAGTTCACCGGTCCGTCGTACGGCGCCATCATCGCCTGCATCTGGCCCATCAGCGCGGAGAGGTCGGGCATCCCGCCTGCTCCCTGGCCGCCCAGGGCGCCGAGGCCGCCGGAACCGCCGAGCGCCTTGAAGATCTGCTCGAAGGGAGTCCCCTTGAACGGGTTGTCGTCCGGTCGCTCGTCCATGGCCCCAAACTACCGGCAGCGGCCAATGCGTCGAGCCCGGACCGGGAGCCGCCCGGGCGTGGATACGCTCGCGGGGTGAGCGCATCCTCCTCGGCCCCTGGGAACCCGGTGATCCGGCTGCTCGACCTGCGCGAGGACGCCCTCGACCCGGCGGAGGTCCTGGCGGCCGTGGACGACCCGGCCGCCGGGGGAGTGAACCTGTTCCTCGGCGTGGTGCGCGACCACGACGGCGGCGAGACGGTGGACCACCTCGACTACACCGCGCACCCCTCGGCGCTCGACCGCCTGCGCGAGGTCGCCGAAGGAGTGGCCGCGGAGTTCGACGCGATCGGGCTCGCGGCCGTGCACCGCACCGGACGCCTGGAGATCGGCGACGTCGCCGTCCTCGTGGCGGTCTCCGCGGCCCACCGGGGCCAGGCGTACGACGCCTCGCGGGCGATGATCGACCGGCTCAAGGCGAGCGTCCCGGTGTGGAAGCACCAGGTGTTCGGCGACGGCCGCGAGGAGTGGGTCAACTCCCCCTAGGGCGTGTTGCTCGGCGGATCGCCGGGGCCGCTCGCCCATCATGGTGGCGTGGAGATCCTGCTGTGGTGGCTGCCGCCCGCGATCGTGACCCTGGCCGCGATGCTGTGGGTCAGCTGGCTCGGCCGCGCCCGCGACCTGGGGCCGGACCGCTCCGAGGCGGCGCAGGAGCGGCTGGCCGCGGCGATCATGCGCGACCTGCCCCCCGAGGTGTCCCGGCAGGTGAGCGCGGCCCGGCCCGTTCGCGAGCGGAGCACCGGCATCGCCGTACGCCCCTCCCAGGCGCCCACCGATCACCGGGGCGGCGCGCACGACTCCGCCGAGGCCTCCCGCCGCTCCGCCTGAGCCGCACGCGCCGGCGACTCGGAGCCTGCGCGGTTGTGGCCGGATGAGAGGGTGACGCCATGACCCGGCCGGCCGAGCAGCGCGCATGAGTCGACGCACGTGGGCCGGTCTGCTCGCGCTGGTGCTGGTGGTCTTCCTGAGCGTGATGGGGGCGCGCCGTCCCGTCCCCTACGTCACCTTCTCCCCGGGGCCGACGGTGAACGTGCTGGCCGAGAACGGGAAGTTGCCGATCATCGACGTCTCCGGGCACAAGAGCTACCGCGACGACGGGGCGCTGCGGCTGACGACCGTCATCCCGAGCAGCCCCGAGCACAAGGTCAGCATCCCCGAGATGGTCAGCGCCTGGGTCGACCCCGACCGGGCCGTCTACCCCTACCGCGCGATCTACCCCACCCAGACGACGCGGGAGAGCGTGCGCCAGCAGTCCAGCGCGCAGATGGTCTCCTCCCAGGACAACGCGGTGGCCGCGGCGCTGGGCGCCCTCGACATCTCCTACCGGGAGACCGTGAAGGTCGCCGAGGTCGTCAAGGACGGGCCGGCCGACGGCAAGCTGAGGACGGGTGACCTGATCCTCGCCGCCAACGACACCTCGGTGCGCACCCTCGAGCAGGTCACCGACGTCATCCGGCCGCTGCCCATCGGCTCGAAGGTCACCCTGGAGGTCGAGCGGGACGGCCGCCGGCAGGACGTGACCCTCACGACGACGCGCTCGCCGCAGGACGAGAAGTCCAGCGCGCTGCTGATCTCGATCGCGCCGAGCTACGACTTCCCGTTCGAGGTCGACCTCAACATCGACGACAACATCGGCGGCCCCTCGGGCGGGCTGATGTTCGCGATGGGCATCTACGACGTGCTCACCCCCGGCTCGCTCACCGACGGCAAGGTCATCGCCGGCACCGGGGAGATCGACGCCCAGGGCCGGGTCGGACAGATCGGCGGCATCCAGCAGAAGATCGTCGGCGCGCAGGACGACGGCGCCGAGCTCTTCCTGGTGCCCGCCGGCAACTGCGCGGAGGCGCTCGGTGGGGGCCACGACCCGGACAAGATCCGGCTCGTGAAGGTGACCACCCTCGACGAGGCGATCGACGACGTGAAGGCATGGGTGAAGGACCCCGACGCGGAGCTGGCGAGGTGCACGAAGTGAGCTGGACACAGGACGCCCCATCTGCGCTGGAGGAGGTCGTGCGTGAGGTCGAGGCGCACGCCTCACGGTCCGGCTGGGACCGGCCCGCGCAGCTGTTCGCGCTGGTGGACACCGCCGACCTGCTGCAGCGCGAGCCGCAGCTCGCCGAGCTGCTCGGGGTCGACGCGGACGCCGGCGGGCTCACCCCGGTCGAGCAGGAGGCCTCCTCGGGGAGCCTCGAGGAGCTGCTCTCCAGCATCCTGTGGCCGGCCGAGGTGGCCGGGTGCGCCGTCGTCGTCGAGGCGATGGCCGTGCCGCCGGGCGAAGGCGACGTACCCCAGGACGCCGCCGAGGCCGCGGAGTACGCCGCCGCGCACCCCGACCGTCAGGAGGCACGGATCGTCGCCGGTGTCCTGCGCGGCGGGCACAGCTGCTGTGCGATCCGGCAGCGCGCCCACGACGAGGACGACATGGTCATGGTCGGCGAGGACCTTGTGCCCGCCCTTCTAGAGTTGTTGCACGCCACCCTCGAACCCGATGCCGGAGAGCCCGCAGAGAACATGAGCAACGATGAGTGACTTCTTCGCAGAGCAGCCCGCGAACGCCGGGGGTGGCGGTCGCCCGGCTGGTCGGCCCAGCGGCGCCGGCAGGGGGCCACGCCGTCCGCGTCCGTTGTTGATCACCATCGTCGTGGTGGCGGCGCTCGTCGTCGGCTTCTCGCTGTTCGCGGGCGTGTGGACCGACAAGCTGTGGTTCAGCAGCCTCGGCTACAGCTCGGTCTTCGGCAAGCTGATCTGGACGAGGGTGCTGCTCTTCGCCGTGTTCGGCGGGCTGATGGCGCTGATCGTCGGACTCAACCTCTACCTCGCCTTCCGGCTGCGGCCGATGTTCCGGCCGCACTCCCCGGAGCAGGCCAGCCTGGAGCGCTACCGCGAGGTGATCACCCCGATGCGGCGGCTGCTGCTGATCGGGGTGAGCCTGGTCTTCGGGGTCTTCGCCGGAGTCTCGGCGACCGGCAAGTGGCGCACGTTCCTGATGTGGACCAACCGCGAGGACTTCGGCAAGGCCGACCCCTACTTCAACAAGGACATCGGCTTCTACGTCTTCAGCCTGCCGTGGCTGCACTTCACCGTCGACTTCCTGATGACCGCGGTGTTCATCTCGCTGCTGCTCGCCGCGGTCGTGCACTACCTCTACGGCGGCATCCGGCTGCAGTCCGCGCGCGACAAGGTCTCGGGGGCGGCGCAGGCCCAGCTCTCCGCCCTGTTCGGCGTGTTCCTGCTGCTGAAGGCCTTCGACTACTGGCTCGACCGGTTCGACCTCACCTCCCAGACCGGTGGGCTGGTCACGGGCATGACCTACACCCGTGACCACGCCGTGCTGCCCTCGAAGAACATCCTGCTGTTCATCGCGGTGATCTGCGCGGTGCTGTTCTTCGCCAACGTCCTGCGCCGCACCTGGCTCCTCCCCGGCGTCGGGCTGGCCCTGTTCGCGATCTCGGCGGTCCTGCTCGGCGGCGTGTGGCCGGGCCTGATGCAGCGGTTCCAGGTCAAGCCCGACGAGCCGGACAAGGAGGCGCCGTACATCGGGAAGAACATCGAGGCGACGCGCGCGGCCTTCGGCCTCGACGACACCTCGGTGCGCGAGTACGACGCCCAGATCAAGCTGTCCCAGTCCCAGCTGAACGCCGACGCCGCGTCGCTGCCCGGCATCCGTCTCGTCGACCCCCAGCTGGTCTCCGACACCTTCGAGCAGCTGCAGCAGGTGCGCGGCTACTACAGCGTGCCCTCGGTGCTCGACGTCGACCGCTACCCGGTCAACGGCGAGGAGCGCGACGTGGTCGTCGCCGCCCGCGAGATGAACCTCGACGGGCTGCCCGAGACCCAGAAGAAGTGGGCCAACGAGAAGACGGTCTACACCCACGGCTTCGGCCTGATCGCGGCCTTCGGCAACCAGCGCAACACCGGCGACCAGCCCGTGCGCAACGACGGGGAGCCGGTGTGGGCCGAGGAGGACCTGCCGCCGCAGGGCTCGATCAGCAACTCGCAGAAGGACAACACCTACCGCCCGCAGATCTACTTCGGCGAGCAGAGCCCTCCCTACTCCATCGTGGGCAAGCCGCCCGGCGGCCAGGACGTGGAGCTCGACATCCCGCAGGGCAGCGGGGACCCGGGTGAGTCGAAGAAGAACACCTACGACGGCGAGGACGGCGTCGGTGTCGGGAACATCTTCCGCAAGCTGCTCTACGCGGTGAAGTTCGGCGACGCCAACATCGTGCTCTCCTCGCGGGTCAACGAGAACAGCAAGATCCTCTACGACCGCTCGCCGCGCGAGCGGGTGCAGAAGGTCGCCCCCTGGCTCACCGTCGACTCCGACGCGCTGCCGGCCGTGGTGGACGGCAAGATCGTGTGGATCCTCGACGGCTACACCACCAGCGACAAGTACCCGCTCGCGGAGAAGAAGTCGCTGGAGGAGATGACCTCCGACGCGATCAACCCGCGCTCGGCGTACGCCACGCTGCCGACCGACCAGATCAACTACATGCGCAACGCGGTCAAGGCCACCGTGGACGCCTACGACGGCACGGTGAAGCTCTACGAGTGGGACACCGAGGACCCGGTGCTGAAGGTGTGGGAGAAGGCCTTCCCGGGCGTCGTCGAGCCCAAGTCGGAGATCCCCGACGGCATGCTCGCGCACATGCGCTACCCCGAGGACCTCTACAAGGTCCAGCGGGAGATGCTCGCGGCCTACCACGTGCTCGACCCGAAGACGTTCTACGAGGGCAACGACAAGTGGGAGGTCCCGCAGGACACCTCGGCCTCCACGCGCAAGCAGCCGCCCTACCGGCTCTCGGTCTCCACCAAGTCCGGTGAGGCGCCGGAGTTCTCGCTGACCAGCGTCTACGTGCCGTCGAAGAAGCAGAACCTCGCCGCGTTCATGGCGGTCGGGGCCGACGCCGCCAAGCCGGAGACCTACGGCAAGTTCCAGATCCTGCGGCTGCCGGACAACACCCAGGTGCCGGGTCCGGGGCAGATCGCCAACCAGTTCCAGCGCGACGACAAGGTCGCCCAGCAGCTGCTGGCGTTCAAGCGGGCGGACGTCTCGGCCCGCTACGGCAACCTGCTCACGCTGCCGGTCGGCAACGGCCTGCTCTACGTCCAGCCGCTGTACACGATCCGCGAGGGCGGGGCCGGAAACTATCCCGGCCTGACCTTCGTGCTGGTGTCCTTCGGCAAGGAGGTCGGCATCGGCCCGACGCTGTCGGCCGCGCTCGGCGACGTGCTCTCGCGTTCCGCCGGGACCGGGTCGACCCCCGTGGACACGGGGTCCGGGGACGGGGAGAGCAAGGCCGGGAGCGGCGACAGCCAGAACCTTCCGGTCGCGGCGCTGCGGCTGCTCCAGCAGGCCGACCGCAAGTTCGCCGAGGCCGACAAGGCGCTGAAGTCCGGTGACCTCGAGGGCTACGCGAAGGCCGTGAACGAGGCCCGCGTCCTCGTCGATCGGGCCATGAAGGCCAAGTAGCGAATCAGGCAAGGCGCGTCCGCCCCGGCGATCCTCGTGCTGGGGCGGCGCCCTTGTCCGGCGTACGCCGCCTCAGCGACCCTGCGTCGGCACTGCGAGCACGGTCTCGCTCTGTCGTCCGCGCAGCGTGACGGTGTCGTGCCGCTGCCAGCTCTCGGCCTCGTCGCCGGCGGCCTCGACGCTCTCCCAGGTCGCGAGCAGGCGCCCGTCGACCTCCTTGGCGAGCTCGGTCAACCGGGCCGCGGAGTTCACGGCGTCGCCGATGACGGTGTACTCGAAGCGGGACTCCTCGCCGACGTTGCCGGCGACCACCCGTCCGGTGGCGACACCGATCCCGGCGGCGAGCTCGGGCACCTCATCGACCAGCCGCTCGGCCATCGCCCGTCCCGCCGAGAGCGCGTGCGCCGCGTGCTCGTCGAGGTCGACGGGGGCGCCGAAGACCGCGAGCACCGCGTCGCCGATGAACTTGTTGACCAGCCCGTCGCGCCGGTCGACCTCCTCGACCACGACCGCGAAGAAGCGGTTGAGCAGGTCGACGACCTCGACCGGGTCGCGCTCGGCGGCGAGCTCGGTGGAGCCGATGAGGTCCACGAACAGCACCGACGCCTCGCGGGTCTCCCCGCCCAGCTCGACCTCGCCGTTGGCGGCCGCCTCGGCGACGTGGCGACCGACGTGCCGGCCGAAGAGGTCGCGCAGCTTCTCGCGGTCGCGCAGTCCGCGGACCATCTGGTTGAACCCGGCCTGGAGCTGGCCGAGCTCGGTGCCGTCGTACACCTGGAGCTCGCCGTCGAAGTCGCCGGACTCGACGGCCTGCATGGCGTCGCGCACCGCCAGGACGGGGGAGACCACCGCGCGTGCGTTGAGCCAGGTGATCAGCAGGCCGAAGCAGAGCACCACCGCGCTGAGCACCAGCACGACGACGGTCAGCTTGGTCAGCGACACGTCCTCGAGGGTGAGGGTCAGGATCGCGACCACGACGAGCCCGGCCACGGGCGCGCCGGTGCCGAGGCCCCAGAAGAGCAGCATCCGGCGACGGATGCCGAGGCCGCGCACCTTGATGCGCTCCTCCCCGGACAGCGCGCGAGCGGCCACGGGACGCAACGCGAGCTCGCTGAACAGGTAGGCGATGCCGCACACGACGAGCGCGGCGATGCCCACCGTCAGCGCCGTGGTGAGCGCGCGCTCGGGCTGGAGCAGCACGGCGAGGAGCGTGAACAGCACGTCGGCTGCGAGCCACAGGACGGCCTGGATCCTGGTCAGGAACCACGGGACGCCGAGGGCGGTGACCCGTTCCTCGTCGTCGGGGTCGCGGTCGTCGATGAACCACCGCAGGGCGCGCAGCGCGCCGGCGGTCCCCCAGATGGTGCCGACGAAGACCGCGACGCCGACGTAGACGGGCACGCCGACGGCGAGCGCGACCACCGTGCCGTGGTCGGGGGAGGGGGAGGGGATGACCAGGGTGGAGAGCACCAGCACGATTCCCGCGCCGATCAGGTTCGTGGCCACCAGCAGGATGGTGAGGATCACCTGGATGCGGATCCGCAGCCGTGCGGCCGGCTGGTCGGCGGAGCCGAGGAGGATCGACCCGTAGGCGCCGCTTCGCTGGGCCACGTCTTCCCCCTCCTCGAGCGCGCCGGGGCGGCCGCGCGACGCCCAGCGTAGGGGCCGCGGCGTCCGTGCGCCTGCCGGACTGCGCCTGCCAGACTGAAACGCATGGAGACGCTGCGCACACCCGAGGACCGCTTCGCCGGGCTGACCGGCTTCGACGTGGCCCCGCAGTACGCCGAGGTGCAGGACGGCGACGGCGGCACGCTGCGGATGGCCTACCACCAGGCCGGACCGGCCGAGGGGCCCGTGGTCCTGCTGCTGCACGGCGAGCCGACCTGGTCCTACCTCTACCGGCACGTCATGGAGGCGCTGACCTCGGCGGGCCTGCGCTCGGTGGCGGTCGACCTGGTCGGGTTCGGGAGGTCGGACAAGCCGACCCGCGCCGCCGACCACTCCTACGCGCGCCACGTGGAGTGGGTGCGAGAGCTGGCCTTCGACGTCCTCGACCTGCGCGAGGTGACCCTGGTCGGCCAGGACTGGGGCGGGCTGGTCGGCCTGCGCCTGGCGACGGAGAACCCCGACCGGTTCGCGCGCCTGGTCGCGGCCAACACCGGGCTGCCCACCGGTGACGTGGACATGCCCGAGCTGTGGTGGCACTTCCGCCGCGCCGTGGAGGGGGCCGAGACGCTCGACGTCGGCCGGATGGTGGCGGCCGGGTGCGTGCGCGGCCTCGGCGACGCCGAGCGGGCGGCGTACGACGCGCCGTTCCCGGACGAGTCCTTCAAGGTCGGGCCCCGGGTGATGCCCACGCTGGTGCCCACACGTCCGGACGACCCGGCGACCCCGGCCAACCGGGCCGCCTGGGAGGCGCTGACGCGCTGGGAGAAGCCGTTCCTCGTGGCGTTCAGCGACGGCGATCCGATCACCGGCGCGATGGGGCCGATCCTGCAGCGCGTCGTGCCCGGGGCGCAGGGCGTGGTGCACCCCGTCGTGGAGGGCGCCGGCCACTTCCTGCAGGAGGACGCCGGCGCCGAGCTCGGCGGTTTCATCGCTGGCTTCGTCTCCGGCTGACCCCGATTTGGAGGAGCCGCCGGGCCTCCCGTACTCTGGTGTCACCGACGCGGGGTGGAGCAGCTCGGTAGCTCGCTGGGCTCATAACCCAGAGGTCGCAGGTTCAAATCCTGCCCCCGCTACAAGGCGAAGCGGCCCTCACAGTGACTGTGAGGGCCGCTTCTGTTTGCGCAACCTGTCCGCCCATGTCTTGTGGCTCCGGGCCGCTTGAGATGGGCCAGCAGACGGCGGTATGGCTCAGGCCCGTCGCCGACCTGGAAGGTGGTCGTTCAGCCCTTTCGGCACGTCTCGGGCTCGGGACGTGCAGGGCTTTGGACTCTGGAGGCCAGGCCACGCCACCACCAGACTCAAGGTATGACCACGCAGTCGCGCACGCGTCTCGACGTGCGGCGGTGGCCTGAATCCCGCACCGGCCGGCGGGCGATCATGCTCGCAGCGTTGAGCGTCACAGGCATCGTCCTGCTCGTGCTCGGGTTCGCGCTCGACATCGTCGAACCAGCCGACAGCTACACCGACAGCTGGCCACAGCTCGTGTGGGGCGCGGGCATCTGGGTGTGTGCGGTCGCGGCTCTCGTCGCCGGCCTAGTAGCGATCGTCCGTCACCACGAGCGGTCCTGGATGGTCGTGCTGGCCACCGCTCTCGGCCTGCTTCCAGTTGTCCTGCTGGTCTCGGAGATCGCACTGGGCAAGTTCTGAGAGCTTCACGGTGTGCCGCTGAGAGGAGTCCGGAATGACCACGACGAACACCCGGCCCGGGTCGACCTCGGAGGTGATCGGAGCCGGGCTCATCGGCACCGCTCGCACGACCGGGCTGCTGTACCTCGGACTGGCTGTCACCGGGGCGCTCGGATACCAGTTCGTCCGAGGTCTGCTCTACGTCGCCGACGACCCCGGCGGCACCTTGGCCAACCTGGTCGAACACACCTCGACGGCGCGTCTCGGCATCGTGCTGGAGCTCGGCATCGTGTTGACCCAGGCGCTGGCAGCCGTGTGGTTCTACCGACTGTTCCGCAGCGTCGACCAGTTCGCCGCCGGCCTGGTCGCAGTGTTCGGGATGGTCAACGCCGTGGCGATCCTGGGCAGCGCGGCGGTGCTTGCCACGGCACTCGACGTCGCCGATGACAGCTCGTTGGTCGTGTCCGGGGGCGCGGCCGCGACCGTCCAGCTGCTGTATGCGCTCAGCGGTCATCTCTGGGGAGTCGGGGGGTTGTTCTTCGGCCTGTGGCTGATCCCGATGGGCTGGCTAGTGGTGCGGTCGCGGTGGCTGCCCCGAGTGCTCGGCCAGCTGCTGATGGTCGGTGGCGTGGGCTACGTGCTCAGCACCTTCGTCAGCTACGTGTTCACGAATGCCGACCTCGTGGCCGGGTTGCTGACCGTGCCGGCCACGATCGGCGAGCTCTGGATCGTCGGCTACCTGATCCTCTTCGGAGTCCGCGAGCACGCGCCGGCCGGATCGTGAGAGCGTCCGGGTTGCGGCTACATGAGCGGACGTCCACGACCGGTGACGTCTGACCGCCGGGAAGCACGCACGTCGCCAGACCCGTGCGATCGGATCCGGTCACCCTGTCCGGCGCATGCGGTTCGCTCCCGCCAAGAGCAACAGGTGGCAGACGCGCTGCCAGGCGCCCAGGCCGGAGCGGGGGAGCGGCGACGACCAACGGCACAAGCGCAGATGTGCGCGGTCCTCCGCTACAAGAGTGGAGCGGCCCTCACAGTCACGGTGAGGACCGCTCTTGTCTGCGCAACCATCCGCGGACGCACTGACTCCGGTGTGTCCCGGCCAGCGAACCGGCAACCGGCCGAGTGAGTGCACGATACTGGCGGGGCAGACCGCGCGCGGCCGGACCGCACAGCAGGCGGTGGAGCTCGAGATCGGAGAGCCATGGGGCAAGCGCTGCTTCAGCTGCTCCCGCTGGCGCTCGCGGCGGCGCTGAGCAGCGTCCCCATCACGGCCACCATCTTCATCCTCCTTTCGGAGAGCCGCAGCCGCTCCGGGCTCGCCTTCCTGGCTGGCACGGTGCTCGGCACGTTCGCCACCGCCGTGTTGGCGACGGTGCTGGGCGAGGCGGTCCCGGGGCGTCCGCGCCACCATGACGCCCTCCTCGGGAAGCTCGAGATCGCGATCGGCATTGCGATGGTGGTGCTGGGTGTCGTCACGCTGGCGCGTCGGACACGCACAGGGGGCGGCCATGGAACCGGCTGGCTGGACGACATCGGCTCGTTCGGAATCCTGCCGGTGTTCGGCATCGGCCTCGCCCTGAGCATCCGCCCGAAGGCCGTGCTGCTAGTGGTCGCGGTGGGTCTGGCGATCAGCAAGGCGGACCTGCCGTTCGACGAAGATCTCGTCCTCATCCTCCTCTACGCCGCGATCGCCACGAGCACGGTCGTCGTGCCCATCGTGGCGACGATCCTGTTCCCGCAGCGGATGGAGCCTCGCCTCCTCTTGGTGAGAGGGTGGATTGCCGCCCACTCCACTGCGGTCGGCGGCACGATCTCGATCCTGATCGGCGGCTTCGTCATCGGTGTCGGCGTGAGGGGCTGAGCACGCCGGGTCGTGACCGAGCGTGCGGCCCATCCTGGAGCCTCGCCTCTGTCGCAACCGTCGGGCGTCGAGCCAGGCGCCGGACCCAGGTCACCCCGCGTGGGTGAGGCGGGCCCGCCCGATTGTTCCTACCGTGACCCCATGCCATCGCAGCCCGCCGGCCGGGCTCGTGCCGTGACCGATCTGTGGGGCGCCCCCACGACGATGCCGCGTTCGATCATCGTGCTACTCGGGATCCTCGGTGTCGTCGCTGCGGGCATCGGCACCAAGGCGGCCGCCGGCATCATTGCGCCGACGATGCTCGCCCTCGTGCTCACCATCGCGGTGCTGCCGGTCGGCCGGTGGACACGCAAGCACGGCTGGCCGAGCTGGTTGGCCACGCTGACCGCTCTGGCCGCGGCCTACCTCATCCTGCTGGTGATGGTCATCGGGTTCGTCGTGTGCGTGATCAAGTTCGCCGACCTGCTTCCGACGTACGCCGCGGAGGCCAAGGACCTCACGAAGAGCGCCGAGGACAGCCTCGCCCAGCTAGGCCTGAGCACATCCTCGACCAGTGACGCGCTCTCGAAGCTGGATCCGACGAAGTTCGCCGAGGTGCTGGGCGACGTGATCTCGGGGATCCTCGATGGCGTCGGCTTCCTCTTCTTCCTGGTGACCTTGATGTTCTTCTTTGTCGTAGCCGTGCCGGGCTTCGCGCCGCGCGTCACCGCGCTCCAAGGCAGCAAGCCCGAGCTGGCCGCAGCCATGGGCAAGTTCATGCAGGGATCCCAGACCTACCTGCTGATGACCGCGCTCTTCGGCGCCATCGTTGGCGTGCTCGACGCCGGTGCCCTGTGGCTCCTCGGCGTCCCGCTCCCGCTGGTCTGGGGATTCTTCTCGTTCCTCACCAACTTCATCCCCAACATCGGTTTCGTCATCGGCGTCATCCCACCCGCCTTCCTGGCATTGCTCGACGACGGTTGGAAGGGGCTGCTGCTGGTCATCCTGGCCTACAGCCTCCTCAACGTAACGATCCAGACGTTCATCCAGCCGCGCATCGTCGGCAACTCGGTCGGGCTCAGCGCCGAGATCACCTTCATGTCGCTGGTGGTGTGGACGTTCCTGCTGGGCGCTCTGGGAGCGCTCCTTGCCGTGCCGATGACGCTGCTCGTCCGAGCGGTATTCATCGATGCGGACACGCGTGCCTGGTGGGTGGCCCCGTTGATCGACGCCAAGGTTGAGGACCCACCACCCCCCCGGGTGAACGATCTCGTCGCGGAGTCGTGATGTTGCTTCGGTCGTCCCCGCGTTCAACGAGCCGCTCCACATCTGGGTTGCGGGCAGCGCCGGTCGCACGGTTGGGGCGCGAGCGGGCGGTGGAGGTGTCCGCTCGATCTGATGGCATCTGGGCGTGAGCAACGGGTGGCAGTTGTCCTGGCAGACGCCCAGCGCCGCGTGCGACTGGCGGTGGTCAACAGGACGCGCACAGATCTGCGCGGTCCCCCAGCACATTGCCCCCGCTACAAATGCAAACCGCATCAGAGGCCGTTTCCGGAGTCATCCGGAGGCGGCCTCTGATGCTTCTCCGGCGTCAGCGTCAGCAGGATGTCAGCAGGCGCAGCCGCGAGTCCGGGTCCAGACGTGCGGGTCAGCGGCCGTGAGCGGTGCAGCGAGGCACCTGTGAGCCGCTTGGTGAGGCACTTGGTGAACGTGTTGTGAGCCTGGTGAGAGGGCGGCGGGGTGAGGGAAGCGTCGTATGCCTCAGTTTGGGGCCCGACACCGAGAAGGCGGTGCACCTCGCCGCGAAAGCGACGTCGGTACGGACGAGACTGGTGCCAGGAGCCGCACAGCGACACCAGCACGGATCGCGAGATCAGTTCCCTCCCATAGCGCCGCGAAGACGAGTAGGACTGACGCGGGAAACATGACTGTCAGACCGATGGGCATGCCGAAATCGAAGCGGCGCGTGGGCCGGTGTAAAGCGGCGGCGAGCCCGGAAGTGTAGCCGATCCCGATCATGGCGATCATTCCGGTGAACACGAGCTGCAACAAGGACCAAGAAGGACTCCACAGGGGCGCCGTAACCCACGACGCCGCGCCGCAAACAGCGAGCATGCTGCCGAGGGCGGCGAAGCCCCGACGGCGGTCGTCACGACTGTTCGCGCCCTCTATCGTCCACCCGACCATCACCACTTCGTCCGGACATCCCGAGTGGGAGCTTGCCCTCGCCCTCGCCCTCGCCCTCGCCCTTGCCCGCGCAACAGCCGTCGATGCGCGATGCCCAGCTCCTCGCCGCCATGCCGACCCACGAAACACAGAGCACTACGACCCGCACGAGGCAACCTCGACCGCCACGGCGGCGTGCACTTTCTCACCTCCTACGTCGCAGGCGTCTGACCAACCGCCATACGAATGGTCGGCCACAGGCTCGATGCCGAGCCAGGCAGACGACTGGCGCAGTCCGCTCGCGCTGCCGCGGGTCCACGGTGCTGGTGTTGACGTCGAGGCATTCAAGCCGGATGCCATGTATCGCAGCGGGTTTCCTCCAGTGGCAGCAGCGCCCGCGATCTCTGTAGATGTGCGCGAGGGCCTTGCGTGGCGGGTGCGAAGGGTGAAGATTGGCGGGAAGTACGCGCGCCACCTGGTGGCCGCTGACGACCTCGAGAAAGCCTCCGCCTCGGTGAGTGCGCCCAACTGCAATGGAGGCAGGCATGAGGTCCGTACTTCGCAGCCTGTTCATCTACGCCGCCGCGTTGGCCATGGCGACGGTCTCCCCGGCGGTCGCCGCTGGCGACTCCCGCCACGCGCAACACTCCGGCGACGCGGCCCGGCCCCTGGTCGCGGGTCTCGGCAGCGGCTCAGGCAGCACCGTCGGACCAGACGGCTCGCTCTACGTCGCGCAACCGGCGGACGGCACGATCACCCGGGTGAACCCACGCACCGGTGCGAGCTCCATGTTCGCGACCGGGTTGCCGACAAGGCTGACCGGCTTCACCGTCGGAGGCGTGACCGACCTCGCGTTCCTCGGGCACACGGCTCACGCCCTGGTGTCCGTCGTCGGGCCAGAAGTCGGTGGGACCGCCACCGTCGGGCTCTACCGGATGGACCGGCACGGCACGGCCACCGTGGTCGCCGACATCGGAGCCTGGTCCGCCGCGCACCCGCCTTCCACGCCTACTTCATCCCCTCCGGGGTCCAGTACGCCCTGCAGCCCTGGCGCGGGGGATTCCTCGTGACTGACGGGCACCACAACCGCGTCCTGCGGGTCACCCGGCACGGCGACGTCAGCGAGCTCATCACCTTCGAGAACGTCGTTCCACCGGCGTCGACATCGGAGGCGGACGTGTCTACGTCGCGCTGGCGGGCCCGGTGCCGCACAACCCCGCGCGCGGCAGGATCGTGTCCTTCCGCCCGGGTGCGACGGTTGCGGACGACGTCGCCAGTGGCGCCAGCATCCTCACCGACGTGGAGCTCGCAAACAGCCGCCGTGGCCACCGCTCTGGCGGGCACCAGTGGCAGCGCGGGGCGAGCTTGTACGCCATCTCGAACGGCACCTACAGCGGCGACCCGGAAGGCTCACCCGGCCAGCCCGACACCGGTTCCCTGGTCAAGGCGAACAGGAACGGCGGGTTCGACCTCGTCGCCCCGGACCTCGACCGACCGACATCAGTGGAGATCATCCGCGGGAACGCCTACGTGGTGACCTACGACGGAGAGGTCTGGGTCGTGCGTCTGGGGCGCTGAGCCTGAGGCGTCAGGACGCCCGCAACGGGTGGCAAATGCTGGGGCAGACGCTGAGCGCGGCGGGAGAGTGGCCTCTCGCATGTGGGCCACCATCCCCGCTCAGTCTCCCCACTGCGGCAGGACCGTGCGTCTTCACGTCGCCGAGCGGCACATCCGGACGATGCGTCCGACAGCCAGCGGTTGAGTGGTGGTGTGCCAGCGGGTGCCGGTCTATTCGTTGCCGGAGGCGTTCAGAGGAGTGTCCGCGGATGCTGCCCACGAGGCGAGCAGCCGGAGCCGTTCAGCCGACGGGGAGCCTGGTTCGGCGGTGTACACCAAGAGGGCCAGCCCGGGCTCTGCGGTGATCGCGAGCTCCTCGTACGCGAGCGTGAGCTCGCCGACGACGGGGTGGAGGAAGCGCTTCGTCCCGGCGCCGTGGGTGCGGACGTTGTGGTCGGCCCACAACCGGCGGAAGGTCTCGCTGCGGGTGGAGAGCTCACCGACGAGGTCCTGGAGCCCACGGTCGTGAGGGTCGCGGCCGGCCTCGGTGCGCATGGTGCCCACGCACATCTCGGCGAACAGTTCCCAGTCGGGGTAGAAGTCGCGCGAGGTGGGGTCGAGGAACTGGAAGCGGGCCAGATTCGGTGTCCGACCGCCATCGCCTATCACCGGTGAGTAGAACGCGCGGCCGAGAGCGTTGGTGGCCACCAGGTTCTGGTGCGGGTCACGTACGAAGGCCACCCCCTCGGTGACCGCCTCGAGCGCCCAGCGCAGGCTCAGGCGCGACGCGGCCTTGCTCGGCGTACGCCGCCGGGGGCGGCCCGAGGTGGGGATCCCGTCTGCGGTCCGCGCGAGGTCGAAGAGGTGGGCGCGCTCCGTCTCGTCGAGCTGCAACGCCCGGGCCAGGGCCTCGAGGACCCCGGAGGATGCGCCGGCGACCTGGCCGCGCTCGAGGCGGGCGTAGTACTCGACGCTGAGGCCGGCCAGCGACGCGACCTCGCTGCGGCGCAGCCCCGGCACCCGCCGGCTGCCGGTGGTCGGCAGGCCGACCTGGTCCGGGGTGATGCGAGCACGGCGGGTGGTGAGGAACTCGCTCACTTCCTGACGCACGTCCTTGCGGTTGTCCACGACGTCGAGCCTAGGGGGCCGCCGCGGTTCTCCGAAGTCAGGAAGGATGCCCTGCCAGTACACCCATCAGCAGTGACTTCCTGCCCACAGCGGCGCCGGGTTCACTCGACGTCGTGCGGCCGTCACGGCACCACGAGAACACGATGAGCCGAGGAAGAGGAGTGGACGCGATGCGTCAGGTAGTCATGCACGGACCGGGGGACGTCGGGGTCGAGGAGCGCGAGGACCCAAGGATCATCGAGCCCACCGACGCGATCATCCGGCTCGCGGCGACCTGCATCTGCGGCAGCGACCTGTGGCCCTACAGGGGCGACGAGCCTGTCGATCACCAGGTGATGGGTCACGAGTACGTCGGCGTCGTCGAGGAGGTCGGCGCCGAGGTCCGGACGGTCGAGGTCGGCGACTTCGTCGTCGGTTCCTTCTGGGCGTCGGACAACACCTGCGAGATCTGCAGGGCCGGCTACCAGGCCTATTGCGTGCACCGGGTGCTGATGGGAACCCTCGGCACCCAGTCCGAGCTGGCCCGGATCCCCCTCGCCGACGGAACCCTCGTCGCCACCCCCGGGAAGCCCGCCCCCGACCTCATCCCTTCCCTCATGGCGGCCTCCGACGTGCTCGGCACCGGCTGGTTCGCCGCTGTGGCCGCCCAAGCCGGCCCCGGCAAGACCGTCGCGGTCGTCGGTGACGGCGCCGTCGGTCTGCTCGGCATCCTCGCCGCCAAGGAGCTCGGCGCCGAACGGATCATCGCGTTCAGCCGGCACGCCGACCGCCAGGCACTGGCACGGGAGTTCGGCGCCACCGACATCGTCGAGGAGCGCGGCGAAGCGGGGATCACCCGGGTCAAGGAGCTCACCGGCGGACGCGGCGCCCACTCGGTCATCGAGGCAGTCGGCACCCAGGAGGCCATGATGCAGGCCATCCACTCGACTCGCCCAGGTGGTCATGTCGGATTCGTCGGGGTCTCCCACGACGTCGCCATCCCCGGCGACGAGCTCTTCATGGCCGGCGTGCACATCCACGGCGGACCCGCGCCGGTCCGTCAGTACCTGCCGGACCTCATCCAGCTCATCTGGGACCGCAAGATCGACCCGGGCAAGGTGTTCGACCTCACCCTCCCGCTCGAGAAGGCGGCCGAGGGCTACCTGGCCATGGACCAGCGCACCGCCACCAAGGTCCTGCTGACGCTGTGACCGCGATGCACCACACCCGGACGAGGCTGAGCGCGGTGCTGCCGGCCCTGGCTCTGATCGCGGCATGTGGCGCGGGATGCGCCGACAGCACTGCCGACCAGGCACCTGCGCCCGAGCGCGAGACCTCCACTGTCTCGACCACCTCGCCGTCCCCCTCACCCAGCACTGACGACCCCACGGAGACCAACCCGATGAAGATCCAGATCACGATCCGCGACCAGCAGTTCCGCGCCACCCTCAAGGACAGCGCCGCCGCGCGCGACCTGGCAGCGCAGCTCCCCCTGACCGTCGACATGGTGGACCACGGCGGCGTCGAGAAGACCGGCCCCCTGCCCTCGCCGCTGTCGGTGGACAAGGAGCCGGAGGGAGCCGACCCCGAGGTGGGGGCCGTCGGCTACTACGCCCCTGGCAGCGACCTCGTCCTGTACTACGGCGACCAGTCGTACTTCGCGGGAATCGTCGTGCTCGGGCGGCTGGACGGCGACGCCGCCTCCCGGATCGCCGCCCTCCATGGCCCGGTCACCGCGACCGTCGAGGCCCGGTGAACGCGATGGACCTGCCGGACTTCCTCGACCACGTGAACAGCGGTGCGCTCATCGAAGGCGGCTCGGAGCAGCACCGGTTCATGCACGACGCGGCTCAGGAGGCGTTCCGCACCACCGCCGAGATCAACACCGGACACCGCTCGCCCGACGAGGTACGAACCCTGATGAGCCGCCTCACAGGCAGAACCGTGGACGCGTCGGTCACCGTGTTCCCGCCATTCCACACCGAGTTCGGCAAGAACCTGCGCCTCGGCAAGAACGTCTTCATCAACATCGGATGTCGCTTCCAGGACACCGGGGGCATCACGATCGGCGACGGCACCCTGATTGGCCACGGCAGCACGTTGACGACGCTCAACCATCGGATCGACCCTGCCCGACGAGCAGACATGCTCCCTTCTCCCATCGTCATCGGTCGCAACGTCTGGCTCGGAGCCGGCGTGACCGTCGTACCGGGCGTGACCATCGGCGACGGCGCCATCGTCGGCGCGGGCGCCGTCGTCATCAAGGACGTAGCCGCTGACACCATCGTCGCCGGCGTACCGGCGAGGTCCGTGCGCGCGACCGGTTTCACGTCGCCGACGGGCTGAGACGACGTCCGCTCGGGCAGATCGGTCGGCTCGGATCTCTCGGATCTGTCCGGATGGGTGTCCCCGTCGGGTGCTCGGATCGCGGCATGAGCAGCGGGTGGCAGATGCCACGGCACGTGCCCTACGCCGCGGGGGAGTGGCGGCGGGTAACGAGAGGACCCAGGTCTGCGCGGTCCCCCCGCGACAAAGTGGAACGGCCCGGACAGTATCTGTCCGGGGCGTTTCAGTCTGTGCAACCGTCTTGAGGTTGCTCGGCAAAGGCCGGGGGAGCGAGGACCCTGAGGACAGACTGCTCGTCGAGCGGTCCCGGACCGTGAGCAGCCGTCGGGACGTCAATCGTCGGCCAGGTGGGCGCTCAGTTGACGTCGCTGCGACGCTCGAGCAGGACGGTGTCGCGCCAGACGCCGTCGAGCTGGGCGATGCGGGTCCGCACGGCCAGCGTGCGATAACCGGCTGAGTGGTGCAGCGCCAGGCTCGCCCGGTTCTCCGGGAAGACCGAGGTCTGCAGGGTCCACATCCCGGCCCTGTCGGCCTCCGTGACCTGGGTGTGCAGCAGAGCCTTGCCCACACCGCGACCACGCGCGGCCTCAGCGACGTACACCGAGGTCTCACCCACCCCGGCGTAGCAGTCACGACCAGAGACCGGCATCACCGCCGTCCAGCCCACCACCTCGCCGTCGAGCTCGGCGACCCACGCCATTCCCGGGCGCCACTTCGTGCGCAGCTCCCTTGCGGTCGGGACCCTGGTCTCGAACGTCGCATTGCGGGTCGCCAACCCCTCCGCGTAGATGGCGAGAACGGCGGACATGTCCTGATCGGTGACCGGCCGCGTGGTGACGTCTTCGGGGAGGTCCTCCGGACAGCACGGCGGTGAGGAGATCGTGCCCATGACGACGTCCGCCGCGTGGGGCAGGCCCGTGCAGCAGGCGGCGCTGATCGAGACCCTGCTCGAGGTGCCGACCTTGTCGACCACGACGAACCCGACCCGCTTCAGCGTCTCCACGTGGTGGGAGCAGGTGGACTGGCTGACCCCGAGCGCTTCGGCCAGGTCGCCGATGCGCAGGGCGCCGGCCGTCGAGGTGGACAGGGTGTGGAGCAGCCGGACCCGGGTCGGGTCGGCAAGCACGGCGAACCACTCCGCGTAGTTCTCGGCGTCCGGCTTGGACAGGGTGGGCGCTGATCGCTGAGGAGAGACGTCGAGCAGGGGCAGCTCCGGGCGCCCCTGCGGCGCTGAAGATCGTGCAGCTCCGGTCGTCTCGGTGGTCGGCGAGGTCGTCATGTCGGCAGAGTACCTTGCTTTCATCGATCCAGATCGATACAGTCCCTTTCCATCGACGCGCGTCGATGGAACGACGTACTGAGGAGCCTGTCATGCAGCACCCCGTTGCCATCATCGGTGCCGGCCCCGTCGGGCTGGCGGCCGCCGCCAACGCCGCCGAGCGAGGCTTGGACTTCGTGGTCCTCGAGGCCGGGCCCGACGCCGGCGCGTCCGTCGCGGAGTGGGCGCACGTTCGCCTGTTCTCCGCCTGGCGCGAGCTCATCGACCCCGCTGCACGGCGACTGCTCGAGTCCGCCGGCTCCTGGACCGCGCCGGAGGCGGAGGCCTACCCGACCGGCGGTGAGTGGCGTGAGGCTTACCTGCGGCCGCTGGCCGAGCTCCTCGACGCCGGCGAAGGTGGCGCGGTGCGCTACGGCGCCCGGGTCGTCGGGGTGGGCCGAGCCGGGCGCGACCTGCTCGTCGACTCCGGTCGCGAGGCCGACCCGTTCGCGGTTCACGTCCAGACCTCGGCGGGACGCGAGCGCCTGCTGGCCAGCTCCGTCGTCGACGCTTCTGGCACCTGGACCCAGCCCAACCCGCTCGGAGCCGACGGCTACCCGGCCCTGGGCGAGCAAGAGCACGCCGACCGGATCGCCTACGGCATTCCCGACTTCGACGACCCTGCGGTAGCCCGCCGGTACGCCGGCAAGCACGTCGTCGTCGCCGGCAAGGGCGCCTCGGCCCAGGGTGTGCTGATCGGCCTGAGCAAGCTCGCCCACCAGGACGCCGCCGATGCACCCCGGACCCGGGTGTCGTGGCTGCTGCGCCGCCCCAGCGTCGGAGACGCCTTCGGTGGTGGCGACAACGACCAGCTCGAGGAGCGAGGGAGGCTCGGGCAGCAGGCGAAGGCTGCCGCGGCCAGCGGCCTGGTCACCAACGTGACCCGGTTCCGCACGGAGTCCGTGACTGCCGGCCACGGCGGTCGCCTCACCATCACCTCGGTCAACGGACAGCAGGTGACCGACGTGGACGAGGTCATCGTCGTCACCGGCTTCCGCCCCGACTTCGGGTTCCTCTCCGAGGCGCGCCTGGACCTGGACCCCGCACTGGGTGCCGCACGCACCCTCGCTGACCAGATCCACCCCGACCACCACTCGTGCGGGGACGTCGCGCCCCACGGGTACCGGGAGCTCGCCCAGCCGGAGGAGAACCTCTACCTCGTGGGCATGAAGTCCTACGGCCGTGCGCCGTCGTTCCTGGCCATGACCGGGTTCGAGCAGGTCCGCTCCGTCGTGGCTGCCCTGGCCGGCGACCTCGAGGCGGCCGGTCGCGTGGACCTGGTGCTGCCCGAGACCGGCGTGTGCAACGGAGCCGGCGCGTTCGACGCCCCGGACGCCGTCCTCGACGGTGGGGGCTGCTGCGGGGCGCCGGCCGCGTCCGAGCCCCAGCTGGTCAGCCTCGGTCGCCCCACCCGATGACGGGGGGACCTCGGACGGCACCGCGGCGGTGACCGCGGCCATGCCTCACGCGCGGTCACCCACGCTGCAGCCCGGCGCCCTCGACGACGCCGGGCTGCGGCACGTGACTGCGGTGCTCTGTGCCGTCCAGATCACTTCGTGGGGTGTCCTGTTCTACGCGTTCGCCGCGCTGCAGTCCTCCATCACTGCCGAGACCGGATGGTCGGGCGTGGCGGTCACGGGTGCGTTCTCGCTCGCCCTCCTCGTCTCCGGTGCAGCCGGCATCTGGGTCGGCCGGCACATCGACGCCTTCGGCCCCCGCAAAGTGATGACCGCCGGCTCCCTGGTCGCCATCCCGGGCGTCCTCACCATCGCTCTCGCCCCCACCCTGGCGGTCTTCCACCTCGGGTGGGTCCTGACCGGGCTCGCGATGGCCGCCACCCTGTACCCGCCCGCGTTCGCTGCGCTGACCAGGTGGGGCGGCCACCGGCGTGTGCGCGCCCTGACGACGCTGACCCTGGTCGGCGGCCTGGCCAGCACCGTGTTCGCGCCCCTGGCCATCGTTCTCGAGGACCGGTACGGCTGGCGCGGCGCCTACCTCGTGCTCCTGGGCGGACTGGTGCTCATCACCGTTCCGCTGCACTGGTGGGGTCTGAACCACCCCTGGCGCCATCCCCACGCCCCCGCGGACCGGCCCGACCAGGGTGGCGGACCCGACGATCGACGACCGGACCGACAGCACGCGGCGAACGTCGCTCGCGGTACGCCGTTCCAGCTGCTGGTCATCGCCAACGCGTTCACCGCGCTGGCCGCCTTCGCCGTGCTCATCAACCTGGTCCCGATGCTGGTCGAGCAGGGCCTGAGTCGAAACCTCGCCGCCGTCGCCCTGGGCCTCGGCGGAGCCGGTCAGGTGCTCGGTCGTCTGGGGTACGCCCGGTTCGCGGCCGCCACGTCGGTGAGGTGGCGCACCGTCGGCGTCATGGCCGCCATCGGTGGCGCCACCGCCGCCATCGCGCTGGCTCCCGCCGCCGGGGCACTGCTCATCGTGCTGGTGGTGGTGCTGGGACTCGCGCGCGGCGTCTACACGCTCGTCCAGGCCACGGCCATCACCGACCGATGGGGCCCGGCAGGCTACGGGACCCTGAACGGCATCCTGACCGCCCCGGCCCTGCTGGCTGCGGCGGCCGCCCCCTTCGTCGGCGCCGCGCTGGCGCACCTGGTGGGCGGCTACTCGGCCGCGTTCCTGCTCCTGGCCGGGGTTGCCGTCGTCGCCGCCGCGCTCGCTGCGGGCGCCTCGTCCGGCGTACAGCGCTCAGGCGGTCTTGACGTCACGTGATGCCTCAGTCACCATTGAGTCAATGAAGATTGAGAGATCACCGGAAGCGGTCGGTGACGCGGAGCGCCGCGCACGGGCACTCTCCGCCCTCGCGGACCCCGCGCGCCTGGCTGTGGTGGACGCCCTCGTCCTGGGCGACACCTCCCCGGGCGAGCTGGGCACCCGGCTCGGGCTGGCCTCGAACCTGCTGGCCCACCACATCGGTGTTCTCGAGCGCGAAGGGCTCGTGGTGCGGCACCGCTCCCAGGCCGACCGGCGACGCAGCTACCTGCGGCTGGTGCCCGGCGCTCTCGACGGCCTCCTGCCCGGCCCCGACAACGGCACCCCCGCCGCGGCTGTACCAGCGGTGACCCGGGTGGTGTTCGTGTGCACCGCGAACTCGGCGCGGTCCCAGCTGGCAGCCGCTCTGTGGTCACGGGCCAGTCGCGTGCCGGCCACCTCCGGTGGCACCCATCCGGCACCAGCCCTCGCCCCGGGTGCGCTTGCCGCCGCCCGACGGCACCACCTCTCGCTCCTCCAGGGCACGCCGCGGTTGCTGCCGCAGCTGACCGACGAGGACTACCTGGTCACCGTGTGTGACAACGCCTACGAGGACCTGCGTCACGCCGGCGCGCCCACGCGTCGCGCGCACTGGTCGGTCCCGGACCCCGTGCCGGTCGGTGACGAGCAGGCGTTCGAGGACGCCTACGCCGACCTCGAGGGGCGGGTCGCCACCCTGGCTCGCCACCTAGCGCCCACCACCGAGCCAGACCCCGAGACCGGCCGTGAACCCGCGTAGCCACCGACCCTTGGAGCACCCCGATGTCCGACCCCACCATCTCCAGTCCGAACCTGGGCCCCCGCGCAGAGGGTGAGACAACCCTGGACCAGCAGGTCGCGCTGCACTCTGCGGCCGTGCGTCTGGCCGAGGAGTTCACCGGCAGGTTCAACTCGGAGACCATCGAGAGGTTCCTGTCGTCCTCCTACGACGAGTTCGCGGGCCGGGCCACGATCGTGAACTACCTCCCGCTGCTCGCCGAGCGATTCGCGCGCGAACGCCTGCACGCCCTTTCCCGGGTGGAGGGTCTCGCCAACGACGGCCGCGCGGCGGTGCTGTTCTTGTGTACCCACAACGCCGGGCGCTCGCAGATGGCGATGGGGTTCTTCGCCCACCATGCCGGTGAGGCCGGTATCGCCTGGTCCGCCGGCACCGAGCCCGGCATCAGCGTCAACCCGGCGGCGGTGGCTGCGATGGCCGAGCGCGGCATCGACATCTCGCGCGAGTTCCCGAAGCCGTGGACCGACGAGGTCGTCCGCGCGGCGGACGCCGTCATCTCCATGGGCTGCGGCGACGCCTGCCCCATCTTTCCGGGCAAGCGCTACGAGGACTGGCACCTCGATGACCCCGAGGGTCGCACCGTCGAGGACGTGCGACCCATCCGCGACGACATCGAACGACGCGTCCTGACCCTGCTGCATGAGCTGGGCATCACGGCGGGCGCCAGGTGATCGACCCCGAAGGTGAGGAGTCGGCGTGGAGGGCGGGTGGACCTTGAACATGACCGGGTTCGCGGTCAGAGATAGACGTGTGTCAACATTGATGTGTGTCGAACTCGATCCACGCCTCCCGCGCCCGCGAACTGCCTGCCGCTGACCAACCGCTCGCCAGCTGCATTCCCCTGGCGCACGAGCCGATGAGCGCCGAGCAGGCTGCGCAGGTCGTGCCGCTGCTGAAGGCCATCGCCGAACCCGCCCGGCTCCGGCTGCTCTCCCTGGTGCTGTCCCACGAGGGCGGCGAGGCCTGCGTGTGCGACCTGATGCCCCACTTCGACCTGAGCCAGCCCACGATCAGCCACCATCTCAAGGTGCTGCACGACAACGGCCTCCTGGATCGCGAGAAGCGGGGAACCTGGGTGTTCTACAAGGCCCGCCCGCAGGTGATGGCGGCGCTCGGCGCCTGTTCACCTCCGGTGTGCTCGGTGCGCTCGACCCCACCAACGGGGCCCTCGCGGGGGTCGGACCATGAGCGACACCGTCCACGAGACCGGGACCGAGCGCCAGGACGAGGCGATCCTCAAGAGGCTCTCGACGCTCGACCGGTTCCTGCCCGTCTGGATCATCGCCGCCATGGTGCTCGGCCTGCTGCTGGGACGTCTGATCCCGGGACTCGACGAGGCGCTGGCCGCGGTCGAGATCGGCTCGGTCTCCCTGCCGATCGCGATCGGTCTGCTGGTGATGATGTACCCGGTCCTGGCCAAGGTCCGCTACGACGAGCTCGGCCGGGTCACCGGCGACAAGCGCCTCCTGGTGACATCGATCGTGCTCAACTGGGTGCTCGGTCCCGCACTGATGTTCACCCTGGCGTGGCTCCTGCTGCCGGACCTCCCGGACTACCGGACCGGTCTGATCATCGTGGGTCTGGCCCGCTGCATCGCGATGGTGTTGATCTGGAACGACCTGGCCTGCGGCGACCGTGAGGCCGCCGCCATCCTGGTCGCCATCAACGCCATCTTCCAGATCCTCGCGTTCGCCTTGCTCGGCTACTTCTACCTCCAGGTCCTGCCCGGCTGGTTGGGCCTGGAGCAGAACGCGCTCGACGTCTCGATGTGGGGGATCGCGAAGTCGGTCCTGGTCTTCCTCGGCATCCCGCTGCTGGCGGGCTACCTGACGCGCACGTTCGGTGAACGTGCCAAGGGGCGGGAGTGGTACGAGTCGAAGCTGCTGCCCCGCATCGCGCCCGCCGCGCTCTACGGGCTGCTGTTCACCATCGTCATCCTGTTCGCCCTGCAGGGCGAGACCATCACGAACCAGCCCTGGGACGTGGCCCGGATCGCCGTACCCCTGCTCGTCTACTTCGCCGTCATGTGGGGCGGATCGATGCTGCTGACCAAGGCCCTCGGTTTCGACTACGAGCGCGCCACCGCGGTCTCCTTCACCGCGGCCGGAAACAACTTCGAGCTCGCCATCGCCGTTGCCATCGGCGTCTTCGGTGTGGCATCGGGGCAGGCGTTGGCCGGCGTCGTCGGGCCGCTGATCGAGGTCCCCGCCCTGGTCGGGCTGGTCTACGTCAGCCTCTGGGCGCGCCGCTTCTTCACCGACCGCAGCACAGCCACCGCTTCGACAGGTGCATCGCAGTGACATCGACCCGCACCCCACAGGTCGTCTTCGCGTGCGTCCGCAACGGCGGCCGCTCCGTTGCCGCCCGGCTGCTCACCGAGCACTACGCCAGAGGACGCGTCGTCGCACTCTCGGCCGGCACCCAGCCCGGAGAGCACATCCACCCCGAGGTCGCCGAGGTGCTGGAGAAGCTCGGCCTCGACACCTCCGCGGAGCACCCCAAGCTGCTCACCCGCGAGACCGTCGCCGCCAGCGACATGGCCATCACTCTCGGATGCGGCGAGGAGTGCCCCTACGTCCCCGGGGTGAAGTACGTCGACTGGCCCGTGGACGACCCTGGCGGCCAGGACGAGACGACCGTGCGACGCATCGTCGCCGACCTGGACACCCGTGTCCGGGACCTGCTCGTCGAGCTCGTGCCAGACATCGAGCTGCCGCCGTCGGTGCTCGGGTCTGACTGACGCGCGACGCTCTGTCCTCCGCCCGTCACGGCAGCGCAGGGCCGGCCGCGCGGTGGGCCGCCGTGAGCAGGAGCTTCACAGCGCCGACCCCGCACCTACGGGTGGAAGCGGTACCCCATGCCGGGCTCGGTGAGCAGGTGCCGGGGGCGCGTGGGGTCCGGCTCGAGCTTCCTGCGGAGCTGGGCCATGTACTGGCGCAGGTAGTGGGTCTCGTTGAGGTACGTCGGCCCCCAGACCTCCTGGAGCAGCTGTCGCTGACTGACGAGCTTGCCGGGGTTGCGCACCAGGATGGCGAGCAGGTCCCACTCGGTCCTGGTGAGGTGCACGAGGTCGCCGTCCGGGCCTCGCGACGGCCTTCTGTGCCAGGTCGACCGTGTAGTCGCCGATCTGGACCGGTTCGTCGTCGACGGTCTCGGGGCGGAGCCGCGCGGCTGACCGCCCGCATGCGGGCGAGAAGCTCCTCGATGTCGAACGGCTTGGTGACGTAGTCGTCGGCGCCGGCGTTGAGCGCGACGATCTTGTCGCTGCTCCCGGCCCTGCCGGAGAGCACGATGATCGGCACGTTGGTCCAGGTGCGAAGGGAGCGGATGACGTCGACGCCTTCGATGTCGGGGAGCCCGAGGTCGAGGACCAGGAGGTCGGGCTCGCTGGTTCTTCGGCCGCGTCGAGGGCGGTGGTGCCGTCAGCGGCGGTGAGTCACGTCGAACTGGCGGGCCTGCAGGTTGATCCGGAGCGCCCGGAGGATCTGGGGCTCGTCGTCGACGACCAGGACGCGCATCAGGTGGTCGCCTCCTCCGGCTCGGGCGCCGGCTCGTGGTGCGGGGCGGTGACGAGTGCGAGGTCCATGGTGAGGCCCCCACCGGGTGTGTCGTCGGCTTCGAGAGAGCCCCCCATTGCTTCGGCCAGGCCACGCGACAGGGCGAGCCCGAGCCCGATGCCGGGAGGCCCGTGCCGATCGCCGGAGCGTTGGAAGGGCAGAAAGACCCGATCCCGTTCGTCGGCGGGAAGCCCCGGACCGTGGTCGATGACCCGGATGTGCAGCCGATCGCCGTGGGCGCTGGCGGCTCACGGTAGGAGGCCTGTCGGGCGGGGAGAACTTCAGGGCGTTGGAGAGCAGGTTGGCCAGGATGCGCTGCAGCAGTGCCGGGTCGGCCATGACCTCGGGCAGGTCGTCGGCCAGCTGGATCTGGACCGCGTCGGCGGCGCTGCCCAGCTCGTCGACGGCCAGCGGGACCACCTCGGCGACGCTGGTCGGCTGGGGGTGTACGCCAAGGCGCCCGCCTGCAGGCGGCTCATGTCGAGCAGGTTCTCCACCAGCCGGGTGAGCAGGTCCAAGGATTCGTCTGCGGTGGCCAGGAGCTCCTGGCGGTCGCTCTCGTCGAACACCACGTTGGGGCGTGCGCAGCCCCTGGACGGCGGCCTTCGCGGAGGCCAGTGGTGCGCGCAGGTCGTGGCTCACGGCCCGCAGCAGGGTCGTGCGGAGCTTGTCGGCCTCGGCGATCGGCCTCGCGGCGGCGGCTTGCTCGGCGAGGCGTTGCTGTCGCAGGGCGAGGGCCGCCTGAACGGCGAAGGCCTCGACGATGCGCTGGTCGGTGGCGTCGAGGGTCCTGCCCTTCAGTACCAGCGTGAGCGTGTCGTCGACGGGCACCTCGACGTCACCCTCCCGAGGTGCCGTGCAGGCGGGGGAGCCGACGCTTTCCGCGACGCTCCATCGGCTGGTGTCGCGGCGTTCGGTCGGCGACTGGGGTGCCTCTGGGTTCCGCTCGAGCAGCGTGACCGAGTCCAGTCCGAAGGACTCGCGCAGCTGGTCGAGAAGCGCAGCCAGCGGCCGGGATCCGCGCAGCACGCTGCCGGCGACCACCGCCAGCGCGTTGGCCTCCCGGCGAGCCCGGGCGGCCTGCTGGGTGCGGCGGACCGCGAGGTTGACCGTCGCACTGACCGTGACCGCGACCAGAAGGAAGACCACCAGGGCGAAGACGTTCTCGGTTTCGGCGATCGTCCAGGTGCCGACCGGCGGGGTGAACAAGAAGTTCAGCAGCAGCGAGCCGACAACGGCCGCAGCGAGGGCCGCCCACAGCCGGCCGACGAGAGAGATCGCGACGACAGCGATGAGGAAGATCAGGATGAGGGTGGACAGCGACAGGTCGTCACGCAGCGGCCTCAGCACCAGGGCAAGCACCGGCATCAGGACCGCGGTCAGTCCGAGCCCGAGCAGCAGCCGCCCCAGCGACTCGTCACGCTTCCAGGGAGTGCTCCTGCGCAGCCGCGGGCGGCGGCTCTCCTCGTGGGTGACCAGATGCACGTCGATCGGCCCGGACTCGGCGACCGTGGAGACGCCGATGCCACGGGAGAACATCTGGGCGAACCGGCCGCGCCGGCTGGCGCCCAGAACGAGCTGGGTGGCGTTCACGCCGCTTGCGAAGGACAGCAGCGCCCGGGGGATGTCGTCGCCGACGACCTGGTGGTAGGTGCCGCCCATGTCCTCGATCAGCGTGCGCTGTCGCGCCAGATGGGCGGGATCCGGTCCGGCGAGTCCCTCGTTGTGGACCACGTGGACGGCGAGCAGGTCGGCTCCGCGGGCGCGTTCGGCGATACGGGCAGCGCGGCGGATGAGCGTGTCGCCCTCGGGCCCGCCGGTGAGGGCCACCACGACGCGTTCGCGGGCTTCCCACGTGCCTTCGATGTCGTGGTCGCGGCGGTACCGGTCGAGTTGCTCGTCGACCTTGTCGGCCAGCCACAGCAGCGCAAGCTCACGCAAGGCGGTGAGGTTGCCGATCCGGAAGTAGTTGCCCAGCGCGGCGTCCACCTTGTCGGCCTGGTAGATGTTGCCGTGCGCCATCCGCCTGCGCAGCGCCTCGGCAGTCATGTCGACGAGCTCGATCTGTTCGGCGGCCCTGACCACCGCGTCGGGGATGGTCTCGTGCTGGGTGATGCCCGTGATCTGCTCCACGACGTCGTTGAGGGACTCCAGGTGCTGGATGTTGACCGTGGTGATGACGTCGATGCCCGCGTCGAGGATCGTGTCGATGTCCTGCCAACGTTTCTCGTGGCGGCTGCCCGGCACGTTGGTGTGCGCCATCTCGTCGACCAGACGCGACCTTCGGTCGCCGGGCGATCACGGCATCGAGGTCCATCTCGGTGAACTCGGCACCCCGGTAGGTCATCCGACGGCGGGGCACGACCTCCAGCCCTTCGGCCATCGCGGTCGTCAGGGGACGGTCGTGCGGCTCGACGTACCCGATGACGACGTCGGTGCCCCGAGACCTGCGCCGTTGCCCCTCCTCGAGCATCCGGTAGGTCTTGCCCACCCCGGGCGCGGCACCGAGATAGACCCGCAGCTTCCCGCGAGATGTCACTGCCGGACCCTCCCTTCGATCCTCACCGCTCCGCGCCCCGCTGGCTCTGCCCGCTATCGCTGGGGGTAGCGCTCGTCGAGCGCCACATTCAGCTCCAGCACGTTCACTCCCGCCTGCCCGAACAGACCGAGGGCACGACCGTGGGTGTACTCGTCGATCAACGATTGCACCTCGGAGACGTCAACGCCGCGCTCCCGGGCGACACGGTCCGCCTGGAGGCGGGCGTACGCCGGTGAGATGTCGGGGTCGAGACCCGAGGCGCTGGCGGTGACAGCGTCGGCCGGGACGACCGGGTCGGTTGGCGCGTCGCCGCGGATCGGGACGACCACCGCCGTCGAGTAGTCCGCCCCTGGGTCGGCGAGCTCGACCGGCACGCCGCGGTACTCGTCCAGGAACGGCGTCCCCGAGGTCTGGTTCAGGCTGACTGCTCGGACGACCTGCCCGGTCAGTCCATGGGTGTAGTAGACGCCCAGGACCGCGCCCACCCCGTCGTCGGTGCAGTTCGGGCGGCTGCCGTCGACGCTCTCGAGCTCGCCGACCGCTTGGCTGCGCGCGCACACCTGGGTCAGCAGGCTCGGCCGGTCGGGCGTGTCCACGACGTCCTCGGGCCCGAGGTTGCTGGCCGAGGTCGCGGTGGGGTCGTAGCCAGCCCCGGCTGCCGAGGGACGGGACTGGAAGTACGCCGGCAGCGGGTCACCGTCGGCGTCGATGAACGACTGACCGATCAGCCGGCTCCCGACCACGCGTTCGCCGCTACGGATGAAGGATCCGTCGGCCTTCGCGCTGAGACCGGGCAGCTGGGCAACCCCGACCATGGCCAGTGGGTAGCCGAGGCCCAGCAGCACCGTGAAGACGAGCAGCGCACGGGCAGCGGCGAGATGACGGGCCACGAACAGGTTGGAGGTACGCATCAGGCCATCCCGGGGAGGAACTGGATGAGCAGGTCGATGAGCTTGATCCCGAGGAACGGCGCGATGACGCCGCCTGCGCCGTAGATCAGCAGGTTGCGCCGCAGCAGCACCGCGGCACCGCCGGGCCGGTAGGAGACACCGCGCAGGGCGAGCGGGATCAGGGCGATGATCACCAGGGCGTTGAAGATGACCGCGGACAGGATCGCCGACTGCGGGCTCGCCAGACCCATGATGTTGAGCCGGTCCAAGCCTGGGTACACGCTGGCGAACATCGCCGGGATGATCGCGAAGTACTTCGCGATGTCGTTGGAGATGGAGAACGTGGTCAGCGCACCGCGGGTGATGAGCAGCTGCTTGCCGATCTCGACGATCTCGATCAGCTTGGTCGGGTCGGAGTCGAGGTCGACCATGTTCCCGGCCTCCTTGGCGGCCGAGGTTCCGGTGTTCATGGCCACGCCGACGTCGGCCACGGCCAACGCGGGGGCGTCGTTGGTGCCGTCGCCGGTCATCGCGACCAGCCGCCCCCCGGCCTGCTCCTTGCGGATCAGCTCCATCTTGTCCTCGGGCGTTGCTTCGGCGAGGAAGTCGTCCACACCGGCCTCCCGAGCGATGGCCTTCGCGGTGAGCGGGTTGTCGCCGGTGATCATCACGGTGCGGATCCCCATCCGGCGCATCTCGTCGAAGCGTTCGCGCATGCCCTCCTTGACCACGTCCTTGAGGTGGATGACGCCCAGGGCACGGGCCGGCTGGTCGGCGGACTTCTCTGCGACCACGAGCGGGGTGCCGCCGGCGGCGCTGATCGCGTCCACGGTCGCGCCGACGTCGGCAGTGGGGTGACCGCCGTTCTCGCGGACCCAGTGCATGACCGCGGCTGCGGCGCCCTTGCGGATCTGCCGTCCGTCCAGGTCGACCCCGGACATCCGGGTCTGGGCGGTGAACGGCACCCAGGCCGCGTGGGTGAGCTCGCCGGGCTGGCGCTCGCGCAGCCCGTGGGCCTGCTTGGCGTGGACCACGATGGAGCGGCCCTCGGGGGTCTCGTCGGCGAGGCTGGACAGCTGTGCTGCGTCGGCCAGGTGGGCCACCTCGATCCCGGGGACCGGGGCGAATTCCGACGCCTGCCGGTTCCCGAGGGTGATGGTGCCGGTCTTGTCCAGCAACAGGGTGTTCACGTCGCCGGCGGCCTCGACGGCGCGACCGCTCATCGCCAGCACGTTGCGCTGCACCAGCCGGTCCATGCCGGCGATGCCGATCGCGGACAGCAACGCTCCGATGGTGGTCGGGATCAGACACACGAGCAATGCGACCAGCACGACGCCGGTGACGCCGTTGCCGTCCAGGGCGGCGGTGTCCGGGGCGGCGGCGTTGACGCTCTTGGCGTAGATCGCCAGTGGTTGCAGGGTCACCACGGCCATCAGGAAGATCGCCGTGAGCGCGGCGAGCAGGATGTTCAGCGCGATCTCGTTGGGGGTCTTCTGCCGGTTGGCGCCCTCGACCAGAGAGATCATCCGGTCGATGAAGCTCGCCCCGGGGGTCTGGGTGGTCTGGACGACGATGCGGTCCGAGAGCACCTTGGTGCCGCCGGTGACCGCGCACCGGTCGCCGCCGGACTCCCGGATCACCGGGGCGGACTCGCCGGTGATCGCCGACTCGTCGACGCTGGCGATGCCCTCCACCACGTCGCCGTCGCCGGGGATGACGTCGCCGGCCTCGCACACCACGATGTCGCCCTTGCCGAGCTGCGGGGCCGGGACTTGTTCGACGTCGGCCGCGGAGATGAACTTGCCGGGCTGCCAGCCGGTGACTCGGCGTGCGATGGTGCCCTGCCGGGTCTTGCGCAAGGTGTCGGCCTGGGCCTTGCCGCGCCCCTCGGCGACGGCTTCGGCGAGGTTGGCGAAGACCACGGTCGCCCAGAGCCAGCCGGTGATCAGCCACGCGAACCACGACGGGTCGGTGATGGCGAGAACGGTGGTGAAGGCGGCGCCGACCTCGACGATCAGCATCACCGGGTTGTGCCACATGATCCGCGGGTCGAGCTTGGCCACCGCATCGGGGAGCGACCGGGCCACCTGTCGCGGATCGAGCAGCGCCCCCGTGGGTGCGGGCGCGTTCATCGGGCGAGTCCTGCCGCGAGCGGGCCCAGCGCGAGGGCCGGGAGGAACGTGAGCGCCACCAGCACCACGGTCACTCCGATCAGCATGGAGACGAACAGGGGAGTGTGGGTCGGCATGGTCCCGGTCGAGGCGGGCGCCGGTGTCTGCCGGGCGAGGCTGCCGGCCAGGGCGAGCACCAGCACGATCGGCAGGAACCGGCCGAGCAGCATGCACAGGCCGAGGGCCAGGTCGTACCACCAGGTACTCACCGTCAGGCCGGCGAAGGCAGAGCCGTTGTTGTTGCTGGCCGAGGTGAAGGCGTAGAGCACCTCCGTGAACCCGTGGGTGCCGGTGTTGAGCATCGCCGCTCTTTGGTGGGGGCTGGCCATGGCCACGGCGGTGCCGACCAACACCAGGAACGGGGTGACCAGGAAGTACAGCGAGGCGAGCTTGATCTCCCGTGCGCCGATCTTCTTGCCCAGGTACTCCGGGGTCCTGCCGACCATCAGCCCGGCCACGAACACGGTGAGGATCGCCAGGACGAGCATTCCGTACAGGCCGGAACCCACGCCCCCGGGCGCGACCTCACCGAGCATCATGTTGAACAGCAGGATCCCGCCACCCAGGCCGGAGTAGGAGTCGTGGAAGGAGTCCACCGAACCGGTCGAGGTGAGCGTGGTCATTGCCGCGAACGTCGCTGAGTTCCCGGTGCCGAACCGCACCTCGCGGCCCTCCATCGACGCGCCCGACCGCGCTGGGCACGGTACCCGGGTGTGCCAGCTCGCTCGACGTTGAGCAGCGCAACCGACACCACGGCGATGGCGCCCATCGCGGCGACGATCGCCAGTCCCTGTCGCTTGTCGCCGACCATGCGACCGAAGACGCGAGGGAGGGAGAACGGGATCAGCCCGAGCAGGAAGATCTCCAGCCAGTTGGTCCAGGCGGTCGGGTTCTCGAAGGGGTGGGCGGAGTTGACGTTGTAGAAGCCACCGCCGTTGGTGCCGAGCTCCT
>CAWIPI010000001.1:0-1572798 GCA_963837975.1 uncultured Actinomycetota bacterium | reverse complement strand
GGCCCGGTTCCGGCCGACCCGACGCCGCTGGTTGAGGAAGGCCGGCCATGGCCTGTCTCGAAACCAAGGCCACCAGGTGGTTTCGAGACACTCGCTGACGCTCGCTCCTCAACCACCGTGAGCGCGGCCATGCCTCCGACCACCTCGTCCACGAACGGGGCCTCGATGACGGCGGCGATTCCTGGTCACCAGGTGACTGGGAATCGCCGCGCTGTTGGGCACGCCGCTGGCCTCACCCGGAGAGGTCCAGTGCCGCTGATCGGTGCCGCTTGGTGACACCGGAACGCGGCATACCTGACGAGCCCGCTCGATCATCGACCACCGACAGCCACCGCCACCGGCCACCCCACACGCGACAATCGAGGCATGGCTGTCCTGGAGAGCGGGAAGATCGCGATCGTCGGTGCGGGGAGCGTGGGGTCGAGCATGGCCTACGCCTGCCTGGTGCGGGGGTCCGCGCGGACCATCGCGCTGTACGACGTCAACCGGCCGAAGGTGGAGGCGGAGGTGCTCGACCTCGCGCACGGTGCGGCGTTCACCGGGGCGAGCGAGGTGACCGGGGGAGCGGACCCGGCGGTGCTCGAGGGGGCGCACGTCGTCGTCGTCACCGCGGGGGCGAAGCAGCAGCCGGGCCAGACGCGGCTCGACCTGGCCGCCACCAACGTGGGCCTGCTGGAGAAGCTGATGCCCACCCTCGTCCAGCGCGCCCCCGACGCGGTGTTCGTCCTGGTCACCAACCCCTGCGACGTCCTCACCCTGGCCGCGCAGCGGCTGTCAGGGCTGCCGGCGAGCCGGGTGCTGTCGTCGGGTACGACGCTGGACAGCTCGCGTCTTCGCTACCTGCTGGCTCGCCGTGCCGGAGTGGCGCCCACCAGCGTGCACGCCAGCATCATCGGCGAGCACGGCGACAGCGAGTTCGCGCCGTGGTCACAGGCCCGCATCGGCCCGGTCCCGATCCGCGAGTGGCGCAGCGACGGGGCGACGGTGTTCACCGAGGCGGTCCTCTCGGGCATCACCGACGAGGTGCGCAACGCGGCGTACCGCGTGATCGAGGGGAAGGGCGCGACGAACTACGCCATCGGGCTGGCGGGTGCCCGGCTGGTCGAGGCGATCCTGCGCGACGAGCACCTGGTGGTGCCGGTGAGCACGGTGCACAACGGCTACCTCGGGTTCGAGGGGGTCGCCTTCTCGGTGCCGAGCATCCTGATGGCGGGCGGGGTCGGCAAGGTGCTCGAGATGCGTCTCGACCCGGACGAGGAGCGGCAGCTCGCGGCGTCGGCGGAGGCGCTCACCGCCACCCAGGCGCGGCTCGGCCTCTGAGGCGTCAGCACGGCTCTACGGGCCGCACCAGCGACTCCAGCGGCAGGGCGGCTCCGCGCGCCGTGGCGGCGGCGTACGCCGGGGCCGGGAGGTGCGGCCGCAGCAGCTGTTCGCTCAGCAGGGCGTGCTGGATGAAACCCGCCGTGTCGCGCCGCAGCGCAGGAGCGGCGGCCCCGAGCAGCTCCGCAGCTGCCTCCCAGTCGTCGCGGCAGGCCGCGGCGTAGCCGAGTGCGAACACGTAGTCGGCGTCGCCGCGACGCCCCTCGGCCTCGGCCCGGCGGCGCGCACGGTCGAGCTGGGGCAGGAAGTCCTCGCCGTTGACGACCATCGTCAGCGCCTGCCAGTACATCGTCAGCCAGTTCTCGCGCAGTCCGCTGTCCGCCAGCTCGGCCAGCTGGGCGTCCATCAGCCGCCGCAGCCGGGGCCCGTCCCGGTCGACGAGGGCGAGCGTGCTGGCGGCCCACTTGCAGATGTAGCGGTCGTAGTCCTGGCCGGTGCCCGCGGCCGTCAGCTCCGCCGCCTCCTCAGCGAGGCCCTCGGTCCGCCCGAGCAGCCGCAGGGGGATCAGCCGGTAGCCGCGGGCCAGCCGCTCCAGCCCGGGCTCGTCGGCAGCACGTGCCAGGTCGCGGGCCAGCAGCAGGCGCTCTGCCGCGCGGACGGGATCGACCAGTCCCGCCATGGCGTCGTCGATGGTGGCGATGATCGCCGCACCCGGGTCGTCGACCTGCTCGGACAGTGCGCGCGCCTGCACGGCGGCCTCCCTCATCATCCGCGGGTCTCCGGAGCCCAGCCCGATGTCGGCCGCCAGGATCAGCGTCCACAGCCGGTCGCGCGGCTCCAGGTCCCGCTCCGCGAGTACGCCGACCCACCGGCGGCCCTCGGCGTACAGCACCGCGTTGCGCCACAGCGTGCTGATCCCGATCGCGACGTCGACTGCAGCGGTGAGGTCGCCGCACGCCAGGCTGGCCTCGAACGCGAGGCGGACGCTGTCCAGGTCGTCGCGGCTGCGGGCCGCCACCGACGTCGACAGCCAGGTCCGCACGCGCGGGGCAGCAGAGGCCCGCGCGACGACGTGGCGCCGGAGCAGCTCGGTGACCTCTGCCCGGGTGCCCGACTCCTCCAGCCGGTGGGCGGCGAAGAGCCGGATCGTCTCCAGCAGCCGGTAGCGGCGGGTCGCGGGGTCGTGCACCACCAGGCTCTTGGCGACCAGGTCGCCGAGGAGGTTCGTCACCTCGGCGGCGTCCGGTCGGCCAGCGACGGCGTGCACCGCGTCCAGGCCGAAGCCCGCCGGGAACACCCCGAGCCGGTCGAAGACATCGCGGGCCTCGGGGGTGAGCAGCCGGTGGCTCCACTCGATGGTGGCGCCCAGCGCCGAGTGCCGCGGCCCCGCCCTCGGCCGCCCGCCGACGAGCAGGGTGAGCCGGTCGTCGAGGCGGTCGACGAGGTCCTGCAGTCCCACGTGCCGCAGCTGGGCGGCGGCGAGCTCGATCGCCAGCGGCAGGCCGTCGAGCCGCCGGCACAGCTCGAGGACCCGCGGGTCGTCGGGGTCCACGCTCCCCGGCCCGGCCGCCGCCCCCGCCCGTTCGACGAACAGCTCCACGGACTCGCGGCCGAGCGAGCCGATGCCGTGCACCGCCTCGCCGTCCACGCGCAGCGGTTCACGGCTGGTCGCCAGCACGCGGGTCCGGGGGCCGGCGTCGAGGGCGGCGTCGACGAGGGCGGCGCTCGCGTCGAGCAGGTGCTCGCAGTTGTCGAGGACGAGCAGCACCGTCCGGGTGCCGAGGTTCGCCGCCAGGGTCTCGGGTCGCACCGCGCCCTCGCCCTGGACGCCGGCCGCCTCGGCGACCGCCCGCGTGATGCCGGCGGCGTCGCGCACCGGCGCGAGCTCGGCCAGCACGACCTCCCCGCCGTCCCCGTTCGCGTCGGCCTCCGTACGCCGCGCCAGCGCGAGCGCGAGCGTCGACTTCCCGGCGCCGCCCGGCCCGGTGATCGTCACCACCCGGTGGCGGTCGAGCAGGCCGGCGACCGCCTCGAGGTCGGCGCCGCGGCCGATCAGCCGGTGCCGCTCGGCCGGCAGGGGGTGCCCACGGGCCGGGCGCGGGGGAGGGACGGTCACCTCGCCGGTCAGCGCCTCGGCCGCACGACGAAGCGCCGAGGCGGCAGGCCCGGGCTCGATGCCGAGCTCGCGCCGGAACAGCTCCGCCATCCGGTCCAGTGTCCGCAGGGCCCCGCGGCGGTCCCCGCGCTCCACCTGCTGGCGCGCGAGTGACAGCTGCGCCGCCTCGTCGAGCGGGTCGGCCGCGGCCAGCTCCTCGAGCCGACCGGTCTCGCGCAGCAGCTCGAGATGCCGCAGCCGGAGCCGTTCCCGCGGCCCCTCGGTCCACGGCTCGTAGAGGTCGTCGGGCAGCAGCGTGCCGGCGTACAGGTCGGCAGCGGCGCCGGCCGCGGCGAGAGTGCCCTGCGCCCGCGCTCGCTCGGCGGCGCGCTCGAACGCAGTCGCGTCGACGACGACCTCGGCGTCCGGGAACAGGGAGACCTGCCCCGCCCGGAGGACGACCGCGTCGCGCGACCCGGTGGCGCTGCGCGCGTAGTGCGCGGCCGTGTGCAGGCGCGGACCCGCCTCGTCGAGGAGGAGGTCCGGCCACAGCGCGTCGACCACCTGCTCGCGGCCGAGCCGGGCGCCCGGCTGCAGCGCGAGCAGCTTGACGAGGTCGGCCGCGGCCCGCCGGCGCCAGCTCTCCGGGGCGACCGCCCGGCCGTCGACGCTCACCGCGAACCCGCCGAGCAGACGGACCTCCACACGCAGGCCGGTCTGCGTACCTGCTG
This sequence comes from uncultured Actinomycetota bacterium, assembly GCA_963837975.1. GTDB lineage: Bacteria > Actinomycetota > Actinomycetes > Propionibacteriales > Nocardioidaceae > Marmoricola. The sequence continues at coordinate 1,568,652 of CAWIPI010000001.1, read as the reverse complement.
ACGAGGGGGTCGTCTCGCGGCGGACGGACATGGGGGCTCCTCTCGACGCCACCGGGTCCCGGCTCTCACGATGGACCCTGCGGCGGTGCGCTGTCACGCCTGCGGAGGCGTCCTCCGTGGCGGCCGTAGGCTGGCCGGCATGAACGTGCGTGTGGTGCTGGTCGTCGGCGCCGGGCCCGGCGTGAGCGGCTCGGTGGCCCGCAGGTTCGCCCGTCAGGGGTACGCCGTGGTGCTGATCGGGCTCGACGAGGCGGTGCTGCGCGAGCTCGCCGGCTCGCTGGGTGACGAGGGTGCCGACGTGCGCTGGAGCGCGGTCGACATCACCGACGAGCAGGCCTTCCGGGACGCCGTCACCGGGCATGCGCAGGAGCTGGGCCGCATCGACGTCGTCCACTTCAACCCCAGCGCGTTCCGTCACAAGAGCCCGCTGGAGCTGACCCCGGCGGAGCTGGCCACCGACGTGGGGCTCGGCGTCGGGGCGCTGCTGACCGCCGTGCAGGCGGCGGTGCCGTTCATGCGGGCCGGGGGCCGGATCACCGCCACCGGGAGCATGGCCGCCGACCGGCCGTGGAACGAGGCGGCGAGCCTGGGCGTGCAGAAGGCCGGCCTGCGCAACCTCGTGCACAGCATCGACGCCACCCTGGCGCCCCAGGGCATCCGGGCCGTCTCGGTGACCGTGCGCGGCAGCCTCGCCGCGGAGGGTCCCTTCACGCCGGACCGCGTCGCGCACGCCGTCGTGGCGGCCGCGGCCCAGGACGAGGACGACTGGCACACCGAGGTGCCCTACTCCGGCTAGCCTTCGCGTCGACCCGGTCCCGGGGGCTATCATGGGGTGGTCGCCGAGCGGTGTTCGTCGGTGACACGGCCGCCGTACACGGCGGCCAGGTTCCACGCCGTCGGCGGGCCGTCCGGCCCGCAGGTCGATCTGTCACGGATCCGTGGGACCGGCACCACGTCGCGGAGCGGCTCGCAGCCGTTCCACCGATGGCTCGTCGCACCGGCCGACGGGCACGGGCGGGAGCACACCCGCGGCGCACGACGAGGTCGGAGCACTCCGGAGGAGGAGTCAGTTGGCTCGACGAGGCACGAGGCAGGCCGGCAACCGCCGTACCGCCACGCGCACCCAGCGACGCGACCGCGACAACGAGGGCATCATCCCGGTGCTCGCGCGTGCCGTGCGCGAGGTCGAGAACGCGGTCCAGCGCGGGTCGGTGATGCCCTCGGTCCGCACGAAGTTCCAGGCCGTGGCCCTGCTGGTGCGCGAGGAGCGCACGCGGGTCAAGGCCGACGAGACGGTCAGCGAGGGGCGCCGGGGCGAGGAGCTCAAGCGCCTGGACGGCATCGCCACGATCCTGGCCAAGACCGCGGCCCGCGACACCTCCCTGCTCGCCCTGCTCTCCGAGGACGCGGGGCTCACCGATGCGGCCCGTGAGCTGAAGCGGGCGATGCTGGAGTCCGCCGGCATGGAGGTGGCCGAGGAGGAGCCCGAGCCCACGCCCGTCGAGGCCCCCGCCACCCACGCGCGCCGCGTGGTCCCGCAGTCCGTGGTCGCCCGACAGCTGGCCAACCCGTTCCTGACCCCGGACTTCGCGGTCGCCGACCAGAAGCGGTCGCGTGCGCGCCGCCTCGCCACCTGGGAGCTGCTCGGCCCGCTGTTCCGGTCCTTCGAGGACGTGGTCGGCGGGGTCTCCTGCATGGACCTGCCCGAACCGACCTCGTTGCAGGCCCCCGGCGGCTTCGAGCTGATGCCCCACCAGGCCGAGCTCGTGGCCGCGGCCGCCGCCGGTCACCGGACCTTCCTGCTCGCGGACGAGCCCGGCTTGGGCAAGACCGCGCAGGCGCTGCTCGCGGCGCAGGCGGCCGACGCCTACCCGCTGCTCGCGGTGGTCCCCAACGTCGTGAAGACCAACTGGGCGCACGAGGCGAGCCTGTGGACGCCGCGTCGTACGGCGACCGTGATCCACGGCGACGGGGACACCATCGACGGGTTCGCCGACATCGTGGTCGTCAACTACGAGGTGCTCGACCGGCACGTCGGCTGGCTCGGCGACCTCGGCTTCCGCGGCATGGTGGTCGACGAGGCCCACTTCATCAAGAACAAGAGCTCCCAGCGCTCCCAGCACGTGCTCGAGCTCTCCGAGAGGATCCGGTCCCGGATCGCCCACCCGCTCCTGATGGCCCTGACCGGCACGCCCCTGATCAACGACATCGAGGACTTCCGGGCGATCTGGCAGTTCCTCGGCTGGATCGACGACAAGAAGCCGCTGGGCGAGCTGATGGACGCGCTCGAGGAGACCGGCCTCACGCCCCTGGACCCGGGCTTCTACCCGGCGGCCCGGCGGAGCGTCGTCGACCTCGGCATCGTCCGGCGCCGCAAGGTCGACGTGGCTGCCGACATCCCCGCGCGTCGCGTCGCCGACCTCCCGGTCGAGCTCGACGACGAGGCCGGGCGCTCCATCCGCGAGGCCGAGCGCGAGCTGGCCCGCCGGCTGGTGGAGCGCTACCGCAGCGCGCTCGCCACGCGGCGCTCCGGCAGCGTGGTGGAGGGCATCGACCACGCGCTGGTGCGGCAGGTGGCCACCTGGGAGCGGGAGGACACGACCACCGGCAAGGGCGAGGAGAACGTCTTCAGCATGATGCGCCGCATCGGGCAGGCGAAGGCCGGTCTTGCTGCGGACTACACGGCGCAGCTGGCCCGCAGCGTCGGGAAGGTCGTCTTCTTCGCCAAGCACGTCGACGTGATGGACACCGCCGAGGAGACCTTCGCCAGGCGCGGCCTGCGCTACTCCTCGATCCGCGGCGACCAGACCCCGAAGGCGCGCGAGAAGAACATCGACGCGTTCGTCAACGACCCGGAGGTCGCGGTGGTGGTCTGCTCGCTGACCGCGGCGGGCGTCGGGCTGAACCTGCAGGTGGCCTCCAACATGGTCCTCGCCGAGCTGTCCTGGACCGACGCGGAGCAGACGCAGGCGATCGACCGCATCCACCGCATCGGCCAGGAGGAGCCGGTCACCGCGTGGCGGATCATCGCCTCGCAGACCATCGACACCCGGATCGCCGAGCTCATCGACAGCAAGGCCGGGCTCGCGGCGCGGGCGCTCGACGGCTCCGACGAGGAGATCTCCTCCTCCGCGGACGTGCAGCTCGAGGCGCTGGTCGCCCTGCTCACCGACGCGCTGGAGGACGAGCTGGCCGAGCAGCAGGAGGAGCCCGGGACCGAGCTCCCGGGGATCAGCCCAGCTGTGTGACCTCGGTGACCCGGAGGTCGCGTCCCTCGAGGGCACGGACCAGCTCGACGAGGTCCGGCGGTCCGTGGACCACGGTGCGCAGGACCAGCTCGTCCCCGACCTGGACGCCGGCCTCCCGGCGCAGGGCGTGCCGCACCGCGGGCCCGGGGCAGCCCAGGACGACGACCTCGTAGGCGGCAGCCTGCGGGCGCGTGCGCTTCCGCTTCCTCATTCCTCGTCCTCCTCTTCGTGGGGCTGCTCGGCGAGCACGCGGCGTACCTCCACCACCTCCAGGCCCAGGGAACGCAGTCGGTGCAGGAAGCCGTAGAGCGCCGCCTGGTCGGCGAAGTGCCCGGTGAGCACGGTGCGCAGCTCGTGACGGGACATCTCGACGTCGTCCAGCCACTCAGGCAGCTGCTCGGTCGCCACCAGGCCTTGGAGGCGGACCTCGTACGTCGTGTCCGGCATGCGCGCGCCCTCCCGCGTCGGAGGATTGGGACTCCCACTCCACCGCAGCCGCGGGGTTGCTGCCTCACCCCGGGGGGACGAACGCAGGCTCAGACGGCCAGCTGGACGGCCAGCTGGACGGGCAGCTAGACGGGCAGCAGGTGCAGCTGCCGGGCCTTGCGGATGGCGGCGTTGCGGCGGTTGACGCCGAGCTTGCGCAGGATCGAGCGGATGTGGGTGCGCACCGTGTTGACCGAGACGAACATCTTCTCCGCGATCTCTTCGGTGGTGAGCAGCTCGGCCAGGTGACCGAGCACCTCGAGCTCCTTGGGGGTGAGGTCCTCGACGATGTCGGGGAGGTCCTCGTCCCAGCGTGCCGTGTCGTGCACGGCCGGACGCCGGCGCCCGGCGCCTGCGGCGACAGCCGCAGCGGGATGCTCGATCGAGGCGGTCACGGACCGCGCCACACCACCGGCCAGCGGGTCGTGCCGCAGCGCGCGTGACTCCAACGCCGGCTGGAGCAGGCGGTGCGCAGCGGCGGGGTCCTGCTCCAGCTTCACGCGCGCGAGCACGGTGAGCGCGACGGCGTGGCTGTGCGCGGTCGGCTGTCCCATCCGGATGGTGGCCGTCAACGAGTGCATCGCCTCGGTCCTGGCCCGCCGGTTGTCGCCACGCTCGATCTCCGCGAGAGCGAGGTAGGCGTGGGTCATCGCCATCAGCTGCGGGTACCGCGTGGCGGTCGTGGAGGCGGCGGCGTGCTCGAGTGCCCTCGTGGCCGCGCCGGCGTCACCCTCGCGCAGGCTCGCCACGCCGTGCGCGAAGCTCAGCAGGGCCGCGAGGTCGGCCGCGTCCGGCTCGTCGGTGCCGGTGGTCCGCAACAGGTCGTCGGCGCGGCGGGTGGTCACCAGGGCGGTCGCGACGTCGTCGGCGAAGACGCTCCTGATCGCGTCGACGACCGCCGCGGAGCGGGCGACGGCGACGCGCGCGCGGTCCGACCCGGTCGCTCCGATCCTGGCCAGCTCCGCTGCGCACAGCTCCGGTTCACCGTTGGCCACCGCGACGGCCGCGCGTACGACGGCGGCGTCGTCCTCCTCCAGGTCGACCGGGATCCTGCCGCCGAGCTGCGCGAGCCGACCCTCCGTGCCCTCGGCCAGCAGCTCGCCGACCAGACCCCTCCCCACCAGGAACGCGGCGACCTCGTGCCACGCCCGGGCCGAGACCAGGTGCTCCAGGGCCTGGCGCAGCAGCCCCCGCTCCGCGAACCAGTCGGCACAGGTGAGGTGGTGCCTGGTGAACGCGGCGGGCTGCTCGTAGGCGAGCTGCGTGCGGAGCAGCTCACGGAAGAACGGGTAGAACCGGTAGCACCCCGGCTGGTCGTGCACCTGCTCGACGAAGGCCCGGCCACGGGTCAGGTCGGCGAGGATGCGTGACGCGGCCGGCCCGGCCAGCTCCTCGGCCAGGCCGGGAAGGACGAGGTCGGGGACGCTGACCGCCAGCATCACCTCGCGCGCTGCCGCCCCCTGGGCATTCAGGACCTCGCCCACGAGGTACTCGGTGATGTCGTGGTCCCGTCCGAGCACGGTCGCCAGCAGGTCGGAGCTGTCCGGCACGGCGCCGAGGGCACGGGACGCGAAGCGCAGCCCGGCAGCCCACCCGCTGACGCGCTCGTTCAGCTCGTGCACGAGGCTTCCCGGCAGCTCGACCTCGGCGCTGGCGAGCAGGTCGGCCGCCTCCTCGTCGGTGAAGGCGAGGTCGGCCACCCGCAGCTCGGCCAGCATGTCGGCGAGGCGGTAGCGCGACAGCGGGAGCACCGGGTCGACCCGCGTCACCACGACGAGACGCAGGTGGCCGGAGGTGTGCCGGAGGAGGAAGTCGACCTCGCGGGCCAGGTCCAGCCGGTCGAGCTCGAGGCCGTCGAGGACCACCGTGACCGCTCCGTCCGGCGCCAGCACGGCTTCGGCCAGGGCGCCGAGAAGGCGTCGGCCGAGCAGCCGGGTGCGAGCGCCCCGGACGACCTCGGGCGGCACCGGGACGCCGCTTCGTTGCAGGCACTCCACGACGTCGGCCCAGAAGCTCTCGGTGCCGTCGGCGAGGTTGGTCCACCCGCACGTGAGGCCCGACTCGAGCTGGGCGCGGGCCCACTCGGCCACCAGCGTGGTCTTGCCGGTTCCCGCCGGGGCGCTCACCAGCACCAGTGAGACGTCGGCCGCCCCGTCCAGCCGCTCGCGCAGACGAGGGCGCACCACGTTCCCGGGGCGGGCGCCCGGCACGGCGTACGTCGCATCGCGCAGGACCTGGGCGGCATCCGGTGGTGGGTTCGCGGGCGTGCTCGTCACGTGGCCTCCAGCCGTGTGCGTCCCCCCGGTGGCGGACCCGCGAAGCAGGCCCGATCGTGCTCTTTCCCATGAGGCTAGGGCGGGGTCCTGCGGCGCGACATGGACTTTCGGCCCTTCGCCCTAGTCGCTAGGTACCAGTACTGGCGCGTAGCGCCGACTTTGCGCGGTTCGGGAGACAGGTCCGGAGTCCTCCGGAGTGCGGCCCCACGCTCATCCCTGCCGGGTGAGGCGAGGGTCGTCGGCGGCGTGTGGGATGCGAGGAGACTGCACGGAGGACACATGAGCGACGACATCGAGGTCGACCGACTCCGCGCCAGGGTCGCGGAGCTCGAGAACCAGCTGAGCAGGACACGACAGGCGCCTCCCGCGGGGGAGCCGGTCGCCGGTCACACCTGGCGCGCGATCGGCTCGGCCGTGCTGATCACGGTGGCGTGCCTGCTGGCGCCCCTCGCGGTCGCCTCGACCTGGGCCAGCACCCAGCTCTCGGACACCGACAGCTATGTGCAGACGGTCGCGCCGCTGGCGGAGCAGCCGGCGGTGCAGAAAGCGGTCGCGGACGAGGTCACCACCACCGTCCTGCAGTACCTCGACGTCGAGCAGCTGAGCAGGGAGCTGCTGACCACGCTGTCCCAGCAGCAGAACGTGCCGCCCAGGGTCGCCACGGCGCTGCCGGCGCTGTCGGTTCCCCTCACCAATGCGGTCGAGGGGTTCACGCGCACCCAGGTGGAGAACGTCCTGGCGAGCGACCAGTTCGCCGACCTCTGGGCGCAGGTGAACCGGGTCGCCCACGACCAGGTCGTCACGTTGCTCGAGGGCAACGCGGGTGGGGCGGTCAGCGCGCAGGGCGACTCCATCACGCTCAACCTGGGGCCGATCATCGCGCAGGTGAAGACCCAGCTCGTCGACGCGGGGTTCAGCCTGGCCCAGAACATCCCGACGGTCGACAAGTCGTTCGTGCTCGTCCAGTCGGCCTCGATCAGCAAGGCACAGTCCTTCTACTCGCTGCTGAACACGCTCGGGACCTGGCTGCCGCCCGTGGCCCTGCTGCTGCTGGCCGCGGGCGTCCTCCTCGCCGTGGACCGCCGCCGGGCCCTGCTCCGCGGCTCGCTCGGCATCGTGGCGGCCCTCCTCCTGCTCGGGGTTGCGCTGGCCGTCCTGAGGAGCCTCTACGTCAACGAGACCCCGGCCGACATCCTGACCCCGCAGGCCGCCGGGGACGTCTTCGACACCCTCGTGCGCTTCCTGCGCACCGGCATCCGCGCCGTCGGCGTGCTGTTCCTGCTGGTGGCGCTCGGTGCGTTCGTCACCGGGCCGTCCACGTCGGCCATGCGCGTGCGCGGCGGCCTGGGCGGCGGGATCGGCTCCCTGCGCGGTGGCGCGGAGTCTGCCGGCTTCAACACCGGACGCTTCGGTGCCTGGGCCTACGCACACAAGCGGGCCCTGAGGATCACGACCCTCGTCGTCGCGGGAGGCGTCCTCGTCTTCCTCGACCGACCGACCGCCGGTGACGTGGTCGTCACGGCACTGGTCGCCCTCGTGGTGCTCGCCGTCATCGAGTTCCTCGCCCGCCCGCCCGTGGAGCCGGCAGCGGAGCCCGCCGCCGTCGTGGTCGGCACGGCTCCCTCGACGACGCCGTCCCGCGCGGACACCGAGGACACCACCGAGCTGCCCCCGGCGCAGCGCACGCCGCCCGACGAGGCCGGTGGGAGCCGGGGCGACACCATGGTGAGGAAGCCGTAGGGCTGAGCTGCCCCCCGGCGATGGGGGTCCCCGGAGCTCAGCCCCGTGGCCGCAGCCGCGACGGCGCGTCCGCAGGCTGCCAGTCGTAGACCACGGAGGTCCGGAGCACCACGTCCTGGAGCGAGCGGTTCTCCGGGCTCACCGCGCACCAGAACAGGCCGATCGGGAAGAAGGCGCACGCGGTCGCACGGACCAGCGCGCCGATCCAGCGCATCCGGTTGCCGCGGAAGTTGACCACGCGCAGGCCCATCACGTGGTCGCCGTAGGTGCGTCCCGTCAGGGCCCACGAGACGGTCAGGTAGAGCACGGTCACGACGAGGGCGGCCATCAGGTCGAAGACCCAGGAGACGTCGGGGAACGCGAACCCCAGCGGGTCCACCATGAAGAGCACGGCGGCCACGCTGCCGTAGCCGATCGCCAGCACGAGCGCCACGACGACCGAGTCGATCACCGCCGCCACCAGGCGGCTCACCACCCCGGCCCGCTGCCCCTGGAAGGGACGTGCCTCCCGCGGGACGGGGAGACTCCGCCCCCGTCCACGGTCAGGGCCCCGGGGTGTGCTGGGTGGCGGGCCCAGGGGTCGGTGCGGTGCCGTTGCCCCGCCGCAGGAGCATCCGCCGGACGGCGCGGTGCACGGCCTCGTCGGCGGCGATGCTGTGCATCCGCGCGCCGCGGACCGTGTCGGAGGCCATGGAGCCTGTCGACTCGCGGATGATCTCGGGCAGGTCGACCTCGTCGATCACCTGCTCGGCCAGCTCCGCGAGGTCGACGTACCGGGGGACGTTGTCGGTCAGGTCGGCGTGACGCAGCAGCTCCCCGACCACGCGGGGCAGCACCTGGTCCAGCACCTCCGAGGCCTGCCGGCTGACCTCGACGCGGTCCCGCGCTCCCCGGCGGCCGACCGCTTCGAGCAGGGTCCGAGGCCGCAGTCGTGCCGGGACGAACGGCGGCTCGAGCGCCGCGCGCACGAGCGGCTCCACGAACGGGCGCACGACCGGGCGTACGGCGCGGGCCACGGGCCGCGCCGTACGCCGGGTCGAGTCGACGGCGAGCGACCCGAGGCCCACCAGCACGTCGACAGGAGTGGGGCGAGCCTCAGTGCTCACACCAGTGCCTTCTCCTTGAGCCGCTCGTACTCCGCGGACGAGATGACGCCCTGGTCGAGCAGAGCCTTGGCGTGGGCGATCTGCTCACTCGGGGTCGAGGAGGAGCCGGCCACCTCGCGGATGTAGGCGTCCTGCTGCGTCTTCATCGTCTCCACCTCGCGCACGTTGCGCTCGGCCATGCCGTGCCCGCGGGCGATGAGGTAGATGAGGGCGGTCAGGAAGGGCACGAAGATCAAGGCGATGATCCACACCGCTTTGACGATCCCCGAGGTCTCGCGGTCCCGGAACAGGTCACCCAGGATCGAGAACAGAACCATCAGGTAGGCCACGAAGGCGAAGCTGATGACGATGAACCACACGACGTCCCAGAACGACATTTCCGGTCCTTTCCACGTTCGGACTCTGATGCCCTCAGTGTGGGCGTGTCTCGTCACATGCGCCTCACCCGCTCCGGGTGATGCGTGGGGGTCTGTGCACTCGATAGACCGGACGGTGAACGAGCAACCTCACACAGCGTCCTGAGGACGCGGAAAACGGACGGGAGTCAAGCCATGGCTACGACGCGACCGGACATGCCGACCGGCGCCACGCGGGGAGGCGGCACCGAGCCCCAGTACAGCGGCGGAGCCGTCGGGGTGACAGCCTTCGCCGGGATCCTGATGATCATGGGGGGCCTCTTCCACTTCATCCAGGGCCTCATCGGGGTCGCCAACGACAACTTCTACGTGGCGACGAAGAACTATGTGTTCCAGTTCGACGTCACCACCTGGGGCTGGATCCACATGATCGGGGGCGTGCTGGTGGCCGCAGCCGGCGTGGCCCTCTTCGCCGGACAGGTCTGGGCCCGCACCGTCGGTGTGATCCTGGCCTGCGTGAGCATCCTGCTGAGCTTCGCCTGGATGCCGTACTACCCCTTCTGGAGCATCGTCGTGATCACCTTCGACGGCTTCGTGATCTGGGCGCTGACGATGCACGGGCGCGACATCGCCGAGTACTGAGGGCCGCACTGGCCCGAGGAACGGCCCAGCATCCGCCGCACCGGTGGACCTTCATCCACCGGTGCGGTCGGTGACGCCCCCCGTGATGCCCTTCGTGACGACGCGTGCCGTGTCGCGAGGGCCGAAGCTCCCCGGACCGTCGCTGCGCACGATGTCGCCGAGCCGCACCACGACGGTGCCGGAGCCCCGGTCGACCTGCACGACCTGGCCGCCGAGCCCGACGGCCCAGAACGTGTCGGCCGGGGCGCCGGGGACGTAGCGGCCGCGCCTGGTCGTGGGGTCGGCCAGGTCGGCCAACCGCGCCTGGGTCAGCGGCCCGGTCACGACCCCGCGGTGGTTGAGCCACCAGAGCAGGCCGTACGCCGCGTTGAGCCGGGTCGAGGAGCGGGCGGTGGCGGCCTGCACCCACTGCCGCGAGACGACCTGCTCGTCGCCCCACCGGCCCTCGGCGAGCATGAGCAGGCCGAACCGGGCGAGGTCGCGACAGGTCGAGGTGACGCCGGAGTAGGTCATCGTGTTGCGGGCCGGGTCGCGACCCATGAACGTGTGGGCCATCCCGAGAGGGGTGAAGAGCCGCTCGCGCGCGAACGTCGCCACGTCCTCGCCGGTCGCCCCTTCCAGCACGGGTTCGAGGGTCTGGATCGCGGAGTTGTTGTACGCCCAGGTCGTGCCCGGCCGGTCGACCTGACCCAGGCCGACGGCGTACGCCGTCATGTCCTTCGACCCGACGAGGCCCTGGTAGTCGATCTGGGGGCTCCAGTCGCGGCCGCTGTCGTTCGACAGCAGCTCGCGCACGGTCACCGCCCGTGACGGCGTACGCCGCCACGACGGGATCCACCGCGCCGCGGGGCTGTCCACCTCGAGTGCTCCGTCGTCCCGGGCGATCCCGACCAGCGTGCTCGTCACCGACTTGGTCACCGAGTACACCGGGTGCGCCGTGTCGGGGCCGGTCCCGCCGAAGTACCACTCCCGCGCGATGCGGCCGTCCCGTGCGACCAGCAGGCACTTCGACCGCGCCTTCCGGGCCTTCTCGGCCAGGTCGTCGAGCACGCGGTCGTCGAGCCCGAGCTCCGCGGGGCCGGCCTGCGGCCACTCCCGGCCGGGCACGGCGCTCCCGGAGGCAGGGCCGGACGCCCGCCCGGGCGAGGGGTCGGCCTTTCCCGACCCGCCGTCGTCAGCGCACGCCACGAGCCCGGGGACGAGCAGGGCGGCGAGCGCCGCCCCCGCGGCGAGACGTCGCCATCGCTGCGTACGGGCCAGGTCCACGTCTGCATTCTGACCTGCGGGCGAAGGGAGGGTTCGTCGTCGGGCTAACCTGACAGCCGCCGAGCCGGCGAATGCCGAACTGCGGAAGGGATCCGGGTGCCTGACCTCCACGAGAAGCTCCGAGACGTCTACGACGAGGTGTTGCGCCGCAACCCGGGGGAGAAGGAGTTCCACCAGGCCGTGCACGAGGTGCTCGACAGCCTCGGCCCGGTCGTGGCCAAGCACCCGGAGTACACCGACTCAGCCGTGATCCGCCGGCTGTGCGAGCCCGAGCGTCAGATCATCTTCCGGGTGCCGTGGGTCGACGACGCAGGCGAGGTCCAGATCAACCGCGGCTTCCGGGTCGAGTTCAACTCCGCGCTGGGCCCGTTCAAGGGCGGGCTGCGGTTCCACCCGAGCGTCTACCTCGGCATCGTGAAGTTCCTCGGCTACGAGCAGATCTTCAAGAACGCGCTCACCGGGCTCCCGATCGGTGGGGGCAAGGGCGGGTCCGACTTCGACCCCAAGGGCCGCTCCGAGGGCGAGGTGATGCGCTTCTGCCAGTCGTTCATGACCGAGCTCTACCGCCACATCGGCGAGTACACCGACGTGCCCGCCGGCGACATCGGCGTGGGCGCCCGGGAGATCGGCTACCTCTTCGGCCAGTACAAGCGGATCACCAACCGCTACGAGTCGGGGGTGCTGACCGGCAAGGGCCTGACCTGGGGCGGCTCGCAGGTCCGCACCGAGGCGACCGGCTACGGCACGGTCTTCTTCGTCGAGGAGATCCTGCGCAGCCGCGGCCAGTCCTTCGACGGCAAGCGCGTCGTGGTCTCGGGGTCGGGCAACGTCGCGATCTACGCCATCGAGAAGATCCACCAGCTCGGCGGGCAGGTGGTGGCGTGCTCGGACTCCAGCGGGTTCGTCGTCGACGAGAAGGGCCTCGACCTCGAAGTGCTCAAGGAGGTCAAGGAGGTGCGCCGCGGCCGCATCGAGGAGTACGCCGAGGCGCGCGACTCCGCGGACTTCACGGCCGGCGGCGTCGTCTGGGACGTGCCCTGCGAGATCGCCATCCCGGCGGCGACGCAGAACGAGATCGACGAGAAGCACGCCGCCGCGATGGTCGACAACGGCTGCGAGGTGGTGGCCGAGGGCGCGAACATGCCCACCACCCCCGAGGCCGTGAAGGTGTTCGTCGACGCCGGGGTGTCCTTCGCGCCGGGCAAGGCGGCCAACGCCGGCGGTGTCGCCACCAGTGCGCTGGAGATGCAGCAGAACGCCTCGCGCGACTCCTGGGACTTCGAGAGCACCGAGGAGCGGCTCGCCCACATCATGCGCGGCATCCACGACCGCTGCCTGGAGACGGCCGAGGAGTACGGCGTCCCCGGCAACTACGCGGCCGGCGCGAACATGGCGGGGTTCATCCAGGTCTCCGACGCGATGCTGGCCCTCGGGGTCATCTGAGGCTCACCGCGGACTGCGAGGTCCGGGCGACCGCCACAGCGTCAAGCCCGGTGTCCACGCCCGCGTGACCGGACCAGACCGGTTGACCACGGCAGTGCCCGTTTCGCCCCAGCTGGGTGACACTTGCCCCCGGCACGCTCGGGGGTGGGTGTGCCTTCACTCATGTCACGGGGGTCGGTCCGTATGCCCAGAGTCCTGCGCATGGTGCTGGCCACCGTCGTGGCCGCCGCCGGGCTCACGCTGGTCCCGTCGGTGGCCGACGCCGCCGACACCGGCACCACCGCGCCACAGCCGGGCCGGATCGTCGGCGAGGAGCCGGGCAGGAACGCCCCGAACATCCTCGACGGCACCGTCTACTCGATGACCCAGGTGGGCAACACCATCGTCGTCGGCGGCACCTTCACCCAGGTGCGCAACTTCAACACCGCGACCACGCTCACCCGGACCGGCGTGCTGGCCTTCGACGCCGACACCGGAAGGGTGTCCACCGCGTTCGCGCCCCAGCTCGACGGCACGGTCTGGAAGGTGCAGGCGGCCGCCGACGGGAAGTCCGTCTACGTGGGCGGCGGCTTCACCTCGGTCAACGGCAAGTCCACGACGAGCCGGCTGTTCAAGGCCGACGTCGCCACGGGCCAGGTGGACACCACGTTCGCGCCACCGACGATCAGCGGCAACATCCGCGACCTCGAGGTGGTCGGCAACCGGCTCTGGGTGGCGGGCAAGTTCACCCACATCGGCTCGAACCCGCAGAAGGCCCTGGCCACGATCAACGCCACCACCGGCAAGTACGACAGCTACTTCACCGGCGTCCTGGCGGGCACGCACCGCGACCTCACCAAGTACCCCTCCGACGTCACCACCGTCATCGCGATCTCGAGCAACCCGGCAGACACGCGGATGAGCGTGGTCGGCAACTTCACCAGCGTCGACGGCGCCGCACGCTCGCAGATCGCGACGTTCGACACCTCCGGGGCGGCCAAGTACGCCCTGTCGCCGTGGAGCACCAACCTGTACACCTCGACCTGCTCCACGAAGTTCGAGACCTACATGAGCGACGTGGAGTACTCCCAGGACGGCAGCTACTTCGTGGTCTCCACCTCCGGGGCCTGGGGCGGGTTGAGCAGCGCCACCGGCGGCAGCGGCTGCGACGTCGTCGCGCGCTTCGAGAGCACCAGCACGCCCGCGTCGGTGGCTTCGTGGACGGCGTACACCGGCGGCGACACGACGTGGACGGTGGAGGTCACCGACAGCGTCATCTACGCCGGCGGCCACCAGAGCTGGCAGAACAACCCGATCGGAAAGAACGTGCCTGCGCAGGGCGCCGTCGAGCGCACCGGCATCGCCGCCCTGAACCCGGTGAACGGGCAGGCCTACTCCTGGAACCCGACCCGCTCCCGCGGGGTCGGGGTCCAGGACATGCTGGCCACCAGCGCCGGCCTGTACGTCGGCTCCGACACCGACCTGTTCGGCAAGACGCCCGGGAACACCTACCACGCCCGGGTCGCCTTCGTCCCGGTCTCGGGCGGCAAGCGGCTGCCGGTGGTCAGGCCGAACACCTTGCCCGGTGACATCTACTTCGTGTCCTCGGGGGCCTCGAAGCTGGTGCGGCGTACCCACTCCGGCACGGCGCTGACGGGCTCGGCGAGCGTGCCGAACGGCCCCGGCTGGGGCACCAGTGTCGGCGCCTTCATGGTCAACGGCGTGCTCTACAAGGCCGAGTCCGACGGCTCGTTCAGCAAGCAGACCTTCGACGGCACGACGTACGGAACCCCCAGCCCGGTCAACGCCGCCGACGCGCTGGTCTTCCAGGCCGACTGGCACACCGACGTCAAGACGATCACCTCGATGTTCTACGCCGGCGGCCACCTCTACTACACCAAGTCGGGGACGAACGCGCTCTACCGGCGGGGCTTCGAGACCGAGAGCGACGTCGTCGGCCAGCAGCGGTTCTCCACGACCACGACGGGCATCAACTGGGCCGACGTGCGCGGCGCGTTCGTCGCGAACGGACGGGTCTACTACTCCACCTCCGCGGGCCGGCTCTACTACGCCACGTGGAACCAGGGCGCCCACGCAGCGGTGGCCGGCACCAGCGTGCAGGTCGGCACCTCGGGCTGGGCTTCCCGGGTGATGTTCCCGGGGCAGGCGGCCCCCGGCCCAGTGAACGAGTCGCCGATGGCGGTGGCCGACGTGTCCTGCGACAGGCTGGCCTGCTCCTTCGACGGCCGGTCCTCGAGCGACCCCGAGGGCGGCGCGCTCACCTACGACTGGGACTTCGGCGACGGCAGCGCCCACGGCACCGGCGCGACCGCGACGCACGGCTACGCCACCCCGGGTGACCGGTCCGTCACGCTGACGGTGACCGACGACCGCGGTGCGACCTCCACGGTGACCCGGACGGCCAGTGCGACCGACACCGCCGACACGGTGTCATTCGTCGCGAGGTCGAACACGAACGGCAACCGGGCCAACCACACGATCACGGTGCCCTCGGGCACGCAGGTCGGCGACACCCTGCTGCTGTTCTTCACCGGCAACTCCCGCGCCCCCGTCTACGCGGGCCCCACCGGCTGGCAGCAGGTGCTTGCCGACGACGGCGACACGTTCGTGGGCCGGCTCTACGCGAAGAAGGCCACGAGCGCGGACCTGGGCGGCACGGTCACCGTGACCAGCAAGTACGCCGACGACACCAGCTACCTCGTCAAGGACGACATGACGCTGGCCGCCTACCGCGGGGTGGGCAGCGCCGGGATCACGAAGGCGGCCATCGTCCCGCAGGACGTGCCCGACCCCACGCACCAGACCCCCACGGTCACCGCGCCCGACGGCAACGGCTGGCTGGTGAGCTACTGGGCGGACAAGTCGGCGAGCACGACGTCCTGGACCGGGCCGAGGACCCAGACGCAGCGGTCGACGGGGACCGGCAGCGGCAGCAGTCACATCTCCTCGCTGCTGATGGACAGCGGCCGACGGGTGAGCAGCGGCCTCCAGGGCGGCCTGAACGCCACCGCGGACGGCAGCGCCTCCGGCCTCACCATGAGCGTCCTGCTCGACGGCAACGGTCCGACGACCCCGCCCAACGGGGCACCGGTGGCGCGGGCGAGCCTGGCCGGCTGCACCACGTTGACCTGCTCCTTCGACGCAGCCGCGTCCAGCGATCCCGAGGGCGGCGCGCTGAGCTACCGGTGGAGCTGGGGGGACGGCACGCCCGACGGCACCGGAGCCACGCCCTCGCACACCTACGCCGGTGGGGGCTACAAGACGGTGACCCTGACCGTCACCGACCCGCTCGGTGCCACCGCCGTCGACACCGTGACCGCCGGCCCGACCGACCCGCCGGTCAACGCGGCGCCGACGGCGCGGATCACGGGCGTGAGCTGTGCGGACCTGGTCTGCTCCTTCGACGGGGCGTCCTCGAGCGACCCGGACGCCGACATGCTCACCTACCGCTGGAGCTTCGGTGACCAGAGCCCGCCGGCGACGACGGCCAACCCCACGCACAGCTACTCCGACGCCGGTGCCCGCACCGTGACCCTCACCGTCGACGACGGCCACGGCCACACCGACACCGCCACGACCACCGTGAGCCCGACCGCCCCGCCGCCGGCCAACGCCGCCCCCACCGCACGGATCACCGACGCCGGGTGCGCCGAGCTGGTGTGCTCGTTCAAGGGCTCGACCTCCACCGACCCGGACGGGGACACGCTGACCTACAGCTGGAGCTTCGGCGACGGCACCCCGGCCGCCACGCAGACCGACCCGCAGCACACCTATGCGAGTGCCGGGACGAGGACCGTGTCGCTGACGGTGGACGACGGCCACGGCCACACAGACACCGCCGCCACCACCGTCGAGGCGACCCAGGCGCAGCAGGACGAGCAGGTCAGCACCATCGCCTTCGTGGGCGCCAACGCCACGAACGGCAACCGGGTGACGCACTCCGCGCCGATCCCGGCCGGGGTCGGCGTGGGCGACACCCTGGTGGCGTTCTTCACCGCCAACAGCACCTCGCCCACCTACACCGACCCCGAGGGCTGGACGCCGCTGGAGTCGCAGGACGGCAGCGGCATCGTCGCCCGCGCGTGGACCCGGACCGCCACCGCGGAGGACCTCCTCGCCGGGGCCAAGGTGACGGTGACGTCCTCGGGCTATGCCAAGTCCGACCTCACCGTCGCGGCGTACTCCGGCACCGACGCGGGGTCCCCGGTGACGGCCTCGGCGGTCGACGTCGACAACACGACCGGGGCGGCGCACACCACCCCGACGGTGACCGCCACCGGCTCCACGGGCTGGTTGGTGTCCTACTGGAGCGACAAGTCGAGCGACACCGACGACTGGACGGCTCCCGCAGGCCAGACCCGGCGCGCCTCGTCCGCCGGCAGCGGGTCGGGTCACGTCGCCGCCCTGCTGACCGACGGCGACGGCCCGGTGGACCCCGGGACCAGGGGCGACCTGACCGCCACGGCGAACTCGACCAGCTCCCGCGGCGCCGCCTTCAGCGTCCTGCTCACCAGCTCCTGAGCCTGCCGAAGACGGGGGGTCGAGCCTGCGGTGGTCGCGCCTGCGGTGGTCGAGCCTGTGGTGGTCGAGCCTGTCGAAACCACCACACCCACGAGCTCCGTCCACGAGGCCGTGCGGCCGCGTGCCTCAACAGCGCGGCGATTCACAGTCACCCAGTGACTGGGAATCGCCGCCGTCACGACGAGGAGACCTTCGTGGGTCACGCGGCCGGTCTTGTGCCGCGCTCTGGTGTCACCAGGTGGCTGGAGATCGCCGCCATCACGATGAGCGGCATGGGGTGGGCCTTCCCGCGACCGGCCCTCCTCGACCAGCGGCCCGAAGCCGCCCTGTCAGCCGACGGGCGGGGTGTAGCGGTGGCCGAAGGAGGCCCCGGTGTCGCCCTGCAGACGTACGACGACCCGGCAACCGGGGTCGCCGACGGCGATGCGCTCCTCGAGCAGCACGGTCACGGGGCCGTCGTTGTTGCGGGCGGCGATCCCGCCGAAGACGCTCGAGGTCATCCGGCACAGCGAGGGGGCCTGCTGGACCACCGACCCGAACGGGCAGCGGGTGTTGCCGAGGACGATCTGCTCCTCGGTGGCCTCGACGACGTAGAAGCCGCCGTCGATGGCGTGCTTGAGCCGGACGTAGCACTGCCCCATCTGCTCGGGCGTCATCCGGCCCACGACCTGCTCGGCCCGGCGGAACTCCTCCTCCATCCGGCCGCCGACGTCGGTGCCGACCTGGGCGACGGCGGACTCGGCCGCCTCGGGACCGTGGTCGAACTCCAGGGTCTGGGCGAGCTGCACGACCAGGGCGCGCAGGAACGACTCGCGACCGAAGCCACCCTCCGGGCGGGCCTCGTCGAGGGTCGGGAGCGCGGTGGTGGAGCGGCGGGGCCGGTCGTGGCTCTGCTCGGGCTTGCGGCGCACCGGGAGGGTGACGGTCACCTTCATGCCGGCCCCGTCGCGGGCCTCGGCCTCGACGGCCGGGGCCAGGTGGCTGATCAGGAAGAGCCCCCGGCCGGACTCCTGGAGGGGGTCGAGCACCTGGTGCCCGGCGGCCTTCAGGCGTGCCGGGTCGAATCCGGGGCCGAGGTCCTGGACCGTCAGGTGGGGCGACTCACCGGCCCAGGTCAGGGTCACCCACACCGGCCCGGCGGCGTGCCGGGAGGTGTTGCCGAGCAGCTCGCTGACGACGAGGTGGGCGTCCTCGAGGTCGCCCCCGTCCAGGGCGTGCCGGCGCAGGTAGTCGTTCACCTCGTGCCGCAGGGCGGTGACGGCACTCGGATCCCGTCCGTCAAGGAACCAGTCCACGTCGCTGATCCTGCCCCAATCTCGGCTGCTTGCACCTACCAGCGGGGATGAGTTTTTTTCAGGCCCGTGCGCGCCCGGTTCAGGTCGCGGGGAGCTCGACCACCGCCCCGGCGTCCTCCCGTTCGGGGTAGCGCACGGCGAAGCCGTGCCGCCTGCGCAGCACGGCGTCGTCCCACCGCTCGGTGCGCGCATTGCGGTAGTTGAACCACAGCGTGGGTCGGCCGGGGGCCGCCAGCACGACGCGGGCCAGCGCCGCGTCGTCAGGGTGGTGGAAGATGTCGCCGTTGCTCGAGACCAGGTAGTGCCGGGCCGGGGCCGCCTCGACGAGGGACGTGGTCACGTTGGACTTGCTGCCGTGGTGCGGCAGCTTGAAGGCGTCGACGGCGACCGCGTCCACCCCGCGCGCCGCGGCGAGCGAGCGGAGTCCTTCGGTGAGGACGTCGGCGTGCGCGTCGGCCGCGAGGAGTACGGCGGCCCCGCGGTGCTCGACCAGCAGGGCGATGCTGCTGCCGTTGGGAGTCGACCCGTCGGCGGGGCTGTTCTCGGCGGCCAGCGTCTCGAGGTCGCCGAGAGGCACCGGCCGGTCGGGCTCCGCGAGCTCCCTGCGCCCCCTCCTGGCGGCCGCCAGCGCCTTGTCCCACTGCTCGGCCAGGGCGGCCAGCCGCGCGGTCGTGGGGGAGAGGACCGTGATCCGCGGACCGTCGGGCACCGGCACCTCGAGGAAGCCCGCGCCGTCCCCGGTCTCGACGGGGCCCCCGGCGAACGCCGTGTTCCAGGCCGTACGACGACCACCGGCGCCTCCCGTGAGGGTGGCGGCCAGGGTCTCGCCCTGGGTGATGCTCCGCTGCCGGTCCGCTCCGGGCAGGTGGGCCCGGCCGTTGAACCAGAAGTCACCGACCTCGTCGGCGAGCGCGCTCCCGAGGAACGGGATCATCCCTCCGACGTGGTCGCTGTCCACGTGGGAGACCACCGCCACGTCGAGCTGTCGGTCGTCGAGGGCCTGCAGCCGTGCCTCGAGGAGCGGCCAGGTGTCCGGCGGACCGCCGTCGACGAGCACCCGCCACGGCCTCTTCCGCGGGCGCAGGCACTCGACCAGCAGGCAGTCGCCGAGACGGGCCGGCAGCACCTCGATGCGGATGGCAGTGGGCACGGTGCTCCCGGGGGGGGTCGACCTGGTCTGTGCCCAGCAACCTAGCCGGAGCCGGGCGGCACGTCACGAGCCGTCGCGGACCCGGACCAGTCCTCCGAGCGTGGCAATGAAGATCGCCCCGTCGGGCGCGAGCGAGACGGCGGCGTAGTGGTTGTTGGCGAGCATCCCGGTGCCGGTGCGGACCGAGAACGCCGTCCGGCCGGTCCGGGCGTCGATCGCGGTGAGGTACCACGCCGTGACGGCCCACCGGGTCGGCCGCGTGGTCCAGGCGTAGAGCAGCCCGTTGGGGAGCGAGACCTTGGGGACCGACGAGGGCGCCACCTGCCCGGAGGTCCAGGCGAGCGAGCAACCGTCCGTCGAGACGTCGACGCGGGCGAACCCGGGTGCCGTCGCCCGGCCCAGCGTGGTCGAGAGGGGGCTGTCGTAGCCGTGGTTGTTCTCCACGACCACCGCGTCCCCCAGCGAGACCAGGGAGTTCTCGGTCGCGCTCGCGCCGGGCTCGAAGACCGGCACGCTGCACACCCGGCCGCCGTCGCGCATGCGGTGGACCAGTACGTGCATCCGCGGGTCGGCGTTGTCGGTGACGGCGACCAGCCCGCCGGGCAGCAGCGTGGGCGTCGTACCGCTGCCGCGGGAGAGCTGCCCCGGCTTCCGCGCCCGCCCCCGCTCGTACGCCGCCCGCCACACCACCGACACTCGACCGGATGCGGTCCTTCGCAACCGGTAGAGCGCGGTGTCGGTGACCACGTAGGTGCCGCTCTCGTCGACCGCGAAAGAGTTGGCGATCCCCTCGTCGAGCGCGACCACGGCCACCGAGCCGGTGTCAGGGTCGACGGTGCCCACACGCCCCTGCTGGGTGACGAACCAGATCCGGCCCTGCCAGTCGGGCAGCAGCGCGACGAGGCAGTCCGCGGTCGGGACGTGGTCGCCGAGGTCGTAGCCGACCTGCTCCGAGAGCCGCGGCCGGCCGTGGTCTCGTGTGGAGAGGACCAGCACGCGCCGGTCCGTGGTCGCCACGACCGCGCGCTGCTGGGAGTCGAGGTAGAAGTAGGCGCCGCCACACAGGTCCTCCCACGGCGGGGCCTCGCGGACCCCGGGCCGGTCGCGGCGACCGGGGAGGTCGTAGGAGTCCTGCTTGCGCAGCGTCTCGGCGTCGATCAGGTGCATCGTGGGGCCGCCGGGGCTGCCGCAGAGGGCCACCAGGTCGCCGTCGGAGGCGAAGGCGATCGTGGCGCACTCCTCGACGCCGAACCAGGCGGTGTCGACCTCGGGCGAGCGGCCCAGCGGACCGGCGTACGGGTAGGAGTCCGACGCCCACGCGTCGTCGTGCATCGAGCTGGTCCCTGCCGGCGCGAGGAACGGGTTCTGCGGCACGTCCGCCCGGATCGGGCGCGCGGTCGCCGGGGCTCCGGAGTGCCGCGGCGTCACGAGCAGCCCGGGACCCGGCGGGATCGGGAGCCACCCGTCCGGCACGAGGACGACCGTCGCGGCCACCGCCAGCAGCAGGGCGAGGAGCACGGCGGACGAGCGCCAGGTGGGCGCGAGCCCGCGCCGCACGGCCGGCACCAGCAGGCTGAGCAGGACCAGCACCAGTCCCCACGGGCCGACCGCGAGCCAGGCCACCACGAGGGCCGCGCCGAAGGCCATCCGTCTCACGCGCCCAGTGTGGGGCCGATATGGTCCCGAGGCGCAGGGTCTGGTGGCCCTGTTCGCCCGCCCGCCTGGGACGGCAGACTGTCCTGCGGAGCCTGAGGGGTGGTGGTCGAGGGTGGCTCGTTCGGTGCGAGGTGAGCGCGAGGCGCTGCTGGCGGTGGTGCGTTCCCTGCTGGTCTCCGTGGCCCTGGTGGCGGCGTACTTCATGCTGCCGCTGCGCGCCGTGAGCGACGCCCGCACCGGCGTCACCCTGGTGCTGGGGCTGACGGTCGTCGTGGCGCTGCTGGGGTGGGAGGTGCTCTCGATCACCCGCTCGGACTACCCGGTCGCCCGGGGCGTCGGGGCCGTCGCGGTCACGGTCCCGCTGTTCTTCGTGGTCTTCGCGACCACCTACTACACGATGGGCCAGGTCGACTCGGCCTCCTTCTCCGAGCCGCTCAGCCGCCTGGACGCGCTCTACTTCGTCGTGACCGTCTTCGCCACGGTCGGCTTCGGCGACATCGTCGCGACCACCGAGACTGCGCGCGCCGTCGTGCTGGGCCAGATGGTCGGGAACCTCGTGCTGCTCGGGGTGATCACCCGGGTCGTCGTCCAGGCCATCGAGCGGGGCCTGCAGCGGCGGCGTGGGCTTGCGCCACCCGTGACGCCCGACGAGTGAGGACCGGCCCTGGGAGGGGCTCTGAGAAGGTGTACGCCGAGCGCCGAGCAAGACCGGCTCGTGCGGCCGGTATCGAGTGCTCCACCCAGGAAGGCAGCTGACGATGACCCCGACGGCACGGACCGGACAGTCCACCAAGGCCCCCCAGACCCCGCTCGGCCTGTTCGGCACCGACGCGCTCGTCGGCGAGGAGGACCTCGCCATCCGCGAGACCGTGCACCAGTTCGCCGAGGAGAAGCTCCGGCCGCACGTCGCCGAGTGGTACGACGCCGGCACGATCCCCGCGCGGGAGCTGGCCCGGGAGCTCGGGTCGCTGGGACTGCTCGGCATGCACCTCGAGGGCTACGGGTGTGCCGGCACCTCCGCGACGGCGTACGGGCTGGCCTGCATGGAGCTGGAGGCGGTCGACTCGGGGCTGCGGTCGCTGGTGTCGGTGCAGGGGTCGCTGGCGATGTACGCCATCTGGAAGCACGGCTCGCGAGGAGCAGAAGCAGGAGTGGCTGCCGCGGATGGCCGCCGGCGAAGCCATCGGCTGCTTCGGGCTCACCGAGCCGGACTTCGGCTCCAACCCGGCGGGGATGCGCACCCGCGCCGTCCGGCAGGGGGACGACTGGGTGCTCGACGGCACCAAGATGTGGATCACCAACGGCTCCGTGGCCGACGTCGCGGTCGTGTGGGCGCAGACCGACGAGGGGATCCGCGGGTTCCTGGTCCCCACCGACACGCAGGGCTTCTCGGCCTCGGAGGTGCGGTGGAAGATGTCGCTGCGGGCGTCGGTGACCTCCGAGCTGGTGCTCGACGGGGTGCGCCTGCCCGCCTCCGCGATGCTGCCCGGTGCGACCGGGCTGTCGGGTCCGCTGTCGTGCCTGACCGAGGCCCGCTTCGGGATCGTCTTCGGCGCCCTCGGCGCGGCCCGCGACTGCCTCGACACCGCGATCGCCTACGCCCGTGAGCGCGAGATCTTCGACAAGCCGCTCGCCGGCTACCAGCTCACCCAGGCCAAGCTCGCCGACATGACCCTCGAGCTCGGCAAGGGCATGCTGCTGGCGCTGCACCTGGCGAGCCTCAAGGACGCCGGGACGCTGCGGGCCGAGCAGGTCAGCCTCGGCAAGCTGAACAGCGTGCGCGAGGCGATCGCGATCGCGCGGGAGTGCCGCACCCTGCTCGGCGCGGCCGGGATCACCCTGGAGTACCCCGTGCTGCGGCACGCCAACAACCTCGAGTCGGTGCTCACCTACGAGGGCACCTCCGAGGTCCACCAGCTCGTGATCGGGCAGGCGCTGACCGGCGAGGCCGCCTTCCGCTGACCCGCCAGCGACCTCATCCGGCGAGGATCGTCCGGGCAGCGGCCTCGCCGGACCGGACCGCGCCCTCCATGTAGCCGTTCCACACCGGGGAGACCTCGGCGCCGGCCCAGTGGATGGGGCCGACGGGCTCCCGCAGCGCGGGCCCGTACGCCGTCCACACCCCCGGCGTGAAGTGCGCCCCGTAGCAGCCGCGGGTGAGCTCCTCGGCCATCCAGTCGCGCTCGAGGTACTCCACGGGCCGCAGGGCCCGCGGCCCGAAGTGACGCGCCAGCGAGCCGAGCACGGCCTCGCGACGCTCCCTCTCGCCGCGGCGCGCCCAGGTGCGGGCCTCGTTGCCCTCGAGGAAGCCCATCAGGACGCCCGGGCTGCCCGAGGGAGGGGAGTTGTCGAAGGTGACCTTGACCGGCCCCCGGTCCGAGGCGACCTGACCGTTGAGCCCGTCGGCTCGCCAGAACGGCTCCTCGTAGGCGGCGTACACCTTGACCACCGAGCCGGCCGGCAGCCGCTGGGTGAGCTGGTCGCGCCACGACGGGAGCGCGGGGGAGTAGTCGAGCCGGCCCGCCAGGGTGGGCGGCAGCGTGACCACGACGCGCACGGCCCGCGAACGCGCCGGTGCGGGTGGCGACGACCACCTCGCCGTCGGAGCGCGTGATGCCGGTGACCTGCTCGCCGAGCCGGACCCGGTCGCCGAGCTCGTCGGCCATCGCCTCCGCGACCCGGACCGAGCCGCCCACGACCCGGTCCTGCTGGGCGCCCCGGTCGACGTAGGTCAGCGTCTCGAGGTCGGTGCCGGAGTGGGCGTAGAACAGTGCGTGCAGCAGTGAGACGTCCGCGGCGTCGGCCGCGAAGACCGCCTCGCACACCGTCCGGAAGTAGGCCCGGCCGGTGGGGGTGCGCAGGTTGCGGCGGATCCAGCTGTCGAACGTCGTGGCGTCGAGGCGTTCGGCGTCCCGGGTGCGCCAGGGCTCGGTGAGGTTCGTGCGGTTGGAGAGCCGGGTGAACCTGGCGATCCCCTGGCCGAGGTCGGCCAGCGCGAAGGGCCCCAGCCTCGGCATCGCCCCGCGGTGGGAGCGCACCCGACGGCTGCTGCCCAGGAAGTCGAAGAGGAGGTCGCCGTCGTCGTTGTGGGTGCGGAACGTCTCCAGCCCGAGCTCCTCGACGAGCTCGTACATCCGGTTCTGGGTCGGGCCGATCCACTGGCCGCCGAGCTCGATCGGGGTGCCGTCGGCCAGGTGGCCGCCCTCCACGCGGCCTCCGACCCGCTGCCGTCCCTCCAGGACGACGACGTCCTCGCCGGCGGCCGAGAGGTGCCGGGCGGCGGCCAGGCCCGCCAGGCCCGCACCCACGACGACCACCGTCATGCCGGCACCGCGACGAGGCCCGACGCCCGGTCGAGGGCGGCCCAGTGGCGGCGCAGCCACCGGGGTCGGCGGTCGGGGAGGTCGGCGGCGACGAGGTCGGCGAGCCAGCGCTCCTCGAGCGCGTCGGCGAGGCCGAACGCGTCGTCGGGAGGGTCGGCGAGCCAGGCCCGCTCCACCGCGTCGCGCTCGGGTGCGAACCGCGCCAGCGAGGCGGCGTGGTCGCGCAGTGCGAGGCGGTGCAGACGCTCGTGGCGCCACCAGCGGTGGGCGGGGTCTGCCCGGTTGGTCGGCGGCTCCGCCGGGTCGACGTCCAGGGTGCGCTCGACCCGCACCGGCTTGAAGAGCGAGGTGCACGGCGCGGAGGTGGCGGTCACCCAGTGGAGTGGTCCTGCGCGCAGGTCGGCGACCCAGGAGCCGGTGGACTGGGTGGCGGTGAGCAGCCCGCCGGAGTGGGCGCAGGGCGCGGAGAGGGCCCCGTTGACCCGCGACCAGTGCGGGCTGCCGCCCGGCCCGTGGTCGCGCAGGGCGGCCATCAGGTCGCCGGGGCCGGTGGCCTGCTCGGCGGCGTGCTGGGTGCGACCGCGGCGTACGGCGCACGCGGCGACGCGCCCCCGCAGCGGGTCGGCGTGGGCCCGCGCGAAGTCGGGGATGGTCAGCCCGTTGCTGATCGAGCGCCCGGCGCCGCGCACCTCCTCGGTGGCCCACGACCGGCCGGCGGTCTCCAGCACGATCGCGCGGTCGCGGTCGGCCACGAGGTAGGAGTTGTCGTAGGTGAATCGCGGGTGCTCGTGGCTGCAGGAACCGCCCTGGCCGTGCTCCTCGAGCAGGTCGACGATGGTGGACACCGCCTGCTCGGCGTCTGCGGCCCGCTCGAGGGCGAGGCGGACCAGGTCCATGCCGAGCAGGGCGCCGTCACCCCTGACGCCGCGGTCGCCGGTGCGCCGGGTGAACACCGCCTCGTTGCCGATGACGACCCCGTGCTCGTTGGCGCCGATCTCCGCGCCCCACATCCACCAGGGCTGGCTGAGCAGCACCGCGTGCGTGTGCGACACCTGGCCGATCTCGCTCCACGTGCACGACAGCGTGCTGCCCGCGGGGTGGTCGGCGCGCGGCGTACCACCGCAGCACCTGCGCCTCGTTGGGGTCGCGGTCGCTGTTCTTGGCGAACAGGACCCCGTCAGCGGTGAGGCTCACCAAGGTGTCGCACATGCTCCGACGCTAGTCCAGACCGGGGCGTGTGCGCCCTGCGTATCGTGACGGACATGTCGGCGCGCGCTGGTCTTGCTGGCGGCCCGCCGCAGGTCTGGGCGGGTCCGCGCAGGCTGGTGCGCTACGCCTGGCTGGCCATCGCCACCGCGCTCGCGACGATGGCGCTCAAGACCGTCGCCTGGCTGGTCACCGACTCCGTCGGCTTCCTCTCCGACGCGGCCGAGTCCCTGGTCAACCTCGTCGCTGCCGTGGTGGCGCTCGTCGTGCTCCGGGTCATCGCCCGCCCGGCCGATGAGAGCCACCCCTTCGGGCACGCGAAGGCGGAGTACTTCTCGGCCGGCGTCGAGGGCACGCTGATCTTCGTCGCGGCCGTCGTGATCGTGGTCAGCTCGGTGGAGCGGCTGCTCCGGCCCGTCCCGCTGGAGAACGTCGGCGCGGGTGTCGTCGTCTCCGTGATCGCGGGCGTGCTGAACGGCGTCGTGGGCTACGTGCTGATCCGCGCCGGCACGGCGCACCGCTCGCTCACCCTGCGGGCCGACGGCAAGCACCTGCTCACCGACGTGTGGACCTCCGTGGGGGTCATCGTGGGGGTGCTGCTCGTCGCGCTGACCGGGTTCGAGCGTCTCGACCCGGTCGTGGCCCTCCTGGTTGCCGCCAACATCATGGTCACCGGCGGACGGCTGGTGGGCAGCGCGGTCTCCGGGCTGATGGACCACGCGCTTCCCGCGGACGCCACGAGCCGGATCGACGGTGTGCTGGCCTCCGTCGCCCGGGAGCACCCGGTCACCTTCCACGACGTACGCACGCGTGAGGCCGGGCGGCACCAGGTGGTCGCGCTGCACCTCGCCGTCCCGGACGCGTGGACGGTCCGGCAGGGCCACGACCTGGCCACCCTGGTCGAGGAGCGACTGGTCGACGAGCTCGACAGCGGGATCGTGGCGACCCACGTCGAGCCGGCGGGGTCGACCTGTGAGCGAGAGTCCGGGCCGGACCGATGAGGATCACCTGGCTCGGCCACTCCACGGTCGTCATCGACCTCGACGGGGTGCGCGTGCTGACCGACCCGCTCCTGCACGCACACGCCGGCCCGCTGCGCCGGATCGCCCCCCGGCCGGACCCCGACTCCTGGCGTGACCCCGACGTCGTGCTCCTGTCGCACCTGCACCACGACCACGCCGAGCTCCGCTCGCTGCGGATGCTGCGGGACGCGCCGATCATGACGGCCCCGGCGAACGCCGACTGGTTGACCCGGCGCCGGCTCGCGTCCGCGACGCCGCTGGGGGACGAGTGGGTCCAGGTCGGCGAGGGCGTCGAGGTGCTGCAGGTGCGGGCCGTGCACGGGGACCGCCCGATGCCGCACCGCCCCAACGAGACGCACGGCCACCTCGTGCGCGGGCCCTCCGGGGTCGTCTGGGCCGCCGGCGACACCGAGCTGTACGCCGAGATGGACCGGCTCGAGGACCTCGCCGGGGCGCTGATCGACGTGGCGCTGGTGCCGGTCTGGGGCTGGGGTCCGCGGTTGTCGGGCGGCCACCTCGACCCGCCGCAGGCCGCCGAGGCAGTGGCGCTGTGTGGGGCGAGGTACGCCGTTCCGGTCCACTGGGGCACCCTGCACCCCCCGTTCTTCCAGCACCTCGCCCGCGACTGGCTGGACCTCCCAGGGCGGTGGTTCGCCGAGGCACTCGCCCGCGACGTGCCCGGTGCCGTGGCGGTGGTGCTGGAGCCGGGGGAGTCGTGGACCCTTCCCGAGCAGGAGGGCCCGACGTCCTGAGGGGTCAGGCGTGCTCGTCCGGCGGGGGCGCGGCGGGCTGCACCGACCAGCTCGGCGGCACGTCGCCGCCGGAGTCCTCGTCCGCCTCCGCGTCGGCGGCGGTGGCGTGCACCTTGCCCGCGGCGTGGTGGACCGGCGCGTAGACGGCGTACAGCCGCATCGGCTCGTCGCCGATGTTGGTCACGTTGTGCCACGTGCCGGCGGGCACGAGGATCGCCCACCCGTCCTCGACCTCGCGGTCGAAGTCGAGCCGGTCCCTGGCCGGGCCCATCTGGACGCGGCCGCGGCCCGCGTCGAGGCGCAGGAACTGGTCGGTCCCCGGGTGTGCCTCCAGGCCGACGTCCTCGCCGACGGGGATCGACATCAGCGTGAGCTGGAGGTGCTTCCCCGACCACACGACCTGGCGGTAGTCGGTGTTCGCCACGGTCGCGCTCTCGAGGTCGAAGCTCTGCGGCTCCGGCCCGATGTCCTCGATGCTCATCACGTGCCTCCCCGGGTCGACCTCGGTGTCCGTGGACGGCGTCGCCGCCCGTGGACACCATCGCAGACGCGCACCAACCGGCGGCCGGTGACGGACCTTCGGCCCGTGTGCGGCCGCCGTGGGCGGTGACACGATCGAGGGCGTGAAGTCGGTGCGGGCGCGCAAGGAGCTCCTCCTGCTGGTCCTGACCCTGGGGCTGCTGGTCGCGGGAGGCGTCGCGTGGTTGCTCGACCGGAGCGGGCCCGCCGACGGGTGCTGGCTCGTGGGCACGCTGCTGGGGCTGGTGGCCTCCGTCTCGTGGACCGTCGCGGCCCTGCGTCGCCGGCAGGCGGGGGTGGACGTCATCGCCGTGCTGGCGCTGGCCGGCGCCGTCGTGGTCGGCGAGCTGTTCGCCGGCGCGATGATCGCGGTGATGCTGGCGACGGGCCGGGTGCTGGAGGCCCGGGCCGACGCTCGGGCGCGCCGCGAGCTGGGGCTGCTGCTCGAGCGTTCCCCGCGCACCGCCCGCCGTCGGCTCGAGTCCGGTGTCGTCGAGGTCGCGGTGGAGGAGGTCGTCCGGGGCGACCTCCTGCTGGTCGGCACGGGCGAGGTGGTGCCCGTCGACGGGCGGCTCCGGACCGAGGCGTCCCTCGACGAGTCGGCGCTCACCGGCGAGCCGCTGCCCGTGGAGCGACGGCCGGGGGAGGAGATCCGCAGCGGCGTGGTGAACGCCGGGCCGCCGCTGGACCTCGTGGCGACCGCGACCGCCGCCGACTCGACGTACGCCGGGGTGGTGCGCCTGGTCGAGCAGGCACAGGCCGCCTCGGCGCCGTTCGTCCGGACCGCCGACCGGCTCGCCGTGGTGTTCGTGCCGCTCACGCTGGTCCTCGCGGCCGGGGCGTGGCTGGCCAGCGGCGACCCGGTGCGGGCCGTCGCCGTGCTCGTCGTGGCGACACCGTGCCCGCTGCTGCTCGCGGCCCCGGTCGCGATCATGTCCGGGCTGTCCCGGGCCGCGCGCGTCGGCGTGATCGTCAAGGGCGGCGGGGCGCTGGAGCGGCTGGCGGTGGGCGAGGTGCTG
Source organism: uncultured Actinomycetota bacterium (assembly GCA_963837975.1). Lineage (GTDB taxonomy): Bacteria > Actinomycetota > Actinomycetes > Propionibacteriales > Nocardioidaceae > Marmoricola. The sequence continues at coordinate 1,539,626 of CAWIPI010000001.1, read as the reverse complement.
CTCTTCGACAAGACCGGCACCCTCACCCGCGGCCAGCCCGCGTTGACCCACGTGGTGACCGCCTCCGAGAAGCTCGACGCCGACGAGCTGCTCCGGCTGGCGGCCTCGCTGGACCAGGTCTCGCCGCACGTGCTGGCCAGCGCCATCGTCGCGGCGGCCGCGGGGCGGGGGCTGCCGCTCGAGATGCCCGCCGACGTGGTGGAGGAGGCCGGCTACGGGGTGCTCGGGACGGTCGGGTCCCGCGAGGTGCGCCTGGGCAAGGCGTCCTGGATCCTCGCCGGGCACCCCGCCCGATGGGCGCGGCAGGTCCGCCGCCGCGCGGACCTGGACGGCTCGATGGCGGTGTTCGCCGCCGTCGACGGTGAGCCGGCCGGCGCGTTCCTGCTCGAGGACACGATCCGGCCCGACGCGCCCCGGATGGTGCAGGGCCTGCGCGACGCCGGGCTGCGCCGGGTGGTGCTGGTCACCGGGGACCGGGCCGACACCGCCGAGACGGTGGGGCGCATCGTCGGCACCGACGCCGTGCTGGCCGACTGCGACCCGGCGGACAAGCTGGCGGTGGTGGAGACCGAGAGCAAGACGGCGGCGACCGTGATGGTGGGCGACGGGGTGAACGACGCCCCCGCCCTCGCCGCCGCGGGGGTGGGCGTCGCCCTGGCCGCGCGTGGCGCGACCGCCTCCTCGGAGGCCGCCGACGTGGTGCTGACGGTGGACCGGGTCGACGCGCTCGCCGACGCGATCCTGGTGGCGCGCCGGTCCCGGCGGATCGCCCTGGAGTCCGTGGCGGTGGGCATGGGCCTGTCACTGGTGGCGATGGTGGTCGCGGCCCTGGGCTTCCTGCCGCCCGCCGCGGGCGCCGTGCTGCAGGAGGGCATCGACGTCCTGGCGATCGGGATCGCCCTGCGGGCGGTGCTGCCGGGCAAGGTGCACACGGTCGCGATGGCCCCCGACGACGTCGCGGTCGCGAGGACGCTGCGGGTGCAGCACGACGCCACGCTCCCGGTGGTCGAGCAGATCCGCACCGTCGCCGACGGGCTGTCCGAGGACGGCGGCGAGATCACGCCCGCGCTCGCCCTGCAGCTGCGCCTCGAGCAGGAGCTGCTGCCCCACGAGCGTGCCGACGAGGAGCTGCTGGTGCCGCTCGTGGCCCGTGCCCTCGGCGGGTCGCCCGCGACGGCGGCGATGAGCCGGACGCACGCCGAGATCGAGCACCAGGTGCGGCGACTGCGCCGCCTGCTCGACGACCTCGAGGACGGCTCGGTCCAGGCCGAGGACGTGATCGAGCTGCGCCGCCTCCTCTACGGGTTGTACGCCGTGCTGCGACTGCACAACGCCCAGGAGGAGGAGGGGGCGTTCAGCCTCGTCCCGGGGCTGCACGACGGACCAGCTTCTGCAGCTCGCTGACCCACAGCACCGCGCTCGCCGCCACGCAGCACACCAGCCACTGGGCGGGCGTCAGCGGAGTGGTGGAGAACGCCTGGTTGAGGAAGGGCGTGTGGACCACCGCGACCTGCAGGGCGGCAGAGAGCACGATCGCCCCCCACAGCCAGCCGTTGGCGAAGAGGCGGTGGAACGCGCTGACGGTCCCGGAGCGCGCATTGAGCGCGTTGAACAGCTGGGCGAGCACCAGCACGGTGAACCCCGCGGTGCGCGCGGTGTCCAGGGACTCCCCACCACCGGCCAGGCCGCCGGGCAGGTAGAGGTCGATGGTCCCCAGCGTCGCGGCGGCCATCACCAGCCCCAGGACCACGACGTCACGCCACATGCGCGCGTCGATCACCCGGTCGGTGAGGGCGCGCGGGGGTCGCCCCATCACGTCCTCGGCCTGCGGGTCGACGCCCATCGCGAGCGCGGGCGCGCTGTCGGTGAGCAGGTTGATCCACAGGATCTGCGTCGCGAGCAGGGGCAGCACGATGGGTCCGGGCCCGTGGGTGAGGCCGATCACCCCGGCGAGCACGACCCCGAGGAACACCGTGAGGACCTCGCCCATGTTGGAGGACAGCAGGTAGCGCAGGAACTTCTGGATGTTGGAGAAGATCCCGCGCCCCTCGTGGATGGCCCGCACGATCGTCGCGAAGTCGTCGTCGGCGAGCACGAGGTTCGCCGCCTCCTTGGTGACCTCGGTCCCGGCGAGGCCCATCGCGACGCCGATGTCGGCCGCCTTCAGCGCCGGCGCGTCGTTGACGCCGTCGCCGGTCATCGCCACCACGTCGCCGCCGGCCCGGAGGGCGGTGACGATGCGCAGCTTGTGCTGGGGCGTCACCCGGGCGTAGACCGACGCGCTCTGCACGGTGTCACGGAACCCGTCGTCGTCGAGCCTGTCGAGCTCCGCGCCGGTCACCACCGGTGCGTCCTCGTCCGCCACGATGCCGAGGTCGCGGGCGATGCGCGCGGCCGTGCGCGGGTGGTCGCCGGTGATCATCACGACGCGTACGCCGGCGCGGTGCGCCTCGCCGACGGCCTGCGCCGCCTCGGGTCGGGCCGGGTCCAGGATGCCGACCATGCCGGCGTACACCAGGTCGTGCTCGAGGTCCTCCTCGACCTCCGGCACCGTGGTCGCGCGCAGCGGACGGTAGGCCACGGCCAGGGTGCGGAACGCCTCGGCCGAGAGCCGTTCCACGTCGTCGAGGATGCGTCGCCGCCACCGCTCGTCCAGCGGCTCGGTGCCGTCGCCGACCCGCACCGCGGAGCACCGGTCGAGCAGGACGTCCGGGGCGCCCTTGGTGACGATCGCGACCTCGCCGTGCAGCTCGGCGTCGCGCTCGAGGCTGCTCATCAGCTTGCGCTCGGAGGTGAACGGGATCTCCGCCACCCGCCGGAACCGCTCGGCGCGCACGTCGCGGCTGCCCAGCTTGAGCTCGGCCACGAGCAGGGCGGCCTCGGTCGGGTCGCCCTGGACGGACCACTCCCCGTCGTCCTCCCGGAGGACCGCGTCGTTGGCAAGGCTGCCGCCGCTGAGCACGTAGGCGGTCTGTGTCCACAGCGGGCTCTCGCGCTCCACGGCCCGCCCGTCCTGCACGACCTCGCCGTCGGGCCGGTAGCCCGCGCCGGTGACACGGACCTCGCCCACCGGCGTGACCACCCTGCCGACCGTCATCTCGCCCTTGGTCAGGGTGCCGGTCTTGTCAGTGCACACGACGGTGGCCGAGCCGAGCGTCTCGACGGAGGAGAGCTGCTTGACCACGGCGTTGTGGGCGGCCATCCGCTGCACCCCGAGCGCGAGGACCAGCGAGAGCACCGCGGGCAGGCCCTCGGGGACCGCCGCCACCGCGAGCGAGACCCCGAGGAGCAGCGCCGTGACCACGTCGGCGGCCGTGTGCACGCCGAAGAACACGAAGATCGTGCCGGTCACCACGACCGCGATCCCGATCACCGCGATGCCGAGCATCCGGCTGACGCGGGCGATCTCGCGTTGCAGGGGAGTGGGCTCCTCGGGGGTGGCGTGCAGCAGCCCGGCGATCTGGCCCATCTGGGTGGCCATGCCCGTCGCGGTCACGAGCGCGCGCCCCACGCCGCGGACGACGGCGGTGCCGTTGAACACCATGTTGAGCCGGTCGCCGACCACGGCGCGCCCCGGGAGCGTCCGCGTGTCCTTGAAGACGGCCTCGCTCTCGCCGGTCAGGGAGGCCTCGGACACGGCCAGGGTCGCGGCCGTGAGCAGTCGGCCGTCGGCGGCGACGGTGTCGCCCTCGCCGAGGACCAGCAGGTCGCCGGGCACGAGCTCGCGCGTCGGCACCCGCGTCTGCTCGCCGTCGCGGAGCACCGAGGCAGTGGCGGCGCTCAGGCGTTGCAGCGCCTCGACCGCGTGCTCGGCTCGCGCCTGCTGCACGTAGCCGAGGATCGCGTTGAGCACCACGATGGCGGCGATCACCACGGCGTCGTACGGCGGACCGGCGGCGCCCTCGACCAGCCAGGCCACCAGCGAGACCACGATCGCGGCGAGCAGCAGGTAGACGAGCGGGTCGCGGAACTGCTCGAGCACCTTGCGCCACGTCGGCACCGGTGGCTCGGCGGCGATCTCGTTGGGGCCCACCTCCTCGAGGCGGTGTGCCGCCTCGACGGCGGTGAGGCCGTGCGCGGGGTCGGTGCGTAGGGCGGCGGCGACCGACGGTCCGTCCGTCAGGGACGGATCCTCGAGGGTCTCCTCCGCCGTCACGAGCGCTCCTCCCGCCCACGGTCATTGTGGCAGGGGTCGCCCCACGGCACGGTTGGGAACTTTACCAACCGGAAGGTAAAGTTGCGGCCATGTCGAACTCCCGCAGCCAGATCCTCGACGGCGCGCTCCGCCTGGTGCGTGCCGCCGATGGCCGGACGATCACCCTGGACGCGGTCGCCCGCGAGGTCGGGCTGACCAAGCCCGGGCTGATGTACCACTTCCCGACCAAGCGCGCCCTGCTGCTCGCCGTCGTCGACCACGTCGCCGGCCAGTGGGAGGAGTCCATGCGGGCCCGACTCGACGTCCCGCTCGCACAGGCCACCACCCGCGACCGGATCCGGGCCTACGCGGAGGTCGCCCTCGACGGCGGCTTCGACCGCGCCGACTACGCGATCTGCACCGACGCGTTCTACCGCGACTTCCTGGCCGAGACCTGGGTGGCGCGGATGGAGCGCTGGTTCGAGATGGGTGACGACGTGCCCGCGCAGGAGCGCGGGCGCCTGGTCGCCGCGCGGCTGATGGCCGACGGCTACTGGATGGCCGAGGCGACCGATGTCTTCTGCCCTGCCCCCGCCGAGCGGCGCCAGCTGCGCGCCATCGTCGAGGACCTGCTCGCGGAGCCGTCGCCGTGAGGACCTGGGTGGTGCTGGCCTTCGCCATCGCGTGCGAGGTGTCGGCCACGCTGTCGCTGCGGGCCGCCAGCGACCACGCCGCATGGTTCGTGGTGGTGGGCGTCGGCTACGTCGCCGCCTTCGCGGCGTTGAGCCTGCTGCTGCGGTGGGGCGCGCCGATCGGCGTCGTCTACGGCATCTGGGCCGCCCTGGGGGTCGCCCTGACTGCGGTGCTCGCGGCCGTGGTCTTCGGCGACCCGCTGACCTGGACGATGGGGCTCGGCATCGCCCTGGTGATGGGCGGCGTCCTCACCGTCGAGACGTCCTCGGGCAGGCATCCGCAGGAGGCCCGCCCATGATGTGGGTCTTCCTGTTCACCGCGATCCTCAGCGAGGTCTCCGGCACCCTCGTCCTGCGCAAGTCCGAGGGGCTGCGCGACCGTCGGCTGCTCCTCCCGTTCCTGCTGCTGCAGGTCACCGCGTTCGCCTGCCTGTTCCTCAGCCTCGAGGAGGGCATGGCCATCGGCGTGGCCTACGGGATCTGGGCGGCGACGGGGGTGGCGCTCACCGCGGTCGCCGCCCGGGTCTTCTTCGCCGAGCCGTTCGACCGGCGGATGGGGCTCGGCGTGGCCGTCATCGCCGCCGGTGTGCTGCTCATCGAGCTCGGCGCCGCGCACCCGGCCGGCTGACCCTGCAGGCTGACCCCGGCGCCGCACCGGCCGTAGAGTCGGACGCCGGAGGACGAGCACCCCCGGCCTCGGACGGAGCTGAGCGATGCGTGTCGCACTGCAGGTCACCTGCGTCAACGACGCGCTCTTCCCCGATGTCGGGCGCGCCACCCTGACCCTGCTGCGCCGCCTGGGCGTCGACGTCGACTTCCCGGAGCGGCAGACCTGCTGCGGCCAGCCGATGGTCAACTCCGGTTACCTCGACGAGGCTGTGCCCGCGCTGCGGTCCTACGTCGAGGCGTTCGGGGAGTACGACGCCGTCGTCACCCCCTCCGGGTCGTGCACCGGGTGCGTGCGGCACCAGCACCGGATGGTGGCCCGTCGCTCCGGCGACGAGGCGCTGGTGTCCGCCGTGGAGACGACGTCCACGCGGGTCCTGGAGCTGAGCGAGTTCCTGGTGGACCGACTCGGCGTGACCGACGTCGGTGCGTCGTACCCGCACGCGGTGACCTACCACCCGACGTGCCACTCACTGCGGATGCTCGGCGTCGGGGACCGCCCGCGGATGCTGCTGGAGAACGTCCGTGGGTTGCGGCTCGTGGACCTGCCCGCGGCCGAGGAGTGCTGCGGCTTCGGCGGCACCTTCGCGGTGAAGAACGCCGACACCTCGGTCGCGATGGGTGCCGACAAGGCCCGCCACGTCCGCGACACGGGGGCGGAGGTGCTGGTCGCCGGGGACAGCTCGTGCCTGATGCACGTCGGCGGCCTGCTCGCGCGGCAGCGCTCCGGCGTACGCGTGCGGCACCTGGCCGAGGTGCTCGCGGCGACCGAGGGGGACCGATGAGCGCCACGTTCGTCGGGATGCCGGCGTTCCCGGAGGCGGCCCGCGCGGCGCTCGGGGACAGCCAGCTGCGGCACAACCTGGCGCACGCCACCGGCACCATCCGGGCCAAGCGCGCCAACGTGGTGGCCGAGGTGCCCGACTGGGAGGAGCTGCGCACGGCCGGCGCGGAGGTGAAGGACGCCACCCTGGCGGACCTCGGGGACCACCTCGTCCGGCTCGAGCAGGAGCTGACCGCGCGCGGTGCCACGGTGCACTGGGCCCGCGACGCCGCGGAGGCCAACCGCGTGGTCGCCGAGGTGGCCCGCTCCCACGGCGCCGACGAGGTGGTCAAGGTCAAGTCGATGGCGACGCAGGAGATCGGGCTCAACGAGGCCCTGGCCGCCGAGGGCATCGCGGCGTGGGAGACCGATCTCGCCGAGCTGATCGTCCAGCTCGGCGACGACCTGCCCTCGCACATCCTGGTGCCGGCGATCCACCGCAACCGGGCCGAGATCCGGCGGATCTTCGCCGAGCGGATGGCGGCCGCCGGGCGGCCCGCGCCCGCGGACCTGACCGACGAGCCGGCCGCGCTGGCCGCCGCGGCCCGGCTGCACCTGCGCGAGAAGTTCCTGCGCGCGAAGGTGGCGGTGTCCGGGGCCAACTTCGCGGTGGCCGAGACCGGGACCCTGGTCGTGGTCGAGTCCGAGGGCAACGGTCGGATGTGCCTGACCCTGCCCGAGGTGCTGGTCTCGGTGGTGGGCATCGAGAAGGTGGTGCCGACCTGGGCCGACCTCGAGGTGTTCCTGCGGCTGCTGCCGCGCTCCTCGACCGGCGAGAGGATGAACCCCTACACCTCGACCTGGAGCGGCGTCACGCCCGGCGACGGCCCGCAGGAGGTGCACGTCGTCCTGCTCGACAACGGCCGCACCCGGGCGCTCGCCGACGAGGTGGGGCGGCAGGCGCTGCGCTGCATCCGCTGCTCGGCCTGCCTCAACGTGTGCCCGGTCTACGAGCGGGTCGGCGGCCACGCCTACGGCTCGGTCTACCCGGGCCCGATCGGCGCGATCCTCAACCCGCTGCTGCGCGGGGTGGGGCAGGACGCGCAGGTCGACTCCCTGCCCTACGCCTCCTCGCTGTGCGGCGCCTGCTACGAGGTGTGCCCGGTCAAGATCGACATCCCGAGCGTGCTGGTCGACCTGCGCGCCCAGGTCGTGGACGCCCATCGACGGCAGCGGCCCACGCTCGAGGCGACCGCGATGAAGGCGGCCGGGGCCACGTTCGCGTCCTCGCGCAGGCTCGGGCTCGCCGAGCGGTTCACCCGCATCGGCACGGGGCTCGCGCGTCGGCTCCCGCTGGCCGTCGCGTGGTCGGGGGCCCGGGACCTGCCCACGGCGCCGGCCGAGTCGTTCCGCGCCTGGTGGCGGCAGACGCGAGGCGGCCGGTCGGAAGGCCGGACCGATGGCTGAGCGGCAGCCCGGAGACACCGCCCGTGAGGAGATCCTGGCCCGGGTGCGGTCCGCGACGGCCGGGGTGTCGGCCCCCGAACCCACCGCCCGGCCCGGACGCCGTGCCACCGCCTCGGTGGACCTGTTCGTGGAGCGGGTCGAGGACTACCGGGCCGTCGTGGAGCGGTGCTCCGCCACCGACCTCGCGGCGCGCGTCCGCGAGGCCGTGCGCGGGTGCTCGGTCGTGGTGCCGCCCGGGCTGGGCGTCGAGGTTGTCGGCGCACGCGTCGACGACGGGCTCGGTGCGGCCGAGCTGGACGCCCTCGACGCCGTGGTGACCGAGGCGCGCGTGGGGATCGCCGAGACCGGCACGATCGTGCTGGACCACCAGGCCGGCCAGGGCCGCCGCGCCATCACGCTGGTCCCGGACCGGCACGTGTGCGTCGTCCGGGCCGACCAGGTCGTCGCCGACGTCGCCGACGCGGTCGCCCTGCTCGACCCCTGCCGCCCGCTCACCTGGATCAGCGGGCCGTCGGCGACCAGCGACATCGAGCTGGACCGCGTCGAGGGCGTGCACGGTCCCCGGCAGCTGCACGTCATCGTGGTCGTGGGGTGAGCTCCACGACGGCGAGCCGGCGACGCACCTTGGCCTGGTAGGACTCGTAGTCGAACACCTCGTCGTTCAGTCGTCGCCACAGCTGCTCGCGCTCGGAACCCGTGATCTCGCGCCCGGCCACCGGTGTCGTCACGCCGTCGACCTCGACGGTTGCCGGAGTGCCGGCCCGCAGGTTGAGCCACCATCCCGGCTCCCAGTCGGCACCGCCGTTGGAGGCGACCACGATCCAGCGTCCCTCGTCGGCGAGGTAGAGCGCCGGGGTCGTGCGGGACTGGCCCGACTTCCTCCCCGTCGTGGTCAGGTGGAGCAGGTCGCCTCCCCGGAAGCGGCGCAGCCGGAGGCGGCGTACGACCACGTTGGCGATGCGGTTGACCCTCACGAAGAGCATGCGCTTCATGGCACGGAACGGTAGCGCCGGTGACCCTCCTCCCATTGACGCAGCGTGGATCTTAGGCAAGGCTTACCTGAGCCCGCCCGTCGACCATCCGGAGTGCCGTCGTGATCTTCTGCCACTGTGCCGTGGTCGGCGACCGCGACGTGGCCGCTGCCGTGGAGGCCGGCGCACGCACCGTCGCGCAGGTCTGCAAGGCCACCGGAGCGGGCCAGCAGTGCGGCAGCTGCGTCTTCTCCGTGCGACGCGTGCTGTGCGAGCATGTGCCACCCGCACCAGTCCTGGAGGTCGACGTTGCAGCCAGCTAGTGCCCGGATCGTCGAGCTGCTCAACGACGCGCTCACCTTCGAGCTCACCGTCACCAACGCCTACTTCCTGCACGCCCGGATGCTCGACAACTGGGGCCTGAACCGGCTCGGCAAGGTCTTCTACGACCTCTCCATCGACGAGATGAAGGACGCCGACGAGCTGATCAACCGGATCCTGATGTTCGACGGGCACCCCAATGTGCAGCGCCTGAACAACATCGTCGTGGGTGAGACCCCGGAGGAGATGCTGCGCCTCGCGCTCGACAGCGAGCGGGCGGCCGTGGCCCAGTTCAACGCCTCCGCGCAGGAGTGCCACGACCTCGGCGACCACGGCACTGCCGCCGTGTTCGAGGAGATGGTCCGCGACGAGGAGCGGCACGCCGACTGGTTCGAGAGCCAGGTCGACGCCCTCGAGCGCGTGGGCACCGCCCAGTACCTCGCCCAGCAGATCGACACCTCCGGCCCGTCCTGATCGTCAGCCTGTCCGGCGTCCCGACGCAGTGGCCGACCCCGGCACCCCGGGGTCGGGTCGCGCTGGGAGACTGGCGCGCATGACCGATCGATCCGCCCCCGAGAGCCAGCTGCCCGAGTCGATGACCGACGTCTCCGGTGAGTTCGTGCGCCACATCGGCCTGGAGTTCGTCGAGATCTCCGGCGACCGCGTCGTCGGGACCTGGCAGGCCGGGCCCCATCTGCACCAGCCGTACGGGATCGTGCACGGCGGCGTGCACTGCAGCGTGGTGGAGACGCTCGCGAGCGTCGGCGCCGCGGTGTGGATCGGTGGCGAGGGCCGCGTGGTCGGGGTCAACAACAACACCGACTTCTACCGCGCCGTGAGCACCGGCGGGCTCACCTCGACCGCGACGCCGCTGCACCGGGGCAGGTCGCAGCAGGTGTGGGTGGTCGAGACCGTCATCGACGAGACCGGCGCGATCGCCTCGCGCGGGCAGGTCCGGCTGCAGAACCTCCAGCCGAGGGCGTGAGCCTCAGCAGGCGCCGCCGTACCGCCTCAGGGTGGTGGCGGGCGCCGTGACCGACTTCGCGTTGGGCCGGTCCAGCGTGTAGTAGCGCACCCAGTCCATCTGCATCCGTCCCGGGCGCATCTTCTTGCCCGGGGTGTCGGCGAGGCGGAACCGCACCTGGTACTTCGCGCCCGAGCGGGCGGTGCTCCGCTTCTCGGTGCGGATGACCTTGGTGTCCACGAACCAGGAGATGCGCGACTTGGTGACCTCGATCGCGTAGGTGTGGAACTCGTCGCGGCTCAGCGACAGCGACTTGGTGGTGACGTGGTCGCGGTTGGGGAGCGTGCGCAGGTGCATGGCGGCACGGTTGGTGCCCAGGGAGTAGTGGCTGAGGATGATGCTGCGGGCGCCGCAGTGGTAGCCGCCCGAGGCGGGGACCAGCTCCCAGAGGACGCGGTACGGCGTGCCGCCCGTGGCGAGGTTCCGGCCGCGGACGCGCGCCTCCCAGCGGCCGTACTGGCGCACGTGCCCGGTCAGCCGCGCGGTCACCGTGCCGCTGGTGCGGGTGCCCTCCAGGGTGAGCATGCCGTTCTGGTTGCGCACGTGGGAGCGGTTGTTGCTGGCCCACGCCGAGCTCAGCGGCCCGATGAACCCGTCGTGCCACTGGGCGTTGCCCCAACGGAACACCTTCGCGGCGTTGGTCGGGGAGCTGCTGGCCACCGCACGGAGATCGTCCGCGCCGGAGCCGGAGCGGGCCGGTGGGGTCGTGGAGACACCCAGCGCGGCGAGGGTGAGCAGGCCGGTGGCGGCGGCGGCAAGACGGACCAATCGGACTCGCGACATGGACTCACCGTAAGGCAATCGCCGGGATATGTGAGCGGATCAGGACAGATCGCCTCGAAATTCGTGCCGCGCGGTGTCCTGGCGGCCTCGGCGGGTCTGGCTAATCTGCAGCCGGCGACACGCGAACCGTGGCACCCTCGGGACTGTCTCGAGCATCCGGGACCGATGGTCGAAGGAGCCAGGAAGATGCCCCCGAAGGACGAACCGCGCATCGCGCAGCGACACGTGTTCGTGGCCCCCGACCCGGGGCGCTGGCTGCTGCGCGTCACGGCCCTGGTCTCCCTGGCCGCGCTCTGCATCGGCGGGACCATGGTGGTCACCCAGCGCAGCCTCGAGGTCATCGTGGGCACCGGCGTCGCGGCGGTCCTGTTCGTCGTGTCGTGGGCCATGCTCCAGGCCAAGATCCCGCAGCGGATCACCGTCGATGGCTCGATCATCCAGATCCGCCGCGACGGCAAGGTCGACACGTTCGACCTCGAGGACCCCAGCGTCGACATCCGGGTGCGCGACGGGGAGATCGCCTTCGCGCACTACATGGAGCGCTGGGTCGTCGTACGCTCCCGCGACGTCGACTGGAAGGTGTTCACCGACGTGGTGATGCACCACCAGAACAAGGCCGACCGCAACGCCGAGGAGCGCGACCGGCGCTTCAGCCGCTGACTCCTCCGGGAGGGCATGAACGTGGGGCTTCGGGGCACCATGGGGCGGTGACGTCCCTCTGGCTCGACAGCGCGCCCACCGTCCCCAGCGACCCGCTCCCCGAGGGCCCGGTCGACGAGATCGTCGTCGGTGCCGGCATCGCCGGCATGGTCACCGCGTTGCTGCTCGCGCGGGCCGGCCGCCGGGTCGTCGTCCTCGAGGCCCGCCAGGTCGGCGCGGTGGCGACGGGCAACACCACGGCCAAGATCTCGCTGCTGCAGGGCACGAAGTACTCCGCGCTGCGCCGCTACCAGTCCACCGACAACGCCCGTGCCTACGTGGAGGCCAACCGCGAGGGCCAGGCCTGGCTGCTGCGCTTCTGCGAGGACCACGGGGTCGAGGTCCAACGCCGGCTCGCCGCGACGTACGCCGCCGACGACAGCGAGCTCTCCACGGTCCGCGGCGAGCACGACGCCGCCGCCTCGCTGGGCCTGCCGGTCCGGTGGGTCGACAGCCTCGACGTGCCGTTCCCGCACCGCGGCGCCACGGTGCTCGACGACCAGGCGCAGTTCGACCCGATGGACTTCCTCGTCGCGGCGGCCGCGGAGCTGCGCGCGCACGGGGGAGTGCTGCACCAGGGCAAGCGGGTCACCGGCGTCTCGCTGACGGGCACGCCCGAGGTGAGTCTCCAGGGCGGCACGACCCTGCGCGCCGAGCACGTCGTCGTGGCCACCGGGATGCCGATCCTGGACCGCGGCCTCTACTTCTCCAAGATGGAGCCGGAGCGGTCCTACGCGCTGGCCTACGACTGGCCCGACGCGCCGGCGGGGATGTACCTCTCCGCCGGGTCGGACTCACGCTCCGTGCGCGACAGCCCGGCCGGGGACGGCACCCGTCTGCTCGTCGGCGGCAGCGGCCACTCGGTCGGCCGCACCCGCTCGGAGCTCGAGCACGTGGAGCGGCTGCGCGCGTGGACCGCCGAGCACTTCCCGGGCGCCGTGGAGACACACCAGTGGTCGGCCCAGGACTACTCGCCGCACGACGGGCTGCCGTTCGTCGGACAGCTGGCGCGGGGCGGTGGGCGCATCTTCGCCGCGACCGGCTTCGCCAAGTGGGGGATGACCAACGGGCCCGCGGCCGGGCTCGCGATCGCCGGCCGGATCCTGGGGTCGCAGCCGGAGTGGTCGCGTCCCCTGGACCGCCGGGCGATCGGCGTCGCCGCCGTGGCGCAGCTCGCCACGATCAACGCCAAGGTCGGAGCCGCCGCCGTCGGGTCGGTGGCCGACCGGGTGCGCCGGCGCGGGCCGGACTGCCAGGTGGTCGGCGTGTGCACCCACCTCGGCGGACTCCTGCACTGGAACGACGTGGAGGAGTCGTGGGACTGCCCGCTGCACGGCTCGCGGTTCGCCCCGGACGGCCAGGTGCTGGAGGGTCCGGCGACCCGGGCGCTGGTGCGGCGGCCGGGGGCCGCAGGGGGCGGTCGCTCCTGACGCACCACGCGGGCCCGGCCCCTGCCTCGAGGTAGAGGGAGGAACCGGGCCCGCGTCGTCCGCGTCAGTCCGTGACCACCGCCTTGAGCACGTCGACCTTCGCGGCCGACCGGGCCGGCCCGACTGCGGCCAGCACACCGGCGACCGCCGCGAGCGCGACGTACAGCGCGAGCTGAGGTCCGGGGACCGAGATCGCCTTGATCCCCTGCTCCTTCAGCGCCTGCGACAGGGCGACGCCGATGCCGATCCCGAGGCCGGCGCCGCTGATCGCGCCGATCAGCGAGATCACCACGGACTCCCACCTGACCATGGCCCGGACCTGCGCCCGCGTCATGCCGACCGCCCGGAGCAGGCCCAGCTCGCGGGTCCGCTCGAAGACCGACAGGGCCAGTGTGTTGACGATGCCGAGCAGGGCGATGACGACAGCCAGCAGCAGCATCACCGTCACGAAGGCCAGGAGCGAGTCGATGAACCCGCTCGCCTGCTTCTCGAAGCCCTTCCGGTCCAGGACCGTGGCGTCCGGGTGGTCGGCCAGCGCCGAGGCGATGGCGTCCTGGACCTGGGCCCGGTCGCTGCCGTCCTCGACGCTGACCAGACCCGAGCTCACCAGCTGAGGACCTGCGAAGACGTTCTGCTGCCCCAGGCTCAGGACGTAGTCATCGGTGATCCAGCCCTTCGAGTCGAAGATGCCGACCACGCGCAAGGCGTGTCCGCCCGTCGCGGCGAACTCCGCTCGCACCCGGTCACCGATCCCCCACCCGTTGCTGGTCGCCTTGGTTCTGGAGACCACCACTCCGTCCTTGCCGAGCGCGGACAGGGAGCCCTCGGAGAGGTCCAGCTTCATCAGTCTCCCCGCAGTTGCCGGGTCGACCGCGGAGTAGCTCGAGTCGGCGCCGTCGAAGCGCGCCTGCCCCCAACCGCTCGCGGAGATCTCCTCCACACCCGGGACGTTCGCGACCGCCTCCACGACTGTGGGGCTGAAGCCTTCCCCCTGGGTGCTCGAGGTCGTGACGTACAGGTCGGCCCTCGTCCTGTCCCCGATCACGTCACCGAAGGACTCCTTCAGCGAGGAGGCGAAGACGCTCATGCTGACCACGAGCGCGAGCCCGATCATCAGGGCCGCCGCCGTCGACGAGGTACGACGCGGGTTGCGCATCGCGTTCTGCTTCGCCAGCTCGCCCGGCATTCCCCGCAGTCGCATCGGTGCCCCGATCAGCGACGCCAGCGGACGGACCGCCACCGGCAGCGACACGATCACGCCCGTCAGGGCAGCGAGGACGCCGATCCCGAAGGCCATCATGCTGGCGTCCCCGTAGAGGCTCCAGAGCATTCCCGCCACTCCGGCGCCCAGCAGCCCGATCCCGGCGGCCGCGCGGCGCAGCGATGCCCGCTCCGCTCCGGGGGTGGACTCCCGCAGGGCCTCGACCGGCAGGACCCTGGTGGCGCGACGGGCCGGGACGAGAGCGGCCACGAGCGTGACGAGCACCCCGACGGCCATGGAGACCACGACCGTGCGCGGCTCGAGCTGGAGCGATGTGCTCGGCAGGCTGAAGCCGACGACGTCCATGAGGGCCCTCAGTCCCCGGGCCACGAGAATTCCGAGACCCAGACCTACTGCCGACGCTGCGGTGCCGAGCAGGAAGGCCTCGAGCAGCAGGCTCCGCAGCACCTGGCGGCGGGTGGCCCCGATGGCGCGCAGCAACGCGATCTCCCGAGAACGCTGGGTGACGATCATCGTGAACGTGTTCCAGATGATGAAGGCGCCGACGAAGAGCGCGATGGCGGCGAACACCATGAACAGGATGCCGACCACCTCGAGGTCCTTGCTGACGGCGTCCGCGTTCTCCTCAGCCACCGTGGCCCCGGTGACGGCTTCGGTGCCCTCCGGGACCACGCGGTCGAGCCGCTTGACGAGCTCGGCCTCGGAGACGCCCTCCTCGGCGCTCACGTCGATCGTGTCGAAGTATCCGGGTCGGCCAACCACCTTCTGGGCGGTGGCCGAGTCGAAGTACGCCGACGTGGTGCCGCCGAGGTTCTTCTCACCTCCGAAGCCCACCGTTCCGACGACCGTGAACTCTCGGGTCGGACCGTGGAAGAGGACCTTGATCCTGGAGCCCACGTCGATGCCGTTCTCCTCGGCGCTGGTGGCGTCGATGGCGACCTCGTCGGGCCCGCTGGGTGCGGTGCCGGACAGCAGGTCCACGTCCCCTCGGAGCTTCTCGTCGGCGGGCATGCTGTAGCCCATCGTGGGAGCACCGCCCTGGGTCATGACGGCCCTGCCGTCGTTGTCGGTCAACAGGGCGTAGCCGCTGACCGACCCCTCCGCGGCGCGGACACCGTCCACCTTCGCGACCTCGTCGAGGACCGAGGCCGGGACGGGGGCACGGCTGGTGCTGATGCCCTCGGACTCGGTGTAGGCAGCCTGGGTGCGAACCACCGCGTCGGTGCCCGCGGAGACCTTGCCGAAGAGCTGCTCGAAGGCGAGGCCCATCGTGTCGGTCAGCACCAGGGTCCCGGCGAGGAACGCGACCCCCAACGCGATCGACGCCGTCGTGAGCACGAGCCGCAGCTTGTGCGCGACCATGCCTTTCAGTGTTGCTGTGAACATGGCGCTCAGGCTCCTAGCTGCTTCATGTAGTCGAGTACTTCGTCTGCCGTCGGCGCGTGCAGCTCGTCGACGACCTGGCCGTCGGCCAGGAAGATGACGCGGTCGGCGTAGCTCGCCGCGGTCGGGTCGTGGGTGACCATGACGACGGTCTGGCCGAGCTCGCTGACCGCCGTGCGCAGGAAGGTCAGCAGCTCGGTTCCCGACGTCGAGTCCAGGGCGCCCGTCGGCTCGTCCGCGAAGACGATCTGGGGACGTGAGGCGAGCGCCCGCGCGGCGGCCACTCTCTGCTGCTGACCTCCCGAGAGCTCCGAGGGGCGGTGGCGGAGCCGCCCGTCGAGACCGACGGTCTCGACGATCGAGGCCACCCAGCGCTCGTCGGGCTTGCGACCGGCGATGCGCATCGGGAGCACGATGTTCTCCAGCGCGCTCATCGTCGGCAGCAGGTTGAACGACTGGAAGATGAATCCGATCCGGTCGCGGCGCAGCAGGGTCAGCGGCTTGTCCTTCAACGAGGAGAGCTCGGTGTCGCCGAGGTGGACCGTTCCGGAGGTCGGCCGGTCGAGCCCCGCGAGCATGTGCAGCAGGGTCGACTTGCCCGAGCCGGACGGCCCCATGATGGCGGTGAATTGCCCCGCGCCGATGTCGACGCTGACCGCGTCGAGGGCCGCGACCGCTGCGTCGCCGCTGCCGTAGAGCTTGCTGACGTCCTCGGCCCGGGCCGCGGTCGTTGTCGGCGTGCCGTACATGGCCCTGGGGCGGGAGAGGTCGGTGATGACGGTCATGTGTGTCTCCTTGGTGTGGAGCCGCGACGGTCCGCGGCGTCCCACCAGCACACGGGATCCACGGGGCCGTGCCCATCGGGCTCGGCGCACGACCGTGGGGCGCTGACCGCGCGGTTCCGGCGGGTCGTCGTGCGGGCATCCCCCCACCGCGGTTCGGGTGGCCGCATGCCTGCCCGTGGAGGGGCGGGACCGGCGCCCGCCGAAGCGCTAGTGGTGGTGGCCGTCCGCGGTCGCCTCGGCCCACGTCTGTGACAGACGGTCCGGACCGAACGCCGCCTTGGCGACGTACGTCGCAGCGCCGCAGCTCGCGACGTCGAAGTGGTCGGCGTCATAGGTCGACAGCAGCATCACCACAGGGCCGTCGGCGCGAGCCGTCAACCGTCGCGTCGCTTCGAGGCCGTCGATACCAGGCAGGTTCACGTCCATCAGCACGAGCTGCGGACCGAGCGCGTCGGCGGCTGCCAGGGACTCCTCGCCTGACGTGGCGGAACCCACCACGACGAACCCGGGGGTCTCCTCGACCACGGAGGCCATCGCCCTGCGGAAAGGCTCCTGGTCATCGACGATCAGGACTCGCACGTCGGCCATCGGACACCTCCCGGCGCCCATCCTCTCCTCCTGGCGGGCACCAGACACGGGTGTTGTCCGCCGAGTTGCGGGTGGTTGTCCGCCTCACCGCGCGGATGCGGACCCGGGACCACTCGTGGCCTCGAGGAAGGCCAGCACCGCCATCACCCGGCGGTTCACGTCCGACTCGTGCACGAGTCCGAGCTTCTGGAACACCGAGCTGATGTGCTTCTCCACGGCGCGTTCGCTCATGAACAGCGTCTTGGCCGTCGCTGCGTTGCTGAGACCGGTCGCCAGCTGCTGCAGGACCTCGAGCTCGCGCTCGGTGAGGCCGAGCAACGGGGAGCTGGCCTGGTCGGACTTGCGGGCGAGCAGACCTTCGACGACCTTCGGGTCGAGGGCCGACCCGCCTTCGGCAACGGCGTGGAGGGCCCGCACCAGCTCGTCGACCTGGCTGACCCGCTCCTTGAGCAGGTAGCCGAGGCCCTCGACGCCGTCGGAGAGCAGGTCGAGGGCGTACTCCTCCTCGATGTACTGGGACAGGACGACCACGCCGGTGGGCGGGAACTCGGCGCGGATCCTCTTGGCCGCGAGGATGCCCTCGGTGGTGAACGTGGGCGGCATCCGGATGTCGGTGAGCACGGCGTCGGGCCGGTGCTCCTCGACGGCTCGCAGGAGCGCCTCGGGGTCGGCCACCGTCTCGACCAGGTCGACGTCCGGGGTCTCGGTGAGCAGTCCGGCCACGCCCTCCCGGACGAGGTAGTTGTCGTCCGCGAACACGACTCGCACCGTCATTGGTCCACTCTAGGGCGACGCGAGGGGATGCGCCGGGGCCGAAAGGGCTGGGGAGCCGGCAGCCAGGAGACCTGCCTCGACCGGCGGGTGGGCCTGCACCGGGAGGCGGACCTCGAGCCGGTCCGCGCCGACGCGCACCGTGCCACCGGCTGCCTCCACGCGGTCGGAGCAGGCCGGGACGTCGAGCAGGGGCAGGTCGAGGCCGAGGACTCGCAGCACGAGCTCGTCGTGGGCGCCGCGCTCGCGGTCCAGGGTGATGTCGAGCGCGGTGTCCGTGGTGGCGGCTGCCGCCCGGCACGCGTCGTACGCCGCGAGCTCCACGTGGGCAGGGAAGCGCTGCTCCGCCCCGGGCCCGACATGCCGCACGTTGGGGGCGGGTGCGGCCCCGAGCCGCGAGCGCAGTGCCGCGACGAGACCCGACCGCTCGAGGACGGTAGGGAAGACGCCACGGGTGAGGTCGCGCAACGCCTCGAGTGCGGCGTTCGTCTCCGTCACCAGGTCCTCGACCTCGGCGCACCCCCGCTCGGACAGTGGCGCATCGGAGAGCGAGCGGATCCGGGCCGGCATCGGCTCCAGCCGAGGCAGCACCTCGCGACGGAGCTCACTCTCGAGCCGGCGATGCGCCGTGTCCTCCGCCACGACCAGCCGCCGCCGGGACTCGGCGAGCGCCCGCGTGGCCTCGTCGAGGGTGGCGACCTGGGCGGTCAGCCGTCGCTCCAGGGCCAGGTTGCGGAAGGCGACAGCCGACTGCTCGGCAAGGTCGCCGAGCAGCCGGCGGTCGTCGTCGGTCAGGGGGCGGCCGTGCGGCAGTCGCACCAGGAGCCGGCCGAGGGGCATCTCGCCCTCGGCCACGTCCACCACGTAAGGCTCGGCACCCGGCTCGTCACCCGTCGCGGTTCCAGGCGGCCAGGTGACCGAGACCGGTCCCTCACCTGCCACGTCGAGCACGGCGGTCGTCGAGGTCGCGGCGACCGATCGGCCGGCTGCCTCGGCCACGGCCAGCAGCAGGGTCTCGGCGGCGGGGGTCTCCGACAGTCGGCGGCTGAAGGCGGCCAGCGCCTCGTAGGGCTTGGCGCGAGGCCCGAAGGCGAGGCGGTTGGCGAAGCCGACGACCCCGCGTCGCGCCGGCTGGAAGGCCAGCGCCACGAGGGTGGTGGCGAGGAGCGAGATCCAGAACCCTCCGGCACGGGTGTCGACCACCTGCCCGACGGTGACCACCAGGGTGGTGTAGCCGAGGCCGGCAAAGAGGGTGCCCAGGGCCACGACCAGCGTGCGGTTGAGGATGACCTCGATGTCGTAGAGGCGGAGGCGCAGAACGGCCACCGCGAACAGGAGCGGCAGGCAGAAGTACGACACGAACAGGGGCATGCTGGAGATCCACGTCTGGCGGCCGCCGTTGACCGACTGGACCACGAGGAGCGTGGTGAAGGCGACGGCCACGAGGGCGGCCGAGGTGGCGATCAGGCGCAGCTGCTGTCGCTGCACGCCCTCGGCGCGCCGGAGGCGGATGATCATCGAGATCAGCGACCCCAGGATGCCGATGCCGAGGAGGAGCACGCCCGCGGACCACAGTGCCTGGGCGAACCAGGTCCCGAGGCCCTGGTCACGCAGGTCCACCCCCGCCGGCGACACCGTGAGCATGGCCGCGAGACAGCACGTCGCGCCCAGGATGGGAACCGCGACGAACCGGCGCCACGCGCGCGAGAGGAAGTGGCCGGACGGCGCCGTCAGGAACAGCAGGGCGACGGCCGACAGGGCGGCGGGGCCACCGAGCAGCATCGAGGCCCACCCGGCGACCCCGCCGAGGCCGCGGGGTCCGGGGGCCCCCTCGTTGACGATCCAGATGCTCACGGTCTCGCTGAGCAGCGCCAGGGCGGTGCTGAGGCCCAGCAGGTTGAGCAGCCACCCGATCGGGTGCCGCCCGTCGTGCCAGACGATCAAGGCTCCCATCGCGGCGGCGCCGAGCACGGCGCCGGAGACGAACGGGAAGCCGTGCACCGCGACGCTCTCCTCCGAGAGGAGCGGCTGGTAGGTCGCGAACACGACCGTGTCGAGGACCACGGCGAGAGCGCTCAGGGCGCACAGCGTCCAGGCGAGCCTCGCCGCCATCTCAGGGGGCTCCGCTCACGAGCCGGCGCGCGGGAAGACGCGCCTCCACGCGGGTGCCGCCCCCGGCGGTCCCGAGGACGCCGAGCGTCCCACCGACCGCCTCGACCCGGTCGCGCATGTTGGCCAGCCCGGTGCCCGGGCTCGGCCCGCCGTCGATACCCACGCCGTCGTCGGTCACTGAGCACAGCAGCGTGCCGTCCTCCTCGACCAGGGACACCGCGACGCGGTTGGCACCCGCATGCTTGGCGGCGTTCTGGAGTGCCTCCATGCAGCAGAAGTACGCCGCGGCCTCGATGCCGACGTCGTACCGCGCCGAGCCCGGGCCGGTCACCGTGGCCGGGACCGGTGTCGTGCCCGCCGCCTCCTGCAGGGCCGCGGCCGGCCCGTCGGCGACGAGCCGCTGCGGGTAGATCCCCCGGGCGAGGCCGAGCAGTGCCTCCGTGGCCTCCCGGACAGCTGCCTCTTGGGGCGCCAGCAGAGTGGCCCCGCGATCGGGCGAGTGCTGCGCCACCGTGTGCGCCAACCGCAGGTTCACGGCCAGGGCAACGAGGTGCTGCTGGGCCCCGTCATGGATGTCCCGCTCGAGTCGACGCCTCGCGCCGTCCTGGGCCTCGACGAGCCGCCGGCGCGAGGCGCCGAGCTCCTCTGCCCGTGCCGTGAGCTCTACGCGACGACGCTCGAGCTCGGCGCGGAGGCGGACGCCGCGCAGCACCAGTCCCGCCTGGTCGGCCAGGCCGGCCAACAGCCGCTCCTCGGTCGGGGTGAACGGGATCCCCGGTCTCTCCTGGACGACCAGCAGGCCCAGCGCCTCACCCGCCTGGTAGCAGCGCCTGACCTGCCGTCCCTCGGGGATCGCCTGCGGGTCAGCGGGGTCCGCGTCCTGCGGGTCGTGCCGCACGCCGGACTCCGGCCACGCGGCGGCCAGCGTGGGCGTGCCGTCCACGACGAGCCAGACCTCGGCCCACTGCGCACCTGTCCCCTCCGCGAGGACCTGGGCCATCCGTCCCGGCACGTCGCCGGCCAGCGCACTGGTGGCGACCATCGAGGAGAACGTGGCGAGGACGTCGTACGGCGACCGCTGGCCGGGGTGCACCAGTCCGGAGACGACGCGGTCGACCCGGTGCCGCACCGGCTCGAACGACAACGCCACCACCGCCGTGGCCAGGACGGACAGGGTGAGGTCCGGCGTCGTGGTCCGGCCGATGAGCACGCCACCGCCGAGGACCACCGCGACGTACACGAGGAGCACGTAGAGGGTCAGGCCCGCCAGCGCCAGTGCTGTCGAGAGCCCCTCGCGCCCCGAGAGCCGGTGCCTGCCCAGCCGACTTCCCATACCCGAGAGTCTGCTCCTCCGCGGCACATCGGGACAGGGGGAGTTTCCGCACCGTCGGGTGGTGCCAGCACCCACGACGCCCCCCGCGCCTCCCGGCGTGGCCCCGCAGCGAGCCTGCGGCTGCACCCCTCGTGACGTGCGCCGGGCACGATGGGCCGCGACCCCTTCTCAGAGGTTCTCTGGTGAGTACCGAGGCACCACCGCCACCGCACCGGAAACCGGAGGAGATCCTGATGGCCGCCACACTTCTCATCGAGGAAGAGCACGGGGTCTTCGTCGGCCGCGTGCACACGCACAACGGCTACTACGCAGGCGACTTCAGCCGCCGAGAGCCCCGGATGCCCGCCGTGCCGAGCACCCACCCGGTCGCGCCCGTCCCGGCATCGCCGTTCATCGACCTCCCGCCGCGACGGCCCGCTCGTTGAGGCTCAGCCCGAACCGTCGATCTGGTCGAGCAGCCAGCCGGGGCTCATCGTGCGGCAACCGAGGAGCTCCACGCGCTGGCGCAGCGCCCGGTCGGCGGTGACCACGACGACGTCGTCCCCCTGCTCGCGGGCCGCCCGCGCCTCCGCGACGATCGCCGCGTCGCCGTCCCGGGAGGCGTGCACGGTCCGCAGGTGCCCGTCCCGGCCCTTGCGTGCGCCCGCCTTGGCCTGCCCCTCGAGGACGAGCACGATCTCGTCCCAGGAGGTGTCGGCGACCGCCAGCCGCCCGTGCAGCCGCGTGGCCGCCCCGGCCCGGTCCCGCCACCAGCCGTCGGGCCGCGACCCCACGACGTTGGCGCCGTCGACGACCAGGACCCGTTGCACGGGGCGATCCTGCCCGGCCGTGGTCGGGCCTGTCGAAACCACGCCCCTCGCGCCTCGACCAGCGGAGCGGGTGACACCCGCCACGTGATTGCCCCCCAGCCGCACGGGTACCGACGGAACCGTCACTTCCCCCACGCCGAAGGAGTTCCTGCAGCTGCCGCTACCATGGCTGACCAGGCTGACGCCTCCCGCAACGACGCGAGCTCGCACATCGATCCCGGCAGCGAGGACGTCAAGCGCTCGCGGCGGGTCGCCCGCGACCAGGCCCGCTGGGTCAAGACGGCCACGACCGTGGTCGGCGCGGTGTTCCTGCTGGTCGGCATCGCGGGCTTCGTCCCCGGCGTGACGACCAACTACGACGAGCTCGGCTTCGCCGGGCACGGCAGCGGGGCCGAGCTCCTCGGGCTGTTCCAGGTCTCGGTGCTGCACAACCTCGTGCACCTGCTGTTCGGGGTCGCCGGGCTCGCGATGGCGCGCACGGTGCGTACGGCGACCCTGTACCTGATCGCCGGCGGCGCGATCTACCTCGTCCTGTGGGTCTACGGGCTGGTCGTCGACCCGCACAGCAGCGCCAACTTCGTGCCGCTGGACGACGCCGACAACTGGCTGCACCTGGTCCTCGGTGTCGGCATGGTGCTGCTCGGCCTCATCGGCCGTCGGGCCGAGATCGCCCCCGGGGAGCGCGTCGCGCGCTAGTCACCTCACGCGGCCGACACCGACCACAGCCGGTGCTGACCGGGGATGCCCTTGAGCTCGACGGTGTCCTCCTCGGCGAACCGGAACCGGTCGGTGTCGGCCAGCGCGTCGGCGATGTCGTCGCTGGCCAGGATCTCCCCGGCGTCGGCGAGCGCCGCGACCCGGGCCGCCATCGCGACGTTGCGGCCGAAGTAGTCGCCGTCGCGCTCGATGGCGGTGCCGGTGTGCAGGCCGATGCGCACCTGGACCGGCGTACGCCGCATCCGCCGCGTGCGCTGACGCGTCGCGGCTCAGCACCTGCTGGATGTCCAGCGCAGCGTCGACCGCGAGCTCGGGGGTCGAGAACACCACCATGTAGCCGTCGCCCTGGCTCTTCACGACGTGGCCGCGGTGCTTGTCGACGTAGGTGCGCAGCAGCCGGTCGTGGTCGTCCAGCAGCTTGACCCACGCCTCGTCGCCGAGCTCGCGAGTTGACCGCGGTCGAGTTCTCGATGTCGGAGAACATGATGGTCACGGTCCCGTCGGGGCCGGCGACGCGGGCGATCTCGGTGCGGTCCTCGAGGGCCCAGCGGGTGAAGTCGTCGATGGAGCTCAGCAGCATCCCGCGTACGCCGTGCGTGCGCACCCGCGACACCGTCTCCACGGCGGTGCGCACCGCGCGACCAGCGGCCTGGACCGCCCGCGGGTTGCGGGTCTCCTCGACGCGGACGAGCCGCTCGAGCTCCTCGAGCTCGGCGATCCGCTGCTGAGCCCGGGTCAGCTCGACCGCCAGCACGGTCACCCCGGCCAGGGCGAGCAGCAGGAGCACCCCGAGCACGACGACGACTGCGGTGGGCACGACGCGATGGTGGCACAGGCAGACTCCGCACCGTCCGCGAGGCCGCGGCGGCGTGTGCCAGAATGAGAACCTGTTCTAGTTTGCGGGGGTGCCGCATGACCGAGGCCACGCAGGGCACGCCGGCCGTCGAGGGCTGGTTCACCACGGGTCCCGAGCCGGCCCTGCTCGCCTCGCGCTGCACCACCTGCGGCTCGACGTTCTTCCCGCCCAGCGGCGGATCCGTGCCGCAACCCCGCGTGCGCTCGGCGAGGAGGTCGAGGCGGTCCCGCTGTCGCGCAGGGGCACGGTCTGGTCCTACACCGACGCGCAGGTACCAGCCGCCCCCGCCGTACCTCCCCGCCCGCGAGCCGTTCGCGCCGTTCGGGATCGCCGCGGTCGAGCTGCCGGAGGGTCTCGTCGTGCTCGGCCAGCTCGCCGAGGGGTACGGCGTCGTCCGACGTGCGAGTCGGGTCGCCGGTCGAGCTGGTGGTCGAGACGCTGCACACCGACGAGTCGGGCGACCGCACGATCTGGCGGTGGAAGCCGCTCCCGGTCGAGCCCGGTCCCGCCGAGGTGGAGGCGAGCCGGTGACCTCCCGATCGAGCAAGGACGTCGCCGTCCTCGGGGTGGGGATGCACCCGTGGGGCAAGTGGGGGCGAAGCTTCGTCGGCTACGGCGTGCACGCCGCGCGGCAGGCGCTCGGTGACGCCGGTGTGCCGTGGGAGCACGTCGACCTGGTCGTGGGTGGCGAGACCGTGCGCAACGGGTACGCCGGCTACGTCGCCGGCGCGACGTTCGCCCAGGCGCTGGGCTGGAACGGCGCCCGCGTCGCCACGTCGTACGCCGCCTGCGCGACCGGCGCCCAGGCCCTGGACACCGCACGTGCGCGCATCCTCGCCGGCCTCTCCGAGGTGGCTCTCGTCGTCGGCGCCGACACCACGCCGAAGGGGTTCCTGGCCCCGAACGCCGGGGAGCGCTGGGACGACCCGGACTGGCTGCGGTTCCGGCTGCTGGGGATGACCAACCCGGCCTACTTCGCGCTCTACGCCCGCCGGCGGATGGACCTCTACGGCGCCACGCAGGACGACTTCGCCGCCGTGAAGGTCAAGAACGCGCGCCACGGGCTGCACAACCCCCACGCGCGCTACCGCAAGGAGGTGTCGGCCGCGGACGTGCTGGCCAGCCCGGTCGTCTCCGACCCGCTGCACCTGCTCGACATCTGCGCGACCTCCGACGGCGGGGCGGCGGTGCTGCTCACCTCGACGGACTACGCCCGCCGCCACGGCGTGGCTGCGCCGGTGCGGGTGCGGGCGGTCTCCACGGTGACGCCGCGCTTCCCGCAGCGCGTCATCGACATGCCGCTGCTCGCCACCGACCCGGCGCCCACGGGTCCCGGGAGCGAGGCCGCGGAGCCCGCCCCGACGTTCAAGCAGTCGATCGGCACCGCGGCCTACGAGGAGGCCGGGATCGGCCCGGAGGAGGTCGACGTCGCCGAGGTCTACGACCTGTCCACCGCGCTCGAGCTGGACTGGATGGAGGACCTCGGGCTGTGCAAGCAGGGTGAGGCCGAGCAGCTCCTGAGGGCCGGGGAGACCAGCATCGGCGGCCGCATCCCGGTCAACCCCAGCGGTGGCCTGGCCTGCTTCGGCGAGGCGGTGCCCGCGCAGGCGCTGGCGCAGGTCTGCGAGCTGACCTGGCAGCTGCGCGGCCAGGCCGAGGGCCGCCAGGTGGAGGGGGCGCGGGTCGGCATCACCGCCAACCAGGGCCTCTTCGGGCACGGCTCCTCGGTGCTGCTGAGCACCTGAGCGTCGCCGGGTCAGTCGCCGATGTTCTCGCTGCGGATCAGGGCCATCCGCTCGAGCAGGTTCTCCAGCGCCTCCTCGAACTCCACGGCGGCGTGGTCCTCGGAGAGCTGGGTCCGCAGGCGGCGTACGGTCGGGAACTGCTCGAGCCCGGGGTAGTCCGGCGAGCCGTCGTCGATCACGTCGAGAGGTCCGACGTCGCCGCCGTGCGTGGCCGCCTCGAGCAGCAGGTGGCCGAGCAGGAAGCTGGTGAAGGCGCGGTACCCGCCGGCGGCGGCCTCGGGGGTGAAGCCCTCGGAGATCAGGCCGTCCAGGAACGACTCGACCCACTCGATGTTGCGCAGGGGCGGGCGCAGCCAGGGCGCCTCGGGGGGCCGGGACGCCAGGAGCGGGAAGACCTTGGGGTGCGCGAGCGCGACGCGGCGTACGCCGTGGGCGAGCCGCTGGAGGAAGTCCTGCCACCCGTCGCGAGGGGTGGAGAGGACGTCCTCGTCCTGGGCCAGCGCCAGCATCAGCGACTCCACGACGGCGTCGAGGAGGTCCTCCTTGCCGGGGACGTAGCGGTACAGCGACATCGCCTCGACGCCGAGCCGGTCGCCGAGACGACGCATGGTCAGGCCCGGGAGGCCCTGCTCGTCGATGAACTCGATGGCGGCGGCGATGATGCGGTCGCGGTCGAGGGGCACGCGGGCAGACGGCGGTGCCTCGCCGGCGACCATTTCCGCATCGGCGTCGGGCACCTCGTCAGACCCGGACATCCCCCGCTCCTCTCGACAGGCAGAGAGTAGTGCGTCGGGCGTGGCGTCAGGTCAGGAGTGCCGAATGCCCGGGCACGGTCGCTGGCGGTGTGGGGCGCCTCGTCCCCGGCCGTGACGAGGGCCGGGTTCGCTCGTTGACCCGGCATGCGACGTACAGCTGCACTGGCCCTGATGGCACTGCCCGCCGCCCTCCTCGCCGGCCTCGGCTCCGCCACCTCCGCCGACGCCCAGCCGAAGGCCGCCCCAGGAGTTGCTGCGGCCGAGGACCTGCGTGACGTGATGTGGGTCGGCAACAACTGGGCCGGCACCGCCTCGATCGTCGACGCCAAGAAGCTCGAGGTGCTCCAGCGCGGCGTGAACCTGGTCCCGGACAAGGACCAGGAGCTCTCCGACATCCGCTCCGACCCCGAGCGGCTCGCGTTCTACCTGGCGATCCAGCAGGGGCCGGGCGAGGGGCACGACCAGTACGTCGACGACATGTTCACCACCCGCGACGGCCGCTTCCTCGCCGTCTCGCGCCCGAGCTTCGCCGACGTGGTCTGGATCGACGTCGCCAAGGCGATCGCGGGGGAGCCCGACAGCATCGTGCGCGAGCAGCCGATGGACGGCCACCGCACCGACCACATGGGCCTGTCCCCGGACGGGCGGCGGCTGCTCGTCAGCGACTCGACCGAGCGCCAGGTGATCGAGTTCTCGATGGTCGACGAGACCGTCGAGGGCGCGAAGGTCGCGATGGGGGACCGGCTGCGCACCTTCGAGTCCGGGGAGACCCCGCACGAGAACAACTACAGCGACGACGGGTCGCGGATCTTCCACGCGAGCATCGGCAAGGTCTACACGCCCGGCGACTACCCGAGCGTGGGGCCGGTCAAGATCGGGCCCGCGCACGACGCGCTCAAGGGCGACCGGTGGTTCCAGGTCGTCGACAACGACAGCTTCGAGGTCACCCAGCGCTGGGACATGGGCAAGGAGCTGGCCGAGGCGGGCCACCCCGACATGAGCTCGGCGGTGCGGCCGATGGCGGTTGCGCCGGGGGAGCGGTTCGTCTACTTCCAGGTGTCCTACTTCCACGGGCTCGTGGAGTTCGACACCCGGGCCCCCGACACCGACGGCAAGGTCGGCTACACCGCCGGCGGCATCCCCGAGCCGCGCACCGGTGCCGTACGCCGCGTGGTGAACCTGCCCAACCGGGTCCCGGACATGCCGCGCGAGCAGTACGTCAACGACTCCGCCCACCACGGCCTCGCCATCGACGAGTTGGGCACGACGCTGTGTGCCGCGGGCACGATGGACGACTACGCGGCGCTGGTGGACCGCAAGACGATGCGCCCCACGATCTTCGACGAGAAGACGACCGGCCACTCCTACGGCAAGCCGTACTGGACGACCGAGGGCCTGGGGAACACCTGCTGGATCTCGCTGAGCGAGGCCGACTCGGTGGCCGTGCTCGACTTCGGGAAGAAGAAGGAGCTGGCCTACCTGCCCGTGGGCGACCACCCGCAGCGGGTGCGGCACGGCTACGTCAGCGAGGCCGCGCTGGCGGGCGGCTCCGACTCCTGAGGCTTCTGGGTCCGACTCCTGGGTCCGACTCCTGGGTCAGCCGACCTCGCCGTCGAGGTAGAACCACCGCCCGGCCCGCTGGGCGAACCGGCTGCGCTCGTGGAGCACCCCGGCCCGTCGGGTCCGTCGTGCTGCGCCCGGAACTCGACGAGATCGTCGACGGCCTCGACGATCTCGAGCCCGGTCCACCGCAGCCGCGGGTCTAGCGCGACGTTCTCGGGCCGGGTCCGCGGGTGCCACGTGCGCCACAGGTAGTCGCCGTCGCCGACCGCGAACGCGGAGTAGCGCGACCGCATCAGCTCCTCGGGAGAGCCGGCCTGCCGCTCCCCCCGGAGCAACGGCCCGCAGCACCCGTCGTACGACGACGCCCCGCAGGGGCACTCGGCAACGTCCATGCCCCGCAGTCTGCACGAGGACCCGGCATTCGCGCGGACAGGGCAGCCTGTCCTGAGCCTGTCGAAGGGGCGCCTCGAGGCCACACACCCACGGGACCGAGGACACCGGCCGGCTGAGTGCCGCGGTTGCTCTCGAGCGAGGCCCTCGACACCGGCGTGCCGCACCTGCTCCTCGGATGCCCGCCTGACGCTTCAGTGGGACGTGCAGAAGTCCCGGAAACGGGGGTCGGGCAGCCCTCTGCAGGCACTTCTGCACGTCCGAATGATGTGGAGGAGGGCGCGTCTCGAAACCACCACCGGTTTCGACAGGCTCAACCGACGAAGGACGCATTGCGCCCCTGAGTAGCGTGGATCGGGTGACGACGACTCCGCCTGACATCACCACCGTCGGCCAGCTCCGGGCGAGCGGGCACGAGCAGAAGTCGCTGCGCGACGAGCTGCGCGGCAACCTGCTCTCCGCCCTGCGTGAGGGCCGCGACCCGTGGCCGGGGCTGCACGGTTTCGGCGACACCGTCATCCCCCAGCTCGAGCGGGCGCTGCTCGCCGGCCACGACGTGGTGCTCCTCGGGGAGCGCGGCCAGGGCAAGACCCGGCTGCTGCGCACGCTGGTGGGCCTGCTCGACGAGTGGACGCCGGTGATCGCGGGCGCCGAGCTCGGCGAGCACCCCTACGAGCCGATCACCGAGGCCTCGAAGCGGCGCGCGGCCGCGGAGGGCGACGAACTCGGGGTGGAGTGGCGCCACCGCGACGAGAGGTACGCCGAGAAGCTGGCCACCCCCGACACGAGCGTCGCCGACCTGATCGGCGACGTCGACCCGATGAAGGTGGCCGAGGGCCGTCACCTCGGCGACCCGGAGACGATCCACTTCGGGCTGATCCCGCGCTCGCACCGCGGCATCGTCGCGATCAACGAGCTGCCCGACCTCGCCGAGCGCATCCAGGTCGCGATGCTCAACGTGATGGAGGAGCGCGACATCCAGATCCGCGGCTACGTGCTCCGGCTGCCGCTGGACACCCTGGTGGTGGCGAGCGCCAACCCGGAGGACTACACCAACCGCGGGCGGATCATCACCCCGCTCAAGGACCGCTTCGGCGCCGAGATCCGCACGCACTACCCGGTCGAGCTGGTCGACGAGGTGGCGGTGATCCGCCAGGAGGCCCACCTGGTCGCCGACGTACCCGACCACCTCGTCGAGATCCTCGCCCGTTTCACCCGCGCGCTGCGCGAGTCCAGCTCGGTCGACCAGCGCTCGGGCGTCTCGGCCCGCTTCGCGATCGCCGGGGCCGAGACGATCGCGGCGGCCGCGCTGCACCGCGCGACCTCGCAGGGTGAGGACACCGCCGTGGCCCGGGTGGTCGACCTGGAGACGGCCGTCGAGGTGCTCGGCGGCAAGGTGGAGTTCGAGACCGGCGAGGAGGGCCGCGAGGCGCAGGTCCTGGAGCACCTGCTGCGCCGGGCCACCGCCGAGACCGTCCGGAGCCGGCTCGCGGGCCTCGACCTCGGCCTGCTCGTGCGGGCGCTGGAGGAGGGCGGCAGCGTGCTGACCGGCGAGCAGGTCACCGCGCGCGACTTCCTCGGCGGGCTGCCGGTGCTCGGCGAGTCGGAGCTGTACGACGACATCTGCGAGCGGCTCGACGCGACCGACGACGGCCAGCGGGCGGGTGCGATCGAGCTGGCGCTCGAGGGGCTCTACCTCGCGCAGAAGGTCAGCAAGGAGTCCGGTGCCGGCGAGACGATCTACGGCGGCTGACGTGACCGCCCCGACGCGGAGAAGAGCGGCGCGATGACGACCCGTCGCTCGCGCTACGGCCGCTACGCCGGCGGCCCGGACCCGCTCGCGCCGCCGGTCGACCTGGCCGAGGCGCTGGAGTCGATCGGCGAGGACGTGATGGCGGGCTACTCGCCGGAGCGGGCCATGAGGGAGTTCCTGCGCCGCGGGGGCGAGCAGCAGCGCGGCCTGGACGACCTGGCCCGCCAGGTGGCCGAGAAGCGCCGCGAGCTGCTCAGCAAGCACAGCCTCGACGGCACCATGCAGGAGGTCCGCGAGCTGCTGGACCGTGCGGTGCTCAACGAGCGCAAGCAGCTCGCCCGCGACGTGGACATGGACGACGGCGACCGCGCCTTCCGCGAGATGCAGCTGGAGAACCTGCCCGGCAGCACGGCGGCCGCGGTCTCGGAGCTCTCGTCGTACGACTGGGCCAGCCAGGAGGCCCGCGCCGACTACGAGAAGATCAAGGACCTGCTCGGCCGCGAGATGCTCGACCAGCGGTTCAAGGGGATGAAGGAGGCGCTGGAGAACGCCACCGACGAGGACCGCCAGGCGATCAACGAGATGCTCGGCGACCTCAACGAGCTGCTGGACAAGCGCCGGCGCGGCGAGGACACCGACCAGGACTTCGCCGACTTCATGGACAAGCACGGCGACTTCTTCCCGGAGAACCCCCAGAACCTCGACGAGCTGATGGACGCCCTGGCCCAGCGCGCCGCGGCGGCTCAGCGGATGCGCAACTCGATGACCCAGGAGCAGCGCGACGAGCTCGACGCGCTCGCGATGCAGGCCTTCGGCAGCCCCGACCTGATGCAGTCGCTGTCCCAGCTCGACGACAACCTGCAGGCGCTGCGGCCCGGCGAGGACTGGGGCGGCTCGGAGGAGTTCGAGGGCGGCCAGGGGTTGGGGCTCGGCGACGGCACCGGCGTGCTCCAGGACCTGGCCGACCTCGACGACCTCGCCGAACAGCTCTCCCAGGCGTACGGCGGCGCCCGGATGGACGACGTCGACCTCGACAAGCTGGCCCGCCAGGTCGGCGACGAGGCCGCGGTGGATGCCCGCACCCTGGCCGAGCTGGAGCGGGCGCTGAACGACTCGGGCTACCTCAAGCGCGGCTCCGACGGCCAGCTGCGGCTCTCACCGAAGGCGATGCGCCAGCTGGGCAAGGCGCTGCTGCGCGACGTCGCCAACCGGATGTCGGGGCGGCAGGGGCAGCGCGACATGCGGCACGCCGGCGCGGCGGGGGAGCTCAGTGGCGCCAGCCGGGAGTGGCAGTTCGGCGACACCGAGCCGTGGAACGTGACCCGCACGGTGACCAACGCCGTCGTACGCACCACCAGCGAGGGCCGCGACCCGCGCTCCGGGGTGCGCATCGACGTGCGCGACATCGAGGTCAACGAGACCGAGGCGCGCACCCAGGCCGCGGTCGCGCTGCTGGTCGACACGTCGTTCTCGATGGCGATGGCCAACCGCTGGGTGCCGATGAAGCGCACCGCGCTCGCCCTGCACCAGCTGATCAGCACCCGCTTCCGCGGCGACCACCTCCAGCTCATCGGCTTCGGTCGCGCGGCGCGTGTGATGGAGATCGAGGAGCTGACCGCGCTGGACGCGATGTGGGAGAAGGGCACCAACCTGCACCACGGGCTGCTGCTGGCCAACCGGCACTTCCGCAAGCACCCCAACGCCCAGCCGGTGCTGCTGATCGTCACCGACGGCGAGCCGACCAGCCACCTCGAGCCGGACGGCGAGGTGTGGTTCTCCTACCCCCCGCACCCGCTGACGGTGGCCTGGTCGGTCCGCGAGCTCGACACCGCCGCCCGTCTCGGTGCGCAGACGACCTTCTTCCGGCTCGGCGAGGACCCCGGCCTGGCCCGCTTCGTCGACCAGCTCGCCGACCGGGTCGAGGGCCGCGTGGTCGCCCCCGAGCTCGACGATCTCGGCGCAGCCGTGGTCGGCAGCTACCTCGGCGGCCGCGGCGGCAGCACCCGCGAGCACATCAGCGACTGGTACGGCGGCCGGGGGTTCTGGTTCGGCGGGTGAGGTTCAGCGGGAGGTAGGGGTCCAGTTGCCGTGGAAGCCGGTGGGCACTCGTCCGGGGAGGTGGACGGCGGCAACGTTCTCGAGGGTGCCCGCGTCGAGCAGCACCAGGTCGCTGAGCCCGCTCGACCGGTCGTGGACGTAGCCCATCAGGATGCCGTCGTCCTCGGCCGAGTCTTCGGCCGACGGCACGAAGCAGAACTCTCCGGCCTCACGCCCGGCGCCGAGCGCCCGCGTCTGCGTCGTACCGGCGACGACGTCGTGCTTGAGCACCGAGTCGCCCGGCCGGGCGCCGTTGAAGCCGACGGAGTAGCCGTAGCGGTGTCGCTGCCCGGTGAGACGTTCGTCGTGCCGCGGGAACTCCTGCCCGTGCTCGTCGAAGCGGTTCTCGCGCGCCTTGCCCGAGGTGAGGTCGAGGGTGAAGCGGGCCAGGGAGGCCAGTCCCTCGTTGGGCCCGGTGAAGTCGGTGGCGAACATCTTCGGGTGGCGTACGCAGTCGATGACGACCTCGTCGCCCTCCTCGTAGGCGTTCAGCGTGTGGAAGATGTAGCAGGGGTCGATGTCGAACCACCGCACCGGCCCGTTGCCCTCCCGCGGCAGCAGGCCGATCCGCGCGGGGTAGTCCTCGTCCCACGAGTAGGGAAGCGTCGACCCTCCGGCGGCGTTCTTCGCACCCCGCGCGACGCGGGCGATCAGCGGCTCGGGCAGCGGGTTCCTGCCGATGATCCGCGACATCAGCAGGCCGACGGGCTTGCGCGCCAGGCGCGGCAGGTCGCGGGTGGCCATCGAGATGTCGAAGCTGACCGGGAGGTCGAGGATCACCGCATAGTGCTCGGTGAGCGCGAAGTCGTGGATCATCGGGCTGCCGTGCACCTCGACCGCCATCGAGCGGCGGACCCGGCCGGTGGGGTCGAGCACCGTGTAGTCGACCCGGTTTCCGCGGACCCAGTGGTAGGACACCGCGTGCAGCTCGCCGGTGGCGGGGTCCTCGTGGGGGTGCGCGGTGTAGCCACCCGTGAGCGCACCTGCGGTCAGGGTGCCGCCGAAGTCGCAGGGCCCGACGGTGTCGAGCTCCCGGGTCAGCTCGTAGGGCGGAAAGCCGGCCTCGACCAGCGCCAGTGTCTTGCCGGCGTGCTCGATGACGTTGGTGTTGGGCGCGAAGTCACCGCTCTCGGGGCGCACCCACCGGTTGCGGTACCACTCCGCCCGGCCCTCCCTGAGGCGTACGCCGTGCACCATCCCCTCGCCGAGGAACCAGTGGTAGGCCTCGCCGGGGTCGCTGCCCGGATTGGGGCCGATGCGGAGGTAGCGGCCGTCGAGGTGGTCGGGCAGCTGCCCGGTCACCGACAGGTCCGTCGCGGTGCGCTCCTCGTGGACGGGGGCGAAGTTGTCGCGCAGATAGCGGTTGACCATGGCCGACTCCGAACTCATAACGGTGTTATACCTGCTGACTATAACGCTGTTATGACAGGATGCAACCCATGTCGGAGACTTCCCCTGGACCAGCGTCCGCCCCTGCCGAGTCCTCACCCCGCCAGCGGCTCATCGAGGCCGCCGCCCGTCTGCTGGGCGAGGACGGTCCCTCCGCGCTGAGCACCCGACGGCTGGCCAAGGAGACCGAGACCTCCACCATGGCGGTCTACACGCACTTCGGCGGCAAGCCGGCGCTGGTGGGCGCCGTCGTCGCCGAGGGCTTCGCCCGCTTGGAGCAGCGGGTGGGGGAGGTGCCCCTCAGCGACGACCCGCTCGCCGACCTGCGCGCCGTCGCGGAGGCCTATCGCGACAACGCCCGCGACAACCCGCATCTGTACGCAGTCATGTTCGGCTCCGTGCCGCTCGGGCTGGAGCTGACCCGGGAGCAACGCGACGTGGGGCGTCCCGCGTTCGAACAGCTCGTGGCCGCGGTCGCGCGCGTGAAGCGCGCCGGTCATCTGCGAGGAGAGCCCGCCGTGGCCGCTGCGCAGTTCTGGAGCGCGCTGCACGGTTACGTGATGCTCGAGCACGCCGGCTTCCACCACGTGGTCGACGACCCCGAGAACGCCGTGCTGTGGCCGATGCTCGACAACCTCATGGCCGGGCTGATGAGCCAGTGACCCGGGGCGGAGCCTCGGTGGCGCCTCGGGCCGTGCTGGCCTCGACGCGTGGTGATGCGTCACTTCGCCCACGAAGACGCAGGTCGAATCTGTCACGTGATCCTGGTCAGCTGCGGAGCATGGCACGGCGGACAAGCGCGTCCATCGCCCTGTCGGGTAGCAGCCGGCCGAGCCACGCTTGGGCGACGGCGTCCTTCCCGACCAGGTATCGGGTACGAGGTCGGTGCGCGGTCAGCGCCCGGCCGACCACCAATGCCACGGCCTCTGGTGGGAGTCCGTCCCGCGAGCTCTGGTCGGCGAGCCCACGGACCGCCTCGACCAGCTGGGCGTACCGATGCCGGACCTCTGGCTCGACCGCCGCCCAACGATGGTCGCCGGCGAGCCGCCCCCGTTCCCAGATGGGCGTGGCGATCGCCCCGGGTTCGATGGCCACTACTCGAACGCCCAGAGACCCGACCTCCCGCCGGAGGACGTCGGTGACGGCCTCGATCGCGAACTTCGATGCGGAGTACGGTCCGAACAGTGGCCCTGCCACGCGTCCGCCGACGGAACTCATCATGACGATCCGACCCTGGTTGTCGATCAAGCGAGGCAGCAGGGTCCGGGTGACAGCGACCTGTCCCAGCACATTGACCTCGAGCTGCTCGCGCCAGTCCTCGACAGTGAGCGCCTCAACGGGGCCGACGACCGCGACCCCTGCATTGTTGACCAGGGCGCGCAGCGGGCCGGGGGCGGTGGTCACCGCGGTCACGAGGGCTGCCACCTGGTCGGGGTCGGTGACGTCGAGCCGCTGAGCGCGAATCCGGGTCGACCACGACTCCACGAGCGCGGCGTCCTCCTCGCGGCGTACGCCGGCCAGCACGTCGAAGCCGAGACCCGCGAGGTGGCGGCAGGTCGCTGCCCCGATTCCCGTGGACGCGCCCGTCACCACGACGGTGCCATTCGTCACCCTGCCACGGTAGCGAGAATGTGGCCGGTGCGTCGGCACCGAACTCGCCGTACTCAACCGGCTCCTCTCTGCCGGGTCGAACCCACCCGGACCATGAGGCAGCGCTCCACGTCTGCTCCCAGCTGCTCTCGCAGGCCGAGGTGGTCCCGCACGTGGTCCTCCGCCACCCGTACGCCCGCCGCGTCGAGATTCCGCGGTTCCAGAGCTCGTCGTAGAAGCGGGGACCACGTCCTGGTTGGCGTCGCTCATCCGAGTCAGGTCGCTCCCACCGGCACGCGGTAGAGGGCGGCGCCCGCGGTCACGCCCGCGCCCACCGCGACCACCAGGACGGTGCTGCCAGGCCTGAGGCTCGCGTCGCGAGTCGCGCCGTGGATCGCCGCGATGAGGCCCGCCGTGTGGATCCGGTCGTCGTCAGCGACGACAACCCGCTCCACGGGTACGTCGAGGCGAGCCGCGAGACCGGCACGGAAGCCGGGCCGAGCCGGCGCGGCAAGGACGAGATCTATCGCGGCCAGGTCGGTCGAGGCGCTGTCGAGGCATGCGGACGCCACCTTGGCGCCCGCATCGGCGTACGCCTCGTCCATCTGCTCCGAGGCCACGATCTCGAGCCGGTTGCGTCCGTCGCGGTAGCTCACGGTCGCGCGGAACGAGTCACCGCCGTCGGGGAAGTTGGCCCAGCGGAAGGAGTCGAAACCGGACCCGTCGGCGGCCCAGCCGCACAGGAGGGCGCCGCCCGTGCCGGCGAACGGGAAGTGCTGGACCAGGCCGTGGCCCGGATCGGCGTCGCTGGCGACCACGAGGGCGCGGTGGATCGTGCCCGAACGGAGGAAGCCGTCCGCCACCTGCAGGGCGGTGAGGGGTCCGCAGGTGCCGTTGGCGATGTCGAACGAGAACGTGCCGTGCGTTCCTGCGTGCGGGTCCTCGGGGTTCGCGCCCACGTCCTCCTGGATGAGCGCCGCGAGCGCGGGTTCGCCGAGGTTGCGGTCGCGATAGATCCCGACGTTCACGAGGAGGTCCAGGTCGTCTGCTTCGCACCCCGCCTCGTGGAGGCAGTCCTTCGCGGTCCCCACCGCCAGTCGCAGGGCGCTGTGGCGCGATCGCCACGAGGCGTGGCCGACGGCCGCGTGGTCAATCACTGTGCCCATGACTGGCCACCACTTCCTCCTCGAGGGTGAGCAGGATGATCCCGATCTCCAGGCCCGAGGCCAGGGCGACCAGCGCCACGTTCTCGCCGGCACGGATCCGGCCCGCCTCGAGCTCGTCGATCAGCGCCACCGTGTGGGTGGTCGACGCCGTGTTGCCGTAGTGGTCGACGCTGATCACCGCATCGTGCCCGGGCGCGTCGCCGAGCGCCTCGGTGATCTCTGCCATGCCCTTCTTGATGGCCCGTGCCGAGGTCTGGTGGGTGATCACCTGGTCGATGTCGCTGAAGCCGATGCCGACCGAGTCGAGCACCTCCTGGAGCAGGACGGGCGTGTCGGCGATCGCCGTCTTGTGGATCGCCCGCGACCGGGTGAACATCCGGGCGCCCGGGTCGCCGTCCACGCCGTACGCCAGGCACAGGCGGCTGTGGTCCGCCACGGTGGTGAAGCCGGCGACGGTGATTCCCTTGGCACCCTCGGGTGCCCGCTCCAGCAGCAGTGCGGCCCCGGCGTCGCCGAGGGTCAACGAGGCCAGCTCCCGGCTCATCACGTTCCGCACGTGGTGCGCGGCGTTCTGGCCGAGCTGGGAGATGTACTCGCCGCTGACGACCAGGCCTCGCTCGACCGTGCCCTGGCGGATCCAGTTGTTGAGCACCATCACGCCCGTCAACATCCCCGCACAGGCGTTGGACAGGTCGAAGGTCATCGCGCCGGGCGCACCGATGGCCTGGGCGACCGCGCTGCTCATCGTCGGCTCGAGCCACTGGGTCAGCCCGCCCCGGTACTTCGTGATGCTGCAGTTGATCACCACCTCGATCGACGACGCGGGGTGCGGCGATCGGCTGAGGCAGTCCTGCGCGGCCGCCACGGCGAGGCTGTAGGAGTCCTCGTCCCCGACCGAGACGCGCCGGTCGTGGATCCCGGTGAGCCGCTCGAGGTCGATGTGCGTGCGGTGTCGCGTGGTCGCCATCAGGTCCTCGGTGAGGAGGTGGGTGCCGGGCAGGTGACGCCCCAGGCTCGCGACGTGCGCCCGGTACGGCGACCGGCCGTCGTCAGCCCCCGGTTCCAGCATCAGCCAGTGCTTCACCATCGCCGCCCACCTCCTCCTGCCACCGTGCGACGGAGGCCGACGGGGCGACAGGGCAGAAGGTCCCTGGTCGGGCCTTAGGTCACTGTCGCGCCGCCCGGAGTCGTGTCACCGTGGCTCATGGACGCGGAAGCCCCCAGCGTGCGGATGCCGCCAGCAGTGCGGCCGCCTCTCGCCACCCTGGTGGCGTCACTGGCCGGCAGGGTCACGCACACCGAGCCGCATCGCATCTTCACGACGCTCGCCCGGCACCGACAGCTGTTCCGGCGCTGGTTGCCACTCGGCGACATGCTCCTGCTGCGGTGCGACCTGCCCAGGAGGGACGCCGAGCTGCTCGTCCTGCGCACCGCGTGGAACTGCGGCAGCTGGTACGAGTGGGTCCAGCACGCGGGCATGGCCACGTCCCACGGGCTCACCAGGGCCGACGTCGACGCTGTTCCCGATTGGCCCTCGACCGGGACCTGGTCCCCGCGCCAGCACCACCTGCTCGCGGCGGCGGACGAGCTCCATCGCGACCGGGTCATCACCGATGTCACGTGGGCGGCGCTGGCGGCCGACCTGCGCGAGACCGAGCTCATCGAGCTCTGCTTCCTCGTCGGGCACTACGAGATGCTGGCGATGACCCTCAACTCGCTCGGCGTCCGGCCCGAGCCCTCGGCCACGCGCATCCTCGACGGACGCGCAGCCGAGGTCGCCGTGGTGCTGCGTGGAGCCCTGGTGTCGCGCCGTGGGCGGTCCGGCCCGGCATCGAGCTAGCAGGGCTCGAGGCGCCCTGTTGCTTCAGTCCTCCGCACGCGCCACCGGGTGGTACTGCTCCACCAGATCCATCACACGCTCTTGGTGCCGAACCAGGTAGGCGTTCGGAGTCAGCCCGCCGAGTGCCTCGTTCGGGACGGCGTACCACGGCGCGGTCGTGCTCTCGGAGGTGATCAGATGGGGTGCCGAAGCGGCAGTCGTCGCTGCGGCGGGGCCTCCGGCCCCCCAGACCGCAGCCACGGCCGTGAAACCAGCCAGCATCGAGCCGATGCTGGCCGTTCGTGTCGGGGTGAACATGTCGTGCTCCTCAGAAGTAGGACGAAAGGACGTTCTGGCGACCTCGGGTTCGGCATTCGCCGCCCTCAGCGCGGGCACAGGACGTGGCGGCAGGGCAGGGTCCGGCTGGAATGTCTGGCTTTGCTGGGTGATGTCGGCACCGGGCTTCGAGACCTCGGTCGGCGTCTTGTCCGCGTTCGCCGCGCATCCGGTGAGTGCGATGGCCAGGGCTGGCGGCGGCCAGCAGGGCAGCGTGAGGTGTTCATCACGGTTCTCCTGTGGAGTGCGAGGCGTCCGGGTGACGCCCTTCCCTCTCGTTGTGGCTGCCGAGCGGTATCGCGCGGCCCCCGTCGCGGTAACTCCGCGGTAATTCGGCGATTGACGACCACGAGGCCGGGAGCGACAGTCGAGGTGTGGGCATCGCAGTTCTCGGCCCGCTCACCATCGACGGAGTGGAAGGGCACGGACTTCGTGACCGGATGGTGCTCCAGGCGCTGGTGGTGAGGGCCGACGAGGTCGTCGACAAGCAGACGCTGGCCGACGCGCTGTGGGGCGAGGAGCTGCCGGCCTCGTGGTCGAAGATGGTGCAGGGCTGCATCGTGCGTCTGCGGCGTCAGCTGCCGCCGGGAGCGATCGAGACGACGCCGTACGGATACAGGCTCCTCACCCACGAGGACGCGCTCGACTCCCGGACGTTCGAGCGGCTGCTCGGCCGGGCCCACGACCACCTGCGCGACCGCGACCCGGATCGGGCGTCGTACGTCGTGAACGAGGCCCTGGCGCTCTGGCGCGGTCGGCCGCTGCCGGACCTCGAGGACTGGGAGCCGGGCCGCGCGGAGGCGGCGCGGCTGACCGGACTGCACCTCGATGCGGAGGAGCTGCGGGTCGAGGCGGAGATCGCCGCCGGTCGCGCCCGGGGCATCGCGGAGGAGGCCCTCTCGCTGACCAGGTCGGCGCCGTTCCGCGAGCACCGGTGGGCGCTCCTGGCACGCGCGCTCTACCTGTCCGGCCGGCAGACCGAGGCCCTCGAGGTGCTCCATCGTGCGCGCGCCCTCCTGCGCGACGAGCTCGGGCTGGACCCCGGAGAGGAGCTGTCGTCCCTGGAGGCGGCGATCCTGCGCCAGGACCTCGAGTTCACCGGAGCCGAGGCCGTCCCCGTGAGCATGGTGTGCCCTTACCGAGGCCTGTTGCCCTACGAGCCCGAGGACGCCGAGTCGTTCTTCGGCCGCGACGCCGACATCGCGGCCTGCCTGGCCAAGCTCCGCGCCGAGGGCGTGCTGGCCGTCGTCGGACCGTCCGGCACCGGGAAGTCGTCCCTGGTGCGGGCCGGGGTCGTGGCCGCGCTGATGTCGGACGGAAGCCGGGTGCTGGTGACCACCCCGGGCGCCAGGCCGCTCGATTCGCTGGGTGCGCTGCCGCCGCGCGGTCCCTGGCCGGTGCTGGTCGTCGACCAGGCCGAGGAGGTGGTGACCCTGTGCGCCGACGTCGAGGAGCGCGCGGCGTACTTCGACCGTCTCGACGCCTACGAGGGTCCGATGGTCCTCGCCCTACGAGCCGACCGGCTCGGTGACCTCTCGACGAACCCGCAGTTCGCCCGCCTGCTCGAACGCGGCCTTTACCTGCCCGGCGCCATGAGCGAGGAGAACCTGCGGGCGGCCATCGAGGGGCCGGCGCGGCACGCCGGTCTCCGTCTCGAGCCGGGCCTGGTCGACCTGCTGGTCCGCGACGTCGACGGCCAGCCGGGTGCGCTCCCGCTGCTCTCGCATGCCCTCCGGCAGACGTGGCAGAAGCGGGAGGGAGCCACGCTCACGGTCGAGGGGTACCGCAGGTCCGGTGGGATCCAGGACGCCGTGGCGCAGTCCGCCGAACGTCTGTACGTCGGGCTCGACGATCGCCAGCGGGGTCACCTGCGCGACATGTTGCTCCGCCTGGTGGCACCCGGTGACGACAGTGGACCGGTCCGCACGCGCGTCTCGCGCCGCACACTGGCGCTGGACGACGCGCACGACCGGCTCATCGAACAGCTCGTCGACGCGAGGCTGCTCAGCAGCGACGAGGGCGACGTGCAGATCGCGCACGAGGCGCTGGCCCGTGAGTGGCCCCGCCTGCGCGGATGGCTGGACGAGGACGTCGAGGGGCAACGGATCTTCCAGCATCTCTCCACCACCGCGGAGACCTGGGAGTCGATGGGTCGGCCGGACAGCGAGCTCTACCGGGGTGTGCGCCTGGCCGGCGCGGTGGACTGGGCCGGGCGCAGCGGGGTCGAGCTCACCGGGACCGAGCGCGACTTCCTCGCTCGTTCGCAGGCTGAGGCCGAACGGGAGCTCCGTGCCCAGAAGCGGAGCAACCGGCGCCTGCGGCTCTCCCTGGCCGGGATCGCGGTGCTCCTCGTGGCCGCGCTGGTGGCGGGATTCGTGGCCGTCCGCGCGGCCGACCGGTCGGACCGCCAGGCCAGGCTGGCCGCGGACGCCGCCCGGGTGGCCGACTCGCGCCGGCTGTCGGCCCAGGCGCTCGCCGCGACCGAGCCCGATCTGGCGCTGCTGCTCGCGGTGGAGGGCGTCAGGCGCGACGACTCGCTCGCGGGCCGGTCGACGCTCTACTCGCTCCTGGCCAAGAACTCCCGGCTTCTCGGGGTCGCCAGGGGCCAGGCCATGCAGGAGGTCGAGACGGGGAGGGGCGGC
The DNA here is from genome assembly GCA_963837975.1 of uncultured Actinomycetota bacterium. Classification (GTDB taxonomy): domain Bacteria; phylum Actinomycetota; class Actinomycetes; order Propionibacteriales; family Nocardioidaceae; genus Marmoricola. The sequence continues at coordinate 1,498,854 of CAWIPI010000001.1, read as the reverse complement.
CAGGTGGTCACCGGTGGTGCCGCCGGCCTGACGTCGTACGACGGCACCTCGCTCGACCAGGTCCGCACCGAGGCAGTGCGACCGATCGGGGCCCTCGCACTCAGCCCGGACGGCAGGCTCACGGCGTACGGCCGGGAAACCGACCCCCAGCGGGTGTCCGAGCCCGCGGCGCAGCCGGTGCATCTCGTCGACTCCGCATCGGGTCGGCCGTTCCGGCTCGGTGGCATGCTCCGCAGATCCTTCGTGTGGGGCGGGGCTCTTGACTTCAGCGCCGACGGCAGGCGGCTGGTCGCTGGAATGACCTCCTTCGACCAGGATGTGGACGCAGCGTGGCAGGTCTGGGACGTGGCCCACCCGGCCCGGCCGGTGCGCACGGTGAAGATCGACGGAGTCCGCTTCCGGGTGGCGCTGAGCCCACACGGTGACAGGCTCTACGCCGCGACGCGTGGTCCTGACGTGCTGCGCTCGTACGACGTGGCCAGCGGCAGGCTGCTCGCCCGGCGGCCGGTGCCCTACATCTCCGAGCGGAACCCCCCGCTGGCGATCAGCCCGGACGGCTCCTTGCTCGCCACGTCTCACCGTGCCGGCGTGGCCGTCTACGACACCCGATCGATGAGGCTGCGCTTCGTCCTGCCCGGGCAGGACGACGGCGTCTCCGCCTTGGCCTTCTCCCCGGACGGGTCGCGGCTCGCGGCCGGCTACACGAGTGGGACCAGCATCGTGTGGCAGGTGGCCCGGCAGCGTCCGGAGCGGACGTTCCGAGGACACAGCCAGGCGGTGGAGGACGTCGTGTTCGCCTCCGGTGGTCGCACGCTCGACACCGTGTCCAGCGACGGGCAGCTCCTGTCCTGGGACGTCGCGGGTCCTGGCACCTTCCCGTCGGCGCGACAGTTCCCCGACAACCCGGGCGGGACGTTCACGGCCCTGCCCTCGCCCGACGGTCGCACCGTGGCCTACGTGGAGTACTGGAGCGGGGGCGAGCAGGACCCCACCTCCACGAAGCCCGGGCACATCCAGTTCCGAGACGTCGCGACCGGTCGTCTGACGCCCCCTCGCCGGACCGTCTGGGGCGGTCCGTCCGCCACCGAGTGGGAGTGGAGCCCCGACTCCCGGCAGTTCGCCTTCTCAGGTGGCGTCGTCAACGTCCCTCGTCGCGGCTTGGTCGAGCACAACCTCCAGGTGTGGGATCCCACGACGGGGTTGCCGACCCGTACCGAGTTCGGGGCAGGGGTGGACCTGGCGACCTTCACCGCCGACGGCAAGCGGATGATCCTCGTCTCGCGGGAGAGAGGCACGGTCACGATCGTGGACCGCCAGACCCTGCGACCGATCGCGGCCCCCATCCACATCGGCCCGTGGGGCAACCAGTTCTACGCGCGGACCTCGGGCGACCGCAGGCTCTACCTGCCGCTGGACGAGCACAAGACGCAGGTCGTCGACCTCGTCACGCGCAAGGTCACCCGCATCGCGCGCCCCGGGCCGACTTTCGGCAGCGCGTTCTCTCCTGACGGGAGCAAGGTGGTCCTCTTCGACGGGGACCGTTGGGGAGTCATGACGGCCGGGAACCTGACCTCCCCCCACCCCCGCTGGACGGTGCCCCTGCACACCTTCACCGGGGCACCTCTCACCTACCACTTCGGCGTGAGCTGGAGCGCCGGCGGACACGTGGTCGAGACCCCTGGCGCCGGGACCGTCGACCTCTGGGACGCTCGCACCCTCGCCCATCTCGGCACCCTGCAGGTGGGAGCGGGCGACCAGGTTCCCGATGCGCTCGGGCTCCCCGACGGCCACACGCTCCTGATCGCCCATCCTGATGGAGACCTGTTCACCTGGGACCTCCGGCCCGGACACCTCCTCAAGGCCGCCTGCGACCTCGCCGGACGCAACCTCACCCGCGGGGAGTGGAAGAGTCTCGTCGGCTCCCGGCCCTACGACAGGACGTGCGAGCAGTCCGGCTGACACTGTGAAGCGGCAAAGGGGACACCGTCGCCCGCCTGGGCGCGCAGACGACGTTCTTCCGGCTGGGGGAGGACCCCGGCCTGGCCCGCTTCGTCGACCAGCTCGCCGGCCGGGTCGACGATTGCGTGGTCGCCCCCGAGCACACAGGGCTCAGACCTCCCAGCGGACAGGCAGCCGGGGATCGGGCCGGTAGGCACAGTACGTGCCGGTGGAGACTGCTTGCCGCAGGTGCTCGCCGAGCCTGGGGTGGTGCTCGGCGATGCGGGTCAAGGCGTAGCGCAGGGTGCGGGAGACGCTCGTCCGGGCGCGTTCCGAGGTGGACAAGGCAAGTCTCGGCCGACCGTCGAGCCCCACGGCGCGCGACAGCTCGTTGATCAGGAACTCGCGATCCGCCTTGGCGAGCGCGATCCGACCGAGGTCGTTGTTCCGAGTGGCGTCCTCGATGTCGTCGTCGATCTCGAGGAGACGACGTCGGTACGCCTCGCGTGCCTGGCCGTCGAGGTGGCAGCCGGCATGGCCACCGTCCTGGGTGCCCGCCTCGATGTCGAAGTGACGCGGAGTGGGCAGTGAGCCACGTTCCACGGCGACCAGGTCCAGGACGTGGAACTCTCGGTTGGGTTCGGCGAGGAGGCGTTCGAGGTAGCGCAGCCCCAGGAGGTCGCGGATCAGTGCCGTCTGGCCGTCGAAGGTGACGGTCCGGGTGTCTCCCTCGCATCGGAACACACTGCTCGGTTGCTCCCTCGCAAGGGACGTGGGCCGACCAGCACCCGTGGTCGGCGCCCGGACAGCACGCTCCGCCCAGCCGTTGGCCCCGTAGTCGTCGAATGCGCGTCGAGCCGCCGCCCACTCCATGCGTGCACCCTCGTCGTTCCCCGTGCGGTGACGGGCCTCACCCAGCGTCATGCGGACGACTGCGGCTTCAAACGGAGCGCCCAGTTCGATCCAGGATGCCAGGGCGCGCTCGCACTCGACGACCGCACGCAGGCAGTCGCCCTCAGTCAGCGCGGCCCGCCCCTGGGCGAAGGCCGCCCCGGCCAGGAGGGCCGCGCTGCGGTACGTGTCCGCGATCCCCAGCAGCTCGTCCGCGGCCCGTCTGGCCGTCTCGGCGTCGCCCGCGGCAACCGCTATCGCCACCTGCGCGTCGAGCAGGGGGGCCTTGCGCAGACCGCCGTAGGGCGGTCGCTCCTTGGACGGCACGTCGAACGGGTGGTCGATGGCATCCTTGATCAGCGCCGCTGCGGTGTCGACCTCTCCCTGGAGGAGCCGCAGCAACGCCAGCCCGGGTTCAGGCATCCACGAGTGCTCGTGGGCGGCGACGAAGGCTTCTTCTGCCCCTTCGAGGTCACCCCTTCGGAGTCGGATGTTGCCGAGCTCGGTCAGCGGCCAGCCGAACTCCCGCCGCATCCAGGGACGGAGCTCCTCGCAGGCTTCGAGAGCCTCCTGCTCGGCGCGCTCGCACGGGCCGGAGAGGCGGAGCATCTCCGCGCGGTGCACTCGGCAGCGGCCGCCGAACCCACCGAAGGCGGAACGTCGGCGCCAGTGGTCCATCGCCTGGGTCCACTCGCCTGCCCTGTCGTACAACGCGAGCCCTTGGGCGGCGCAGATCAGCTCGCAATAGGCCATCCCGGAGGTCATGGCGTCCACCTCGCCGGATGCCAGGCTCACGGCGACGTCGTCGAGCATCTCGATGCCCTTCTCGGTGTCGCCTTCGAAGATGTGCAACCTGGCGGTCGCGACGTTCCCGATGAGCACTGCTGGCGCGATCCCGTGTCGCCCACCCAGCTCGACGGCCTGCCTGGCGCTGGCGCCTGCTCCCTCCATGTCGCCGCACCAGAGCCGCTCGTAGGTGCGCACCATGGCGACCACGGCGTGCACCGGAGCCGTGCCGTCTTCCTCCGCCAGTCGCTCGGCCCGTCGGAGCCAGACGCGGATCGGCGACATCAGGCCGGTGTCGATCATCAGGTACATGGCGACCATGGCAGCGGCGCGGGCGGCACCGTCGTGGTGGCTGGCGGCCAGGTGAAGTTGGTACGACGACTCCCAGGCCCCGATCGACCCCTCGAGATCGCCGGCACCGTAGGCCGCCTGAGCGCGCAGCTCCCACCCCGCCGGACTCGTGGCAACCTCGGGATTGGCGTCCAGCAGCTCGATCGCGTCGGACCACCGGGCTTGCGCGAGCGCCTGCTCCACAGCCGCCAGGTCATGGAGCCCGCCGTCCGGGTCGGTCCCCAGTGCGGCCGCCACGGGTTCCCTTGATTCGGGCACCGATCCAGTGTGCCACCCGTTGTCTCGACCCGATCGGTGTGCCGTGCTGTCACGACGTGACACAGGTTGTCACGCCCCATCTGCGTCAGCACCACATCCGAGAAGGGAACGAGACCATGCGCATCCCCAAGTACGACATCCCCGTGAAGTTCGACGTGCCCGGCGCCGTCGCTCGCCAACATCTGGAATTCGGCGACGCCACCGGCTTCGGAACAATGGGTGGCGAGTACTTCTCGCTCGCCGCGGGCACCGACATGGCCCCACTGCTCCGCGGCCTGGCTGACGACGCCTGCCACGCGCCCCACTGGGGTTACGTCGTCTCCGGAGGCCTCGTGGTCGACTACGTCGACGGTTCGCGGGACACCTGCACGGGAGGAGACCTGTTCCACTGGCCCCCAGGTCACAGCGTCAGGGTGACCGACGATGCCGAGGTGATCCTCTTCAGCCCCACGCTCGAGCACACTCAGGTGCTGGACCACATGCTCGAGAACATGCAGCAGGCCTGAGTCACGGCGAAGACCGAAGCACCCGTGGGCCGGCGCCGCGGTCGTCCGTCGAGCCCTGGGCCTCGAGCCGCACGCCTCACCGCGCCAGCTCCGCCTCCCGGTCGAGCCGGTCCAGCTTGTGCGGGTTGCGGACGGCGTACATCCGCGAGATCCGGCCGCCCTCGACGACGAAGCTGATCACCGTGTCGAGCTCGCCGGCGAGCACGACCCGGGCGCCGAGGGCACCGTTGAGCCAGAGCGTGTCCACCACCGCGTCGGGCGCGATCTTCGACAGCCGCGACAGGAACAGCGCCACCCGGTCCGCGCCGACGACCGGGCGCCTCGCGGCCGTCACGAGTCCGCCGCCGTCCGAGACCGCCACGACGTCGGCGGCCAGCACCTCCATCAGCCCCTGGACGTCACCGTTGGACAGGGCGGCGAGGAACCGCTCGACCACCCGCTCGTGCTCGGACCGGTCGACCTTCATCCGCGGCTGGCGCGCCTCGACGTGCTGCCGGGCTCGTCGCGCCACCTGCCGGACCGCGGCGGCAGACTTGTCGACGGCCGCCGCGATCTCGTCGTACGGCAGGTCGAACACCTCGCGCAGCACGAACACCGCGCGCTCGGTGGGGGTGAGCGTCTCCAGGACGGTGAGCATCGCCATCGAGACGCTCTCGGCGAGCTCGACGTCCTCGGCCACGTCCGGCGTGGTCAGCAGCGGCTCGGGCAGCCACTCGCCGACGTAGTCCTCGCGGCGCCGTGCCAGCGTCCGGAGCCGGTTGAGCGCCAGCCGGGTGACGATCCGCACCAGGTAGGCACGCGGGTCGCGCACCTCGGAGGTGTCGGCGTCGGCCCACCGCAGCCAGGTCTCCTGTACGACGTCCTCGGCATCAGCCGCGGAGCCGAGCATCTCGTAGGCCACCGTGAACAGCAGGCTGCGGTGGCTGACGAACGGATCGGTCATGCCCGCGAGGCTACGTCCGGTCGGGCCAGCGCGTACTCGCATGCGGCGGAGAAGCCCTGCGACTCGATGCCCATCGCGGCGTTCGACCGCGCGTAGAGGTTGGCCAGCGCGACCTGCGCGGTGAGCTCGACCATCCCCGGCTCGCCGAGCTGCTTCAGCAGGCTCGCGAACTGCTCGTCGGTGACCGTCGGCGGGGTGGCGGTCATCGCCTCGGCGTACTCCATCACCTCGCGCTCCAATGGCGTGAAGACGTCCGAGGTGCGCCAGACGGGCACCTGGCTGGCCTTCCGCTCGTCCAGGCCCTCGTCGTGGGCGTGGAAGTAGCCGAAGTCCAGGCACCACGAGCAGCCGACCTGCGCGGCGACGGCCATGTGCGCGAACGACTTCAGGCTCTCGTCGCAGGCCTCCCACTTCTGGGCCCTGCTGCTCACCGCGAGAATCGTCTTCAGCACCGGCCGGTTGTGGAAGTAGACGCCCATCGTCTCGGGCACCTCGCCGAGCAGCTTCACGCTGAAGCGCTTCACGAGCGCGCCGAGGACGCCGGTGATCGGTGCGGGCTGGATGCGTGCGGTGGTGGTCATCTCGTTCTCCTCGGTCGGGGTCATGCCATGGAGACACCGGCCGAAGCCGCTGTGTGACATCCCAGGCTCGGGCCGGCGTGGTTCCGACAAGCTCGACCACCGGGTCTCAGGCCCTTGCCGACCTTCGTGCGGCGAGCGTCTACTGGCAGGGACGAGCGTCCACGCTCCATGGGCCTCGGAGCCGGGGGAGGCGGGCATGTCCGATGACGAGCTGAGGGCCGCCGTACGGCGCTTCTTCGAGGAGGTCTGGAACAGCGGCAACGTCGGCGGGGCCGAGGAGTTCCTCGCCCCGCAGTTCGTCAGCCTCCCGGACCACCACACCACGCTGGAGGACGTGCTGGTCGACGGTGACCGGGTCGCCGTCCGGGGCACGGATCGCGGGACCCACCGAGGCGAGTTCTTGGGCGTCCCCGCCTCGGGTCGTGCGATCACGACGACCTGGATCGAGATCTTCCGCATGGAGGACGGCAAGGCAGTCGAGGGCTGGCTCGAGTCGGACTCCGCGGAACTCCGCGACCAGCTCGTCGGCCAGGTGGGCTGACGGTCGGCTCCGGTTCGGTCCGGATCGCGCCGGGGGAGGACGGCGGCAGCCGACTCCACGTCGAGTGGAGCAACACAGAGGCCAGCCGTACACGCGACAAGATCATGTTGCTCCTGGTCCATCGCAGCCCCATGAACCGAGTGGTCTCCCGGCTCTGGCGAAGCGCGTTGGACCGCTACGCGAAGGACGGGGGCTGACGACTCAGGCCTTCTTCCTGGTGCCCGTGGCGCCCTTCTTCGCGCCACCGGCGCCCTTCTTGGCGGCGCCGGTCGTCTTCTTGCTCGCCTTCCTGGTCGCCTGCCCGGACGTCTTCGTGGCGGTCGAGACGGTCTGCTTGCCGGTCTCGACGGGTTCGGGCGGGAACCACACCACCTTGGTGGCCTTGACCTTCGCCACGAACGAGGCACCGCGTGCGGCCCACTTCCCCCTGTCCGTGACGCTCTCCCATCCGCTCTTGACGGTGACCATCGCCTGCTCCTCCCACGGCTCCTTGACGTGCACCCGGCCCGGATCCGAGAGATCGATCCCGGGGTCGCCGGTCGAGTGGCCCTCCCTCTACCTCATGCCCACCGGACGAGTGAGGTATGCCGAGGTCAGGGGGCACTCGCACGAAACCACCGAGGAGCCTTGACGCCTGCGCTGAGCGGGGCGCACCATCCAGTTCAGTCATTCGTCTCGGGAGGGCGCCATGGTTGTCCGGATGCTTCGCTGGTTGTTGGCGCCGATCGCACTGGCCCTGAGCACGACCGCCCTGGTGGCGGCACCGACGAGTGCGATCACCGGCAACTACACCCCCGACTTCGAGCACGAGTACGTCGGCCTGATCGTCTTCTACGACGCCGACGGTGAGTTCGTGCAGCGTTGTTCCGGCTCCTTGATCTCGCCGACCGTCTTCCTCACTGCCGGCCACTGCGTCACGGTCGACGACGCGACCGGCGAGCTGGCCACCAGCGCCCGCATCTACTTCCAGCAGGACGCCGGCGCCGACTACGACCCGGTGACGGACACGCCGGCGTCGTCCGGCTACCCCTACACGGGTGGAGTCACGGCGAGCACGTTCTACGCGTTCGACTACCAGGGCATCTCGGTCCCGGCGCAGAACAACGACGTGGGCCTGGCCATCCTCGACAAGCCCTACGCACTGGACACCTACGGGTCGCTCGCTGCTCCCGGCACCGTGGACCGCTACGGCACCGGCCCGAGGGCTCGAGTGACGGTCTCGGGGTACGGCGTGACCTACACCAACGGCAACCCCGCGGCCACGAAGTCCTACCGCAGCCGGCTCATGGCGAACACGTGGATCATCGGGACCAAGGGAGTCGCCAACGGCCTCAACGTCCAGCTGTCCTCTGCGCCCGGCCGAGGTGGCGGAGGCACCTGTTTCGGTGACTCGGGAGGGCCCACGCTGCTCTACGGCACCGACACCATCGTCGCCGTGACGTCCTTCGGCATGAGCGCCAACGTGTGCGCGGGCACGGAGTTCAACTTCCGTGTGGACACGGTCGCCGTCCAGGAGTGGATGCGGTCCGTCCTCACCGACGCGCAGTGGAGGCAGATCCACGTCGCCTAGGGGACGGCCTCACGCGTGGCCGGCGGTGTGTCCGCGGTGCCGGCCGCCCGCGTGCTGCTCGCCGGTCCTGCGCTCGCGCAGCCTGGGCACGAGGTAGCGCATCACCACGACGACGACGATCGTGGTGAGCAGGCTCGACAGGAGCACCTCGTCACGCGACAGCCCGTCGACGTTCGGTTGCAGGTCCTTCTCGGTGGCCCAGCCGAACAGCCACTCGCTGGTCAGCAGCCCGACGCCGAAGCAGGCGACGGTGGTGATCGCGGTCGCCCACCACCGGCGCGACGAGCCGTCCCCGACGAGCAGCCACGCCGCCGCTCCGTAGGCGAGCGAGATGGCGCCGAGCAGCGCCAGTCCCTGGGCTCCGAGATTCCACTCCATGGCAGTGCCTCCCCTTGCGGGCCTCCCCCGTGGACGTCTCCTCCTCCCATCGTCGGAGGCTGCCGGGGGAGGGGGAAGGGTCGAAGTGCCCACGACGGGGTGGCTAGGAGTCGGGCTCGGCGTCGCGCGGCTCGAGCACGACCACGGCCGTCTCGTGCGGGCGGCGGGCGGCGTACTCCTCGAGGTGCTCGTCGATCTCGGCCCAGCGCGCCCACAGCCGCCGGCGCTCCTCGCCCTCGGCGCGGCGGGCGCGGACCGGGCGGGTGCCGTCGCGGGTCTGGGCGACCGCGTCGGGGTTCGCCTGCAGGTTCAGCCACCAGGCCGGCTCGGCCGGACCCCAGCCGTTCATCGCCATCGTGACCAGGTCGGGCCCGTCCTCGAAGTAGCCGACGACCACCGTGCGCGGCTCACCGGTCCGTCGCCCGGTCGTGGTGAGGCGCACCGTGCCCCAACCGTCCGGCTTGGGGCGCCACAGTCCGAAGCGCCCACCGGTGGCGCGCAGCAGCGCGCGGTGGCCGTGCCAGAACGCCACCACGAACCAGCGCGGTGGCAGCCGCGCCTTCCCGCTGCGCTGGTCCGTCCGTGCGCTCTTTCGATCAGTCACCCTCGCAGCCTCACCCGGGGGGGTCTGCCCGAACAGGGCCGGAGGTCAGGAGCTCAGAGCTCGTCGGCGATCGCGTCCGCGAGCTTCTCGGTCTCCTTGAGGGTGTGCTTCTGCGGGTCGACCGGGCCGACGGCGAGGATGTACCAGTTGCCGCGCTCGAGGATGTTCAGCTGGCCGTACGCCGGGTTCCAGAACGCCTTCTCGCCGTACCCCTCGACCATCCGGGCGCCCTTGGGGATCGAGGAGGAGTCGAAGACCGTCTCGTTGCTCTTCGCGCCCGTCTCGGTCTTCGCGACGCGCATCAGCAGGGACGCCGTGCGTGCCTTCCGCACGTTGGTGGCCCGGTTGGTGCGGGTGCAGGTGCTGACGGTCACCGCCCCCGAGCCGGCGTCCGGGGCGGGGGAGGCCTGGCGGGCGACGCTGCCGAGCAGCCCGCGGGCGACGCGCACGGTGAGCACGTCGCAGGCCGACTTCGTCTGCGTGGGGTACGACGTGCTGCCCGCCCCGTCCGCGTCGCCGTCGCCACCGGAGGACCCGTCGCCATCGCCGCCACACCCGGCCAGGACCAGCAGCCCGCTCATCAGGGCAGCGGTCGCCGCCGGTCCGATCGGTCTCATCGCGTCCCTCCGGCTAGGGGAGCGGCTCGACCACGCCGTACTCGGTGAGCCGACGCGACAGGTTGCGGATCTGCTGGCGTGCCCCGCCGAGGTGGTGGTCGATCGCGGTGAGGCGGGCGGCGAGGTGGCCGGTGGCGTACTCCGCGGTCATCCCGATGCCGCCGTGCAGCTGGATCGACTCCTGGCTGATGTGCCGCCCGGCGCGGCTGACCTGCAGCTTGGCCCGCGCCGCGGCCTCGCGCTTGCGCTCCGCCGACATCGACTCGTCGGCCAGCACCATCGTGGCCCAGCTGACGATGCTGCGGGTCAGCTCCAGCGAGGTGTACATGTCGGCCGCACGGAACGTCAGCGCCTGGAACCGGTTGAGCGTCACGCCGAACTGCTTGCGGGTGGTGAGGTACTCCGTGGTCAGCCGCAGCGCGGTGTCCATCGCCCCCAGCGCCTCGTGGCAGTAGGCCACCGTCGCCGCCGCGATCACGTCCTTGGTCGCCTCGCCTGCGTCGCCGCCCTCGCCCAGGGGCGTGGCCGGCGTCCTGTCGAAGGTGATCCGGGCGGCGCGGGAGCCGTCGTACGTCGGGTAGGACGTGACCGCGCCCTCGGCCAGGTCCTTGGGGTCGACCAGGAACAGCTGTCCCTCGGCGAAGACGACCAGCACGTCGGCGCGGCCGCCGTTGAGCACGGGCTCCTTGACGCCGGTGAGGGTGTCGCCGTCGACGGTGACACCGGCCTCGCCGCCGGTGGGGTCGGACCAGGCGAACGCCGGCACCAGCTCGCCCGACGACAGCCCGCCGAGCACCTGCTGGCGCTGCTCGTCGCTGCCGCGGGCGGCCACCAGGCCGCCGGCCAGCACGACCGCCTCGACGAACGGCTCGGGCGCGATCACCCGGCCGAACTCCTCGGCGACCACGGAGACCTCGACCGGGCCGGCGCCCATGCCGCCGTCGTCCTCGGCGAACGGCAGGCCGAGCACGCCCATCTCGCTGAGCCGGGCCCACTGCTGCTCGTCGAAGCCGGGCTCCTCGGCGACGACCTCGCGCCGGTGCTCGGTGTCGTAGCCCTTGAGCAGGCCACGCACGGCGTCGCGCAGGGCGACCTGTTCGCTGTCGTGGGTGAAGTCCATCGCTGTCTCCTCTACAGGCCCAGGATCGTGCCGGCGATGATCTGGCGCTGGATCTCGTTGGACCCGCCGTAGATCGAGGCCTTGCGGTAGTTGAGGTACGTCGGCACGGCGAGCCGGGCCCACTCGGGGACGTCGGAGTCCTCCGCGCCGGAGGCCAGCGCGAGCGTCCCGCCGAGGTCGACGGCCAGCTCGGAGACGGCCTGCTGGAGCTCGGTGCCCTTGAGCTTGAGCACCGAGGAGGCGGGGTGCGGCTTGCCGTCGGCGGAGTGGGCGACCACGCGCAGCGCGGTCAGCTCCAGGGCCAGCAGCTCGTTCTCCAGCTCGATGACGTGGGCCGCGACCAGCGGGTCGTCGAGCTGCCCGGTCTGCTGGGCGGTCTCCTTGAGGCGGGCCAGCGCCCGCTTCACGGCACCCACCGGCGCGACGCCGACGCGCTCGTTGCCGAGGAGGAACTTCGCGTAGCTCCAGCCGGCGTTCTCCTCGCCGACGAGGTTCTCGCCCGGGACGCGCACGTCCTCGAAGAACACCTCGTTGACCTCGTAGCCGCCGTCGATGAGCTGGATCGGCCGCAACGTGACGCCCTCGGCGTCCATCGGGCACAGCAGGAAGCTGATGCCCTTCTGCTTGCGCTCGGCCTCGGGGTCCGTGCGGGCGAGCACGAAGATCCAGTCGGCGTGCTGGCCGAGCGTGGTCCAGGTCTTCTGCCCGTTGATCACCCAGTCGTCGCCGTCGCGCACCGCGCGGGTCTTCAGCGAGGCCAGGTCGGAGCCCGCGTCGGGCTCGGAGAAGCCCTGGCACCACCAGATGTCGAGGTTGGCCGTCGGCGGGAGGAACTTCTCCTTCTGCTCCTGCGAGCCGAAGTTCGCGATCACCGGACCGACCATGTTGGCGTTGAAGGCCAGCGGCGGCGGGACGCAGGCCAGCTGCATCTCCTCGTGCCAGATGTGGCGCTGCAGCGGGGTCCAGTCCTGGCCGCCCCACTCCGTGGGCCAGTTGGGTACGGCGAGCCCGGCCTCGTTGAGGATGCGCTGGGTGGTGACGATCCCGTCCTTGCCGACCGGACGCCCGGCAGCGATCGTGTCGCGGATCTCCTGCGGGACCTTGGTGGTGAAGAAGGTGCGCATCTCCTCCCGGAAGGCGCTCTCCTCCTCGGTCAGGGCAAGCTGCATGAGTGCTCCTGTCGGGTGCGTTGCGGGCGTGCGGCTCACGCTATCTGCCGCCGCAAGAGGGGAATCGGGCAGCCGGGGCCTCAGGAAGCCGGCGCCTCAGGAAGCCGGCGCCTCAGGAAGCCGGCGTCTCAGGAAGCCAGGGCCGTCTCGATGTCGCCGGCGATGTCCTCGGGCTTGGTCGTCGGGGCGTAGCGCTTGATCACCGTGCCGTCGCGGCCGACGAGGAACTTGGTGAAGTTCCACTTGATCGCCGAGCCGAGCAGGCCGCCCTTCTCCTCGCGCAGCCACTGGAACAGCGGGTGCGCGTCGTCGCCGTTGACGTCGACCTTGGAGAACATCGGGAACGTCACGCCGTAGTTGCGCTCGCAGAACGATCCGATCTCCTCGTCACTGCCGGGGTCCTGGCTGCCGAACTGGTTGCACGGGAAGCCGAGGACGACGAGCCCCTGGTCGGCGTACTTCTCGAAGACCTGCTCGAGGCCCTCGAACTGCGGGGTGAAGCCGCACTGGGAGGCGGTGTTGACCACCAGCACGACCTGACCGGCATAGCTGTCCAGGGACTGCTCCTCGCCGGTGATGGTGGTCGCGGTGAAGTCGCTCAGGGTCGGCACGTGGGTCTCCTCGGTCGGGTTCGGGGGTCCAGTGGCCAACGCGGCGCGGACGCGGGTTTGTTCCGGACGCCCGGATCGCGAGACCTGCCGCCGGCTGAGCGAGGTCCCGATCGGGCCCCGGTCAGATCAGGCGGGCCAGCACCTTGTAGGGCTGGTTGCTGTCGTAGACCCCACGGCCGACGCAGGAGTAGACCGGGCCGTCGGAGCTCGTGACCGTGCCGCAGTCCTTCATCGAGGTGCTGGAGTTGGTCACGACCACGACGACCGAGCTGATCACGGTGCGGTCGAAGGCGTAGACGATCCTGCCGTCGCCGTACTTGTCCAGGGTGAGCACCCTGGTGAACACCCGGCCGTCGCGCAGCCGGCGCTGGACCAGGGCGGTGGAGCCCTTGGAGGCGTACGGCGCGTTGATCCGCACCTCGAGCTTCTTGCGGGTGCTCAGCTTGGAGTGGGGGGCCACCTTGATCGCCGAGCTGGACAGGTGCGGCAGGTTGACCGTGCGCCATCCGGTGGAGGTGCTGGTGCTGGTGAGCGTCTTCTGCAGGTTCCACACCGGCGAGGGGTAGCCCGCCCGCTCGGAGTAGCTTCCCGGCGGCAGCGTGTTCCAGGCACCGAACGTCACCGCGAAGGTCGGCCAGCTGGTGCGCGAGCCGACCACCGCCCGCACGGCCTGCAGCGAGTAGCGGGGGCCGTCGGAGTCGGCGCTCTCCCAGAACTGGCGCACGATCGTGGCGCCGAGGCGCTCGGAGGCGTAGCGGAAGAACAACCAGGAGCCGTAGCGGTGCAGGCCCGGGGTGTAGTCCAGGGGCCGGGTCGGGTAGCGCAGCGGGCTGTAGGCGAGGAACTGCCTGTTGTCGTTGATGCTGTCGTAGACCTCGTCCTCGACCCAGGTGGCCGTGCCCTCCATGAACCAGGCGTCCTCGTCCACGTCGTAGGCGAACTGGATCATGTGGAAGAACTCGTGGGCTGCGGTCACCCGCAGGGCGCTCAGCGGCGAGGTGCCGTACTGCGCCGTGGCGTAGTCGTTGTCCAGCACGCAGTAGCCGGAGAGCTTGTGCACGCTGACGCTGCCCTCGGGGGCGCAGTAGCCGTAGAGCCCGCGGCTGCCGAGGTCGGCGAGGTAGATGTCGAGGTCCGGGGTCGGGTTGTCGGCGTCGCCCGTGGTGCCACCGTCGGGGAGGGGCTGCCGGTAGCCCATCTTGTCGATCTCGGAGGTCCAGACCTGCTGGATCGTGGAGTGCACGGTCTCGACGAAGTCGGGGACGCCGTTGGCGTCGGAGTCGGTGGCGCTGACCTTCTCGGTGCCGGACTTCACCCAGTGCATGCAGGCGACGCCGCCGGACGGGCACCAGTGGCCGCGGCCGGTGGTGGGGTAGGACACCGCGGTGGCGGCGCCGACGTCGTCGCCGCCGACGTCGGAGGGGCGGCTCAGCAGCGTCTCGGCGACCTGGCGGTCCGTGCCGCTCAGCTCGGTGCGGGCACGGAACAGGTCGCGCAGGGTCATGGTGATGTCCGTGGACTCGCCGACGCCCACCGGCTCGCCGTCGCGGACCCGCCGGGTGTCGCGACGGATCTGCCCCTTGGCCTTGGCGAGCACCTCGCGGGCCTCGGCCGGGGTGAAGTCGGTGTGGCCGCGGTGGTCGTGGGCCTTCGCCTGGACCGGGTGGCCCGGCTCTGTGCGGGACGCACCTGCCTGCACCGGGGCCGCGAGGACGACCAGCAGCGCGACGAGCGCGACGACCGGGCCGCGGCGGATACGGGACACCACGGCAGTCTAGGTGCTCCGACGGGGTCGCTCGGGGTGAACGGTAGGTTTCGGACGATGACCGATTCCCCCCTGATGGCAGCCGATCCCCAGGCGGACGCCCTCCGGCGTACGCGCCTGAGGCGGATGCAGGCCGTGGCCGGCGGCCTGCTGCTGTTCGCCGCCCTCGTCTACGTCCTGACCCTCGACCAGGACGGCTTCTGGGGGTTCGTCAACGCCGGCGCGGAGGCCAGCATGGTCGGCGCCATCGCCGACTGGTTCGCGGTGACCGCGATCTTCCGGCACCCGCTCGGGCTGCCGATCCCGCACACGGCGCTGGTCCCGAAACGCAAGGACGAGTTCGGCAAGAGCCTCGAGGAGTTCTTCTCCGAGAACTTCCTGCACGAGGAGATCGTCCGCGAGCGCCTGGCGGCGGCGGACATCGCCCGCCGGGTCGGGGCGTGGGTGCGCGACCCCGAGCACGCCGAGCGCGTGGTCTCCGAGGGCGCCAGCGTGCTGACCGTCGGCCTGCGCCGCATGCGCGACTCCGACGTGCGCTCGCTGGTGGAGGAGCTGCTGATCCCGCGGTTCATGGACGAGCCGGTCTCGCCGATCGCCGGCGGGCTGCTGCAGGAGATCGTGGCCGACGACGCCCACCACGGCCTGGTCGACCTCGCCCTGGAGGAGCTGCACCGCTGGCTGGTCTACAACCAGGAGACCTTCACCGACGTGGTGGGGGAGCGGGCGCCGTGGTGGGCGCCGGACCGGCTCAACGACGTGGTCACGACTCGGTTGCACCTCGAGGCGGTGCGCTGGGTGGCCGACGTCCGGCACGACCCGGACCACCACGCCCGGCACGCCCTGGACAGCTTCCTGCGCCAGCTGGCCCAGGACCTGCTGAACGACCCGGAGACCCAGGAGCGCGCCGAGAACCTCAAGCTCCGGGTGCTCGGTCAACCGCAGATGGTGGAGACCGGGATGTCGCTGTGGGCGGCCTTCCGCAAGGCGCTGCTCGAGGCGCTCGAGGACGAGCACGGCATGCTGCGCGAGCGCGCCCGCGACGAGCTCGTGGCGTTCGGCGAGCGGGTGGGCAGCGACGAGGCCCTGCGCCGGCGGCTCGACGGCTGGGGCGCGGACTTCACGGTGTGGGCGGTGGACCGGTACGGCGACGAGCTGACCGCGATCATCACGCACACCATCGAGCGCTGGGACGGCCGCGAGGCCGCACGCAAGATCGAGCTGCACGTCGGCCGCGACCTGCAGTTCATCCGGATCAACGGCACCATCGTCGGCGGGCTCGTGGGCGTGCTGATCCACGCGGTCACGCTGGCGATCTAGAGGAGGCGTGGCGATGAACGAGGTGCCGATCAGGGACGAGTCGATCCGGCTCGGGCAGTTCCTCAAGCTGGCCGACCTGATCGACACCGGCGCCGAGGCCAAGGAGCTGATGGTGCAGGGCCTGGTCACCGTCAACGGCGAGGTCGAGACCCGCCGCGGGCGCCAGCTGGTCCCCGGCGACGTGGTCGAGCTCGGCGGGCGGCGGGCGCGGGTGACCTCGCAGTAGCTGCGCGGAGAGGCTGGCGCTGGGACCGTCGTACGGACAAATCGGGTGGGGTTCTCGGGCTACCCCTGACGTCTCTGGGTGAAGTATTACGCGGGAACGTCAGGCTTCACCGGCTCGCCGGGGAAACCAGCGCCCGCTCGACGGCAGGGCGAGCTGGTGCGGCCTCCGGATCGTCGTACGGAACAAATCGGGTGGGGTTCCCGGGCGATCCCTGACGTTTCTGGGTGTTGCTTCGGCCCGGAAGGTCAGGATTCACCGGCCAGCCGGGGAAACCTGCACCCCGTCACCGGACGTCGAGCAGGTCCACCACGAAGATCAGGGTCTCGCCGGGCTTGATGACGCCGCCGGCGCCGCGGTCGCCGTACGCGAGGTGGGGCGGGATCACGAGGCGGCGGCGGCCGCCGACGCGCATGCCCTGGACGCCCTGGTCCCAACCGGCGATGACCTGGCCGACACCGAGGCGGAAGTCGAGGGGAGCCCCGCGGTTGTAGCTCGCGTCGAACTCCTCGCCGGTCGAGTGGGCCACGCCCACGTAGTGCACCGAGACGGTGCTGCCGGCGGTGGCCTCCTTGCCCTCGCCCTCGGTCACCTCCACGACCTCGAGGTCGCTGGGGGGCGGGCCGTCGGGGAAGTCGATCTCGGGCTTCTCAGTGCTCATGGGCTCCACCCTGCCACGTCCCGGTCGGCGTACCGTCCCGGGACCCTGTGCGGCAGGACGTTGTGCCCTAGGAGCGCTTGCGGGACCCACCGAGGATCGAGGAGGAGGCCCATCCCACGATCATTCGAGGTCCTCGTGAAGTCTCGGTCGCAACGTCTCGGATCCCGCTCTCCGACGCCCTGGCTGGCGCTCGCCGCAGCTCTGCCGGTGCTCGCCGGTCTGCTCGCCGGCTGGCTGCTCCCGCGCGGCCCGGTCACGACGACGCAGGCCGTCGCCGCGCTGCTGGGCACGCTCCTGGTGGGACTGGCCGTCGGCCTGCTGACGGCCACCGCGTGGGCGGTGCTCTACGCGCCGGTGGCCTTCGCGGCAGCCTTCGAGCTGGCTCGCTGGCGGGCCGAGGGCCCCACCGTCGACGGCATCCGCCTCGGCGACGTGTACGGCGTCGTCATGTTCGTCGCGGGCCGCGGCGTCGACGCGCTCGTGATGCTCCTGCCCCTCGTGGTCGGTGTCGGCTGGGGACTCGCCGTGCTGAGGCGTCGGCGGCGTCGCGACGACCCGGCCCTCGCGCGGCACCGCGTCCGCGCCGTGGTGCTCGGGCTGGGCACGGCGGCGGTCGTCCTGCTGGCCGCCGGACTGCTGCGGCCCGCCTCCACCGCGCCGATCACCGGCCGCGACGGGGACAGAGTGCCCGGCAGCGTCGCCGAGCTCGTGGACGTGCGCATCGGCGGCCACGACCAGGCGATCATGCTCCGCGGGCGCTCGGAGGACTCGCCGGTGCTGCTCTTCCTCGAGGGAGGCCCGGGCGGCACCGGCCTGGGCCGGATCCGCAACTCCGGAGAGGACCTCGAGCGGGACTTCGTGGTGGCCACCTGGGACCAGCGGGGCACCGGCAAGTCCTACGACGCGCTCGAGCCGCGCTCGACGATGACCGTCGACCGGATGGTGCAGGACGCCCTCGAGGTGACCGACTACCTCCGTGACCGCTTCGGCGAGCAGAAGATCTACGTGGTGGGCAACTCCTGGGGCACGATCGTGGGCACCCTCGCGGTCCAGCGCTCCCCGGAGCGGTTCCACGCCTACGTCGGCACCGGGCAGATGGCCGACCCCTTCGCGACCGACAGGCTGATGTACGCCGAGGCGCTGGCCGACGCCCGCGCCCGGGGCGACGACGACCAGGTCGAAGGCGCTGCTCGACGTGGGCCAGCCGCCGTACGACGAGACGCTGGACTACCCGATCGCGCTCTCCTCGAACCCGAAGTGGCTGGACTTCGAGCACGGCGAGGACTACTCGACGTCCGCGGAGTACCCCGCGAGCCTGTTCGTCTCGGAGTACACCCTCATCGAGCAGCTGCGCGGCATGGCCGCCATCGCCGAGACCTTCGACGTGCTCTACCCGCAGCTGCGCGACACCGACTTCCGGCGCGACGTGCCGCGGCTGGAGGTCCCGGTCTACGTCGTCGAGGGTGCGCACGAGGCGGCCGGGCGCTCGACGCTGGCCCGGGAGTGGTTCGAGAGGCTGCAGGCGCCGAGGAAGCGGTGGGTGCTGTTCGAGAAGTCCGGGCACACTCCGCCGTACGACGAGCCCGGCCGGTTCGCCGCGCTGATGCACACCGTCCTGGAGCAGACGGGCGGGTGACCTGTCCCGCCGCCGACCTCAGGTCTGGTGGACGTAGTGGTCGAGCTGGTCGCGCTCGAACTCCAGCTGGGTGATCCGGCTCTTGACGACGTCGCCGATGCTGACCACGCCGACGAGCTCCCCGCCCTCGAGCACCGGCACGTGTCGGATGCGGTGCTCGGTCATCTGGGCCATCAGCGCGTCCACGTCGTGCCCGGGCTCGCAGGTCTGCACGACCGCGGTCATGATCTCCGTCACCGGGGCGTCGAGGACCGCGTCGTTGCCGTGCAGCTTGCGGACCACGTCACGCTCGCTGACGATCCCGTCCACGCCCGCGCCGCTCGCGCTGACGATCACGGCGCCGATGTTGTGCTCGGCGAGGAGCGCGAGCAGCTCGCGCACGGAGGCCTCCGGGCGGATGGTGACAACCTCGTTGCTGGACTTGCCGCGCATCACGTCGGTGATCTTCATGGCCCGAATGTAGTGCCCTGCGGCGCTGCGGGACAGGGGGTGCGGGGGGTCAGGAGTCCCGATCGCCGGCAGGTTCTCCGCGCCGCGCGCTGAGGTCGTGCACGGTGCCGCCGGGAGAGGGCTCGCCCTGGTCGGGCAGGGAGCCGAGGAACGCCAGCGCCTGGTCGTGCAGCTTGCCGTTGGTGGCCAGGGCGCTGCCGCCGGTGGGGCCGGGCTCGCCGTCCAGGGAGGTGAAGTAGCCACCGGCCTCGCGGACGATGATGTCGAGCGCCGCCATGTCGTAGAGCTCGAGCTGGGGCTCGGTGGCGATGTCGACGGCCCCCTCGGCGACCAGCATGTAGGACCAGAAGTCGCCGTACGCCCGGGTGCGCCAGCAGCGCCGCGAGAGCGAGAGGAAGTCGTCGAGCCGGCCGCGCTCGTCCCAGCCGGAGAGCGAGGAGTAGGACAGCGAGGCGTCCTCGACCCGCGACACGTCGGAGACCTGGCACGCCGTGGCGCGCATGATCGACTTGCCGGTCCAGGCGCCGCCGCCCTTCATCGCCCACCAGCGGCGGTTGAGCATCGGCGCCGAGACCACCCCGACGACGACCTCGTCGTCGACCATCAGCGCGATCAGGCTGGCCCAGACGGGTACGCCGCGCACGAAGTTCTTGGTGCCGTCGATCGGGTCCACCACCCAGCGGCGCTGGCTGTGGCCGGTCGAGCCGCCCTCCTCGCCGGTGACCGCGTCGCGCGAGCGGGCCCGCGACAGGGTGCGGCGGATGCCGTCCTCGACCGTGCGGTCGGCGTCGGTGACCGGGGTGAGGTCGGGCTTGCTCATCACGTGGAGGTCGAGCGCCTTGAACCTCGCCGTGGCGAGGGCGTCTGCGTCGTCGGCCAACACGTGGGCGAGCCTGAGATCGTCGGTGTAGTCGGACGGCATGCGCACAGGGTATTCCCCGGAATCTCACAGGATCCGCCGCTACCGTCCCGCGACATGGAGATCAACGGAATCCCGCTGCACCCGCTGGTGGTGCATGCTGCGGTCGTCTTCGTCCCACTGGCCGCGGTCGCGGCCATCCTCATGGCCGTGCCCAAGTGGCGCTGGCTGGCCCGCTGGCCCGCCCTGCTCCTCGGTCTGGGAGCCGCAGTCGCCGTGCAGCTGGCCTCGTCGACCGGGGAGGACCTGCTGGAGTCGTCCGGTCTGAACACCGCGCTGATCGAGACGCACGAGGAGTGGGCCGGGCGACTGCAGTTCGCGATGTGGGTGCTCGCCGGGGCCACCGTGATCGGTTTCTGGGCGCTGCCGTCGATCAGCCGGATGGTCGGCTCGCGCGGTCGTCCCGGGCGTGTCGCGGCCCTGGAGAAGCCTCTGATGGTGGTGCTGCCGCTGCTCGCGGTCGCGGTGCTGGTGCTCGTGGTCATCACCGGCGACGCCGGCGCCCGCTCGGTCTGGGCGGGCAACTAGCTCCTCCGAGCCGTCGGGTCGCTAGTACTGCTCGGCGGCCTCGCGGCTGGCCAGCAGCCGCCGGAAGGAGCGCGCCCGCTCGGCCTGCACGCCGGTGGCCTCGTCGAGGCCGCACTCCGGCTCGCCCTCGCCGTGCGTGCAGCCGCGCGGGCAGTCCACGGTGAGGTCGTGCAGGTCCGGGAACGCCTCGATGAGGCGTTCGGAGTCCACGTGCGCCAGGCCGAAGGACCGGATGCCGGGGGTGTCGACGATCCAGCCCCCGAACGGCAGGGCCAGCATCAGCGCCGAGACCGAGGTGTGCCGCCCGCGGCCCGTCACCACGTTGACCACCCCCACCTCGCGGGCCGCGTCGGGCACCAGCGCGTTGACCAGGGTCGACTTGCCGACGCCGCTGTGGCCGAGCAGCACGCTGGTGCGGCCGCGGAGCCGTGCGGTGACCTCGGTCAGGTCGGCCCCGCGCTGGGTCACGACGTAGGGCACGCCGAGCGGCCGGTAGCCGGCCAGCAGCGGCTCGGGGTCGGCGAGGTCCGCCTTGGTCAGGCACAGCAGGGGGTCCATCCCGGCGTCGTACGCCGCGACGAGGGCCCGGTCGATGAGGCCCTGGCGCGGCTCCGGGTCGGCCAGCGCCGCGACGATCACCAGCTGGTCGGCGTTGGCGACGATCACCCGCTCGACCGGGTCGTCGTCGTCGGCCGTACGCCGCAGCACCGTGGTCCGCTCGTCGACGGTGACGATCCGGGCCAGGGACCCCTCGGCGCCGGAGGTGTCGCCCACGAGGCGGACCCGGTCGCCCACCACCACGCCCTTGCGGCCTAGCGGGCGCGACTTCATCGCCGTGACCACGGGCTCGTCGTCGCCGAGCCGGCAGGTGTAGCGACCGCGGTCCACACGGACCACCACCGCCGGCACGGCGTCGTCGTAGGTCGGCCGGTCCTTGGTGCGCGGGCGGGTCCGACGCCGTGGTCGCTCGTAGCTCTCGTAGTCGTGCTCGCCGTAGCGACCCGTCGTCATGCCGCGGTCACCCGAACAGCCCCGACCACACCTCGGCGAAGCCCGGGAACGTCTTGGCGGTCGTGGCGACGTCCTCGACCTGCACGCCCTCGACGGCCGAGCCGACGATCACCCCGGCGTGGGCCATCCGGTGGTCGGCGTAGGTGTGGAAGGTGCCGCCGTGCAGGTCGGCGGGCTCGATGGTGAGCCCGTCCTCGTGCTCGGTCACCTCCGCGCCCAGCCCGCGCAGCTCGGTGGCCAGCGCGGCCAGCCGGTCGGTCTCGTGCCCGCGGATGTGGGCGATGCCGCGCAGCCGCGACGGCGTCTCGGCCAGCGCGCACAGGGCCGCCAGGGCGGGCGCCAGCTCGCCGACGTCGTGCAGGTCGGCGTCGAGCCCGAGCAGGTGCTCCCCGGCGGTCACGGTGAGACCGAGGTCGTCGAGGTGCACGTCGGCGCCCATCCGGGTGAGCAGCTCGCGCAGCTCGTCACCCGCCTGGGTGGTCCGGCGCGGCCAGCCGGGGACGCGGACCTCGCCCCCGGTGGTCATCGCCAGTGCCAGGAACGGCGCCGCGTTGGAGAGGTCCGGCTCGATGGTCACATCGGCGGCCCGGACCACCGAGGGCGGCACCGACCAGGTGCTGGCCCGGCGGTCCTCCTCGACCTCGACGCCGTGCTCGCGCAGGCACTCGACCGTCATCTCGATGTGCGGCAGGGAGGGGACCGGTGGGCCCTCGTGGCGCACGGTCACCCCTTCGGCGTACCTCGCCCCGGCCAGCAGCAGCCCGGAGACGAACTGGCTCGACGCCGAGGCGTCGATGACGACCGGGCCACCCCGTAGCCCCCCGGCGCCGACCACGGTGAACGGCAGCGTGCCGCGACCCTCGTCCTCGATCCCGGCCCCGAGGGCACGCAGCGCGTCCAGCACCGCGGACATCGGCCGCGTCCGGGCGTGCGGGTCGCCGTCGAAGTGCACCGGGCCGTCGGCCAGCGCGGCCACCGGCGGCACGAACCGCATCACCGTGCCGGCCAGGCCGCAGTCGACTCCTGCGCCGTGCAGCGGGCCCGGTGTGACCTCCCAGTCGTCGGAGGTGGTGTCCACGTGCGAGCCGAGCGCCGTCAGCGCGGCGGCCATCAGCTCGGTGTCGCGCGAGCGCAGGGCGCGCCGGATGCGGGAGGGGCCGTCGGACAGCGCGGCCAGCACCAGCGCGCGGTTGGTCAGCGACTTCGAACCTGGCAGCTCCACGCGCGCGTCGACGGGGACGCGTGCGTGGGGCGCCGGCCAGAGCGCTGCGGTGCTGGGGGTGGCCACGCCCCGAGGCTAGAGGCCGGCGCGCTTCCCGGCGAGCTTGGCCTCGAGCTTGGCCTCCCGGCTGAGGTGCTTGGCCTCGCGGCGTACGTCGCTCGCGGCGTTCTTCGCGCGCCACGCGACACCCGGGCGGCCCTCGGTGTCGACGGCGGCCAGCATCAGCCCGCCGAGCACGGAGAGGTTCTTGAAGAAGTGCAGTCGCTGCTGTGCCTTGGTCTGGGGGTCGGACTCGTTCCAGAACTGGTGGCCGGCCGCCGTGGTGGGGATCAGCGAGGCCGCCAGCACGGTGCTCGACAGCCGGGGCGCACGCCCGCGGGCCAGGGCCGCCGCCGCGAGGATCTGGGCCGCGGCGTTGATGCGGACCAGCGTCACCGTGTCCTCGGGGATCGGCACCTGGGGCACCGCCTTCTCGAGCGTCGGCCGCAGGCGGTCGACGACCGGCTTGGCGGCGGTGGCCAGCGCCGGGGCGTTCTTGAGGGCGTTCACGCCACCCACGATGAAGGTGGAGGCGAGAAGGGGACGGGCGATCAGTCGGGTGGCTGTCATGGCTCCATCCTTACCCGATGCGCGAGGGCTCAACCAGTGCGCGGCCCGACCTCGTGGGTGGCCACGGGCGACGTCCGGTCGCGTCGCCGCCGTCAGCCGTGGCCGTGACCCTTCTGGTGGCCCTTGCCCTTGCCCTTCTCGTGCCCCTTGCCGTGCTCCTTGCCGGGGCTGTCATGCCCCTTGGCGTGGTCGGGCTTCGCGGGCTTGGCGGGTTTGGCCGGCTTCGCGGGCTTGCTCGGCTTCGCAGGCTTCGCGGGCTTGGCAGGCTTGCTGGGCTTCGCGGGCGCGTCGGGGCGCGCGGGCGTGGCGGCCTCGGGCTCCTGCGTCCCGGGGGGCTCCGGTGTGGAGTCGTCCCGCGGGCTGGTCCCGGGCGGCGCCTCCGTCGGGCGGGCCCCGGGGGAGCTGCCGGTGGTGGCCGGCCTGTCGGCAACGCCGGTCGCCTCGCGGGCCTGCGCCGGTCCCTCGGGAGCCCGGTCGGGCAGCGACGCGACGCCGGGCTCGCCGGACGGCCGGACCGGGATCGACAGGTCGGGAGTCGCCAGGCCGCCCGGTCCCACGGGCGGGACGCTGTCGGGGACGGCGGCGGCGCGGGCACGTCGCTGCGACTCCTCCAGCAGTCCGTGGGCGGGGATCTCCGCCACGGTGTGGGCCACGGTCCCCGCCTCCTCCGCAGGCGGCGCCGCGCTCGGGGCCTCGTGCGGTCCCCGCGTGACCACCGTGACCACGGTGGCGGCGACGAGGCCGCCGGCTGCGACCACCGCCGTGGTGGCGCCGACCGACAGGTGCCCGAGCGTGGCCTCCTTGCCCCGGCCGAGCAGGGCGAGGACCGACGCCCCCAGACCGGACACCCCGGCCGTCCCGCCGCCGACGTAGGCCGCGGCCGCCGTGCCGAGCAGGGCAGGAGCCAGCAGTCCCGCCAGCGAGGAGTTGACCTCGGAGAGCTCGAGGTAGACCGCGGTGCAGCGGCGGCAGTGGTCGAGGTGGGTCACCACCCTGCCCGTGTCGCGTCGCGAGAGGGCGCCGCGCACGTAGGCGCCGAGGAGGTCGTTGGTCGCGCGGCAGTCCTCGCTGACGAGGTCACCGCTGTGCATGGTCAGGAACGCCTGGCGCAGGCCCTCCCGGGCCCGGTAGGCCAGGGCGGAGACCGAGTTGGGACTCATCCCCAGCAGGGGGGCGATCTCGGCGGGCTTCTGGTTCTCGACCTCGAGGTGCCACAGCACCATCTGCCACCGCTCCGGCAGCGACGCGAACGCCTTCGCGGCCGCGCCGCCCTCGAACCCGGCCACGGCGGTGTCGGTGAACGGCACCCCGCTGTCGTAGGGGGTGAGGTCGTCGGTGGTCGTCGTGCGCCGGGCGCTGCGCACCTTGTCGACGTGCAGGCGGCGTACGGCGGTGAGCAGGTAGGCGCGGAACGCGACGTCGGGGCCGCCTCCGCCGAGCAGCACGTTGAGCACCTTCACGAACGCCTCGCTGACGAGGTCGTCGGCGTCCGGGCCGTTCACCAGCAGTCGCGCCAGCCGGGTGGCCGCGTCGAGGTGACGGGAGAAGAGCTCGCCGTACGCCGCCACGTCGCCGTCGCGGACGCGGGAGATGAGCTCGGGATCGGTCAGCCCCGGATCGGCGGACCCGGCAGCGTTCGGCGCGCCGTCGTCCGGGGCGGACGAGTGCGCATCGGTCGAGCCCATGGGCGTGGCTGCCTTCTGCCGGAGATGAGGAGATCTTTGAGTTTATTCGGTTTCCGGCGTCATGGAACCCGTCGTCACCCGTTTCTGGGACGAGGCCGGGACGTGGAGGGCCCGGACTCAGGACGAGAGATGGAGAGTGGCATGGGCCTCTTTGCGACACGGGTTCGCAGAGGTGCGCAGGCCGTGGTGCCCCCGGGCTCCGCGACGTCTTCGACCGTGCAGGCAGCGATGCCCGCACGGTTCGAGGCCGTGGGCGAGCGCCTGGGTGCCGGGCAGGACGTGAGCGCCGCGTGCGCGGTGGTGGGCCGACAGTGGGCCAGGGACGGTGCCGACCTGGGTGCGGCACTGGACGGGCTCAGGGCCACCTACGCACGCGTTCAGGGAGGGGAGCCCGACTTCCGGGCTCTGCGCGCGTTGTGCGAGGCATGGAGCGAGGAGACGCTCGGGTACCTCCACCAGCTCTCGTGCGAGGACCCCCTCACGGGGCTGGCCAGTCTCGCGCACCTGCGGGCCCGGCTGGCAGAGGTCTCTCGCGGTGCCGAGCAAGGGGGGGAGTCGATGGCCACCAGCCACGCGCTGGTGGTCCTCGACCTCCCCTTGCCCGGATCTCCCGCGGTGCCGGGTCCCGCTGCCGACGACCCGTTCGCCCCGGTGCTGCGGCTGGTCCGCCTCGTCCGCAACGTCCGGGCGGTGTTCCCGGGGGGTGAGACGGTCTGCCAGGCGGCGCCGCGTCGTCTCGTCGTGCTGGCCGAGCGCGGGGACCTGCTGGGCCGCAGGGTCGGCCACCTGCGGGAGCTGCTCGAGGACCTCGTCCCCGCGGAGCGGCCGCGGGTCTGGATCGAGGGGCTGCCGGCGAGCGACACCGCCGCCGCCCTGCTCCTCGACGAGGTCGCGCGGGGCTGAGAACCCGCCCGCACGGGCCCGGCCGCGTTCGCGGGGGTGTGGGCCGTCGGTCGGCGGCACTAGCCTGTGCGCCATGTGCGGTCGCTACGCCTCGAGCCGGAAGCCGGAGGACCTCGTCGAGGAGTTCGACATCCGCAGTCCCGAGCTCCCGCAGATCGCCCCCGACTGGAACGTCGCGCCGACCAAGGAGGTCTACGCGGTCGTGGAGCGCCCAGCGGGGGAGGACGACACCGAGGTCCGCCCCGAGCGCCAGCTGCGGGTGCTCACCTGGGGGCTGGTGCCGTTCTGGGCCAAGGACCCCTCGGTGGGCAACCGGATGATCAACGCGCGGATGGAGACGGTGGCCGAGAAGCCGGCCTACCGCCGAGCCTTCGAGCGGCGACGGGCGATCCTGCCCGCCGACGGCTTCTACGAGTGGTACCCCACCGAGGAGAAGACCAAGGCCGGCCGCCCCCGCAAGCAGCCCTACTTCATCCGGCCCAAGGACGGCGGGGTGCTCGCGATGGCCGGGCTCTACGAGATCTGGCGCGACCCCGACAAGGCCGACGACGACCCCGACCGGTTCCGGTGGACGTGCACGGTGCTGACCACGACGGCCGAGGACGCGGTCGGGCGCATCCACGACCGGATGCCGTTGATGCTCAGCCGCGAGCGGTACGACGCCTGGCTCGACCCTCGTCCGCGGTCCAGGGACGACCTGCTCGGGCTGCTCGTGCCGGCGACGCCCGGGCTGCTCGAGGCCTACCCCGTCTCGACGGCCGTCTCCAACGTCCGCAACAACGGCCCCGACCTCGTCGAGCCGCTGGCGCTGGAGGACGAGGACTGATGCCGACCGAGCGCATGGTGCCCACCCCACGCGGCGAGGCCCGCCTGGTCGTCCGGAGGGCCAAGCGGCCGATCGCGACGCTGGTGCTCACCCACGGCGCCGGGGGCGGCATCGACGCCCCCGACCTGCTCCGGCTCGCGCGCACGCTTCCCCAGCAGGACGTCTCGGTCGTCCTGGTGGAGATGCCCTGGCGGGTCGCCGGCAAGAAGCTGGCGCCCGCCCCCGCGATCATCGACGAGTGCTACACCGCCGTGCTCGACGGCATGCGCCTGCGCAGCCCGCTCGTGGTGGGCGGCCGCAGCGCCGGCGCCCGGTCGGCCTGCCGGATCGCGAGGAGCGCCGGCGCACGCGGCGTGCTCGCGCTCTCCTTCCCCCTGCACCCGCCCGGGCGCCCGGAGAAGTCCCGGCTCCCCGAGCTGCAGCACGCCCGCGTCCGCACGCTGGTGATCCAGGGGGAGAGGGACCCCTTCGGCACCCCGGAGGAGTTCCCTGACTCCGTCGACCTGGCCGTGGTGCCCTCGGCCGACCACTCGATGAAGGTGCCCAAGTCCGCGCCGGTGAGCCAGGCCGAGGCCCTCGCCGTCGTCCTCGAGGCGACGCTGGAGTGGGTGGTGCGCGAGATCGCCGGGAATCGAACGGGCTGAGCCGGCGTTGGTGCGGATAGACCGTCACCGACCTCGAAGGGATCACCAGTGCTCGCCACGCTCGACCGGCCCGCCTCAGGGGGCTCTTCGGTAGTCTGGGAAACGATGACTGACAACTCCGATGCCGTCGACGTCGTCGCGGTGGATCCCGCCGACATCGATCCCGCCAACGAGAGCGAGGCCGAGCGCGCCGCACGCTTCGAGCAGGACGCGCTGCCGTTCCTCGACCAGCTGTACTCCGCGGCGATGCGGATGACGCGCAACCCGGCCGACGCCGAGGACCTCGTGCAGGAGACGTTCGCCAAGGCCTACGGCTCGTTCCACCAGTTCCGGCCGGGCACCAACCTCAAGGCGTGGCTCTACCGCATCCTGACCAACACCTTCATCAACACCTACCGCAAGAAGCAGCGCCAGCCGCAGCAGTCGATGGCCGAGGACGTCGAGGACTGGCAGCTGGCGCGCGCGGAGTCGCACTCCTCCAGTGGCCTGAAGTCGGCGGAGATGGAGGCGCTGGAGCACCTGCCCGACTCCGACGTCAAGGACGCGCTGCAGCGGCTCCCCGAGGACTTCCGGCTCGCCGTCTACCTCGCCGACGTCGAAGGCTTCCCCTACAAGGAGATCGCCGAGATCATGGAGACGCCGATCGGCACCGTGATGTCGCGCCTCCACCGCGGACGCCGTCAGCTGCGCGAGATGCTCAGCGACTACGTCCGCGAGAACGACCTGCTCCCCAGCGGAGCAGCCTCCGCCCGGACGAAGGGTGCCTCGTGATGGCCCACGACCAGTCCTCCCCCCACGCACACGACGTCGACTGCTCGGCCGTGCTGAGTCGGGTCTTCTCGTTCATCGACAACGAGCTCGAGCAGGCCGACTGCACCGAGATCCAGCAGCACCTCGACGAGTGCGGGCCGTGCCTGGCCCGCTACGACCTCGAGCGCACCGTGAAGACGCTGGTCGCCAGGTCGTGCTCGGAGAAGGCGCCCGAGGGCCTGCGCCAGCGGGTCCAGCTCTCGATCCGCCAGGTGCAGATCGAGATCTCCGGCCGGGACTGAGCTCTCGCGAGGCGGCCGCGATTTCGTGATGCCGCCTCGTGCTGGGAGGATGGTCGGCGGCTCCGAGGGAGACTCCCGGAGCGATGACTCAGGAGGACCACATGGGTAAGACCGGTCGCAAGCGTCGCGCTCGCAAGAAGAAGGGCGCGAACCACGGCAAGCGCCCCAACGCCTGAGCCCTGCTCAGGTCCCGGCGAGCCGACGCGCTCAGCCGTCCCCACGAGCCCTCGGACCACCACGGTCCGGGGGCTCGCGCGGTGCTTGGATGGGTCCATGCCCCCACAGACGCACCGTCCCAGGCCCCGCCGCGCACCCCGGAGCACCCGGTGAGCGCCGGCCGCCTCGAGCCGGGGCTGACCGCCACCCTCGACCGCACCGTCGGCGAGGAGGACACCGCCGCCGCGGTGGGCTCGGGCAGCCTGCCCGTGCTCGGCACCCCGCGCCTGCTGGCGTGGTGCGAGGCCGCCACCTGCGCGGCGCTGGAGCCGGCGCTCGCCGAGGGCCAGACCAGCGTCGGCACCCGGGTCTCCGTGGAGCACCTCGCGCCGTCCGCGGTGGGGGCCGCCCTCGAGGTGATGGCCAGCCTGGTCCACGTCGACGGCCGCCTGGCCCGGTTCACCGTGGCGGCCCGGCAGGACGGGACCCTGGTCGGCGCGGGCGAGGTCACCCGCGTGGTCGTCGACGCCGAGCGGTTCATGTCGCGCGTCGGCTCCTGAGGACGCCCGTTCACTCGCCGGTGGAGTCCTCGTCCGTCCCGTCGAGGGTGAGCGCGTAGGCGAGCAGGCGTACGTCGGGGACCGGCTCCCAGTCGTCCTCGGGCACCCGGACGAAACCGAGCCGCTCGTAGAGCCGGTGCGCGGTGACCATCCGGTCCATCGAGGACATCCGGACGCCGGCGTACCCCAGCTCGCGGGCGCGGGCGACGCTGAGCTCGACCAGGGCCCTGCCGACCCCACGCCCGCGCGCCTCGCCGCTGACCGCGAGCATCCGGAACTCCAGCTCGTCGTCGCGCGCGATCTCGCGGTACGCCGACCCGAGCGGGCACAGCGTCACCGCGCCGAGCAGCCGGCCGTCCTCGCGGGCGACCCACACCTCCGCCTCGCGCGCCCGCCGGCGGGTGTCGGCGAGCTCCTCGGTGTAGGAGTCGTCGGGCTCGACGAAGCCCTCCAGGACGTAGGCCTGCAGGGTCAGCTCGCTGACCGCGCCGAACTCGTCGGGGAGGACCTGGCCCACCTCCCAGCCGGCGCGCCCGGATCGCTGCTCAGATGCCAAAGGTGTTGCGCGGGTACGCCGCGTTGACGTCGGTCATCACGTTGACCAGGTAGGGGACGCCGGAGGCGAACGCGCGATCGATGGCGGCGCCGATCTCCGCCGGGTCGGTCACGGTCTCGCCGCCCCCGCCCAGCGCCCGGACCACCTCGTCGTAGCGGGTGTGCGGCGCGAGGTCCGCGGCGACGTCGTAGCCGTAGAGCATCTGCATCGGCTGCTTCTCCAGGCCCCAGGCGCTGTTGTTGCCGCAGATCATCACTACGGGCAGGTTGTGCCGGACCAGCGTGTCCACGTCCATCAGGGACATGCCGGCGGCCCCGTCCCCGAGCAGCAGCACGACCTGCGAGGAGGGACGTGCCACCCGGGCGGCGATCGCGGCGCCGAGCCCCGCGCCCAGGCACCCGTACGGACCGGGGTCGAGCCAGCCACCGGGCCGCTTGGGCTCGACGAACTTGCCGGCGAAGGAGACGAAGTCACCACCGTCGCCGATGACGACGGCGTCGTCCTCGAGCCGCGGCACCAGCTCGCCGTAGATGCGCGCCGGGTGGATCAGCTCCGCGGTGGCCCCGAGCAGCTCGGCGTCACGGGCGGTGGCCTCGCGGACGATGTCGTGCAGGTGGTTCACCCAGGCCGACCAGTCGGGACGTCGCACGAGCCCGGACACGGCCTCGCGGAGCCCGTCGAGCACCAGGGTGAGGTCGCCGGAGGCCTCGCCGGCGAGGTCGGCGTGCTGGGAGACCTGCCCGGGGGAGTCGGCCAGGTGCACGACACGCGCCGGGGTCGCCCCGTCCTTCCCGCCGAAGACGCCGTAGCCCAGGCGGAAGTCCAGCGGGGTGCCGACGACGACGACGAGGTCGGCGCCACCGAGCGCCGCCCCGCGGGCCTTGGTGACCAGCAGCCGGTGGCCGCCGGGGACCACGCCGCGGCCCATGCCGTTGGTGATCGTGGGGAGGCCGGCCTCCTCGACCAGGCGGAGCGCGGCCTCCTCGGCCCCGTCGGCCCACACGTCGGTGCCGAGGATCAGCACCGGGTGGCGGGCCTGTCCGAGCAGCTCGGCGATCTCGGCGATCGCGTCGCCGTCGGGCTCGGTCCGCGAGGGTGCACCCACCGTCGGTCGCGCGGTCGTCGCCACGTTGAAGAACTCGTCCATGGGCACGTCGACGAAGACCGGGCCCCGGTGGGAGGAGCCGGCCACGGTGAACGCCTCGTGCATCCCCTCGGCCACCTCGCCGGCGGTGTGCAGGGTGCGGGCGAGCTTGGCGACCGGCGCCAGGATCGGCGGGTGGTCCATCTCCTGCAGCGACCCCATGCCCCAGCGGTTGGCCGGGGCGCGGCCGCCGACGACCACGAGCGGGGAGCCGCTGTACTGCGCCTGGGCGACGGCGCTGACACCGTTGGTGACGCCCGGTCCGGCCGTGAGCACCGCCAGGCCCGGCTTGCGGGTGAGCTTGCCCATCGCCTCGGCCGCGAACGCGGCGGTCTGCTCGTGACGCACGTCGAGGATGCGCATCGGCGGGTCGGCGGTCACCGCTCCGTCGTACATCGGGAAGACGTGGGCGCCCGAGAGCGTGAACATCGTCTCCACGCCGTGGGCCCGGGCCACGGCGACGGCGTGCTGGCCGGAGTGGGCCTCGACGGCGGCGTCGTCCCCGGCCGCGGCGCTCGTGGGCTGCGCGCCCGTCTGGTCGGGTTGCTCGGGAGCCTGTGTCATGCGGCGAGGTTAGCCCGTGCCCCGTGGGGGTGTGCAGCAGTCTCCTAGGCTGTCGGCGTGCCGTCGCTGCAGGTGCTCGCCCGCGCCCACACCGATCTCGCGACCGAGGACGTCGAGTGGCTCTCGCTGCTGCTCGCAGACTGGCAGATCATCGCCGACCTCAGCTTCGCCGACCTGGTCCTGTGGCTGCCCGACCGCGAGAGGACCGGCTACTGGGCGGGCGCCCAGATGCGGCCGACGACCGGTCCGACGGCGTACGTCGACGACATCGTGGGCAGCTTCGTCGAGCACGGCCGACGGCCGCTCCTCGACGTCGCGCTGCGCCAGGGCCGGATCGCGCGCGAGGGCGACCCGGAGTGGCGCGACGACGTGCCGGTCCGCGTGGAGGCGATCCCGGTGCGGCGCGGGGATCGGGTGATTGCGGTCGTGGCGCGCAACACCAACCTCCAGGGGGTCCGTACGCCGAGCCGGCTCGAGCTGTCCTACCTCCAGACGGCCAGCGAGCTCTCGCAGATGATCGCCCACGGCCACTTCCCGTTCGTGGGACAGCGCTCCGACCACGCGGACAGCCCGCGGGTGGGCGACGGGTTCATCCGGGTCGACGCCGCGGGACGGGTCGCCTACGCCAGCCCCAACGCCCTGTCGGTCTACCGCAAGCTCGGGCTCACCGGCGACCTCAGCGGCAAGTCACTGGCCGGCCTGACCCGGGAGCTGGTCCCGCCCGTGCTGCGCCCCGACGAGGAGACGATCAGCGCCGTCCTCGGGGGGCGCCAGCCGCGCGACACCGAGCTCGGCAACGCGCAGGCCACCGTGATCCTGCGGGCGATCCCGCTGCGGCCCGAGGGGGAGCACACCGGTGCGCTGGTGCTGCTGCGGGACGTGACCGACCTGCGCCGGCGTGACCGGGAGCTGGTCACCAAGGACGCCACGATCCGCGAGATCCACCACCGGGTGAAGAACAACCTGCAGACCGTCGCGGCGCTGCTGCGGCTCCAGGCGCGCCGCATCGAGGTGCCCGAGGGGCAGGTGGCGCTCGAGGAGGCCGTACGCCGGGTCGGGGCGATCGCGGTCGTCCACGAGACGCTGAGCCAGGCCTTCGACGAGACCGTCGACTTCGACGAGGTGACCGACCGGCTGACCCGGCTGGTGACCGACGTGGGCGCACACGGCGCCCCGATCCGCACCCGGCGCACCGGGTCGCTGGGGGCGATCAGCTCCGACGCCGCCACCCCGCTCGCGATGGTGTTCACCGAGCTCGTCCAGAACGCCGTCGAGCACGCGTTCGACGAGGAGCGGGGCGGGTCGATCGAGATCGGGTGCTCCCGCGAAGGGGTCGGGCTGCGCCTGGTCGTCGAGGACGACGGGGTGGGACTGCCCGCGGGGTTCGCCGTCGAGCAGGCGACCAGCCTGGGGCTCTCGATCGTCAGCACGCTGGTGGGCGAGCTCGGCGGCACGATCAGAGTGGAGCGGCGTACCGACGGCCCCGGGACGCGAGTGGTCGTGCAGGTCCCGGACGTCGTGGGGCTGTCGCGGTGAGGCGGGTCGGCCGGAGCGGAAGGCTCAGGCGGTCTTGACGCGGGCGCGGGCGTTGCGGCGCTTCAGCGCCCGCCGCTCGTCCTCGCCGAGGCCGCCCCAGACACCGTGATCCTGTCCCGCCTCGAGCGCCCAGGCGAGGCACTGCTCGCGCACGTCGCAGCGCCGGCACACCTGCTTGGCCTCCTCGATCTGCATGATCGCGGGACCGGTGTTGCCGATCGGGAAGAACAATTCCGGGTCCTCGTCGAGGCACGCGGAACGGTGTCGCCAATCCATGGCAGGGCACCCTCCGTACTTGCTAGTGAACGCGTTTCACGTCATGGACCCGACGTCCGTGTGGTGGGGGCGCCGGGGGATGATGGGGTGTCGCGCACATCAGGTCCTGCTGCAGCGCAACCGTTTGATCGTTGCAACTCCGGGCCCCGAAGACAAGGGCAACGAGAGGTCGTCTTGGTCACAAATGGCAGTTTTGGGCTCGCGTCGTGACCCACGCGCGCAGAACCCCCGCCGGAGAGGCGCCCGACCCGGACCCCGAGGGCGGGTCGCCGTACTCCCGGCACGGCGCTCCCGCGCCCCTGGTGGCGGCCGCCGGGCTGACCTTCGTCGAGGGCCTGCTCACCGTCCTGTTCGGCCTCACCGAGGCGCTCGACCTCGACAGCGACCGCCTGGTGATGGGCCTGACCACGACGCTGTTCTTCCTGCTCTACGGCGCCGGGCTGATGCTGTGTGCCTGGGGCATGAACCGGGTGCGGCCCTGGGCCCGCGGGCCCGTGCTGCTGGCCCAGCTGGTGTGGCTCGGGCTGGCCTGGAACTTCCGCAGCGGCGAGACGCTGCCGGTGGCCATCGTGCTGGCGGCCGTGGCCGCCGTGGTGCTGGCCGGGTTGCTGCACCCGCGCTCGGTCGACGCGCTCGAGCGGGCCGCCCACCGGCGCTGACGCGACGCTGAGGAGCCGCCGCGCCTGCCGGCCGGGACTACCCGACCTCGCTCAGCGAGGAGCGCAGCTCGGACAGGGTGCGGTTGAGGAGGCGGGAGACGTGCATCTGCGAGACCCCGATCTCCTCGGCGATCTGCGACTGGGTCATGCCGCGGAAGAACCGCAGCAGCAGGATGCGCTTCTCGCGCGGCGGCAGCTGCTCGATCAGCGGCTTGATCGACTCACGGATCTCGACGTGGGCCAGCGCCTCGTCGTCCATCCCCAGGGTGTCGAGCATGCTGTTGCCGCCCCCCTCCTCGCCGCTGTCGCCGGCGTCCAGGGACAGCGTGGAGTAGGCGTTGGCGGACTCGATGCCCTCCATCACCTCCTCGACGCTGACGCCGAGCCGCTCCGCGATCTCGCGTGGCGTGGGGGAACGGCCGAGGTCCTGGGACATGTCGCCGGTCACCGCGCTGATCGACATCCGCAGCTCCTGCAGGCGCCGGGGCACGCGGATCGCCCAGCCCTTGTCGCGGAAGTAGCGCTTGATCTCGCCGAGGATCGTCGGGGTGGCGTACGTCGAGAACTCCACGCCGCGACCGGTGTCGAAGCGGTCCACCGACTTGATCAGGCCGATGGTGCCGACCTGGACGAGGTCGTCGAAGGGCTCGCCGCGGTTCATGAACCGGCGGGCGCAGTGGTCCACGAGCGGGAGGTGCAGCCGCACCAGCTCCTCGCGGCACTCGAGGCGACGGGCCTCGGGGGTGGCCGCGTCGACCAGCTCGACGAACAGGGCGTGGCTCTGCTCGCGGGTCGAGGCCTGGCGGCTCGAGGGCGCACGCCGGGGGTGTGCCGGCGCCGGCGCGTCCTCGGCGCTGGCGACGACCGGGTCGACGGGCACGCTCCCGACAAGACCCTCCGACGCACCATCGGACGGGCCATCGGACGGGCCATCGGACGGGATCGCCGCGTCGGTCAGCGGATCGGCCACCGGCTCGAGGGGGTCGGCCAGCGGATTGACGACGGGCTCGCCGGTGGAGTCGGGGGCGCGATCGGCCACGGTCACGCCGCGATGCTCGAGCGCACCGTGAAGGAGACCCAGCGCTGGCGACCTTCCTGGCTGGTGCTGACGTCGCTGGTCAGGGCGGTGAGCACCTGCCAGCCGAAGCTGTCCTGGTCGGGGTCGTTGCCCTGCGAGGAGTCCGCGGAGACCGACACCCGGATGGACCCGTCGCTGAGGTCGTAGTGGGCGTAGAGGTCGCCGCCCGGGTCGGCGTGCTCGAGCACGAGCGCGCACGCCTCGCCCACGGCCATCCGGAGATCCTCGATGTCGTCGAGGGTGAAGTCGAGCCGCGCGGCGAGGCCGGCGGTGGTCATGCGCAGGACGGCGACATAGGCGCTCTCGGCGGGGAGACGAAGCTCGACGTCGGGACTGGAGCTCACGTGGTGTCCTTGAGGAAGGTGGGGTCGGTGGGGCCCACCCTAGTGCCGATCGTCGCGGCGCGGGGCAGCACGGTCGTCCCGTTTCATCCCACAACGGGCACGCCCCGGCGAGCCCTCGCTCCCCGCAGACGCAGCGACCCCCGCGCCGAGACGGCGCGGGGGTCGGGATGCGCGGGCGCTCGCGCGCCGCTCTCCTGGGATCAGGCCTTCTTGGTCTCCCAGAAGATCTCGGCGATCTCGTCGATCTTGGCGAGCAGCTCGTCGGCCTTGCCGGCGTCGAGCTCACCCTTGGTGCCGGTGGCGCCGGCCAGCTTGGTGGCCTCGTTCACCAGCTGGTGCAGCTGCGGGTACTTCTCGAAGTGCGGGGGCTTGAAGTAGTCGGTCCAGAGCACCCAGAGGTGGTGCTTGACCAGCTCGGAGCGCTGCTCCTTGATCATGATCGCGCGGGTGCGGAAGTCCGGGTCGTCGTTGTCGGCGACCTTCTGGATGATCATCTTCACCGACTCCGCCTCGATGCGCGCCTGGGCGGGGTCGTAGACGCCGCACGGCAGGTCGCAGTGGGCCGAGACCTCGATCGTGGGGGCGAACAGCTTGTTCTTCAGCATCCGTGTTCCTCTCGCGAGACGTGACAGTCGTGGGCGCCTCGTGGCTTCCGGCGCCTGGCTTGCGACACTACTCCCGGTCCCGACCCGGGGAACAAGAGGTGCAGGAGGTGGCCAGCATGCGGGCGCTGGGGATGGCGCTGGTCCGCGGCCGGTCGATGACCCCGACCCTGCGCGACGGCGACCGCCTGCTCGTCCTCCACGGCGCGGCGCCGCGACCGGGTCGCCTGGCGGTGGTCCGCTTCGCCGACGGCGTCGTGGCGGTCAAGCGCCTCGACCACCACGACGACCACGGCTGGTGGGTCAGCCGCGACAACGCGCTGGAGGGCCGCGACTCCTGGTCGGCGGGTCCGGTCGCCGAGGACGGCGTGCTCGCGGTCGTGGTGGCGCGCCTGTGGCCCCGACCCGGCCGGCTGCCGGGGCCGCCGTACGCCGGTGAGGGATAGTTCACATCGCCTGCTCGGGGGGCCGCCGGGGTGACGCGCTGTGCGACCATGGGCACCGGGTCACCCCCCACCGTGCGATGCGAGATCCGCGGCCTCACCACGGCGCCGCGTCGAACCGCCAGCACCTCCCGTCGATCCCCACCTGCCCAAGGATGTCCATTCATGGTTGCATCGGAGCCAATGCCAGATCTGGAGAACCCCCGCGCCCAGGATCCCGTCTTCGCGCTGCACGCCGGCGGCAAGATGGAGATCGCCTCCCGGGTGGCCATCAACGGCCCCGAGGAGCTCTCCCTCGCCTACACCCCCGGTGTGGCGCGGGTGTGCGAGGCGATCGCCGAGGAGCCGGGGCTCGTCGACGACTACACCTGGGTGTCCAACACCGTCGCGGTCGTCACCGACGGCACCGCGGTGCTGGGCCTCGGCGACATCGGGCCGAAGGCCGCGATGCCGGTGATGGAGGGCAAGGCGGTGCTGTTCAAGCAGTTCGGCAATGTCGACGCCGTGCCGATCTGCCTCGACACCACCGACGTGGACGAGATCGTCGACACCGTGACCCGGCTGGCCCCGAGCTTCGGCGGCATCAACCTCGAGGACATCTCCGCGCCCCGCTGCTTCGAGATCGAGGACCGGCTCAAGCAGGCCCTCGACATCCCGGTCCTCCACGACGACCAGCACGGCACCGCGGTCGTCGTCCTGGCCGCGCTGGAGAACGCGCTGCGCCTGACCGACCGGCTGATGGAGACCACCCGCGTGGTCGTCTCCGGCGCCGGCGCTGCCGGGGTGGCGGTCACCCGCATCCTGCTGGCCGCCGGCCTCAAGGACGTCGCGGTCGTGGACCGGGCCGGCGTGCTGCGCTCGGGCCGGGGCCACCTGAACGTCTCCAAGCAGGCGCTCGCCGAGGTCACCGCCGACGTCACCGGACGCCGGGGGAGCCTGGCCGACGTGATGGAGGGCGCGGACGTCTTCATCGGCGTCTCCGGCGGCACGGTGGACGAGGAGGTCGTCTCCACGATGGCCGACGACGCGATCATCTTCGGTCTGGCCAACCCGATCCCCGAGGTGCACCCGGAGGTCGCGCACCGGCACGCCCGCGTGGTGGCCACGGGGCGCTCGGACTTCCCCAACCAGATCAACAACGTGCTGGCGTTCCCGGGCATCTTCCGCGGTGCCTTCGACGCCCGCGCCACCGCCATCACCGAGGGCATGAAGCTCGCCGCGGCCGACGCCCTGGCCGGCATCGTGGCCGAGGAGGCGAGCGAGGACCTGATCATCCCCTCGCCGTTCGACCCCCGCGTCGCTCCCGCGGTCTCCGCGGCCGTCGCGGAGGCGGCCCGCCGGGACGGGGTCGCGCGCCGGTAGGTGCGCAGGTTTCCCCGGTGAGCCGGGGAAACCTGACGTTCTCGGGCGAAGCATCGCCCCGGAACGTCAGGGATGGGCCGAGAACGCTGTCCGTTTTGCGCCACCGGATCGGCGGAAGTGGGGTCCCGCTAGGGTCGGGACCATGTTTGCCGTGTACGCCGAAAGCTTCTCCTCCGACAACCCGCTGGACGGTCTCGTGGTCGGTGAGCGCCCCGAGCCCGAGGTGCCCGACGGCTGGACCACCGTCACCGTCAAGGCGTCCTCGCTCAACCACCACGACATCTGGTCGCTGCGCGGGGTGGGCCTGAAGCAGGAGGCGCTGCCGATGATCCTCGGCTGCGACGCCGCCGGCCTCGACGAGGACGGCAACGAGGTCGTCGTGCACGCCGTGATCAGCGACCCGGCCTGGACGGGTGACCAGACCCTCGACCCGCGGCGGTCGCTGCTCAGCGAGCGCCACCAGGGCACGTTCGCGGACAAGGTCGCCGTGCCCCGCCGCAACGTCGTCGCCAAGCCGGAGTCGCTCTCCTTCGAGGAGGCGGCCTGCCTGCCGACCGCGTGGCTGACCGCCTACCGGATGCTGTTCACCCAAGGCGGCCTCAAGGCCGGGGACACGGTGCTCGTGCAGGGCGCCGGGGGCGGCGTCGCCACGGCGCTGATCACCCTCGCCCGCGCGGGCGGCCTCCGGGTCTTCGCGACCAGCCGCGACGAGGCCAAGCGCAAGCGGGCGCTGGAGATCGGCGCGCACGAGGTGTTCGAGTCCGGCGCGCGGCTTCCGGTGAAGGTCGACGCGGTGATGGAGACCGTCGGGCGCGCGACCTGGTCGCACTCGATCCGCTCGCTGCGCCCCGGCGGCGCCATCGTGGTCTCCGGCACCACGAGCGGGCCGAAGCTCGACGACGCCGAGCTGACCCGCATCTTCTTCCTGCAGCTGCGAGTGATCGGCTCGACGATGGGCACCTCCGACGAGCTCGCCTCCCTCGTCACGATGCTCGACGCGACCGGCACCCGTCCGCTCATCGACCGGACCCTCCCGATGGACCAGGCGCGCGACGGCTTCGCGTCCATGGCCGAGGGTGACGTCTTCGGCAAGATCGTCTTCACACGCTGATGGGGACCCACCTGCTCACCGGCGCCGGCTCGGGCATCGGCTCGGTGCTCGCAGGCGTCCTGCACGCGCGCGGCGAGGACCTGGTCCTGGTCGCCAGGTCGCAGGAGCGCGCCGACGAGCTGTCGTCGCGCTACCCCGGCGCCACCCTGCTCGTCGCTGACCTCTCCGACGTCGACTCGCTGGCCGAGCTCGAGCTCCCCGACGCGCTCGACTCGGTGGTCCACGCGGCCGGCGTCGTCGACATCGGCCCGGTCGCGGAGCTGCCCGCGTGGCAGTGGCGCGACCAGCTCGAGGTGAACCTGCTCGCCCCCGCCGAGCTCACCCGCTGCGCCCTGCCGGCGCTGCGGGCCGCCCGCGGCACCGTCGTGTTCGTCAACTCCGGGGCCGGCCTGCGCGCGAACTCCGAGTGGGCGGCGTACGCCGCGTCCAAGCACGGCCTGCGCGCCCTGGCCGACGCGCTGCGCGCGGAGGAGCGCGAGCACGGCGTCCGGGTCACCAGCGTCTACCCGGGCCGCACCGCGACGCCGATGCAGGCGCGGGTGCACGTCCAGGAGGGCAAGGAGTACGACGAGAGCGAGTGGATCCGTCCCGAGACCGTCGCCGACACGATCCTGCACGTGCTCGACCTGCCGCGTGACGCCACCATCCCCGACGTGACGGTCAGCCCCGGGCCCTGAGCGCTCGCGCCGCGGCGGGGAACCGGCCGACCCACCGATGACTCCGGCCCGCGGGCCGGGTCAAACCAGTTGCCGACGCCCCGACCGGGGCGAGAGGCTGAGCCGCTCCCCACCGAACGAAGGTCTCCCGTGTCTGCCCCCGCCCACGTCCCGCACGCCAGTGCCCCCGACTACTCCGTGCTGCGCTGGCTGGTCGGCGCGACCTTCGTGGTGATCCTCAACGAGACGATCATGATCAACGCGATGCCGCGGCTGATGACCGACTTCTCGGTCGACGCCGCGGCCGCCCAGTGGCTCTCGACGGCGTTCATGCTCACGATGGCCGTGGTCATCCCGATCACCGGCTGGTTCCTGCAGCGCGTGACCACGAGGTTCGCCTTCGGGCTCGCGATGGGGGTCTTCTGCGCGGGCACGCTGCTCGCGGCGTGCGCGTGGGCGTTCCCCGTGCTGCTCGCGGCGCGGGTGGTCCAGGCCTGCGGCACGGCGGTGATGATGCCGCTGCTGATGACCACGATCATGGCCGTCGTACCCCCCACCTCGACGGGGACGCGTGATGGGCAACGTGACCCTGGCGATCTCGGTGGCACCGGCCCTCGGCCCGACGGTCTCCGGCCTGGTCCTGCACTCGCTGTCGTGGCGCTGGATCTTCCTGGTCGTGCTGCCGGTCGCCGGCGCCATCACCGCGCAGGGGCTGCGTCGGCTGCGCAACGTGGGCGAGCCCGCCGCCGGCAGCGTCGACTGGGCGAGCGTCGTGGTCGCGGCGGTCGGCTTCGGCAGCCTCGTCTACGGCCTCAGCGAGATCGGCGCCCACGGTGGCCGCGTCACGACGTGGGCGGCGCTGGCGCTCGGGATCGTCGGCGTCGTCGCCTTCGTCGGGCGCCAGCTCGTCCTGCAGCGCCAGGACCGGCCGCTGCTCGACCTGCGCACGCTCAAGCTGCGTGTCTACTCGATCTCGCTGGGCGCGATGGCGATCGCCTTCATGGCCATGCTGGGCTCGATGATCCT
Source organism: uncultured Actinomycetota bacterium (assembly GCA_963837975.1). Taxonomy (GTDB): domain Bacteria; phylum Actinomycetota; class Actinomycetes; order Propionibacteriales; family Nocardioidaceae; genus Marmoricola. Next base: position 1,458,466 of record CAWIPI010000001.1, on the reverse strand, counting down.
GCTCCAGCTCTACCTGCAGAACGTCCGTGGGCTGAGCCCGCTCGCCACCGGCCTGCTCGTGATGCCCGGCGGCCTGGCGATGGGGCTGCTCGGACCCCGTGTCGGCCGGGTGTACGACGCCCGCGGCGCCCGTGTCCTGGTCGTCCCCGGGGTCGGTCGGGCTGCTCGCGGCCACGTCCGCGCTCGTCACGCTCGGGGCGAACACCCCGACCTGGCAGGTCCTCGGCCTGCACGTGGTGCTGATGATCAGCCTCGCCGCGCTGTTCACGCCGTTCTTCACGATGGGGCTGGGCGCGCTGCCGCCGCACCTGCACTCCCACGGCAGCTCGCTGCTCGGCACCACCCAGCAGGTCGCCGGCGCCCTCGGCATCGCCCTGGTCGTGACGGTGATGTCCGCCCGGGCCGGCGCGCTGATGGAGGCCGGCGTGGCCTCGGGCCCGGCGACGCTGCAGGGGATGCGCTGGGCGTTCGCCGTCGCGGCCGGGCTGTGCCTGGTGGTGCTCGTCCTCGCGACGAGGCTGCCGGCCCGCCTGGAGTCCCCGGCGCACGCCGAGCGCGACGACCGGGCCGGCGCCCCCGCGGTCGAGCCCGTCGGCTGACCGGCCGGGACGCCTACGGCCGGGAGCCCACCGAGGGCGACATCAGCCGCGAGATGGAGCGGATGCGCCAGCGGCCCTGACGGCGCCGGGCTGGGCCTCGCGCTACGCGTCCTCAGGGCTCGAGCGCCAGTGCAGGGCCCCGACCAGCAGCATCCGCAGCTGGGTCCGGGCCTGCTCGGCGATGGCCTGCTCCTGCCCCGGGCGGGCGTTCACCATCGCCTCGGCGGTGCCGACCATCGAGGTGACGATCAGGTTGGAGAGCACCTGCAGGTCCTCGGTCGACCAGAAGTCCGGGTCGGTGAGCCGGGCCAGGTCGGCCGCCAGCTCCCGCTCCACCAGCTCGATCTGGTGCCGGATCGCCGCCCGGACCGCTGGGGGGCCGGCGACCCGCTCCCGGGCGATGAAGGCGAAGTGGGCGCGCTGGGTGCGCACGTGCTCGCCGAGCACCTTCACCGAGCTGTCGATGATGTTCTGGTAGGTGGGGTCGCTGCGGCGTACGTCGCGCAGCATCTCGCGCAGCGACACGAAGGACTCCTCGACCAGCGCCAGCCCGAGGTCCTCGATCGAGGCGAAGTGGCGGTAGAACGCGGTCGGCACGATGCCGACCTCCTTGGCGACCTGGCGCAGCGAGAGCGCCACCAGGCTGCTGTCCTCGCAGAGCTCGAGGGCGGCGTCCAGGATGGCCCGCCGGGTGCGCTCCTTGCGCTCGCCACGGGACTCGGCGGGCAGCCCGTCGAGGGTGCCCGCAGCCGCCCGGGGCCGTCGCTGGGAGCCATCCATGCCGTCGAGGGTACTGCGGGTCCCACCCCTTGGTGAACGATCGTGCACCCACCGCTCGTCCAGTGGGTCCGTGGGCAGTCCTGGGGTCACGCCGTGACGCGGTCGACCGCGACGCCGTCGAGATAGACCCCGCGGACGCGTGCGGCCAGGCCGGTGACGTCCGCGGGGTCGCCGTCGACGACCACGAGGTCGGCGCGCTGCCCCGGGCGGATCGTGCCCCGGTCGGCCGCGACGTCGAGCAGCTCGGCCGCCGAGCCCGTGGTGGCGTGGAGCGTGTCGATGCCGGACATGCCCGCCTCGGTCATCAGCTCGAGCTCCTCCAGGTTGGTGCCGTGGGCACCCACCCCGCAGTCGGTGCCCATCGCGATGCGGACCCCCGCCTCGTGGGCCCGGCGCACGCTGTCGCGGTGGGACTCGGCGACGGCCTTGGCCTTGTCCACCGACGACTGCGGGATCGGCAGGCCTGCGTCAGCGGCGTCGATGACCGCCCGGGGCGCGTGCAGGGTCGGGACCAGCCACGCCCCGGCCTGCAGCATCATGTCGATCGCCTCGTCGTCGAGGTAGATGCCGTGCTCGATCGAACGTACGCCGTGCCGTAGGGCCGCCTTGATCCCGCCGGCCCCCTGCGCGTGGGCCATCACGTGGATGCCCGCCGCGGTGGCCTCCTCGGTCATCACCGCGATCTCCGCGTCGCGGAAGTGCGCGTGGCGGGGGTCGTCGCGCGGGGAGAGCACGCCACCGGTCGTGGCGACCTTGATGACGTCGGCGCCTGCGCGGATGATCTCCCGGACGCGGCGGCGCACCTCGTCGGCGCCGTCGACCACACCGCTGGGCCGACCTGGGTGGGGGAGGAAGAAGGGGGCGTCGCCGCCGCAGACGTTCCAGTCGTCGCCGTGTCCACCGGTCTGGCTGAGCATGATGATCGAGATCTGCATGCGGGGGCCGGGGATCATCCCGCGGTCCACGGCCTCCTTGATGCCCAGGTCGGCCCCGCCCGCGTCGCGCACGGTGGTGATGCCCACGTCGAGCGTCTTGCGCAGGTTGGCGGCGGCCTGGAAGAACTGCAGGCTGAACGGCGTCTCCAGGATCTGCATCTGGCTGGGCGCGTCGAGGGTGACGTGGACGTGGCAGTCCATGAACCCGGGGGAGACGTAGCCCCCGCTGCAGTCGACGGCCACGTCGCCGTCCAGGCCGGTCCCGACCTCGAGGATCCGGCCGTCCTCGACGAGGACGTCCCCCTCGGTCGGACGGCCCTGCGTGCCGTCGTACACGAGCCCACCGGTGAAAACGGTCCGAGTCATCCCGCCAACCTAGCCGGTGCCCGCTCCGGGGTGGTCGGCGTCACGCCGGGTGTGCTTGACCCTCGCCCGCATACCGACCATGCTTTTTGGTGTACAGATGTTCACTCAACTTCGGAGGAGGCGCGACATGCCGGTTCTCCAGCCCCTGGCCGAGCGGGTGCTCGGCTCCCGTGCCCTGGCGGCGTTGGCCTCCCCGCACGGCGTCGACCGCTACCTGGAGCAGGTCAACCCGATGTGGGCCGCCACCGAGGTCCGGGCGCGCGTCGTCGACGTCACCCGCGAGACCGACGGTCCGCACCCGGTCGCCACGATCACCCTGCAGCCGACCAGCACCTGGCGCGGACACCGTGCCGGCCAGTACGTCCAGGTCGGCGTGGAGATCAACGGAGCGCGCCGGACCACCCGGTGCTTCTCGATCTCCTCGGCCGAGTCCGACCCGGGGGAGGCGTTCTCGATCACCGTGCGCGCCCACGACCCCGAGCGCGAGGGTCAGCAGCGCGTGAGCAAGTTCCTCGTCGAGGAGGCCCGCCCGGGCCAGATCGTGCACCTGAGCCAGGCCCAGGGCGAGTTCACGCTCACCGAGAGCCCGGCCACGCCGACCAACAACCGGCTGCTGATGATCTCCGGCGGGTCCGGCATCACCCCGGTGATGTCCCAGGTCCGCACCCTGCTGCGCGACGGCTACGACGGTCACGCCAACAGGAAGGTGACGTTCCTGCACTACGCGCGCTCGCCGGAGGACCAGATCTTCGCCGAGGAGCTGCGCCGCATCCAGTGGCAGGACAACGGCATCGACGTCCACCTGCGCTACGGCGACGACGTGTTCAGCGCCGAGGCGCTGGCCCGACTGGTCCCGCGCTTCCGCGACACCGACACCTGGGCGTGCGGTCCGGCGCCGATGATGGAGCTGGTCACCGAGGCGTACGCCGGTTCGCCGCGGCTGCGCACCGAGTTCTTCAAGCTCGCCACCGCGGGCGCACCCACGGGTGACGGCGCCGAGGGCGAGATCAGCTTCGCCCGCAGCGGCGTGACCGTCGCCAACACCGGCGCCCCGATCCTCGAGCAGGCCGAGGCGGCGGGCCTGACCCCGGAGTACGGCTGCCGGATGGGCATCTGCTTCTCCTGCGTCGCCCCCAAGCGCGAGGGCACCGTGCGCAACGTGCTGACCGGCGAGGAGTCCTCCCAGCCCGACGAGGAGATCCGCATCTGCGTCTCGACCCCGGCCGGCGACTGCGTCGTCGACCTCTGAACCGTCCTTCTCGATAAGGAGCTCCCATGAGCACCACCACGATCAAGACCAGCACGAGCACGAACAAGACCAGGCTCACCCCCGAGCAGCTCGAGGCGTTCGGCGAGGAGATCGACGCCATCCGCCAGCGCGTCATCGGCGAGCTCGGCGAGGAGGACGCCGCCTACATCCGCGGCATCGTCAAGCGGCAGCGCCAGCTCGAGGTCGCCGGCCGCGCGCTGATGTACCTCCCGCCCGCATGGCCGCTGGCCGTGGCCGCGCTGTGCGCTCTCCAAGATCCTCGACAACATGGAGATCGGCCACAACGTGATGCACGGCCAGTACGACTGGATGGGCGACCCCGGGCTGAACTCCCGCATGTACGAGTGGGACAACGTGTGCCCGAGCGAGCAGTGGAAGTACTCCCACAACTACATCCACCACACCTTCACCAACATCCTCGGCAAGGACCGGGACATCGGCTACGGCATCCTGCGGATGGACGAGGACCAGAAGTGGCACCCCTACTACCTGGGCAACCCGGTCTACGCGTTCCTGCTGATGATGTTCTTCGAGTGGGGCGTCGCCCTGCACGACCTCGAGGTGGAGAACATCGTCGCCGGCAAGCGCAAGATCTCGGAGAACAAGACGCTCCACGCGGGGATCATGCGCAAGGTCCGGCGCCAGGCGCTCAAGGACTACCTGCTGTTCCCGGCGCTGACCGGGCCGCTGTTCCCGCTCACCCTCGCCGGCAACGCGGTCGCCAACCTGGTCCGCAACGTCTGGGCGTTCAACATCATCTTCTGCGGCCACTTCCCGGCCGGGGTGGAGACCTTCACCGAGGAGGAGTGCCTCGACCAGGACGGCGAGGAGTCGCGCGGGCACTGGTACTACCGCCAGGTGCTCGGCTCGGCCAACATCACCGGCGGCCCGCTGTTCCACATCCTGAGCGGCAACCTGTCCCACCAGATCGAGCACCACCTGTTCCCGGACCTGCCCGCCGAGCGCTACCCCGAGATCGCGCCGGAGATCCGCGAGATCTGCGAGCGCTACGGCCTGGAGTACAACACCGGGCCGCTGCACCGAGCAGCTCTCCAGCGTGGCCAGGAAGATCTGCCGGCTCGCCCTGCCGGGTCGCTCCAGCGCACCGAAGGAGCCGAAGTCGGACACGTCACAGCCGCTGGCTGCCTGAGCGCGACCTTGAGACGAGACTGGACTCCATGCGCGACAAGATCAGCAAGGCCGAGATCCGCAAGGACGCGCTGCAGGACGGCGTCACCGCCGCCAGCCAGCGGTCGGGTCGGTGGCCACGATCGTGACCACCGCGGTGAGCGACATCGCCCGCACGGTCGGTGGCTTCGCCACCGAGGTCTTCGAGATCCGCGACGCCGCCCGGCGGGCGGGCCGGGACCACGAGGACGTGTACGACGCGGTGTCGCCCGCCGACGTCGACCTCCCGACGGTCGAGGGCTCAGCCGAAGGACAGTGAGAAGTCGCGCATCCGCACCGACGCGAGTGGCCGCTTGCCTGCCAGCCAGGCGAGCGGCCCTTCGTCGTGGAACTCCCACGAGGCACGGCAGGGGAGCGCCCGCGCGCTGCCGTGCAACGGGGCGACCACCTCGCGCTCCTGGCTCGGCGCGGGGTGGGCGCGGCGCTGCCACGTCGATCCACTGAACGGGGCGCGGGGCGCCAGCTCGGAGACATCGGTGAAACGCGCCGAGGCGACCGGTACGCCGTCCAGCGTGGTCTCCAGGAGGTGCGCTGCACCCGGCCGCCCGTGGTGGTCCGCTCGAACTCGCACAGGTCCTTGGGGATCGCCCAGAGGTCCCGGCCGCCGTCGCGCGAGTCCACCGAGTCGACCCAGATGTCGATGATGTTGACCCGGCGGCGTCCCGAGGCCTTGACCGGCCGGGCCACGAGCAGCTCGGAGTAGGTCAGCGGGCTCGGCGGCTCGTAGTCGACCAGCGCGACGCCGTACACCCCCGGGTCGCGGTCGGGGTGGTCACCCTCGTGCACGCGGAACAACGACAACCAGAGCTGGCCGTGCATCTGCCACGGCGCCGGGGGATAGGCCATGGCGCCGACCCTAGGGCCGGCCCGGGTCAGCCGGCGCGCTCGTCCGGGGTTCGGAACGTGCGCCGGTACTCCGCCGGTGAGACGCCGACCTGGCTGCCGAAGTGGTGGCGCAGCAGGGCGGCCGAGCCGAACCCGCAGCGGGACGCGACCGTCTCCACCGGGAGGTCGCTGGTCTCCAGCAGCGTCCGGGCGTGGTGGAGCCGCTGGGCGAGCAGCCACTTGCCCGGCGTGGTGCCGGTCTCCGCAGCGAACCGGCGAGCGAACGTCCGCTCCGACATCGCCACGCGGCGGGCCAGCAGGCGCACCGGCTGGTCCTCGGCGAGGTGCTCGCGCATCCAGGTGAGCAGCGGCGCCAGGCTGTCGGCGGTGCAGTCGGGCACCGGGAGGTCGATGAACTGGCGCTGACCGCCGTCGCGCTGGGGCGGGACCACCATCCGCCGCGCGATCCGGTTGGCCACCGAGGCCCCGAGCTCGCGGCGCACGTGGTGCAGGCAGGCGTCGATCCCGGCGGCCGTTCCCGCGCTGGTGATCACCCGGTCGTCCTCCACGAACAGCACGTCGGGGTCCACGTCGGCCGTGGGGAAGCGCCGCGCGAGCTCGCCGGTGTGCCTCCAGTGGGTGGTGCACGCGCGACCGTCGAGCAGACCGGCCTCGCCGAGGAGGAAGGCCCCGGAGCACACCGAGAGCACGTGGGCCCCGCGCGCGTGGGCCCGTCGGAAGACGTCGAGCACCTCCTCCGACGGCGGCACGTCGTAGTCATAGGCGGTCGCGACGACCAGGTCGGCGCCGTCGGCGTCCGCCAGGCCGTGCGAGGTGGTCAGGGTGAGGCCGTTGTCCATCGCGATGGGCTCGCCCGGGCGCTCCGAGCAGGTGCGGAAGTCGATCGGGGGGACGCCGTCGTCGGTGCGGTCCATCCCGAAGACCTCGTGCACCACGCCGAGCTCGAAGAAGCCGGGACGCTGGGGGACCACCACGGCGACGCTGGTCAGGGGCATGCGACCCAGTGTGGCAGAAAATGGCAGGCAGCAAAAGAACTGCCAGTCAGTCGTCCTCGGGGTCGTCCAGCCGCGCCAGCCAGGTGGCGAACCGCTCCACCGGCGTCTCGAACTCGGGGTGCACGTCGGTGAACTCCTGCAGGCGCTCGGCGACCCAGGCGAGGGTCACCTCCTCCTCACCGCGCCGCTTCTCCAGCTCCTCGATGCCACGGTCGGTGAAGTACACGGCTCAGTAGCTCTCCTCGGCCGCGGCCCGACGCTCGGCGAAGGCCTCGCTCATGATCCCCTTGAGCTCCTCGACGTGCCGCGAGTGCTGGCCCACCGAGGGGGAGCTCGACGCGGGCCGCGAGACGACCTTCACCTCGTGGTCGAGCTCCGGGAACAGGTTGAGCTGCAGGTGCGGCGCCGGGCCCATGTTGGCGGGCTCGTCCTGCACCCAGCGGATCTCCTTGAGGTTGGGGTAGCGCTCGATCTCGCGCTCGACCTCCGCCAAGGGACGCGGGTAGAGCCGCTCGATCCGCGCGATCGCGGTGCTGGGGGAGTCGCCCTGCTGCTTGCCGCGCTCCACCATCAGGTCCCAGGTGATCCGCCCGCTGCACAGCACCAGCGTCTCGACGGACCCCGGGTCGACGGTCTCGTCGCCGATCACGGCCCGGAAGGTGCCCTCGGTGAAGTCGCCGGGCTTGGAGGCCGCCTCCTTGCGACGCAGCATCGACTTCGGCGTGAACACGATCAGCGGGCGGTGCTCGTCGCCGAGCGTGTGCCGGCGCAGCAGGTGGAAGTAGCTCGCCGGGGTCGAGGGCTGGGCCACCACGAACGCGTCGTCGGCGGCCATGGTGAGGAACCGCTCGATCCGCGCGGAGGAGTGGTCCGGGCCCTGGCCCTCGTAGCCGTGGGGCAGCAGCAGCACGACGCCGGAGGACTGGCCCCACTTGGTCTCGCTGGCGGTGATGAACTCGTCGATGACGATCTGGGCGCCGTTGACGAAGTCGCCGAACTGCGCCTCCCACGCGACCAGGGCGTCCGGACGGGCCACCGAGTAGCCGTACTCGAACCCGAGCGCGGCGTACTCCGAGAGCAGCGAGTCGTAGACGTAGAACTGCGCCTGGTCCTCCGAGAGGTTCGACAGCGGCGTCCACTCGTCGGCGTTGTGCCGGTCGATGACCGTGGCGAACCGGCTGGCGAAGGTGCCCCGGCGGGAGTCCTGGCCGGCGAGCCGCACGGGCCGGCCGTCCATCAGCAGCGAGCCGAAGGCCAGGATCTCGCCTGCGCCCCAGTCGATCGGGCCCTCGGTCATGGCCGCGGCCCGCTTCTGCAGCTGCGGCAGCACCTTCGGGTGCACCGTGAAGCCCTCGGGCGAGCTGACGTAGGCGTCCGAGATCCGCTTGAGCGTCTCCATCGGGATCGCGGTGGTGAAGTCCTCGTGGCTCTTCTCCGGGTAGTCCGGGACCGTCGTCCAGGAGTCCGGCGCGCCGGTGGCCTCGCGCACCTCGGTGAAGACCCGCTCCAGCTGCTGCTGGTAGTCCTTGAGGACCTGCTCGGCCTCCTCCAGGGTGATGTCGCCGCGACCGATCAGCGACTCGGTGTAGAGCTTGCGCACCGAGCGCTTCTGCTCGATCAGGTCGTACATCAGCGGCTGGGTGTACGACGGGTCGTCGCCCTCGTTGTGGCCGCGACGGCGGTAGCAGACCAGGTCGATGACGACGTCCTTGTTGAACGCCTGGCGGTACTCGAAGGCCAGCCGCGCCACCCGGATGCAGGCCTCGGGGTCGTCGCCGTTCACGTGGAAGATCGGCGCCTGGACCATCCGGGCCACGTCGGTGCAGTACAGCGAGGAGCGCGACGCCGCCGGGGAGGTGGTGAAGCCGACCTGGTTGTTGACCACGAGGTGGATGGTGCCGCCGGTGCGGTAGCCGCGCAGCTGGGAGAGGTTGAGCGTCTCGGCGACCACTCCCTGCCCGGCGAACGCCGCGTCGCCGTGGACGAGCAGGGGCATGCACCGGGAACTTCTCGCCCTGGTTGAGCATGTCCTGCTTGGCTCGGGCGATCCCCTCGAGGACGGGGTTGACCGCCTCGAGGTGGGAGGGGTTCGCCGCGACCGAGACCTTGATCTTGTCGCCGGAGTCGGCGAGGAACTCGCCCTCGGCGCCGAGGTGGTACTTCACGTCGCCGGAACCCTGGACGGTCCGCGGATCGACGTTGCCCTCGAACTCGCGGAAGATCTGGCTGTAGCTCTTGCCGACGATGTTGGCGAGCACGTTGAGCCGGCCGCGGTGGGCCATCCCGATCGTGACTTCGTCGAGCCCGCCCTCGGCCGCGGCCTCGCAGATCTCGTCGATCAGCGGCACCGTGGTCTCGCCGCCCTCGAGGCTGAAGCGCTTCTGCCCGACGAACTTGGTCTGCAGGAAGGTCTCGAAGGCCTCGGCCTGGTTGAGCTTGAGCAGGATGCGCAGCTGCTCCTCGCGTGGCGGCTTGCGGTGCGGCTGCTCCACGCGCTCCTGGATCCACCGTCGCTGCTCGGGGTCCTGGATGTGCATGTACTCGATGCCGACCGTGCGGCAGTAGGAGTCACGCAGGATGCCCAGGATCGAGCGCATCTTCATGAACCGGCGCTCACCCCCGAAGGACCCGGTGGCGAACTCGCGGTCGAGGTCCCACAGGGTCAGCCCGTGCGACTCCACCTCGAGGTCGGGGTGGCTGCGCTGCTTGTACTCCAGCGGGTCGGTGTCGGCCATCATGTGGCCGCGCACCCGGTAGGCGTGGATCAGCTCGAGGATGCGGGCCTGCTTGCTGATCTCGTCGTCGTGGCTGGTCGAGATGTCCGAGGACCAGCGGATCGGCTCGTAGGGGATGCGCAGCGAGCGGAAGATCTCGTCGTAGAAGTGGTCGTCGCCGAGCAGCAGGGCGTGCACCCGCTTGAGGAACTCACCGCTCTGCGCGCCTTGGATCACCCGGTGGTCGTAGGTGGAGGTCAGCGTCAGGACCCGGCTGATCGCGTTGCGGGTCAGGGTCTCCTCCGAGGCCCCCTGGAACCCGGGCGGGTACTCCATCGAGCCGACGCCGATGATCGCGCCCTGGCCCTTCATCAGGCGCGGGACCGAGTGGTTGGTGCCGATCGTGCCCGGGTTGGTCAGGCTGATCGTGGTGCCCTGGAAGTCGGAGACCTGCAGCTTGCCGCCTCGGGCCTTGCGGACGAGGTCCTCGTAGGCCGTCCAGAAGTGGGCGAAGTCCATCGTCTCCGCGGCCTTGATGCTCGGCACCAGGAGCTGGCGGGTCCCGTCGGGCTTGGGGAGGTCGATGGCCAGCCCGAGGTTGACGTGGGCCGGGGTGATCAGGTTGGGCTTGCCGTCGACGACGTCGAAGCCGACGTTCATCTCCGGCATCGACTTCAGCGCCTTGACCAGCGCGTAGCCGATCACGTGGGTGAAGGACACCTTGCCGCCGCGGGCCCGGGCGAGGTGGTTGTTGATGACGACCCGGTTGTCCCACAGCAGCTTCACCGGCACCGAGCGCACGCTCGTCGCGGTGGGCACGGTGAGGCTCGCGTCCATGTTCGCCACGGTGCGGGCGGGGGCGCCCTTGAGGACGGTGTGGGTCGGCTCGTCGTCGGCCACGGCCTGCTGCTTCTTCTCGGGCTCCTTGGGCGTGGGCTTGTCGGCGCTCTTGGTCTGGGACTCCACGCTGGACTTCTCCGCCTTCTCCGCCGTCTTCGCCGTTCTCGTGCCCGATGCCTTCTCGGACTCGGTCTTCTGGGGCTCGGTCTTCTTGGACTCGCTCTTCTTGGACTCGGTCTTCTGCGGCGCGCTCTTCTTGGACTCGGCCTGCTTCGACTCGTCCTTCTTCGAGTCGGCGGCCTTGCCGTCGCCGGAGCTCGACCGTCCGGGCGGGCTCTTGGGGGCGCCGGTGGACTCGGTCACGGTGCCGGTCGACCGGGTGCCGTTCCCCGTGGACGTCGCGGCGCCCTCGGAGCCGCCACCGGGGTGGTCCTTGTCGAAGAAGTCCCACCACACCTTGTCGACGCTGTTCGGGTCCTTGCGGTACCTCTCGTACATCTCGTCAACGAGCCACTCATTGGCTCCGAACCCCGACATCGAGCTGTCCTCCGTTGACTCCGGCACGACCAGTTTCGCCTCTTTCAACGCGCGTGTGTGTTGAGTACGCCACAAGGCTAGTCCCCCGCGCTGGAGAAGCGCAGGCGGAGTCGGGTCCTCGGACCGGTGGGCGCCTCCGGCAGGATTCGAACCTGCGACACCTGGTACCGGAAACCAGTGCTCTATCCCCTGAGCTACGGAGGCATGCGCCAGCGGCGCCCGCCGAAGACTACCGGCCGATACTCCCGAGAAGGAAACCGAGGCCCGCCGATAGGCTGACCCGGTGAATCCCGCACAGCTCTCCGCCACGGTCGTCGAGGCCCTGACCGCACTGGTCGAGGCCGGCGACCTCACCCTGCCCGACGGCGTGCCGGACGACGGTGACGGTGGAGCGGCCCCGTCAGAAGGGGCACGGCGACTACGCCACCAACGTGGCCCTGCAGCTGGCCAAGAAGGCCGGCACCAACCCGCGGGCCCTCGGCGAGCTGCTCGCCGCGCGCCTCCGCGAGGCTCCCGGGATCGGCGAGGTCGAGGTGGCCGGGCCGGGCTTCCTGAACGTCACCGTCGAGGCGGGCGCGCAGGGGCAGGTGGCCGCCGACGTGGTGGCCGCCGGGGCGGCGTACGGCCACACCGAGGTGCTCGCCGGGACAGAAGGTCAACGTCGAGTTCATCTCGGCCAACCCGACCGGCCCGCTGCACCTCGGCCACACCCGCTGGGCCGTGCTCGGCGACGCGATCGCGCGGGTGCTGGACGCCGCCGGCGCCGAGGTCACCCGCGAGTTCTACATCAACGACCGCGGCGTGCAGATGAACCACTTCGCCGACTCGATCGATCGCCGCCGGCACTGGGCGAGCCCACCCCGGCGGACGGCTACGCCGGCGGCTACATCGACGACCTGGCCAAGGCCGTGGAGGAGGCCAGCCCCGGGCATCTTCGAGCTGCCCGACGAGGAGCGTCGCCTCGCCGTGCGCGCCAAGGCCTACGAGCTGCAGCTCGCGCAGCAGCAGGCGCAGCTGGAGAAGTTCAACACCCACTTCGACGTGTGGTTCTCCGAGCAGTCGCTGCACGCGTCCGGCTCGGTGCCCGAGACGCTGGAGCGGCTCAAGGGGCTCGGCCACGTCTACGAGTCGGGCGGCGCCCTGTGGATGCGCACCACCGACTTCGGCGACGACAAGGACCGGGTGCTGATCAAGTCCGACGGCGAGCTGACCTACTTCGCCTCGGACACCGCCTACTACCTCGACAAGCGGGCGCGCGGCTTCGACCACTGCATCTACCTGCTCGGCGCCGACCACCACGGGTACGTCGGGCGGCTGCGTGCCATGGCCGCCTGCGTGGGCGACGACCCCGACCAGACCCTCGACGTGATGATCGGGCAGCTGGTGAAGATCCTGCGCGACGGCGAGGAGCTCAAGCTCTCCAAGCGCGCCGGCACCCTGGTCACCCTCGACGAGCTCGCCGACGAGATCGGCGTCGACGCGCTGCGCTACTCCCTGGCCCGCTACCCGGCCGACTCGCCCCTGGTGCTCGACACCGCCGAGATCACCAAGGCGTCGGCCGACAACCCGGTCTACTACGTGCAGTACGGCCACGCGCGCACCTGCCGGATGATGGAGAACGCCGCCGACCTGGGGGTCACGCTGCCCGACGAGTTCGACCCCTCGCTGCTCTCCCACGAGAGGGAGGGCGACCTGCTCCGGGCCCTCGCCGAGTTCCCACGTGTCGTCGCCGGCGCCGCCGAGCTGCGCCAGCCGCACCGGATCGCGCGCTACCTCGAGGACATGACCGCGGTGTTCAACAAGTGGTACGACACCCGGGAGTGCCGGATGCTGCCCGTCCGGGACGAGCCGGTGGCGCCGATCAACCAGGCCCGGCTGATGCTCACCGTCGCCGCCCGCACCGTGCTGGCCAACGGTCTCGACCTGCTCGGCGTCTCTGCGCCCGAGCGGATGTGAGGCGCTGATGCGCGCCCACGAGGCGGGGTGGGCCCATGCCGCCGTGTCGGTCCGCGGGCCCTCGTGGCTGTCCCAGCCGGGTGACATCAACGCGCTGGTCCCGCAGCTGTGGTCGCAGACGGCCCGCAAGACCGACGGCGTCCTCGAGGTCGGGGGAGTGCCGCTGACCGACCTGGTCGCCGAGCACGGCTCCCCGGCGTACGTGCTGGACGAGGCAGGACTTCCGCGCCCGGGCGCGTGCGTTCCGCGAGGGCTTCGCCGAGTGGGACGTCTACTACGCCGGCAAGGCCTTCCTGTGCACGAGCGTGGCCCGCTGGATCGCCGAGGAGGGGCTCAGCCTCGACGTCTGCTCGGGCGGGGAGCTCGCGGTGGCCGCGCGTGCCGGGTTCCCGATGGAGCGCGTCGGCTTCCACGGCAACAACAAGACGCATGCCGAGCTCGAGGACGCCGTGCGGCTCGGGGTCGGCCGGATCATCGTCGACTCGTTCCAGGAGATCGAGCGGCTGGCACGTGTGGTCGAGGCCGCGTCGACGACGGCTCGGGTGATGGTCCGGGTCACCGCCGGGGTCGAGGCGCACACCCACGAGTACATCGCCACCGCCCACGAGGACCAGAAGTTCGGCTTCTCCATCAGCAGCGGGGACGCCCTCGCAGCGGTCCGTCGGATCCTCGAGGTGCCGGGGCTCGAGCTGCTCGGCCTGCACTCCCACATCGGGTCGCAGATCTTCGACTCCTCCGGGTTCGAGGTCGCCGCCCGGCGGGTGCTCGCGCTGCACGCAGCAGATCTCCGCCGAGGTGGGTGTGGAGATGCCCGAGCTGGACCTCGGTGGCGGCTTCGGGATCGCCTACACCACCCAGGACGACCCGTCGGACGCCGCGCAGCTGGCCACCGAGATGACCAAGATCGTGCGCGACGAGTGCGCGGCCCGCGACCTGCCCGTCCCCCGGCTCTCGATCGAGCCGGGCCGCGCGATCGCCGGGCCCGCGATGTGCACCGTCTACGAGGTCGGCACGGTCAAGGCCGTGGAGCTCGACGGCGGCGCCGTACGCACCTACGTCTCCGTGGACGGCGGGATGAGCGACAACATCCGCACCGCGCTGTACGACGCGGACTACTCCTGCACGCTGGCCAACCGGCGCTCCGAGGCGCCCGGCGCTGATGACCCGCCTGGTCGGCAAGCACTGCGAGGCCGGCGACATCATCGTCAAGGACGAGTTCCTGCCCGGCGACGTGGCGGCCGGCGACCTGGTCGCCGTACCCGGGACCGGCGCCTACTGCCGCTCGATGGCCAGCAACTACAACCACGCCCTGCGCCCCCCGGTGATCGCCGTCCGCGACGGCGCCTCCCGCGTCCTGCTCCGCCGCGAGACCCTCGACGACCTGCTGGCCACCGACCTCGGCTGAGCGGGGCTGCGGTTTCCCGGGTTCGCCTGCGAAACGCTCGCTTCCCCCACTTTGCAGAGCAGGGGAAGCGGACCTTTCCCGGGTGAACCCGGGAAACCGTGCGGGGGTCCGGGCGCCAGTCAGCGGATAGGTGTCACGGGTCCGGGGGAGCGGTGGGAGGATGTGTGCCGATGAACGCGCACTCCTCTTCGCCAGTCCGCCCGGTCAAGGTCGCCCTGCTGGGTTGCGGCGTCGTGGGCTCCCAGGTGGCCCGCCTGCTGCACGAGCAGGCCGACGACCTCGCCGCCCGGGTGGGTGCCCCCGTCGAGCTCGTCGGCATCGCCGTACGCCGCCTCGGCCTGGCGCGCGACGTCGACCTCCCCGAGGAGCTGTTCACCACCGACGCCGAGGCCCTCGTCTCCCGAGGCGACCTCGACCTCGTGGTCGAGGTCATCGGCGGTATCGAGCCGGCCCGGACGCTCATCCTCTCCGCGCTCGAGCACGGCGCCAGCGTCGTCTCGGCCAACAAGGCGCTGTTGGCCGAGGACGGCAGCACGCTGTTCGAGGCCGCGGCGAGGGCCGACCGCGACATCTACTACGAGGCCGCCGTGGCCGGCGCGATCCCGATCCTGCGGCCGCTGCGCGAGTCGCTCGCGGGCGACCAGGTGACGCGGGTGCTCGGCATCGTCAACGGCACCACCAACTTCATCCTCGACCGGATGGACACCTCGGGAGCCGGCTTCGAGGAGGCCCTCGAGGAGGCCCAGGAGCTCGGGTACGCCGAGGCCGACCCCACCGCCGACGTCGAGGGCTTCGACGCCGCCGCGAAGGCAGCCATCCTCGCGAGCCTGGCGTTCCACACCCGCGTGACCGCCGCCGACGTGCACCGCGAGGGCATCGCCGAGGTCAGCGCGAGCGACGTCGCCTCCGCCGCCGAGATGGGCTGCGTGGTCAAGCTGCTGGCGATCTGCGCCATCGAGCCGGGGCCGGCCGGTCCGGCGGTCTCCGCCCGCGTCCACCCGGCGATGATCCCGCGCAGCCACCCGCTCGCCAGCGTCCACGAGGCCTACAACGCCGTCTTCGTGGAGAGCGAGGCCGCCGGCCAGCTGATGTTCTACGGTCCCGGCGCCGGCGGGTCCCCGACGGCGAGCGCCGTCATGGGCGACCTCGTCACCGCCGCCCGCAACCGGCTCGCGGGGGTCCGCGGCGCCGGGGAGTCGGCGTACGCCGACCTGCCGGTGCTGCCGATGGGGGAGACCACCACGCGCTACCACGTGGAGATCGACGTCGACGACAAGGCGGGCGTGCTCGCGGCGGTGGCGCTGGCCTTCGCCGAGCACGGCGTCTCGATCCAGACCGTGCGCCAGGAGGGCCGGGGCGACGACGCCCAGCTGGTCGTGGTCTCGCACCGCGCCACCGACGCCGACCTCGCCGCGACCGTGGAGACACTGCAGGGCATGGCCAACGTCCGCGAGGTCTCCTCGGTGATGCGCGTGGAAGGCGACGGCGAGTGACCGTGGAAGCGCGGCCGACCTCCCGTCTGTGGCGCGGCGTCCTCGAGGAGTACCGCCACCGCCTCGACATCCCCGAGGGCACCCCGGTCATCACGCTGCGCGAGGGCGGCACGCCCATGGTCGAGTCGAGCTGGCTCTCCCACCTCACCGGAGCCGAGGTCTGGCTGAAGGTGGAGGGCGACAACCCGACCGGCTCCTTCAAGGACCGCGGGATGACCGTCGCGCTGTCGGTCGCCGTGGGCCAGGGCGCCGAGGCGGTGGTGTGCGCCTCGACCGGCAACACCTCGGCGTCGATGGCGGCCTACGCCGCCCGCGCGGGCGTCAAGCCGCTGGTGCTGGTGCCCCAGGGCAAGATCTCCGCCGGCAAGCTGGCGCAGGCGATCGTGCACGGCGCGCAGGTGATCATGGTGCGCGGCAACTTCGACGACTGCCTGCGGATCTCGCGCGAGCTGGCCGAGCAGTACCCCGTCGCGCTGGTCAACTCGGTCAACCCGATGCGACTGCAGGGGCAGAAGACCGCCGCGTTCGAGATCGTGGAGTTCCTCGGCGACGCCCCGGACGTGCACGCGCTCCCGACCGGCAACGCCGGCAACGTCTCGGCGTACTGGCTGGGCTACCGCGAGTCCCACCAGGCCGGCGAGTCCACGAAGCTGCCCGTGATGCGCGGCTGGCAGGCGGCAGGAGCGGCGCCGCTGGTGGAGGGCGCGCCGGTCGCCGACCCCGAGACGGTGGCCTCGGCGATCCGGATCGGCAACCCGGCCTCCTGGGACCTGGCGATGGAGGCGGCGACGAGCTCCGGCGGCATCTTCCGCAAGGTCACCGACACCGAGATCCTGGCGGCGCAGCGGGAGCTGGCCTGCCGCGACGGCGTCTTCGTCGAGCCCGCCTCGGCCGCCGGCGTGGCCGGGCTGCTGCTCGAGAGCTCCGAGGGACGCAGGTACGACGGGCAGCGGATCGTGGTCACGGTCACCGGGCACGGCCTGAAGGACATCGACACGGCGCTGTCCTCCTTCACCGACCTGGTCGACACGGTCTGCGACGCCGACGTCGACGCGGCGGCGACCGCCGCCGGTCTCGCGTGAGGGACTGACGTGGACTTCGTCGAGGGACCCCTCACCGTCCGGGTGCCCGCGACCAGTGCCAACCTCGGCCCCGGCTACGACTGCCTGGGGCTGGCGCTGGAGCTCGCCGACACCCTCGTCGCCGAGGTCGTTCCCGACGGGCTGGAGGTCCGCGTCGCCGGCGAGTGCGCGGACACGGTCCCGCTCGACGAGCGCCACCTCGTCGTACGCGCGATGCGGGCGACGTTCGCCGCGCTGGGCGCGGAGCCTCCGGGACTGCACCTGGCCTGCACGAACCGGATCCCGCACAGCCGCGGGCTGGGGTCGTCCTCGGCCGCCATCGTCGGCGGCATCGTCCTGGCCCGAGCCCTGGTGCGTGGAGGCGCCGACCACCTCGACGACGCCGCGGCCCTCTCGCTCGCGACCCTCCTGGAGGGCCATCCCGACAACGTCGCGCCCGCCCTGCTGGGGGGCTTCGTGATCAGCGGCCGGGCGGGGGAGGCCGTGTGGGCGCAGCAGTCCCCGGTCGACCCGGCGATCGGCGCCGTGCTGTTCGTGCCGCCGAGCGGTCTCGACACCGAGGTGGCCCGACGGCTCCTCCCCGCGAGCGTCCCGCACGCCGAGGCGGCGGCCAACAGCGGACGGGCGGCACTGCTCGTCGCGGCACTGGCCGGGCACCCGCAGCAGCTGCTGCGCGCCACCGAGGACTTCCTGCACCAGCGACAGCGTGAGCCGGCGATGCCGGAGTCCCTCGCGCTGGTCGACGACCTGCGCGCCCGCGGCATCCCGGCCGTGGTCTCCGGGGCCGGTCCGACCGTGCTGGCCTTCGTCGTCGGCGACCCGTCGAACGACGCGGAGAGCGACGTCGCGGCCGTCGCCGGGATGGTTCCTCCCGGCTGGCGGACGTTGCGGCAGGTCGTCGGCGGGCCGGGTGCCACCGTGCTAATGTGACTGCGCGTCACGACCGGCCCTCCGGGGAAGAAAACGCCGGAGCCCTCGACGGCGACGCACCTACCGATCACCTCCTCCTGGAACCCGACACACGTGTGTCCGGAGTCCCCCAGCCGGTGACGGCACCATCGAGACAGCTCGGCTGGCGGCCTATCGCCGTAGCCGACCAAGGGGGAAGGAACCCCGCATGACCGAAACCACCGAATCCGCGCCCGCCGAAGGTGCTTCCACCTCCGGTGCGCGCAAGGGTGGCGGCCTGAATTCCATGCTGCTTCCCGAGCTCAAGCAGATCGCCGGCGGGCTCGGCATCAAGTCGACCGGGATGCGCAAGAGCGCCCTGATCGAGGCGATCAGGGCCGCCCAGTCGGGTGGCCAGTCGGGTGGCCAGTGCGGGCCCCCAGGGTGGTGGCCGGGCCGCCCCGGACCGCAACGGCGCCCAGGGCCCCCGCGAGGAGCAGCCCGCCCGCGCGAAGTCCGGCGACGAGCGCCCGGACGACGGGCAAGCAGAGGGCCGGGGCCGCTCCCGTGCGGAGGAGTCCCGTTCCGAGGACACCGGCTCCCAGGACCGTGAGCAGCCGGGCGGGGGACGCCAGGGCCGCGACCGCCAGCAGGGCCGCCAGGACCGCGAGCAGGGCCGCGACGCGCAGCAGGACCAGCAGGACCGCGGCGACGACCAGGACCGCGGGGGCCGGCAGGGCCGCCAGGACCGAGGCGGCCAGCAGGACCGCGACACCAAGCAGGACCGCGACACCAAGCAGGACCGCCAGGAGCGCGACGGCCAGCAGGACAAGGGGCGGGACCAGAACCGCGACCGGGACCAGAACCGCGACCGGGACCAGAACCGGGACCGCGACCAGGACCGCGAGCAGAACAGGACCGGGGGCAACCGGGACCGCCAGGGGGGCGGCCGGGCAACGACGGCAACCAGGGCGGCCAGGGCGGCAACCGCCAGGCCGCGAACCGCCAGGACGACGGCGACGAGGGCGGCAGCCGTCGCAACCGTCGTCGGCGCGGACGCGACCGCGAGCGCGACCGCGGCCCCCAGGGCGGCGGCGGCCAGGGCGGGCAGCCGGCCGCGGCCGCAACGAGCCGGACCTGCAGATCCTCGAGGACGACGTGCTCGCCCCGTGCGCCGGGATCCTCGACCTGATGGACAACTACGCCTTCGTCCGCACCAGCGGCTACCTGCCTGGCAGCGACGACGTCTACGTGTCGATGTCGATGGTGCGCAAGTACGGCCTGCGCCGCGGCGACGCCGTGATCGGCCAGGTGCGCCAGCCCCGTGAGGGCGAGCGCAGCGAGAAGTACAACCCGCTCGTCAAGCTCGACAGCGTCAACGGCGCCGACCCCGAGGAGGCCAGGACGCGGGTCGAGTTCACCAAGCTCACCCCGCTCTACCCCTCCGAGCGGCTCCGCCTCGAGACGACGTCGACGAACCTGATCGGTCGGGTCATCGACATCGCCGCGCCGATCGGCAAGGGCCAGCGCGGCCTGATCGTCTCGCCCGCCAAGGCCGGCAAGACCATGATCATGCAGTCGATCGCGAACTCGATCACCACGAACAACCCCGAGTGCCACCTGATGGTCGTGCTCGTCGACGAGCGTCCCGAGGAGGTCACCGACTTCGAGCGCTCGGTCAAGGGCGAGGTGATCAGCTCGACGTTCGACCGTCCCGCCGGTGACCACACCATCGTCGCCGAGCTGGCCATCGAACGCGCCAAGCGGCTCGTCGAGCTCGGTCACGACGTCGTCGTACTGCTCGACGGGATCACCCGCCTGGGCCGCGCCTACAACCTCGCCGCCCCGGCGAGCGGCCGGATCCTCTCCGGTGGCGTGGACTCCGCGGCGCTCTACCCGCCGAAGCGGTTCTTCGGGGCCGCGCGCAACATCGAGGACGGCGGTTCGCTGACGATCCTGGCCACCGCGCTGATCGAGAGCGGCTCGAAGATGGACGAGGTGATCTTCGAGGAGTTCAAGGGCACCGGCAACATGGAGATCCGACTGCGGCGCGACTTCGCCGACAAGCGGATCTTCCCCGCGATCGACGCCGTCCAGTCCGGCACCCGCCGCGAGGAGCTCCTGATGAGCAAGGAGGAGCTGCAGATCATCTGGAAGCTCCGCCGCGTGCTCTCGGGCCTCGACGGGCAGCAGGCGCTCGAGCTCCTGCTGGAGCGTCTGAAGAAGACGCAGAACAACCTCGAGTTCCTCATGCAGGTCCAGAAGACGACGCCGACCGCGCCCGGCAAGGACGACTGAGGGTCCGTTATGACCGCGCATGGCCGCACATGTGGATATGCTCGAGCCGACAGCTGCCCGTCTGGGAAGGGAAACACATGGCTCGCATCGTGATTGCAGACGACGACGCGGACATCCGCGAGCTGGTCGTCTTCAAGTTGCGGCACGGTGGGCACGAGGTGGTTCCCGTCGGTGACGGCGCAGCTGCTGTCGAGGCCTGCACCGCGGAGAAGCCCGACCTGGTGATCCTCGACGTGATGATGCCCGGGATGAGCGGGCTGGACGCCGCGCGTGCGCTGCGTCAGGACGCGTCGATGGACGGACTGCCGATCATCATGCTGACCGCGCGGGCCCAGGAGTCCGACATCGAGCAGGGCTTCGAGGCCGGCGCCGACGACTACATCGTCAAGCCGTTCAGCCCTCGTGAGCTGGCCTCGCGGGTCTCGGCCGTGCTCGCCCGCGCCCACTAGGACGACCGCACCACCTGCTCCGGCGTACGCCGCGCCGGAGCCCTGTCGTGTGTGGTCGCGCCCCGGCCGAGACGGGAACATCGGGGGACCGTGCTGCGTTGTGCAGGCGCGTCCACCTCGATTGGCTCCCGCGCGGGGCCCGATGGCACACTTGGACGCTGGCTCCGGTTCACGCACCCGCCCGTGGTGCGACCCGGCGGCCGAGAACCCGAGAGGACACCATGAAGAAGGACATCCACCCCGAGTACGTGACCACCGAGGTGACCTGCACCTGCGGCAACACGTTCACGACCCGTAGCACCTCGACGAGCGGCAAGATCCACTCCGAGGTCTGCTCCCAGTGCCACCCCTTCTACACCGGCAAGCAGAAGATCCTCGACACCGGTGGCCGCGTGGCCCGCTTCGAGGCCCGCTACGCCAAGAAGGCCGAGAAGAAGTAGCTGGCGTCGGTTCGCGGTTTCCCACGGTCCCGTGGGAAACCCGCACTTCCCGTGCGTTGCAACGCACGGGAAGTGCCAGATTCCCACGGTCCCGTGGGAAACCGACACCGCCCGAGGAGCCAGCGTGTTCGAAGCCGTCGCCCAGCTCGCGGAGGAGCATGCCGAGCTCGAGGTCCGGCTGGCCGACCCGGCGGTGCACGCGGACCAGTCGCTGGCGCGCAGGCTCGGGCAGCGGTACGCCGAGCTGAGCGCGGTCATGCGCGCCCACGCGGAGTGGGTCCGGCTCGGCGACGACCTCGAGGCCGCGCGCGAGCTCGCCGGTGAGGACGAGGCGTTCGCGGCCGAGGCGGAGCAGCTGACCCGCTCGCTGGCCCAGGCCGAGGAGCGGCTGCGGCACCTGCTCGTCCCGCGCGACCCCTCCGACGGCAAGGACGTCCTGCTCGAGGTGAAGTCCGGCGAGGGCGGGGAGGAGTCGGCGCTGTTCGCCGCCGACCTGTTCCGGATGTACTCCCGCTACGCGGAGCGGCGCGGCTGGAGCACCGAGGTGCTGGACTCGACCGAGTCCGACCTCGGCGGCTACAAGTCGGTGACGGTCGCGGTGAAGGCCAAGGGCACCCCCGAGCCGGGCGAGGCGCCCTTCGCCCTGCTCAAGTTCGAGGGCGGCGTGCACCGCGTCCAGCGGGTGCCGGTCACCGAGAGCCAGGGCCGCGTGCACACCAGCGCGGCCGGCGTGCTCGTGCTGCCCGAGGCCGAGCCCGTCGACGTGCAGGTCGAGGAGAAGGACCTGCGCATCGACGTGTTCCGCTCCAGCGGGCCGGGCGGGCAGAGCGTGAACACCACCGACTCCGCGGTGCGGATCACCCACCTGCCGACCGGGATCGTGGTCAGCTGCCAGAACGAGAAGTCGCAGCTGCAGAACCGCGACCAGGCCATGCGCATCCTGCGCGCCCGGCTGCTGGCCGCGGCCGAGGAGGAGGCCAGCGCCGAGGCGAGCGACGCGCGCCGCTCCCAGGTGCGCACCGTGGACCGCTCCGAGCGGATCCGCACCTACAACTACCCGGAGAACCGGATCTCCGACCACCGCACCGGCTACAAGTCCTACGACCTCGACCGCGTCCTCGACGGGGACCTCGACGCGGTGATCGGCTCCTGCGTCGAGGCCGACATGAGCTCGCGGCTCGAGGGCCTCGGCGCGTGAGGACGGCTCGTGCCGGCGCCGCGTGAGCTGCTGCGCGACGCGAGCGCGCGCCTCGAGGCGGCCGGCGTCGCCAGCCCGGCGTACGACGCCGCCGAGCTGCTCGCCCACGTGCTGGGCACCACGCGCGGTCGGCTGCCGCTGGTCGATTCGGTCGAGCCGGACCGGGTCGCGGCCTTCGAGGAGCTGGTCTCCCGGCGGGCGGCCCGCGAGCCGCTGCAGCACCTGACGGGGACGGCCGCCTTCCGCCACGTGGAGCTGCAGGTCGGGCCGGGCGTCTTCGTGCCCCGTCCGGAGACCGAGCTGCTCGCCGGCTGGGCCGTCGACCGGGCGCGGGAGTGCCTCGACGCCACCGGGCGTGACCCCGTGGTGGTCGACCTGTGCTGCGGGTCCGGAGCGATCGCCGCCAGCGTCGCCGACGAGGTGCCGCAGGCGCAGGTGCACGCGGTCGAGCTCGACGCGGGCGCGCACGCCTGGGCGGAGCGCAACCTCGCCGGCACGTCGGTGGACCTGCGTCTCGGCGACATGGCCGATACGTTCCCCGACCTCGACGGCACGGTCGACGTGGTGGTCTGCAACCCGCCGTACATCCCCCTCGAGGCCTGGGCGAGCGTCGCCCCCGAGGCGCGCGACCACGACCCCTCGCTGGCGCTGTGGTCCGGCGACGACGGGCTGGAGGCGATGCGGGTGCTGGAGTCGACGGCCGCGCGGCTGCTCCGACCGGGCGGCTGGGTCGGCGCCGAGCACGCGGACGTGCAGGGGGAGTCGGCGCCACAGGTGTTCGTCGCGGCGGGCCGGTGGGCGGAGGTGCGCGACCACCTCGACCTGGCAGGTCGTGCACGTCATGTGACGGCGCGACTGGCACGATGACCCCCGTGGCCACCCGATTCGACCTCTCCGACCCCGAGAGCCGGGAGGCCGGGGTCGCCGCAGCAGTCACCGCCGTACGCCGCGGGCTGCTGATCGTCCTGCCGACCGACACCGTGTACGGCGTGGGGGTGGACGCCTTCGACGCCGAGGGGGTCCAGCGACTCCTCGACGCCAAGGGGCGCGGGCGCGACATGCCCCCGCCGGTGCTGATCTCATCGGCGACCACGCTCGAGGCGCTCGCCACCGAGGTGCCCGGCTGGGCGCAGGGGCTCGTCGAGAAGTACTGGCCCGGCCCGCTGACGATCGTGTGCCGCCAGCAGCCGTCCCTGCGCTGGGACCTCGGCGAGACCCGCGGCACGGTCGCCGTCCGGATGCCGCAGCACGAGGCGGCGCTGGACCTGCTCGGGCGCACCGGCCCGCTGGCGGTCTCCTCGGCCAACCTCTCCGGCGAGCCCGCGGCCACCGACGCCGACGGGGCCGAGCGGATGCTCGGCGGGTCGGTCGAGGTCATCCTCGACGACGGACCAAGCCCCGGCAGCGCGGCCTCGACGATCGTCGACTGCACCGGGGTGCGACCCCGCCTCCTACGCGTGGGGGCGATCACGGCCGCCGAGCTCGAGCCGGTCCTCGACGGGCTCGGGACCGGGCTGGAGGCCTGAGCCGGACCGTGCGTGAGTACCTCCTGGTCTTCCTCGTCGCCGCCGTCGGCAGCTACCTGCTGTGCGTCTTCGCGCGCGAGATGGCCATGCGGTCCGGCGCCGTGGCCCGGGTGCGCGACCGCGACGTGCACGCCACTCCCATCCCGTACTTCGGCGGCGTGGCGATGCTCGGTGGGCTCGGCGCCGGCCTCCTCGTCGCACGGCACCTGCCGTTCCTGAGCACCTCCCAGCCGTTCGTCTTCCACGACTCCGGGATCGTGCTGATCGCCGGGGCGATGATCTGCGCCGTCGGGGTGGTCGACGACCTGATCGAGCTCGACGCGCTGACCAAGCTGGGTGGGCAGATCGTCGCGGCGGGGTTCATGGTGCTCAACGACGTCCAGCTGTGGTCGCTGAAGCTGCCGGGGGTGGGCCAGTTCGTGCTGGACCCGACCCAGGCCGTGCTGCTGACGATGCTCCTGGTGGTCAGCACGATGAACGCGGTCAACTTCGTCGACGGCCTCGACGGGCTCGCCGGGGGAGTGGTGCTGATCGGCGCGGTCGCCTTCTTCCTCTTCTCCTACCAGCTCGCCGCCGCCAACGGCGAGACGCTGGCCATCACCGCCGCGATGCTGTGCGCGGCCATGGGCGGGGCCTGCGCCGGCTTCCTGCCGCACAACTTCTTCCCGGCCCGGATCTTCATGGGCGACTCGGGCTCGATGCTGCTCGGGCTGGTGCTCTCGGGCTCGGCGCTCACCCTCACCGGACAGTTCGCGAGCGTCTCGGTCGAGCGGAACAGCACCAGCGACGGGTCGCTGGTGATGCTGCTGCCGATCCTGCTCCCGATCTCGATCCTCGTGGTGCCGCTGGCCGACCTCGTGCTGGCCGTCGTACGCCGCACCCGCCGCGGGCAGGCGTTCTACCAGCCCGACAAGGAGCACCTGCACCACCGGCTGCTGGAGATCGGGCACAGCCAGCGGCGCGCGGTGCTGATCATGTGGCTGTGGGCGGGGCTGATCGCCTTCGGCAGCGTGCTGGTCAGCCTCTACTCCGGGATGCTGACCTGGGTGCTGCTCCTGGCCGGCACCGTGACGACGGTGGCGCTCACGTTCATCCTGCCGCGCGTGCAACGACCCGACGGCCTGCGCGGCGAGGGCCGGCTGTCCGGCTGACGGCGC
The DNA here is from genome assembly GCA_963837975.1 of uncultured Actinomycetota bacterium. GTDB lineage: Bacteria > Actinomycetota > Actinomycetes > Propionibacteriales > Nocardioidaceae > Marmoricola. The sequence continues at coordinate 1,433,504 of CAWIPI010000001.1, read as the reverse complement.
GATTGTCGCCGGACCCGGACTTTGTGCTAGTTTTCACAAGCACCGCCAGCCCCGTGGACCCGAGCACCGGGTCGTCACGTGACGACGATGATGAGGCCGCCAATGACGACGACCGCCCGCCCGCAAGGGCCGCTCCGAGGCAGGACCCCGCGGGTCCTGCTCGCGGCCGGGCTGGGCGTCGGGGCCGCCGTCGTCGTCGCGACCGTCCTCGGCGGTCTCCTCGCCGGACGCCCCGGGGCGCTCGGCGCCCTGGTGGGCGGCTCGATCGCGCTGTGCTTCTTCCTCTTCGGCTCCCTCGTGGTCGGCGCCGCCACCCGGATGGCCCCGCAGGCCGCACTCGTGGTCGCGCTGACGACGTACACGCTGCAGGTCGCGCTCGTGGCGCTGGTGTTCGTGGCCCTCGGATCCTCGGACGCCGTGGGCACGACGCTCTCGGGCGGCTGGCTCGCCGGCGGTGTCGTCGCCGCCACCGTGGCGTGGACGCTCGGCCAGCTCGTGGCCACCGGTCGCGCCCGTGTGCCGGTCTACGACATCGACCTCCCGGACGCCTCGTCGAGCTCTCCCGAGACCGCCCACCGGGCCCCGTCCCGCGGGCGAGAGGCGGGTGCCCCGTGACCTCTCCCGACTGCTACGCTCCCACCGCAATGGCTCAGCAGGAACCAGCGCACCCGAACCCCCCGACCGGCGATCCGTGGCATGCCTTCGGCTACCTGGTCTCGGGGGTGGCGTTCTACGGCGTGCTGGGCTGGCTGGCGGACCAATGGATCGGGACCTCCTTCCTGGTGGCCGTCGGAATCCTGGTGGGAGCCGGCCTGGGGGTCTACATGACCTGGTCGCGGTTCAGGACAGAGCCGACAGCCGCCGACGCAACAGCCCGCAAGAAGAACGTCACGTCACAGGAGTCGCAGCAGTGAGCCTCACCCCGATGCTGGTCGCCCGCAACGAGGAGTTCACCCCTCCGGGTCCGGGCGACTTCAACCTGCCTCCGGTGGGGCCCGACCACACCTTCACCTTCCTCGGCCAGGAGATGTTTCTCGGCGTCACCAAGCCGATGCTCCAGCTCCTGCTGGCCGCCGTCCTGGTCTTCGTGTTCTTCCGCGCCGCCTCCGCCAAGCGCGCCATGGTCCCCGGCAAGATGCAGTACGTCGGTGAGCTCGGCTACGGCTTCGTCCGCAACTCCTTGGGCCGCGACATCATCGGCAGCAAGGACTTCATGCGGTTCGTGCCGTTCCTGTTCGCGCTGTTCTTCTTCATCCTGATCAACAACCTCTTCGCCACGATCCCGTTCATCCAGTTCCCGACGATGTCGCGAGCCGGCTACGTCTACGGCCTGGTGCTGATCAGCTGGCTGGTCTACAACATCGTCGGCATCAAGGCCCAGGGCGGGGTGGGGAAGTACCTCAAGCACCAGACCGTGCCGCCGGGCGTCCCGAAGGCCATGCTCGTCCTGCTGGTGCCGCTGGAGTTCCTCTCCAACATCCTGGTCCGGCCGCTCACGCTGGCCCTGCGTCTCTTCGCGAACATGCTCGCCGGCCACCTCCTGCTCATCCTCTTCGCGCTCGGCGGCGAGTACCTCCTGATCCACGGCGCCGGGATGATCAAGCCCGTCGGCATCCTCGCCTGGGTCATGTTCGTCCTGATCGCCTTCCTCGAGCTGCTGGTGCAGTTCCTGCAGGCCTACGTCTTCGTGCTGCTCAACGCGCTCTACATCTCCGGCGCCATCGCCGAGGAGCACTGATCCGTCTCCGGTTCACGCCGAGACGTCACCGACCACAACTGAACACACCTCAAGTAGAAACAACCGAAAGGAACAAGCCGTGCTTCCTATGGCTATCGACGGCTCCGCCAACATGATCGGCTACGGCCTTGCCGCCATCGGCCCCGGTATCGGCATCGGCCTGATCTTCGCCGCCTACCTCAACGGCGTCGCGCGTCAGCCCGAGGCGCAGGGTCGTCTGCAGACGATCGCCTTCCTGGGCTTCGCGCTTGCCGAGGCGCTCGCGATCATCGGTATCGCCCTCGCGTTCGTGCTCTGACCGCACACCATCCCTGACGAAGGACCGAGCACATGTATGTGATCCCGCTCGCCGGTGGAGAGCTCAACCCGCTGATCCCGCACCCGATCGAGATCGTGCTGTCGATCGTGGTCTTCGGCCTCCTCTACTTCCTCGCACGGAAGTACGTCGTGCCCAACTTCGAGAAGACCTTCGCCGAGCGCACCTCGGCGATCGAGGGTGGGCTCCAGGCCGCGGAGACCAAGCAGGCCGAGGCGGACGCCAAGCTCGCCGAGCTCGAGCAGCGGCTGGCCGACGCCCGTCACGAGGCCGCGCGCATCCGCGAGGAGGCGCGCGAGCAGGGTGCCCAGATCGTCTCGGAGATGCGGGAGCAGGCGCAGGAGGAGTCCTCGCGGATCGTCGAGCACGGCAGGACGCAGATCGAGGCGGAGCGGCAGCAGGCCGTGACCTCGCTGCGCGCCGAGGTCGGCACCCTGGCCACCTCGCTCGCCGGGCGCATCGTGGGTGAGAGCCTCGAGGACGACGACCGGTCGGCCCGCGTGGTCGACAGGTTCCTCGCCGACCTCGAGCTGCACAACGAGGCGAGGGACGCCGGCGCCAGCACCTCGGGAGCCAGCTGATGTCGGCCACCGCGGACCTGCGGGGCGCCTCGGCCGAGGCGCTCCGGCGCACTGGCCGAGCGCCTCGAGGGAGTGGGCCGGGGGCGACACCGCCCGGCTCGCCGAGGACCTGTTCGGCCTTGCCTCGGTGCTGCGCGCCGAGCCGGGTCTGCGCCGGGTCGCCACCGACCTGTCGACCGACTCGTCGGCCAAGGCCGGCCTGTTCCGCCAGCTGTTCGAGGGCAAGGTCTCCGGCCCCGCGCTCGACCTGGTGGCCGACGCGGTGTCGCGCCGCTGGACCCGCACCCGTGACCTCGCCGACGCGCTCGAGCACCTCGGGGTCGTCGCGGTCGTGGAGTCGGCCGGTGACGACGCCGAGCGGCTCTCCGACGAGCTGTTCGCGGTGGGCCAGATGATCGACGCCCAGACCGACCTGCGCACGGCCCTCTCGGACCCCGCGCGCTCGAGCAGCGACAAGGCTCGGCTGCTCGGGGACCTGCTCGCCGACCGGACGCTGCCCTCGACCCGTCGGCTGGCCGAGCAGGCGCTGTCGGGCAGCCACCGCAGCGTGGGCGCTGCGATCGAGGACTACCAGAAGATCGCGGCCGAGGCCTACGGTCAGCGGGTGGCGCAGGTGCGGGTCGCCCAGGAGCTCGACTCAGCCGACCTCGAGCGGCTGCAGAGCGCGCTGAGCAGCCAGTACGGCCGCACGGTGCACCTCAACGTCGTCGTGGACCCCACCGTCCTCGGCGGGATGCGCGTCGAGATCGGGGACGACGTCATCGACGGCACCGTCTCCAGCCGGCTCGACGAGGCCCGACGCCGCCTGGCCGGCTAGCCGCCGCGGTGCCCGGCACCGCTCGAGAACTTCACACCATCGCTTTTGTTGCACAGAGAGTAGGGACAAGGAAATGACGGAGCTTTCGATCCGTCCGGAGGAGATCCGGGACGCGCTGCAGCGCTTCGTGGCCGACTACAAGCCCGAGGCCGCCAGCAAGGAAGAGGTCGGCACCGTTGCGGAGGCCGGCGACGGCATCGCTCGCGTGGCCGGACTGCCCTCGGCGATGGCCAACGAGCTCCTCGAGTTCGAGGACGGCACCCTGGGCCTGGCGCTGAACCTCGACACCCGCGAGATCGGTGTCGTCGTGCTCGGCGACTTCGCCGGCATCGAGGAGGGCCAGAAGGTCCGTCGTACCGGCGAGATCCTGTCCGTGCCCGTCGGCGACGGCTTCATGGGCCGCGTGGTCGACCCCCTCGGCAACCCCATCGACGGCATGGGCGACATCGAGGCCCAGGAGCGTCGCGCCCTGGAGCTGCAGGCCCCCGGCGTGATGATGCGCAAGTCGGTGCACGAGCCGCTCGCCACCGGCATCAAGGCGATCGACTCGATGACGCCGATCGGCCGCGGCCAGCGTCAGCTGATCATCGGCGACCGCTCCACCGGCAAGACCACGATCGCGATCGACACGATCATCAACCAGAAGCAGAACTGGGACTCCGGCGACCCGGACAAGCAGGTGCGCTGCATCTACGTCGCGATCGGCCAGAAGGGCTCCACCATCGCCTCGGTGCGCGGTGCCCTCGAGGAGGCGGGCGCGCTGGAGTACACCACCATCGTCGCGGCCCCGGCCTCCGACAGCGCCGGGTTCAAGTACCTCGCGCCGTACACCGGCTCGGCCATCGGCCAGCACTGGATGTACGACGGCAAGCACGTGCTGATCGTCTTCGACGACCTGAGCAAGCAGGCCGACGCCTACCGCGCCGTCTCCCTGCTGCTGCGCCGCCCGCCGGGCCGCGAGGCGTTCCCGGGTGACGTGTTCTACCTGCACAGCCGTCTGCTCGAGCGTTGCGCCAAGCTCTCCGACGACTTGGGCGCCGGGTCGATGACGGGTCTGCCGATCGTGGAGACGAAGGCCAACGACGTCTCGGCGTTCATCCCGACCAACGTCATCTCGATCACCGACGGCCAGATCTTCCTGCAGTCCGACCTGTTCGCCTCCAACCAGCGCCCGGCCATCGACGTCGGTGTGTCGGTCTCGCGCGTCGGTGGCGCCGCGATGACCAAGGCGATGAAGGCGGTCACCGGCTCGCTGAAGGTGGACCTGGCGCAGTTCCGCGCGATGGAGGCGTTCGCGATGTTCGCCTCCGACCTCGACGCGGCCTCGCGCCAGCAGCTCGACCGTGGACAGCGCCTGATGGCCCTGCTCAAGCAGCCGCAGTACTCGCCGTACCCGCTGGAGAACATGACGGTCTCCATGTGGCTGGGCACCTCCGGTCGCCTCGACCGGGTGCCGGTCGACGACGTGCTGCGCTTCGAGCAGGAGTTCCTCGACTACCTGCACCGCTCCCACGAGGGGATCCTCTCCGGCATCCGGGAGTCGCAGAAGTTCGAGGACGAGGACTCGCTGGCCGACGCCTACGACTCCTTCCTCGACCAGTTCGAGACCTCTGAGGGCACCTCGATCAAGCCCGGCAACGAGCCGAAGGCCGAGGCGCTCGAGGACGAGGACGTCGAGCAGGAGCAGATCGTCAAGCAGAAGCGAGGCTGATCCTCCATGGCCGTATCGCTGCGTGAGTACCGCGCGCGGATCAAGTCGACGGAGTCGATGAAGAAGATCACGCGCGCCATGGAGCTCATTGCTGCGTCCCGGATCATCAAGGCGCAGCAGCGGGCACAGGCGGCAGCGCCGTACGCCCGGGAGCTGACCCGCGCCGTCTCGGCGCTGGCCACCTTCTCCAACGTCGACCACCCGCTGACCACCGAGCCGGAGGACTCCAAGCGGGTCGCCGTGCTGGTCGTGACCAGCGACCGCGGCCTCGCCGGGGCGTACTCCTCGAGCGTGCTCAAGGAGTACGAGCGCCTCGCGGAGAAGCTCCGCGAGGAGGGCAAGGAGATCGAGACCTACATCTGCGGGCGCAAGGGCGAGGCGTACTTCAAGTTCCGCAACCGCCCGATCGTCAGCTCGTGGACCGGGTTCTCCGACCAGCCCAACTACGACGTGGCCCGCGAGGTGGGGGAGGCGCTGATCGGCGCGTTCCTCCTCGAGGACGACGAGGAGCGTCCCGAGGACTCGCGTGCCGCCGAGGACGCGAAGCCGGTGGACGAGGTGCACGTGATCTACACGCGCTTCCGCTCCATGCTGGTGCAGGAGCCCACCGCGGTGCGGCTGCTGCCCCTCGAGGTCGTCGAGGGCGAGGAGAAGCCCCAGGACGAGGACGTGCTCCCGCTCTACGAGTTCGAGCCGTCCCCGGCCGAGGTCCTCGACGGACTGCTCCCGCGCTACGTCCAGAGCCGGATCTTCTTCGCCCTCCTGCAGGCGGCGGCCTCCGAGCTCGCCGCTCGTCAGAAGGCGATGAAGTCCGCGACGGACAACGCCGACGAGATGATCAAGAAGTACACCCGAATCGCCAACCAGGCCCGCCAGGCCGGCATTACCCAGGAAATCAGCGAGATCGTCGGTGGCGTCAACGCGCTGGCCGACGCGAACGCCGGGAGTGAGTGAGAGACATGACTGCCACAGTTGATGAGCACAAGACCACCAAGGAAGCCGGCGGCGTCGGTCGGATCGCGCGAGTGATCGGTCCGGTCGTGGACGTGGAGTTCCCGAGCGACTCGATGCCCGAGATCTACAACAAGCTCGAGGTCGAGCTCGAGCTGCAGGGCGAGAAGCGGGTGCTCTCCGCAGAGGTCGCCCAGCACATCGGTGACGGCATGGTCCGCGCCATCTCGCTGCAGCCGACCGACGGCCTGGTCCGGGGCGCCCCGGTGCAGGACACCGGCAACCCGATCATGGTGCCCGTCGGGGACGTCACGAAGGGCCACGTGTTCAACGCCCTCGGTGACTGCCTCAACCTCGAGGAGGGCGAGGAGCTCGAGGTCAAGGAGCGCTGGGGGATCCACCGCAAGGCCCCGGCCTTCGACCAGCTCGAGGCCAAGACCGAGATGTTCGAGACCGGCATCAAGGTCATCGACCTCCTGACGCCGTACGTCCAGGGCGGCAAGATCGGCCTGTTCGGCGGCGCCGGCGTGGGCAAGACCGTGCTGATCCAGGAGATGATCGCCCGCGTCGCCAAGGACCACGGCGGTGTGTCGGTGTTCGCCGGTGTCGGCGAGCGCACCCGTGAGGGCAACGACCTCATCGTGGAGATGGAGGAGGCCGGCGTCATCGGCCAGACCGCGCTGGTCTTCGGCCAGATGGACGAGCCGCCGGGCACCCGCCTGCGCGTGGCCCTCTCCGCGCTGACGATGGCGGAGTACTTCCGCGACGTGCAGAACCAGGACGTGCTGCTGTTCATCGACAACATCTTCCGGTTCACCCAGGCCGGCTCGGAGGTCTCCACCCTGCTGGGCCGGATGCCCTCCGCGGTGGGCTACCAGCCCAACCTTGCCGACGAGATGGGCGTTCTCCAGGAGCGGATCACCTCGACGCGTGGTCACTCGATCACCTCGATGCAGGCGATCTACGTGCCCGCGGACGACTACACCGACCCGGCGCCGGCGACCACGTTCGCGCACCTCGACGCGACCACCGAGCTCTCGCGGGAGATCGCCTCGCTGGGCATCTACCCGGCGGTGGACCCGCTGACGTCGACCTCGCGGATCCTCGACCCGCAGTACATCGGCAAGGACCACTACGAGTGCGCGATCCGGATCAAGCAGATCCTGCAGCGCAACAAGGAGCTGCAGGACATCATCGCGATCCTCGGCGTGGACGAGCTGTCCGAGGAGGACAAGATCATCGTCTCCCGGGCCCGCCGGATCCAGCGGTTCCTCTCGCAGAACACCTACGTGGCCAAGCAGTTCACCGGCATCGAGGGCTCCACCGTCCCCGTGGCCGACACCATCGAGGCGTTCAACAAGATCGCCGACGGTGAGTACGACCACGTGGCCGAGCAGGCGTTCTTCATGTGCGGCGGTCTCGACGACGTCGAGAAGCGGTGGGCCGAGATCCAGAAGCAGACCGGGGAGTCGTCGTGAGCGACGCCACCCTCCAGGTCGAGCTGGTCGCAGCCGACCGGCTCGTGTGGTCGGGCGAGGCCAATTTGGTCATCGCCCGCACCACCGAGGGTGACCTCGGCATCCTGCCGAACCACGCTCCGGCGCTCTCGCTGCTGGTCGACGGCGTCGTCGACGTGCAGACCACCGACGGCGAGACCTGGGTGGCGGCGGTGGATGCCGGGTTCCTGTCGGTGGCCAACAACCGCGTCTCCGTGCTCTCCGAGCACGCCGAGATGTCGCACGAGATCGACCTGGAGAACGCGCGCCAGGACCTCGAGCGGGCCAAGGAGAGCGGCGAGAACGACGACGAGGCGTTGGCGAGGGTACGCCGCCTCGAGGCCAGGGTCCGGGCGGCCGAGCGGTCGTCCTGACCGCTGGGCCTGCTGGCCCGAACGACCTGACGACGAGGACCGTCCCGGCATCCCGGGGCGGTCCTCGGGCGTTCCCGGGCATCTCCTAGGCTGTCACCTCGACCCACGACTCGTGGGGCGGGAACGGGGACGCGGAATGCCGTTGTGGCAGTGGCTGGTCGACTCAGCCGGCGCGATCCTGCTCCTGATCGTCCTGTTCGGCCTCCTGCTCGTCCTGCGCCGCCGGCTGCTCTCGCGCCACGGCGGCACCTTCGAGCTCAGCGTGCGCAGCGCCGACCAGCCCTCGGGTCGTGGCTGGGTGCTCGGACTGGGCCGCTACCGCGACGACTCGCTCGACTGGTACCGCATCTTCTCCCCGCTCCCGTGGCCCAAGCACTCGTGGGAGCGCAACGACCTCCACTTCGTCTCCCAGCGACGGCCCAGCCGCCGCGAGCAGAGCGCACTGTTCGGCGGCCACGTCGTGGTCGTCGTCACCACCCCCCGCGGCCAGGTCGAGCTGGCGATGAGCCCCAGCTCGCTGACCGGGCTCCAGGCCTGGCTCGAGGCCGGGCCGCCGGGTTCGCGCCCGTCGCGTTGAGGAGCGGCCGCGCCTAGGACGTCGGGGTGCTCCGGCCCCGCTCGCCGCCGGGGACCCACAGCACGTCGCCGTTCGCCCGGTTGGCGTGGCGGGCCAGGATGAACAGCAGGTCCGAGAGACGGTTGAGGTAGGTGATCGCCAGGACGTTCATCGAGTCGGCGTACTGCTCGTGGGCGGCCCAGGCCGAGCGCTCCGCGCGGCGGCAGACCGTGCGGGCGACGTGCAGGTGGGCCGCGGCGACCGTGCCGCCGTTGAGGATGAACGAGCGCAGCGTGGACAGCTTCTCGTTGTAGTGGTCGCACCAGCGCTCGAGGCGCTCGACGTAGTCGGGCTCGATGCGCAGCGCCGGGTGCTCGGGGTCCTCCACCACGGGAGTGCAGAAGTCCGCGCCGACGTCGAACAGGTCGTTCTGGACGTGCAGCAGGACGGCGGCCACGCCCTCCTCGAGCTCGCCGGTGGCCAGCACCACGCCGAGGTGGGCGTTGGCCTCGTCGACGTCGGCGTACGCACGCAGCCGCAGGTCGGTCTTGGTGGTCTCGCTCATGTCGCCCAGGCGGGTCTTCCCGGCGTCGCCGGTGCGGGTGTAGATGCGGGTGAGGTTGACCATGGCTCCAGCCTAGGGGCCGGGCCGGACGCGCCGTCCCCGCGGCCCCGGCCCGGGCGGCCCGCTCACTAGAGTGACGCGCATGGGCAGCTTCCAGGTGGTCTCCGACGGGCCGCTGACCCATCCCCTGTCCGGGACGGTGCACGTCGGCGGGGCCAAGAACTCGGCGCTGAAGCTGATGGCCGCCTCTCTGCTGGCGCCCGGGCGCGCGGTCGTCCACAACGTGCCCGACATCCTCGACGTCGACGTGATGGGCCAGCTGCTGCGCCGCCTGGGCTGCACGGTCGACATCGACTACCCGGCCGGAGCCGACCCGACCCGACGGACCACGGCCGGGGTCGCGACGATCGAGGTCCCCGAGGAGCTCGCCCCCGAGGCGCCGTACGAGCTGGTACGCCGCCTGCGCGCCTCGATCGCCGTGCTGGGCCCGCTCGTGGCGCGCTGCCACCGCGCCAGCGTCGCCCTCCCCGGCGGGGACGCGATCGGCTCGCGGGGCCTGGACATGCACATCCGCGGCCTGCAGGAGCTCGGCGCCGACGTGCACATCGAGCACGGCCAGGTCGTCGCCGAGGTGCGCGACAGGCTGGTCGGGGCGAACCTGTGGCTGGACTTCCCCTCCGTGGGCGCGACCGAGAACCTGCTGATGGCGGCCGTGCTGGCGCGCGGCACCACGGTGATCGACAACGTGGCGCGCGAGCCCGAGATCGCCGACCTGTGCCACATGCTCGTCGCGATGGGCGCCCGGATCGACGGCATCTCCACCTCGATGCTCGAGATCGAGGGGGTCGACCAGCTGCACCCGGTCGAGCACCGCACGGTCAGCGACCGCATCGTCGCCGGCACCTGGGTCTTCGCGGCTGCCATCGCCGGGGGCGACCTGCACATCGAGGGCGGGGTCACCCGGCACCTCGACATCGTCCTGGACAAGCTGGCGGCCGCCGGTGCCGAGATCGAGCCGACCCAGACCGGGTTCCGGGTCGGGGTGCACCGCCGTCTGGAGTCCTTCGACGTCGCGACCCTGCCCTACCCGGGCTTCCCCACGGACCTGCAGCCGTTCGCGATGGCGCTGGCCGCGGTCTCCTCGGGGACCGCGATGATCACCGAGAACGTCTTCGAGGCACGGTTCATGTTCGCCCAGGAGCTGGCGCGGCTGGGGGCCGACCTGCGCACCGACGGGCACCACGCCGTCGTCCGCGGCGTGCCGATGCTGTCGGGTGCGCCCGTGGTCGCCCACGACATCCGGGCCGGCGCCGCGCTCGTCCTCGGCGGGCTCGCGGCCCAAGGGACCACCGTGGTGGCCGACTCGCACCACATCGACCGGGGGTACCCCAGCTTCGCCGAGGCCCTCGCCGCGGTCGGCGCCGACGTGAGCCGGCTGGACGACTGAGGGGTTTCGAGGAAGCTCAACCGCCGATGAGTTCCGAAAAAGGCGCGCCTTTCCATCCCGGTTTCTGGGATTTGGCCGGTTTCCTCCCGCGCGTCCTGAGAAGCAGAAGCGTGTTCAGCCCCGATATTTGGGTAGGCGTACCGGGGAGGGCGCTCTGATGGAGCACACAACCAACGAGAACACACTCGAGCTGGCCGGCTCGCTCGACGTGCGCTGCACGGCCGAGCTCCGCGAGGTGGTCTACCGCATGCTCGAGGAGCACGCGAGCGTCGTGGTCGACATCAACCGCGTGGAGTCGGTCGACATGACCACCCTGAAGATGCTCGCGGTCGCCAACCGCGTCGCCGAGCGCAGGGGTCGCCGTCTGGTGCTGCGCGGCGGCTCGGCCGGCGTACGCCGCCTGCTCCACCTCTCGCACCTGCGCTGGATGCTGCCGGTGGAAAGCGACGGTCCCGCGACGGTGTGACCCACGCCGCAGGTGACGGAGTCCACAGCACTTACCGCTGGCGGCTGCGTCGGCCTACCCTCACCACCATGAACGACACGCCTGCAGCCAGGCCCGAGAAGGACCGTCCCTGGGTGATGCGCACCTACGCGGGGCACTCCTCGGCGAGCGAGTCCAACAAGCTCTACCGGATGAACCTCGCCAAGGGGCAGACCGGACTGTCGGTCGCCTTCGACCTGCCGACCCAGACCGGCTACGACCCCGACTCCCCGCTCGCGCGCGGCGAGGTGGGCAAGGTCGGCGTCCCGGTCCCGCACCTCGGGGAGATGCGCCGGCTGTTCGAGGACATCCCGTTGACCGGGATGAACACCTCGATGACGATCAACGCCACGGCGATGTGGCTGCTCGCGCTCTACCAGGTCGTCGCGGAGGAGCAGGCTGGTGCCGTTCCTGGGGGCGACCTCGAGCCGCAGCAGGTCGCCCACCAGCTCGCGGGCACCACGCAGAACGACATCATCAAGGAGTACCTCTCCCGGGGCACCTACGTGTTCCCGCCCGAGCACTCCCTGCGCCTGACCTCCGACCTGATCTCCTACACCGTCAACGAGATCCCCAAGTGGAACCCGATCAACATCTGCAGCTACCACCTGCAGGAGGCCGGCGCGACGCCGACCCAAGAGCTCGCCTACGCCCTGTGCACCGCCATCGCCGTGCTGGACACCGTCAAGGACTCCGGCCAGATCACCGGTGACGACTTCGAGAAGGTCGTCGGCCGGATCTCCTTCTTCGTCAACGCGGGCGTCCGCTTCGTCGAGGAGACCTGCAAGATGCGGGCCTTCGTGCAGCTGTGGGACGAGATCACCCGCGAGCGCTACGGCGTGCAGGACCCGAAGATGCGCCGCTTCCGTTACGGCGTGCAGGTGAACTCCCTGGGCCTCACCGAGGCGCAGCCGGAGAACAACGTGCAGCGCATCGTCCTGGAGATGCTCGGGGTGACCCTGTCCAAGGACGCCCGGGCCCGCGCCGTACAGCTGCCCGCCTGGAACGAGGCGCTCGGCCTCCCGCGGCCCTGGGACCAGCAGTGGTCGCTGCGGCTGCAGCAGGTGCTGGCCTACGAGTCCGACCTGCTCGAGTACGACGACATCTTCGAGGGCTCGAAGGTCATCGAGGCCAAGGTCGCCCAGCTGGTCGCGGACGCCCGCGAGGAGATGAATCGGGTGCAGGCCCTGGGCGGCGCCATCGCGGCGGTCGAGTCCGGCTACATGAAGCAGGCGCTGGTCAGCTCCCACGCGGCGCGCCGCGCGCGCATCGAGGCCGGCGAGGACGTCGTCGTCGGCGTGAACAAGTACGAGACCACCGAGCCCTCCCCGCTGACCGCGGACCTCGACGCCGCGATCCAGGCCGCCGACCCCGAGGCCGAGCGGTCCGCGATCGCCGGCCTGGAGGCGTGGCGCGAGCAGCGCGACCAGGAAGAGGTCGACCGCGCCCTCGAGGCACTGGCGGCCGCGGCCAAGACCGATGCCAACCTGATGGAGGCCACCCTCGTCGCCGCGCGCGCGGGTGCCACGACGGGGGAGTGGGCCGGGACGCTGCGCTCGGTGTTCGGCGAGTTCCGCGCCCCGACCGGGGTCTCCGGCGCCGTGGGCGTGGCCGAGGCCGGCCAGGAGCTCACCGAGGTGCGCGAGCAGGTCCGCGCGACCGCCGAGGAGCTCGGCGGCCGGCTTCGGCTGCTGGTCGGCAAGCCCGGCCTCGACGGCCACTCCAACGGCGCCGAGCAGGTCGCCGTCCGTGCGCGCGACGCCGGCTTCGAGGTGGTCTACCAGGGGATCCGGCTCACCCCCGAGCAGATCGTCGCCGCGGCCGTCGCCGAGGACGTGCACTGCGTGGGCCTCTCGATCCTCTCCGGCTCACACATGGAGCTGGTGCCGGCGGTGCTCGAGCAGATGAGGGCGGCCGGGATCGCCGACGTACCGGTCATCGTGGGAGGAATCATCCCCACGCGCGACGCCCAGCGGCTCAAGGAGATGGGCGTCGCCGAGGTGTTCACGCCGAAGGACTTCAGCCTCACCCAGGCCATGGGCGGCATCGTGCGTGCCATCAGGGTCGCGCACCAACTGGTCTAGTCTGTCCCGGTCCAAACCGCATTTGGCGGTTGAGATCACCACCCGTGCTCCGCTGGCGTCGTAGTGTTCGAGTCGACCTCAGGTGTGGCTGGTCAACGACCTCAGGCGACAAGGCGGATCGACTCATGGAGCACCTGCACGACATCGACCAGTGGGAGCACGACGCCCTCTGCGACGTGGTGAGGAAGTCCGACGACGCCCTCGTCCTCATCGACGCCGACGGTGTGGTGCTGCTCGCCAACGGCGCCGCCAGCGACGTGACCGGCATCCCGGCCGAGGCGATGACCGGCCACACGGTCGAGGACTTCGGACGCGAGTCGATGCACGCCTTCCAGCGGGTGGCCGTCGACGCGGTGGCCAAGAACCTCGTGGAGGTCACGGTCCGCGACGCCAGGATCCGGCACGTCGACGGCCACCAGGTCACCGTCGACCTCACCATGACCCCGGTGCTGTCCGACCGGGGCGCGCTGGTCGCGCTCGGCCTGCGCGACGCCACCGACAGGTACCGCCAGACCAAGCTGTTCCGCGGCCTGCTCGAAGCCGCTCCGGACGGCATGGTCATCGTCAACCGCGACGGCGCGATCGTGCTGGTCAACGCCCGGGCCGAGCAGCTCTTCGGCTACGAGCGCGCCGAGCTGGTCGGGCAGCAGGTGGAGATCCTCGTGCCCGACCGCTACTCCGGCATGCACATGGCCTTCCGCAACGGTTACGTCAGCGAGCCGCGCACCCGGTCGATGGGGCTCTCCGGCGACCTGTTCGCGCGCCGCAAGGACGGGTCGGAGTTCCCGATCGAGGTGATGCTCTCCCCGCTCGAGACCGACGAGGGCCTCCTGGTCTCCGCCGCGGTCCGCGACATCTCCGAGCGGCGCCGGATGCAGGAGGAGGCCGATCGCGTGAAGGACGAGTTCTTCGCCACCGTCTCCCACGAGCTGCGCACGCCGCTGACCTCGATGATCGGCTACGGCGAGCTGATGACCGACCTCGAGGAGCTCAGCCCCCAGGGCCAGCGGTTCCTGTCGGTGATCATGCGCAGCGCCGAGCGGGAGCTGCGGCTGGTCGACGACCTCCTCACGCTCGTCGCCATCGAGGAGTCGGGCCTGGCCATCCGGTCGGCCGAGATCGACCTCGAGCGGGTCGTGCGCGAGGCCGTCGAGGCTGCCCGCCCGCGCGCCGAGGAGGCCCGGCTGGCGCTGTCGCTGGAGACGCCGGGCGTCGCCGTGCCGATGTACGGCGACCGCGACCGGCTCGGGCAGGCCACCGACAACCTGCTGTCGAACGCGATCAAGTTCACCCCGGTGGGCGGCCGGGTCCGGGTGGTGCTCCGCACCCTCGGCTCCTCGGCCGAGATCGACGTGATCGACACGGGCGTGGGCATCGGCGACGAGGACCCCGACCAGCTGTTCGAGCGGCTGTTCCGGACCCCCGACGCCATAGCCCAGCAGACGCCGGGTGCGGGTCTGGGCCTCACCATCGCGCTGGCGATCGTGGAGGCGCACGCGGGCACGATCGAGATCGCCCACAGCGGCGAGGACGGCACCACCGTCCGGATGTCCTTCCCGCTGCGGTCCACGGGTGCCGCGCAGGGCCGGCGGGACGCCTGAGCCGGATGGCTCAGAACAACCGCTCGGAGGGGTCGTCCATCCCGCGCAGGGCGTCGTAGTCGACGGTGGCGCAGCTGATGCCGCGGTCCGTGGCGAGCACGCGCGCCTGCGGCTTGATCTCCTGGGCGGCGAAGATGCCGCGGACCGGGGCGAGCAGCGGGTCGCGGTTGAGCAGCTCGAGGTAGCGGGTGAGCTGCTCGACGCCGTCGATCTCCCCGCGCCGCTTGATCTCCACCGCGACGCTGCGCCCGTCGGCGTCGCGGCACATCAGGTCCACCGGGCCGATCGCGGTGGGGTACTCGCGGCGTACGAGCGTGAGGCCGTCGGACAGCGTCGAGGGGTGCTCGGCCAGCAGCTCCTGGAGGTGCTTCTCCACCCCGTCCTTCTGCAGGCCGGGGTCGATGCCGAGCTCGTGGCTGGAGTCGTGGAGCACCTCCTCGATGAGGATGCGCAGGCTGTCGCCCGAGCGCGCCTCGACGAGCCACTCGGCGTGGCCCTCCTCCGAGAGGCCCTCGGTCACCGAGCACGGCGGGCTCATCCAGTTCAGCGGCTTGTAGGAGCCGCCGTCGGAGTGCACCAGCACCGAGCCGTCCGACTTCAGCATCAGCACACGGGTGGCCATCGGCAGGTGGGCGGTCAGCCGACCCGCGTAGTCGACCTGGCAGCGGGCCACGACGATTCTCACGAGCGGTGAATCTACCTGCCATGCTGGCCCGGTGGATCGCGGGCCGAGAAGAGTCACGGTGGTGGGAGCCGGAGTCACCGGCCTGACCTGCGCCGTCCGGCTCGCCCGGGCCGGCCACCGGGTCGAGGTCATCGCCCGCGACCTGCCGTTGGAGACGACGTCGGTGGTGGCCGCGGCGCTCTGGTACCCCTACAAGGCGCTGCCCCAGGACCGGGTCACCGCGTGGGCCCAGGAGGCCTACGGCGTCCTCGCCGGGCTCGCGGGCGAGGAGGAGACCGGTGTCCGGATGCTGCCGGGCACCGAGGTGCTCGCTCGCACCACCCCCGACCCCTGGTGGGCGGGCGCGGTGCCGGACCTGACCCGGGTGCAGCCGCGGCCCGGGTATGCCGACGCCTGGTCGTTCACCGCGCCGGTGGTCGACATGCCGGTCTACCTGCGCTGGCTGCGCGGACAGCTCGAGGAGGCCGGCGGCACCGTCTCGCGGATGAGCCTGGGCGCGCTGCCGCGCCGCCGGACGACCCGATCATCGTCAACTGCGCCGGGCTCGGCGCCCGCCTGCTGGCCGCGGACACCGACGTGCGCCCGGTCCGCGGCCAGGTCGTCCTCGTCCGCGGCGTGGAGCTCGACCGCTGGTGGCTGGATGCCGACGGACCGACGTACGTCGTCCCGCGCACCGACGTGGTCGTGGTCGGCGGGACCGACGAGCCCGGCGACTGGAGCCGCACGCCCTCGCCGGAGACCGCGGCCGACATCATGCAGCGGGCCACCCGGCTGGTGCCCGAGCTCGCGCAGGGGCAGGTCGTCGGCCACCGGGTGGGCCTGCGCCCGGTGCGTCCCGTGGTGCGGCTGGAGACCGAGGGACGGATCGTCCACTGCTACGGCCAGGGCGGCTCCGGCGTGACGGTCAGCTGGGGCTGCGCCGACGACGTGGAGCGGCTGGTGGCCGGTCTCGGGTGAGGCTGCCCGGGACGCCCGGGTTTGAGCCCGGGAGGCCACCCGGACGTGACCGGACACACAACCGAGCGGACCCTGACCCCATGGCAGGATGCGCCCATGGCACGTGAATTCAAGACGATCGGCGTTGTCGGACTGGGCACCATGGGTGCCGGCATCGCGGAGGTGTTCGCGCGCAACGGCTACTCCGTCGTGGGCGTCGAGGTCGACGAGGACGGCGTCACCCGGGGCCGGCAGCACCTCGAGCACTCCACCGCGCGCGCGGTCAAGCGCGGCAAGCTCACCGAGGACGACCGCGCCACCCTGCTGGAGCGGGTCAGCTTCGCGACCTCGCTCGCCGACCTCCAGGACGCCGACCTCGTCGTCGAGGCCGTCGTGGAGTCGCTGGAGGTCAAGAAGCAGATCTTCAAGGAGCTCGAGGACGTCGTCGCCCCCGACGCGATCCTGGCCACCAACACCTCCTCGCTCTCGGTCACCGAGATCTCCACCGCCAACGCCCACCCGGGCCGGGTCATCGGCATCCACTTCTTCAACCCCGCGCCGGTGCAGAACCTCGTCGAGATCGTGCGCACGGTGGTGACCGAGCCGGAGGTGCTCGAGGACGTCTCCGCGCTGGTGCGCTCCGTCGGCAAGAACCCCGTGGTCTGCGGCGACAAGGCCGGCTTCATCGCCAACACGCTGCTGTTCGGCTACCTCAACCACGCGGTGTCGATGTACGAGGCGCGCTACGCCTCCCGCGAGGACATCGACGCCGCGATGCGCTTCGGCTGCGGCTACCCGATGGGCCCGCTGGCGCTGCTCGACCTGATCGGCCTCGACACGGCGTACGAGATCCTCGACACGATGTACCGCCAGGGTCGCGACCGCCTGCACGCGCCCGCGCCGATCCTCAAGCAGATGGTCACCGCCGGGATGCTCGGCCGCAAGACCGGCCGCGGCTTCTACACCTACGAGGCCGCGGACAGCCCGGTCATCGTGCCGGACGAGAAGACCCCGTCGGCCGACGACCAGCCCCAGCTCCAGCACGACATCTCCACCGTCGGCGTCGTCGGCACCGGCACGATGGCGACCGGCATCGTCGAGGTCTTCGCCAAGGCGGGGTACGACGTCGTCTACGTCGGCCGCTCCCAGGACAAGGTCGACGGCGTCCGCGCGACCATCGAGCGCTCGTTGGACAAGGCGATCCAGCGCGGCAAGCTCGAGGAGTCGGCGAAGGACGAGGTGCTCGGCCGGCTCACCGGCTCGACGTCGCTGGACGACCTGGCCGACGTCGACATCGCCGTGGAGGCGATCGCGGAGGACCTGAAGATCAAGACCACGCTGTTCGAGAACCTCGACGAGATCTGCAAGCCCGGAGCGATCCTGGCGACCACGACCTCCTCGCTGCCGATCATCCAGTGCGCCCAGGCGACCAACCGGCCCCAGGACGTCGTCGGGATGCACTTCTTCAACCCCGCGCCGATCATGAAGCTCGTCGAGGTGGTCAGCACCGTCTCCACCAGCGAGGACGTCGCCGAGACGACTCGGGCCCTGTGCGGCAAGGTCGGGAAGGTCGCGGTCTCGTGCGGCGACCGCGCGGGCTTCATCGTCAACGCGCTGCTGTTCCCCTACCTCAACGACGCGATCAAGATGCTCGAGGCGCACTACGCCACCGCCGACGACATCGACACCGCGATGAAGCAGGGCTGTGCACTGCCGATGGGCCCCTTCGAGCTCCTCGACGTGGTCGGCAACGACGTGTCCCTGGCGATCGAGCGCGAGCTCTACCTGGAGTTCCGCGAGCCCGGCTTCGCGCCGGCGCCGCTGCTCGAGCACCTGGTGACCGCGGGCTACCTCGGCCGCAAGACCAAGCGTGGGTTCCGCGACTACAGCAACCGCTGAGGCTCACTCGCCGGTGGGGTAACCGCGCCGTACGGTGCGGTCCAGGATGCCGAGCGTCGCCTTGAGCGCGGCCTCGGAGATGACCGGGAAGATGCCGGCCTCGCGCCACTCCGGCGCGATGTCGGACCAGTCGTAGTACGACGTCACGAGCGACCCCTCGTCCGTGGGCTCGATGCGGTAGCCGTAGACGTGGCCGATCTGGGGGCGGACCCGGCCGAGCACCTTCCAGGCGATCTCCCGGTCCTGCTCGAACGCCGTGATGGTCACCGTGACGTCGTACCGGCCGAGGTCGTGGTCGCCGAGCGACTCCCGGTCCATGTGCACCACGAAGGAGTCGCCGACGGCCCCGACCACTTCGCCGTCTGCGGACTGGAGCATCCCCGAGGAGTCGATGGCGACGTGTCCCTGTGGGTCGCACAGCACCGCGAAGACCTCGGCGGGGGTGGAAGGGACCGGGCGGCTGACCTCGATGCGCGTCGTCGACATGCCCCGGACTCTCCCAGACCCGGACTCGCCCAGACCCGGACCCTCGCAGACGCGACGGGGCGCCGGGGCGCTTCGGCGGCCACGTAACCTAGCGTCATGGTGGAGCTCGCGGTCTTCGTGGTCCTGCTCGTGCTGGCCGCCCTCGTGGTCCGCGCGACGGTGCGGGGTCACCAGCGCAAGGCGTTGGAGCGCAAGGAGGCCGAGCTGGCCCCCGTGCGCCGGCTCGCCTTCGAGGACGTCACCGCCCTCGGCGAGGAGCTGCAGCACTTCGACACCGAGCTGGCCGGCCACCAGCTGGACCCCGGCGCCAACGCCGACTACCAGCGGGCCCTGGACGCCTACGAGGCCGCCAAGACCGCCGCTGACACCATCCAGGAGCCCGACCATGTCCGGCACGTCACCGAGATCCTCGAGGACGCGCGCTATGCCATGGCCTGCGTCCGCGCCCGGGTGGCCGGGCAGCCGCTGCCGAGCCGGCGACCGCCGTGCTTCTTCGACCCGCGCCACGGCCTCTCGGTCGAGGACGTCCCCTACGCCCCGCCGGGCGGGACCCAGCGCGACGTGCCCGCCTGCGCGCTCGACGCCGAGCGGGTGCGCGCGGGGGCCGAGCCCGACATCCGCAAGGTGATGGTCGGCAACCGGCGGGTGCCCTACTTCCAGGGCGGCCGCGCCTACCAGCCGTACGCCGCGGGCTACTTCGGCGCGTTCGGCCCGATGGACTGGATGTTCATGGGCCTGCTCTTCGGAGGCGGCTTCGACGGGATCGGTGACGGCATCGGCGCCATCGGTGACGGCATCGGCGAGGGGATCGGCTCGATCGGCGACGGCATCGGGGGCATGTTCGACGGCATCGGCGGCATGTTCGACGGGTTCGACTTCTGAGCGGGCTGCACAGCACCCGGTTCGGCGACCACGGGTCGCCCCTGGTCTTCTGCCACGGGCTCTTCGGGCAGGGCAAGAACTGGACCTCGATCGCCAAGGCGTTCGCCGAGGAGCACCAGGTCCTGCTGCTCGACCTCCCGCACCACGGACGCTCCCCGTGGCCGGACCACTTCGACTACCTCGAGATGGCCGACCAGGTCGCCGATGCGCTCCCCGAGGAGCCGGTGACGCTCGTGGGCCACTCGATGGGCGGCAAGGTCGCCATGGTGCTGGCGCTGCTCCACCCCAAGCGCGTCGAGCGGCTCTGCGTGGTCGACGTGGCGCCCGTCGACTACGGCACCGCCAGCGAGTTCGCGGGGTACATCGAGGCCATGCGGGGTATCGACCTCGACGAGCTGGAGTCGCGCACCCGGGCCAGCGAGGCGCTCGCCGAGGCGGTGCCGAGCGAGACGGTGCGCGGCTTCCTGCTGCAGAACCTGCGCCGCACCGACGAGGGCTGGCGCTGGCAGCCAAACCTCGAGGTGCTGGCCGAGGAACTCGCCGAGATCACCGGCTGGCCGGCCGAGGAGCTGGCCGACGTGGCGGCGTACGACGGTCAGGTGCTGTGGATCGCGGGCGGCGACTCGCGCTACATCACCGAGGAGCACGCCGAGGCGATGGACCACTGGTTCCCGACCACCCGCCGGGTGACCGTCAAGGGCGCCGGCCACTGGGTGCACTCCCAGCGCCCCGAGGTCTTCGTCGAGGTGCTCCGCCGCTTCGTCGACTGACCCGCGACGGCGCGCGGGGCCCGCCGGGTCAGCGGCTGTCCTCCGTTGCATGAACAGCTCGCGCACGAGCAGCAGGATCGCCGCGGCCGTGGGGATGGCCAGCAGCGCGCCGACGACGCCGAGGAGGCTGGCGCCGATCAGGGCCGCGATCACGGTGACCGAGCCGGGGATGTCCACCGACCTCGACATCACCCGGGGATAGATCACGTAGTTCTCGACCTGCTGGTAGACGATGTAGAAGATCACGCAGGCGATGCCGATCTTCACGTCGGTGGCCAGGCCGATCGCGCTGACCACGACCGCGCCCAGGGTCGCCCCGATCATCGGGATCACGTCGAGGACGGCGACCACGAGGGCCAGAGCGACGGCGTACTCCCCGAGCCCGACGATGAACAGGAAGACCATCGAGGAGATGCCCGCGCACAGCGCCACCAGGAAGGCGCCGGAGACGTAGCCCCCGATGCCGTCGAGGATGCGGTCGCCGAGGTCCTGCACGCGCGGCCGGCGGCTGGCCGGGGCGAGGCGGTAGAGGCCGTGCTTGACCGTGTCCAGGGAGGCCAGGAAGTACAGCGTCAGGATGATCACCACGAACGCGTTGCCCAGCGCGCCGAGGATCGCCAGGCTCACGCCCAGCACGCCGCCGAAGACGCCCTGGGTGATCTTGCCGCTGGTGACGTAGTCGCGGGCCTTGCTGACGATGTCGTACTGGTCGTCGAGCCGCTGGATCTGCCGGTTGCGCTGCAGCTTGTCGAACCAGTCCGGGCGCGCTGCGGGTCAGCGCCGCGACCTGGTCGGCGATCACCGGCACCAGCGCCACCACGAAGATGGTCAGGGCGGCGATGAAGCCGAGGGCGACGAGCAGCACGGCGACCGAGCGGCGTACGCCGTGGCGGCGCAGCCACTCGACCACCGGGTTGAGCCCGAAGGCGATGAACAGCGAGACGACGATCAGCACGATCACCGAGCTCGCCTGCAGGATCAGCCCGCCGAACCACCAGGCGAGGAGCGCGCCGGCGGCCAGCAGGAAGCCGCTGATGAACGGTGGGTGGTCCAGTGCGCCGCGGTGGCCCCGCCCCGGAACCGGAACACCGGTGGCCGCAGGAGCGGCCACCGGTGCCTCGGTGCGTCGGGGGGAGGGCTTGCCGGAGGGCTTGCCGCGTCCGACCATGTCAGCTCTCGTCGTCGCCGAACCCGGCGACGACGTCGCGCAGTGCCGAGAGCTGGGCGGTGATCGCGTCGCGCCGGCGGGCGAGCCTGTCGACCTCGGCGCGCAGGGCCTGCAGCTCCCGCTCGGAGTCGGCGTGGCCGCTGTTGCGCAGGGCGTCGGCCTGCTTCTTCGCGGCGCTGACGATCTGCTCGGCCTCGCGGCGCGAGCGGCTGATCAGCTGCTCGGCCTCCTGCGCCGCGTGGTCGCGGTGGGCGCTGGCGGCGTCGGTGGCCTCGCGGGCCCGCTTCTCGGCGGCGTTGGCCCGCTCCTCGGCCTCGGTGACCAGGCGCTGGGTCTCGGCGAGCGGCGGCGTCGTGGTTCTCGGCCGCCTCCCGGGTGAGTCGCTCCTTCTCCACCGCGAGCTCGCGGCGGGCCTCCTGGACCTCGCGGTCGGCGGCGGCGCGAGCCTGCTCGGTCTCCCGGGCGGTGCTGGTGCGCAGCGCGTTGGTCTCCTGCTCGGCGGCGAGGCGGTGCTGCTCGCCCTCGCGGCGAGCCGAGGCGAGGTGGTCGTCGGCCTCGGCCATCGCACGGGTGCGGTGGGCCTCGATGTCGGCGAGGGTGCGGCTGCGGGTCTCGTCGAGCTCGCGCATCTGCACCACGCGCATGTCCTCGGCGTCGGCCTCGGCCTCGGCCTTGACCGCGGCCGCGTCGCGCTTGGCCTGCTGGCGGATCTGCGCGGCCTGGGCGTTGGCCTCCTCGAGGACCTCGGCGGCCTGCTCCTCGGCCAGGCGCAGCATCTCGCTGGCCTTGCCGCCGAGCCCGGCGTAGGTCGGGTTCTCGTTCTCGTCGACCTTCTGGCGCAGGTCGTCGACCTCGGACTGCAGCGACTTCAGGCGGGCCTGCGCCTCGGTGAGGCTGGCGGTGAGCCCGGCCTTCTCGGCCACGGTGGTGCGCAGGAAGCGGTCGACCGCGCCCGTGTCGTAGCCGCCGCGGCGCACGGTCGGCAGCGCGGGCAGCTGGGCCGCCGAGGAGCCGGAGGTCTGCGAGGGGTCGGTGCGCTGGGCCGGGGCACCCTGCTGCGCGGCAGGCTTGGCGGCGGGCGGCGGCGGCACGACCGGCCGCTCGGCGACCTTCGAGCCGGTCCGGCCCGAGGACTGCTGGCCCTGGGCGCTGGAGGACTGCCCGGAAGACTGCGCGGAAGACTGCCCGGAGGACTGCTCCGCGCCGGCCTTCTGGCTCTCGGCCCGGGGGATCACCTGGGTGGGCTCGTCCCCGGAGTCCTCGGGTTCGTTGTCGAAGATGGACAGGCCCTGGTTGCTCATTGACTTTCCTCTATCCGGGTTGGCAGTCCGACGTACGCCGCAAGTGTCACCCATGGCCTGTGCGTTTCCCATCGCGACCCGTGCGACGCGCCGAGCGGCCGGAAAAAGTCCGCCCGGTGGCACCGACCGCTGGTGCCACCGGGCGTGGTGGGGCTGGTGTTCCGGGTGTGAATGTCCTCAGACGCCGCGGAAGGCGTTGATCTGGTCGATGTGCTTGGCACGCAGCTCCTCGTTGCGCACCCCGAGCCCCTCCTCCGGGGCCAGGCAGAGCACGCCGACCTTGCCCTGGTGGGCGTTCTTGTGGACGTCGAGGGCCGCCTGCCCGACCTCGTCGAGCTGGTAGGACTTCGACAGGGTCGGGTGGATCATGCCCTTGGCGATGAGGCGGTTGGCCTCCCACGACTCGCGGTAGTTGGCGAAGTGGGAGCTGATGATCCGCTTGAGGTTCATCCACAGGTAGCGGTTGTCGTACTCGTGCATGTAGCCGCTCGTGGAGGCGCAGGTGGTGATCGTGCCGCCCTTGCGGGTCACGTAGACGCTCGCGCCGAAGGTCTCGCGGCCCGGGTGCTCGAAGACGATGTCGATGTCCTCACCGCCGGTGAGCTCGCGGATCTTGGCGCCGAAGCGCTTCCACTCCTTGGGGTCCTGGGTGCGCTCGTCCTTCCAGAACTTGTAGCCCTCCTCGCTGCGGTTGATGATCAGCTCGGCGCCCATCTTGCGGGCGATGGCGGCCTTCTCCTCGTTGGAGACCACGCAGACCGGGGTGGCGCCGCCGTTGAGGGCGTACTGCGTCGCGAAGCCGCCGAGACCACCGGAGGCGCCCCAGATCAGCACGTTGTCGCCCTGCTTCATGTCGCCGCCGTTGCGGCTGACCAGCTGGCGGTAGGCCGTGGAGTTCACCAGCCCGGGGGAGGCGGCCTCCTCCCAGGTGAGGTGGTCGGGCTTGGGCATCAGCTGGTTGGACTTCACCAGCGCGATGTCGGCCAGGCCGCCGAAGTTGGTCTCGAAGCCCCAGATCCGCTGCTCGGGGTCGAGCATCGTGTCGTTGTGGCCGTCGGGGCTCTCCAGCTCCACGGAGAGGCAGTGCGCCACGACCTCGTCGCCGGGCTTCCAGGAGTGCACGCCGAGGCCGGTCTTGAGCACGACGCCGGCGAGGTCGGAGCCGACCACGTGGTAGGGCAGGTCGTGCCGCTTGGCGAGCGGACTGATCCGGCCGTAGCGCTCGAGGAAGCTGAAGGTGGAGACCGGCTCGAAGATCGAGGTCCACACGGTGTTGTAGTTGATCGCGGAGGCCATCACCGCGACCAGTGCCTCGCCCGGGCCGAGCTCGGGCAGCGCCACCTCGTCGACGTGCAGCGACTTGCGGGGGTCCTTGTCGCGGGACGCCTGGCCCTCGAACATGTCGACCTCGTCCTTCTTGACGAAGGCGGCCCGGTAGCTCTCCGGGACCTCGAGGTTCGCGTAGTCGTCGGTCGAGGTGTCGCCGGACATGATGGCGTCGAGGATGTGCTGCACGTTCTGCTCCGTAGGTTGGGGGCGGCGGGCTGGTCGGGAGATTACCCGTGGGTAACGAGGATGTGCACGCGTTGTGTGGCTTGTCTCAACCGCCCTCGGGCGCCGGGGAAGGGATGAAACCCTCCACGACGGCGGACATGTCGTCCCCGCCGTGGCCCCGGTCCGAGGCTGCGGCGTACACCGCGAGCAGCGCCTCGAGGAGGCCGGTGTCCATCCCGGAGGCAGCTGCGGCGTCCCGCATCAGGCCGAGGTCCTTGCGGGCGTTGTCGAGGCCGAAGGCCGTGGGGTAGTCGTGCCCGATCATCATCTCGCCCTTCAGGTGGGCGTAGGGGGTGTCGGTGGGGCCGCCCTCGATCGTCTCGAGGAACAGCCGCGGGTCGAGGTCGAGAGCCCGCGAGAGGGCCACGGCTTGTCCGACGGCGGCGTTGATCGAGCCGACCCAGCTGTTCACCACCAGCTTCAGGGCGGTCGCCGGTCCGGGCACGTCGGCCACCCACTGGGTCCGGCTGCCGACCGCCTCGAGCACGGGACGTACGACGGACTCGGCGGACCGGTCGCCCGCGACGAGCACCACCAGCTTCCCCTGCTCGGCGGGGGCCTTCGTGCCCACCACCGGGGCGTCGAGCATGGTGACCCCCGCCTCGGTGGCGAGCCCGGCCAGCCGGGCGGTGCCCTCGACGCCGACGGTGGACATCTGCAGCCAGACGCCGTCGAGGTCGCCCAGCAGCGGCTCCATCACCTCCTGCACCGACTCCGCGTCGAACAGGGTGGTCACCACGACGTCCTGGTCGCGGACGGCGTCGGCGGCCGACCCGGCGACCCGGATCCCGTCCTCGCGCAGCGGCGCGACTCGCTCGGGGCTGCGGTTCCAGACGACCACGTCGTGGCCCGCCCCGTGGAGGACGCGGGCCATGGCGCTGCCGATGATCCCGGTGCCGAGCACGGCGACCACGGCTCAGTGCCCCCCGTCGGCCGCGGGCTCGACGAGCTCGACGAGCACCCCGCCGGCGTCCTTGGGGTGGATGAAGTTGATCCGCGAGTCCGAGGTGCCGCGCCGCGGCTCGTCGTACAGCAGCCGGAGCCCGCGCTCGCGCAGGACCGCCGACACCTTCTCGAGGTCGGTGACCCGGTAGGCCAGCTGCTGCAGGCCGGGACCGGAGCGGTCGAGGAACTTCGCGATGGTGGACTGCTCGTCGAGCGGCGCGAGCAGCTGGATGCACGAGCCCGAGTCGCCCACGGCGACCATCGCCTCGCGGACGCCCTGCTCCTCGTTGGTCTCCTCGTGGACGACCTCCATCCCGAACTTCTCGCGGTACATCTGCGTGGCGGCGTCGAGGTCCGGCACGGCGATACCGACGTGGTCGATGCAGGTGAACAGGTGGTCGGGGAGGTCCAGCGGCGCAGTCATGGGGGCATCCTCGCCCAGCGGCCGGTGACCCTCAACGGGGTGTGACCTGCGTGACAGCCGTTCTGACTGCGGACCCCCCTCCTGCGAGGCGCCGTTGCTGGGTACTGTCGGGACAGACCCGAAGTTGCTCTACAGGAGGCACTCCCATGGCATCGACCCCCACCCCTCAGGGCGGCCCGTCCGTCATCGTCGCCGGCGCGCGCACGCCCATCGGCCGTCTCCTCGGGGGTCTCAAGGGCCTGTCCGCCGCCGAGCTCGGCGGGGTCGCCATCAAGGGCGCCCTGGAGAAGGCCGGCGTCACCGGTGACCAGGTCGACTACCTGATCATGGGCCACGTCATCCAGGCCGGAGCCGGCCAGAACCCGGCCCGCACCGCCGGCATCGCGGCCGGGATCCCGATGTCGGTGCCCTCGATCACCATCAACAAGGTCTGCCTCTCCGGCATCAACGCGATCACGACCGCCGACGCGCTGGTGCGCGCGGGCGTCCACGACATCGTCGTCGCCGGCGGCATGGAGTCGATGACCAACGCCCCGCACCTGCTGCCGAAGTCCCGCGAGGGCTTCAAGTACGGCGACACCAAGCTCGTCGACTCGATGGCCTACGACGCGCTGTTCGACCAGACCACCCAGCAGGCGATGGGCCTGCTCACCGAGGAGTGCAACGGCGCCGACCACAACCTGACCCGCGAGGAGCAGGACGAGTTCGCGGCCCGCTCCCACCAGCTCGCCGCCGAGGCGTGGAAGAACGGCCTGTTCGACGACGAGGTCGTCCCCGTCGAGATCCCGCAGCGCAAGGGTGACCCGGTCGTGGTCGGCGAGGACGAGGGCATCCGCGGCGAGACCACGGCCGAGTCGCTGGGCAAGCTGCGCGCGGCGTTCTCCAAGGAGGGCACGATCACCGCCGGCTCCTCCTCGCAGATCTCCGACGGCGCCTGCGCCGTGGTGGTGATGAGCAAGGCCAAGGCCGAGGAGCTCGGCCTGGAGTGGCTCGCCGAGATCGGCGCCTCCGGGCAGGTCGCCGGACCCGACTCGACGCTGCAGCTGCAGCCCGCCAACGCCACCGCGAAGGCGTGCGAGAAGGAGGGCATCAGCCCCTCCGACCTCGACCTGGTCGAGTTCAACGAGGCGTTCGCCGCCGTGGGCATCTCCTCGGCCCGCGAGCTCGGCATCGCCGACGACAAGGTGAACATCAACGGCGGTGCGATCGCGCTGGGCCACCCGGTCGGCATGTCCGGCGCCCGGATCGTGCTGCACCTCGCCCTGGAGCTCAAGCGCCGCGGCGGTGGCACGGGCGCCGCCGCGCTGTGCGGTGGCGGCGGCCAGGGCGACGCCCTGATCGTCAAGGTCCCGGCCTCCTGAGCCGGCGGTCCGCGGGCAACGTCCCCGACCTGGTCGAGAAGGCCAGGTCGGGCGATGCCCGCTCCGTGGCGCGGCTGATCTCCCTGGTGGAGGACGCCTCCCCGCTGCTGCGCGAGGTGATGGCCGGGCTGGCGCCGTACGCCGGGCACGCGCACGTGGTCGGCCTCACCGGGTCCCCGGGCGTCGGCAAGTCCACCTCGACCTCGGCGATGGTGACCGCCCTGCGCGCGCAGGACAAGCGGGTCGGCGTGCTCGCGGTCGACCCCTCCTCGCCCTTCTCGGGCGGTGCGCTGCTGGGCGACCGCGTGCGGATGCAGGACCACGCGCTCGACGCGGACGTCTACATCCGTTCGATGGCCTCCCGCGGCCACCTCGGCGGCCTCTCCTGGGCCACGCCGCAGGCGCTGCGGGTGCTCGACGCCGCGGGATGCGACGTGATCCTGATCGAGACCGTCGGGGTGGGCCAGAGCGAGGTGGAGATCGCGGCGATGGCCGACACCACGCTGGTCCTGCTCGCGCCGGGGATGGGCGACGGGATCCAGGCGGCGAAGGCCGGGATCCTGGAGATCGGCGACCTCTACGTGATCAACAAGGCCGACCGCGACGGCGCCGACCAGGTGCGTCGCGAGCTGCGCTCGATGCTGGCGCTGGCCGAGCGTCCCGAGGGCGCCTGGAAGCCGGAGATCGTCAAGACCGTCGCCAGCAAGGGCGAGGGGGTCGACGAGGTCGTCGCCGCGATCGAGCGGCACCGCGAGCACCTCTCGTCGACCGGCGAGCTCGAGCGCCGGCGGCTGCGGCGCACGCGCGACGAGATCGAGGCGATCGCGGTCACCGCCCTGCGCGAGCAGTGGCGCGGCGTGCACGAGAACGCCGCCCTCGACGAGCTCGCCGCTGACGTGGTGGCTGGCCGCAGTGACCCCTACGCGGCCGCGGACCTGCTCCTGGAGAGCCTCGAGGCCGGGTCTGCCGCGGGCGTCAGGGCCTGAGGAGCAGGCCGGGTTCCGGGCTGACTCAGCCCTCCGCTCGTCACGCGCCGACGATCACCTCGGCGATCCGCGCCGCCGCGGCCTGCGCGAACAGGATCGTGTAGTGGTTCGCGTCCGGGACCTCCTCGACGGTGAGCCGGTCCAGCTGCTCGTCGTACGCCTGCACGGCGGCCGTCGGCAGCAGCCCGGGAGCCGCGCCGAACATCCCGAGCGGGGCGTAGAGCAGGTGCGTGGGCAGCTGCAGGCGGCGCAGCGCCGCGTCGAGGTCGTCGTGCAGGACGAGCAGGTCCCGGCCGTCCTCGCGGACCGCGTCCTCCCGCGCCCGTGAACGGACGCCCTCGGGCGTCTCGAGGACGTCATAACGGACGTAGGACTCGATCGCGTCGTCCCAGTGCGGCCCCAGCGCGGGGTGCTCGCGGAAGAAGGCGACGTAGTCGTCGGCCGAGGCGTAGGTGCGGCTGAGGCGTTCGAGCGCCGGGCCCAGCGTCGCTGCGAGGACGTCGTCGGGGTCGGCGCCCTCGGGGAGTGGGAGGGGTACGCCGCCGTCGACCAGCACCAGCCGGCAGAACCGCTCGGGCGTGCTGTCGGCGGCCAGCAGGGCGACGTACGCGCCCATCGAGTGACCGACGAGCACCAGGTCGCCGGAGCCCGCCGGGTCGAGCCGTGCGGCGATGCGGCTGAGGTCGTCGGCGTGGCGGCGCAGCCCGGTCGGGCCGGGCAGCTCGCGGGCCGCGCCACGGCCGCGCAGGTCCGGCGCGACCAGCGACCAGCCGGCCGGCAGGGCCTCGGCGACGCGGGGCCAGGCCATCGAGGTGGCGGTGATGCCGTGGGCCGCGAGCGCCGTACGCCCGGGCTCGGGGGAGGGGGAGTCGCCGAACACGAGGGCGGGGAGCTCGCCGCCGTCGACGGGGAAGGAGACCGAGTGGGTGGTGAGAGGCATGCCCCGATGATGCACGCCGGGCAACGAGCGCGCCTGCACGGGTTCGGTGAGTCGAGTTGGTACAAAGGAGCGTGCGTGGGTGCGCCCAGGCGTGCGCACTCCTTCCCCCCGACACAAGGAGCCACCCATGGACGGCGTGCTGAAGAAGGGCGTTGGTCTTCTCCTCATCCTGTTCCTCGGCTTCTGGCTGGTCCAGGACCCCAACGGCTTCGCCGAGAGCGCCAGGGGCGCCGGCACCGCCGTGTGGGAGGTGCTCCAGACGGTCTGGGAGCTGGTGCAGCGGCTGTTCGACGCCATGCTCAGCTTCATCAACTCGCTCAGCTCCTAGGCCGTCGGCGTGGGCTGGCTGCGCAACACCTTCGTCGACCCGGACATCGGCCGGCACCTGCTGCGCGACGAGGGCGAGGTCATCGTCGACGAGGTGCACAAGCACTGGGTCGTCTACGTCGTCCCGGTCATCGCCGGGGTGCTGGGCCTCGCCGGGATCGCGGCCTCGCTGGTCGCCGACCTCGAGGTGGCGTGGCTGCCGCTGGCGCTCGGCGCCGGCCTGATCGGGTGGGGCCTGTGGAAGGGGATGGCCGCGCACCTCGACTGCTTCGTGATCACCAACATGCGGGTGTTCCGGATCCACGGGGTGCTGGTGCGCTCGCTGGCCACGATGCCGCTCGGCCGGATCCTGGACATCACCGTCGTCAAGCCGCTTCGCGGCCGCATCCTCGGCTACGGGCACTTCACCTTCGAGTCCGCCGCCCAGGCCCAGGGCCTGCGGGAGATCAGCCACGTCTCGCGCCCCGACGAGCGCGACCTGACGATCCAGCGGGTCGTCCAGCGCTCCGGCCTGCGCGGACCGAGGGTCGTCAACTGACTGGTCGGGCTTGTTCGTCGTACCTCCACGCGCCCCCTGACCGTCCGTGCTGGGGACCTTCGAGCGCGCACCCCAACGTGCGAATGTCGCGCCTGGGACAGTCGGGCGCCCCATTGACCGCCCGTGGCACATTCGTATGTCTGGCGACGCACCCGGCACGGGCTCGCGGGCGCTGAGAGCCAGGACTGTCGCCGACATCGGTGATGATGGGGCGATGACGACCTATTCCGGCAAGGAGTTCGAAGGCGCGACCTTCGTCAGGGCGAGCCTCAAGGGTGCCACCGTGCGGTTCTCCGACGTCAGCGGCGTGACGATGCGCAGCGTCGACGTGGGCGGGCTCGACATCGACAGCCACGACCTGTTCTTCGGCAGCCTCTTCGTCAACGGGGTCGACGTGGTGCCGCTCGTGGATGCCGAGCTCAACCGGCAGTTCCCGGGCCGCGAGCTGCAGAAGGCGCAGACGCCCGAAGGCCTGCGCGAGGGGTGGGTCGCCGTGCAGTCCGCGTGGCAGGCGACGGTGGAGAGTACGCCGCCGGAGCTGGTGGACGCCCACGTCGAGGACGAGTGGTCCCTGGCCCAGACCGTGCGGCACCTCATCCTGGCGACCGACGCCTGGCTGCGCGGCGGGATCCTCAGGGTGGAGCAGCCGTTCCACGAGATCGGCCAGATCTTCACCGGTGCCGGCGAGATGGGCTTCGACATGTCGATCTTCCGCGACGACGTCCCGACGTACGACGAGATCCTCGCGGTGCGCGCCGAGCGACAGCAGATGGTGACCGACTTCCTGGCCACGGCCACCCCGGAGCTGCTCGCGGAGGAGCGCGAGAACCCCTGGGGCGGCGGCGATGACTGGCGTCCGACCGTCGGCGACTGCCTGCGCGTGATCCTCGAGGAGGAGTGGGCGCACCTGCGCTACATCCGGCGGGATCTCGCACTCCTGGGTTGAGCCGGCCCGTTCGGACGGTGGGGTGGTTTCGACGGGCTCAACCACCGGCAGGCGAGGTTCGGGAAGCTTGTCGGCGCCAGGTGCCGGGAATGTTCCCCGACCGCCTCCCGACCAGCAGAGCGCCCGCTCCCAGGACCAGCGCGAGGCCGGCCTCCGTCGAGCCCAGGGTCGCGACGCGTCCCCACGCCGTTGCCTGACAGGCGCCCTGGGCCGGGTTGAACCTCCGCCCCTCGTCGGTCAGCACGAACGGTGAACCGTCCAGCGCACCCAGCGCGCTCCCGCACTCGATGTCGGTCGGCTCTGCCAAGTCGACGCCGGTGCTCAAGGCATGCACGGACGGCACCGAGAGCCAGAAGCAGCAGACCAGGAACGACGCGGCCGCGACGACGGCGGTGAGCACGCGCAGGATGCCGGGTCGCCGCACCACGACGGCGAGGGCCACCCCTAGCAGGACCGCGCCGGTGCCGACCCACAAGAGCGCCATCGCCTGGTTCACCAGCGCAGCCTAGAGCGCAAGGCCTCGAGGAGGCGGAGAATCCGGGCCCGGCCCTCAGAGTCCCGCGGCCACCTGCAGGTCGCCCCGGATCGCGTCCAGCCGGCCCACTGCCGCGATGCGGGCCGCGGCGACGGCGTCGGTGGTGTCGTCGTGCCCGTGCTCGACCGGGACCACCACCTCGAGGTAGCACTTGATCTTCGGCTCCGTGCCCGAGGGGCGTACGACGACACGACCGTTGTCGGCCAGCCGGAAGCGCAGCCCGACCGTCGGGGGCAGGTCGGCCGACCCTTCGGAGAGGTCGTCGACCCCTTCGACCGCGAGCCCGCCGAGCGAGGTGGGCGGGTGCTCGCGGAGCCGGTCGACCACCGCGGGGATGGCGGCGAGGTCGTCCATCCGCACCGAGAGCTGGTCGGTGGCGTGCAGGCCGTGGGTGCGGGCGATGTCGTCGAGCAGGTCGCACAGGCTGTGGCCGGAGGCCTTCGCGCGGGCGGCGATGTCGCAGACCATCATCAGCGCCGAGACGCCGTCCTTGTCCTTCACGTGGCGCGGGTCGACGCAGTAGCCGAGCGCCTCCTCGTAGCCGAAGGCCAGGTCGTCCACCCGGCCGATCCACTTGAAGCCGGTCAGCGTCTCGGCGTACAGCTGGCCCTCGGCGGTGGCCATCTTCTGCAGCAGCGAGGAGGAGACGATCGAGGTCGCGTAGACGCCCTCGCGCCGCAGGTGCAGCAGGTGGGCCGCGAGCAGCGCCCCGACCTCGTCACCGCGGAGCATCTGCCAGCCGTGCGGGCCGGGCACCGCGACCGCGCACCGGTCGGCGTCCGGGTCGTTGGCCACCACGATGTCGGCGCCGACCTCGTCGGCGAGCTGCATCGCGAGGTCCATCGCCCCCGGCTCCTCGGGGTTGGGGAAGCTCACGGTGGGGAAGTCGGGGTCGGGCTCGGCCTGGGCCGGCGCGACGTGCGGCTCGGGGAAGCCCGCCTCACGCAGCGCGG
The DNA here is from genome assembly GCA_963837975.1 of uncultured Actinomycetota bacterium. GTDB lineage: Bacteria > Actinomycetota > Actinomycetes > Propionibacteriales > Nocardioidaceae > Marmoricola. The sequence continues at coordinate 1,401,147 of CAWIPI010000001.1, read as the reverse complement.
TCAGCACGGTCGTCCCGCCGACGCCGTGCAGCGGCGTGTAGACGATCGACAGGTCCCGTGGCCCGCCGCCGGCGAGCTCGACGACCGTGCGCAGGTAGCGGTCGAGCACCTCGTCACCGAGCACCTCGCCGCCGTCGCCGCGCGGGATCGAGTCGACCGGGCCGACAGCGGCGATCCGCTCGGCGATCTCCGCATCGGCCGGGGGCACGATCTGGCTGCCGTCGCCGAGGTAGACCTTGTAGCCGTTGTCCTGCGGCGGGTTGTGGCTCGCGGTCACCATCACCCCGGCGACGCAGCCGAGGTCGCGGATCGCGAAGGCCAGCAGCGGGGTGGGCAGCGGCCGGGGGAGGACGTGGGCCTTCATCCCGGCGCCGGTCATCACCTCGGCGGTGTCGCGCGCGAAGACGTCGGAGTTGTGCCGGGCGTCGTAGCCGATCACCACGGAGTCCTCGTCGGTGGCGCCGTGGTCGCGGAGGTACGCCGCCAGGCCGGCCGCCGCGCGCAGCACGACGACGCGGTTCATCCGGTTGGGACCGGCGCCCAGCGCGCCGCGCAGCCCGGCCGTGCCGAACTCCAGCGTCCCGGCGAACCGGTCGGCGAGCTCGTCGGTGGCGCCCTGCTCGACGAGCCGCTCGAGCTCGGCGCGGGTGACCGGGTCGGGGTCCTCGGCGGCCCAGGTCCGGGCGCGGTCGAGCAGGTCGGCGTCGGCCGAGGAGTCTGCCGGGGTGTCAGTCATGGCCCCGAGGCTAGGGGATCGCGGCTCAGGACAGCTCGGCGAGGCGGGGCAGGATGCGGGCGCACACCGCCTCCACCGTCCGTGCCGGGTCGGGTCCGCGGGGGCTCACCCAGACCTGCTCCACGCCCAGGTCGGAGTAGGCCTCCGCCCGGCGCAGGAACCCGTCCTCGTCGGCGACCGGGTCGGCGTTGACCAGCACGGTCCGCTGCACCTGCGCGGGGTCGCGGCCCTGGTCGGCGCAGTGCCGGTCGAGCACCTGCAGCCGCCGCGCGACCTCGTCGACGCCGAGGTCGAAGAGGTTGCACGCGTCGGCGTACGTCGCCACCAGCCGCAGGGTCTTGCGCTCGCCGCTGCCGCCGACCAGCACCCGAGGACCGCCGGGCCGCAGCGGAGGCGGGACGCAGACCGTCTCCGCGAGGCGGTAGTGGCGGCCGGTCCAGGGGCCGTCGTCCTCGCTCCACATCTGGCGACAGACCTGCAGCGTCTCCTCGAGTCGCTCGAAGCGCTCGGCGGTGGGCGGGAACGGCACACCGAGGCCGGCGTGCTCGCGCTCGTACCAAGCCGCGCCGATGCCGAACATCGCGCGTCCCTGGCTGAGCACGTCGAGGGTGCTGACGATCTTGGCGAGCAGACCCGGGTGGCGGTAGGTGACCCCGGTGACGAGGAGGCCGAGCTCGAGGCGGGAGGTGTGCGCGGCGAGGAAGCCGAGCGCGGTGTACCCCTCGAGCATCGGCTGCTCCGGGCCGCCCAGCGCCTCCATCTGGAAGTAGTGGTCCATCAGGGTCAGGGTGGCGACCCCGCCCTCGTCGGCGGTCCGCGCGATCTCCGCGAGCGTCGGGCCCAGCCGTTGCGGGCCGCCGGGCCAGCTGAGGTCGGAGCAGTGGATCGCCAGCTTCATCGGGCCTCCTGTGCCGGTGCGCTCCGAGTCGAGCCCGGTCGGCATACTGGGGCGGTGCCTTCTCGGGACTTCGGCTTCTCCAGCTCCTTCACCCTAGGCGCACCCCGGGCACGGGTCCACGAGATGCTCGCCGACCTCGAGCGCTACGTGGAGTGGTGGCCGCAGGTGCGTGCCGTGGGCAAGGTCGACGACGACCACGCGCTCGTGGTGTGCCGCTCGGTGCTGCCCTACGACCTCGACCTGGGCCTGACCGCCCTCACCCGCGACAGCGACCTCCTGTGCGTCGGCATCGACGGGCCGATCCGCGGCTGGGCCCGCTTCCGCCTGCATGCGCAGGGCCCCGGCACGACCTCGGTGCTCTTCGAGCAGGAGGTGCGTGCCGAGGCCCGCGCGTTCGTCGTGGCGTCGTACGTCGTGCGGCCGCTGCTGGTGTGGAACCACCACCGGATGATGCTCGGGGCGGAGCAGGGACTGCGCGCGCGACTGGAGGGGCGTCAGCCCAGCGCGGCGACCGCCGCGTCGTAGTCGGGCTCGGTGCCGATGTCGGGGACCAGCTCGGTGTAGGTGACCTTGCCGTCCGCGTCGATGACGACGATGGCGCGCGCGAGCAGACCCTCGAACTTGCTGTCGACCAGCCGGACGCCGTAGTCCTCGCCGAAGCTGGAGCGGAACGCCGAGCCGACCCGGACGTCCTCCAGCCCCTCGGCGGCGCAGAAGTCGCGCACGGCGAAGGGCAGGTCCACCGAGACGTTGAGGACGGTGGTGTCGTCCAGACCCGAGGCGAGCTCGGTGAACTTGCGCAGCGCGGCCTGGCACACGCCCGTGCCGATGCTGGGGAAGATGCTGAGCACCTTGCGGCCCGGGATGTCCGCGGCGCTGAACTCGGCGAGCTCGGTGTCGACCAGGGTGAAGTCCGGGGCCTGGTCGCCCACGGCGGGGAGGTCTCCGACGGTGTGTGCGGGGTTGCCCCCGAGTGCAGTGGTAGCCATGCGCCCCAACCTAACGGGCGCGCTCAACGCCGTGAGCGGGGTCCGAACCGTGGAGCCGACTTGGAGAAGGCTGCCTTGCGCGCGGCCTTGGTGTTGGCGTTGAACAGCAGGAACAGCTGCTCGACCCGCTCGCGGGCGAAAGTGCGCCGCGGGGAGGAGGTCCAGGTGTCCTCGAACAGCCGCTTCGCGGCCGCGATCGCGTCCGGCGAGCGCTCGGCCAGCTCGCCGGCGAGGTCGAGCGCGGCGGACTCGGGGTCGGCGGCCAGGTCGGTGACCAGGCCGAGGTCGCGCGCCTCCTTGCCCGAGAGGGTGCGCGCGGTCATCGTCAGCAGCTTGGCGGTGTCGATGCCGACCAGCTGGGCCAGCGAGCGCACCCCGGTCATGTCGGGGATGATCCCCCAGCGCCCCTCCAGCACCGACCACTGCGAGTCGGGGGTGGCGATCCGGAAGTCGGCGGCGAGCGCGATCTGCAGCCCGCCGCCGTAGCAGTGGCCCTCCACGGCCGCGATCACCGGCACCGGCAGCCGGCGCCAGGCCCAGCACGCCTCCTGGAAGGTGTTCGTCCCGCGCCACGGACGGGGGAGGAAGGCCGAGACGATGCTGCGCGGCTGCTTGAGCACCGCGCCGAAGTCGAGCCCGGAGCAGAAGGAGGGGCCCTCGGCGCTGAGCACGACGGCGCGCAGCGTGCGGTCCTTGCGCAGCTCGCGGGCGATGTCGACCAGCTCGCGCAGCGTCTGCAGGGTGAGGGCGTTCAGCTTCTCGGGACGGGCGAGGCGGACCATGGCGAGGCCGTCGGAGACGGTGCAGGTCACGAGGGTGCTCATGACCTCAGGTTACCCGTGGGTAGTCAGTCGAAGGCGGGGCGTTCGAGCTCCGCGGTGGCGAAGGGCCCGCCGACGTGGGCGGCCTCGGCCCGGTCGGTCTCGGTCTCCGGGTCGGCCTCGACCTCGGCGGCGAAGCGCTCGGCGTCGTCCTCGGGCTCGTAGCCCAGCGCCCGTCCGGGGGCGAGGTCCCACCAGGCGCGGGTGTTCGCGGAGATCCCGTAGAGCACGGCGAAGCCCGGAGAAGGCGCGGTCAGGGCCGCGTCCACCATGCGCACGGCATCGTCGTGGGAGAGCCAGGTCGCGAGCTGGCGGCGGGTGGTCGGCCGGGGGAGGAAGGAGCCGATGCGGGTGCAGACGGCGTCGATCCCGTGGCGGTCGGCGTACAGGTGGAGCAGGGCCTCGGCGCTGACCTTGGCGACGCCGTAGAAGGTGTCGGGCCGGGCGTGCACCTCGGCGCCGAGCACCCCGTCGGGCAGGTCGGCGCGCGGGGAGCGGCCGACGGCGTGGTTGCTGGAGGCGTAGACGATCCGGCGTACGTCGTGGCGCAGCATCGCCTCGAGCAGGGCCGCCGTCGAGACGACGTGGGAGGAGAGCGCATCGGTCAGCGACGACTCGTCGGGGATGCCGGCCAGGTGGACGATCGCGTCGGGCCGGACCTCGGCCACGGCTCGCTCCACGGCCGCGGGGTCGGTGCAGTCGACGTGCAGGTCGGCCGCCTGTCCGGGCAGGTCGAGGCCGACGACCTCGTGGCCGCGGGCCGCGAGCCCGGGGGAGACGACGGAGCCGATCGAGCCGGCGCTGCCGGTGAGCAGGACCTTCACGGACGCGGTCGGGGGTCAGGCGTCACTGCTGTCCTTCTCCTCGGAGTCGCTGGAGTCGTCGCCCTTCTCGTCGTCGGAGGAGTCGTCGGACTCCTCGGTCGCGAACGGCGCCGGCCCGTCGGGGTCGTAGTCCTCGGAGTCGGTGAACTGGCCGCGCTCGACGTCGAAGTCGCGCTGGGTGTTGTCGATCTCGGCGCCGTCCGGGCGGTTCTCGGGGTCGAGCCGCTTCTCCCGCTCCTCCTCGATCTCCTGCTGGGTGTCCTCGTCGGGCTCGCTGTGCGGGTCGATGCCCTGGCTGCGTCCCGCACGGGCATCGGTGTCGATGCCCCCGTCGTCGAGGATGGTGCCCCCGTCGCCGTCCTCGTCGCCGCCGTCCGTCGGGTCCTCGTCACCGCTGACGACCGCGGTCTCCCCGGCGTCGGTGTCGGCGGCGGGCGTGCCGCCGGGCTGGTCGTCGGTGCCGGAGTTCTCGGCTTCGTTGGTGTTGCCGTCGCTCATGCGGGCCCTCCCCGAGTCGGTGTGGGACATCGATATCGGGGCGGCCGCGACGGTGTCAACGCGGCTGTCCAGCCGAGGTCGGGCTCAGATGCGCGGGACGATGCTGCCGAGGAGCTCGCCCATCCGGGTGGCGGCGCCGCGGCCCGCCTCGAGGACCTCCTCGTGGTTCAGCGGCTCGCCGGAGATGCCGGCGGCGAGGTTGGTGACCAGGCTGATGCCGAGCACCTCCATCCCCGCCTCGCGGGCGGCGATCGCCTCGAGCGTCGTACTCATCCCGACCAGCGTGCCGCCGATCGCGCGCACCATGCCGATCTCGGCGGGGGTCTCGTAGTGCGGCCCGGGGAGCTGCACGTAGACGCCCTCGTCGAGTGACGGGTCCGCCTCGCGGCACAGACCGCGCAGGCGCGGGCTGTAGAGGTCGGTGAGGTCGACGAAGTTGGCGCCCTCGATGGGCGAGGTCGCGGTCAGGTTGATGTGGTCGGAGATCAGCACGGGGGTGCCGGGGGACCAGCGCTCGTCGAGACCGCCGCAGCCGTTGGTCAGCACCACGACGCCGCAGCCCGCGGCCGCGGCGGTGCGGACGCCGTGGACGACCGCGCGGACCCCGAGGCCCTCGTAGAAGTGGGTGCGGCCGAGGAAGACCAGCAGGTTCTTCTCGCCGGCCCGGACCGAACGGATGCGTCCGGCGTGACCCTCCACCGCGGGCGGGGCGAAGCCGGGCAGGTCGGTGGTGCTGATCTCGGCGGTGGCCTCGCCGAGCGCGTCGACCGCGGGCAGCCACCCCGACCCCATCACCAAGGCCACGTCGTGGCGCTCCACGCCGGTCTTCTCGGCGAGCACGCGCGCCGCGTCGGCCGCTGCTTCGGTGTAGGTCTGGGTCACCGGAAGAGCGTAGTGGGCTGCGGTCGCCGCCCACTACCGTGTCGTCATGAGCATCCACCTGGTCGGTGGCGGCTGGTCGGACGAGGCGGCGCCAGTGCTGTTCGGCGGGTTCCTGGCCGAGGCCGCGGACCGCGCTGCCACGCACGGACGTACGACGCCACGCGTCGGGCTGGTCCTCATGGGAGTCGACGAGGAGGCTCGGGAGTACCACGAGAAGTACGTGCGTGCCCTCGGGTCGGCCGGTGTGGCCCACGATCTCGCGATCACCCGCGTGGCGGAGGGGGATCCCTGTCCGGCGACCGCGCTGGACGTCGACGGGCTCTTCGTCGGCGGCGGCCACGACCCCGGCGTACCACGCTTCCCTGGCACCGCTCTACCCGCAGGTCCGTGAGGCGGTGGCCGCCGGGATGCCCTACCTGGGGTTCTCCGCGGGAGCCGAGATCGCTCCGCTCCGCGGGATCATCGGCGGCTGGCGGGTCGACGGTCTCGCGGTGACACCCGAGGACAACGGCGAGGACCTCGACGAGGTGACCGTGGTCGACGGCATCGGCCTGGTCGACTTCGCGGTCGAGGTGCACACCGCCCAGTGGGGGACCCTGGGCAGGGTCGTCGCGGCCGTCGAGGCGGGCCTGGTGCCCGGGGCGATGGCGATCGACGAGTCGACCGTGCTCGTCGTGGGAGAGGGCCTGCACGTGGCCGGCGAGGGCGCCGTACGCCGCGTGGAGCGCTCGCCCTCCGGGGTCGTGGTCTCGACCCTGGAACGGACCGGCTAGCCGCCGAAGTTGGACCGGCAGGGGCGCGAGCGGAGGGCGGCGACGTAGTCCGCGGGGGCGTCGGCGGCCTCGGCGGCGTCGGCGAGGGTGCCGAGGTACGTCGCCGACGGGAGGCCGCCCTCGTAGGCGTCGAGCACGTAGACCCAGGCCACCACCTCGCGGTCCAGGGTGGAGACGCGCACCTTGGTCTTGCGGTAGAGCCCGGTGTCGGCCGACTCCCAGCCGTCCAGCGCGGCGACGTCCTCGTCGGTCACGTCGTAGATCGCCACGAACACCTGCTCGAAGGGGTCCTGCACGATCGTGGCCAGCGCGCCGTCCCAGCCGTGGTCCTCCCCGCCGAAGGTCAGGCGCCACCCCTCCAGCCAGCCGGTCCCGTGCAGCGGGGAGTGCGGACACCGCTCTCCCATCCGGGCGGGATCGAGGTTGGTCCCGTAGGCGGCGTACAAGGTCACGCGCAGAAGACTAAGGGGCGGCGAGCCGGCCCGAGGCATGGGACACAATGAGCCCATGTCGACACCTCATTTCGGGCAGGCGAGCCGCGTGGTCATCATCGGCGGCGGGCCGGGCGGCTACGAGGCGGCGCTGGTGGCGGCGCAGCTCGGCGCCCGGGTCACCGTGGTCGACTGCGACGGCCTCGGCGGCTCCGCCGTCGTGACCGACTGTGTGCCGAGCAAGACGCTGATCGCGACCTCGGAGCTGATGTCCGACCTCGGCGCCGCTCCCGAGCTCGGCCTCAGCTTCCGCGACCACGAGGGCGACGCGGCCCACCAGGTGGTCGTCGATCTCGCTCGGGTCAACGAGCGGGTGAAGGCCCTCGCCGCCGACCAGTCCTCCGACATCGGCCGACGACTCGAGCGGGAGGACGTGCGCGTCCTGCGCGGTCGCGGGCGCCTGGAGGGCACGCAGACGGTGGTGGTCGAGCTGGCCGACGGCGGGAGCGAGACGCTCGAGGCCGACGCGGTGCTCCTCGCGACCGGGGCCGCACCGCGCACGCTGCCGACCGCGGAACCCGACGGCGAGCGGATCCTCACCTGGGAGCAGGTCTACGACCTCACCGAGGCGCCGACCCGGCTGATCGTGGTCGGCTCGGGGGTGACCGGCGCGGAGTTCGCCAGCGCCTACATGGCCCTGGGCATCGAGGTCGTCCTGGTCTCCTCGCGCGACCGGGTGCTGCCCGGCGAGGACGCCGACGCCGCGACCGTGCTCGAGGACGTGCTCACCCGTCGGGGCATGGAGGTGCTCTCGAAGTCGCGGATGGAGTCGGTGCAGCGCGACGGCGACGAGGTGACGGTGACCCTCACCGACGGGCGCACCGTGACCGGATCGCACTGCCTCCTCGCCCTCGGCTCGATCCCGCGCACCGACGACCTCGGCCTCGAGGGGGCCGGAGTGCAGGTCGACGACGGCGGCTTCGTCAAGGTCGACAGGGTCTCGCGCACCACCGCGCGCGGGGTGTACGCCGCCGGCGACTGCACCGGCGTGCTCATGCTCGCCAGCGTCGCCGCGATGCAGGGCCGGATCGCGATGTGGCACTTCCTCGGCGACGCCGTGACCCCGCTGGACCTCAAGCAGGTCTCCTCCAACGTCTTCACCGCCCCGGAGATCGCCACCGTCGGCTGGTCGCAGAAGGCGATCGACGAGGGCGAGATCGTCGCCGAGACCGTGCGGCTGGATCTCGCCGGCAATGCGCGGGCGAAGATGCAGGGCGTGCACGACGGCTTCGTGAAGCTGTTCTGCCGCCCGGGCACGGGCATCGTCGTCGGCGGCGTCGTGGTCGGCCCCCGGGCCAGCGAGCTGATCCACCCGATCTCGGTCGCGGTCGCCGAGTCGCTGACGGCCGACCAGCTGGCCCAGGCGTTCACGGTCTACCCCTCGATGAGCGGCTCCATCGCCGAGGCCGCCCGGAGGCTGCACCACTCCCCGGTGTGAGGTTCGAAAGGGCCACCCCGAGCACCGAAACGGAGAAAACGGACATAAGGCACGGCTGAGCCGACATACTGGGCGGGTTCTGTCCGCCACACGGGTCCCTGAGGTCACAGATGTCACGCTCGGCACTTCGCCTTCCGGCAGCGGCGGCCGGGCTGGCCGTCCTCGGCTCGCTCCTCGTAGGGGTGACGTCACCGGCGCAGGCGGGCCGGGCGGTCTCGGAGCGCTATACGGTCCCGGGCGACGGCACGATCCGGATCACCGGGCACGGCTACGGCCACGGCCGCGGGATGTCGCAGTACGGCGCGCTGGGCGCGGCCCGGAAGGGGCTGACCCACCAGCGGATCCTCGCCCACTACTACCCGGGCACGAGGCTCTCGACGCTCGGCGGGACCATCCGGGTGCGGATCACCGCCGACACCGACAACGACGTCCGCGTCGTGCCGGCCAGCGGGCTGCGGGTCCGCGAGGTGCGCAGCGGGGCGTCGTACGTCCTGCCCACCAAGGCCAGGGCCACCACCTGGCGGCTGCGCACCGTCGGGGGCGCGACCCGGCTCGACTACTACGACGGGTCCTGGCACACCTACCAGCCCGGGGGCCGCACGCTGAGCGGGGACGCCGAGTTCCACCGGTCCGGCACGCTCACCCTCCGCGTCGCCGGCACCACCCGCGTCTACCGGGGCGCGATGCGGTTCAGCGGGTCGGACACGGTGAACGTCGTGGACGTCGACGACTACGTCAAGGGCGTCGTCCCGCGCGAGATGCCGGCCTCCTGGAACGCCGCGGCCGTCCGCGCGCAGGCGGTGGCCGCCCGCACCTACGCCTCCTGGGAGCGCACGGCGAACGCCAGCCGCTACTACCAGACCTGCGACACGACCTCGTGCCAGGTCTACGGCGGCGTCTCCTCCGAGCACCCGGCCAGCAACGCGGCCGTCGACGCCACCCGTCACCAGGTCCTGACCTACGGCGGCAAGCCCGCCTTCACCCAGTTCGGCTCCAGCAACGGCGGCTGGATGGTCGCGGGCTCGATGCCCTACCTCGCCGCCAAGGCCGACCCGTACGACGGCCACAGCGGCAACCCGGTCCACACCTGGAGCACGACCGTGTCACGCGCGGCGGTCCAGAGAGCCTGGCCGGCACTCGGGACGCTGCGCGGGGTCGTGGTGACCCGGCGCGACGGACACGGCGACTGGTACGGCCGCGTCGAGCAGATGACCCTCGACGGCTCGAAGAAGAACCTCGTGGTCAGCGGCTCGGACTTCCGCTCCCGGCTGGGGCTGCGGTCGCACTGGTTCCGGTTCGGCACCGGCTCCACACCCAAGCCCGCGCCCACTCCCAGCCCGACGCCCGCCCCGACTCCCACCCGCACCACCGTGAAGGACTCGGCGATCACCGCGCGGTGGAAGGCCATCGGGGGCAACCGGTCGGCGGTGGGGCGGCCCACCGGCAAGGAGTACGCCGTCGCCAAGGGGCGTGCCCGCCGCTTCCAGCACGGGCGGATCTACTACAAGCGTGGCGTCGCGACTCGCGAGATGTACGGCAAGGTCTACCGCGCCTACCTGCGTCGCGGGGCCGCGAAGTCCAGGCTCGGGTTCCCGAGGACGAAGCCGCTGACGTTCAAGCGCGGCGTCTACGCGAAGTTCGAGAAGGGCACGCTGCACGTCTACCGGTCGGGCAAGGTGAAGGTGACCTACTCCCGCTGAGCTGCTCCGGCGCGGTACTCCCCGGGAGGTAGGCCGACCAGCGCGGTGAACTCGCGGGTGAAGTGCGCCTGGTCGAACCAGCCGTGCTCGGCGGCGAGGTCGGCCAGCGAACCGGCGTACCCCTCGTCGAGGGCGGTGACCACGTCGTGCATCCGGTAGCGAGCGAGCACCCACTTCGGGCTGACCCCGACGTAGCGGGCGAAGAGTCGCTGCAGGCTGCGCGTCCCGATGCCGCAGCCGGCCTCCACCTGCGCCACCCGCACCAGCGAGCGGTCGGACAGCATCCGCGCCACCACGTCGAGGAGCTGGTCGTAGTCGCGGTCCGGGGCGCCGCCCAGCCCGGCGAGAGCCGCGTCGACCTTCGCCTGGCACTCCCGGACGGTCAGGTCGGGCCCGAGGGTCCGCAGCGCCGCCACGGTCGACGGCGGCAGGACCTCGGTGGCGGGCACGGTGCGGTCGCGCAGCTCGCGGGCGTGCGTCCCGGTCAGCGCCGCGAGCCCACCGGGACGGAACTTCACGCCGTGCACCCAGCCCCGGCCGCGGATCGTCACGTCGAAGCGACGCGTCGGCACGCCGGTGACCACGACCGGGTCGGTGGCCGTCTCGGGGCGGGCGTCTCCGTGCTCGACGCTGAGGGTGCACGCGGGGTGGGGGAGCGTCGAGCTCGGGAAGCTCGCGCCCTCCGGCAGGTCCCAGCGCAGCGTCCAGTGGTTCTCCACCCAGGCCGACACCGCCGGGTCGCAGGGCGCCCGCTCGATGCGGACGTGCTCGGCGAGCTGGTCGGGCCGCAGCACGCCCGCGCCGGTCGCCGTCGCGTTTGTCCTATCCGCCACCCAGCCAGCCTAGGAGGCTGGGGTGACAGCCCACGATCGAAGGAGACCCCGGATGACCGCCCCCACCGCCCGCCTGGCCATGGTGACCCTCGACTGCGCCGACCCCGAGGAGTCCGCGGCCTTCTGGTCGGCCCTGCTCGGCTGGGAGGTCGCGCACAGCGAGCGGGACTACGCGATGCTGACCGGCCCCGACCACGCGCTGGGCTTCGGCCGCGTGGAGGGGTACGCCGCCCCGACCTGGCCGAACGAGCAGGGCAGCAAGCAGTTCCACTTCGATCTCGCCGTGGACGACCTCGACGCGGCCCAGGCGTGGGCGATCGAGCTCGGTGCCGCGCTCGCCGACCCGCAGCCGGAGGAGACCTGGCGCGTCATGATCGACCCGGCCGGCCACCCGTTCTGCCTCACGAACGCAGCCAACTGGGGGTGACTCCGGCTGGACACCGGAGCTGCTCACCGGTCCGACAGTGGCAGTCCCACATCGGTCCGCTCCGATATCTGGCAGCTCCCCTGCTCGGAGCAACTGATGGTGACGTAGCCGGTCTGCAGCCCGGTGGCGACGTCGAAGTACTGCAACCGCCAGGCGACTGGCTTCAGTGGGACCGAGATCGGGGTGCTGAACCGGTTGAACGTCGAGTTCTCCTCGACGCCGCCGGTGGTTCCGAGCTGGTCGACCACCGTCCAGGTCACCTCGTCGCCGTCGGTGTTCCACAGCACCCAGGGTCCGTCGAGGTCGTGCAGGTGGCCGATGTTGACCGTGCCCGGGGGGACGTCCGGCACGCCGTCGTCGTACGGCTCGGTCTTGCTGCCCCGGAGACTGCGGACCGTGGTCATGCCGTCCACCCCCAGGTAGCCGGCGACGGCGTCGGGCTGGTGCAACAGCACGATCCCGGCGTCGTCAGGGGATACCTGCTCGCGCAGGCTCCTTCCCAAGTCCTCCTCGGTCAGACCTGACTCGTTCGACACGAGCTGGCCGAACAGCGACTTGTGCTCGACGTCGTTCGCCCCGGAGACACGCAGTCCTCCCACCTTCGCCGTCTCGAGGTCCGGCACGATCATGCCGTGCCCCTTCATCTGCTCCTGCGTTGCTTCGGAGTCGTGGTCCCCGGAGACGGCCACCGTCGTGAGCTCGCCCCCGGCCTCCACCTCGAGCTCGACGAACTCGTCCTCGGCGACCGTGCCGTTGGAGGTGATGTCCCCCGAGATCGTCCGCATCGCGAACGCATCAGACCCCAGCTTCTCCACCAGCAGGCGGTTCAGGGTCTTGCGAGCCGCCGTGCCCACGAAAGCTCCTTGGGGGTCCGCCTCCGCCGAGACGATCACCTCGCCGTCGCGAGGCTCGAGCCCGTCGCCGCGCCGGAGCAGCTCCTCGGCGAAGGACGCCTCGCTGGCTGCCTGGAAGGACGCGGCGCGTCGGTCGATCCGTTCTCGATTCTTCTCCAGGAACGGTCGCACCTGCAGAGCCAGCTCGCGCGTCTGGGGACTGCTGAAGACGAGTTGCGGAAGACCGGGGAAGGAGAAGCCCTCGTCCGGCGGCGAATTGCACGGCCACCGCTGGAACAGCAACCCGGCGAGCGCGGTGGAAGCAGCAAACGCACCGACGAGCACACCGACGCCCAGGATCAGCCGACGCCGACGCCCACGTGGCCCGGTCCTGCCCCGAGCGATGAGCAGGACGAGCGCGCCGACCACGAGCCCCACAGCCACCGAGGACACCACCACTCGATGGACGATCCTCGAGCGGAACTCCGCGACATACGCTCCGACCGCCGCCTCCGGGTCCTGGATGAACTCCACGTTGGCCCTGATGAACCGGCGGTCGACGTACGACGCCAAGGTGCCCCCCGCCACCGGCGGCCCGGTCACCCGGGCCTGGACGCCGAAGCCCCACGGGCCGGGCTCTCGCCAGCTGAGGTCGCCCAGCACACCCGTCTCCAGCGTCGATCCCCCCTGTCGGCACAGGGACATGTCCACGGGCAGGGTCCCGATCGCGTCCTGGACGGTCACTCGCTGCACTGCCTGCTCGGCGGCGATCGGCATCACGACCAGCGCGGCGGCCAACGACACGCCGACGTAGCGCAGAGCCCAGCGCACCGGGGGCCCAGTGGCCATCCGGGACAACCGAGATCGGCTCACCCAGCATGTCTACACCGCTTCCGGCGGCCCAGCACGCCCCACCTGGTCCGCTACTCCCCACGCGGGCCAGGGGTCACGAAGCCGGACTCGTAGGCGTAGATCACCGCCTGGACGCGGTCGCGCACGCCCAGCTTGGTGAAGATGCGGTTGATGTGAGTCTTCACCGTTGCCTCGGAGACGAACATCGCGCGGGCGATGTCGGCGTTCGGGAGACCTGCGGCCAGGTGCTCGAACACCTGCCGTTCCCGCTCGCTGAGCTCCGCGATCCCGGGTGCTGCCTCGCCGGGGCGGGGCCTGGACATGAACTGGCGCACCAGCCGCCGGGTCACCTCGGGAGCAAGGAGCTCCGTGCCCGCGGCGACGGAGCGCACGGCGTGGACGAGGTCGCCGGCGGTCGTCGTCTTCAGGAGGAAGCCGGAGGCGCCCGCGTGGAAGGCGTCCCAGACGTTCTCGTCGGCGCCGTACGTCGTCAGCACGATGACCCGTCCGGTCCAGCGCTGGTCCGAGCACACCCGACGGGTCGCCTCCACGCCGTCCAGCCGCGGCATCCTGATGTCCATGAGCACGACGTCGGGCGCCAGCCGCAGGGTCTGCTCGACGGCCTCGACCCCGTCCTGTGCCGAGCCCACGACCTCACAGTCCGGTTGGGACTCCAGGATCGCCCGGAACCCGTCTCGCACCAGCGCCTGGTCGTCCACGACGATCACCCGGATCATGGCCCCACCGCGTCCTGGTCCAGGGGGAAGCTGGCTCGGACGGCCCAGCCGCCTTCCGGCGAGCGCGGTCCGGCTTCGAGCGTCCCGCCGTAGAGCAGGGCGCGCTCGCGCATGCCGATGATCCCGAAGCCGGGGCTCGCCGGGGCCGGAGCTGCGACACCGTCGTCGACGACCTCCACCTCCAGGTCTGCAGGGGTGTGGGTGATGGTCACCTCGCAGCAGCTGCCGTGGGCGTGCTTGCGCACGTTGGTCAGTGATTCCTGGACGATCCGGAAGACCGAGAGCGCCAGCCCGCGGGGCAGCTCGCGTGGTGTGCCCCGGACGGTCAGGTGCACCGAGCGTCCCGCGCTCTGCTCGGCTGCGACGAGCTCGTCGACGTCCGCGAGGGCCGGTTGCGGGCGGCGTCCGGCAGCCTCGCCGCCGCGCATGAGCCCCAGCATGTGCCGCATCTCCAGCATGGCGGCGGCGCCCGTCGTCTGGACCTCGTGCATGGCCTTGCGGGCCGCGTCGGGCGAGCGGTCGACCAGCTCGGCGGCAGCGGCCGCCTGGACCACCATCGCGGAGAGACCGTGGGAGACGATGTCGTGGAGCTCTCGCGCGATGCGCTCCCGCTCGTCGTCGGCCGCCTGCCTGGCCCTGTCGTGGGCGCTGGCGACCGCTTCGGCCTCTGCGGTGTGCCGCGCTCGCACCACCACGCCGGCGATCCAGGCACCGGTGACGAGGAGCAGCCCGAAACCGTAGTCGGAACCGCCCGAGTCGGCGACGGCGATCGCCACCGAGACCAGCGCGGCACCGAGCGCGAGACCGACGGCCGATGCCCTCCGGTCGAGGTGCGCCCCGACCGAGTAGGCGGCGACCAGGATGAACGGCATCGTCATCAGCTGCGCGTTGTCAGGGACCCCGAGGAAGGACTGGACCGTCAGCGCCAGCAGGACGAGCACGAGGGAGGTGCGGGGGCGGAGTCGTCGTACCACCAGCGCGGCAGTCATCACCAGCAGCGAGAGGATCGCGACCAGCGTGTGGTCGGGGACCGCCCCCAGTGCCAGCTCGACGAGGCCGGCGAGGCCGAGGATCCCCGCCAGCAGGGGGTCGCGCCCCCGACCGACCCACGACATGTCCGTCAGCGTGCCAGAGACCGCCGCCGAGGACATCCACCTCGCGGCAAGCCCGGTCAACCCGCGGATGGAACGCGCTCCACGAATTCTGGAGCCGAGGGCTACCGAGACTGCACCTGGGACCGACGCGCGGACCGACGCCGACGGATGGACTTGGGTGACCAGATTCCGACGATGAGGAGCCGACCCGATGCTGAACGAACCGCAGGTGTTGTCCGGAACGAACCGCGTCGACGCTGACGTCTCGCGCACCCATGCCGTGGTCACGGCAGCAGCGCTCGCCGGCTCGGCCGTGCTGGTCGGCGTGGGCGGTCTGGTTGCGCCGTCGAACGACGGTCAGGCAGCAGGGTTGTACGACGCGGCGTCGGCCGCGCCGGGGCGTCTGACGGCCGAGGCCGTCGTGCTCGTCATCTCCTCGATCCTGCTCGTCGTCGGCGTGATCGGGGCCGCGCGGGTGGTCCGCGGCCGCGGGAGGCGCCTCGCCTGGGCTGCCGCCCTCTTCGGGGTGATGGGCGCCCTCGGCCACGTCGCCTACGCGACCTTCTCCGTCGTCACGATCAACATCGTGGACGCGGCCTCCAGCCGCGCAGCGGCGATCGAGATCCTCGACAGCATCAACAGCGACGCTGCCGTCGGCCTGCTCGTGATGCCCCTGATCCTGGCCTACGGGCTGTCGGTGGTCCTGCTCCCCATCGCCTTCCACCGCCGCCGGCTGGTGCCGCTCTGGGTCGTCGGCCTGGCCGGGGCGGCGTTCGCCCTCGAGGTCGCGGCCCCCGGGGACGTGCTGGCTGCCGCAGGTCTCAAGTACGCCCTCTCGGCGGCGGCCGCGACGGCCCTCGCCTGGCGGATCGCGCAGCTCTCCAGCTCCGAGTGGCGCAACCCGGAGACCATCGGCCAGCGCTGAGGCAGGGGTCGGGCAGCGGTTGTGGGACGAGTCCTACACCTTGAGCCGGTTGACCTTCTTCGCGACGTGGTCGCCCTTCTTCTGGAGGAAGACGATCTCCCCGAACTCCAGCCGCGACCAGCCGTCGGTGTCCTCGGTCAGGGGCTCGGAGGCGAAGACGACGGCCGTCGCGTCCTCCTCGGTGCACGACTCGAAGGCGTACGACGACTCGTCGTGCTGGAAGTTGTGGCCCATCAGCAGGTACATCGGCTCCAGCAGCATGGAGAGCGCGAAGTCGTCCGTGCCCGGGCCCGACTTGCGCAGCTCCTGCCAGTCCCCGGACGGGTCGCTCTCGCCGTGGTGGCCGAGGCCGAAGTTGACCCCGACGATCCGGTTGGGGGAGACCAGGGCCATCTTCAGCTTGGTCAGTGCCGCGAGATCGAGGTCCTTCATGGCCTGGGCGATGAGTGTCGCCATCTGCTCGAAGGCACGCTGCACACCCTCGTCGCTGTCGTCCTCCAGCAGGGAGAGCAGCAGCACGTAGAGGAACTCGGTGTCGGTCGTGCCCCGCATCTGCTCCAGGTACTCGTCCTTGCAGTGCTCGAGCAGCTCCCGCTGCAGGATCTGCCAGTGCGGCAGGTCACCGTTCTGGGCGACGATCCAGGGGGTGTCCTTGAAGGAGAAGGGGTGGCAGTTCTCGTCCGCCAGGACCGTCTTGGAGTCGTACGCGGCCGCCCTCACGTGCGCGAGCAGCGTGCTGGCCTGCAGGCTCGGAATGACGGTGGGCGCGTTGTCGTCGTAGAAGGCAGCCATCGGCCGGCGGTAGATGAAGGGCTCTTCGGGCTTGAGCAGCGCCTCGCCCCACACCCCGAATCCCCACCCCGCCAGCTGGAGCTGCGGATGACGCTCCGGGTCGAGGGCCTGGTTGACCAGGCTGTTGTCCGGCGTGAGCAGCAGGTTCTCGACTGGTACTTCCGGCCCGATGTAGGCGAGCACTCGACACATAGGTTTCCTTCGTTGTGCTGTTGACGGGCGGCGTGACCCCAGAGCGCGCCACCCTAGGGCCTGAAGAATCGCATTGACACCTCGCGGCGCGGAGCGCAGCGTGGTCGGTCATGAGGGTCCTCGTCCTCGGTTCCGGTCCGACCGGGATGCTGGCCGGTGCGGCACTGGCCGAGCGGGGGCACGAGGTCACCACGGCGGACCGCGACCCCGGCCCGGTGGCCCGCGGCGTACGACGCGTGGATGGACGCCGGCGCCGAGCCCGTGGTGGCGGAGGTCCCGGGGCCGGCACCAGGAGCATCGGGAGCCGCTCGCGGCGATCGAGGCTGGAGCGGGCCCTTCGCCGCGCCGCCTCGGGCCGCTCGAGCCGGATCGACCGCACGACCGATCCGGAGCTGGAGGGCCTGTGCGGGCTGGCCTACGTCGATCGCACCTACCAGCTGCTGCCCGGGGCCGAACCCGGTCTGTTCCTGCACGAGGCCGGACACTTCTCGTGCTCTTCGTCTGCCCGACCGCCGACGACGCACTGAAGCCGCTTCGGCACGACGGCGTGTTCGACGCGGCCTGCCGTGCCGTGCCGGCGCTCGCCGAGTGGACCGATCCCGACCGGGCGAGACCGACCAGTTCGGTGATGGTGGGCGGCGCCCTTCGCAACGTCTACCGACCCCAGCGCGGACTGGCCGGACTGGTCTCCCTGGGCGACGCCGTGGCGACGACGACGCCGATCCGGGCTCGCTCGCCCACCCGTTCGGCGCGTGGTGCGACGAGTCCATCCGGCCGTGGGTCGAGGACCACATCGCCATCGACACCGAGGCGGTGGCGAGCCGGCAGAGCCGCTGGCCCGCGCCGTCCACGAGACCGGTTGGCGGGCGCCGTACGCCGCCGGACCGAGCCGCGACCAGCTGGTCGCGGTGATCGCGGGCGCGGTCTCGAACTCTGGAGGAGAAGCCTGAGCCCTCACTCCTCCGGGAGGTGTGGGTCCGCGAGCAGATACTGCGTGAGTCGCCCATCGTGGTCGCGGTCGTGGAGGTGGTGGACGGGCTCCGGGATCATTCGGCCTTCGGTGACGTCCCAGAACCGGTCTACACGCAGCGCCAGCGTGCGCGCGACTCGGCCCGGCAGACCGCCGTGCGGCACGAATGGGTGCGGACGTGTAGGTGCGTGCAGCTCCGCGTGGTACACCCGCTCGCCCCAGTCAGGGTCGCCGTCCTGCCGGTGCAGCTCGAGCTGCTCGGACAACTCACGCTCGAGTCGCCAGATGGCCTCGAACTCCCGTCGTACGTCGTCCCAGATCGAGGGCCAGCTGCGCCGGGTCGCGTACGTCGACCCGTACAGCTTGGCCTTCACCTGCGCCAGAGCGAGCTCCAGCTTCTTGTCCTGATGGAGGAACTCGTGAGCGCGTTCCTTCCCGTCCGGGACTCGCCTGCGGACCGCCGGCACCACTACCTCGAGCACCGCCCCTTGGTGTCGGCTCGAGCTGGCCAGGAAGGTGTCGATGGCGCTGTAGTGGTCGCGCGGGTGTCGTGGATCCGGGCTCGCCACAGCCGCTTGCGAGAGGCGGTGCCGGAGCACGTCGTGCGCTGAGTACATGCCGGGCACAAGTGTGTCCACGGCGGTCATCTCCATGGCTGGTCTGAGACTTCAAGTCTGCTCCGCCCACCGACGTGGAACAAGCCCCGGCCCTCGCAACCTCGACTCTTCGAGTGCGAGGTCAGGTGCCAGGGCTTTGCAGAGGTCGCACCAGTAGGACCCCGTCGGAGTCCCGGGGCGTGACGCCGCGCGACCCCCTCACCAGCTGAGCAGGACCGCAAGCCCGGTCCCGACGCCGGTGACGACGAGCGCGACGACGAGGACGAGGGCGACCAGCTTGGTGTTCATGCCGACTGATGCTCCCAGATGACCTCAGGCGCCGACCTCGGTGTTGGTCGACTCCGGCATCTGGCCGGGCTGATCGTCTGACCCCTCTGGATCGATCAGCGGGTCACCGTGGGGCGTCTCGGGGTCGCCCGCCGGGTCGCCGGGCACCTCGCCCGGTGCGTCCGGGTCAGGTTGGTGCGGGCCGGGGTCGCCCGAGGGGACGACCGTGGGGTCCTGGCCGGGTTCGTTCGGGGTGGTGGTCATGGCGATGTCCGTACCCGGGAGCAGGAGCCGGTAACGTCACGGTCCGTGAGCCCCCAACACCCGACGTACGAGCAGCTCGTCGACCTCCCCGCCTTCACCGTGCAGCCCGTCCCGGTGCCCTTCGAGGACGCCAACGGCCACCTCAACGTGCGCCACTACACCGGCATCGCCAGCGAGGGGCTCGACGAGTCCCTGGTGAAGCTGGGGATCCCGCACGACTGGCCGTCCAAGGGGCACGCCTGCTTCTCCGCGGAGCACCACCTGACCTACCTGGCCGAGCTGCTGACCGGTGACCGGATCTCCTCGCGGGTGCGCCTGCTGGGGAGGTCGGAGCGCGCGGCGCACGCCCTGGTCTACCTCCTCGACGACTCGCACCAGCGGCTGAGCTTCGTGATGGAGGAGATCTTCCTGCACATCGACCTGGAGATCCGGCGTACGGCGCCGTGGCCCGACGAGATCGCGTCCGCCCTCGACACCCAGATCGGCGCCGACGCCGAGCTGCCGTGGGAGCCCGACGTGTCCGGCTCGCTCGCCCTGCGCTGACCCCAGTCCGGCCGAACCACCCGCCACTACCGGATAGTCCGTGACGTTCGGCAGGGTTTTCGAGCCCTCGGACCTGCGAAACGTCGCGGACTATCGGGAATTGGGCTGGGAGGGGTTGTCGCCGGGTCGCCAGTCCAGCACCGGGGCCAGGGAGCGCAGGAACGACGACGACGGCGTCGCCCGCACCACCAGGTCGCGCAGGGCCACGGCCGGCCGCGCCTCCAGCTGCGCCAGGCGACCGATCCGCGCGGAGCGCTTGCTGATCATCGTCGCCCGCGGACGGCGTTCGGCGTCGTACGCCGCCAGGTCGCCTCCGCACCGGGCGAGCACGACCGCGTCCTCGAGGGCCTGGCAGGCACCCTGGCCGAGGTTGGGGGTCATCGCGTGGGCAGCGTCGCCGACCAGGGCGACCCTCCCCTCCACGTAGCTCGACAGCGGCGGCAGGTCGTAGAGGTCGTGGTGCAACAGGTCGGCGTCGTCGGCCTCCTCGAGCAGCATCGGGACCGGGTCGTGCCAGTCGGCGAACCGGCGCCGCAGCGCGGCCAGGTCGCCGCCGTCGGTCCCCTCGGGGACGTTGGCCGTCGCGAAGCAGTAGACACGACCGTCCGACAGGGTGGCGAAGCCGAACCGCTCGCCGCGGCCCCAGGACTCGCTGCCCGGCCCGACGTCGACCGGGCGACCGGTGACGAAGCGCCAGGCGGTGTAGCCGGCGTAGCGAGGTGCGGGCGCGTCCGCCCACACCGCGTGCCGAACCGTGCTGCGCAGGCCGTCGGCGCCCACCACCAGGTCCGCGCGCAGCTCGCGGTCACCGGTCCGCACCTGACCGTCCGGGGAGACGTGGTCGACGGTCGTGCCGGGGGTGAGGACCTCGTCCGGCAGAGCCGAGCGCAGCACGTCCAGCAGGGTCGCGCGGTGCACCATCGCGACCTCGCCGAACCGCTCCCGGATCGCCGCGACGTCGGTGCGCGAGAGCCACCGGCCGTGCTCGTCGCGGATGCCCGCCGCGCCGTCGAGGACGGACTGCTCGCGCACCACCGCACCGACTCCCAGTGCGTCCAGCGCGCTCAGGGCGTTGGGCCACAACGAGAGCCCGGCGCCGACCTCCCCGAAGGCCGGTGCCTGCTCGAGCACCTCGACGTCCCAGCCTCGCTCGCGCAACCCGATCGCGGACGCGAGTCCGGCGATGCCACCCCCGACCACGATCGCCCTCATGCGAAGCCCCCCTGTGTCGATCTTGTCGACACGCTAGGGCGCGGGGTGCGGGGTTGGGAAGGTGGTGGTTTCGACAGGCTCAACCACCGACAGGCTCAGCCGCCGAGCACGAGGACGAGGTCGCCGCCCTCGACCTGCTGGGTGCCGTTGAAGGCGAGACGCTCGACGGTGCCGGCCTTGGGAGCGGTGATCGAGGCCTCCATCTTCATCGCCTCGATGGTGGCCACCACGGCGCCCGCGTCGACGGAGTCGCCCTCCTCGACCTGCAGGGTCACCACCCCGTCGAACGGCGCCGCGACCTGGCTGTCGTCGCGCGGGTCGGCCTTCTCCTGCGCCGCCACGTCGGACTCCACCGACTCGTCGCGCACGTTGATCGGACGCAGCTGCCCGTTGATCGTGCACATCACCGAGCGGTAGCCGCGGTCGTCGGGCTCGCTGATCGCCTGCAGCCCCAGGATGAGCCGCTTGCCCTCCTCGATCTCGACGGTGTGCTCCTCGCCGGACTTCAGCCCGTAGAGGTAGTCGCGGGTGTCGAGCACCGAGACGTCGCCGTACGTCGAGAGCGCCTCCTCGTAGGCCTTCGTGGGACCGGGGAAGAGCAGCTCGTTGAGGGTGTGCCGGCGCCGGGTGCCCGCAAGGGCCTCGGCCTGCTCGTCGGTGAGCTCGCCGACGGGAGGCTTCCAGCTGCGCCCCTCCAGCGCCTTGGTCCGGAACGGCTCCGGCCAGCCGCCGGGCGGGTCGCCGAGCTCGCCGGAGAGGAAGCCGACGACCGAGTCGGGGATGTCGAACTTGCCGGGGTTCTCCTCGAACTCCGCCGGGTCGGCGCCCACGGCCACGAGGTGCAGGGCGAGGTCGCCGACGACCTTGGAGGACGGCGTCACCTTCACGACGTTGCCGAGGATGTCGTTGGCGGCGGCGTACATGTCCTCGATCTGCTCGAACTTCTCGCCGAGGCCCAGCGCGATCGCCTGCTGGCGCAGGTTGGAGAGCTGGCCGCCGGGGATCTCGTGGGTGTACACCCGGCCCGTGGGGGAGGCGAGCCCGGACTCGAACGGCGCGTAGACCCGCCGGGTGGCCTCCCAGTAGGGCTCGAGCGCGCACACCGCGTCCAGGTCGAGCCCGGTCTCGCGCTCGGAGTGGTCGGTCGCGGCCACGAGGGCGGACAGCGCCGGCTGCGAGGTGGTGCCGGCCATCGAAGCGGTCGCGGCGTCGACCGCGTCCACGCCGGCGTCGATCGCGGCCAGCAGGGTGCCGAGCTGCCCGCCCGGGGTGTCGTGGGTGTGCAGGTGCACCGGCAGGTCGAAGCGCTCGCGCAGGGCGGTCACCAGGGTGCGGGCCGCGGGCGCGCGCAGCAGTCCGGCCATGTCCTTGATCGCCAGCACGTGCGCGCCGGAGTCGACGATCCGCTCGGCCAGGTCGAGGTAGTAGTCGAGCGTGTAGAGCTTCTCCTCGGGGCTGCTCAGGTCGCCGGTGTAGCAGAGCGCGACCTCGGCCACCGCGGTGCCGGTCTCGCGCACGGCCTCGATGGCCGGCCGCATCTGCTCGACGTCGTTGAGCGCGTCGAAGATGCGGAAGATGTCGATCCCGGTCTCCGCCGCCTCCTGCACGAACGCGTGCGTGACGGCGGTCGGGTAGGGCGTGTAGCCGACGGTGTTGCGGCCGCGCAGCAGCATCTGCAGGCAGATGTTCGGCACGTTCTGGCGCAGCCGGGCGAGGCGGTCCCAGGGGTCCTCGCTGAGGAACCGCAGCGCCACGTCGTACGTCGCCCCGCCCCACGCCTCGACGCTGAGCAGCTGCGGCGTCATCCGGGCGACGTGGCCGCCGACCGTGAGCAGGTCCCGGGTGCGCACCCGCGTCGCGAGCAGGGACTGGTGGGCGTCGCGGAAGGTGGTGTCGGTGACCCCCACCCGGGTCTGCTCGCGCAGCGACCGGGCGAAGCCCTCCGGGCCGAGCGAGAGCAGCTGCTGGCGCGAGCCGTCGGGCGCCGGGACCGTGAGGTCCAGCTCGGGCAGCTTGGTGGCCGGGTCGACGCTGACGGGCGCCTCGCCGTGCGGCCGGTTGACGGTGACCTCGGCCAGCCAGGTGAGCAGGCGGGTGCCGCGGTCGGCGTTGCCGCGTGCGGCCAGCAGGCCGGGGTGGTCCTCGATGAAGCTGGTGGTGACCCGGCCCGCGAGGAAGTCCGGCTCGTCGAGCACGGCCCGCAGGAACGGGATGTTGGTGGCCACGCCGCGGATGCGGAACTCGGTCACCGCCCGCCGCGCCTTCTGCACCGCCATCTCGAAGGTGCGCCCGCGGCAGGTGAGCTTGGCCAGCATCGAGTCGAAGTGGGCGGAGACCTCGGCGCCGGTGTAGGTCGTGCCGCCGTCGAGCCGGATCCCGCCGCCGCCGGGGGAGCGGTAGGTGGTGATCCGGCCGGTGTCGGGACGGAATCCGTTGGCGGGGTCCTCGGTGGTGATCCGGCACTGCAGCGCGGCGCCGCGCAGCCGGATCGAGTCCTGGGAGAGCCCGAGGTCCTCGAGCGTCTCGCCGGCCGCGATCCGCATCTGCGACTGCACCAGGTCGACGTCGGTGACCTCCTCGGTCACGGTGTGCTCGACCTGGATGCGGGGGTTCATCTCGATGAAGACGTAGTTGCCCTCGGGGTCGAGCAGGAACTCCACCGTGCCGGCGTTGCGGTAGTCGATGTGGCGGGCGAACTTCACCGCGTCGTCGCAGATGCGCTGGCGCAGGTCCGGGTCGAGGTTGGGGGCGGGTGCGATCTCGACGACCTTCTGGTGGCGTCGCTGCACCGAGCAGTCGCGCTCGAAGAGGTGGATCACCGAGTCGTCGCGGCCCTCGCCGTCGGCGAGGATCTGCACCTCGATGTGCCGCGGGTCGACCACGGCCTCCTCGATGAACACCGTCGGGTCGCCGAAGGCGCCGTCGGCCTCGCGCATGCAGGTGTCGATGGCGTCGCGCAGGTCGCCCTCCTCGTCCACCTTCCGCATGCCGCGGCCGCCACCCCCGGCGACCGCCTTCACGAACAGCGGGTAGTTCAGGTCGCCCGCGGCCGCCACCAGCTCGTCGAGGTCGTCGTTCGGCGGCACCGACGCCAGCGTCGGGACGCCGGCCTCCTTGGCAGCCGCGATGGCGCGCGCCTTGTTGCCGGTCAGCTCGAGCACCTCGGCGGTCGGGCCGATGAAGGTGATCCCCGCGTTCGCGCACGCCTCGGCGAGGTGGGGGTTCTCCGAGAGGAACCCGTAGCCCGGGTAGACCGCGTCCGCGCCCGCGCGCACGGCCACCTCGACGATCGCCTCGGGGTCGAGGTAGGCACGCACCGGGTGGCCGCGCTCGCCGATCTCGTAAGCCTCGTCGGCCTTCATCCGGTGCTCGGACCAGCGGTCCTCGTAGGGGAAGACGGCGACGGTGCGGGCACCCATCTCGGTGGAGGCGCGGAAGGCCCGGATCGCGATCTCGCCACGGTTGGCCACGAGGATCTTGGAGAACATGGTTCGAGGCTAGTGGCCCGGTCGCGCCCCCTGGGTCCGGCGTACGACGGCCGGACGGGCCTACCCTCAAGTAACCTGACCACCATGACGATGCAGACGCACGGTCCCGCGGAGTTCCTCCCGCGGCGTCGTCCGTCGCAGGAGCGCAGCCGGCGCCGCTTCGACGACATCCTGCGGGCGGCGCGCGCGCTGCTCGTCGAGGTCGGCTTCGAGGCGTTCACCTCCGAGCAGGTGGCGCTGCGGGCGGGGGTGCCGATCGGGTCGCTCTACCAGTTCTTCGGCAACAAGTACGCCATCATCTGCGAGCTCGACCGCCTCGACACCGTCAACGTGCAGGCCGAGCTGGAGAAGTTCGCCGCCGAGATCCCCAGCCTCGACTGGGCCCAGCTGCTGGAGAAGCTGCTGGACCACCTGGCCGCGCTGTGGCGCACGGACCCCTCGCGCCGGGCCGTCTGGCTGGCGATGCAGGCGACCCCGCCGACCCGGGCGATCGCGGCCGAGCACGAGCGCGACCTCGCCGCCCAGGTCACCCGGCTGCTGGCGCCGCTCACCCCCGGCTCGAAGATCAGCGACCGGCAGACGCTGGCCGAGGTGCTGGTGCACGTGACCTACTCGATGCTGAACTTCTCGATCCGCGACGGGCAGTCCCACCCGGACGCCGTCGTACAGCTCAAGACGCTGCTGACCGGCTACCTGATGGCGGCCGAGGCCGAGGCGGTCAAGCGCCGATCTCCGGCCTGAGGAAACATGAGACGCGCCTCGTCATCGATGTGACTCGCGCGTA
Organism: uncultured Actinomycetota bacterium; assembly: GCA_963837975.1. GTDB lineage: Bacteria > Actinomycetota > Actinomycetes > Propionibacteriales > Nocardioidaceae > Marmoricola. Next base: position 1,376,267 of record CAWIPI010000001.1, on the reverse strand, counting down.
ACCCCTCGGGCATGGCACGGTGGAGCAATGCGAGACTTGCCTCGCGTTTCCACCGTCCAACCTGAGAGGTCCCTCGTGTCGTTTCGTCGTATCGCCATCGTCAACCGTGGTGAGTCCGCGATGCGGCTGCTGCACGCCGTGCGCGAGCTCAACGCGGCCGGTGACCCCGCGGACTACGTCCAGACGGTCGCCCTGCACACGACCGGCGAGGCGAACGCGATGTTCGTGCGCGAGGCCGATCTCTCCTACGACCTCGGTCCGGCGGCGAACCGGCCCTACGTCGACCTGGCCGTGCTCGAGCAGGCGCTGCTGGACACCGGGGCGGACGCGGTGTGGCCGGGCTGGGGCTTCGTGGCCGAGGACCCGAACTTCGTCGACCTGTGCGACAAGCACGGGGTCACCTTCATCGGCCCGAGTGCCGAGGCGATGCGCCGGCTCGGAGACAAGATCGGCTCGAAGCTGATCGCCGAGGAGGTCGGCGTCCCCGTCGCGCCCTGGAGCGGCGGCGCGGTGGACACCCTCGAGGACGCGCTCGACGCCGCCGAACGGATCGGCTACCCGCTGATGCTCAAGGCCTCCGCCGGCGGTGGAGGCCGCGGGATCCGGATGGTCGCGTCCGCCGCGGACCTCGAGGACGCCTTCCAGCGCACCAGTGACGAGGCGCTGCGGTCCTTCGGCAACGGCACCGTGTTCCTGGAGCGACTGGTCACCGGCGCCCGCCACGTCGAGGTGCAGCTGATCGCCGACTCCCACGGCACCGCCTGGGCGCTCGGCGTCCGGGACTGCTCGATCCAGCGGCGCAACCAGAAGGTGATCGAGGAGTCGTCCTCACCGCTGCTGAGCGAGGAGCAGGCTGCCGAGGTCAAGGCGTCGGCCGAGCGGCTCGCCCAGGCCGTGGGGTACGCCGGCGCCGGCACCGTCGAGTTCCTCTACCACCCGGGCGAGCAGACGTTCGCCTTCCTCGAGGTGAACACCCGCCTCCAGGTGGAGCACTCGATCACCGAGGCCACCACAGGCTTCGACCTGGTCAAGGCCCAGCTGCACGTCGCCCGGGGCGGTCGTCTCGAGGGCGAGAAGCCGACCGAGGTCGGGCACGCGATCGAGGCCCGCCTCAACGCCGAGGACCCGGACCGCGACTTCGCGCCGGCCCCCGGCCACATCGAGCACCTCGACCTGCCCGCCGGTCCGGGCATCCGGGTGGACACCGGGGTCGCCGAGGGCGACACCATCCCGCCCGACTTCGACTCGATGATCGCCAAGATCATCGCCTACGGCCGCACCCGCGACGAGGCGCTGGCCCGGCTGCGCCGCGCGCTGACCTCGACCACCGTGGTGATCGAAGGTGGCGCCTGCAACAAGAGCTTCGTGCTCGACCTGCTGGCGCAGCCCGAGGTCGTGGACGGCAGTTCTGATTCTGGGCCGACCTGGGCCGACACCGGTTGGATCGACCGGGTCCGCGCCGAGGGCCGGCTGGTCTCGCACGCTCACGCCGGCATCGCGGTGGTCGCCACTGCCATCGAGGCCTACCTCGAAGGCGTCCGGATCGAGACCACGCGACTGTTCGAGACCGCGCACGGTGGCCGTCCGTCCGCGTCGCACGAGGCGGGCAGGCCGGTCGAGCTCAAGCTGCGCGGGGTTCCCTACCAGGTGTCCACGGTCAACACCGGCCCCGGCCGGTTCCAGGTGAGCGTGTCCTCCGGCGAGACCTCGCAGACGGTCGACGTGCTGCTGGAGCACGTGGACGACGTACGCCGGCGCCTCGTGGTCGGCGAGCACCGCTACAGCATCGTCACCGCCACCCACGGGCCGACCACGCTCGTCGAGGTCGACGGCGTGACCCACCGGGTCAGCCGCGACGAGGGCGGCGTGCTCCGTTCGCCCGCACCGGCGCTGGTCGTGGCCACGCCCGTCGCCGTGGGTGACGAGGTCGAGGCCGGCGCTGCCGTGGTGGTGCTGGAGTCGATGAAGATGGAGACGGTGCTGCACGCGCCGTACGCCGCGCGCGTCAAGGATCTGTCCGTCATCACCGGCAGCCAGGTCGCGACCGGCACCGCGCTGATCAAGCTGGAGCCGCTCGAGGGCGCGACCGAGGAGGCCGTGGGGGAGACCGGTCCGGCCCTGGACCTGCCCGTCGACGACGGCCTCGACCCCGAGACCCAGCGCGTGCGCGCCCGGGCCGCGTTGAGCGCGGTCGTGCTCGGCTACGACGTCCCGCCGGAGGACCAGGACGCCGCGCTGTCGGCGTACCTCACCGTCCGTGACTCGGCCCAAGAAGAGGCAGATGCGGAGGCCGTCCTCGCCGACGAGCTCTCGCTGCTGGAGACCTTCGCCGACCTGGCGGAGCTGATCCGCAGCCGTCCGGTCGACGAGGACCGGCACACCGAGCTGCGGGTGCACAGCTCGCGCGAGCACTTCCACACCTACCTGCAGAGCCTGGACGTCGACCGCGCCAGGCTGCCGGAGCAGTTCCGGGAGCGGCTGACCCGGGTGCTGCGCCACTACGGTGTCGACAGCCTGGACCGCACCCCCGAGCTCGAGGCCGCGGTCTTCCGCATCTTCCTCGCCCAGCAGCGCACGACGCCCGAGGTCGCGCTCGTCTCGGCCCTGCTGGGGTCGTGGAGCCGCGAGGACCCGCCGACCGGCCCGCTGGCCGCGCAGGCCCGGGCGGTGCTGGAGCGGCTCGGTCGGGTCCCGCAGTCGCGCTACCCGGCGCTCGGTGACCTGGCCCGCAGCGTCCGGTTCCGCTGGTTCGACCAGCCGGCCGTGGACGCGGAGCGCTCGGACGTCCTGCTGGGTGTGCGCGACGAGCTCGCGGCGCTCGCAGGAGGTGAGACCCCGGACCGCGCCCAGCGCATCGAGGCCCTGGTGGCCATCCCGGAGCAGATCGTCGGCTTCCTCTGCGAGCGGATCGAGCAGGGGCTGCGGGCCGGTGCCGGCTACCGGGAGCCGATGCTCGAGGTGCTGGCCCGGCGCCACTACCGCGAGCACGGGCTGCGCGACCTCGTCTCCTACGACGAGGGTGTGCGTCCCACGGTGGTCGCCGGCTACACCCTGGACGAGCGAGAGACCCGGCTGGTCTCCTCGGTCGGCACCCTTGCGGAGCTGGCCGATCCGGCCAGCGAGCTGGTCGCCTCGGTCACGGCGCACGTCGCGGCGCGTCCCTCCCACGAGGAGGCCGTGGTGGACCTCTACCTGCACTGGCCGGACGCCCCTGCCGATCCCGACTTGGTGAGCGAGCAGCTGACGACCGCCCTCGCCGGGCTGCCGTTGGCCGACGACGTACGCCGGGTCTGCGTGGCCGTCTGCTCCACGGCCGACCGGCCGGTCGGCTACCACGTGTTCCGGCCCGGCGCCGACGGTGCGCTCGTCGAGGACGAGCTCACCCGCGGGGTGCACCCGATGGTCGGTCGCCGACTCGACCTGTGGCGGCTGCGCAACTTCCACGTGACCCGCGTCGACGCGCCCGAGGACGTGCTGCTCTACGAGTGCGTCGCCCGGGAGAACCCGTCCGACCGGCGCCTGGTCGCACTTGCGCAGGTGCGGCAGATGTCCGTCGTACGCGACGAGGACGGCACCATCACCGCGCTGCCGCACGCCGAGCGCGCGGTGGAGACCTGCCTGGAGTCGATCCGCCGCGAGCGGGTGGCCCGTGGGACCGACGGCGCCAAGCTGGACCTGAACCACGTCTGGGTCACGGTCTGGCCGGTGGTCGACCTGGACCTGGACGCGCTCGGCGCGCTGGGGGAGAAGATCAGCCCGCTGACCGACGGCGCCGGCGTCGAGGAGGTCGTGGCCCAGGGACGGCTGGCCGTCCCCGGTGGCGAGCCGGTGCCGATGGCGGTGCGGTTCTCCGCCCAGCCCGGCTCCGGGGTGGCCCACAGCGTCGAGGAGCCGCCGACCGAGCTGCTCAAGCCGCTGGACGACTACGCCTCGAAGGTGGTCCGGTCGCGTCGTCGCGGACTGGTCTACCCCTATGAGCTCAGCGGGGTGCTCGCGGGTCCCGGCGGGACGCTGGTGGAGCACGACCTCGATGACGACGGCGTGCTCGTGCCGGTCGACCGGCCGTTCGGCCTGAACACCGCCGGCATCCTCGCCGCCGTGGTGAGCACCCCGACGCCGCTGCACCCCGAGGGCGTCAAGCGCGTGGTCCTCTGCGGCGACCCCACCAAGTCGTTGGGCTCGGTCGCGGAGCAGGAGTGCCTGCGGGTGATCGCCGCCCTCGACCTGGCCGAACGTCTCGGCGTGCCGGTCGAGTGGTTCGCGCTGTCCGCCGGTGCGCGGATCTCGATGGACTCCGGCACCGAGAACATGGACTGGGTCGCCCGGGCGCTGCGCCGGATCGTGGAGTTCACCCAGGACGGTGGCGAGATCAACGTCGTGGTCGCCGGGATCAACGTCGGCGCGCAGCCGTACTGGAACGCCGAGGCCACGATGCTGATGCACACCAAGGGCATCCTGGTGATGACCCCGGAGAGCGCGATGGTGCTCACCGGCAAGCAGTCGCTGGACTTCTCCGGCGGGGTCTCGGCCGAGGACAACTACGGCATCGGCGGCTACGACCGGGTGATGGGCCCGAACGGGCAGGCGCAGTACTGGGCGCCCGACCTCGCCGGCTCCATCGACGTGCTCATGTCGCACTACGAGCACACCTACGTGGCGCCGGGGGAGGACGGTCCGCGACGGGCCCCGTCCTCCGATCCCACCGATCGCGACATCTCGTCGTACCCGCACGCCATCGAGGGCAGCGACTTCCGATGCGTCGGCGAGATCTTCTCGGCCGAGGCCAACCCGGACCGCAAGAAGGCCTTCGACATCCGCACCGTGATGCGCTCGATCGCCGACCAGGACCACGCCGTGCTCGAGCGCTGGGCCGGGATGGCCGAGGCGGACACCGCCGTGGTCCAGGACGCGCACGTGGGCGGCTACCCCGTGTGCCTGCTGGGCATCGAGAGCCAGTCGGTACGCCGCAGCGGGTTCCCGCCCACCGACGGCCCGGAGTCCTACACCGCCGGCACGCTGTTCCCGAAGTCGTCGAAGAAGGCCGCGCGCGCGATCAACACGGCCAGCGGCAACCGGCCGCTGGTGGTGCTGGCGAACCTGTCGGGCTTCGACGGCTCACCGGAGTCGATGCGCAACCTGCAGCTGGAGTACGGCGCCGAGATCGGCCGCGCCATCGTCAACTTCCGCGGCCCGATCGTGTTCTGCGTGATCTCCCGCTACCACGGGGGCGCGTTCGTGGTGTTCTCCAAGGCGCTGAACCCGGACATGACCGTGCTCGCGGTGGAAGGGTCCTACGCCTCGGTGATCGGCGGCGCCCCGGCCGCGGCGGTCGTGTTCACCGGCGAGGTGGACAAGCGCACGGCTGCGTCGCCTGGGATGAAGGCGCTGGACGAGCGGATCGCGGCCGCTCGCAACGGCGAGCGGATCCGCCTGCGGGCCGAACAGGCCACGCTCCGCGCCGCCACGCGGGCCGAGAAGATCAGCGAGGTCGCCGCGGAGTTCGACGGCATCCACGACATCCACCGCGCGGTGGAGGTCGGCTCCGTCGATGCTGTGATCCCGGCGGCGCGGCTCCGGCCGGAGATCATCGCCGCCATCGAGAAGTGACGCCGCTGATCAGCGTCTGTCGACGGTGTCCGCGCCGGGGCATCAGTTCTCCTCCTCGTGCAGCTTCAGCAGGGCGGTGACGCTGTGCAGGGCCGCGAAGACGTCGTCGGTCCAGGAGCGCCCGAGCAACAGCATGGACTCCCCGCCCATGAAGCCCAGACCGACCAACGTCGCGATTCCGCGCGGATCGAAGGGGCCGAGGTCGCCGAGCTCGTCGGCTGCTTCGACCACGACCTGTTCGAGCAGGTCGAACCAGCCGCGTAGGAGCTGGGTCACCTCGGCCCCGATTGCCGGGTCGCTCCACCCCGCGGCGATCATCTCCTGCAGCATCCGCACGTAGCCGGACTCGAGGTCGTCGCGCAGGAACGAGCAGGCCTGCTCGTAGCGCATCCACAGCGGGGCGTCCGCGCCGTACATGGTCTGTTGCCGCTCCAGGAGCTGCTCGGTCTGCTGGGCGAGCAGCGCCAGCACCAGGCCCTGCCGGCCACCGAAGTGGTAGTGGATCTGGCTCAGGGGCACGCCGGCCCGATCCGCCACGCGTCGGGTCGACAGGTTGGCGTGGCCATCGGCGAGGAGGCACTCCCGGGCAGCCCCGATGAGCCGTTCGCGGGTCGCTGACGCCATCAGTGTCCTCCTGGTCTTCCTCTTGTCGGTCGGTCGACCGAATGCTAGCGTACTCCCTAGTTCGGTCGACCGACCGAGAGTGTTTTCCCACGAAGGAGGAGCCATGCCGCTGATCGAGGTCAACGTGATCAAGGACGTGTTCAGCCCCGAGCAGAAGCGCGAGATCATCACCAGGCTGACCGACGCCATGGTCGAGGTCGAAGGCGAGAACATGCGTCCCGTCACCTGGTGCGTCGTCCACGAGGTCGCCAGCGGTGACTGGGGGATCGCCGGGAACGCGCTGACGACCGCCGACGTGCGCGCGCTGGCTGCCGGCGCGCCCGCTGGAGTCTGAGGCCGTCGCTGGATGGTGGAGAGTCCGCTGGGGCGGGAGACTGGGTCATGGCCATGAGGACCTGGACGAGCGCCGCGCGCCGGCCGCGGCGGGCCCTCTACCTGTCGTCCCCCATCGGCCTCGGTCATGCTCGGCGCGACCTGGCCATCGCCCAGGAGCTGACGCGGCTCCACCCCGACCTGGAGATCGACTGGCTCGCCCAGCACCCGGTCACCCGGGTGCTGGAGGACGCCGGCCAGCGCGTGCACCCGGCGTCGGCCTGGCTGGCCAGCGAGTCGGCCCACATCGAGGCCGAGTCGGGTGAGCACGACCTCCACGTCTTCCAGGCGATCCGGGAGATGGACGAGATCCTGGTCAACAACTTCATGGTCTTCAACGACGTCGTCGAGGAGACGGCGTACGACCTGGTGATCGGCGACGAGTCGTGGGACGTCGACTACTTCCTGCACGAGAACCCCGAGCTGAAGCGGTTCTCGTTCGCGTGGATGACCGACTTCGTCGGCTGGCTGCCGATGCCCGACCTCGGCGAGCGCGAGCGGCTGCTGACCGCCGACTACAACGCCGAGATGCTCGAACAGAGGGCGAGGTACGGACGGATCCGGGACCGGCAGGTCTTCGTGGGCAACCCCGACGACGTGGTCGACGAGTCGTTCGGGCCGGGTCTGCCGAACATCCGCGAATGGACGACCGCCCACTACGACTTCAGCGGCTACGTCACCGGGTTCGAGCCGCCCACCCCCGAGGAGCGCGCGCGGACCCGGCGCGAGCTCGGTTGCGGAGCCGACGACCTGCTGTGCGTCGTCGCAGTCGGAGGGTCAGGGGTCGGAGAGCCGTTGCTGCGGCGCGTGCTCCAGGCCGTGCCGCCGGCCCGCGCACTGGTCCCCGAGCTGAGGTTCCTCGTCGTCACCGGACCTCGCATCGACCCTGGCTCCCTCCCCTCGGTCGACGGCGTCGACGTGCGCGGCTACGTCCCTGACCTGTACAACGCCCTCTCCGCCGCGGACGTCGCCGTCGTCCAAGGTGGCCTCACCACCACCATGGAGCTCGCCGCGGCCCAGGTGCCGTTCCTGTACGTGCCGCTGCGGCATCACTTCGAGCAGTCGTTCCACGTCCCCCACAGGCTGCAGAACTACGGGGCCGGGGAGCGAGTGGAGTACGACGAGGTCAGTGATCCCGAGTGGCTGGCCGCGGCGCTCGTCAAGCAGATCGGGTGCGAGGTCGACTCGCTGCCGGTGGAGACAGGTGGCGCGCAACGTGCCGCCGCGATGCTGGGAGAGCTCCTGTGAACGAGGCAGAGGCAGTCACTGCGACGGCGCTGGACTACTTCGAGGGCTGGTACCTCCACCTGGTCCGCACACCCGAAGGCTGGCGGATCGTCAACACCGTCTGGCAGCTCACCGAGCCGGGGGGAGGGTCGTCGGCGTGAGGGTGCTGGCGCCCGACACCGACGGCGACGTCGTGAGCGACGGTGTCCGCATCCACTACGAGGTCACCGGGACCGGGCGCCCGACGATCCTGCTGCTGCCGACGTGGACGATCGTGCACAGGCGTCTGTGGAAGGCGCAGGTGCCGTTCCTGTCGCGGCACTTCCGCGTCGTGACGTACGACGGACCAGGCAACGGGCTGTCGGACCGACCGCTCGAGACCGCGGCCTACGACCACGACGCCCAGGTCCGGTATGCCCTGGCCGTGCTCGACGCGACCGGCGTCGACAGGGCGGTGGTCGTCGGGCTCTCGCAGGCGGGAGCCTGGGCGCTCCAGCTGGCTGCCGAGCACGGCGACCGTGTCCTCGGGTCGGTCCTCATCTGTCCGTCGCTGTCGATCACCGACGGCCACCAGGTGCGCGCCGCCGCCGGTCCTTCCGCGGATCTGCCCGCGTCGCGAGTGCCCTTCATCGAGCGAGACCCCCTCGAGCACTGGGCCAAGTACGACCCGGCGTACTGGCAGGACCACCACGAGGACTTCCTGTGGTTCTTCTTCGGCATGTGCTTCCCCGAGCCGCGCTCGACCAAGCAGGTCGAGGACTGCGTCCACTGGGGACTCGACACCACCCCCGAGGTGCTGGCCGCGGAGGCCGGCGGCGCGCGCCCGAACAAGGCGACCGTCGAGGAGTGGTGTCGTGCCATCACGAGCCCCGTGCTCGCCGTCCACGGCGAACACGACCTGATCAGCCCCACCACGCGCGGCCAGCGGGTCGCCGAGCTGACCGGCGGTGATTGCGTGGTGCTCGAGGGCGCTGGTCACATTCCCCTGGCTCGGCATCCCGTGCGGGTCAACCTGCTGATCCGTGACTTCGCGCGCCAGTTCAGTGCTCGACGGTGACTGTGCCTCGACTTGATCCGCCGTGACCGGGCGTCAGCCGCGCATCGCGCGCAGGAGGAGCACCACGCCGCGCGCCGTGTCGAGGTTGGCCGCGACGGCGACGACGGCCAGCCCCCACAGCGGTAGGCCGCTGATCGCCGCCAGGGCGAGGATCAGCAACCGGACCTCGCGCCGGAAGAGCAACCGCACGTCGGTGTCGCGGCCCACCGCGTGGATGTAGGAGATCAGCAGGCAGCCGCACCCGGCGGCGAACCCCCAGGCCCAGGCGGTCTCCGTGTGGCCGGCAGCGATGACCAGGCCCACCACCACGGCGAGGTCGGCATAGCGGTCCAGCAGCGTGTCCAGCGCGGCGCCGCGGCGCGAGGCTCGGCCGCTCACTCGCGCGAGCTCGCCGTCGACGCCGTCGAGGGCGGAGCCGAGCAGCACGCCGAGCCCGCCGACGGCCATCGCCCAGCGGTCACCGACCGCGATCAGGCCAGAGGCAAGGAGCGTGGTGGCAAAGGCCAGCAACGTGGCCACGTGTGGGCTGAGCCCGGTCCGCAGCAGTTGGCGGGTCAGGGGCCCCGAGAGCCGCCGGTTGACGGTCCGGGCGATGACCTGGTCGGTCGACTTGGGTCCGTACCGGTGCCACATCACCCGCTCCAGGGCGCGCACCCCCTCGGGGGTGTCGATGGCCGCCCAGAGCCCGGTGAAGTCGCAGGTGGTCATCTCCAAGCCGTGGTCGAGCATCCGCCGCCGCAGGGCGGCCCATGGCATCGCCGGTGCGTTGGTCGCCGCGGCCAGGACGTCGGCGACGTGGACGGAGCTGAGGCCGGCGTCGACCGCGGCGTACTCCTTCAGGTCGGCGGCCAGCTCGAGCAGTCGACCGTCGGCCGCGGTCCGCACCCGCACGGGGGGCACACCGCCCAGGCCGCCCACCTCGCGCTGTGGGTCGCGGTCGACGGCCAGCACGTTGCGACCCGGTGCGGCCATCAGTCGTCGTACGTCGTCCGCCTCGAACACGTGGTCGCCCATGACGACCAGGCACCGGTCCTCGTCGACCTGCTGGAGGCCGGCCAGCACCGAGGTCGAGGTGCCCCGCTGCCAGTCCGGGTTGACCACCAGCTCGACCGCGAGGCCGTGGGAGTGGATGGTCGCCGCCACGTCCTCGCTCCGGTAGCCGGCCACCACCACGATCTGGGTCAGTCCTGCCTCGCGCAGCACCTTGACCGCGCGGTCGAGCAGGGTCACGCCGCCCACCCGTCGCAGCACCGTCGGCTGGAGTGAGTGGGTCCGGTGCCTCGACTCCGCGGTGACCACGACCGCGCTCGTCACCCGTGGCTGCGGATCGGTCTCCGGGCGCGGGTCCATGGCTCGCAGTATGCGTCAGCTCACCCTCGAGCCAAGACCAGCTGGAGCTCTTCCTCGGGCGTGCGGCACGCGGAGTAGAACTGCACGAGGTCACCTGGGTCGTCGGGCGGCGGAGCGCACGGCCGAGGCGGATCGGGTGCGGTCGAGAGGTAGCTGTGCCCGGTCGGGGTGGTGACCAGCACCTGGTGACGATCGCTGGGCAGCGGCATGGCCTGCCAGCCGGGGGCTTCCTTGGCGTAGTTGCAGGCCTCGCAGAGACCCTGGCCGTTCTCGGCGGAGGTCTCGCCGCCGTCGGTCGATCGCACGGCGTGGTCGGCGTGACGGATGGGGGCGTCGCACCACGGCGTCCGGCAGACCTGGTCGCGGACGACCAGGAACTCACGCAGCTCCCCGTCGAAGGCCCGGCGGCGGGAGTCCATCGCCACCAGGGTGCCCGCCCCGGGGCTGCGGTAGAGGCGACGCAGCCACGCGCGCGGGGCCTCCCGGACGAGGTCGCGGGCGAGCGCGGCGTGGATCGGTCCGTAGCCCACGAGCTGGGCAGGGGAGTGGTCGCCCGCGAGCAGAGAGCTGTCGGTCATGACGACCTGGACCTCGACGTCGACGCCGGCCGTGCTGGCCCGTCCGGTGAGCAGCTCGACGAGGGTGTCGGCCATCACCTGCCCACGGGAGCGCTCGTCGCCGGCGGCGCGGGCCGTGTCGGCCGCCTGTCGCAGGGCGGCGAGGCAGGCGACTCCCTGCTCGACGGGCAGGAAGCCGGTGAGGTAGGTCATCGTGTCGGGCGCGGGCCGGAGGGTGACGTGGCGGTCGGACCGCGCCCCTCGCGTACGCCGAATCGCAGACCCGGGGTCGAGGCGGCACCCGATCTTGCGTGCCTCGGCGGCAGCCGCGCGATCGCCCAGGGTGGCGAGCTTGTCGGCGAGCTCGGCGTCGACCTGCTGGCGGTGCTCCACGGACAGGACGGCGGTCTCGCGCACCACCAGGGTGGCGCGCCACTCGCTGATCTCACCACGTGTCAACAGGTCGTGCGTGTGCGGCATCTCGCGGACCAGCGCCCGGGCCAGCCCGAGGTCTCGCGCGCCCCGGAACGGACTGGTGCGCCGGGCCAGGGCGATCTCGGCGGACAGGCCCTGGCACCGCTTGGCTGCCGGCACTCCTCGCTGCGCCTCGCTGTGGGCGCGAGCCCGGGCGAGGTTGTCGGTCACCCGCGCCTGGGCGGCAGCCAGGGCACCCTTCAGCTTCTCCAGCGAGGACACGTACTCGATCTGCTCGGCCTCGCTCGCTCCTGCTCCGTCGAGGGCAGCGAGCCGGTCGAGTGCGCACTCCAGGTCCGCCACGGTAGGCGCGTCCAGCGACGAGGCAGGCGAGCTTGCCGGCCGGTCACCGAGAATGCACGAAAGATCGAACATGTGTTCGATTCTATGACCGAGGGAAGGGGCGGTCAAGCAGGCGTGCCGGTCTGTGGACAGGCGTCGTCCGGTTGTCGGCCTCCGACGACGAGAGCCACCGGAGGCAGCGACCGTCAGCCCTCGCGCGTCTCCTGCAGCACGACGTACGCCGCAGCGACGTCCGCGGCGGCGTCGTGGGTCAGCGAGACCAGCACCGTGTAGTCGGCCATCGAGCGCGCGATCTCCCCGTGCAGGCGGATGGCCGGGCGCCCCCAGGCATCGGTGCGGACCTCGATCTCGCGGAGGTCGACGCGGGCCGGGTCGATCACCTCGGGTCGACCGAAGTGGGTGCTCGACCAGGCCTTGATCACGGCCTCCTTGGCGGCCCAGCGCGCAGCCAGCGACTCCGCCTCCGACCCTGCACCCGCCCGGGCCGCGCGGCGCTCACCAGGGGTGAACGCGCGCGCGAACCGGGTGCCGGGCTCGTCGAGCTGCTCGGCGAACGCGGTGATCGCGACGACGTCGATGCCGACGCCGACCGCGTCGGTCAGCGCGACCTCCTCGACCTCTGGAGCGGACGTGCGCTCACTCACTGCTGACCAGCCCTCGCGTAGACGCCGTCCGCACCCAGCCGCGCAGCCGGGTCGACGAGCATGGCGCTCTCGTCGGCCTTGGTGCGGGCCTGCGCGCTGTCGGCGAACCGGCGCTGCTCGGCCTTGGCGAACAACGGCGAACCGCCGCACATCGCGTCGAGGCGGCGGGCCTCGCCGGCGACGAGCCGCTCGGTCGCCCTCTGCAGCCAGGTCTCGCGCTGCGCGGGGGAGAGCGCTGCGACGAACGCGCCGGGGTGCGCGACCGCCAGCATCGCGGACACGTGCCCGAAGCCGAGGCTGGTGAGCAGCCCCGCGCGCAGCGGACCGGTGTGCAGCGCCTGCCGGAGCCAGACGAGGTGCTCGTTCTCGGCGAGCGCCTCGTCGACGCAGTCCAGCCCGCGGTTGGGCGGGACCGTGCCGGTGGCCAGCAGCTGGCACAGCCCGATCAGCTGGAAGGCGGCGGCGCCGCCCTTGGCGTGACCGGTCAGCGACTTCTGGCTGACGACGTACAGCGGCGCACCCACCGAGCGCCCCAGGGCGCCCGCGAGCTTCTCGTGCAGCTGCGACTCGTTGGGGTCGTTGGCCGCGGTCGAGGTGTCGTGCTTGGAGACCACGGCCACGTCGTCGGCGCCGAGGCCCAGGGTCGCGAGGCCCTTGGCCAGCGGGGACTCCGCCCCGCCGACGCCGGCGCCCAGCGCCCCGAGCCCGGGAGCCGGGATCGAGGTGTGGATGCCGTCGGCGAACGAGCCGGCGTAGGCGACCACGCCCAGGACCGGCAGCCCCAGCTCGGCCGCGACGTCGCCGCGGGCGAGCACGACGGTGCCGCCGCCCTGGCCCTCGACGAACCCGCCGCGTCGGCGGTCGTTGGGCCGGCAGACGTGCCGCTCGTCGATGCCCTTGGCGAGCATCTCGCCGGTGTCGGCGGTGGCGCTCATGTTGCCGAACCCGACGATGCCCTCGATGCCGAGGTCGTCGAACCCGCCGGCCACGACCACGCTGGCCTTGTCGAGGCGGATCTTGTCCACGCCCTCCTCGACGCTCACGGCCGCGGTCGCGCAGGCGGCGACCGGGTGCACCATCGAGCCGTACCCACCGAGGTAGGACTGCACGGTGTGCGCCGCGATCACGTTCGGCAGGGCCTCCTGCAGGACGTCGTTCGGCGGCTGCTCGCCGAGCAGCGCGTCGACGTACATCTTGCGGGTGGACTGCATGCCGCCGATGCCGGTGCCCTGGGTGTTGGCGAAGCGGGTCGGGTGGATCCAGCGCAGCAGCTCGGCCGGCTCGAAGCCGGAGGAGACGAACGCGTCCACGGTGGCCACGAGGTTCCACGCCGCGAGCCGGTCGGTCGACTCGGTCATCGAGCCCAGGCCCCACACCGACGGGTCGAACCCGTCGGGGATCTGCGCGCCGACGAACCGCGACAGCTTGAACCGGCGCGGCACGCGGATCTCGCTGCCCGCGAGGCGCGTCACCAGCCAGTCGCCGTCCTCGGTGGGGGCGATCCGGGTGTGCTTCGGAGCCGCGTCGCGCAGCGCCTCGGCCTCGTCCTGGGTGCGTACGACGAACGAGGTGTCCTCCTCGAGGAACACCGGCACCACCAGCGGCGCGGTGTTGTCGACCATCTGGCCGTCGTCGCGGTAGCGGCGGATGCCGACGCTGCTCTCGACCTGCTCGCCGAACCTCTCGACGACCTCGGCCTCGCTCAGCGGCTCGCCGGTCTTGGCGTCGTGCCAGCCGGCCACCGGCTCGTGCTCCCAGACGATGAGTCCGGTGCTCCACGCCAGCTCCAGCACGCCGGCCGGGGACAGGTGGTCCTCGACCTCCATCTCGAAGCGGGTGCGCGCGGAGCCGACCGGCCCCACCTCACCGGCGCCGACGATGACGACGAGGTCCTCGGGACGGGTGTCGATCTCCGGCCAGGCCATCGTGGCCTGGGTGGTGCCCCACCCGGCGGGATGGGTCAGCGCCTGAACGGTGGTCGAGCCTGTCGAAACCACCGCGTCGGCCGTGGTCGAGCCCTCCGCCGCCTGCTCGCGCGCCTCCCTGGCCAGTGCGGCGAGGTCGAGGTCTGCCTCGCCCAGCCCACCGGTCAGGTCGGCCACGATCGGGGCCGTGGCGGCATCCCGACGCGCGTCGGTGCTGCACAGGTCGAGCAGCTCGGCGGCCATCTCCTGCGGCGACCAGGTACGTACGCCGGCCTCGGTGACCGCGTCGACCAGCGGGTCGTTGTGACCCATCAGGCCGGTGCCGCGGACCCAGCCGATGTGGGCGTGCGCCAGCGAGACCCGCTGTGCCCACTCCTTCTCGGCGTGCCAACGCGTGACGAAGGCGTCGAAGGCGGCCTTGGCCTCGCCGTACGCCCCGTCGCCGCCGAAGCGGCCGCGGTTGGGCGAGCCCGGCAGGACCACGTGCACGCGCCGGCCGATCCGGTGGTCGGCGCCCTCGGCGGCCAGGCCGGTGACCAGGCGCTCCACGCCCCACAGCAGGATCCGGAACTCCACCTCGGCGCGTGAGCCGGCGTCGGCCGCCGTCCCCTGCACCGCCGGGGCGGCGAAGGGGAAGACCAGCGTCGGCGCGAGGCCCGGGCGGACCTCGGTGCGCTGGCCGCCGGCCGTCTCGGTCACGGGGGAGGAGATCCACTCCACGAGCGCGTCGACGTCGGCGTACGACGCCAGGTTGGCCGGGACCACCCACAGGGCGGCACCGGTCGACGCGTGGTCGCGGTAGAGCTCGCGGAAGAACGCGAGCCGGTCCTTGTCCAGCCGCGAGGTGGTCGCCACGACGGTGGCGCCTCCGCGCAGCAGGTCGGCCACGACCGCGCCGGCGATGGAGCCGGGGGCCGCGCCGGTCACGACGGCGACCTCGTCGGCCCAGCCACGCTCGCCCTCGGCGCCGGAGACGGCGCCGTCGTAGAACGAGACCAGGTCGGTGCGCTGCTCGCTACGCGCCCGGTCCAGCCACCAACGGGCCTGGGCCCGGGCGGCCTCGTCGAGCCCGACGAAGCTGCGCTCGCGAGCCGCGTCGTCGCCGACCCAGACGCGGGCGAAGTCCTCGCGGACCGAGGCCCAGCGGTCGTCGAGCAGGACGGCGCGACGGGCGTCGAAGGTCGGGGTGACCTTGCGGGCCCAGTCCGAGCCCAGCTCGGTCTCGACGAGCTTGACCAGCTCGGCGTCGAGGTCCTCGACCTGCTCCGGGGCCGGCTCGTCCAGGCCCAGCTTGCCGAGCAGGTGGCGAGCGGTGGAGGCGAGCACGCCGTCGGGGCCGGTGATGGACTCCGTGATCTCGTTCAGCGCCGCGGAGTCGACCATGGCGCCCTCGCCACCGGCGGCGGCAGGCATGCTCACCGAGACGCCCTGCGCCGAGGCGACGGCCTGAACGGCGTGGTCGACCACGGAGGGCAGGTCGGAGAGGTCGATGCCGAGGCCCAGGTCGCCGCCGCGGGTCGAGGATCCGTCGCGCAGGCCGGCGGCCAGCTCGGCGGAGACGTGGGCGACCCAGCCGGGCCCGAGCTGCCAGGTGTCGCGCACCCGGTCGGCGATCGCGGCGGGCTTGGTGCCCGCGGCGCCGGCGAACTTGCGCAGCTGCTCGCTCACGGCCTCGGTGAGCACCGGGCCGAAGGGCGAGTAGGTCCGTGCCAGCTTCGTGACCGTGCCCTCCAGGGACTTCCAGTCGGCCTCGGCCGCGCCGTCGATCGCGCCGAGCGAGAGCTCGGCCCCGAGGTCGACCAGCAGCTGGTTGCGCCGCGAGGAGACGCCGTCGCACAGCGCCTCGATCGTGTCGGCGGGCCCGATCTGGTCGGGGCGCACCTTGGTGCGCAGCGCGGCCAGCGTGCGGGTGGCGTCGGCTGCGGTGTAGGCGAGGTCCGCGGGCCGCTCGGCGCCGCTTCCGTTGGCCGAGCCTCCGTTGGTCGAGCTTGTCGAGACCGGAGCCGCCTTCTCGGCGGTCGCGGCGGGCGAGTCCTCCGAGGTGGTTTCGACAGGCTCGGAAGCTGTGGCCTCGTCCTCGGGCTCGTCGTCGGGCACCGGGGTGTCCGTGGCGAAGACGACCGCGGCGTCGCGGGAGGAGTTCACGATCTTCGGCGCGACCCCGTCGTACGACGGCAGCCTGGTCGTCTGCGCGGCCAGGTTGGCCAGGGTGGGCGCGTTGGCCACGCCGACCTCGACGAACTGCTCGATGCCCAAGCCACCGTGCTCGGGGGTGCCGAACAGCAGGTCCTGGGTCTCGATCCAGCGCACCGGGCTGGCGAACTGCCAGGCGAGCAGCTCGATCAGCAGGGTGCGGCCGAGGCGGGCCGGGTCGGCCTGCCAGGCGTCCCACTCGCCGAGCACGTCGGCGAGCACGGGGGAGTCCACCAGCTCGGCGACCTCCGTGACGTAGGCACGGTCGAGGGTGAACAGCCGCGGGACCAGGTTGGGGATGTAGCGCCCGACCAGCAGGTCCACGTCGATCTGCTGGGGGAGCAGGTCGTCGAGGCGCTGGCGGAAGTCGGTGACGCCGGCGTGCAGCTCCGAGGAGTGGAACGGCACGTCGATGCCCGGCACCAGGATGAAGGCGGGTTTGCCGCCGACGCGCGCACGGCGCTCCTCGATCTCGCGCTCGAGCACCTCGAGACCGGCGACGGTGCCGGCGATGGCGTACTGCGAGCCGCGCAGGTTGTAGTTCACGATCTGGATGAACTCACCGGTGCGCTCGGCGATCTCGCTGACGAACGCCGGGACGTCGTCGTCGGCCAGCGCGATCTGCGAGGGGCGGATCGCGGCGAGGCGGTAGTTGCTGCGGCCCTGGGCGTCGCGGGGGACCAGGTGGTGCATGGCCATGCCGCGGCGGAACACGATCTCCAGCAGCGCCTCGAGCGGCAGGATGCCGGTGACCGCGGCGAGCGCGTTGTACTCGCCCACCGAGTGCCCGCAGGTGATCGCACCTTCGACGAAGACGCCGGCCTCGCGCATCTCGGCCACCTGCGCCACGGCCAGCGTGGCCATCGCGACCTGGGTGAACTGGGTCAGGAACAGCACGCCGTCGGGGTGGCGGTGCAGCTCGCCGTCGGCCCAGAGCTCGGTCGGGTTGTCGCGAACCACCGCGAGGATCGAGAAGCCGAGCGCCTCTCGGGTGTGCGCGTCCGCGCGGTCCCAGACCTCGCGGGCGGCGGCCGAGCGGGTGCGGGCCTCCAGGCCCATGCCCTGGCTCTGGATGCCCTGGCCGGGGAAGGCGTACGCCGTCCGCGGGGCCGCCACGACGGCCTCGGCGACCATCGCCAGCTCGCCGTCGGCGCGGCAGGTCACCTCGACGACGGTCGCGCCGTCGAGCACGCCGGTGCGCTCGACGGTGACCTCCACCTCGGCGCCCGGCAGGGTCGGCGAGACCCAGCGGGTCAGCCAGCTGCGCACGGCGCGCGGGTGGTGGGTCGCGCCCGCCGAGGCGGCGGCGCGCTGGCCCACGGCGGAGAGCCACATGCCGTGCACGATCGGGCCCTCGAAGCCGGCCAGGCGGGCGGCGGGCACGTCGGTGTGCAGCGGGTTGTGGTCACCGCTGACGGCGGCGAAGGCACCCATGTGGTGCGGAGCCGTCACGGTGAACCGGTCGAGCCGGGCGCGGTTGGTCTCCTTGACCTGCTTGGCCAGCGGGGCCGGAGTGGACAGCGCGGCGGAGCCGGTGCGGCCGCGGACCATGAACCGCTCGAGGAGCCGGGCGACGTTCTGCTCGCCGACCCAGATCACGGACCTCGACGCTGATGACCTCACCGGCCGTGGTCCGTACGGCCCCTGTGCGGGTGGCGGCGATGGTGAGCTCGGTGGCCTCGCGCCGGCTGAGCTCGGCGAGGCCCTCGCCCACCGTGATCCGGTGGTCCAGGTGGACCAGGTCGAGCAGCCCCTCGACCGGGCCGATGGCGGCGAAGACCGCGGGCCAGGCGAGACCGACGAGCGCGTCGGGGACGGCCTCCTCCTCCGGGTCGATCACCGCGTCGCCGCGGCGGGTGCGCCCGGGGCTGGTGACCGAGACGTGGTCGGCGACCAGGTCCGGCGACCACGTGGCCGTGGTGCGCGCGGTGCCGTCGACGACCTCGGGCAGGGTGCCGCCGCCGGTGAGGGCGAGCAGCGTGCCCATGGCCTCCGCGGCGTCGTCGCCCGAGACGGCCGGCAGCCGACCGCTCCTCACGCCGGACAGGTCGAGCCGCAGCTCCAGCGAGCCCCGGGAGAGGGGGACACGCAGGAGCGCGGACTCGCCTGCCTCGGGGGCACCGTCCGCGACCAGCTCGAAGGGCAGGCCCTCGAGACGGTGCAGCGGGTTGCGGACCACCCGACCGGCCCACACCACGTCGGGGGAGGCGAGCGCGGCGTCGAGCGGGGTGGTGTCCGCACCCACGGTGGTCCGGCTCGTGGCGGCGACGGAGGGGGTGCCGGCGGCCCGGAGGTCGTCGACGATCGCTGCCTCGAACCGGTCGAGCAGGTCGGCCACCGGCTCGTCGGCCGTGGTGATCCCGCCGACCGCGACGGGACCGGGGATGACGATGACGCCGTCGGCGCCGTAGGACTCGTCGTGGGCCTGCCACAGCGAGTCCGAGCGCCACCAGCGGCGTACGTCGGCGTCGATCACGGGGACGAACGGCACCGGCTTGCCGGGGCGACGGCAGACCTCGAGGAAGAAGTGCACGTCGGCCGGGTGCAGGCGGCAGGTCGTCGCCTCGGGGCAGGCCGCCACGAGCGCGTCGACGGCGGCGGCCGGGGCCTCGAGGTCGAACGCCGGGCGCTCGATCGGACCGGACGTGGCGGGGTGCACCCGGGCCAGGGCCCGGTCGAGCAGGTCGGCGAACCGGCTGCGGAAGGTGACGTCGACCCAGGTGGAGGTGGTCGGGCCGCCTCCGGTGGTCGAGCCGGTCGAGGCCTCCGCGAACCGCCGCAGCAGCTCCTCGTAGGTCATCTCGGCGACGTCGCCGAAGTAGGGCTTGCAGGTCTGCGCCATCGCGGCGACCAGCTCGTCCTTGCGGGCCAGGGCCGCCTCGGCGTCGCCGGCCACGGCGTCCAGCAGGGCGCCGCAGCGCGAGGCCGCGTTGTCGATCTCGTGGATGTCGGCGCCGAGCTGGCTGCGCCCGCTGGTGACGCCGCCGGCGCTGCGGCCGGCGCCGACCCAGCCGCCGTTGACGGTCGGGGCCACGCCGGGGGTGTCGACCAGCAGCTGCTTGACCGTCGGGGAGGTGGTGGCCTCCCGGGTCGCCATCGCGGCGGTGCCGATCAGCACGCCGTCGACGGGCATCGCGGTCTCGCCGTGCGCGGTGGCCCAGGAGCCGGTGAGGTAGTCGACCGCGCGCTCCGGCGTACCGATGCCGCCGCCGACGCACACCACGAGGTTCTCGACCGACCGCAGGTCGGGGTAGGTCGCGAGCAGCAGCTCGTCGAGGTCCTCCCACGAGTGGTGCCCGCCCGCGACGCCGCCCTCGATGTGGGCGATGACCGGGGTGTCCACCTCGCGGGCGATCGCGAGCACCTGCCGGATCTGCTTGACGGTGCCGGGCTTGAACACGACGTGGCCGATGCCCGACTCGCGCAGGTCCTCGATGATCGCGACCGCGTCCTCGAGCTCGGGCACGCCGGCGCTGATCACGACGCCGTCCAGCGGTGCGCCCGCGAGGCGTGCCTTCTGGACCAGGCGCTGGCCGCCGAGCTGGAGCTTCCACAGGTACGGGTCGAGGAAGAGCGCGTTGAACTGCGCGGTGCGACCCTCCTCGAGCAGCTCGGTGAGCTTCGCGACGTTGTGGGCGAAGATCTCCTCGGTGACCTGGCCGCCGCCGGCGAGCTCGGCCCAGTGGCCCGCGTTCGCGGCCGCGGCGACGATCTCGGGGTCGACGGTGGTCGGGGTCATCCCGGCGAGCAGGACCGGCGACTTGCCGGTGAGCCGGGTGAAGGCGGTGTCGACGACGGGGGAGCCGTCGCCGCGGTCGACCAGCCGGGGGGCGTACGCCGACCAGTCGGCCGCCTCGGGGACCCGGGCGCCGGGCGTGAACAGCAGGTCGCGCCCCCTCGGGGTGGCCGCGGGGACCACGGTGACGCCGCGTCCGCGCAGGGCCCGGCCGGTCATGTTGGCGGACAGCTCGGCCGGCCCGAGGTCCAGCACCCAGCGGGTCTGCTCACCGACGGCGTCGGCGAGCTCGCGGGGCCAGTCCACGGTCTCCACGCAGATCGCGTGGGCCAGGTTCTCGGTCAGGCCGGCGTCGAGACCGCAGGCCTCGGCCCAGCCGCGCGCCATCTCGACGGCGGGGGCGAGCGCGGGGTGGTGGAAGCCGAGCGCGACGGGGACGGACTCCACGGTGGGCGCGAAGGCACGCCCGCCGCGGGTCTTCGCCTCGATCTCGGCGGCCTCGGCGGCGCTGCGCTTCTCGATGGCGGCGCGGACGCGGCGCAGGGCGGCGGGGGTGCCGCTGACGACGAGCCGGCGCGGGCCGTTGACCACGGCCACGACGGCCCGGTCCTTCGCGCTGTCGGCCTCGTCGGACGCAGCGTCGATCAGCTCCTCGACCTCGGCGGTGGTGGCGCCGCTGACGGCGAGCATGGGGGAGTCCTCGCCGTGCGCGACGAGACCGGCACGACGGCCGGCGATCGCGGCTGCGGCGCCGATCAGGCGGGCGATGGCCAGCAGCTCGACGTCGGTGGCGGCATTGCCCTCGCGGCGGCCGGCGAAGGCGGCCACGCCGAGGATGCCCTGGGAGTGCCCGACCGAGGCGACGGGGGCGATGCGGGTGAGGTCGAGCCCCTCGTCGGTGAGCAGGTCGAGGGTGGCGAGCTGGGTCAGCAGCACGCCGGGCAGGCCGAGCGCGGCACCGACGGTGTCGGCGCGCTCGGGCGCGGTGTTGCGCTCCAGCCAGGTGTGCGGCTCGAAGGGGCGGGGCAGCGCGGCCGCCAGCTCACCCGCGACGGGGGCGACGAGCCGGCCGGACTCCTCGACCAGCTGCGCGACCCGGGAGGTCGCGGCGTGCTCGCCGGCGAGCTCACCGAGGGTGGCGTACCAGTCGGCTCCCTGGCCTCCGAAGGTGACGGCGAACTCCTCGCCCGAGGCCAGCCGATCGGCGAGGGAACCGCCCTGCGTCGAGGGGTCGCGACGGTCGTCGGAGTCGTGGGTCAGCGTGCTGGGAGGTAGCTGCGTCATATGAGGAGTACATCATGTTCCCCTCGCGAACCTGAAATCTGCCTCACGTTTTTCGCGAGGAAGGCATCATATTCTCGCGTACCCGCCAGTAGACCCCGGAGTAGGTTGCGACCATGAGTCTTCCTCCCCCCTCCCCGGGGCACGTCGCCGTCGTCACGGGCGCGTCCGGCGGCATCGGCGCCGACATCGCACGCGAGCTCGCGCGGCGTGGGCACGAGCTCGTCCTGGTCGCCCGGTCGGGCCACAAGCTCGACTCGCTCGCCGCCGAGGTCGACGTCGCCACCCACGTCGTACCCCTCGACCTGAGCGACCGGGAGGCGCGAGCGGCCCTGCTGCCGGAGCTCGAGGCCAGGGGCCTCACGCCCCAGGTCCTGGTCAACAACGCCGGCTTCTCCACCCTCGGGCCGGTGGACCGCAGCGACCCGCAGCGAGAGCTCTCGCTGGTCGAGGTCGACGTCGCCGCCGTCGTGGACCTGTGCAGCCGGTTCCTGCCGGGCATGGTCGAGCGCGGGAGCGGTGCCGTGCTCAACGTCGCCTCCACGGCCGCCTTCCAGCCGCTGCCCGGGCAGGCGGCGTACGCCGCGGCGAAGGCGTTCGTCCTCTCCTACACGCGCAGCCTCGCCGGCGAGCTGAGGGGCACCGGCGTCAGCGCGACCGCGCTGTGCCCCGGTCCGGTGCACACCGGGTTCGGCGAGGCGGCGGGGTTCAGCGAGGAGGAGGTGAGCGAGGCGCTGCCATCGGTCATGTGGCTCCCGGCGGCCGACGTCGCCAGGGCGGCCGTCGAGGGAATGGACCGCGGCACCCAGGTCGTCATCCCCGGCCTGGCCAACCGGGCCGGCGCGCTCCTCGCGCACCTGACCCCGAAGCGGCTGCTGATGCCGTTGGTGGCGCGCAGCCACCCGGGCCTGAACCGCGACCGACCCTGAGTTGTCACCCCTCGGTGGCAGGGTCGTGGCATGACGATGCAGATCTCGTGGAACACCCTGCTCCTCGACCAGCTCGACTGGCACTGGACCCACCAGCTGCGGCCGCGCCTCGACGGGCTCACCGACGCGGAGTACTTCTGGGAGCCGGTCGCCGGCTGCTGGAACGTGCGCCCCGCAGGTGAGCGCCCCGAGGGGTCGGCCTTCGGCACGGGGGACTGGCGGGTCGACTTCGCCTTCCCCGAGCCGGATCCGGCGCCCGTGACCACCATCGCCTGGCGCATCGGCCACATCGTGGTCGGCATCTTCGGCGAGCGGGCGCACTCCCACTTCGGCGGCCCCGCCGTGACCTACACCGACTTCGCCTACGCCGGCTCGGCCGACGAGGCGCTGCGCCAGCTCGACGAGGGCCACCACCTGTGGAGCGAGGGCGTGCGGAGCCTCGGCGAGGACGGCCTGCAGCGCCCCTGCGGCGAGGCGGAGGGGCCGTTCGCGGAGCACCCGCTCTCCGAGCTGGTGCTGCACATCAACCGCGAGGCGATCCACCACGGCGCCGAGATCGCGCTGCTGCGCGACCTCTACCTGCACCGGGCGGCATAGGCCGCCCGAGGCGCCGCGCCAGGATCAGTCGGCGTCCTTGATCTCGCAGATCACCGCGCCGTTGGTCACCGTGGCGCCGACCTCGGCGTCGAGTCCGGTGACGGTGCCGGCCTTGTGCGCCTTCAGCGGCTGCTCCATCTTCATCGCCTCGAGCACGATGATGACGTCGCCCTCCGCGACCGTGTCGCCGTCGGAGACCGCGACCTTGACGATCGTGCCCTGCATCGGCGAGGCGACCGAGTCGCCGGAGGCCGCGGCCCCCGACTTCTTGCCGCCCCCGCGCCGGGGCTTCTTCGCGCCGCCGCCGGCTGCGCCGCCCAGGGCCGCGAGACCGCCGGGCAGCACGACCTCGAGGCGACGACCGCCGACCTCGACGGTCACCTTGGTGCGCTCCTCGGCCTCGGGAGTCTCGGCGACCTCGCCGGAGTAGGGCGGGATCTGGTTGTCGAAGTCGGTCTCGATCCACTGGGTGAAGACGTCGAAGGACTCGCCGTCACCGATGAAGGCCGGGTCGTCGACCACGGCGCGGTGGAAGGGCAGGACGGTGGGCATGCCCTCGACGACGAACTCGTCGAGCGCCCGACGGGAACGCTCCAGCGCCTGGGTGCGGTCCCGTCCGCTGACGATCAGCTTGGCGACCAGGGAGTCGAAGGAGCCCGGCACCGTCTCGCCCTGGTCGTAGCCGCCGTCGACACGAACGCCCGGACCGGACGGAGCGTGCCAGCGGGTCAGGGTTCCCGGCGCCGGCATGAAGTTGCTGCCCGCGTCCTCGGCGTTGATCCGGAACTCGATGGCGTGCCCGCTGACCGCGGGGTCGTCGTACCCCAGCTCCTCACCGGCAGCGATGCGGAACATCTCCCGGACCAGGTCGATGCCGGTGACCTCCTCGGAGACGCAGTGCTCGACCTGGAGCCGGGTGTTGACCTCGAGGAAGGAGATCGTGCCGTCCTGGGCGACGAGGAACTCACAGGTGCCGGCACCCACGTAGCCAGCCTCCCGGAGGATCGCCTTGGAGGACTCGTAGAGGCGGGCCACCTGGTCGTCGGACAGGAACGGCGCGGGGGCCTCCTCGACCAGCTTCTGGTTGCGCCGTTGCAGGGAGCAGTCCCGGGTGGAGACGATCACCACGTTGCCGTGCTGGTCGGCGAGGCACTGGGTCTCGACGTGCCGGGGCTGGTCGAGGAACTTCTCGACCAGACACTCGCCGCGACCGAACGCACCCTCGGCCTCGCGGACCGCGGAGTCGAAGGCGTCGGGGATCTCCTCCATCGTGCGGGCGACCTTGAGCCCGCGGCCGCCGCCGCCGTAGACGGCCTTGATGGCCACCGGGAGGCCGTGCTCCTCGGCGAAGGCGACGATCTCCTCGGCGTCCTCGACCGGGTCCTTGGTGCCCGCGGCCAGCGGCGCCTTGGCGCGCTCGGCGATGTGCTTGGCCTTCGCCTTGTCGCCGAGCGCGTCGATGGCCTGTGGCGGCGGGCCGATCCAGACCAGCCCGGCGTCGATGACGGCCTGGGCGAAGTCGGCGTTCTCGGCGAGGAACCCGTAGCCGGGGTGCACCGAGTCCGCACCGGCGCTCTTGGCGGCCTCGACGATCTTCTCGATGCTCAGGTAGGACTCCGCCGGGGTCGCGCCGCCCAGCGAGTGGGCCTCGTCGGCGAGCCGGACGTGCAGGGCGTCGCGGTCGGGATCGGCGTAGACCGCGACGCTGCCGATGCCAGCGTCCTTGCAGGCGCGGATCACGCGTACGGCGATCTCACCCCGGTTGGCGATCAGCACCTTCTGCAGCGGCTTGACGTCCTTGTTGTCCGGCACGACTCTCCTCGGGGTCCGATGGCTCCTCGCGGAGTCTATTGCCCGGCTCGGATCTCCCTCGACGGGTCCCGTCCCGTGGCCCGGCCCTAGGATTCGGTCTCGTGGACGCTCCAGCTCGGGAGGGCTCGACGAGGACCGATGCCCACAGGCAGCCGCGCCCCTTCGAGCGGCGTGACCTGCTGCTGCTCCTCGGCCTGGTCGGCGTGGTGTGGTGCGGGGAGATGCTCTGGGCCTGGCTCGGCGACGAGCGGATCGACTTCGGGGGAGGGTTCGGCTTCGACGGCCGGTGGTACGCCGGCATCACCGCAGATCCCGGCGTCATCCTGGACGGTTGGCTGACCACGCACCGCGCCCAGCGGATCCTGCCCAGCCTCCTCGCCCATGTCCTGCTGCGCCCCTGGGGGCTGCACGCGGACACCGAGGCCATCATCGTCGCCTTCCAGGTGCTCAACCTCGCGGCCCTGCTCGGCGCCGCGTGGCTCTGGTTCGACGTCGCGCGACGGCTCGAGCTGTCCCGGTCGGCCGGCTGGATCGGCGGCGCGGCCCTCCTGCTCAACTACCCGGCGTTGAAGCTCTCGGTCTTCTACCCGGTGCTCACCGACCGGTTCGGCTTCCTGCTGGGGATGGCCATGGTCTGGGCGATGGTGACCCGGCGGCGCGCCGCCCTGCTGGCGATCGCGTTGATCGGGGCCTTCACCTGGCCCACGGTGACCTACGCCTCCCTGCTCCTGCTCGTGATGAGCCGCAGGGCGGCCTGGACCCCCGAGCGCGGCGCGTGGCGCCCGTGGTGGGGCATCGCCGCCGCCGCGGTGGCCACGGCGGTGGCCGTGGCCGCGTCGCTGCGGGCCCACTCGTGCGGCTACCCGTGCGTGAGCCCGGTGATGGTCAGCACCACGATCGAGTGGCTCTACCCGCTCTCGGTGGTCCTGTTCGCGGTGCTGATGTTCCTCGCCCTGCAGCCGCTGGCCGCACGGCTCTCGCCGCGCGACGCCCTCGTCGCCGTCGACTGGCGATGGGTGCTGGTCGCGGTCGCGGTGCTCGTCGGGGTGACCTTCGTGCACAGCCAGATCAGCTATCCCACCGCGCACACCGCCGGTCGGACCCTGTTCAACACCTATCTCGGCGCCGCCGCGAAGCCCTTGGGCTTCCTGGTGATCCACACGACCTACTACGGGCCTGCAGTCGTCGTCGTCGTGGTGTTCTGGCGCCGTCTCGTGGCCGAGCTCTCGCGGTTCGGCCCGGGGGCGCTCGCGGTCCTGGTCGGGTTCGTGATGCTGGGGTTCAGCACGGAGGCGCGCATCCTCGTCAACAACTGGCCGGTGTTCGCCCTGGGGGTGGCGCTCGTCGCGGAGCGTCACGGGTGGCGCCTGCGGCAGGCCGCGGGCTTCGTCGTGCTGGCCCTCGCCCTCTCGCGCTTCTGGCTGCCCCTGCGCCACGGCGCGATCACCGGGGAGTGGCAGGAGTTCCCGAGCCAGTGGTACTTCATGAGCAACGGCCCGACCACGACCGCGACGTCCTACGTCATCTGGGTGGGGGTCGCGCTCGGCACCTGCGTGGCCCTGTGGCTGCTCTCTGGCGTCCGTCGGCCCGGCGTCTAGGATCGCGCCATGGACACCAGCCCCCAGGACGGCACGGCCCGGCAGCGTTGGCAGCGTCGCTACGAGCAGGCGCTCGAGCAGGGCAAGGTCCGTGACGCGGACTTCACCACGCTCTCGCAGATGGAGGTCGAGCCGGCGTACGGCACGGAGGAGTCGGAGTGGCCGGGGGAGTTCCCCTACACCCGCGGGCTCTACGCCACCGGCTACCGCGGACGCACCTGGACGATCCGGCAGTTCGCCGGGTTCGGCAACGCCCAGCAGACCAACGAGCGCTACAAGATGATCCTCGGCCGGGGCGGGGGCGGGCTGTCCGTGGCCTTCGACATGCCGACGCTGATGGGCCGTGACTCCGACGACCCGCGCAGCCTCGGCGAGGTCGGCCACTGCGGCGTGGCGATCGACTCCGCCGCCGACATGGACGTGCTCTTCGACGCGATCCCGCTCGACGAGGTCACCACCTCGATGACGATCAGCGGGCCCGCCGTACCCGTGTTCTGCATGTACCTCGTGGCCGCCGAGCGGCAGGGCGCCGACATCGCGAAGCTCAACGGCACGCTGCAGACCGACATCTTCAAGGAGTACATCGCCCAGAAGGAGTGGCTGTTCGGTCCCGAGCCGCACCTGAAGCTGATCGGCGACCTGATGGAGTACTGCGCGGAGAGGATCCCGGCGTACAAGCCGCTCAGCGTCTCGGGCTACCACATCCGCGAGGCCGGCTCGACGGCCGCGCAGGAGCTGGCGTTCACGCTGGCCGACGGGTTCGGCTACATCGAGCTGGGCCTCTCGCGCGGGCTGGACATCGATGTGTTCGCCCCCGGCCTGAGCTTCTTCTTCGACAGCCACCTCGACTTCTTCGAGGAGATCGCCAAGTTCCGCGCTGCACGCCGGATCTGGGCGCGCTGGGTGCGCGACGTCTACGGCGCGCAGACCGAGAAGGCCCAGTGGATGCGGTTCCACACCCAGACCGCCGGGGTCTCGCTGACCGCCCAGCAGCCCTACAACAACGTGGTGCGCACCGGCATCGAGGCGCTGGCCGCGGTGCTCGGCGGCACCAACTCGCTGCACACCAACGCCCTCGACGAGACCCTGGCGCTGCCCAGCGAGCAGGCCGCCGAGATCGCGCTGCGCACCCAGCAGGTGATCATGGAGGAGACCGGCGTCGTCAACGTCGCGGACCCGCTCGGTGGCTCGTGGTACGTCGAGGCGCTCACCGACAAGATCGAGGCCGAGGCCAACGCGATCTTCGACAAGATCCTGGAGATGGGCGGCTCCGACCTGCGCCACGACCAGACCGAGAAGCTCGCGCAGTCCGCGAAGGCCGGGGACAACCCGGTGACGCGCGGGCTGCTGCGCGGCATCGAGGAGGGCTGGTTCATGTCCGAGATCGCGGACGCGGCCTTCGCCTACCAGGTGGCCCTGGAGAAGGGCGAGAAGAAGGTCGTCGGCGTCAACTGCCACCACGACTCGGTGACCAGCGAGCTGGAGATCCTGCGGGTCTCCCACGAGGTGGAGACCGAGCAGAACCGCGTGCTGGCCGAGCGCCGCACCGGTCGCGACGAGGGCGCCATCGCCCGGGCGATCGAGGAGATGCTCACCGCGGCACGCGAGGACCGCAACATGATCCCCGCGATGCTGGAGGCGTGCCGCGCCGAGGCGACCCTCGGCGAGATCTGCGACGCCCTGCGCGAGGAGTGGGGCGAGTACCGAGAGCCCGCCCGGTTCTGAACAGCGCCCCGGCAGGGGCCGTGTCCGGACCGGACCGACGAGTTGGAACGATGGAGCCATGAGCCAGCAGCCATTCACCCGCCCCGGAGCGATCGACCTGTCCGGCCTGAAGGCGCCCGCTGACGGGCCCGGCACGAGCGGTGCCGCGCCGGGTGCGCAGCCGGGCCAGAGCGCGGCGTACGCCGTGCAGGTCACCGACCAGAACTTCCAGGAGGTGCTCGAGGCCTCCCGCAACGCCCCGGTGCTGCTGGCCTTCGAGAGCCCCGGCCGGTCGCCGGAGAGCGTGCAGCTCGCCGACTCGATGCAGACGCTGTCGGTGGAGTTCGAGGGCCGCTTCCTGCTCGGCCGGATCGACGTCGACTCGTCTCCCCAGATCGCCCAGGCCATGCAGATCCCCTCGGTGCCGCTGGTCGTGCTCGTCGCCCAGGGGCGGCCGATGCCCCTGATCCAGCAGGCCGCGCCGCTGGACGAGCTGCGCCAGGCGATCACGCAGGTGCTGCAGCAGCTGACCGCGAGCGGCTTCACCGGCCGGCACCAGCCGCGCTCCGGCGGCCCGGTGGACGAGGAGACCGGCGAGGAGCAGCTGGACCCGCGCTACGCCCCGGCCCAGGACGCGCTCGAGCGCGGGGACATCGACGCGGCGGTGGCGGAGTACCAGAAGCTCGTCGACGCCAACCCCGCCGACAGCGAAGCGGCTGCCGGGCTGGCGATGGCCAAGCTGCTCAAGCGCACGGAGGGCGTCGACCTCAACGAGGCGCGTACGGCCGCGGCGGCCAACCCCGACGACGTCGAGGCGCAGACGATGGTGGCCGACCTCGACCTGCTCGGCGGGCACGTCGACGACGCGTTCGGTCGGCTGGTCGAGCTCGTCCGTCGTACGACGGGCGCGGACCGCGACGCCGCCCGCACCCACCTGATCGGGCTGTTCGGTGCCGTCGGCAACGAGGACCCGCGGGTGATCCGGGCCCGGCGCGACCTCGCCTCGGCCCTGTTCTGAGGCGACGCGGACCGGTCTAGGACAGGCCGGGCGGCGCTTCACCGTCACGAGGCGGGACCACTACGTTCGGCTCACAACCGAACGGGGGGTGTCGCGATGGGACACCGCGCACTGGTGCGGGCGCTCGCGGGGGTGGGCGCGTCCGCGCTGACCGTCGGGCTGCTCGCGATGGGGGTCACGGCGCCGGCGGCGCAGGCGGCGAGCCCGCCCGGGACGCCGTGGACGTGGGGCGAGAACGGCTACGGCCAGCTCGGTGACGGCAGCACGACCACCCGCCGCAGCGGCGCGCCCGTCTCGGGACTGAGCGACGTCGTCGACCTGCACGGTGGCCGCGAGCACGTCGTGGCCCTGCGCTCCGACGGCACCGTGTGGACCTGGGGCAGCAACGCCGAGGGACAGCTCGGTCTCGGCACGACGACCAACAGGTCGGTGCCGACGCGGGTACCGAGCCTGGGCGACGTGGTCGCGGTGGAGACCGGGCACAACCACACGTTGGCGCTGCGCAACGACGGCTCTGTGTGGGCCTCCGGGCTGAACAGCGACGGCCAGCTCGGGGACGGCACCACCACGCTGCGGCGCAGCCCGGTGCGGGTGCAGGGGCTCACCGACGCGGTGGCGATCGCGGCCGGGCGCGACATGTCCTACGCGATCCGCGCCAACGGCCAGCTGGTCGGCTGGGGTCGCAACAACGAGGGCCAGCTCGGCGACGGCACGCTCACCCGGCGGCTGGCGCCGGTCCGGGTGGGCACGCTCACCGGCGTCGTCCGCGTCTCCGGCGGGCGCGACCACGGCTTGGCGGTGCTGCAGGACGGCAGCGCCTGGGCGTGGGGCTCCAACGACTACGCCCAGGTCGGCGACGGCACGCAGACCGACCGGACCAGCCCGGTGGAGGTCGTCGCCTCGGGCATCGAGGACGTCGCCGCCGGGGCGCACCACTCCTACGCCCTGCGCACCGACGGCACGGTCGCGTCGTGGGGTCGCAACTACCGCTCCAACCTCGGGGACGGCACCACCACCATGCGCAAGCGCCCGGTCTCGGTGCTCGGGGTCAGCGGCGCGACGACGCTCGGGTCCGGGCGCGACTTCGGCGTGGTCACGCTGGCCGACGGGCGCGTGAAGACCTGGGGACACAACGCCTACGGCCAGCTCGGCGACGGCACCACGACGAGCCGGACCTCCGCGGTGTTCGTCCCGGGCGTGACCGGCGCGGTGAAGGCGGGCGGTGGCGGGTCGGCGTACGCCGTCGTGCTGGTCGCCGACGGACCCCCGCCACCCAACGCCGACCCGGTCGCCCGCATCACCGGCTCCTGCACCGACCTCACCTGCTCGCTCACCGGCGCGACGTCGAGCGACGCGGACGGCACGATCGCGTCGTACCGCTGGGACTTCGGCGACGGCGCCACGGCGACGGGCGTCGCCCCCGGGCACACCTACACCGAAGCCGGGACCTACCCGGTCACGCTCACCGTGACCGACGACGACGGCGCCACGGGCACCGCCTCGCGCCAGGTCACGGTGTCGGCGCCCACCGAGCCGCCTGCCTCACAGGTGGCCTTCCGGGCATCCGCGGCCACCGACGCCAACACCACGTCGGCGCGCGTCGTGGTCCCGGCGTCCGTGCAGGCCGGGGACCAGCTGGTGCTGGTGGCCACCACGAACACCGCCGCGACGGCCACCACACCCAGCGGCTGGACGCAGCGCGGCACGGCCGCCGACGGCACCCAGATGCGCTCGACGGTGTGGACCCGCACCGCGACCGCCGGCCTCGCCGGCTCGACCGTGACGGTGCCGCTCAGCGCGCTGTCGAAGACGAGCCTGACCGTGTTGGCGTACGCCGGCGCCGGCAGCGTCTCCACCGCCGTCTCCGCGGTGCACACCACGGCCTCGAGCGCCTCGCACACCGCCCCGGCGGCGACCGTCGCGACGGCCGGCTCGACGGTGCTGCGCTACTGGGCCGACAAGTCGAGCACGACCCGCTCCTGGACGGTCCCCACCGACCTGACCCGCCGCAGCTCGACCACCGGCTCCGGTGGGGGACTCGTCGCCTCGGTGAGCGCCGACGCCGACGCAGTCCCCGCCGGCACGGTGGGCACCGCCACCGCCACCTCGAGCGCGGCCACGGACAAGGCCGTCGCCTGGACGATCGTGGTGGCGCCGGAGTAGGTGGGGGCTGCTCCCGGACTCACCGATCCGGCCACCGGTGGTCGTCGCGCCAGACGATCACCAGCGAGGCGAGCGCGGCCACCGAGATCAGGACACAGAATCCGATCTCCCAGGCCTGGCGGACTGCCTCCACGTCCTCAGTGTGCATCTGTCGGCGCCCGCGGAGAAGGGTCCCCGGAGGTGCCGTCCCTCTCGCGGCCGTCCGCTTCTTGACTTGTGTGGTTGATCGCGGGCACGTGGTGCATGCGATCCACCACGTAGTAGGTGGGCGACGGGGTGAAGGGCGAGGCGCTGACTGCCCGTGCTCGTGCTCAGACGGTCGGGCTCCGCGACCCGAGAGACACTCCCCATCACCGGGGCGAACTCCGCCACGGTGGGGGCGCCGGGGCCGGCGAGGAGCACGGTGGCCTCGCCGTGCAGGTCGATCTCGCCCCCGTGGGCCGGGGGCCGACGGCTGC
This sequence comes from uncultured Actinomycetota bacterium, assembly GCA_963837975.1. GTDB lineage: Bacteria > Actinomycetota > Actinomycetes > Propionibacteriales > Nocardioidaceae > Marmoricola. The sequence goes on along the minus strand of CAWIPI010000001.1, from coordinate 1,344,638 downwards.
GGAGCGCTCGAGCTGCTGGGCGCCGAGGTGATCGACGGTGTCCGCGCTGGCCACTCCGGGGGTGAGGTCTGAGAACTCTCGGGGCGAGAATCGGCTGCTGTGTAAGGGGAAAGTCGGTCGTTCGAAGGTCGCGGAGGTGCCTTCGCCGATGGTGGTTTCGACAGGCTCAACCACTGTGGGTCGGGGAGGACGTCGGCGGAGGGGTGGTTTCGTCAGGCTCAACCGCCGTCGGTGGGGGCCTCGTCAGTCGTGGGTCGCGCTGCGCCGGAGCCGGCGGGCGTTCATCCGGAGCTGGGTGACCCGGGCGGCCCCGGCGACGGCAACCAGCACGCCACCGGCGACGGCGGCGATCAGCAGGGCCAGTCCCAGCGGGATGGTGCCGGTCAGGCTGAGGAAGTGGACTTCGACCTTCGCCGAGTTCTGCAGCATGAAGACGATGAGCATGATCAGCAGGAGGAGCGCGGCTCCTGTCGCGACCCAGACGGCACTAGCTCGGGTGAGGCGGGGTGCACCTTCACGAGGGGAGCCGTTTCCCGAGGACGGCTCCTGGCCCGGTCCCTCGTCCGAGGGTGGGGAGGGGGGACGCTCCGTCGCCATGGCTCCAGCCTCCCTTGCGCGGCAGCCGAACACCCTCATCGTGCATCCGCGCAACCCGCCGCGACAAGACGCTCGACCCGCGTGACTCCGGACAGGCTCCACCGCCGTCAGTCGAGGTCGCGGCCGCTCTCGGTGTAGCCCGGGGCTCCGGGGTCGGCGAGGTTGCGCAGGGCCGACTCGATGCGGCGGGCGGTGAAGTCGGCGCAGCGGTCGCGGACCTCGTCGAGGGTGAAGAAGCCGGCGGAGCGGATCTCGCGCTCCTGGCGGGTGATCTTCTCCAGGACCGAGGGGTCGTGCTCGCCGCCGTCGAAGACGAGGCAGAGGGCGTCGTCCCAGCCGCTCCAGGCGGGCAGCCAGTCGGTGAGGAGCAGCCGGCCCGCGGGAATGGACAGCCCGAGCTCCTCGTCGACCTCACGGGCGACCGCGAGCTGCGGTGACTCGCTGACCTCCACGACGCCGCCGGGCAGGTCGAAGTCGCGCTTGTAGGTGAGCTGGCACAGCAGCACGCGCCCGTCGGTGGAGCGCACCAGCAGCTGGCTGATCGCGCGCTTGCGTGGCAGGAAGGAGTTCAGCAGCGACCGGAACCCCTCGGGGTCGTCCAGCGGGGTGTCGTGGGCCAACCGGGCGTAGACGATCCGGTCGGAGGACTGGGCCCCACCATGGGCCACGCCCCGCGCCACGCCCTCGCGCATCAGGCCGGCGAACGTGGCGATGCGCTGGGCGGTCTCGTCGTCGGGGTCGACGTGGGTCTCCACCCGCGTGGAGCCGCCCTTGAAGGCGGACTCCACGACGCGGCGCACCTCCTCGGCCGACACGTGCAGTCCCTGGTCCTGGAGCTCGGTCGACCAGGAGACACGGACCACGCCGGGGGAGATGGGAGTCAGCTCGGCGGACACGGCCCCACCCTAGGCGAGCGACACCAGCGGCCCGACACCTGCGGGAGTCTCACCTGCGGGCGCTGGTGAGCCACAGCGTGCCGAGCGGCGGGACGCGCAGGCGCACCGAGGCCGGCTGCCCGCCGTGCGGCGTCTCGTGGGCGGTGACCGTGCCGAGGTTGCCCACACCGGAGCCGCCGTAGATCTCGGCGTCGGTGTTGATCAGCTCGGTCCAGTCGCCGCCGAACGGCAGCCCCAGCAGATAGTTCTCGTGGGGGATCGCGGCGAAGTTCGTCACGCACACCAACGGGCTGCCGTCGGAGCCCCAGCGCAGGAACGCCACGGCGTTGCGCCCGGCGTCGTCGGCGTCGACCCACTGGAAGCCCTCGGGGACGGTGTCCTGGCTCCACAGGGCCGGGGTGTCGGCGTAGACGCTGTTCAGGTCGGCCACCAGGCGTCGTACGCCGGCGTGCCCCTCGACCTCGAGCAGGTCCCAGTCCAGCTCGCGCTGCTCGGCCCACTCCTGGTCCTGGGCGAACTCCTGGCCCATGAACAGCAGCTGCTTGCCGGGGTGGGCCCACTGCCAGGACAGGTACGCGCGGACGTTGGCCAGCTGCTGCCAGCGGTCTCCGGGCATCTTGCGCAGGAGCGAGCCCTTGCCGTGCACGACCTCGTCGTGGCTGATCGGCAGGACGTAGTTCTCCGAGAATGCGTAGACCATGCTGAAGGTCAGCTGGTTGTGGTGGTAGCCGCGGTGCACCGGCTCGCGGGCGACGTAGGCCAACGAGTCGTGCATCCAGCCCATGTTCCACTTGAAGCCGAAGCCCAGGCCGTCGGCGCTGGTCGGGCGGGTCACGCCGGGCCAGGAGGTCGACTCCTCGGCGATCGTGATCGCGCCGGGGACCCGCTTGTAGACGGTGCCGTTGAGCTCCTGGAGGAAGTTGACCGCCTCGAGGTTCTCCCGGCCGCCGTGCACGTTGGGCTGCCACTCGCCGGGGTTGCGCGAGTAGTCGAGGTAGAGCATCGAGGCGACCGCGTCCACGCGGATGCCGTCGACGTGGAACTCCTCGAGCCAGTACAACGCGTTGGCGACCAGGAAGTTGCGGACCTCCTTGCGGCCGAAGTCGAAGACGAACGTGCCCCAGTCGGGGTGCTCGCCGCGCGTCGGGTTGGGGTCCTCGTAGAGCGGCGCCCCGTCGAAGCGCGCGAGCGCGAACTCGTCCTTGGGGAAGTGCGCCGGCACCCAGTCGACGATGACGCCGATGCCGGCCCGGTGCAGGGCGTCCACGAGGCGGCGGAACCCGTCGGGGTCGCCGAAGCGCGAGGTGGGGGCGTAGTACGACGTGACCTGGTAGCCCCACGAGCCGCCGAAGGGGTGCTCCATCACCGGCAGCATCTCGACGTGGGTGAAGCCCATCTCCACGACGTAGTCGGTGAGCTGCTCGGCGAGCTCGTCGTAGCTGAGCGGCCCGCCGCTCTCGTGCTTGCGCCACGAGCCGAGGTGCACCTCGTAGACCGACATCGGCTGCTGGTCGTGCCGGGGCCGGGACGCCCGGCGCTCCATCCACTCGTCGTCGGTCCACTGGTGGCGGCTCTCGAAGACCCGGGAGGCGGTGGCCGGCGGGACCTCGGTGAAGGACGCCATCGGGTCGGCCTTGTCGCGCCAGACGCCGTCGACTCCGCGGACGTGGTACTTGTAGCCCTCGCCGGAGCCGATGTCGGGGACGAAGGCCTCCCACACCCCGGAGGTCCCGACCTGCTGCATCGGGTTGCGGCTGCCGTCCCAGGAGTTGAAGTCGCCGCGCACCTGCACCTCGCGGGCCTGGGGCGCCCAGACGCGGAAGGTGGTGCCGCCGTCGCCGACGTGGGCGCCGAGGACCTTCCAGAGCTGCTCGTGGCGACCCTCGTTGATCAGGTGGACGTCCATCTCGCCGATGGTCGGCCTGTTGTCGGGTGCACTGTTGGCCTTGCTCACTGCTCTGCTCCGATCCGGTCGATCGCGTGAAGGGGGATGTCCAACCAGGTCGGACGGTTGCGGGCCTCGTAGACGACCTCGTAGACGGCCTTGTCGGCCTCGTAGGCGTCGATCATCGCGTGCTCGGCCGGGGTGAGGCCTGGCTCGCCCCGCTCGACGCGGCGCTCGACGTACCCCTCGAGGAACGCGCCGCGGTTGCGGTCGACCCACTCCTTGGCGCGGTAGGTGACCTGCGGGGAGGACTCCTCGCTGGCGTGGATGTCCTTGACGAGGGTCTGGGCCGCGTAGTCGAAGGAACGCAGCATCCCGGCGACATCGCGCCACGGGGAGTCGGGCAGGCGTCGCTCCGGCAGCGCCTTGGCGGGCTCGCCCTCGAAGTCGACGAGCTTCCAGCCCCGGGAGGTGCGCAGGGTCTGGCCCAGGTGCAGGTCGCCGTGCACGCGCTGGACGACGCCCTCGCTGTCGACGAGCCGGTCGAAGACCCGCTGCAGCGCGGCGCCGTGCTCGGCGAGGTCGGGCACCACCGACGCGGCCGCGTCGAGCCGCCGGCGCATGGTCTCCGCGGTGGCGGCCCCGTCGAAGGGCTGCGTGCCGAACTGCTCGCGCAGGAGCTCGTGCACCTCGCTGACCGCCACCCCGAGCCGGTGCGCCTCACCGGCGAAGTCGCCGCCGACCTCGTCGGCGTGCAGGTCGGCCTCGGCGAACAGGTTGCGGGCGCTGGCCAGGGCGAGCTCCCAGCCGTCGCTGGCCGTGCGCAGGAACTGCTGCAGCATGGCGAGCTGGATCGGCGGCTCGTCCGGCTCGTCGCCGGGGACCTCCAGCCAGCCGTACAGCTCGGCGATCGTGTGGGTGCCCGCGCGGGTCAGCGCGTCGTGGATCTCGATGTCGGGGTTGATCCCCGGTGTCACCCGGCGGAACACCTTCATCAGGCTGTCGTCGCCGAAGGCCACCGAGGTGTTGCTCTGCTCCCCGCGGAACACCGTGGAGTGGGTGGACAGGTCGAGCTCGTGGCTGCCGGTGCGGTGGAAGACCATCCCGTCGGGGTGGGCCATCCGGGACTCCGGGTCGGTGCCGGCCTCGTCGAAGGCGACCAGCCAGGAGGCGGTCGCCTCCCGGTCGTGCATGGCGTCGTAGACGTGGGTGCCGTCGATCTCGGCGACGAAGACGTGGTCGAGGCGCGGCTGCGGCTCGTCGTACGTCGTGAGCGGCACCTGGTAGAGCTCCTGCCCGCCGTCCTCGAAGCTCAGCGTGGCCAGCACGATCGTCACCCGCGGGGTGCCGGTGCTGAGCGGGTGGGTCCGGACCTCGGAGATCGTGAACGGGCGGCCCTTGCCGCCGAACCAGCGGGCGTGGCCGATGTAGGCGGCCAGCTCGCGCAGCAGCTCGGGGTGGACCTGCTCCTCACTCATCGTCCGTCCCCTTCCTCGTCGGTGACGTCCTGCTGGTAGTCGTGCTGGTACTCGTGCTGGGCCTCCTGCTGGTCCTCGGTCTGCGGCAGCCGGATCCAGTAGAAGCCGTAGCCGCCGAGGGTCAGCAGGTAGGGCAGTTCCCCGATCTCGGGAAAACGCACCCCGCCGAGCAGCTCGACCGGCCGCACGCCCTCCCAGCGGCGCAGGTCGAGCTCGACCGGCTGGGGGAAGCGGCTCAGGTTGTTCACGCACAGCACGGTGTCGGTGTAGCCGTCCTCGTCGACGTGCTCGCGCACGTAGGAGAGCACCGAGGGGTTGGAGCCGCCGAGGTCGGTGAAGTCGCCGAGGCCGAAGCAGGGGTGCTGCTTGCGGGCGTGGATCATCCGCCGGGTCCAGTGCAGCAGCGAGGAGGAGTTGTCCAGCTCGGTCTCGACGTTGACGCGCTGGTAGCCGAAGACCGGATCCTGGATCACCGGCAGGTGCAGCTTGCCGGGGTTGGCGATGGAGAAGCCGGCGTTGCGGTCCGGGGTCCACTGCATCGGGGTGCGCACGCCGTCGCGGTCACCGAGCCAGATGTTGTCGCCCATCCCGATCTCGTCGCCGTAGTAGAGGACCGGCGAGCCGGGCAGGGACAGCAGCAGCGCGGTGAACAGCTCCATCCGGTTGACGTCGTTGTCGAGCAGGGGAGCCAGCCGGCGGCGGATGCCGATGTTGGCCTTCATCCGCGGGTCCTTGGCGTACTCGTCCCACATGTAGTCCCGGTCGTCGTCGGTGACCATCTCGAGGGTGAGCTCGTCGTGGTTGCGCAGGAAGATGCCCCACTGGCAGCCGTGCGGGATCGGCGGGGTCTGCTCGAGGATCTCCGAGATCGGGAACCGGTTCTCGCGGCGCACGGCCATGAAGATGCGCGGCATCACCGGGAAGTGGAAGCACATGTGGCACTCGTCGCCACCGGACTCGAAGTCCCCGAAGTAGTCCACGACGTCGGCGGGCCACTGGTTGGCCTCCGCGAGCAGCACCCGACCCGGGTAGTGCTCGTCGACGTAGCGGCGCACCTGGCGCAGCGCCTCGTGGGTCTCGGGGAGGTTCTCGCCGTTGGTGCCCGGCCGCTCGTAGAGGTAGGGCACCGCGTCGAGGCGGAAGCCGTCGAGGCCCATGTCGAGCCAGAAGCTCATCGCCTCCAGCATCGCCTCCATGACCTTCGGGTTGTCGAAGTTCAGGTCGGGCTGGTGGGAGAAGAACCGGTGCCAGTAGTACTGCTGGCGCACCGGGTCCCAGGTCCAGTTCGACGGCTCGGTGTCGACGAAGATGATCCGGGCTTCCTCGTAGAGGTCGTCGGTGTCGGACCACACGTAGAAGTCGCCGAAGGGACCGTCGGGGTCCTCGCGGCTGGCCTGGAACCACGGGTGCTGGTCGCTGGTGTGGTTCATCACGAAGTCGATGATCACGCGGATGTCGCGCTTGTGCGCCTCGTCGAGGAACTGGTGGAAGTCCTCGACGGTGCCGGCCTCGGGGAGGATGTTGGTGTAGTCGGCCACGTCGTAGCCGCCGTCGCGCAGCGGGGAGCTGAAGAACGGCGGCACCCACAGGCAGTCGACGCCCAGCCAGTGCAGGTAGTCCAGCTTCTCGGTGAGCCCGCGGAAGTCGCCGACCCCGTCGCCGTTGGAGTCCTTGAAGGAGCGGACCAGCACCTCGTAGAAGACGGCCGTCTTGAACCAGTCGGGCTGCTCGAAGCCGCCGATGCGGGGGCCCTCGGTGTCCTCGGTGGTGAACCCGGGCAGGACCTCGGTCACCGTGCGCTCCTGACGGTCAGGATGTGGGCGGGCTCGACGTAGGGGTCGAGGTGCACGAAGTTGTGCGCCCCCCAGTGCCAGTCCTGGCCGGTGATCTCGTCGTGCACGGTGAAGGTGTCCTCCCAGTTCATGCCGAGTGCGGGCAGGTCGAGGTGCGCCATGGTGGTGCGCGGGGCGTGCGGGTCGACGTTGACGACCACGATCACGATGTCGTCCTCTCCGGTGGTCGAGCCTGTCGAGACCCTCTTGCTGAACACCAGCACCGCGTCGTCGTCGCTGGAGTGGATGGTCACGTTGCGCAGCTGCTGGAGCGCGGGGTGGGCGCGGCGGACCTCGTTGAGGCGGGTGAGGTACGGCGCCAGCGTCTGCCCGCCGCGCTCGGCGGCGTCCCAGTCGCGGATGCGGATCTGGAACTTCTCCGAGTCGAGGTACTCCTCGCTGCCCGGCTTGACCGCCACGTGCTCGTAGAGCTCGAAGCCGGCGTAGACGCCCCAGCTGGGGGAGCCGGTCGCGGCGATGGCGGCCCGGATCTTGAAGGCAGGCGGGCCGCCGTACTGCAGGTAGGCGTGCAGGATGTCGGGGGTGTTGACGAAGAAGTTGGGCCGCAGCACCGCGGAGGTCTCGCGCGAGACCTCGTGCAGGTAGGTCTCGATCTCGCTGCGGGTGTTGCGCCAGGTGAAGTAGGTGTAGCTCTGGTGGAACCCGACGGTGGCCAGCGCCTGCATCATCGGCGGCTTCGTGAACGCCTCGGAGAGGAAGAGCACGTCGGGGTCGGTGGCGCGGATCCGGCCCAGCAGCCACTCCCAGAACGTCACCGGCTTGGTGTGCGGGTTGTCCACGCGGAAGATGCGCACGCCGTGGGACATCCAGTGCCGGACCAGCCGCTCGCACTCCGCGTAGATCCCGTCGGGGTCGTTGTCGAAGTTGATCGGGTAGATGTCCTGGTACTTCTTCGGCGGGTTCTCCGCGTAGGCGATCGTGCCGTCGGCGCGGGTGGTGAACCACTCGGGGTGCTCGGTGGACCAGGGGTGGTCGGGGGCGGCCTGGAGGGCGAAGTCCAGCGCCACCTCCAGCCCGACCGCCCGGGCGGCGTCGACGAACGCGTCGAAGTCCTCGAGCGTGCCGAGGTCCGGGTGCACGGCGTCGTGGCCGCCGTGGCGGCTGCCGATCGCCCACGGCGAGCCGACGTCGTCGGGGGTGGGGGTGAGCGTGTTGTTGGCGCCCTTGCGGTTGACCTCGCCGATGGGGTGGATCGGGGGCAGGTAGATCACGTCGAAGCCCATCGCGGCCACCGCGGGGAGGCGCTCGGCGGCGGTGCGCAGGGTGCCGCTGACGACCTGGCCGGTCTGCGGGTCGACGTGGGCGCCCTCGGAGCGGGGGAAGAACTCGTACCAGCTGGAGAACAGCGCGCGCGTGCGGTCGACGAAGAAGGAGTAGGGGCCCTCGAGGCTGACCAGGTCGCGCAGCGGGTGGGCGGCGAAGACGCCGGCGAGGGGCTCGGACTCGACGACGGCGAGGCGGGCCTCGTCGGGGCGGGTGGTGTCCTTCAGGGCGGCGACGGCGTCCTCGACCACGGCGCGCTCGGCGGTGGCGGTGGACCCGAGGTTGCCGGCCACCCGCTCGAGCAGCAGCACACCCTCGGTGAACATCAGGTCGACGTCCACCCCGGCGCGGATCTTGATGCCGGCGTCGTGCAGCCAGGTGGCGACCGGGTCGCTCCACGACTGCACCTCGAAGGTCCAGGCGCCCTCGGTGTCCGGGCAGACGGTCGCGGCCATCCGCGCGACGTCACCCTCGACGTCGTGCATGCGCAGCGGCGGGCGTCGTACGCCGTGGGGGTCGGTCAGCACGACCTCGGCGCCGAGCTGGTCGTGGCCCTCGCGGAACACGAGCGCGGTGACCTCGAAGACCTCGCCCACCGCGGCCTTCGCGGGGTGCCTGGCGAGGTTCACGACAGGGGTGACGTCCATGACGGGGATACGGCCGACCATGCTCCACAGACTTGCGAAGTCCGGGCGATCGCGCAAATGGTGCGCTACCGGATAGGACCCGACGAAGCGCCCCGGGGCGGCCCGAGGCCGGGGTGTCGTTGGATCGTTCCAAAATTCTGGGTTAGCGTTCTCCCGTGCGTGCCATTCGACGATTCACCGTCCGTCCGGTCCTGCCGGAGCCCCTCCAGGCGCTGGGAGACCTCGCGACCAACCTGCGCTGGTCGTGGGACCACGAGGCCCAGGACGTCTTCGCGGCCATCGACCCCGACATCTGGCGCCGGAGCGGCAAGGACCCGGTCAAGACCCTGGGTGCCGTGTCCACCGAGCGGCTCGAGGAGCTCGCCGGCGACAAGCGCTTCCTGCGGATGCTCGAGCTGGCCAGCGCCGACCTCGAGCAGTACCTCACCGGCGACCGCTGGTTCCAGCGCGCCTCGGCCGGAGCCGCGGCGGACGCCCCGCCGCTGCCGCGCCAGATCGCCTACTTCTCCCCGGAGTTCGGCATCACCTCGGTGCTGCCCCAGTACTCCGGCGGCCTCGGCATCCTCGCCGGCGACCACCTCAAGACCGCGAGCGACCTCGGTGTGCCGCTGGTCGGCGTGGGCCTGCTCTACCGGCACGGCTACTTCCGCCAGTCGCTCTCCCGCGAGGGCTGGCAGCAGGAGACCTACCCGGTCCTCGACCCCGACGGCCTGCCGATCACGCTGCTCCGCGAGCAGGACGGCACGCCCGCCCAGGTGACCCTGTCGGTCCCGGGCGAGACGCAGCTCCACGCGCGCGTCTGGGTCGCCCAGGTCGGCCGCGTGCCGCTGCTGCTGCTCGACACCGACGTCGAGGACAACCCCGCGCCGCTGCGCGAGGTCACCGACCGTCTCTACGGCGGCACCACCGAGCACCGCCTGCTCCAGGAGCTGCTGCTCGGCATCGGCGGCGTCCGGGCGCTGCGCGCCTACTCGCGCATCACCGGCTCCGAGGCCCCCGAGGTGTTCCACACCAACGAGGGCCACGCCGGCTTCCTCGGCCTCGAGCGGATCCGCGAGCTCACCGTGGGCGAGGGGGGCCCCGGGCTCGACTTCGACACCGCGCTCGAGGTCACCCGTGCCGGCACCGTGTTCACCACGCACACGCCTGTGCCCGCCGGCATCGACCGGTTCCCCTGCGAGCTGGTCGAGCAGTACTTCGGCAGCCAGAGCCCGGTCGCCGGCGTCCCCACCGACCGGATCCTGCGCCTGGGCGCGGAGGACTTCGAGTCCGGCGACCGCGGCGTGTTCAACATGGCCGTGATGGGCTTCCGCCTCGCCCAGCGCGCCAACGGCGTCTCGCTGCTGCACGGCGAGGTCAGCCGCGGGATGTTCAACGGCCTGTGGCCCGCCTTCGACGAGGCCGAGGTGCCGATCACCTCGATCACCAACGGCGTGCACGCCCCCACGTGGGTGGGCCGCGAGGTCCTCGAGCTGGCCAGCAAGCTCGGTGCCGACACCGACTCCGACGATCCCGCGCTCTGGGACGTCGTGGACAAGATCCCCTCGGCCGACATCTGGGCGACCAAGCGCGAGCTGCGGTCCAAGTTCGTCGACGACGTGCGGGTCCGCCTGCGCAAGTCCTGCCTCAAGCGCGGGGCCGCGGCCGCCGAGCTGGGCTGGATCGACTCCGCGCTCGACCCCGACGTGCTCACCATCGGGTTCGCCCGCCGGGTGCCGTCGTACAAGCGGCTCACCCTGATGCTGCGCGACCCCGAGCGCCTCAAGCGGCTGCTGCTCGACCCCGAGCGTCCGGTGCAGCTGGTCATCGCCGGCAAGTCGCACCCGGCCGACGACGGCGGCAAGCAGCTGATCCAGGAGATGGTCCGGTTCGCCGACGACCCCGAGGTCCGGCACCGCATCGCGTTCCTGCCCAACTACGACATCGCGATGGCGCAGCCGCTCTACCCCGGCTGCGACGTCTGGCTGAACAACCCGCTGCGCCCCTACGAGGCGTGCGGCACCTCCGGGATGAAGGCCGCCCTCAACGGCGGGCTCAACCTCTCCATCCTCGACGGCTGGTGGGACGAGTGGTACGACGGCAACAACGGCTGGGCGATCCCCTCGGCCGACGGCGTCGAGGACCACGACCTGCGTGACGACATCGAGGCCGGTGCGCTCTACGACCTCATCGAGCGCGACGTCGCCCCCCGGTTCTACGACCTCGACGAGGACGGCGTCCCGATCCGCTGGATCGAGATGGTGCGCCACACGCTGAAGTCGCTCGGCCCCAAGGTGCTCTCGACCCGGATGGTGCGCGAGTACGTCGAGCGCCTCTACGCGCCGGCGGCCGTGTCCTCGCGCTCGATGAACGACTCCTTCCAGGGGGCCTCCGACCTCGCCGGCTGGAAGGCCCGCGTCGTCCACGGCTGGTCCGGCGTCCGGATCGACCACGTGGAGACCGAGGGCCTCTCCGACGCCCCCGAGATCGGCGGCGGCATGGACCTCCGCGTGTTCGTCTCCCTGGGCGAGCTCTCGCCCGAGGACGTCGACGTCCAGGTGGTCCACGGTCGGGTGCGCGGCGAGGACAACCTCGTCGACACCACGAGCGAGTCGCTCGTCGTCGGCGAGAGCTACGAGGGCGGCCGGCACCGTTTCGACGGCCACGTCCGTCTCGCCCGCGCCGGCTCCTTCGGCTACACCGTCCGGATCCTGCCGAAGCACCCCGCGCTGGCGAGCCCGGCGGAGCTGGGGCTGGTGGCGCTGGCGTAGGGGTGCTGGTTTCCCCGGCGAGCCGGGGATCCCTGACGTTCTCGGCCGAAGCTTCGCCCAGGAACGTCAGGTTTTGCCGGTTAACCCTGTCCGTTTTGTCGCGACGGGGTGGTGTGACTGCGTCGATCGGGCCGTACGACGATCGAAGGTGAGCCTGGTCGTTCGGGAGCTGATCGGGGCTCGCGTAGGGGTGCTGGTTTCCCCGGCGAGCCGGGGATCCCTGACGTTCTCGGCCGAAACTTCGCCCAGGAACGTCAGGGACTGCCCTGCAACCCCATCCGTTTTGTCGGACGCACCGCTTTCGCCCGCACACTGGTCCCGCACACTGGTCCCGCACGACGCGCCCGCACGACGCGCCCGCACGACGCGCCCGCACACCGACCCGCGCACCGGGGCCGCCCTGGCTCGGCGCCGCCTCACAGCTCCTGGAGCAGCACCAGGCTCCGGGCGGCCAGCGTGATCGTCTCGCCGGCCTTCACCTCGCGCCCGACCGGGTGGCCGGGGTCGGTGGAGAGCACCACCGCGCCGTGCTGGACCCACTGGTTGGACGGGAAGGTGATCTCGCAGTCGGCGCCGGAGCCGTTGAGCCACAGCTTGAAGCTGTTGTCGCGCTGCTGCTCGCCGCGCGGACCGGGGGATCGCAGCGGGTCGCCGCTGACGAACATCCCGATCACGTGCAGCTGGGAGTCCTGCCAGTCGTCGCCGGTCATCTCCCGGCCCTCGGGGTGGATCCAGGCGAGGTCCTTGGGGCCGCCGACGATCGTTGGCCGCCCCTCGAACCAGTGCCGCTGGCGCAGCGCCGGGTGCTCGCGGCGGATGCGCAGCGCGGTCCGGGTGATCTCGAAGATGTCCAGCCACGCGTCGTCGGGCCGCCAGTCGACCCAGGAGATCTCGTTGTCCTGGGAGTAGGGGTTGTTGTTGCCGCGCTGGGTGCGGCCGCGCTCGTCGCCGGCGGTGATCATCGGCACGCCGTTGGACAGGCACAGCGTGGCGATCAGGTTGGCCGCCTGCCGGTGCCGCAGCGCCCGGACCTCCGGGTCGTCGGTCTCGCCCTCGACCCCGCAGTTCCACGACCGGTTGTTCTCGGTGCCGTCGCGGTTCCGCTCCCCGTTCGCCTCGTTGTGCTTGCGGTCGTAGGAGACGAGGTCGCGCAGCGTGAAGCCGTCGTGGGCGGTGATGAAGTTGATCGAGGCGTACGGCGAGCGCCCGTCGTCGAGGTAGAGGTCGGAGGAGCCGGCGAGCCGGGTCGCGACCGTCCGCACCCCGTCGCTGGCCGAGCGCCAGAAGTCGCGGACCGTGTCGCGGTACTGGTCGTTCCACTCCACCCACGGCGGCGGGAACTCCCCGACCCGGTAGCCGTCGCCGGAGACGTCCCACGGCTCCGCGATCAGCTTCACGTGCCGCAGCACGGGGTCCTGGCCGATCGTGGTGAGCAGGTGGCAGCCCATGTCGATCGAGTGGCCGGTGCGGGTCAGCGCCGACATCAGGTCGAACCGGAACCCGTCGACGTGCATCTCGGTGACCCAGTAGCGCAGCGAGTCCAGGATCAGCCGCAGCGCCGCCGGGTTGTCGGCGTCGACGGTGTTGCCGCAGCCGGTGACGTCCCAGTAGGTGTCGACCGGCACCTGCGGCTCGTGCAGGGCGAGCGGGTCGCGGGGCACCCGCCGGTAGTACCCGAGGTCGTCGAGCCCGCGGAAGCTCAGCGTGGGCCCGTTGGCGCCGGACTCGGCGGTGTGGTTGTAGACGACGTCGAGGATCACCTCGATGCCGGCGGCGTGCAGGTTCTTGACCATCTGCTTGAACTCGGTGACCTGCTGGCCGTGGTCGCCCGAGGCGGAGTACGCCGCGTGCGGGGCGAAGTAGCCGATGGAGTTGTAGCCCCAGTAGTTGCTCAGCCCGTGCTCGGTCAGGTGCGGCTCGGAGACGAACTGGTGCACGGGGAGCAGCTCGACGGCGGTCACCCCGAGGTCGTGCAGGTAGTCGATGACCACGGGGTGGCCCAGCCCGGCGTACGTCCCCCGCAGCTCCTCGGGGATCCGGTCGTGCAGGCGGGTGAACCCCTTGACGTGCAGCTCGTAGATGACGGTGTCGCGCCACCGCCGCCGCATCGGGGCCTCGCCGCCCCAGTCGAAGTCGTCGTGGACCACGACCCCCTTGCCGACGTGGGCCGCGGAGTCGCGGTCGTCGCGGACCAGGAGCTCGTCGACGCCCTCGTCGCTGCGGACGTGGCCGAAGACCTCCGGCACCGTCGCGAAGTCGCCCGACACCGCCCGTGCGTAGGGGTCGAGCAGCAGCTTGGCCGGGTTGAACCGCAGGCCGCGCTCGGGGTCCCACGGACCGTCGGCCCGGAAGCCGTAGCGGCGGCCCCGCCCCACCCCCGGCAGCGCGCCGTGCCAGATGCCGAGGGTCTGCTCGGTGAGCTCGTAGCGGGTCTCGACCTCGCCGCCGGACCCGTCGTCGTCGAAGAGGCAGACCCACACGGCCGTCGCGTCGGGCGCGTGGACGGCGAAGTTGGTCGCCTCCTCGCCCCACGTCGCGCCGAGGGGCCAGCTGAGTCCGGGCCAGACGGTGGCGCGTTCGTCGACCGAGGACCAGGTTCCGGGGGTCACCGGCCGATCATCGCAGCCGGTCGCCGCAGCCGTCCGGCGTACCCATCAGTCTTCCCAATCGTTAGGTTGGCGGGCGACCCACCCGATCACCAGCCCCCAGGAGCACGCATGTCCGAGTTCGTCCGTCTCGACGTCGCCGACGGCGTGGGCACGATCCGCCTCGACCGGCCGAAGATGAACGCGATCAGCATCCAGGTGCAGGAGGAGATGCGCGCCGCGGCCGCCGAGGCCACCGAGCGCGACGACGTGAAGGCCGTCGTGGTGTACGGCGGGGAGCGGGTCTTCGCCGCCGGCAACGACGTCAAGGAGATGGCGGACATGTCCTACACGGACATGGTCAAGCGCTCCGGCCCGCTGCAGTCCGCCGTCACCGCCGTCGCCCGCATCCCCAAGCCGGTCGTCGCCGCGGTGACCGGCTACGCGCTGGGCGGCGGCTGCGAGCTCGCCCTGTCCGCCGACCTCCGGATCGCCGCCGAGAACGCCACCTTCGGCCAGCCCGAGGTGCTGCTCGGGATCATCCCCGGCGCCGGCGGCACCCAGCGGCTGACCCGGCTGGTGGGGCCCAGCCGCGCCAAGGACATCATCTTCACCGGCCGCTTCGTCAAGGCCGACGAGGCGCTGCGGATCGGCCTGGTCGACCGGGTCGTCCCCGCCGAGCAGGTCTACGACGAGGCGGTCGCGTGGGCCGGGCAGTTCGCCCAGGCGGCGACGTACGCCCTGCGCGCCGCGAAGGAGTCGATCGACCGCGGCCTCGAGGTCGACCTCGAGACCGGGCTGGAGATCGAGCGCCAGCAGTTCGCGGCGCTGTTCGCCACCGAGGACCGCACCACCGGAATGACATCGTTCGCCGAGAACGGACCAGGAAAGGCCCGCTTCGAGGGTCGCTGACCGCGTCCCCCGAACAGGCCCGCCACACCGCGCACCACCCGCCCACCCGCCCGCACGACCAACAGGAGTCCCCGTGTCGCCCAAAGCCACGACGGACGGTTCCCAGGGGAATCGCACCAAGAACCTCGACGCCGCCCAGATCGCCATCCGGACCCAGCTCGCCCGCGTGATCCGCATCGTGTTCGCGGTGCTCGCCGCGATCCTCGCCCTCGGCGCCGTCCTGGTGGTGCTGCGCGACAACGTCAACGAGCAGAACGCGATCGTGAAGTTCGTCATCGACGTCGCCGACGCGATCTCCGGCCCGTTCAGCCGCGACAACGGGATCTTCGACTTCTCCGGCAAGAACGCCGCCGCCAAGAACGCGCTGGTGAACTGGGGGATCGCCGCGATCGTCTACCTCGTGATCGGGCGCGTGCTCTCGGGGCTGATCGCCCCGCGCAGCACCCGCTGAGCGTCCCGGGGGCTGTGACTGACCCCACCCGAGGCAGAGTTTCTGCCCACCCGACTCGGCGGTAACCTCACCACGGGGCCCTGAGAAGGCTCCCATCCGTCTCTAGTTCAGGAGGGGCCCGCCAAGGGCCGAATCTAAGATGAACATTGTCGTCTGTGTGAAGTACGTGCCCGATGCGACCGCCGACCGCCACTTCGAGTCCGACAACACCGTGGACCGGACCGGCGTGCCCGGCCTGCTCTCCGAGCTCGACGAGTACGCCGTCGAGCAGGCCCTCCAGCTGAAGGAGAAGCGCGAGGGCGAGGACGTCGAGGTGACCGCGCTGACCGTGGGTCCCGAGGACGCCGCCGAGGCCATCAAGAAGGCGCTGCAGATGGGCGCCGACAAGGGCGTGCACGTGGTCGACGACGCGATCGCCGGCTCCGACTACCTGGCCACCTCCGAGGTGATCGCCGCCGCGGTCAAGAAGATCGGCAACGCCGACGTCGTGATCTGCGGGATGGCCTCCACCGACGCGACGGGCAGCGTGATCCCGGCCATGGTCGCCGAGCGGCTCGACCTGCCCCAGCTGACGCTGGGCTCGGTGATCGAGAGCCAGGGCAAGGAGTTCCGCATCAAGCGCGACGGCGACACCTCCACCGAGGTGATCGGCGCGACCGCCCCGCTGGTGCTGTCGGTGACCGACCAGTCCGGTGAGGCCCGCTACCCCTCGTTCAAGGGCATCATGGCGGCGAAGAAGAAGCCCATGGAGACGTGGTCGCTCAGCGACATCGGCGTCGACGCGGGCTCCGTCGGGCTCGACGCGGCGTGGACCGCCGTCGAGGGCACCGAGGAGCGCCCGCCGCGCTCGCAGGGCGAGGTCGTCACCGACGAGGACGGCTCGGGCGCCACCGCGCTGGTCGAGTTCCTCGCGTCCAAGAAGTTCATCTGAGCAGCCCCGACAACGGCACAGGAGACCTGAGAAGCAATGTCTGAAGTTCTGGTACTCGTCGACCACGTCGACGGCAAGGTCCGCAAGCCCACCTACGAGCTGCTCACGATCGCCCGCCGCCTCGGTGAGCCGTCCGCCGTGTTCATCGGCGCCGCCGGCCAGGCCGACGGTGCGGTGGAGTCGGTGAAGAAGTACGGCGCCGAGAAGGTCTACGTCGTCGACGACACCGAGATCAAGGGCTACCTCGTCGCCCCCAAGGCCGAGGCGCTGCAGCAGATCGCCGAGAAGGCCAGCCCCGCCGCGATCCTGATCCCCTCGAGCTCCGAGGGCAAGGAGATCGCCGGCCGGCTCGCGATCAAGCTCGACTCCGGCGTGATCACCGACGCCGTGGACGTCCAGGAGGGCGCGGTCACCACGCAGTCGGTGTTCGCCGGCAGCTACACCGTGCAGGCCAAGGTCACCCAGGGCACGCCGATCATCACGGTCAAGCCCAACTCCGCGGCGCCGGAGGAGGCCGAGGGCGCCGCCGCCAAGGAGGAGGTCTCCGTGACCGTCTCCGACTCGGCCAAGAAGGCCAAGATCGTGGCCTCCCAGCCCCGCGCCACCACCGGGCGTCCCGAGCTCACCGAGGCGGCCGCGGTCGTCGCCGGTGGTCGCGGCACCGGCGGTGACTTCGACGCCGTCGAGGGCCTGGCCGACTCGCTCGGCGCCGCCGTCGGCGCCTCCCGCGCCGCGGTCGACTCGGGCTGGAAGCCGCACGCCTTCCAGATCGGGCAGACCGGCAAGGTCGTCTCGCCGCAGCTCTACGTGGCCGCCGGCATCTCCGGTGCCATCCAGCACCGCGCCGGCATGCAGACCTCGAAGACGATCGTCGCGGTCAACAAGGACGAGGAGGCCCCGATCTTCGAGCTCGTGGACTTCGGCGTGGTGGGCGACCTGCACACCGTGCTCCCGGCCGCGACCCAGGAGATCACCAAGCGCAAGGGCTGAGCCCCACCGGCTCGGACCCGCTCGTCACGAAGCCGGCCGCAGGCAGGACGTCGTCCCGCCGGCGGCCGGCTTCGCGCATGTCCGGGGACGTCAGCGACGGGAGGCGGGCGACGCAGTGCTCCACCTGCAGCGGTTGGCCATCGCCACCGCCTCGAGCTGGGAACCGACGCCGAGCTTGGTCAGCACCGCGCGGACCTGGCTGCGCACGGTGGCCTCGGAGACGAACCACGCCTGCGCGATCGTGCCGACGCTACGGCCCTCGGTGAGCTGGTGCAGCACCTCGGCCTCTCGCGCCGAGAGCCGCTCGAAGGGCGCGAGCGCCTCTGCCGTGCGCGACCGGAGGCGGCGGGCCTCGGCGCACCACCGCCGGCGCTCCTCCTCGCCCATCAGCTGCTCACCGCGGGCCGCGGCCAGCACGGCGTCGAGCAGCCTGGTGAACGGCACGTCCTTGCGCACGACGCCGACGGCGCCGAGCTCGACGGCCCGGGACAGCTGGCCGGGGTCGGTCGACGCGGAGACGACCAGGACGCGCCGGCCGGCCTCCACGAACGCCGGCATCAGCGTGGACCCGTCCCCGATCGCGCCGCCGAGGTCGAGGTCGAGCAGGACGAGGTCGGGCTGCTGCTCCACGACCTCCCGCACGAGCGCGTCCCGGTCGGCGAGACCGGCCACGGTGCACTCGACGCCCTCGAGCTCCAGGGCCAGGGAGAGCGACTGGGCCAGCAGCTGGTGGTCGTCGACGAGCACGACGTGCAGTGGTCGTGGAGGGGCCGCGACCGACGTCCGGTCCGCGGGAGCGAGCGTCATGACCAGGCCTCCTGGCGCATCTCGGCGTCCGGCGCGGCCTCCGCGGGGCGCCGCTGGGCGGGGACGAGTCGCAGGACCGGCTGCACTGAGGGGGCGCTCGCCGCGGGCAACGACAGGACGAGGGTGGCGCCGGGGGCGGGGCTGCCGAGCTCGAGGTCACCGCCCTGCTCACGCATGAGTGCGCGGGCGCCGTACAGACCCAGCCCCGACCCGGGGCTGGTGCCGCCGCGGATGCCGCGCTCGAAGGCGTGGTCGGCGATCTCGGGGCTGATCCCGGGGCCGTCGTCGCAGCACACGACCCGCACGACGCCGGCGTGGACGGCGACCCGGATCTCGACGCTGCTGCCCGCCGCATGGGTCCGCGCGTTGACCAGGACGTTGCGCAGCACGGCCGCCACGTCGCCGGGACGCCCCACGGCCTCGGCGCACTCGCCGATGACAGTGACGTCGGAGCCCAGGGTGCGGGCCGACTCGGCGACGGTGCGCACGACCTGTGTGACGTCGAAGCGCTCGCACGGCTGATCTGCGGCGCGGTCGAGCAGGTGCTCGAGGTGACCGATCTCCTCCACCGCGGCCAGGCGCAGTCGCTCGGTGGTCGCGGGGTCGACCCGCCCGGCGTACCGCTCGAGGACGTCCATCGCCGCGCGCAGCCCCGCGCAGGCGTTGCGGGCGTCGTGGGTGAGCTGCTCGCGCCAGCCGGCGAGCTCGTCGGCCGTGCCGCTGGCGCGGTCGAGCGCCGCGCTCAGGCGGGAGCGGTGGTCCTCGTCGGTGCTGACGACCTCGTCGAGGTCGACGAGGGCGGACCGCAGGGCCAGCGTCGCCACCCCGGCGCAGACGAGCACGCTGCTCAGCGTCCAGGAGTCGATCCGGCCGCGGTCGAGCGCGCGCAGGACCTCGGCGGACGCCATCCCGACGAAGAGCGGCGCGGCCCTGCCGGCCCACGGGGAGACCGGGCGCTGCCGGTCCGTGCGCAGCGCCACCGCGCACCACCCGAGGGCGAGCATGCCGGCCAGTGCCGGCCGCAGGAGCACCACCTGCTGCGGGACGAGGTGGCTGACGGCGAGCACCAGGAGGAACGTGGCCACCACCAGGCCGAGCAGGACCGGGAGCAGCCGGGACGGCCGGGCGCGGCCGGGGCCCTCGCCGGCGGTGAGGGCGCGCACGAGCAGCGCCATCACGATGAGCGAGCCCACGGCCCGGGTCGTCAGGCTCACCACCGGCGCGTGCTCGGGACTGGCGAAGAGCCGCGCGAACCCGCCGAGCGGCAGGCAGGCGCCGCCCATCAGCACGAGCGCCATGCCGACGAGGGCGCCGTGCGATCGACGCTCGAGCCGCCAGCTCACCAGGCGCAGCACGCCGGCCGCGACGAAGAGGCCGGAGGCCGTCGCCAGGAGGAGGACCACCCAACGCCCGAAGCCCGCGGTGCCTGTGACGCCTGAGCCGGCTGCCCAGGGCTCGAGGGCGTGGGCGAGCGCCACCGCCGCCGCGCAGAGGGCGGCGACGGTCAGATAGGCCCCGAGGACGAGGCGTCGAGGCGCGGGTGCGCCGCCGAGCAAGTTCGCCATGCGGAGAATGATGCGGTTGAACGTTCACGAGCGCGAGCACCCTCGTCTCGCCCGGCATGGCCCGTTCGGACTATCTCACGCGGGGATTGCGCCTTTTCGTCTCTCTGGGCGAGATGAAATGGTTTCGGAAGGTCTAGTCCGGAATCGTGCGGTGTCGCCGCTCGACTTGACTCGTCCCGCCCCGGCGGGTCATGGCATCCGGGTGAACGCCGCACGGAGCAGGGTCACGGCGTCGCTCTCGCGCAGTCCGAGCGAGCGGATCCGCTCGGCGTACTCCTGGGCCGCCTCCCGCGCCGCACGCTCGATGCCGCCACCGGTCACGACGCTCCCGGACCGCCCGCGCGTCTCGATGACGCCGAGGCCCTCGAGCTCGCGGTAGGCCCGGGCGACGGTGTTGACCGCGACGCCCAGCTCGGAGGCCAGCGCACGGACGGTCGGCAGCCGGGTGCCGGGGGAGAGGTCCCCGGCGTCCACCTGGGCCCGGATCTGCTCGCGCACCTGCTCGTACGGCGGACGGGCCGACCCGTGCTCCAGCGTGACCAACGGCATGCCGGTCATTCTCGCCGACGCCGTAGGCTTGGTCAGCGATGGACACCCCACCTCCCGCGTCGCCGCGCACCCGCCCCGCAGGGGGCCGGGCTTGAGCGTCTACCTCGACCACGCGGCGACCACGCCGATGCTCCCGGAGGCGGCCGCGGCGATGACGGCGCAGCTCACCCGGGTGGGCAACGCGTCCTCGCTGCACGCCGCCGGCCGTGGCGCGCGCCGGGTCGTGGAGGAGTCGCGGGAGACGATCGCGCGGGCACTGGGCTGCCGCCCCGGCGAGGTGGTGTTCACCTCCGGTGGCACCGAGGCCGACAACCTCGCGGTCAAGGGGCTGTTCTGGTCACGGCATGCCGAGGACCCGCGCCGCGTGCGCATCCTGAGCACCGGCGTGGAGCACCACGCGGTCCTCGACCCGCTGCTGTGGCTGGGCGGCGAGGGCGCGAAGGTCGAGCTGGTGCCGGTCGACCGGTTCGGCCGGGTCGACGTCGACGCCTTCCGCGCCACCCTGGAGGCCGACCCCGAGAGCGTCGCCCTGGTCAGCGTGATGTGGGCCAACAACGAGGTCGGGACCGTCCAGCCGGTGGCCGAGGTCGTCGACATCGCCCACGCCCACGACGTGCCGGTGCACACCGACGCGGTGCAGGCGCTGGGGCAGCTGCCGCTCGACTTCGCCGCCTCCGGGGTGGACGCGATGACGGTGACCGGCCACAAGATCGGCGGGCCGTTCGGCGTGGGGGCCCTGCTGCTGCGCCGCGAGCTGAAGCCGACCGCGCTCCTGCACGGCGGTGGCCAGGAGCGGGACGTGCGTTCGGGGACGATCGACCCCCCGGCGATCGCCGGCTTCGCCGCTGCCTGCGAGCTGGCCGTGGAGCGGCAGCCCGAGCTGGCCGAGCGGCTGGTCGGGCTGCGCGAGTCGCTCGTGGCCGGCGTACGCCGCGAGGTGCCGGACGCGGTCTACAACGGCGACCCCGACCCGGGCCCGGACCACCGCCTGCCCGGCAACGCCCACCTCGCCTTCCCCGGCTGCGAGGGCGACTCGCTGCTGATGCTGCTCGACGCCCGCGGCATCGAGTGCTCCACCGGTTCGGCGTGCGACGCCGGTGTGCCCCAGCCCTCCCACGTCCTGCTGGCGATGGGGTTCCCGGAGGAGTTCGCGCGCTCCTCGCTGCGCTTCTCCCTCGGGCACACCTCCACCCAGGCCGACGTCGACGCGCTCGTCGAGGCCATCGGGCCCGTGGTCGAGCGTGCCCGCAACGCCGGTCTGGCCTCCCGGGTGGGTCGGTAGTGGCTGCGGGCGACACGGAGCCGCGGTCCTCCGCGCCCCGACGAGTGCTGGCGGCGATGTCCGGCGGGGTCGACTCCGCGGTCGCGGCCGCGCGGGCGGTCGAGCAGGGCCACGACGTCACCGGCATCCACCTGGCGCTCTCGCGCAACCCGAGGTCCTACCGCACCGGCGCCCGCGGCTGCTGCACGATCGAGGACGCCAACGACGCCCGGCGCGCCGCCGACGTGATCGGGATCCCGTTCTACGTCTGGGACATGAGCGAGCGCTTCCACGAGGACGTCGTGGAGGACTTCCTCGAGGAGTACGCCGAGGGCCGCACCCCCAACCCCTGCCTGCGCTGCAACGAGAAGATCAAGTTCGCCGCGGTGCTCGACCGGGCGCTCGCGCTCGGCTTCGACGCGGTCGTCACCGGCCACTACGCCCAGCTGCGCACCGGCCCGGACGGGCTGATCGAGATGCACCGGGCGCAGGACATGTCCAAGGACCAGTCCTACGTCCTCGGCGTGCTCACCCAGGAGCAGCTGGCCCACTCGATGTTCCCGCTCGGCGACACCCCCAAGGCGGTGATCCGCGAGGAGGCCGCCCGGCGCGGGCTCGCGGTCGCGGACAAGCCGGACAGCCACGACATCTGCTTCATCAGCGACGGTGACACCGGCGGCTGGCTGGCCGAGAAGCTGCCCGAGACCCAGGTCAACCAGGGCGGTCCGATCGTCTCCGCCGACGGCGAGCTGCTCGGCACCCACGAGGGGTCGTGGCGCTACACGATCGGGCAGCGCAAGGGCCTGCGCATCGGCACGCCCGCGCCGGACGGCCGCCCGCGTTACGTCCTGGACATCGAGCCGGTCTCCGGCACGGTGACCGTGGGGCCGCGCGAGGCGCTGGCCGTCGAGGGGCTCACCGCGACCCGGCCCCGCTGGTGCGGCGCAGCGCCCACGGCCTCGCTGGAGTGCACCGTGCAGCTGCGCGCGCACGGCGAGGAGCACCGCGCGGTCGTGCGGGTCGCCGGAGACGACGCCGACCGGGTCGAGGTCGACCTGCTGGACGCCGCCTCCGGCATCGCCCCCGGCCAGGCCGTCGTGGTGTACGACGGCTCCCGCGTCGTCGGCTCCGCCACGATCGCGGCGACCCGCCGCGTCGGGGCGCCCGCATGACGACGGTCGCCACCGGCGTCGGCTCGCTGCCCGGGACCGACGTCGCCGAGGCGGTGCGCGTCGTGCTGGGCGAGCTGCCCGACCTCCCGCACCTGCCCGAGCTGCCCGCGCGCGGGGCGGTCGCCGGCCTGGCCGGTCGCGCCGTGGCCGTGGCCATCGACCTCGGCTTCGACCTGCAGCCGGCCGGATGGCGGCTCACCGACGCCGAGGGCGTCGACCAGCGCCGAGCCCGTTCGCTGCTCGCCCAGGACCTCGACGTGCTCGAGGAGCAGACCCAGGGCTACACCGGCCCGCTGAAGCTGCAGGTCGCCGGCCCGTGGACCCTGGCCGCGACGCTGGAGAAGCCGCGCGGCGACAAGGTGCTGGCGGACGTCGGCGCCCGCCGCGACCTGGCGCAGGCGCTGGCCGAGGGTGTCCGGACGCACCTCGCCGACGTGCAGCGCCGTGTGCCGGGCGCCGAGCTGGTGCTCCAGGTCGACGAGCCCGCGCTGCCCCTCGTCCTCGCCGGGCAGGTGCCGACCGCCTCCGGGTTCCACCGGCATCGCTCGGTGACGCCGCCGGCCGCCGCGGAGGCGCTGGAGTGGGTGCTCGGCGCGGCCGGGGACCGCCGCACGCTGGTGCACTGCTGCGCCGCAGACGTCCCCGTGGGGCTGCTGCGCCGCGCCGGGGCCGGCGGGGTCTCGGTCGACCTCGCCGTGCTCGCGGCGGGCGCCTACGAGGATCTCGCGGTCGCCCTCGACGAGGGGGCGCAGGTCCACCTCGGCGTCGTGCCGTCGACCGGCGAGCGGCCGCCCGGCACCCGGTCCGCGCTGGACCGCGTGCTGCGCCTGCTGGACATGCTCGGCTTCGCCCCCGAGGACGTCGCCGGCCAGCTCGTGCTCACCCCCGCGTGCGGGCTGGCGGGCGCCACGCCGGCGTACGCCCGGAGCGCGCTGGCGGCGGTCCGCGAGGCCGCCGCCGAGCTCGGCTGACCCGAGACGTCGTCGGGGCTGATTGGGCCCGTCACCCGACCGCGACGCCCTCCGGCGGACCGTCGTGGGCCAGCTCCTCGTGCTTGACGTTGAGGAAGCTCCAGACCACCACCGAGGCGGTCCACATCATGAAGGCACCCACGATGAAGGCGTGCGTCGCGCCGTCGGTGAACGCCGCCTGGCCGACGACGTCCTGGATCGCCTGGGCAGCGTCGGCCGAGGGGGCGGGAGCGTTGGCCGGCGTGGCCGCCTTGAGGGCCGTCACGATCGAGTCCGCCTTGGCCTGGGTGAAGTGCACCGCCACGGTGGACAGGGTGGCGAGTCCGAGCGCGCCGCCGACCTGCTGCATCGTGTTGAGCACGCCGGACCCGATCCCGCTGTCGCGCTGCGCGACCCCGTGCACCGCCGACAGGGTCATCGGCACGAAGGTCAGGCCCATCCCGATCGACATCAGGATGATGAAGGGGAACAGGTCGCTCCAGTAGCTCACCGAGCTCCCCAGCTGGGCGCCTCCCTGGCTCGCAGCGTCCGCCAGCGCGGCCGGCGAGTCGTCGACGGAGAGCTGCGAGAACATGAACAGTGCCACCCCGGCGAGGATCGTTCCGACGCCGGCCAGGAACCGCGGGTCCACCTTCGAGACCAGCTTGCCCGAGAGGGTGGCGCCGAGGACGATGCCGAAGCTGAAGGGCAGGAACGCGAAGCCGGTCTGCAGCGGGCTGTAGCCCATCACGTTCTGGACGAACAGCGAGAGGAAGAAGAACATCGCGAACATCGCCGCCGGGACGATCATCATCGTGGCGAACGCGGTGCCGCGGGTGCGGTTGGCGAGGATGCGGAACGGCAGCAGGGGGTGCTCCACGCGCCGCTCGATGACCACGAAGATCGCGAGCAGCAGCACGCCCACGACCAGGGACGCCAGCGTCCAGGTGTCGCCCCAGCCGTAGCGCTGGTCACCGGCCCGCGAGAGGCCGTAGACGATCCCGACCAGCCCCGCCGTGCCGGTGACGGCGCCGGGGAGGTCGAGCTCGCCGGGGTGCGACTCGGACTCGGCGAGCACCCGCGGCGCGAAGAAGGCAGCGGCCAGGCCGATGGGCACGTTGATCAGGAAGGTCAGGCGCCAGCCGTCGATCGTCGTACCGAGGATCTCCGGAGTGAGCCCGGTGAGCCAGCCTCCCAGGATCAGCCCGACCGCGGCGCCCGCGCCGGACATCATCGCGTAGACCGAGAAGGCCCGGTTGCGCTGTGGTCCGGCAGGGAAGGTGGTGGTGATCAGGGCGAGGGCGGTGGGCGAGGCGATCGCGGCGCCCAGGCCCTGCAGTCCCCGCGAGGCGAGCAGCATGCCCTCGTTCTGGGCGAGGCCGCCCAGCCCGGAGGCCACCGCGAAGATGGTCACGCCGAGCATGAAGATGCGGCGCCTGCCGTAGAGGTCGCCCAGACGGCCGCCGAGCAGGAGCAGGCCGCCGAAGGCGAGCGCGTAGCCCGTCACCACCCACTGCAGGTTGGCCTGCGTGATGCCCAGGTCGTGCTGGATGTAGGGCAGGGCGATGTTGGCGATGGTGCTGTCGAGCACCACCATCAGCTGGGCCACGGAGATGAGCACGAGCGCCCAGCCGAGGTGGACGTGTGCTCCGCCCTTCGCGGTCGGCGTGGCGTCCGCGGTGCCGGTGGTGTCAGTCGCGTCGGTCATGAGTTCCAGGCTCCTTGGTCGTGGGTGCTGAACCCGACACCCCCGAATTCCATTCCCGGTGGTCCAGCAGTTTCTGGCCCGGACGGTTCCTCGGTGGCCGAGGCGACCACGGACCCGCGGTTGGTGCTTGCTCCATCGGGTACGACGGAAGGACACCCAGACCGACTGCGAAGGAGAGCCATGAGCCACCTGTCCGGCAAGAAGATCGCCATCATCGCCACCGACCACTTCGAGGAGTCCGAGCTGGTGACGCCGCGCGACGAGCTGAGCAAGCACGGCGCCGAGGTGAAGGTCTACTCCACGGGCACCGACCCGATCCAGGCGGTCGAGGGCGACACCGAACCCACCCAGAAGGTCGACGTGGACGGCACGTTCGCCGACCTCGACGTCTCGACCGTGGACGCCGTCGTGGTCCCAGGCGGCACCGTGAACGCCGACCACATCCGCACCGACGAGGACGCCCAGAGCATCGTCCGGGAGGCCCTGGACAGCGACAAGGTGCTCGCCGTGATCTGCCACGGCCCCTGGCTGCTGGTCTCCGCGGGTCTGGCGAAGGGCCGCACGCTGACCAGCTACTCCAGCCTGTCGGTCGACCTCGAGAACGCCGGCGCCACCTGGGTCGACAAGGAGGTCGTCGTCGACGGCAAGCTGATCACCAGCCGCAACCCGGGCGACCTCGACGCCTTCGTCGAGGCGATCGGCGAGGCGCTGGCCGGCTGAGCCACCCGGCCCTCGGTCAGGCCCGGTCCGCCGCCGCTCAGGGCGTCGGCGCGACCGGGCCCCCCTGCGGCTCGGCGGTCTCGCTGGGCACGGGCTCCTCGGACGGCGTGACGGTGGGCTCGGAGCTCGGCGTCGTGGTCGGCGTCGGCGCGGGCACCTCGCTCGAGCCGGGCTCGTCGGTCGGGGAGGGTTCCTGGCTCGGGGCCGGCGTGCTGTCGTCCTTCGGGGTGTCGGACTTCTTCTCGTCGTCGGAGCCGAGGACGTGCCCCACCGAGGTGCCGGTCGAGTCGCTGCCGCCGGTCAGTGACGACACGGGCCGCCCGGCGATCCCCTCGACCAGCGTGATCACCCCGAAGGTGAGGACCGCGACCACCGCGGTGGCGAGCAGGACCCTGCCCCACGGCAGCGAGAACCGGGTGGCGTCGTCCTCCGCCTCGCCGTCCGGGGTCTCGTCGGCCACCGCCGGGTCGGCGTCCGCGCGCACCGGCAGTCCGGCCGCCTGCTCGGTCGCCGAGCCGCGGTCGCGCCGGAACCGCATCGGTCCCTGAGCCACCGTCCGCGGCAGCGGCTGGGTCGCCAGGGCGCTCAGGCGCACCTGGGCCGCCGTACGCCGGGCGATCTCCCCGGTCCGCCGGATCCACCACGTGTAGACCGCGGCCCCGACCGTGATGACCACGCTGCCGACGCCGGCGCCGATGATGGTGCCGGCCGTCCCGGCCACGGAGGCGAGGACGGCAGCCGAGGTCGCGGCCAGCGCACTGCCGAGCACCTGGGCAGGGGAGATCACCAGTGCGCGCTCGCGCTTCTCGTCCTCAGCCAATGGGTTCCCAACGCCGTCTTCGAAGTCCGTCCAGGAGGTATGACGCTCCAGGACCCCGCGTTGTTTCGTTCGAGAGGTGACACTCGCCACCCCCGCCCTCGATGGTCCGCGACGTTCCGCTGCTTCTCAAGCGGGAAACGTCTGCCGAACGTCGCGGACTATCCGACCGGGGCCGAGAACTCTCAGTCGGCGAGGTCGGGCTCGGGGGCAGGGGCGGGGGAGAAGCCGGGGGCGAGGGCGAGGGTGCCGGCCAGGGGCAGGGCGGCGAGGAGAAGGAGCGCGCCGGCCATGCCGAGCAGCTCGCCGAGCCCACCGACGACCGCCGAGCCGACGCCGCCGCCGACGAGGAAGAACAGCGTGGCGATGCCCACCGCGACGCCGCGCACGTCCTCGGGGACGGCGGTGCCGACGGCCTCCATCAGGGCGGGCTGGCCGAGGCCGAAGGCGAAGGTGACGGCCACCACGGCGGCCACCAGCAGCGCCGCGGAACCGATCTCGGCGCCGAGTGACGACACGGCGAGCGCGACGGCGGCCGTCAGCCCGGCGATCAGCAGCGCGCGGCGCGGGCCGATGCGGGTGAGCAGCGGTCCCGCCACCCGCGGGGCCAGCAGCCCGGTCACCGCGCTCGGCAGCAGCACCACGCCGACCTGCCAGGGCTCCCAGCCCCGCGCCACGAGCACGGCGGGTACGGCGATGAGCAGCGCGAACCAGGCCGCCGGGACGGAGGAGGCGGCCAGCGCGCTGCGCACCACCACCGCGTTGCGGATCACGGTGACCGGCAGGAACCCCTGCGGGCGACGCCGGACCCGGGCCGCGACGGCGGGAGCGCCCAGCACCGCCAGTCCGGCGCCCACCAGGGCCACCACCGGGCCGGTCGAGGGTGACTGCACGAGCAGCACCACGCCGGCCGCGGTCCCGGCCACGAGCACGGCGCCCAGCAGGTCGAGACGGGCACCGGAGCCCGAGGTGGGCACGGAGCGCCACAGGAGCGGAAGCAGCAGCAGGCCGAGCATCGGCAGCGCGATGACCGCGCGCCAGCCCAGCAGTCCCTCCACGGCGCCGCCGGCCAGCGGCCCGAGGCAGCTCAGCGCCGCCGTCACCCCGGCCAGGGTGCCGAGCGCGGCGCGCCCGGGCCGAGCCGCCGAACCGGGCGGTGACGATGGCGACCCCCAGGGTGGGCACGGCGGCGGCGCCCGCGCCCTGCAGGATCCGGGCGACGAGCAGCACGCCGAAGCTGGGCGAGAGCGCTCCGGCGAGGGCGCCGACGCTCATCAGGACCACACCCGCCACGAGCGGCAGCCGGACGCCCACCAGGTCGGAGATGCGCCCGTAGACCGCCGTGGCGACGGCCAGCATCAGCGCGTAGAGGCTGATCGCCCAGGCGCTGACGCCGGTGCTCACGTCGAGGTCGGTGGCCAGGACCGGCAGCGCGATCGCGGTCGCGGAGCTGCCCAGCCCGGCGAGGCCGAACAGGATCCCGACGAGGACCGGGATGCGGCGTACCTCAGCAGGCGTGGACGTGGTGGTGGACCGGTTGGTCGGCTGGGCGCTGGACATTGCCCGGCACAACCATCACGGGCGCCGTGGCATTCCGCCCCGGACGTGGTCGAGCACCTCCACGCTCGCCTCCAGCGCGAACCGGTTCCAGGCCCCCGCCCGGCGCAGCATGTAGTGGCCCAGCGGGCCGAGGTCGGCGAACCGCGTCGAGGCCGCGACCCGGCCCGCCCGCTCGACGTACGCCCGGCTGGCGCGCGGCGAGGTGATCCGGTCGTGGCTGCCGTGTCCGACGACGAGGTGCCTCCCGGCCAGCGCCCTGACCGGGTCGGTGCGGTCCAGCCAGGGCGCGAGCCCGACGACGCCTGCGACGGCCGGGTGGTCGGCGACGTGCACCGCCGTGCGCGCCCCCATCGAGTGCCCGAGCAGCACGACCGGGACGCCCGGGTGCTGCTCGGCTGCCTGGTCCAGTGCCCAGCGCGCGTCCGGCACGGGGGAGGGCTCCGCGCCGACGCCGGCGTTCCAGCCACGTACGCCGAAGCGCAGCAGCCACAGCGAGAGGTCCTGGCGAAGGGCCTGCCGGGACAGCGCGTCGCGCATCACGGTCGTGCGCCACAGCGACGCGCTGCGGGCGCCGACCGGGTCCAGCCCGCGGGGGGCGCCCCCGTGCAGCATCAGCACGATGCCGGTCGGCGGCGTGGCGGGGTCGCGGCGGTCGAGCCCCGGCGCGGGTCCGGGGGAGTCGGCGGAGGAACTTCTCGGGGTGGCTCCCGACGAGGGTCCCGAGGATGGGCCGGGAGAGGTCATGCTCGCTCCGATCGTCCGTGCTGGGTCTCTCTGGATCGCTTCCCTGAGTGTTTCGGAGCCGTCCAACCGCCCGGATGGGTGCACGACGGGTGAGGCGCCGCCGGTGTCGGCGCGGCACGGCAAGATGGGCCTCGTGAACGACTCCCACAGCGACCCCGCAGCCGACCGGGCAGCAGAGCAGACCGGGCAGCCGACCGGGCAGCCGACCGGGCAGACGACCCCACTCCCGGCGTCGCCGCGGCCGAGCAGACGGTGGAGACCGATCCCGTCGCCGAGCTGCGCCAGGAGCACCGGGCCATCGCCGAGAAGGTGGAGGAGGCCCGCTGGCGCTACTACGTGCTGGACGCCCCGACGCTCTCCGACGCGGAGTTCGACCAGCTGATGCGCCGCCTCGAGGAGCTCGAGGAGCAGGTGCCCGACCTGCGCACGCCCGACTCGCCGACGCAGAAGGTCGGCGGCGCGGTGTCCACGGAGTTCACCCCGGTCGACCACCTCGAGCGGATGGAGAGCCTGGACAACGCGTTCTCCTACGACGAGCTCGAGGCGTGGGGGGCCCGCCTGCGCCGCGACGGGATCCTCGACCCGGCGTACCTCTGCGAGCTGAAGGTCGACGGGCTGGCGATCAACCTGCTCTACGAGGACGGCCGCCTGGTCCGTGCCCTGACCCGCGGCGACGGTCGCACCGGCGAGGACGTCACGCCCAACGTGAAGACGATCGACTCGATCCCGCACCACCTGGCGCCGAGCGAGGAGTTCCCGGTGCCGTCCCTGGTCGAGGTGCGCGGCGAGGTGTTCCTGCCGATCGAGGCCTTCGAGCGGCTCAACGCCGCGATGGCCGACGCCGGGAAGCCGATGTTCGCCAACCCGCGCAACGCCGCCGCGGGGTCGCTGCGGCAGAAGGACCCCCGGGTCACCGCCACCCGGGCGCTCGGGATGGTCTGCCACGGCATCGGCGCGCGGCGCGGCTTCGAGCCGCAGGCGCAGTCGCAGTCCTACGCCGCGCTGGCGGCGTGGGGGCTGCCCACCAGCGACCGGGTCAAGGTGGTGCCGGACCTGAAGTCCGTGGCGGCCTACGTCGAGCACTACGGCGAGCACCGGCACGACGTCGAGCACGAGATCGACGGCGTCGTGGTCAAGGTCGACGACGTCGCCCTGCAGCGGCGGCTGGGGTCGACGAGCCGGGCGCCGCGCTGGGCGATCGCCTACAAGTACCCGCCCGAGGAGGTCAACGCCAAGCTGCTCGCCATCGAGGTGAACACCGGCCGCACCGGGAGGGTGACCCCGTTCGGGCGGATGGAGCCGACCAAGGTCGCCGGCTCCACCGTGGAGATGGCCACGCTGCACAACGCCCACGAGGTCAAGCGCAAGGACGTCCGCCCCGGCGACACGGTGATCCTGCGCAAGGCCGGGGACGTGATCCCCGAGATCCTCGGCCCGGTGCTCGGCCTGCGCCCCGAGGGGCTGGCGGAGTGGGTGATGCCCACCGAGTGCCCCGCCTGCGGCACCGCGCTGGTGCAGGAGAAGGAGGGCGACAAGGACCTGCGCTGCCCCAACCACCGCGACTGCCCGGCCCAGGTGCGGGAGCGGGTCTTCCACGTCGCCGGCCGGGGTGCCTTCGACATCGAGGGTCTGGGCTACGAGGCGGCCACGGCGCTGCTGGACGCCGGGGTGATCGCCAACGAGGGCGACGTGTTCGACCTCTCCGAGGACGCCCTGCTGCGGACCCCGCTGTTCACCCGGGCGCCGAAGAAGGACGAGGAGGGCCCGCAGCTCTCGGCCAACGGCCGGCGGCTGCTGGACAACCTCGAGAGGGCCAAGGACCAGCCGCTGTGGCGGGTGCTCGTCGCGCTCTCGATCCGCCACGTGGGTCCGACCGCTGCGCGCGCGCTGGCGGGAGAGTTCGGCTCGATGGAGGCGATCAGGTCGGCCACCGAGGAGCAGCTGGCGGCCGCCGAGGGCGTGGGCCCGACGATCGCCGAGGCCGTGGTCGCCTGGTTCGAGGTGGACTGGCACCGCGAGATCGTCGAGACCTGGGAGCGGGCCGGCGTCCGGATGGCCGACGAGCGCGACGACTCCACGCCGCGCACCCTCGAGGGACTCACGATCGTGGTCACCGGGTCGCTGGTCGACTTCAGCCGCGACGGCGCCAAGGAGGCGATCGTCTCCCGCGGGGGCAAGGCCTCCTCGAGCGTGTCGAAGAAGACCGACTACGTCGTCGTGGGGGACAGCCCGGGGTCCAAGGCCGACAAGGCCGAGCAGCTCGGCGTGCGCATCCTCGACGAGGACGGTTTCAAGACGCTCCTCGAGACCGGGTCGGCCTGAGCCGCTCGCTCAGTCCTGGGCGTCCCGGAGCACGAGCTCGGCCACGGCCGCCTGCTCCTCGGCGAAGGGGTGGTACGCCGCCGCCCGCTGGCGGTCGCTGACCGCGCCGTTCACCCACGGGTCGGTCGAGCACACGTCGTGGCCCCGGCTGGCGGTCCACACGTCGACGTACGTCGAGTCGGTGGCCTTCGCGGCCGAGCGCAGCGCGTCGGTCAGCGCACGGTTGACCTTCTCGGCGTACGCGTAGTCGCCGAGGGCCAGCGGCAGGTCCTTGCACGCGTTGTCGCCCGCGACGATCTGCGGGTAGCCGACCACCAGCACCTTCGCCTCGGGGGCGCGGCGGTGCACCTCCCGCACGACGTCGGTCACCCGGGTGCGGGTCCTCTCGAGCGCCGTGAGCAACCGGTCGCTGCCCGAGGCGCCCATCGCCTTGCGGCAGGGCGCACCGCGCGGATCGCTGTCGCGCAGCTGCGGGCAGCGGCGGATCAGCTGGGCGAACACCTCCTGGTCGTTGCCGCCGATGCCGACGGTGACCAGGTCGGTCGACTTCTTCAGGGCGGTGGCCTGCGGCTGCACGCCGGCGAACTGGGGGCTCAGGAAGTGCGTCGTCTCCGCACCGCCGCAGCTGCGGTCGTCGAGCTTCGCGCCCAGCGCCCGGGCGACGACCGAGGGGTAGTTCGCCGAGGAGCGGAAGCACCCGTTGGCCACGTCGGTCACCGGCACGAGGGGAGCCGAGGTGAAGGAGTCCCCGATGGCGACGTACTGGAGGTCGGTGGGCAGCGCGCTCGGCTCCGCGGTGGGCACGGCCTCGGCGCGGGCGGAGGCGGTCGACCCGCCGGAGTCCTCCGCGGCGCCGCACCCGGTGACCAGGAGCGCGAGCACGCCGAGGAGCAGGGCGGCCGCCCTCGTCGTACGTCGTGCGCTGCTGCGGATCTCCACGACGCCCCCCCAATCCCTGTCCCCGTCGAACCTAACCGGCGGGTGTTCACCGGGGTTACCTAGGATGGCCCGCATGCCTGGAACCGGTGGGTCCGCCCATGCCTGACGCCCCTGCAACGAGCCGCGTGCAGATCAGCCGCGACGAGGTGCGCCACCTCGCCGACCTCGCGCGCATCGAGCTCGACGACGCCGAGCTGGACCACCTCGCGCCGCAGCTGTCGGTGATCCTGGAGTCCGTGGCCGCGATCCGCGAGGTCGCCGCCGAGGACATCCCGCCCACCTCCCACCCGATCCCGGTGGTCAACGTCTTCCGCGACGACGTCGTGCGCCCCTCGCTGACCCCCGAGCAGGCGCTGTCGGGCGCCCCCGAGGTGGAGGAGCAGCGGTTCGCCGTCCCGCGGATCCTGGGGGACGAGCAGTGACGACCCCCCTGATCCAGCGCAGCGCCGCGGCGCTGGCCGAGGCGCTCGCGGCCGGCGAGACCACGAGCGTGGAGCTGACCCAGGCCTTCCTCGACCGGATCGCCGCGGTCGACGACCGTGTGCACGCGTTCCTGCACGTCGACGCCGAGGGCGCGCTCGCTGCCGCCCGCGCCTCCGACGAGCGCCGCGCCGCCGGCTCGCTCGCCTCGCCGCTGGACGGGGTGCCGATCGCGGTCAAGGACGTGCTCACCACCGAGGGGCTGCCCACGACGTGCGGGTCGCGGATCCTCGAGGGCTGGGTCCCGCCGTACGACGCCACGGTGGTCACCCGCCTGAAGGACGCCGGGCTGCCGATCCTGGGCAAGACCAACATGGACGAGTTCGCGATGGGCTCCTCCACCGAGCACTCGGCGTACGGCCCGACGCGCAACCCGTGGGACCTCGACCGGATCCCCGGCGGGTCGGGCGGTGGCTCCGCCGCGGCCGTGGCCGCCTTCGAGGCGCCGCTGGCGATCGGCACCGACACCGGCGGCTCCATCCGCCAGCCGGGCGCGGTCACCGGCACCGTCGGGGTGAAGCCGACCTACGGCGGCATCTCGCGCTACGGCCTCGTCGCGATGGCGAACTCGCTCGACCAGGCCGGCCCGGTCACCCGCACCGTCCTCGACGCCGCCCTGCTGCACGAGATCGTCGGCGGGCACGACCCGATGGACTCCACCAGCATCGACCAGCCGGTGCCGCCGGTGGTCTCGGCGGCCCGCTCCGGGGAGACGGCACAGCTCGCCGGGCTCAAGGTGGGCGTCGTCGCCGAGCTGAGCGGCGAGGGCTACCAGCCCGGGGTGCAGCAGCGCTTCGACGAGGCGGTCCAGCTGCTCGTGGCCGCAGGAGCCGAGGTCGTGCAGGTCACCTGCCCCCATTTCGTGCACGCGCTGGCGGCGTACTACCTGATCATGCCGAGCGAGGCTTCCTCCAACCTCGCCCGCTTCGACGCGATGCGCTACGGCCTGCGCGTGCTGCCCGAGGGGGTCGAGGCGCCCAGCGCCGAGGAGGTCATGCGGGCCACCCGCGACGCCGGGTTCGGCGACGAGGTGAAGCGCCGGATCATCCTCGGCACCTACGCCCTGTCCAGCGGCTACTACGACGCCTACTACGGCCAGGCGCAGAAGGTGCGCACGCTGATCAGCCGCGACTTCGAGAAGGCCTTCGAGAAGGCCGACGTGCTGCTCTCGCCCACCGCGCCCACCACGGCGTTCCGGCTGGGGGAGAAGCTCGACGACCCGCTGGCGATGTACCTCAACGACATCGCCACCATCCCCGCCAACCTGGCGGGCGTGCCGGGCATCTCGGTGCCCGCCGGCCTCGCCGAGGAGGACGGCCTCCCGGTCGGGCTGCAGGTCCTGGCCCCCGCGTTGGCCGACGACCGGCTCTACCGCGTCGGCGCCGCGCTCGAGCTGCTGCTCGAGCAGCAGTGGGGCGGCCCGATGATCGATCCCGACAAGCTCGACAAGGCGGTGGCCCGATGACGAACCCGGCGGTTGAGCCTGTCGAAACCATGTCCTTCGAGGACGCGCTGGCGGCGTACGACCCGGCCATGGGGCTGGAGGTGCACGTCGAGCTGAACACCGCCACCAAGATGTTCTGCGGCTGCCCGGCCCACTTCGGCGGTGAGCCGAACACGCACACCTGCCCCACCTGCCTGGGCCTGCCCGGCTCGATGCCGGTGGTCAACGCCAAGGCGGTGGAGTCGGCGATCCGGATCGGGCTGGCGCTGAACTGCGAGATCGCGGAGTGGTGCCGGTTCGCACGGAAGAACTACTTCTACCCCGACATGCCGAAGAACTTCCAGACCAGCCAGTACGACGAGCCGATCGCCTTCGACGGCTGGACCGAGGTCGAGATCGCCGGCGAGGACGGGCCGGAGACGTTCCGTATCGAGATCGAGCGCGCCCACATGGAGGAGGACACCGGCAAGTCCCTGCACGTGGGCACCAGCGGCCGCATCCACGGGGCCGACTACTCGCTGGTCGACTACAACCGCGCCGGCGTGCCGCTCATCGAGATCGTCACCCGGCCGATCACCGGCGCCCGCGAGAAGGCCCCGGCCGTCGCGCGTGCCTACGTCGAGCAGCTGCGCGAGCTGCTGTTCGGCCTCGGCGTCTCCGACGTGCGGATGGACCAGGGGTCGATGCGCTGCGACGTGAACCTGTCGCTCTCGCCGGTGGTCTCGACAGGCTCGACCAGCGGAGACGGCTCGACCAGCGTCCCGCTCGGCACCCGCACGGAGACCAAGAACGTCAACAGCCTGCGCTCGGTGGAGCGGGCGGCGCGCTACGAGATCTCGCGGCAGGCGGCCCTGCTGGCCGGCGGCCAGAAGATCGTGCAGGAGACGCGGCACTGGCACGAGGACACCGGGGTGACCACGGCCGGCCGGCCCAAGTCCGACGCCGACGACTACCGCTACTTCCCCGAGCCCGACCTCGTGCCCGTCGCGCCGAGCCGGGAGTGGGTCGAGGAGCTGCGCGCGACGCTGCCCGAGCCGCCGCGCGAGCACCGCGCCCGCCTCCAGGCCGCCTGGGGCTTCTCCGACCTCGAGATGCGCGACACCGTGGGCGCGGGAGCGCTGATGCTCGTGGAGCAGACGATCGCCGCGGGCGCCACCCCGCAGGCGGCGCGCAAGTGGTGGCTCTCCGAGCTCGCCCGCCGTGCCAACGAGCAGGGCGTCGAGCTCGCCTCGCTCGACATCACCCCGGCCGACGTCGCGCGCATCCAGGCGCTGGTCGACGAGGGCGCGATCAACGACAAGCTGGCCCGCCAGGTCTTCGACGGCGTGCTGGCCGGCGAGGGCACCCCCGACGAGGTGGTCGCCGGTCGCGGGCTCGCGATCGTCTCCGACGAGGGGGCGCTGGGTCAGGCCGTCGACCGCGCGATCGAGGCCAATCCCGACGTCGCCGCGAAGATCCGCGACGGCAAGGTCGCCGCCGCCGGCGCGCTCATCGGCGCGGTGATGAAGGAGATGCGCGGCCAGGCCGACGCCGGCCGGGTGCGCGAGCTGGTGCTCGAGAAGCTGCAGTAGGTCCACCCCTCGCCGCCTGCCGCCGAGGGGGCGGGCCGGTGCTAGTCTCAGCGCTGCCCCACCGGGGCGAACATCCACACCGATCACGTCCGTTGACGGGGGAAGCCGGTCCGAGTCCGGCGCTGACCCGCAACCGTAGGTCGCCATCACACGATGGCGGCGAGCCGGAGCACCCGCTGCGCGACGTCCTTGAAGACACGCTGTCGTGGAAAGCAGCGGGTTGGCGACGTTGGTGCCCACCCGCTGTGCAGCGGGAAGGAACCATCGCATGCGCACCATCTACTCTGGCCGGGTCTCTCGGCTCGTCCTCTCTTTTCTCGTGGCCGCCCTGGTCGCTTTCCTGGGCCTGGCCCCGGCGCCGGCCTACGCCGAGGGGTCCTTCTGCAGTGACGGCGGCGTCAGCCTCGCCGTGGACTACCAGGACCTCGGCGGCGGCGTCGCCCAGATGTGCGACGAGGACGGCGCCGGCAAGACCGCGTCCCAGGTGTTCGAGGAGTCCGGCGTCGACCTGACCCCCGTCGGGCCGTTCCCCGGGGCGGCCTGCAAGGTCGACGGCAAGCCGGCCGAGGCCACCTGCAGCAAGATGCCGCCCGCCGACGCCTACTGGGGCCTCTTCCTCGCCAAGAACGGCAAGTGGGGCTACGCCCCCAAGGGCGCCGACGAGCTGAAGCTCGCCGACGGCGCGTTCGTGGCGTTCTCCTGGCAGGGCTCGAAGACGGCCACGCCGCCGAGCGTGAAGCCGGTCAAGGGGGAGGCGGGTGCGGCGACGGCCAGCTCCGGCTCCTCGGACGCGGCCGACGAGCAGGACGACGACGGCTCGGTCGCCTGGTGGGTGCCGGTGCTCGTCCTGGTGGTGCTGGGCGCGGCCGGTGCCGTGGTCGCGCTGCGGCGGCGCTCCGCGAGACCGTGATGTCCGGGCCGCGGCCGCCGAGGGACCTGCACCCCGGAGCCTGGTGGCTCTGGGCGATGGGCCTCGCCGCCGCGGCCACCGCCACGACGAACCCGCTGCTGCTCCTGATGATCGTCGGCATCGCGTCGCTCACGGTGTCGTTGCGGCGCTCGGACCATCCCTGGTCGCGGTCCTTCCGGCTCTACCTCGTCTTCGGCGCGGTCATCGTCGTCGTGCGGGTGGTCCTCAGGGTGCTCCTCGGGGGCGGCCACGAGGGCGTCGTGCTGCTGGACCTGCCGGAGGTCCCGCTCCCCGACTGGGTGGCCGGGATCCGCCTGCTGGGGCCGGTGACGCTGGAGTCGGTCCTCGCCGGGCTGTACGACGGCCTGCGGCTGGCCACGATCGTCATCTGCGTCGGGGCCGCCAACGCCCTGGCCAACCCCAAGCGGCTGCTGAAGTCGATGCCGCCGGCGCTCTACGAGGTCGGCAGCGCCGTCGTCGTCGCCGTCGCGTTGCTGCCGCAGCTGGCCGACAGCCTGAGGCGGGTGCGGGCGGCCCGGCAGCTGCGTGGAGTCCCGGGCGGCCGCACCAGCCGGCTGCGCGGGATCGTCGTACCGGTGATGGAGGACGCGCTCGAGCGGTCGATGGCGCTGGCGGCGGGCATGGACGCGCGCGGCTACGGACGGGCCGGCAACCTCACCCGCAGCCGCCGCCGGGTCACCGGGGCGCTCATCCTCGCCGGACTCTGCGGCCTCTGCATCGGCACCTACGCGCTGCTCGACCAGACCACGCCCCGCTGGCTGGTCCTCGTCGGGCTCGGAGGCGGTCTCGTCCTGGCCGCAGGAGGGTTCTGGTCCGCAGGGCAGCGGGTCCAGCGGACCCGCTACCGGCCCGACCGGTGGCGAGCCGCCGAGATCGGGGTCGTGCTGAGCGGACTGGCGGTCGCGGCGGGGTTCCTCGGCCCGCTGCGCGGCGACCCCGTCCTCTACCCGGCGCTCGACGCCCCGCCAACGGTCACCACCGAGGCGCTCCTGGTCGTGCTGCTCGGTGTCCTGGCCGCCTTCGTGTCGCCTCCACCGGTCCTGACCCAGGTCGGCCCCCGAGCAGAGGAGCGGGCACATGCTCGAGCTGCGTGACATCGACTTCCGGTACGACGCGGCCGGGCCCGCGATCCTGCGCCACGTGGACCTCGCCCTGGAGGAGGGGGAGCTGGTCCTGGTCGCCGGCCGGACCGGCGTCGGGAAGTCGACCCTCCTCGGGCTCTTCAACGGACTCGTGCCGGAGTTCACCGGAGGCCTGCTCGCCGGCGATGTGGTGCTCGACGGCGCCAGCATCGTCCACCTGCCTCCGAGGGACCGCGCACACCTCGTGGGGTACGTCGGCCAGGACCCGAGCGCCGGCTTCGTGACCGACACCGTCGAGGAGGAGCTGGCCTACGGCATGGAGCAGCTCGGCCTGGACGCGCCCACGATGCGTCGCCGGGTGGAGGAGACGCTGGACCTGCTCGGCATCGCCGACCTGCGGGGTCGCGACCTGCGGACCCTCTCCGGCGGGCAGCAGCAACGGGTGGCGATCGGCTCGGTGCTGACGATGCACCCGCGGATCCTGGTGCTGGACGAGCCGACCTCGGCGCTGGACCCGACGGCGGCCGAGGACGTGCTCGCGACGCTGACCCGGCTCGTCCACGACGTCGGCCTCACCGTGGTCGTGGCCGAGCACCGGCTCGAGCGCGTCGTCCCCTTCGCCGACCGGATCGTGCTCGTCGAGGCCGACGGGGAGGTCCGCGTCGGCGACCCCGCCGACATCCTCGAGGACTCGCCGGTGGCGCCCCCGATCGTCGAGCTCGGTCGCTGGGCCGGCTGGTCGCCGCTGCCGCTGAGCGTCCGCGACGCGCGGCGTCGTGCCGCGCGGCTCGCCCTCGTCCCGCCCGAGGGACTGCCGCCGGCCGAGCCCGGTCCCGAGGCGGTGCTGGTGGCGCGGGGGGTGAGCGTGGCGTACGGCCGGCACGTCGCGGTGCGCGAGGTGGACCTCGCCCTCGAGAGCGGTCGGGTCACCGCGCTGATGGGACGCAACGGGTCGGGCAAGTCGACGCTGATGTGGGCGCTGCAGGGCAGCCGCGACCGGCTCCGCGGGACGGTCCGGGTGGGCGGCCAGGACCCGGCCGCCCAGGGGGCCGAGGCCCGCCGCGGACTGGTCGGCCTGGTCCCGCAGACGGCCGCCGACCTGCTCTACCTCGAGACCGTCGACGAGGAGTGTGCCGCGGCCGACCGGGAGGCCGGGGCACCGGCTGGCGCGGCGCGCGCGCTGCTCGAGCGGCTGGCGCCCGGGATCGACCCGCTCAAGCACCCGCGTGACCTGTCCGAGGGGCAGGGACTCGCGCTCGTGCTGGCCGTCGTCCTCACCGCGCGCCCGGTCGTGCTCTGCCTCGACGAGCCCACACGTGGGCTGGACTACCCCGGCAAGGCCGCCCTGGCCGAGATCCTCGCCTCGCTCAAGGCCGAGGGCACGGCCGTGCTCGTGGCGACCCACGACGTGGAGTTCGTGGCGCAGGTCGCCGACCGGGTCGTGGTGCTGGCCGACGGCGAGGTGGTCTCGGAGGGACCGACCGCCCGCGTGGTCGCCGAGTCGCCCGCCTTCGCGCCGCAGGTGCACAAGATCCTCGGTGACGGCTGGCTGACCGTGGACCAGGTCGTGTCGGTGGGGGCGGCGGGATGAGTGCCACCGCGGCGATGGTCCCCGTGCGCCTCCGGTCCGAGCAGCGTCCTCGTCCTGGCCTCGGTCGCCGGCCTGCTGATGTTCCTGTGGCCGCTGCTGCTGCGCGTGCGCGCCGACGAGCAGGTGGTCCAGCCGCCGTTCGTGTTCGTGCTGCTGCTGCCCGTGGTGATCGTGCTCTGCCTCGCCGAGTTCACCGAGGGCGGGATGGACTCCAAGGCGCTGGCCGTCCTGGGCGTGCTGACCGCGATCAACGCGGTGATGCGCGGCCTGAGCGCCGGCGTCGCCGGGATCGAGCTGGTCTTCTTCCTGCTGATCCTCGGTGGCCGCGTCTTCGGGCCCGGCTTCGGGTTCGTGCTCGGGTGCACCTCGATGTTCGCCTCCGCCCTGCTCACCGCCGGGGTGGGGCCGTGGCTGCCCTTCCAGATGCTGGCCTCGGCCTGGGTGGGCATGGGCGCCGGGCTGCTGCCCCGCGGGGTCCGCGGCCGGGCGGAGATCCTGATGCTCGTGGTCTACGGGATCTTCGCGGCGTACGCCTTCGGGCTGGTGATGAACATGTCGAGCTGGCCGTTCACCCTGGGCATCGAGGTGCCCGGCCACACCGGCAGCCTGTCGTTCGTGCCGGGGGCGCCGCTGGCCGAGAACCTGCACCGGTTCGGGGTCTACACGCTGCTCACCTCGACGGGCAGCTGGGACACCGGTCGCGCGATCACCAACACCCTCGCGCTGGTGGTGCTCGGGCCGGCGGTGCTGACCACCCTGCGCCGCGCCGTACGCCGGGCCACGGTCACCCGCCCTGCCGATCACGGGGCCGACTAGGGACGGACGAGCAGGATCCGGTCGTCCTCGGCCGCGGGCTCGCCCCGGCCGTCGCGGTTGGAGGTGGTCACCCACAGGTGGCCGTCGGGTGCCGCGACGACCGTGCGCAGGCGGCCGTAGTCGCCGACGAAGAACCCCTTCTCGCCCCCGGCCCGCGTGCCGTCGACGTCCACGCGCCACAGCCGCTCGCCGCGCAGCGCGCCCAGCCACAGCCGGCCACCGAGGAAGGCCAGCCCCGAGGGGGAGGCGTCGTCGGTGGCCCAGGTGACCTTCGGGTTCTCCAGCCCCGGCTGGTCGCCCCTGCCCTCGACCTGCGGCCAGCCGTAGTTGCGGCCCTTGCGGATCAGGTTGAGCTCGTCGTAGGTGTCCTGCCCGAACTCCGAGGCCCACAGGTTGCCGTCGTCGTCGAAGGCCAGCCCCTGCACGTTGCGGTGCCCCCACGTCCAGACCGGCGAGCCGGCGTCGGGGTTGCCGGGGGCGGGGTCGCCGTCCTGGGTGACCCGCAGGATCTTCCCGCCCAGCGAGCCACGGTCCTGGGCGAGGTCGGGCTGTCCGGCCTCGCCGGTGGAGACGTAGAGCATCCCGTCGGGACCGAAGGCCATCCGGCCGCCGTCGTGCACGAACGCGTTCGGGATCCCGGTGAGGACGGGCTGCATCGAGCCCAGCCGGCCGTCC
Organism: uncultured Actinomycetota bacterium; assembly: GCA_963837975.1. Taxonomy (GTDB): domain Bacteria; phylum Actinomycetota; class Actinomycetes; order Propionibacteriales; family Nocardioidaceae; genus Marmoricola. The sequence continues at coordinate 1,303,696 of CAWIPI010000001.1, read as the reverse complement.
TCCAGCGTGGTGCGCAGCACGCGGTTGTCCGAGTCGGTGGTGGCGTAGAGGAACACCCGCCGGTCGCGCGCGAAGGACGGCGAGACCGCGACCCCGAGCAGGCCCGCCTCGCCCTGGGGGCTGGCCTCGTCGACCCGGCCGACCTCGCGCACCGAGCTCTCGGCGCCCCCCTTCTCGCGCGGCGTCACCCGCAGCACCCGGCCGCTGTCGCGCTCGGTGACCAGCGCGGAGCCGTCGGGCAGGAACGCGATGCCCCACGGCACCTCGAGGTCGCGCGCCACCGTGCCGACGACCTTCGGGCTGGCGGAGCGCGCCGGGGTCTGCGACGGGCTGGTGCTCGGACTGGGTGACGTCGAGCCGTCGGGCGTCGAGGCGGACTCGGATGCGCTCGAGCCCTCGGACCTCGCGTCGGACCCTTGGTCGGCCTCTCCGCCGCAGGCGACCAGCAGCAGGGACGGGACGACGATCAGCGTGGCCAGCCGCAACATTCGGCGAGGGTAGCCAGCCGCTCCTACTCGGGGGTCCTGCTCCCGGGTTCTAGTCGGGGACGCGGTCGATCAGGTCGAGCAGTGCCTCGTGGACCTCCTCGGGCCGCTCCATGGGGAGGAAGTGCGTGGCCGGCAGCTCGAGGTACGCCGCCTCCGGGATCCGCTCGGCCGCGGTCCTCATGTCGACCGACGAGGCGAGGACGTCGTACTTCCCCGCCACGAAGCTGGTCGGCACCGCGATGTCGCGCAAGGAGACCCGTCGGTGCATCGAGGAGTGCAGCGCGAGGTGCATGTACCAGTCGGTGGGCGTGGACAGGAACTGCCGGATCGCGCGGCGGGCGTTCAGCGGGTCCGGCATCGGCAGCATGAAGCCGGTGTGGGTGAGGAACTCGTAGGTCAGCGGCCCGACGGGGAGGTTGCGGCCGACGAGGTGGAGCGGCTTGCCGGCGAGCTTGAACAGGCGGGCGAGGCTGACCGTGAGCGGCTTGCGGAACGGGCGCGGGAGGAGGATCGGGGCGCCCATGGACGCGAAGGTGTCGCCGGGCACGCCGCCGACCGCGAACAGCCCCGTGACCCGGTGCGGGTGGTTCACCGCCAGCTCGAACATCGTGTTCACGCCGATGGACCAGCCCATCAGCACGCAGGCGTCGACCCCGGCGTGGTCCATCACCGCCAGCGCGTCCTGGACGAAGGAGTCGACGCCGGCGTCGCGCGGGTCGGCGGGTCGCTCCGAGCCGCCGGTGCCGCGGTGGTTCCACGAGATCACCCGGACGCCGCAGTCGGGATCGAGCAGCGCCGGCCAGGCGTGCGGGTTGGTGCCGAGCCCGTTGCAGAGCAGCACGGTGGGGCCGTCGGCGTCGTTGGTCCAGGCCCGCAGGCGAGTGCCGTCGAAGCTCGCCACGGTGTAGTGGCGCAGTGCCAGCCCCTCGAGCTGGTCGGGGTCCTCGGGTGTCTCCGGCAGGGACGCTGCGGTGGCCATGCCCGGATTGTTCCCCACCCGCGGCGCGGGCCATGCCGTTTCGTGGCCGAGATCACCGGCGGGGCGCCAGCGGACGGCGTACGAGCGCTCGGCTCCGGCGAGCGACTCTCGGCCAGCGCAACGCCCGACCCCCGTGGCACGAATCGGACAGGGTTCCGGGGTGATCCCTGACGTTCTCGGGTGAAGTTTCGCCCCGTAACGTCAGGGATCCCCGGCGAGCCGGTGAATCCCGCAGCGTCCCGCGATCAGCCGGACCGCGCCACCGCGGAGCCGGCGGGGTGGCCCACGGCGACCCGGACCGTGCCGCGGCGGGCCAGCACGCCGTCGACGTACTCCTGCACCTCCTGGCGCTCCCGCCGCAGCTCGGCGAGCGCGGTGGAGGCGACCATCGCGTTGCGGCAGGCGGTGCGCTGGCTCTGCTCGGCCAGGCGGTTCAGTGGCCGCAGGAGGGGGGTGACGAGGTGGGCCATGGTGGTTCTCCCTGGATCGGTGTCCCTGGGTGCCGCGTTGCCTCGACGCTAGGCGGCGGGGGAGTCCACCTCGTCACGTGTGTGTGACGAGTGCGTGAACAGGGCCTGGGCGCGGCCTGTGAGTCCTCAGGCCTCCGCCTCGATCCGTCGCAGCAGGTCCTCGATGATCGTGCGCTCGTGGGCGAAGTAGGACAGCCCCCAGTCGGCCACCAAGGCGGGGTAGCGGAACGCGTCGCCGGGCCGGTCCCGCCCGTCCAGGGAGGTGCGCACCTGCTCCAGGGCCGCGCGCTCCTCGTCGAGCGCGGTGAGGTGGTCGCGCAGCATCGCGGCCGTCGCGGCGGGCTCGACCAGGGCGCCGAGCAGCAGCCGCAGGGCGACGGGGTGCTTGAGGACCGGGAAGCCGACCGGGGTCTCGCGCAGCCATCGCTCCAGGGTGGTGCGGCCGCTCCGGGTCAGGGAGTACGACGACGTGCGGCCGTCGCCGTCGCGGCGGACCAGTCCGTGCTCGTGCAGCCGGTCGAGCTCGGAGTAGACCTGGCTCATCGCGGGGGAGACCCAGTAGAAGCGCAGCGTCCGGTCGGCGCGCTGCTTGAGCTCGTAGCCGGTCAGCGAGTCGCCGAACGACAGCAGCCCGAGCAGGGCGTAGGCGGTGACCGGGAGGTCCCGCGGGAGGTCTTGACCCATGGTGGGATCAGGTTAGTGTTCCTATTAGGAATAATCGAGGAGGGGGAGCCCCGTGGCCGGTGAGCAGACGCTGTTGATGATCGGGACGCGCAAGGGGCTGTGGCTGGCGCGCAGCTCCGACCGGGTGACCTGGTCGGTCGAGGGGCCCGACGAGCCCGTCAACGAGGTCCACTCCGTCGCGATCGACACCCGCGGCGAGCGCCCGCGCCTGCTGATGGGCAGCCGCAGCTGGCACTGGGGCACCCAGGTGCTGCACTCCGACGACCTCGGCGAGACCTGGCATCGCGGCGGCGACCCGGCGATCACCTTCCCGGACTTCACCGGCACCAGCCTCGAGGCCGTGTGGTCCCTGGCCCCCTCGCCGTGCGACCCCGACGTCGTGTGGGCCGGCACCGAGCCGTCGGCGCTGTGGAGGTCCACCGACCGGGGGCACTCCTTCGAGATCGTCCGCGCGCTGTGGGACCACCCGCACCGGCCCCAGTGGGCGCCGGGTGGCGGCGGCCAGGCCATCCACACGCTGCTCCCGCACCCCACCGACCCGCAGAAGCTGACCGTGGCGATGTCGACCGGCGGGGTCTACCGCACCTCCGACGGCGGCGCGAGCTGGGAGCCGGCCAACCAGGGCATCAAGGTCGAGTTCATGCCCGACGACGTGCAGTACCCCGAGTTCGGCCAGTGCGTGCACAAGGTCGCGCGCGACGCGGAGGACCCCGAGCGCCTCTACGCGCAGAACCACGGAGGCGTCTACCGCAGCGACGACGGCGGCACCTCCTGGACCTCGATCGCCGAGGGCCTGCCCGCCGACTTCGGCTTCCCCGTGGTGGCCCATCCCCGGCGCGGCGACCTGCTCTGGCTGTTCCCCCTGGTCGACGCCGGCGAGCGGTTCCCGCGTGACGGCAAGGCGCAGGTCTGCCGCTCCACCGACGCCGGGTCGACGTGGGAGCCGCTCGACAAGGGCCTTCCCGACGCGTTCTACACCGCGGTCATGCGCGACGGCATGTGCGCCGACGACGGCGACCCGGCCGGCCTCTACCTCGGCAGCCGCGACGGCTCGGTGTTCGCCAGCAACGACGAGGGGGAGAGCTGGGGCGTCGTCGCCCAGCACCTGCCCGACGTGCTGTGCGTGCGGGCGGCGACGGTCTGAGCCGGCGCGGCTGACGGCTCAGCCGTAGAGCTCGGCGCACCAGTCGACGTACGCCGAGTCGAGCGCGGCGGCGGGCCGGGGCTCGGTGATCTCGTGCACCCCCGTGCCGCTCCCGCCCAGCATGGGGCCGCCGGCCAGGACGACGGCGCCCGCCGCGGAGGCACTGCGCACCCGCAGGTGGTGGACCGGGCGGCCGAGCACGTCGGCGAGCAGCTGCCTGACCCACGCCTCCCGGGCTCCGCCCCCGACGACCAGCAGCCGCCGACACTCCGCGTCGAGCAGCTCCCAGCTGCGGCGGACGAGGAAGGCCTGGGCCTCCACCGCGGCCCGGGCCGCCTCGCCGACCGGTGGGTCGGTGGGACCCGAGATCGCGCCCGAGATCGCGCCCAGCCACCCGGGACCGCGTCCCGGCTCGCGCGGCACCAGCGCTCCGCGCTCGGAGCTGACGAACGGGCGGAACAGCAGGCCGTTCGCGCCCGCGGGGGTACGCCGGGCCGCGTCGGCCAGCTCGTCCCACGTGAGTCCGAGTCGCCCCTGTGCCCAGGACAGGGCCAGCCCCGCGTTCTGGGCGGCCACCATCGCGTAGCGGCCGCCGGCGACGTCGCTGTAGGTGTGGATCCCCGGCCAGCCGCTGTGCGAGGGCCTTTCCGCACGGGGGTCGATCACCTGGGCGCCGGTCCCGAGGTTGAGCACGACGTCACCAGGCTGCCATCCGCCGACCGCGTGCTCGAGGGCGAGCAGGGACACCGGGGTGTCCCCTCCGCCGACGACCACCTCGGCACCTCGCCAGGTGCCGACCACCGCGTCGGAGGCCGTGACCGGTGGCAGCAGCCTCGCCTCCACCAGGCCGTCGGCGGCGGTGCTCCACGCGCCGTCGACCACGTCCCAGAGCAGGGTCCCGGACGCGTCGGAGGGATCGGTGGTCACCGCGGACGGCACGAGGTGCTCGCGCACGAAGTCCTTCGGCAGCGCGACGCGACCTGCCCGGGCCAGCACCTCCGGCTCGTGCCGGGCGAGCCAGGCCAGCACCGGCCCGGTCATGCCCGGCGACCACGGGTTGCCCAGGCGACCGAGGACCGGACCGGGCAGCTCCTCCCACCGCGACCTGAGCGCGCCCGCCCGCGAGTCGGGCCACAGCACGGCGGGCCGGACCGGCTGCCCGTCGGCGTCGAGCAACACCGTGCCGTGCATCTGGCCGGTGACGCCGACGCCGGCGACGTCGAGCTGCTCGGCGAGCGGCAGCGCCACGGCGTCGACGGCTCGGGTCCACGACCGCGGGTCGGCCTCGGCCCGGCCGGGTGCGGGGTGGTCCAGCGGCAGCGCGAGCTCCTGCTGGGCCAGGGTCCGCCCGTCCACACCGACCGCGAGGACCTTCAGCGAGCTCGTGCCGACGTCGATCCCCAGCCAGGCCCGCTCGGTCACGCGCGGAGCCGCTGCGCCAGGAAGTCGTGGGCGTGCCGGGCCAGGTCCTCGCTGTCGTCCCACAGGTTGCGCCACACCGCGAGGGTGTTGGACAGCGTGGGGTGCACGACGGCCGAGCTGAAGCTCTCGAAGACGACGGGTCCGTCGTACTCCACCTCGCGGAGCGTGGCGCAGAACGTGTCGAAGTCGACGGTGCCGGTGCCCATGTAGCCGCGGTGGGACTCACCGACGTGCACGTAGCGCAGCCGGCCTGCCTCCGTGGCCTCGTGGACCGGGGTGACGAGGCCGTTCTCCTCGATGTTCATGTGGTAGGTGTCGAGGTGGACGCCGAGGTCCGCCCCCGTCTCCTCGATCAGCGCGAGCATGTCCGCGGTCGTGTTGACCACGTTGGTCTCGTAGCGGTTCACCACCTCGAGGTTCACCCGGAGTCCGCTGCCCGCTGCCCGCTCGGCGAGCCAGGCCATCGACTCGACCACGTGGGCGCGGGAGCGTTCGGAGATGGGTGCGGGGTACTTCGCCAGCACCGAGTACAGGACGCCGCACAGGTCGCCGGCCCCGATCGCGGCGGCCACGTCGACCGCCTGGGCGAGCAGGTCGCGCCCCCGTCGTACGACGGCCGGGTCCTCGCTGGACACGTCGGCGTCGGGGTCGAGCCCCAGCGAGCACGCCGCGCCGAGTCCGTGCTCGTCGAGGAGCGTGCGGGTCATCTCGGCGTCGACGCCCGCCGGGTCGAGGAGCGGGATCTCGATGAGGTCGAACCCCAGCGCTGCCGTGGACGAGATCGCGTGCCTGGCGGAGTCGGCGGTCCAGTCGCCGACCCACACGAGGGCGTGCAGGCCGAGGGGGTTCATCGGGGTCCTTCCTGGTCGGGAGCGTCGAGGGGGTCGACGACGGCGCCGGTGACGAGGGCCACCAGCTCCTGGCCGGTGGTGCCGGCGGTGGCGCGGTGGGCGACGGTGCGTCCGGACCGCATGACGTAGACGTCGTCGGCGACCCGCAGCACCTGGTCGAAGTTGTGGCTCACGAGCACCAGCCCGAGGCCCTGGGCCTTCAGGTCGTGGATCATCTGCTCGACCTTGGCGGTCTCCTGCACGCCGAGGGCCGCGGTCGGCTCGTCGAGGATGACGATGCGCGAGCCCCAACCCGCCGCCCTGGCGAGGGCGACGGCCTGTCGCTGGCCGCCGGAGAGCCCCACGACGCGGGCGTCCACGGACGGCACGTTGACGGCCAGGGCGCCCACCATGCTGCGGGCCTCCCGCCGCATGGCCTTGCGCTTGAGCCAGCGCAGGGGGCCACGGCCGATGCCGTCCTCGCGGCCGAGGTAGAGGTTCTGCCAGACCCGGAGCGTGTCGACGAGGGCCAGGTCCTGGTAGACGGTCTCGATGCCGACGGCGCGGGCGTCCTTGGGCCCGTCGAAGTCGACGGGCTGCCCGCCCACGGTGAGCCGTCCGCCGTCGCGCTTGTGCATGCCCGACAGGCAGCCGACGAGGGTGGACTTGCCCGCGCCGTTGTCGCCGATGATCGCGGTCACCCGACCGGCCCGGACCTGGACCGAGCCGTCGCGCAGCGCCTGCACGGAGCCGTAGGACTTGCTCACCCCCGTGGCCTCGAGCAGCACCTCGCCCTCGGGGGCGGGGGCGGTCTTCTCCTGCACCTGAACGCTCATCGGTCGAACCTCGCGAGGAAGGCGGCGGCGATGACGACAACGCCGACCGCGAGTGGCTGGTAGAACTCCGAGAGCCCGAACCGGGTCAGGCCGTTGACCAGGGCGGTGAGCAGCAGCGCACCCGCCATCGGTCCGACGATCGTGGCCCGGCCGCCGAAGAGGCTGACCCCGCCGAGGACCACCGCGGCCACGGAGTTGAGCAGGAAGCTGGTGTTGCTGGCCGGCTCGGCGGCCCCCACCCGCCCGACGAGGAGCACCGCGGCGACGCCGGCGCACGTGCCGGAGAGCGCGTAGGCGGCCACCTTCACCCGGTCGGTGCGTACGCCGCCGGCCCGCGCGGCCCGCACGGACCCGCCGATGGCCAGGATGTGCATCCCGAAGGCGGTGTGGAACAGCACGAGGTGGGCCACGACGGCGAGCACCGCCGCGAGCACGACCGCCCAGGTCACGATGCCGAGACCGTTCACGGTCAGGTCGAGCAGGAACCCGTCGATGACCTGCGTGGGCTTGCCGTCGGAGAGGACCAGCGCCGCACCCGCCGCCGCCGAGAGCATGCCCAGCGTGACGATGAAGTCGGTGATCCGGCCCTTGGCGATCAGCAGGCCGTTGAGCAGCCCGACGACGAGTCCCGTGCCAAGCGCCGCCGCGATGCAGACCGCGATGGGCTGGCCGGCGGCGAAGGTCTGGCCCATCGCCACCGCCGACAGGGTCATCGTGGAGGCCACCGAGAGGTCGATCCCGGCCGTGGCGACCACGAAGGTCTGGCCGATGACCAGCACCACGAGCACCGAGGTCGCCTGCAGCATCGCCGCGAGGTTGCCCGAGGCGAGGAACCCGGTGTCCGCGGCACCGAAGGCCACCACGAGGAGGACCAGCGCCAGGGGAGCGGCCACCTCGGGCCAGGAGATGCCGGCGAGGCGCTGGCGCCAGCCCGGTGTCGTGGTGGTCGCCGGGGAGCTGCCGGACGCGGTGTCCGCCGTGGCGGTGTCAGGTGAGGTCATCGGTCTTCTCGTCCGTGGTCGTGGAGTGGTCGTCGTACTCATCGTCGGGTCACTCCAGCGGGTTGGAGAAGGACTCGAACGGGGCGGGGAACTTGGCGAGTGCCTTGTCCGCGACGTCGGCGGTCACCACCGCCGTGGGGGAGACGACCTCCTCGGGAAGGTCGTCGCCGGCCGCGGCCTTCTCGCAGGCCTGGACGCCGAGCTGGCCGATCGCGTAGGGGTACTGAGCGACGGTGGCGTGCAGGCCGCCGTCCTTGACCGCCTGCAGCGCGTCCTTGTTGCCGTCCACGCTGATCACGGTGATCTTGCCGGTCTTCCCGGCGTTCTTGACCGCCTGCACGATGCCGAGGCCCATGTCGTCGTTGGCGGCGAAGAAGCCCTTGAGGTCGGGGTTGGCCTGCATGATCGTCGTGGCCGCGGTCAGGGCCTTCTGGCGCTCCCAGTCCGCCGCGACGGTCTGCACGATGTCGAGCTTGCTCCCGGCTGCCGCCTTGAACCCGTCGAGGCGCGCACCGCTGGTGACGTCGCCGGAGATGCCCCCGACGAGGGCGACCTTGCCGGACTTCACCGCCTGCACCATCTCGTCACCGGCCTTGCCGCCGGCCTCCTTGTTGTCGGTGCCGATGTAGGTAGCGATGTCGACGTTGGCCTCCTTGGCGGCACCGGCGTCGACGGGGGAGTCGATGTTGACCACCGGCACGTCCTTGGCCGAGATCCGGGCGAGTCCCTGCACCAGGTTGGTGCCCGAGATCGGGTTGACGACGAAGCAGTCGAAGTCCTGCTGGGCCAGGGCGTTGAGCTTGTCGGCCTGGCCGGTGGTGTCGCTGATGCTCTGCGCGGCCTGCACGGTCACGTCGACCGAGTCCTCGTCGGCCTGGGCGTTGATGCCCTGCTCCATGGCCTGGAAGAACGGGTTGTCGAGACCCTTGATGACCGCGGCGACGTTGGTGCCGCCGCCGGACGAGTCGCCCGAGTCGCCGCCGCCGTCGGACGAGCCGCAGCCGGTGAGAAGGAGGGAGCCGCCGAGGACTGCGGCACCGATGAGACGGGTGGACTGGTTCATGGGGTGGACTCCTTTTATGTCTGTTCCCAGACATTAACCTTGGGTATGGTGTCCGTCAATAGACAAATCTGCTTGACTCTCGGAGTCCGGCGAATCACCTCCACTGAGGAGCTGCGTCCATGAGCGCGTCCCACACCGTGCCCGCCTCGCTCGCCGAGGCCGGGCCGTCACAGGCGCTCGCGCTCTTCCTCGGGGGCGAGCAGCTCACCCGGGCCGACGTCGCCGCCCGGACCGGCTGGGCACGGGTGACCGTGACGGCGCGGATGGAGCGGCTGCTGGAGGACGGCCTGCTGGAGGCGGTCGACGAGCGCGTCAACGGGCGCGGACGACCCGCCGCCCTGTACCGCCTCGCGGCCGGCGCCGGCACCCTGCTCGTCGCCGACGTCGGCGCCAGCGGGATGCGGGTGGCCCGGTGCGACCTCGCCGGTTCCGTGCTGGCCACCAGCTCGCACGCCAGCGAGGTCGGGGACGGTCCGGACCGGGTGCTCGACATCGTCCGCCGCGCGTGGCGGGGGCTCCTGCGTGGGGAGCGGGGCGCGCGGCCGTGGGGCGTGGCGATCGGCCTGCCCGGGCCGGTGGAGTTCCCGTCGGGGCGTGTGGTGGACCCGCCGATCATGACCGGCTGGGACGGCTACGACGTCAGTGGCGCGATCGGCGGCTGGTACGGCACGGTCGCCCACGTCGAGAACGACGCCAACGCCCTGGCCGTCGGAGAGGCAGCGGCCGCGGCCGAGGCGGGTGCACCCGTCTCGGACCTGCTCGTGGTCAAGGTCGGCACCGGCGTCGGCGCGGGCATCATCAGTGGAGGGCACGTCCTGCGCGGCGCTGCCGGTGCCGCCGGGGACCTGGGGCACACCGAGGCCGACGTCGCCGACCTGCGTGCGGACCGTCCCCCCTGTCGCTGCGGGAAGGTCGGCTGCGTCGAGGCCTATGCCGGCGGCTGGGCGCTGGTCCGTGACGCGGCGGCCAAGGGGCGCGACGTCCGGGACGTCGAGGGGTTCCTCCGCCTGCTGGCCGAGGGCGACCCGGTGGCCCGCGGCCTGACCGCTGACGCCGGACGGGTGATCGGCAGCGCTGTCGCCACGGCCGTCTCGCTGCTCAATCCCGAGCAGGTGCTGCTGGGGGGCTCACTCGGCCTGGCCGGCGACCACCTCGTCGCCGGAGTCCGTGAGCGGGTCTATGCCCGGTCGCTGCCGTTGGCCACCCGTTCGCTGCGGATCGAGACGAGCCGGCTGCGGCATGACGCCGGGGTGCGGGGCCTCGCGCACGAGCTGAGCCACCGGGTGCTGCTCGGCGGCGCGACGACCGGCTGAGCTCAACCCTCTTGCCGGTGGCCTGCTCCTCGACGGGTCAGGCAGCGACGCGCGGAGCCTCCGCGGCCGGGACGGCGAGCCAGGTCTGCTCGGCGCCGCACCAGCAGGTGTAGTGGGCGACGGTGCCGCGGTCGGTGGCGGCGTACGACGTCACCTGGCTGGGGAAGATGAGCTGCTCGAGGCGGCACTCGGTGCACTTGTTGAGGAACATCGCGGAATACCTCCGTCACTGCCTGATGGGGGAACAGCTCCATTCTGGGCGTCGCGCTGGCATAGGGGTAGGGTCGCTTAACTTGGCGACCTCAAGGAGATTCCTATGCTTTCGCTGCACCAGCTGCGCTGCTTCCTGGCGACCTACGAGCGGGGATCGCTGACCGCGGCCGCCGACCACCTCGGGTACAGCCAGCCCTCGGTCTCCGAGCAGATCCGCAACCTGGAGCGCAGCATCGGCGCCGACCTGTTCACGCGCGTGGGCCGGGGGGTGGTGCCCACGACGGTCGCCGAGGAGATGCGGCCGCACGCCGAACGGACGCTGGCGGCGGCGGAGGAGACCGCGCGGGCCGCGAGGAGCGTCTCTGCGCTGGAGACCGGCACGATCCGGTTCGGGATGTTCGGCACCTCACGGCTCTACGCGAGCGCCGACCTGGTCGCCGCGGTGCTCGAGCGGCACCCCCACGTGCGGGTGGAGCTGGTGGGCCAGAACTCCGTGGACGTGATGGAGGACCTGCGCCGCGGACGCATCGAGGCCGCGATGATCGCCGTGCCCCAGGTGAGCAGCGAGGGGATGGAGATCGTGCCGGTGGCCCGCGACGAGCTCGTCTACATCAGCGCCGACCCCGACCGGCTGCGATCGCCCGTGACCGCGAGCCAGCTGGCCCGCTCGTCGCTGGTGATGCCCGAGACGACCTGGCGCGCGGTCGACTCGACCCGGATCGTGCTGCGCCGGATGCTGCACGAGACCGGACTCAACCCGCCGACGCGGGTGGAGGTCGAGGACGTGGAGACCGCGGTGGAGCTGGTGGGGCGCGGGGTGGCCGACTCGGTGCTGCCCAAGGGGGCCGCCCTGCAGCTGCTCCCGCGGCTGGCGCCCGAGGCCGGCTGGGTGCCGCTGCGGCCGCAGCAGTACGACACGATCGCCGTGGTGCACCGCGCCAACGCGACGCTCTCGCCGGCGGCGCGGCTGATGGTCGAGCTCGCCACCGAGCGGATCCAGGCGATCACCGAGCCCGTACGCCGCCGCCCGCGCGCTGACACCACGAGCAGGGGCCGGCCGGGCGCGAAGTAGTCTCGCGCCATGAGCGAGCAGCCGGACATCAAGCCGCGTTCCCGCGACGTCACCGACGGCCTCGAGCGGGCCGCCGCCCGGGGGATGCTCCGCGCCGTGGGCATGGACGACGACGACTTCGCCAAGCCGCAGATCGGCGTCGCGTCGAGCTGGAACGAGATCACCCCGTGCAACCTGTCGCTGGACCGCCTCGCGAAGGCGGTCAAGAACGGCGTGCACGCGGGCGGCGGCTACCCGCTGGAGTTCGGCACGATCTCGGTCTCCGACGGCATCTCCATGGGCCACGAGGGGATGCACTTCTCGCTGGTCTCCCGCGAGGTCATCGCCGACTCGGTGGAGACGGTGATGATGGCCGAGCGGCTCGACGGGTCGGTGCTGCTCGCCGGCTGCGACAAGTCGCTGCCCGGGATGCTGATGGCCGCCGCGCGGCTCGACCTCGCCGCGGTGTTCCTCTACGCCGGCTCGATCATGCCCGGCCAGGTCGACGGCAACGACGTGACGATCATCGACGCCTTCGAGGCGGTCGGCGCCTGCCTGGCCGGCAAGATCAGCCGCGAGGAGGTCGACCGGATCGAGCGGGCGATCTGCCCGGGGGAGGGCGCCTGCGGCGGGATGTACACCGCCAACACGATGGCCGCCGTCGCCGAGGCGCTCGGGATGAGCCTGCCCGGCTCGGCCGCGCCGCCGGCGGTCGACCGCCGCCGCGACGGGTTCGCCCACCGCTCCGGCGAGGCCGTAGTCGAGATGCTGCGCCGCGGCATCACCGCCCGCCAGATCCTGACCAAGGAGGCCTTCGAGAACGCCATCGCCGTGGTGATGGCCCTCGGCGGCTCGACCAACGCGGTGCTGCACCTGCTCGCGATCGCCCGCGAGGCCGAGGTCGACCTCACCATCGACGACTTCAACCGCATCGGCGACAAGGTCCCGCACCTCGGCGACCTCAAGCCGTTCGGCCGCTTCGTGATGAACGACGTCGACAAGATCGGCGGCATCCCCGTCGTGATGAAGGCGCTGCTCGACGCCGGGCTGATGCACGGCGACTGCCTGACCGTGACCGGGCGCACCATGCGCGAGAACCTCGAGGCCCTGGCGCCCGCGGGTCTCGACGGCGAGGTGCTGCGGTCGCTGGACGAGCCGATCCACAAGACCGGCGGGCTGACCATCCTGCGTGGCTCGCTCGCGCCCGACGGGGCGGTCGTGAAGTCGGCCGGCTTCGACGACTCGACCTTCACCGGCACCGCCCGGGTCTTCGACGGCGAGCGCGCCGCGATGGACGCGCTCGAGGCGGGCGGCATCGTCGCGGGCGACGTCGTGGTGATCCGCTACGAGGGCCCCAAGGGCGGCCCCGGCATGCGCGAGATGCTGGCGATCACCGGCGCCATCAAGGGTGCGGGCCTCGGCAAGGACGTCCTGCTGATCACCGACGGCCGCTTCTCCGGCGGCACCACCGGCCTCTGCGTGGGCCACATCGCCCCCGAGGCCGTCGACGGCGGCCCGATCGCGTTCGTCCGCGACGGCGACCAGATCACCCTCGACGTGGCCAACCGCACCCTCGACGTCGCCATCGACGAGGCCGAGCTCGCCACCCGCCAGGACGGCTGGACCCCGAACGCCCCGAAGTACACCCGCGGCGTCCTGGGCAAGTACGCCAAGGTCGTGCAGTCCGCGGCGCACGGCGCCGTCTGCGGCTGACGCGGGCGCGGTTTCCCACGGTCCCGTGGGAAACCCGCACTTCCCGTGCTGTGCAACCCGCGGGGAGTGAGGGGTCTGCGCGGGAAGCTGGGGCTGGTGGGGCGTACGCCGAGTCGGCGCGCCCGCGTGCCGGTGCGTCGCGGCGCGCACTCGCGCCTCGAAGAGATCATTATCAACCAGACGGTTGACAAAGGCCTGGTCGCGGCGCACGCTGATGGTGTTCAACCAATCAGTTGAGGAATGAGATGCCCGACGAGCTGTCCAAGGTGTTCGCGGCCCTGGCCGACCCCACCCGCCGCGACATGGTGGCCCGCCTCTGCGCGGGTGACGCCACGGTGGGGGAGCTGGCGGCGCCGTACGACGTCAGCCTGCAGGCGGTCTCCAAGCACCTGAAGGTGCTCGAGGGGGCCGGGCTCGTGACCCGGGGGCGGGACGCCCAGCGGCGGCCGGTGCATCTCGAGGCCGAGGTGTTCGAGCTGATGACGAAGTGGATCGAGCGCTACCGGCAGCAGGCCGAGGAACGGTACCGCCGGCTCGACGCGGTGCTCGCCGAGATGAACGACGCCGAGATGAACGACGCCGAGGACGGACTCGACGCCGCCACCCCCAGGGAAGGAACCGCATCATGAGCACCACCATGAGGACCGCCGACGGCACCACCACGATCGAGGCCGACCCCGACCTCCCGCTGATCCGGATGACCCGCGACTTCCGGGCCACGCCGGCCCAGCTCGTCCGCGCGCACACCGACCGCGAGCTGTTCGCGAGGTGGATCGGCCCCCACGACACCGACACCCGGATCCTCGACTGGGACGCCCGCACGGGCGGGAGCTGGCGCTACGTCGTACGCCACGGCGAGGACGAGTACGGCTTCCACGGCTGCTTCCACGAGGTCGGCGAGCAGCGCCTCGTGCAGACCTTCACCTTCGAGGGCATGCCCGAGGGCGTCTCGCTGGACACGATGTGGTTCGAGGAGCTCGGCGACGGCCGGACCCGCCTGCACGCCACCTCGCTGGTCGACAGCTTCGAGGCGCGCGACGGCATGCTGGCCAGCGGCATGGAGGTCGGCGTGAACGACGGCTACGCCAAGCTCGACGGGCTGCTGTCCGACGGGAGCCTGTGACCAGCACCCCACGGCACGTCATGCGGTCCGGCTGCTTCGACGTCCGACCCGCATGACGTCGGGCCGCTCGTGTGCTTGGCTGCCCGGATGGACCAGCGGATCAGCTTCGTCACCCTCGCGGTGGCCGACCTCGAGCGGACCAGGGCGTTCTACGTCGACGGGCTCGGGTGGACTCCCGAGCTGTTCGTGCCCGGCGAGGTGCTGATGATCCGGGTGGGGGAGAAGGTGATCCTCTCGCTGTGGTCCGAGGCCGGGTTCGAGGCCGAGGTGGGGCCGATCCGCCGCGGCGAGGGCGTCGTACCGCTGACCCTGGCGCACAACGTCGCCACCGAGCCCGAGGTCGACGAGGTCCTCGCCCTGGCGGCGTCCCTGGGGGCCGTGACCGCGGGGCCCGAGCGGCGCGAGTGGGGCGGGTACACCGGCTACTTCGCCGACCCGGACGGCTTCCGCTGGGAGGTCGCGACCAACCCCGGCGACATCGGCCGGCTGGTGCTGCCCGAGGTCCCCTGACGCCGTACGTCGCCACACCAGCACCGGCTTTCCGCACGAAGCAATCACTTCCCCCGCGTTGCAAAGCACGGGAAGTGAGGGCTTCCCACGGGACCGTGGGAAACCGCGCCCGCTACTCCACGGCCCCGGCCGGCAGCTCGAACCACCGCAGGTGCTCGAAGTCGGCGCTGAGGTTCCGGGGCGGGGTGAGGTCGGGGTCGCCGGCCTCGGCCAGGATCTTCGCGCCGTCGGTGAGGTGCTGGGCCAGGAGGGACTCGTCGCCGGTCAGCCGTGAGCTCGGGGCGTGCATGCCCTCGGCGTCGTAGGTGATCGCGCCCAGCCGCAGCGGCGGCTCGACGACGCCGGAGCGGTGGGTCCACAGCCCGGAGGCGGTCTCGAAGCGGTAGTCGCCGAGCAGTCGCCAACCCTCGCGCGCGACCAGCCGCACCGCCTCGACGATGTAGTCGGCGACCGTGTCGGAGAGGAAGTAGTTGAAGTTCACCCGCACCCACCCGGGCTTGATGCCCTCGCACCCACCGGTGATCTCGCGCTCGAACTCGTGGCTGCGCTCGAGGTCGATGCCGAGCAGCCGGTGGCCGTAGGGGCCGGCGCACGAGCAGCCGCCGCGCGACTGGATCCCGAACAGGTCGTTGAGCAGCGCTACGACGAAGTTGTGGTGGAGGTACTTCCCCGACGGGGCGCGCACCACGAAGGAGACGATCGAGAGCCGCTCCGCGTCGGCGTTGCCGAGCACCTCGATCGCCGGCTCCCGCGTCCAGGCGGCCATCGCCCGGGTCAGGAACCGCTCCTCCGCCGCGCGGATGGTGGGCGCCCCGACGGCCTGCTTGAGCTGGAAGACCAGCCCCGCGCGGATCGAGTCGACGATCGCGGGGGTGCCGCCCTCCTCGCGGTGCTCGGGCTCGGGGAGGTACTCGTGCTCGGCGTCGTTGACGTAGGCCACGGTCCCGCCGCCGGGCACGTCCGGCACCCGGTTGGTGAACAGCTCGCGCCGCGCCACCAGCACGCCCGGGGTCGACGGGCCGCCGATGAACTTGTGCGGGGAGAGGAACACCGCGTCCTTGTGTGCGAGGGGGTGTGCGCCGCGCCCGCCTGGATACATCTCCACGTCGACGTACGGCGCCGCGGCCGCGAAGTCCCAGAACGACAGCGCCCCGTGCTCGTGCAGCAGGGTCGCGATCGCCACGGTGTCGGAGACGATGCCGGTCACGTTGGAGGCGGCCGAGAACGAGCCGATCCGCAGCGGCCGGTCCGCGTGGGCCTCGAGCTGGGCGCGCAGCACGTCGAGGTCGATGTGGCCGTCGACGTCCTGCGGGATCGTGACGACGTCGGCGATCGACTCGCGCCACGGGATCTCGTTGGAGTGGTGCTCGTAGGGGCCGATGAACACCACGGGGCGCTCGTCGGCCGGTACGTGGCGCAGCAGGTGGTGCCGGTCCTCCAGCGCGGAGGGGATCCGCAGCCCCAGCACGCCGATCAGCTTGGAGATCGCGCCGGTCGTGCCGGACCCCGCGAAGACGACCACGGTCTCCTCGTCCCCGCCCACCGCCTCGTGGATGATCGCCCGGGCGTCCTCGCGCAGCCGGGTGGTCTGCAGGCCGGTGCCGCTGGACTCGGTGTGGGTGTTGGCGTAGCTCGGCAGCACCTCGTCGCGGATGAAGTCCTCGATGAACGTCAGCGCGCGGCCCGAGGCGGTGTAGTCGGCGTAGGTGACCCGGCGTTCGCCGTACGGCGTGCGCATGACGTGGTCCTCGCCGATGACCGACTCGCGGACCAGGCGGACCAGTGGAGACTCCGGTGTCACGACATCCCTCCTCGAGCGCAGGTTACGCCGCGGCGGCCCTCCGCAGGGCCGCCACGCTGCGCTCCACGTCCTCGTCGGTGGTGGCCGAGTTGCTCACCGCGATCCGCAGCACCGCGCGCTCGTGCCACCGCGACCCGCTCATCCACGTGGTGCCGTCGGCCAGCACCCGCTCGACGACCCGCCGGGTGCGCGCGTCGTCGCCGAAGGTCGCGCACACCTGGGTGAACACCACGTCGTTGAGGACCTCCGCGTCGGGGATGGTCTCGACGGCCTCGGCGAAGGTGCGGGCGTGCCGGCACATCCGGTCGACCATCTCGGCGACCCCGCTGCGCCCACTCGCCCGCAGCGCCGCCCAGACCGGCACCCCGCGGGCGCGCCTGGACATCTCCGGCACCCGGTCGATCGGGTCGCCGGCCGCGTCCGCGATCAGGTAGTCGCCCTGCGCCCCCATCGCCGCGTGCAGCGCCGCCGGGTCGCGCACGACCGCCACGCCGCAGTCGTAGGGGACGTTGAGGGTCTTGTGCGCGTCCGTCGCCCACGAGTCCGCGCCCGCGACCCCGGTCGTGAGGTCGGCGTACGACGGGGACGTCGCGGCCCAGAGCCCGAACGCCCCGTCCACGTGCACCCACGCGGCGTGCTCGTGGGCGAGCGCGATGCACTCCGTGAACGGGTCGCAGGCACCCGAGTGCAGGTTGCCCGCCTGCAGCAGCACGATCGTCGGGCCGCGGTCGCCGTCGACGAGCGCGGCCTCCAGCGCGTCCGGACGCACCCGCCCCTCGCCGTCGACGTCGAGGAGCTCCGGGGCGGGCAGGCCGAGGTGGCGCAGCGCGAGCTCGACCGAGGCGTGCCGCTCCCGGCCGGCGAGCACCCGCACCGGGGCCGCGCCCGCCAGTCCCTGCGCGGGGTCCCACCCGGTCGGCCGCAGCACGGTGTCGCGGGCGGCCGCGAGCCCGGTGAAGTTGGCCATGGTCGCGCCGGTCGTGAAGCCCACCGCGCTCCCGGCCGGGAAGGCCCAGGAGGTCGACCAGCCAGCCGCCGGCCAGCTCCTCCAGCGCGGCGGTGGCGGGGGTGACCTGGCGCAGGATCGTGTTCTGGTCCCACGCGCTCACCAGCCAGTCCGCGGCGAGCGCCGCGGGCTGGGCCCCGCCGGTGACGAACCCGAAGAACCGGCCCGACGGCATCGCGACCAGCCCCGGCTCGGCGGCCGTGGCGAGCAGGTCGACGACCTCCTCGGGTGCCGTCGGGCCGGCGGGCAGCTCGGTCCCGAGGGCGGCAGCCACCTCGTCGGCGGTGGCGCTGGCGGGCACCCGGCGGGTGCCGAGGCTGCCGAGCCACGTCGCGGCGTGCTCGGAGGCCCGGTCCAGGGCGCGGGCGAGCCCGGGGTCGAGCCCGGAGTCGAGCCCGGGGTCGAGACCCGCGTCGGGGGCCGCCTCCGGGGTCGCGTCGGGGTTGGCCCGGTGCGTGTGCGCGCTCATGCCTCCCGAGTGTTCGCCGGGGAGCCCGCGAGGTCCACACCGGTCTAGCCTGAGCGGCGATGACCACGCGCAACGACCTCGGCCAGCCGGTCGGCGACCCCGTCGACCGGACGGCGCGCGCGCCGGTGCGCCCGGTCACCCTGGCCGGCCGCACCTGCCTGCTCGAGCCCGTGGCCGAGCACCACGTCGACGGCCTGTACGCCGCCCTGTGCCTCGACTCCCCGCCGGAGACCTGGACCTACCTGAATGCGGGACCGTTCGACCGCCGCGCCGACCTCGCCGCCTACCTCGAGCGGCTGCGCTCCACCCCCGGCACGGTGCCGCTGGCCGTCCTGCTTCCCGACGGCGCGGCCGCCGGCGTCGCCTGCTTCCTGCGCTGCGACCAGGGCAACGGCGTGGTCGAGGTCGGGTCGATCACGATGGCCGCCGCGAGTGCAGCGGACCACCGTGCCGACCGAGGCGATGCACCTGATGGCGGTGCACGCCCTCGACGAGCTGGGCTACCGCCGCTACGAGTGGAAGTGCGACGCGCTCAACGAGCCCTCGCGCCGGGCGGCGCTGCGGCTGGGGTTCACCTTCGAGGGCGTGTTCCGGCAGGCGGTGGTCTACAAGGGACGCAACCGGGACACCGCGTGGTTCTCGATCGTCGACCGGGAGTGGCCGGCGATCCGGTCGGCGCAGGAGCGGTGGCTGGACCCGGGCAACTTCGACGAGCGGGGACGCCAGCGCATCGCGCTGGACACCCGAAGCGGTGCCAGGACCACGCGGGACGCCGAGAGGTGAGGACCTTCCTGGGCCTCGAGGCACACGGCCGACGCCAGCGGGTGGTGGACCCGTCCGCCTCGATCCTGCAGCGCATCTGGGTCGCGCTGCTGGGGCTGCTGGTGGTGTTCGTGGTCGGCTCGGTGGGCTACGTGCTGCTCGGCTTCACGCTGCTGGAGGCCGTCTACCAGACCGTCACGACCGTCTCCACGGTCGGCTTCCGCGAGGTGCGACCGCTCACGGCGACGGGCGAGGTCTTCACGATCCTCCTCATCGTCCTCGGGGCCGGCACCGTGCTCTACAACCTCGGCCTGCTGGTCGAGGCGTTCACCGAGGGACACCTCCGTCTGCACCTGGAGAGGCGCCGCATGGACAAGGACATCTCCCGCCTGCGCGACCACGTGATCATCTGCGGCTTCGGCCGGGTCGGGCGGGCGGCGGCCGAGCGGCTGCTCGCGACCGGCACCGACGTGGTGGTCGTGGACCGGGACGAAGGACGGCTGGCCGGCGCGAGCACGCCGCACCTCGTCGGCGACGTCACCACCGACGAGGTGCTGCTGCGGGCCGGCGTACGGCGTGCGCGGGCGCTGGTCGCCACGCTGGAGACCGACGCCGACACCGTCTACCTGGTGCTCTCCGCGCGGGCGCTGGCCCCCGACCTGGTGATCGTCGCCCGGGCGCGGACCGCCGACTCGAAGGAGAAGATGGTGCTCGCCGGGGCCACGCGGGCCGTCAACCCGCAGGCGATGGGCGGCCGACGCATCGCGGTCTTCGCGCTGCAGCCCCACGTGACCGACTTCGTCGACCTCGCCATGCACGACGAGACCCTCGACTTCCAGATCGAGGAGGTGCCGGTGCCCGAGGGGTCGCCGTACGCCGGACGCACGCTGGCCGACCTCGACCTCGCCGTCCGGACGGGATCGACCCTGCTGGCGCTCCGGGAGCCGGGGGAGCAGGCCTTCACCCCCACCCCCGGGCCCGGGGCCGTGCTGCAGTCGGGCGCCGTGCTGATCGTCTTCGGCAGCAGGAGGCAGACCGACGACCTCGTCCGGCTGCTCGGCCCGTGAGGCGTTGTCGGGGCCGGCGGCTAGCGTGACCGGCATGGACGACAGGCAGGCACTCACCGGTCAGCAGATCCTCGACGAGGACCTCGAGGGGTGGCGCAAGGTGCTCGACCGGCTGGTGGTGCGCTACGCCACCGGTGACTTCTCCACCGGGGCCACGCTGGTCGGTCGGATCGCCGAGGCGGCCGACCGGGCCGACCACCATCCCGACGTCGACCTGCGCTACCCGCACCTCACGGTGTCGCTGAAGAGCCACGACGTGGGCGCGATCACCCAGCGAGACATCCGGATGGCGCGCACGATCAGCGGGCTCGCGGCCGACGCGGGGGTGGACGCCACCGAGCACGCGCCCGACGTCCTCGAGCTCGCCCTGGACACCCCCGACCGCGAGGCGGTCAAGCCGTTCTGGGCGGCGCTGCTGGGCTACCAGGACGCCGAGGTCGAGGTGGTCGACCGAGCGGGCCGGACCACGACCCTGTGGTTCCAGGACACCGACTCGCGAGCGCCGGACCGCCAGCGGTTCCACCTCGACGTGAGCGTTCCGCACGACGTGGCGCAGCAGCGCATCGCCGACGCGCTCGACGCGGGTGGGACGCTGGTCAGCGACGCCCGCGCCCCGGCGTTCTGGGTCCTGGCCGACCCCGACGGCAACCAGGCCTGCATCTGCACCTGGCAGGCCCGCGACTGAAGCGGCCGGTGGGAGTGCGCCCTCGGCCAGGATGCGGGACGGTGATCCCACGATTCGGGACGGGTGGCACACTGAGTTGAGCGCCGAAGGGTGCGAGGGCAGGATGTGCCCATGCGTTGGAACATTCTCGTACGCACGCGACGCGTGAGCTGAGGCCATCGAGCCGAGCCCACGTGTCGACCCCTCGTCAGCCGGAAGGCCCGAGGGGTTTTTTGTTGGCCGAACTCCCGAGAGATGATGAGTGAGATGTCCGAGCAGGGAACCGTGGGTGCCGAGACCGTCACCGGTGCGCAGAGCCTGATCAAGTCCCTCGAGAGTGCGGGCGCCGAGAACATCTTCGGCATCCCCGGGGGAGCGATCCTCCCGGCGTACGACCCCCTCTACGACTCCAAGATCCGGCACGTCCTCGTGCGGCACGAGCAGGGCGCGGGCCACGCGGCCCAGGGGTACGCCGTCGCCACCGGCAAGGTCGGCGTCTGCATGGCCACCAGCGGCCCGGGCGCGACCAACCTGGTCACCCCGCTCGCCGACGCCCACATGGACTCCGTGCCGCTGGTCGCCGTGACCGGCCAGGTCGGCGCGAGCATGATCGGGACCGACGCCTTCCAGGAGGCCGACATCCGCGGCATCACGATGCCGATCACCAAGCACAACTTCCTGGTCACCGACCCCGCCGACATCCCGCGGGTGGTGGCCGAGGCGTTCCACATCGCCTCGACCGGACGCCCGGGTCCCGTGCTCGTCGACGTCGCCAAGTCGGCGCTGCAGGCCCAGACGACGTTCTCGTGGCCGACCGAGCTGAACCTGCCGGGCTACCGGCCCGTCACCCGCCCGCACTCCAAGCAGATCCGCGAGGCCACCCGGCTGATCCTGGAGTCGCGGCGCCCGGTGCTCTACGTCGGCGGCGGCGTGATCCGCGCCCGGGCGGCCAAGGAGCTGCGGACGCTCGCCGAGCTCACCGGCATGCCGGTCGTGACCACGCTGATGGCGCGCGGCGCCTTCCCCGACAGTCACCCGCAGCACCTCGGGATGCCCGGCATGCACGGCACCGTCGCCGCGGTCGCGGGTCTGCAGAAGAGCGACCTGATCATCAGCCTCGGCGCCCGGTTCGACGACCGGGTGACCGGCAACCTCGACTCGTTCGCCCCCGGCGCGAAGGTCATCCACGCCGACATCGACCCCGCCGAGATCGGCAAGAACCGCGTCGCCGACGTCCCGATCGTGGGCGACTGCCGCGAGGTCATCGCCGACCTCGTCGTCGCGCTGCAGGCCGAGCAGGACCAGGGCCACACCGGCGACTTCGAGGGCTGGGTCAAGTTCCTGTCCGGGGTGAAGGCGAAGTACCCGCTCGGGTACGACGCCCCCACCGACGGCGGTCTCGCCCCGCAGTACGTCATCGAGCGGCTCAGCGCGATCGCCGGGCCCGAGTCGATCTACGTCTCCGGCGTCGGCCAGCACCAGATGTGGGCCACCCACTTCGTGCAGTACGAGCACCCGAACACCTGGATCAACTCCGGCGGCCTCGGCACGATGGGCTTCGCGGTCCCCGCCGCGATGGGCGCCAAGGTCGGCCGCCCGGACACGACCGTCTGGGCGATCGACGGCGACGGCTGCTTCCAGATGACCAACCAGGAGCTGGCGACCTGCACGATCGAGGGGATCCCGATCAAGGTCGCGGTGATCAACAACGAGTCGCTCGGCATGGTGCGCCAGTGGCAGACGCTGTTCTACGGCGGCCGCTACTCCTCCACCGACCTGCAGTCCAAGCGGGTGCCGGACTTCGTCAAGCTCGCCGAGGCGTACGGCGCGGTCGGGCTGGCCTGCGAGAGCCCCGCCGACGTGGACGCCACGATCAACAAGGCGATGGAGATCAACGACGTCCCCGTCGTGGTCGACTTCCGCGTGCACCGCGACGCGATGGTGTGGCCGATGGTCGCTGCCGGCACCTCCAACGACGACATCAAGTACGCCCGGGACCTCGCGCCCGAGTTCGAGGAGGACGAGCTGTGAGCACGCACACCCTCTCGGTGCTGGTCGAGAACAAGCCCGGTGTGCTCGCCCGCATCGCCGGGCTGTTCAGCCGGCGCGGCTTCAACATCGACTCCCTCGCCGTGGGCCCGACCGAGCACCCCGAGATCTCGCGGATGACGATCGTGGTCAACGTCGAGGAGTCGCCGCTGGAGCAGGTCACCAAGCAGCTGAACAAGCTCGTCGAGGTGATCAAGATCGTCGAGCTCGACGCCCGCGAGTCGGTGGACCGCGAGCTGCTGCTCGTCAAGGTCCGGGCCGACGCCGACACCCGCGGCCAGGTCCTCGACGCGGTCCAGCTGTTCCGCGCCAAGGTGGTCGACGTCGCCCCGGACGCCGTCACCATCGAGACCACCGGCAACGCCGACAAGCTCAAGGACCTGCTCGCGGTGCTCCAGCCGTTCGGGATCCGCGAGCTCGTCCAGTCCGGGATGGTCGCGATCGGGCGCGGCAGCCGCTCCATCACCGAGCGCACCCTGCGCCCGGTGCCCGTGCCGGTGCCGCCGGCCCAGGTGATCCCGGGGTGAGGGGTGTCGGTTTCCCCGGTCAGCCGGTGAAACCTGACGTTCTCGGCCGGAACTTCACCCCGGAACGTCAGGGACTGCCCAAGAACCCCATCCGATTTGTCCAGAAGCCCGATCCGTCCGCACGCCCCATCACGAAGGAGAGCCCCTGTGGCTGAAATGTTCTACGACGACGACGCCGACCTGTCCCTGATCCAGGGCAAGAACGTGGCCGTGCTCGGCTACGGCAGCCAGGGGCACGCGCACTCGCTGTCCCTGCGCGACTCCGGCGTCGACGTCCGCATCGGCCTGCCCGAGGGCTCCAAGAGCCGCGAGAAGGCGGAGGCCGAGGGGCTGCGTGTGCTCACCCCGGCTGAGGCGGTCGAGGAGGCCGACGTCATCGTGATCCTCGCGCCCGACCACGTGCAGCGGAAGCTGTACACCGAGTCCGTCGAGCCGAACATCACCCCCGGCGACACCCTCGTCTTCGGCCACGGCTTCAACATCCGCTTCGGCTACATCACCCCGCCCGACGGCGTCGACGTGTTCATGGTCGCCCCCAAGGGGCCCGGCCACCTCGTCCGCCGCGAGTACGTCGACGGGCGCGGCGTACCCGTCCTCGTCGCCGTGGAGAAGGACGAGTCCGGCAAGGCCTGGGACCTCGCGCTGTCCTACGCCAAGGCGATCGGCGGCCTGCGTGCCGGCGGGATCAGGACCACCTTCACCGAGGAGACCGAGACCGACCTGTTCGGCGAGCAGGCCGTGCTGTGCGGAGGCGCGAGCCAGCTGGTGATGTACGGCTTCGAGGTGCTCACCGAGGCCGGCTACCAGCCCGAGGTCGCCTACTTCGAGTGCCTGCACGAGCTGAAGCTGATCGTCGACCTGATGTACGAGGGCGGCATCGCCAAGCAGCGCTGGTCGGTCTCCGACACCGCGGAGTACGGCGACTACGTCTCCGGACCCCGGGTCATCGACGCCCACGTGAAGGAGAACATGAAGGCCGTCCTCGAGGACATCAAGAACGGTGCCTTCGCCAAGCGCTTCATCGACGACCAGGACGCCGGCGCGCCGGAGTTCAAGGAGCTGCGCGCGAAGGGCGAGCAGCACCCCATCGAGCAGACCGGCCGCGAGCTGCGCAAGCTGATGGCGTGGGTCAAGAGCCACGACTCCGACTACGTCGAGGGCACCGCGACCCGCTGACGCGAACGACGTGCGAGGCCCCCATCCGCCGGCCGGCGGGTGGGGGCCTCGCGCTCGACCGGCCTGTTTGACCGGCCCCGGGACACTTGGCCCATGAGCTCCCTGCAGACGCGCGGCCGGTCCTCGGGATTCGGGGTCCTCTCCGCCGCGCTCGCGATGGGGCTGCTCCTCCTCGGGCTGTGGGCGCTGGAGGGGCTGGACCAGGCCAGCGGCAACGCCCTGGACGGCTACGGCATCAGGCCGCGCACGGACGAGGGGCTGCTCGCCATCTTCGTCGCCCCGTGGCTGCACGGCGGCTGGGCCCACCTGGTGTCGAACTCGCTGCCGTTCTTCCTGCTCGGGGTCCTCGTGCTGCTCGAGGGATGGCGCGGCTGGCTGAGCGCCACCCTCGTGATCGTGGTGGCCTCGGGCGCCACGGTCTGGCTGCTCGCCCCGGCCGGGTCGATCACCCTCGGCGCCAGCGGCGTGGTGTTCGGCTGGCTGACCTACCTGATGGCCCGCGGCTTCTACACACGCAGCCCGGGCCAGATCGCGGTGGGCTTCGTGGTGTTCCTGCTGTACGGCGGCATGCTCTGGGGCGTCCTGCCCGGCAACGTGAACGTCTCGTGGCAGGCCCACCTCGGCGGCGCGGTCGGCGGCCTGATCGCCGCCCGGATGCGACGCGCCTCGGCGGCGTACCGGCCGGGCTCCTCCTACGCCGGGTGAGGTGGCTGCGGGCCCGCTGTTTCCCGGGTTCCCCCGCGAAACAGTCACTTCCCCCGCTCTGCAAAGCGGGGGAAGTGACTGCTCACCGGGTGAACCCGGGAAACGGGGCGGCTCCTACTTCACCTCCGAGCGCATCACCATCGCCAGTCCGACGGCCAGCGGGGCGACCAGCCAGATCAGGCCTGCGGTGCCGAGGTTGGCCCAGTGCTCGCCGGTCATGTCGCCGTTGAACAACGCCCCCTGGGCGTAGTTGAAGTCCACCCACGGTTGGAGGTCGCGGAACCACGCCTGGCTGGTGGCCAGCACGCCGAAGACGGTGGGCAGCAGCAGCGAGAAGACGAAGTACGCCACGATCGCGCCCGCGGAGTTGCGGATCAGCACGCCGAGCATGAAGCCGACCAGCAGCCCCAGCACGTTGCCCAGCACGATGTAGCCCATGTGGGCCGCGCTGATGTCCCACACCAGGTCGGCGCCCGTGATCGCGGTGCCGACGATGTTCCCGACGGCGCCGACCGCGAAGGCCAGCACCATCGACACCACGGCCACGCCGAGCGCGGCGATCGCCTTGGCGCCGACCACCCGGCCGCGGTTCGGCACCAGCGTGAACGTGGTCAGGCCGCTGCGCTGGCTCCACTCGCCGGTGACCGACAGGATCGCGACCATCGGCAGGATGACCGCCATCGGGAAGCCGATCGCGGCGGCGAAGTTGTCGTAGGTGAGCGCGCTGTCCGGCGCGAACAGGATCACCGCGCCGGTCGCCAGCACGGCGGCGATGAAGATGCTCGCCATCAGCCAGAAGCCCGACCTGGTGTCGAACATCTTGACGAGCTCGACGCCGACGACCCGACGCATCGGGATCGGCCGGTGGGCGCCGGCAGGCTCGGCGGCCCGCACGGTCTCGCGCTCGAGGGTCAGGGTGGTCATGCTGCTGCTCCTTCTCGTTGTGACTCTGCGGTGAGCTCGAGGAACATCTCCTCGAGGCCGGCTCCGTCGGCGGCGCGGAGCTCGGTGAGGGCGACCCCGGCGGCGAGGGCCACCCGGCCCACGTGCCCGGGGTCCGCCTGGGTGCGCACGGTGCCGTCGGTCCCGAGCGTGCTCTCGACGCCCGCCCGCTCCAGCGCCTGGGCGAGGGTGGCCGGCGAGTCGGCGCGTACGACGGTCCCGGCGGCCTGCAGGAGCTCCGCCTTCGTGCCCTGCGCGACGATCCGGCCGTTGCCGATCACCACGAGGTCGTCCGCGATGACCTCGATCTCGTGGAGCAGGTGGGAGGACAGCAGCACGGTGCCGCCCTGGTCGGCGTAGGACCGCAGCAGGTCGCGCATCCACCGGATCCCGGCGGGGTCCAGCCCGTTGGCGGGCTCGTCGAGGACCAGGATGCGCGGGTCGCCGATCAGCGCCGTGGCGATGCCGAGCCGCTGCCGCATGCCCAGCGAGTAGTGCCGCACACGACGGTCGGCCTCGGCCTCGGTGAGGCTGACCAGCTCGAGCATGTCGGTGACCCGGGTCCGGGGGAGTCCCATCGTGCGGGCCGCGACGCTGAGCACCTCCCGGCCGGTGCGCCCGGCGTGCTGGGCCGAGGCGTCGAGGAGGACGCCGACCTCCCGCCCCGGGTTCGGCAGGTCGCCGAACCGGTGATTGGACACGAGGGCCCGGCCGGAGGTGGGCGGGGTGAGCCCGACCATCACCCGCATGGTCGTGGACTTCCCGGCGCCGTTGGGGCCCAGGAAGCCGGTCACCCGTCCCGGCCGGGCCGTGAAGGTGACGTCGTCGACGGCGGTGAACCCGCCGTAGCTCTTGGTGAGTGAGTCGATCGTGATCATGGGCCCGAGCCTCGCCCGCACAGGCCCCCGCGCACATCAGGGAAGTCGCTGGACCGCTCCCTGACCGACCCCTGAGCGGGTCTCGGGGGTGGCCCCCGGCCGAGGTCCGGGACGGGAACACGGACCCTGACGAATGTGTTGTGTCGGACATGAGAATCGAGATGTGGTCCGACGTGGTCTGTCCGTGGTGCTACATCGGCAAGCGTCGCCTCGAGGCCGCCCTCGCCCAGGTGCCGGCGCTGCAGGAGGACGGGTCCCTCGAGATCGTCTACCGCTCCTACCAGCTCGACCCGGCGGCCCCTCGCACCCCCGACCAGACGGTCGCCGAGCACCTCGGCGCGAAGTACGGCGGTGGCCCCGACGCGGGCCGGCAGATGATCGACCGCGTCGAGGCCGTCGCGGCCGAGGAGGGGCTGCTGTTCCGGCTGGGGGAGGCCCAGCGTGCGAACACCCTCGACGCGCACCGACTGCTCCACCTCGCCCTCGAGCGGGGTGGCCCCGCCCTCCAGGGCGTGCTGAAGGAGGAGCTGTTGGCGGCGTACTTCCTGCGTGCGGAGAACGTCGCCGACCCCGACCTGCTGCGGCGTACGGCGGAGAAGGCGGGCCTGGCGGGTGACGAGGTCGAACGGGTGCTTGCGAGCCAGGACTACGCCGACGCCGTCGAGCGGGACATCCGGGAGGCCGCCGCCCTCGGGGCCACCGGGGTGCCGTTCTTCGTGGTCGACCGCAAGTACGGCATCGCCGGCGCGCAGCCCGTCGACTCCTTCGTCCAGGTCCTCCAGCGAGCCTGGTCGGAGTCGCGCCCCGCCCTGGAGCACGTCGGCCACGACGCCGAGGTCTGCGGCCCCGACGGGTGTGCCCCCTCCAGAAGCGGGTAGGAGCAACGCGAGGAGCCTTCCGCGGCGGCCTGACCGCGCCGCGGAACGCCCGGCCCCGTGCGGGGGACGGGGTAGGGTGGTTGCTCGGCACAGCGTCGTGCACGGCCCGGTCCGCCGGGGCCCCGCATCCGTCGACCCGCGAGGACACCACCTGTGACCATCACCCCCTCCCGGCCCGTCGTGCTCATCGCCGAGGAGCTCAGCCCCGCCACCGTGGACGCGCTCGGACCCGACTTCGAGATCCGCCACTGCGACGGTAGCGACCCCGCCGCGCTGCTCGCGGCCGTGCCCGACGCCGACGCGATCCTGGTCCGCTCCGCGACGACGGTCGACGAGGAGGTCCTGCAGGCGGCCAAGCGGCTCAAGGTGGTCGCCCGCGCCGGCGTGGGGCTGGACAACGTCGACGTGCGGGCTGCGACCCAGCACGGCGTGATGGTGGTCAACGCGCCGACCTCCAACATCACCAGCGCCGCCGAGCTCGCCGTCGCTCTGATGCTCGCCGCGGCCCGGCACATCAGTCCCGCGCACGCGGCGCTGACCCACGGCGAGTGGAAGCGCAGCCGGTACACCGGCACCGAGCTGTTCGAGAAGACCGTCGGCATCGTCGGGCTCGGGCGCATCGGCGTGCTGGTGGCGCACCGGCTGGCGGCCTTCGGGATGGACGTCATCGCCTACGACCCCTACGTGCAGCCGGGTCGGGCCGCGCAGATGGGCGTCCGGATGGTCGGGCTCGAGGAGCTGCTCGCCGACTCCGACTTCATCAGCGTGCACCTGCCCAAGACCCCCGAGACGATCGGGCTGATCGGCGCGGCCGAGTTCGCGCTGGCCCGGCCCGGTCTGGTGCTGGTCAACGCCGCGCGCGGCGGGATCGTGGAGGAGAAGGCGCTGTACGACGCCCTCAAGACCGGCCGGATCGCGGCCGCGGGGCTCGACGTGTTCGCCTCGGAGCCGTGCACCGACTCGCCGCTGTTCGAGCTGGAGAACGTCGTCGCCACCCCGCACCTCGGCGCCTCCACCGAGGAGGCCCAGGAGAAGGCCGGCGTGGCGGTGGCGCGCTCGGTGCGGCTCGCGCTGTCCGGGGAGCTGGTCCCCGATGCCGTGAACGTCCAGGGCGGCGTCATCGCCGAGGACGTCCGGCCCGGCATCCCGCTCGTCGAGAAGCTCGGACGGATCTTCACCGCCCTGGCCGGCGAGGTCGCCCAGCAGATCGACGTCGAGGTCCGCGGCGAGATCAGCGAGTACGACGTGAAGGTCTTCGAGCTCGCCGCGCTCAAGGGGGTCTTCGCCGACGTCGTCGAGGACCCCGTCTCCTACGTCAACGCCCCGCTGCTCGCCGCCGAGCGCGGCACCGAGGTGCGGCTGGTGACCGACTCGGAGAGCCCGGACCACCGCAACCTGATCACGGTGCGCGGCACGCTGGTCGACGGCTCCCAGGTCTCGGTCTCGGGCACGCTCATCGGGATCGCCCAGCGCGAGCGGCTCGTCGAGGTCAACGACTTCGTGGTCGACCTCGAGCCCACCGAGCACCTCGCGTTCCTCACCTACGAGGATCGCCCCGGCATGGTCGGCACCGTCGGCAGGATCCTGGGGGAGGCCGACGTCAACATCGCCGGGATGCAGGTCTCCCGCGACACCAAGGGCGGGCACGCCCTCGTCGCGCTGTCGGTCGACTCGGCCGTCCCCTCCGAGGTGCTGGACGACATCCGGGCCGCGATCTCGGCCGACATGGTGCGCGGGGTGGACCTCTCGGAGTGACGCCGTCGCCCGGTCAGTGCGACTCGGCCTCCAGGGTGTCGCGGATCTTCTGCGCGTCGCTGCGGGGCGCGAACCGTGCGGCGGTCGAGCTCGGGTTGTCGTAGGTCTGCCGCATGCCGCGGACCCCGTCCTCCACGACGAACCTCGCCCGGCTGAACGCGGGGGCGCCCGGCTCGCTGACCCGGGGCACGCACCGGTAGTCCACCTCGAAGGCCGCGGGCGTGATGCGGGTGTTGACGTAGCCGCGCAGGTTCGTCCAGAACTTCAGGTTCGGGTTGTACGCCGCCCACGGGTGCTGGCCGGTCGGCTCGTCGTACCCGTCACCGCCGGAGGTCACCGAGGAGCACACGAACTCCGAGCCCACGACGGGGGAGTCGGCGGCCCGGAAGTCGGTGAGCACCTCGGAGGCCCAGTGGGCGTGCACGTCGCCGGTGAGCACGATCGGGTTGCGCACGCCCGCCGCCACCCACGACTGCGTCACGCGGTCGCGCGAGGCCGGGTAGCCGTCCCAGGCGTCCATCGAGACCCGGTTGTCGGGGGTCGGCGTGCTGTCGCGGCGGCCGTAGAAGACCTGCTGGCCGAGCACGTCCCATCGTGCGCGGGAGCGTTGGAAGCCCTCGGCCAGCCAGCGCTCCTGCTCCACCCCGGGCAGCGACCGATCCGGCTGCTCGGCGGGTGGGCAGTCGTCGTACCCGTCCCCGCACGCCTGGTCGTCGCGGAACTGCCGCGTGTCGAGCATGTGGAAGTTGGCGAGCCTGCCCCACTGGAGCCGGCGGTAGAGCTGCATGCCGGGCCCGCGCGGCACCGCGGAGCGGCGCAGCGGCATGTTCTCGTAGTAGGCCCGCAACGCGTCCGCGCGACGCTGCATGAACCCGGGCACGGAGGCGGCGTTCTCCGGGACCTCGTCGGCCCAGTTGTTGTCGACCTCGTGGTCGTCGAACACGACCAGCCAGGGTGCCACCGCGTGCGCCGCCTGCAGGTCGGGGTCGGTCTTGTACTGCGCCAGCCGCTGCCGGTAGTTCGCCAGGGTCACCGTCTCCGGGCCGCGGTGGTCGCGGACGTTGCCGCTCGGGGCGACGTAGCTGTCGGCGCGGTACTCGTACTGGTAGTCGCCCAGGTGCAGGACCAGGTCGGGCTGGTCCTCGGCAAGCCGGCGGTAGGCGGTGAACCAGCCGTGCTCGTACTGCGAGCAGGACACGAACGACATGGCGAGGGCCCCGGGCAGCGACCGGTACGACGGAGCGGTCCGGCTGCGCCCCGCGGGGGAGACGTGCCGGCCCACGCGGAAGCGGTAGAAGTACTCCCGCCCGGGGCGCAGGCCGTCGACCTCGACGTGGACGGAGTGGCCGGACTCCACGCGTGCGGGCGCGGAACCGGCCCGGACGACGTCGCGGAACCGCGCGTCGGTCGCGACCTGCCAGCCGACCGTTCGGTCGCGCGAGGGCATCCCGCCGAGCCCGTCCTCGGCCAGCGGGTCGACCGCCAGCCGGGTCCAGATCACGAAGCCGTCCGGGGCGGGATCGCCGCTGGCGACCCCGAGGGTGAACGGGTCGGCGCGCAGCGCCGGCGACGCGGCGGTGGCCCGGGTGTCGAGGACGCCGGTGCCCAGCGTCGCGAGGGTGCCGGTCACGAGGCCGGTCTGGATCACGCTTCTCCGAGATGGGTGCATGGCGGGAGCAAAACCGGACATTGCGTCCGGCGCTCGACGCCGGCGTGAACACCGGGGACCTCCTGGGGGAACGCCGGGCCCGAGGTGATGGACTCGCCCGGTGACCAGTGACGTCCCCCTCGAGGCCCTCGGTGACGCGGCCCCGCGCCGCGTGCGCGAGCTGGCCCACCTCGGCCCCGTGGCCCAGCTGCGGGCGGGCCGGCTCACGCGCCGGCTGGCGCAGCTCACCGTCGGTCTCGCGCTCTACGGCCTGACCCTGGCGATGATGATCCGCGCCGTGCTGGGCAACGCCCCGTGGGACGTGCTGCACCAGGGCCTGGCCCGGCACCTGCCGATCAGCATCGGGACGGCCGTGATCGCGATGAGCATGGTCGTCCTGCTCGCCTGGATCCCGCTGCGGGAGCCGCCCGGGCTGGGCACGATCGCCAACGCCGTCGCCGTCGGCCTGTGCACCGACCTGGTGCTCTCGCTGCTCGACGCCCCCGCGGCGCTGTGGGAGCGCGCCGTGCTGATGGTCCTCGGCGTGGTGCTCAACGCGCTGGCCACGGCGCTCTACATCGGCTCCCAGCTCGGCCCGG
Source organism: uncultured Actinomycetota bacterium (assembly GCA_963837975.1). Lineage (GTDB taxonomy): Bacteria > Actinomycetota > Actinomycetes > Propionibacteriales > Nocardioidaceae > Marmoricola. Next base: position 1,271,930 of record CAWIPI010000001.1, on the reverse strand, counting down.
GTCCTCGTGACGGGCTGATGACCGGGCTGCACCGCCGCACCGGCATCCCGATCGGGCGGGTGCGCACGGCGCTGGAGGTCGTGGTGGTCGCCGTGGGCTGGGTGCTCGGCGGGGTGGTCGGCCTGGGCACGGCGCTCTACGCGTTCGGGATCGGGCCGCTGGTGCAGCGGATGCTGCCCTGGTGCATCGTCGAGCTGCCCGGCCAGAGGGCGGAGTAGGGGACCGGTCGTGGGCCCCGGCGCGGTCGGCCGGCGTCAGCGGCGGGTGGCGATGATCGCCGAGGCGTCGGGGGCGACCATCACCTCGACGGCGGTGAACCGCGGGTCGGTGAGCCAGTTCTCCCGGAGGATGTCGACGCGGCCGGCGGTGATCGGCGGCCACATCTCGCACGGCGTGAAGTCGTCGAGCACCACGATGCCGCCGGGTTCCACGAGGTCGGCCACGGCGTCGACCCCGGCGTCCTCGGGGACCGAGGGGTCGAGGAACAGCAGCGAGTAGGGGCCCTTGTTGCGCAGCGTCGACCAGTCGGCGGCGAGCACCTCGACCTGGGGGTCGTCGACGAAGATCTCCTGGGCCGCGGTGGCCAGGGCGGGGTCGAGCTCGGCGGAGAGGATGTGGGTGCCGGGGCGTACGCCGGAGCGCAGCCACGCCGTACCGACGCCGCAGCCGGTGCCGAACTCGGCCATCGTGCCGCCGCGCGTGGCGGCCAGCGTGGCGAGCAGCCGGCCGGTCTCGTTGCGGCAGAACGACACGTAGCCCGCCCGCCGGGAGACGTCGAAGGCCCGCGACACGACGGCAGGGACCTCGGGTGGGGCGCTCATGGCACGAGTCTCGCAAATGCCCGGGGAGGCACCCGCCATGAGACATCTGTCTCGGATCATGGGACACGCCCGCGAAGGTCCTGCCCTCGCCGCGAATGCCCCCGTAGTCTTGCTTGCGTCATGCGGAGGAACTTCGTACTTATCAGCCGCCGCGGCGGGGCCTCACTTCGATAGGCCACCTCGTCGCGGAGCTCGGCGTACCCCGCCACCAGGCCTCTCACCCCCTCCGCGAGCGAGATCAGCGAAGTTCCACCCCTGACTCCGCGCGAACCAGATCCGGCCCGTGATCCGTGGCCGTCGAGACCGTTCGGCTCCTGGCGGAGACCACCCAGCACCATCTTCGAATCCGTCAGGAGACAGCACGATGTACGACATGTACCCCGAGTGGGGACCCGCCCGTCACAACCCCGAGAGCCCCTGGAGCCACCAGGCCGTCCAGGCGGCGCTTGACCTGCGAGACAACGGCGGGGAGCGACCGGACGACAACTAGCATCTCGGGCATGCCTGAGAAGCCTGGTCCGCTGCAGCTCGCCGTCATCCCCGGAGACGGGATCGGCACCGAGGTCACCACCGAGGCGCTCAAGGTGCTCGAGCAGGCCGTGGCCTCCTCGGGCCCCGAGAGCGTGCAGCTGCAGACCACCCGTTACGACCTGGGGGCCGAGCACTACCTCGCGACGGGCGAGGTGCTGCCCGACGCCGTGCTCGCCGAGATCCGGCAGCACGACGCCATCCTGCTGGGGGCCGTGGGGGGCAAGCCGAACGACCCGGGCCTGCCTCCCGGCCTCCTCGAGCGGGGGCTGCTGCTGCGGCTGCGCTTCGAGCTCGACCACTACGTCAACCTGCGGCCCTCCCGGATCTTCCCGGGGGCGACCTCCCCGCTGGCCGACAGCGTCCTGGCCAAGGGCGAGGTCGACTTCGTGGTCGTGCGCGAGGGCACCGAGGGCCCCTACACGGGCAACGGCGGTGCGCTGCGGGTCGGTACGCCGCACGAGATCGCCACCGAGGTCTCCGTCAACACCGCCTTCGGGGTCGAGCGGGTCGTCCGCGACGCGTTCCGGCGGGCGCAGCGACGCGGCGGGAAGCTGACGCTGGTGCACAAGACCAATGTGCTCGTGCACGCCGGCTCGGTGTGGTGGCGGCTCGTGCAGCAGGTGGCCGAGGAGTTCCCCGAGGTCACCGTCGACTACATGCACATCGACGCGGCGATGATCTTCATGGCCACCGACCCCGCCCGGTTCGACGTGATCGTCACCGACAACCTGTTCGGCGACATCATCACCGACCTGGCCGCCGCCGTCACCGGTGGCATCGGGCTCGCCGCCAGCGGCAACGTCAACCCCGACCGCACCGCGCCGTCGATGTTCGAGCCCGTCCACGGCTCGGCGCCCGACATCGCGGGCCAGCAGAAGGCCGACCCCACCGCGGCGATCCTCTCGGTCGCCCTGATGCTCGACCACCTCGGCCTCGAGTCCGCCGCGAAGGCCGTCGAGGACGCCGTCGTCGCCGACCTCGCCGAGCGGTCGGGGGAGACCCGGCGTACGGCCGAGGTGGGCGACGCGATCGCCGCGCGGGTGGCCCGCTGACGCACCTGGGGCCGCCGGGCAGTGACGCCTACCGGACACCCGATCCACCCTGCGTGAGAGATAACGTGCCCTCATGACGCTCGACATCACCACGACTCCCTCGGACAGCCCGCGCAGCGACGCCGAGGTCGCCGGGATCCTGGCCAACCCGGGGTTCGGCACCCACTTCACCGACCACATGCTCACCGTCGAGTGGACGCCGGAGCAGGGCTGGCACGCCGCGCGGATCACGAAGTACGGGCCGCTGAGCCTCGACCCGGCGACCGCCGTGCTGCACTACGCGCAGGAGACCTTCGAGGGGATGAAGGCCTACCGGCACGAGGACGGCTCGATCTGGACGTTCCGCCCCGAGGAGAACGCCAAGCGGATGGCCCGGTCCTCCCAGCGCCTCGCGTTCCCCGAGCTCGACCCCGAGGACTTCGTGGAGGCGGTCGACGCGCTCGTCGAGCTCGACCAGCGGTGGGTCCCCGAGGGGGCGGGGGAGAAGAGCCTCTACATCCGGCCGTTCATGATCGCCTCCGAGGTGTTCCTCGGGGTGCGCCCGGCCCAGCACGTGACCTTCATGGTGATCGCCTCGCCGGCCGGTGCCTACTTCAAGGGCGGGATCAAGCCGCTGACGCTGTGGCTGACCGAGGAGTACACCCGCGCCGGCCGCGGCGGCATGGGTGCCGCCAAGACCGGCGGCAACTACGCCAGCTCGTTGGTCGCCCAGCAGGAGGCCATCGGCCACGGGTGCGACCAGGTGGTCTTCCTCGACGTCGCCGAGGGCACCTACGTCGAGGAGCTCGGCGGCATGAACATGTACTTCGTCTACGCGGACGGCCACATCGTCACCCCCGCGACCGGCACGATCCTCGAGGGCATCACCCGCTCGGCGATCATCGACCTCGCCCAGAAGCGGGGCCACCAGGTCGAGGAGCGCAAGTTCTCCATCGACGAGTGGCGCGAGGGCGTGGCCAGCGGGGAGATCACCGAGGTGTTCGCCTGCGGCACCGCCGCGGTCGTCACCCCGGTCGGCACCCTGAAGTGGGAGGGCGGCGAGGTCAGCAGCCCCGACGGCGGCAGCGACGAGGCCGGCCCGCTCACCCTGGAGATCCGCAAGGCGCTCGTCGACATCCAGTACGGCCGCGCCGAGGACAGCTTCGGCTGGATGCACCGCGTCCGTTGAGGCCGTCCCACCAGGACGCCGACGGCGGGCGGCCTACGCCGGTCCGGTCCGCCAGGGGTCGATCGCCGGAACCTCGCCCGTCGGTGGGTAATCTCGGCGGGTGACGACTTCCGCCCACCCGGCGCAGGGACCGGCCACGGTCGGCGCCTACCGCCTGCTCGCCCCGCTCGGGGAGGGCGGCATGGGGGTCGTGCACCTGGCGCAGGGCCCGGACGGCCGCCGGGTCGCCTTGAAGGTGCTGCGACCGCACGTGGTCGGTGACGCGGAGGCCCGCGAGCGGCTGGCCCGCGAGGTGAGCTCGCTGCGCCGGATCACCAGCCCGCGGATCGCCGAGATCCTGGACGCCGATCCGCACGGCCCGGTGCCGTTCGTGGTGACCCGCTACGTGCCCGGCCTCTCGCTCTACCACCACGTCGCGGAGGAGGGGCCCATCCAGGGCGCGGACCTGCTCCACTTCGCCCACGCGCTGGCCGAGGCGATGCAGGCGGTGCACAGCGTCGGCGTGCTGCACCGCGACATCAAGCCGACCAACGTGCTGATGGAGGGACGCTCCCCGGTCCTCATCGACTTCGGCCTGGCCCGCGTGGCCGAGGACCCCCGGCTCACCCAGACGGGCTGGCTGCTCGGCACGCCGGGCTACCTCGCGCCGGAGATCCTGTACGGCGACGAGGCGACCCCCGCCGCCGACGTGCACGCCTGGGCCGCCACCGTCGTGTTCGGGGCCACCGGGCGTCCGCCGTACGGCAAGGGGCCGGCCATCGCGGTGATGGACCGGGTGCGCCGCGGCGAGCACGACCTGTCGGGAGTGCCCGAGCCATTGGTGCCGCTGCTGCGCGAGGCGCTCGCCCCCGAGCCGCTCGACCGGCCCGCGTTGCCGGAGCTGCTCGTCGGGCTCGGCGACCTGCGGCAGCGCTCCCACCTCGCCGCCCGGGCGCCGTCGCCGCGGCAGCGCCGAGCAGGACCTCTGGACCCTTCCCTACGCGCCCCGCTCGGCGTCGGCCGACGTCACGCCCACCGCGGCCACGCCCCAGGACGCAGCGCAGGACGCCGCGCGGGCCGACGCGCCGGGTGAGGTGCGGGCCGACGCGCCGGCCGCCCCTCCGATCACCCCGCAGACCACGCCGCCGACCACCCCGGCGTCTGCCGTCCCGTCGCCCGGCGGCGTGGCCGGAGGGCTGGACCCCGACGGTGTCTCCACCGCAGCGGAGCCCCGGTCCCGGCCTGCGGTGCCCTACCAGCAGCCCGCGCCCCTGCCCGACCCGACGCCGGCGACCGAGGTGCTCCCGCCCGGGGGCGACCAGGCGCGGCCGCTCGCCGCGGTGCCGGACCGGTCGTGGGCCCCGGCGCCGACGCCCCGCCAGCCGAGCCGCGTCCAGCAGACCCTGCAGCTGCTCGCGCTGGGGGCACTGACCGCGGGAGTGGTGGCGTGGGCGCCGTACGCCGGCCTCGCGCTGGTGGGCCTCGTCGTGCTGGCGCTGCGCACGGTCTCGGTGGCGCGGCAGCGCCACGGGCGGCGACGGCTGCTGCGCGGTCGCGCGCGGTGGTACGACGTTCCGACAACCACCCTGTCCACGCCGGGCTACCTGCTGCTGGCCCTGGCCGGCACGCTGATGCTGGTCGGCTCGGCGGCGTTCACCGGGCTGGCGATGTTCTCCCTGGGCTACCTGCTGCAGCAGCCGGTCACGGTCGGGCTGGTGATGGCCGGCCTCGGCGTCGCGCCCGTGCTGTGGTGGGGTCCCGGCTCGGCCCGAGTGCGCGAGATCGTGCGCGGGACGGTGGTGCGGACCTCGCGCTCGGAGTTCGGCGGCTGGTTCGTGGTCGCGATGGCGCTGCTCGGGGCCGCGGTGATGGTCGCCCTGCTCGCCAGCGGCGGGCCCAACTGGGCGCCGGCGGCCAGCGCCCCGTGGCGATGAGCGGTGGCGTGGCGCCGGGGAGCCCCTGGCGTGCCCGGATCGCGGAACGGCGTACCAGCTGATGGACCGCTGTGGCAGACTCGATGCCGTGCAGCACCGCCAGATCATCATTTCCTAGCGCGACGGACTCCGCCTCGACGGACCCGCCGCGCTGACCTCTCGTTCCCACGGGAGGTCTTTTGCTTTCCCGGTGACCTGAGTGCTCGCCGTACCCCGAACCGGACAACTTCTGCGAAGAGAGACAGGGCCATGACCAGCGACCTGTTCCACGTCTACGACACCACCCTGCGCGACGGCGCGCAGCAGGAGGGGCTGAACCTCTCGGTCGCGGACAAGCTGGCGATCGCGCGGCAGATCGACGACCTCGGCGTCGGCTTCATCGAGGGCGGGTGGCCGGGCGCCAACCCCAAGGACACCGAGTTCTTCCGCCGGGCGCGCGAGGAGCTGCGGCTCGAGCACGCGCAGCTGGCGGCCTTCGGCGCCACCCGGCGCGCGGGGATGCGCGCGGCCGACGACCCGCTGGTGGCGGCGCTGCGCGACTCCGGCGCCGGCGTGGTCACGCTGGTGGCGAAGTCGCACGACCGCCACGTCGAGCTGGCCCTGCGCACCACGCTGGAGGAGAACCTCGCGATGGTGCGCGACACCGTCGGCCACCTGCGCGCCGAGGGGCAGCGGGTGTTCCTGGACGCGGAGCACTTCTTCGACGGCTACCGCGCCAACCGCGACTACGCCCTGGAGGTGCTGCGCACGGCCTTCGACGCCGGCGCTGAGGTGGCCGCGCTGTGCGACACCAACGGCGGCATGCTGCCGGGCTGGGTCGCCGACGTGGTGCACGACGTGGTGGAGACCACCGGCGTCCGGGTGGGGATCCACTGCCACAACGACACCGGCTGCGCGGTGGCCAACACCCTCTCCGCGGTCGAGGCGGGCGCCACGCACGTGCAGGGCACGCTGAACGGGTACGGCGAGCGCACCGGCAACGCCGACCTGGTCACCGTGGTGGCCAACCTCGAGCTCAAGCTCGACCGGCCGGTGCTGCCTCCCGGCCTGCTGCGCGAGGCCACCCGGGTCGCGCACGCGGTCGCCGACGTCACGAACTTCCCGCCCGCCTCGCGCCAGCCCTACGTCGGCGTCTCGGCGTTCACCCACAAGGCCGGCCTGCACGCGAGCGCGATCAAGGTCGACCCGAACCTCTACCAGCACCTGGACCCCGCCGAGGTCGGCAACGACATGCGGCTGCTGGTCTCGGACATGGCCGGCCGCGCCTCCATCGAGCTCAAGGGCCGCGAGCTCGGCTTCGAGCTGGACCCCGAGCTGGTCAAGCGGGTCACCGCACGGGTCAAGGAGCTGGAGGCGCGCGGCTACACCTTCGAGGCAGCCGACGCCTCCTTCGAGCTGCTGCTCCTCGAGGAGGTCGAGGGCGGTCGTCCGTCGTACTTCGACGTCGAGTCGTGGCGGGTGATCACCGAGACCCGCCCCGGCGACGAGGCGATCTCCGAGGCGACGGTCAAGCTGCTCGCCGGCGGCGCCCGCATCGTCACCGTCGGCGAGGGCAACGGCCCGGTGAACGCCCTCGACCACGCGCTGCGGCAGGCCATCGAGCAGCTGTACCCCGAGATCGTGAAGTTCGAGCTGATCGACTACAAGGTGCGCATCGTCGACCAGGGCCACGGCACCGACGCGGTCACCCGCGTGCTGATCGAGACCTCCGACGGCCAGCGCTCCTGGGTCACCGTCGGCGTCGGCCACAACGTCATCGAGGCCTCCTGGCGCGCCCTGCTCGACAGCCTGACGTTCGGGCTGCGCCGGCACGGCGCCTGAGGCTCGCGGTTTCCCGGGTTCACCTGCGGTTTCCCACGGGACCGTGGGAAAGCCTCACTTCCCGTCCGTTGCAACGCGCGGAAAGTGACGGGATCCCACGGGACCGTGGGAAACCTGTGACCAGTGGGACCTGCGGCCCCGGGGGTAGCGTCGCGCCCATGAGTGAGCTGCACGACCTGACCGCGCTCGAGCAGGGGGCGGCCATCCGGGCGGGGGAGGTGTCCTCGCCCGAGCTGGTCGAGCACTACCTGCAGCGGATCGGGACGTACGCCGAGGAGCTGGGCGCCTTCGTCACGGTGACCGGCGACCGGGCCCGTGAGCAGGCTCGCGCTGCCCATGCGAACGGACCCCTGGCCGGCGTACCCACCGCCATCAAGGACCTCAACCTGACCGCCGGCGTGCGCACCAGCTTCGGGTCGCCGGTCTTCGCCGACAACGTGCCGGATGCCGACGACGAGGTCGTGGCGCGGATCGCCGCCGCCGGCATGGTGAGCCTGGGCAAGACCTCGACCCCGGAGTTCGGGTCGGGCTGCTACACCGAGCCCGAGGGGGCGCCGCCGGCGGTGACGCCGTGGGACACGACCCGGATGGCCGGCGGCTCCAGCGGGGGAGCGGCGGCGGCCGTCGCTGCCGGGCTGGTCCCGCTCGCACAGGGCTCCGACGGCGCCGGCTCGATCCGGATCCCGGCGAGCTGCTGCGGGATCGTCGGGCTGAAGCCGTCGCGCGGCCGGATCTCCGGCGCCCCGACGTACGGCGACCCGGTCGGCCTGGCCACCAACGGCCCGCTCACCCGGACGGTGCGCGACGCGGCGGCGTTCCTCGACGTGATGGCCGGCCGCGCGGTCGGCGACCCCTACTGGGCGCCGGCCGGCACCGAGCCGTACCTGCAGGCCTGCGACCGCGAGCCCGGCCGCCTGCGGGTGGCCCGGTTCAGCGAGCCGGTGATCGCCGACGCCGAGGTCGACCCCGCGTGCCTGGCGGCGTGGGAGCGGACCAGCCAGCTGCTGGAGTCGCTCGGCCACGAGGTCGTCGACGTCGGCGTACCCCTCTCACGCGACGCGGTGCCGGTGTTCGAGAAGGTCTGGGCGGTGCTCACCGGGCAGTCGCTGGAGCTGCTCCCGGACGCCGAACGCGCGCGGGTGAGCCCCTACAACACCTGGCTCGGCGGGATCGGCATGGCCGTGAGCGGGCCCCAGTTCGGCCTGGCGATCGCCCAGCTGCGACAGGCCGCCGCGTCGGTGCTCGCGGCGGTCGCCGACTTCGACGTCGTGCTGACCCCCACCTTGGCCGTCCCACCGCTGCCGGTCGGAGCGCTTCGGGACGACGCCGACCCGGCCGCGGACTTCGAGGCGCAGAAGCGGTTCACGCCGTACACCTCGCTCTGGAACGTCACCGGCAGCCCGGCCGTCTCCCTGCCGCTGCACCAGACCGACGACGGCCTGCCGGTGGGCGTGATGCTCGCGGCGGCGCCGGGCGAGGAGGCGACGCTCCTGTCGCTGGCCGCGCAGGTCGAGGCGGCCGCGCCGTGGGCGGGACGCCACCCGCCGTGCTGGTGACTCAGACCTCGACGGTCCCGCCCGAGCGCCAGTAGACGCCGCCCTCGCGGCTCAGGAACCCCTCGTCGACGAGGTAGCGCCGCAGCGCCGCGTAGTCGTCGTTGTAGCGCCCCAGCACCTCGTTGACCTCGGCCTCCGGGTAGGTCCGCCCCGGCTCGAAGTCCTGGGCGACGTGGTCGAGAACGGGCAGCAGCTTCGCGCGCTTGCTCGGCCAGATCACCAGCCGGCCGTTCTTGATGAAGCGGCCCACCAGCTCGGCATCAGTGGGGTTCGGCATGTCGGTGAGGCTACGACGGTGGTAGCCGGACATGCGAATGTGTTGCGCGGGCCGGGTGGAGCGGGCAGGCGGCCCTTCAGGCACATTCGCACGTCCGGGTGCGAGCAAGCGGGTGCGGCGGACAGCCCCCTCGGGCCGCTGCGTTCTCCGCCGCGCGCAGCAGCCCGTCGCACGCCTCGATCAGGCGCTGGCGCAGTGGAGCGCCGCGCTCGGCGAACGCGCGCTGGGCGGCGACGTACTCCTGCTTGCCGGCGGGTGTCTCGATGCGGACGGGCTCGAGGCCCAGGCCGCTGAAGTCGTACGGCGAGGCGCGCATGTCGAGCTCGCGGATGTCCCAGGCAAGCTCGAAGCAGTCGCCGACGAGCTCGGAGGCCACCAGCGGGGAGAGCCGGAAGGCGTGCTTGTAGAGGTCCATCCCGGCGTGCAGGCAGCCCGGCTGCTCGAACGCCTCCCGGTCGTCGCGGCCCGGCTGCAGGGTGTTCAGCGGACGCGCGGTGGGCGTGAAGAAGCGGAACGCGTCGAAGTGCGAGCACGTGATCCGGTGCCGCTCGACGACCTCGTCCGTGCCGTCGTGGCCCAGGCGCAGCGGCCAGTCGTGCCGGACCCCGTCGGGGGTGCCGCCGGTCCGGTGCACCATCGCCCACTCGTGCAGCCCGAAGCAGCCCAGCGTCGGCGTACGCCCCGCCGTGGCCACCAGCAGGCGCCGGATCGACTCCACCAGCGGCAGCTGGGAACGCAGGTGGTCCGTCGAGACGGATAGTCCGTGACGTTCCGCAGGTGAATTGGCGGTGGACGACCTGCGGAACGTCGCGGAGTATCCGGTCCGGTCGGTGTACCCCTTCCGGTCGGCGTACTCCGGCGCGTCCAGCAGCGTGACCCCCCAGCCCGGGTGCCAGCGGCGCAGGGCCGCGGGGCTGTGGGAGTAGTAGGTGAACAGGAAGTCGTGCACCGGGTGGCGTACGCCGCGACGCCGGCGCTCCAGGTGGGGTCGGACCCAGGTGTCCATCCGCGTGGCGTGGGCCTCGGCGCGGGCGTGCCAGAGGTCGCGGGTCAGGGTGGGCACACGTGGAGGGTAGGTGGTCTCGACAGGCTCGACCACCGGAGGTGTCCACAGCTCCGCCCGACCGGTTTCGACACGCCGAACACGCGCCACCTAGGCTCTGCTGGTGCGCATCGCAAGGTTCACCACCGGTGAGGACCCCCGGTACGGCATCGTCACCGGAGACGTCGACGAGTTCGGGATCCCCGACGACGACTCCCTGATCACCGCCCTCGCGGGCGACCCGCTCTACGTGGGTCTCCAGCCCACCGACGAGCAGCTGCGGCTGGCCGACGCCCGGCTGCTGTCGCCGGTGCTGCCGCGCAGCAAGGTGGTGGGGATCGGCCGCAACTACGCCGCCCACGCCGCGGAGATGGGCGGGGAGGTGCCGGAGGAGCCGCTGATGTTCCTCAAGCCGAACACCTCGGTGGTCGGTCCCGGCGACCCGATCTTCTATCCGCGCCAGAGCGAGGAGGTGCACTTCGAGGGCGAGCTCGCCGTGGTCATCGGCCGCATCTGCCGCGACGTGCCTCGCGAGAAGGTCGCCGACGTCATCCACGGCTACACGATCGGCAACGACGTGACCGCCCGCGACCTGCAGCGCCGCGACGGCCAGTTCACCCGCGCCAAGGGCTTCGACTCCTTCTGCCCGCTCGGTCCCTGGATCGAGACCGAGCTCGACGTCAGCGACCTGCGCGTGCAGACCTTCCTCAACGGCGAGGTCCGGCAGGACGGACGCACCTCCGACCTGATCTTCGACGTCCCGACGCTGATCGCCTACGTGACCAGCGTGATGACGCTGCTGCCCGGCGACGTCATCCTCACCGGCACCCCCGAGGGCGTCGGTCCCATGGACCCCGGCGACGAGGTCGAGATCTCGATCTCCGGCATCGGCAACCTGACCAACAAGGTGGTGTCTCGATGACAGGCGTGGACGGCTCGACCGACCCGGTGCTGGGCGGCCTCGCGCCGGAGCAGGTCCGGGTGCGGTTCCCACCCTCGCCGACCGGCAACCTGCACGTCGGCAACGTGCGCTCGGCGTTGTTCAACTGGGCCTTCGCCCGCCACTACGGCGGCACGCTCGTGCTGCGCATCGAGGACACCGACCTCGCGCGCAACACCCCCGAGGGCTACGCCTCGGTGATCGACTCGCTGCGCTGGCTCGGCATCGACTGGGACGAGGGTCCCGAGGTGGGCGGCGAGCACGGGCCCTACAAGCAGTCCGAGCGCTTCGACATCTACCGCGACGTCGTGACCCGGCTCCGCGAGGCCGGCTCGGCGTACGACTGCTTCTGCCGCCCCGAGGAGGTCGACGCCCGGCGCAAGGCCTCCGGCTCCAAGGTGCAGGGGTACGACGGCCACTGCCGCGACCTCACCGCCGAGCAGCGCGCCGCCTTCGAGGCCGAAGGGCGGGTCTCGGTCACCCGCCTGCGGATGCCCGACCGGCCGATCAGCTTCGACGACCTCGTGCGCGGCACGGTCACCTTCCAGCCCGAGCACGTCCCCGACTTCGCGATCGTGCGCGCCAACGGTGACCCGCTCTACACGCTGGTCAACCCGGTCGACGACGCGCTGATGGCGGTGACCCACGTCCTGCGCGGCGAGGACCTGCTCTCCTCGACCCCCCGCCAGATCGCGCTCTACGAGGCGCTCGAGGCGATCGGCATCGGCTCCGGCGCACCCCGCTTCGGGCACCTCCCGATCGTGATGGGGGAGGGCAACAAGCGCCTCTCCAAGCGTGACGCCGGCTCCGGCCTGAGCGAGTACGTCGAGCGCGGCTTCCTGCCCGAGGGCCTGCTGAACTACCTCGCGCTGCTCGGCTGGGGGATCTCCGAGGACCGCGACGTGTTCACCATGCAGGAGATGGCCGAGGTCTTCGACATCCGGCGGGTCAATCCCAACCCGGCGCGCTTCGACCCCAAGAAGTGCGAGGCGATCAATGCCGCGCACATGCGGATGATCGGCGTCGAGGACATGGGCCGCCGCGTCGTACCGTTCCTGCAGCGCGCGGGCCTCCTCGCCGACGAGCCGACCCCGGAGCAGCTCAACCTGCTGGCGCGGGCGATGCCGCTGGTGCACGAGCGGATGGGCACGCTCGGTGAGTCGGTCGACATGCTCGGCTTCCTCTTCGTCGACCGCGTCGCCTACGACGAGGCCGACGTGGCCAAGGTCCTCGACGAGGACGGCCTCCGGGTCGTCTCCACGGCGCGCGAGGCCCTGGCCGGGCTCGCCGACTGGACCACCGACGCGATCGACCAGGCCCTGCGCGCGGCGCTGGTCGAGGGGCTCGGGCTCAAGCCGCGCCACGCCTTCGGGCCGGTCCGCGTCGCCGTCACCGGTCGTCGCGTCTCGCCCCCGCTCTTCGAGTCGCTGGAGCTGCTCGGGCGCGAGGAGACGCTGGCCCGGCTCGACGCGACGCCCGCCGCCGCGGGGAGGGCCTGATGTCCTACCCGGGCCCCCCGGGCCCGGGCCCGCAGACACCCGGCGCGCCCTACCCCGGTGGCCATCAGCCCGGCGGACCGTACCCCGGCGCCCCCGCGCCCGCCCCCGGTGCTCCAGGGGATCTGCCCCCCGGCGCCCCCACGCAGTGGCGACCGGAGATGCGGGCGCACCCCCACCCGGAGCCGCGCAGCTACCCGATGATGCTGCGCACCTGGGACTACGCGTGGTGGAAGCCGGTCGTCGGCATCCTGCTGCTCGTGATCGGCGGCATGATCATCGCGCCGGTGCTGCTGCTGCCCGTGATGGCCATCGCCGTGGCCCTCGAGGGCGGCGCCGGCCCCTACCTCGACCGGTTCGTGGCGGCGCTCAGCCTCGACGACGTCACCCCGGCCTCGATGCTCTACCTCAACCTGAGCCTGGCCTCGCTGGTCCTGGTGAGCATGGGCATCATGCGGTTCGTGCACCGACTGCGGCCGCGGTGGCTCTCCTCGGTGCTGCCGGGGATGCGCTGGAGGTTCTTCTTCGCCTGCTTCGGTCTCTCCGTGGTCGCGCTGCTGGCCTCGGTCGGCGTCAGCCTGCTGCTCCCGGAGAACCCGAACGACGTGACCGGCGAGCCCAACCGCCTGACGGGCACGCTCATCGCCACCGGCATCGTCATCCTGCTGACCACGCCGTTGCAGGCGCTGGGGGAGGAGTACGCCTTCCGCGGCTACCTGATGCAGGCCTTCGGGTCGCTGACGCGGTCCCGCGTCGCAGCGCTGCTGGTGACCTCCGGGCTGTTCGCGCTGGCCCACGGCACGCAGAACTTCCCGCTGTTCTTCGACCGGTTCGCCTTCGGCCTGATGGCCGGGCTGACCGTCATCCTCCTCGGCGGCCTCGAGGCCGGCATCGCGCTGCACATCTTGAACAACCTGGTCGCCTTCGGGATCGCGATCTTCTTCGGCGACCTCTCCGGCGCCCTCCAGGTCACTGAGGTCTCCTGGTGGCAGCTCCCGGTCACCGTGGCGCAGAACGGCGTCTACCTGCTCCTGGTGCTGGTCGTGGCCCGGCGCATGGGCCTGCGCAACCGGACCACGCCGCCGGAGCAGGCCGCGGTCCCGGCCGGCTGACGAGGGCAGGCGCCCGCCACCGACGCAGGTCACACCGGCCCGATTGGTGGGCGAGTCGCCGTTTGTGTATCTTTGACCCTCGGTTCGCCCGGGAGATCGGGCGGGCCGAATCCCATGGGGTATGGGGTAATTGGCAGCCCGACTGGTTCTGGTCCAGTTAGTCTAGGTTCGAGTCCTAGTACCCCAGCGAGTACGACGATTTGGCTCATCAGCAGCGCGAAGGCTAGAGTCTCGTCCGCCTCAGCAAGACCTCTGCAAGACCTTCAGCTCCACCTCAGGCCCCCGTTGTGTAGTGGCCTAGCACGCCGCCCTCTCAAGGCGGTAGCGCGGGTTCGAATCCCGTCGGGGGTACAAGTCGGAAAAGCGGTCCTGACCAGCGGAAACGCTGGGAGGGGCCGCTTCTCCGTTCCCCGCCGAATCGGGCTCGGGCAACACTGGGGCAACACGGGGCAACGCCCCCAGGCCGTTGCGGCGCTGTTGGGCGGCCTTCCGGGCGCGGTCCATCGCGTCGCCGACCTCGTCGAGCCGGTCCTCGAAGAGGTGGCCGTAGGTGTCCAGCGTCATCGTCGCTGAGCTGTGCCCGAGCATCTGCTGGACGACCTTGACGTCGGCGCCACTGGCGATCGCCAAACTGGCTGCGGTGTGCCGGAGCTGGTGCGGGTGCAGGTCGGGGACGCCGATCGCCCTCGCAGCTGCGCTGAACGCCGTCCGGAAGGTGCTGACCCGTAAAGGCTGGCCGTTCCGGATGCCGGCGAAGACCAGGTCGTCTGCCTGCTTGCCCTTGATGTGCTCGGCGAGCTCGGCGGCGAGGAACCGGGGGATCGGCACCTCGCGGCGCTGGTGGGTCTTGGTGGTGCCCCAGACCAGGCCCAGACCCTGCACGGGCGTGACCGACTCGACGATCACCGCGCGGTTGCGGCGCAGGTCGAGTCGGGCGACGCGGAGAGCGGCCATCTCGCCGAAGCGGATCCTCGGCGCCGCACCGGCAGCCGAACCGCACTTCGGCGCCGGTGGTGCGCAAGATCGTGCACCTGCGCTGGAAGCAGCGACTGGGGCCGGTCGAGATCGGCGATCGGCTGGGGATGCAGGCCTCGACGGTGCACGCGGTGCTGGTCCGCTGCCGGGTCAACCGGGTGACTCACCTCGACCGTGCCACCGGCGAGCCGATCCGCCGCTACGAACACGAGCGTCCCGGCGACCTGATCCACGTCGACGTGAAGAAGCTCGGCAGGGTCCCCGACGGCGGCGGGTGGCGCTACGTCGGCCGGCAACAGGGGCTTCGCAATCGCGCCGCGACGACCGACAAACCCCGCAACAAGTACCACCACGCCCTGATCGGAACCTGCTACCTGCACACCGTGATCGACGACCACTCCCGGGTCGCCTACGTGGAGGCTCGCGACGACGAGACGAAAGAAGCTGCCACCGACGTCCTGCGCAACGCGGTCGCCTGGTTCGCCGACCGCGGCGTGGTCGTCCAACGTGTCCTGTCCGACAACGGCAGCGCCTACAAGTCCCACTTCTGGCACGACACCTGCGCAGACCTCGGCATCAGCGTGAAGAAGACCCGGCCCTACCGGCCACAGACCAACGGCAAGATCGAACGCTTCCACCGCACCCTGGCCGAAGGCTGGGCATTCAAGAAGTTCTACAACTCCGAGTCAGCCCGGCTCGCAGCTCTGCCAGCATGGGTCCACACCTACAACCACCACCGGCCCCACTCAGCAATCGGAAAAGCCGCACCCATCACCAGGTTTGACAACCTGGCTGGGCATCACACCTCGCGGCCTACATGGCCTCAGGAACCTGAGCTCTGATGCAAGGGAAGTCAATGCTGCGGATCCGGTCGTACAACTGCAGATTGCAGGCATGCGAGCGACGGTTCTCTGTCACGCTCTCGCGGTGCCGAAACGAACCTCCAAGTTGCCATTGCTGGTCGTTGTCGTGGTGTTCGTAGTAACCCTTGTGTGCGCCTTCGCTGTATTGCCGGACCCAGTGGCCGTCTACTTCGCACCAGCCACTCAGCCGGACGCCGAGTTTCCGGTCTTCTGGTACATCGTCACGATGGCGATCAGTGCGCCAGTGCTGGCATGGGGAGTTTCGGAGCTGGGTCGGGCGTTCTTTGCCATCGCCGAGGCGTCCGAGCGCGAGTCAGGGGCGGGAGCCGTCGGCGACGGTGAGGTCCTCGTGCCGGAGCGGGCGTAATCGGCGGACCAGCTCGGAAGATGGCGACGTCAGCGGCAGCACGACGGTGAACGTGCTGCCCTCGCCTGGGACGCTGCTGGCCTCGATGGTGCCGCTCATCAGCGCGACGAGCTCACGGCAGATGGCCAAGCCGAGTCCAGCGCCGCCGTACCGGCGTGTGGTCGAGCTGTCGGCCTGGGTGAAGGACTCGAAGAGCAGATGCAGTTGCTCGTCAGGGATGCCGATGCCGGAGTCCTCGACCGCGAGCCGCAGCCGGTGGGTGTCGCCGTCGACGCTCTCGAGGTCGACCCGCACCCGCACGAGACCGCGGTCGGTGAACTTCAGGGCGTTGCCGATCAGGTTGGTCAGGACCTGTGTGATCCGGAAGGAGTCGCCAAGGAGCACGGACGGCACCTCGTCGGCGATCACGGACGACAGCTCGAGGTGCTCGCGCGCGGCGAAGGGGCGGCCCCAGCCGAGCGCGTCGTCCACGAGAGCCCGGACGTCGAAGGTCGCCACGTCCATCTCGAGGCGCCCGACCTCGAGGCGGGAGACGTCGAGGATGTCGTTGACCAGCCGGAGCAGCCGCTCACCAGAGCGGCGTACGACCTCCACCAGGTAGCGCTGTCCCGGGTCGAGGTCGCCCTCCGCGAGCATCTCGCCGGCGCCGAGCACGCTGGTCAGCGGCGTGCGCACCTCATGGGACATGTTGGCCAGGAACATCGACTTGGCGGCGTTGGCGTCCTCCGCGGCTCGCCGAGCACACTCGAGGTCGCGCAATAACGCGTTCTCCTTCGTCATGTCTTCCGCCGTGCCGTGCACGCCGATCACCTCGTCGTCGACGACGACCGGGACGGTGGCGAGGTTGAGCTCCATGCGCCGGCCGTCCTTGGTCAGCATGGTCGCCTGCAGCTTCTGTGGCTGCCGGTGCAGAGCGCCCTCGAACGCGGCCACGGCGCGACCGACGTCCTCGGGCACCAGCAGGTGGGTGAAGTCGACGGCAGTGAACTCCTCGAGCGTGTAGCCGCTCAGCTCCTGGGCCACGGCATTCGCGTCGACGAAGGTGCCGTCGAGGTCGAGGGAGAACGCGGCGTGAGGGCTGTAGGCGAACAGCGAGCGGTACCGCTCCTTGCTCTCCGCCAGCTCGCGCTCGGTCTCCGAGCGCGGCGCGCTGCTGTCCACCGGCCACCTTCCCGAGACATGTGAACTGATGCCGACATCGTGGCACGACGCGCCCGGTCTGTCCGGTTTCTCGCCTCGATCTCAGCGGGGTGCTGCACGTCATCGAGGGGCATTGCCATCTCACCTGCCGCAGGCACAGGGCTGGCAGTGGCGCAGCCGGGACCTCGTCCGGCAGCCACACCGGCTCCTCGAAATGTCCCGATGGATCACCGGCATAACAAGCAGTTGAGTGCGCTTCGAGGTACGCCGCAGGCGGCGGTGTGACGCAGGTTGGTGCCCCCCGACTCGCGGCATGACCGCGCGATCCCGCGGCCGCGGCCGTATTCGCGTTCTGCACCCTGACCAGGCGGTCACGCCATCCTTCAGGCAGGACGGCGGTGTCGAGGTCTACTCCGTCGATGCTGAAGCCGTGGAGCTCCTCGAAGCACGAGAACTCTCTCCTGCCACGCCTTCGATGAGATCAGCAAGGCGCGTGCCGTCTCAGCGTTGGGTGTCGGCGATCGGAAGGATGTCCACTTCGATCGACATTGTCGCCGCGGCAGGGAGTTGCGACTCATCGTAGGTCCCGAGGATCGCCTGCGAGCCGACGACGATCACCTCTGAGTGCTCGATGATCTGGCAGGCGGTCCGGATTGCGTGCTCCAGCTGATGGCGTCGCATCAGCTTGCCCCGACCATCGCTTCGGAGCGCTGCTCCTGCGTGTAGCAGGCCGCCCATGGGGGAGACCTCGCGCATATCGATGGAGTCGCGGTCGAGGCCGGTCAGGACACGATGCAGACCAGGGAGGTCGCCGCGGTCGACGAGGAGGCCGCGGCTCACGCTACGCGGCCGTCGGGGGTACCACCACCAGCAGCCCGGTCCGCTCCTCGCGGCCGGGCTGTCGTGGTTTCGCGTCCTCGCCCCGCAGCCGGGGCGGCTAGGACACCGAGCTCGGGACTCGCTCCTCCCGCGCCGCGTCCTGCCCGGCCCGGAGGGAGGAGGCCAACGCCACCAGGGCTGCCAGGTAGAGCATGCCGGCGAGGGAGGACGCCCACTCGCTGAGGTTGGACCCGATGAACTCGAGCAGCAGGAAGGCCCACAGGGCCGGACCGACCCAGCGGGGCTGCAGCCGGCTGCGGAAGTGGGCGATCGCCAGGAACAGCACGCCCAGGACGGTGCCGAGCAGACCGCAGGCGAAGAACGGCAGCATCCAGGGCGAGTCCATGATGTCCCCGAGCAGGGCAGCGTACGCCTCTCGGTGCTGCGTTGTGCCGGCCATCTCGAGCTGCATGATGGTCGTCCCGCCGACCACGGCGTGCCCGAAGGCGCCGAGACCCGTCAGGACGCCCCCGGCAGTGGCGAGTCGCGGGCTGAACGGCCGCAGCCACACAGCCAGTCCCACCATGCCGACCGCGAACGGGAGCTGGCTGAGGACGAAGGCCATCGCGCTGATCGAGGCCGCCGAGCCGGCGTCGGCCAGGGCGCTGAGCTGGTCGCCCGGATCGCTGTGGAACTCGGGAGCGAGCAGGGTCCAGACGAGTGACATGGCGGCGGTGGTGACGAGGCACACCGCAACGAGGGTGCGAAGGTGTCGGTTCATGCCACCAGTGCACGACCACTGAGCCGTCGGCGTCGTCCGTCCGTGGAGGGCAACGGTGTCATCCGTGGAATGACGTCGCGGGGCCGCAAAGATCCCTACGGTTGACGCCATGGAGCGTTGGTGGACGCGAGTGGTCGACGGGGCGCTGGTCCTGGTCGTACTTGCAGCCGGGCTCGCCGAGATCTGGGTGCCATTCGCGTCGCGTTCCGGAAACGGCGACCCCGGATGGTCCACGTTGCAGGTGCTGATCATGGCCGGGGCGCTCTGGTGGCGACGTCCGCACCCGGTGGTCGCCGCGGCCGTGGCCTGTGCCGCCATGGCCGCCTTCCACGCCGCCGGGGTCGCGTACCTGCTCTTCAACGGGCAGCTCGTGCCGTTGCTGCTGCTCACCTTCGCGGTGGCACGGTACGGGCGTGGGCGAGAGCCCTATCTCGGCGGCGCGATCATCGCTGCCACGATGGTCTACGGCGACCTCACGATCCCCGAGCTCGGTGGCGCGTCCGAGATGATCTTCCACTGGGGCGTGCTGAGCGTGAGCTACGTGCTCGGCTCGTGGCAGCGCATCACTGCCCGGCGCGCGGAGGAGGCTCGTCACCGAGCGGTCACCGCCGAGGCAGAGGCGTCGGCCGCACTGGCGGCGGAGCGCGCCCAGATCGCTCGCGAGCTCCACGACGTGGTGGCCCACGCGATGACCCTGATGGTGGTGACGGCCGGGGCGGCCGAGGGCGTTCCGGGCCTCCCCGCAGAGGCCCGCCGGTCGCTCGGGTCGATCCGCCAGACGGGGCAGGGAGCCCTCGCGGAGATGCGACGACTGGTCACCATGTTGCGCGACCCCGACGAGCAGGTCTCCCGGACGCCGCAGCCCGGGCTGGCCGCACTTGGGCTGCTGGTGGACGAGGCCCGGGAGGCGGGACTCCCGGTCACGCTGGAGGTGATGGGCCCTCCGCGCGAGCTGCCCGCAGGCATGGAGCTGACGGCGTACCGGATCGTGCAGGAGGCCCTGACCAACGCCCGCCGGCACGCGCGCTCGCTCAGCGAAGTCTCCGTCCGGTTGCGCTTCGCGGGGGACGAGCTGCTCATCGAGGTCCGCGACGACGGGAGGCCCGACGGCACCACCGCCGGTTCCGGGCACGGACTCATCGGCATGCGCGAACGAGTGCACCTGTACGGCGGTCGACTGGCCGCCGGCGCAGTTCCCGGCCGCGGCTTCGCGGTCGAGGCGGCACTGCCGCTGGAGCCTGCATGAGCAGGGTGCTGGTGGTCGACGACCAGGCCCTGTTGCGGACCGGGTTCCGGATGATCCTCGAACAGGGCGGTCACGAGGTGGTCGGTGACGCGGGCGACGGCGTCGAGGCTGTCGAGCGCGCGCTCACGCTGCTGCCCGACGTGGTGCTGATGGACGTGCGGATGCCGCGGCTGGACGGCATCGAGGCCACCCGGCGCATCGTCGCCCGCGCGCCAGCCGTGCGCGTGCTCGCGTTGACCACCTTCGACCTCGACGAATACGTCTACGACGCTGTCCGGGCCGGGGCCTCCGGGTTCCTGCTCAAGGACATCTCCCCGCCCGACCTGGTGCGCGCCGTCGAGGTCGTCGCCGGAGGTGAGGCGATGCTGGCGCCGAAGGTGACGAGTCGTCTCCTGGCCAGGTACGCCGCTGCCGTCTCCCCGAAGGTGGCGCTCACCGGGGTCACCGGCCGCGAGACCGAGGTGCTCCGGCTGATCGCGCGCGGGCTCTCCAACGCCGACATCGCCGGGCGGCTGTTCCTCAGCGAGGCCACCGTGAAGACCTACGTGTCCCGGCTGCTCACCAAGCTCGGCATGCGGGACCGGGTTCAGCTGGCCGTGCTGGCCTACGAGTCGGGCCTGGTCAGGGCGGGAGAGCCGGACTGAGGCGTTCTGCCCCAACTCGTCGGCGGGATCCCGCCCGCCGGGCTGAGCGCATGCCGTCCGATTCCCGCTAGCACCGGTGCCCGTCGGGCGGGAGACTGGAGCCATGGAGCTCGACCACGACGTGTGCTACCGCGCGGTGAAGGGACGGGACCGTCGCTTCGACGGGATGTTCTACACCGCCGTGCGCACCACCGGCATCTACTGCCGTCCGTCGTGCCCGGCGATCACCCCGCGGCGACACAACGTCTCCTTCTTCCACACGGCCGCAGCGGCCCAGTCTGCAGGCTTCCGCGCCTGTCGTCGCTGCCTGCCCGACGCCACCCCGGGGTCCCCGGAGTGGGACGTCGCCGCCGACGTGGCGGCGCGGGCGATGCGGCTGGTCTCCGACGGCGTGGTGGAGCGCGAGGGCGTGGACGGCCTCGCCCGCACCCTCGGGTACTCCACCCGCCAGCTCAACCGCGTGGTCACCCGGCAGTACGGCGCCGGCCCGCTGGCCCTCGCCCGGTCGCGCCGGGCACAGGCCGCCCGCGTGCTGATCGAGACGACCGACCTGGGCCTGGCCGACATCGCCTTCGCCGCGGGCTTCGCCAGCGTGCGCCAGTTCAACGACACGATCCGGGAGGTGTACGCCGCCACACCGAGCCAGCTGCGCGCCGGGGCCGGCTCCCGTAGAGCGACCGAGCGCTTCCGGGCGGGGGTGGTGCACACGCGCGTCGCCGTACGGCAGCCGTTCGCCGCCGCCGAGCTGCACCACTTCCTCGCGGTGCACGCCGTGCGCGGGATCGAGGCCAGCGGGCCCGGCTGGTACGAGCGGTCCCTGAGACTGCCGCACGGCCCCGGCGTGGTGCGGGTCGACCTGTCGGGTGCGACCCCCGGACAGGTCCCGTGCACCTTCACACTCGCCGACGCCCGGGACCTTGCCCCGGCCCTGGAGCGCACCCGCCGCCTGCTCGATGCCGACAGCGACCCGGTCGCGGTCGACGGGGCCCTCGCCGAGGACCCGTTCCTCGCGCCCCTGGTGGCACAGCGGCCCGGACTGCGGGTGCCGGGCCAGCTCGACGGGGCCGAGGTGGCGGTGCAGACGGTCGTCGGCCAGCAGGTCAGCGTGGCCGCGGCCCGCACCACGACCGCGGGCCTGGTCGCCCGGCACGGCGACCCGCTCGAGCTCGAGGGCGGCCACGAGGTGACGCACCTGTTCCCGACGGCCGCGGCCTTGGCGGAGGCCGGCCCGGACGCCTTCCCGATGCCCCGGTCGCGTGCCCGGGCGCTGGTCGCGCTGACCACCGCGCTCGCCGACGGCGAGGTCCGGCTGGACCGCAGCGCCGACCGGGCGGAGGCCAGGGAGGCGCTGCTGGCGCTGCCCGGGATCGGGCCGTGGACTGCCGACTACGTCGCGATGCGGGCGCTCGGCGACCCCGACGTGTTCCTCCCCACCGACCTCGGCGTGCGCAACGCCGCGACCCGGCTGGGGATCGACGACCTGGCGGCCCGCAGCGAGGGCTGGCGGCCGTGGCGCTCCTACGCGCTGCTGCGGCTGTGGTCGGTGGTGCTGGACGATGTCAAGGAGGCCTAGGGTGACGACGACGAGCGTGGAGATGGCGATGTGGACCGTGACGGAGTCACCGGTGGGTGACCTGCGAGTGGTGGCGCGTGCGGGCAGCATCACCGCCATCGAGTTCAGCCCGTTCCGGCCCTCCCCGGCCGGCGCCCCGCTGGGGGAGCGCAGCGACACCGACCCACTGCTGCGCAGCGCGGTCGACCAGCTGACGGCGTACTTCGCGCGCGAGCTGAAGGAGTTCGACCTGCCGCTCGCACCGGTCGGGAGCGCGTTCCAGCAGCGGGTGTGGGACCAGCTGCGGCTGATCGGCTACGGCGAGACCGCGTCGTACGGCGAGATCGCCCGCCGGCTCGGGATGACCAACGCGGCCTCTCGCGCCGTGGGGCTGGCCAACGGGCGCAACCCGATCCCGATCGTGGTCCCGTGCCACCGGGTGATCGGCGCCAACGGCACCCTCACCGGCTACGCGGGCGGCCTGGAGCGCAAGCAGCTGCTGCTCGGCCTGGAGCAGGACGCCCTCTTCTGAAGCCCGTGCCCGCCGGGTCGGGCGCCGCCCCGCTGAAGGTCTCGCCATGGCGCCCCCTTCCCCGGCCCGGCCCGCGCCTGATTGGCTGGCGTCGTGGCAGACGGCGGTGGTGAGGAGTCGACCGGGACGGTCATCCTCGCCGGAGCCGCCAACCTCGCCATCGCCATCGCCAAGCTGGTCGGGGGGCTGGCCTCGGGATCGACCGCCATGCTGGCGGAGGCCGCCCACTCGTTCGCCGACACGCTCAACCAGGTGTTCCTGATGACCGCGCTCAAGCGCAGCACCAAGCCGGCTGACGCCAGGCACCCCTTCGGCTACGGGATGGAGCGTTACTTCTGGTCGCTGATCGCGGCGGTCGGCATCTTCGTGCTGGGTGCGGGCTACTCGATCTACGAGGGCATCAAGGCCATCCTGAGGGCCGAGCCTCTCGGGAGCCTGACGATCGCCTACGTCGTGCTCGCGCTGGCCTTCCTGTTCGAGGGCGCCTCGTGGCTCAAGGCCGTCCGCCAGCTGCGGGGCGAGGCCGAGCGACTCGATCGCGGGTTCCTGGAGCACCTGCGGATCACGCCCGACCCGACGGCGAAGACGGTGGCCTTCGAGGACACCGCAGCACTGGTCGGCATCGTGCTGGCCGCGATCGGGATCACGCTGCACCACATCACCGGGCAGGGGTTCTGGGACGGCCTCGCGTCGGTCCTCATCGGTGTGCTGCTGGTCGGGGTCGCTTACTCCCTGGGCCAGCAGAACAAGCGGGCACTGATCGGCCAGGCACTTCCGAGCGACGTCCAGGAGGGCATCGCGCGCACGATCACCGAGTCGCCGGGCATCGACAGCGTCGTCGAGCTGCTGACGATGAGGATGTCGCCGACGGAGGTGTTGGTGGCGGCGCGCGTCGACCTCGACGACGAGTCGACCGGCGGTGAGCTCGAGCAGTACGCCGAGCAGGTGGAGCAGCGTGTCCGCTCCACGCACCCCGAGGTGAGACATGTCTTCCTCGACCCCACCGACGACCCCGAGCGCGAGTGAGGACCGCGTCGCCCGGGAGGCGTTCGCCTGCTTGTCGCCTGTGACAGACCCCGTGGGTCAGTCGCTGGCGGCGGCCCGGCGCAGCGACTCCGACAGGCGCTCGGCGGCCGCGAGCACGGCGGGGGCGTGCATCCGGCCCGGCTGGCGGGAGAGCCGCTCGAGCGGACCCGAGACGGAGACCGCGGCGATGATCTTGCCGCTGGGCGAGCGCACCGGCGCCGAGACCGAGGCCACGCCCTGCTCGCGCTCGCCGATGGACTGCGCCCAGCCGCGGCGACGGATGCCGGCCAGGGCGGTGGCGGAGAACGCGGCGTTCTGCAGACCGCGGTGCATGCGCTCCGGGTCCTCCCAGGCAAGAAGCACCTGGGCGGCCGAGCCGGCGCGCATCGTCAGCTGGGAGCCGACCGGAATGGTGTCGCGCAGGCCGCTGGGCCGTTCGGCCGCGGCGACGCACACGCGGTGCTCGCCCTGGCGTCGCCACAGCTGGGCGGACTCCCCGGTGATGTCGCGCAGCCGCGCGAGCACGGGCCCGGCGGTCGCGAGGAGGCGATCCTCGCCTGCCGCGGCCGAGAGCTCGGCCAGCCGGGGGCCGAGCACGAACCGTCCCTGCATGTCGCGCGCGACCAGCCGGTGGTGCTCGAGGGCGACCGCGAGGCGATGGGCGGTGGGCCGGGCAAGTCCGGTGCCGGCCACCAGGCCGGCGAGGGTCGCTGGGCCGGACTCGAGCGCCGCGAGCACGAGGGCGGCCTTGTCGAGAACGCCTACTCCGCTTGAGTTGTCCATATCGTAATACTGCCGTCTCGTCAGATGGGATGCAACGTAAGGTGGGTCTCACGCCTCGTTCTCGAGGCGTTCAGCATGTGAAACGAACGAGAGAGGGATTGGCTATGGGCAGAACGCTGTCGGAGAAGGTCTGGGACGAGCACGTCGTCCGCAGCACCGAGGGCGAGCCCGATCTCCTCTACATCGACCTCCACCTCCTGCACGAGGTGACCTCGCCGCAGGCCTTCGACGGCCTGCGGCTCGCAGGTCGTCCCGTACGCCGGCCCGACCTCACGCTGGCGACCGAGGACCACAACGTCCCGACCGTCGACTGGGACAAGCCGATCGCGGACCCCGTCTCGCGCACCCAGGTCGAGACCCTGCGTCGCAACGCCGAGGAGTTCGGCGTGCGCCTGCACCCGCTCGGGGACATCGAGCAGGGCATCGTGCACGTCGTGGGCCCGCAGCTCGGGCTGACCCAGCCAGGCATGACGATCGTGTGCGGCGACTCGCACACCTCGACGCACGGAGCCTTCGGTGCGATCGCCTTCGGCATCGGCACCTCCGAGGTGGAGCACGTGCTCGCCACCCAGACGCTGATGCAGGCCCGGCCGAAGACGATGGCTGTGACCGTCAACGGCAGCCTGTCCGAGGGCGTCACGGCCAAGGACCTCGTGCTCGCGCTGATCGCCCGGACGGGCACCGGCGGGGGACAGGGCTACATCGTGGAGTACCGCGGCCCGGCGATCGAGGAGCTCTCGATGGAGGGCCGGATGACCGTGTGCAACATGAGCATCGAGTGGGGCGCCAAGGCCGGTCTCGTCGCGCCCGACCAGACGACCTTCGACTACATCGAGGGCCGTCCCGAGGCGCCGAAGGGCGCGGACTGGGACGCCGCGGTCGAGCACTGGAAGTCGCTGGTCACCGACCAGGACGCCGAGTTCGACAAGGAGATCGTGCTCGACGCCTCGCAGATCACGCCGTTCGTCACCTGGGGGACCAACCCGGGGCAGGGTGTGCCGCTCGGCTCCGCGGTCCCCGACCCGGCCGCCTATGAGGACGAGGACGACCGGGTCGCGGCGCAGAAGGCGCTGGAGTACATGGCGCTGGAGCCCGGCACCCCGATGCGCGAGGTCAAGGTGGACACCGTGTTCGTCGGCTCGTGCACCAACGGCCGCATCGAGGACCTGCGCCTGGCCGCCGAGATCCTGCGCGGCCGCACCGTCGACAAGGACACGCGCCTGCTCGTCGTGCCGGGGTCGGTGCGCGTGCGCATGCAGGCCGAGGACGAGGGCCTCGACGTCGTGTTCAAGGAGGCCGGCGGGGAGTGGCGCGGTGCCGGCTGCTCGATGTGCCTGGGCATGAACCCCGACCAGCTCACGCCGGGGGAGCGCAGCGCCTCGACGTCGAACCGCAACTTCGAGGGGCGCCAGGGCAAGGGCGGTCGCACGCACCTGGTCTCGGTGCCCGTGGCCGCCGCGACCGCCGTGCGCGGCACGCTCTCCTCTCCCGCAGACCTGGAGGACTGACCGTCATGGACAAGTTCACGACCCACACCGGCGTCGGGGTCCCGCTGCGCCGCAGCAACGTCGACACCGACCAGATCATCCCGGCGGTCTACCTCAAGCGGGTGACGCGCACGGGCTTCGAGGACGGGCTGTTCGCGGCCTGGCGCAACGACCCGTCGTTCGTGCTGAACCGTCCGGAGTACGCCGCCGGCTCGGTGCTCGTCGCCGGCCCCGACTTCGGCACCGGCTCCTCGCGCGAGCACGCGGTGTGGGCCCTGCAGAACTACGGGTTCCGCGCGGTGATCAGCCCACGCTTCGCCGACATCTTCCGCGGCAACGCCGGCAAGGCGGGACTGGTGGCCGCGCAGGTGGACGAGAAGGTCGTGCAGCGGCTGTGGGACCACCTCGAGACCCACCCGGGCGCGACCGTCACCGTCGACCTCGAGGCGAGAACCGTCAAGGCTGGCGAGGGTCCTGATGCGATCGAGGACTCCTTCGACATCGACGACTACACGCGGTGGCGCCTGCTCGAGGGGCTCGACGACATCGGCATCACCTTGTCCCACGACGACGCCATCGCGGCGTACGAACAGCAGCGCCCGACGTGGAAACCGGCCACAATTCACTGATCTGACGGGGCTTTCTGCACAATCATTGCCGCGACACGCGCAGTTCCCGTTGTGGTGGGACTCACTTTTCCCTAGCGTGCAAAGGGATTAGTCGAGCAAAGCGCTCGGCCGACGTTCACGAAAGGGAAGCTTGTGAACAAGAGTCAGTTGATCGACACCCTCGCGGCTCGCTTCGAAGGCAACCGCAAGGCGGCCGCGCACGCGCTCGACTCGGTGCTCGACACGATCACCCGCGAGGTCGCGAAGGGCGAGAAGGTCGCCATCACCGGCTTCGGCTCCTTCGAGAAGCGGGTCCGTGACGCACGCTGGGTGCGCAACCCCGCCACCGGTGACCGGATGAAGGCCAAGAAGAAGGCCGTGCCCGCCTTCAAGCCCGGCGCCCAGCTCAAGGACGTCGTCTCCGGCGCCAAGAAGCTGCCCAAGCTCACGCTGGCCGCACCCGCTGCCGCCGGTGACGCGGTGAAGAAGACGGCTGCCGCTGCGAAGAAGGCGGCCGGGGGCGGCGCGAAGAAGGCGTCGAGCTCCTCCACCGCCAAGAAGACCACCGCCGCGACGAAGTCGGCCGGTTCCTCGACCGCGAAGAAGTCCTCGGCGGCGAAGAAGTCCGCGGGCTCGACGGCGGCCAAGAAGTCCTCGACGGCCAAGAAGTCGGCGAGCTCGACGGCGAAGAAGTCCTCGCCGGCCAAGAAGTCCTCGAGCTCCTCGACGGCGAAGAAGTCCTCGCCGGCCAAGAAGTCCTCGAGCTCCTCGAGTCGTCCGCGGCGAAGAAGTCGTCGCCGGCCAAGAAGTCCTCGAGCTCCTCGACGGCGAAGAAGTCGACCGCCAAGAAGAGCCCGGCGAAGAAGACCGCCAAGAAGTCCTGATCCACCTCGCAGCGGCGGTCACCCACCCGGGTCGCCGCCGCTGTGTCGCGTCAACGGCCGGTGGGCAGCCCGTCCAGCGCCTCGGCGGTGTGGGCACCGAGGCCCATCGCGGTGGCCTGCTCGAGGTCGTCGGCGGTGTCGACGTCCAGCCGCAGGGTCGGGACCCCGGCTCGCACCGCCGCGGCGCCGGACTCCTCGTGCCGACGGGCGGAACCGGCACCGAAGTGCGGGTCGAGCGCGACTCCCGGCCCGGCCGCGAGGAGCGTGGTCCCCACACCGGCCGCGTCGGCGACGAACCAGCGTGGTGACAACCCGGCCCCGAGCGCGGCGGCGAGGTCGGAGGGGGGCAGGCACGGCAGGTCGGCGCACATGGCCGCCACCGCCAGCGCGGGGGCGTCGAGCCGCACCCGCAGCGACGCGTGGTGCAGGGCCCGGTTCAGGTCGCCCCCACCCTCGTCGGGCAGCCGCGTCGCGCCCGCCACCTCGAACCCCGGCTCCTCGGTGACGACGTGGACGGAGCCGACCGCTGGGCACTGCGCGGCGGCCGTGATCGCGTCGAGCGCGAAGGCCCGCATCAGCGACTCGCGGGCGGCGTGGCCGCCCACGGTGAGGCGCGACTTGGCGCGGCTCAGCGTCTTCACCGGCACCAGCAGGGCGAACGTGGGGGACATCGTCCCGATCCTCTCGCACGTCGCTGCGGACCTGTCGGCGAGGTGAGGCACCACGCCGTACGACGGGGCAGTGCTGCCACGGGCGGGCGCGGCCGTGGCAGTAGGCTCAGCCCACACTGAGCGGGAGACCAGGGGAGGGTGTCGGTGTCGAAGGTCCGCAACTGCAGGAGAAGCGCGGCTGGGCGTTCTCCGTCGTGGTCGGCGTCCTCAAGCCTCCGCTGCTGGCGATGACGCGTCGCAACTGGATCGACGGGGAGAAGATCCCCGCGACGCGGCGGCTGCGTGGTCGCGATGAACCACGTCTCCCACCTCGACCCGCTCACCCTCGGGTGGTTCCTCTACGACCACGGCCGGCTGGTGCGCTACCTCGCCAAGGAGGCGCTGTTCCGGACCCCGGTGGTCAAGCACATCGTGCGCGACGCCAAGCAGATCCCCGTCCAGCGGATGAGCGGGGGCGCCGCCACCGCGTTCGACGCCGCCGTCGAGGCGGTCCGCCAGGGCGAGTGCATCGGCGTCTACCCCGAGGGCACGATCACCAAGGACCCCGACGGGTGGCCCATGCGGGGCAAGACCGGCGCCGCCCGGATCGCCCTGACCACCGGCTGCCCGGTGATCCCGATCGGGCAGTGGGGGGCCCAGGACCTGCTGCCGGCGTACTCCGCGCGGCTGCACCCGGTGCCGCGCGAAGCTGGTGTCGTACAAGGTCGGCGACCCCGTCGACCTCGACGACCTGGTGGGCAAGCCCGTCACCAACGAGGTGCTGCACGAGGCGACCGACCGGATCATGGCGGCGATCACCGCACTCGTCGAGGACCTGCGGGGCGAGCGGGCGCCCGCCGTACGCTTCGACCCGAAGGCATCGGGGGTCACCGAGATCGGCAACCCCCACAAACGGAAGCGAGAGCGCCCATGACCAAGGTCGCGGTGTTCGGTGCAGGGTCCTGGGGGACGGCGTTCAGCCTCGTCCTCGCCGACGCGGGCAACGACGTGACGATCTGGGGCCGGCGCAGCGAGGTCTGCAAGTCGATCAACGAGCACCACGAGAACACCGAGTACTTCCCCGGCATCGAGCTTCCCGCCACGGTGCGCGCCACCCACGACCCCGAGGAGGCCGTGGCCGGCGCCGAGTTCGTGGTGCTCTCGGTGCCCTCGCAGAAGCTGCGCGAGAACCTCGCCGGCTGGGTCGACGTGCTGCCTCCCGACGCCGTGTTCGTCTCGCTGATGAAGGGCGTCGAGCTCGGCACCACCAAGCGGATGAGCGAGGTGATCGCCGAGGTCACCGGCGCCGGTCCCGAGCGCATCGCCGTGGTCAGCGGGCCCAACCTCGCCCGCGAGATCGCCCTGCGCGAGCCGGCGGCCAGCGTCGTCGCGTGCGCCGACGAGAGCGTCGCCCAGCGGCTGCAGGACCTGTGCCACTCCCAGGCGTTCCGCCCCTACCGCAGCACCGACGTCCTCGGCTGCGAGCTCGGCGGCGCCTACAAGAACGTCGTCGCGCTCTGCGTGGGCATGGCCGTGGGGCTCGGCTTCGGCGACAACACCACGGCGTCGCTGATCACCCGCGGCCTGGCCGAGACCGCCCGCCTGGCCGAGAAGCTGGACGCCGACCCGCTCACGCTGATGGGGCTGGCCGGCCTCGGCGACCTCGTCGCCACGTGCTCCTCGCCGCTCTCGCGCAACCGCACCTTCGGCGAGAAGCTCGGCCAGGGGATGACCACCGAGGAGATCATCGCCTCCACCCGGCAGGTCGCCGAGGGCGCCAAGTCGTGCTCCTCGATCTTCGACCTCGCCAGCCGCAGCGGCGTCGACGCCCCCGTCGCCGAGCACGTCGACAAGGTCGTCCGAGGCGAGATGAGCGCGCGCGACATGATGTACGCCTTCATCGCCCGCGACACCAAGCACGAGCGCGACTGAGCGGGTGCCGTCGGTTTCGCAATGGGAATTGCGAATCCCTCAGCCGCGGGCGGCGTCCAGGGCCCGGCTGAGGTCCTCCCACAGGTCCTCGACGTCCTCGAGGCCCACCGAGAGGCGGATCAGTCCCTCGGGGATGGTGCCGGGCTCGGACTTCCAGCGGCGGCGGCGCTCCATGGTCGACTCGACGCCGCCCAGCGAGGTGGCGTAGACCCAGAGGTCGGTGGAGTGCTGGACGAGGTCGGCGCGGCCGCCGTCGGGCAGCACGATCGCGAGCATGCCGCCGAAGCCGGGGTAGCGGACCTCCTCGAGGTCGGGACGCTCCCGCAGGCGGCGTACGAGCTCCTGGGCGGTCGCCTGCGCGCGCTCGACCCGGAGCGGCAGCGTCCGCAGGCCGCGCAGCGCGAGCCACGCCTCGAAGGTGCCCGGGACGGCACCGAACAGGTCGCGGCGGCCCTTGAGCACCGCGTGCAGCTCGTCGTCGCGGGTGACCACCGCGCCCATGAGAAGGTCGGAGTGGCCGGCGATGTACTTCGTGGCCGAGTGGACGACCAGGTCGACGTCCCAGTCGAGCGGCTGCTGCAGCACGGGCGTGGCGAAGGTGTTGTCGACGACGACGTAGGCGCCGGCCTCGTGCGCGGCCTCGGTGATCGCGGGCACCGCCGCCACCTCCATGGCCGGGTTGGTGGGGGACTCCAGCCACACCAGCGAGGCGTCCTCGCAGGCCGCGATCACGGCCTCGGTGTCGGTGACGTCGACGAGGTGGACCTTCAGCCGCTCGCGCAGCTCGAGGTCGGCCAGCTGCATCACCGAGCCGTTGTAGGCGTGCCGCGGGGCGACGACCTTCTGGCCGTTGCCCACGAGGTCCAGGATCGTCGAGACCGCCGCGAGCCCGCTGGCGAAGGCGAGACAGCGCCCGCCCTCCAGGGTGCCCAGGGCGTCCTCGAAGGCGGTCCAGGTCGGGTTGCCGTAGCGGCCGTACTCCAGGTCTCCGCCGGCCACGTAGGTGGAGGCCATCGTGATCGGGGTGTTCAGCGGCTGGTCGGGCTCGTGCGGGGGACGGCCGAGGTGGACGGCTTGGGTCGCAGGACGCATGGCGTCAGCGTATTGACCGCCTCCGACGCCGGTAGGGTCGGGCGCGTGACGGACCCCTCGCCGCCCCGCAGGCCCCGTGTCGCCGTCGTCTTCGGCGGACGCTCCAGCGAGCACTCCATCTCGTGCATCTCGGCGGGCAGCGTGATCTCGGCGCTCGATCCCGAGAAGTACGACGTGGTGCCGGTGGGCATCGCCACGGACGGGCGGTGGGTCCTGGAGTCCGCCGAGCCCCAGCGCCTCGCCCTCGGGCCCGGTGGGCAGATGCCGTCGGTCTCCGGCGAGCAGGAGGTCTCGCTCACCCCCGGCAAGGGACTCGTGGCCACCGAGGTCGCGGAGGTCCCCTCGGTGCTCGGCGAGGTCGACGTCGTCTTCCCGGTGATGCACGGCCCCTGGGGACAGGACGGCACCCTGCAGGGCCTGCTGGAGATGGCCGGGGTGCGCTACGTCGGGGCGGGCGTGCTGTCCAGCGCGGTCGGCACCGACAAGCACTTCATGAAGCAGGTCTTCCTCGCTGCGGGGCTGCCGGTGCTGCCCTACGTGCTGGTGCGCCCGCGGCAGTGGGAGAACGATCCCGCGACGATCCGCGAGGCGGTGGACGCGCTGGGCTACCCGGTCTTCGTCAAGCCGGCCCGCGCGGGCTCGAGCTTCGGCATCAGCCGCGTGGACTGCTCCGAGGACCTCGACGAGGCGATCGAGGAGGCCCGGGTCTTCGACCCGAAGGTGCTCGTCGAGTCCGCGGCCGTCGACGCGCGCGAGATCGAGATCGGTGTGCTGCAGGGGCGCGACGGCGCCGGCCCTGAGACCAGCGAGCTCGCCGAGATCACCGTGGCGGCGACGCACGCCTTCTACGACTTCGAGGCGAAGTACCTCGAGGAGAGCTTCCGGATCCCCGCCGGGCTCGACGAGCAGACGACCGCCCAGGTCCGCGACCTGGCGGTCCGGGCGTTCGAGGCCCTCGACGTGGAAGGGCTCGCCCGCGTGGACTTCTTCGTGCTCGCCGACGGCCGGGTCATCGTCAACGAGGTGGAGACGATGCCGGGCTTCACCGCGACCTCCATGTTCCCGCTGATGTGGCGGGCGAGCGGGCTGGACTACCCCCAGCTCGTCGAGCGGCTCGTGCAGCTGGCGCTGGACCGCGACACCGGACTGCGCTGAGGCACGACCACCACTGGACTGGACCGACCTGGACAGCGCCGGGGGAGCGGGCCACAGTTCGAGCTGTGTCGACGTCGACGCAGACAGCGCGAGAACCCCGTCGCAGCCGCCTGGACCGGGAGCTGGCCATGCGGCTCGCGGAGCGGGAGTACGGCCGGGTCGCCGCGGTGCTCGAGCTCCTCGCGCCCGAGCACTGGAGCGCGGCGACCGACTGTCCCGGCTGGGACGTGCGGGCGATGGCCGGGCACATGCTGGGCATGGCCCAGATGGCGGCGACGGTGCCGGAGATGCTGCGCCAGCAGGCCTCGGCCGGGCGGCGCCAGAAGCGCGACGGAGGGTCGAGCCTCGACGCGCTCACCGCCGTGCAGGTGGAGAGGAACGCGGGGCTCCGCAACGACCAGCTGGTGGCGCAGATGCGGCGGATCGGGCCGAGGGCGGCCCGCGCGCGCCGGCGGGTGCCGGCGCTGGTCCGCGGCCGGACGGTGCCGGGCGAGCAGGACGTCGGCGGAGTCCCGGAGTGGTGGACCTTCGGCTACCTGTTCGACACGATCCTGACGCGGGACCCGTTCATGCACCGCATCGACATCGCCCGAGCCACCGGCGTGGGGCTGCCGCCGACGGCCGAGCACGAGGGTCGCATCGTCGACGACGTGGTGCGGGAGTGGGCCGCGCGGCACGGTCGTGCCTACGAGCTCGAGCTCACCGGTCCCGCGGGAGGCTTCTGGAAGACCGGGAGGGGCGACCGGATCACGCTGGACGCCTTCGAGTTCTGCCGGATGCTCTCCGGGCGGGCCCCCGCCGAGGGACTGCTCTCGGTCCAGGTCCCGTTCTGAACGGTCAGCGGCAGCGGCGTACGACGTCGGTGTGCTGCTCGATCACCGAGCCGAGGTCGACCATCGCCGCGACCGGGGGGCGGTACGTCGCCGGCAGCTCCACCTCGACCGAGGGCCGGCGGCCCACCGTGGTCATCACCACGTCGAGGTCCTGGTCCTCGCTGGCCTCGTCGGGCACGAACCAGTCGAGGCCGTTGACGGTCTGGCAGGCCGCGAACCGGTCGTAGCCCTTCGGGGTGCCCACCCCGCACCGCAGCACGATCGGCGGGTCGCCCCAGGCGGCGCCGAGCGGGCTGCCGGTCGTCTGGCGCCGGGGCTGGTCGGAGACCCGGTCGGGCAGGGCCTCGACCAGGCGCAGGCAGGCCGCGCGGTCCTTGCCGCTGACGTCGGTCCCCGCGACCTCGACGGTGTCGCTGCCGCACGCCGTCGTCGCGAGGACCAGGAGCGCGACGACGCCCGCCATCGCGAGGGATGACGGGCGTCGGGACGCGAGCCGTGGTGCCGGGAGGCTCAGATGTGGACGACGGGACACGTCAGCGTGCGGGTGATGCCCTCGAGGGTCTGCACCTTCGCCACGACCAGCTTGCCGAGCTCGTCGACGTTGCGGGCCTCGGCACGCACGATGACGTCGTAGGGCCCGGTGACGTCCTCGGCGAGGATCACGCCCTTGATGTCGGTGATCTTCTGGGCGACCTCGGCGGCCTTGCCGACATCGGTCTGGATCAGGATGTAGGCCTGCACGACCATGTGGACTCCCTCGATGGATGCGAAAGATCGGAACCGCTCGAAACCTACCGGACGACGGGCCCGCCGTGGAACACGACGAGGTCCCGGACCACTCGCCAGCCGACCCTGCCGGTCTGGTGGGATGGGCGACATGACCCCATCGGAGCGCTTCCCGGCCGACGCGACCCTCGCCGACGTGGGGGAGTTCGGGCTCATCGGTGCGCTGACCGGCCGGTTCGGCCAGGGCCCGCAGGTCTTCGTCGGTCCCGGTGACGACGCCGCGGTGCTGCGCATCCCGCGGGGCCACGTGGTCGTCTCCACCGACCTGCTGGTGGAGGGGCGCCACTTCCGACGCGAGTGGGCCACCGCGCGCGACATCGGCCGCAAGGCGGCCGCCGCTAACCTCTCCGACGTCAACGCGATGGGCGGCACGGCGCACTCGCTGACCGTGGGCCTCGCCGCGCCCCCGGACCTGCCCGTGCAGTGGCTCACCGATCTCGCCGACGGCATCGCGGAGGAGGCGGACCTGGTCGGCGCCAGCATCGTGGGCGGCGACCTGACCACCGGCACCGAGGTCGTGGTCGCGGTCACCGTCCTGGGGACCTGCGAGGTCGCGCCGGTGCGGCGCAACGGGGCGCGGCCGGGCGACGTCGTCGCGCTCGCCGGACGCCAGGGCTGGGCGGCCGCCGGCCTGGCGGTGCTGGCGCGCGGGTTCCGCTCGCCGCGGGCCCTCGTGGAGGCCTACCAGCGTCCGGAGCCGCCGTACGCCGCCGGCCCGGCCGGGGCCCGGGCGGGCGCCACCGCGATGATCGACGTCTCCGACGGGCTGGTGGCCGACCTCGACCACGTCGCCGTCGACTCGGGGGTGGTCGTCGACCTGCGGCGCGACGCCTTCGAGCTCGCCGACCCGATGCGGGCCGTCGGGTCGGCACTGGGGGTCGACCCGATGCAGTTCGTCCTGGGGGGCGGCGACGACCACGCGATCGCCGCGACCTTCCCGCCCGACGTCACCCTGCCCGAGGGCTTCGCCGTCATCGGCGAGGTGACCGAGGCGGGGGAGCGCGAGCCCGGCGTCACCGTCGACGCGGAGCCCTACGAGGGCCCGGCGGGCTGGGCGCACTTCGGGTGAGAAGCGAAACGGCACACCCGGGGCTCCGGGTGCGCCGTCGGCGATGGTGCGGGAGTGACGTCAGCGAGTGACCTTGCCGGCCTTGAGGCAGCCGGTGCACACGTTGAGGCGCTTCGGGGCGCCGTTGACGGTGGCCCGGACCCGCTGGATGTTGGGGTTGAAGCGACGCTTCGTGATCTTGCGGGACCACGGACGGTTGTGGCCGAAGCCGGGCTTCTTGGCGCAGATGTCGCAGACGGCAGCCACCGTGCACTCCTCGGGTAGGACTAGGGATCGTCAGACGTTGGGGTCCGGCACACGCCGTCGTGGCGGTTCGGACAACCGCACGAGAATAACTCAGAGCCGAGGCTCGACGCGAATCGAGGACGGACCAACTACGGTGAACCCTTCCACGAGCACGGTCCGGAAGGGGTGGCGCATGTCGGCAGCAGCTCCCGATGTTGCCACCTTCGACCTCGACGTCGTACGCCGGTTCGCCGACCTGGCCGTGGAGGGGCTGGCCGCGGCCCGCGAGGAGATCGACGCCCTCAACGTCTACCCGGTGCCCGACGGCGACACCGGCACCAACATGTTCCTGACCGTGGAGTCGGCCCGCGACGCGCTGGTCGCCGCTCTCCACGAGCACCCCGGCGACCTGCGCGCGGGGATGACGGCCTACGCCCGCGGGGCCCTGCTCGGGGCCCGCGGCAACTCCGGGGTGATCCTGAGCCAGCTCGTCGGCGCGCTCCTGCGCCGCATCGGGCGGGCGGGTCCCCACGACCGGTCGGCGGCCGTCTTCGCCGAGGGGATGGCCGAGGCCACGCAGGCGGCGTACGCCGCGGTCGGCACGCCGGTCGAGGGGACCATCCTCACCGTCGCCCGGGCCGCCTCGGACGCGGCGGCGACGGCCGCCGAGGTGGAGGAGGGTCGGCTCGGTGCGGTCGTCCACGCGGCCGCCGAGGCCGCTCGGGTCGCGCTCGCCCACACCCCCGAGCAGCTGAAGATCCTGGCGGACGCCGGCGTGGTCGACGCCGGCGGCCGGGGGCT
The DNA here is from genome assembly GCA_963837975.1 of uncultured Actinomycetota bacterium. GTDB lineage: Bacteria > Actinomycetota > Actinomycetes > Propionibacteriales > Nocardioidaceae > Marmoricola. The sequence goes on along the minus strand of CAWIPI010000001.1, from coordinate 1,235,951 downwards.
GTGCGTGGTGCTGGACGCGGCGGAGAGCGCCATCACCGGCAAGCGCGCCACCCCCGGGACCCGGTTGCCCGCGATCCCGGTCGCCCGCGTGCCCACCGACGACCTGACCGAGGACGGTCCCGCCTACGAGGTGATGTACCTCCTCGAGACCGACGACGCGGCGATCCCCGCCCTGCGCGAGGAGCTGGCCCCGCTCGGGGACTCGCTGGTCGTGGTCGGCGGCGAGGGGCTGTGGAACGTGCACGTGCACGTCGACGACGTCGGCGCCGCGGTCGAGGCCGGCATCCGCGCCGGCACCCCGCGCCGGATCCGGGTGACCCACTTCGCCGAGCAGGTCGAGCGGGCCCGCGAGAAGCGCGCCGAGCGGCGCGGGCGCCGACTGGTCGTCGTGGCCGCGGGCCCCGGTCTCGTCGAGCTGTTCACGCAGTCGGGCGCGGTGGTCATCGAGGGCGGCCCCGGACGGCGCCCGAGCACCGGCGAGGTCCTCACCGCGATCGAGGCGACCGAGGCGAGCGAGGTGATCGTGCTGCCCAACGACCCCGACACGGTGCGCGTCGCGGAGGCGGCCGCGCACGAGGCGGAGGACAGGGGGATCCACGTCGTGGTGATCCCCACGCGGGCCCAGGTGCAGGGGATCGCCGCCCTGGCGGTCCACGAGCCCGGCCGGCCGCTGGAGAGCGACGTGGTGCAGATGGCCGCCGCGGCCCGGGGCGCCCGGCACGGCGCGGTGACCGTCGCGGCCAAGGACGCGATGACCACGGCCGGCCCCTGCCGGCGCGGGGACGCCCTCGGCGTGGTCCACGGCGACTTCGCCATCGTCGGGGCCGACCTGCACGACGTGGCCACGCAGGTGCTCGAGCGCCTGCTCGGCGGCGGCGGTGAGCTGGTCACGATCGTCGCCGGCGCGGATTCCGGCGACCTCGCCCAGTCGTGCGAGCGCTGGGTGCAGGGCCTTCACCCGGACGTGGACGTCGCGATCTACGAGGGTGGCCAGGAGCGCTACCCGCTGCTCGTGGCGGTCGAGTAGCCGTGATGAAGGTCTCCTGGGACTCGCCGGTCGCGGCGGTCGGCGGCAAGCACGCGAGCAAGATCGTCAAGGCCACCGGCGTCGAGACGGTCGGCGACCTGCTCGGCATCTTCCCGCGCCGCTACGTGCGCAAGGGGTCGCTCAGCGAGCTCGAGGACCTGCGCGAGGGCGACATGCTCTCGCTGGTCGGCGAGGTGGTGAGCAGCGTGCAGAAGCCCTACCAGGACAGGCGCACCCACCGGACGGCGTACCGCCTCGAGGTGCGGGTGCGCGCGCAGGACGGCAGCCTGCTGCTGACCTACTTCGACAAGAACCAGCGCACGGCCGACTGGCGCGCCCACAAGGAGCTCGCCAAGGGGCGCGTGGGGCTGTTCAGCGGCCGGCTGAAGTGGTTCAACAACCAGTGGCAGCTGACCAACCCCGACTCCCGGATGTACGGCGCCGCGGCGGAGGACGCCTACGCCTCGATGCCCGACCTCATCCCGATCTACTCCTCGGCCGCCGCGGTCAACACCTGGCAGCTCGAGGAGACGATCGCGACCGCTCTCGAGCTGGTCGCCGACGTCCCCGACGTGCTGCCGCCGGCCGTGCGCGAGGCGGAGGACCTGATCGCCGTCGCGCAGGCGCTGCGCTGGATCCACCGGCCGGACAGCTGGGGCCAGAAGGTCGAGGCCGAGAAGCGGCTGAAGTACGACGAGGCGTTCGTCGCCCAGACCGTGCTCGCCCGCCGGCGGGCCGCCATCGAGGCGACCGTGGCCAACCCGCGGCCGGGAGCGGCCGGCGGTCTGCTCGACCGGTTCGACGAGCGGCTGCCGTTCGCGCTCACCGACGGGCAGCGGCAGGTGGGGGAGGAGATCGCCCGCGAGCTCGGCCGGGGACACCCGATGCACCGCCTGCTCCAGGGGGAGGTCGGCTCCGGCAAGACCGTGGTCGCGCTGCGCGCCATGCTGCAGGTCGTCGACTCCGGCGGCCAGGCGGCGCTGCTCGCACCGACCGAGGTGCTCGCCCAGCAGCACCACCGGTCGGTGCTGGCGATGCTGGGCGACCTGGCCGACGGCGGCCTCCTCGGAGGAGCAGACGGGGCCACCCGGGTGGCGCTGCTGACCGGCTCGATGGGTGCCGCCGCCCGCCGGCAGGCGCTCGCGGAGGCGGCCGGCGGCGAGGCAGGCATCGTGATCGGCACCCACGCCCTGCTCGAGGAGCACGTGCAGTTCGCCGACCTCGGCCTGGTGGTGGTCGACGAGCAGCACCGGTTCGGGGTCGAGCAGCGCGCCGCGTTGGGCGCCAAGGCCGGCGCACCGCCGCACGTGCTGGTGATGACGGCGACCCCGATCCCGCGCACCGTCGCGATGACGGTCTTCGGCGACCTCGACACCTCCACGCTGAGCGAGCTGCCGGCCGGGCGCGGCGAGGTGCAGACCACGGTCGTCCCCATCCAGGCCCAGCCCACCTGGCTGGACCGGGCGTGGCAGCGGGTGCGCGAGGAGGTCGCCGAGGGGCGTCAGGCCTACGTGGTGTGCGCGCGGATCGACCCCGACGAGGGGTCGTCGGAGGGGCCCGAGACCCGTCCGCTGCGGGCCGTGGAGGAGGTGGCGCCCGAGCTCGCCTCCGGCCCGCTGTCGGGGCTGCGGGTGGAGATGATGCACGGGCGGATGGCGCCGGAGGAGAAGGACGCGGTGATGCGGTCCTTCGCCGCGGGCGACGTCGACGTGCTCGTCTCCACCACCGTCATCGAGGTCGGGGTCGACGTGCCCAACGCGACGGTGATGGTGATCCTCGACGCCGACCGCTTCGGCGTCTCCCAGCTCCACCAGCTGCGCGGCCGCATCGGTCGCGGCGGGCACGCCGGCCTGTGCCTGCTCGTCAGCGCGGCCGCACCGGAGAGCCCCTCGATGGAGCGGCTGCTGGCGGTGGCCGGCACCCGCGACGGCTTCGAGCTCTCCCGGATCGACCTCGAGCAGCGCCGCGAGGGCAACGTCCTGGGCATCGAGCAGAGCGGAGGCCGCTCGGGCCTCAAGCTGCTCTCGGTGCTCCGCGACGAAGAGGTCATCGAACGCGCCCGGGCCGCCGCGACGGCGCACCTCGCGGCCGACCCGGACCTGTCGGGGAGCCCGGCCCTGGCCGCCGCCGCACGCCGGCTCGAGGACTCCGAGCAGGCGGAGTACCTGGAGATGGCATGAGCAGTCGCCACCTGGGAACCCCCAGCCCATGACACGCATCATCGGGGGGAGTGCCGGCGGCCGACGGCTGCGGACGCCGACGGGGGAGGCGACCAGGCCCACGGCCGACCGGGTCCGCGAAGCGCTGTTCTCCGCGCTCGAGGCGCAGCTGGGCTCGCTCACCGGCCTGCGCTTCCTCGACCTGTACGCCGGCTCGGGGGCCGTCGGCCTCGAGGGGGTCTCGAGGGGCGCCGGCGTCCTGACCTCCGTGGAGTCGGACCGGCGCACCGCGCGGCTGGTGCAGGGCAACGCCTCCCAGCTCGGCTTCGAGCGGGTCGAGGTGCTGGCCCAGCCGGTGTCCCGGGTGCTGGGCATGCCGCCGCGGGCGCCCTACGACGTGGTGTTCGCCGACCCGCCGTACCCCCTGGCCAACGACGACCTCGAGCACGTGCTGGGCCTGCTCGTCGCCCACGACTGGCTGGTCCCGGACGCCGTCGTCGTGGTCGAGCGCTCCGCGCGTAGCGTGGAGCCGGCGTGGCCGCGAGGGCTGGTGCGCGAGCGCGAGAAGCGCTACGGCGAGACCGTGCTCTGGTACCTTCGCGCCGATCCCGCACCCGACGAACGCAGGTGACGCACGATGACGCAGCAGGCAGCCGGTGGGCGGGAGCGCTCGGAGGAGGGTCAGGTGCGCCGGGTCGTGTGCCCGGGCTCGTTCGACCCGGTGACCAACGGCCACATCGACATCATCTCCCGGGCCTCCCAGCTCTTCGACGAGGTCGTGGTGGCCGTCGGCGTCAACAAGGCGAAGTCGAGGGCGCGGCTGTTCACCGCCGAGGAGCGCATCGACATGCTCGAGAAGGCGTGCACCGAGTTCCCCAACGTGACCGTCTCCGGCTTCGAGGGGCTGCTCACCACGTTCTGCCAGGAGCGGGGCATCCGCGCGATCGTCAAGGGCCTGCGCGCGGTGAGCGACTTCGACTACGAGCTGCAGATGGCGCAGATGAACTCCTCGCTGGTCGACGTGGACACGGTCTTCATCCCGACCAGCCCGGAGTACTCCTTCCTCGCGTCCTCGCTGGTCAAGGAGGTCGCCGCCTTCGGTGGCGACGTCTCCAAGCTGCTGCCACCCGAGGTGTTGGAGCGACTCACCGCACGGCTCGCCGAGCGGGCCGCCGAGCAGGAGGGCGACGGCTGAGCTCCCGTGCTCGTTTTGGCCGTCGGTGACGTCGGCCGGTAGACTCCCGAAGGTTCTGCATGCACCACGACGGAAGTGACACTTTGCGCACCCTCGACCCGAGAGCGCCGTTCGTGCTCGACACACGCGAGCTCGGCCGCCGCCCGGGGTCGCAGCGCAAGGTCTCGTTCTCCGCCGAGGCGCCTGCGGGGCTTGGCATCGAGATCCTGGGCGTTCCCGAGGGCAGCAGCGTCGACATCGACCTGAGGCTCGAGGCGGTCATGGAAGGGGTGCTCGTCACCGGCACGGCGCGAGCCGCGCTCGAGGGCGAGTGCGCGCGGTGCCTGGAGCCGATCGAGGACACCGTCTCGGTCGACCTCCAGGAGCTGTTCGTCTACGACGACCCCGACCACGGCGTCCCCGGTGACGACGAGGAGAGCGATGTCAGCCGGCTCGAGGGAGACCTGATCGACCTCGAGCCACTGCTGCGGGACGCGGTGGTGCTCGCACTGCCGTTCCAGCCGCTGTGCCGGGACGACTGCCCGGGCCTGTGCGTCGAGTGTGGCGCGCGGCTCGCGGACGACCCGGAGCATCGGCACGACGCGGTGATCGACCCCCGGTGGGCCGCTCTCGGCGATGTCGTGGTGGACCCCAGCGATGACCGACCTGCAGGACCCTGAAGACCCACCCGTCAGTAGAACCCCAACTCAAGGAGCAACCGTGGCTGTCCCGAAGCGGAAGATGTCGCGCAGCAACACGCGTCACCGTCGTTCTGCGTGGAAGGCCGTTGCGCCCTCGCTCGTGACCTGCAGCAACCCGGCCTGCGGTGCCAAGCACCTGCCGCACCGCGCCTGCCCCGAGTGCGGCCAGTACGGCGCCAAGGCCGACCGTCGTCAGGTCCTCTGAGCGCGAGCGCCGGATTGTCAGCCGCAGCGGGATCCCATCCGGACGAGCTGCGTGATGCGCTCGGGGAACCGCCACTCGACCCCGAGCTGCTGCAGCTCGCCCTGACGCACCGCTCCTTCGCCTACGAGAACGGCAACCTGCCGACCAACGAGCGGCTGGAGTTCCTCGGTGACTCGGTCCTCGGCGTGGTGGTCACCGAGACGCTCTACCGCACCCATCCCGACCTCTCCGAGGGACGGCTGGCCAAGCTGCGCGCGGCGGTGGTCAACGCCCGCGCGCTCGCGGAGGTGGCCCGCGCGATCGGGCTCGGCGAGCACATCCACCTCGGCAAGGGCGAGGAGGCGACGGGCGGCCGCGACAAGTCCTCGATCCTCTCCGACACCGTGGAGGCGCTCATCGGCGCGGTCTACCTCTCCGGGGGCTTCGACAACGCCGCGACCGTCGTGCACCGGCTCTTCGACCCGATGCTGGAGTCGGCCGCGGCGCTGGGTGCCGGCCTGGACTGGAAGACCAGCCTGCAGGAGCTCAGCGCCCTGCACGAGCTCGGCGTCCCCGAGTACGTCATCGAGGACGACGGCCCCGACCACATGAAGACCTTCACCGCCCGGGTGCGGGTCGCCGACCGGCTGCACGGCCACGGTGTGGGGCGCTCGAAGAAGGAGGCCGAGCAGCAGGCCGCCGAGTCGGCCTACCGCACCCTCTCCGAGGAGCTCGGTCCCGTCGAGTTCTCGACCGACGCACCCGCCTCCGGCGCGACGTCGGGCGATGCCTGAGCTGCCCGAGGTCGAGGTCGTCCGGCGTGGCCTCGAGACCCACGCCCTCGGTCGCCGGATCCGGTCGGTCGAGGTGCGCCACCCGCGTCCGGTACGCCGGCACGTGCCCGGGGCCGCCGACTTCGAGGCCCGGCTGACCGGCCGCACGTTCACCGCCGCCCGCCGTCGCGGCAAGTACCTCTGGCTCGCGCTGGACGACGGCGCCGCCCTCCTCGCGCACCTCGGCATGTCCGGCCAGATGCTGGTCCAGCCTCCCGGCGTACCCGACGAACGGCACCTGCGCGTCCGCTTCCTCCTCGCCGAGATGGAGCTGCGGTTCGTCGACCAGAGGATGTTCGGGGGGCTGACCGTCTCCGAGGGCGGGGCGGAGCTGCCGCCGGAGATCGCCCACATCGCCCGGGACCCGCTCGACCCCGAGTTCGACGACGCCGCGTTCGTCGCGCGCGTCCGCCGGAGCAGCTCCGGCATCAAGCGGCTGCTGCTCAACCAGGACGTCGTCTCGGGCATCGGCAACATCTACGCCGACGAGGGGCTGTGGCTGGCCCGGGTGCACGGCGAGCGACCCGGGGCCAAGTTGCGGCGCAGCGACGTCGAGCGCGTCCTGGCCGGCTGCCGCGAGGTGATGCTCGAGGCCCTCGGGCAGGGCGGCACCTCGTTCGACGCGCTCTACGTCAACGTCAACGGGCAGAGCGGCTACTTCGACCGCTCGCTGCAGGTCTACGGGCGCGAGGCGGAGCCCTGCTCCCGCTGCGGTACGCCGATCCGCCGGATGACCTTCATGAACCGCTCCTCGTTCTTCTGCCCGGTGTGCCAGCCGGCACCCCGCACGCGGGTGGCCCGGCCCCTGGACCCGCAGCCTTGATGGACCCGCAGACCCCGTGAGACTCTTGTAGACGGCCCCGTTCGGGCCAACCCGCTCCCTGGAAGGCACACCATGGCCAAGGCGCTTCTCGGTTACTCGGTCGGCACCGACCCCCGGATCCTGCACCGAATGACGACGGAGAACCGCCTTCTCCGACAGCGCGTCGCCGATCTCGAGGAGACGGTCGCCCGCCTGCGCGAGGAGAACGACGCACTCGTGGCCGTGGCGAGCGAGTCGTTCGACGAGGCGGTCGCCCGCGACGAGTCGCTGGCCCGCACCTGAGCCTCCCGGGTAACCCGGACCCCGCCCGCTCGTTGTCGCAGGTGTGCGCCTGCTCCCTGCTGCGGCCTCGGCCGTCGTCCTCCTCGCATCCGTCCTCGCCGCTGCTCCGGCCTCGGCCCACGGCGACGACCGACGCATCGCCGAGCAGCGCGAGCTGCTCAGCTCCGACCGGTCGATCCCGCTGATCTCCAGCGGCAACGTCTCGCTGGCCTCCAGCAACCCGTCCTCGGCCGGCATCTCCGGGTGCTTCCTGCACACGAAGCCTCTGTTCGTGCAGTCCAACCTCGACTCGGTCCGGGTCTACGACGTCTCCACGCCGACCCGTCCACGGCTCACCGGGGTGCTGCCGTCCCTGCAGTTCGAGAACGAGGCGATGAACTGCGGGGAGCGGAGGTACGCCGGCGGGGAGGTCCGCCGCTTCGCCCTCGTGGGTGTCGACCTTCACCAGGTGAGCCCGGGCGACATCGAGCACACCAACGTGGGTGGCGGTGAGCTGATGGTCGTGGACGTCACCGATCCCGCCGAGCCGCGCATCGCCGGTCGTGCTCCCGGCTCGACGAGCACCCACACGGTCAGCTGCGTGCAGCAGACCGACTGCACCTACGCCTACTCGGCCGGCGACGACAGCACCGGCCGGTTCTCGATCTTCGACCTGCGCGACCTCGACCACCCCGTCGAGGTCGACTCCGACCCCCGGACCGCCGGGGTGCAGGGCTTCGAGAGCCCGACCGCGGGTCACAAGTGGAACTTCGACGAGGCGGGCTTCGGCACCCACACCGGGTTCGCCGGCGCCTCGATGTGGCGCACGACCGACCCGCGCCGTCCCGAGCTCGTCACCACCACCGGCGCCGCCGGCAGGGGCGAGGACCCCGCGCACCCGGGGTGGAACGACTTCATCCTGCACAACTCCCAGCGGCCCAACGCGACGTCGTTCCGCCCCGACGCGCCGCCGGCGCTCGCCAACGGCAACGTCCTGCTGGTGACCGAGGAGGACTACGAGCAGCCCGACTGCAGCAAGGCGGGGTCGTTCCAGACGTGGTGGGTCAAGCGTCTCGACGGCACCCCGGACGCGATCGTCCCCCTCGACAAGGTCGAGCTCTCCGACCTCGGCACCTTCCCGCTCCCCGTGGGCGCGTTCTGCTCCGCGCACTGGTTCGACTTCCACCCCTCCGGGATCGTCGCCGCGGGCTTCTACGGCGGCGGGACGCAGTTCGTCGACGTGCGCGACCCACGAGACCTGAAGTCCTACGGCCACGCCACGTGGGGGGCCTCCGAGGTGTGGGACTCCTACTGGATGCCGGTGTACTCCAAGGCCGGCAGGATGACCGGGAGGAAGACCAACCTCGCCTACTCGGTCGACCTCGCGCGGGGCATCGACGTCTACCGCGTCGACCTGCCCGGCAGCACCTGGGACACGGAGACGGCGGCGGTGACACCCCCAGCGGGGATCGCCTCGACGGGCGGGCCGGTGGCGGGGGTGCTGGCCGCGCTGGCGCTCGTGGTGCTCCTGCGCCGGCGTACGACGGCCAGGGGGGCAGCCTCGGTGGCGTGACGCCGGCCGGTCGCCCCGGAAACCGTTTGTTCGGGGTCGGCCCGGTCTGCGAGCATCGCCCACCGTGAGCAGGTCGCTGGTCGAGATCGTCGTACCGTCTCGGCTCGGTCGGTCCTTCCGCTGGCTGATGGCCTCGAGCTGGGTGACCAACCTCGGCGACGGCATCATCATCGCTGCGGGCCCGCTGCTCGTGGCCTCGGAGACCCGGGAGCCGCTCCTGGTCGCGATGGCCGCGGTGATGCAGTACCTCCCGTGGCCGATCTTCGGCCTCTTCGCAGGCGTCGTCGCCGACCGGGTCGACCGCCGTCGCCTGGTGGCGGTGGCCAACTGCTGCCGCATCGTCGTGCTCGCCGTCCTCGTCGGCACGATCCTCACCGGCGAGGTGAACATCGCCGTGGTGCTGGCCGCGATCTTCCTGGTCGGGGTGGCGGAGACCTTCGCCGACACCACCACCTCCACGCTGATGCCGATGCTGGTGGCCAAGCGCGACCTCGGGATCGCCAACGCCCGGATCATGACCGGCATCGTCACCCTCAACCAGCTCGCGGGCCCCCCGGTCGGTGCCCTGCTGTTCGGCCTGGGCCGGTCGCTGCCCTTCGTCACGCAGCTGGTGTGCCTGGCGCTGGCGGTGCTGATGGTGCTGCGCCTGCAGCTGCCCGAGCACGGTCGCGCGCCGGGGGAGGGGACCCGGTCCGTCCGCGCCGACATCGGCGAGGGGCTGCGCTGGGTCTGGCACCACGCCGCAGTGCGGACGCTGGCGCTGACGATCGTCATCTTCAACGTCACCTTCGGCGCCGCCTGGTCGGTGCTGGTGCTCTACTCCCTCGAGCGCCTGAAGATGGGGGAGATCGGCTTCGGGCTGCTCACCAGCGCGCTCGCCTGCGGCGGACTGCTCGGCACTGCCTGCTACGGCTGGCTCGAGCGCCACGTCAGCCTCGCGAACATCATGCGCGGTGGGCTGGTCATCGAGACGCTCACCCACCTGGTGCTGGCGCTCAACACGGTGCCGTGGGTGGCGCTGGCGGTGATGTTCGTCTTCGGCGCCCACGCCTTCGTGTGGGGTACGACCTCGACCAGCGTGCGGCAGCGGGCGGTACCGACGCACGTGCAGGGACGGGTCGCCAGCGTCTACATGATCGGGGTCACCGGCGGCATCGTGGTCGGATCGCTCCTCGGCGGCCTGATCGCGAACCGGTGGGGCGTGACCGGGCCGTTCTGGTTCGCCTTCGCGGGCTCGGCGGTGTTCCTCGTGGCGATCTGGGGCCAGCTGGTGCACGTGGCCCACGCCGACGCGGCACTGGATTGACTAAACCTACTGAATCACTTGTGTTAGTGTCTTTAGCAGTCTTAATCATGTTCAACGACTGCTGAGGAGTCCTCCCGTGGAACGTCTGTTCGTCTTCGCGTTCGTCGGCCTGCTGGCCCAAGTGATCGACGGGTCCCTCGGGATGGCGTACGGCGTCACCGCCAGCACGCTCCTGATCGCCACCAACGTCGCGCCCGCGGTCGCCTCGGCGTCGGTGCACCTCGCCGAGGTGGGCACCACCGCGGTCTCCGGGTTCTCCCACTGGCGCTTCGGCAACGTCGACTGGCACGTCGTCCAGCGCATCGCGATCCCCGGCGCGATCGGCGCCTTCGTCGGCGCCTCATTGCTCTCCCGCCTCTCCACCGAGTCGGCGACGCCCTGGATGGCCGGGCTCCTGCTCCTGCTCGGGGTCTACATCGTGGCCCGGTTCGTCTTCGGGCGCCCGCCCGTGGTGGTGCCCGGCAGGCGTCCGGGCACGCGGGTGCTCGCGCCGCTGGGTCTGTTCGCCGGGTTCGTCGACGCCACGGGAGGCGGCGGGTGGGGACCGGTCGCGACGCCCACCCTGATCTCCAGCGGCCGGCTCGACCCCCGCAAGGTGATCGGTTCGGTCTCCGCCTCCGAGTTCGCCGTGACGGTCGCCGCCAGCCTCGGCTTCCTGATCGGGCTGGGCGACCAGGCGCTCGACTGGCGCGTGGTCGGCGGGCTGCTGCTCGGAGGCGTGGTCGCCGCACCGTTCGCGGCGTACCTCGTCCGGCACGTCTCGCTGCCGGTGCTGGGCGCCCTGGTCGGCAGCGTCATCCTGCTGACCAACTCGCGCACGCTGCTGCGCAGCGCCGGCGCGGAGTCCCCGCTCGCCTACGTCCTGCTCGGCGCCGTCGCCGTGGCCCTGGTGGCGATCGCGGTCTCCCGGACCCGGCGCCAGGCGGCGCAGCGCGACGAGGCCGAGCCCGCGCTCCCGGAGCCCGAGCGCGTCTGAGCCCCGGCCCCTGAGGGGCCGTGCGCCCGCGGTGCGCCGCGCGGGGACACGCTCCCCGCGCGGCGCACCTCCTCCGCGGATTCACCGGCGCGCGTGGTTAGGGTCGGGGGGCTGACCTTCCCCGCCGCAGCGTCCTGAGCCGACCGGGTCCGCCCCGGTCTGAGAGGATGCCGCGTCCAGCAGACGTCGGACGCACGCCGGTCACCAGGGAGCGAAACGTTGTACCTCAAGAGCCTCACGCTCAAGGGCTTCAAGTCCTTCGCCTCCTCCACGACCCTGCAGCTCGAGCCCGGCATCACCTGCATCGTGGGGCCCAACGGCTCCGGCAAGTCCAACGTCGTGGACGCCCTGGCCTGGGTGATGGGCGAGCAGGGTGCCAAGTCGCTGCGCGGCGGCAAGATGGAGGACGTCATCTTCGCCGGCACCTCCGGACGGCCCCCGCTCGGGCGTGCCGAGGTCCAGCTGACCATCGACAACACCGACGGCGCGCTGCCGATCGAGTACGCCGAGGTGACGATCAGCCGCACCATGTTCCGCAACGGCGGCTCGGAGTACGCCATCAACGGCAGCTCATGCCGCCTGCTGGACGTGCAGGAGCTGCTCAGCGACTCCGGCATCGGCCGCGAGATGCACGTCATCGTCGGCCAGGGACAGCTCGACGGGATCCTGCACGCGACGCCAGAGGACCGCCGCGGCTTCATCGAGGAGGCCGCCGGGGTGCTCAAGCACCGCAAGCGCAAGGAGAAGGCGCTGCGCAAGCTCGAGGCCACCGAGGGCAACCTCACCCGGCTGGCCGACCTGCTCAGCGAGATCCGCCGCCAGCTCAAGCCGCTCGGACGCCAGGCCGAGGTGGCCCGCCGGGCGCAGGTCGTCCAGGCCGACGTGCGCGACGCCCGGGCCCGCCTGCTCGCCGACGACCTGGTCGCTGCCCGGACCGCCCTGGAGACCGAGCTGGCCGACGAGTCGGTGCTGCTCGAGCGCCGCACCCAGGTCGAGGCGGCCCTCGAGGCCACCCGTCAGACCGAGGCCGCCCTGGAGGCCGCGCTGCGCGAGGACCTCCCCGCGCTCGCGCAGGCGCAGGAGACGTGGTTCGGCCTGTCCGGGCTGCGTGAGCGCCTGCGTGGCACCGCCGGGCTGGCCGCCGAGCGCGTCCGCAACGCGGCCTCCCAGCCCGAGGTGCCGGCGGGCCGGGACCCCGACGAGCTCGAGGCCGAGGCCGAGCGGGTCCGCGCCCAGGAGCAGGAGATCGACGCCGAGGTGGCGACCGACCGCGCCGCTCTCGACGGCGCCGTCGCCGCCCGGCAGGCCGCCGAGCTCGCCTTCACCGAGGAGGAGCGGCGCGTCGCCGGGCTCCAGCGGGCCGCGGCCGACCGCCGCGAGGGCCTGGCGCGGCTGCACGGCCAGGTCAACGGCCTGCGCAGCCGGGCCGCGGCCGCCGCGGAGGAGGTCGGGCGGCTCACCCAGGCCCGCACCGACGCCGTCGCCCGCGCCGAGCGCGCCCAGCACGACTTCACCGCCCTGGAGTCCCGCGTGGCCGGCCTCGACGCCGGCGAGGAGGGCCTCGACGCCGAGCACGAGGCGGCGAGCTCGCAGCTCTCCGACATCGAGGAGCGGCTGGCCAAGACCCGCGAGGAGCTCACCGCCGCCGAGCGGGAGCGCAGCTCGCTGGCCGCGCGCAAGGAGGCCCTCGAGCTCGGCCTGAACCGCAAGGACGGCGCGGGGGCGCTGCTCGCCGCCACCGACTCCGTGAGCGGACTGCTCGGCTCGGTCGCCGCGCTGCTCAGCGTGCGGCAGGGCTACGAGTCCGCGGTGGCGGCCGCGCTCGGTTCCGCGGCCGACGCGGTGGCCGTCACCGACGTGGACGCCGCGCTCGGCGCCATCGGGCACCTCAAGGACGACGACCTCGGCCGGGCCGGTCTCGTCCTGGGTGGGTCCGGGGGGGACGACTCCGCCTGGCCGGGCCTGCCGGCCGGGGCGACGTACGCCGTGGACGTGGTGGAGTGCCCCGACCAGCTGCGCCCCGCGCTGGCCCGGCTGCTGCACAAGGTGGCCGTGGTCGAGGACCTGCCCGCCGCCCGCGACCTCGTCCGCGACGCCGCCGACGTCACGGCCGTCACCCGTGAGGGCGACCTGCTCGGCGCCCACTTCGCCGCCGGCGGCTCCTCCAGCCAGCCGAGCCTGATCGAGGTGCAGGCCGCCGTCGACGAGGCCGGCGAGCTGCTCGGTCGCGCCTCGCACGCCCTGGAGCGCCTCACCTTCGACGTCTCCACCCTCGAGCGCGAGCGGGAGGAGGCCCGGCGTCGCGTCGACGTGGCGCTGGCCCGGCTGCACGAGTCCGACGCCACCCTGGCGGCCGTGGCCGAGGAGCTCGGCCAGTACAGCGCGCAGGCGCGCAACGCCCGCGCGGAGGCCGAACGGCTCGACCAGGCGATCGCCGCGGCCGAGCAGGCCCGCGACCGCGACCTGGAGGGCCTGGCGGAGCTCGAGACGCGCCTCGCCACGGCGCAGGACGCGCCCGAGGAGGAGCCCGACACCGCCGAGCGCGAGCGGCTCGGTGAGGAGTCGCGCGCCGCGCGCGCGGCGGAGATGGACGCAAGGCTCGCGCTGCGCACCGCCGAGGAGCGCGCCCGCGCCCTGCACGGGCGGGCCGACTCGCTGCTGCGCGCCGCGCGCTCCGAGCGGGAGGCACGCGCCGCGGCGGTCGCCCGGCGCGAGCAGCTCGCGCGCGAGGGTCGGGTCGGCGAGGCCGTCGGACGCGGGGTCGCGCTCGTGCTCGCGCGCCTGGAGGAGTCGGTCGCGCTGGCGGCCGCCGAGCGCGCGCGGGTCGAGCAGGGCCGCGCCGGTCGCGAGACCGAGCTGCGCGAGGCACGCGAGCGCCTGCGGGACCTGGGCCGCGAGCACGACGAGCTGGTCAGCTCCGTGCACCGCGACGAGATGGCCCGCACCCAGCAGCGGATGCGCATCGAGCAGCTCGAGGAACGCGCGCTGGAGGAGCTCGGTCTCGACGCCGACGCGCTGGTCGCGGAGTACGGCCCCGACCAGCCCGTCCCTCCGGTGCTCGTCGAGACCGGCGGGGAGGACGCCGAGGGGCAGGAGCCGCCCGCCCCGGTGCCGTTCGACCGCGAGGAGCAGACCAAGCGGCTGCGCTCCGCCGAGCGCGCCCTGGCCCAGCTCGGCCGGATCAACCCGCTCGCGCTGGAGGAGTTCTCCGCCCTTGAGGAGCGGCACAAGTTCCTCACCGAGCAGCTGGAGGACCTTCGCAGCACCCGCCGCGACCTGCTCGACATCGTCCGCGAGGTCGACGAGCGCGTCGAGCAGGTGTTCACCGAGGCGTACGCCGACGTCAGCACCGCTTTCGACGCCACCTTCGCCCGGCTCTTCCCCGGCGGCGAGGGCCGGCTGGTGCTCACCGCCCCCGACGACATGCTCGCCACCGGCGTCGAGGTCGAGGCCCGGCCGCCGGGCAAGAAGGTCAAGCGGCTCTCGCTGCTCTCCGGCGGCGAGCGCTCGCTGGTCGCGGTCGCCTTCCTGGTGGCGCTGTTCAAGGCGCGACCCTCGCCGTTCTACATCCTCGACGAGGTCGAGGCCGCCCTCGACGACACCAACCTCGGCCGGCTCCTGCAGATCTACGAGGAGCTGCGCGAGAACTCGCAGCTGCTGGTGATCACCCACCAGAAGCGCACCATGGAGGTCGGGGACGCGCTGTACGGCGTGACCATGCGCGGTGACGGCGTCTCGGCAGTGATCAGCCAGCGGTTGCGCGAGCAGGAGAGCGCGTAGTGGTCTCGACAGGCTCGACCACCGGGGACGGCTCGACCACCCGGAGCGGGCGGCCCGGACGGGGGGACTACGTCGTGTGGCGGCAGGCCACCACCCGGTGGGCCGACGACGACGTCTACGGCCACATGAACAACGCGCGCTACTTCGAGCTGATCGACACCGCCGTGAATGTCCACCTCGCCGAGGCCACCGGCGTCGACATCCGCGCGCTGCCGGCCATCGGGGTGGTCGCCGAGGTCGGCTGCCGCTACTTCCGCGAGATGGGCTATCCCGAGCCCGTCGACATGGGGCTGGTCGTGGACAGGGTCGGCACCTCATCGGTGGTCTACCGGGTCGGGCTGTTCCAGGGCGACCCCGAGGGGGACGGGGCGCTGGCGGCGGCCGAGGGGCGGTTCGTGCACGTCTACGTGGACAACACCGGCGAGCCCGGCGCCCGGCGGCCGGTGAGCCCGCTGCCCGACGAGGTCCGCGCGGCCGTCGCACCCCTGCTGAGAGGTTGACTACACCAGCAGCGTGACCCGGTCGCCCACGGGTTTGGCGCCGGAGAGACTGGGCACTCAGAGGAACGCACCGACCCTTCCCCGACGAGGAGCCCCTGATGGGAACCATCGTGGTCGTGCTGCTGATCGCCCTGGCGCTCGCCGCAGCCGTCTTGTTCTACGCCGCCTACCCCTACCGCGGCGAGGAGACCCCGCTCAGTCCCCGTCTGGGGGAGGCCATGAGCCGAGGAGTGCGCTCGCTCCCCACCCTGGACGCCTCCGAGCACCGGTTGCTCGACAGCCGGCGTCCGCGGCGCGAGGCGGGAGCAGACGCCCACCGCTGAGCGTCTCCCGGGGCCGGTTTGATTTGATCGCCCCATGAGCTCGCTCCTGATCTACGTCATCCTCGCGGTGGCGATCCTCGTGATCGGCCTGGTGGTCGGTCTGGTCGCCCTCGTCAACGGGCGCCGCCAGCCGCCGGAGCGCAAGCCCCCGGCAAGCGCTCCCGGTGGCGTCCTCACCGAGGAGCGACCGCCGGAGGCGCCGGCCGAGCCCCAGGCGCCCGTCGAGCCCGAGGCCCCGGTCGTCACGCTCGAGCGGCCGGAGGGTACGGCGGGCCGCCTGGTCCGTCTCCGCCAGCGGCTCTCCCGCTCCCAGGGCGGCCTGGGCCGCGGGCTGCTCATGCTGCTCTCCCGCGACCGTCTCGACGAGGACACCTGGGAGGAGATCGAGGACACCCTGATCACCGCCGACGTCGGGGTCGCGCCCACCCAGGAGCTCGTCGAGCGGCTGCGCACCCGGATGCGCGTCGAGGGCTCCCACGCGGGCACCGCCCCGGGCGTGCTGCGCGAGGAGCTGCTGGCGCTGGTCGACCCCTCGATGGACCGCAGCCTGGCCACCACGCCCCGCGACGGGAAGCCGGCCGTCGTCCTCGTGGTGGGCGTCAACGGCGCCGGCAAGACCACCTCGGTGGGCAAGATCGCGCGGGTCCTCGTGGCCGAGGACAGGTCGGTCGTGCTGGGCGCGGCCGACACCTTCCGCGCCGCGGCGACCGAGCAGCTGAGCACGTGGGGCGAGCGCGTGGGCGTCGACGTGGTCACCGGGCCCGAGGGCAGCGACCCGGCGAGCGTGGCCTTCGAGTCGGTGCGCGCGGGCGTCGAGCGGGGCGCCGACGTCGTGGTCATCGACACCGCCGGGCGCCTGCAGAACAAGGCCGGGCTGATGGACGAGCTGGGCAAGGTCAAGCGGGTGGTCGAGAAGCAGGCGCCGGTCTCGGAGGTGCTGCTCGTCCTCGACGCGACCACCGGCCAGAACGGCATGGTCCAGGCGCGGGTCTTCCGTGAGGTCGTCGACGTCACCGGCATCGTGCTGACCAAGCTGGACGGCTCGGCCAAGGGCGGCATCGTCGTCGCCGTCCAGCGCGAGCTGGGCGTGCCCGTCAAGCTCGTGGGCGTGGGCGAGGGGGCCGACGACCTGGCGCCGTTCGACCCCGAGACGTTCGTCGACGCGCTGCTCGACCAGGGCTGACCCGCCGAAGGGGCGCCGCCGCTAGGGCGTGATGCCCTCGAGCACGAGGTCGACCAGCCGGTCCGCCTCGTCCACGGCTGGCATCGGCTGGCCGGTGATCGCCCGCATGGCGACCAGGCTCCCGACGAGGTGGATCACGGCGCTCACCGGGACGTCGTCGCGGATCTCGCCCCGCTCGAGGGCGCGGTCGAACACGACGCGGGACTTCTCCTCCGCCTGCTCGCTCGCCTCGCGGTGCAACGCCGCGACGCGGTCGTCACGCATGGACTCCTTGATGGTGGTGCGCACGAAGTCGATGCCGGTGGGCGTGTTCACGAAGGCCAGCACCGCGGCGTACATCTCGAGCAGGTCGCCGCGGATCGAGCCGGTGTCGGGCGTGGGCATCTCGTCGCGGTAGAGCTGCTCCATCGCCGCCACCGCGAGGTCCTCCTTGCGGGCCCAGCGGCGGTAGACCGTCGCCTTCCCGACGCCGGCGTTGCTGGCGACCTCGTCGACGGTCATGCTGTCGAAGCCGCGCAGCAGGATCAGCGCCGAGGCAGCGGCGAGGATGCGCCCGTCGGCCTCGGGGTCGCGAGGCCGACCGCGCTTGCGGCGTACTTCGGGGAGGGAGCCGGCGCTCGACGCCGCTCCCATGGTGCGGGCTTCCACGCCTCCGAGGATAAGGATGCGAAACGGGATGCGCCGGACTTTCCCGAAATAGGGGCATTTCACGGAGGCGTAACAATCGGCGCCCAGGTGTGACCGGACCGAAACACCACTCGCCCGGTCCTGAAACCTGCGCCGCCCAGTGTGTCCCACACCGGGACCCGCCCCACCGACACCGTCGTCCGCCGCGGTGGCTCCCGGCCGCACGTACTCACCACAGGAGGTTTCATGGACGGCTATCACGCCTGGATGCTGATGTCGGCCTCGCTCGTCTTGCTGATGACCGGGCCGGGCCTGGCCCTGTTCTACGGCGGCATGAGCCGCTCGAAGTCGGTGCTGAACATGATGATGATGTCGTTCAGCGCCCTCGGCGTCGTCGGCATCGTCTACGCGCTCTGGGGCTGGTCGATGTCCTACAGCACGACGATCGCCGGCGCCGACGGCAAGACCGGCGGCGAGGTGCTCCAGCTCTTCTCGAACCCGTTCACCCAGTTCGGCCTGGAGAACACCGACCCGGCCAACTACGTCTTCGTCGCCTTCCAGCTCACCTTCGCGGTCATCACCGCGGCGCTGATCAGCGGCGCGATCGCCGACCGGGTCAAGTTCTCGGCCTGGTTGGTGTTCCTGCCGCTGTGGGTGACGCTGTCGTACTTCCCGCTGGCCCACATGGTCTGGGGCGGCGGCTTCCTCAGCGGCGTCCAGAACGGCCTGGCCGACCTGCTCTTCAGCGGCGACGGCGGCGCGGCCGTGGCGCCGATCGACTACGCCGGCGGCACCGTGGTGCACATCAACGCCGGTGTGGCCGGACTGGTGCTCGTGCTGCTCATCGGCAAGCGGATCGGCTTCGGCAAGGAGCCGATGAAGCCGCACAACCTGACCCTGACGATGATCGGTGCCGGGCTGCTGTGGTTCGGCTGGTTCGGGTTCAACGTCGGCTCGATCGTGTTCTCCTCCACCGACCCCGACGAGATGCTCACCCAGTTCACCACCGAGACCGGCCTGGTCTGGGTGAACACCACCCTCGCCACGTGCGCCGCGATGCTCGGCTGGCTGCTGGTGGAGAAGATCCGGGACGGCAAGGCCACCTCGCTCGGCGCCGCCTCCGGCGTGGTCGCCGGCCTGGTGGCGATCACCCCGGCCTGCGGCTCGCTCTCGCCGATGGGCTCGATGGCGCTGGGTGCGGTCGCCGGCGGGCTGTGCGCCCTGGCGGTCGGCCTGAAGTACCGCTTCGGGTACGACGACTCGCTCGACGTCGTGGGCGTCCACCTCGTCGGCGGTCTCGTGGGCACGATCGGGATCGGGTTCCTGGCCACCACCGGCGGGCTGCTGTACGGCGACGGCGTACGCCAGCTGGTCGTGCAGGTCAGCGTCGCGCTGTTCGCGATGCTCTGGTCCGCGGTCGCCACGCTGATCATCGGCCTGCTCATCAAGCTCGTCATGGGCTGGCGGATCCCCGAGGAGGACGAGGTCGAGGGCATCGACTACCTCGAGCACGGTGAGGCCGCCTACGACCTGGCCGTCTCGTCCGGGGCCCGGACCGGGCTCACCGTCGGTCCCTCGGTCCTGGCCACCTCGACCCGGCCCGCCCCCTCGGGCACCTCCAAGGAAGGAGCACACTCATGAAGCTCGTCACCGCGGTGATCAAGCCGCACAAGTGGGAAGAGGTCCGCGCCGCCCTCGAGGCCTTCGGCGTCACCGGCATGACCGTGAGCGAGGTCAGCGGCTACGGCCGGCAGAAGGGCCACACCGAGGTCTACCGGGGGGCGGAGTACGACATCGCCCTGGTGCCGAAGATCCGGATCGAGATCGTGGTCGACGACCCCGACGTCGAGGACGTCGCGGGGATCATCGTCAAGTCCGCGCAGACCGGCCGGATCGGCGACGGCAAGGTGTGGGTCTCGCCCGTCGAGAGCGTGGTGCGGGTCCGCACCGGCGACCGCGACGAGGCGGCGATCTGAGCCGATCGCCGCACCGACGTGACCTGCGGGTGCACCGGGTGGGACTCCCGGCGCACCCGCAGGTCCTCGCACGTCCGGCGCGGGTGCCGGCCCGAGCGCGACCAGGAGCGGTGAGATGACCTCGACCGAGCGGGCAGAGCGCACCCGCGCCGCCGACACGCTGTGCGCGGAGGCCTACGAGGCGGCCGGCTGCCCGGAGACGGGGGTCGCGCTCGTGGCCGTCGGCGGCTACGGCCGCCAGGAGCTGGCGCCGTTCAGCGACCTCGACGTGGTGCTCGTGCACGACGAGGACGTCGAGCCGGGGGAGTGGGCCGGAGCGATCTGGTACCCGCTGTGGGACTCGGGCGCCAACGTCGACCACTCGGTGCGCACCGTGCCGGAGGTGCTCGACCGCGCCGCCGCTGACCTGCGGGTGGCGATGGGGATGTTGGACTCCCGTCACCTTGCCGGCGACCCCAACCTCACCCTGCGCCTGCGCGCGGCCGTGCTCACCCAGTGGCGCCGCGACGCCCGCACACGGCTCGAGGAGCTGCGCGAGCTGGTCGCGGCGCGGGGCCGCACGACCGGCGAGCTGGCGCACGCCGCGGTGCCCGACCTCAAGGAGTCGGTGGGCGGGCTGCGCGACGCCACCGTGCTCAAGGCGCTCGTGGCCAGCTGGCTGGTCGACGTACCTCACGGTGACCTCGAGCGGTGTCGCGTCGCCCTCCTCGACGTGCGCGACGCGCTGCACACGGTCGCGGGCCGGGCGACCGACCGGGTGGCGCCGGAGTACTGGCCGGACATCGCCCGTGCCCTCGGCCTGCCCGACGCCACCGCCGCGCAGGTGCACACCCGCAGGCTCGCGCGGCGGCTGACGCACCTGTCCCGGCTCGCCTGGCGGAGGGCCGAGGCGGTACGGCGTCGTCCCGTCCCCACGGGTCAGCGGCGCCCGCACCTGGAGCCGGTCGCGCCCGGTGTCGCCATCGCCTCCGAGGAGGTCGTCCTGGACCGCGGGGCCCGACCTGACCGGGACCCGCTCCTGCTGCTGCGGTCCGCCGCCGAGGCCTCCGAGCGCGACCTGGTGCTCGCGCCCACGACGGCGGCGCGGCTGGCCAGGGAGAGCCCGGCGCTGACGGACCCCTGGCCCACCGGCGCCCGGGACCTGCTGGTGCGGCTGCTCGCCGGCCCCGGCCTCCTCGGGGTCTGGGAGACCCTGGACGAGACCGGCGCGCTGGAGCTGGTGCTCCCGGAGTGGGAGGCGGTGCGCCTGCTCCCGCACGCCTCGGAGGTGCACCGCTTCACCGTCGACCGCCACCTCGTCGAGACCTGCACCGAGGCCGCCCGGCTCATCCGCAGGGTGGCCCGTCCGGACGTGCTGATGGTGGCGGCGCTGCTGCACGACATCGGCAAGGGAGGGCTCACCGAGCACTGCGTGGCCGGCGCGCCCGTCGCGCGTGCCGTGGCGGAGCGGATCGGGTTCGACGAGCGCGAGGCCCAGCTCGTCGGCGCCCTCGTGCGCTGGCACCTGCTGCTGCCCGAGACGGCGACCACCCGGGACCCCGAGGACCCCGCCACCACCCGGATGGTCGCCGACCGGGTCGCCGACCGTGAGGAGCTCGAGCTGCTCGCGACGCTGACCGAGGCCGACGCCCGGGCCACCTCGGACAAGGCGTGGACCCGGTGGCGGGCCTCGCTGGTCGAGACGCTCGTACGCCGGGTCGCGGCCGTGCTCGGCGACGAGCCGCCGCCGGTCGAGGACACCTGGCACGTCGAGGTCCCCGACCGGGTGCGCCGCGACCCGTGCGCGCTCTCGGTCGTGGCCACGGTCCAGGAGGGGACCGCGGGCGCGGGCTCCGACGGCTCGCGGGTGACGGTGGTGGCCCGCGACCGGACCGGGCTGCTGGCCGACGCCGCGGCGATGCTGGCGCTGCAGAGGTCCTCGGTGCGCGCCGCCCGGGCCTGGACCCAGGACGGCTTCGGGATCTCGGTGTGGGACGTCGCGGAGACCGGGCTCGACGACGTGCTGCTGCGCCAGCGGCTGGAGGCGATCGTGGACGGGCGGGTCGACGCCGCCGGACGACTGCGCCGGGCCCGGCCCGTCGAGCTGGAGCCGAGTGTCGCCGTACGCACCGACGCGTCGCAGCGCGCGACCGTGATCGAGGTCCGCTCGGCCGACCGCCCCGGGCTCCTGCACGTGGTGTGCGCCACGCTCGCCGCACTCGGGGTCTCGGTGCGCTCCGCCCACGTGTCGACCCTGGGGCCGCAGGCCGTCGACGTGTTCTACGTGCAGGAGGAGGCCGCGGGGGCGCTCTCGGAGGAGCGCGCGGCCTCGGCCGCGCACGCGGTCCGGGAGGCGCTGGTCACCACCTTCGCTCCTCAGATGAGCTGACCGCGCCCGGTGCGGCTACCCTTGACGACTGGTCCTGACCACCGGCACCCGAGGAACTGCACACGTGTTCGCCACGCTCTCCGATCGCCTCTCCGACACCTTCAAGAACCTTCGCGGCAAGGGAAGGCTCTCCGAGGCCGACATCGACGCCACCGGGCGCGAGATCCGGCTCGCCCTGCTCGAGGCCGACGTCGCCCTGCCCGTGGTCAAGGAGTTCGTGGCCGCTGTCAAGGAGCGGGCGCGCGGGGCGGAGGTCAGCCAGGCGCTGAACCCGGCCCAGCAGGTCATCAAGATCGTCAACGAGGAGCTCGTCGAGATCCTCGGCGGGGAGACCCGCCGGTTGCGGTTCGCCAAGACGCCGCCGACCGTGATCATGCTCGCCGGCCTCCAGGGCTCCGGCAAGACCACCCTGGCCGCCAAGCTCGCGCTGTGGCTCAAGGGCCAGGGCAAGAGCCCGATGCTGGTCGCCGCCGACCTGCAGCGTCCCAACGCGGTCACCCAGCTCCAGGTCAACGGCGAGCGTGCCGGGGTCACGGTGTTCGCCCCCGAGCCCGGCAACGGCGTCGGCGACCCGGTCGCCGTCGCCCGCGGTGCCGTGGAGGAGGCCCGCCGCACCCTGCACGACGTCGTGATCGTCGACACCGCCGGACGCCTCGGCATCGACGCGGAGCTGATGCAGCAGGCCGCGGACATCCGCGACGCGGTCACGCCGGACGAGGTGCTCTTCGTCGTCGACGCGATGATCGGCCAGGACGCGGTCAACACGGCCCAGGCGTTCCTCGACGGGGTCGGGTACGACGGCGTCGTGCTCACCAAGCTCGACGGAGACGCCCGTGGTGGTGCCGCCCTGTCGATCGCGAAGATGACCGGCAAGCCGGTGATGTTCGCCTCGGCGGGCGAGAAGCTCACCGACTTCGACCTGTTCCACCCCGACCGGATGGCCTCGCGCATCCTCGACATGGGCGACCTGCTCACCCTGATCGAGCAGGCCGAGAAGACCTTCGACGCCGAGCAGGCCGCGAAGGCCGCGGCCAAGCTGCAGGGCCAGGGCGGCGAGTTCACCCTCGACGACTTCCTCGAGCAGATGCAGCAGGTCCGCAAGATGGGCTCGCTGACCAAGATGCTCGGGATGCTCCCCGGGATGGGGCAGTTCCGCGACCAGCTCGAGAACTTCGACGAGCGCGAGATCGACCGGATCCAGGCGATCATCCAGTCGATGACCCCGGCCGAGCGGGCCAACCCCAAGATGATCGACGGCTCCCGCCGCGCCCGCATCGCCAAGGGCTCGGGCCGCCAGGTCTCCGACGTCAACCAGCTCGTCGACCGCTTCTTCGAGGCGCGCAAGATGATGCAGCAGATGGCCCGCGGCGGCGGAGGCATGCCCGGGATGCCTGGCATGCCGGGGGCGGGCATGGGCAAGAAGGCCAAGGGCCGTCAGGCGCCGGCGGCCCGCAAGGGCAAGGGCAAGCGCGTCTCCGGCAACCCGGCCAAGCGCGCCCAGCAGGAGGCGGCGTCGGCCGAGAAGCCGGCCGCGGCAGCCGGCAGCGCCTTCGGCCTCGGCAGCGACGAGGGCGGCCTCCCCGCCGACTTCGACCCCAGCCAGCTGGGCGACCTGTCGAAGTACCTGAAGTAGTCGGGGCGAATTCCCAGTACGTACTGGGAATTCATCCTCGAACACCGGAAGTTACCGGTGTTCGAGGGAGGTTTTCGGTGCACCAGTTTCACCGGCCGGGCGGACTCACGCCCCTCGAGAGTCAGGCGTAAGGTCGGTGGGAGGACCTGGTGGGCCACGTGGCGTGCCGAGCGGGCACAGCGCGGTGCCGAGGACCCGGCGTGTCGACCCGAGCGGGCAGGGCTGGAGGCCGACTCGGCACCCGCGAGCCCGCCCCGCGAAACCTCCACCCAGTAACGTCCGCCTCATGGCTGCCCAGCGATTCCGCGGTCCGGTGCTCCCCGACGGCGAGGCGCGTGACCTGTACGTCGTGGACGGGACCGTCACCTACGAGCCGCAGGCGGGGGCGGAGACCGTCGCCGAGGGCTGGATCGTGCCGGGGCTGGTCGACGCCCACTGCCACGTCGGGCTCGACGCGAACGGGGCGGTCGACGAGGAGACCTCCGAGCAGCAGGCGCTCACCGACCGCGACGCCGGTGCGCTGCTGCTGCGCGACTGCGGGTCCGCGGCCGACACGTCCTGGATCCACGAGCGCGAGGACCTGCCGCGGCTGGTGCGGGCGGGGCGCCACATCGCCCGGACCAAGCGCTACATCCGCAGCTACGCCCACGAGGTGGAGCCCGCCGAGCTGCCGGCGTACGTCGCCCAGGAGGCCCAGCGCGGCGACGGCTGGGTGAAGCTGGTCGGCGACTGGATCTCCCGGGAGGACGGCGACCTCGCGCCGTCCTTCCCCGCGGACGCGTTCGCCGAGGCGATCCGGGTCGCTCACGAGCACGGCGCCAAGGTGACTGCCCACTGCTTCGGCACCGCGGTGCTGCCCGGGCTGATCGGGGCCGGCATCGACTGCATCGAGCACGGCACCGGCCTGACCGAGGACCTGATCGAGGAGATGGTCGCCCGGCAGGTCGCGCTGGTGCCGACGGTGATGCAGCTGAACAACTTCCCCGACTACGCCGACGCGGCCGGGGAGAAGTTCCCGGCGTACGCCGAGCACATGCGCGGCCTCCACGAGCGTCGCCGGGACACGATCATGGCGGCCCACGAGGCGGGGGTGGCGATCTACGCCGGCACCGACGCCGGCGGCGTGCTGCCCCACGGCGGGATCGCCGGCGAGGTGCGCGAGCTCGCCGCCTACGGGTTCAGCCCGTTCGACGCCCTCGGTGCCGCGTCCTGGCGGGCCCGCGAGTGGCTCGGGCTGGACGGGACCCTCTCCGAGGGGTCGGCGGCCGACTTCGTGATCTACACGCGCGACCCGCTCGAGGACCTCTCGGCGCTCGCGGAGCCGGCGCGGATCGTGCTGCGTGGTCGCGTCGTCGCCTGACGCCCCCGACCCGACCGTCGCGGCGGGGGAGGTGTCCGCACCGGAGGAGCTGGACCGGCTGGCTGCGCGGCTGCGCGCCGCCGGCTGCGTCTTCGCCGAGGAGGAGGCGCGCCTGCTGCTGGACGAGGCCGCGCCGGGGCCCGAGCGCGAGCAGCTCGTGCTGCGTCGCCTCGCGGGCGAGCCGCTCGAGCTGGTCCTGGGCTGGGGCGAGTTCTGCGGCCTGCGGGTGAGCGTGGCCCCCGGCGTCTTCGTCCCCCGACGGCGCACCAGACTGCTCGCCGAGACCGCCAGCACCCACGCCCGGCAGGCCGCTGCGCACCCGGTGGTCGTGGACCTCTGCTGCGGCACCGGCGCCGTGGGGATGGTCGTGGTCTCCTCCGTCGACGTGGTGGAGCTGCACGCCGTCGACGTCGACCCCGCCGCCGTGCGCTGCGCCCGCGCCAACCTGCCGGGCCAGCACGTGCATGAGGGCGACCTCTACGCCCCGCTGCCGGACCGCCTGCGCGGTCGGGTCGACGTCGTGGTCGCGAACGCGCCGTACGTCCCCACCGCCGACATCGCGCTGATGCCGCCCGAGGCCCGCGACCACGAGCACCGCGTCGCCCTCGACGGCGGCGTCGACGGGCTCGACCTGCACCGCCGGATCGCGGCCGGGGCAGCGGACTGGCTGAGCCCCGGCGGCACCCTGCTCATCGAGACGAGCCTGGCGCAGGCCGAGGGCACGGCGGAGGCGTGCCGGTCAGTCGGTCTGCTGGCCGAGACGCTGCACGACGACTCGGTGGAAGGCACCGTCGTGCGCGCCCGAGGAGCGGACCGGCGGGCGGACCGGCGTACCGCCGAGGCGTGAGCAGGACCCGGGCTCAGCCGCGGCGCGGGGGACGGGTGAGCCACAGGATCGTCGTGACGAGCAGCACCAGCAGGCCGGCGCCACCGACGACGAGCGGCACCAGGATCGTGGCCAGGATGCCGCCCACGAAGCCGGCGCCCAGCGGCTCGCCCACGCGGACCTGTTGTCCCATCGGCGCGTCGGCACACGAGATCTCGATCGACGCGGTCGGGCTGGTGAAGGTGCCGAACCCCTTCCAGGTCCGGCCGCCCGTGCCGACCGTGACGTTCGCGCTGACCCCGTCGACGGCCACGTCGGTGCCGCCTGCGTCGGCGACCGTGCAGCTCGGCGCCGGCTGGCCCTCGGGCGCGAAGAGCATCCGCTTCTCCCCGGCGGTCACCTGCATCCTGACCGGCTCTCCCGACCCGGGGAGGGTCGCGACCCCGTCGGTGTGGGAGGCGCGCGAGATGGTGAGGACCAGCAGCACGACGAACGCCGCGACGCCGAGCAGGAGCAGCGCTCCTCCGACGAAGAACCACGCGACGCGCGGTCGCGGACGCTGGGTCGAGGCCGGCGGCGGTGGAGTCGGTGGAGGGGATCCCGGGACGTCCATGGGCACATCCAAGCACCGGCGACGGCCGATTTCGGTCCGCGAGGTCAGATCTGGCACAATGACGGGCTGAGTCGTACGCCGTGCGGACCCTCTCATCCGCTCTGCGAACGCCCACCGGGCTCTTGCCGCGCCTGGCCCCACCAGGTCGCGCAGGGTCCACCCACTACACACTCTCAAGGAGACACCACAGACGTGGCCGTCAAGATTCGCCTGAAGCGCATGGGCAAGATCCGCCAGCCCTACTACCGCGTGGTCGTCGTCGACTCCCGCAAGAAGCGGGACGGCAGGGTCATCGAGGAGATCGGCAAGTACCACCCCAAGGAGGAGCCCTCGTTCATCGAGGTCGCTTCCGAGCGGGCGCAGTACTGGCTCGGCGTCGGCGCCCAGCCGACCGAGTCCGTCGAGGCCATCCTCAAGGTGACCGGCGACTGGCAGAAGTTCAAGGGCCTGCCGGGCACCGAGGGCACCCTGCGCACCAAGGAGCCCAAGCGCGACAAGCAGGAGCTGTTCAACGAGGCCCTCAAGGACGCCGCCAACGAGCCCAAGGGCGAGGCGGTCACCAAGAAGTCCGCGAAGAAGATGGCTGCCGCCCAGGGCAGCGAGGCCAAGGCTCCCGCCGAGACCCCCGCGGAGGAGGCCGCTCCGGCCGAGGCCGCGGGCGACGAGTCCTCGGTGACCTCCGAGGCAGCGGCTTCCGCCGACGTCGCCGAGGCCAAGACGAGCGACGCCAAGAGCGACGGCGCGACCGACGCCACGCCCGAGGCCTGAGCGCCGTGCTGGCCGACGCCCTCGAGCACCTCGTCCGCGGGATCGTGGAGCACCCCGACGACGTCGTCGTA
Organism: uncultured Actinomycetota bacterium; assembly: GCA_963837975.1. Lineage (GTDB taxonomy): Bacteria > Actinomycetota > Actinomycetes > Propionibacteriales > Nocardioidaceae > Marmoricola. Next base: position 1,208,906 of record CAWIPI010000001.1, on the reverse strand, counting down.
CGTGACAAGCAGCTGCGCCGCGGGTCGATCCTGGAGGTGCGGGTGCACCCCTCCGACCTCGGCAAGGTCATCGGCCGCGGCGGTCGCACCGCGAGCGCGTTCCGCACCGTGATCAGCTCGCTGGCCGGCAGCGGCGGCGCGCGCATCGACTTCGTCGACGTCGACCGCAGGCGCTGAGTCACTGCCGGTCCACCAGGACATGAGCCGAGACTGCCTCTTCACCCACATTGCGTGATGGGTGAAGGGGCAGTCTGGTTCTCCACCTGGGTGGACCGCCCGCATCCCCGGAGGAGCACGTGAACGACTACGTGGTGGTCGGCAGGGTCGGTCGTGCGCACGGCCTGCGCGGCGACGTCTTCGTCGAGCCGCGCACCGACGAGCCGGGCCGGCGGTTCGCCGTCGGTGAGGTGCTGCAGACCGCGGCCGGGTCGTTGACGGTGGCGGACAGCCGTGTCCACTCCGGCAGGCTCGTCGTCCACTTCGAGGAGATCGGCGACCGCACGTCCGCGGAGGCGGCGCGCGGCACCGAGCTCAGGTGCCTGATCGACCCCGCGGAGAGCCCGGAGGACCCCGAGGAGTTCTACGACCACCAGCTCGTGGGGCTGCGCGTGGAGACGACCGACGGCCAGGCCGTGGGTGAGCTGCTCCGCGTCGAGCACGGCGCCGCCCAGGACCTGCTGGTCATCGGTACGCCGCAGGGCGAGGTGCTCTTCCCCTTCGTCACCGCCCTGGTGCCGGAGGTCGACGTCGCCGACGGCCGCATCGTGGTCGACGACCGGCCCGGCCTGCTCGACGAGCGCTGAGCACGCCCGAGCCATGCGCATCGACGTCGTCTCGATCTTCCCCGACTACCTCGCCCCCCTCGGTCTCTCGCTGCCCGGGAAGGCCCAGGAGGGCGGGCTGCTGGACGTGCGCGTCCACGACCTCCGCGACTGGGCCCACGACCGCCACCGCACCGTCGACGACACCCCCTACGGCGGCGGCGCCGGCATGGTGATGAAGCCGGAGCCCTGGGGAGAGGCCCTGGACGCGGTGGTCCCGCCGGAGGGCGCGGCGGCGACCACGCTGGTCGTCCCCACCCCCGCGGGGGTGCCGTTCACCCAGGCGGTGGCCGCGGAGCTGGCGGCGTGTGAACACCTGGTCTTCGCGTGCGGTCGCTACGAGGGCATCGACCAGCGGGTGGTCGACGAGGCCGCGACGCGGATGGAGGTGCGTGAGCTCTCCATCGGCGACTACGTCCTCAACGGAGGTGAGGTCGCCGCGCTGGCGATCATCGAGGCGGTGGTGCGCCTGCTCCCGGGGTTCATGGGCAACGCCGCCTCCCTCGAGGAGGAGTCGCACGCCGACGGCCTGCTGGAGTACCCCGTCTACACCCGCCCGGTCAGCTGGCGCGGGCGCGAGGTGCCGTCGGTGCTCCTCTCCGGCGACCACGCCCGCATCGAGCGCTGGCGCCACGAGCAGGCGCTGCGGCGTACGGCCGAGCGCCGGCCCGACCTCGCGCACCCCTCCGCGGCGGTGACTGCCGGCGACGCCGCGGGGCAGGTGCGCCTCGCGATGGCCGGGGACGCCGGGGAGCTGTGGACGCTGCAGCGGGCGTGCTGGCTGCAGGAGGCCCAGGCCAACCCCGGGGTGCACATCCCGGCGCTGCACGAGGACCTCGCCGAGGTGCAGGCGTCTCTGGCGGACTGGACGACGCTGGTGCTGCGGGTCGGCGGACGGCTGGTCGGCGCCGCCCGCGGCCGCCGCCGGGGCGACACCTGGGACGTCGGACGCGTGATGGTGGCGCCGGACCTGCAGGGGCGTGGCCTCGGACGGCTGCTCCTCGCGGCGATCGAGGAGGCCGCGCCGGACGGGGTGGACCGCTTCGAGCTGTTCACGGGGGCAGGCAGCGAGCGCAACCTGCGGATGTACCGCAAGGCCGGCTACCGGCCTTCACGCGGAGCGGAGGCTCCCGCCGGAGCTGTGGTCCTCGGCAAGCGGCGTCGCGCCTGAGGGTGCGTCAGCGACACCGAGACCGGGCTGGAGTGGTGACCAACCCGGTGCTGGCGCCGGCGTTGTGCCTCGGGGATCTCGTGATGGCACTGCGGCAGCTGCTCACCCTCGAGCGGCTGGCCGAGTCGAGCGCCCAGCCCGGTCTGCGGCCGGGGGAGGGGGCGCGGGCGGATTTCGTCGTACGCCGGGGCCTGTGGCAAAATCGCTCCTTGGCTCAGCAGCCACGACAGCCGCCCCGACCTCGTGTCGGACGGTGTCCACGGTCCACCTGCCACAGGGGGAGGGCCGTACGGCGAACCCGCTGACCGTCCCGTTCCACCAACCACCATCCGTGGGTGACCTGTGGCAGTCACGAGGAGACATCATGTCGAACGTCATCGATGAGCTGTCCGGCGCCGTACGGCGCGACGACGTGCCCGACTTCCGGGCCGGCGACACCGTCAAGGTGCACGTCAAGGTCGTCGAGGGCAACCGCTCCCGCATCCAGGTGTTCCAGGGCGTGGTGATCAAGGTGCAGGGCTCCGGCATCGGTCGCACCTTCACGGTCCGCAAGGTCTCCTTCGGCGTGGGTGTCGAGCGCACCTTCCCGCTCCACTCGCCGATCTTCGACAAGATCGAGATCGTCACCCGCGGTGACGTGCGCCGCGCGAAGCTGTACTACCTGCGCAACCTGCGCGGCAAGGCAGCCAAGATCAAGGAGCGTCGCGAGGGCTGATCCGTCGGCCTCACCGCTCGCGGTTAGGCTCTGGACGTGACGAACGTGGACGAGGCTCTCGGCTCCGGTGACCGCTCCGGCGACCGTCCCGAGGACGCCTCGCACAGGAGGCGCCGCAAGAAGCCGCTGCCCCTGTGGCAGGAGACGATCCTGCTGCTCGGGCTGGCGCTCGTGCTCGCGATCCTCATCAAGAGCCTCTTCATCCAGGCGTTCTACATCCCCTCGCCCTCGATGGAGCCGGAGTTCATCAAGAACGACCGGATCCTGGTCCAGAAGGTGTCCTACTGGGGCAGCGCCTCCCCGAGCCGCGGAGACATCGTGGTCTTCGAGGACCCCGGGGGGTGGCTGGACGAGGGCACGGCCGCGGCGCCGCGCTCGCCGGTGACCCGGCTGCTGGAGAAGGTCGGGCTCTACCCGACCGGCGGCCACCTCGTGAAGCGGGTCCTCGCCGTGGGTGGCGACCGGATCAAGTGCTGCGACAAGCAGGGGCGGGTCACGGTCAACGGGCGCGCGCTGGACGAGGGCGACTACCTGCCCAAGGGGACGGCGCCCTCGCAGATCAAGTTCGACCGCAAGGTGCCCCAGGACCACCTGTGGATGATGGGCGACAACCGCGGCTTCTCCTACGACTCCCGCGGGCACATGGGCGGACCCGGCGGCGGCTTCGTCGACGAGGACCTCGTCGTCGGCAAGGTGTTCGCGCTGATCTGGCCCTGGGACCGCGCCGAGTTCGTCCGGCGACCACCCACCTACGAAGGCGTTCCCGACGCACGATGACCACGCTGCCCCGCGGATCGACCGTACGCCGCGACGCCGGCCTCTACGGCTACGAGCGTGCTCTGCGCCGGGCCGGGCTGTCCCCGGTGGCCGGCGTCGACGAGGCGGGCCGCGGCGCGTGCGCCGGTCCTCTCGTGGCCGCGGCGGCGATCCTGCCCGAGGGGCGGGCCGGCCAGGTGCCCGGGCTCGCGGACTCCAAGCTGCTCACCGCCAAGGCCCGCGAGCGCTGCTACGAGCAGGTCGTCCGGCGCGCCGTGGCCTGGTCGGTCGTCGTCGTCGACCCGGGGGAGTGCGACCGGCTCGGCATGCACGTCGCCAACGTCGAGGCGCTGCGCCGCTCCCTGGCCCGGCTGGAGCAGCGCCCGGCGTACGTGCTCACCGACGGGTTCCCCGTCGACGGCCTCGAGGTCCCCGGGCTGGCCATGTGGAAGGGTGACCGGGTGGCCGCCTGCATCTCGGCCGCCTCGGTGATCGCCAAGGTCACCCGGGACCGGATCATGTGCGAGCTGCACGAGCAGTTCCCGGCGTACGACTTCGCCACCCACAAGGGCTACATCACCGAGGAGCACTCGGCGGCCCTCGAGGAGCACGGCCCGAGCCCGGTCCACCGGATGAGGTTCGTCAACGTGCGGCGAGCCGCCGGGATCACCGACGCGCCACCGATCACGCTGGAGCCCCAGCTCGAGCTGTGGGAAGCAGAAGACCACTCCCACGACCACCACGAACCGCAGGAGGCCACCCGATGAGCACCGAGGATCTCGAGAAGTACGAGACCGAGATGGAGCTCAACCTCTACCGCGAGTACCGCGACGTGGTGGGCATCTTCAAGTACGTCGTCGAGACCGACCGCCGCTTCTACCTGTGCAACCAGGTCGACGTGAAGGCCCGCACCGAGGCAGGCGAGGTGTTCTTCGAGGTCACCCTGACCGACGCCTGGGTGTGGGACATGTACCGCCCGGCCCGGCGGCTGGCCAAGAACGTCAAGGTGCTGACCTTCAAGGACGTCAACGTCGAGGAGCTCAGCCACGGGGAGATCGAGCCGCCCAAGGCCTGATCCGGGCCCACGGCCAATTTGGACAAAACGCTCCCATTGGGAGATTTCGTCCGTTAGCCTGCCTTTCAGCTGGGGTGCGCGTGCGCGCCCGCGGAGAGGGAGAGCCGTGGAGAGGCGAGGTTCTCGGACTGAGAGCGGTGCCGCCGCCGTGGAGTTCGCCCTTGTCTGCACCGTCTTCCTCCCGCTCCTCCTCGGGATGCTGCAGTACGGGCTGTTCTTCAACGACTCGTTGAACGCCCGCCAAGGGGTGCGCCAGGGCGCCCGCGAGGGAGTGGTGAAGACGTTCGCCGCCTGCGGCGGGGAGGCCGCGGAGCTGGCCAAGCTCCGGTGCAGCACCAAGGAGCACATCGGCGCCCTGACGGGTCCCAGCTCGGTGAAGGTGTACGCGCCCTCCGGCTGGGTCAAGGGCTCTCCCCTCGTCGTCTGCGCGATGATCGAGTCGGGCGCGGGCAACTACGGCGTGCTGCCGATGCCGAACGGCGGCCTGATCAGGTCGCGGACGAAGATGTCGATCGAGCAGGCCACGCCGCCGGTGGCGGTCACGTCCAGTGCCGACACCGCGCCGGCCGGGGCCGACTGGTCGTGGTGCTGATGGGCTGGAGCCGGAAGGACGAGGCCGGCGCCGTGGCGGTCGTGATGGCGATCTGCCTCTCCGCCTTCCTGCTGGTGGTCGCCTCGCTGGTGGTCGACCTCGGGCTCGCGCGCGACACCAGGAGCGAGGCGCAGAACGCCGCCGACGCCTCCGCCCTCGCCGCCGGCAACGCGCTGTACCCCAGCAGCACCACGCCGGACATCCCGGCCGCGGTCACTGCTGCCAAGGAGTACGCACGGGAGAACTTCGGCACCAAGGAGGAGGACTGGGCGGACTGCGAGGACCCCGCGCCGCTCGCCTTCGTCGCGCCGAGCACGGAGTGCATCTCGTTCTCGCCCAACGCGACAGCGCCCACGAAGGTCCGGGTCCTGATCCCGGCCCGGGTCGTGGTCGCGCGCCTGAACGCGGGCCAGCGGCTGCCGATCGCCGCCGTGGCCCGGGCGACGCTGAAGCCGAACCTCACCCAGCCGTGCGGCCTGTGCGTGCTCGGCAGCGGGGTGACGCACAACTTCCAGAACGGCGACGCGGTCGTCAACGGGGCCGACATCTACATCAACGGCAGCTCCAGCGTCAGCAACCAGGGACTGGTCTCCAGCACCGGGTCCATCTACGTCGAAGGGCAGGCGCTGGGTGGCACCGGTCAGTACACCCCGGACGCGATCCAGGGCGTTGAGCCCATCCCGGACCCGCTGGACGAACTCGTCGTCCCCCCCGACATGACCGGGCTGGCGGCACAGAGCAACCCGTGCACGCACGGCCCGGGGATCTACACGGGCCAGAACCTGCGCAACATCACCTGCAACCTCCAGCCCGGGCTCTACGTGGTGCGGGCGGGCACCTGGGACCTCTCCGGCAATGCCTCCACGAACCTCAACGGGACCGGCGTGACGATCTACCTGACCTGCTCCACCGGCACGGCCGTGCGCGAGTGCAACCCCGGGGAGGCAGGTGCCACGATCGACGCCTCGGGAAACGGCAACCTGAACCTCAAGGGGCCCACCACCGGTCCGCTGCAGGGGGTCACGATCCTGATGGACCGGCAGAACACCGCCACGCTGCGACTGACCGGGAACGGCGCGCTCGGGACCACGGGGGCGATCTACGCCAAGAGCGGCCGACTGCAGGGCAACGGCAACGGCTGCGCCAACGGCATCAACAGCATGATCGTGGTCAAGGACATCGAGTTCAACGGCAACCCGGCCTGCCTCACCATCAACTACACCGTCGCCCAGAACCCCAAGCCCAAGCCCTCGAACCTGGCGCTGGACGAGTAGGCCACCTGGCGTCCACAGGCGGGCGCCGCGCCCGGTCGTCCACAGGTGGCGGCGTCCCGGCCTCCGTCCGGGGGCGAGCCGGGGTCTGCTGGCGCCATGAGCAGTGGTGCGAGGAACCAGGGTGTGGGCCGCTACGGCGAGCGCGTGGCCGCGCGGCGGCTCGTCGAGGGCGGGATGGTGCTGGTCGACGCCAACTGGCGCTGCGAGCTGGGTGAGATCGACCTGGTGCTGCGCGACGGTGAGGTCCTGGTCTTCTGCGAGGTGAAGACGCGCAGCTCGGCGGCGTACGGCCACCCCCTGGAGGCGGTCGGCCCGGACAAGGGGGCACGACTGCGCCGGCTGGCGGCTCGGTGGCTCGAGGAGCACGACGTGCGGCCACGGGAGATCCGCGTGGACCTCGTCGGCGTGCTGCTCGGCGACCGGGGCAGGCCCGAGGTGGAGCACGTGCGGGGGGTCGGCTGATGGTCGCGATGACCCACACGGTGTCGCTGCAGGGTGCCACCGGGCACGTGGTCGACGTGCAGGTCGACCTCTCCGACGGCCTGATCGGGACCTCGCTGGTCGGCCGCCCGGACACCTCGATCACCGAGGCGAGGGACCGCTGTCGTGCGGCCGTCCGCAACAGCGGGTTCACCTGGCCCAACACCCGCCGGACCACGATCCTGCTGTCTCCGGCCGACCTGCCCAAGCGCGGGCCGCACTTCGACCTCGCCATCGCGGTGGCCGTCCTCGCGGCGGCCGACCCGAAGTTCCCGCGGGACTCCCTGGCGGGCTCGGCGATGATCGGCGAGCTGACCCTCGACGGCCGGGTCCGGTGCGTGCCCGGCGTGCTGCCGATGACGATGGCTGCCGCGGCCCGGGGCCTGGGCACCGTCTTCGTCCCCGAGCCCCAGGCGGGTGAGGCGGCGATGGTGCCCGGGATGCGGGTCTTCGGCATCCGCTCCCTCGCCCAGGTCGTGGCCCTGGTCGCCGGCGAGGAGGTGCCCGAGGCCCCGGAGGTCGAGCCGCTCTCCGGCTCGCCGCTGCTCTCCTGGCGAGGGGAGGAGCGCCTCGAGGACCTCGACCTGGCCGACGTGATCGGGATGGCCGACACGAGGTACGCCGTCGAGGTGGCGGCTGCCGGCGGGCACCACCTGATGCTGACCGGGCCGAAGGGGTCGGGGAAGACCACGCTCGCCGAGCGGATCCCCGGCCTGCTGCCCGACCTCAGCGACGATGAGTCGCTGGAGCTCACCGCCGTCCACTCGCTGAGCGGATCGCTGCCACCGGGCGCCGCCCGGATCACCCGGCCGCCGTTCCGCGCGCCGCACCACTCGGCCTCCCGCACCGGCATCCTCGGTGGGGGGAGCGGCCGGGTGCGGCCCGGCGAGGTGAGCAAGGCGCACCTCGGGGTGCTGTTCCTCGACGAGTTCCCGCTGTTCCCGACCGACGTGGTGGAGGCGCTGCGCGAGCCCCTCGAGGCCGGGGAGATCTCGATCTCCCGAGGCGAGGAGGACGCGACCTATCCCGCCCGGGCGATGTTCGTCTTCGCCTGCAATCCCTGCCGGTGCGGCGCCTACCACCCCTACGCCCGGGACCATGCGTGCGAGTGCGGGGAGGTCAAGCGCCGGGAGTACCGCCGCAAGATCTCCGGGCCGATCGCCGACCGCATCGACATCACCCGGTTCGTCGAACCGCTGCGCCCCCAGCAGCAGCACCTGCCCTGCGACGCTCCCGAGCCGAGCGCGGTCGTCCGCGCGCGGGTGACCGCAGCCCGGCAGCGTCAGCGCGAGCGGTACGCCGACCTGCCGTGGCGGCTCAACGCGCACGCGCCGGGGCCGGTGCTGCGCGACGACTTCCCGCTGACCGAGCCGGCCGCACGGCGGCTCGACGCGGAGGTGCTGGCCGGCCGGCTCACCCGTCGCGGGGCCGTCCGGGTCCACCGGGTGGCGTGGTCGGTGGCGGACCTGGCGGGCGTGGGCCGGCCGGGCACCGAGGAGCTCGACGTCGCGCTGCGGCTGCGGTCGGCCTCCCCGCTGCTGCTCAGCAGCCTGCCCGCTGCCGGTGGACTCACCGGTCCGTTCGCCGGCGTCCCCGGGGAGCCGGCATGAGCGGCGTGGAGGAGTCCGACCGGCTCGCGCGGGTGGTGCTGTCACGGGTCGGCGAGCCCGGCGACCCGCGGCTGACCGACCTGGTCGACGAGCTCGGTGCCGGCGTGGTGCTGGAGAGCCTGCGCAGCCAGGCCGCCGACGAGCAGCTCGGCGCCGATCTCGCCGAGCGGCTGGCCGGGGTCGATCCCGCCGCCGAGCTCGAGCGGGCGGCCGCGCGGGGGATCAGGTTCGTCGTACCCGGGGACGCGGAGTGGCCGGAGCCCCTGGCCGACCTCGCCCGGGCGCCCCACCTGCACGAGCGAGGCGGCGTCCCGGTGGGCCTGTGGTGCCGGGGGGCGCTGCGCCTCGACGAGGCGACCGAGCACGCGGTGGCCGTCGTCGGCTCCCGGTCGGCGACCACCTACGGCGCCGACGTCGCGGCCGACGTCGCCGGCGTGCTGGCGCGCGAGTCGTGGACCGTGGTCTCCGGTGCCGCCTTCGGCATCGACCAGGCCGCCCATCGCGGCGCCCTGGCGGCCCGGGGTCCGACGGTCGCCGTCCTCGCCTGCGGCGCCGACCGCGCCTACCCCGCGACGCACCGCACCCTGATCGACTACATCGCCGAGGTCGGACTGGTGGTCTCCGAGGCGCCTCCGGGCTGCGCCCCCACGCGGATCCGGTTCCTCGCGCGAAACCGGATCATTGCCGGCCTCTCCCGCGGGGTGGTGGTCGTGGAGGCCGCGGTGCGCAGCGGCGCGCTGAACACCGCGAGCTGGGCCGGCGGGCTGGGGCGACCGGTCATGGGAGTGCCGGGGCCGGTGACCAGCGAGCCCTCCGCCGGGACGCACCAGCTGATCCGGGTCCGCGACGCGCTGCTGGTGACCTCGGGGGAGGAGGTCCTGGAGGCGGTGGGCCCGGTCGGCGCGTTCGCCCTCGCCGACCTGCGTGAGGCCGACCGGCCACGGGACCGGCTCGGGCCGCGGGCGCGCCAGGTGCTCGACGCGGTGCCGGTCCACCAGGCCGCCGACGTCGCCTCCATCGCACGCACCGCCGGGGTCGCCCGGGGCAGGACGAAGGACGCGCTGCTGGAGCTGCACCGCCTCGGCATGGTCGAGCACTCGTTGGGGCGCTGGCGGCTGGTCCGCGCGTCCGGTGACCGGGGCTGAGGCGGTGGCGCGCCTGCGGTCGCTCCCGCGCCGGGCTGCCTAGTCTGGCCGGGTGGAGGACCTTCCCGAGGAGCTCGCGACGACGCTGGCGGCGTACGAGCGCCACCTCTCCTCCGAGCGCAACCTCGCGGCCCACACCGTCCGCGCCTACGTCGGCGACGTGGCCGGGATGCTGGCGCACGCGGCCGCGCTGGGCCACACCGACCTGCGCTCGCTGGACCTGCGCACGCTCCGCAGCTGGCTGGCCAACCAGCAGACCCGCGGCAAGGCACGCACCACGATGGCCCGTCGGGCCACCGCCGTGCGCGTCTTCACGGCCTGGGCGCTGCGGACCGGTCGCGCCGACACCGACCCGGGCGCCTCCCTCGGGTCGCCGAAGGCGCACCGGCCGCTGCCGCCCGCGCTCGACGGTGCCGAGGCCCGGGCGCTGCTGGAGGTGGCGGCCGCGGCGGCCGACGACGGCAGCCCGGTCGGCCTGCGCGACGTGGCGATCCTCGAGCTGCTCTACGCGACGGGGATCCGGGTCGGCGAGCTGTGCGGTCTCGACGTCGACGACGTCGACCGGTCACGGCGGGTCGTGCGGGTGCTCGGCAAGGGCAGCAAGGAGCGCACCGTGCCGTACGGCGCACCGGCCGACCGGGCGCTCGGGCGATGGCTCGAGGAGGGACGGCCACGGCTGTTCACCCAGGGGGCGGGCGCGGCCCTGTTCCTCGGGGCGCGCGGACGACGGATCGACCAGCGGGCCGTGCGCAGCCTCGTGCACGCGCGGCTGGCCGAGGTCCCCGACGCCCCCGACATGGGCCCCCACGGGCTGCGGCACACCGCGGCCACCCACCTGCTCGAAGGCGGTGCCGACCTGCGCACCGTCCAGGAGCTGCTCGGCCACGCCTCGCTGTCGACGACCCAGATCTACACCCACGTCACCTCGGAACGGCTGCGCCAGGCCTACCGGCTCGCGCACCCCAGGGCCTGACCGCGAGACCGCCGGCGCCCACCCCGGTGGTCCACGCCGGAGCCCCGAGCGCGGGGGCGGAGCCGACCGCCGCGTCGAACGGCAGCAGTCGCACCGGCCCCGCGCCCACCAGGGTCAGCGGGTCCAGGTAGGTCGCTCCCCGCAGCAGCCCCCAGTGCAGGCACGCGCGCGGGAAGCAGTGGCTGGAGGCGCGCTGCAGGGTGCCGATCCTCGCGCCCTTGCCCAGGCGCTGCCCGACCACGACGCTCGCGCTGACCGGTTCGTACGTCGTCCGGACCCCGCCGTGGTCCACCACGACCACGCCCCGACCGGCCAGCCGGGCGGCGAAGACGACCGTCCCGCCCAGAGCCGCGTGGACCGCCTGGCCGCTCCGACCGGAGAGATCGACCCCGCGGTGCCCGCGACCCCAGGCCGAGGCCGGCGGGTCGAAGCCGGAGACGATCCCGGGACGCGGACGCAGCGGCCAGGCGCCGTCGCGGGACGGCGCCGGGACGAACGGGACGGCCGCGGTGGGCAGGGTGGTCAGAACGACTGTGAGGACCGGCGACAGGACGGGCCACAGAGCCGACCACAGGACGGGCCACGGAGCGGGGACGAGCAGCGCAGTCATGGGCCCACGGTGCTCGCCCGGTCACCCGGCGCGCGCCCGGAACGCTGGACCTGTGGACACCACCGGGCGTCCGGGCGCCTGTGCGTGCCAGCGGGCTCGTCAGTCGACCTGCACGAAGACGTCGTCCACGACGCCGTTGAACTGGTCGGCGGAGGCCACCGGGTCGCCGGCGGGACTCACCTTGCCGCCGATCGAGATCGGGTCGAGCGCCAGGGAGATCGTCCCGATCGGGCCGGAGCCGCTGCTGGTGCGGGGCGGCTCGCCCCGTCCGTGGGGGGTCACCGTGAGGTTCACCTGGGAGGCCACCCGCTCGCAGCTCACGGTGTACCAGCGACCCGGCACCACTGGGGTGTCCGCCTTCACGAAGACCTCGCCCTTGTCGCCGGCGACGCGGCACGACGGGACCCGCCTGTCGACCTGGATCTTGTACTGCCCACCCTCGTAGCTGCCGCGCTGGACCAGGTTGTTGCCGTCGTCGACGGCGCTGCCGGCGGAGCGACGGGCCAGCGCGAAGGACGCGCCGAAGGAGAAGTCGCGGTCGCCGGGGTCCAGGGCCTCGGACTCGTCCGTCGCGACCAGGACCGCGGCCGGGGCGGTGTCGGAGTCGACCCAGGCCGGGAACCGGAGCGCGTGCCCGCCCTCGCGGTTCACGGCGGCGCGCACGCGGGCGTCCCCCGAGCTGACGGCGGAGACCAGCAGGGGAGCGGTGCCCTCGTTGCGGACCGACTCGACCGTCTCTCCGGGGGCGGGCAGCGACTCGAAGTCGAGCAGCAGGTCCGGACGGCCCGAGGAGGACGTGGACGAGGTGGAGGGGGTGGGTGTGGCGGTCGCCACCGCGTCGCCGGCCGGCTCGTCGGGCTCGGTCTCCCCGCTGCCGCAGGCCGCGAGCACGACCAGGGCGAGGGCCACCAGGCCGGTGGCGGCGACGTTGTCCATCGGACTCCCCCCAGCAGCTCGAGCCACCGGGGCCTCCCCGGTGTGCGGCACACCCTAGGTGCTCGGCCCACGACGGTCCGCGTTTCGACAACCCCGGTCGGGCGCGGATAGAGTGATCCCAGCAACCCGCATGGGTTGACTTCGCACGCTCGTTTCCGTGCCGCTGCTGCTCAGCTTCGCAGACAGCGGGTTCCCGCGGGCGAGGGCTCTCAGTCCCTGGCGACAGGGTCGGGCCCCGCACGGGCGTCAGGGCAGGACCCCACGCCACACCGGGGTGACCTGCAACGAACTGAAAACCGGTCCGCCGCCTGCGTGAGCATGCGCGGACACGACAGGAAAGAAGCAAAATGGCAGTCGTCACCATGCGCCAGCTCCTCGAGAGCGGCGTCCACTTCGGGCACCAGACCCGTCGCTGGAACCCCAAGATGAAGCGCTTCATCATGACCGAGCGCAACGGCATCTACATCATCGACCTGCAGCAGTCACTGTCCTACATCGACACGTCCTTCGCGTTCATCAAGGACACCGTCGCCAAGGGCGGCACGATCATGTTCGTCGGCACCAAGAAGCAGGCCCAGCAGGCCATCGCCGAGCAGGCGACCCGTGTCGGGATGCCCTACGTGAACCAGCGCTGGCTCGGTGGCATGCTCACCAACTTCCAGACGGTGCACCAGCGGATCAACCGCCTCAAGGAGCTCGACGACATCGACTTCGACGACGTCGCCGGCTCGAGCCGCACCAAGAAGGAGCTGCTCCACATGCGGCGCGAGCAGGTCAAGCTCGACAAGACCCTCGGCGGCATCCGTGACATGACCCGCACGCCCTCGGCGGTGTGGATCGTGGACACCAACAAGGAGCATCTCGCGGTCGAGGAGGCCCGCAAGCTGCGGATCCCGATCATCGCGATCCTGGACTCCAACTGCGACCCCGACCTCGTCGACTACCCGATCCCGGGCAACGACGACGCGATCCGCGCCGTCAGCCTGCTCACCCGGGTCGTGGCCGACGCCGTCGCCGACGGCCTGATCGCCCGCTCGGGCGCCAAGACCGGGGGCGAGACCGCGGGCATCGGCACCGACGAGCCGCTGGCCGACTGGGAGCGCGACCTGCTCCAGGGCGAGGCCGACAAGGCCGCCGTGGCCGCCACCGGCGGTGACACCACCACCGAGGAGACCCCGGCCACCGAGGCCACCGGTGCCGCGGTCGAGGCGACCGACGCCAAGGAGACCGCCGAGGCGGCCCAGCCCGAGGCCGAGGCGACCACCGAGGCCGCCCCCGAGGCCGAGGCCGCCCCCGAGGCCGAGGCCACCACCGAGGCCCCCGCCACCGAGACCACCGCTGCCCCCGCCGAGGACGCAGCCGCGACGAAGGAGGACTGAGCGTGGCGATCACTGCTGCCGACGTCAAGAAGCTCCGCGACCTCACCAGTGCGGGGATGATGGACAGCAAGAAGGCCCTCGAGGAGGCCGACGGCGACTTCGACAAGGCCGTGGAGATCCTCCGGGTCAAGGGCGCCGCCAAGGCGGCCAAGCGGGGCGCCGAGCGCACCGCCTCCGCCGGCCTGGTCGCGACCTCCGGCACCGCGCTGGTCGAGCTGCGCTGCGAGACCGACTTCGTCGCCAAGGGTGACGAGTTCGTCGAGGCGGCCCAGCAGATCGCCGACGCCGCCGCCGAGGCGCGGCCTGCCGACGTCGAGGCCCTCAAGGCCGTCCAGGTCGGTGACCAGACCGTCGGCGAGCTCGTCGAGGGCCTCGCCGTGAGGATCGGCGAGAAGATCGAGCTCGGCCAGGTCGCCGTGTTCGACGGCCCCGTCGTCGCCTACATGCACCGCCGTGCCTCCGACCTGCCACCGGCCGTCGGCGTCCTGGTCGAGTACTCCGGGGACAACGAGGACGCCGCGCGCGGTGCCGCCATGCAGGTGGCGGCCATGCGCCCGACGTACCTCAACCGTGACGAGGTGCCGGCCGACATCGTCGAGCACGAGCGCTCGATCGCCGAGGCCACCGCCAAGGAGGAGGGCAAGCCCGAGCAGGCCCTGCCCAAGATCGTGGAGGGTCGCCTCAACGGGTTCTTCAAGGAGGTCGTGCTCCTCGACCAGCCGTCGGTCTCGGAGAACAAGAAGTCCGTCAAGGCCGTCCTCGACGCTGCCGGCGTCGAGATCAAGCGATTCGCCCGGTTCGAGGTAGGCGCCTGATCACCTCGATCCACTAGGTTGTCGCCAGACGTCAAGGAGGAGGCCGGTTCGATGCAGGCTGTGTGCAGCATCGAGCCGGCCTCCTGCCGTACCGGTCACCGACCGGCCAGGGTGACCGGACACGGTCGCCGACGGCGAGGAGCCGAGGAAGGGAGTACGACATGAGCGGGTACGAGCGGGTGCTGCTCAAGCTCTCCGGCGAGGTGTTCGGCGGCGGCAAGGTGGGCGTCGACCCCGCCGTGGTGCGCGGGATCGCCCGGGAGATCGCCGCGGTGGTGCGTTCGGGCGTCCAGGTCGCGATCGTCACCGGAGGCGGCAACTTCTTCCGCGGCGCCGAGCTGCAGCAGGCCGGGATGGACCGTGCCCGGGCCGACTACATGGGCATGCTCGGCATCGTCATGAACTGCCTCGCGCTCCAGGACTTCCTGGAGAAGGAGGGCATCGAGACGCGGGTGCAGACCGCGATCACCATGGGTCAGGTCGCCGAGCCCTACATCCCCCGTCGCGCCATCCGGCACCTCGAGAAGGGCCGGGTCGTGATCTTCGGGGCCGGCGCCGGGATGCCGTACTTCTCCACCGACACCGTCGCCGCCCAGCGCGCGCTGGAGACCAAGTGCCAGGTCGTGCTGATGGGCAAGAACGGTGTCGACGGCGTCTACAACGCCGATCCGCGCACCCACCCCGACGCGATGAAGTACGACGAGCTCACGTTCGTCGAGGCCCTCCAGCAGGGCCTGAAGGTGGCCGACGCGACCGCCTTCGCACTGTGCATGGAGAACCACCTGCCGATGATCGTCTTCGGCATGCAGCCCGAGGGGAACATCCTCCGGGTCGTGCAGGGTGAGAAGATTGGCACGCTCGTGAGCGCCGGTGACGGCGTGGCGACGCGCGACCCCCGTCACTAGGAGAGATGCGTTGATCAACGACACCCTCAGGGATGCCGACGTCAAGATGAACAAGGCCGTGGAGGTGACCCGCGAGGAGTTCGCGGCGATCCGCGCAGGGCGGGCCAACCCCTCGATGTTCGCCAAGATCACGGCCGACTACTACGGCACCCCGACCCCCATCCAGCAGCTGGCGGGCTTCACCGCCCCCGAGGCGCGGATCATCATGGTCCAGCCCTACGACATGGGTGCGATGGCGGCCATCGAGAGGGCGATCCGCGACTCCGACCTCGGCGTGAACCCCTCCAACGACGGCAAGGTCATCCGCTGCGTGTTCCCCGAGCTGACCGAGGAGCGCCGCAAGGAGTACACCAAGGTCGCCAAGGCCAAGGCCGAGGAGGGCCGGGTCGCGGTGCGCAACATCCGCCGCAACGCCAAGCAGGCGCTCGAGAAGCTGGAGAAGGACGGCGAGGTCGGCAAGGACGACGTCACGGGCGCCGAGAAGAAGCTCGACGCCTCCACCAAGAAGCACACCGACCAGATCGACGAGATGCTCAAGCACAAGGAAGCCGAGCTTCTCGAGGTGTGAGCCCCGTGACATCGACACCGCCGTCGCCACCCCAGCCCGAGGGCACCGGCGCGACGGCGAAGAAGCCCAGCCGAGCCGGACGCAACCTCCCCGCCGCCATCACCTCCGGCGTCGTGCTCGTGATCGCCATCGTGCTCTCGCTGGTCTTCTGGAAGCCCGCCTTCCTGATCATCGTGTGCGCGGCCGTCGTGGTGGCCGTGTGGGAGATGCACCAGGGCCTGCACCACCGCGGGATCGACATCCCGGAGGAACCGCTGATGGTCGGCGGGGTGGTGATGCTGGTCGTGGCCTACCTGTGGGGGGCGCCGGCGCTCGTGACGGCCACGGCGGTCACCGCCCTGGTCACCATGCTGTGGCTGCTGCGCCGCGGGGTGGACGGCTACGTCGAGAACGCCACCGCCTCGGTCTTCACGCTGGTCTACCTGCCGTTCCTGGCCTCGTTCGTCGCGCTGCTGCTCGCCGAGGACGAGGGCGTCAAGGGCGTCATCACCTTCGTCGCGGTCACGATCGCCTCCGACATCGGCGGCTACGCGGTCGGGGTGCTGTTCGGCAAGCACCCGATGGCCCCGGTGATCTCGCCGAAGAAGTCGTGGGAGGGCTTCGCCGGCTCGGCCGCGACCTGCGTGCTCGTCGGCTACCTGATGGTCGTCCACCTGCTCGGCGGCGAGTGGTGGGTCGGCGTCGCACTCGGTCTCATCGCCGTGGTGATGGCGACGCTGGGCGACCTCGTCGAGTCGGTGATGAAGCGCGACCTCGGCCTGAAGGACATGAGCCACATCATCCCGGGCCACGGTGGCCTGATGGACC
Organism: uncultured Actinomycetota bacterium; assembly: GCA_963837975.1. Taxonomy (GTDB): domain Bacteria; phylum Actinomycetota; class Actinomycetes; order Propionibacteriales; family Nocardioidaceae; genus Marmoricola. Next base: position 1,192,274 of record CAWIPI010000001.1, on the reverse strand, counting down.
GGCTGGACTCGCTGCTGGCCACCGTCGCGCCGACGTGGCTGCTGCTGCACTACTTGGTGTTCTGAGAAGCGGTCTTGCCAGGTGCGTGAACTGCCAGACGGATCACTCGAGGGCCCCGACGGCACCGTTTGTCGAAGAACGCCCACCCGCCTCAAGCGTCGACAGGCCAACGAGCTCGTGGCTGCCAGGACACCGATCGTCACATGCATCTACCCCGAGGGGGTGACGTGGCACGACGGCAACGATGCGGCCGCCGTGTGGGTGACGATCAAGCCCAGACTCGTGGAGGGGAAGCCACCCCCTGTGCGGGATGTGCCATGGGTCGGCCATCTGTGGGAGTCCGACGCCGGTGTGCCCCTGCTCTACTTCGACGGCGCGCACTAGGGCAATGCTCCGTCGGAGGTCCAGTGAGCACTGGCGCCCAGCGGCATCCAGTCCACCGTTTCAGCAGAGGGATCGTCACCTAGGACTGGACGTCTTCGACGGTCGGCCGGTGCTCTGAGAATGGCTGCGAATGCCTTGTGGACAAGGGGATTCTCGGGCCCGGGCTTGTCGGTGGTCGATGCTTGGATGAGGTATGTCCGCAGCACCGACCGAGCGTCTCCACCCGGTGGCACGTGCCGTCGCCGAGGCGAGCGCGACGCTGCGCGACGCGACCGGGCTGCCGTTGTTCGGACTCGGCGATGCAGAGCTGCGTGACTTGTGCCGCGACGTCACCTCGGTGGCCTCGACCCTCGCTGCGATCGAGGGGATCTTGCTGGCACAGGCGGAGACCCGGGATGTCGCTGCTGAGGTCGGGGCGACGTCGACGGCGAACTGGCTCGCGCACGAGAAGAAGCTGACCCGCAAGGACGCGCACCGCCGGGTGAAGCTGGCCCGCGACCTCGAGACGTTCGCAGCCACAACAGCCGCGCTGGCAGCAGGCGAGGTGATGGTCGAGCAGGCTCGTGTGATCTGCGAGGCGGTCGCGCGTCTCGACGAGATCCCCGAGGACCTGGTCGCCGGCCGCGACCTCGACCTTCCGGCGTTGAAGACCCGCGCCGAGCAGCACCTGCTGGCCGAGGCCGCGCACCATGACGCGAACGAGCTGCGCATCCTGGGCCGGCACCTGCTCGACGTGGTCGCGCCCGAGGTGGCCGAGGAGCACGAACGCCGCCTGCTGGAGCAGGAAGAAGAACGCGCGCGAGCCAAGACCAGGTTCACGATGACCGAGGACGGCCAGGGCTGCGTCCACGGCCGGTTCACCCTCCCCGCACTGCAGGCGAGCATGCTCAAGAAGGCGCTCCTCGCGCTGGCTGCCCCGAAGCGCCAGGCCGCGGTCGAAGGCAGCGCACCTGTGCCGGGTCGTCCCAGTGCGGAGCGGATGGGGCAGGCGTTCGCGGAGTACGTCGAGCGCTACCCCGCCGACCGGATCCCCGACGCCGGCGGTGTCCCCGCCAGCCTGGTGATCACGATGGACCTCGAGAAGCTCCTCCAGGGCCTCGGTGCCGGGGTGCTCGACGACGGCGGCCGGATCTCCGCCACCGAGGCCCGACGGCTCGCGTGCGAGGCGGGGATCATCCCCGCCGTCCTGGGAGGGAAGAGCCAGCCGCTGGACGTGGGCCGGAAGAAGCGGTTCCACACCATTGCCCAGCGCATCGCGATGGCGATCAGGGACGGTGGTTGCACGGCCGAGGGGTGTGACTACCCGCCGGGTCTCTGTCACGCCCACCACGACATCGCCTGGGGACGGGGCGGCGACACGAACGTCCAAGACGGACGCCTGCTCTGCCCCCGACATCACTCGCTGGCGCACAACCCGCGCTACAACACCACCCGACTCGGGACCGGGAAGCTCAGGTTCACCAGGCGCACGTGAGGAGAAGTCAGCCCTCCATGGGTGTACCTACTGACGTGGTCGAGCACATCGTCACCGTGTGCACGTACCCACGTGACCTGACCAAGCGACCACTGGAAGTGCTGCTGCGGTGTTCAACGCGCCCGGCAAGGGTGGTCGCAAACATGTCGGGTTGGCCGAGCGGCACTCGTCGTCTGACCGGCCGTCGTAGGTTCCGTGTGGAACGCGGCTGATCCGGACGTTGGAGCAGCGAGCCTTCAAGCCGACCACGGTGACGGAAATAGCATCGCGGCCATGGTCGGTCAGCGAAGGAACAGACCCCGATTACCGCTTCGCCAGGAGATTGTGCCCCTCGTGCTCGTCGTCCTGGCAGGTGTCTTGTTCGCGTCGCTCCTATCGGAGTCCTTCCCACCCTCCTTGGCGAACTTGGTCCTTGTCGAGGCGGTGCTGCTGATTGCCTACGTCTTGAACAACGTGCGGGCGGCTCGTCGCTACTCGCGCGACGCGAAGCAACGAGACCAGGATGCAATCCACCGACGAGACGCCGATTGACCGTGCGGGAGGCGGCAGAAGCGCGCGGCTCGGCGCATAGTGCGGCGTGCATGACGGGCTCGGATTAGCCTTACGTCGTGTCGAACCGGGCCAGCACCAGAAACCTTCTTGTTAGCCTCGCCGCCTTCGTAGTGTTCATGCTCGTCTTACCAACGGCGTTTGGCTTCGGCGTGGGCGTGCCGGAAGTCTTGATTTGGCTGGGCCTCCTGATCGTCGGCTTCGTGCTGATCATTCGCCGGCACAACAAGGCGCGAGCGGGCGACGGAGATACAGTCGAGGGCTGAGTCCAGAGAAGGGCGGCCCTCAGGTCCGTGCATGCCGCGCACGCTCCGCGGCAGATCCGCGCGCGCTGACGCGCACACTATGCGGCAGATCTGGTCGTTCGGACTAGGCCTGTCAGCGGCGCCCGAAAAGGACCACGCGAACCGCTCGGGCACCAGCGTCAACGTGTGCGCAGACTCGGTAGCTCCCTGCCTGCACTCGAGCGTCCACGACCCGTGATCCCAGCCTCATCTCCTCAACGAACAAGTCACCAGTCGCGAACTCGACACGTCCTGGAAGCACTTCGCCGGCCTCGGGCTGACCTGAAGATACTTCCAGGATGACTCGTGCGCTACGGGTCAGCTCATCGGGCAGCTCTACGGCGACGCACCCGACCCCTATCCATGCCCAAGAAAGGTCCGCTGCCCCTGAAGGGGGCGCCTGACCCCACTGGTAGTTCTCCTTGTCGGCAAGGTCGACGCGCAGGATCCCGGGCGCTATCTCTACATCCAGCACCGCCCACGACGTCACGACAGCATCCTTTCTCACCCGGCCCAGGAGATGGGCGGAATAGCTCTAGGAGCGCCGGTGGCACAGGCCATGTCGCGCACAGCGTGAGAGAGATGGGCGCGGTACCTCTCGCCGAGTGTGTCCACCATGCCCACGCCCACCAGCACGGGGTGGAGTGGCGAACGCTATGCGGCAGATGAGTACGTCAGAGGAGCGACTTTCGCTTGTGCCGCGGATTGATGCCAGTGGGTGACACCAATCCGCGGCACAAGCCGTCAGCCACGGCAGGAGTCTCGAGTCCCGACCGCCGATCTGCACGACCGCTCTTCGGCTGAGAGTGCGCATCGACGTCAACGCTGAGCGGGCCAGGGCGAGTAGGACACCTGCAGTGAGAGGCGCGCGCGCTCACTCCCGCAGCGACTCCGCCTGGCGCCTTCCCAGGCGCGAGTGGCGGTAGCCGTAGGTGGCGTACAGGACGAGGCCGAGCACCATCCACACCACGAACCGGAGCCAGGTCTCGCCGGTGAGGTTCAGCATCAGGTACAGGCACAGCAGCACCGAGAGGGTCGCGACCACGTAGACGGCGGGGGTGCGGAACGACCGCGGCAGGTCCGGACGGCGCCGCCGCAGGATCACCACGCCCACGCTGACGAGCAGGAACGCGAACAGCGTGCCGATGCTCACCAGGTTGACCAGGGTGGCGAGGTCGACGAGGCCGCCGATGATCGCCACCGCGACGCCGGTGATCGTCGTGATGACGTACGGCGTGCGGAAGCGCGGGTGCACCTTCGCCAGGCCGCGGGGCAGCAGCCCGTCACGGGCCATCGCGAACGCGACCCGCGTCTGCCCGAGCACCAGGATCATCACCACGACGATGAGGCCGATGCAGGCCCCGATCGCGATGAGCCGCCCCATCCAGTCCAGGCCGACGGCGTCGAAGGCGGTGGACAGCGGGGCCGGGTCGCCGGCCTCGATGTCGGTGTAGTTGCGCATCCCGGTGATGATCAGGCTGACCGCCATGTAGAGCACGGTGACGATGGCGAGCGAGCCGAGGATCCCGCGCGGGACGTCGCGCTGCGGGTTCCTGGTCTCCTCCGCGGTGGTGGCGACGACGTCGAAGCCGATGAAGGCGAAGAAGACGATCGAGGCCCCGGCGATCACCCCGGCGAGACCGTAGACGGCGGGGTCGACGCCCAGCAGCCAGCTGATCAGGGTGACGTGCAGGAAGCCGCCGCTCGCCTCCGGGGCGGGCTGCGACGGCGGGATGAACGGCGTGTAGTTGTCGGCCGCCACGTACCCGATGCCGAAGATGATGACGGCAGCGATCACCAGCATCTTGATCGCGACGATCACCTGGTTGATCCGGCTGGACAGCTTGATGCCGCCGATCAGGACGGCCGTCACCACCAGCGCGATCACGATCGCGGGGAGGTCGACGACGCCGTCCGCCGCCGAGCCGAGGGAGGTCGGCACCTGGAGGAACGTCCCGTCCACGATCTCCTGGAAGTAGCCGGAGAAGCTCGTGCTCAGGGCTGCCGCGCCGATGGTGAACTCCAGGGCGAGGTCCCAGCCGATGATCCAGGCGAGCAGCTCGCCGAAGGAGGCGTAGCTGAACGTGTACGCGCTGCCGGCGACCGGGAGCGTGGAGGCGAACTCCGCGTAGCAGAGCGCCGCCATGGCGCAGGCCAGGCCGGCGATGGCGAAGGAGATCGTGATCGCCGGGCCGGAGTTGGTCTTCGCCACGGTCCCGGTGACCACGAAGATCCCGGCGCCGATGATCACCCCGACGCCGAAGACCAGCAGGTCCAGGACGCCCAGGTCCTTCTTCAGCCGGTGCTCCGGCTCGTCGGTCTCGGCGATGGACTGCTCGACCGACTTCGTCCGAAAGACGTCCATGTCCGCCACGGTAGTGACGGCGGCGCTCGGGGTGCCACGTCCCCCGGGGAGGGACCTGACGTGACGGCCCGGGAGCCCCCTGTCCTGCCTAGGGGTCTGCCGCCAGGCGGCACAGGGTGCTCCACCCGCGTGCCGTCGCCGGCTCTCCGGTGGCGCGCTCGAGGAGCGTCGTGACGTGGGGGCGGCGCCCTCCCGTGCGCGGCCGCACGGTCGCCAGCTCCCTGTCGTACGCCGCCACGAGTCCGGTCCTGCGGGTCGGCGGCAGCCGACCCGGCTCGAGGGCGGGGGCGTCGTGACGCAGGAAGGCCACCTCGCACTCCCACTCCTGCTCGGGCACACCGGCGAAGAGGTCCCGGGCGACGAGGTCGCGCAGACACTCGTGGCGCCGCAGCGCCACCATCGTGGGTCGACCGACGACCCGCGAGATCGAGGACTCGAGGTGCCCGACCACCGTGTCGACCTCGGTCGGGTCGGCGTCGAAGGTGAGGTTGCCGGTGGTGAGGTGGGACCGGACCCGCTCGGCCCCGGCGGCGGTCGCGGCCTCGAGCAGCACGACACGGTGCAGGCCGTCGCGGCCCAGCATGACGTTGCGCACGAGGCCGACCCACCGCATGCCCCCAGTGTGGGGCAACCTCGTCGAGCCGGAGGCCGGGTCAGGGGTTCCCGCGGCGACCGTGGGTGCGCGGCGCGTCGTACCCACCCTCGGGCGGCACCATCTCGGCGCGGACCCCGAGCAACCGGATCGGCCGGGGATCCTCGAGCAGACGCAGCAGGTCGAGCGCGGTGTCCGCGATGACGACCGGGTCGTAGGTGGGCTCGGCCAGCTTGCGGGACCGGTTGACGGTGAAGAACGGCGCGAAACGCACCTTCAGGTGCACCCGCGCACAGGCCCGGCCCTCGGCGCGGATGTCCACCACCACCTGGCCGGCCAGCGCCCGCACCGCGGCGTCGATCTCGGCCTGGCTGCTCAGGTCCTGCTGGTAGGTCGTCTCGCGGCCGTGCGCACGCGCCACCCAGGGCGTGTCGTCGACGGTGGAGCTGCTCATCCCGCGCCCCAGCCGCCCGATGTGGGGACCGGTGCTCGGCCCGAACTCGGCGGCCAGCGGTTCGTCGTCGGCGTGGGCGAGGTCGCGCACCGTCTCGATCCCGAGCGCCGCCAAGCGCTGCTGGATGCGCCCGCCGATGCCCCACAGGTCGCGGGTGGGGCGGTCGCCCATCACCTCCAGCCAATTGTCGCGGGTGAGCCGGAACACGCCGCGCGGCTTGCCCAGCTCGGTGGCGGTCTTGGCCCGCATCTTGGTGTCCCCGATCCCCACCGAGCAGTGCAGGCCCGTGGCATCGAGCACGGCCGCCTGGATCTCCCGGGCGACCAGCTCGGGTTCCTCGGTGTCCACCCCGACGAACGCCTCGTCCCAGCCGAGGACCTCGACCACGGCGCCGGGCACCGCGCGCAGCGTGTCCATCACCACCTCGGAGGCCGCCTCGTAGACCGGAGCGTCCACGGGCAGGAAGACCGCGTCCGGGCAGCGGCGCGCGGCGATCCGCAGCGGCATCCCCGAGCGGATCCCGAACTCACGCGCCTCGTAGCTCGCCGTGGAGACGACGGCACGCTCGGTCGGGTCCCCGCGACCGCCGACGACGACCGGCAGCCCGACCAGCTCGGGACGGCGGAGCATCTCCACCGCCGCGAGGAATTGGTCCATGTCGACGTGCAGCACCCAGGGCGCCATGGGCCACATCCTTCCCGACCCGCCGGGACGCCCCCTGGACCCGGCGACACGGGGCGGGGCAGATGTGCCGTCTCGCCGTTGTGACGGGTGGGTTCGTGGAAGGGTGACCCGCATGGTGCCGACGATCGGGGGCGTGGCCACCCACGGGCTGTTCGTCGGACTGGGAGTGCTGGCGGCCGCGTTGGTCTTCGTCAGCGAGGCGCGACGACGCGGGCACACCGACGACCGGCTGCTGGTCGTGGTGACCGGGGCGCTGGTCGGCGGCGCGGTGTTCATGCGGCTCGGCACCTGGCTGCAGCACGTCGACCTGCGGGCCAACGCGACGCTGGCCGAGCAGTGGGCCTACGGCAACCGCAGCATCCTCGGCGGCCTGGTCGGAGCCTGGCTCGGGGTGCACGTCGCCAAGCGGCTGTGCGGCTACCGGCTGCGTACGGGCGACCTGTTCGCGCCGGCCGTGGCGCTCGGGATGGCCGTCGGACGCATCGGGTGCCTGCTCACCGAGCTCCCCGGGACACCGACGGGCTCCTCGTGGGGCATCACCCTCGACCCGGAGACCGCCGCCCGGCTGGGGGCACCGGCCGCGACCGCCCTGCACCCCTCCTTCGTCTACGAGATCGCCTTCCACCTCGCCGCGTTCGCGGTCATCTGGTGGTGGCTGCGACGACGCGAGCTCCCGCCCGGCGAGACGTTCGTCTGGTACGTCGCGGCCTACGGGGTCTTCCGTTTCCTCGTGGAGTTCGTCCGCGGCAACGAGGTCGTCTGGGTCGCGATGACCCGCCCGCAGCTGTTCCTGGCGGTGACGGTGCCGCTCGTGCTGCTCCGGATCGCGTGGCGGGCGCGTTCCGGGGCCCGTCGGACCTCCGCGCAGGAGAAGGTGCTCGCATGACCCCCACGACCGGCGCCGCGCGGCGCACCGGCCCCGGCATGCCGCTGCGCGGCGACCGCATCCACCGCTACGTCAACGCGTTCTGCCCGCTGTGCCACGAGGAGTCCCCGGAGCGACCCCTGACGGAGGTGCAGCGGCTCTCCGGCTGGCTCGTCGAGCGCGAGGACCGGATCTGGCTCGAGCGCGGGTGTGCCAGCCACGGCCTGGTCCGGACGCTGTACGACGAGTCGCCGGAGATCCTGACCTACCTCGAGCAGTGGACGGCGCCGACCAAGGTGCACACCCCCGACCTGGCCGGCAACTTCGCGCCGGTGCCTGCGGCGTACGCCGACGGCCTGCCGGAGATGCAGACCCAGCACACCTGCATCCTGCTGGAGGACCTGCTCGACCACTGCAACCTCAAGTGCCCGACCTGCTTCGCCGCCTCGGCGCCGGCGCTCGCCTCGGTGGTCCCGCTGGAGCAGGTGCTCGCCTCGGTCGACGCCCGGCTGGCCCGCGAGAACGGCCGCATCGACGTGCTCATGCTCAGCGGTGGCGAGCCCACCCTCTACCCCCAGCTCGCCGAGCTGCTCGACGAGGTGGCCAAGCGTCCGATCGTGCGCGTGCTGGTCAACAGCAACGGCATCGCGATCGCCTCGGACGACGCCCTGCTGGACCTGCTGCGGCGTCACCGCGAGCGGGTCGAGGTCTACCTGCAGTACGACGGCGGCTCGGCGCAGGCCTCGGCCCACCACCGCGGCGCCGACATCCGCCGGTTCAAGGAGCGGGCGATCGAGCGGCTCTCCGGCGCCGGGATCTTCACCACGCTCACGATGACGGCCGCTCTGGGCGTCAACGACGACGAGATCGGCTTCGTGGTCAAGCGTGCGCTGGACACGCCGTACGTCGGCGGCGTCACCATCCAGCCCGTCTTCGGCTCCGGGCGCAGCGCCGGGCTGGACCCGATGGACCGGCTCACCCACACCGGGGTGCTGGCGCGGCTCGAGGGCCAGACCGCGGGCCAGGTCACGTGGCGCGACCTCACCGCGCTGCCGTGCTCGCACCCGCACTGCTGCTCGGTGGGCTACCTCCTGCGCGACGACTCCGGCACCTGGCGCTCGCTGGTCTCGCTGATCGGGCACGACCGGCTGCGGCAGTGGCTCGACCTGGAGCCGGACACCCTGGCCAACCGGATCGCCGACGACGCCATCCCCGAGCAGCTGCGCGCGGTGGTCAAGGGGTCCCTGCTCGACCTGCTCTCGGAGCAGTCGTCGCTCTCGCACCCCTCGATGAGCACGATCTGGAGCGACATCTGCAGCAACTGCGACCTGGGCATCGGCACGCTCGCGACGTTGGCGGCGTCCCGGCTGCCGGGTCAGCGCGAGCGGCTGCGCCGGATGCTGGGGGAGCGGGTGCTGCGAGTGACCGTGAAGCCGTTCATGGACATGAACACGATGATCGAGGAGCGGCTCACCCAGTGCTGCGTCCACGTCGCCACCGTCAACGGCAGCACGGGCGACCACCAGTGCGCGCCGTTCTGCGCCGTGCAGGCGTGGGCGCCGCTGTCGCGCTCCCGGATCTCGACGGCCGCCGGACGCCCGCTGCTCCCGGTGGAGCCCGCGTGAGCGACCCTCGCCAGGTCAGCCCGCCGCACGTCGGCGTCGAGGTAGCAGGAGACCCCGCCCCCGTTCGACCCGCTGCGGCTGTGCGTCTTCACCACCGTGGCCGCGCTGGGCTGGCTGCTGGGGCCCTGGGCGCTGCTCGGGTTCGCGCTGCTGGCGATCGCCGGCTACGCGCGGGCGCGCCGCGCCGGCCTGCTGCGCTCGAAGTGCAAGCTCGGGGACACGCGGCTGGTTCTCCTCTACCTTGTCGTCCTGGCGGGCCTCGCCGGCTACGGCATCCACGTCTCGCTCCGCTGAGCACGTCCGCGAAGGAGGAACAGGTGTCGCAGCCACCGCAGGGTCCGTACGGCGCCGGGCCGCCGCCGTCGCCGTACGGCGGTCCGACGCCGCCCGCCCCCGGTCAGCCCCCGGGCGTGCAGCCGCCGGCCCCCGGGATGTCGAACAAGGCGAAGTTCTGGATCGGCGTGCTGCTCGCCCTGCCCGCCCTGCTGATCTCGGGCACGGTGCTGGCCGCCGGCGTCTCGCTGGCCGACGCGATCGACGACAGCGGGACGCTCACCGGCATCGCCCAGGCCGTGCTCAGCGGTGCGCTGCTCGTCGGCTACATCCTGCTGCTCGTGTGGAGGAAGTCGCGCTGGTTCGCGCTCGGGCTGCTGGCGGGCTCCGCGGTGCTGTTCATCCTCGCCGCGGGCGCCTGCGTGGTGCTCCTGGTGGCCATCACCAGCTCCTACAACTGATCGATTCGGCTCCGGTGGGGGCCGGATGGGAGGATGGCGGGGTTGTGAGTGAACCCGTCAAGAGCCTTCCCCTCGTCTTCGAGGAGCCCAAGGGGCGCGGCAAGCCGCCGCGCCACCTCGCCGACCTGACCCCTGCGGAGCGCAAGGCGCGCCTGGAGGAGCTCGAGCTGCCCGGGTTCCGCGCGCGCCAGCTGTCCACCCACTACTTCTCCCGGCTGGTCGACGACCCCGCGCAGATGACCGACCTTCCCGCCGGCCAGCGCGACGAGCTGGTCGAGGGCCTGCTGCCGCACCTGATGACGTCGCTGCGCACGATGGAGGCCGATCGGGGGACCACCCGCAAGACGTTGTGGAAGCTCTTCGACGGTGCGCTCGTGGAGTCGGTGCTGATGCGCTACCCCGACCGGGTGACGATGTGCGTCTCCAGCCAGGCGGGCTGCGGGATGGCCTGCCCCTTCTGCGCGACCGGGCAGGGCGGCCTGCAGCGCAACATGTCGACCGCCGAGATCGTCGAGCAGGTCGTGGCCGGGGCGCGGTCCCTGACCCGCGGCGAGGTGGCCGGCGGACCCGGACGGGTCTCCAACGTCGTCTTCATGGGCATGGGGGAACCGCTGGCCAACTACAAGGCGGTCATCGGCGCCGTACGCCGGCTCACCGATCCCACGCCCGACGGGCTCGGCATGTCCGCCCGCGGGGTCACGGTCAGCACCGTCGGACTGGTGCCGCGGATCCGCCAGCTGGCAGGAGAGGGCATCCCGGTCACCCTGGCGCTGAGCCTGCACGCCCCCGACGACGAGCTGCGCAACGAGCTGGTCCCGATCAACACCCGCTGGAGCGTGGCCGAGACGGTCGAGGCGGCGTACGAGTACGCCACGACGACCCGGCGCAGGGTCTCCATCGAGTACGCCATGATGCGCGGCATCAACGACCAGGCCTGGCGCGCCGACCTGCTCGCCGACGTGCTCCACTCCGTCGGCACGCTGCCCTCCGGAGGCGGTTGGGTGCACGTCAACCTGATCCCGCTCAACCCGACCAAGGGTGGACCCGTCTTCCAGGGGAAGGTCTTCACCCGGTCCGAGGACGGCGACATGGACGAGTTCGTGCGCCGCCTGGAGGCCAGGGGCATTCCGACGACGGTCCGCGACACCCGCGGCAACGAGATCGATGCCGCCTGCGGCCAGCTCGCCGCCGAGGGCTGAGTCCGGCGCGACTCCTCAGGCCATGTCGGCGGGGCGGCCCACCAGCAGCTCGGTGTTGCGGTCCTTCTCCTCGCCGGTCGCGGCGAGCTTGGCGTGCGGGTCGTTGACCGAGAGCTCCCGGGCCAGGCTCGCCAGGCCGACCGTCGAGCGCAGGTCGTCGCCGTGCTCCGCGGGACCGGCGTGGTCGAGCACGGTGGTGAAGATCGACAGGGTGCCGTCGCCGTTGTCGGAGACCTCCACCAGCCGGGCCTGCTGCGGGTAGTCGATGTGCGAGGCGGTGTTGATCTCCCAGAAGCCGCCCGACCCGTCGGCGCGCCGGTGGGCGGTGATCTCGTTGCGGTGGGTGTGCCCGTTGACCCAGGCCACCACCCGCGGTTGGCCGAGCAGGTAGGCGGTCACCTCGTCGCCGAGCACGCGCGGGGACGGGTCGCCGCCGGTGCCGACGAAGGGGTTCGCCATCGACTCGCTGGTGTGGTGGCTGAACACCAGGACCGCCCTGCCCTCGGCGGAGGCGACGGTCTCCTGCAGCCAGGTGAACTGCTCGGAGTCGATGGAGCCGTCGGCGTACCCGTTGGGGTTCACCGTGTCGAGCACCACGAACCGGAAGCGTCCCTTGTCGAAGGAGTAGTAGGCCGTGTCGGTGTCCCGGTTGCGGGCGGTGAACCCGTGCCCGACCGGCAGCCCGGAGGTCCGGAAGTGCTCCTCGACCACCTGGCCGCGGGAGAGCTGGCGACGGCGCGGGTCCGGGGTGACCGCCTTGGCATGGGGGGAGACGGTGAGGTCGCCCAGCACCTTCTCCAGCGTGGTCCCCTCGGGGTCGAGGACGTCGGCGGGCGCCACCCCGGCGGGCGGGGAGATCACCTTGACCGCGCCGGTGGCCAAGGTGCCGGTCGGCACGGTCCGGGGCGGGAAGTTGCCCTGGGCGAGACCGTCGTGGTTGCCGAAGCAGGTGTACCAGGGGATGTCGAGGCCCACGGCCGTGAAGGGGCGCCGGGCCCTGTCGAGCAGGCCGGGGATGGTGGGGAAGCCGTACTCCGAGCGGTAGCGGTCGTCGGCAAGCGGGACGCCGAGGCGGGACGGGGTGCCGTCGGGGTGCCAGTAGTGCGTGTCGTAGTAGACCGGGTCGCCGTCCATCACGCCCTCGTAGCGGTCGGGGGCACCGCTGTCGGGGACCACGCGCCTGCCGTCGAGGACGTCGATGTTCCAGCGGACCTCGTTGTACTGGCAGTTGTCGGAGTTGTCGCCGGTCTGCACGGCGAAGGCGAGCGGCAGGCCGGTGACCGGGCCGGACCTGGTCGCGTTGACGGCGCGCACCATCGCGTCGGCCACCTGCGCCGAGAGCATCTCCTGGGGCCGGTAGGCCGACTCGAAGATCCCAGGCGTGACGCCGGTCGCGTTGGGGTCGTCGTACCGGTCGGTCCACTCCACGCGGGCCGGCGACTGGTGGTCGACCACGTGGACGTCGCTGAGCTGGGCGAAGGCCAGCAGGTGCCGGCGCCGCTTCGCGCGGCTCGCACCTGCCGTGACGCCGAGGTCGGCGCGCACCACCCGAGGGCTCGCAGGCGCGGCGACGAGCCTGCGGTAGCCGTGCGCGTCGGGCGCACCCGGGCGGTAGGTGCCGCCCGGACCGGTGCGCCCGGCAGCCACGGCGTCGTCGGCGAGCGAGCCCAGCACCTGCTCGCGCCCGAGGGCGGTGAGACCGCCCAGCACCACGGCGGATCGCAGCAGGTCGCGTCGCGAGATCGTCATGCCCCACCAACGAGACGACGTAGCGAGGGTCACGTCCGCCGACGCTGCGCGGCGGTGGACAGCCCCCGGTGATGACGGGAGGATACGCACCAGTAGCTGTCCGTGATGTCCCGTGATGAGGAGTACGTCGATGGCCGACCAGCCGAAGCCGGAGAAGCTGGAGAAGCTGCACCGGCTCGAGGACCTGAGCAACGAGGACCTCAAGAAGGTGATCGACAAGGGCCGCCACGTGCACCTGCCGGCCAACTGGTCGCTGATCTGGGAGAAGACCCCCGGCGACAAGGCCTACCTGATCGTCGACGGCGAGGTCGCGGTCCGCAAGGGGAAGGAGGAGGTCGCCCGGCTCGGTCCCGGCGACGTGATCGGCGAGATGGCCATCGTCGGGCACAAGCTGCGCTCGGCGAGCGTGGTCTCCGTCACCCCGGTGGAGGTCATCCACTTCACCAAGGAGTCGCTCGAGGAGCTGCTCGACGAGGTCCCTGCCTTCGGCCAGGCCCTGCGGGAGACCACGGACGACCGGCTGGGCCAGCCGAAGGGCTGAGGCGTGCCGGAGGGACGGGACCACCGCCAGCTCGTCGACCTCCTCGAGGTCTTCCTGCTCGGCGAGGAGCCCTCGCTCACCGGCCAGCAGCTGGCCGACGAGGTCGGGATCTCCTTCGAGGAGGCGCGCTCGCGCTGGCGCTCGCTCGGGTTCACCGCGGTCGGCCGCGACGTCCCGGCGTTCACCCACGCCGACCTCGAGGCGCTGCGGCTCACCGGGCGGCTGCTCGACATCGGCCTGGTCAGCCCCGACGACGAGGCCGCGATGGTGCGCACGATGGGGCGCAGCTTCGCCCGGCTCGCCGAGTGGCAGATGGGCCTGCTGGCCAAGGTGGTCGACCCCGACGAGATGAGCCTCGAGGAGCTCAGCGAGGTGATGAACGAGGTCACCCCGGCGATGGAGGCGCTGCAGAGCTACGTGTGGCGCCGGCACACCCTGTCGGCCGCCTCGCGCCTGCTGCTCGCGGCGCCGACCAAGGACGACGAGGCTGACGGCTCCGGGAGCTCCGAGGCCGACGAGGAGGGCACCACGATGGGCGTCGGCTTCGCCGACATCGTGGGCTACACCCGGCAGAGCCGGTCGCTGAGCCGCAGCGAGGTCGGCAAGCTCGTCGACCACTTCGAGGAGCGCGCCCTGGCGATCATCACCGCCCACGAGGGGCGGATCATCAAGACCATCGGCGACGAGGTGCTCTTCGTCGCCGACGACCCGGAGTCGATCGCCCGGATCGGGCTGGAGCTCGTGGAGGAGCACGGCCGCGACAAGGAGTTCCCCGAGGTGCGAGTCGGCCTGGCCTGGGGCCCCGCCCTCGCGCGGCTCGGCGACGTGCTCGGCCCCGTGGTCAACGTGGCCTCCCGGCTGACCTCCACGGCGCGGCCCGGACGGGTGCTGGTCGACCGCGCGCTGGCGGACGAGCTCCGCGAGGACACCCACCTGCGGGTGCGCCGGCTGCGGCGCACGTCGGTGCGGGGCTACCGCAAGCTCGAACCCTGGTCGCTGCGCCGGCCCGCCGACGAGGACCCCGAGGTCAGCGACGACGGCACCCTGCCGGGACCGGCCTCATCGATGCTGCACCAGCAGTCGGTGAACCTGCGCCGGGTCGTCGACGAGGTGGGCTCTCGCCGCGAGCGTCCGGCCCGCGGCGAGGGCACCGACTAGCGGCCACACCGGCAGCGTGCGGGTCCAGTGCTCGCGGCCGACGAACACCATCGGCACGACCTGGTCGGCCGGCGCGTAGTAGTTGGAGCACGCCGCCTGGAAGACCTCCTGCACGGTGCCGGCCGCCCCCGGCAGGAAGACGATGCCCTCGCGGCAGACCGAGAGCAGGACGTCCTCGCGGATGGCGTTGCGGAAGTACTTCGCCACGGCCGAGGCGAACGGGTTGGGCGGCTCGTGGCCGTAGTGCCAGGTGGGGATCCCCAGCGACCGGCCGGAGGGGGCGAGGTCGTGCACGCCGTCGAGTGCGGCCCGCGCCCACTCGGTGATGCCGTGGTCGTAGGACGGCACCGCCGCGACGCGCGGGAGGACCTCCTCCAGCACGGCGGACGGGTGGTCGGCCAGCCGTGCACCGAGGTTGGCGGCCTCCATCGCCCCCGGACCGCCGCCGGTCGCGACGGTCAGTCCGCTCGCGGCGAGCCCGTGCGCCAGCAGGGCCGCCTCGGCGTACGCCGGTTCGCCGCGCGCCAGCGCGTGGCCGCCCATCACGCCCACGATGCGGCGTCCCCGGGTGTACTCCTCCAGGGCGTCGTCGATCGAGCTGTCGTGCAGCGACTGGGCGAGCAGCTCCTTGAGCGAGCCCGGGTCGTGGCCCTTGCGCGTCCAGGCGTAGACGACCGCGTCGGTGGTGTCCTCGTAGCCGGCGGCCAGCCCGTCGTAGAGCTCCTCGGGCGTGTAGAGGTGCGGGCGCCAGGGGTCGAACGGCACGTCGGGGACCTCGGGGAAGATCAGCGCACCCGCGCGCCGGAGTCGCTCCGCCGCCGGCTCGCCGAGGCTGCAGCCCAGGAACAGCGCGCCCCGGGCCTCGAGCCCCAGCAGCGCCTGCTCGCGACCGGTCAGGTCGAGCCCCTGCACCTGCCACCCGGCCATCGTGCGGTCGGTCGAGGCGGCGCGGGCCACGGCGCGGTCCAGCTCGGCGAGGGACTCGATCTCCAGCATGGGGGCGATCATGCCCGAGCCCGGTGTCGTCGGGTCGGGGGCGTGGGCGCGCGCACTAGCCTGCGGCCATGACCACCAACGTGACCTTCGCGCTCCTCGACGCGGCGGTGATCGGCGGTCGCGCCGAGGATCCCGTCGTGACGACGGGGATGACGCACGCACGGCTGCTCGAGGAGGTGGCGGCGGTCGGGGGAGTGCTGCGGCACCTCGGCGTCGGGGCCGGCGTCCCGGTCGTCGTGGACGTCGCACCCGACCTCGAGGCGGTGGTCGCGGCACTGGCCACGGCTCGCCTCGGAGGCGTGGTGACCACGACTGACGACCCGGCCGCCCCGGCCGCCCCGGTCGCGGTGGTCTCGCGTGCGGACGCCCCGGCGCCGGCCGGGCGCACCCGGCTGGTGCTCGCCGAGACGGTCGCCGAGCCCGACCTGCAGTGGCACGTCATGCTGCGGGCCGGCCGCACCGACCCGGCCGTCTGCGAGCGGCTCGACCCGGAGGCGGCGTACTCCCCGACGCGGAGCGTCGCCGAGCAGCTCGACCTGCTGGCGGCCACGCGGGCGCCCTACGTCCCCGCGGACCTGCGGGGGCTGCTGCAGGTGTGAGCGCCACCCCTATGGTGGGAGGCCCCGGGATCGTCGAGACGAAGGACTGTGCCCCATGACCTCTCACCCTGACGCAGGTTCCGTCATCGAGGCAGCGCCCAAGCAGCTGCTGATCGGCGGCACGTGGCGCGACGCCTCGGGGGGCGAGACGCTCTCCGTGGAGGACCCGGCCAGCGGTGAGGCGCTGTGCTCGATCGCGGACGCCACCGCCGACGACGCCGCCGCGGCCCTCGACGCGGCCGTGGCCGCCCAGGCCGACTGGGCCGCCACCGCGCCCAACGAGCGCTCGGAGATCCTGCACCGCGCCTTCACGCTGATGACCGAGCGGGCCGAGGAGCTCGCCCTGCTGATGACCCTGGAGATGGGCAAGTCGCTCAAGGAGTCGCTCGGCGAGATCGCCTACGCGGCCGAGTTCTTCCGGTGGTTCTCCGGTGAGGCGCTGCGGCTCGACGGCTACTACAAGACCGCTGGCAACGGCCAGAGCCGGGTGCTGGTGATGCGGCAGCCCGTGGGGCCGTGCTACTTCATCACCCCCTGGAACTTCCCGACCGCCATGGGCACCCGCAAGATCGGGCCCGCGATCGCGGCCGGCTGCACCATGGTCGTCAAGCCCGCCCAGCAGACGCCGCTGTCGATGCTCAAGCTCGCCGCGCTGCTCGAGGAGGCCGGGCTGCCGGCGGGGGTGCTCAACGTGATCACCTCCTCCTCGTCCAGCGAGGTCTCCAAGCCGATCATCGGTGACCCGCGGCTGCGCAAGCTCAGCTTCACCGGCTCCACCGAGGTCGGACAGGTCCTGATGAAGCAGGCCGCCGACCAGGTGCTCAAGACGTCCATGGAGCTGGGCGGCAACGCGCCCTTCCTGGTCTTCGAGGACGCCGACCTCGACGCTGCCGTGGAGCAGGCGATGGTGGCCAAGATGCGCAACATGGGGGAGGCCTGCACCTCGGCGAACAGGTTCCACGTGCACGAGTCGGTGGCCGAGGAGTTCGCCAAGCGGCTCAGCGAGCGGATGTCCACGATGACCCTGGGCCACGGTGCCGACGAGGGCACCGACGTCGGTCCGCTCATCGACGAGGACCAGCGCGGCAAGGTGGCCGAGCTGGTCGGGGACGCGGTGGACAAGGGCGCCACCTGCCTCACCGGCGGGCAGCAGCGCGAGGGCGCCGGCTACTTCTACGAGCCGACGGTCCTCAGCGGGGTCCCGGACGACGCGCGGCTGCTGCGCGAGGAGATCTTCGGGCCGGTGGCCCCGGTGGTGCCCTTCGCCGACGACGAGGAGGCGATCGCGGCGGCCAACCGCACCGAGTTCGGGCTGGTGGCCTACGTGTTCACCCGCGACCTCGACCGGGCCTTCCACGTGTGCGAGGCACTGGAGACCGGGATGATCGGGCTCAACCAGGGCCTGGTGTCCAACGCGGGCGCGCCGTTCGGAGGCGTCAAGCACTCCGGGCTCGGTCGCGAGGGCGGCAACGAGGGAATCGCGGAGTACCTCGAGACGAAGTACGTCGCGATGAAGATCTGAGGGCGCTGGTTTCCCCGGCGAACCGGGGAAACCTGACGTTCCGGGCCGAAACATCACCCCGAAACGTCAGGGACTGCCCCAGAACCCCATCCGATATGTCGCGGCAGCGCAATTGCGTAGTCAGCAGGGGGTACGACGGAGCACCCCCCACCGCGGGTCCTGCCGGGGACGCGGAGCGGACCGCCGGGGCGGCGCCTCCCCAGCGGCCACCGGCTCGTCCGCCCACTGACACAATGCCCCGGTGAGCCAGCGCCGCGACGTCGTCATCCTCGGGTCGACAGGGTCCATCGGCACCCAGGCGCTGGAGGTGGTGCGGGCCCACCCCGATCGGTTCCGGGTCGTCGGCCTGACCGCTGGCGGGTCGCAGGAGGAGCTCTTCGACGCCCAGGTCGCCGAGCTCGCCCCCGCCTTCAGCGGGCTGGGGGAGGACGCCTCGACCGAGGCCGCCGGGATGAGCTGCGACGTCGTGCTCAACGGCATCACCGGCGCGGTCGGGCTGCGCCCCACCGTGGCGGCGCTGGAGGCCGGCAACACCCTGGCCCTGGCCAACAAGGAGTCGCTGATCATCGGCGGGCCGGTGGTCACCTCGCTGGCGGCCCCCGGCCAGATCGTCCCGGTCGACAGCGAGCACAGTGCGCTGGCGCAGTGCCTGCGCTCCGGGCGCGCCGAGGAGGTACGCCGGCTCGTGCTCACCGCGAGCGGAGGGCCGTTCCGCGGCCGGACCAGGGAGCAGCTGGCCGAGGTCACCCCGGCCGAGGCGCTCGACCACCCCACCTGGGACATGGGGCCCGTGGTGACGATCAACTCCGCCACGCTGGTCAACAAGGGGCTCGAGGTGATCGAGGCGCACCTGCTCTTCGACCTGCCCTTCGACCGGATCGACGTGGTCGTGCACCCCACCAGCGTCGTGCACTCGATGGTGGAGTTCACCGACGGCTCCACGCTGGCACAGGCCAGCCCCCCGACCATGCTGATCCCGATCGCCCTCGGCCTGGCCTGGCCCGACCGGCTGACCGACGTGGCGCCGGCCGTCGACTGGACCATCCCCCAGGCGTGGGAGTTCTTCCCGCTCGACGACGACGCCTTCCCCGCCGTACGCCTCGCGCGGCAGGCCGGCGAGCTCGGGGGCACGGCGCCCGCGGTCTACAACGCCGCCAACGAGGTGTGCGTGGAGGCCTTCCGCACCGGCCGGCTCGCGTTCGTCGACATCGTCGACACGATCGCGAAGGTCCTGAGCAGCCACGACGTAGGCTTGCCCGCGCACCTGACCGTCGACGACGTGCTGGCCGCCGATGCCTGGGCCCGCGCGCGCACCCTGGACGAGCTGGAGGACCCCGCTCCATGACCGTGCTGACCTACACGCTCGGCGTGCTGCTGTTCGCCGTGGGTGTGGCGGTCTCCATCGGCCTGCACGAGATGGGGCACCTGATCCCGGGCAAGCTGTTCAACGTCAAGGTCACCCAGTTCTTCGTCGGCTTCGGCCGCACGCTCTGGTCGCGTCGTCGGGGGGAGACGGAGTACGGCCTCAAGGCGATCCCGCTCGGCGGCTACTGCAAGCTGGTCGGGATGGTGCCGCCCAACCCGGGGGACAGCCCCGACCAGGTGCGGACCCGCAACACCGGCATGTTCGCGCAGCTGGTCAGCGACGCGCGCGCCGCGGAGTACGAGCACGTCGGGCCGCACGACCACGGACGCCTGTTCTACGACAAGCCGTGGTGGCAGCGCGTGATCATCATGGGCTCGGGGGTGGCGATCAACCTCGTCATCGCCTTCCTGCTGTTCGCGACCGTCTTCATGGGCTACGGCGTCTACCAGGCCACCACGACGGTGCGGGCGGTCTCGGAGTGCGTGATCGCCGTGACCGCCGAGAACGTCGACAAGCCGCCGCGCGACTGTGCGAAGGGCGACCCGGAGGCGCCGGCCAAGCAGGCCGGCTTCCGGCCCGGCGACCGGTTCGTCTCCATCAACGGGACGCCCATCCGCGACTGGGACCAGGCGCAGCGCGAGATCCGCGCCAACGGCGACCGCACGGCGACCGTCGTGGTCGAGCGCGACGGGCAGGAGGTGACGCTCCGTCCGACGACCACGGTCACCACGCAGAACATCGACCCCGAGAACCGCACCCGGATCACCGAGGTCGGGTTCCTCGGGGTGGTGCCGACCCAGGAGCGCGAGCGCCAGGGCGTCGGGTACGTCGTGAGCACCATGGCCGACGGCACCTGGCAGACCCTGAAGACGATCGCCGCGTTGCCGCAGAAGGTCTACCACGTGGCGCTGGCCGCGGTGGGCGTCGAGGAGCGCGACCCCACCGGCCCGATGAGCGTGGTCGGCGCGGGCCGGGTCGCCGGGGAGATGGCCTCCGAGCACCGGATCCCGGCCTGGGACCGGTTCTTCTCCGTGATCACCTTGCTGGCGGGGCTGAACCTGTTCCTCGGGCTGATCAACCTGGTGCCGCTGCCTCCCTTCGACGGCGGCGGCATCGCCACGACGCTCTACGAGGCCGTGCGGCGTCGGATCGCGCGGTGGCGCGGCAGGCCCGATCCGGGCGGGGTGGACAGCGCCAAGCTGCTGCCGGTCACCTACGTGATGGCGGTGCTGATCCTCGTGATGAGCGTGATCCTGATCTACGCCGACATCGTGGCGCCGGTCTCGCTGAGCTGAGCCCACCGCGGGGCGGACCTTCTCGCACGCCCACCTAGAATCAGCACATGACCAACTCCCCACGAGAATGCTCGCTGCGCTCGCATCCCCGCGGGGGCCCCGAATGACTTCGGTTTCCCTCGGCATGCCCGCGGCCCCGCCGCCGGTGCTCGCGCCCCGTCGCCCCACCCGCCAGATCCAGGTCGGCAAGGTGGGCGTCGGCAGCGATCACCCGGTCTCGGTGCAGTCGATGACCACGACGCTGACGGCCGACGTCAACTCCACGCTCCAGCAGATCGCCGAGCTCACCGCGGCCGGCTGCGACATCGTCCGGGTGGCCTGCCCGTCGGCCGACGACGCCGAGGCGCTCCCGGCGATCGCGCAGAAGTCCCAGATCCCGGTGATCGCGGACATCCACTTCCAGCCGAAGTACGTCTACGCGGCGATCGAGGCCGGCTGTGCCGCCGTACGCGTGAACCCCGGCAACATCAAGAAGTTCGACGACCAGGTCAAGGAGATCGCGCAGGCGGCCAAGGACCACGGCACCTCGATCCGGATCGGCGTCAACGCGGGCTCGCTGGACAAGCGGCTGATGGAGAAGCACGGCAAGGCGACGCCGGAGGCCCTGGTGGAGTCGGCGGTGTGGGAGGCCTCGCTGTTCGAGGAGCACGGCTTCCACGACTTCAAGATCTCGGTCAAGCACAACGACCCCGTCGTGATGGTCCGCGCCTACGAGCTGCTCGCCGAGGCCGGCGACTGGCCGCTGCACCTCGGGGTCACCGAGGCCGGGCCGGCGTTCCAGGGCACGATCAAGTCGGCCACCGCGTTCGGCGCCCTGCTGAGCAAGGGGATCGGGGACACGATCCGGGTCTCGCTGTCGGCACCGCCGGTGGAGGAGGTCAAGGTCGGCATCCAGATCCTGCAGTCGCTGAACCTCCGGCCGCGCAAGCTCGAGATCGTCTCCTGCCCCTCCTGCGGGCGGGCCCAGGTCGACGTCTACAAGCTGGCCGACGAGGTGACCGCCGGGCTCGAGGGCATGGAGGTGCCGCTGCGGGTCGCCGTCATGGGCTGCGTCGTCAACGGCCCGGGCGAGGCGCGCGAGGCGGACCTCGGAGTCGCCTCGGGCAACGGCAAGGGCCAGATCTTCGTCAAGGGCGAGGTCATCAAGACCGTGCCGGAGTCGCAGATCGTGGAGACCCTCATCGAGGAGGCCATGCGCATCGCGGAGGGCATGGAGGCCGAGGAGGGCGCTTCGGCCGAGGTCAGCGTCTCCTAGGCCGTCGGGGCGCTCACTGCGTCGCGGTCTGCGTGGCCGCCATCGCCTTGCGGATGGTCGAGAGCGAGCTCGCGGCCGCCTGGTAGGCCTTGCTCTCCTCGGAGAGGAAGGCGAGGTCCTTCACCGCCTTCTTCACCGCCTTCGCGTCGCCGGGATCGGTCGCGCCGGCCTGCTGCCACCCGGGTCGCTGCTGGGTGGTGGCCACCGGCGCCCGGCGCGCGAGCGACTTGAGCGCCGCGGCGACCTCCGAGGGCTTCGGCGGCCGGGGCGCAGGCTTCTGCTTCTTGCCCTTCGTCCCCTTCTTCGACGGCGTGGCCTTCGGCGCCGGCGGTCGGGGCCCCTTCGCGTAGCGCTCGGCGTCGTCGCGGACCCGGGTCAGCTGCAGCTCCATGTCGAACCGCGCCAGCTTGGCGCTGAACGCGGTGAGGGCCGCCACCGCCTTCTTCTCGGCGCCCAGGGTGGCCTCGCAGTCGGTTTCCTTGGCGGCGGTGGCGTAGTGCTCGACGGCTGCGCTGATGCTGTTCCAGCGCGTGGCCAGCGCGGAGGGGTTGGTGCGCTCGTCGCGTCCGGCGATCTCGTCGCCGAGGTCCTGCCACTGCTCGCGGCAGTCCCGGGCCGCCTTGCTCGGCTCCTCGGTGGAGGACTCCGCCTCGCTGCCGCACGCGCCTGTCGCGAGCAGCAGGGCCAGGAGCAGCAGGGCGGTGGTCACGACGCGGCCCTCCCGGGCCCGAGCAGGGAGCATGACGTCACGGTAGACCCACAGCGCGCCTGTCGGTGGGAAACGTCGCCCCTACTTCTGTCGTAGGCTCCGGGCGTGGTCCGGACCAGCCAGAGCCTGCGCGTGCTCGGCCCCGCCGACGTCCCCGCCGCCCTGGAGCTGCTCTCGGCCGATCCGGTGGTCAACGTGTTCGCCGACTACCGCACCCGGATCACCCAGCTCGACACCCGCTGGCTGGGCGGTGAGATGTGGGGCTACCTCGAGGGGGACCGACTGGTCTCGATGTGCCACGTCGGTGCCAACCTGGTCCCGGTCAACGCCACGGCCGAGGCCTGCGCCGCGTTCGCCGACCGCGCCGTGCGGGCCGGACAGCGGAGCTCGACGATCGTCGGCCCCCACGACGAGGTGGAGAAGCTGTGGGCGGGCCTCGACGGCCAGTGGCCTGCCCCTCGCGACTTCCGGTGGGACCAGCCGCACCTGGTCACCCGCGTGCGTCCGCCGGTGCCGGGCGACCCGCTGGTGCGGCGTACGACCAAGGACGAGGCGGAGGTCCTCTATCCCGCGTGCGTGGCGATGTACACCGAGGAGGTCGGCGTCTCGCCCGAGGTCGACGGGGGGCGCGACCTCTACCGCGCCCGGGTCAACCAGCTGGTCAGCCGGGGCTGGTCCTTCTCGCGGATCGAGGACGGACGGGTGCTGTTCAAGGCCGAGGTCGCCTGTGCCACCCCCAGCGCCGCGCAGATCCAGGGCGTGTACGTCGCCCCCGAGCTGCGCGGGCAGGGACTGGGTGCCGCGGGCATGGCCACCGTCGTGGACGTGTGCCTGCGCGAGATCGCACCTGCGGTCTCGCTCTACGTCAACGCGCACAACCTCGCGGCCCGCGCGGCCTACCGCAGGGCGGGCTTCGAGCAGAGCGGGACGTTCGCGACCATCATGTTCTGAGCCGCACCGGCTGCCGGTGCGGCTGTGGCGCGCCGATAGCCTTGCGCCCATGACCTCCCCCCACGCGACCCCCGGCTCCGCACGCACGCCCGCGGTGACGCCGGGTGTCCTGCGGATGTCGACGCTGTTCGTCCGCACCCTCCGCGAGGACCCTGCCGACGCCGAGGTGCCCAGCCACCGGCTGCTGGTCCGCGCCGGCTACATCCGCCGTGCCGCTCCCGGGATCTACTCCTGGCTGCCGCTCGGCCTGCGCGTCTACCGCAAGGTCGAGCAGATCGTGCGCGAGGAGATGGACGCGATCGGCGCCCAGGAGCTGCAGTTCCCGGCGCTGCTGCCCCGCGAGCCCTACGAGGCGACCAACCGCTGGACGGAGTACGGCGACGGCATCTTCCGGCTCAAGGACCGCAAGGGCAACGACTACCTCCTCGGCCCGACGCACGAGGAGATGTTCACCCTGGTGGTGAAGGACCTGTACTCGTCGTACAAGGACCTCCCGGTGTGGCTCTACCAGATCCAGACCAAGTACCGCGACGAGGCGCGTCCCCGGGCCGGCCTGATGCGCGGGCGCGAGTTCGTGATGAAGGACTCCTACTCCTTCGACACCACCGACGAGGGCCTGGACGCGTCCTACGACGCGCACCGCCAGGCCTACGTGCGGACGTTCGACCGCTTCGGGTTCGACTACGTCATCGTCAAGGCGACCAGCGGTGCGATGGGTGGGTCGAAGTCCGAGGAGTTCCTGGCCCGCAGCGACGTCGGCGAGGACACCTACGTGCGCTGCACGAGCTGCGACTACGCCGCCAACGTGGAGGCCGTGCAGGTCCGTCCGCCCGAGCCCGTGGCGACGGCCGCCGACGGGTGGGGCGGCGCCCCCGCCGCGCACCCCGAGGAGACCCCGGACACCCCGACGATCGAGACGCTCGTCGACCACCTCAACCTGAAGTACCCCCGCGAGGACCGTCCGTGGGAGGCCGGCGACACGCTGAAGAACGTGCTGCTCGTGCTCAAGCACGCCGACGGCACCCGCGAGCCGCTGGCGATCGGCCTGCCCGGTGACCGCGACGTCGACCAGAAGCGTCTCGAGGGCATGCTCGAGCCCACCGAGGTCGAGGCGATGGACGAGGCGGAGTTCGCCAAGCACCCCGCGCTGGTGAAGGGCTACATCGGTCCGGAGCGGCTGGGGGAGGAGTCCGAGTCCGGCATCCGCTACCTGCTCGACCCGCGTGTGGTCGAGGGCACCCGC
The DNA here is from genome assembly GCA_963837975.1 of uncultured Actinomycetota bacterium. GTDB lineage: Bacteria > Actinomycetota > Actinomycetes > Propionibacteriales > Nocardioidaceae > Marmoricola. Next base: position 1,167,681 of record CAWIPI010000001.1, on the reverse strand, counting down.
TGGGTGACCGGCGCCAACGTGCACGGCAGTCACGTGCTGGACCTGGTGGCCGGCCGCGACTTCGCGGGGGACGGCACGATCGAGGCCGCCGAGGTCCGTGACGGCGACCCCTGCCCCCACTGCGAGCAGGGGACCCTGGAGACCGCGCGGGGCATCGAGATGGGCCACATCTTCCAGCTGGGCCGCAAGTACGCCGAGGCGCTGGACCTCAAGGTCCTCGACGAGAACGGCAAGCTGGTGACGGTCACGATGGGCTCCTACGGCATCGGGGTCTCCCGCGCCGTGCCGGTCATCGCCGAGGGCAACCACGACGAGCTGGGCCTGGTGTGGCCCCGTGAGGTGGCGCCCGCCGACGTGCACGTGGTGGCGACCGGCAAGGACCCGGCGATCTTCGAGGCGGCCGAGCGGCTCGCCGCCGACCTCGCCGCAACCGGTGTCGAGGTGCTCTACGACGACCGGCCGAAGGTGAGCCCGGGCGTGAAGTTCAAGGACGCCGAGCTGATCGGCGTGCCCACGATCGTCACGGTGGGCCGCGGGCTCGCGGACGGCAACGTCGAGGTCAAGGACCGGCGCTCGGGCGAGCGCACCGAGGTGCCGGTGGGCGAGGCCGTCGAGCACCTGGTGGCCGTCGCGCGGGGCTGAGCGTCCGGGGCTGAGCCCCGGGGCGACGCACCCGGCCGCTCAGAGACCGTTCAGCTCGGCCAGGTCCTCGCTCGTCGGCTGCCAGCGCAGCGCCCCCGCGTTGGCGCGGACCTGCTCGCCGCGGGTGGCGCCGGAGATCACCGAGGACACGCCCGGCTGGGCGGCCAGCCCCGCGACCGCCACGTCGAGGACCGACAGCCCCCGCGCCTCGGCGTACTTCTCGATGGCCTCGATGCGGTCCCAGTCGGCGGCGGCCAGCCAGCCGGAGCGGCTCGGGTCCAGGGCCGCACGCGACCCCTCGGGCGCCGCCTCACCCCGGTGGTACTTGCCGGTGAGCAGGCCGTACTCGAGCGGGAAGTAGGGCAGCACGCCCAGCCCGAACTGCTCGCACGCCGGGCCCACCTCGGCCTCGAGGTCGCGGGTGAGCAGCGAGTAGTGGTTCTGCACCGACACGAAGGGCTCGAGGCCGCGGGTGCGGGCGGTCCAGGCGGCGTCGGCCACCTGCCAGCCGACGAAGTTGGAGCAGCCGACGTAGCGCACCTTGCCCTCGTGGACGAGCTCGGTCAGCGCCGCGAGGGTCTCGCCCAGCGGGGTCACCGGGTCGGGCCGGTGCAGCTGGTAGAGGTCGATGTGGTCGGTGTCCAGACGCCGGAGGCTGGCCTCCACGGCGCGGCGGACGTAGCGGCGCGACCCTGTGGCCCCGTGGTCGGCGCCGTTGGTGCCCTGCATGTCCATCCCGAACTTCGTCGCCACGACGAAGTCGTCCCGGCGGCCCTTCAGCGCGCGACCGAGCATCGCCTCGCTCGCGCCCGGCTCCGCACCGTAGACGTCGGCGGTGTCGAGCAGGGTGACGCCGACCTCCTGCGCGGTGTCGAGGATCTCCTCGACACCGGCCTGGTCGACCCGCCGGCTGAACGCGTTGCAGCCGATGCCGACTGCGCTGACCATCAGGCCGGACTTTCCGAGAGGGCGGTAGGTCATGTCCATGCCGCGACCCTACGAGGGCCGCCTGAGGAGCCGGCTGCAGGGATCACGGGCCAGGGATCACGCACCCAGGACGTCCTCGAGCAGGCGACAGGCTGCCGCGAACAGCCCGGGCTCGCCGCTCTCCCGCGGACCGGCGACGTTGAGCACCACGGGCCGGCCCAGGCGCCGGGCGAGCCCGGCGACCCAGGCACGCACCGCGTCCGGCTCGGTCGTGGCGGCGACCATGCACGGCCGGCCGAGGTCCTCGGCAAGGTCGCGGGTCAGCGCGGTGCCGCCGGTGAGCGGCCTCGACCGGTCGGTGACGACGAGCGTGGCGTCGCTGTCGCGGACGTTCCAGGTGGTGCGCTGCGCCGGCTCCGGCGACGGCGTCTCGCGCAGCAGCGGGTACGCCGCCAGCAGGCCGGGCGGCTCGGGGAGGTCCTCGGCCAGGCCACCACGAGGGCACCATCCGGCGTACGGGATCCCCAGCCGGAGGGCCACCTCGAGGGCCGCACGGTCGGCGCCGGTCTGCCCGCCCGAGACCAGCCGCGCCACGAGCGGGCCCGGGAGGCGTTCGTCGGGGCCGGGCACCTCACGAGGGTGACACGTCGACCGGTGCTGCCCCACCATGGGAGCACTGCGAAGGGGGAGTGCCATGGCCGAGACAGTGCACCTGTTCCTCAAGGCGAACGGGCAGGACGTCGCCGGGGACAGCACCCAGACCAGCCTCGGACGTGAGGGCTCGATCGAGTGCCTGTACTACGAGCAGGCGGTCAGCACCGCGCGCGAGGCCGGTTCCGGGATCGCCACGGGTCGACGGCAGTACCAGCCGCTGGTGGTGCGCAAGCGCATCGACAGGGCCTCGCCGCTGCTCGCCAGGGCGCTGACGGAGAGCCAGGTCCTCGAGGGGACCTTCCGGTTCTACCGACCGAGCCCGACCGGCGACGGCACCACGGAGCAGTTCTACACGGTCCGGATCGGCCGGGCCCGGCTCACCGGCCTCAGGCAGATCCTCCCGGACACCACGTTCGCGGACACCGCGGACGACCCGCCGCTGGAGGAGCTGACCCTCGTGCTCGGCTCGATCGAGTGGACCTACACGCAGGGAGGCATCACCCACCAGGACGCTGTCGGACCCCAGCGGTAGCCACGACGGCCGGCGGTGGCAACGAGGGCCGGACGCAGCCACTACGGTCTGTGCATGCGGACCGAGGCAGTGATCTTCGACTGGGGCGGCACCCTCACCCGGTGGCACGACGTCGACTTCCACGAGGAGTCGCTGGCGCTCGCCCACGCTGTCGTGGCCGCCGACGGCACCGAGTCGCACCTGCACGCCGAGGCGCTGCACCGGGCCAACCAGGTGATCTGGGGACGCAGCCGCGACCACCAGCGCAGCGCCACGGTCGCCGACCTGTTCCTCGAGGCGGGTCTCGACCACGACCCCGAGCTGCTGGTGCGCTACCGGGAGTTCTGGGAGCCGCACACGGGCACCGACCCGCAGGTGCGGCCGCTGCTCGAGACGCTGCGTGAGCGCGGGATCAGGGTCGGGGTGCTCTCCAACACGATCTGGCCGCGGGAGTGGCACGAGGACTTCTTCCGCCGCGACGGGGTGCTCGACCTCGTCGACGGCGCGGTGTACACCAGCGAGATCCCGTGGACGAAGCCCTCACCGCTGGCCTTCGCGGCGGCCATGGAGGCGGTGGGCGCCACGACCCCGGAGAGCTGTGTCTACGTCGGCGACCGGCTCTACGACGACATCTGGGGCGCGCAGAACGCCGGGCTGCGCGCCATCCACGTCCCGCACAGCACCATCCCGGTCGAGCAGCACGGGCACAGCGTCGGCGAGCCGGACGCCGTGGCCCACGAGCTCGCCGACATCCCCGAGCTCATCGACAGGCTCTGAGACGCGGCCCTCAGCCCGAGGCGCCGCCCGTGAAGTTCCACGAGGCGAGGTGCAGGGACGGGCACGACCAGCGCGGCGAGGTGGTGGTGTAGGTGTCGCCGGGCACGGCGGACGCGGTGCGTCCCACGCCGAGCACGTTCCCCGGAGCCAGCGCCTGCGCGTAGGACTGGGTGAACCGGAAGTTGCGCACCGGCCTGGTCACCTCGCCGTGCTCGATCAGCCACACGCCGTTGCGGGTCAGGCCGGTGAGCGCGAGCGTGCGCGGGTCGAGGACGCGGGTGTACCAGAAGTCCGAGACCAGGATCCCGCGCTCGACGCCGGCGACCAGCGCCGCCGTCGAGGAGTCGCACACCGGTCCGTCGACCTCGCCGGGTGCCTCGTCGGGGGCGACGGGGACCAGGCCGAGGTGGCGCGCCACCGGGCCGAAGCCGGCCGTCGCCTGCTCGTGGTGCCCGGTGCTCGACGCGCCCGCCTCGGCCGCCGAGCGCCGGTCGTGGGTGACGCCGACGGTGGTGCCGCCCTCGACGAGGGGGAGCACCCGGCGTGGCGTGCCCTCGGCGTCGTACCCGAGACCGACGCCGAGCGGGTCGTCGACGAACGACAGCGCGGGGTCGAACTGCTCGGCGCCGATCGTCACGAACGACGTGCGCTCGTTGACCGCCTTGCCGTTGAAGGCGTTGGTGGCCAGGTTGCCGAGGAGGTCGGCGACCGCCGTCGGCTCCAGCACCACCTCGTAGTGGCCCGGTGGCAGCTCGACCGGGTCGCTCCAGGACCGCGCCTTGGCGGCCGCCCGGGCGCCCAGCGCCTCGCCGTCGAGCTCGGCGATGCTCAGCGGCGCGTGCCGGGCGAGCCCGTCGGCGCCGCCGGTGCGGGCGATCCCGGAGAAGCCGCACTCGACGGCCTCGCCGGACACCGACTGGCCGGCCGAGCTGGCGAAGCCCCCGGTCCAGTGGTGGGTGCGGCAGTAGCCCGCCGTCTCCAGGCCGCCGGCCCCGTCGACGAAGCCGCGCACGACCGCGGCGCGGTCGGCGGGGGTCGCCCCCGCCGTGGCCAGGTCGACGCCCGGAGTCGTGCCGGCCTCGGCTGCCGGCGCGAGGCCGGGCCAGGTCGCGTCGGCCGGGGCCACGCGGACCGCGGCCGCCACCCGGTCGACCAGGGCCTCCACGTCGCCCTCGGACACCACGCTGGCCGAGCCCGAAGCGGTGCGGCCGTCGAGGTGCACCACGACCCTCGTCGTGGTGACGTCCTCGGCGACGTTCTGGTGGATCACCGAGTTGGCGAACCTGGTCAGCGCCAGCTCGTTGCGGTCGGTCTGCACCGCCACCTCGGCGCCGGGCAGGGCGGCGAGCACGCGCTCGACGGTCCGGTCGGGCGAGATCATGCCGTCACCCCCACCCGCACGTTGCGGAACCGGGCGGGCGCCGCGGGATGGCCGGTGTGCCCGGTCTGGCCCGGCTGCCCCTTGCCGCAGTTGGGCGTGCCCCAGGCGACGACGTCGTCGGAGAGCATGTCCATCGACGACCAGAACTGCGGTCCGATGCCGGTGTACGTCGGGTTGCGCAGCAACCTGCCGAGCTTGCCGTTCTTGACCTCGTAGCCCACCTCGGTGCCGAACTGGAAGTTCAGCCGGCGGTCGTCGATGGACCAGGACCGGTTGGTCTCCATGTAGATCCCGTCGTCGGTCTCGCTGATGATCTCCTCGAAGCTGTGCGGCCCGGGTTCCAGCCCGACGTTGGTCATCCGCACCATCGGCAGCCGGGCCCACCCGTCGGCGCGGACGCTCCCGGCGTAGTCGAGGCCGGCGACCGCGGCGGAGTCCCGGCCGGCGAGGACGCCGACCCAGATGCCCTCGCGGACGGCGTCGCGCTTGGTGGCCGGGGTGCCCTCGTCGTCGTAGCCGAAGGAGCCGAGCGCGCCCGGGATGGTCGGGTCGATGGTGATGTTCATCAGCGGGGAGCCGTACTTCAGCGACCCCAGCTGGGCGAGGTCGAGCCACGACGTCCCGGCGTAGGCCGCCTCCCAGCCCAGGATCCGGTCCAGCTCGATGGCGTGGCCCACCGACTCGTGGATCTGCAGCGCCAGCTGCTCCGCGCCGAGGATCAGCGTGGTCTCGCCGGAGGGGCAGGCGGGCGCCGTGAGCAGCTCGCGCGACTCCGAGCCGACCCTGGCGGCGTGGGCCTCGAGGTCGAGCTCCTCGACGAACTCCCAGCCGCGGGTGCCGAACTGCCCGCGGGCTGCGGGGTAGGAGCGGCGCTGCGTCTCGTGCTCGCCGATGGCGGTGGCCATGATGCCGGCGCCGCTCTCACGGATGTGCTGGTCGATGCGGTGGCCCTCGCTGGAGACGAACCACTTCTCGGTGTCCCAGATCTGGTACCGGCCCTCGGCGATGTCGGCGCCGTGCTCGCGCATGGTCGAGGTGGCACGCACGAGCAGGTCGCCCTTGTCGGAGAGCGAGACCGCGAACGGGTCGATCACGCACTCGCTGGACCACGACCCGGTCACCGGCTGGCTCGGCACCAGCGTCGACGCGTCGCGACCGACCAGGGCGCTCGCGGCGGCGATCTCCGCCGCGCGCCGGCCTGCGTCGCGCGCCGCCGCGTGCTCCAGGTCGGGCACGGCGAAGAAGCCCCAGCCCGAGCCGACCAGCGCGCGGACGCCGACGCCGGAGCTCGCGTCCTGCGCCAGCGACTCGACCTCGCCGTTGCGGGCGGACATGGACTCGGTGCGGCGGTGCATCACGCGGGCGTCGGCGTACCGGGCCCCCGCGTCGAGCGCCGCCTGGACCGCCGCCTCCGCGGCCTCGAACTCGCTCATGCCTCCGACCATAGGACGTACCGGCCCAAGACCGTCACATGGGACAGCGACCGCCGCGTCGCGCAGGGTCAGGACAGGCCGGGGAAGTCGGTCGGCACGGCCCCGAAGGCGATCTCGCGCGCCGCGCTCGCGTCGAGCGCGGCGATCGCCCAGCGCCGGTCGCTGCCTGCGGTGTTCGCCACGAGCTCGCCGTAGGTGAGCGTGACCCGCCCCTCGACGGTCCGGGCCACCTTCTCGATCTGGGCCGGCGTCGAGGTCGGGCCCGAGACCTCGTAGTCCACCTTCGCCGCCACGGGGTCGGCGCCCTTGTCGCTGACCAGCACGGTGAGCTCGTCACGCGCGGTGCGGTGGTCCTCGTAGGCGTCGGTGAGCCGGCGGAAGAGCGAGGGCTGGCTCGACTGGGACGACTGGGCGCCGAGCAGGCCGTAGAGGTGGACGGCCGCGTGCTCGGCGGCCAGCGCCTTCTGCAGGGCCTCGAGCGGGGTGCCGGGCTGGTCCACGACGGGCTTCACGACGGGCTGGTTCACGACGACCACACAGTCAGCTGCTGCCCGATGCCTGCGCCCATGGCGGCCAGCAGCCGCGCGAAGTCGCCGCTCTCGGCCTCGAGCGCGAGTCCGCCGAGATGGTCCTGCAGTCTCTGCTCGTCCCGGGTGACCGCGCGGAACGCGGCCCGGCGCGTGCGCGGCACCGTGTAGGGGCGGGGGGTGCCCGAGGTGGCGGCCCGGTCGGGCACGGCGTCGACCAGGGTCTCCTCGTGGGCGCGGTGCATCCGCGCCAGGGGCGCGAGTCGGGCGCGGGCGGCGGGGTAACGGCGCAGCGTCGCGGTGACCGCGGCCCGCATCGCGGTGATCTCGGTGAGGGCCCGCGTGGCCACGGCGACGTCCGGGGCGAGCTCGGCCGGCCGGGCCGGTCCGTCGGTGCCGCCGTCGTCGGTGCTGCAGCCGCCCACCGCCGCGGCGGCGAGGCCCGCGGCGCCGACGGCCATGAACGAGCGTCGCGAGACCGGGCGGGCGGGGGGTCCCGTGCGGTGACGAGGGGCGCTGTGGTCGACCACGCGGAGATCCTAGGGTGCGACCCCGGCCGTGGTCGGGAGCGGTCGCCGGTGGCGTTAGGGTTTGATCCTCCACAACAGCACACAGCAGGGAGGTCCGAGGCAATGGCCACGGCAGAGACCAGAGATCGCCTCGCTGAAGAGCTGACCGGTCCGGTGGCGGACCTGGGGCTCGACCTGGAGGCGGTGGACCTCAGCACCGCGGGTCGTCGCCGGATCCTCCGGGTGGCCGTCGACAAGGACGGCGGCGTCACGATGGACGACATCGCCGACGCCACCCGTGAGGTCTCCCGCGTGCTGGACGAGTCCGATGCGCTGGGCGAGCAGCCCTACACCCTCGAGGTCTCCTCGCCGGGCATCGACCGGCCCCTCACCCTGCCGCGCCACTGGCGGCGCAACGTCGGCCGGCTGGTGAAGGTCGTGCTGCCGGAGGGTGATCCCGTCACGGGCAGGGTCACCGGGTCCGACGACCAGGGTGCGGTGCTCGAGGTCGACGGCACCGAGAGACGTGTGGAGTACGCCGAGGTCAAGAAGGCCAAGGTCCAGGTCGAGTTCAAGAAGGAGGCCCCGTGATGGACATCGACATGAACCTGCTGCGGATGCTCGAGCGCGAGAAGGAGATCCCCTTCGAGGTGCTGGTCGAGGCGATCGAGCAGGCCCTGCTGACGGCGTACCACAAGACCCAGGGCGCCCAGGAGCACGCGCGCGTCGAGCTCGACCGGCGCAGCGGCCACGTCACGGTGATGGCGCAGGAGCACGACGAGGAGGGCAACGTCGTCGGCGAGTACGACGACACCCCCGAGGGCTTCGGTCGGATCGCGGCGACCACCGCGAAGCAGATCATGCTGCAGCGCCTGCGCGACGCCGAGGACGAGCGCAAGTTCGGTGAGTTCTCCGGCAAGGAGGGCGACATCGTCTCCGGCCTGATCCAGCAGGGCCGCAACCCCGACGACGTGCTGGTCGACCTCGGCAAGCTCGAGGCGCTCCTCCCGGCGGGGGAGCGGGTGGCCGGCGAGGACTACTCCCACGGCACCCGGATCAAGTGCCTGGTGATCAGCGTCCGCAAGGGCATGCGCGGTCCGCAGGTGATGCTGTCGCGGACCCACCCCAGCCTGGTCAAGAAGCTGTTCGCGCTCGAGGTGCCCGAGATCGCCGACGGGACCGTCGAGATCGCCGGCATCGCCCGCGAAGCCGGTCACCGCACCAAGATCGCGGTGCGGTCCACCGTCGCGGGCGTCAACGCGAAGGGCTCCTGCATCGGGCCGATGGGCCAGCGGGTGCGCAACGTGATGAACGAGCTCCACGGCGAGAAGATCGACATCGTGGACTGGTCCGACAACCCCGCCACCCTGGTCGGCAACGCCCTGAGCCCCGCTCGCGTGTCGAGCGTCACGGTGGTCGACGAGGCCAGCCGCTCCGCCCGCGTCGTCGTACCCGACTTCCAGCTCTCGCTGGCGATCGGCAAGGAGGGGCAGAACGCACGCCTGGCCGCGCGGCTGACGGGCTGGCGCATCGACATCAGGTCCGACGAGGCGCCCGCGGAGACGCCCTCCTGAGCGACGTCCACAGGTGGACGAACGCCGTCAGTTCGTGTGAACCGGGCCCGCCCCGCTAGAGTGGTGGGTGGTGGTTTCACAACTCGACAGCTCGACGCGCCCTGCCGGACCCGTCCGGACGTGCATCGGATGTCGGAAGCGAGCCGCCAAGCGTGAGTTGCTGCGGATCGTCGCGAGGACGGACGCGGACGGCCGGGCTGGAGCCTGGTTCGTCTCGCCCGACCCGAACGGCACCGCACCCGGTCGCGGGGCGCACCTGCATCCCACGGCCGAGTGTCTCGCACTCGCCGAGCGCAGACGTGCCTTCGCCAGGGCCCTGCGGCACGACGCCGCGGTCAGGGGGGCACTCAGCCTCGAGCGGCTGCGGGCGCACCTCACGCAGACCGAGTCAGAGCCGGAACAGAACTGGAGCATCAGCTCATGAGCCTGCGATGAGAACTTCGCGATGAGCATGCACATCAACTAGCGGTCCGCAGACTCCTCTGACCAGAGGACTCGGACCAGGAGGAAACACGTGGCCAAGGTCCGAGTCCATGAACTCGCCAAGAAGTACGACGTCCCGTCCAAGGACGTCCTGTCCATGCTGAGCGATCTCGGTGAGTTCGTGAAGGCACCCAGCTCCACCGTCGAGCCGCCCGTCGTGAAGCGGTTCGAGGACAAGTACGGCGCCGACCTGCTCGCCAAGGCGGAGGCCAAGGCGGCCAAGAAGGCTGCCAGGAAGGCGCCCGCCAAGAAGGCCGCGGCCGCCCCGGTCGAGACGGCCGAGTCCGCTGACGGCGGTCCCGCCGAGCCCGCCGCCGAGTCCGCCGCCGAGCCCGCGACCGCCGAGCCCGCCGAGGCAGCACCCGCTGCTGCTCCCGCTGCCGAGGCCGCGCCCGCGAAGGAGGAGCCGCGCTTCAAGCCGGGTCCCCGCCCGCGCCCGCAGGCCGCTGCTCCGGCCGAGCCCGAGATCGCCGAGCCCGCCGCCGAGGCGGCGCCCGAGGCCCCTGCCGCTCCGGCCGAGGACGACGGCGGAGCTGCCGCGCCCGCGGCCAGCGCCGGTGCCGGCTTCAAGCCCGGTCCCCGTCCGCCCCGCCCCGGCGCCCCGCGCCCGGGCAACAACCCGTTCTCCTCCACCCAGGGCATGGGACGTCGTCCCACGCCCCCGCCCGGTGGAGCTCCCGCGTCGGGCGGCGACCAGCGTCCGCCGCGTCCGCCGGCGGGTCGCGACGGCATGCCGCGCCCCAACCCGGCGATGATGCCCAAGTCCCCGGCCGCCTTCGGTGGCGGTCCCGGCGGACGTCCCGGTCCCGGCGGTCCCGGTGGTCGGGGTCCCGGTGGTCCCGGTGGTCCCGGTGGCCGTGGCGGCGCCCCGGCTCGTGGTGGCGCCCCGGGCCGTGGCGGCTTCGGCGGTGGCCCGGGCATGGGTGGCGGCCCCGGTGGCGGTCGCCCCGGTGGTCCCGGTCGTGGTCGTCCCGGCCAGCGCGGCAGCACCCAGGGTGCGTTCGGCCGTCCCGGGGGCCCGTCGCGTCGCGGACGCAAGTCCAAGCGCGCCCGTCGTCAGGAGTTCGAGGCGATGCAGGCCCCGACGATCGGCGGCGTGCGCGTCCGCAAGGGCGACGGCGAGACCGTGCGCCTGGCGCGCGGCGCCTCGCTGACCGACTTCGCGGAGAAGATCGGCGTCGACCCCGCCTCGCTGGTGCAGATGCTGTTCCACCTCGGCGAGATGGTCACGGCGACCGAGTCGGTCAACGACGCGACGCTGCAGCTGCTCGGTGACGAGCTCAACTACGTCGTCGAGGTCGTCTCGCCCGAGGACGAGGACCGCGAGCTGCTCGACTCCTTCGACCTGCAGTTCGGGTCCGACGAGGGTGACGAGGAGGCGATGGTCGCCCGTCCGCCGGTCGTGACCGTGATGGGTCACGTCGACCACGGAAAGACCAAGCTGCTCGACGCGCTGCGCACGGCGAACGTCGTGGACAAGGAGGCCGGTGGCATCACCCAGCACATCGGTGCCTACCAGGTCCACACCGACGTCGACGGCGAGGACCGACGGATCACCCTGATCGACACCCCGGGTCACGAGGCGTTCACCGCCATGCGTGCCCGTGGTGCCCAGGCCACCGACATCGCGGTGCTGGTCGTGGCCGCCGACGACGGCGTGATGCCGCAGACGGTGGAGGCGCTCAACCACGCCAAGGCAGCGCAGGTGCCGATCGTGGTCGCGGTCAACAAGATCGACAAGCCGGACGCGGACCCGAGCAAGGTGCGCGGTCAGCTGACCGAGTACGGCCTGGTGCCCGAGGAGTACGGCGGCGACGTGATGTTCGTCGACGTCTCGGCGAAGTCCCAGCTGAACCTCGACAGCCTGCTCGAGGCGGTCGTGCTGACCGCCGACGCCTCGCTCGACCTGCGGGCCAACCCCGACCAGGACGCCCAGGGCCTCGTGGTCGAGGCGCACCTGGACCGCGGTCGTGGTCCGGTGGCGACGGTGCTGGTCCAGCGCGGCACGCTCCGCGTCGGCGACTCGATCGTGGCGGGGCCGGCGTACGGCCGTGTCCGGGCGATGCTCGACGAGCACGGCGAGAACATCGAGGAGGCCGACCCGTCGCGTCCCGCGATGGTGCTGGGTCTCTCCGGCGTGCCGGGGGCGGGCCAGAACTTCATCGTGGTCGAGGACGACCGGGTGGCGCGCCAGATCGCCGAGAAGCGCGAAGCTCGTGAGCGTGCGGCCATGCAGGCCAAGCGTCGCGTGCGTCGCAGCCTCGAGGACTTCATGGCCTCGATGGAGAAGGGCGAGAGCCAGGAGCTCAACCTGATCCTGAAGGGCGACGTGTCCGGCTCGGTCGAGGCGCTGGAGGACTCGCTGGCCAAGATCGACGTCGGCGACGAGGTGTCGCTGCGCGTCATCGACCGCGGTGTCGGTGCGATCACCGAGACCAACGTCGACCTGGCCGCTGCCTCCGACGCGATCATCATCGGCTTCAACGTCCGCCCGCAGGGCAAGGCCACCGAGCTCGCCGAGCGCGAGGGCGTGGAGATCCGCTACTACTCGGTGATCTACCAGGCCATCGAGGAGATCGAGGCCGCGCTCAAGGGCATGCTCAAGCCGGAGTTCGAGGAGCAGACCCTGGGCCAGGCGGAGATCCGCGCGATCTTCCGCAGCTCCAAGATCGGCAACATCGCCGGCTGCATGGTCACCAGCGGCCTGATCCGTCGCAACGCCAAGGTGCGCCTGATCCGCGACGGCGCGGTCGTCTCGGACAGCCTCGACCTGGCCTCGCTGCGGCGCGAGAAGGACGACGTCACCGAGGTCCGCGAGGGCTTCGAGTGCGGTCTGGTCCTGCGCGGCTTCAACGACATCAAGGAGGGCGACGTCGTCGAGGCCTTCGAGATGAAGGAGATCCCGCGGGCCTGAGGGCTTTCGGTCCGGGGCGGTTTCACAGTGACTGTTGTGAAACCACCCCGGACCTACCGAAGTTTCGGGTAGTCCGCGGTGGTTTCACAACAGCGGTTGTGAAACCACCCCACAGAGGGAAGAGACAATGAGCAACCCACGCGTCCGCAAGATCGCCGACCGGATCAAGGTGATCGTGGCGGAGATGCTCGAGCGCCGGGTCAAGGACCCGCGGCTGGGGTTCGTGACCGTCACCGACGTCCGGGTCTCCGGTGACACCCAGCAGGCGACCGTGTTCTACACCGTGCTCGGCGAGGACAAGGACCTCGAGGGCACCGCCGCCGCGTTGGCCTCGGCCAAGGGCCTGATCCGCTCCGAGGTGGGCAAGCAGCTCGCGATGCGGCACGTGCCGACCATCGAGTTCGTCCACGACGCGCTGCCCGAGAACGCCCGGCACATCGACGACCTCCTCGAGCAGGTGCGCGCGGCCGACGCGGCGGCGGCCCAGTCGGCCAACCCCGCGGCCTACGCCGGCGAGCCCGACCCGTACCGCAAGCCGCGGGCGGACGAGGACACCGAGCCCGACAGCAACTGATGGTCGCGTCCAACGGGCTCGTCGTCGTCGACAAGCCGGGGGGCCTGACCTCGCACGACGTGGTCGCCCGCGTACGCCGCCTCCGGGCACCCGCAAGGTCGGGCACGCCGGCACCCTGGACCCGATGGCCACGGGCGTGCTCGTCCTCGGGGTCAACCGGGCCACGCGGCTGCTCGGTCACCTGCTGCTCACCGACAAGGCCTACGACGCCACCATCCGGCTCGGCGCCACGACCACCACCGACGACGCCGAGGGGGAGGTCGTCGCGACGGCACCCACCGACCAGGTCGAGGAGGCCGACGTGCGGCAGGGGCTGGCCGCGCTCGTGGGTGAGATCGACCAGGTGCCGTCGTCGGTCTCGGCCATCAAGGTGGGTGGCCGCCGCGCCTACGAGCGCGTCCGTGCGGGGGAGGAGGTCGCGCTGGAGTCGCGCCGGGTGCGGGTGCACGCGATCGAGGTGCACGACCTGCGGCGCGTCGACTCCTTCCTCGACGTGGACGTCACCGTGCGCTGCTCGAGCGGCACCTACATCCGGGCGATCGCCCGCGACCTCGGCGCCGGGCTGGGCACGGGCGGCCACCTCACGGCCCTGCGTCGCACGGCCGTCGGACCCTTCACCACCGAGGCGGCCCGCACGCTCGAGCAGCTCGAGGAGGACCCCTCCGTCCTGCCCATCGGCGAGGCGGTGCGGGCGTCCTTCCCGGTCCGCGACCTCGAGGAGAGCCAGGCAACCGACGTGCGCTTCGGACGCAGCCTCGAGCTCGACCTCGGCCGACCCGGACCGGTGGGCGTCTTCGCCCCGGACGGGGAGTTCCTGGCCCTCTACGAGCAGTCCGGTCCGCGGGCCAGAGCGGTCGCGGTCTTCGTCTGATCCGTGCGCCAGTAGTGTTCAGGCCGTGCAGATCTGGCATTCCCTGGACGACGTGCCGGGCGACCTCGGTCGCACGGTGCTGGTCATCGGCAACTTCGACGGCGTGCACCTCGGGCACCGCCACGTCATCGGCCGTGCCCGGGAGTTCGCAGACGCCGAGGGCCTGCGGGTCGTCGGGGTCACCTTCGACCCGCACCCCATGGCGGTGCTGCGTCCCGAGCACGCGCCGTTGGCGCTGACCGACATCCACCGCCGCTGCCTGCTGCTGGCCGAGGCCGGCGTCGACGACGTCTTCGTGATCCCCTTCTCCCGCGAGATCGCCGCCTGGACCCCGCAGGAGTTCGTCGACCGCGTGGTCGTCGAGGGCCTGCACGCGGCCGTGGTCGTCGTCGGCGCCAACTTCCGCTTCGGCGCCCGGGCTGCCGGTGACGTCGCCTTCCTGACCGAGGCCGGACGGCAGCAGGACTTCCGGGTCGAGGGGCTGGCGCTGGACGGTGGACCGCAGGTCTGGTCCTCGACCTACGTGCGCACCTGCCTCGCGGGCGGCGACGTGGAGGGTGCCGCCGAGGCGCTCGGCCGGCCGTTCACGGTGGTCGGCCACGTCGTGCGCGGCGACAAGCGCGGCCGCGAGCTCGGCTACCCCACGGCCAACGTGCCCACGCGCGGCATCGCCGTGCCCGGCGACGGGGTGTACGCCGGCTGGCTGCACCGGCTCGACCCTTCGACAGGCTCAGGACAGGCCACGGGGAGCGAGCCGCTGCCCGCCGCGATCAGCGTCGGCACCAACCCCACCTTCGTCGGCGAACGCGAGCGCCACGTCGAGGCCTACGTGCTCGACCGAGACGACCTCGACCTCTACGACGAGCCCGTCGAGATCTCCTTCGTCGCCAGGATCAGGGGGATGAAGCGCTTCGACGGCGCCGAGGAGCTCGTGGAGGCGATGCGCTCCGACGTCGTGCGCACGCGCGAGGTGCTCGGGGTGCAGGCGTGAAGCGCGCGACCCCGGCCGACCCGCTGGCCGCCACCGACGCGTGGTTCCTGCGCAACGGTCTCTCCTACTTCGTGCCCGAGCAGCGCCGCGGGGCCAAGGAGGCGCTGCGGCTGCGCCGTACGCTCCCCCTGCTGGCCGCCATCGGTGTGGCCGCGGCCGCCGCCGGCGCCGGGCTCGCCCTGGTCGCCGAGGAGTTCAGCTTCGCGCCGGCCACGCTCGTCACGCTCGGGATCCTGGCGGCCGGGTGGTACGCCCTGACCGCGCTGAACGCACGCCCGATCGTCACCTGGGCGCTGTCGCGGACCTTCGGCAGCCTGCGCTCGGTGCTGCCGATGATGAGCCGGGCGCTGCCGCTCCTGCTGCTGTTCGTCACGTTCCTGTTCATCAACGCCGAGGTGTGGCAGGTCGCCTCCCGGCTCGACGGCGGCGTGCTGTGGCTGACCGTGCTGATGTTCACGCTGCTCTCGGTCGCGTTCCTGCTGGTGCGGCTGCCCGAGGAGGTGGACCGCACCGACGACGACGTCGACGAGGAGTTCCTGCTGCGCGCCTGCCGCGGCACCCCGCTGGAGGAGATCTGCCAGGAGCTCGTCGAGGACCCGGACCGCGACCCCCGCTGGGACCCGGTCGCCCGCGCGGAGGTGACCGGCTTCGAGCGCTGGAACCTCGTCCTCGTCCTGGTCATCGTGCAGACGGTGCAGGTCCTGCTGGTCGCGCTGACGGTCTTCGTGTTCTTCCTGCTCTTCGGGGCGCTGGTGATGACCAACGACGTCGTGATGGCCTGGATCGGGGAGGACACGGTGCACGCGCTGCCGCACCTGCCCCACCTCACCGCCGAGCTGTTCCAGGTCTCGGTCTTCCTCGCCGCGTTCTCCGGTCTCTACCTGACCGTCTCCACGGTGACCGATGAGACCTACCGCGAGCAGTTCTTCTCCAGCGTGCAGCGCCAGCTCGAGCGCGCGGTGGGGGTGCGGGCGGTCTACCTCACCGAGCGCGCCCGGCGCGCGGAGCCTGAGCCCGGGCCGGGCCCGACGACGCCGATGCGGCTGCCCGGGCAGCAGGCCTGAGCCCTCCGCGCCGGATCAGACCGCGCTGACGGTCACCGGCACGCCGCTCAGGGCCGCGTTGCCGGAGACGTCGAGCCGCTCGGGGTCGGTGAGGTCGTTGATCGAAGCCCCGGGGACCTTGGCGGCCCGGGACATCCGGGTCCCGTCGACGGCGTGGCCGTAGCCGTGGGGGAGCGAGACGACCCCGGGCATCATGTCCTCGCTCGACTGCACCTCGACGGTGACCTCGCCGACCCGCGAGGCGACCCGCACGGTGGCGCCGTCCCCGATCCGCCGGGCGTCGAGGTCGTCGGGGTGCATCAGCAGGTGGTGGCGGGGCCTGCCCCGGGTCAGGCGCTCGCTGTTGTGCATCCAGGAGTTGTTGTCGCGCTGGTGGCGCCGTCCGATGAGCAGCAGCTCGCCGTCGTCCTCGTTCGCGCCCGCCTCCGCCATCGCCTTCCGCAGCCGCCCGAGGTCGCGGACCACCAGGTCGGGGGCGAGGTGGATCAGCTTGTCCTTGGTCTGCAGCCGGCCCGGCATGGTGGGGCGCAGCGGTCCGAGGTCGACGCCCTCGGGATGGGCACGCAGGGCCCGCATCGTCGTACGCCGGCCGGTGAGCAGCAGCGCCGAGACGATCGTCGAGGGCTTCATGCTCAGCAGGGCGCGGTTGCGCAGGGCCTTCGCGCGGGGCGGCTGCTGGTCGAGGAGCGCGGTGGTGCGCAGGGCGATCTCGCGGAAGATCTCCCAGTCGTCCATGGCTCCCTCGGGCTTGTCGAGCACCGGCGGGGTGAAACGCGCGGTGTTGCGCACGGCGAGGGCGTGGAAGACGAGGTCGTACTGGTCGCGCTCGAGAGCGGTGGTCGGCGGCAGCACCACGTCGGCGTGGCGGGTGGTCTCGTTGAGGTAGATGTCGACCGCCGCCATGAAGTCCAGCCCGGCCAGCGCGCGCCCCAGCCCGCGCCCGTCCGGGGTCGAGAGGACCGGGTTGCCGGCCACCGTGAGGACCGCGCGGACCTGGCCCTCGCCCGGGGTCTCGATCTCCTCGCGCAGCGTGCTCACCGGGAGCTCGCCGCTGAACTCCGGGGCTCCCCGCACCCGGCTGCGCCACACGTCGTAGTGGCCGCGGCCGACGATCTGGCGTCCCACGATGTCCACGGCCGGCTCGGTGAACAGCACCCCGCCCTCGCGGTCGAAGTTGCCGGTGAGGATGTTCAGGCAGGAGAGCGCCCACTGGCAGACCGTCCCGAAGTCCTGGGTCGACAGGCCGACCCGGCCGTACGCCGCCGCGGACTCGGCCCCGGCGAGCTCGCGCGCGATCCGGCGAATGACCTCGGCGGGCAGGCCCGAGTGCTCCGCGGCCACCTCGGGCGTGAAGTCGGCCACCGCCAGGCGCACGGACTCCGTCCCGCGCACGTAGGGGGGCGGATCGGTCAGCCCCTCCTCGAAGAGCACGTGCAGCATCGCGAGCAGCACCGCCGCGTCGGTGCCGGGGCGGACGAAGTGGTGCTCGTCGGCGGCCTTCGCGGTCTCGGTGCGGCGGGGGTCGAGCACGACCATCCGGCCTCCGCGCTTCCTCAGCGCACGCAGGCGGCCCGGGAAGTCCGGGACGGTCATCAGCGAGCCGTTGGAGGCCATCGGGTTGCCACCCATGACCAGGAAGTAGGACGTGCGGTCGATGTCGGGGATCGGGATCATCAGCTGGTGGCCGAAGAGCTGCCAGGCCACGAGCTGGTGGGGGATCTGGTCGACCGAGCTCGCGCTGAACTTGTTGCGGGTGCGGAAGGTCTTGATCATCCGGGTGCCGTGGGTCTGCGCCCCCAGCGAGTGGGCGTTGGGGTTGCCGAGGTAGATCCCGACGGCGTCGCGGCCGTGCCGGTTGACGGCGTCCGCGAGCCCCTGCGCGGTGCGGTCCAGCGCCTCGTCCCAGGAGATCTCGACCCACTGGGCGTCGGCCCCCTCGCCGACCCGGCGGACCGGCGCGCGCAACCGGTCCGGGTCGTCGTAGACGTCGGCCAGGGCCACGCCCTTCGGGCAGATGTGGCCACGGGAGAGGGGGTCCTCGGTGTTGCCCCGCACCGAGGCGACCCGGGGACCGTCCGGTCCCGGCTCGAGGGTCAGCTCCAGGCCGCAGATGGCCTCGCACAGGTTGCAGGCCGCGAGCGTGGTCTCCATGGACCGATCCTGCCATGAGACCAAACCAACTGTGTTCCGCACACTATTACGCATTTCGTAGTAGCGTCCCGTCCATGGACACCACCCAGCTCCTCAAGGGAGTGCTCGACGCGACGGTGCTCGCGGTGGTCGAGGACGAGGACGGCTACGGCTACGACATCGTCCGGCGGCTCCGCGAGGGCGGGCTGGAGGACGTCGGTGACGCCTCCGTGTACGGCACGCTCCGGCGGCTCTACGCCGGTGGCGCGCTGACGTCGTACGTCGTGGCCAGCGAGACCGGGCCGCACCGCAAGTACTACGGGATCACGCCCGCGGGGCGCACCCGGCTCACCCAGCAGAAGGCCGACTGGTCGTCCTTCTCCGCCACCGTCACCCGCATCCTCGAGGGAGCCAGCGCATGAACACGATGACCACGTCGCCCGCCGTCCACGAATTCGTCGCCGCGGTGCGCGGCCGGCTTGCCGACCTCACCGAGGAGGAGCGCGAGGAGCTGGTCGGGGGACTCGAGGCGGACCTGGCGGACCTCGTCTCCGAGCGCGGGACCGAGGCCCTGCCCGACCCCGGGACCTACGCCGCCGAGCTGCGAGCGGCCGCGGGGTTCAGCCCGGTGGCGGCGGTGCGCCCCTCCCGCACCCGGGACGGACTGGCCGCCTGGCTCGACCGGGGCGGCGCGACCTGGAGGCGCTGGGTCCGCACCGGCGACCACCTCGGCCTGCCCGCGTTCGCCCAGTCGCTGCGCCCCGTCTGGTGGGTCGTCCGCGCCCTGTGCGCCGTGACCCTGCTCGTGGAGGTGTACTCCAGCCAGGGAATCTTCGGGCTCACCCCGCGACGCGGGCTGCTCGCCCTGGTCGCGATCGTGCTGAGCGTCCAGCTGGGCCGGGGCGCCTGGGGAACGGCGCGCGCCCTGCGGCGGTTCCTGAGCCTGCGGCTGGTGCTGGTCGGCCTCAACGTGCTGGCGATCCTGCTGGTGCCGGTCATGTTCGACAGGTTCCTGCACGCCGGCAACGGACCGGCGACGTACGACGCGGAGCCCGGCTTCGACCCGTCCCTGGCCACCGAGGGGCTGTTCTTCGGCGGGCGGCAGGTGCAGAACGTCTACCCGTACGACGCGCAGGGGCGCCCGCTCGTCGGGGTCCAGCTCGTCGACCAGGACGGGCGCCGGTTGCTCGTCCCGGACCAGGGCTACGACGACCTGACCGAGCAGGTGACCCTGCTGACGCCGTGGAGGAACGGCCGCACCTCGCTGTTCAGCGTCTACCCGATGCCCGAGCAGGCGACCGACCCGGAGACGGGGGAGCCGCTCGGGGACGCCCGGCTGCAGACCCCGCCGTTCGCGTCGCTGCCGCCGGTCACCCTCGAAGGGGTGCGACCCAGCACGCTGGATCAGCCCGGCCGCGACGCGGCCAGGACCCGGAAGAAGGGTGATCGCTAGCGTGAGCCGGGTGATCAAGGTCCGGTGGCTCTCGGTGCTGCTCGGGCTCGGCACCTTCCTCGTCCTCGCGGCCGTGGGCCACGTCCTCGGCTACCTCTACCTGCGCCACCGCGGTGTCGGCGGGTCAGGGCTGCTCGACGTCTTCGTGGGGGAGCAGCTCGACCCGTGGGTCGGTGGGGTGCTGGCCGACGTCGTCAGGCTCCGCGGCGTCGTCGCCTGGCTCCTCGGCCTGGTGACCGCGGTCGCGGTGCTCGCCCTCGCCCTGGTCCTGACAGTGCGGCGGGGTGAGCCCGTCACCGCTGTCGCCGGGGGATGGCTCGGGTCGATCCTGGGCACCGCCGCCGGCGGCCTGGTGGCCATGGTCGCCTTCCTCCACGGCCTGGGCGGGCGCGAGTCGTTCGACGTGCTGGGGAGCCGCGAGGTGCTGTTCGGGGTGATGCGCGGGCTCTACTGGGGGACGGCCGCGGGCTGGCTCGTCGGGGTGGCGGCCGCACTCGGGGCCCGGGGACGGGCCGCGGGCGAGGACGACGCCGCGACGAGGCCCCGCGAGCTCGATTCGCCGCCGTCGCCCGCGCGCTGATAGCCTTGAGCAGTTACCCCTAGCGGGTGACTGTGCCGTGCAACGGCCGCGGATACACAGTGCCCGGGTGAACAGGCCCCGGCGCGCCGCGCAGCGAGACGAAGAAAGATGGGTAGTTCACGTGTCGATCGGTACTGACGCCGAGACCAAGAAGAAGATCATCGCGGAGTACGCCACCGCCGAGGGCGACACCGGTTCCCCCGAGGTGCAGATCGCGCTGCTGAGCCACCGCATCTCCCACCTCACCGAGCACCTCAAGGAGCACAAGCACGACCACCACAGCCGTCGTGGCCTGCTGCTCCTCGTCGGCCAGCGTCGTCGCCTCCTGAACTACCTGGAGAAGACCGACATCGAGCGCTACCGCTCGATCGTCTCCCGCCTCGGCCTGCGTCGCTGATGCTCTGCGAAACGCACTCACCCCCACCGGGTGGGTGCGTTTCTCGGTAGTTGTACAACTGAAGAAACCACACCCACAGGAGCGGCCCGCGATCGCCGGCCCGGTCCTCGGTAGTGGCTCCCTGTGTGCTCCGGAGGAGCACGGCCGGAAGATTCGCGTTGCGGTCTCCTCGTGCTCGCCGCCCACAGTGGGCCTCGATCGAAGACCGGCCCCCACCTCACCTCCGAGGCGCAGGTCAGAGCTCGCGGCTCGCTCCGCGAAGAGAAAGGGAAGCCCTTGACTGAGGGACCCGAGATCACCGTCGTGGAGACCGTCCTCGACAACGGCAAGTTCGGCCAGCGCAAGGTCAAGTTCGAGACCGGCCTGCTGGCCCGCCAGGCGGCTGGCTCCGTCACCGCCTACCTCGACGACGAGACCATGCTGCTGTCGGCCACCACCGCCGGCAAGAAGCCGAAGGACCAGTTCGACTTCTTCCCGCTCACCATCGACGTCGAGGAGCGGATGTACGCCGCGGGCCAGATCCCCGGCTCGTTCTTCCGCAGCGAGGGCCGCCCGGGCGAGGACGCGATCCTCACCTGCCGCCTCATCGACCGGCCGCTGCGCCCGACCTTCAAGAAGGGCCTGCGCAACGAGGTCCAGGTCGTCATCACCGTGATGGCGCTCGACCCCGACCACCCCTACGACGTGCTGGCGATCAACGCCGCGTCGCTGTCCACCCAGCTCTCCGGCCTGCCGTTCTCCGGCCCCGTCGGCGGCACCCGCGTGGCCCTCATCGACGGCCAGTGGGTGGCCTTCCCCAACCACAGCCAGCTCGAGGACGCCGTCTTCGACATGGTGGTCGCCGGTCGCGTGACCGAGACCGGTGACGTCGCGATCATGATGGTCGAGGCCGAGGCCACCGAGTCCACCTGGGACCTCGTCCAGTCCGGCAAGCAGGCGCCGACCGAGGAGATCGTGGCCGAGGGCCTCGAGGCCGCCAAGCCGTTCATCAAGCAGCTGTGCGAGGCCCAGGCCGAGCTGGCCAAGCAGGCCGCCAAGCCGGTCCAGGAGTTCCCGGTCTTCCTCGACTACGAGGACGACGTGTACGCCGCCGTCGAGGCCGCCGTGAAGGACGAGACCGCCCAGGCGCTCACCATCTCCGGCAAGCAGGAGCGCGAGGAGAAGCTCGACGACATCAAGGCCGGCCTGCTCGAGAAGATCGCCGGTGACTTCGAGGGTCGCGAGAAGGAGATCGGCGCGGCCTTCCGGTCGCTGAACAAGGAGCTCGTGCGCCAGCGCGTGCTGCGCGACAAGGTCCGCATCGACGGTCGCGGGCTGACCGACATCCGCACCCTGTCCGCCGAGGTCGGCGTGATCCCGCGGGTGCACGGCTCGGCGCTGTTCGAGCGTGGCGAGACCCAGATCCTGGGCGTCAGCACCCTGAACATGCTGACCCTGGAGCAGAAGCTCGACACGCTGTCGCCGGAGAAGACGCGCCGCTACATGCACAAGTACGTCTTCCCGCCCTTCTCCACCGGCGAGACCGGTCGCGTGGGCTCGCCCAAGCGCCGCGAGGTCGGCCACGGCGCCCTGGCGCGTCGTGCGCTGCTGCCCGTGCTGCCCACCCGCGAGGAGTTCCCCTACGCGATCCGCCAGCTCTCCGAGGCCATGGGCTCCAACGGCTCGACCTCGATGGGCTCGGTCTGCGCCTCGACCCTCTCGCTGCTGCAGGCCGGTGTGCCGCTGCGCGCGTCGGTGGCCGGCATCGCGATGGGCCTGATCTCCGGTGAGGTCGACGGCAAGCACGAGTACGTCGCGCTGACCGACATCCTCGGCGCCGAGGACGCCTTCGGCGACATGGACTTCAAGGTCGCCGGCACGCGTGACTTCGTCACCGCCCTCCAGCTCGACACCAAGCTCGACGGTATCCCCGCCGAGGTGCTCGCCGGTGCGCTGACCCAGGCGCGCGACGCCCGGCTCGCGATCCTCGACGTGATGGCCGAGGCCATCACCGAGCCCGAGGAGATGTCGGTGCACGCGCCGCGCATCATCTCGGTGCGCGTGCCCGTCGACAAGATCGGCGAGGTCATCGGCCCCAAGGGCAAGGTCATCAACCAGATCCAGGACGACACGGGCGCGACCCTGTCGATCGAGGACGACGGCACGGTCTACATCGGTGCGACCAACGGCGAGGCGGCCGAGGCCGCGCGCGCCGCCGTCAACGCGATCGCCAACCCGACGATGCCCGAGGTCGGCGAGCGCTACCTCGGCACGGTCGTGAAGACGACCAACTTCGGGGCGTTCGTCTCGCTGCTGCCCGGCAAGGACGGCCTGCTGCACATCAGCAAGCTGCGCGCGCTGGCCGGTGGCAAGCGGGTGGACAACGTCGAGGACGTCGTCTCGGTCGGCCAGAAGATCCAGGTCGCGATCGGCGAGATCGACGACCGCGGCAAGCTGTCGCTGGTCCCCGTGGTCGAGGAGGACGCCAACGCGTCCGAGGGCTCCGACGCCGACGGCGACGAGTGACCCACGAGGTTGAAGGATCTGCCTGACGGCGTACGCCGGACCACCCTGGCGGGTGGGCTGCGCATCGTCACCGAGCACATGCCCGGAGTTCGCTCCGCGGCGGTCGGGGTGTTCGTGCAGGTGGGCTCGAGGGACGAGGCGGCGCAGCTCAACGGCGCGTCGCACTTCCTCGAGCACCTCCTGTTCAAGGGCACCCCGACCCGCTCGGCCATGGACATCTCCGCCGCGTTCGACGAGGTGGGGGGCGAGTTCAACGCCTACACCGCGCGCGAGTACACCTGCTACCACGCGCGCGTCCTCGACGAGGACCTGCCGATGGCCGTGGAGGTCCTCGGCGACATGGTCACCTCGTCGCTGATCACCGCCGAGGACGTCGAGGCCGAGCGCGACGTCATCCTCGACGAGATCGCCATGCACGACGACGATCCCGACGACGTGGTGCACAACCTGTTCGCCGCGACCGCCTGGGCCGGCACGCCGCTGGCCCGGCCGATCGCCGGCACCGCCGAGTCGATCAAGGCGCTGACCCGACGGCAGGTGCAGGGCTACTACCAGCGCCGCTACCGGGCCGAGGTGACCACGCTGGTGGTCGCCGGCAACGTCGACCACCAGGACGTCGTACGCCGCGCCCGCCGGGCCTTCGCCGGCAACGGCTTCCTCTCCGGTGCCACCCGTCCCGTGGGGCCCCGGCTCGCCGAGCGTCCGCGACCGCTGCGGACCGGGGAGGTCAGCGCCTCCCGCCCGTTCGAGCAGGTCAACGTCGTGCTCGGGATGCAGGGGCTCACCCGCTCCGACCCGCGTCGCTACGTGCTCAGTGTGCTGCAGGCGGCCCTCGGCGGCGGCTCCAGCTCGCGGCTGTTCCAGGAGGTCCGGGAGCGTCGTGGGCTGGCCTACTCGGTCTACTCCTTCGGGCTCGGCTACTCCGACGCCGGGATGGTCGGGGTGGCGGCCGGTTCGCTGCCCAGCAAGTCCGAGGAGCTGCTGCGCGTCGTGCGCGAGCAGCTCGCCCGCGTCGCGGAGTCCGGGCTCACCGAGGAGGAGGTCGAGCGCGGCAAGGGACAGGCGCGCGGCGGCCTGGTGCTGAGCCTGGAGGACAGCGGCTCGCGGATGACCCGGCTGGGGGAGGCCGTGCTGTTCCAGCCCCGGTTGCGTTCGGTCGACGAGGTGCTCGAGAGCATCGCCGCGGTCACACCGCGTGACGTGCACGCCCTGGCCGGCGAGCTCTACACCCGTCCCCAGACGCTGGCCCTGGTCGGCCCTCCGCGCTAGACGACCCGCCGGGCCTCGCTAGCCTGACCTGCGTGAGCGAGCTGAGGGTGGGCGTGCTGGGCGCGCTGGGCAGGGTCGGACGAGCGGTCTGCGACGCGGTCGAGGAGGCCGAGCGCACCGACGGCGACCTCCGGCTGGTGGCGCGTGTCGACGCCGAGGACGACCTGCAGACGCTCCTCGACGAGGGCGTCGAGGCGGTGGTCGACTTCACCCACCCCGACGTGGTGATGGACAACCTCGAGTTCTGCCTCTCCCACGGCATCCACGCCGTGGTGGGCACCACGGGCTTCGACGAGGAGCGCCTGGACACCGTGCGCAGCTGGCTGGAGCGCTCCGAGGGCACCGGCGTGCTGGTGGCGCCCAACTTCTCCATCGGGGCGGTGCTGATGATGCGCTTCGCCGCCGAGGCAGCGCGCTTCTTCGAGTCGGTGGAGGTCGTCGAGCTGCACCACCCGGACAAGGCCGACGCGCCCTCGGGCACCGCGCGGCGCACGGCGGAGCTCATCGCGGCGGCCCGTCGCGAGGCGGGCCTGGGGCCGAGCCCGGACGCGACCACGACCGGACTGGAGGGGGCGCGAGGCGCCGACGTGGACGGCGTGCGCGTGCACGGGCTGCGCATCCGTGGCCTGGTCGCCCACCAGGAGGTGATCCTCGGCGGCCTGGGGGAGACCCTCACGATCCGGCACGACTCCCTGGACCGGATCTCGTTCACCCCCGGGGTCCTCCTCGGCCTGCGCCAGATCGGCGAGCACCCGGGCCTGACCGTCGGCCTGGAGCACTTCCTGGACCTCTGAGGCGTCGCCGGCCCCGACAATCGGTCGCTCGCGCGAACGTGCAACGTTTCACGTTTGTGCAACGCAACTTCGTGAAGTCGCCAACGGTCGCCATCGGGGGTCCCACGCAGGCACTCTTGTGTCGAGGGAAGCCACGGTTTCCCTCGCCAGCTTCCGAAGGACCCAGGGGGAACCACGATGAGCAACAGCTCGATGATCCGGTCCTCCACCACCCCTGACGTGGGTGGCCGGTCCCTCGGGCATGACAACACGGCGCCTGCACCATGGAGCGCAGAAGCCGTGTCCTGACCTCCCTCCCCCCAGGGAAGAGTCAGGTCCCCGGGACGGGGGGCCCGTGCTGGGCACACGGGCTCCCCGTCCGCTTCTCTCGCCCGCTCGTCCGGGGCCCGTCTCGGGTGCCCCGGACGAGCGCAGGCGCATCGAGGCCCCGTGCCAGGGACGGGCGGCCTCAGAGCCGCAGCAGCGCCGCCGTGAGGGCGGCCACGAGCACCACGACGATGAACGGCGCCCGCAGCAGCAGTGCCACGCAGGCCGCGCCCAGGCCCGCCAGCCGTGCGTCCACGCCCAGCTCCGGGCCGTCCGGACCGGGGACGACGAGGACCTGCACGGCGACCAGGGCCGCGAGCAGGACCACGGGGAGCAGGTCGCTGGTGCGGCGTACGACGGGACGCGCGACCACCTTCTCCGGCACCGACATCCCCGCCAGCTTGAGCAGGTAGCAGCCCACGCCGCAGGCCAGCACCGCCGCCCAGATCATGGCTCCTCCACGAGGTCGACCCGGTCGCGGACCACGGCCCCCATGCCGAGCGCGACGACGGTCGCCGCCAGGACCGGGACCCCCGAGGGAGTCACCGAGACCAGCGAGAGCGCCACGGCCGCGCCGAGGACCGCGGCGACCCGGTTGCGCGTGCTGTCCAGGCGGGGCCACAGCAGGGCCAGGAACGCCCCACCGACGGCCGCGTCGAGACCGTAGGTGCGCGGGTCGCCCAGGGCGTCGCCCGCCAGCGCGCCGGCCAGGGTGGCGAGGTTCCACAGCGCGAAGACCGCGAGCCCGGTCGAGAGGAACCCGGCGCGGGCGTGCTCACGCGTCGTACGCGTCAGGGTCATCGCGGTGGACTCGTCGATGACCAGGTGGGCGGCCGCGGCTCGTCGGGCGCCGCGCCAGCCGACCATCGGGGCAACCTTGATCCCGTAGAGCGTGTTGCGGGTGCCCAGGAGCAGCCCGGACAGCGCCGCGAACACGGGACTGCCGCCGGCCCCGAGGACTCCGACCAGGGCGAACTGGGAGGCCCCGGTGAACACGACCAGGGACAGGGCGCAGGTCTGCCACACGTCCAGGCCGCTGGCCACCGAGACCGCCCCGAAGGAGACGCCGTAGGCGCCCGTGGCGATCCCCACGGCGATGCCGTCCCGGACGATCGAGCGGGTCGCCGCGTCGAGCGGCCGGGACCGAGAGCCCATGCCTTCAGGGGGCGTCGACGAGCGCCGTGTGGAGGCGCACCTGCTTGACGGTGATGCTGCCGTCCCCGAGCAGGTCGAGGGTCCGGTGGGCCCCGTCGGGACCCCACCCGGCACTCGTCAGGAACGCACGCAGCTGGTCGTCCACCGCGGGGAGCCAGGTCACCGCCCGGGTGAAGCGGTCGGCGACCAGGGTGTCGGCCCCGGCCTGGAGCAGGCGGGACCCGTGGCCGGCGCCCCGCTTGTGGGGGTCGATGGTGAGGTCGCTGAGCTCGCCGGTCGCGACCGGGTCGCAGTCGGGGTCGGTGGCCGGGCCGGTCACCAGGAACCCGGTGACCAGGTTGCGCTCGAGGGCGACCAGGACGCGGTGGCGCGCGTCCGCGGGCCGGGCGAGCGCGTCGCGCCAGCGGGCGGCGATCTCGTCGACCTCGAGACTGTCGAGCACCTCCGAGGGCAGCAGGTCGGCGTAGGAGACCCGCCAGGCCCGGACCTGGACCGCCGCGATGGCCGGCGCGTCCTCGGCCCAGGCGACGCGGGCGGAGACGTCGGCACTGGTCATGGCGCCCATCCAACCATCGCCGCTCAGGCGACCCGGTCGTCGGTCTCCGTCGGCGGTCGTCCGGGCAGGTCATCACGCCGCTCGTGGGGGAGGCCGACGTGCTCCAGGGTGGTCTGGGCGGTGGTGAGCACGAGCGCGCCCACCGTGCTGGTGGCGAAGCCGACCAGCGCGAGCGGCCACGACCCGGGACGCACCAGGTCCTCGAAGGCGACCACGCCGACGACCGCGGGCAGCACCGTCTGCAGCAGCACCACCGGCGCGGTCGCCGCGGTGACCGAGGTCCTGGCCATCGCCACCGAGTAGAGCCAGAAGCCGAGCAGTCCGAACAGCCCGATCGTCAGCGCCGGGAGGAGGACGTCGAGGTCCCAGGCGAAGTCGACCAGCGCCCGGGTCGCCACCGGGGAGCCGGCGTAGGCCACCCCGGCGAGCCCGGCCAGCAGCACGCCGCCGCCGAGCCCCGGACGACGGACCACGGCCAGGCCGAGGGCCAGCACGACCACCAGCACCACGTAGAGGGAAGCCGTGGTCACGGTGTCGAAGTCGTGGCTGCCGACGGCTCCCGAGGCGACCACGAGCATCGCCAGGCCGGCGGCCATCGCCGCGACCGCGCTCCAGTGCCGGGGCCGCAGGGGCTCGCCCACCACGAGGGCCGCCACCAGCGCGGTCACCACCAGGGAGACGGCGACGCCGACCTGGGCGAGGTACAGCGGCATCCGGGCGATCGCGAGGAGGTGCAGGGCCCAGCCGAGGCAGTACATCGCCACCACGACGGCCATCAGCGGGGAGATCAGGCCGTGCCGGCGGGCGGCCACCGCCTGCACCACCGCACCCACGCCGAACAGGACGGCCGCGGCCAGCGCGGCGACCAGTCCGAGGAGCATGTGTTCAGCCTCCCACGGCGTCGGCGCGGGTAGGTTGGGCCCATGCAGGCCTACCTCGACCTCCTTCGCCGGATCCTCGACGAGGGCGTGGAGAAGTCCGACCGCACCGGCACCGGGACCCGCAGCGTCTTCGGCCACCAGATGCGGTTCGACCTCGCGGACGGCTTCCCGCTGGTGACCACGAAGAAGATCCACACCCGGTCGGTGTTCGGCGAGCTGCTGTGGTTCCTGCGCGGCGACACCAACGTGAAGTGGCTCCAGGACCGCGGCATCACGATCTGGGACGAGTGGGCCGACGCCAACGGGGACCTAGGCCCGGTCTACGGCTACCAGTGGCGCTCCTGGCCCGCGCCGGACGGCCGCCACGTCGACCAGCTGGCCCAGGTCGTCGAGCAGATCCGCACCGACCCCTACTCGCGACGCCACATCGTCTCGGCGTGGAACGTCGCCGACATCCCGGACATGGCGCTGGCGCCCTGCCACACGATGTTCCAGTTCTACGTCGCGCCGGCGCCCTCGGGTCCCGACCGGCTCAGCTGCCAGCTCTACCAGCGCTCGGCCGACGTGTTCCTCGGCGTGCCGTTCAACATCGCGTCGTACGCCCTGCTCACGCACATGGTCGCGCAGGTGACGGGCCTCCAGGCCGGCGACTTCGTGCACACCCTGGGTGACGCGCACCTCTACGTGAACCACCTCGAGCAGGCCGAGCTGCAGCTCACCCGCGAGCCGCGGCCGCTGCCCACGCTGCGGCTCGACCCGTCGGTCGACACCATCGACGGGTTCGACCTCGACCACATCAGCGTCGAGGGCTACGACCCGCACCCCGGGATCAAGGCGCCGATCGCGGTATGACCCAGGGAGGGGAGCGGCCCCTGCGGGTCGTGCTGGTGGCGGCGCGCGCGTCGAACGGCGTGATCGGGCTCGAGGGCGACATCCCGTGGTCGATCCCCGCCGACTTCGCCCACTTCAAGCGCACCACCGTCGGGCACCCGCTGGTGCTGGGGCGTACGACGTTCGAGGGCATCGGGCGGCCGCTCCCGGACCGGCAGAGCATCGTGGTGACCAGTGACCCCGACTGGGCCTGGGAGGGCGTGCAGGTCGCCCGCTCGGTCACCGACGCCATCGACCTCGGCGCCGAGCTCGACGACGTCGTGATGGTCGGCGGAGGCGCGCAGGTCTACCGCGACGCCCTCCCGCTGGCCACCGAGCAGGTGCTCACCGAGGTGCACGCCGCGCCCGAGGGTGACACGCACTACCCGGACTTCGACGAGTCTCAGTGGCACGAGACCCGCCGCGAGCAGCACCTCGAGAACGACCCGCCCTACGAGGTCAGGTGGCTGGAGCGCGTCGGCTCCTGACTGGGTGAGTCCCATGTCTGACATGGCCCTGGGACGGGTGGTGAAGTGCGGTCGCGCTCGCCGGGCGCGTTGAACGCCGGCTGAAGCAGCTCCCACTGGTAGTTGGTCAGGTCACGTGGGTGCGGCATGCAAACACCGTGACGGTGCCTTGGACCCCGGCAGTCGGGACACCAAGTGAGGGCGTACCTCTGCTCACGTGCGCCTGGTGAAGCGGAGCTTGCCGGTCCCCAGCCGGGTGGTGTTGTAGCGCGGGTTGTGGGCGAGGGCGTGATGTCGGGGACAGAGCAGTCGTCCGTCCTTGACGTTGGTGTCGCCGTTGCGTCCCCAGGAGATGTCATGGTGGGCGTGACAGAGGCCGGGCGGGTAGTCGCAGCCCTCGGCGGTGCAGCCGCCGTCGCGGATGGCCAGGGCGATGCGCTGGGCGCCTGTGTGGAACCGCTTCTTGCGCCCGACGTCGAGCGGTTGGCTCTTGCCGCCGAGGACGGCGGGGATGATCCCGGCCTCGCACGCGAGCCGGCGGGCCTCGGTGGCGGAGATGCGGCCGCCGTCGTCGAGGACTCCTGCGCCGAGTCCCTGTAGGAGCTTCTCCAGATCCATGGTGATCACCACGCTGGCGGGGACGCCGCCGGCGTCGGGGATCCGGTCGGCGGGGTAACGCTCGACGTACTCGGCGAAAGCCGCGCCCATCTTCTCCGCAGTCGGCCGACCCAGCACCGGCGCGTTGCCGTCGACAGCTGCCTGGTGCTTGGGGGCCGCCAGCGCGAGGAGTGCCTTCTTCAACATCGCCGCCTGGAGTGCAGGCAGGGTGAACCGGCCGTGCACGCAGCCCTGACCGTCCTCGGTCATCGTGAACCTGGTCCTCTGCACGGGCGCGTTCTTCTTCTTGCTCGAGCAGCCGTCGTTCGTGCTCCTCGGCGACCTCGGGTGCGACGACGTCGAGCAGGTGGCGACCCAGGATCCTCAGCTCATTCGCGTCGTGGTGGGCGGCCTCGGCGAGCAGGTGCTGCTCGGCATTGGTCTTCAGCGCGGGCAGGTCGAGGTCGCGGTCGGCGACCAGGTCGGCGGGGATCTTGTCGAGGCGGGCGACGGCTTCGCAGATCACCTTCGCCTGCTCGGGCACCACGTCGCCACCCGCGAGGGCCCTACCCGTGGCAGGGAACTCCTCGAGATCCCGGGCGAGCGCCACCCGGCGGTGCGCCTCCTTCCGGGTCAGCTTCATCTCGTGGGCCAGCCAGTTCGCCGTCGACGTCGCGCCCACCTCGGCGGCCACGTCGCGGGACTCGGCCTGCGCGAGCGCCGCACCATCCAAGGCAGTCAGGGTGGAGGCCAGCGAGGTCAGCTTCCGGCACAGCTCACGCAGCTCCGCATCACCCAGTCCGAACATCGGCAACCCGGTTGCTCCGCGCAGCACCGAGCTGGCCTCATCGATGGCGCGGGCCACCGGGTGCAGGTGCTCGGTCGGTGCTGCGGACATACCTCATCCAAGCATCGACCACTGACAAGCCCAGGGCCGAGATTTCCCTTGTCCACAAGGGAAATCGAAGAAATTCCAGGCGCGGTCGGACGCCCTGCGTCGTTGCGTTGAAGTCGCCGCCAGCGCGTTGCAAGCCGCGCCTCGCGGAGCCTGGTCCTGTGGTTTCGAGACGCTCGCTGACGCTCGCTCCTCAACCACCGAGGCTCGATCCTCGACCACCGGCGGTCTCCGGCCCGGCACGCGGTCACGCTCACCTGGGACGCACCCAGCAAGGCCCCCTACGGTGGGGCCATGGACCTGCGCATCTTCACCGAGCCCCAGCAGGGCGCGACCTACGACCAGCTGCTCCGGGTGGCACGCGCGGCCGAGGACCTCGGCTTCGACGCCTTCTTCCGCTCCGACCACTACGTGTCGATGGGCGGCGACGGCCTGCCCGGGCCGACGGACGCGTGGACCACGCTGGCCGGGCTGGCCCGCGAGACCAGCACGATCCGGCTCGGCACGCTGATGACGTCGGCGACCTTCCGGCTGCCCGGGCCGCTCGCCATCCAGGTCGCGCAGGTCGACCAGATGAGCGGCGGGCGCGTCGAGCTCGGGATCGGCGCCGGCTGGTTCGAGCAGGAGCACACCGCCTACGGCATCCCGTTCCCGGCCACGCGCGACCGGTTCGACGTGCTCGAGGAGCAGCTCGCGGTCATCACCGGCCTGTGGGCCACGCCGGAGGGGGAGCGGTTCTCCTACGAGGGCGAGCACTACACGCTGACGGACTCGCCCGCGCTGCCCAGGCCCGCCCAGCGACCGCGTCCGCCGGTGCTCGTGGGAGGGCTGGGCAAGCGGCGTACTCCCGCCCTCGCAGCGCGCTACGCCGACGAGTTCAACCTGCCGTTCGTGTCGGTGGACGCCACCCGCGAGCAGCTCGGGCGCGTGCACGCGGCGTGCGCCGAGATCGGCCGGGACCACGAGGAGCTCGTGTACTCCAACGCCCTGGTGCTGTGCTGCGGGCGGGACGAGCAGGAGGTCCGCCGCCGGGCCGAGGCGATCGGCCGGGACGCCGACGAGCTGCGCGAGAACGGGCTCGCGGGGACGCCCGCGGAGGTGGTCGACCGGATCGGCCGGTACGCCGAGGTCGGCGCGCAGCGGATCTACCTGCAGACCCTGGACCTCGACGACCTGGACCACCTGGAGCTCGTGGCGAACGAGGTCATGCCGAAAATCTGAGCGGTGTGCCCGCCAGAAACGACTGTGTGGTGGATCGCCGTCACCAGGTGAAGGCGATCCACCACACAGGCAGAGGCACGGGGCCGGGTCAGGCGAGGGGGCGGCCCTCGGCGTCGGGCACCTTGCGCATCAGCTCGAGGATGAGGTCGATCAGCGACCAGATGCCGCAGCCGCCCAGCGTGAGCAGCTTGGCGACGCCGAGACCGGTGTAGCCGAGGTAGAAGCGGTCGACGCCGAAGCCGCCGAGGAAGGCGGAGAGCAGCACCGTGGTGAGCCACTCGCGGTGGGAGAACAGGCCCGGGAGCTGCTTGGCCGGGAACCAGCCGCCCGAGGAGGTCTCGCGCAGGGAGGCGTCACCCTTGAGCTGCCCGGTCAGCGCCATCTGGCGCAGCTGGTCGAAGCCGTAGGGGCCGTACTCCTGGCCGAGGCTGGCCAGCATGAACGAGCCGGTGACCTGGCTGGGGACCTGTGCGTACTGCTGGTCGTACTGCTGCCCGTACTGCTGGTCGTACTGGGGCTGGCCCTGGGACTGGTCGTACTGCGGCTGACCCTGGGGCTGCCCCTGGGACTGGCCGTACTGGTCGCCGTAGGGCTGGCCCTGCGGCTGACCCTGGGTGGGGTCCTGGCCCTGGGGCTGGTTCGGGTCGGGCTGCTGGCTCTCACTCATGCGAGGAAATATAGGAGAACCCTCGTCGGTTGCGCCGCCCCCGCGCCGAGGTCCCGCGGTGGATAACCTAGGCGCATGAGCCTGCCTGCTGCGCCGTTCGGCCGCGTGCTGACCGCGATGGTCACACCGTTCACCGCCGACGGAGCGGTCGACCTCGACGGGGTCGCCCGGGTCGCCGCCCACCTCCTCGACCACGGCAACGACGGGGTGGTCGTCAGCGGGACCACCGGGGAGTCGCCGACCACGTCGGTCGCCGAGGACGGCGACATCCTGCGCGCGGCCAAGGACGCGGTGGGGGACCGCGGCACGGTCGTCGCGGGCGTCGGCACCAACTCCACCGCCCACTCCGTCGAGCTCGCCGTGCAGGCCGAGAAGGCCGGCGTCGACGCCGTGCTGCTGGTGGCGCCGTACTACAACAAGCCCGGCCAGGCCGGCGTCCTGCACCACTTCACCGAGGTCGCCCGGGCGACCACGCTGCCCGTGATGCTCTACGACGTGCCGGGACGCACGGGTCAGGCCATCGCGATGGAGACCTACGAGGCCGCCCGCGGCCTCGACAACGTCACCAGCGTCAAGCACGCCACCGGCAACCCGGTGGACACGACCGCCCTGCGCGGGCTCGGCTACGACGTCTACTCCGGTGACGACGGCCTGCTGCTCGGCTACCTCGCCCACGGCGGCTGTGGCATCGTCTCCGTCGCGGCCCACGTCGCCGGTGAGCAGGTGCGCCGGGTGATCGAGCAGTTCGACGCCGGCGACCACGAAGGGGCCCTGGCCACCTTCACCGGGCTGCTGCCGGTGGTCGAGGCCGTGATGGGCGTCCCCAACTACGGCGCCACCACCGCCAAGGCCGGCATGCAGCTGCTCGGCGTACTCGACAACCGCCGCGTCCGCGGCCCCCTGGTCGCGATCGACGACGACGAGCTCGTCGCCCTCCGCGCCGCCCTCCAGAAGGCAGGTCTTCTCCCGTGAGCCATCCCCACCCCGAGCTGTCCACCCCGCCCCCGCTCCCCGCCGGGGGCCTGCGCGTCATCCCGCTCGGAGGCCTGGGCGAGATCGGCCGCAACATGACGGTCTTCGAGTACGACGGACGGCTGCTCATCGTCGACTGCGGCGTGCTCTTCCCCGAGGAGAACCACCCGGGCGTCGACCTGATCCTGCCCGACTTCGACGCGATCCGGGACCGCCTGGACGCCGTGGACGCGCTGGTGCTCACCCACGGGCACGAGGACCACATCGGGGCCGTGCCCTACCTCCTGCGCGAGCGCCAGGACATCCCGCTGGTCGGCTCCCAGCTCACCCTGGCCCTGCTGGGCTCCAAGCTGCGCGAGCACCGGCTCAAGGACACCGTCCAGAGCATCGTCGCGGAGGGTGACCGGATCCGCTTCGGCCCCTTCGACCTGGAGTTCGTCGCGGTCAACCACTCGATCCCGGACGCGCTGGCGGTGGCGATCCGCACCGGCGCCGGCATGGTGCTGCACACCGGCGACTTCAAGATGGACCAGCTGCCACTCGACGGCCGGATCACCGACCTGCGTGCCTTCGCCCGGCTGGGGGAGGAGGGCGTCGACCTGTTCCTCACCGACTCCACCAACGCCGAGGTGCCCGGCTTCACCACCACCGAGCGCAACATCGCGCCGGTGCTGGAGAACGTCTTCCACACCAGCAGCGGGCGGATCATCGTGGCCTGCTTCGCCTCCCACGTGCACCGGGTGCAGCAGGTGATGGACGCCGCTGCCGAGCACGGCCGCAAGGTGGCCTACGTCGGCCGGTCGATGGTGCGCAACATGGGCATCGCCCGCGACCTCGGCTACCTCGACGTGCCCCCGGGGCTGCTGGTCGACGCCAAGGCGACCGCGGACCTGCCGCCCGAGCAGGTCGTGCTGATCTCGACCGGCTCCCAGGGTGAGCCGCTGTCGGCGCTGAGCCGGATCGCGCAGCGCAACCACCACTTCGTGCACATCGAGGAGGGCGACACGGTCGTGCTCGCCTCTTCGCTCATCCCCGGCAACGAGAACGCCGTCTACCGCGTCATCAACGGCCTCTCGCGCTGGGGCGCCCGGGTCGTGCACAAGGGAAACGCACTGGTGCACGTCAGCGGCCACGCCAGCGCCGGCGAGCTGCTCTACTGCTACAACATCGTGCGCCCCCGCAACGTGCTCCCGGTGCACGGCGAGATCCGGCACATGCTGGCCAACGCCGAGCTCGCGCGGCTGACCGGCCTCGACGCCGACCGCGTGGTGATCGCCGAGGACGGCGTGGTGGTCGACCTCGTCGACGGCCTGGCCAAGGTCACCGGCAAGGTCGACTGCGGCTACGTCTTCGTCGACGGCAGCTCCATCGGCGACATCACGGAGAGCTCGCTGAAGGACCGCAGGATCCTCGGCGAGGAGGGGTTCATCTCGGTGATCGTCGTGGTCGACTCCCAGACCGGCAAGGTGGTCAGCGGGCCCGAGATCCACGCCCGGGGCTTCGCCGAGGACGACGCCACCTTCGACGAGATCAAGGACCCGATCATCGCCGCGCTCGACAAGGCCGTCTCCGAGGGCGTGGACGACGCCTACCAGCTCCAGCAGTCCATCCGGCGTGTCGTCGGCCGCTGGGTCAACGCCACGCACCGGCGCCGCCCGATGATCATTCCGGTCGTGCTCGAGGCCTAGCCGGCGCCGCCGCGGTCCGGGAAGTGGGCTAAACCACCCACGTATGTGGTCGAATCGCCCTAGCATGGCTGTCAGGGCCCGTCACAGGGCCTGCACCCCGACCGGTTCCCAGAGGGCCCCCGATGCAACTGACTGAATCTCCTCGCGCCGAGGGGATCCGCCGTCTCTACGAGCTGATGCTGCGCGTCAACTCGTCGACGGACCTGTCCGAGGTGCTCGACGAGATCGCCCGCGGCGTCGTCGAGGTGCTCGGCTACGGCATCGCGGCGATCGCCCGCCTCGAGGGCGAGACCTTCGTGATGACCACGGTGGCCGGCTCCGAGGAGGTCCGCGAGCAGATCATCGGACGTCGTACGCCGGTCGCGTCGATCTTCAACGAGTTCGCCCAGGCCGACGAGTGGGGCGTGCTCCGGTTCGTCCCGCACGACCGGATGCCCGACGCGCTGGAGGAGTCCGCGTGGGTGCCCGAGTTCCAGCCCGGCGACGCGCCCGACTCCTGGCACCCGCTCGACGCGCTCTACGCCCCGCTGTACTCCGCCACCGGCCAGCTGCTCGGCAACATGTCGGTGGACCTGCCGCCCGGCAACCGCATCCCCAACCGCGAGGAGCGCGAGCTGCTCGAGATGTTCGTGGTGCAGGCGGGCCTGGCGATGTACAACGCCCAGCAGCGCGAGCGCCTCGGCGACCAGGTCCGGATGGGCGAGATGGTGCGCGCGGTGTCGTCCGCCGGCCAGCTCGCCGAGCTCGACGTCTCCCTGCGCGAGGCGGCCCAGGCCATCGCCCGGGGGCTGCAGACCGAGCACCTGTGGATCCGGTGCTTCCCGACCGGCGACCTCGGCCAGGTGGAGCAGTCCGCGGCGTACCCGCCCGACGACCGCGAGTCCAGCCGTGACCTCGTCGCGCTCAAGAGCGTGCTGGCCAGCCGCGCCTGGGAGCTGGGCCACCCGGTCATCGTCGACCACACCAACGCCTGCCAGCTCGACGGCGACCTCACCGACGACCAGCGCGAGCTGGTCTGGGAGCTGGTCCGGGACTACAAGGAGTACAGCCTGATGTTCGCGCCGGTGGGCGTCGGGCGCGAGCTGCTCGGCTACCTCCTGCTGGCCCGCGACTCCTCCCTGCCGCCGTGGACCCTCGTGCAGCAGGACGCGGTGATGGAGGTCGGCCGCACGCTGGGGCGGGTGGTGCTCAACGCGCGCCTCTACGACCGCGAGCGACACCTGGTGGGGGAGCTGCAGGAGCTCGACCGCTACAAGGGCGAGCTGATCGCCACGATCTCCCACGAGCTGAAGACCCCGCTGACCTCGATCATGGGCCACATCGAGCTGCTGGAGGACCTCGACACCGGCATCGGCTCGGTCGAGGCGATCTCGCGCAACGCCGACCGGCTCAACCGACTGGTGCAGAACCTGCTCAGCTACTCCCAGGTGCAGGACAAGCGCGAGACGGTGCGCGTCCCGGTCGACCTCCGCAGGCTGGCCGAGGCGAGCGTGGAGCTGATGGCGATGCAGGCCGAGCTCGGCTCGGTGGAGGTGACGCTGTCGGTCCCCGACGAGTCGGTGATGGTGGTGGCCGACCCCGACGAGCTGGGCAAGGTCGTCGACAACCTGGCCAGCAACGCCGTGAAGTACACCCTGCCCGGCGGCCGGGTCGACCTCGAGGTCGGCGCCGACGGCAAGTACGCCTGGGTGCTGTGCACCGACACCGGCCTGGGGATCTCCGCGGCCGACCAGGTGCAGCTGTTCTCCGCGTTCCACCGCTCCAGCAACCCCGAGGCGCTCTCGATCCCCGGCACCGGTCTCGGGCTCGCCATCTCGCGCCGGATCGCGCAGATGCACGGCGGCGAGATCATCGTCGCCTCCGAGCTGGGCAAGGGCAGCACCTTCCGCCTGCGGCTGCCGCTGCGCGAGGGCGACGGCGACTTCTGACCGGCAGTGCCGCCGTGTCAGGGGCGTAGGGCAGGCATGCGACGGGCGACGGCGTACGTCGTCCCGGCGACCGTCGCGGACAGCAGCGCGCCCCAGGCGAGGTCGACGGGCACGACCGCGAGCGGGAAGCCGTCGAGGACGGCGAGGTTGGTCAGGTCCCACGTGGCATAGGTGACCAGCCCGAAGAAGGCCCCGCCCAGCCACGCCCGTCGCCACGATCCGGCCCGCAGCGCGGGGTCGACCACGAAGAACAGCAGCCCCGCGACGAACAGTGCGTAGAAGGCGACGGCGGCGCCGACGTTCGGCGGGTCGCGCAGCAGGTCGCCGAGCTGGTCGTCGTACAGCGGCTGGGCCACCACCCCGAGCCAGACGAGGTCCAGGGCCAGGAAGACCACCATGGCGACGGCGTACTGCCCCACGGGGGCGACCCAGCGTCCTCGGCGCGCTCGCTGCATGGGGAGCAGGGTAGGCAGGTGGTCCCAACGGTGGTCCGGGGGACGTTTCGGGCGCCGTCGGTGCGCTGCGCAACACAGGCCCCGCGCGGCGTGTGACGCGAGGGGCCGGTGAGGTCTTCGGGGTAGATTCCCGCACATGGCGACCCGTACGTCTTCCCCGGCGGCGTCGCGCAGCAAGAGCACTCCTGCCCGCAAGTCCGGTCAGGGGGGCTCGACCTCGCGATCGCGGCCCACGGGAAGCAAGTCAGGGCGAAAGCCCGCAGCGTCCACCCGCAAGAAGGGTGGACGCTCCACGGCGAGCCGTCCTGCACCCAGGGCCGTCCGCAACGGGCCCGGCCCGATCGCGCGGGTCTTCCTGGCGCTCGCCCGTGTCCTGGTGACCGCCTGGCTGGGCCTGGCCCACGCCGTGGGCGGAGGCGTGCGCCGCGTCGGGCACACCGCCAGCGAGCTGGAGCCCGAGCACCGTCGCGACGGAGCGGGCCTGTTCCTCATCGGTCTCGCCCTCGTCGTCGCGGCCTCGGTGTGGTGGCAGCTGCCCGGAGGCATCGGTGACTTCACCCGGGCGGTGGTCGCCGGGTCGGTGGGCCTGGTGGCGTGGTTCGTCCCGCTGCTGCTCTGCTTCGTGGCCTGGCGCAACCTGCGCGACCCCGACACCAACGGGCCTGCCGGCCGCCAGGTGATCGGCTGGACCGCGCTGCTGTTCGGCGTGCTCGGGATCGTCCACATCGCCAACGGCTCGCCCCGTCCCGAGCTCGGCGACACCCGGCCGCTCCAGCAGGCCGGCGGCGCGATCGGCTTCGTGGTCTCCAAGCTGCTGATGGACCTGCTGCAGACGGCGTACGTCGTGGTGCCGCTGCTCGCCCTGCTCGCGTTCTTCGGGGTGCTCGTCGTCACCGCGACCCCGCTCTACCAGGTGCCCGCACGCCTGCGTGAGCTCGGTGAGCGCGTGATGGGCCACGACGTCCCCGCCGAGGAGCCCGAGCCGGAGCCGACCACGCGCTCCCGCCGGCGGCGCGCCGATCTCGAGGACAGCGCGGAGATCGACCCGGAGATGGGCGACCCCGCCTACGACACCCCGGTCATCGAGGGCCGCGAGCTCGGCAAGCGGAGCCGGCGCAAGAAGGCGGACGTGGCTCCCGGCGAGGAGCCCACCGGCGAGGTCCTCGACGCGGCCGCCAAGGAGGCGCTGGAGCCCCCTCCGCACACCCCGCTCCCGGCGCGGGTGGAGCAGCTCTCGCTCTCCGGCGACATCGCCTACACGCTGCCCGACAGCCAGGTGCTCAAGCCCGGCTCGGTGCACAAGGCCCGGTCGAAGGCCTCCGACGACGTGGTCAACCGGCTCACGCAGGTGCTCGAGGAGTTCGACATCGACGCCCAGGTGACCGGCTACACCCGCGGCCCGACGGTGACGCGCTACATCGTCGAGCTCGGGCCGGCGGTCAAGGTCGAGAAGATCACCGGCATCCAGAAGAACATCTCCTACGCCGTCGCCTCGGCCGACGTGCGCATCCTGAGCCCCATCCCCGGCAAGTCCGCGGTCGGCATCGAGATCCCGAACACCGACAAGGAGGTGGTCTCGCTCGGTGACGTGCTGCGCTCGGGCAACGCGCGCAACGACCACCACCCGATGGTCGTGGGGCTCGGCAAGGACGTCGAGGGCGGCTTCGTGGTGGCCAACCTCGCGAAGATGCCGCACCTGCTGGTCGCTGGTGCGACCGGCTCCGGAAAGTCGAGCTTCATCAACTCGATGATCACCTCGCTGCTCATGCGCTCGACGCCGGACGAGGTGCGGATGATCATGGTCGACCCGAAGCGGGTCGAGCTGAACGCCTACGAGGGCATCCCGCACCTGATCACCCCGATCATCACCAACCCCAAGAAGGCCGCCGAGGCGCTGCAGTGGGTCGTGCGCGAGATGGACATGCGCTACGACGACCTGGCCAACTTCGGCTTCCGCCACGTCGACGACTTCAACAAGGCGGTCCGCGCGGGCAAGGTGCAGGTGCCGGCAGGCAGCGAGCGCGTGCTCGCGCCGTACCCCTACCTCTGCGTGATCGTCGACGAGCTCGCCGACCTGATGATGGTCGCGCCACGCGACGTCGAGGACGCCATCGTGCGCATCACGCAGCTCGCGCGCGCCGCGGGCATCCACCTGATCCTGGCCACCCAACGCCCCAGCGTCGACGTGGTCACCGGCCTGATCAAGGCCAACGTGCCCTCGCGGCTGGCGTTCGCGACCAGCTCGCTGGCCGACAGCCGCGTCATCCTGGACCAGCCGGGTGCGGAGAAGCTGGTCGGGCAGGGCGACGGGCTGTTCCTGCCGATGGGCGCCTCCAAGTCGGTGCGCGTGCAGGGCTCGTGGGTCACCGAGGCGGAGATCGCCCAGGTGGTCAAGCAGTGCAAGGACCAGCTGCAGCCGAACTACCGCGAGGACGTCACGGCGCCCGCGTCGGCCAAGCGCGAGCTCGACGACGACATCGGCGACGACATGGAGCTGGTGGTTCAGGCCATCGAGCTCGTCGTCTCCACGCAGTTCGGCTCGACCTCGATGCTCCAGCGCAAGCTGCGTGTGGGCTTCGCCAAGGCCGGGCGCCTGATGGACATCCTCGAGAGCAGGGGAGTGGTCGGACCGAGCGAGGGCTCCAAGGCCCGTGACGTCCTGATCAAGCCCGACGACCTCGACGACGTGATCTCCAACCTCCAGGGGGAGCAGTGATGGGCGTATCCGTTCGGCACAACGCCAGGCTGGCCGCGCTCGTGGGGCTGGTCGCCGCGGTGATGACCGTCGTGTGGTTCTCCCGGGCGCTGCAGAGCGAGTCGGCCGGCGACTGGGCGTGGTGCGCCGTCGTCGCGCTGGTCGGCGTGCTCCAGCTGCTGGTGCTGCGCGACAGCCGGGCCCCGCTCATGGTCGCCGACGAGCACGGCGTGCGCGTGCGGCGTGGTGAGACCTGGAGCGGCCTGCGCTGGCAGGACATCGAGCACGTCGACGTGCAGTCGCCCCGCTCGTGGTGGCGCGACGGTCGGGTCGTCGTGCACCCGCGCCCGGCGCCCGCCCCCGGCGAGCTCGTGGACGAGCCCGCCACCGTCGACATCCAGGAGCGCGGGGAGACCGCGCCCGACGGCGAGGCGTACGTCGTGCCGCTGGCCCGCACCACGCGCGTCAAGCACCACGGCATGACCGGCGACCTGGTCGCCGACCTGGAGTCGCTGGCGAGCGGACGCGTCCCCGTGGTGGTGCTGAGCCGGCTCGAGGCCCCGGAGGCGGCTCCGGACGAGTCCGTCGAGCAGCCGGTCGAGCAGGAGCCGGTGGACGCCGACCCCGGCCAGGCCGACCACGTCGAGGCGGGGTCGTTCGAGGCCGGCCGGGCTCCTTCGAGGCCGCACCCGTCGAGCCGGTCCTCGTCGAGGCCGGCCCGACCGAGGACCCGGTCGTCGAGGAGTCCGGTGACGAGGTCGTGGACGAATCCGGCTCGACCGCCGGTGAGGACGAGGCGCAGGACGTGAATGCCGAGCCGGTCCCGCGGCAGCGTGTCGCGGCGTTCCTGCGCCGGTTCGGCCGCCCGGTTGCCACGGCGCAGGTCCCGGCGCCGACCGGCGTCGCCCTCGACGAGGAGAACTCCGAGGATGAGCCGGAGGACGAGCCGGTCGACGGGCCGGTGGAAGAGTCGGTGGCCGTCGCCCAGCCCGTCGCCGAGCCGGTCGCCGAGCCGGTCTCGCCGGCCCGGGCCCTGCGCCCGGCCGCCCGCTCGGAGGTGGTCCGCGAGTCCGTCCGCGCGGTGGCCGCACCGGCCGTGCCCGAGCAGCGCGGCACCGACGCCCCGCTGGTGGTCTCGCGCGTCGACGACTTCGTGGTCCACGAGCCCCAGCCGGCCCGTGAGCCGGTCATCGGCCCGCTCATCGCGGCGGCCCGGAACCGAGCCCGGCTGAG
Organism: uncultured Actinomycetota bacterium; assembly: GCA_963837975.1. Classification (GTDB taxonomy): domain Bacteria; phylum Actinomycetota; class Actinomycetes; order Propionibacteriales; family Nocardioidaceae; genus Marmoricola. The sequence continues at coordinate 1,126,135 of CAWIPI010000001.1, read as the reverse complement.
CATCGACGTCCTCAGCGAGCGCACGCGGATCCGTCCGCACGTCCTGGAGTGCATCGAGGTGGACGACTTCGCCTCCTGCGGCGGCGACTTCTACGCTCGCGGCCACCTGCGCACGCTCGCGCGGATCTTCGGTCTGGACGCCCAGCAGCTGGTGGATCTCTACGACGACAACTACGCCACCGGCGAGATCGAGGCCCGTCAGGTCTTCGAGGCCGAGCTCGCCTCCGGCATCGGCGGCGGGGTCCGGACCGCCACCACCGGTCCCCGCTGGAGCCTGCTGGTCGCGTGCGTGGTCGCGCTGGCCGCGGTGTGGGGGATGGCCCGTGTGTTCAACGACACCCCGCAGGAGCTGGTCAGCCCGGCGCCGAACGTCGTGGACACCGCCGGCCTCGCCTCCGAAGACGAGGCCGCCAAGCCCGGGATGACGCTGGCGCCGCTCGAGGTCGCCTCCGAGGGCGAGAGCGCCCAGGTCGTCGTGCGCGACCGCGACGGACGCATCCTGTGGGCGGAGAAGCTGGGCTCCGACCAGCGCCAGCAGGTGATCGGGCTGGCGCCGTTCGAGGTCACCGCCAGCAACGGCGCCGCGGTCAAGGTCTGGTTCCTCGGCAAGCCCAGGGGCACCGTCGGCGACTCGCAGGAAGCCGCGAGCCGGCGGTTCGGCTGATCCGCGGATTCGTTGATGCCGTGGCCGGTCGGTCATACTCGAACGGCCCATGAACACAACTGCTGCTTCCCCCACCCGCACTGAGGCCTCACCGACGACGGTCGCGATGGTCACGCTCGGCTGCGCCCGCAACGACGTCGACTCCGAGGAGCTCGCGGGCCGCCTCGAGGCCGGTGGCTTCCGGCTCGTCGAGGACCCCTCCGAGGCCGAGACGGTCGTGGTCAACACCTGCGGGTTCGTCGAGGCCGCCAAGAAGGACTCGGTCGACACGCTCCTCGCCGCGGCGGACCTCAAGGAGTCCGGAGGCACGCAGGCGGTCGTGGCGGTCGGCTGCCTCGCCGAGCGGTACGGCGCCGAGCTGGCCGACTCGCTGCCCGAGGCCGACGCCGTGCTCGGGTTCGACGACTACCCCGACATCGCCGGCCGGCTGCGCTCGATCCTGGCCGGCGAGGCGCTGCACCCGCACACCCCGCAGGACCGTCGCAAGCTGCTGCCGATCTCCCCGGCCGACCGGGGCAGCGCGGCGGCGTACCAGCCCGGGCACGGTGAGCGCCGTCGCCTCGACGCCGGACCCGTCGCTCCGCTGAAGCTCGCCTCGGGCTGCGACCGGCGGTGCACCTTCTGCGCGATCCCGGCGTTCCGCGGCTCGTTCGTCTCGCGGCGCCCCTCCGACGTGCTGGCCGAGGCGCACTGGCTGGCGGACCAGGGCGCCCGGGAGCTGTTCCTGGTCAGCGAGAACTCCACGTCCTACGGCAAGGACCTCGGCGACCTGCGGCTGCTCGAGACGCTGCTGCCCGAGCTCGCCGCGGTCGACGGCGTCGAGCGGGTGCGGGTCTCCTACCTGCAGCCCGCCGAGACGCGTCCCGGGCTGGTCAGCGCGATCGCGGGCACGCCGGGCGTGGCGGCGTACTTCGACCTGTCCTTCCAGCACGCCTCCCACCCGGTCCTGCGGCGGATGCGCCGGTTCGGCGACGCCGAGGCGTTCCTGGGGCTGCTCGGGCAGGCTCGCGCGCTCGCCCCGACGGCGGGGGCGCGGTCCAACTTCATCGTCGGCTTCCCCGGGGAGACCGAGGAGGACCTGCAGGTGCTGTGCGACTTCCTCAGCGAGGCCCGGCTCGACGCGATCGGCGTGTTCGGCTACTCCGACGAGGACGGCACCGAGGCCGAGAAGTTCGAGGGCAAGCTCGACGAGGACGAGATCCGCGAGCGCGTCGAGCACGTGACCGCCCTGGCCGAGGAGCTCACCTCCCAGCGGGCCGAGGAGCGTCTCGGCGAGAGGGTCGAGGTGCTCGTGGAGTCGGTCGGAGAGTCGGCGGAGCGCCCCGGCGAGCTCGTGGCCGAGGGCCGCGCGGCCCACCAGGGGCCCGAGGTCGACGGGACCACCGAGCTGCGGGGCGTGCCGCGAGGCACCCGCGTGGGTGACATGATCGGTGCTCGGGTGGTCGCCTCCGACGGGGTGGACCTCGTGGCCGAGTCGGAGGAGGGGCGATGAGCCAGCCGGGGGCTCGGGCGAAGCAGGCGAGCAACTGGAACGTCCCGAACGCGCTGACGACGCTGCGCATCGTGATGGTGCCGTTCTTCGGCTGGGCGCTGCTGTACGACGGCGGGCAGGACACCACCTGGCGCTGGGTGGCCTGGGCGCTGTTCGTGATCGCGATGATCACCGACAAGATCGACGGCGACCTCGCGCGCAAGCACGACCTGGTCACGAACTTCGGCAAGATCGCCGACCCGATCGCCGACAAGGCGATCACGGGGATGGCGTTCATCGGCCTGGCGATCATCGGGGACTTCATGCCCAGCTGGCTGTGGTGGCTGGTCACCGTGGTGGTGCTGCTGCGCGAGTGGGCGGTGACGGTGGCCCGGCTCTCGGTCGCCAAGGACGTCGTGATGCCGGCCAAGCAGAGCGGCAAGGTCAAGACCACGATGCAGGCGGTGGCCCTGGCCGGGTTCATCGCACCGTTCGGCTACCTCACCGGCAACCTCGCGGTGCTCGGCGACGTGCTGTGGTGGCTCTCGGCCGCGGCGCTGGCGGTCGCCGTCGTGCTCACGATCACCTCCGGCCTGGAGTTCGCCCGCGACGTCGTACGCCACCGGCGCGGGCAGCCCACCTCGGCCCAGCGCTGAGGCGACCGCTCGCCGACGCCGCCTGACTCGCGCGGCGCACCGACCGTGCCGAGCCGTGCCGTGGGGCGTTGGCGAGCGCCGCCGGACAACTCGGACGGGGTTCACGGGCAATGCCTGACGTTTCGAGGCGATGCTTCACCCGTTTACGTCAGGTTTCCCCGGCTCACCGGGGAAACCTGCACCCCTCACCCACGTCGCGCGCGGTACGCCCGGACGTTCTCCCGGTTGCCGCAGCCGCCCTCGCAGAAGCGGCGGGACCGGTTGCGGGAGAGGTCGACGACGACGTCGTCGCAGTCCTCGGCGGCGCAGGTCTTGAGGCGGTCGAGCTCGCCGGCGCGGACGACGTCGACGAGGGCCATCGCGGCCTCCACGGCCATCCGTGTCGCGAGCGGGGCCTCGGCGGGGACGGCGTGGATGTGCCAGCCGAGGCCGTCGTGGTCGACGAGCTGGGGGAGCGCCCCCGCCTCGGCGAGGACCAGGTTGAGCTCGGTGACGAGGTCGTGCTCGGGCAGCCGCCACAGCCGGGCCAGCCGCGGGCGCAGGGCCCGGACGGCCTCGAGCTCGCCCGAGTCGCCGGTCCGGCTGCCCGTCCAACCGTGCTCGTCGAGGAAGCCGGTGAGGTCCTCGGTCGTGCGCAGCGAGTCGCCGTCGGAGGCGGTGTTGGCCAGCGCGGCCGCAGCCACCAGGGCCTCTTCAGTGTCATGGGCAAAAGTCACTTTGACTCCTGTCGTGTCATGGACCTAGAGTAACTGGTGTAACGATCTTTTGCTCATGACAGGCGAGGGTGCTCCATGTCCACGCGTTCCACCGGCGCCGGCCTCCTGGTCGCGCTGCTCTCCGCCGCCGCGTTCGCGACGTCGGGTCCGTTCGCCAAGTCGCTGCTGGAGACGGGCTGGACGCCCGGCTCGGTGGTCTTCCTGCGCATCGCCGGTGCCGCGCTGCTGCTGGTGGTCCCGGCCGTGCGCGCGCTCGGCGGCCGGTGGGACCTGCTGCGCCGCGGCTGGGCGCAGGTCGTGGCGTACGGCGTGACGGCCGTGGCCGTCCCGCAGCTGGCGTTCTTCTACGCGGTGCAGCACCTCTCGGTCGGCGTGGCCCTGCTGCTGGAGTACCTCGGGCTGGTCCTCGTGGTGGCCTGGCAGTGCCTCGTCGCGCGCCGGCTGCCGCGCCCGCCCACGGTCGCGGGCATCGTGCTCGCGGTGGTGGGGCTGGCGCTCGTCCTCGACGTCTTCGGGGGAGTGCGGATCGACGGCGTCGGCGTGATGTGGGGCCTCATCGCCGCGGTCGGCCTGGCGTCGTACTTCCTGCTCTCCGGCCACGTCGCCGAGGAGCCGCTGCCGCCGCTCACCCTCGCCGGCGGCGGCCTCGTCGTGGGCGGGGTGGCGTTCGCGGTGCTGGGGGCGAGCGGGGTGCTGCCGATGCGCTTCGTGGCCGAGCCTGTGCAGCTGTCCGGGGTCGCGCTACCGGCCTGGTTGGCCGTGCTCGAGCTGGCCGTGGTCGCCGCCGCGACCGCCTACGTCGCCGGGATCATCGCCGCCCGGGTGCTCGGGGCGAAGCTGGCGTCGTTCGTCGGGCTGTCGGAGGTGCTGTTCGCCGTCCTGTTCGCCTGGGTCCTGCTCGGCGAGCTGCCCCGGCCGGTCCAGCTGCTCGGCGGGTTGTTCATCCTCGCCGGCGTCGTGGCCGTCCGGGCCGAGGAGGGGCGCGGTGGTGCCGTGGCCTCAGCGGTCGAACCGTGCGTCCCGGTCGGTGCGGGAGCGCTCGGCGATCCGGCGGTAGTGGCGGACGATCCGGTCGAGCTCGACGGCGTCGACGTCGCGCCGTCGCAGGACGAGCGTGGAGCCGTCGAGGCGGTGCAGCAGCAGCGCCCACTGTGAGCGGGTGGGGTCGCCCACCAGGTCGACCGGCTGCAACCCGTTGGCGAGGTCGAAGCTCTCCACGCCCCGCGAGTTCTTGATCGTCAGAATCGAGCCCGACAGCTGCACGACCTGGGGTGAGCTCGCGATGAGCAGTCCCCACAGTCCCACGATGACGGCGACGCCCAGGGCCAGGGAGATCCCGTTCGAGGAGCTGCGCAGGTCGGCGTACTCCACGGCGAGCGAGGTCGTGCCGAGGCAGGCCGCGACCAGCATCGTCACCGCGAGGAGTCGCGGCAGGCTGCCTCCCCGCCAGCCCGCGTGCTCGGGGATCCTCGCGGCGGTCGGGGAGGGTGCAGCGGTGGCCTCGGGAGCGTCGGACCGCGCGGAGGCCTCGTGCCGCGGCGCGAGCTGGCGCGGGATGCGCGGAGCGGCGCGATGCCTGCCGGGAGCCCTGGTGGCGGTGGTGGCGGCGGTGGTGCCGGCGGTGGTGTCCGCGGTGGCGGTGGCGGTCGCGGAGCCCGAGGAGGCGGTCTGGCTGGTCCCGGGCTGCTCTGCGCGGTGTCGCATCTGGACGGACCCCCCGTGGTCGTCGTGGACGCCGGCCCGATCGGCCGGCGTCGTCCAGTCTGGAACGATTGCCCCTTAATAGCCCACTATGAGCGACAAATCGTTCTTGTCGGACTAGACCGCTCTGTACGTCGGCCGCGCGGGCCTGCTAACTACGGGCGAGCGTGATCGCCGCCGTGACGAGGGCGAGGTGGGAGAACGCCTGCGGGAAGTTCCCGGCCATCCGCCCCCGGGTCACGTCGTACTCCTCGCTGAGCAGCCCGACGTCGTTGGTCAGCCCCACCAGCCGGTCCATCAGCGCCTCGGCATCGGCTCGCCGACCGGCCAGGGCGTAGGCCGCCACCAGCCAGAACGAGCAGGCCAGGAACGGGTGCTCCTCGCCCGGCAGGCCGTCCACACCGGTGGTGGTGCGATAGCGCAGCAGCAGGCCGTCGTGCATCAGGTCCTGCTCGATCGCCGCGATCGTGCCCAGCATCCGGGGGTCGTCGCCGGCCACGAACCCCACGAGGGGAAGCACGAGCAGCGAGGCGTCGACCTCGGTCGTCCCGTAGTGCTGGGTGAAGGTGTTGCGCTCGTGGTCGAAGCCGTGCTCCATGACCTCGGCGCGCACTTCCTCGCGCAGCCGGCGCCACTTCTCCAGTGGCCCGTCGAGGCCGTGCTGCTCGATGCCCTCGACGGCCCGGTCGAACGCCGCCCAGACCATCACCCGGCTGTGGGTGAAGTGCTGAAGCGGTCCGCGGATCTCCCACAGGCCGTGGTCGGGCCGGCGCCACTGGTCGGCGAGGTCCTCGACGAGGGTGCGCTGCAGGCTCCAGGTGTCCGTCGTCTCGGCAAGGCCGCTGTCGCGGGCCATCGCCAGCGCGCTCATCACCTCGCCCAGCACGTCGGTCTGCCGCTGGGACACCGCGCCGTTGCCGATCCGCACGGGACGGGAGCCGGCGTAGCCCTCGAGGTGGTCGAGCTCCAGCTCGGGCAGCCGACGTGCTCCGTCCACGGTGTACATCACCTGCATGTCGGCGGGGTCGCCCGCGATCGCGCGGAGCAGCCAGTCGCGCCACTGACGGGCGCCGCGCACCCTGCCAGCCGCCAGCAGCGACTCCAGGGTCAGGGCCGCGTCGCGCAGCCAGCAGTAGCGGTAGTCCCAGTTGCGCGCGCCGCCGAAGTCCTCCGGCAGCGACGTGGTCGGTGCTGCGACGATGCCGCCGGTGTCGACGTGGGTCATGCCGCGCAGCGTCACCAGGCTGCGCACGACCTCGCGCCGCCACGGCCCGTCGTACAGCAGCGCGTCGGCCCAGGCCTGCTGCTCCTGCAGCGTCCAGGCCAGCCGCTCGTCGACGTCGAGGGGCTCGGGGACGTCCCGGTAGGAGTGCGTCCAGGTGAGGGTGAAGTCCAGCCGGTCGCCCTCGCGCACCTCGAAGGTGTCCTCGTGGTGGCCGTCCACGGCCAGGGGGAGCCGGGGACCGGTCAGCACGAGCTTGTCGGGGCCCGCGGTGGCCAGGATCGCCTCGTTCCCGCCCACCTCCTCGCGGTGCACCCACGGGCGCACGAGACCGTAGTCGAACCGCACCACCCAACGGTGCCGCACGGTGACGACGCCTCGCAGGCACTCCACGCGTCGTACGACGTCGGCGCGCCGCTCGCCGATCGGCATCAGGTCGGTCACCCGGAGGTCGCCCGTCGGCGTGCGGTACGTCGTCTCGAGCACCGCCGTGTCCTCGACGTAGCGACGCTCCACCTCGTGCGGACCGGCCGGACCGAGCAGCCAGTGACCGTTCTCGCCGTCGCCGAGAAGCGCCGCGAAGCAGGCAGGGGAGTCGAAGCGCGGCAGGCACAGCCAGTCGATGGATCCGTCACGGCCGACGAGGGCCGCGGTCCGGCCGTCCCCGATCGCGGCGTAGTCCTCGATCGGCAGGGGCATGCTGCGCAGGCTAGCGTCAGGCCCATGAGCCAGGAGGTCACCGGGGTCCCGGACGGCCCCGCGGACCCCGAGGTCCCCGCGGCCGCTGCGCACCTCGCGCTGCTCGCCCGGGGCGAGCGCGTGGGCTGCGCGGAGTCGCTGACCGGAGGGGAGCTGGCAGCCTGGCTGAGCAGCACGGCGGGCGCCTCGGCCACGTTCACCGGTGCGGTGGTCAGCTACGCGACCGAGGTCAAGCGCGAGGTGCTGGGCGTGACCGCCGAGCGCGTCGTGTCCGCGGAGTGCGCGGAGCAGATGGCGGCGGGCGTGCGCCGGGTGCTGCGGACGGACTGGGCCCTGGCCACGACGGGCGTGGCCGGTCCCGACGAGCAGGAGGGGCAGCCGGTCGGCACGGTCTTCGTCGGGATCGCGGGGCCGCACGGCGTCCGGTCGGTCCGGCTGGCGCTTCCCGGTGACCGTCCCCGGATCCGGCGGGCGACGTGTGCGGCCGCGGTGGAGCTGCTCCTCACGGAGGTCTCCCGTGGATGAGCTCGCCGCGATCGCCGACCGCCTCTACGCCGGCAGTCCCGAGGCCTTCACCGACGCACGCAACGCCGCTGCCCGCGAGTGCGGCGACAAGGAGCTGGCGGCGAGGGTCAAGAAGCTGAAGAAGCCCACGGTCGCCGCCTGGGCGGTCAACCTGCTGGTGCGCCGCGAGAGCGAGCAGATCGACTCGGTGCTGGAGCTGGCGGCGTCGCTCCGCGCGGCGGCCGAGGCGCTGGACGCCACCGAGCTGCGCGCGCTGAACCGGCAGCGCCGGCAGCTCACCAACGCGCTCGCGACCTCCGCCCGGTCGCTGGCCCGTGAGACCGGGGTCCGGCTCACCGACCAGGTCGTCGAGCAGGTCGAGGGGACGCTCACCGCCGCCATGCTCGACCCGGTGGCCGCCGAGGTGGTGCGCACCGGCCGGGTGGTCGCCGCCTTCACCTCGACCGGCGTCTCCGACCTCGACGTCGCCTCGGTGGTCGCGGTGCCCGATGCGCTCGACGTGCGCGCGCGGCCCCTCGAGGCACCGCCCGCGCAGGACGAGAGTGCCCCGGAGCTGCGCCTGGTGCCCGACCAGGGAGCTCGGCTGGCCGCCGCCGAGGAGGCGCTGGAGGAGGCGTCCGGCCACGTCGCCGAGGCCGAGGGCGAGCTGCACGAGGTCGAGGAGTCGATCGAGGCGCTCAACGCCCGCCGCCTGCAGCTCCAGGGCGAGGCCGACGAGCTGCGCCGCCGGCTGGCGCAGATCGAGGACGACGTGGACGGCGTCGACGAGGAGCTCGAGGAGGCCGAGGGGGCCCGGGACGACGCGCAGGCGGTGCTGGAGGAGGCCCGCCGGGCGCGGACGGAGGCCGAGAAGGCGCTGGCCAAGGTCCGCGGGTGAGCGCTGCGGCGTGTCGGCGCGGGACCTAGGGTCGCTCCATGAGCCAGGACGACGACCCGACCCACCCCTCCCAGGCGGCCCTGCTGCAGCGCTACCTGCAGCGCGAGCGGGAGAACCTCCTCGGCGCCCTGGACGGGCTCGGCGAGTACGACGTGCGCCGACCGATGACACCCACCGGGACCAACCTGCTCGGGCTGGTCAAGCACGTCGCCAGCGTCGAGCTGGGCTACCTCGGCGACTGCGTGGGCCGCCCGTCGGGGATCGAGCTGCCCTGGGACACCGAGGAGGGCAACCGCGAGGGCGCGGACATGTGGGCGACCGCCGAGGAGTCGCGCGACGACCTCGTCGACCTCTACCGCCGCTCCTGGGTCCACGGCGACGAGTCGGTCCGCGAGCTCGGGCTGGACGCGCCGGCCCACGTCCCGTGGTGGCGTGAGGGCCACCGCGACACCACGCTCGGCCACCTGCTCGTCCACCTGCTCGCGGAGACGGCCCACCACGCCGGCCACGCCGACATCGTGCGGGAGACGATCGACGGTCGCGGCGGCGCCGATCGTGACCACATGGGCGACGAGGCGTGGTGGCAGGCGCACGTGGCCCGGATCCAGGCCGCCGCCGACGCCCATCGCGACTGACCCGCCTCTCCGGACGAGGTGGGCGGGGACATCGGTCGCGCGACCGATGTGCGGGGCGCTCGCCGTGCCCTACGGTCGGCACGTGCGCCTGCGACCTCCGCTCCTCGACGTCGTCATCGCGGCGGTGTTCGTGGCGATGACGGTGGCGGAGGCGATCTACAGCCCGAGCGTGGACACCCCGCTCCGGCACCTCCTCGTCGCGGGGCTGGCCATGGTCTCGCTCGCCTGGCGGCGCCGTGCCCCGCTCGTCGTGGCGGCGGTGGTGGTCGGCGCGAACATCGCGGTCAATCCCTCCGGGGAGTTCTCGACCCTGCTGTCCCTGGTGCTGGTCTGCTTCACGGTGGGGGCGGAGACGCAGCCGCCGCTGAACTACGTCGGGCTCGCGCTGGTGATGGTGCCGTTCCTGGTGGTCTCGGTCATCGAGGCATTCGAGCCGAGCGACCTCGCGGCCGCGCTGGTGTTCTTCGCCGGGCCGTGGGCCGTCGGAGTCGTGCTCAGCGGGCGCATCGCCAGCGCGCAGGAGGCCGTCGAGCGGGCCGAGCGGCTGGAGCGCGAGCGCGAGCTGGAGGCCGCCCGCGCCGCGGCCGAGGAGCGCACCCGGATCGCCCGCGAGCTGCACGACATCGTGTCCCACTCGATCAGCGTCGTGACGATCCAGACCCAGGCGGTGCGCCGCCGGCTCGGGCCCGACCACGCCCGCGAGGCGGCCGACCTCGCCGCGGTCGAGGCGACGGCCCGCGAGGCGCTGGCCGAGATGAGGCGGCTGTTCGGGGTGTTGCGCACCGAGGGGGAGGCGCTCGAGCTGGCCCCGCAGCCCGGGCTCGACGAGCTCGAGCGGCTGGTCGGACAGGTCGGCTCCGGCGAGATGGAGGTGCGCCTGCGCGTCGAGGGCGAGCGGGTCCCGCTCAGCCCGGGCATCGACCTGGCGGCGTACCGCATCGCCCAGGAGGGGCTGACCAACGCGCTGCGGCACGCGCACGCGACGCGGGCGCAGGTGCTGGTGCGCTACTCCCCGCACCTGCTGGAGATCCGGGTCGACGACGACGGCCGCGGGCTGGAGCCGAACCCGAACGGCGGCCACGGCCTGGTGGGGATCCGCGAGCGGGTGGCGCTCTACGGCGGCACCGTCGACCTCGGGCCGTCGCCGTCCGGCGGGGTGCGGCTCGCCGCCACGCTTCCGTTGCAGGAGGCGACGTGACGATCCGGATCGTCGTCGTCGACGACCAGGGCATGGTGCGCGCGGGCTTCGGCTCGCTGCTCGCCGACGAGCCCGGGCTCGAGGTGGTGGGAGAGGCGGCCAACGGGGAGGAGGCCGTCGAGGTCGTCACCCGGCTCGCGCCCGACGTCACCCTGATGGACATCCGGATGCCGGTGCTCGACGGGATCGCCGCCACCCGGCGGCTGGTCGAGGACGGCGTGCCGACGCGGGTGCTGGTGCTCACGACGTTCGACCTCGACGAGTACGTCTTCGAGGCCCTGCGTGCCGGGGCCTCGGGCTTCCTGCTCAAGGACGCGCCTGCCGAGGAGCTGGCCGCCGCGATCCGGGTGGTGGCGGCGGGGGACTCGCTGCTCGCGCCCGGGGTGACCCGGCGTGTGATCGACGCCTTCGTACGCCGCCCCGCGCCACCGGCTCCCCCGTCCGAGCCGCTGCTGGCGACGCTGACGCCCCGCGAGCTCGAGGTGCTGGGCCTGCTTGCCCGGGGCCTGTCGAACGCCGACATCGCCGCGCGGCTGTTCGTCTCGGAGGGGACGACCAAGACCCACGTCAGCAACGTGCTGACCAAGCTGGGCCTGCGCGACCGGGTGCAGGCGGTGATCTTCGCCTACGAGAACGGCGTGGTCGTTCCGGGCGCTTCCGGCCTCGAAGATCCGTCGCGCGACTGAGGCGCGAATCCGTCGCACGCCGGATCCGGTTGAGGCCGCGTCGCAGTTGGCTTGGACCCATCGATCCGAGCCGAGGAGAACCACCATGACCACCGTCACGACCACCACGAGCGCCGGCCCCGACCTGGCCCGGGACACAGCCACGCCACCGCGTCGTCCACGCGCCCTCGCGGTGCGCCGCGGCTTCCTGATCGCCTCGCCGGTGCTGGCCGGGCTTTTCGCGATCCTCGGCGCCTGGAGCGACCCGGGCGCCGGAATCACCGGGTCCCGCATGTTCGAGATCTACACCGCCAACCCCGAGCCGCTGCAGTGGAAGTCGCTCGGCTTCCACTGGGCCTACGCGTTCTGGATCGCACCCGCGCTGATCGCCGCGGTGTACGTGCGCGGACGCGGTGCCTGGATCGCCAACGTCGCGGCGTTCCTCGGCTTCGTGGGGATGACCACGCTGCCCGGGCTGCTGTTCACCGACTGGTACGACTCCGCGATCGGCCAGGTCTACGGCACCGAGGCCGTGTCCGCGGTGCAGGAGAAGATGTCGGAGACGATGTGGGGCATCCCGCTGTTCACCACCCCGGGCATGGTCGGGTTCATGCTGGCCCTGCCGCTGATGACGATCGCGCTGTGGCGAGCCGGCGTGGTGCGCTGGTGGGCCTTCGTCGCCGTCCTCGGCGGTTACGCGGCCTTCATGTTCTCCAACGTGATGTGGTGGGGTTGCGCGATCACCACGGTCTGCTTCACCGTCTTCGCGGTGGCGCTGGCGCGGGGGACGCGCGACAGCGCGGCGCTCTGAGGACAGCCCCACGCGTGGTTGAGCCTGTCGAGACCCGAGCGCCGGGGAGTGGGCCTAGGAGGTCCACTCCCTGGCGCGTTCCACGCCCTTGTGCCACAGCGCGTAGGCGGACTCCGCGCGCTCCCTCGCCTCGCCGGAGCCGGGGTCGAACTGCCGGTCGAGCTGCCAGGTGTCGCGCAGGTCGTCCATGGAGTCCCAGACCCCGGTCCCGAGCCCGGCCATGAACGCGGCGCCCAGCGCCGTGGTCTCGACGATCTCCGGCCGCTGCACGGGTACGCCGAGCAGGTCGGCCTGGAACTGGCAGAGCAGGTCGTCGGCCGCACCGCCGCCGTCGACCATCAGCGAGGTGAGCCGGGTCGGCATCGTGTCGGTGACGTCGCGGACCTCGAAGGCGATCGCCTCGAGGGTGGCCCGGACGAGGTGGGCCGGGGTGGTGCCGCCGGTGACGAAGATCGCGCCCTCCAGGGCGTAGGTGTCCTGCCCGCCGGGGGAGCGCCACGCCGCCGTGGACAGCAGCCCGGCCTCGGAGCGGACCACCTCCTGGCCGGTGTTGGTCAGGATGAACGAGCCGGTGCCGTAGGTGCACTTGGAGTCGCCCACGTCGAAGCAGGTCTGGCCGAACAGCGCCGACTGCTGGTCGCCGGCGATGCCCGCGATCGGCAGGTCCAGGTCGAGGAAGCTGCGCGGGTCGGTGCGGGCGAGCGTGCCCCAGCTGGGCACGATCTCGGGCAGTGCGTCGCGGGGCACCCCGAACAGCCCGCACAGCTCGTCGGACCAGTCGCCCGCCTCGAGGTCGAACAGCAGCGTGCGGCAGGCGTTGGAGACGTCGGTGACGTGCCACGTGCCGCGGGTCATCCGGGTGATCAGGTAGGAGTCGACGGTCCCGACGGCGTAGCGGCCGTCCTCGACCAGGGCCCACGTGTGCGGCTCGTGCTCGGCGAGCCAGCGCAGCTTGGTGCCGGAGAAGTCGGGGTCCAGCCGCAGGCCCGTCAGCTCGGCCACCCGGGCCTCGTGCCCCTCCTCGCGCAGCCGGGAGCAGATGTCGGCGCTGCGCCGGTCCTGCCACACGATCGCGCGCCTCGGCGAGCCGAGCGTCTCGCGGTCCCACACCAGCACGGTCTCGCGCTGGTTGGTGATCCCGATGCCCGCGAGGTCGCCGGGGGAGCCGTCCCAGGCCTCGAGGCAGTCGCGGGTCGCCGACAGGGTCGCCTGCCAGATCTCCTCGGGTGCGTGCTCCACCCAACCGGGTCGGGGGAAGTGCTGACCGAGCTCCTGGTGGCCCCGGGCCGCGATCCGGCCCTCCGGGGTGACGACCAGCGCGGTGACCCCGGTCGTGCCGGCGTCGATCGCGAGGATGCTCATGGTCCCTGACCCTAGGGGAGCGCGTCCGTCTCGACGGACGTCGTACGACTGCTCTGGACGAAAGGGACAGGGTTCATGGGTGATCCCTGACGTTCCGGGGTGATGCTTCGCCCGAGAACGTCAGGGATCACCGGCTCGCCGGTGAAACCAGCAGCCTCCAGCGACACGCCGGGGTGGACGCACCGACGCTGCCCACGATTGGATGTGAACGATCCAAAGCCCAGTCGATGGAGGAGACACATGCGCGTCGGAGTGCTCACCGGTGGGGGCGACTGCCCCGGACTCAACGCCGTCATCCGAGCGGTCGTCCGCAAGGGCGTCAAGGACTACGACTACGAGTTCGTCGGGTTCCGGGACGGCTGGAAGGGCCCGCTCGAGGGTCTGACCACCGAGCTCGGCGTGGCGCAGGTGCGCGGCATCCTGCCCCGTGGCGGCACCATCCTCGGCTCCTCGCGGACCAACCCGTTCAAGATCGACGGCGGGGTCGAGCGGATCAAGGCCAACCTCGCCGACCTCGGGGTGGATGCGCTGATCGCCATCGGCGGCGAGGACACCCTCGGGGTCGCCACCAAGCTGCACGACCTCGGCGTGAAGGTGGTCGGCGTGCCGAAGACCATCGACAACGACCTGAGCGCCACCGACTTCACCTTCGGCTTCGACACCGCGGTCAACGTGGCGATGGAGGCGATCGACCGGCTGCACACCACCGCCGAGTCGCACCACCGCGTCCTGGTCGTGGAGGTGATGGGCCGCCATGCCGGCTGGATCGCGCTGCACGCGGGCATCGCGGGCGGGGCCAACGTCGTGCTGATCCCCGAGCAGCCGTTCGACATCGAGGCGGTCTGCGCCCACGTGGAGAACCGGTTCAAGACCCAGTACGCGCCGATCATCGTCGTCTCCGAGGGCGCGATGCCCAAGCAGGTCGAGGAGGGCGAGCACGGCATGACCCTGCTGACCGGGGAGAAGGACGCCTTCGGGCACGTCCGGCTCGGCGGCATCGGCGACCGGCTCGCCGGCGAGATCGAGGAGCGCACCGGCAAGGAGTCGCGAGCGGTCGTGCTCGGCCACGTGCAGCGCGGCGGGACGCCGACCGCGTTCGACCGCTGGCTGGCCACCCGGTTCGGGCTGCACGCCATCGACGCGGTGCACGAGGAGGACTTCGGCACGATGATGGCGCTGCGCGGGACGAACATCGAGCGGGTCCCGCTGATCGAGGGCACCGGCGAGCTCAAGCTGGTCGACCCCGTGGAGTACGCCGAGGCCGAGGTCTTCTTCGGCTGACGCGCTGCGGTGGGGCCGACGACCAGGTTGCTGGACGCCGGCCCCGCCGCCCCTGGGTCAGAGCTTGGTGCCCACGAAGTGGGTCTTGGCGTGCCCGCCGTTGGAGTAGCTGACACACCGGCTCTCGCGATAGCGCGTGCAGCTGTCGTTCGGCAGCTCGAGACGGATCTTGAAGCGCGGCTTCTGGCCTCCGGGGACCTTCACCCAGCGCTGCGCCGAGAGGTGGTTGGTGCGTCCCAGCCGGTTCGCCTTGTACTGGCTCGCGCGGCGCGTCTTGTGGTGGCGGGTGAACGTGGCCTCGTCGTCGCAGAAGCGCACGCTGCCCAGGCTCGCCGACGCGCTCACGAAGGGCCACGGGGAGGTCAGGGCCAGGTTGACCGAGTCGCAGGACGACTCGGTCGCGGAGACGCTCCTGGTGTCCCGGGTGTCGACCAGCTTGGTGCCGTCGCGCGTCACGACGTCGACGTGGGCCCATCCCCAGTGCGAGGAGCCGGCGCGGTTCACGGTGAGGTCGACGTCGAGCAGGTAGTAGTCGTAGCCGCGGTTCTCGACCAGCTTGTAGGTGGACAGCTTGGTCTTCACCGTGCCCTTGGTGACCCGGTAGGCGCACCAGTACGTGCCGTACTTGCGGCTCCCTGCGCAGAGGTTGTGCTCTCCGTAGTTGCGGAAGGAGAGGCTGTGCAGGCCGCTCTCCGGCGACTCGTCGCGGATCCTCACCTGTTGGGTCGCCCCGACGTCGGCCGCGACCGGAGCCCTCAGGCCGATCGTGACGAGGACCCCGCTGAGAAGCAGGATGAGTGTGCTGATCACTGTCGTGCGCATGTGGCTCCCTCGAGAAGCGAATATCCGTGACATGTGGGGCGTGACCGTACCATCGTGTGATTCGCGTCATATCGGTCCCGAAGTCCGGGCGACTCCCAGGGGTCGGCCGCCGGTTGGCGTCGTACGCCGAAGCAGGGCCTCCATCGGCTGACCCTGCTGCGGCCCGGCGTACGTGCCGGAGGCTGGTCGCGCGCAAGGATGTGGGCCACGATGGCTCCCACGTACTCGGACTCGGAGGCTCGCATGGCCACAACCAGCGCGGACGAGAAGGCGGTCGGTGAGCAGCCCGAGCTGAAGCGGGTGATGGGCCCCGGCCTGCTGCTGCTCTTCATCGTCGGCGACATCCTCGGCGCCGGGATCTACGCGGTGACCGGCGAGATGGCCCTCGAGGTCGGCGGGATCGTGTGGCTGCCGTTCCTGGTCGCCTTCGGCGTCGCCACCCTGACCGCGCTGTCCTACATCGAGCTGGTCACCGCACACCCGCAGGCCGCCGGTGCCGCGCTGTACACCCACAAGGCGTTCGGCGTGCACTTCGTGACGTTCCTGGTCGCCTTCGGGGTGATCTGCTCGGGCATCACCAGCGCCTCGACCTCCTCCAACCTGCTGGCCACCAACCTGCTGGCGGGTCTGGACGGCGTCGGCATCTCCGTCCCCGGCGGCCAAGGAGCGGTGCTCGCCGTCGCCCTCGGCTTCATGGTGCTCCTCGCGCTGATCAACCTGCGCGGCGTCGGCGAGAGCGTGAAGTTCAACGTCGTGCTCACCCTGATCGAGATCACGGCGCTGCTGATCGTCATCGGGGTCGGGTTCTACGTGATGGGCAAGGGCGACGCCGACCTCGGCCGGATCGTGGTCTTCGAGTCGCCCAGCGATCGCGGGCTGTTCCTGGCGGTGACGGTGGCCACCGCGATCGCCTTCTTCGCGATGGTCGGCTTCGAGGACTCGGTCAACATGGTCGAGGAGACCCAGGACCCGGAGCGCAACTTCCCCCGGATGATGCTTACCGGGCTGGGGATCGCGGTGGTCTGCTACATCCTCGTCGCGCTGTCGGTGATCGCGGTGATCCCCGAGGGCCGCATCGAGAGCGTCGTCGCCGAGGAGGGCAAGGTCCTCCTCGAGGTCGTGCGCACCGGGGCGCCGGGCTTCCCCGTGGACAAGGTGTTTCCGTTCCTGACGGTCTTCGCGGTCGCCAACACCGCGCTGATCAACATGCTGATGGCCAGCCGCTGCCTCTACGGGATGGCCAAGCAGGACGTCCTGCCGCGCGCCCTGGGCAAGGTGCTCCCGGGCCGGCGTACGCCGTGGGCGGGGATCGTCTTCTCCACCCTCATCGCGCTGGCGCTGATCGTGGTCGTGACCGAGATGGCCGCCAACAGCGTGATCTCCGCGCTCGCCGGCACCACCGGACTGCTGCTGCTGTGCGCGTTCACCGTCGTCAACGTCGCCTGCATCGTGCTGCGCCGCAAGGGGGAGGAGGCGGGCGCCCGGACGCCGACGTTCACCGCGCCGCGGTTCGCGCCGTTCCTCGGCGCCGTCACCTGCCTGTTCCTGGTCGGCCCGTGGGCCCGCGACCGCGAGGACTGGATCCAGTACGAGATCGCCGGCGGCCTGCTCGCCCTCGGCGTGGTGCTGTGGCTGGTCACCTGGGCGGTCAACCGGGCCACCGGCGTGGGCACCAGCGACTTCGAGGACGTCGAGCAGCTCGAGGGGTGATCCCGGGCCCGCGACCGGATGGGGACTTCGCTCCGGTCGCGCCGTAGCATGGTGCGGTGTCCGATCTAGTTCCCGACCTGGCGTCCCTGCATGCCATGGGGGCGGCCCAGCAGCCGACGTACCCCGATGCCGCCGCCGTCGACGCCGCCGTGACCCGGCTGCGCGGCATGCCGCCCCTCGTCTTCGCCGGTGAGTGCGACGAGCTCAAGGCCAAGCTCGCGGCCGTCGCCCGCGGCGAGGCGTTCCTGCTCCAGGGCGGGGACTGCGCCGAGACCTTCGCCGGCGTGACCGCCGACAACACCCGCAACAAGCTGCGCGTGCTGCTGCAGATGGCGGTGGTGCTCACCTACGCCGCGTCGGTGCCGGTGGTCAAGCTCGGCCGGCTGGCCGGCCAGTACGCCAAGCCGCGCTCCTCCGACCTCGAGACCCGCGACGGGGTCACGCTGCCGGCCTACCGGGGCGACGCCGTCAACGGCTACGACTTCACCGGCGAGTCGCGCGCCCACGACCCGCAGCGCCTCGTCGAGGTCTACCACGCGTCCGCGGCGACGCTGAACCTCGTGCGCGCCTTCGTCACCGGTGGGTACGCCGACCTGCGGCAGGTGCACACCTGGAACACCGACTTCGTCCTCGGCTCGCCCGTCGGCCGTCGCTACGAGAAGGTCGCCCACGAGATCGACCGGGCGCTGACGTTCATGAAGGCGATCGGCGCCGACCCCGACGAGTTCCACCGCGTCGACTTCCACTCCAGCCACGAGGCGCTGGTGCTGGAGTACGAGCACGCGATGACCCGGATCGACAGCCGCACGCAGCTGCCCTACGACGTGAGCGCGCACTTCCTCTGGATCGGCGAGCGCACCCGTCAGCTCGACGGGGCCCACGTGGAGCTGCTGCGCCACGTGCAGAACCCGATCGGGGTCAAGCTCGGGCCGACCTCGACCGCCGACGACGCGATCGCTCTGGCGGCGCGGCTCAACCCCACCAACGAGCAGGGCCGGCTCACCTTCATCACCCGCATGGGCGCCGACAAGATCCGGACCCACCTGCCCTCCCTGCTGGAGAAGGTGGACGCGGCCGGGGTCGAGGCGGCCTGGGTCTGCGACCCGATGCACGGCAACACCTTCGAGGCGTCCTCGGGCTACAAGACCCGCGCCTTCGACGACGTCATCGAGGAGGTGCAGGGCTTCTTCGACGTGCACCGCTCGGTCGGCACCTGGCCCGGCGGCCTGCACGTCGAGCTCACCGGCGACGACGTGACCGAGTGCGTCGGGGGAGGCGAGGAGCTGCTCGAGGCCGAGCTGGGCCACCGCTACGAGTCGGTCTGCGACCCGCGGCTCAACCGGGTCCAGTCGCTGGAGCTGTCCTTCCTCGTCGCCGAGATGCTGCGCAAGGCCTGAGCCGGTCGTGCCCCGTGTCCGGGAGCTCGCCGGCGAGCACCTCGAGTTCTGGCGCGAGCGCCACCTGTGCACGGTGACGACGCTGCGGCGCGACGGTTCGCCGCACGTCGTACCGATGGGCATCGTGGTGGACCCCGACGCCGGACTCGCCTGGGGGATCACCTCGGGCGCGTCGCAGAAGGTCGCCAACCTGCGCGCGGGGAGCGACCCGCGGGTCGCCGTGTGCCAGGTCGACGGCCGGCGGTGGTCGACGATCGAGGGAACCGCCGAGGTCCTCGACGACCCCGAGTCGGTCGCGGAGGCCGTACGCCGCTACGCCGAGCGCTACCGCCAGCCGCGCCCGAACCCCGAGCGGGTGGCGCTGCGGATCACGATCACGGGCGCGATCGGCAACGTCTGAGCCCCGGGTCGTCCGATCCGTCGGTGCGCGTCGCTCGGGTACGTTCACCCGCGTGAGCTCCCACTTCCCCCTCCGCCGCTGGATCGCCCGTCTGCTCCTGCGGGCGGCGCGGTGGCACACGGTCGGGGTGGTCCCGCAGCGCAGCATCCTGGTCGGTGCGCCGCACACCTCCAACTGGGACTGGGTCCTCACGCTGCTGCTGGGGTGGGACTACGGCATCGGGATCAGGCTGCTGGTGAAGAAGGAGTTCTTCCGCGGTCCGCTGGCACCGTTCCTGCGCTGGACCGGAGCGGTCGCCCTGGACCGCGCCGAGCCCGGCGCCACCATCCGCGACCTCATGGCCCAGGCCGAGGGGGACGAACCCTTCGTGATCGGGGTGGCTGCGGAGGGGACGCGGAGCAAGGGGGAGTACTGGAAGTCGGGCTTCTACCGGATGGCCCAGCAGAGCGGCCTGCCGATCACGCTGGCCTTCCTTGACGCCCCCCCGCGCACGGTCGGGTGGGGACCGACCTTCCACCCCTCCGGCGACGTGCGGGCCGACATGGACCGGATCCGGGAGTTCTACGCCGACAAGACCGGGATCCGGCCCGAGGGGTTCACGCCACCGCGGCTGCGGGAGGAGCCGAGCGCCTGAGGTGGTCTGCTCGTGGCTCGGGGTCGGGCTGCGGTGTCGTCGTGGTCGGGCCTGGGGGGCGGTGCGACGCGCGGCGATGCCCGTAGTCAGACATGCGAATGTGGCGCGTCGGGCGGGTGGAGCGAGCAGTGGGCACTGGTCGCACATTCGCATCCGGCGTACGACGACCGGCGGCGGACGACGACGACGACGAATCTGCCCCCGTCTCCCGATAGTCCGTGACGTTCGGCAGGACGATCCGGCGTTCGACCCAGGCCGAACGTCGCGGACTATCCGGCACCCGACCCAGATCCCCCGCTCAGGCGACGAAGATGCAGAACGGGTGCCCCGCCGGGTCGGCGAAGACGTAGAGCGGCTCGTCCGGGTCGTCGGACCGGTCCAGCCGCAGCGTGGCGCCGAGCGACTCGGCGCGCTCCCGCTGCTCCTCGAGCGCGGAGACGTCGGGGACGGTGGTGTCGAGGTGCAGCTGCATCGGGACGCCGGGCTCGGGCCACGTGGTGGGCTCGAGGTGATCGACCTGCTGGAAGGCGAGCCGGTTGACGCCGTCGGCGTCGCGCAGCACCAGCCAGTCCGCGTCGTCGGGGCCGTCCGCCGGGACCTCGTCGCCCGGTCGGTACCGAAGCCCCAGCAGCTCGCGGTAGAACTCCGCCAGCGTGCGGGCGTCGGTCGTGTCGAGGACGGTCTGCAGCAACCGGGGGTGCGCGCTCATGCCCGCACCCTGCCACGCGCCGGACGCGCGGGCCGAGGCGTGTTCGCCCACGGCGGACACCGGCGCGGAACACCCGGGCGGGGGTCGAAGTTGAGTCGAGCAGGCTCAAGAATCGAGGACCCCATGACCGAACCCGTCTCCCTGCCGCTGCTGTCGATCCCGGACGCCGTCGTGCTGCCCGGGATGGTGGTGCCGGTCGAGCTCGACGCCGACACCCGGCCCGTCGTCGACGCGGCGCGCGCCGCCTCCGAGGACCGGCTGCTGCTCGCGCCCCGGCTCGCCGACCGCTACCCGACGTACGGCGTCATCGCCACCGTCGAGCAGGTCGGCCGCCTCCCCGGTGGCGCTCCCGCCGCGGTGCTGCGCGCGGGCGCTCGGGCCAGGCTGGGTTCGGGAGTGCCGGGCGCCGGCGCCGCGCTGTGGGTGGAGGCCGAGCCCGTCGAGGACCAGGAGGTCACCGACGAGGTGCGCGCGCTGGCCGAGGACTACCGCAAGGTCGTCATCGCGATCCTGCAGCGCCGCAACGCCTGGCAGGTGATCGACTCCGTGCAGCGGGTCACCGACCCCTCCGAGCTGGCCGACCTGGCCGGCTACGCGCCGTACCTCGGTGACGAGCAGAAGCGCGAGCTGCTCGAGACCCCCGACGTCGCCCGCCGGCTGGCGCTCGTGCTGGCCTGGGCGCGCGACCACTTCGCCGAGCTCGAGGTCACCGAGAAGATCAGCGACGACGTCCGCGAGGGGATGGACAAGCGCCAGCGGGAGTTCCTGCTGCGCGAGCAGCTGGCCGCGATCCGCCGCGAGCTGGGCGAGGACGAGCCCGACGGCGCCGAGGACTACCGGAGCCGCGTCGAAGCAGCAGACCTGCCGGACACCGTGCGCGAGGCGGCGCTGCGCGAGGTCGGCAAGCTCGAGCGGTCCAGCGACCAGAGCCCGGAGTCGGGCTGGATCCGCACCTGGCTGGACACCGTGCTCGAGCTGCCGTGGTCGGTGCGCACCCAGGACTCCACCGACGTCGTGGGCGCCCGCGAGGTGCTCGACGCCGACCACCACGGGCTCGACGACGTCAAGGAGCGGATCGTGGAGCACCTCGCCGTCCGCGCCCGGCGCGCCGAGCGCGGGCTCGAGGTCGTCGGCGGCCGCGGGTCCGGAGCGGTGCTCGCCCTCGTCGGGCCTCCCGGCGTCGGCAAGACCTCGCTGGGGGAGTCGGTGGCGCGCACCCTGGGCCGGAAGTTCGTGCGCGTCGCGCTCGGCGGCGTGCGCGACGAGGCCGAGATCCGCGGGCACCGGCGCACCTACGTCGGTGCCCTGCCGGGGCGCATCGTCCGCGCCATCTCCGAGGCCGGCTCGATGAACCCGGTCGTGCTGCTCGACGAGATCGACAAGGTGGGCGCGGACTACCGGGGCGACCCGGCCGCGGCGCTGCTCGAGGTGCTGGACCCGGCGCAGAACCACACCTTCCGCGACCACTACCTCGAGGTCGACCTCGACCTCTCCGACGTGCTGTTCCTGGCCACGGCCAACGTCGCGGACACGATCCCGGACGCCCTGCTGGACCGGATGGAGGTCGTCACGCTCGACGGCTACACCGAGGACGACAAGGTCGCGATCGCACGCACCCACCTGCTGCCCCGCCAGCTGGAGCGTGCCGCGCTCGGCGAAGAGCGAGGTCACGGTCTCCGACGAGGCGCTGCACCTGGTGGCCGGTCAGTACACCCGCGAGGCCGGCGTACGCCAGCTCGAGCGGGCCCTCGCCCGGGTGCTGCGCAAGGTCGCGACGCGGCTGGCCTCGACCGGGGAGTCCTCGGTCGCGGTGGACGCGGACAACCTGCGCGACTTCCTGGGCCGGCCGCGGTTCCTGCCCGAGTCGGCCGAACGTACGGCGGTGCCCGGCGTGGCCACCGGCCTGGCGGTCACCGGCACGGGAGGCGACGTGCTCTTCGTCGAGGCAGGGGCGATGGACGGCGAACCACGGCTGACGCTGACCGGCCAGCTCGGCGACGTCATGAAGGAGTCGGCCCAGATCGCGCTGTCCTACCTGCGCGCGCACGGGGCCGAGCACGGCGTCGACCCGGCCGCGCTGGACCGGGCGCTGCACCTGCACGTCCCTGCCGGGGCGGTGCCCAAGGACGGGCCGTCGGCGGGCGTCACGATGGTGACCGCGCTGGCCTCGCTCGCCAGCGGGCGGGCGGTGCGCTCGGACGTGGCGATGACCGGCGAGGTGACCCTCAACGGGCGGGTGCTGCCGATCGGCGGGGTGAAGCAGAAGCTGCTCGCCGCCCAGCGGGCCGGCGTGACGACCGTCTTCATCCCCCAGCGCAACGAGCCGGACCTCGACGACGTGCCCGAGGAGGTGCTCCGCACGCTGGAGGTGCGCCCGGTCGCCGAGGTGGGGGAGATCCTGGCCGAGGCACTCGAGGCGGACGTCCGTCGGGCGGATCCGGCTGCGGGGGGCGTCGTCGGCGCCGCGTGATAGCAAGGGAGCGTGAGCGACGCACAGCACCCCCTTCCACGACCTCGACGCCTACATCGACCTGCCCCGCGGCTCCGGGCTGGCCCTGTCGCCCGACGGGACCAGGCTGGTCACCGCGGTGCAGACGCTGGACCCCAAGCGCACGCGCTACGTCACCGCGCTGTGGCAGGTCGACCCGTCCGGCGAGCAGCCCGCCCGCCGGCTGACCCGCAGCGCCAAGGGCGAGGCGGGGGCGGCGTTCCTCCCCGACGGCTCGCTGCTGTTCACCTCCGCCCGGCCCGACCCGGAGGCCGAGGACGACACCGAGGTGGCCCACCTGTGGCTGCTCCCGGCCGGCGGCGGCGAGGCGCGCGTGGTGGCCTCGCGTCCCGGAGGCCTCGGTGACGTGCACGTCGCGCGCGACGCGGGCACCGTCGTGGCCTCCTCGATGACCTTCCCCAGCTCCGAGGACCACGAGGGCGAGGAGTCCAAGCGCAAGGAGCGCAAGGAGAAGAAGGTCGCGGCGATCCTGCACGAGCGGGTCCCGGTGCGGTTCTGGGACCAGGACCTCGGCCCGGACGCCCCGCGGATCTTCGCCGGCAGCCTCACCGGTGAGGGCCCCGAGCCGCGCGTCGAGCTGACCGACCTCACCCCCGACGCCGGACGCTCGCTGGAGCGTCTCGAGCTCGACGTCAGCCCCGACGGGTCGACGGTCGCCACCACGTGGGGGCTGCCCGAGCGCGGTGGTCTGCGTACGGCGCTCGCCCTCGTCGACGTCGCCACCGGCGAGCGGCGGGTGCTGCTCGACGACGAGGACTCGGAGTACGACAGCCCCCGGTTCAGCCCCGACGGGCAGCACCTCGCGGTCGTGCGCGAGATCCGCTCGACCCCGCAGGACCCGGGCGACCGGCGACTGTGCGTGGTGACGGTGGCCGACGGCACCGCCCGCGACCTCACCGGCGACTGGGACCACTGGCCCGCCGGGCCCGTGCAGTGGACCCCCGACGGGAGCGCGCTGGTGCTCGTCGCCGACGAGGACGGCCGCGCCCCGGTGTTCCGCGTCGAGGTGGAGTCGGGGGAGTTCACCCGGCTCACCGGCGACGCGTTCGCCTACTCCGACGTGCAGGTCTCGCCCGACGGCTCGACGGTCTACGCGATGCGCGCCTCCTACGCCGAGCCGGCCCGGCCGGTGCGGCTCGACGCCCGCACGCCCGACCAGGAGTCGGTGCCGCTGCGCGGACCGAGCGAGCCGCCGGCGCTGCCGGGCACGCTGACCGAGGTCGAGGCGACCGGTGAGGACGGCAGCCGGGTGCGCTCCTGGCTGGCGCTGCCCGAGGGGGCCTCCGCGCAGAGCCCCGCGCCCCTGCTCCTGTGGATCCACGGCGGGCCGCTCGGCTCGTGGAACGCCTGGTCGTGGCGGTGGAACCCCTGGCTCGCCGTCGCGCAGGGCTACGCCGTGCTGCTGCCCGACCCGGCCCTGTCCACCGGCTACGGGCTGGGCTTCGTCAAGCGGGGCTGGGGTGCGTGGGGCGCGGCGCCGTACACCGACCTGATGGCCGCGACCGACGCCGCCGAGGCGCGCGAGGACATCGACGAGACCCGCACCGCCGCGATGGGCGGCTCGTTCGGCGGCTACATGGCCAACTGGGTCGCCGGGCACACCGACCGCTTCAAGGCGATCGTCACCCACGCCAGCCTGTGGGCGCTGGACCAGTTCGGGCCGACGACCGACGCGCCGTGGTACTGGGCCCGGGAGATGACCTCGGAGATGACCACCGCCAACTCGCCGCACCGGTTCGTCGACGACATCGTCACGCCGATGCTGGTGATCCACGGCGACAAGGACTACCGCGTGCCGGTGGGGGAGGCGCTCCGGCTGTGGGCCGAGCTGGCGGAGCGGGCCGAGGCCGAGGACGGCGAGATGCCGCACAAGTTCCTCTACTTCCCCGACGAGAACCACTGGATCCTGACGCCGCAGCACGCGAAGGTCTGGTACGAGACCGTGCTCGCCTTCGCCGACCACCACGTGCTCGGCAAGGACTGGCGGACCCCGGAGCTGCTGCAGTGATCGACCTCCGCTCCGACACCGTCACCCGCCCCACGGCCGGCATGCGCCGGGCGATGGCGGAGGCGGAGGTGGGCGACGACGTCTACGGCGAGGACCCGACCGTGGGCGCGCTCGAGGAGCGCGTGGCGGGGATGTTCGGCCACGAGGCGGCCCTGTTCACCCCCACCGGGTCGATGGCCAACGTGCTCGCGCTCGCCGCGCTGGTCGGTCCCGGCCAGGAGGTGCTCTGCGAGTCGCGGGCCCACGTGCTGCGCGCCGAGCTCGGGGCCCACGGCGCCTTCACCGGGCTGACCAGCCGCACCTGGAGCTCAGAGCGCGGCCAGGTCGACCTCGACGCGGTCCGATCCATGTTCGCCCCGGACATGGGGCCGTTCTTCGTCCGCACGGCCGCGATCTCGGTGGAGAACACGCACAACTTCGCCGGCGGGACCGTGCTGCCCATCGACGACCTGCGCGGGCTGCGCGCGCTCGCCGACGAGCTGGGCTGCGCGGTGCACACGGACGGTGCCCGCGTCTGGAACGCCCACGTCGCGACCGGCACGCCGCTGGAGTCCTACGGCGCGATCACCGACACGATGGCGGTGTGCCTGTCCAAGGGGCTCGGCGCGCCCATCGGGTCGCTGATGCTGGGCAGCGCCGACCAGGTCGCCGAGGCGCGCGTACGCCGCAAGCGGATGGGCGGCGGCATGCGCCAGGTCGGCATCCTCGCGGCGGCCGGGCTGCACGCCCTGGACCACCACCTCGACCGGCTGGCCGAGGACCACGACCACGCCCGGCTGCTCGCCGAGGCGTGCGGGACCGACCCGGCCACCGTCGAGACGAACATCGTCGTGGTCGACGTGCCCGACGCGGCGGCCGTGGTCGCCGCCGCCCGGGAGGAGGGCGTGCTGGTCGGTGCGGTCGGCCCCACGAAGGTCCGCCTGCTCACCCACCTCGACGTCGACCTCGCCGCGGTGCAGACCGCGGCCAAGGTGCTCGCGCGGGTCGTCGAGACCGGGTGATCGGTCAGCTGGGGGCTGTCGATCGACGGCGTACCAGTCCTGGTCCGGTGCGGGCCGCGACCACCGCTGCGGCGACGACGAAGACCGCGCACGTCACCCAGAACGCGGCATCGCCCGCGACGAGGACGCCCGACCAGGCCAGGGAGGCGTCCGTGGCGGCGTGCATGACCGCGACGACCAGGACACTGCCGCCCGCGTTGCCGAACACCCAGGCGAGCAGCACGCTCTCGGCGACGGCGAACACGACGAAGCCGAGGAAGGGCCACCCGGCCTGGCTGCTGCCAGGCACCCACCACAGCGGTGCGTGCCAACATCCCCAGGCAACGCCGAGGACGAGCGCGGCGGTCAGCGGGTCCAGCTGGGTCTCCAGCCACGGCAGCGCCGTGCCGCGCCAGGCGGCCTCCTCGGTGAGCCCGAACAGGAGCACGCCGAAGACCAGGTAGCCCCCCGCGGCCGCCAGCCCCATCTCGGTGCCCACCGGGATCGAGGTGAACAGGCGCCCCACGGCCCATGAGACGGCCGTGAGAAGGACGGGTCCCAGCAGGGCGACGGCCCACCAGCGGGGACCGACCCTCCAGCGGACGAGGCGCGCGAGGAGCAGTCGCAGGCCGGCCCTCCCGGTCGTGACGGCGGTGACCAGCAGGACGGGGACCATCAGGGTCCACAGGGCCACTCCGGTCGGGATCCGGAAGCCGATGAGGCCGTGGTCCTGAGCCGTCGAGGACAGCCAGACGGTCCAGGGGAGCGCGTAGGCGAGGGCGAAGAAGAGGACGATGCGGGACCAGCCCACCCGTGAACCGGTGTCCGGTGACGTCGTCGGGGTCGAGGTCATGCTTCCTCCTGCGGAAGTCGGCGGACGATGAGCCACTGCACGGGGATGATGAGCGCCCAGGAGACCTCGGCGATGTAGGGGTGGATGAGCACGAGCGGAAGGCTCGCGGCGAAGACCACCGGCACGCTGAGCGCACGCGCCGTGGTCAGCCTCATCCACTGGCGGCTGTGCCGATGGTGCACGAGGTCGTGCCGCTGCGCGTAGACCCAGGACAGGGCGCCCGCGAGTCCGGCCGCCGCCATCACCGAGGCATAGATCACCACCACCACCGGTTGGTCGCCGTGCTCCCCGAGCAGGGCGGTCGGGAACGGGATGAACGCGACCAGTCCGAGCAGCAGCAGGTTCAGCCGGACCAGCTGCTCGTCGACGGCGTGGATGACGGCGTACCGGCGCCAGTGCGCCAGCCAGTAGAGACCGATCACCACGAAGCTGAGCACGTAGGTGAGGATCTTGGGGAGCAGCTCGACAAGCGCCTCGCGCACGGCCGTGCCGGAGGCGTCGGTGAGGCCGTCGGGCAGGCGGATCTCGATCACCAGCAGCGTGATCGCGATGGCGAAGACGGCATCGGTGAAGAAGACGACCCGTTCGAGTGCCAGCGTGTCCCCGGGCTCGGGGGCCGCCGGGGTCTCGCCGGTCACCCGGCACCCTCGGGGGCGCCGGGGTCCGCGTTGTCGGCGTCTGGGCCGCTGGGCTCCGGGCGCAGCGCCCAGTCGAGCACGGCTCTGCGGACGGGGTCGGGCAGGAGGAGCACCTGCGGCTCGGCCTCCACCCAGCCGGGCTCCTTGGTACGCCGGGCCTGGGCCTCGTGGTCACGGTCGATCGCGTGCTCGGAGGTGTCCATGCCCGCGCCGTCCTCGCCCCGGATCGTCACCCAGAACAGGTGGTCGTCCTCGCCCTCGCGCAGCCGGAAGATGATCTCCACGGCCATCCGCTCCCGGTCGAGGGTCGCGACGCACTCGTCGGCGCGTTCGTCCAGCATCCGCATCCAGCGATCGGCCTCCGCCGAGGCCCCGGGCAGGACCTTCCCGCGGGAGAGCTCCACCACCAGGCCCTCGGGGATCGTCGTGGGACGGTGCATGGCCCGACGCTAGTGGGATCCGGGCCCCCGCGTCAGCGTTCCACCGCCACCCGAATTCCGGATAGTCCGCGACGTTTCGCAGGTCGTTCGCCCGTCCGGGCATGCGGAACGTCGCGGACTATGTGGTCCGGGGGGAGGTGGGGGCGGTGGGTCAGCGGCGGCCGACGGTGGCGGGGAGGCGGCGCACCGCCTGGGCGAGGGCGCGCAGCTCCGGGCCGAGCAGGGCCTGGGGGCCGTCGCACAGGGCGCGCTCGGGATCGGGGTGGACGTCGACGATGATCCCGTCGGCGCCGACGGCGATGGCGGCCCGGGAGAGGGGTACGACGAGGTCGCGCCGCCCGCCCGCGTGGGAGGGGTCCACGAGGATGGGCAGGTGGCTGGTCGCCTGGACGACGGGGACGGCCGAGATGTCGAGGGTGTTGCGCGTGCTGGGCTCGAAGGTCCGGATGCCGCGCTCGCAGAGCACGACGTCGAGGTTGCCGCGCTGGGCGACGTACTCCGCCGCCATCAGCCACTCCTCGATCGTCGCGCTCATCCCGCGCTTGAGGAGCACCGGCTTGCCACAGCCGCCGACGGCCTGGAGCAGGCCGAAGTTGGCGGCGTTGCGGGTGCCGATCTGGAGCATGTCGGCGTGCTCGGCGACCGCGGGCACGTCGCGCGCGTCGACCACCTCGGTGACCACGGGGAGCCCGGTGGCGCGGCCGACGTCGGCAAGGATCTCGAGCCCCTCGAGGCCCAGGCCCTGGAAGGCGTAGGGGGACGTGCGGGGCTTGAAGGCCCCGCCGCGCAGCAGGGTGGCGCCGGCGGCCTTGGCCATCTCGGCGGCCTCGAGCGTCTGCTGGGCGGACTCCACGGCGCACGGCCCGGCGATGAAGGTGAACGTGTCGGGGCCGATGTGTGCCTGCCGGTCGCCCGTGCCGACGTGGACGGTGGAGCGGTCGGGGTGGTGCTGGAGACTGACCAGCTTGTACGGGTCGGAGATCCGGTGCACGGCCGCGACGCCGGGCATGCTGCGCAGGTTGAGCCCGTGGAAGGACTCGATGTCGCCGACGAGCCCGATGATCGTCCGGACCACGCCGCGGCTGACGAACGCCTGGCCGCCGGTCTCCTCCACGCGCTCGGTGACGTGGGCGATCTGCTCCTCCGTCGCCCCGGGTGCCATCACAATCACCATGGCGCCGAGCGTAAGCCGTGCCTGTCCGGATGACGGACCGAGAGTCCAGTATCCGGTCTGGTTCAGACGGCGATGTGCGGGACCTCCGCCTCGATCCGCCGCCGAGGCACCAGCTCGACGATCAGCATGGCGCTGAGCACCAGCAACCCGCCGACCAGCATCCGTCCGGTCGCCGACTCGCCGCCGAGCAGGACGGCGAAGAAGGCGGCGAAGACCGGCTCCATGCTCATGATGATCGCGGTCCGGGTGGGTGGCAGGTGCGCCTGCGCCCAGGTCTGGCCGAGCATCGCGGCGGCTCCGGCGATGAGCGCCATGTAGACCATCGAGGCCCAGTCGGCGCGTGGTCGACGGCAGCACCACCCCGCCCGGGACCGCGGCCACCCAGCAGAGCGCCGCGATCACCAGGCACTGCACGACCGACATGCCCAGGGCGTCGCGCGGGGTCGACCACGCGCCGAGGCCGACGATGTGCAGGGCGTAGAGCAGCGCGGAGAGCAGGGTGAGCGCCTCGCCGTACCCGAGCCCGAGGCCGGCCGAGACGTCGCCGAGGGTGAGTACGCCGAGCCCGGTGACCGCGAGCAGCACCGCCAGCCAGGTCATCGCCCCGATGCGGGTGCGGAGCAGCACGGCGGCGAAGAGGGGAGTGCACACGACGTACATCCCGGTGATGAAGCCGGAGATGCTGGCCGCGGTGTGGGCCAGCCCCGCCGTCTGCAGGATCTGCGCCACGCCGTAGAGCCCGCCGAGCACCATCGCGTGCCGGCGGCGCTCCGCCGAGAGCCTGCCGATGGCCCGTGGCGCGACGAGCAGCAGCGCGGCCGAGGCGATCGTGAACCGCACCGCGAGGAAGTCGACGACGGGGACGCGCTCGAGCAGGTCGTGGATCAGGAAGAACGTCGAGCCCCAGCTCGCGGTCATGCCCAGCAGGGCGAGCGTGGCGAGGAGGGTGACCCGGCGGGACGGGGAGGCCGCGGGCATGCGCGCAGCCTAGACGGGCTCCCGGGTCAGGTCAGACCGGGCTGCCGGTGCGCGCGATCCGGCGCTCGTGGGCCCGCACCGACCGCACGTAGCGCTTGGTGTCCTTGAAGTAGCCGTGCTCCCGGATGGCGCCGAGCCCCTGGTAGTACGCGCCGATCGCGCGGTTGTCGCGCATCGTCGAGGAGCGCAGCACCTTCAGCGTCATCACGCCGGCGAGCACGTTGTCGTGGGTGTCGCGCAGGCGCAGCTTGCGGCCGACGTACCACCGCATCCAGCGCCCGGTGTCGGGCATCACCTGCATCACGCCGATCGCGCCGGCCGAGGAGACGCGGCGCTGCTGCCAGCCCGACTCCTGCCAGGCGACGGCGAGCGCGAGCTTCGGGGGTACGCCGTAGCGCCGGGCCGTGGCGGCGACGAGCCTGCGCACCTGTGCCCGGCTCATCGTGTGGTGGCGCCATCCGCGCGGCGGGGTGGTGCGGTGCAGCCGGGGAGCACGGTGGGCCCGGGTGTGCTTGCGGACGTGCTTGCGGGGCTGGACGTGCCTGCGGGGATGGGCCTTGGCTCCGGCGCGACGCGCGGCGGAGACCACCACCGGGATCCGCAGCACCTGGCCGCGGTGGAGCCGGCCCTTGGAGCCCAGGCGGTTGAGCCGGATGAGCTCGTCGGTCCAGGCGTGGTAGCGGACCGCGAGTCCGGTGGCGGTGTCGCCGGGGCGCACGGTGTGCCGCACGATCGAGCGGTCCGGGTGGCCGGGCCACGGCTTGGCCTCCGCCGTCGCGGGCAGCAGGGCCGCCGCCACGGCCACGACGACCACCACGCTCACGCGGGGGAGTCCGGTCCGGACGCGGGCCAGCGCACGTCGGGCATGGGGCACGTGGGTCTCCGTGTCCTGAACAGCCATGGTGCTCCCCCCACCAGAACCCCGAATGGTTCCGCAGCGTGGCGCTCGGCGACGCTACCAGTGTGACTGGTGTGACGGAAGTGACAGGAGTTGTCGGCGCGGCGCGCTGGGCGCCGCCACGCCTCAGACCACGCTGACGACGACCGTGCTGCCCTTGGGAGCCTTGCTGCCGCCGGCGGGGTCGGTGGAGACGACGTACTGGACGCCGATGTAGAGGCTCGCCTGGCGCACCTTGACCTTGAAGCCCGCCTTCTCCAGCCGCTCGGTGGCCGCGCCCAAGCCCATCCGCACGACCTCGGGGACCTCCACCATCTCGGGCCCCTTGGAGACCACCAGCGAGATGGTGTCCCCCTTCTGGCCGGTGCCGGAGTCGGGGCTCTGGCTGACGATGCGGCCCTCGCGCACGTCGTCGCTGTTCACCTCGGTGGCCTCGACCTCGAAGCCGAGGTCCTCCAGGGCGCGGGTGGCCCGGTCGGCCGGCTTGCCGGTGTGGTCGGGGATCTTGATGGGGCGGGGGCCCTTGCTGACGATCACGTCGACCGCGCGATTGCGGCGCAGGGGGGTGCCGATCTTCGGATCGGTCCCGATGACCTTGCCCTCGGCGACGCGTTCGTGGAAGCGGTCGACCCGCTCGCCGTACTCCAGCTTGGCGTCGAGGAGCGCCTGCTGCGCGTCGTCGAGCGACTGCCTGCGGACGTCGGGCACCTTGTGCCGCTCCGGGCCCAGGGAGAGGACCGCCCCGACGGTGCCGTCCTCGCGCACGCGCTCGCCGGGGGCGGGATCGGTGGAGATGACGTGTCCCTTGGTCACGGTCTCCGACCAGGCCTTGTCCTTGACCGTCATCGAGAGCCCGGCCTTGTCGAGCTTGACCCGGGCTGCCGCCTGGCTGAGGTTGATGACGCCCGGGGTGGAGGTGTAGCGGGCGACGCCGAGGTACCAGCCGGCCAGGGCGGCGAGCACCGCCAGGGCGAGCACGACGGCGAGCAGCACCGGCCCGCGGCGCGACCGGCGCGGGGGTACGGCGGAGCGGCCGGGCACGGGTGCGATCGGGCCCCGCGCGCCGCCGCCCGGTGTCCGTGGCCGGGGCAGGACGCGGACGTGGCGCTCCTGGTCGAAGACCGCGTCGGAGCCGTAGTCGTCCCCGTAGTCGTCGTGCCCGTAGCCGTCGTCGGCCAGCTCCGCGAGGTCGGCCAGGTCGTGGGGCTCGACGATGTCCTCGGGCAGCGCGCCCGCGGGGGTGCGCGGGCCGCCGACGGGGATCGTGGGGGTCAGGTCGGCGACCAGGTCCGGGTCGCTGGCCACGCCGTGGTCGAGGGCGGTGCGCACGCGGCGGACCTGGTGCAGCAGGACCCGGGCGTCGGCCGGCCGGTGCGCGGTGTCGCGGGCGGTGGCGCGGGCGACCAGCGCGTCGACGTACGGCGGGATGCCCGGCGTGGACGCCGACGGGGCCGGGATGTCCTCGTGGACGTGCTTGTAGGCGACCTGGATCGGGCTGTCGGCCTGGTGGGGCTTGTGGCCGGTGAGCATCTCGTAGATGAGCACCCCGGCGGCGTACACGTCGGCACGCGCGTCGGCCTGGCCGTTGACCACCAGCTCGGGGGAGAGGTAGGAGACCGTGCCGATGAGCACCCCGCCGGTCGCGGTGTGCTGGGTCTCGGAGTTGATCGCCCGGGCGAGGCCGAAGTCGGCGACCTTGACCCGCCCGTCGTCGGAGAGCAGGACGTTCTCCGGCTTGACGTCGCGGTGCAGGATGCCGGCGTCGTGGGCGGCGGCGAGGGCGCGCAGCACCGGCTCGATGACCGCCAGCGCGCGGGCCGGCGGCATCGGGGCCTCCTTGCGGATCAGGTCGCGCAGGGTGAGGCCCGGGACGTACTCCATGACCAGGAACAGCGTCCCGTGGTCGTCACCGGTGTCGAAGACCGCGACCACGTTGGGGTGGGAGAGCCGGGCCGCGGAGCGCGCCTCGCGCTGGAACCTGGCGACGAACTCGTCGTCGTCGGCGAGCGCCTCGTGCATGACCTTGACCGCCACGGTGCGGTCGAGGCGCAGGTCGGTGGCCTCGTAGACGGTGGCCATCCCGCCGCGGGCGACCTGGGGACCGACGCGGTACCTGCCGTCGAGGACGCGCCCGATGAGCGCGTCGGCAGTGCGGTCCACGATGTCCTCCAGGATCGGGCGGGGAAGGAGTCCCGACTTGGCCCTTCACAATAGAGGCTGCGGGTGTCCGATCCCGGCAGGTGCGCGGCGGCGCCGAGCGTGGTGCCACCATGGGGCCGTGAGCGAGAACACCACCGAACCCCCCGTGCAGGACCCCGCGCAGGACGCTTCCGAGGACGACCTGGCCGCCCTGGTCGGCGACTGGCTGGACTGGAAGGGGGCAGCGGCCGAGCTCGGCGTCAGCGTCAGCAAGGTCCGGCAGCTGATCCGCGAGCACCAGCTCGCCGCGGCCGTCCCGGCCCCCGGCGCGGGCCAGCAGGTGCCCGCGGAGCTGCTGATGGACGGCGAGATCGTCAAGGGCGTCCCCGGCCTGCTGACCCTGCTCTCCGACGGCGGCTGGGACGACCGCGAGATCCTCACCTGGCTGTTCACCGCCGACGACTCCCTGCCCGGCCGCCCCATCGACGCCCTGCGCGAGAACCGCGGCTCGGAGGTCAAGCGCCGGGCGCAGGCGATCGCGCTGTAGTCACACGGGCCCCAGGTTTCCCGGGTTCACCCGGTAAGGGGTCGCTTCCCCCGCTCTGCAAAGCAGGGGAAGCGAGTGTTTCTCAGGTGAACCCGGTGAAACGCGCGCGCTCACACCGCCCGCTGGGTGGCCTCCGCGGCCAGCCCGGCGAGCACCTGGCGGGCGCGCTCGGTGATGTCGGCGGCGTCGAGGGCGGCCAGGGAGCGGTCGGTGAGCTCGCTGATCACGGCCTCGACCTGGAGGCGCGCCCCGGAGGCGTCGATGAGGCGGCAGAGCTCCTCGACCTGCCCGGGGGAGAGCGCGGTGCCGAGGGCGGCGTCGAGCAGGGCCGCGTCACGGGGCGGCAGGGCGTCCAGCGCCAGCGAGACCAGCACGGTCCGCTTGCCCTCGACGAGGTCGTCGCCGGCGGGCTTGCCGGTGACCTCCGGGTCCCCGAAGACGCCGAGCAGGTCGTCGCGCAGCTGGAAGGCCTCGCCGAGCGGGAGCCCGAAGCGGGTGAGCTGCCGGATCGTCTCGGGGCCACCGCCGGCGAGAGCGGCGCCGATGTGGAGCGGGCGCTCGATGGAGTACTTCGCGGACTTGTAGCGCAGCACGGTCATCGCCGTGTCGACGTCGGCCGCCCCGCGGGCCTGGGCCGAGACGTCGAGGAACTGCCCGGCGACGACCTCGCTGCGGGTGAGGTCGAAGTAGCCCAGCGCCCCGAGCACCCGGTCCGCACGCAGGCCGCAGGTGCGCAGCAGCTCGTCGGACCAGCTGAGCAGGAGGTCGCCGAGGAGGATCGCGGCGGCCGCGCCGTACTGCTCGGCCCCGGCGGCCCAGCCCTGCTCGCGGTGGAGCTGCTCGAAGGCGCGGTGCGCGGCCGGCCGGCCCCGGCGTACGTCGGAGGCGTCCATGTAGTCGTCGTGCACCAGGGCGCTGGCGTGCAGCAGCTCCAGGGACGCGCACGCGCGCAGCAGGCCGGCGACGTCGACGGGGTCCGTCGGCTCGGCGACGGCGTGGTGGCCCCACCAGCAGAACGCCGCACGGAAGCGCTTGCCGCCGGAGATGCTGGTGCGGGCGTGCTCGACGAGCCGGTGCGCGTCCGGGCCGAGCTCGTCGAGCCACGTTGCCTGGGAGTCGACGAACTGCTGCAGCGTGGACTCGATGTCGTCGCGGAAGCCGGCGCCGTCCCAGGCGGCGTCCCATCCTGCGTGCTGCGGGGTCACCCGGCGAGGGTAGACCCGTATCCTCGACGGCATGTCCGAGGGGCCACCGCGCATCGTCGACCTGCTCCGGCAGGGCGGTCGGTCGTTCTCCTTCGAGTTCTTCCCGCCCAAGGACGAGGCCGGCGAAGAGGTGCTCTGGCGCTCGATCAGCGAGCTGGAGCCGCTGCGTCCCACGTTCGTCTCGGTGACGTACGGCGCCGGCGGCACCACCCGTGACCGGACCATCGCGATCACCGCCCGGATCGCCCGCGAGACCTCCATGCTGCCGATGGCGCACCTGACCTGCGTGGGCCACACCACCGACGAGATCACCCGGATCCTGCGGTCGCTGGAGGAGGCGGGCGTGCGCAACGTGCTCGCCCTGCGCGGGGACCCGCCGGACGGTCCGGGCACCCCGTGGGTCTCGACCGAGGGGGGCGTGGAGTACGCCTCGGAGCTGGTGGCGTTCATCCGGCGCGAGCACGACTTCTCGGTCGGGGTGGCGGCGTTCCCCGAGGGACACCGCGACGCGGCGAGCCTGGACGACGACGTCGCCGTGCTGAAGGCCAAGCAGGACGCGGGCGCGGAGTTCGCGGTCACCGAGATGGTGCTGCGGGCCTCCGACTACTTCGGCCTGGTCGAGCGGGCGCACGCCGCCGGCGTCGACATCCCGATCATCCCGGGCATCATGCCGGTGCTGAACTTCGGCTCGATGGCCAAGATGGTCGAGCTCTCCGGCCGGGAGATGCCCGAGGAGGTCCTCGAGCGCCTGGTCCCGCTCAAGGACGACCCGCCAGCGCTGCGCGCCGAGGGCATCGCCATCGCCACCGAGCTGTGCGACGCGCTCCTCGACGGAGGGGCGCCGGGCCTGCACTTCTACACGCTGAACCGCTCCAAGGCGACGCGGGAGATCTTCGCGGCGCTCTCGCTCAACGCCTGAGCCTCGGGCTACGCCGGACCGATGGACTGCGCCACGAGCGCGGCGGACAGACCGACCGACGGCAGCCCGGCGCCCGGGGTCGCGTGCGCCCCGGCCAGGTAGACGCCGGGCAGGGGCGTGGTCGGGCCGAGCCGCCGGGTCACCGTGCTGCGGCCCTGCCAGAGCACGCCGTACGGCGACCCGCCCCACTGCTCGACGAGCTCCCGCGGTGACCGGTCGACGCGGACCTCCACCTGGTCGCGCACGCGCAGCCCGCCACGGTGGAGCGCGGTGACGACGTCCTCGGCGAGCCGGCCGCGGCCCAGGACGGTCCAGGCGGAGGCCCCCGGGGGCGCCTGTCCGCCGGTGCGGACGACCAGCAGCGGGTCGCCGTGCAGCACCACCTCGTGCGGCAGCTCGGGCACGGGGCCGACAAGCCCGATGTGGCAGATCACCGGCGGGATCGCCGGCATGGTGCGGGCGACCAGGGGGGCGAGGGCGGGCAGGCGGCGCGGGTCGACGGCCACGACGACCTGGTCGGCCTCGACCGCGCCGTGCGGCGTACGCACTCCGACGACGCGGTCGCCGGACCGCTCGATGTCGAGCGCGGGGGTGTCGAGCAGCACGCTGACCCCGCGCGTCTGGAGCCGTGCCGTCAGGGCGTCGGCCAGGACGCCCATGCCGCCGGCGACGGTCCACGCCCCGAAGTTCTGCTCGACGTAGCTCCACATCCCCATCCAGGCGGGCACGTTGCGCAGGTCGTGGCCCTCCAGCAGCATCGGGAAGGCCGCCACCTCCCGCAGCCGCTCGTCCTTGAGGGTCTTGCCCAGCAGCTTGTGCAGGGTCAGCCTCGTGGCCAGCAGCGCCTTGGTGTGGCGGCTCGCGAGCTCGGGGGAGTAGGGGCGCTCCAGCCAGTCGCGGCGCAGCGTCTCCCAGTCGTCGGCGAACGCGTCGACGTACGCCGCCCAGGCAGCCCCGGCTCCGCTGCCCAGCCCCTCGTCGAACGCGGCGATCTGGGCGGCGCGGCTGCCGCCGGGCAGGTCCACCTCGGAGCCGTCCTCGAACAGGTGGCGGCGCACCGGGTCCACCGCGACGAGCTCGAGCTCCTTCTCCAGCGGCCGGCCCGACTTGCGGAACAGGTCGCGCAGCACGGCGGGGAGCAGCGTCTGGGTCGGGCCGGCGTCCCAGCGGAACCCGTCCTGCTCGACGAAGCCGATCGCCCCGCCGAGCCGCGACCCGGCCTCCACGAGGGTGACCTCGTGCCCGTTCTTCGCGAGCCGCGCCGCACTCGCCAGCCCGCCGAACCCGCCCCCCACGACTGCCACGCGTGCCATGGCGGTCACCCTACGGGTGGGTGCCGGTTTCCCCGGCTGGCCGGGGAAACCTGACGTTTCGGGGCGATGCTTCACCCCGAAACGTCAGGGATCGCCCATGAACCCTGTCCGGGAAGTCCGGTGCCGCTCTCCGTGCATCGGGCGGCGCGGTCCCGCGGCGCCCGGGGTCCGGGGCAGAGCCGGGAAGCACATCCGCCACCCCCAGCCCCAGGCCGCCACCCAGGACTCAGGAGGAGCGGGCGACCACGTCGGCGACCGTCCCGGGATCGCGGGCCACCACGGTGGTGCCGTCGGCGGCGGTGACGATCGGGCGCTGGATCGTGCGCGGGTGGGCCGTCATCGCGGCCAGCCAGTCCTCGCGGTGCGCCTCGTCACGGGGCAGGTCGATGCCGGCCTCCCGGGTCTCCTTGGGGCGCGCGATGTCCCACGGCTGCAGGCCCATCCGGTCGAGCACCTCGGCGAGCTCGGCCGCGGTCGGCACGTCCTCGAGGTAGCGCCGTTCGGTGTACTCCACCCCGGCCGCGTCGAGCTCCGCCTTCGCGGTGCGGCACTTGGAGCACGAGGGGTTGATCCAGATCTCGGTGCCCGTCCTCACTCGACCTCCAGCTCGTCGGCGCCGGTCATCGACCGGAGCTCCTCGTAGGTGGTGCTGAACACCGCCGCGGGGTGGCCCGCAGCGGCCCAGATCTCGTCGTGGGAGCGCAGCCACGGGTCGAGGAGCGTGCGCAGCCCCACCGGGTGGGCGATCGGGGAGACGCCGCCGATCACCTGGCCGGTGTGCTCGCGCACGAACTCGGGGGTGGCGCGGCCCAGCCGGTCGATGCCGAGCTCGGCCGCGACCCGGCCGGTGTCGACGCGGTGGGCGCCGCTGGTGAGCAGCAGCAGGGGCTCCCCGTCGGCGTCGAACAGCAGGCTGTTGGCGATGGCGCCGACCTCGCAGCCGAGGGCCTCCGCGGCGAGCCTCGCGGTGTGCACGGAGTCGGGGAGCACGACGACCCGGCCGGTGCCGCCGCGGCGTGCGAGCTCCTCGCGGAACCGGGTGACCGACGGGTGCTCGCCGGGCTGCTTCTCGGGCGGCTGCCGGGT
The DNA here is from genome assembly GCA_963837975.1 of uncultured Actinomycetota bacterium. Taxonomy (GTDB): domain Bacteria; phylum Actinomycetota; class Actinomycetes; order Propionibacteriales; family Nocardioidaceae; genus Marmoricola. Next base: position 1,088,293 of record CAWIPI010000001.1, on the reverse strand, counting down.
GCTCGCGTCGCTCATGGTCGCAACGTAGCGAACCCCTGTGGATCCGCTCTTGACGGGCTGTCGGACCGGCGGTGTACCTTGAGGTTGTTCGAACACGTGTTCGATCACCGCCTCGGTGGAGGGTGACCTCGACCCCCATCCTCCACCGGGGCGCCGACAGGGGTCGACGGCTGCAGATGATCAGTGAGGAGCAAGACGGTGCGGCTTTACGACGACCCGGTGGAGGTGCGCAAGGGCGCAGACGAGGACCCCGACCAGTTCCTGTGGCGAGGACGGTTGTGGCAGGTGCGGGAAGTGGTCGCGCACTGGGTGGAGACCGGGGCCTGGTGGACCCGGCGCACGGCCGACCAGCCCGCGGGCGTCGACACCGACCTGCTGCGGGAGCGCGAGGTGTGGCGGGTGGCGGCAGCCAGGGGAAGGGTCGCTGCCTTCCAGTCCCCCGAGCACGACCCCGGGTTCGGGGTCTTCGACCTGGTCTTCAGCTGGTCCGAGGGCAGCTGGCAGCTCGTCCGGGCGATCGACTGAGAGGGGAGAGGTCATGACACAGCAGATGAGCGCGCCGGCCTTCCTGCCGGCGGCGACGCACTCCTACCTCGAGCGGTCGGCGGAGTCGCTGCGCGAGGCGATCACGAGCGGCAGCGTGCCCGAGCGCTACGCCCACGCCCACGTCTCCGCACTGCGGGCGACGGCCGCGCTGCTGGCCGCCCGGGCCAGGCCGACCCGGCCCGCCCGCCGGCGGCAGAAGAACGCCTGGGTGCTGCTGGCCGAGGTGGCCCCGGAGTTCGCCGAGTGGGCCGGCTTCTTCGCTGCCGGGGCGGGCAAGCGGGCGGCTGCGGAGGCGGGGTCGCGGCGCGCGGTCACCGAGCGTGAGGCCGACGACCTGGTCCGGGACGCCGACCGGTTCCTCGCGCTCGTGGAGGGCGCGCTCGGGCTGACCGAGCACGTCCCGATCCGCGTCGCCTAGGGGCCGGCAGTGACCGATCCCTTCGTGCACCTCCACGTGGCGTCGGGCTACTCGCTGAGGTACGGCGCCTCGCATCCGCACGTCCTCGTCGAGCGGGCGGTCGAGCAGGAGATGGACACCCTCGCCCTGACCGACCGCGACGGCACCTACGGCGCGGTCCGGTTCGTCAAGGCCGCCATGGCCGCCGGCGTCCGGCCGATCCTCGGGGTCGACCTGGCGTTCTCCGCGCCGACGACCGGGGTGCGGGGCCGTCCCGGAGCCGCGCCGCGCACCCCCGTCCGCGGCGGGGCGACCCGGGACCAGCGGCTGCCCCGGGTCATCTTCCTGGCCAGCGGGCGGTCCGGGTGGGCGGCGCTGTGCCGCCTGGTCTCGGCCACCCACCACGCCGGGGAGCGGGGCACCCCGGTGTGCACCGCCGAGCTCGTGGCCGAGCACGTCGCCGGACGGGACGTCAAGGTGCTGCTCGGACCGACCTCGGAGCTGGGCCGGGCGGCCACGCTGCGCCGTGACGACCTCGGCGCCGAGGTGCTCCGCCGCTGGCTCGACCTGGTGGGGCCCGAGCAGCTCGTCGCCGAGGTCGTCTCCCACCGGCTGCCCGGCTCCGGGCCCGGCTCCTCCCCGCACGCCGCCCGGATGGCGGGCCTGGCACGCTCCGGCCGCGGGGGCGTCGCGGTGCCGACCGTGCTCTCCAACGCGGTCCGCTACGCCGACCGGCTGGACGCGCCGACGATCGACGTGCTCGACGCCACCCGTCGCCTGGTGCCGATGGACGTGCGCCACCTCGACCGCCGCAACGCCGAGGGGTTCTTGAAGTCCGGCAAGCAGATGCACGAGGTCGCCGAGGAGATCTGCCGCTACGCCGGTCTGGCCGAGGGCGGCGCCCGGGGCGCCACCGAGCTGCTCGCCGCCACCCGGGCGGTGGCCGACCAGTGCGTGCTCGACCCGCGGACCGACCTGGGGATCGGGGAGGTGCACTTCCCGGAGTTCGAGGTCGCCGGTGCTGCTCCGACCGCGCTCGGGTGGTCGACCACTCTCGGCCGGGAGAGCCCCGCCGACCGGGCGCTGCGGCAGAGGTGCGAGGCCGCGATCGGCTGGCGCTACGGTTCCGCTCCCCGGCAGCGGATCTGGAAGCGGCTCGACGACGAGCTCCGGACGATCGACGAGCTGGGCTTCGCTTCGTACTTCCTCACCGTCGGCGACGTCACCGGGCTGGTCCGCGACCTCGGCATCCGCAGCGCGGCGCGCGGGTCGGGGGCGGGCAGCCTGGTCAACTACCTGCTCGGGATCTCCGGGGTCGACCCGATCCGGCACAACCTGCTGATGGAGCGGTTCCTCTCCCCGCTGCGGCGCTCGTTGCCCGACATCGACATCGACGTGGAGTCCGCTCGCCGGCTCGAGGTCTACGACGCGATCCTCGAGCGCTTCGGCACCGACCGGTGCGCCACCGTCTCGATGATGGACACCTACCGGGTGCGCCACGCGATCAGGGACGTCGGGGCCGCGCTGGGCATGCCGATGGGCGAGATCGACGCCATCGCCAAGGCGTTCCCGCACATCCGGGCCCGCGACGCCCGGCTGGCGCTGCGCGACCTGCCCGAGCTGCGGGCCACCGGGATGGCCCGCGAGGCCGCCGCCGGGGAGTGGGGCACCTTCGACCTGTTCTTCCGGCTGGTGGAGGGCCTCGACGGCCTGCCGCGCCACATCGCGATGCACCCCTGCGGGGTGCTGCTCTCCGACCGCACCCTCCTGGACCGGACCCCGGTGGAGCAGAGCTCGCTGGGCTACCCGATGAGCCAGTTCGACAAGGACGACGTCGAGGACCTCGGCCTGCTCAAGCTCGACGTCCTCGGCATCCGGATGCAGTCGGCGATGGCGCACGCCGTCGCGGAGATCGAGCGGGTCGACGGCCACGAGGTGGACCTCGACGACCAGGAGCAGGTGCCCTTCGACGACCCCACGACCTACACGATGATCTCCTCGGCCAAGACCCTCGGCGTCTTCCAGATCGAGTCCCCGGGGCAGCGCGAGCTGGTCGGCAAGTCCGGGATCGAGGACTTCGCCGACATCATCACCGACATCTCGCTCTTCCGTCCGGGGCCGGTGAAGAGCGACATGATCACCCCCTACCTCGAGGTCAAGCAGGGGTGGCGGACCGCCCGCTACCTCCACGACGACCTGCGCCCGATCCTGGAGTGCACGCGCGGCGTGGTGGTCTTCCACGAGCAGGTGATCGAGATGATCGCCCAGTTCACCGGCTGCACCCTGGCCGAGGGGGACGAATGGCGCCGGGCGCTGGGCGATCCCGACGGCATGGCCGAGACCAAGGCCTGGTTCTTCCCGCGGGCGCTGGGCCGGGGCTACCTGCTGCCGGTGGTGGAGCAGATCTGGTCGGTGATCGCGTCCTTCGGCTCCTTCGGCTTCTGCAAGGCCCACGCCGCCGCGTTCGCGCTGCCGACCTTCCAGTCGGCCTGGCTCAAGGCGCACTACCCGGCCCACTTCCTCTCCGGGGTGCTCACCCATGACCCGGGGATGTATCCCAAGCGTCTGCTCCTCGACGACGCGCGCCACCTCGGCATCGCGGTCCTCGGCCTCGACGTCAACGCCAGCGGCCGGGAGTACACCGTGGAGAGGCTGGCCGAGACCGCCCCCGAGCTCGTGCCCGAGGAGGCGGTGGCCGAGCTGGGCCGCTACCGCAGGCGGGGCGGGATCTACGCCAAGCTGCCCGCCGGGCTCGAGGACGAGGCGCCGTGGATGGGACACGGCTACGGCATCCGGATCGCCCTGGAGGAGGTCCGGGGCATCACCGAGGCCGAGGTGGCCCGGATCGTCGCGGCTCGCGAGGGCGCTCCCTACGCCTCGCTGACCGACTTCTGGCAGCGGACCCAGGTCTCCCGGCCGGTGGTCGAGCGGCTGGTGCAGGCCGGCGCCTTCGACAGCGTCCACGGGATCGGGGGGAGCGGCGCCGGACGCCGCCGCCGGGTGACCCGGCGCGACCTGCTGCTCGAGGTCGGCGACCTCGACCGGCTGCGCCGCGCCGCCGACCGGGCGGCCTCCACCCGGGCGCGGGGGTTGTCCCGTCCCGGTGCAGCGCGCGGCGCGAACCGGTCCGCGGCCGGGGACAGCTCGTTCCAGCTCACCCTCGACCTCGGGGACGGCCCGGAGCAGACCGTGTCCAGCGGGCTGCCGGAGATGAGCGACGCCGACCGGGTGCGCGCCGAGCTGGACATCCTCGGCCTGGACGCCAGCAGGCACGTGGTCGACTTCCACGCCGCCTTCCTCGACCAGCTCGGCATCACCCGCTCGACCGACCTGCTCTCCGCGCGCAGCCGCAGCGAGCTGCTCGTGGCCGGGGTGAAGGTCGCCACCCAGACCCCTCCGATCCGGTCGGGGCGCCGGGTGGTCTTCCTGACCCTCGACGACGCCACCGGGCCGGTCGACGCGACGTTCTTCGAGGACGTGCAGGGCCCCTACGCCGCCACGGTCTTCGGGTCCTGGCTGCTCGTCGTCCGCGGAGAGCTGCGCCGCACCGGTCGGCGCGGGGTGTCGCTGCGGGCGACCGGCGCCTGGGACCTCGGCAGGCTCAGCGACCTGTGGCGGGCCGAAGGGATGGCAGCCGTGCACGCGGAGATGGCGCGGGTGCCCTCCGGGTTCGCGGACTCGGACAGTTCGGGGGGAGCCGGGGCGGGGACGCCGAGCCGGGTGATGGTGCACACCAGCGGGTTCCGGATGTCGCCGTACGCCGACATCAAGCCGGCCGGCGGGTCACCGGGCACCGTCACCGGCGACGTCGCCCGCAAGCTGTGGCACCGCAGCCCCGGGAGCGCAGGATGACTGCGCAGGCGCTGGAGGGACAGGCCACTAGGGTGGCGGCCATGGACCGACCCCTCGAACGACGCACCGCCGCCCGCACCGCGGTGGTCTGGGACGCCGTCAACGCCGTGCTCGCGGGTCGGGGGGAGCAGCAGGTCCTCGACATCGGCGGCGGCACCGGCGGGTTCGCCGTCCGGGTGGCCGCGCAGGGCAACCGCGTCACCGTCGTCGACCCCAGCCCCGACGCCCTCGCTGCGCTGGCGCGGCGGGCCGACGAGGAGGGCGTGGCCGACCGGGTCGTCGGCCTCCAGGGCGACCTCGGCGACCTGCGCGAGCTGGCGCCCTCCGGTGGGGTCGACCTGGTCCTGTGCCACGGGGTGCTGGGCCTGGTCGAGGACCCGGCCGCTGCCCTGGACTCCATCGCCGGGGTGCTGCGGCCCGGCGGCGCGCTCTCGCTGCTGGTCGGCCAGCGTCACGCCGCGGTGCTGGCCCGCGCCATGGCCGGTCACTTCCACCAGGCCCGCGAGCTGCTCGCGGGCGAGCCGACCGACTCCCGGCTCGAGCCGCGGCCCGAGCAGCGGCACGACCACCGCCACGAGCACCGGTTCACCGTCGAGGAGGTCACCGGCCTGCTGGAGCGGGCAGGGTTCGACATCCGCAGCCGCCACGGCATCCGGGTCTTCGCCGACCTGGTGCCCTCCTCCCTGCTCGACCTCGAGCCGGGAGCGAGCGCGGCCCTGCTCGAGCTGGAGCGGGCGGCCTCCGAGCGCCCGGAGTACCTCACCCTCGCCAGCCAGCTGCACGTCGTCGCCACTCGCTAGACCTGACGGGCACCGTCTCGCGCGGTCCGACGACCGCGCCGCCCCCCGTGACGTGCCGTCCGGGGCCACGGGGGCGACCGTGGATGGGACTGGCCCCCCGGAGCGAGGCACGAGCGCAGGGGTGGTTGGGCGCCCCCGTGGTTCCGGACGGCACAACCCCGGGGGACGAGGATGACCTCGGACCGCTCGCGCGACTGCCCGATCCTGCATGTCGACATGGATGCGTTCTTCGCCTCGGTGGCGATCCGCGACCGTCCCGAGCTGGCCGACGTGCCGGTGATCGTGGGCGGAGGACACCGCGGGGTGGTGCTGGCGGCGAACTACCCGGCCCGTCGGTACGGCGTCCACTCGGCGCTGCCGATGACCCGTGCCCGGCGGATGTGCCCCGACGCGGTCGTCCTCCCACCGGACTACGCCGACTTCGAGACCGTCTCCTCCTCGGTGATGGAGATCTTCCGGCAGGTCACCCCGCTGGTGGAGGCCGTCTCCATGGACGAGGCCTTCCTCGACGTCTCCGGCGCCGTCCGTCGGCTCGGCAGCCCGCTGCGGATCGCCGAGCACATCCGGGCCCGGGTGGCCGACGAGCAACGGGTCACCTGCTCGGTCGGGGTGGCCGGCTCGGTCTCGGTGGCGAAGCTGGCCAGCCGGCGGGCCAAGCCCGACGGGGTGGTCGTCGTGCCGCCGCGGGAGGTGACCGGGTTCCTGCACCCGCTCGACGTCGGCGAGCTGTGGGGCGTGGGGGAGAAGACCCGGGAGCAGCTGCACCGGCTCGGCCTGCGCACCGTCGGCGACGTGGCGCACACCCCGCTGCCCACCCTGCAGCGCGGCCTCGGCGTCGCGGCCGGCACCCACATCCACCGCCTCGCCTGGGGCACCGACCGCCGCACGATCACCCCCCGGCGCCCCCAGCACGAGCCCGACAAGAGCATGGGGGCCGACGAGACCTTCGGTCGCGACACCGATGACCGCTCGGTGGTCCTGCGAGAGCTCCTGCGACTCTCCACCAAGGTGGCCGGCCGGATGCGCGCTGCCGGGGTCGCGGGCCGGACGGTCACCCTGAGGGTGCGCTTCGCCGACTTCACCACCATCACCCGGTCCCGGACGCTGGGTGACGCGACCGACGCCACCGGCGAGATCCACGCGACCGCCTCGGCGCTGTTCGACGCCCTCGGGCTCCAGCGCGCCCGGATCCGGCTGGTGGGCGTCCGCGTCGAGGGCCTCGTGCCGCGCGACCAGGTCCAGCGTCAGCTGGTCCTCGGGGCGCGCGACCGCGGGTGGGAGGAGGCCGACCGGGCCACCGATGCGGCGGCCCTGCGGTTCGGGAGGGGCGCCGTACGCCGGGCCACCCTGCTCATCGGCGACCGGCCCTGAAAAGCGGCCCTGAAAGCGGCCTGGCAGAACCGCCCTGAGCAGCGCCGGTGAACACCACCGGCACCCGCCTGGAAGAAATAGTCCCCGATTTCCTGATCCCGTCTACCGCGTTGTGGCGGGCCTGCCTAGACTCGTGAGAGGGAACCGTTCATCGCGGGAGGAAGCCGTGCCGCTCTCCGAAGAGGAGCTCCGTCTGCTGGAGCAGATGGAGCAGGCGCTTGCCCAGGAGGACCCCAAGTTCGTCTCGACCCTGCGGGGAAGTTCCATCGAGCGCGTGGCGCGGATGCGGACCTTCGCGGCGGCCGGCGTCTTCGTCCTCGGCATCGCGATGTTGATGGGCGGCGCCATGAGCCAGCAGATCTGGCTCGGCGTGCTCGGGTTCGTGGTCATGCTCGCCTCGGCGACCCTGGGCCTGGCGGCCTGGCGGGGTCGACACGCCCCGGCCGCAGCGGCGCGCCAGCGAGGACCAGCTCTTCGACTTCGACGACCACCCCCACCGCTTCGACGTGATCCAGGGTGGCCGCTCGGGCAAGCAGCGTCGCGCGCGTCGCGGTCCGGGCAAGGAGCCCCGCCGCCCCGCCAACCGGGCCCCCCGGCAGGGCACGTTCATGCAGCGCATGGAGCAGCGCTGGGACCGCCGGCGCAACCAGGGCTACTGAATCCGGCGCTTCCGGCTCAGCGCTCCCGGCCCCGGAACAGCGACATCGGCCACAGGCGACCCCGCCACAGGCGGCCGGCCCGGCGCGAACGGCGCTGCGGGCTCCCGGCCATGGCCTGACGCCAGGTCTGCACGGTCCTGACGGTCTCGGCGCGCACCTCGGGATCGGCGGTCGCGACCGCCCCCTCCTCCGGGACCCCGTAACGGGCCCGCTCGACGCGGACGAGCAACCCCTCCAGGGACGTCACGTCCTGCTCGTCGGCCTCCACCTGGCTCGTCACCCGGCGCGCCTGCTCGCGCGGGGAGCGCCGCTCGGGCCAGTCCAGCCCGAGGTCCAGGGCGGTGGCCCGCAGCTCCGCCCAGGCGCCCTCGGCCAGGTGCACCGGGTCGGCCGCGCCCAGCCGCCGCCGGCGCTGCAGGCGCCGCACCAGCCAGGGCGCGAGGCCCGCGGCGATCAGTGCCAGCACGCCGAGCACGGGTCGCCACGGGACCCGGGCGCCGTCGCCGCCCGTCGTCGCCCCCTCGCCCGCGGCCTGCTCGGGCAGGGGCACGGCCCGCGGGCTGGCCTGGGCGCTGGGTGCGTCCGTGGCCTCCGGAGTGGTCGCGGCCTGCCGCGTCCACGGCGGCGTCGCTCCGGCGCGCTGGCTCGGTGTGGGCTCGAAGCGCACCCAGCCCACCCCGGAGAAGTACATCTCCGGCCAGGCGTGACGGTCGTCGCTGGTGTAGAGGATGCGTCCGTCCGGCTCGGCGGTGCCGTCGAGGAACCCCACCGCCACCCGTGAGGGGATGCCCAGTGCCCGGCCCATGGTGGCCATCGCCGCCGCGAACTGCTCGCAGTACCCGACGCGGTCGTCGGTGACGAACGCCGCGAGCAGCTCCATCCCCGAGCCGTCCCGCTGCTGCAGGGAGTAGCGGAAGCCGCCGTCCTGCCGGAACCAGTCCTGGAGCGCCACCGCCTTGGCGAAGTCGCTGTCCGCCCCGCGGGTGACCTCCTTGGCGCGGGTACGGATCACCTCGGGGAGCTGCTCGGGCAGTCGCGTCATCGGGCGCCGCACCGAGGTCGGGGCGCTGACGGTCGACTTCAGGAGGTCGGCGGTGAGCGCGGGCGTGAAGCCGGTCGCGTCGTAGGTCAGCCCGCTGACGGCACCGCCGCCGGTGTAGGCGACGTCGAGCGTGCGGGAGTCGTAGCGCCAGCTGCCGGGCACGTCGAGACTGCGGATCGGGTAGGGCAGCGGCAGCCAGGTGCTGCTGAACTGGGGGGCGAACTCGAAGGACCACCTGTCCTCGGAACCCCCCACCCCCGGGGCGAGCCCGGGCGGGTTCGGGAAGACGCCGTCGGCGTCGTTCTCGCGCGGCAGCTGGCGCGGCGAGGGTCGCCACTCCTCGTCGACGAACTCGTCGAGCACGGTGGTGCGGACGTACGACGTGGACCGGGCCTCGGTCTGGGCGTAGAGCAGCGGGGTGTGGGTCTGCTCGACGAGGTCCCGGCGCAACCGGATGAAGGGGTTGACCACCGACAGCTCGTAGCCACCGCTCGCCGACCCCTCGCCGCTGCCCGGCCCCGCTTCCCGGTCGAGCAGGTCGGCCACGGGCACGAGCGGAGCGGCCACCAGGGCGAGGAGCACGGCGACGACCGAGACCTGCCACAGGGTCCCCAGCGCCGGGCTGCCCGCGCGCCGCCTGGTCCGCTCCCAGGTGCCGAGCCGGTCGAGGTGCTCGGTGGCGAGCAGACGCATGAACAGCACGGCCGTGCCGACGAACACGGGCAGCGCCAGCGGCTCGACCAGGATGCTCACCGGCACGCTGAGCGCCACCAGCAGCGGCAGCGCGGCGAGCGGCGGTCGCCGCAGCCCCAGGGCGAGGACGTCGACGGCGAGCACGACCGCGAGGCCGCAGGCCGCCAGCAGCGCGGCGGTGTGGGTCGGGTTGTCCTTCACCGGCGCGGCGTAGTGGTTCAGGCTGGCGGCGCCGTTGCCGACGACGTACGCCAGCTCCCGCAGCGAGGCTTGAGTCGGTACGACGCCCAGCAGCGTCTCGCTCCGGGCGAACGCGGTGTCCAGCCCCAGCACCGCGACGAGCGCCTGGGCGAGGGCGACCACCGGCGCCGGCAGCCGCAGCAGTCGCAGGACCGACCCCAGGAGCGCGACGAGCAGCCCGATGACCAGCACCGGGACCAGGAAGCGGCGCGGTTGCACGACCATGCCGCTCCAGGAGAACAGCGCCAGCCACCCCAGGAGCAGGCACAGCAGTGCCGCGCCGGGACGCCAGTCGCGCAGCCTCATCGGCCCAGCTCCTGCCAGGCCGCGGCCAGCGACCCACCGCGCTCGAGGGTGGTCGCCTTCCACCCCGCGCTGCGCAGCTGGGCGGTCGCCGGCGCCTCCACCCGGCCCGAGCGGTCCCACGTGGAGACGTCGAGCACCAGCGCGTGCGCCGACGCGCCGGCCGACGCGAGCCCGCCGAGCAGGGCGCGGTCGGGACCGTTGAGGTGGGCGAGCACCGCCAGGATCATCCCGCCCTGGTGGGTGTCGTCGACCCAGGCCGTGGAGAGCTGCTCGCGGCGGGTCATCCCCATCAGGGAGAGGCGCTCGAGCTGCTGCGGCACCGTCGCGCCCCGGTCGCCCTGGTGCCAGCCGTGGGCGGAGGACTCACCGGAGGCGCTGACCAGGCGCACCTCGAAGTCGGCTGCCGCGAGGTGGCGCACGATCGAGGCGGCGGCGCGCACGGCCGCCTCCATCGAGGAGTCCGCGCCGTAGCCGCGGTGGGAGATGCGCCGGTTGTCGACGAGCAGGGTGCACCGCGACTGCCACTGCTGCTCCTCGCGGCGCACCATCAGCTCGTCGACCCGTGCGCTGCTCGGCCAGTGGATGCGGCGCAGGTCGTCGCCGAGGCGGTACTCCCGGATGGTCACGTCCGGGGTCCCGCCGCCGAGCAGGTCGCGGGTGCGGTTGTCGCCGGCGCCGGCCCAGCGGCCGGTCAGGGCGATCTGGGGCAGCGGCTCGGTGCGGGGCGTGACCAGGATCGAGGCGGTGGAGGGGACCGTCTGGACGAGGTCGACCATCCCGAGCGGGTCCGCGACGTGCACCCGCAGCGGCCCGACCGGGTAGCGCCCGCGTTGCTCGGTGAGCACGGCGTACTCCATCGTCGTGGTCTCGCCGGGCTGGAGCGGGTCCACGACGAACCGCTGCGACTCCCCGAGGGCCTCGGGCAGCTCCTCCTCCATCAGCAGCAGGCCGGTGCGGCGACCGGCGTTGCCGACCTCGAGGACCACCGTCGCGGTCTCGCCGGCCTCGACCTGGAGCTCGCTGAGGTTGCGGCGCGCCCACACGTCGCGGTCGGTGCGGCGCAGCAGCAGCCAGGTGAGGACCGGGACGACCATCGCGAGCACCCCGATGCGCACGAAGTCGCGCTCGCCGATCTGCACGCCGCAGATGACGGCGGCGAGGCCGGCCGCGAGGAAGCAGCGGCCGCGGACTGTCAGGTTCCGCATCCCCTCACCTCCCCGGACCCGTCCCGCCGGGCCTCAGCCGCGGCCCGCGGAGGGGACGGGCACGCTCTGGAGGACGTGGTCGACCACCGCGGTGGTCGTCCGCCCGCTCATCGTGGCCTCCATCGTCGGCAGCAGTCGGTGGGGCAGCACCTGCGGAGCGAGGTCGCGGACGTCGTCGGGCAGCACGTACTCGCGCCCCTGCATCGCCGCCCACGCCTTCGCGGCGCGGACGAGCTGCAGGGTGGCGCGCGGGGAGGCGCCGAGCCGGAGGTCGGGCGAGCGGCGGGTGGCGGTGGCCAGCGACACGGCGTACTGCTGGACGACGGGGGAGACGTGCACGTTGGCGGTCACCTCGATGAGCTTGCGCACCTCGGCGGCGTCGGTGACCGGCTCGAGCTCCTCCAGCGGGCTGACCGCGTCTCGCGCCGACAGCATCGCGATCTCGGCCGACTCCACCGGGTAGCCCATCGACAGCCGCACCATGAAGCGGTCGCGCTGCGCCTCGGGCAGCGCGTAGGTGCCCTCCATCTCGATGGGGTTCTGGGTGGCGATCACCATGAACGGCGACTCCAGTGAGTACGTCGTGCCGTCCACCGTGACCTGCGCCTCCTCCATGCACTCGAGCATGGCCGACTGGGTCTTGGGGCTCGCGCGGTTGATCTCGTCGCCGACGACCACGTTGGCGAAGATCCCACCGGGCCGGAACTCGAACTGCCGGGTGTCCTGGTTGAACACCGAGACCCCGGTGACGTCGGAGGGCAGCAGGTCCGGGGTGAACTGGATCCGTCGGACCGTGCAGTCGATGGAGCGGGCCAGGGCCTTGCTCAGCATCGTCTTGCCCACCCCGGGCACGTCCTCGATGAGCAGGTGTCCTCCGGCGAGCAGCACGACCAGCGCCGAGCGGGCGATCTCGGGCTTGCCCTCGATGACGCGCGCCATGTTGGCGTGGATGCGTTCCGCGACCGCTCGCACCTCGTCGACGTCGCCGCCGGCAGCCGCCTGATCCGTTCTCTCCACCGTCTGCCCCACTTCTCCCCACCGCTGGCCCCGGGAAGCTCCCGTCGACGTGTCCGCCCGCCCGGCTCGGCCGCCGACGAGGGGCGCTCCCGACACCAGTGAACCGCATCGCACCACATCCGGTCCCGTCGTCGAGGAGACGCAGCTGAGCCCCGGGGGAGCGGGATCGTGGCGAAAAGGGGAGCCAAGTGGTGTGAAAGTGGTTGACCGTGGGGGGTTGTGGAGTAAAGTGGAGCGCAGTGGAGGGACCAGGCGGTTCTTGGGTGAGGGGAGCAGGGCATGTTCTCCGGCACCTACACCCCCAAGCTCGACGAGAAGGGGCGCCTCTTCCTCCCGGCGAAGTTCCGCGACGAGATGAAGGAGGGCCTGGTGATCACCCGAGGCCAGGAGCACGCCCTCGACATCCGCACCAAGGCCGACTTCGCCGTGTTCACCGAGAAGTTCCAGAACGCCTCGCAGACCGATGCCCGGCTGCGGGCCTACGGCCGGATGCTCTTCGCGCTGGCCTCCGAGCAGGTCCCCGACAAGCAGGGCCGCGTCACCGTCACCCCCGAGCTGCGGCAGTACGCCGGCCTCGACCGGGACGCCGTGGTGATCGGGGTCTACGACCGCATCGAGGTGTGGGAACCGCGTTCGTGGGCCTCCTACACCTCCGACCAGGAACAGGCCTTCGCCAACCTCCAGGAAGAGATCTTCCCGGGCTTCTGACCGGCGGCCCCGCATCGGCCCCCGCCTCGGCGACCGGCCACACAGCACAACTCCACATCGGTGATCGCAGGGCGAGGCTCGCGTCCGCTCCTCCCAGATCCCTCTGACGCACCTTCCCCGGTGTCAGATGGGTCGCTTCCCCTCCAACCCGGGCAGTGAGCGGACGGAGAACCTGGCCCTGCGATCGCCGATCACGACGTAGCACCACACCGCACTCCTGGGGGTCGAACCGATGAGCAGCCCGATGAGCAGCCCGATGAGCGGCGCCGTCACACCGGCGCGCCGGGTCCGTCACGAGGCCCGCGACTCGCTGGCTGTCATGGCCTTCTCCGGGGCCACGTCCTGCGTGGTCGCCGTACTCCTCGCCGTGCTGGTCCGGCTGGGGAACTAGGCGACCTTCGACGATGACCACTCCCGCCCACGTCCCGGTCCTGCTCGACCGGGTCGTCGCGTTGCTGGCGCCCGCGCTGGAGCGGCCGGGCGCGGTCTTCGTCGACGCCACCCTGGGTCTCGGCGGCCACTCCGAGGCGGTGCTGGAGCGCTGCCCGCGGGCACGGCTCATCGGCATCGACCGGGACCCCCACGCGCTCGAGCTGGCGGGCAGCCGGCTCACTCCCTTCGAGGGTCGCACCACCCTGGTGCACGCGGTGTACGACGAGATCCCCGAGGTGCTCGCCGGGCTGGGGATCGGCTCGGCCGACGGCATCCTGTTCGACCTCGGCGTCTCCTCGATGCAGCTCGACGTGCGCGAGCGGGGCTTCGCCTACGCCGAGGACGCGCCCCTCGACATGCGGATGGACGACAGCGCCGGTCTCACGGCCGCAGACGTGCTGAACACCTACCCGGTCGCCGACCTGGCCCGGATCCTGCGCACCTACGGCGAGGAGAAGTTCGCGCGGCAGATCGCGCGGGCCATCGTCCGGGCCCGCGAGTCCGCGCCGTTCACCGGCTCCGCACGGCTGGTCGAGCTGCTGCGCGAGACGATCCCCGCGCCGGCCCGCCGCACCGGCGGCCACCCGGCCAAGCGCACCTTCCAGGCACTGCGCATCGAGGTCAACGACGAGCTGGGCGTGCTGCGCCGGGCCGTCCCCGCGGCGATCGAGGCCCTCGGCGTCGGCGGGCGCCTCGCGGTGATGAGCTACCACTCCCTGGAGGACCGGCTCGTCAAGCAGGCCTTCGTCGCCGGCACCACCTCGCAGCTGCCGCCGGACCTGCCCATCGTGCCGCCCGGCCACGAGCCGCCGCTGCGCAGCCTGACCCGTGGCGCCGAGAAGGCAGAAGCCGAAGAGATCGCCCAGAACCCGCGCGCGGCATCGGTCCGCCTCCGCGCCGTCGAACGCGTCAACACCAACCGGGGAGACACAGCAGCATGAGCACCTTGACGAGCCCGCCCAAGTCCGGGTCGAATTCCGGGGTCCGCGCCCGCGTCCCCCGGTTCGCCGAGGCCGCCGTCGAGCGGGCCCGCCTCACCGTCGTCCCGGCGCGGTCCCTGGGCCGCACCCAGGCGGCGCGGACCCCCTTCGCGGTGCTGGTGCTGGCGATGCTGGCCGGCGGCGTCGTGGGCCTGCTGATGTTCAACACCCACATGCAGCAGTCCTCCTTCACCGCGACGGCCCTGCAGCACCAGGTCAACGACCTCACCGCCAAGGAGCAGGCCCTCAACCTCGAGCTCGACGAGCTGCGCGACCCCCAGCGGCTGGCGATCTCCGCCAAGAAGCTCGGCATGGTGGCGCCGTCCCAGCCCGGCTTCGTGCGCCTCAGCGACGGGCGGGTGCTCGGTGAGCCGGCACCGGCCACCTCCGGCGACGCCGTACGGATCAACCCGCTCCCGGCCGAGAAGCCCGCCTCGATCAAGCGCCGCACGATCATCGTCAAGGCGAAGGCCCCCGCCACCACCGACACCCGCGCCGGCGCCGGCGCCACCGCGAACGGCGAGGCCGCCGCACCTTCGGGCCCCGACACTCCTGCCGCCTCCACCACCGGGACCCGCGAAGGCGGTAGGAAGAACTCCAGCACCCGCACGGCCGACCCCGGAGCAACTCCTTGACACGTTCCCAGCCCAGGCGATCGGGCAGCCTGCGTGGCTCCAGCCACCTGCGGCTGAGGGTGGGCCTCCTGGTCATCACGATGCTGTTGTCCCTGTTCGGGGCGCGGCTCTTCCAGCTCCAGGGCATCGACTCCAAGGCCTACGCCTCGCGGGCCCAGGCCGACGGGGTGGTGTCGATCGACCTGCCCGCCGAGCGGGGCCGCATCCTCGACCGCAACGGCGTACCGCTCGCGGAGTCCATCGCCGGGCTGATGATCGTGGCCGACCCCACGCGCACGTCCTCCCACGCCGAGGCCATCGCGAAGATCATCGCCGAGCGCCTCGACCTCGACTACTTCGACGTGCTGGCGCGGCTGACCAAGAAGGACACCCGGTTCGTCTACGTCGCCCGCAGGGTGCCCTCGACGCTGGCCACCACGGTCATGGAGGAGCTCGAGCAGCGCGAGTACGCCGGCGTGGACACCCGTCCCGACCCCGTGCGCACCTACCCCGCCCGCGACGTGGCCGCGAACCTCGTCGGCTTCCTCGGCGACGACGGGAAGCCGCTGGCCGGGGCGGAGCGCACCTTCGAGAAGGTGCTGGCCGGCAAGGACGGCAAGGAGAGCTACGAGGTCGGCGGCGGCAACCGGATCCCGCTGGGCGACAACACCCGGCTCGACCCGGTCGACGGCAAGGACGTCCGGCTGACGATCGACCGCGACGTGCAGTGGTACGCCCAGCGCGTGCTGCGGGAGGCCGTCCAGTCCGCCCAGGCGCGGTCGGGCGCCGTGGTCGTGCTCGACTCCCGGACGGGGGAGCTGCTCGCCCTGGCCGACTACCCGACCTTCGACCCGAACCGCCCGGACAAGTCGCCGGCCAACCAGCTCTCGAGCCGGGCGCTCAGCGACGTCTACGAGCCGGGCTCGGTGCAGAAGGTGCTCACCGCGGCGTCCCTGCTCGACGCGGGCAAGGTCACCCCGACCACGCGGATCAAGGTGCCCGGCGAGCTGCCGGTCCTCGACCGCAAGATCGGCGACTGGTTCGACCACGGCCTGATCCGCTTCACGCTGGCCGGCGTCCTCGCCCGCAGCTCCAACATCGGGACGGCCATGGCGGCCTCGAAGTTCAGCTCCGAGGAGCTGTGGAGCTACCTCGACCGGTTCGGGCTCGGCCGTCGCACCGACGTCGGGCTCCCGGGTGAGACCCGGGGCATCCTGCTTCCCCCCAGCGCCTGGTCGGAGCTGACCCTCGCCCAGGTCTCGTTCGGCCAGGGGCTCTCGGTCAACGCCCTGCAGATGGCCACGGCCGTGAACACCATCGCCAACGGCGGCGAGCTGGTGACCCCGAGCCTGGTGGAGGGTCGGATGGCCACCTCCGCGGGCAACGAGGTCGGCACCGAGGTGGCCCAGCGCCGACGGGTGGTCAGCGCCGAGGCGGCAGAGCAGACCAGCCAGATGATGGAGCTGGTCACCACCCCCGACGTCGGCACGGCCCCCGGAGCCGGCATCCCCGGCTACCGCGTGGCGGGCAAGACCGGCACCGCCCAGCAGGTGGGTGACAAGTGCAAGTGCTACGACGGCAGCACCGCGGTGTCCTTCGCCGGGTTCGCGCCGGCCGACAAGCCGCGCTTCACCGTCTACGCGATGATCAACAAGCCGCGCGCCGGTGCCAGCGGCGGTGGCACTGCCGGACCCGCGTTCCGCAAGGTGCTCAGCTACGTCCTGCAGAAGTACGCCGTCCCCCCGACCGGCACGAAGCCCGCGGACCTGCCGATCAAGTGGGGTCCGCACGCCGATCGGGCCGGTCGATAGCCTCACGTGGTGGTCGAGCAGAACGACGAGGGGCAGCGACAGGTCGCACCCGGTCCCACCCGGCCGAGCGACCCGCCCCGGACCCCGCTCACCGAGGTCCGCGACTGGACGGGTGCCGAGGTGGTGCCCCCCGCCGGAGAGTCCGGGCGGGCCCCCGCCGCGACCCCGGTGGTGACCGGGCTCTCGCTGAGCTCGCAGCGGGTCCGGCCCGGTGACGTCTACGCCGCCCTGCCCGGCTCACGGGCCCACGGTGCGACGTACACCGCCGACGCCGTGGCCGCCGGCGCCGTGGCGGTCC
Organism: uncultured Actinomycetota bacterium; assembly: GCA_963837975.1. Classification (GTDB taxonomy): domain Bacteria; phylum Actinomycetota; class Actinomycetes; order Propionibacteriales; family Nocardioidaceae; genus Marmoricola. Next base: position 1,071,322 of record CAWIPI010000001.1, on the reverse strand, counting down.
TGACCGACCCGGAGGGCGCGCGCCTCCTCGCGGACCCCGGCGTCCCGGTGCTGGTCCTGCCCGAGCCGCGCTCGGTCCTCGGCTGGCTGGCCGCACGGCTGTACGGCGAGCCGGCGCACCGGCTGACCCTGATGGCCGCCACCGGCACGCAGGGCAAGACCACCACGACCCGGCTGCTGGAGGGCGGGCTGACCACCGCCGGGGTGCCGGCGGCCGTGATCGGGACGGTCGGCACCCGGATCGCCGGCGAGGACGTCCGGACGTCGCTGACGACCCCGGAGGCCCCGGACCTGCACGCGCTGTTCGCCGTGATGGTCGAGCGGGGGGTGCAGGCCTGCGCCATGGAGGTCTCCAGCCACGCGCTGGTGATGGGACGGGTCGACGGGGTGGTGTTCGACGTCTCGGCGTTCCTCAACCTCGGGCGCGACCACCTCGACTTCCACGCGGACGTGGAGGACTACTTCGCGGCGAAGGCCTCGTTGTTCACCCCCGAGCGCTCGCGCCGGGGGCTGACCAACGTCGACGACCCCTTCGGGCGCCGGCTCCTCGAGGAGGCGTCGGTGCCGATGGTGACGTTCTCGGCCAACGGGGCGGAGGCAGACTGGCGCGCCGAGGAGGTCGAGCTCGAGCCCGCCGGCTCCAGCTTCGTGGTCGTCACCCCCGAGGGCGAGCGCATCCCCGCGCGGGTGCCGCTGACCGGGGCGTTCAACGTGTCCAACGCGCTGTGCGCGGTCGCGCTGGCCGGCGAGGCGGGGCTGGACCCCCGGCTGGTCGCGCGCGGCATCACTCGTGGCGGGGGCGTGCCCGGCCGCCTGGAGCAGGTCGACGCGGGCCAGGACTTCCTCGCGGTCGTCGACTACGCCCACAAGCCCGACGCGGTCGAGGCCGCCCTGGCCGCGCTGCGGCCGATCACCGAGGGGCGCCTGATCCTCGTCATCGGCGCGGGGGGCGACCGCGACACCGGGAAGCGCCCGGTCATGGGCGAGATCGGCGCCCGGATGGCCGACGTGCTCGTCGTGACCGACGACAACCCGCGCTCGGAGGACCCGGCCGCGATCCGGGCTGCGCTGCTGTCCGGGGCTCGCTCGGCCGGTGCCTCCTCCCGGCACGTGGCCGAGGTGAGCGAGGTGGCCGGCCGCCGGGAGGCGATCCGGCACGCGGTGGCCATGGCCCGCAGCGGCGACACCGTGGTGGTGGCCGGCAAGGGCCACGAGACGGGCCAGGAGGTGGCCGGCACCGTGCACCCCTTCGACGACCGCGACGAGCTGCGCGCCGCCCTGGCCGATCGTGGGGAATCGGCGTGATCCCGCTCAGCCTCGCCGAGGTCGCGGAGCTGGTCGGCGGCCGGGTGGTGGACGCCACCGGATCCGAGATGGTCACCGGGAGCGCCTTCATCGACAGCCGGGCCCCCGAGCAGGGCGGGCTGTTCGCTGCCTTCGAGGGCGAGCACGTCGACGGCCACGACTTCGCGCGGACAGCGCTCGACGGGGGTGCGGCGGCGGTGCTCGGCACCCGCGCGACCGGGCTGCCCACGGTGCTGGTCGGCGACACCCGCGCGGCCCTCCAGGAGCTCGCCCGACGGGTGCTCCAGCGGCTGCGGCACGCCGGGACCGGGCTGCAGGTGGTGGCGATCACCGGGTCGCAGGGCAAGACGACCGCCAAGGACATGCTGGCCCGCGTGCTCGCCGACGCCGGGGACACCGTCGCCACCGCCGGCTCGTTCAACAACGAGCTCGGCCTGCCGCTGACCGTGCTGCGGGCCGACGAGCGCACGCGGCACCTCGTGCTGGAGATGGGCGCCCGGGGGCTGGGCCACCTCGCCGAGCTCTGCTCGATCGCCCCGCCCGACATCTCCCTGGTCCTCAACGTCGGCAAGGCCCACCTCGGCGAGTTCGGCAGCCAGGAGCAGATCGCCGCGGCCAAGGGGGAGCTCGTCGACGCGCTCGGTCCCGACGGCACGGCCGTGCTGAACGCCGACGACCCCCGGGTGTCGGCGATGTCGAGCCGGACGACCGCCCGGGTGCGCACCTTCGGCAGGAGCGCCGGGGCCGACGTACGCCTCGAGGACGTCGAGGTCGACGACCTGGGGCGCCCCAGCTTCACCCTCGCCTCGGAGGGGCGCAGCGAGCGGGTCGCGCTCCAGCTGCTCGGCGAGCACCAGGCCGTCAACGCCGCCGCCACCACCGCGGTCGCGCTGGCCGCGGGCGTCCCGCTCGACGCCGTCGCCCGGAGCCTGCGCGCCGTCGACGCCCTGTCGCGCTGGCGGATGGAGCTGCACGAACGGGCCGACGGGCTGGTCGTGGTCAACGACGCCTACAACGCCAACCCGGACTCCATGCAGTCCGCACTGGCGACCCTGGCGCGGATGGGGGAGCGGTCGGGGCGGCGTACCGTCGCCGTGCTCGGGGAGATGCGCGAGCTCGGCGCGGACGCGGAGGAGGAGCACCGCGCCGTCGGCAGGCTCGCCGCCCGGCTGGGGATCGACGTGGTCGTGGTCGTGGGCGAGGGCGCCCGCGGGATCCACGACGCCCTGGTCGACTCGGGCAGCGACACGACCGCGACGCGCCACGTGGAGACCACCGCACGGGCCGGGGAGTGGTTGCGCGAGAATGTGGCCGGCCCGGACGTGGTGCTGGTCAAGGCGTCCCGGTCCGGCCGGCTGGAGCGCGTGGCCGAGATGCTGGCGGGGGACGAACAGGGAGAGGAGACCGGCAGTTGAGAGCGGTACTGCTGGCGGGCGGCCTGTCCCTCATCCTCACGCTGGTCGGGACGCGCTACGCGATCCGGGTCCTCGCCAACCTCGGCTACGGCCAGCTGATCCGCGACGACGGCCCCACCACGCACCACACCAAGCGCGGCACGCCCACGATGGGCGGGCTGGTGATCGTGCTCTCCTCGGTCGTCTCCTACTTCTTCGCGACCTTCATCACCGGCAACACCCCGAGTGCCTCCGCCCTGCTGCTGCTGTTCCTCTTCGTGGGGCTCGGCACGGTGGGGTTCCTCGACGACTACATCAAGGTCTCCCGCCAGCGCAGCCTCGGGCTGCGGAGCCGGGCGAAGTTCATCGGCCAGACCCTGATCGCCCTGATCTTCGGTTGGCTCTCGCTCTCGCCCTGGCTGGAGGACTCCCGCGGCAACACCCCCGCCGGGCACGCCATCTCGTTCATCCGCGACCCCGAGACGTTCACGCTGCCCGTGGTGGTGCTGGTGCTGTTCATCTGGCTGCTGATCGCCGGGTCCAGCAACGCGGTCAACCTGACCGACGGCCTCGACGGGCTCGCCGCCGGAGCATCGGTGCTCACCTTCGGCGCCTACACGCTGGTCAACATCTGGCAGAACAACCAGTGGTGCGGCCGCGCGGCCGGGCCCAAGTGCTACGAGGTGCGCGACCCGCTGGACCTCGCCGTGATCGCCGCCGCGATCACCGGGGCCTGCTTCGCCTTCCTGTGGTGGAACGCCTCGCCGGCCAAGATCTTCATGGGGGACACCGGGTCGCTGGCCCTGGGCGGCGCGCTGGCCGGGTTCGCCGTGCTCACCCGCACCGAGTTCCTGCTCGCCCTGCTCGGCGGGCTGTTCGTGATCCAGACGCTGTCGGTGATCCTCCAGGTCGGGTTCTTCAAGGCCACCAAGGGCCGGCGCCTGTTCCGGATGGCGCCGCTGCACCACCACTTCGAGATGCTGGGCTGGGAGGAGATCACCGTGGTGATCCGGTTCTGGCTGATCGCGGGCATCTTCGTCGCCGCCGGCCTCGGGGTGTTCTACGCCGAGTGGGTGGCCGGCACGTGACCCACCTCGACGAGCTCAGCCGCACGAGCGACTGGAGCGGGCTGCGCGTGGTCGTGGCGGGCTTCGGGGTCTCCGGCTACGCCGCGGCCGACAACCTCACCTTCCTCGGCGCGCAGGTCACGGCGCTGGACGACTCCGAGGCGGGCGACCGCCGCGAGCGCGCCGAGCTGCTGGAGAGCCTGGGCGCCACGATCCGGCTGGGCCCGGGCTCCACCGCGACCCTGCCCGAGGACGTCGACCTCGTCGTCACCTCTCCCGGCTGGGCGCCGTCCTCGCCACTGCTGGCGCAGGCCGCGCAGCGCGGCGTCCCGATCTGGGGCGAGGTCGAGCTCGCCTGGCGGCTGCGCGACCCCGAGCGTCCCGCCCCGTGGCTGGCGGTGACCGGCACCAACGGCAAGACCACGACGGTGCAGATGCTCGAGGCGATGCTGCGCACCGCCGGCCTGCGCACGGTGGCCGCGGGCAACGTCGGGCTCCCGCTCGTCGAGGCCGTGATGGACCCCGAGCCGTACGACGTCCTGGCGGTCGAGCTCTCCAGCTTCCAGCTGCACTGGACCTACTCGATGCGCGCGGAGTCCGCGGCGGTGCTCAATGTCGCCGAGGACCACCTCGACTGGTACTCCGGCGGCCCCGAGCAGGGCGGCGACGCAGATGACGCGATGGCCGGCTACGTCGCCGACAAGGGCCGGATCTACGCCGGCGTGCAGCGTGCTTGCGTCTACAACGTCGCCGACCCGGTCACCGAGCAGCTCGTCCGCGACGCCGAGGTGCAGGAGGGGGCCCGGGCGATCGGGTTCACCCTCGGCACGCCCGGCGTGGGGATGCTCGGGGTCGTCGACGACGTGCTCGCCGACCGCGCCTTCGTCGAGGACCGCCAGACCTCGGCCGCCGAGCTGGGCACGCTGTCCGACCTCGCGTCCACGGCCCCGCACTACGTGGCCGACGCCCTCGCCGCAGCCGCCCTCGCGCGCTCCCACGGGGTGCCCCCGGCGGCGGTGCGCGCGGCACTGCGCGAGTTCCGTCCCGACAACCACCGGATCGCCGAGGTGGCCGTGCTCGACGGGGTGTCCTGGGTCGACGACTCCAAGGCCACCAACCCGCACGCAGCGCTGGCCTCGCTGGGCGGCTACGAGTCCGTGGTGTGGGTCGCCGGCGGCCTGGCCAAGGGCGCCCGGTTCGACGACCTGGTGGCCACGGTGCGCGACCGGCTGCGGGGCGTGGTGCTGCTGGGGCGCGACGCCGGAGTGATCCGCGACGCGCTTTCGCGACACGCGCCCGATGTGCCCGTGATCGAAGTCGGCTCCGGAGAGACTGCAGGAGTTGGACCCATGGACCGCGTGGTGGCGGGGGCGGCGAGCCTGGCTCGTCCGGGAGACACTGTTCTCCTGGCCCCGGGCTGCGCATCCATGGACATGTTCGCCAACTACGGCGCACGCGGCGACGCCTTCGCCGAGGCCGTGCACCGCAGGGGACGGACCAGTAGCGAGGACGGCTAGCGCCGGGGTCCGGGTCCGGGCCGCCGGACGAGGAGGACCCTGTGAGCGTCACCGGTGAGGCGCACCAGCAGGCCGGGGCCGGCTCGAGCGCCCGGTCCAGGGCGCGGTCCACGGCTCGGGCGAGCGTCGCAGGGTGGGTCGCCACGGTCCGGCGCACGATGGAGCGCCCGCTGACCTCCTACTACCTGTTGCTCGGCGCCGCCACGATGCTGCTGGCGATCGGGCTGATGATGGTGCTCAGCGCCTCCAGCGTGTACTCCTACCGCGTCCACGACAGCAGCTACTACATCTTCCTCAAGCAGCTCACCTGGGTGATGATCGGGCTGCCCGCCGCCTGGATCGCCAGCAGGATGAACCGCCGGCTGCTGCGGTGGCTGGCCTGGCCCTCGGTGCTGGTCGCGGTCGTCCTGCTCGCGCTGACCCAGACCAGCCTCGGCTTCGCGGTCAACGGCAACCGCAACTGGCTGGCCCTCGGTCCGCTGACCGTGCAGCCCTCGGAGGTCGCCAAGCTCTCGATCATCCTGTGGGCCGCCGACGTGTACGCCAAGAAGGAGCGCTTCCTCGACAATCCCCTGCACGCGCTGCTGCCGGTGGCTCCCGTCGTCGGCGCGATCTCCCTGCTCGTGGTCGTCCAGCACGACCTCGGCACCGCGCTGGTGCTGTTCGCGATCCTGCTCGGCATGCTCTGGGTGGTCGGGGTGCCGGCGCGGCTGTTCGGGGTGGCGCTGTCGATGGTCGCGGTGGTGGCGTTCTACCTCGCGGCGTCCAACGCGGAGCGGCGTACCCGGCTGACCAGCTTCATCGACCCGTTCAAGGACTTCCAGGGTGCCGGCTGGCAGGCCGGCCACGGCCTGCTCGGCATGTCCAGCGGCGGCATCTTCGGCAAGGGCCTCTCGGCGAGCCAGCAGAAGTGGGGGAGCCTGCCCGAGGCGCACACCGACTTCATCTTCGCGGTGCTGGGGGAGGAGCTCGGCCTGATCGGCACGCTGCTCGTGCTGGCCCTGTTCGGGTCGATCGCGTACGCCGCCATCCGGCTGGCCATCACCACCGCCGACCCCTATGTGCGCTACGTGACCGCAGGTGTCACCATCTGGTTGATGTCCCAGATGATCATCAACATCGGCATGGTGCTGGCGCTGCTGCCGGTGATCGGCATCCCGCTGCCCCTGGTCTCCTACGGCGGCTCCGCGCTGGTGCCCTCGATGATGGCCCTCGGCCTCCTCGTCGGCTTCGCACGGTCCGAGCCGGAGGCCGCCGAGGCGCTGCGCCACCGTCGCGGGGAGCGTCGCCGGGGCGGTAAGGCGCCTGCGGGCACGCCGCTGCCCGGCGCCATCTCCGCCGGGAGCGCCCGGTCGAGGCGCGGTTGATGGCACCGACCGCACCGCTGCGGCGGGTCCTGCTGGCGGGAGGCGGGACCGCCGGGCACACCTCGCCGCTGCTCGCGACCGCCGATGCCCTGCGCCGCCGCCTGCCCGACCTCGAGATCACGGCCCTGGGCACCTCCCGTGGCCTGGAGACACGGGTCATCCCCGAAGCGGGCTACCCCCTCGAGCTGGTGCCGCCCGTGCCGCTGCCGCGGCGCCCCAACGTCGAGCTCCTGCGCACGCCGGGCAGGCTGCGCGGCGCGGTGAAGGCCGCGCTCGAGGTCGTCGACCGGCTCCAGCCCGACGTCGTGGTCGGCTTCGGCGGCTACGTCTCGGTGCCGGCCTACCTCGCCGCCCGGCGACGCGGCATCCCGCTGGTGGTCCACGAGGGCAACGCGCTGCCGGGGATCGCCAACAAGCTCGGGGCGCGGTTCACCACCCACGTGGCCACGAGCTTCCCCGACACCCGGCTTCCCCACGCGCACTACGTCGGGCTGCCGGTGCGCCGGATGGTCAGCACGCTCGACCGCGACGCGCTGCGCGCCGAGGGACGGGCGTTCTTCGGCCTGGACCCCGACCGGCCCACGCTGCTGGTCACCGGCGGCTCCCAGGGCGCCCGCCGGCTGAACCAGTCGGTGGCGGCGTCCGCGGGTGCCTTCGCCGCCGCCGGCGTGCAGGTGCTGCACATCGTGGGGCCGGCGGGGGAGGCGAGCCCCGAGCAGACGCCGGGCGGGCCGGCGTACCTCACCGTGCCGTTCGTCAGCCGGATGGACCTCGCGTACGCCGCCGCCGACGCCGTGCTCTGCCGGGCCGGCAGCAACACCGTCACCGAGGTGTCCGGGGTCGGCCTGCCCGCGATCTACGTCCCGCTCCCGATCGGCAACGGCGAGCAGGCGCTCAACGCCCGGCCGGTCGTGGACGCCGGAGGGGGGCTGATGGTCGCCGACGGCGCCCTGACCCCGGAGTGGGTCGCCAGCTCAGTCCCGGACCTGCTCACCGACCCCGGGCGCCTCGCCGCCATGTCCGCGGCCGCCGCCCACGTGGTGCCGCTTGACGCCGACGAGAAGCTCGCCGAGATCATCGTCGCCGCGGCTCGCGACGGCGGCCGGCGGCGGAAGGCGGGCCGGCGATGAGGGTCCCCGTCCCGCGGACCCTGGTCCCGGCCGACCAGCTCGGCACCGTCCACTTCGTCGGCATCGGCGGGGCCGGGCTCTCCGGGATCGCGCGGATCATGCTCGCCCGCGGCATCACCGTCAGCGGCAGCGACGCCAAGGAGTCGGCCACGCTCGAGGCGCTGCGCGTCCTCGGGGCCACCTGCCACGTGGGGCACGACGCGGCCCACGTCGGGGACGCCGACACCGTCGTGGTCTCCACCGCCGTGCGGGAGAGCAACCCCGAGGTGGTCGAGGCCGCGCGACGCGGGCTGCGGCTGCTGCCGAGGTCGGCGGCGCTGGAGTCGGTGATGCAGGGACGCAGGGTCGTCGCGGTCGCCGGCACCCACGGCAAGACCACGACCACCTCGCTGCTCACCGTGGCGCTCCAGCACTGCGGCGCCGACCCGTCCTTCGCCATCGGCGGCGACCTCAACGAGACCGGCTCCAACGCCCACGACGGCAGCGGCGAGCTCTTCGTGGCCGAGGCCGACGAGAGCGACGGCGCCTTCCTCGTCTACTCGCCGTTCGCGGCGCTGGTGACCAACGTCGAGGCCGACCACCTCGACAACTACGGGACCGAGGAGGCCTACCGGGCGGCGTTCGACACCTTCGTCGACCGGGTCGACCCCGAGGGCTTCATGGTGGTGTGCGCCGACGACCCCGGGGCCGACCGGCTCGGCCGGACCGCGGTGGAGCGGGGGCACACGGTCGTGCGCGTCGGCGAGACGGCCGACGCCGACGTCCGCGCCGAGGGGCTCCGGTTCGCCGGCTCCACCTCGACGTTCACGGTCGTGGACCGCGGGCGCAGGCTCGGCGAGGTGACGCTCCGGATCCCGGGGCGCCACTACGTCCTCGACGCCCTCGCCGCGCTCGCCTGCGGGCTGCGCCTCGGCTTCGGGTTCACCGAGCTCGCCCGCGGGCTGGGCGCCTTCAGCGGCACCCGCCGCCGGATGGAGCTCAAGGGCCAGGTCGGCGGCGTCCGCGTCTACGACAGCTATGCCCACCACCCCAACGAGATCCGCGGTGACCTCCAGGCGGCCCGGTCCCTGGCCGGGGACGGTCGCGTCGTCGTGGCCTTCCAGCCCCACATGGTCTCCCGCACCCGCATCTTCGGCCACGACATGGGCGTGGCACTGGGGGCGGCCGACGAGGTCGTCGTGATGGACATCTACGTCGCCCGCGAGGATCCCGAGCCCGGAGTGAGCAGCGCCCTGGTCGCCGACGCCGTACCCCTGGACCCGGCGCACGTCGTGCTGGAGCCTTCCTGGTCGGCGACCGCGGGCCACCTCGTCGAGCGTGCTCGCCCCGGCGACATCGTGCTCACCCTCGGCGCAGGGGACGTGACCCTGCTGGGTCCGGAGGTGCTGGCCCTGCTCGAGGAGCGGGAGGAGGCCGGGGATGCGGACGCGTGAGCGTCGCCGGCGTGCGGCCGCCCCACCGTCCTCGACCGGCCCCGACGAGGAGACCGTCCGGATAGCCCGCAAGGACTTCCGGCGGCGTCGCAACGCCGGGCGCTGGCGCACGGTGCGCCGGGTCGCGCTGGCCCTGCTCCTGGTCGGCGTGCTCGCCGCGGGGGCGTGGGTGGTGTTCTTCTCCGGCTACGTGACGGTGCGGGGCACGACGGTCTCGGGCGCCACCACCGTGGCGAAGGACCGCGTGACGTACGCCGCCGAGGTGCCCACCGGGACGCCGCTGGCGCGGGTGGACCTGTCCGCGATCGAGGCCCGCGTCGAGTCGATCCCGGCCGTGCGCCAGGCCGAGGTCTCCCGCAGCTGGCCGCACACCGTGCACATCGCGGTCACCGAGCGCACGCCGGTCGCCGTCATCGACCAGGGGGCCGGGCTGCGCGCCCTGGACTCCGAGGGCGTGCTGTTCGGCCGCTACGAGAACAGGCCGCGCCACCTGCCGCTGGTGCGCACGCCCGCGGGCACCGAGGGGGAGGCGATCCAGGAGGGCGCCCGGGTGGTCGACGCCCTGCCGGACGGCGTGGCCCGCAAGGTCGACGTCGTGGAGGTCTCCAGCGTCGACGAGATCCGGCTCGTGCTCGGCAGCGGGCGCCGGGTGGTCTGGGGGAGCGCGGAGGACTCCGACCAGAAGGGCGAGGTGCTCGCCGTGCTGCTGCGCCGGCCCGGCAACCAGATCGACGTCTCGGTGCCCGGGCGGCCCACGACCCGCTGAGCCGGGGACGCGACGGGCCTTGCCGCGAAAACTTCTGCGGAGTTTTCGCCGCGCCCCGCGTGTTGCACGGATGCGGCGTGGCCCGGCACCTACCTTGATGGCACAACCTCAGGTTGACATAACGTTAACCCTCTACTTCAGGGTTAGGGTTTTTCGACCGGAGGGGCTTCCCCGAAACACACATCCGAGAGTCGTCCCGCACCAAGGCGGGCGGCGCAGCACAGAGTGAGAGGCACCCGCCGTGGCAGCACCCCAGAACTACCTCGCCGTGATCAAGGTCGTAGGTATCGGTGGAGGTGGAGTCAACGCCGTCAACCGGATGATCGAGGTCGGGCTGAGGGGCGTCGAGTTCATCGCCATCAACACAGATGCACAAGCCCTGCTGATGAGCGACGCCGATGTCAAGCTCGACATCGGTCGTGAGCTGACCCGTGGTCTCGGCGCCGGCGCCAACCCCGACGTGGGGGCCCAGGCAGCCGAGGACCACTCCGAGGAGATCGAGGAGGTGATGAAGGGCGCCGACATGGTCTTCGTCACCGCCGGCGAGGGCGGTGGCACCGGCACCGGTGGCGCGCCGGTCGTCGCCAAGATCGCGCGCTCGCTGGGCGCGCTGACCATCGGCGTCGTGACCCGCCCGTTCGCCTTCGAGGGACGTCGCCGGGCGACCTCCGCCGAGGACGGCATCGCCACCCTGCGCGAAGAGGTCGACACCCTCATCGTCATCCCCAACGACAAGCTGCTCTCGATCTCCGACCGCAGCGTGAGCATGCTGGACGCCTTCAAGCAGGCCGACCAGGTCCTCCTGCAGGGTGTCTCCGGCATCACCGACCTGATCACCACCCCGGGCCTGATCAACCTCGACTTCGCCGACGTGAAGTCGGTCATGTCCAACGCCGGGTCCGCGCTGATGGGCATCGGCTCGGCCCGCGGCGACAACCGGGCCGTCGAGGCCGCGGAGCTCGCCGTGTCCAGCCCGCTGCTCGAGGAGTCGATCGACGGTGCGCAGGGCGTGCTGCTCTCGATCGCCGGCGGCTCCGACCTCGGCCTGTTCGAGATCAACGAGGCGGCCGCGATGGTCTCCGAGGCGGTGCACGCCGACGCGAACATCATCTTCGGCGCGACCATCGACGACGCCCTCGGTGACGAGGTCCGGGTCACCGTGATCGCCGCGGGCTTCGAGGGTGGCCGGCCCAAGCGCCGCGACGACGGGCCGATGGCACGGCCGCGCCCCCAGGCGAAGCCGCAGTCCCAGGAGGAGACCCGGGCAGCGGCCCGGGCGCTCGCCGAGCAGCGCAAGGGTGCGGAGCCGGCGGGTCCGTCCCACGGCCAGCCGCGCCGCGAGCCGGTCACCGTGGGCGCCCAGCGTCCCCTCGGCGGCTCACCGGCAGGTGCGGCCCCCACGCCCCAGGCTCCGTCATCCGCGCAGCGCCCCGCGCCGTCGACCGGCCACGGCCGTTTCGACGACGAGGAGCTCGACGTCCCCGACTTCTTGAAGTAGGGGCAGGCGGCCACCTCCAGGTGTACTCCCACCGCAGCAGCACCGGCCCCGTCGACCTGGCGTTCACCGACAGGTACGACGGGGTCAGTGCTGTCCCCTTCGACAGCCTCAACCTCGCCCTGGCCGGCGACGACGACCCGGCGGCCACGCGCGAGAACCTCCGGCTCCTGCTCGACGACTTCGCCCCGGGCGCCGAGCTCGCCGACATGGAGCAGGTGCACGGCAGCACGGTCGTCCTCGCCGGTGGGTCGCGGCAGCAGTGCGACGCCGTGGTCACCGACCGTCCCGACGTCGTCCTGATGGTCCGCGTCGCCGACTGCGTGCCGGTGCTGCTGGCCGACGTCGAGGCCGGTGTGCTCGGTGCGGCCCACGCGGGCCGTGCCGGTCTGGTCGTCGGTGTGGTGCCCGCGTGCGTCGAGCAGATGCGGGCCCTCGGCGCCGGCAGCGTCGAGGCGTGGGTGGGGCCGCACATCTGCGGCCGCTGCTACGAGGTGCCCGACCAGCTGCGGCAGGAGGTGGCGACCGTGGTGCCGGAGGCGGCGTCCACCACGTCGTGGGGGACACCCGCGCTCGACGTCGGCGCCGGGGTCCGGGCCCAGCTGGAGGCCCTGGGGGTGCGGGTCCACGACGCGTCCCGCTGCACCCTGGAGTCGACCGACCTGTACTCCCACCGCCGCGACGGCGCCGGGGCCGGTCGACTGGCCGGCCTGGTCCGCAGGCGAGGATGACTCCCATGAGCCAGGAACGCCGCGAGGAGATCGAGCAGCGCCTCGAGCAGGTCCGTGCCCGCATCGACCGTGCCTGTGCCGACGCCGGGCGCGACAGCGCGGAGGTCTCCCTGGTCGTGGTGACCAAGTTCTTCCCCGCCTCCGACGTGCGGCTGCTCGCCGACCTGGGGATCCGCGACGTGGGGGAGAACCGCCACCAGGAGGCGGTCACCAAGGCCGCCGAGTGCGACGGCCTCGATCTGACCTGGCACTTCATCGGGAGCCTGCAGAGCAACAAGGCGGCCGCGGTGGCCGGCTACGCCGACGTGGTGCACTCGGTCGACCGGGCCAAGCTCCTCGCCGGTCTCGGTCGCGGCGCGCTCGAGCGGGGACGCGACCTCGACTGCCTGGTCCAGGTGAGCCTGGACCCGCCGGAGGCCGCCGGCCGGTCCGGTGCCGCGCCCGAGGACGTGGTCGCGCTGGCCGAGCGGGTCACCCGCACCGAGGGCCTGCGCCTGCGCGGTGTGATGGGGGTCGCACCCCTCGGTGGCGACGCCGCCGAGGCCTTCGAGAAGCTGCGCCAGGTGGCCGGCGACGTACGCCAGGTCACACCCGGAGCGACCTGGATCTCGGCGGGGATGAGCGGTGACCTGGAGCAGGCGATCGCAGCGGGTGCGACACACCTGCGCGTCGGGTCGGCGGTCCTCGGTCCGAGGCCCCCGGTCAAGTAATGTCCGAAGTGCCGTTCCACGCGGCACGGACACGGCAGATGAGCGCCACGAGAGCAGAGGAAACCAACTGATGAGCGCGATGCGGAAGATGGGCGTCTACCTCGGACTGCTCGAGGACGCTGACGGCACCTACGCCGAGCCCGAGGGGCAGTACGACGAGCCCGCTCGTCGCGCCGAGCCGCGGGTCGAGCAGGAGCAGGCCCGCCCGGTGGCCAACCTCTCCGAGCGGCGCCGCCCGGTCGCCCCCAGCGGGGCCGAGGCCGCCCGCCCGACCACGACGGTCGCGCCGATGTCGCGCATCACCACCCTGCACCCGCGCACCTACAACGAGGCGCGCGTGATCGGGGAGAACTTCCGCGACGGCGTGCCCGTGATCATGAACCTCTCGGAGATGGACGACACCGACGCCAAGCGTCTCGTCGACTTCGCTGCCGGCCTGGTGTTCTCGGTGCGCGGCACCATCGAGCGCGTCACCAACAAGGTCTTCCTCCTCTCCCCGCCGAACGTCTCGGTGGCGGCCGAGGACAAGCAGCGCATCGCCGAGGGCGGGTTCTTCAACCAGAGCTGACCTAGGCTCCCTACGTGTACATCCTCGGCCAGATCATCGAGCTGGTCCTCGGCACCTTCATCGTGCTCCTCTTCGTGCGGCTGATCGTGGACTGGATCCAGATGTTCGCGCGCTCGTGGAGGCCCCGGGGCCCGGTCCTGGTCATCCTCGAGGGCGTGTTCACCGCCACCGACCCTCCGGTGAAGGCGCTGCGCAAGGTGCTGCCGCCCCTGCGCCTCGGTGGCGTCGCCATCGACCTGAGCTTCGTCGCCGTCCTGCTGATCTGCTACATCCTGCTCTCGCTGAACCGGGCCCTGTTCTTGAGCTGAGGGGTTCTTGAGCCGAGGGTTCTCGAGCCGAGGGGGCCTGCGCTGAGGGGTCCTCGCCGAGGGTTCCTTCGGCGAAGCCCACGCAGCGACCACGGAGCCCGCCGCGGGCTCCGGGCCGTTAGGGTGTCTGGCGCACGCCCAGCCGTGCCAGCGAACCGACGAGGATCAAGGATCAGGTGAGGTCATGCCGTTGACGCCCGAGGACGTGAGCAACAAGCGCTTCACCCCGGTGCGGCTCCGCGAGGGCTACGACATGGGCGAGGTCGATCAGTTCCTCGACGAGGTCGAGGCCGAGCTCGGCCGCCTGATCAAGGAGAACGACGACCTCCGGGCCAAGGTGTCGGCCTCCGAGGACGGCGCCGGCCGCCCGGCCGCGGTGCCCGCCACCGAGAAGGGAGAGAGGGCCGAGGGGAAGGCGGGCGAGAAGACCCCCGAGAAGGCCCCCGAGAAGGCTGGGGAGAAGCCGGCCGAGAAGGCCGAGGAGAAGCCGGCACCCGTCGCCCCCCGCGAGCAGGTCAAGGTGGTCACGGCGGCCGAGGCGTCCTCGGCCGCGACCCGGCTGCTGGAGCTGGCGACCCGCAACGCCGACGAGGTCGTGGCCGAGGCCCGCGAGGAGGCCGAGCAGATCGTCGTCGACGCCCGCAGCGAGGCCCAGCGGCTGGAGGACGAGACCAAGGCCCGGACCGAGGAGCTCGAGAAGCGGGCGCGCACCCGCGCGCAGAACCTCGACGCCGAGACCGAGGCCAAGCGCCGCGAGCTGCTCGGCGACATGGAGCGGGAGAAGCAGCGCCTCGACGGCGAGGTGGACAACCTGCGGGCCTTCGAGCGGGAGTACCGCTCGCGCCTGAAGAGCTACTTCACCCAGCAGCTGGAGGCCCTCGACGGCAACGGCGCCGGCGGCGAGCTGCCGACCGCCGACGGTGGGCCGGACGTCCCCCAGCACGCCGAGGCAGAGCCCGCCGAGCACCAGCCCGCCGACCAGGGCTGAGCCAAGGCCACCACGACCTTCTCCATAGTCACCCGAGCGCCCCTGGATTCGCCCTAGGCTGCGCGCACAGTCAAGAGCAGTCTGGGTCAGTCACCGTCCGGTCGACCCGCCACGCCGCACCGGCTTCGTGCCACGACCCGGAAGTGACCTCCCTCATGCTTCGACGCACCCGACTTCTCCTCACCAGCTCCGCGCTCGCGGGCGGGCTGGTCCTCTCCGGTGGTCACCTGGTCAACGCCGCGACCGCACCGACCAAGACCATCACCGCCTGCTCGAAGACCAAGGGTGGCGCCGTGCGCGTCGTCCGCGCGTCGACCAAGTGCGCCAGGAGCGAGAAGCGCTTGGTCTGGAGCGTCAAGGGCCGGACCGGAGCCACCGGCAGGACCGGAGCGACCGGCAGGACGGGTGCGACCGGCAGGACGGGGCCGAGCGGGCCCGCCGGCAAGGACGGCGCGACTGGTCCCGCCGGCAAGGACGGCGCGACTGGTCCTGCGGGCAAGGACGGCGCGACGGGTCCTGCGGGACCCCCAGGCCCTGCCGGGCCCGCGGGGACTGCCGGCGGTGGAGAAGCCACCGACGCCAACCCGCACGGCATCACCTACCGGATGCGCTACTCCGACTCCTACGGCGGCGGCTACGTGCCCGTCACCGGGTTCACCCAGGAGTTCTCCCAGTCCGGCACCACCCAGATCGGTGGCGCTGCCGGTGCCGGCAAGGCGAGCGTCGAGGACGTCGTCGTCACCCTGCCCATGGACTCCGACCTGCTCGCGCGCATGACCCAGCTCGCCAAGGGTGCGGTCGTGCCGACCGCACGGCTCGAGATGTGCCTGCCCGGAGAGCTCCCGGAGAGCGACCCCGAAGGAGGGCCCGACGTGCGCGTCGGCCGCTGCACCCTCGCGGTCGACCTCGAAGAGGTCATGGTCACCCGGGTCGGCGTCGACCAGGGCCCGACCGGGTCGAGTGCCACCATGAGCCTGAACTCGGCCCGCGAGACCCTCACCCACACCACAGCCAAGGGCGCGGCCACCTCCCTGGCCCTCGACATCGCCGAGAACACCGCCGTCCTGACCGGAAAGGTCGCCGCCACCGCGGCCGGGGACACCACCTACGTCACCACGCTCACCGGGCCCAGTGGGCCGCTCGGCGTCCTGGACACCGAGAGGTGGAGCCAGTCCATGTCCCAGTCCGGGACGATGCACATGGGCGGCGCTGGCGGTGCCGGCAAGGCCAGCTTCGACGACCTGTCGGCCAGGACCAGGACTGGTGCCGGCAGCGTGAGCCTTCTCCACACACTGTTCAAGGGCACCCACCTCCCCCGCGCCCGGGTCGACGGCTGCACCACCGCGACGTGTGCGTCGCACCTGTCGATGACCGAGGTCATGGTCACTGGTCTCGCCATCGGGTCGCCCACCCTGTTCGACGACATCACCTTGAACTCCGCCACGATCACCTGGGAGCGCAGCGAGGACACCGGGTCGAACCTCAGGACGTTCGCCTGGGACATCGCCGCCAACGCGATCCCGTGAGCACTCCTGGGCAGGCGCGACCGAGCTCGGGACCGGCACCCAGTCGTCGGGTGTGAGTCCGGGGAAGACAGTCAGCCCTCCTCGGGCACACGCCGCTCAGACCCGCTCGACGCCGAAGGCCAGCCCCAGGTCGGTGTCGACGTGCGGCAGCCCCTCGGGGCTCGACGCACGGGTGATGCTCGTGGCGAGCACCTCCTCGCCGATCAGGTCGCCGTGGGCGGCCACGGCGGCCGCGACCTCGTCGGCACCGGCGCCGTCGACGACCGCCCAGGTCAGCGCGATCCGGTCGGAGACCTCGAAGCCGCTGGACTTGCGGGCCTCCTGCACCATCCGGACCACCTCGCGGGCCAGTCCGGCCCGGCGCAGCTCGGGAGTGATCTCGAGGTCCAGGGCGACCGTCTCGCCCTGCTCGTTGACCACCGACCAGCCCTCGCGCGGCCGCTCGGAGAGGATGACCTCCTCGGGCTCCACCTCGACGTCCTCGCCGTCGACGACGACGACGGCGCGCCCCGTCTGCGCCAGCGACCGCGCCAGCTCGCTTGCGTCCGCGTCGGCGATCGCCGCGGCGACCCGTGGCGTCTGCTTGGCGAAGCGCTTGCCCAGGGCCCGGAAGTTGCCCTTGGCGGTGTGGTCGACGAGGTCGGCGCCGGCCGCTGAGAGCGGCTCGAGCGCGCCGACGTTGAGCTCCTCCGCGACCTCGTCGCGCAGCTCCGCGGAGAGGCGCTCGTGGGCGCCGGTCGCGACCAGGGCACGCCGCAGGGGCTGGCGGGTGCGGACCTTGGCGTCGGCCCGCGCGGCCCGACCGAGCTCCACCAGCCGGCGGGCCAGGCGCACCTGCTCGGCGAGGTCGGCGTCGACGAGGGAGTCGTCGCGCTCGGGCCAGTCGGACAGGTGCACCGACTCGGGCAGGCTCGGGTCGGCGTGGGCGAAGACGTCGCGCCACACCCGCTCGGTGATGAACGGGGCCATCGGGGCCATCAGCTGGGTCACCACCTGCAGGCACTCGTGCAGCGTCGACAGGGCGGCGGGGTCGCCCTCCCAGAAGCGGCGGCGCGAGCGGCGTACGTACCAGTTGGACAGGTCGTCGACGTACGCCGAGAGCAGCGTGCCGGCGCGCTGGGTGTCGAAGTTCTCCATCGCGGAGGTGACCTCGCCGACCAGCCGGTGCGCCTCCGAGAGGGCCCAGCGGTCGAGCACGGGGCGCTCGGCGGGCGGGGTGTCCGAGGGGGACCACTGGCCCGACCTCTGGGCGAGGTTGGCGTAGAGCACGTGGAACGCCACGGTGTTCCAGTAGGTCAGCAGGACCTTGCGCACCGTCTCCTGGATGGTGGTGTGCCCCACCCGGCGTGCGGCCCACGGCGACCCGCCGGCCGCCATGAACCACCTGACCGCGTCCGCGCCGTGCTCGTCCATGAGCGGGATCGGCTCGAGGATGTTGCCGAGGTGCTTGGACATCTTGCGGCCGTCCTCGGCCAGGATGTGCCCGAGGCAGAGCACGTTGCGGTACGACGACTGCTCGAAGACCAGTGTCCCGACCGCCATCAGCGTGTAGAACCAGCCGCGGGTCTGGTCGATCGCCTCGCAGATGAAGTCGGCGGGGTAGGCCTGCTCCAACAGCGAAGCCGAGCCCTCGACGTGGGGGTAGCCCCACTGGGCGAACGGCATCGACCCGGAGTCGAACCACGCGTCGATGACCTCCGGCACCCGGTGCGCCTGCTGCCCGCAGGTGGGGCAGGGGAGGACCACGTCGTCGACGTAGGGCCGGTGCGGGTCGAGACCGGACTGGTCGGCGCCGGTCAGCTCGCTGAGCTCGGCCAGCGAGCCGACGCAGGTCTGGTGTCCCTCCTCGCAGCGCCAGATCGGCAGGGGGGTGCCCCAGTAGCGGCTCCGGGAGAGCGCCCAGTCGATGTTGTTCTCCAGCCAGTCGCCGTAGCGGCCGTGCTTGATCGTGCCGGGGAACCAGTTCGTCTGGTCGTTCTGGGCGATCAGGTCGCCCTTGATCCGCGTGGTCCGGACGTACCACGACGGCTGCGCGTAGTAGAGCAGCGCGGTGTGGCAGCGCCAGCAGTGCGGGTAGCTGTGCTCGTAGGGCAGGTGCCGGAACAGCAGGCCGCGCGCCTCGAGGTCCGCGACCAGGTCCGCGTTGGCGTGCCGGAAGAACTGTCCGCCGACGAGGTCGAGGTCGTCGAGGAAGTGGCCCCGGGCGTCGACCGGGTTCACCATGGCGACGCCGTTGCGGCGGCAGGAGGCGAAGTCGTCCTCACCGAAGGCGGGGGACTGGTGGACCAGCCCGGTGCCGTCCTCGGCGGTGACGTAGTCCTCGGCGACGACGAAGTGGGCGTCGGGGCCCTCGGCGCCGTCGGTGCGCGCGGGCCACTCCACCAGGTCGAAGGGGCGCTGGTAGGTCCAGCCCACCATGTCCGTGCCGCTGAACCGCTCTCCGAGCGTCCAGCCCTCGCCGAGGGCCTTCTCGACGAGCGACTCGGCCACGACCACGGTCTCGCCGTCGCGGGTGGCGGTCACGTAGGTCATCTCGGGGTGCACCGCGACGAGGGCGTTGGAGACCAAGGTCCACGGGGTGGTGGTCCAGATCAGCAGGGAGGCGCCCGGCTCGCGGCCGGAGGCGGCGTGCGGACCCGAGGTCAGCGGGAGCCGCACGTAGACCGAGGGGTCGGTGACCGTCTCGTAGCCCTGGGCGAGCTCGTGGTCGGAGAGGCCGGTTCCGCAGCGGGGGCAGTACGGCGCCACCCGGTAGTCCTCGACGAGCAGGCCGCGGGAGTGGATCTGCTTCAGGGCCCACCACACCGACTCGACGTACTCGGGGTCCATCGTCCGGTAGGGCTCGCGCATGTCGAGCCAGCAGCCCATCCGGTCGGTCATCTGCTCCCAGAGGCCGACGTAGCGCTGCACCGACTCCCGGCAGTGCGCGTTGAACTCCGCGATGCCGAAGGCCTCGATGTCGGCCTTGCCGGAGAAGCCGAGCTCCTTCTCGACCGCGAGCTCCACCGGCAGGCCGTGGCAGTCCCAGCCGCCCTTGCGGTTGACCTGGTAGCCCTGCATGGTGCGGAACCGGGGGAAGACGTCCTTGAAGGTCCGCGACTCGATGTGGTGGGTGCCGGGACGGCCGTTGGCGGTGGGCGGGCCCTCGTAGAAGGTCCATGTGGCCGCGCCCTCGTTGCGCGCCACGGACTTGGCGAAGATCTGCTCCCGGCGCCAGAACTCCAGCACCTCGCGCTCCAGCGCGGGCAGGTCGACCTGAGGGGGGACGGGTCGGTAGGAGGTGCGGTTCTCGGTCACTGTCGTCCTTCGTGCGTCCGGCTCGGGAGCCTGTCGAAACCACGAAGGGACGAGGGACGGCGGTCGCCGTGCCCCCGCGGTACCACCCTCCTTGGTCGGCGCCGGTCCTGCGCGCCGACCCACTCCATGGGTGACCCGGGTGGGTCCACCGCTGCCGGTTCTACTCCACGGAGGACCGGGGTCCCCCGCGTTTCTTCCGGCGGCTCCGGGCTGATCTTCCCCGTCTGCCGTGCCGCCGGGCTCGCACCGTCCCCGACTCGCTCCTGGCCGTGCAGTCGGGTACTCGTCCCCTCCACGCCGTGCGGTGGGTCCAGTGTGCCAGAACTGTGGCAGAGTGCCGGAAGGGCGGGTTGAAGGGGCTCGACGCGCAACATATCCTCGCGCCACCACGTATGAGCCTTGCTCGTACCCGTCACCCGATAGGGGTCGCAGACGATGGCATCATCCCCCCGCAAGTCCCTGGTGAGCCGGGCCGGCGCCGCCGCGCGCAAGGTGGTCTCCAAGGGCTCCGCGAGCGCGTCGAAGACCGCGAAGGCCGCGGCCCAGAAGAGCACGCCGAAGAGCACCCAGAAGACCGCTGAGAAGGCGCCCGCGAAGAAGGCCCCGGCGAAGAAGGCGGCCCCGGCGGCGACCACGAAGGCTGCGGCCACGAAGACGACGGCGAAGAAGGCTCCGGCCACGAAGTCCCCGGCCAGCAAGACGGCGGCCAGCAAGACGGCCGCCAAGAAGGCCCCGGCCACGAAGACGGCCACGAAGACGGCCGCGAAGAAGGCTCCGGCCACCAAGGCCCCGGCGAAGAAGACCGCCGCGAAGAAGACCGCGGCGAAGAAGACCCCGGCGAAGAAGACCCCGGCCGAGACCCCGGCGAAGACCACGGCGAAGACCCCGAGCAAGACCCCGACGAAGAAGGCGGCGAAGAAGACGGTGAAGAAGACGGCAGCTGCGCGGACCAGCGCCGCAGTGGGCGCGGGCGCCGCGTCGCCGGGATCCCTGGTGGTCCTCGAGGCGGAGGAGCCGTGGACCAAGTCCGAGCTCGCCGAGGTGCGCTCGCAGCTCGACGACGACGTGGAGCGGTTGACCGCCGAGCTGGCGGAGGTCGAGGAGGACCTCGCCGGCATGATCGAGAACTCCGGTGAGGGCGCGGGCAACGACCAGGCAGACGTCGGGTCGGCCTCGTTCGAGCGCGACCAGGAGATGGTCATCGTCAACAACGCCCGCGACATGCTGGTGCAGTCCGAGCACGCGCTGGAGCGCATCGCCGACGGCAGCTACGGCCAGTGCGAGAACTGCGGCAACCCGATCGGCAAGAAACGGCTGATGGCCTTCCCGCGGGCCACCCTGTGCCTGAGCTGCAAGCAGCGCGAGGAGCGTCGCTGATCATCGCCGAGGACTCCGTCACCCCGTCGGCTGCCGGTCCGGACGGGGTCGGGGAGACCCCGGGTGGGCCTCGTCGCCGATCTGCCACCTGGCTCGCCCTGACGGTCGCGGTCGTCGGCCTCGCCCTGGACCAGGTCACGAAGTGGCTCGCCATGCGCGAGCTCGCCGACCGTGGCCCCGTCGAGGTGCTCGGCGAGTTCCTGCAGCTGCGGCTCGTGCGCAACCCGGGCGCGGCCTTCGGTGCGGGCGCCTCCCTGACCCCGGTGATCACGGTCGTGGCGATCGTGGCCGCGGTCGTGGCCGGCTACTACGTGCTCCGGGTGCGTCATCGCGGCTGGGCGGTGGCCCTCGGCCTGCTGCTCGCCGGCGTCGTGGGCAACCTGGTGGACCGGCTCGTCCGGGACCCGGGTGCCTTCCACGGGCACGTGGTGGACTTCTTCGCGCTGCCGCGGTGGCCGGTGTTCAACGTCGCCGACATCTGCATCGACGCGGCCGGGGTCCTGTTCGTGGTGCTGCTGCTGCGCGGCACCCGGCTCGACGGGTCCGACTCCGACCCCGCACCCGACCCCGCACCCGATCACGCACCAGGGGCCCGGCAGGGACCGCAGGAGCCGACGTGAGCCAGCCCTCGGGTGACCACCGCTCGCTGCCGGTGCCCGAGGGGCTGGCCGGTGAGCGGGTCGACGTCGGCCTGTCCCGGGTCTTCGGCATCTCCCGGAACAAGGCGGCCGAGCTCGTGGCCGCGGACCTCGTCCTCCTCGACGGCAGGGCGGCGGCCAAGTCCGACCGGCTGCTGCCCGGGGCGCTGCTCGACGTCACCATCCCCTTCGAACCCGACCCGCTGGAGGTCAGGGCCGAGGTGGTCGAGGGCATCGGGATCATCCACGACGACTCCCACATCGTGGTGATCGACAAGCCCGTCGGGGTCGCCGTTCACCCCTCGATGGGTTGGACCGGGCCGACGGTGGTGGGCCACCTGCGGGCGGCCGGCTTCCGGATCTCGACGAGCGGGGCGCCGGAGCGCCAGGGGATCGTGCAGCGGCTCGACGTGGGCACCTCGGGAGTGATGGTCATCGCCAAGAGCGAGGTGGCCTACTCGGTGCTGAAGAACGCCTTCCGGCGCCGCGAGGTCGACAAGGTCTACCACGCTCTCGTGCAGGGCCACCCCGATCCGCTCGAGGGCACGATCGACGCCCCGATCGCCCGGCACACCAAGTCGGACTGGAAGTTCGCCGTGCGCGAGGACGGCAAGCACAGCGTCACGCACTACTCCACGCTGGAGGCCCACCGGTTCGCGAGCCTGCTGGAGGTGCACCTCGAGACCGGCCGCACCCACCAGATCCGGGTGCACATGGCGGCGCTGAAGCATCCCTGCGTCGGGGACCTGACCTACGGCGCCGACCCCACGCTGGCGCACCGGGTCGGGCTGGAGCGGCAGTGGCTGCACGCCGTACGCCTCGGGTTCACCCACCCCGGCACCGGCGAGCACGTGGAGTACGAGTCGCCGTACCCGGCCGACCTGGAGCACGCGCTCGAGGTCATCCGCGATGCCCAATGACATGACCGGTGGCGCGGGCAGCGACCCGACCGCCGGGACGGACGAGCTGACGCTGCGTCCGGGGACGGGCGGGGACCTCGCGGGCGTGCACGAGGTGTTCGTGGCCGCGAGCGCGCTGCCGGGCCAGCCGGAGGAGCGGCGCACCCCCGCCCAGGTGCGCGCCTGGGTCGAGGGGCTGCTGGACCGTCCGGGCGAGCTGTGGGTCGCCGAGCGGGACGGCGTGCTGCTCGGGTTCCTGCTCCTGCGCGGCGACTGGCTCAGCCTGGTCTTCGTGCACCCCGACCGTCCCGCCCGGGGAGTGGGCGCGGCCATGATGGAGCTGGTCCGGGCGCTGCGGCCGCGCGGCTTCGGGCTCCGGGTCCACGAGGCCAACACCCGCGCGCGGGAGTTCTACCGCCGCCACGGGCTGGTCGAGCTCGAGCGCACGGACGGCCGCTCCTACGACGACGGGGCGGCCGACCTGCAGATGGCCTGGCTGGGCGACGACCCGCTGGGCTACCTGCGCCGGCGCATCGACGAGGTGGACGACGAGCTCGCCGTCCTGCTGGCACGCCGGGTGGCCCTCACCGCGGCGGTGCAGGACCACAAGGCGGCGTCCGGCCGCGCACGCGGGGGAGCAGGGGCGCGACGCCGGGCGCGAGGCCGAGATCGTGCGCCGGATGGCCGAGCACGTGCCCGGGCTGGGCGCCGGCCGGATCTCCCGGGTGATGCACACGGTCATCGAGGAGAGCCTCGCCGCCTGGGAGGAGCGACCCCCCGGCTGAACCCGCCGGCGCCCCTCCCCGAGCACCCGCCGGGGCGGCCCAGGGGCCCCCGCCGTACGCCCCGCGACCCCTCCCGGAGCAACCTCCGTGTCCTGTCAGGGGAGGCTGCCATGCTGACGTAGGGTGATGCTTCTTCCCCCACCTCCAGGTCTCCGCCTGGGCCGCACCACCGTGTCCACACCCTGCTTCGTCAGAAGGGCTGATCGACCTCCATGCCATCCGGGACCGCCAGCCGGGACGGGTTCGTCCACCTGCACGTCCACACCGAGTACTCCATGCTCGACGGTGCAGCACGGCTGGGGGACATGTTCACGCGGACCGCCGAGCTGGGCATGGGCGCCATCGCGATGACCGACCACGGCAACGTGTTCGGCGCCTACGACTTCTGGTCCAAGGCGCGGGCCGCGGGGGTCAAGCCGATCATCGGCATGGAGGCCTACTTCACGCCCAACACCTCCCGCTTCGACAAGAAGCGGGTGCGGTGGAACGACGGGGGAGACGACGACGTCTCCGGCTCGGGCGCCTACACCCACATGACGCTGCTCGCGGAGAGCACGAAGGGGATGCACAACCTCTTCCGGCTGTCCTCGCGCGCGTCGATGGAGGGGTTCTTCTACCAGCCCCGGGCCGACCGCGAGCTGCTCAGCGAGTACGCCGAGGGCCTGATCGCCACCACCGGGTGCCCCTCGGGCGAGGTGCAGACCTGGCTGCGCATCGGCGACTACGACAAGGCCCGCCAGGCCGCCGCCGACTTCCAGGACATCCTCGGCAAGGACAACTACTTCCTCGAGCTGATGGACCACGGGCTCGACATCGAGACCCGGGTGCGCGACGGCCTGCTCCGGCTGAGCAAGGACCTCGGCATCCCGCCGGTGGCGACCAACGACTCCCACTACGTCCACCAGGGCGACGCCGGCGCCCACGAGCACCTGCTCTGCGTGTCCTCGGGCAGCGTGATGAGCGACCCCAAGCGATTCCGGTTCAACGGGGACGGCTACTACATCAAGTCCCCGGCCGAGATGCGCGAGCTGTGGGGCGTGCGCAACGGCCTCCCGGAGGCCTGCGACAACACCCTGCTGATCGCCGAGCGCTGCGACGTCGAGTTCACCGAGGGCAACGGCACCTACATGCCGCGGTTCCCGTGCCCGCCCGGGGAGGACGAGAACTCCTGGTTCGTCAAGGAGGTCGACAAGGGGCTGCGCTACCGCTACCCCCAGGGCATCCCCGACGCCGTGCGCAAGCAGGCCGACTTCGAGGTCGACGTCATCACCCGGATGGGCTTCCCGGGCTACTTCCTCGTCGTCGCCGACTTCATCAACTGGGCCAAGGACAACGGCATCCGCGTGGGGCCGGGCCGCGGCTCGGGTGCGGGCTCGATGTGCGCCTACGCGATGCGGATCACCGACCTCGACCCGCTCGAGCACGGCCTGATCTTCGAGCGGTTCCTCAACCCCGACCGCGTCTCGATGCCCGACTTCGACATCGACTTCGACGAGCGCCGGCGCGGCGAGGTCATCCGCTACGTCTCGGAGAAGTACGGCGACGACCGGGTCTCGATGATCGTCACCTACGGCACCATCAAGGCCAAGCAGGCCGTGAAGGACTCCTCGCGGATCCTCGGCTACCCGTTCGCGATGGGCGACCGGATCACCAAGGCGATGCCGGCCGCGGTGATGGGCAAGGACGTCCCGCTCAAGGAGATCTTCGACCCCGCGCACAAGCGCTACAACGAGGGCGGGGAGTTCCGCTCCCTCTACGAGGGCGACAACGACGTGCGCACCGTCGTGGACACCGCGATCGGGCTCGAGGGGCTCAAGCGCCAGTGGGGCGTGCACGCCGCGGGCGTGATCATGTCCAGCGAGCCGCTCCTCGACGTGATCCCGGTGATGCGCCGGCCCGCCGACGGCGCCAAGATCACCCAGTTCGACTACCCGACCTGCGAGAAGCTCGGGCTGATCAAGATGGACTTCCTCGGGTTGCGCAACCTGACGGTCCTCGACGACGCCCTGATCAACATCGAGAACAACCGCGGCGAGAAGGTCGTGCTCGAGGAGCTCGAGCTCACCGACGCGGCCACCTACTCCCTGCTGCAGAAGGGGGACACCCTCGGGGTCTTCCAGCTCGACGGCGGACCGATGCGCGCGCTGCTGCGCAGCATGCAGCCGGACTCCTTCGAGGACATCTCCGCGGTCGGCGCGCTCTACCGGCCCGGCCCGATGGGCGCCGACTCCCACAACAAGTACGCCCGCCGCAAGACCGGTCGCGAGCCGGTCGAGCCGCTGCACCCCGAGCTCGCCGAGGCCCTCGAGGAGGTGCTGGGCGAGACCTACGGCCTGATCGTCTACCAGGAGCAGGTGATGGCGATCGCCCAGCAGCTGGCGGGCTACACGCTCGGCCAGGCCGACCTGCTGCGCCGGGCGATGGGCAAGAAGAAGAAGGAGGAGCTCGACAAGCAGTTCGAGACCTTCTCCGCGGGCATGACCGAGAAGGGTTTCTCGCGGGCCGCCATCAAGGCGCTGTGGGACACCCTGCTGCCGTTCTCCGACTACGCGTTCAACAAGGCGCACTCCGCGGCGTACGGCCTGGTCTCCTACTGGACGGCCTACCTGAAGGCCAACTACCCGGCCGAGTACATGGCCGCGCTCCTCACCTCGGTGAAGGACGACAAGGACAAGATGGCGATCTACCTCAACGAGTGTCGCCGCATGAAGATCCAGGTGCTCCCACCCGACGTCAACGAGTCCGAGGCCAACTTCACCCCGGTCGGCACCGACATCCGCTTCGGCCTCACCGCGATCCGCAACGTCGGCTGGAACGTCGTCGACCAGATCATCGCGACCCGCCGGGAGAAGGGGCGGTTCACCGACTTCGCCGACTTCATGGACAAGGTCCCCGCCCAGGTGTGCAACAAGCGGCTGATCGAGTCCCTGGTCAAGGCCGGTGCCTACGACGAGATGAAGCACGGCCGCCGTGCGCTGCTCGCGGTGCACGAGCAGGCCGTGGACCAGTACGTCGACATCAAGCGCAACGAGGCCATCGGCCAGGACTCGCTCTTCGGGGGGCTCGACGAGGACGACGGGGGCTTCGGGGTCAGCGTGACCGTCCCCGACATCGACGAGTGGGACAAGATGACCCTGCTCGGTCACGAGCGCGAGATGCTGGGCCTCTACGTCTCCGACCACCCGCTGACGGGGCTGGAGCACGTGCTGTCCAACGCGGCCGACTGCACCATCGGCCAGCTGGTCACCGACGAGGACCGTTCCGACGGCTCCTTCGCCACCGTCTGCGGCCTGGTCACCGCGGTCACCCGCAAGATCACCAAGACCGGCAACGCGTGGGCCATCGTCACCGTCGAGGACCTCGAGGGCGCCATCGACGTGCTCTTCTTCCCCAGCGACTACCAGCTGGCCAGCACGCTCCTGGTCGAGGACACGGTCATCGCGGTCCAGGGCCGGCTGGACAAGAGCAAGGACCAGCCCGAGCTGCGCGGCAAGACGGTGTCGACGCCGGTCATGGAGGACCGCGGCACCGGACCCGTGACGATCACGCTGCCCTCCACCCGCTGCACCCCGCCCGTGGTCGAGCAGCTCAAGGAGGTGCTGCGCACCCACCCGGGGACCACCGAGGTCCGGCTGCGCCTGGTCACCCGCGGCGCGACGCGGGTGATGCGCCTCGACGACCGCCACCGGGTCCGGGCCTCGCCCGCCCTCTACGGCGACCTCAAGCACCTCCTCGGCCCGGGTTGCCTGGGATGACCAGCCCCGCGGTGGAGGCCACCGGCCCGGCTCCCGCGCCGTCCCGCCCCGCGCGGCGGGGGATCGCGCTCGACGTGGCGGTCGTGGCGGTGTGGTTCGTCGTGGCCGGCCTCCTCGGCGCGCTGGTCTGGTGGAAGGTGACACCGCTGCCGAAGGTGACCAAGGCGGGCGACGCGGTGGTGCTCACCGGCGACGCGCTGGTCTCCCAGGTCGGCATCGACGGCTGGTTCTTCGCGGTGGCGGCCGTCGGCGGTCTCGTCAGCGGCGTGGCGCTGCTGGCCTGGCGCCGGCGCGACCCGCTGCTGATGGTGGTGCTGCTCGCCCTCGGCGGTGCCGCTGGCCGCGTGGCTGATGGTGCGGGTCGGGCTTGCCCTGGGACCGGGGGAGGAGACCGCTGCCCTGCGGGCACTGCCCGACGGCGGCGAGGTGCCCATGCAGCTGAAGCTGCACGCGCCCGGGGTCGCCTGGACGTGGCCGATCGCCGCCACCCTGGGCGCGCTTCTCTACCTCTGGATCGGGCCCAGGCCCGCCTCCGAGAAGCCCGGCGACCTGCCCGCAGCCGAGCCTGCTGCCGAGCGAGACGCCGCCACCTGAGGGTTCAGGCCCGGCCGATCGGTGCGACCACCGCGTCGAGGAGGGTGACGAGGTCCTGCGGCGACAGCCCGACGTCGAGCCCGCGTCGACCGCCGCTGACGTAGACCGCCGGCAGCGCCATCGCCGAGGAGTCGAGCACCGTCGGCAGCCGCTTCCTCTGACCGAGCGGGGAGATGCCGCCGACGACGTAGCCCGTCGTACGCTCCGCCGTCGCCGGGTCGGCCATGCTCGCGCGCTTGCCGCCCACCGCCGCCGCCAGCGCCTTGAGGTCCAGCTGCCCCGCCACCGGGACGATGCCTACGACGAGCCGGCCGTCCACGTCCGCGAGCAGGGTCTTCAGCACCGCGGCGGGGTCCAGCCCCAGCCGGTCCGCCGCCTCCAGCCCGTAGGAGGCGGCCGTCGGGTCGTGCTCATAGGGGTGCACGGTGTGCGGCACCCCGGCGCGCTCGAGCGCAACCAAGGCCGGGGTCCCCTGCGCCGTGCGCTTTCGGGAGGAGCGCGCCATCAGTTCGGCGACCACCGGGTCCGAGCCACCTCGGTGGCGGGCAGGGACGGTAGCGCCTTCATCGCACGCATCTCCTCGTGCAGGGTGCGGCGCAGCATCCGCAGGCGCTGGCGGGCGCTGTCGGCCTCGAGCAGCGCCTGCCGCTGCGGCAGCGTCAGCAGGCAGGTGCTGGCCAGGGCGTAGGAGAGGTACGCCGGGTCGGTCGGCAGCTCGCCGGCCAGCACCGGCCCGCCGCGCAGCTCGGAGAGCTGCTCCCGGTAGGCCTCGAAGTCGGTGAGTGCGCGGGCGGCCTCCATCTCGGCCTCGGGCTCGTCGGCGTCCGGCAGCAGCTCCGCCTCGCCGCGGAGGTACTCACCGGAGCCGTCGATCTCGAGCACCCGCAGCCGCTGGCGGCCGAGCACCTCGATGTCGAACCGGCCGTCGTCGTAGGCCTCCACCTCGGTGAGCTGCACCAGCGTCCCGACCCGGTGGGCCGACTGCATCCCGTGGTCGCCGACCTCGTAGCCCTCCCGGATCGCGAGGATCCCGAAGACCCGGTCGGTGGCGCTCGGGATGGCGGTGAGGTCGCGGACCAGTGCCCGGTAGCGCTCCTCGAAGATGTGCAGCGGGGTGGCCACGCCGGGGAAGACGACCGCGTTGAGGGGGAACAGCGGCACCTGGGTCACGCCCTCAATCTAGGGCGTCGACCGCCCCGGATGCGCAAGTCGCCACGAAGCCGGCCAAGGTGACCTAGGGTCGCTGCCCACGAGGTCGACGAGGTGCCGACCGGGGGAGGAGCCGATGGGCGAGGACCACACCCGGCCACGGCTGCTGCCCGGGGGGCGCGAGGAGGAGCCGGCGGACCATCGGGTCGCCGCGGTCCTCGAGGTGCTCGGCGGTGCGACGGTGCCCGAGGTCGCCCGGAGATGGTCGGTGGACCGTGCCCTGGTGCACCGCTGGGTGCAGGCGTTCGTGGGCGCGGGCACCGCGCAGGTGACGA
Source organism: uncultured Actinomycetota bacterium (assembly GCA_963837975.1). Taxonomy (GTDB): domain Bacteria; phylum Actinomycetota; class Actinomycetes; order Propionibacteriales; family Nocardioidaceae; genus Marmoricola. Next base: position 1,042,189 of record CAWIPI010000001.1, on the reverse strand, counting down.
ACAACCCCGACCCGGAGGCGGCACAGCAGCGCGACCGCTTCCTGGCGGCCTTCGCCCACGAGCTGCGCACCCCGCTGGCCGTCGCCCAGGGCTGGGTCGCACTGCTGCGCGACGAGCTCGATCCGGAGGAGCTGCCGGAGGTGTCGTCCGGTGGACTCCTCGGGGACGTTGCGGGCGCCGGCTTCGGCGACCTCACGCCCGGGATGTTGGCCGACACCACGCAGCGGCTGCACCACGCGCTGGGCCGCCTGGCCGAGCGGGTGCTGGACGTCGAGCTGCTCGCCCAGGCGTCGCTGGGCCGGCTGCGCCTGGCCCCCGAGGTGGTCACCGTGGGCGAGGTCGTGGCCGACCTGCCCGACGTGGTCGTGGTCGGGGAGGGACCCTCGGTCGAGGTCGAGGTCGACCCGATGATGTTCCGGCGCGTGCTCCGCGACCTGTGGGAGGCGGCCGGCCTGCGCCCGGAGCCGCGAGCGCTGGTCCTCGAGGTGGTCACCCTGGAGCACTGGATCGAGGTCCGCGCCGTACGCCGGGCCGACCCGATCGACCCGTCGGTGCTCCAGGCCCTTTTTGAACCATTTGACCTCAATGATGACGATACCGGCGTTACGATCGGCCTCTATCTCGCGCGCGCCCTCACCGTCGCGCACGGGGGCACGCTCGGGGTGGACCAGGACGAGGAGAGCGCCGTGCTGTGGGTGCGCGTTCCTCGTCGCACGATCATCACCAGAGACCGGGCACGGCGTGCCCATCAGGGGGAGACATGACCTTCAGGCTTGCCTGCGGAGACGTGATGCCGGGCTGCGCGGCCCGCTTCGAGAGCAACGACCGGGACCACCTGATGCGTGACGTCGCTGGCCACGCCGCGTCCGCCCACGGCATCCACCAGATCACGCCCGACATCGCCGAGGCGGTCGGCAGCAGGATCGTCGTCTCGGCCTGAGCCGAGCGAGGTGGTCACCGGCGGGCCGTGAGGGCTCGCCGCGCGGTCACATCTCCTCGTGCGTGTCCGGGTCGCCGCCGAACAGGCGCCCGTCGGGCTCGGCCAGTGCCGAGACCGCGGCGACCTCCTCGTCGGTGAGCTCGAAGCCGAAGACGCCGAGGTTCTGACGCTGCCGCTCGGGGTTCGCGGACTTCGGGATCGGCAGCGAGCCCAGCTGCACGTGCCACCGCAGGATCACCTGGCCGGGGGTCACGCCGAGCCGCTCGGCGGCGGCGGTCACGGCGGGCTCCTCCAGGGGCGCCCGGCGCTTGCCCATCGGGCTCCAGGCCTCGGTCTGGATGCCGAGCCGCTCGTGGACGCGCCGCATCTGCTCCTGCGGGAAGCGCGGGTGCAGCTCGACCTGGTTCACCGCGGGGGTGACCCCGGTCGCCTCGATCACGCGCTCGAGGTGGGCCTGGGTGAAGTTGGAGACGCCGACCGTGCGGATGAGCCCCTGCTCGCGCAGGTCGACCAGTGCCTGCCACGCCTCGACGTACTTGCCCACGCCCGGGTTGGGCCAGTGGATGAGGTGGAGGTCGAGGTGGTCCAGGCCGAGGCGGTCCAGAGAGGCGTGCACCGAGGCCACCGCGTCGTCGTAGGCGTGGTGGCGTCCCGGCAGCTTGCTGGTGACCTGCACCTCCTCACGCGGGAGCCCGGAGCGGCGTACGGCCTCGCCGACCTCGGCCTCGTTGCCGTAGTTCACCGCGGTGTCCAGCAGCCGGTAGCCGGCCTCCAGGGCGCTCAGCGTGGCCTCGACGCACTCCTCGCCGCGCAGCGGATAGGTGCCGAAGCCGATGGCGGGCAGGGTGCTGCCGTCGTTGAGGGTGCGGGTGGGGACCGTGGCTGCCGTGGACATGGGTCCACCCTCTCAGGTGGCCCCCACCTAGACTGGGGGCCATGATTCGCCGGATCGACCTGCGGGACGGCCAGGCTGGCGCCGCTCCCGACTACCGCACCCTCGTGCCGCGTGCCGACTTCGACGTCGAGGCCGCGCTGCACGTGGTGCGGCCGATCTGCGACGACGTCCGCGACCGCGGCGTCGAGGCGATCGCGGAGTACGCCGAGCGCTTCGACGGCGTCCGCACCGACGACATCACCGTCCCCCGGGAGGCGCTTCGCGAGGCGCTGGCCGGTCTCGACCCGGCGGTGCGCGCGGGCCTGGAGGAGTCGATCCGCCGGCTGCGGATCACCTGCGAGGCCGAGCTGGAGTCCGACACGGTGACCGACCTCGGTCCGGGCGCCCGGGTCACCGCCCGGATGATCCCGGTCGACCGGGTGGGCCTCTACGTCCCCGGCGGGGTGGCCCCGCTCGTCTCCAGCGTGCTGATGAACGTCGTGCCGGCCCAGGTCGCGGGCGTCCGGTCGATCGCCCTGACCAGCTCGCCCCAGAAGGACCACCGCGGGCTCCCGCACCCCACCATCCTGGCCGCCTGCGAGCTGCTCGGGATCGAGGAGGTCTACGCCGTCGGCGGTGCACAGGCGATCGCCATGTTCGCCTACGGCGCCGGCCCGTGCCGCCGCGTCGACCTGGTCACCGGTCCCGGCAACATCTACACCGTCTCGGCCAAGCGCCTGCTCAAGGGCATGGTCGGCATCGACTCCGAGGCCGGACCGACCGAGATCGCGATCCTCGCCGACGACACCGCCGACGCGGCGTACGTCGCCTCCGACCTGATCAGCCAGGCCGAGCACGACCCGATGGCCGCCTCGGTGCTGGTGACCGACTCGCTGAGGCTGGCCGACGAGGTCGAGGTCGAGCTGGACAAGCAGGTCGCCGTGACCAAGCACGTCGAGCGCATCCGCACCGCGCTGACCGGTCAGCAGTCCGGGATCGTGCTCGTCGACGACGTCGACCAGGGCCTCGAGGTGGTCAACGCCTACGCCGCCGAGCACACCGAGATCCACACCGCGGGTGGTGCCGTCGACGCGGTCCGCGTCCGCAACGCGGGTGCGGTGTTCGTCGGTCCCTGGGCGCCGGTCTCGCTCGGCGACTACTGCGCCGGGTCCAACCACGTGCTGCCCACCGCCGGCTGCGCCTGCCACTCCTCGGGCCTGTCCGTGCGCTCGTTCCTGCGCTCGGTGCACTTCGTGGAGTACTCGCGGGCGGCGCTCGAGCAGGTCGCGGACCACGTGGTGACGCTGGCGGCGGCCGAGGACCTGCCCGGCCACGGGGCGGCGGTCGACGTCCGCCTCGGTCGCCGGTGAGCGGCGACGCGGTCGAGGTGCTCGCGACCACCTGGCCGCCCCTGCGCGCGGAGCTCCGCGGCGTGCAGCCCTACGGCGCGCCCCAGCTCGACGTACCGGTGGCGCTCAACGTCAACGAGAACCCCTACCCGCCCTCGCAGGCGGTGGTCGACGACATCGCGACGGCCGTCACCGCGGCGGCCTCGACGCTCAACCGCTACCCCGACCGCGAGTTCACGCAGCTGCGCGAGGACCTGGCCCGCTACCTCACCCCGGAGGCGGGGTTCGAGGTGCGACCCGAGCACGTGTGGGCGGCCAACGGCTCCAACGAGGTCATGCTCCAGCTCCTGCAGGCCTTCGGCGGTCCGGGGCGTACGGCGGTCTCCTTCGCTCCGACGTACTCGATGTATCCGGAGTACGCCCGCGACGCCATGACCGGCTGGGTGGCCGGGCGCCGCCACGACGACTTCAGCTTCGACCTCGACGAGGCCCGGCGCGTCATCGCCGAGCACCGGCCCAGCGTCGTGCTGCTGCCCTCGCCCAACAACCCCACCGGCACCGCGCTGCCGCACGACGTCATCGGCGAGCTGTGCGCGCTGCTCGACGACGCGGAGGCGCCGGGCGTGCTGGTCGTCGACGAGGCGTACGCCGAGTTCCGGCGCGCGGGCACCCCCTCGGCGCTCGAGCTGCTGCCGCAGCATCGCAACCTCGTCGTCACCCGCACGATGAGCAAGGCGTTCGCGCTCGCGGGCGCCCGGCTCGGCTACCTGGCGGCCTCGCCCGAGCTGTGCGACGCGCTCCGGGTGGTCCGGCTGCCCTACCACCTCTCGGCCGTCACGCAGGCGGTCGCCAGCGCCGCGCTGCGGCACGCCGACGAGCTGCTCGGCAAGGTCGACGAGCTGCGCGCCGAGCGCGACCGCACTGTGGAGTGGCTCACGGCGCAGGGGCTCGAGGTCGCGGAGAGCGACGCGAACTTCGTATTGTTCGGGAGGTTCGCCGATCGGGAGACAGTCTGGCGGGGCCTGCTCGAGCGAGGCGTGCTGATCCGGGTCACCGGCCCGGACGGCTGGCTGCGGGTCTCGATCGGCACGGCAGCGGAGATGACAGCGTTCAGGAACGCCCTGACACAGACTTTGGCGGAGGTGGCCCCATGACCGGCGCGACGAACAGGACCGCACGCATCGAGCGGCAGACCAAGGAGTCGAAGGTCCTCGTCGAGCTCGACCTCGACGGCTCGGGACGCGTCGACGTCTCGACCGGCGTCGGCTTCTACGACCACATGCTCACCGCGTTCGGCCGGCACGCGCTGTTCGACCTCACCGTGCAGACCGAGGGCGACACCCACATCGACGCCCACCACACCGTCGAGGACACCGCGATCGTGCTCGGCGACGCGCTGGGTGAGGCGCTCGGGGACAAGCGCGGCATCCGCCGCTTCGGCGACTCGCTGGTGCCGCTGGACGAGGCGCTGGTGCAGTGCGCCGTCGACGTCTCCGGCCGGCCCTACTGCGTGCACACCGGCGAGCCGGACGGCCAGGAGTTCGTCAGCATCGGAGGCAGCGGCGTCGCGTACGCCGGGTCGCTGACCCGGCACGTCCTGGAGACGCTCGCCCACCACGCCCGGATCGCGCTGCACGTGCGCGTCCTCGGCGGCCGCGACCCCCACCACGTCGTGGAGGCGCAGTTCAAGGCCGTCGCCCGCGCCCTGCGCGACGCCGTCGCCCTCGACCCCCGCGAGACCGGCGTGCCGTCCACCAAGGGAACCCTGTAGCACGGTGGTTGAGCCTGTCGAAACCACCCGACCCACCGTCGCCGTCCTCGACTACGGCTCCGGCAACCTCCGCTCGGTCGTGCGCGCGGTGGAGCGGACCGGCGCCGAGGTGATTCTCACCGCCGACCACCGCGTCGCGATGGACGCCGACGGGCTCGTCGTGCCGGGGGTCGGCGCGTTCGCCGCCTGCATGGCGGGCTTGCGCGCGGTGAAGGGCGACCGGCTGATCGACCGGCGCCTGGCCGGCGGCCGGCCGGTGCTCGGCATCTGCGTGGGCATGCAGGTCCTGTTCGAGCGCGGAGTCGAGCACGGCGTGGAGACCACCGGCTGCGACGAGTGGCCCGGCGTGGTCGAGCGGCTGCAGGCCGCCGTCGTACCCCACATGGGGTGGAACACCGTGGAGGTCCCCGAGGGCTCCCGGCTGTTCGCCGGCATCGAGGACGAAAGGTTCTACTTCGTGCACTCCTACGCCGTGCGCGACTGGACCCTGGTCACCAACGGCCGCACCCGTGCGCCCATCGTCACCTGGGCCGATCACGGGGGAGACCGGTTCGTCGCCGCTGTCGAGAACGGCGCGCTCAGCGCCACCCAGTTCCACCCCGAGAAGTCCGGCGACGCCGGCGCCCGGCTGCTGGCCAACTGGGTCGGCAGCCTGACCCGATGAGCAAGGAACGCGCCCGCCGTCGCGAGCAGCGCCAGCGGGAGGCTGCGATCATCACCGCGGCACGAGCCGCGGAGGCGGAGCGGCGCGAACGACGTACGGCGCGGCGACGCGCGATCTCCGCCCGGCTGCCGCAGCGGCGTGGCCGACCGACGGGCGTCCTCGCCCAGCGCCGGCGCCGTCAGAACGGCGCGCTGTTGGCGGCGCTGCTGGTGCTCAACCTGCTGGTCTGGGTGGTGTTCCCCGGCTGGCCGATGCGGCTGATGACCTTGCTGGTGAGCGTGCTCGTCGCTCCCGTCCTGCACACGATGTTGTTCCGACGATGAGCCCGGAGGCCCTGCCATGACCGACCACCCCCACCCCGATCCCCACCTCGAGCTGCTGCCCGCTGTCGACATCGCCGGCGGCCAGGCCGTCCAGCTGGTGCAGGGCGTCGCCGGCTCGGAGAAGCGCTTCGGCGACCCGGTCGAGGCGGCGCTGCGCTGGCAGGAGGCGGGCGCGGAGTGGATCCACCTCGTCGACCTCGACGCGGCGTTCGGCCGCGGCGAGAACCGCGAGCTGCTCGCCCGGATCGTGGGCACCCTCGACATCAACGTGGAGATGAGCGGCGGCATCCGCGACGACGACTCCCTGGGCGCGGCCATGGCCGCGGGCTGCCGTCGGGTCAACATCGGCACCGCCGCGCTCGAGCAGCCGGAGTGGTGCGCGCAGGCGATCGCCTCCCACGGAGACCGGATCGCGATAGGGCTCGACGTACGCGGCCAGACGCTCGCCGCCCGCGGCTGGACCCGCGAGGGCGGCGACCTGCACGAGGTGCTGGAGCGGCTCGACGCCGAGGGGTGCGCTCGCTACGTCGTCACCGACGTGAACAAGGACGGCATGCTGCAGGGCCCCAACCTCGACCTGCTGCGCGACGTCTGCGCGCGCACGGACCGCCCGGTCGTGGCCTCCGGCGGGATCACCGAGCTCGCGGACCTCGAGGCGCTGATGGGGCTGGTGCCCGACGGGGTGGAGGGCGCCATCATCGGCACCGCGCTGTACGAGGGCCGGTTCACGCTGACCGACGCCCTCGACCTGACCTGGCCGGACCGGCCCAGCCGCCCCGGAGCCTCGTCGTGACCCTCGCGGTCCGCGTCATCCCCTGCCTCGATGTCGACGCCGGCAGGGTCGTCAAGGGCATCCGGTTCCGCGAGCTGCGCGACGCAGGCGACCCGGTGGAGCTCGCGAAGGTGTACGACGCCGAGGGCGCCGACGAGCTGACCTTCCTCGACATCTCCGCCTCCTACGAGGGGCGCGCGACGACGATGGAGATCGTCTCCCGCACCGCGGAGCAGGTGTTCATCCCGCTGACGGTCGGCGGGGGAGTGAGCAGCGTCGAGGACGTCGACCGGCTCCTGCGCGCGGGCGCCGACAAGGTAGCGGTCAACACCGCGGCGATCCGCCGCCCCGAGCTGGTCGCCGAGATCGCCGACCGGTTCGGCAACCAGGTCCTGGTCCTCTCCGTCGACGCGCGCCGGGCCGCCGGCACCGAGTCGGGCTTCGAGGTCACCACCCACGGCGGCCGCCAGTCCGCGGGCCTGGACGCCCTGGAGTGGGCGGCCCGGGCAGCCGACCTGGGCGCGGGGGAGATCCTGCTCAACGCGATGGACGCCGACGGCACCGAGGCGGGCTTCGACCTCGAGCTGATCCGCCTGGTGCGCCGCGAGGTGTCCGTCCCGCTGATCGCCAGCGGGGGAGCCGGCGCGCTCGAGCACTTCCCACCCGCGGTCGACGCGGGCGCCGACGCCGTGCTCGCCGCGACCGTCTTCCACTTCGGCACGCTGCGCATCCCCGACGTCAAGCAGACCCTGCGGGACGCCGGTCACCCGGTGCGCTGAGTCGGCACACGCACGGAGTCGCATCTGCGTCTGTGGTAACTCACGCGCGACCGTGCGTGAGCAAACGTCATTCCGCAGCCTGTCGCGCACCTCCTTCCAGCGGTCTGGTATCCGAGCGCGCGCTAGAATCCGCTAGCACATTGGAGGAGATCATGCCATCGTCGAAAGTCAGGTTGGATGACTATCGCCCTCTCGTGGGAGACGAGACGATCGATCGGATCGCCAGCAAGGCCGATGCACTCCGGGGCCAGCGCGTCGTCCACATGAACTCGACCTATCATGCTGGCGGCGTGGTCGAGATACTTCTGTCCCTCGTCGGCTTGCAGAACCAGCTGGGCATCAAAACCGAGTGGCGTCTGCTGCGCGGAACACCAGAATTTTTTGATGTCACCAGAGCGATGCATGACGCGCTCCAGGACGGTGAGATCGACCTGACCCAAACCAGCAAGCGTGTCTTCGAAGAGACTTTTCGGGACAACGCGGTGATGAACCAATTCGATCACGACGCCGTCTACATGCATGACCACCACACGATCGGGATGGTGGCGCACTATCGAAAACGAGGGCCGTGGATCTGGCGCTGCCACCTCGACCTCACCGCACCAAACAGACAACTCCTCGACTACCTTCGCGGCTTCGCCGAGCAGTACAGTGCCGGCGTAGTCATCCTGGATGAGTACAAGCAGGACTTCGATTTGCCCCAGTACTCATTTCTCCCCGCCATCGATCCGACCAAGGTCAAGAGCCAGAGACTCAGCGAAGACGTGGTGATGGAGCGGTTGGCAATGTATGACATCCCCGCCGATCTGCCGATAGTCACGCAGATTTCCCGGTTTGATCGCTGGAAAGACCCACATGGGGTTGTGGACGCCTTCGAGAAGGCGCGCGAGAACGTCGATGCCACCCTGGTCATGGTTGGAAACCGGCCGGCTGACGACCCAGCCGAGAATGCCATCTTCGACAGACTCCTCGATCGTCGGGGCGAGCGGGTGAAGGTGCTGGAATCGTCCGACGACGTGCTGGTGGGTGCGCTTCAACAACACGCGACGGTGGTCATGCAGAAATCTCTCCGCGAGGGGTTCGGCCTCACGGTTTCCGAAGCACTTTGGAAGGGCACGCCCGTCATCGGCGGGAACGTGGGCGGAATTCCCACGCAGATCGACCACGGTCACAACGGCTACCTGGTGAATACCGTTGACGAAGCAGCAGAATACATCGTAGAGCTGGTCGGCAACCCTGATAAGGCCTCAGAGATGGGCGGCAACGGGCGAGAGAAGGTGCGTCAGAACTTCCTGATGTCGCGCCTTCTGGAGCAACATCTCGACCTTCTAGGGAGCTTTGAGGCCAGTTTCAAACCGACGCTGTGAGGAGCGCGTTACGAGAGCGCTCGTGGTTCCCCTGACGTGGACCGATCGGCGGGCCAGAGAATGCAGTGTCGTCGCGCCGCGGCCCTAGCCTCACGGGATGGGTTCGATGGAAGTGCTGACGTTTCCACCCGATGCCTTTGAGCGCCCTTCTCCGTGTCGTTACCCATCCTGACGACGTTGAGTATGGGACCTCCTCAGCGGTTGCCGCTCGGACGAGCCGGGGCGTCGAGGTCGTGTACCTTCTCGGCTCAGGGCAAACGGCCGATGATGTTGCGACGCTCCGCCGCAAGCGGACCAGGCATGAGCGCGCGAGACGTGTCCGCCATGCCGCCGATCAGTGCGACGGCGCCGGTCCGCGTACGCCCCCGAGCTGGGCGTACGGTGGATCCAGGAAGCCGGTTCACGCTTCCTCTCAAAGGAGCAGTCATGGCCGACAAGTCCCCTCGACAACACCTGTCCAAGAAGGCGGGCAAGTCTCTCAAAGAGAAGCGCGCCGAGAAGCACCTGAAGGCTGAGGCCAAGAACAAGACTGAAATCGTGCCGCCAGGCAAGAGGCACTAGGACTAGCAAACCGAGCGGTCAGCCCAGTTCGCAAGAACCACATGTGCGGTGATCGGCCGTTTCAGTGCCCGCTCACCATGCGTCTATCCGCCGCCAGTCGACCATGCGGATGGCGAGGGCTTCTGTTGCAGTTGCACGTGCCCATAAGGCGGGCTACGGAGTGCCCGTGTTGGACTGCTGTCGGCTTGCTACCTCGCCCGCGCCGCCATAGCCGTTCCCTACCTGTGGGTTCTGGTGGACTTGGCGGCGACTTCATCCGGTCGGCGGACAAGGAGGTCTAGCCTGACGAACGTCTGGTCGTAGGAACCGTCGTGGCGACGCAGACGGTCTATCGAGGCCACGGCCTGCTCGACGATCTCTTGGATGCGGGGTCCGGAGGTATGCCGGGTGAGCACCAAGGTCGCTTGGGTGCGAAGTAGGGCCTCGATCTGGTCGCGGCTGAAGGAGCGGCGGTGCGCCACCGTGCCCACGGCCCCAGGCGGGATCTCGAAGCCTGCTTCCTCGAGACTGTCGAAGACGTCAGCGGTGTCCGGGAATGGCGGAGGTCCGGGCAGGCCATGCGCGGCCGCCAACTCATTCAAGACCACACTTATCCGGCCGATGTTTCCGGTTCCGGCGCACTCCAGATGTAGCCAGCCGCCTGGCCGGAGCAACCGGTGGACCGCGGCGAACACTCGCGGACGAGCCGGCGCCGGCACCCAGTGCAGCATCGCCCGGCTCACGACAAGGTCCACCGAGCCCGGCGCCAAGAGCTCGTCGAGTTGCTGGGCGGACCCGTGAATGAAGTGGAGGTTGTCGGCTGTGTGCCGACGGGCCTCGGCAAGCATGGACTCATCCTGGTCGACGCCGGTCACCGAGCCCCGCGGAACCAGATCAGCGAGCTGGGCAGTGAACTCGCCGCTGCCGCATCCGAGGTCTACGACCGCGTCGGTAGGCCGAGGCTGGTGACGTGCCAGAAACATCTCGTCGTAGCCCCGATGGTGGGCCGAGCTAGGGGAGTAGTCGCTTCCGCTCCACCGAGCCGACGGGGACGGGTTGGTCATCGCACCTCCTGTGGTCAACGTTCTGCCGTCTGATGAAGGTGTCCTTCGAGCCTCTCACGGATCTGCGGGAAGGGGTCTTCACGAGGTGACCCATTCCGCCGCGTACGACGGTCACGAACCCCGTTACTGGGCTCGCGTCGGGAGCGAAGGGCGCAGTTCCGATCCCAGCCATGACAGGTGTCATGGGCAGGTCGTGACAACTTCCCCGGGGTCGAGGGCGCCCAGAGCTGGAGGGTGGAGCCATGAGCACACCAGCAATCCAGACGATCGGCCTGACGAAGCACTTCCGGGGTGAGGGCGGCGAGACCGTCGCCGCAGTGGACGGGATCGACCTGACCATCGGGGCTGGCGAGATCGTCGCGTTCCTCGGGCCCAACGGGGCCGGCAAGACCACCACCGTCGACATGTTCCTGGGGCTGACGTCACCGACCGGCGGGACGGTCGAGGTGTACGGCGCGAGCCCGCACCGCGCGGTCATGGAGGGCCGGGTCTCCGCAGTGATGCAGACCGGCGGGCTGCTGCCGGACTTCACGGTGCGGGAGACGGTCCGCGCGATCGCGGCCCTGCACGGGCGGCCCGACCGGGTCGAGGTCGTGATCGAGCGTGCCGGGCTGGGTCCGCTCGCGAACCGGCTGGTGAAGGCCTGCTCGGGAGGCGAGCAGCAACGGCTGAAGTTCGCCCTGGCGCTGGTCCCGGACCCCGATCTGGTGATCCTGGACGAGCCGACGACCGGCATGGACGTAGGCGCGCGGCAGCAGTTCTGGGACACCATGCGCGCCGACGCCGCCGACGGCCGCACGATCGTCTTCGCCACCCATTACCTCGCCGAGGCCGACGCGTTCGCCGACCGCACGGTGCTGATGGCCCGCGGCCGGATCATGGCCGACGGCCCGACGAACGAGGTCCGGGCGGCGTACGGCGGGCACACGGTCACGTTCCGTCCCCCCGCCCACGTGAGCGGGGCGAACGGGATCAACCAGGCCTGGCTGGACGACCTCAGGAAGGCTGTCGCGCCGCTGGGCATCCACGAGCTCGAGGTCGCCGGCGCCAGCCTCGAGGCCGCGTTCCTGGCCCTGACCGGCACCCCGAGGAGCCACGCGAACGAGACTGAGGGAGCTCTGCGATGACCACGAAGATCACCACCACGAAGACCACCACCGCGACCGACACCGCGCCCCCCACCGGGCGGCGTACGGCACGGCCCCTGGCCCGCACCTATGCCGGCCTCGACCTCAAGCGCCAGCTCCGCGACCGGATGGGGATGTTCTTCATCGTCGCGCTGCCGGCGTTCCTGTTCTTCGTGTTCGGACTCGGCGACGACGAGCCCTACGGAAGCGCCAACGTCGCGATGTACGTGATGGTCTCGATGGCGGCGTACGGCGCCGTCACGGCCACCACGACCGTCGCCGGGGCGGCGGCGACCGAGCAGACGATGGGCTGGGGCCGCCAGATCGGGCTCACCCCGCTGCCCGCGCTGGTGTTCGTGGCGATCAAGGCGGCGGTCGCGATGACGGTCGCCGCCGTGCCGATCGCGCTGATCTACGCCATCGGCGCCGCCACCGGCTCGTCGGGCGACGCGTTCGACTGGCTGGCCAGCGCGGCCATCGTGTGGCTCGGCTCGACAGTGTTCGCGGTCTACGGCCTGGCGGTGTGCCTGGTCTTCAAGGGCGAGAACGCCGCGGGGATCGCCTCCGGGCTGATCGTGATCATGAGCTTCCTCGGCAACCTGTTCACGCCGATGGACGGGATCGTCCTGGAGATCGGCCGGTTCACCCCGCTCTACGGGTACGCCGGGCTGGCCCGCTACCCGATCTCCGAGGGCTACCTGCCCAATGACGCGGGGCACGACCCGGTGTGGCTGCTGCTCGCTAACGTGTCCGCGTGGACGGTGATCTTCGCGGCGGTGGCGGTCTGGGGGCTGCGTCGACGCCGGGAGCGGGTGTGACCGCAGACGACCACTTCGCCCACCCCGCCCGCTCCCCCTGGGAGCAGTGGGGCTGGGTGGTCGCCGGCGTGTGGCTGGTCTTCCTCACCTACCCGGTCCTCGAGGTGTTCCAGACGGACGCCTCGGCAGCGGTGAAGGGGCTGGTGCTGGCACTGATCGCGTCGTTCGCGGCGATCTACCTGCTCGGCTGGGGCGTCTGGCGCGAGCACGGGCTGCTGATCTGGTGCGCGATGCTGCTGCTCGCCCTGGCGACGGTGCCGGTGATCGGCATCGAGGCGGTCGGGCTCACGCCGTACCTCGGGGCGTTCTCCGCGCTGATGGTGCCGGCGCCGTACTGGAAGTGGACGACGCTGGTCAGCGCCCTGCTGCCGGTGCTCTCCCTCGTCGGCGGGGACTTCCCGGCCTTCTTCTTCCTGATGGTGTGGCCGATCATCGGCTTCTGCGCGGCGATGCGGGTCTTCTCCGAGCTCGAGGAGCAGTCCGAGGAGACCCGGGCGGAGCTGGCGCTGGTCGCCGAGCGCGACCGGGTGGCCCGCGACGTGCACGACGTGCTCGGCCACTCGCTGACCGCGCTGTCGATCAAGGCCGAGCTCGCCGCCCGGCTCATCGACGTCGACCCCGAGCGGGCCCGTCAGGAGCTGGAGTCGATCCAGGAGACCGCCCGGCAGGCGCTCGCCGAGGTCCGCTCGACGGTCGGGGGCCTGCGGACGGCCAGCCTCGAGGCCGAGCTGGCCGCCGCGCCCCGCGTGCTCGCCGACGCCGGCATCGAGACACGGGTGCTCGGCAGCGTCGCCGACACCGACCCACGGCACCGCGCCCTGCTGGCCTGGGTGTTGCGCGAGTCGGTGACCAACGTGGTCCGGCACGCGCACGCGTCGACCGTCTCGATCGAGCTGTCGCCGAGCGGCCTGGTCGTCGCCGACGACGGCGACGGCCTGGCTGCGGAGGCCGGTCACGACGGCCACGGGTTGATTGGTATGCGCGAGCGGGTGTCCGCGGCCGGCGGCACGCTGCGCCTGTCGGGCGACTCGGGGGCCAGGGTGGAGGTCGTGCTGCCGTGATCCGGATCCTGCTGGCCGACGACCAGGCGCTCGTCCGTGGCGCGCTCGCCGCGCTGCTCGACCTCGAGGCCGACATCGAGGTGGTCGCCCAGGTCGGCCGCGGCGACGAGGTGGTGGATGCGGCCCGCGCCTCGCAGGCCCAGGTCTGCCTGCTCGACATCGAGATGCCCGGGCTCACCGGCCTGGAAGCGGCCGAGCGGCTGCGCGCCGAGCTGCCGGACGTGCGGTCGCTGATCGTGACCACGTTCGGGCGGCCGGGGTACGTCCGCCGCGCCCTCGACGCCGGCGCCGCGGGCTTCCTGGTCAAGGACACGCCCGCCCGCGAGCTCGCGGACGCCGTACGGCGGGTGCACGCCGGGCTGCGCGTGGTCGACCCGGCGCTGGCCACCGAGTCGCTGATGTCCGGCCCGTCGCCGCTCACCGCCCGGGAGGCGGAGATCCTGCTGCTCACTCTCGACGGGTCGCCCGTCGCGGTGATCGCCGCGCGCGCCCACCTCTCCGTCGGCACCGTCCGCAACCACCTCTCCGCCGCGATCGGCAAGACGGGTGCGTCGACCCGGGCCGAGGCGGCGCGGCTCGCGCAGTCGAACGGCTGGATCTGAGGAGCGGGAAGTGCTCAGCTCCTGCCCGCTCGCCCGAAGTCCTCGCTGACGTTCGTCATATCGCCCGCAGCCCTGCGGTGACGAGGACTGCCACGACGACGCACAGCACCAGGGATTGTCGTCGCCAGAGCATCACCGCGGCCACGGCGACGCCGACCGTGTGGGCACCCACCGACCAGGAGCGACCGCTGGCGAACACCGAGGTCACGACCAGTGCGCACAAAAGTGTCGGCGCCATCAGCATGATCACGTGGGTGAACCCTGACGGCAGCTGGCGATCGCCGAGGAGCACCGGACCGAATGCCTTGATCAGGGCGGTGAGCGCGGCGCAGCCGAGGATGAGGACCCAGACCTGGGTGTAGGTCAGCGTCACGCCGACCTCCGCAGCCAGACCGATGAGCGCCACGGTGCTCGCGGCCAGGATGGGGATGCCCGGAGGACTGATCGGCACCAGGGCGAGGGCGAGGAGGCCCCCGCCCACGGCCGCCCAACGGGATCGCGGATCGCGGAGCTCGGCGAACAGGAGCGAGAGGAAGAACACGGGGTAGATCGCGTCGAGGCCGAGCCGGTGCGTGTCGCCGAGGGCGTCCCCGAAGATCGCGCCCACGACCGAGCCGAGCGTCCAGGCGAAGTACTGCGGGAGGGTCGTGCCGAACAGCAGCCACCGGTCGAAGGTGCCGTCACCGCGGTTGGCGAGCGCCCACGACGAGTCGACCACGGTCTGCCCCTGCGCAGCCCGCCGCAGCGGGCCGCCCGGCAACGACGGCGCCAGCGCCACGCCCATGGCCAGGAACCGCGCATTCATCAGGCTCGCCGCGGTCAGTGCGGCGGATATCCCGCCTCCGACGGTGACCACGGACAGCATCGCGAACTGCGCCGAACCGGCGAAGACGATGACCGAGGTGGCGACGGCCTGCACGACGCTGAATCCTGCCTGGCGGGCCAGGACGGCGAAGGAGAGGCTGAGCAGGAAGCCGACCACCGCGAAGGGGACACCCAACCTCAGGCCGCGACGAAACGCTCTTCGAGCCCCCTCGTCCCTCGCCATTGCCACTGCCACCGCTGCAGTCTAGGAACCCCGGATCCAGTGCCCCCTATCGCCTTCAGAGCCGCGTCTCACCGCCGCGAACGCCGTTCGGCACGTGCTCTCGGCGGCCCCGGCCTTCACAAGTGCTGAAGGCGTGGGCATGGTGAAAAGACGCCCGAGGAGGAACCGCACCGGGAGGCCGCATGAACAACTTGGCCGGGGACCGTGCCGTCCTCGTCGCTCGGCTGCGTAGCGCGACGGTGCCCAGGGCCGAGAGCCTCGACCTGCTCCCGGCGCGCTTCGCCCTGGAGCTGC
This sequence comes from uncultured Actinomycetota bacterium, assembly GCA_963837975.1. GTDB lineage: Bacteria > Actinomycetota > Actinomycetes > Propionibacteriales > Nocardioidaceae > Marmoricola. The sequence goes on along the minus strand of CAWIPI010000001.1, from coordinate 1,026,796 downwards.
GACCTGACCAAGATCCGGATGCTGTCGCCGCCACAGTTGAGCAGGATCTGGCGGACCTGCGAACGCAGGTGACTCCATTGTCGGCCTTGGACCCGGAGATACTGGTCCTCGACCTCCTCGACCGAGCGCTGGACTCGGAGCGTCCCGCGGCCTGCTTCGCCGCGGGCTATGCGCTGGCCGAGCGGTTCGAAGTGGTCGGCGCCGAGCCCGACCTGCCCACCGCCTTCTTCCCCGAGCACGACACCATCCATGGTCGGGCGCTGACCGGCGGGGCCTTCGCCGGCTTCCCGCCGGGCTGCTTCGTCGGCCCGCAACCCGCGCTCGAACCCACGCCCGCGTGGCCACTCGACCGGATGCACGTACCTTCCGGCTGGATCTACTCCGAGCAGAGCGACCGGCCCAGCCAGGGCAAGGACGTCATCGTCGCGCAGCCCGACACCGGGATCACCCCGCACGTGGAGCTTGTCGGCGTCGCCTTCGTGCCCGGCTTCGACGTCATCGACGAGGACAACGACCCAACCGACCCGTTGACCGAATCAGCCAACCCCGGGCACGGCACGGGAACCGCCAGCGTCCTGGTGTCTCGAGAGAGCCACATCGTCACGGGCTCGGCCCCACAGGCGCGGCTGATGGCCATTCGCACCATCGAGAGCGTCGTACGGATCCGGCAGATCACAGTCGCCCGCGCCATCGACTGGGCGATCCAGGAGGGAGCCCATGTCGTCACCATGAGCCTGGGCGGCATCCCCGCCAGCGCCTTGCACCGCGCCGTACGGCGAGCGGTCGAGGCCGACCTGATCGTCCTGGCAGCTGCCGGGAACTGCGTCCGCTTCGTCGTGTGGCCAGCTCGGTACGACGAGTGCATCGCGGTCGCTGCGACGAGCGCAGCGGATGAACCGTGGCCCGGCACCTGTCGCGGCGCACCGGTGGACATCTCGGCACCCGGCCAGAACGTCTACCGCGCGGTCGTTCCTCCCGGAGGCCCCACTGACGCCGACACGGTCCGCCAGGGGCAAGGCACGAGCTTCGCGGTCGCTCTCACCGCAGGAGTGGCGGCCATGTGGGTTGCCCACCACGGACGAGCCAACGTGGTCGCCGCGGCACATGAGCGTGGCGAAACCGTCCAGGCGATGTTCAGGCGACTGCTGCAGGCCACGGCCCGGCGGCCCACCCCATGGGACGCCGGGGCGATGGGCCCGGGGATCGTGGATGCCCGCGCACTCCTCGAGGCGGGTTTCGACGCCGGTCTCGCTGGTCCGGTCCACGCCGACGCACGGGCCGGCGGCGCCTCGAGCGTCGCCTCCCTGGTGGCAGAGGCTGTGGACCCAGCCGCCGCACCCGACGACGCTCTGGACTGGCACAAGTTCGGACCGGAGCTGGCCACCGCTCTGCTTCGCCGGCAGGCCACCGGCCCACCGGCGCGAGCGCACGCTGAACAGCTCAGTGAGCCTCTGGCCCGAAGCGTCACCAACCCACTACTACGCGACTCACTCGGACTCGACAGCGCCTGACAGCTGTGTCTGGACCCACCGGTGACTCGTGCCGGCTGCTCAGACCGTGAGCGTCCCGCCGACGGCGCTGCCTCGACTCCCGCGTCTAGAGTCGGGTCATGTCGAACAAGACGATGGGTATCTCGGCCGAGCTCGCTGCGTACGTCGTCGAGGTCGGCGCTCGTGAGCCCGAGGTTCTTGCCCGGCTGCGTGAGGAGACCGCAGCCATTCCTCAGCACGGCATGCAGATCGCGCCCGAGGAAGGTGCCTTGCTCGCGATGTTGGCCGAGCTCACCGGGTCGCGGAGGTGCATCGAGATCGGCACCTTCACCGGGTACTCGTCGACCGCCGTGGCCCTTCGCCTGCCGGAGGATGGCCGGATGGTCTGCTGCGACGTCTCCGAGGAGTGGACCTCGGTGGCCCGGAGGTACTGGGCCGAGGCAGGCGTGGCCCACAAGATCGACCTCCGGATCGGACCCGCGTCGGAGACGCTCGACAGGCTGCTCGCGGACGGCGGCGAGGGGTCGTACGACTTCGCCTTCGTGGATGCCGACAAGAGCGGCTACGACGGCTACTACGAGCGGCTCCTGCGGCTGGTGCGGGCCGGCGGCCTGATCGTTTTCGACAACACGCTGTGGGGCGGTGAGGTGCTCGACCCCGACCCGGCGGACGAGGACACCCGCGCCATCCAGACGCTCAACCGCAAGCTCGCCGACGACGACCGGATCAGTGTCTGCCTACTGCCGGTCGCCGACGGGGTGACGCTCGCCCGGGTCCGCTGACCCTCGCGTCGACGCCCCGCGTGCCTCCAGCCCAAGCTGGGGGAAGAACGTGCCGGAGTCGCCGGTTGGCACAGCATGAAGAAGATCGGCTTCCTGTCCTTCGGCCACTGGAACCCCTCGCCACACTCGCAGGCGCGGACGGCCTCCGACGTACTGCTGCAGTCCATCGACCTCGCGGTCGCGGCTGAAGAGGTCGGCGCGGACGGCGCCTACTTCCGCGTGCACCACTTCGCTCGGCAGCTCGCCTCGCCGTTCCCGCTGCTTGCGGCCGCTGGCGCGAGGACGAGTCGTATCGAGCTCGGCACCGGAGTGATCGACATGCGCTACGAGAACCCGCTCTACATGGCGGAGGACGCCGGCGCCGCTGACCTGATCTCAGGCGGGAGGCTCCAGCTCGGCATCAGCCGGGGGTCACCGGAGCAGGTGGTCGAGGGTTACAAGTACTTCGGCCACGACCCGGGTGAGGGCAACGACCACGCCGACATGGCGCGCGAGCACGCCCGGGTGTTCCTCGAGGTGATCGGCGGGAAGCGGTTCGCCGAGCCGAACCCGCGGCCGATGTTCCCCAACCCGCCCGGCCTGCTCGGCATCGAGCCGCAGTCGCCCGGCCTACGGGACCGGATCTGGTGGGGTGCCGGCACCCGCAAGACCGCCGTCTGGACGGGACAGCAGGGCATGAACCTGATGAGCTCGACGCTGCTCACCGAGGACACCGGCGTGCCGTTCCACCAGCTTCAGGCCGAGCAGATCCAGATGTTCCGGGACGCATGGAAGGAAGCCGGCCACGAGCGCGAGCCGCGGGTGTCCGTCAGCCGCAGCATCTTCCCGATCGTCAACAGCACCGACCGCGCGTACTTCGGCGCGGAGTCGCGGAGCACGGACCAGGTCGGGTTCATCGACGGCGGCATGGCCCGATTCGGCAAGACGTACGCCGGGGAGGTCGACCAGCTCGTCAAGGAGCTCGCCGGGGACGAAGCGATCGCCTCTGCGGACACGCTGCTGCTGACGATCCCGAACCAGCTCGGCGTCGACTACAACGCGCACCTGCTGGACAGCATCGTCAGGTACGTCGCTCCGGAGCTGGGCTGGCGCTGACCGCGGGGCCGCCGGGCCGGACGTCTCACGTGTTCAACCACCTCTGTGCGGAGCCCGCAGGCCTTGTCCCAGCCGGGCACCAAATCCTCGCGGAGCACATCACGCCCTGGTGGTGGTGCCCCGTACGTTCGCCCGACGATCGCGGTGGGGGTCCGCATGGCCGGAGATTGCGACAGACGAATCAGGCCGGCCAGTCCCGCGTCATAGAGATTGTTGAAGCTGCGTCATTTCGCCGCGAACCGCACCAAGCAGCGTGTTGGTCGCCTTGGCCTCGTCCCTCCCTCTGTGATCCTTGCGCCCACAGGGATTCTCGACGTCGCGCTTACGGGGGGTTCAGTGGGCGGCTCATACGTTCGTTCCGCGTTGTTCATCGACTTCGACAACGTCTTCGGCGCTCTGCTTGGCGTGGATGAAGGGGCAGCGCTTGCCTTCGCGGAGGACCCCTCGGTGTGGCTCACTGACTTGCTCGGCAGAGACGTGGACCGCCAATGGTTGGTGCGACGCTGCTACATGAATCCAAGCGGCTCAGTGGCCAACCCAAGCGCCGTCGACGGCGACACTCGCACGCAACGGTTGTACTTCAGCCGATATCGACCGTTCTTCACCAAGGCGGGGTTCGAGGTCATCGACTGTCCCTCGCTCACTCAGCGGGCGAAGAACGGCGCCGACATTCGCATTGCGCTGGACGTCATGGAGGCGTTGGTCGCACCGACCCGCTACGACGAGTTCATCCTGGCTTCCGGTGACTCTGACTTCACGCCACTATTGGTGAAGCTGCGAGCAGCCGACAGGCGGACGACCATCGTCTCGGCGTCGCCTGTCGCCGCGGCTTTCGAAGCGGTGGCCGACCGCCACATCGGGCTCCAGAAGCTCTTGGATCTTCTCGCTCCCGACACTGTCTTGAACGGTGACCAGGGCGATGCTGATTCCGGCGCAGTCGGACCTGTCGAGACCTCGCTCGCGAAGGTGGATACCAACGCGGCTCCGGCGTACGAGAAGTTCAGAAGTGCCGTGCAGCGCCGCTTGTCACAGAGCAACGACCCCTTGAACCTCGCAAGGCTCGCCGCAGAAGTTCGCAGAGAAGGGCTCGCTCACGAGTCCTGGTTCGGTTACAGCACTTTCTCGGGGGCGTTATCGGCCTTGGGCCTGGGTGACGTCGAGATCTCTGCTCATTGGATCTGGGACAGGTCGCGGCATACCGCCCCCGAATCGGAGCGGGACTCTGCTGACCTTCCGGATCCCGTGGCGCGGCTGTGCGCCGTGCTCGGGCTCCCGCGACTTCGAGCCGAGCTCTGGCCCCATGTGTATCGGGCCCTGGCCGCATACCCTCAGGAACACGACTTCAACCTCACCGAGGTCACCAAGTGGAGTCGCGACTGGCTGGCGGACCAGGACATTGACGTGGGCCGTAACGCGTTCGGCTACGTGGTGCGTGGCGCGATGACGGGTGGAGCGTCGCTCAAGCGTCGCCCGAGGCCGACTGCTGACGAGATCGCAACCGCGTTCGTGACGAGCACCTTGGATCGGGCTGGAGCTGCGCAACTTGACTTCACCACGGACGAGGCGTCCGTGGTCACCGAATGGCTCGCAGCACCGGGTGACGCGGATCTGGCCTGACGGGCCACCTTGGTTCTCCCGCCGCAAGGCGGTCCTGATGGCAATGGTGTCGAGCCAGTGGTGAGGCCACTCATGCCGACAGCGCGCTGGGAAAGCGCGTCTCGAAGTCGAGGACTGCCACCCAGGTCGGCCTCACTGACACGCGCGCCATCGGCTGTCCCCGCAGCTGACTCAACCAGGCGGCACCCTGCTCGGGGCCGAAGTACCGCTCGGCGGCCTCCGCGTACTCCGGGACGATGTCCTCCAGGAGGTCGACAGCGGCAACGCCGCGTACCAACAACGCCTTGTACGGCCAGGCGCCGGCGTCGTCGATGGTGACCGCGACATCCTTGTGCTGTCGTAGTGCCTTCAGCTTCGGGGCTTTCGGGGGTGTCCCGAACACGAGCGCCTCCCCGGTCCACGTGAACCAGATGGGGACCACGCGCGGGGTCCCGTCCGTCCACGCGTAGGCCAGGTGGGCGGGTTGTCGGGACGCGAGCAATGACTGCGCCACAGGGTCAGAAAGCAGCTGAACGTCACCTTGGGTAGCAGCCATGGCGAGACCTCCGAGTCGCACCTTCAACGCTACGCCCCTGCGACGCCAGCGGTCGGCCATGTGACGAGCGGTCTGGACAGCTCCAGATGCCGGGGGCGGTCGGTCGGGCTCGTCCCTTCGACTCCGGGTCGCTCAGTGCGCGACGTGACCCTCCATCGACACGCCATCGGGTGCACCGGTCGCCGGCTCCACAGCGGGACACGCGGCAATCGCCGTCTCGAGCAGCGCGACGAGGCGCTGGGTACGATCCGGCGCCTCGCTGTCCACGATGCCGCCCACCGCACAGGTGATCATCGTCGGGGCGCTGAGGTCGGCGAAGACGCGGCGGGTGATGCGTGACCTGATCTTCAGCCGTTCCACCCAGGCGACCGCTCCGGGGACGAGGTCCAGCGCGGCCCGGGCCCGGCGCTGGGTGGCGGCCAGGTCGGGTCCGGCCTGCGCGCAGAGCCTCTCGGCCGACAGGAGCCCGGCAGCCAGGGCGCGTTGCGTCTGCTCGGGCACCTCGGTGATCACCTCGCAGGCCACGGCCACAGGAAGGGTGAGCCAGGTGTCGTCGTCCCCGCGCCGACCCACTACCGACGGGATCAGCGGCACGAGCCTCTGCCGCTCTCCGTCGCTGAGGTTGTCGTTGACCTGCCGCGCGAGCTGCCCCAGCAACGGGTGGGTGCAGGAGGGGTGATCGCTCCACCGCTCGCCTGCCAGGTACGACGCGAACTCCATGAAGCACGCGCCACGTTTCGGTGAGCGGTGCCTGCCGCGGGACAGGACTGGTACGCCGTCGGGGACTCTCGTTGACTTCATCGCGGCCTCCCTCCTGTCGAGGATGCGCCGGGGGAGACCCGAGGGGCAAGACCCAGCGGCGTACGAAGTGGATCCGTGCGTCCGCGGATCAGCTCTCCGGCACCCAGCAGTAGCCGTAGCGCTGGCCCGCGTCCCACTGCGCCCGCGTCGGCCACTCGAAGCTCCAGGAGAAGCGCAACGCCCCGCCGGCCCGATCGGAGGCCACGTCCTTGCACGCGGCGTCGCCACGCGCGGTCACGTCCTTGGCCAGGTAGCGGGCCCCGGCGGGCAGGTCCACCACATCCACGGCCCGCCAGGAGTGCTTCACCGAGCAGACCACGCGCGCGAAGCCGCGCCGGTCGGGGGCGTTCGTGCCGCAGGTGCCGTAGCGGTCGAGGGCGTCCGCACGGTCGAGCACGCCGTCGAGCCGGGCGGGGAGCGCGAGCAGGCGCCCCTCCGAGCGCACCGCGACGACGTCGCAGCGGAACCAGCTCGCGCCGGCGTCGGCCGCCTCGAGGGTGGGGCTGAACCACACCACCTCGAAGCGGCTCAGCCGCCGAGTGGTGCGGTCGCCGCCGAGGAGCGCCCCGGCGTCGGAGGGACAGGACTTCGCGATCCGCGACCGCACCGTGCGGGAGTCCAGCGCCAGCAGATGGCCGTCGACGACCGCCGGGAGGGAGCCGACCTTGATCGTGCGAGCGGTGTGCGTCTTGCGGCACGACACGGGGCGGTCGGTGCTCACCGGCTCGGTGGCCTGCTCGAAGCTGAGCCGGTAGCAGCTGCCGACCCGAGGGCTCGCCGGGGCCGGGCTCGCGGACGACGCCTCGCCGCTGGGCGAGGGGCTTGCGGACCCCGCGTCGGACCCGGCCTTCCTGGGCTCGTCGTCGGAGGCGCACCCAGTGAGGAGGAGGGCGAGGGCGAGGAAGGGGAGGAGGGCGAGGTGGGCTACGCGGCGGGGTGGTTTCGACAGGCTCAACCACCGGGGCGGCTGGCGGCGTACGCGGGGCAAGTAGGGCAGTGTCATCGATCCGTCTTCGCCCAGCAGATCGATCGGCGGTTGCCGGCCTTCCACTGAGCCTCTTTGAACCATGTGTAGCCGAACTCGTAGTCGACCGGGTAGTTCATCCAGGCACCGACCGAGTCGGAGCAGAAGTCGCGGGAGCGCACCTCGACCAGCCGGTCACCGGGGTAGGAGTCCTTGGGCGCGCCGAGCTTGATCGTCGTGACGGCGCGCCAGTCGTGCTTCTCGCTGCACGCGACCTTCTCCGACTCCAGCACCGTCGGGCCCTTCGCGCAGGTGAGCCACTCCTCCGGCGGGCGTGCCCGGAACAGGCCCTTGGCGGTGCGGGGCAGCTCGCGGTACTGCTCCGCGTCCGCCGGGCCGCCGACCACGTCGCAGCGGTACCACCGCGCGTCCTTGTCCCAGCCGCGCTCGGAGGGGCGGAACCACGCCCAGCTGAGCTGGACCCGCATCACCTGGCTCTCGTCGGCGCCGATGAAGCGCTCGAAGGCCTGGCCGCACTTGCGGAAGACCCACGTGCCGTGCCCGGCCGAGGAGTAGTCCTTGCCGGTCGACTCCGGCAGGTTCCCGATCGCGAAGGTCTCGGCGGTGTGCGGCTTGGAGCAGGACACCGGCTCGGTGGCGTTGCTCGACTTCGTGGTGTCCTCGGGCGTGAGTCGGTAGCACGCGCCGAGCTTGGGCGGCGTCGTCCTGTCGGCCGCGGTCGGGGCCTGCAGCGGAGCGGAGGAGCAGGCGGCTGCGACCAGGCCGAGGGCCAGCGCCAGGGGGAGCACCGCGCCCAGGCGCAACCGAGTACGACGCAGCACGGATGGCCCCCTCAACGGTCCGGACGGGGACCGCCCGGAGGGCCCCGCAACGCCTACTGCACCAGCAGTGCGGCGATGGTACCGCCGAGCTCGTACGCCGCCGCCGTTTCCGCCTCGGTCGTCTCACCCATCGCCTCGAGCACGGCCGAGCCCTGTCGCCAGCCCAGCGCGCCGGTGAGCGCGAGCACGGACCGGACGGCCCCGGTGGTGTCGTAGCGACCGTGCACGTAGAGGCCGAACGGCCGCCGCGCCGTGGCACCCTCCGAGGCAGCGCCGCTGCCGTCGTCCGACAGCGCCCCGCCGATCTGCAGGAAGGTGGAGTCGAAGACGTGCTTGAGCGCCCCGGACATGTAGCCGAAGTTCGCGGTGGTGCCGAGCACGTAGCCGTCGGCCTCGAGCAGGTCTCGGTGGTCGGCGTCCCCGCGGGCGAAGTCGAGCGCCTCGCGGACCACCACCTCAACCCCCTCGATCGCGTCGTCGTGGGCACCGGCGAGCACTGCGTCGGTGAGCGTGCGCAGCGAGCGCGTGGGGGAGTGGTGGACGACGAGCAGACGGCTCATGCCGGGCAGTCTGACAGGCACCTTCGGGTGGTTTCGACAGGCTCAACCACCGTCGGCGCTCGACCACCGTCGGCGCTCGACCACCGAAAGACACCCTTGCCCCGGACCCACTGCGACCGGCACCATCAGCCCTTGGGGGAAGCCGAGCTACCAGGAGCCCAGGTGAACGGCAACATGTCAGTCGATCGCGCCTGCGCGCGCTGCGAGAGCAGGACGGCCTGATCGTGGAGGTGCTGTCCTCCACCGAGTCGACCGATCCGGCCGCGGAGCTGCGCAGGCTGCGCCGCGAGCTGCGTCGCGAGCGTGCCCTGCGCCAGGCCGCGGAGACGATGGGCGAGCGCGCCACCGCGGAGCTCTACGAGTACGTCCGGGAGCTTCGCTCGGCCCAGGTCGAGCTGCTGGAGCGCGCCGACCAGACCCGGATCGTCAACGAGCTCGCTCGGGCACTGCGTCAGGACCTCGACTCCGCCCAGCTGGTCAACCGGGCTGCGGAGTCAGTGGGGCGGGCGACCGGGGTCGACCGGTGCGACGTGCTGCTGGTGGACGCGCACCGCTACACCGCCGAGCAGGGCACCTGGAGCAGCACGCCGGAGACGGCAAGGCTGCCCCGGCCGCACTCGTTCGTGGAGCTGCCCGAGGCGCTGACCGCCCTGCTGCTCGAGACGGCCCAACGGCTCGCCCCGCTGCGCATCGACGACGTGGACGCCGACCCGCGCCTGGACGCGACCGTGGCGCGCGAGGTCGTGGAGGCGTTCGGCGTGCGCGCCCTCGCCGCCGTGCCGGTCGCCTTCGCCGACGAGGTGGTCGGCTGGCTGCTGCTGCAGTCGGTGCGGCCGCGGGTCTGGCAGGCCCGCGAGATCGCCATCTGCCAGGGGCTCTCCCACGACCTGGTCTCCTCGCTGCTCCAGGTGCAGTCCTTCGAGCAGCAGCGCCAGTCGGTACGCCGCCTCGAGGAGCTCGACCACGCCAAGGACGCCTTCGTCTCCACGGTCTCCCACGAGCTGCGCACCCCGCTGACGAGCATCGTCGGCTACGTCGAGATGCTCGCGGACGGCGCGCTGGGCCCGGTCGACGACGGGGTGCTCTCCGGGCTGCGGATCATCGAGCGCAACGTGTTGCGGCTGCAGGCCCTGGTCGACGACCTGCTCACCCTCTCGGCGTACGACGCGGACCAGGTGCACCTCGACCGGCAGCCGACGGACCTCGCCGCCCTGGTGGGCGAGTGCGTCGAGGCGATGGTCCCCGCGGTCGAGGCCAGGCGGCTCGACCTCACCCTGGACGCGGCGCCCGACCTGCCCGAGGTGGTCCTCGACCGCGTCCAGGTCGAGCGGGTGGTGCTCAACCTGCTGACCAACGCGGTGAAGTTCAGCCACGACGGCGGGGCGGTGCGGGTCGCGCTGCGCTGGGAGGGTCCGGACGTGGTGATGGAGTTCGCCGACGAGGGCATCGGCATACCGGCCGACGAGCAGGACCGCCTCTTCTCGCGGTTCTACCGCTCCTCGCTGTCGATGGCCGGGGAGATCCAGGGCACCGGGCTCGGCCTGGCGCTGGTGCGCACCGTGGTGGAGTGGCACGACGGGTCGGTCGACCTCGACTCGGTCGAGGGCGGGGGCACCACCGTGACCGTGAGACTGCCCGTGGGCCGCTGGTAGGGTGGGCCCGTCATGACGCGTCAGCTCCTCCTCCTTCGCTGCCGCCGCGAGGACACCCCGCCGAACTGAGCGGAGCCGGTCCCCTCGCTGCGGAGAGTTCGTGCACGCCGGCGCCCGTCACCTCAGCGAGAGAAGACCCATGACCCTGCAGCACTCCGGCTTCACCAACACCCAACGCGCCAGCGGGATGCCCGTCGAGCGCTACCGCCCCTTCCCCCCGATCGACCTGCCGGACCGCACCTGGCCCACCCAGCAGATCACCCGCGCGCCGCGGTGGCTCTCCACCGACCTGCGCGACGGCAACCAGGCGCTGATCGACCCGATGTCTCCGGAGCGCAAGCACCGGATGTTCGACCTGCTCGTGGCGATGGGCTACAAGGAGATCGAGGTCGGGTTCCCCTCGGCGAGCGAGACCGACTTCGCGTTCGTGCGCCAGCTGATCGAGCGCGACAAGGTGCCCGAGGACGTGACCATCTCCGTCCTCACCCAGGCCCGTGAGGACCTGATCGAGCGCACCACCCAGTCGCTGGTGGGCGTGCACCACGCCAACATCCACCTCTACAACGCCCTGGCCCCGCTGTTCCGCCGCGTGGTGTTCCGGGCCAGCCGCGACGAGGTCAAGGACATCGCCGTCCGCGGCACCGAGCTGTTCATGAAGTACGCCGAGGCCAACCTCGGCCAGACCGTCATCGGTTATGAGTACTCCCCGGAGATCTTCACCAGCACCGAGCTGCCGTTCTCCCTGGAGGTGTGCGAGGCCGTCTCCGACGTGTGGCAGCCCGACGACGGCCGCGAGATCATCCTCAACCTGCCGGCCACGATCGAGGTCGCGACGCCGAACGTCTACGCCGACCAGATCGAGTGGTTCTCCCGCCAGCTGACCCGCCGCGAGCACACCACGATCAGCCTGCACCCGCACAACGACCGCGGCACGGCCGTGGCCGCCACCGAGCTGGCGATGATGGCCGGCGCGGACCGCGTCGAGGGCTGCCTGTTCGGCCACGGCGAGCGCACCGGGAACGTGTGCCTGGTGACCCTGGGGATGAACCTGTTCAGCCAGGGTGTCGACCCGCAGATCGACTTCAGCGACATCGACGAGATCCGCCGCACGGTCGAGTACTGCACCCAGCTGCCCGTCCACCCGCGGCACCCCTACGCCGGCGACCTCGTCTACACCGCCTTCTCCGGGTCCCACCAGGACGCCATCAAGAAGGGGCTCGAGGCGCTCGAGGACGAGGCGCAGCGAGAGGGCCACCCGGTCGGCGAGCACCCGTGGGAGGCGCCGTACCTGCCGATCGACCCCAAGGACGTCGGTCGCACCTACGAGGCGGTCATCCGGGTCAACAGCCAGTCCGGCAAGGGCGGCGTGGCCTACGTGATGAAGAGCGAGCACAAGCTCGACCTGCCGCGCCGGCTGCAGATCGAGTTCAGCCGCGTCGTGCAGGAGCAGACCGACGGCTCGGGCAAGGAGATGACGTCGGCGGCGATCTGGGACGCGTTCCAGGGCGAGTACCTCGCCCCCGAGGCCCCGCTGAAGCTCAACTCCGTGCACACCTCCTCGGCCGCCGGCGAGAAGGACCAGCTCACCGTCAACGTCTACGTCGACGGGGAGCTGCGCACGCTGGCGGGGCAGGGCAACGGGCCGATCAACGCCTTCACCAACGCGCTCAACGAGCTGGTGGAGCGGGAGCAGGCGGCCGGCAACCCGGCGTACGCCGAGCGCGGTGAGGTCCGGGTCCTCGACTACGCCGAGCACGCCCTCTCCTCGGGCGGGGACGCGATCGCCGCGGCGTACGTCGAGTGCGCCGTGGGGGACCAGGTCCTCTGGGGAGTCGGGTTGGACGCCAACATCGTCACCGCGTCGCTGAAGGCGGTCACCTCAGCGGTCAACCGCCGCCGCTGACTCCTCGGCCGGCAGTTCCTCTGTCCGGGGGCTCGCGACCCGGGGCAGGGTGACGGTGAAGGTCGTCCCCAGGCCCTGACGCGAGCTCACGCCGACGGTGCCGTTGTGGCTCTCCACGATGGTCTTGACGATCGGCAGCCCGAGCCCGGAGCCCTGGATCGCGCGTTCCTGTGCGGCAGCGGTGCGGAAGAACCGGCCGAACACCTTGTCGAGGTCCTCGTCGGGGATGCCCAGGCCGGTGTCGGTGACCGTCACGACCGCCGAGCCGGCGTCGCAGTCGGTCGTGATCTCGACGCTGACCCGCCCGCCGTCGGGGGTGAACTTCACCCCGTTGGTGATCAGGTTGGTCAGCGCCCGCTCGAGGTGGTTGGCGTCGCCGTCGACCAGGACAGGTGCGGTCGGCAGCGTGTAGCCGACGTGGAGGTCGCGGGTCGCCAGCATGGGTGCCACGGCGTTCGCGCTCTCCTCGACGACGTCGCGCAGGTCGACCGGGCCGGTCTGGTCGGGCCACGGCTCGTGGTCGAAGGTGGCGAGCAGGAGCAGGTCGTCGGCCAGGGCCAGCAGCCGGTCCCCGTTGCGGGCGATGGTGTCCACCATCCGCTGCTGGTCGGGTGCGAGCTCGCCGACCATGCCGTCGGCGAGGATCTCGGCGCACCCGATGATGCTGCTCATCGGCGTACGCAGCTCGTGGCTGACCGTGGAGACGAACTCGTCCTTGGCGCGGTCGAGCTGCTTGAGCCGGCCGACCACCTGGCGCTCTCGCTGGAGGGCCTTGACCATGATCTCCTGGTTGCGCAGCGTCTCGGTGACGTCGCTGGCCACGAACAGGTAGCCGAAGAGGTCGCCGAAGGCGTCGGTGACGGGGTTGGTGGTCATCGAGACCTTGACCGGCGACCGGCCGGCGGGCAGCCAGGTCCAGTCGCGGGTCACCGGGGCGAGGTCGTCGGCCGCCTGGGCCACGATCGCCTCGAAGACGCTCTGGTCGGCGTTCCTCGAGTCGAAGCGGGCGAGGTCGTCGCCTGCGAAGAACTCGGTGAGCTCCCGTCCGGTGGCCGCGGCGGCGGGCACACCCAGCATGTGCTCGGCGCCGGTGTTGAACAGGCTGATCCGGCCCTCGAGGTCGGTGACGACGAACGCGATGGTGCGGGCCGAGCGCAGCAGGTGGTTGACCATGCCCGCGTTGTGCCGGGCGGCCGTGACGTCGGTCGCCGAGATCACCACGGTCACCGGGGCGTCCGCGCTCGCGCGGTGGGTGGCGCTGGAGTAGACGATGGCGCGGTGGGAGCCGTCCTTGGTGCGCAGCTGGGCTTCGCCGCTGCGGGGCAGCCGCTCGGGGTGGCGGAACAGGTCGGCCGCGGTCTCCCGCTGGCTCTCGGCGAGCAGGAGGTCCCACACCGGGCGCCCGACGAGGTCCTCCTCGGTGAAGCCGGTGAGCGCGGTGGTCGCGGGGTTGGCGGCGATCACCGTGCCGTCGAGGCGGGTCAGCAGGATGATCGAGCTCGCGGTGTCGATCACCGCACGCGTGTAGTTGCGCTCGGCCTCGAGCCGCTCCTGCAGCTCCTGGGGCTCGGTCACGTCGACGAGGTGCAGCGAGAACAGCGCGCCCTGCTCGTCGCGCTCGATCAGCGACAGGGTGCCGTCGAGCCGGGTGCGCGGCACGTCGCGGACGCCGAGCGGACCCGACCAGCCGCTCTCCTTGCCGCGCGCCACCCGCCAGGCGGCGTCCTCGAGCCCGTCGATGTCCAGGATCTCGGAGACCGGCTGCCCGGTGAGCTCCTCGCGGGGGCGTCCCAGCAGGTCCACGCCCGCCTGGTTGCACTCGGCGAGGAGCAGCTCCCCCTCGACCTGGCGCACGATCGCGACCGGCACCTGGGACCTGGTGAAGTTGCGCCGGAAGGTGCGCTCACCGGCCAGTGCCTTCAGCAGGGCCTCGTCACGCTGGCGCACCGCCCAGGCGAGCGGGAGCCCCACCAGCACCAGGCAGATCAGGTAGAGCTGGGCGTGCTGTGTCCCCCAGGCGGGGGCACTGTCGACCATGGGGGAGAACGGCCCCAGACCGAACTGGGTGAGCAGGCTGACCGCGGTCGCGAAGGCGACCTGCTCCAGCGTGACGACCCAGGCGTTGAAGCGGACGGCGGCCCAGACCAGCACCGGCAGTGGCGCGAGGCCGAGGGTGACCTGGGCGGCGACGAACGTGAGCAGCACGGCGGCGGTGAACATCGCTACCTGGGCCACCAGCTCCACGGTGCGCGGAGGGCCGGGCGTCCGCGTCGGGCGGGTGCTGAGCAGGGCCAGCGGCGTGAGCAGGACGACCGCGGCGGCGTGCGCGGGCCAGACCATCAGCAGGACCGACCACCAGGGCTGGTCCAGGGCCAGCTGGTAGACCGTGGCGATGCCGAGCGCCGCGACCAGGGCGCCCAGCGCCGCGCTGCCGACGAGCTTCCACACGTCGTGGATGGCGTCCATGCGCCGGCCGACGTAGCGGCGCAGCAGCACGGCGACGACGATCGTCTCGCTCAGGTCCGCGACGGCCAGCCCGGTCGAGACGGCCACGGAGCGTCCGGCGGTGACGTTGGCCAGGAGGTAGGCGAGCGCCAGTGCCACCAGGACCGCTGTCCACCGCCGGCGAGGGGCGAGCAGCACGGCGACGACGCCGAACCCGGCGGCTGGCCACCACGCGCCCGTGGTGTCGGTCATCGCGCCGATGCGCAGGGCGCTCACGCCTGCGAGGTAGACGGCCACGACCGCCACCGCAGGCGGCAGCCATCCCGAGCGTCGCCCCTCGTGTCCCACGATGTGATTCTTGCTCAGACCGCGGGATTTCGAGGCATTTTGCCCGCTCGGCGGCCGGACGTCGGTGTGGGCGTGACCACAGGCGTGCGACAGTGTCGGCCATGACCCTGGTTTCGGAGCGGATCGGCCAGTTCTTCCACGACGGCCACCGGCTGGAGTACACCGAGTACGGCGGCGGGGACCGCTGGGTCGTGCTGGTCCACGGACAGCTGATGCCGCGCCGGATGCACCAGCCGCTGGCGCGTCACCTCGCAGCGGCGGGCGCGCACGTCATCACCGTCGACCTGCTGGGTCACGGGCGCTCGGACCGGCCCGAGGACCCGCTGGAGTACTCCATGACCGCCTTCGGCGAGCAGGTCATCGCGCTGCTCGACGACCTCGGCATCGAGCAGGCCGTCATCGGCGGCACCTCGCTGGGCGCCAACGTCTCGCTCGAGGTCGCCGTCCTCGCCCCGGAGCGGGTGCGCGGGATGATCGGCGAGATGCCGGTGCTGGACAACGCCGTCGAGGCCGGGATCCTGGCCTTCGCCCCGCTGCTGTTCGTCTCCCGGTTCCTGCCGCTGACGGTCACCGGGCTGCGCATGGCGACGCGCGCCGTCCCCCGCGGGCTGGTGCCGTTCTGGACGGGCATCGTGCTCGACACCCTCGACCAGCGTCCCGCGCCGATGGCCGCGGCCATCCACGGCATCTTCTTCGGCCGGGTGGCGCCGTCCTCGCGGGCGCGCAAGCAGATCGAGGCGCCGGCGCTCGTGGTCGGGCACCGGCGCGACCCGATCCACCCCGCGGCCGACGCCGAGATGCTCGCCGAGGAGCTCCCCGACTCCACCTTCGTGGAGGCGCGCAGCATCCTCGAGTGGCGGTTCCGCCCCGACCGGCTGAACGCGATCGCCGCCGACTTCGTGACCCGCTGCTACGAGTCGGAGGCGCCGGCCCGACGTCTCCAGGGCTGAGACGCGCGTCGATTGGCGCGCCAGCTGTCTGTTCGTCGGCGCGAGGGGAGACAATGACGTCATGCCCCTGTACAGCGACGAAGCCATCGTGCTGCGCACGCACAAGCTGGCAGAGGCCGACCGCATCATCACGCTGCTCACCCGCGAGCACGGTGTCGTCCGGGCGGTCGCTCGGGGGGTGCGGCGTACGTCGTCACGGTTCGGGTCGCGCCTCGAGCCGTTCACGCACGTCGACCTGCAGCTCGCGACCGGGCGCAACCTCGACACGATCACCCAGGCCGAGACGCGCGCGCCGTACGGCGCCACCATCGCCAGCGACTACGACCGCTACACCGCGAGCAGCGTGATGCTCGAGACCGCCGAGCGGCTGGTCTCCGAGGAGCGGCAGCCCTCGGTGCAGCAGTACCTCCTGCTGGTCGGCGCGCTGCGTGCGATGACGTCGGGGGAGCACCGCAGCGGCGACGTGCTCGACTCGTTCCTGCTGCGCTCGCTGTCGGTGGCCGGCTACGCCCCGTCGTTCTCGGCGTGCGCGAGCTGCGGCCTCGAGGGGCCGCACCGCGCGTTCAGCCCCGCCGCGGGCGGGTGCCTGTGCCCCGGCTGCCGCGTCCCGGGCTCGGCCAGTCCCGCCCTCGAGACGCTGGTGCTGCTCGGTGCCCTCCTCGCCGGTGACTGGGCGGTGGTCGACGCCGCCGAGCTGCGCAACCGGCGGGAGGCGCGCGGGCTGGTGGCGGCGTACGTCGCCTGGCACCTCGAGCGGGGCCTGCGGTCGCTGCCCTACGTGAGCGAGGGCTGAGCATGCGCAGGTCCGCGAGTCGCCGCACGTCGGTGCGTCCGCCCAACCCGCACCCCTCCGGCGTCGTGCCGCCCGCCGTCCCCATCGACCAGGTGCCCGGGCACGTCGCGATCATCATGGACGGCAACGGACGCTGGGCGAAGCAGCGGGGGCTGCCCCGCACGGCCGGTCACGAGCAGGGCGAGTCGTCGCTGTTCGACGTGGTCGAGGGCGCCATCGAGATCGGGGTGAAGGCCGTCTCGGCGTACGCCTTCTCCACCGAGAACTGGTCGCGCTCGGCCGACGAGGTGCGCTTCCTGATGGGCTTCAACCGCGACGTGATCCGCCGCCGTCGCGACGAGATGCACGAGCTCGGCGTGCGCGTGCGTTGGGCCGGCCGGACGCCGAGGCTGTGGCGCTCGGTGGTCAAGGAGCTGCAGGTCGCTGAGGAGCTGACCCGCGACAACGACGTGCTGACGCTGACGATGTGCGTGAACTACGGCGGACGCGCCGAGCTCGCCGACGCCGCCCGTGCGATGGGCCGCGACGTCGCCGCGGGACGGCTGAACCCCGACCGCATCGACGAGCGCACGTTCGCGAAGTACCTCTACGTGCCCGACCTCCCCGACGCCGACCTCGTCTGGCGCACCTCGGGCGAGCAGCGGCTGAGCAACTTCATGCTGTGGCAGGCGGCCTACTCCGAGATGGTGTTCAGCGACGTGCTGTGGCCCGACGTCGATCGCCGTCACCTGTGGCAGGCGATCGAGACCTACGCCCAGCGCAACCGGCGCTACGGGTCCGCCTGACGCTCCTTGCGGTGGTTGAGCCCCGCCGGTTGAGCCCCCGCCGGTTGAGCCCCCGCCGGTCGAGCCTGTCGAGACCCCTCCTGGTGCCCCTCGTGGACGCGGGTCTGGTCACGGTCGGTGCGCGCGGTTAGCGTGCGCGGGTGAGACGCGCACCACACGAGAACGTCGCGACGGTCCTGGTGGACCCGTGCGTCCTCGGTGACCTGGAGCTGGAGCTGATGGGCCAGGACCTGCGGGTGTGGCCGGTGCACACGGCTCCGATCTGCCTCGACGGCCCGCGCCAGGCGTTCCAGGTCCGCAGGCGGCTGCTGGAGTCCCACCGAGGCACGTGGGACCTCGCCGCCGACTGGACCCCGGTGTGGATCGGGTTCGGGCCCAGCTGGCACGACGGCGAGGAGCCGCTGCCCTGGGCCGCGCACCAGACCCTCTGGGCCGCCCTCGACGCGCACGCCGACCACGTGCGCTTCCGCCGCCGGCTCGGGGGTGTGCAGCGGCTGTCGCTGACGGAGGAGTCCTACGGCTGAGCGCACCGCGGTGGTTGAGCTTGTCGAAACCACCTCACGGCCACGGTGGTTGAGCTTGTCGAAACCACCTCACCACCTTGTGCCGCGCTCCGGTGTCACCAGGTGGCACCGATCAGCGGCACCGCGACTGTCCGGGGAGTGGGTTGCGTGCGTCCTCATCAGCGCGGCGATCCGCGGTCACCTGGTGACGGCGGATCGCCGCCATCTCGTCGAGAAAACTCCGGAGCGGTCTCGAAATCCACTTCATGGTCTTGTGCCGCGCTCTGGTGCCACCCGGTGGCACCGATCAGCGGCAGTTCGCCGTCCCGGGCGTGCCGCTGACCCCGCCGCATGGCGGGGTCCGGGGCGGGGGAGCTACTGCTCGGGTGGGTCGCCCGTGAGATCGCCGGTGACGTCGAGGGTGCCGGTGTGGTCGCGCAGGTACTGGTAGCCGTGCGGGCTCGTCCACAGGTACCGGCCGAGCTCGAACATCGTGTAGGTCCAGCCGCCGTGGGTCTTGAGCCGATGGTGTCGCCGGCACACCGGTGCGAGGTTGTCCGATGCGGTCTCGCCCTCGGGGTAGGGGATCACGTGGTCGATGTCGCACCGTCGTGCTGGTCCCGTGCACCAGGGGAAGACGCACTGGTGGTCGCGTTGGATGACTTGTTCGCGGAGCCGGTCGGGGATCTCGTAGCCCTCGACGTGAATGTGCTCGGCGGTGTCGATGACCGGCTTCACGAGGACCTCGGCGTCGGGGTGGCCGCACCATTCCCGGACCTGGTCGGCGGTGACGACCTGGCGGTGGTTCTCCACCCGCGCCAGGTGCAGTGCCTCGGTGCTCATGCTGTTGGAGGGGCCGGTGATGGCGTCGGCGGACAGGTGCACGAACAGCACCACCCGACGAGGCCTCACGGTGTTCTCGCCGGTGGTCGAGCCGGCGGTGGTTGAGCCTGTCGAAACCACCCCAGAGTCGGATGTCGAGCCGTCGGCGGTCCCTTCGGTGGTTGAGCCTGTCGAAACCTCGGGGTCGGTGTCCTCACCCTGGTCGCCACGTTGAGCGCCGGCCAGGTCGAACGCCAGCTGGTTCCGCGCGATCTGCCCAGCTGCCTTGGAGCGGCGCACGTCGAGCGGCTCGGTGGACCCGAGCCGGGCGAGGAGGTCGGCGCCCTGGCTGATCGCGGCATCCAGATCCAAGGCGTCGGCCAGGTCGAGCTCGCCCTCGACCCGGCTGGTGCCGTTGAAGGAGACCTGGCCGTGCTGGACGTCGAAGTGGCGTCCCTCGGCGGCCCGGTCGGCGTTCTCGCGAGCCTGGTCGGGCATGAACCGGGCGATCGCCTCGGCGACGAGCCGTTCCAGGGCGGCGAAGCCGATCTTGTGCGCGAACGGCGCCACCTGAGCGTCGACCCAGGTCGCTGCCTCCATCGACAGGTGTCCGGTGGCCTGAGCGACCCGACGGGCTCGCCAGGCCTGCAGGTCGCCGGCCATCACGCGTGCCCAGGTCTTGGGGAGGCGGTACTTCAGCTCGACCGCGTCGGCGACCAAGCCCCTGCCGGCGTCGCTCGAGATGCCGAGTGCGAGGGCGAGCTCGGCGAGGCAGAACTCCGCCACCAGCGGAGCGCCCGGACCGGCGAGCGGGAGGCCGGTGTCCCCGACTCCGGGGGTGAGCCAGGTGGCGGCGTCGTCGATGGACTCCGGTGGGTGCTGCTCGGCCCAGGTGGCTGCCGCGAGGAGCACGTTCGCCTCGGCCAGATCGGCGGCTCGGCGCTCGTTGCGGGCGAAGGCCAGCACGTCGCGCGGGGAGTCCAGGTCCCCGTCCGCGGTGGTGCCGGCCGTCGTGCTCATGAGTGAATTCAAGCACCGACCACTGACAAGAAGGGGGTGAGAATCCGCTGTGTGGACAGGGGATTCTCGCCGTCTCGGCCCGTCCGGCCAGCGCGTTGTGCCGCTCTGCGCCGAGTGGTTTCGACAGGCTCGACCGCCGTCGGTCGGTGGGTGCGGACAGCGGCGATTCGCCGTCACCAGGTGACTGGAGATCGCCGCCATCACGATGGGCGGCATGGGGGGCCGTCCGGCGTACGAGGGTGGTTTCGACAGGCTCAACCACCGCGCCGTGGTTTCGAGACGGGCCGCGGGCGGCCCTCCTCAACCAGCGGTGGTGCCGCGGGTCTGCGCACCCCTCAGAGCAGTCCCGCGGTGCGCAGGAGCCACTCGCGCTCGCGGTCGGCCTCGCCGAGGGGCTCGTCGGGCACCACGATGTCCTGGGAGGTGCGGAGGTCCTCGTAGCGGACGGGCTCAGGCAGGTGGGCGTACTTGTTCGGCTCGTCGTGACGCTGGTCCTGGGGAGTCATCCGGCACCTCCTGCCACGTCAAGCGTACGCCGCTCAGCAGGCGCTGCAGGTGCCGAAGATCTCCAGGGTGTGGCTCACCTCGCGGTAGCCGTGGGCCGCCGCCACCGAGCGGGTCCACTTCTCCACGGCCGGGCCCTCGACCTCGACCGTCGCGCCGCAGGAGCGGCACACGAGGTGGTGGTGGTGGGTGGCGCTGCAGCGGCGGTAGATGCTCTCGCCCGACTCGGTGCGCAGCGAGTCGATCTCGCCGGCGTCGGCGAGCGCCTGGAGCGCGCGGTAGACCGTGGAGAGGCCCACCTGCTCGCCGCGCTCGGCGAGCAGGGCGTGGATCTCCTGGGCGCTGCGGAAGTCCTCGAAGCTCTCCATCACCGCGGCGATGGCGCGGCGCTGGCGGGTGGGTCGCCCGCCGACGGGGGTCTGCTCAGTGCTCGTCATAGTGACCTCCGTGCGGGGCGTGCCGATGTCCGTCGTGGATGTAGTCGACGTGATCGCCGTGCTCGACCGCCGGGTGGCCGCAGCCGGGACCGTGGTCGTGGCCGTGCGGCTCCTCGACGGTCTCGTGGCCGTCCTCCGCCGAGGCGGGCGGGTGCACCGGGAAGGGCACCTGGCGTCGCCGGCGGCGCTGGACCACGATGCCCAGGGGGCTGGTGAGCGCGAAGCCGGCCAGGGAGACGAGCACGATCGTGGCGCCGGGCGGTACGTCGACGAAGGCCGAGACCCCGACGCCGCTGATCGCCGCCAGCACGCCGGCCCCCATCGCGGCGACCATCGTGGTCCGGAAGCCGCGGGAGAACTGCTGCGCCGTCGCGACCGGGATGATCATCAGCGCGCTCACCAGCAGCAGGCCGACGGTGCGCATGGCCACGGTGACCGTGACTGCGGCGAGCACCGAGATCAGCACGTTGTAGAACCGCACGGACAGGCCCGTCGTGCGGGCGAAGTCCTCGTCGTGGGCGACGGAGAACAGCTGCGGCATCAGCGCGAAGGACAGGAAGAGCACGACCGCGGCCAGCACGACGCTCGCCACCACGGCCGACGGGGCGATCGTGGTGACCGAGCCGAAGAGGTACTGCTGCAGGGCGAAGACGCCGTCGCCCGCCAGCGAGACGAGCATCAGCCCGCCGGCGATGCCGCCGTAGAACAGCAGCGCCAGGGCCACGTCGCCGGTGGCCTTGCCGGTCGAGCGGATCAGCTCGATCAGCAGGGCGCCCACGATCGCCACGGCCACGGCGGTCAGCGTCGGGGAGGTGCCGGTGAGCAGACCGAGTGCGACACCGGTGACCGCGACGTGGCCGATGCCGTCGCCCATCAACGACAGTCGGCGCTGCACCAGGTAGGTGCCGACGGCGGGGGCAGCGAGGCCGGTCACGGCCGCGGCGATCAGCGCCCGGATCATGAACGGCGCGGTGAACAGGTCCATCACGCACCCCCCTCGAGAGGCGCCGACACCCCGGGGCGCGGGACGGGCGAGGTCGACGGCCGGTGGTGGTGCTGGTGGGAGAGCTCCTCCTCCTCGGTCGGGGAGGCCTGCGGCGGCCCGTCGTACGCCACCCGTCCGTCGCGCAGCACCACCACCCGCCCGATCACGTCGGCGAGGTGCCCCAGCTCGTGCAGTACGACGACGATGGTGGCGCCCGCGGCGGCCAGGGCCGCGAGCGTTCCCGCGATCGCCTCCTGGCTGGCGAGGTCCACGCCGGCGTTCGGCTCGTCGAGGACGAGCAGCTCGGGCTCGCCGGCGAGGGTGCGCGCGATCAGCACGCGCTGCTGCTGGCCGCCGGACAGCGTCGCCACGGGGTGGTGTGCCCGCTCGGCCAGGCCCACGGCCTCCAGCGCCCGCGCCACGGCCTGCCGGTCGCTGCGCCGCGCCGGCACGAACGGGCGACGGCGCGAGAGGCGTCCGGCGCCGACGACCTCCGCGACGGACGAGGGGATCCCCTGGGCCATGGGGGAGCGCTGCGGGACGTAGCCGAGGCGGTGCCACTGGTCGAAGTCGTGCAACGGCTGCCCGAACAGCCGGACCTCGCCCGCGCTCAGCGGGTTCAGTCCCACCATCGCCTTCACCAGGGTGGACTTGCCGGAGCCGTTGGCGCCCAGCAGCGCCACGACCTCGCCGGGGCGCACCGCCAGGTCGATGTCGCGCACGATCGGTCGTCCGCCGAGGGTGACCGCCGCCCCGGTGACCTCCACGACGTCCGCGGCATTCATCGGCACCCGCCTGCCTTCCGGATCGCCGCGAGGTTCTCCCGCATCAGGCTCAGGTAGTCGGCCCCTTCGTCGCCCTTGGCGAGCCCCTCGATCGGGTCGAGCACCGCCGTGGACAGCCCGAGGTCGGAGGCGAGGGTGTCGGCGAACTTGGGGCTGGCCAGCCGCTCGCTGAACACCGTGGTCACGTCGTCGTCCCGGATCAGGTCGGCGAGCTCGGCGAGGTGGCGCGGCGAGGGCTCGGCGTCGGGGGACAGGCCCGCGATCGCGTGCACGTCGAGGTCGTAGCGGCTCCCGAGGTAGCCGAACGCGTCGTGGCTGACCACGAGGGTCCGCGTGCGGCACTCGCGCAGTCCCGTGCGGAAGTCCTCGTCGAGGCCGGTCAGGTCGTCCTGCAGCTCGGCGTTGGCCTTGCGGTAGTCGGCGGCGTGGTCCGGGTCGGCCTCCGAGATCGCCTCGGTGAAGGAGTCGGCCACCTGGGCGAGCAGCGTCGGGTCCAGCCAGAAGTGCGGGTCCGTCTCGCCGTCCGCCTTCGCCAGGTCCACGACCTCGGCGGCGTCGACCACGTGCTGGGGGGCGTCGTTGCTCACGGCCTCGTCCACCGCCGGCTGCAGGCCCTTCTCGAACACGACCACGTCCGCGGACGCGACCCGGGCGGTCTGGCGCGGGGACAGCTCGAGGTCGTGCGGCTCCACCCCGGGGGCGGTCAGGTTCGTGACCTCGACGTGGTCGCCGGCGACCCTCTCGGCGACGAACTGCAACGGGTAGAAGGAGGCCACGACCTGCGGCTTCCCGCTGTCGCTGCCGCCACCGCAGCCGCCGAGCAGCAGGGCCCCGACCACGACGGAGGCGGGGAGCGCGAGGAGTCGGCGAAGCTTCATGACAACGATTGTCAGTTGGAATGAGAACCATTGTCAACTTAGGGTGCCCGTTCGGGACTAGGGTCGGTCGCGTGCTGGTGGTGAACAGGTTCCGCGTCCCCGACGACGCCGAGGAGGGCTTCCGCGCCGAGCTCGAGGCGGCCCTCGAGGTGCTCTCGCGGCAGCGGGGGTACGCCGACGGCAGGCTCGGGCGCAACGTCGACGACCCCGAGCTGTGGACGATGGTGACCCGGTGGCGCGACGTCGGCAGCTACCGGCGCGCGCTCTCCTCCTACGAGGTGAAGCTCGGCGCCGTGCCCCTGCTCAGCAGGGCGGTCGACGAGCCGTCGGCCTACGAGGAGCTCGACGGCGAGCTCAACCGTCCACTCCCGCGGGATCTGGGGTGAGCCGCGGGCGGGTGCCTCGATAAGGTGGCCCCTTGCCCACCCGCCTGCAGCCAGCCGGGTGGGTCCCGGGCCGCCCGCAGCGCGGCCGGCCCGAAACGCCGATGTGATTCAGGAGCTCCCACCGTGGCCAAGCCGCCCCCTTCCGTCGTCGACAACGTCGTCTCCCTCGCCAAGCGCCGGGGCTTCGTCTACCCCTGCGGCGAGATCTACGGCGGCACCCGCTCGGCCTGGGACTACGGCCCGCTCGGGGTGGAGCTGAAGGAGAACATCAAGCGCCAGTGGTGGCGCTCGATGGTGCAGTCGCGCGAGGACGTCGTGGGGCTCGACTCCAGCGTGATCCTGCCGCGCCAGACCTGGGAGGCCTCCGGGCACGTCGCCACGTTCAACGACCCGCTGACCGAGTGCCAGTCCTGCCACAAGCGGTTCCGCGCCGACCACCTCCAGGAGGAGTACGCCGAGCGCAAGAACATCGAGCGACCCCGACGACGTCAACCTGGTCGACGCTGCCCTGCCCCAACTGCGGCACCCGCGGCGCCTGGACCGAGCCGCGCCAGTTCTCCGGCCTGCTCAAGACCTACCTCGGCGTGATCGAGGACGAGTGCGGCCTGCACTACCTGCGTCCCGAGACCGCGCAGGGCATCTTCCTCAACTTCGCCAACGTGGTCA
Source organism: uncultured Actinomycetota bacterium (assembly GCA_963837975.1). Taxonomy (GTDB): domain Bacteria; phylum Actinomycetota; class Actinomycetes; order Propionibacteriales; family Nocardioidaceae; genus Marmoricola. The sequence goes on along the minus strand of CAWIPI010000001.1, from coordinate 1,002,248 downwards.
CCAGCGCGCGCCGGAAGCCGCCGTTCGGCATCGCCCAGATCGGCAAGAGCTTCCGCAACGAGATCACGCCGGGCAACTTCATCTTCCGCACCCGCGAGTTCGAGCAGATGGAGATGGAGTTCTTCGTCAAGCCGGGCGAGGACGAGGAGTGGCACCAGTACTGGATCGACGAGCGCACCCGCTGGTACACCGACCTCGGCATCAACCCCGACAACCTGCGCCACTACGAGCACCCGCAGGAGAAGCTCAGCCACTACTCCAAGCGCACCGTCGACATCGAGTACCGCTTCAACTTCGCCGGCTCGGAGTGGGGCGAGCTCGAGGGCGTCGCCAACCGCACCGACTTCGACCTCAGCACGCACGCCAAGCACTCCGGGCACGACCTGTCCTACTTCGACCAGGCGGCGGACGAGCGCTACGTCCCCTACGTGATCGAGCCGGCGGCCGGGCTGAGCCGCAGCCTGATGACCTTCCTGGTCGACGCCTGGACCGAGGACGAGGCGCCGAACACCAAGGGCGGCGTCGACAAGCGCACCGTGCTGCGGCTCGACCCGCGGCTGGCCCCGGTCAAGGTCGCGGTGCTCCCGCTGAGCCGCAACGAGGCGCTCACCCCGAAGGCGCAGGACCTCGCCGCCGAGCTGCGCCGGCTTCTGGAACGTCGAGTTCGACGACTCCGGCGCGATCGGCCGCCGCTACCGCCGCCAGGACGAGATCGGCACGCCGTACTGCGTGACCGTCGACTTCGACACCCTCGAGGACGGCGCGGTCACGGTGCGCGAGCGCGACACGATGGCGCAGGAGCGGATCTCGCTCGACGGGCTGCGCACCTGGCTCGCCGAGCGCCTCCCCGGCTGCTGAGCGCGCCGATGCGCCACGCACGCAGCGTCACGCGACGGGCACAATGTCCGCGTGACCCCACTCCGCCGCGCCCGCAGGGGCGCGCTCGCAGCGCCTGCTGCGTGCCCGCCCTCCTGCTCGCCGGCTGCGGCGGCAAGAGGCGGCAGAAGTCCGCACCCGACAGGAGCCCTCGGTCACCCTGCCCACCGGCAACGTCGAGGTGCCCGACGGGCGTCGACGCTGACCAAGGCCGGCACCGCGCTGAAGTTCGGCAGACCGCGACGGTCGCCTACGAGCCGAACGCCAAGCGCAGCACGGTGCTGCGGCTGACGGTCGACTCGGTCCAGCAGGGGCGGATCGCCGACCTCGCGGCCTACCAGCTCGACGCCGGCCACGAAGGCTCGCGCCCCTACTACGTGCAGTGTCCGGGTGAAGAACGTCGGCACGGGCGACGTCAGCCGCACCGACGTCCCGCTGTGCGCGGTGGACGATCGGCAACACGCTGATCCAGGCCTCGAGCTTCAACAACGCCTTCACCCGGTGCCCCTCGCACGCCGCTGCCCGGACAGGTTCACCGCCGACAAGACGGTCAGCGGCTGCCTGGTCTACCTGGTGCCCGACCGGGGCGACCTGACCGGGATGAGCTTCCGCCCGCTGCAGGCCTTCGAGCCGATCGTCTGGAAGGGCACGATCAAGCCCGCCGCGACGGCGAAGAAGAAGCGGCCGACAGAAGGCCAAGAAGAACCAGAAGAAGAACAACGACTAGAAGGCCCCGTCCTGACCACGCTCACCACCACCCCCGCCCCCGCGCCCACCACGCCCGCTCGCTGCGGCCTTGCGCGGTCGCTCGAGGTCGCGACCCCGGTCGTGCTGGCCCCGATGGCCGGCATCACCAACGCCGCCTACCGCGGCCTGTGCAGCGAGCAGGGCGCGGGCCTCTACGTCTGCGAGATGATCACCAGCCGCGGCCTGGTCGAGGGCGACGCGACCACGCGGCAGATGCTGGTCTTCGACGAGCTGGAGACGGTCCGCTCGGTGCAGCTCTACGGCACCGACCCGGCGTACGTCGGCAAGGCCACCGAGATCCTGTGCGCCGAGTACGGCGTCGCCCACGTCGACCTGAACTTCGGCTGCCCGGTGCCCGAAGGTGACCCGCAAGGGCGGCGGCGCGGCGCTGCCGTGGAAGCGCACCCTGCTCGGCGAGATCCTCCAGGCGGCGGTGCGGCGCGGCGCACGCTACGACGTGCCGGTGACGATGAAGACCCGCAAGGGCATCGACGACGACCACCTGACCTACCTCGACGCCGGCCGGATCGCCGAGGAGTCCGGGGTGCGCGGCCATCGCGCTGCACGGCCGCACCGCGATCCAGGGCTACTCCGGCACCGCCGACTGGGACGCGATCGCCCGGCTCGTCGAGCACGTCGACATCCCGGTGCTCGGCAACGGCGACGTCTGGGAGGCCGCCGACGCGGTGCGGATGGTCGAGCAGACCGGTGCCGCCGGCGTCGTCGTCGGGCGCGGCTGCCTCGGCCGGCCCTGGCTGTTCCGCGACCTCGCCGCCGCGTTCGCGGGCGACGCCTCGACGGGCGACTCCACGGGCGACGTCCAGCCGGGGCTGCCCAGGCTCGGCGAGGTGGCCGCGATGATGCGCCGCCACGCCGAGCTGCTCGTGCAGCACATGGGGGAGGAGCGCGGCTGCAAGGAGTTCCGCAAGCACGTCTCGTGGTACCTCAAGGGCTTCCCGGCGGGCGGCGACCTGCGCCGTGACCTCGCCCTGGTGAGCACGCTGGCCGAGCTCGACGCGCTGCTCGGCCGGCTCGACCCCGCAGGCGCAGTTCCCGGTCGCGGAGCTGGGCACGCCGCGCGGCCGGCAGGGCAGCCCGCGTCAAGCGGGTGGCCCTCCCGGAGGGCTGGCTCGAGGACACCGACGGCACCGCGCTGCGTGGTGCGCGAGGACGCCCGGGAGACCACCGGGGGCTGATTCAGCGGGGCCCCGCGAGGTGCCCGCGGCGCCTGCGGAGGCGGCCCGTGAGCCACGTCACGTGGCGACCGTCACGCACAGGTCCGGCGCCCTGGGTTGGGCGATTCGCCGGGTTGCGTGTTTGTATCGTGCGGTTGCCCCTGTACCCAACGATTGGATTCCGGCGTGCCCCGAGGCAGACACAGCCTTGCGCCCATCTATCTCGATCAGCCCCCGTCGTCTCGCCCTGGTCACCGCCCCGCTGGTCACCGCGCTCGCGGTCGGCGTGGGCGTCACGACCAGCGGCTTCGGAGCCCCCGACGCACCCACCGCCACCGGCACCGTGAGCTCCGCCGCGGCGACGCCCCGGCCGCGTCGCGCGTCGATGCGCGCTCCCGCACGCTCGGGACCTCACGGTCCACCGAGCGGGTCCCCCTGGTCAACAACCGCGTGCCCAAGGCCAAGGGCAAGCTCTGGACCACCGCCGCCCTGACCTCCGCGTGCAGCCGCGCGAGAAGACCAAGGTCGCCGGCCTGCTCAAGTCCAGCAAGCGGGTCCCGGTCACCGGCCGCCGCGACGGCTTCGCGAGGTCCTCGTACGGCAAGCGGACCCGCTGGGTGACCGCTGAGTACCTCAGCAAGCAGAAGCCGAAGCCGCCCCGCGCCCGCGCGTCCACCGCGGGCGGCAGCAGCAGTGCGAGCAGCACCCCCACGGGCCTGTCGAGCGCACCTGCCCGGACGGCTCCGGCATCGAGGGCGGCCTGCCAGCCGGCGGCCGTCCAGGTCTACCGCGCGGTGTGCGCAGCGTTCCCCCAGCTCACCACGTACGGCGGCCAGGACGGCCACGGCGAGCACGTCAACGGCAAGGCCATCGACTTCATGGTCACCGAGCTCCGCGACTCGGTGACGCGCATCGCGGACTTCCTCCACGCGCCACCACGCCGAGCTCGACCTCTTCGACATCATCTGGCACCAGCACATCTGGACCACCCAGCGCTCCGGCGAGGGCTCCGGCGGTCGATGTCGGACCGCGGTTCGCCCACGGCGAACCACGTGGACCACGTGCACATCATGGTCAACTAGCGGGCCCTCCTCAGACCCCCCAGCCCCACACCCGAGTTCTCAGACCCCGAGGTCCTCGCTGCGCAGCGCGCGGACGGCGGCCTCGGGGCCGGAGAAGTCCAGGTCCTCGTGCTCGGCGCGACCGAACAGGAACAGCGCCAGCTCCGCCGGCTCGCCGCCGACCACGACCGGGTCGTCGCCCTTGCGCAGCGTGCTCGTGCGGACCCGGTCGTCGCGCTCCCAGCGGATCTCCACGGGTACGCCGGCCGGGCGCACGAGCCCCTTGCCGGCCACGCGCGATCGCCTTCCACAGCTGCTTCTGCTCGGCGTCGGTGAGCTCGCGGGAACGCCAGCCGGGGGCCGCGCGGCGGATGTCCTCGTGGTGGACGAAGTACTCCAGCGTGTTCACGGCCGGCTCGATCGACCGGCAGCGAGAGCGGCGACCACCGCGGGGGCCCGCTGCGCAGCCGCTCGACCAGCGAGCTGAAGTCCTGCTCGGCCAGCCGCCGCGACGCGCGCTCGGTGAGTCCCTCGAGCTGGGGGACCAGGATGCCCGGCGCGCCGCGCGGGTCGCGCTCCCGCACCAGCAGGTGGATGACGAGGTCCTTGACCGTCCAGGGCCCGCACAGCGTCGGCGCGGACTCGCCGGCCTCGAGGGCGGTGTTGCACAGGGCGGCACGCTCCGAGCGCGACATCGACTGCATGGAGCGATCCTAGAGGCCGCCGTCGGCCGGCGCCCGCGAGAGCTCGGCCGAAGTGCGGAATGTCCGGGCGCCCACCTAGGGTTGCACCCGTTGTGTCCCCCACCTCGAGACGAGTGAGCCCGTGAGCCGGCCGGCGAGAGCCTCCACCCTGGCAGCCGGGTTCCGCGTACTCGGCGTCGCGATCCGCCGCGAGCCGTGGATCTTCACGCTCTCGACGCTCGGCAGCATCCTGTTCGGGGCGCTCACCGTCGCCGACGCGTGGGTGCTCGGCTGGTCGACCGACCACGTGCTGCTGCCCGCCTTCGACACCGGCGCCACCACGACCGGCGGGCTCGTCGCGATCTTCGCGCTCTTCCTCGGCGTCGCGATCCTGCGGGCGGTGGGGATCGTCGCGCGCCGCCTCGGCGCCGGCATCATGCAGTACCGCATGCAGGCGGCCTACCGCCGCGAGGTCACCCGCCAGTACCTCACGCTCCCGATGTCCTGGCACCAGCGGCACCCCACCGGCGAGCTGCTGTCCAACGCCAACTCCGACGTCGAGGCGGCCTTCGCCCCGATCGCCCCGCTCCCGATGGCGGTCGGCACGCTCGCGATGATGGTGATCGCGATCGTGCAGATGCTGTTCACCGACCTGGTGATGGCGCTCGTCGGGCTGCTCGTCTTCCCGCTGGTCGTGGTCGCCAACATCGTCTTCCAGCGGCTGTCCTCGCCGATCTTCACCCGCATCCAGGCGCTGCGCGCCGAGCTCAGCGAGATCGCCCACGAGTCCTTCGACGGCGCGATGGTCGTCAAGACGCTGGGTCGCGAGGGCGAGGAGACCGAGCGCTTCGCCGCCAAGGCCCGGCAGCTGCGCGACGAGGGCGTGCGCGCGGGTCGCATCCGGGCGGCCTTCGACCCGCTGCTGGAGGGGCTGCCCAACCTCGGCGTGCTCGCGGTGCTCGGCGTGGGCGTCTGGCGCGTGAGCAACGGCGTGACCGACCCCGGCGACATCGTGACGATCGCCTACCTCCTGACGATCGTGGCGTTCCCGATCCGGTCGATCGGCTGGATGCTCGGGGAGTTCCCCCGCTCGGTCGTGGGCTTCGAGCGCGTCACCCGGGTGCTCGACACGGTCAACGACAGGTCGTACGGCGAGCAGCGGCTCGCTCCTGCCGGTGCTGCCGTCGAGGGCGCCGAGCTGGCTGTCGACCGCCTGCACTTCGACCACGAGCCCGACCAGCAGCTGCTCGACGAGGTGACCTTCACCGTCGAGCCGGGCCGCACGGTCGCCGTGGTCGGCGCCACCGCCTCGGGCAAGAGCACGCTGACCTCGCTGGTCACCCGCCTTGTCGACCCCGACTCCGGCGCGGTCCGCGTCGACGGGCACGACCTGCGCGACCTCGCCCGCGGAGAGCTCGCCGACCACGTCGCGCTGGTGCCGCAGAGCGCGTTCCTGTTCGACGACACCGTGCGGGAGCAACGTCACGCTCGGTGCCGAGGTGTCCGACGCGGAGGTCTGGGAGGCGCTGCGCACCGCCCAGGCCGACGGGTTCGTGGCGGGCCTGCCGCAAGGCCTGGACAGCCGGCTGGGGGAGCGCGGCACCACGCTCTCCGGCGGGCAGCGGCAGCGGCTCTCGCTGGCCCGCGCGCTGGTCCGTCGCCCCAGGCTGCTCGTCCTCGACGACGCGACCTCCGCGGTCGACCCGGAGGTCGAGGCGCGCATCCTCGCCGCGATGCGCGAGCACGGCGCGGGCACGACGATGCTGCTGATCGCCTACCGCAAGGCCACGATCGCCCTGGCCGACGAGGTGCTGTTCCTCCACGGCGGCCGCATCGCCGACCGCGGCACCCACCAGGAGCTGCTCGCGCGCAACCCCGCCTACGCCACCCTCGTCAACGCCTACGAGACGGAGGTCGCCCCGTGACGGCCACGACGCCCGAGGAGCTCACCGAGGAGGGCACCCGCGTCGACACCGGCGAGGAGATCTCCGCCATGGAGACGATCCGGCGCGGCCTGGCGTTCTCGCCGGAGCTCGCCGCCGGGTTCGGCGTGACGCTGCTGCTCGCCGTCGTCGGTACGGCCGGCCGGGTCGTCGTACCCATCGCGGTGCAGCAGACCCTCGACCGCGGCATCAACGCCCCCGGAGGCGTGGACCTCGTCTTCGTGGGGTGGATGGCCGTGGTGGCCGCGGTCGCGATCGTGGCGACGGGCTTCTCCTCCTTCCTCATGACGGCCCGGCTGTTCACCGCCTCCGAGCGCGGCCTGGCGACGCTGCGGATCAAGGCGTTCCGACACGTCCACGACCTGCCGCTGCTCACCCAGAACACCGAGAGCCGCGGGGCGCTGGTCTCCCGCGTCACCAGCGACGTCGACCAGGTCTCGCAGTTCCTCGTCTTCGGCGGCATCTTCGGGATCATCAGCATCGGGCAGGTGCTCCTGGCCACCGTGGTGATGCTGTTCTACTCCTGGCAGCTGACCCTGCTGGTGTGGATCTGCTTCCTGCCGCTCTTCCTCTCGCTGCGCTACTTCCAGCGCCGGCTCTCCGCCGCCTACGGGGTCGTACGCCGCTCCGTCGGCGCCATGCTCTCGGCGATCTCCGAGCCGGTCGTCGGCGCGGTGACCGTGCGCACCTACGCGATCGAGGACCGCACCCAGGACCGCATCGACCACGCGATCGCGGTCAACCAGGAGGCCTCGACCAGGGCGCAGGGCCTGACCGCGTTCAGCTTCTCCCTCGGCGGTGTCTCGGCCGGGCTGGCCAACGCCGGGGTGCTGATCCTCGGCATCCGGCTGGGCCTGGACGGGCAGATCACCTCCGGGCAGGTGCTGGCCTTCGCCTTCCTCGTCACGCTGTTCGTCGGCCCGGTCCAGATGGGCACGCAGGTGCTCACCGACGCGCAGAACGCGATCGCGGGCTGGCGCCGGGTCATCGGCATCCTGGAGACCCCCGCCGACCTCGACGACCCCGGTCCCGCGGGCAGGTCCCTGCCCCGGGGGGCGATGGACGTCGCCTTCGAGGACGTGTCGTTCGGCTACCCCGGCGGTCCCCTGGTGCTGCGCGAGGTCAGCGAGCACATCGGCTCCGGCAGCAGGATCGCCGTGGTCGGGGAGACCGGCTCGGGAAAGACGACGTTCGCCAAGCTGCTCACCCGGCTGATGGACCCGACCGCGGGGGCGGTGCTGCTCGACGGCGTCGACATCCGCGCCGTCGAGTTCGCCTCGCTGCGCCGGCGGGTGGTGCTCGTGCCGCAGGAGGGCTTCCTGTTCGACTCCACGCTGATGTCGAACGTCCGCTACGGCGACCTCGACGCGACGCCCGAGCGGGTGCGGGCCTCGGCGGTCGAGCTCGGTCTGGGCGACTGGCTCGACGGGCTGCCGCACGGGCTCGAGACGCGCGTGGGCCAGCGAGGCGAGTCGCTCTCGGCGGGGGAGCGGCAGCTGGTGGCGCTCCTGCGCGCCCACCTCGCCGACCCGGACCTGCTCGTCCTCGACGAGGCGACCAGCGCGGTCGACCCGGCGCTGGAGATGCGGATCGGCCGCGCCCTGGAGCGGCTGATGAGCGGGCGCACCAGCGTGACGATCGCCCACCGGCTGTCCACCGCGGAGAGCGCCGACGAGGTGCTGGTCTTCGACCGCGGCCGCGTGGTCCAGCGCGGCCCGCACGCCGAGCTCGTCGAGCAGCGGAGCCGAGGACGGCGGCCCCGGCGTCTACGCCCGGCTGCACGCCTCCTGGGTCGCCCAGCAGTCGCGGTAGCACCCCCGCCCAAGCACGGTCCAGACCGCTTCCGAGGCGCTCCATCCGGGTCCGTGGCGGCTCCGAACCCCGGGCAGGAACACCCCTACCCGGAAAGGACACCCGACCATGAAGATGCGAGTTCTCGCCTCTGTGCTCACCACCGCGGCCGTCGGCGCCTCGGTGGCAGCCGTCCCCGCCCCGTCCACGGCCGCGACGGCCACCGCCGCCACCCGCCACGGGCGAGCGCAGCCTGGCCACCGTGCTGGCGGCCGACGGCAACAGGTTCGACAGGCGCTGGTACGACTACGACATCCTCGACCGGGCCGTGCGCACGGTGCTGAAGGCCAAGCCGGACAGCCCGGTGAAGGTGCTGGCGGACGGCTCCACGCCACTCACGGCCTTCCTGCCCACCGACCGTGCCTTCCGTCGGCTGGTCGCGGACCTGACCGGGAAGCGGCCGCACACCGAGCGCGGCACGTTCCGCAGGCTCGCCGCCGCCGTCGACGTGGGCACGATCGAGAAGGTGCTGCTCTACCACGTCGTGCCGGGGGCCACGATCACCTACCGCCAGGCGCTGAGGGCCGACGGCGCCGCCCTCAAGACCGCGGCGGGACCGGTGATCAAGGTCGACGTGCGGGGCAAGGGGCGGATCGTCCTGAGTCGACCGGGACTTCGACGACCGCAACGCCCGGGTCAAGCGCTCGGCGAAGAACATCAACAAGGGGAACAAGCAGATCGCCCACGGGATCACCCAGGTCCTGCGCCCGGCCAACCTCTGAGCACCGCCCGGGGCCGCACCTGCGGCCTCGCCCCTTCGACCACGGGAGCTCCGGTTCGGGACGGAGCTCCCGTGGTCGCGTGCGTCGGGCCGCGCTGACGGCTCCGGTCCAGACCGGTGGGGGATCGCTCCCATCCGCTCGGACCCATGCTCCGAATCGCCGGACAAGGATCCTCCCCCCGAAAGGAACACCTCATGAAGAAGCGACTTCTCGCGTCCGTCGTCACCGCGGCGGCCGTCGTGGCCTCCGTGGCCTCCGTCCCCGCGCCCGCGTCCGCCTCCGGCACCAAGCCGACCACCGGCGAGCGCAGCCTGGCGCAGGTCCTCGCCAAGGACGGCGACCGGTTCGACCGCAACTGGTACGACTACGACATCGTCGACCGGGCGGTCCGGACCGTGCTGAAGGCCGAGCCCAAGAGCCCGGTCGGGGTGCTGGCGAACGGGTCGGTGCCGCTCACGGCGTTCCTGCCGACCGACCGGGCCTTCCAGAACCTCGTGAAGGACCTCACCGGTTCCCGCCCGCGCACCGAGCAGGCCACGTTCGACGCGGTCGCCGGGCTCGGGGTGCCCACCGTCGAGGCGGTCCTGCTCTACCACGTGGTGCCCGGGGCCACGATCACGTACCGGCAGGCGCTGCGTGCCGACGGGGCGAAGCTGGACACCGCCCTGACGGACTCGAACGGCGACCCGGTGAAGCTCGGCGTCGACGTGCGCTACCGGCTCTTCGTCTTCCTCGAGGACAACAACGCCGGCAGCCGGGACGCGCGGGTCATGCTGGTCGCCCGGGACATCAACAAGGGCAACCGGCAGATCGCGCACGGGATCACCCAGGTGCTGCTCCCCTCGTAGCCCGGAGCAGCAGGTCCACGTCGGCGGGAGCCCTGGTGGCGCCAGGGCTCCCGTCGTCGTCCCGTGCACGGTCGCGGATACTGGGCGCGTGAGCGACCCAGCCAGGCACCCCGGCAACGACCCCGATGTCGAGCCCGGCCTCGACCCCGCCGTCTCCGCCCGCCTCAAGCGCAACGCCGAGGGCCTGGTCCCCGCCGTCGTGCAGCAGCACGACTCGGGCGAGGTCCTGATGCTCGGCTGGATGGACGACGTGGCGCTGCACCGGACCCTCACCACCGGACGCGGCACCTACTGGAGCAGGTCGCGCCGGGAGTACTGGGTCAAGGGCGAGACCTCCGGACACGTCCAGCGCGTCGTCGAGGTGCGGCTGGACTGCGACGGGGACACGATCCTGCTCAAGGTCGACCAGACCGGGCCGGCCTGCCACACCGGCTCCGCCACCTGCTTCGACGCCGACCTGCTCCTGGCCGGTGAGCCCGATGGCTGAGGCTGCCGGGGACGCTGTGGGGGACACTGCCGGGGACAGGGCACGCCGTTCCTTCTGGCCGGTGCTCCTGCTCGGGCTCGGGTCCGCCGCCCTGCTGGCCGTCTCGGCGGCCAAGCCCTGGATGGACCTGCCCGGCACGCCCGGGGCCGGGGACGCCTCGATGACCGCCGTCGACACCGGCACGACCTACCCGCTCGCCTCGGCGACGAGCCTGGTGCTGCTGGCGGCGTGGGGGGTGCTGCTGGTGACCCGGGGTCGCGTCCGGCGCGTCTTCGCGGTGGTGGCCCTGCTGGCCGCGCTGGTCATGGTCGCCACCGTGGTCGCCGGCTACGTCACCCTGCCCGACACCGCAGCCGCCGCCCACGACCAAGTGATGGGCCGCGGTGCCCGCGGACGCGGCTGGACCGGCTGGTTCTGGGTCTCGGCGGTCGTCTCGCTCGTGGCGGTGGCGCCGGCCGCGCTCGCCGTACGCTTCGCCGGCCGGTGGCCCGAGATGGGCAGCAGGTACGACGCTCCCGGCGCTCCCGATCGCGACCGGGGGAGCGGGACCGACCCCGACCGGGAGCTGTGGCACGCCCTCGACGAGGGGCGTGACCCCACGGACCTGCCGCGCGACTGAGGCGGTGCGTCGGGCGGGCCTGCCCGCGCACTAGGATGACCGCGACGCAGCCGCCCGACCCGACCCGAGGAGCTCCATGTCCCGCAACCATGCCGACAACCCCGGTGACAAGCACGGCAGCGGTGACTACGCCGGCGACAGCCACGGCAACACCCCTGCGGCATGGACGGCCGTCGTGATCGGGCTCGCGGCGTTCGTGGTGGGCGGCATCGGCCTGATGATGCGCAGCGACGTCGTGTTCTGGGTCGGAGTCGCGCTGGCGCCCCTCGCGCTGCTCGTCCTCGTCGTCATGAACAAGATGGGCTTCGGCGCCAGCACCTCGAGGCACTGACCGCGCCATGGACCACCGCGAGGCCACCCCGCACCCGCTCCCCGCGGGGCTGGTCGGTAGCGGCCCGGTGAGCGGCCCGACCGGCCCGGGCGGGCTGGGCGCCCCACGGGTCCCGGCCCTGCCCTCGCGCTGGACCCGGCTGCGCGGCCCGCTGCTCACCGCTGCGGCGGCCGGTGGGCTCGCGCTCGCGCTGCACCTGCGTGACCCGCACTCCTCGGGCAGCTGGGGCCTGTGCCCCTGGCTGGCGCTGACGGGGCACTACTGCCCCGGTTGCGGCTCGCTGCGGGCGGTGAACGACCTCGGCCACGGCGAGGTGATGGCGGCGATCTCGAGCAACGCGGTCTTCGTCGCGATGATCCCGGTGCTGGTCTTCTGGTGGATGCGCTGGACCCAGCGCTCCTGGTCCGGCGCCCCGCGCCCGGTGGCCGTCCGGGAGCGGTCCGGGCTGTGGATCGCGCTCGGGGCCGTGGTGATGGTGGCCTTCGGCGTGCTGCGCAACCTCCCGGCAGGCAGCTGGCTGGCCCCCTGAGGGACCAGCCAGCCGACCGGTGACGCGAGCGGCGCTCGCCTCAGGTGGTCTCGAAGGTGAAGTTGTTGCTGATCGCGCCGGAGATCACCAGCACCCAGTAGAGGACGGCGAGCACGATGCCCACCGCGCCGAGGACGAGCCCGGCCGTGGCCATGCCCTGCCCCTTCAGGCGACCCTGCGACTCCGCGATCTGCTTGCGTGCGAGGAAGCCGGTGACCACGGCGCCGATGCCGAGCACGAAGAACGTGCAGCACAGGAAGCCGACGATCCCGAGGACCAGCGAGACGATCGCCAGCGGCGATGTCTGCTGCGGCTGTCCGTAGCCTCCGGGAGCGCCCGGCGGCTGCGGCGGGTACGACGGCGGCTGGCCCTGGCCGTAGCCCTGCCCGTACCCCTGCTGCCCGTAGCCCTGGTCTCCGTAGCCGCCCTGGCCCGGGGCCTGGTAGCCGCCCGGCGGCGGCGGCGGGGGAGGGGTCCCTCCGCTCTGCGGGTTCCACTGGGGCTCGGAGGGTGGCGGCGGGGGCGGCTGGTCGGACTGCCCCGCGGGGTCCTGCCCCTGCCCGGGGGGCGGGTACTCGTTGCTCATCGGTGATGCCCTTCGCTTCTCGAGAAGGCGGGTTCGCCATCTGATGGGCTGAACCTAACGGTTCGGGGCCGTGTGAGAGCCTTGAGTGGACACGTTGTCGTGTCGATTCCTGCTCGTCGCCACCTGGAAGGTCCCTGCATGTCCGTGCTCGACGACATCGTCGCCGGGGTGCGCGAGGACCTCGCCGAGCGCAGGTCCGCGGTCCCCGAGGCCGAGCTCCGCGAGGTCGTGCGCGCACTGCCGCCGACCCGGGACCCGATGCCCGCCTTCCGGGCGCCGGGGCTCTCCGTGATCGCCGAGGTCAAGCGCCGCTCGCCCAGCAAGGGCGCGCTCGCCGACATCCCCGACCCCGCCGGCCTGGCCGCGGCCTACGCCGCCGGCGGCGCCGACGCCATCTCGGTGCTGACCGAGCAGCGCCGGTTCGGCGGCAGCCTCGACGACCTGCGCGACGTGCGTGCGGCCGTACCCACTCCCGTGCTGCGCAAGGACTTCGTCGTCACCGACTACCAGCTGCTGGAGGCGCGTGCCGCCGGCGCCGACCTGGTGCTGCTCATCGTGGCCGCCCTCGACGGGCCGCTCCTCGCCGAGCTGCACGAGCACGCGCGGGCGCTCGGGCTCACCGTGCTCACCGAGGTCCACGACGAGGACGAGCTCGTGCGCGCGCTCGAGGTGGGCGCCGACCTCGTCGGCGTCAACGCGCGCAACCTCAAGACCCTCGAGGTCGACCCGGACACCTTCGGTCGGCTGGTCACCCTGCTGCCCGACGACGTCGTCAAGGTCGCCGAGTCCGGCGTCGGCGGCCCCGACGACGCCGCGCGCTACGCCGCCCAGGGCGCCGACGTCGTGCTGGTCGGCGAGGCCCTGGTCCGCGACGGCGACCCGCGCGCCGCGGTGGCGGCCATGAAGGCGGTGCCGGTCGAGGCACAGGAGGCGGCTCGATGAGCAGCATCGGACCCGACGCGACCGGGCACTTCGGCGACTTCGGCGGGCGGTTCATGCCCGAGGCGCTGATGGCCGCCCTCGACGAGCTCACCGAGGCCTGGACCGAGGCGATGGCCGACGACGCGTTCACCGCCGAGTTCCACCAGATGCTGACCGAGTACGCCGGCGTGCCCAGCCCGCTCTACGACGCGACCCGGCTCGGCGAGCGCGCCGGCGCACGGATCCTGCTCAAGCGCGAGGACCTCAACCACACCGGCGCCCACAAGATCCGCAACGTGCTCGGCCAGGCGCTGCTGACCCGGCGCATGGGCAAGACCCGGATGATCGCGGAGACCGGGGCCGGCCAGCACGGCGTGGCCACGGCCACCGCGGCGGCGTACCTCGGACTGGACTGCACGGTCTACATGGGCGAGGTCGACACCGAGCGGCAGGCGCTCAACGTCGCGCGGATGCAGCTGCTCGGCGCCGAGGTGGTGCCGGTGGCGTCGGGGTCCCGCACCCTCAAGGACGCCATCAACGAGGCCATCCGCGACTGGGTGGCCAGCGTCGACCACACGGCCTACTGCTTCGGCACCGCCGCCGGGCCGCACCCGTTCCCGGCGATGGTCCGCGACTTCTGCCGCGGCATCGGCGACGAGGCCCGGGAGCAGTGCCTGGAGCTGACCGGCGGGCTGCCCGACGCGGTCGCCGCCTGCGTCGGCGGCGGGTCCAACGCGATCGGGCTGTTCACCGCCTTCCTCGACGACGAGTCGGTGGACATCTTCGGCTTCGAGGCCGGCGGCGAGGGCGTCGAGACCAGCCGGCACGCCGCGACGATCTGGGCCGCGGAGGTCGGCGTGCTGCACGGCGCCCGCACCTACGTGCTCCAGGACGAGGACGGCCAGACGGTCGAGTCCCACTCCATCTCCGCCGGGCTGGACTACCCGGGGGTCGGCCCGCAGCACGCCCACCTGGCCCACACCGGGCGGGCGACGTACCTCCCGGTCACCGACGCGGCCGCGATGGACGCGATGTCGCTGCTCGCCCGCACCGAGGGCATCATCCCGGCGATCGAGTCCGCGCACGCGGTTGCCGGCGCTCTCGACCTCGCGAAGGAACGGCCCGGTTCGACGATCCTGGTGAACCTCTCCGGGCGCGGCGACAAGGACATGGGCACCGCCATCGAGTGGTTCGGCCTGGGCCAGGCGCGCCGCGACGGCACGCCCGCGCCCGCCAGCGAGGAGCAGATCGCCGAGGGCGCCAAGTGACGACTGCCGGCACGGCGCCGCACAGCACGGCGCGCGCCTTCGAGCGGGCCCGGGCCGAGGGACGGGCCGCCCTGGTCGGCTACCTGCCGGCCGGCTTCCCCGACGTCCCCGGGGCCATCGAGGCCATGCAGGTGATGGTCGAGGCCGGCTGCGACGTGATCGAGGTCGGCCTGCCCTACAGCGACCCGGTGATGGACGGACCGACCATCCAGGCCGCCGCCCAGCGCGCGCTCGAGGGCGGGATCCGCACCCGCGACGTCCTGCGCACCGTCGAGGCGGTCGCCGCCACCGGCGCCCCGACGCTGGTGATGACCTACTGGAACCCGGTCGAACGCTACGGCGTCGAGCGCTTCGCCGCAGACCTGGCCGGTGCCGGCGGCGCCGGGCTGATCACCCCCGACCTCACGCCGGAGTCCGCGGGCGAGTGGATCGCGGCGGCCGACGCCCACGACCTGGACAAGGTCTTCCTGGTGGCCCCGTCGTCGACCGACGCGCGCCTGCGCCACACGGTGGCGGCCTGCCGCGGCTTCGTCTACGCGACCGCGGTGATGGGCGTGACGGGCGCCCGTGCCTCCACCTCCGACCTCGCCGGCCCGCTGGTCGAGCGCACGCGCGCCTTCACCGACCTGCCGGTCGGCGTCGGGCTCGGCGTCTCGAACGGCGACCAGGCGGCCGAGGTCGCGGGCTACGCCGACGGTGTGATCGTGGGCTCGGCGTTCGTCCGCGCCCTGCTCGACGCCCAGGACCGGCCCTCGGGGCTCCGTGCCCTCCGCTCGCTCACCGAGGACCTGGCCGCGGGAGTACGCCGTGGCTAGGGCTGCCCTCGCCGCGGTGCTGCTCCTCCTGCTGACCGCGTGCGGGTCGTCGGGCGACCCGGACACACCCGCCGTGATCACCACCTCGCAGGACGACGGCTACCACGGGGTGCTCCTCGACCGGCCCTACGACGTACCGTCCCTCGAGCTCACCGACACCGACGGCAAGCCGTTCGACCTCGCCGGCCAGAGCAGGCGGACGCTGGTCTTCTTCGGCTACACCAACTGCCCCGACATCTGCCAGGTCGTGATGAGCACGATCGCCTCGGCAGTGACCAAGCTCCCCGAGAAGGAGCGGGAGCGGCTGCAGGTCGCCTTCGTCACGACCGACCCGTCCCGCGACACCGAGTCCGCCCTGCGCACCTACCTCGACCGGTTCAACCCGGAGTTCATCGGGCTCACCGGGCCGCTCTCGCGGATCGAGCAGGTCGCCGAGCCGATGGACGTGTTCATCAAGAAGGGCAAGAAGCTGCCGAGCGGCGGCTACGAGGTGGACCACTCCACGGTGGTCGTCTCCGTGCGCGGCGGCCGCGGGGACCTCGTGTGGACCGGGTCCACCTCGCCGGCGGAGATGGCCGAGGACCTCGAGCAGATCCTGGCGGCCGACCGATGACCGCCCTGCTGGTCGCGCTGTCCATCCCCAGCCCGTCCCAGGGGGTGTGGCACCTCGGCCCGCTGCCCATCCGGGCCTACGCGCTCGCGATCATCGCCGGCGTCCTCGCCGCGGTGTGGACGGGCGAGCGCCGCTGGGTGGCGCGCGGCGGCGTGCACGGCCAGATCGGCGACATGGCCCTCTGGGCGGTGCCTGCCGGACTGGTCGGGGCCCGGCTCTACCACGTGGCCACCGACCACGCCCTCTACTTCGGCAAGGACGGCGACCCGGTCGCCGCGCTCCAGGTCTGGAACGGCGGGCTCGGCATCTGGGGAGCGATCGCCGGCGGTGCGCTCGGCGCCTGGCTCTACTGCCGGCGCCAGGGCATCCGGATGCCTCCCGTCATGGACGCGCTCGCCCCGAGCCTGCTGCTGGCCCAGGTGCTCGGCAGGTTCGGCAACTACTTCAACCAGGAGCTGTTCGGCCGGCCGACGGACCTGCCCTGGGGGCTGGAGATCGACGCGGCCCACCGGCCGGAGGGCTACGCGCAGTTCGCGACGTTCCACCCGACCTTCCTCTACGAGGCGCTGTGGAACCTCGCCGCGATCGCGGTGCTCCTGTGGGCCGACCGCCGGTTCCGCCTCGGCCACGGCCGGGTGTTCGCGCTCTACGTGATGCTCTACACCGCGGGGCGCGGCTGGATCGAGACCCTGCGCATCGACCCGGTCGAGCTGCAGGACGTGGGCGGGATGCGGTTCAACGTGTGGACCTCGATCGTGCTGTTCGTGCTGGCGGCGGCGTACTTCGTCTGGTCCTCGCGGGCGCGTCCCGGCCGCGAGGAGTCGCCGTACGTCGAGGGGCGTGCCCCCTCGGAGGCCACCACCTGAAACGGTGCGCGTGGCGGCCGGTCCGCCTGTTGTAGGCTGATTCCTCCGCATGGGCCAATGTCGTCCCAGCACCAGCATGCTCACCACCGCACCCGCCAGGGCGGCCCTCGTGGCCCGGGTCCTGGCGGGCGCGCCAGACGACGGGAGAGTGCACATGCAGGCATTCCCGCCGCCCCAGGGCCTCTACGACGGGACGAACGAGCACGACGCGTGCGGCGTCGCCTTCGTGGCCACCATGACGGGCGTGCCCAGCCACGAGATCGTCAGCAAGGCGCTGACGGCCCTCCGCAACCTCGAGCACCGCGGCGCCGCGGGCGCCGAGCCCAACTCCGGCGACGGGGCCGGCATCCTGATGCAGGTCCCCGACCGGTTCTTCCGCGAGGTGGTCGACTTCGAGCTGCCGGCGAAGCACTCCTACGCCGCCGGCACGGCGTTCATCCCCGGTGACGCCGAGCAGGTCGTCAAGACCCGCAAGCGGATCGAGGAGATCGCGGCCGAGGAGGGCCTGAGCGTCCTCGGCTGGCGCGAGGTCCCGACCGACCCGTCCTCGCTGGGCGAGACCGCGCTGAACTGCATGCCGTCCTTCGTGCAGCTGTTCGTCGCCGCGAAGGGCAGCCGGATCCTCGGGATGGGCCTCGAGCGCCTCGCGTTCTGCCTGCGCAAGCGCACCGAGCACGAGACCGACGCCTACTTCCCGTCGCTGTCGAGCCGGACCATCGCCTACAAGGGCATGCTCACCACCGACCAGCTCGACCACGTCTTCCCCGACCTGGTCGACGAGCGCGTCGAGAGCTCGGTGGCGGTCGTCCACTCGCGGTTCTCGACCAACACCTTCCCCAGCTGGCCGCTCTCGCACCCGTTCCGGTTCATCGCCCACAACGGCGAGATCAACACCGTGATGGGCAACCGCAACTGGATGCGCGCCCGCGAGGCGCTGCTGAGCTCCGACCTGATCCCGGGCGACCTCGACCGGCTGTTCCCGATCTGCACCCCGGGCGCGTCGGACTCCGCCTCGTTCGACGAGGTGCTGGAGCTGCTGCACCTGGGCGGGCGCAGCCTGCCGCACTCGGTGCTGATGATGATCCCCGAGGCGTGGGAGAACCACGCCGAGATGGACGCCAAGCGCCGTGCGTTCTACGAGTTCCACTCCGCGCTGATGGAGCCGTGGGACGGCCCCGCGTGCGTGGTGTTCACCGACGGGACCCAGGTCGGCGCCGTGCTCGACCGCAACGGCCTGCGTCCCTCCCGCTACTGGGTGACCGACGACGGCCTCGTCGTGCTCGCCAGCGAGGTGGGCGTGCTCGACATCGACCCGGCCAGCGTCGTCCGCAAGGGCCGGCTCCAGCCCGGCCGGATGTTCCTCGTCGACACCGAGGAGCACCGGATCATCGAGGACGAGGAGATCAAGACCGGCCTCGCCGAGGAGCACCCGTACGACGAGTGGCTGCACGCCGGGCTGATCCGGCTGCCCGACGTCCCCGACCGCGAGCACGTCATCCACTCCCACGCCTCGGTGACGCGGCGCCAGCAGATCTTCGGCTACACC
Organism: uncultured Actinomycetota bacterium; assembly: GCA_963837975.1. GTDB lineage: Bacteria > Actinomycetota > Actinomycetes > Propionibacteriales > Nocardioidaceae > Marmoricola. Next base: position 983,761 of record CAWIPI010000001.1, on the reverse strand, counting down.
GAGGAGGAGCTGCGCATCCTGCTCACCCCGATGGCCAACACCGCGGCGGAGCCGATCGGCTCGATGGGCACCGACACCCCGGTGGCCGTGCTCAGCGACCGGCCGCGGCTGCTGTTCGACTACTTCGCCCAGCTGTTCGCGCAGGTGACCAACCCACCGCTGGACGCCATCCGCGAGGAGCTGGTGACCAGCCTCAACGGCACCATCGGCCCCGAGTCCAACCTGCTCGAGCCCACGCCGGCCTCGTGCCGGCAGGTGGTGCTGCCGTTCCCGGTGATCACCAACGACGAGCTGGCCAAGATCCGGCACATCAACCGCGACGGCGACATGCCGGGCTTCATCACCCACGTGTCGCGCGGGCTCTACGACGTCGCCGGTGGCGGCGAGGCACTCGCCCGCCGGCTCGACGAGATCTGCGCGGAGGTCAGCGAGGCGATCGCCGGCGGCGCGCGCATCATCGTGCTCTCCGACCGGCACAGCGACGCCGCCAGCGCGCCGATCCCGTCGCTGCTGATGACCGCGGCCGTGCACCACCACCTGGTCCGGGAGAAGACCCGCACCCAGGTCGGGCTGCTCGTCGAGGCCGGCGACGTCCGCGAGGTCCACCACGTGGCCACGCTGATCGGCTACGGCGCCGCCGCGGTCAACCCCTACCTGGCCATGGAGAGCGTCGAGGACCTCGCGCGCGACGGCTACTACGTCAAGGTCGAGCCCGAGAAGGCCGTCTCGAACCTCGTGCAGTCGCTGGGCAAGGGCGTGCTGAAGGTGATGTCCAAGATGGGCGTCTCCACGGTGGCCTCCTACACCGGCGCGCAGATCTTCGAGGCGCTCGGGCTCTCCACCGAGCTCGTCGACCGCTACTTCACCGGCACCACCTCCAAGCTCGGCGGCGTCGGGCTCGACGTGATCGCCGAGGAGGTCGCACGGCGCCACCGCACGGCGTACCCCGTGAACGGCATCTCCCCGGCCCACCGCGAGCTCGAGGTCGGCGGGGAGTACCAGTGGCGACGCGAGGGCGAGCAGCACCTGTTCGACCCCGAGACCGTCTTCCGGCTGCAGCACTCCACCCGGTCGGGCAAGTACGACGTGTTCAAGCAGTACACCGCGCGCGTCAACGACCAGTCCGAGCGGCTGATGACCCTGCGCGGGCTGTTCCGGTTCAAGGCCTCCGACGCGACCGGCCGCGAGCCGATCAGCATCGACGAGGTCGAGCCGGTCTCGGAGATCGTCAAGCGGTTCTCCACCGGCGCGATGTCCTACGGGTCGATCTCGCAGGAGGCCCACGAGACCCTCGCGGTGGCGATGAACCGCCTCGGCGGCAAGTCCAACACCGGGGAGGGCGGCGAGGACGCCGACCGCCTCTACGACCCCGAGCGGCGCTCGTCGATCAAGCAGGTCGCGTCCGGCCGGTTCGGCGTCACCTCGGAGTACCTCACCAACTCCGACGACATCCAGATCAAGATGGCCCAGGGCGCCAAGCCCGGCGAGGGCGGCCAGCTGCCCGGCCACAAGGTCTACCCGTGGGTGGCCAAGACCCGGCACAGCACCCCGGGGGTGGGGCTGATCTCGCCCCCGCCGCACCACGACATCTACTCGATCGAGGACCTCGCCCAGCTCATCCACGACCTGAAGAACTCCAACCCCGCGGCGCGCATCCACGTCAAGCTCGTCGCCGAGGTCGGGGTCGGCACGGTCGCGGCCGGTGTCTCCAAGGCGCACGCCGACGTGGTGCTCATCTCCGGCCACGACGGCGGCACCGGCGCCTCGCCGCTCACCTCGCTCAAGCACGCCGGCGGCCCGTGGGAGCTCGGCCTGGCCGAGACCCAGCAGACGCTGCTGCTCAACGGCCTGCGCGACCGGATCGTCGTGCAGACCGACGGCCAGCTCAAGACCGGGCGCGACGTGATCATCGCGGCGCTGCTCGGCGCGGAGGAGTTCGGTTTCGCCACCGCGCCGCTGGTCGTCTCCGGCTGCGTGATGATGCGCGTGTGCCACCTCGACACCTGCCCGGTGGGCGTGGCCACGCAGAACCCCGTGCTGCGCGAGCGCTACACCGGCAAGGCCGAGCACGTCGTCACCTTCTTCGAGTACGTCGCCGAGGAGGTGCGTGAGCTGCTCGCCGAGCTGGGCTTCCGCACCATCGACGAGGCCGTCGGGCACGCCGAGGTCCTCGACGTCGCCGAGGCGGTCGACCACTGGAAGGCGGCCGGGCTCGACATCTCGCCGGTCTTCCACGTGCCCGAGCTGCGCGAGGACTCCGCCCGCCGCAACACCCGGCGCCAGGACCACGCGCTCGACAAGGCGCTGGACCAGGAGCTGGTCGAGCTGTGCCGCCCGGCGCTGGAGAACGGCGAGCCGGTGCGGGCGCAGGTCGCGATCCGCAACGTCAACCGCACGGTCGGCACGATCCTGGGCCACGAGGTCACCAAGCGCCATCGCGCCGAGGGGCTTCCCGACGGCACGATCGACCTGACCCTGACCGGCTCGGCCGGGCAGTCCTTCGGGGCGTTCGTGCCCAAGGGGGTCACGCTGCGGCTCGAGGGCGACGCCAACGACTACGTCGGCAAGGGGCTCTCGGGCGGGCGGATCGTCGTACGACCCGACCGGTCAGCGACCTTCGACGCCTCGCAGCAGATCATCGCGGGCAACACCATCGGCTACGGCGCCACCTCCGGGGAGATCTTCCTGCGCGGCCAGGCCGGCGAGCGGTTCTGCGTCCGCAACTCCGGTGTGCACGCCGTCGTCGAGGGCGTCGGCGACCACGGCTGCGAGTACATGACCGGCGGCATCGTGGTCGTGCTCGGGCCGACAGGCCGCAACTTCGCCGCGGGGATGTCGGGCGGCTACGCCTTCGTCCTCGACCTCGAGGAGCAGCGCGTCAACCCCGAGCTCGTCGAGCTGACCAAGGTCGAGGGCGACGCCGTCGACGAGCTGCACGCGCTGGTCACCCGGCACTTCGAGGAGACCGGCTCGACCGTCGCCGAGGAGCTGCTGGCGGACTGGCCGGCGGCGGTGGCGCGGTTCACCGAGGTCATGCCCAGCGACTACAAGCGGGTGCTCGAGGCACGCGCCGAGGCCCTCGAGGAGGGCCTCGACGAGGAGCAGGCAGCGGCCCGGATCATGGAGGTGCTCCATGGCTGAGCGAAGCGACGACATGGAGATCCAGCACAGCATGGTGGGCCGTTGCTCGCCGACGAAGGAGGCGTGCGATGGCTGACCCCAAGGGATTCCTGAAGAACGGCCGCGAGGTCGCCGGACGGCGGCCCGTCGAGGAGCGCACGCACGACTGGAACGAGGTCTACCCCGGAGGCCCCGGGCGGGCGCTGCTGCCGATCATCAACACCCAGGCCGGGCGCTGCATGGACTGTGGCATCCCGTTCTGCCACCAGGGGTGCCCGTTGGGCAACCTGATCCCCGAGTGGAACGACCTGGTCTGGCGCGACGACTGGGACGGCGCGATCGAGCGGCTGCACGCGACCAACAACTTCCCCGAGTTCACCGGACGGCTCTGCCCGGCGCCGTGCGAGACCTCCTGCGTGCTCGGCATCAACCAGGACCCGGTGACCATCAAGAACGTCGAGGTCGCGATCGCCGACCGCGCCTGGGAGTCCGGCGCGGTGCGGCCGCAACCGCCCGAGTGGCTCTCCGGCAAGACGGTCGCGGTGATCGGCTCCGGGCCGGCGGGGCTCGCCGCGGCCCAGCAGCTGACCCGTGCGGGCCACACCGTCGCGGTCTACGAGCGCGCCGACAAGGTCGGCGGCCTGCTGCGCTACGGCATCCCCGAGTTCAAGATGGAGAAGAAGGTCCTCGACCGGCGCCTGGACCAGATGCGCCGCGAGGGCACCGTCTTCCGTGCCGGCGTCGACGTGGGCGAGACCATCACGGGCGGTGCCCTGCGTGACCGGTACGACGCCGTCGTGCTGGCCATGGGCGCCACCGCCGCCCGCGACCTGCCCGTTCCGGGCCGGGAGCTCGGCGGCGTCCACCAGGCGATGGAGTACCTCCCGCAGTCCAACCGGGTCTCGCTGGGCGACGAGGTGGAGGGGCAGATCCGCGCCGACGGCAAGCACGTGATCATCATCGGCGGCGGCGACACCGGCGCCGACTGCCTCGGCACGGCGACCCGCCAGGGGGCCGCGTCGGTGACCCAGCTCGAGATCATGGACCGGCCGGGGGAGTCCCGGCCGCCGAACCAGCCGTGGCCGACGTACCCGATGCTGTTCCGGGTCTCCTCGGCCCACGAGGAGGGCGGCGAACGCGTCTACTCGGTGTCGACCAAGGAGTTCCTGGGCGACGACGAGGGCAACGTGCGCGCCCTGCGCCTGGTCGAGGTCCGCTTCGAGGACGGCAAGTTCGCCGAGGTCGAGGGCACCGAGCACGAGATCCCGGCCGAGCTGGTGCTGCTGGCGATGGGCTTCACCGGCCCCGAGCGCGAGGGCCTGCTCGAGCAGCTGGGCGTGGAGCTCGACCAGCGCGGCAACGTCGTCCGCGACCGCGACTACGCCTCGTCGGTCGACGGCGTCTTCGTCGCCGGCGACGTCGGCCGCGGCCAGTCGCTGATCGTGTGGGCCATCGCCGAGGGTCGCGCCGCGGCCGCCGCCGTGGACACCTTCCTCACCGGCAGCACCAACCTGCCCGTGCCGATCCCGCCGACCGAGCGCCCCCTCACCGCCTGAGAGGGGGCGCAGGTTTCACCGGTGAACCGGTGACTCCTGCGCTTCCCCCGGGAAACTTCGCGAGGAAAGTGCAGGTTTCCCCGGTGGACCGGTGAAACCTGCACCGATTGGAACGTTCAAGTCAGGGCCGATAGGCTCGGCGGGTGCGGAGAGCGAAGATCGTGTGCACCCTCGGTCCGGCCACCTCCTCGATGGAGCGGGTCCGGGAGCTCGTCGACGCCGGGATGGACGTGGCCCGGCTCAACCTGAGCCACGGTTCGTACGCCGAGCACGAGGAGGTCTACCGCCGGGTGCGGAGGGCCTCCGACGAGTCGGGGCACGGCGTGGGCATCTTCGTCGACCTGCAGGGTCCGAAGATCCGCCTCGGTCACTTCCGTGAGGGTGCCGCCCGGATCAGCAGCGGCGACTCCTTCACGATCACCACCCGCGAGCTCGACGGCGACGCGGAGATCGCCTCGACGACGTACCAGGGACTGCCCGGCGACGTCGGCCCCGGCGACCAGATCCTCATCGACGACGGCAAGGTCCGCCTCGAGGTCACCGAGGTCGACGACACCGACGTGCACACCCGGGTGGTCGTCGGGGGCCGGATCAGCGACCACAAGGGGATCAACCTCCCGGGGGTGCCCGTCAGCGTGCCGGCCATGTCCGAGAAGGACATCGAGGACCTGCGCTGGGCGCTGCACCTGACGGTCGACTTCATCGCGCTGTCGTTCGTGCGCTCCGCCCGCGACGTCGAGGACGTGCGGTCGGTCATGCGCGAGGAGGGCGTGCTGCTGCCGGTCATCGCGAAGATCGAGAAGCCGCAGGCCATCGACAACCTCGATGAGGTGATCAAGGCCTTCGACGGGTTCATGGTGGCGCGCGGCGACCTCGGGGTGGAGTGCCCGCTGGAGGACGTGCCGTTCCTGCAGAAGCGCGTCATCGAGAAGGCCCGGCGCAACGCCAAGCCGGTGATCGTCGCGACGCAGATGCTGGAGTCGATGATCAGCAACCCCGCGCCCACCCGCGCGGAGGCCTCGGACGTCGCCAACGCGGTGCTCGACGGTGCGGACGCGGTGATGCTGTCGGGTGAGACCAGCGTGGGGGAGTACCCCATCGAGACGGTCCGCACGATGGCCCGCATCATCAGCTCCACCGAGAGCCACGAGCTGCACAGCATGGCGGCGATCGACTGGCAGCCCCGGACCCGCGGCGGGGTCATCGCCAAGGCGGCCGCGGAGGTGGCCGACCGCGTCGGTGCGAAGTACCTCGTCGCCTTCACCCAGAGCGGCGACTCCGCACGCCGGATGGCGCGCTACCGCGGACGGGTCAAGGTGCTCGCGTTCACGCCCGTGCCGGTGGTGCGCTCCCAGCTGACGCTGTCGTGGGGCGTCGAGACGTTCTTGGCCGACCCCGTCGAGCACACCGACGAGATGGTCCGCCAGGTCGACGAGCAGCTGCTCAAGATCGGCCGGGTCCGAGAGGGCGACCTGGTGGTCATCATCGCCGGGAGCCCGCCCGGCATCCCCGGGTCGACCAACGCGATGCGCATCCACCGGATGGGCGATGCCATCAACGAGGTGACCCCGGCCTACCGCAGCGACAACCCGGGCTGAGGATCACTCCTTCAGTCCGAGGTGCACGTCCAGCAGGCGTACGCCGGCGCGCGTCGAGACCGACAGCGTCCGGCGGTGGGACCGGCGCCAGCCCACCCCGACCAGGTCCAGGGCGTCGGCACACAGGCCGATGATGTCGCCCGACTCGTTGGTGAACTGCCAGCGCGGGTAGTCGTAGCGCTTCCGCTCACCGGCCACCACCCGCGTCGCCCAGTTGTTCACCCGGCAGCCGTCGGAGTGGAACAACCCCCGCAGGAAGTCCCACGGGTGCGCGCGCACGATCGCCCACTGCCACTCCTCGAGGCGGATGTCTCGCAGATGCTTGCGTCCCGGACCGTGCTGCGGGAACAGGCAGGGCCAGTGCTTCCAGCCCGCCTTCGTCTCGACGCTCCCCGGCCTGAGCCGGGTGTACGGCCGGCTGCCGGGCTTGACCGTCCGCAGGATGTCGAGGAGACGGGCGTTTGCGGCCGTGTAGGTCGCGTCGTTGAAGATCGAGAGGACGTAGACGCCTCGTCGCGCCAAGACGAGATGGCCGTCGCCGAGGTACCAGCCCAGGAGCTCGGCATAGCCGGCGCCGTCGAGGGGCGCCCCGTCGCAGCGAGGGCAGGGCGCGAGCAGGTGCGCCTGCCCGCGTACGACTCCTTCTCGCTGGTACAGCCTTCGCCACCGGCGGATCGTCTTGACCGCGACGCCGTGTCGTCGAGCGTTCTCCGCGTCGGGCACACCGGCATCGGACGCGGCCAGCGCGCTGTCGACGGTCGTCTGAGGACGGATGTGCGGCACATCAGGATCATCGTTCCCAGCACCGACAACTGGTGCCGGGTGTGGGACTTGAACCCACATGTCCTTTCGGACAATGGTTTTTGAGACCATCGCGTATGCCTATTCCGCCAACCCGGCTGGGCAGGGGAAACCGTACCGGACCCCCGCTCGCCCCCGACGCCGACTAACCTCTGGACCCGTGACCACCTTCACCTCCCGGCCGCGCGTCGTCGTCGCCGAGGACGAGGCCCTGATCCGCCTCGACCTGGCCGAGATGCTCGAGGAGGAGGGGTACGACGTCGTCGGCCTGGCCGAGGACGGGGAGAAGGCCGTCGCGCTGACCGAGGAGCTGCGCCCCGACCTGGTCATCCTCGACATCAAGATGCCGAAGCTGGACGGCCTCGCCGCCGCCGAGCAGGTCGCCTCCAAGCGGATCGCCCCGGTCGTGATGCTCACCGCCTTCAGTCAGCGCGATCTCGTCGAACGGGCGCGTGACGCGGGGGCGATGGCCTACCTGGTCAAGCCGTTCACCAAGTCCGACCTCGTGCCGGCCATCGAGATGGCGGTCTCCCGGTTCGCCGAGCTGCGCCAGCTGGAGACCGAGGTGCAGGACCTGGGGGAGCAGCTGTCCACCCGCAAGGCCCTGGACCGTGCCAAGGGGGTGCTCCAGGAGCAGCTCGGCCTCAGCGAGCCGGAGTCGTTCCGCTGGATCCAGAAGACGGCGATGGACCTGCGCCTGTCGATGCGCGAGGTCGCCGACGGGGTGCTCACCCACGGCATCGACGGCGCCGGGCAGTCCTGACCCTCTGCTCCCGATTACGCCTGAGAGCGGACGTTTCGCCCGAATCTGCGGAAGGTCACAAATCTGCAACGCGCCGCCGCAGAACGTGGCGCACCGCACACTCCGCACTAGGTTGAGCACACCTCGACGCTCGGGCGCCGGGGATGGTGTCCCACAAACAGGTCCGGAGGGTCCATGTATCGCCCGAACAAACTCACCCAGGTCGCGGTCGTCGCGGCCGCGGGAGCTCTCGTCCTCAGCGCGTGCGGCAGCGACAGCGACGGGGGTTCGAGCGGCGACTCGAAGTCGTCGTCCGGCACCCAGCTGTACTTCGTCGACGGCAACACCGCCGACTACTCCAAGGACTTCGGCGAGGGCACCCTCGACGGGGTCCGTGCGACGTACCCCGGCGCTGAGCTCAAGGACGACTTCAAGCAGCGCCTGCTGAGCGTCAACCCCAAGCTCAAGGACTTCACCTACGGTCCCGAGTCGTTCGACGCCACGACGGTCGTCGCCCTGGCTGCCACGGCCGCCAAGAACGACAGCGGCAAGGCGATCGCCCAGAAGATGCAGGAGGTGACCGTCGAGGGTGAGAAGTGCACCACCTTCAAGGACTGCAAGGCACTCCTCGACAAGGGCACCGACATCGACTACGACGGTGTCTCGGGTCCGATCGACCTGAACTCCACCGGTAGCCCCTCAGCGGCCACGATCGGCATCTTCCAGTACGGCGCCGACAACACCTACAAGCCGCAGGACTACATCACGGGCAACATCCCGGACGAGGCCAACGTCAAGCCCAACCAGAAGGTCAGCGGCAACATCCCCAAGGGTGACGGCACCCTGACCATCGGGACGCTGCTGCCGCAGAGCGGTGACCTCGCCTTCCTCGGCCCCCCGGAGTTCGCGGGTGTGGACCTCGCGGTCAAGGAGATCAACGCCGCCGGAGGTGTGCTCGGCAAGCCGGTCAAGCAGGTCAAGGCCGACTCCGGTGACGGCACGCCCAACATCGCGCCGTCGGAGACCGACAAGCTGCTGCGCGGTGGCGCGGACGCGATCGTCGGTGCCGCGTCGTCCTCGGTCTCGCTCAGCGTGATCGACCGCATCACCAACGCGGGTGTCGTCCAGATCTCCCCGGCGAACACCTCGACCGCCTTCGACACCTACGCCGACAAGGGCCTGTACTTCCGTACCGCTCCTTCCGACGTGCTCCAGGGGCAGGTCATGGCGCAGACGGTCTCCGGTGACGGACACCAGAACATCGCCATCCTGGCTCGCCAGGAGGCCTACGGTGAGGCGCTGGCGAAGAACGTGCGGTCCTTCTTCGAGGAGTCGGGCGGCAAGGTCGTGTCGTACAAGCTCTACGACCCGAACGCCGCCAACTTCACCGCCGAGGTGGACTCGATCAAGGCCGAGGACCCCGACGCCATCGTGGTCATCGCCTTCGACGAGACGAAGAAGATCATCCCGCAGCTGGACAAGGCCGGACTGGGCCAGAACTAGGCACCAGCCGCAGGCGACAACGACGGAGGCCCCCGGGGAAACCCGGGGGCCTCTGGTCGTGTCAGGGGCGAGTGAGCGAGCCGGGCACCCCGAGGGTGCTGGCGCTCGGCGGCCTACTTCTTGGCCAGCGTGCCGAGGTAGAGCTCGATGACCTTGGGGTCGTTGGCCAGCGACTGTCCGGAGTCGGTGTAGGCGTTGCGGCCCTGGTCGAGCACGTAGCCGCGGTCGCAGATCTGCAGGCAGCGGCGCGCGTTCTGCTCGACCATGATCACCGAGACGCCGGTGCGGTTGATCGCCCTCGTCTGCACGAACACCTCGTCCTGCAGGGCGGGGGAGAGACCGGCCGAGGGCTCGTCGAGCAGGAGCACCGAGGGCTCCATCATCAGGGCCCGGCTCATCGCCACCATCTGTCGCTCACCGCCCGACAGCGAGCCGGCACGCTGGTTGCGGCGTGCGGCCACGGCCGGGAACAGGTCGGCGACGAAGTCGAAGCGCTCGCGGAACTTCCCCGGCGCCTGGTAGCAGCCCATCTGGAGGTTCTCCGCGATGGTGAGGCTGGGGAAGACGTTGTTGCTCTGCGGCACGAAGCCGATGCCCTTGGAGACCAGCACGTCGGCCCGTTGGTTCGTCACGTCGTCGCCACGCAGGGTCACGGTGCCCTTGCCGACCTTGACCAGGCCGAAGAGCGCCTTGAGCAGCGTCGACTTGCCCGCGCCGTTGGGCCCGATGATGCCGACGAGCTCGCCCTCCTGGCAGTACAGGTCGGCGCCGTTGAGGATGTTCACCCCGGGCACGTAGCCGGCGATCAGGTCGTCGGCGCGCAGCACGGCACCCTCGGCCCGGCGCAGGTGCGTCTCGCGGACCTCCGGGTCGACCTCGGGAGCCAGCGGGTCCGGCTCGGCGACGATGTCGCTCTCGGCGCTGTGCTCGCCCAGCACGCTCTCGCTCTCGCTCATGATGCGGTTCCCTCCTCGGCGCCGGGGTTGGGCTGGTGCTCGGCCTCCACCATCTCCTCCAGCTCGGTGATGTCGGTGTCGTGGTGGGCGCCGAGGTAGGCGTCGATGACGCGCTCGTCGGCCATGATCGACTCGGGCGGACCCTCGGCGATCACCTTGCCCTGGGCCATCACGATGACCCAGTCGGAGATGTCGCGGACCATGTCCATGTCGTGCTCGACGAACAGCACGGTCATGCCGTCCTCCCGCAGCGACTTCACGTGGCCCAGCAGCGACTGCTTCAGGGCGGGGTTCACCCCGGCCATCGGCTCGTCCAGCATCACCAGCTCGGGCTCGACCATCAGCGCGCGGGCCATCTCGAGCAGCTTGCGCTGGCCCCCGGAGAGCGAGCCGGCGAAGTCCTTCTCCTTGGCGTCGAGCTTGAACCGCTTGAGCAGGGCTCGGGCACGGGTCGTGTTCGCGTCCTCCTCCGAGCGCCACAGCAGGTGCAGGAACCCGGCGTAGAACCGCTCCCCACGCTGGCCGGTCGCGCCGAGCCGCATGTTCTCCAGCACCGAGAGCTTGGAGAGCACCTTGGTCAGCTGGAAGGTGCGCACCATCCCTCGCCGGGCCACCTTGTACGCCGAGACGCCCGAGAGGGACCTGCCGTTGAAGGACCAGGTGCCCGTGTCGGGCTTGTCGAACCCGGTGAGCAGGTTGAAGAACGTCGTCTTGCCGGCGCCGTTGGGACCGATGAGTGCGGTGATGACGCCGCGCTGGACCTCGACGTGCTCGACGTCGACGGCCGTGAGGCCCCCGAAGGAGCGCGTGACCCCGTCGGCCACCAGGATCGGGTCGACCTTGGCGACCCCGGGCTCGCGGTCGAGGTCCTTGAGCTGGGACCGGGCGACGACGGGGTCGACCCGCCGACGGCCCGTGCCCTTCTGGGTGCCCTTGCGGGCCTCCTGAGGGGTGTCGGCGGTGGCGGCGTTCTCAGTGGGCATCGAGCGCGATCTCCTTACGGTCGCCGAGGATCCCCTGCGGTCGGAAGATCATCAGCAGCATGAGGACCAGCCCGACCAGCATGAAGCGGACGTTGCTGACCTGGTCGGGGTTCATGAACTGGGAGGGGATGAGGGGGTCGGTGCCCGAGGAGAGCCGGGTCAGCACCGAGCCGATCAACGACAGCGCCCCCCAGAAGAGCACCGCGCCCAGGACAGGCCCGAGGATCCTGGCGGCGCCGCCGAGGATCAGCATGGTGAACGCGATGAACGTGAAGTCGGTGTTGAAGCTGTCCGGCTGGACAGAGGCGAGCCCGAGCGCGCCGATGAAGCCACCGAAGGCGCCGATCACGCCACCGAGGATCAGCGCCTGCATCTTGTAGAAGTAGACGTTCTTGCCCAGCGAGCGCACCGCGTCCTCGTCCTCGCGGATGCCGCGCAGCACCCGGCCCCACGGCGAACGCATCATCAGCCACAGGTAGAGGCAGCACAGCGCGACGAGCGCCCAGCCGACGATCAGCACCCACAGGTCGTTGCGGTTGAAGGTCAGGACCCGGCCGGACATCTCCGGCAGCGGGTTGAGGTTGCGGAACCCGGCGGTGAAGCCGCTGACGCCGTCGCGGGCGTGGAAGTACTCCTTGAACGTCGCCCCGAACACCAGACGCAGGATCTCGGCGGCGGCGATCGTCACGATCGCGAGGTAGTCGGCGCGCAGCCGCAGCGTCGGGACACCCAGGATCAGGGCGAGCACGACCGCGCACAGGATCCCGACGAGCAGGGCGACGGCCAGCGGGAGGTCGAAGGAGGCGACCATGACGCCCATGCCGTAGGCGCCGACGGCACAGAAGGCCGCCTGGCCGAAGTTCAACAGGCCGGTGTAGCCGAAGTGCACGTTGAGGCCGATCGCCGCGAGGACGAAGGACAGGGCGAAGGGGGAGAAGGCGTCGTGGAGAGCGGCGCTGATCATGTCCATGAGAGTTCCTTTCCCGGCGTCAGCCGAGACGTTCCTTCCGGCCGAGCAGGCCTTGTGGCCTGACCAGGAGGATGAGGATGAGCAGCAACAGCGCCCCGGCGTTCTTCAGCTCCGAGGGGATGACCAGCGCGGAGGTCTCGATGAGCACCCCGATGATGAGGCTGCCGATGAAGGCGCCCCACACCGACCCGAGACCGCCGACGCACACGGCGGCGAAGATCAGGAGCAGCGTGAGCTGCCCGATCTGGAAGGTCACGCTCGTGGTGAAGGCCAGGAAGACCCCGGACAGGGCGGCCAGGGCCGTGCCCATGACCCACACCACGTTGATGACCCGGTTCACGTTGATGCCGGTGGAGGCGGCCAGCGCCGGGTTGTCCGAGACCGCTCGGGTGGCCCGCCCCAGACGGGTGACCTTCAGGGCGAAGGTCGCGGCGAGTACGACGACGAGGCTGGTGCCGCCGATCATGACGTCCAGCCAGCTCCAGGTGATGCCGAAGAAGTCGTTGCCGGCGAAGGTCGTGGTCCGGTAGTTCAGGGTCCGTCCCTGGGTGCCGTACTGGAAGACGTTGCGCAGCAGGAACTGCAGGCCGATCGAGACGATCATCATCGCGATCAGGCCCGTCCCGCGGCGGCGCAGCGGCCGCCACAGCGCGGTGTCCTGCACCCAGCCGAACACCGCGCCGAGCAGGAAGGCCATCGCGGCGGCGGGCACGAACGGCCAGCCGAAGGCCACGTTGAAGGTGTAGGCCATCAGGGCGCCGAAGGTCACCAGCTCGCCGTGGGCGAAGTTGGTCAGGCCGGTCGTGCCGAAGATCATCGACAGGCCGAGGGCCGCCAGCGCGAGGACCAGCCCGAAGAGCAGGCCGTTGTAGACCAGTCCGGGGAGTCGGTCCCACTTGGTCGTGACGCTGCGGGTGTCCTCACCGACCGGCGGGCTGAAGGACACGATGGTCGTGGTGTTGTCCTTGCTGACCTTGCGCTCGGTTGGCGCGCCTTCCGCGAGCTTGACCCCGTCGGGCAGGGTCTCCTCGTCGAGCGTGATGGTGAGGTCGCCGGTGTCGGTGGCCGGCACCTCGATCCGGTAGCGACCGTTCTCGTCGGTCTCTCCCTCGTAGGTCTTCCCGGTGGAGCTGGTGACGGTGAACGTCACTCCCTCGACGGGGGTGTTGTTGTCTGCCCGGTTGATCAGCGTCCCCTGGACGGTGAGCCGCGGCGGTTCGTCGGCCGCCGGGGCAGTGGTGGCCAGGGCCGGTGCGACCGTGCCGAGCAGGGCGACCACGAGCGCGGGAAGCACCAGCAGCCACAGCGCCGGGCGGCGCACACGGTCCGGGACGGACGCCACCGGGGCTCCAGCCCCCGCGGATCGGGTCGGGGTAGACCGCATGTTTCTCCTCGTCGAACCAACGTCAGTGCGCGGGACTCTACAGGGACGGAAGTGGTGCGGATCACATCCCGGGGGCAGACACGTCAGGCGGCGCCACCGGTCCGTCCCCACCAGCGGCCACCCCACATTAGGGCAGCCGTCGACCCTGCGGGGGTTCTCGGCGATAACGAGTAGGCATCACCCGGCACGGAGGACGACCACGAGCTGGGTCAGCAGCGGGGCGATCACCAGCGCCGGCAGCAGGTCGGCGACCTTGACCTGCTTGAGGTCGAGGAGGCGCATCGCGACGCCGACCAGCAGCAGGCCGCCGGTGGCGGTGAGGGCGCTCAGGTGGGCGTCGGGCACGAAGCTGCCGAGGCCGGCGCCGAGAGCCGTGAGGCTGCCCTGGATCAGCACGAGGGCGAGGACGCTGGCGCCGACCCCCCAGCCGAACGAGGCGGCGAAGGCGATCGAGGCGAAGCCGTCGAGCGCGGCCTTGAGCAGCAGCTGGTCGGCGCCGTTGCCGAGGCCCTCGTTGATCGAGCCCAGGATCGTCAGGGGCCCGACGCAGAAGACCAGTGAGCTGACCACGAAGCCCTGGATGAAGCGTTCGCGGGCCTCGCTGCCGCCGCCCGCCCCGAACCGGCGGTGGGCGAACCGCTGGAGCATCCCGCCGAAGCCCTCGAGGCGGTCCTCGATGCGCGCGAGCGACCCCAGGATCCCGCCCACCAGGACGGCACCGAGCACGATGAGCATCGGGGCCGCCGAGCCCACGGCGTCGCTGAGCGCGGGGTCGCCGACCTGCATCGCCGAGGTCCCCGCGATGAGGAGGGTCACCAGCCCGAGGCCGTCGGTCACGACCTTGCGGGTGCGCTCTGGCAGTCGGTGCCCGAGCAGGACCCCCACGGTGGTGCCGGCCAGCACGGTGACGACGTTCACTGCCGTTCCGATTCCCGGGAGCACCCGTTCTCCTTTAAGGTTGAACCACTGCGGCGGCCCAGTGTGTCACCCCGTGCGATCACGGTGTCGCCGCGTTCCATGCCCACTCACACCGCCCGGGGGAGGTCGCCGTATGTCGCGCCAGTCACCACAGGTTCGCGATGCCGGGCCCCAGGACGCGGCGGAGCTGCTGCGGCTGTGGGCCGAGACCGCCCGGACCGGCGAGAACTCCGTGCGCGCCCAGGAGGACGCCGAGCGCGCGCTGGCCAACATCGCGGCGGACCCCGACACCCGGCTCCTCGTCGCGGAGTCCGAGGGGTCGATCGTGGCGGCGATGCAGGTGAGCCGCGGACCGATCTCCCCGCTGGTGCTCGAGACGGTGCTGCACACCTCCTTCCTCCTGGTCCGGCCGAAGGTCCGCAAGCAGGGCTACGGCCAGGCGCTGATGGAGGCCGCCGTCGCGTGGGCGGAGGAGAAGGGCATCAGCCAGCTCACCGCCATCACCGACGGCAACCGCGACACCAACCGGTTCTTCGCGCGGCTGGGACTCTCCACGCTCGGGACGGTGCGTCACTCCAGCGTCACCGGCCTGCGGAAGAAGCTCACCGTGGAGCGGGGCCGCCCCGGCTCGGGCGACAACCGGCACCTCGTCGAGGTGCTCGCCCAGCGCCGCTCCATGCGCCGCCGCCAGGACTCCACCTGAGCCGTGTCGGCGCGACCCGTTAGGGTCGAATCCGTGCCAGCGCCACCCTCTGCCAGTCCGGCCGCCCGACCCGCGGACCGTGCCGCCCCCGCTGCGGCGACCGGACGTCCCCGGCTCCTGCTCCTCGACGGTCACTCCCTGGCCTACCGCGCCTTCTACGCGCTGCCGGTGGAGAACTTCTCGACCACGACCGGCCAGCCGACCAATGCGGTCTACGGCTTCACCTCGATGCTGATCAACGTGCTCCGCGACGAGGAGCCGACGCACATCGCCGTCGCCTTCGACAAGTCCCGCCAGACGTTCCGCCTCGAGCAGTACGCCGAGTACAAGGCCAAGCGCAACAAGACCCCCGAGGAGTTCTCGGGCCAGCTGCCGCTGATCCAGGAGGTCCTCGACGCGCTGCACATCCCCCACCTCGAGATGGCCGGCTACGAGGCCGACGACCTGATCGCCACCCTGTGCACCGAGGCGCTCGCCGAGGGGTTCGAGGTGCTGATCCTCACCGGCGACCGCGACTCGCTGCAGCTGGTCAGCGAGCACTCCACCGTGCTCTACCCGATGCGCGGCGTCTCCGAGCTCGCCCGGATGACGCCCGAGGCGGTGGAGACCAAGTACGGCGTCCCGCCGGACCGCTACCCCGAGCTCGCCGCGCTGGTGGGCGAGGACTCCGACAACCTCCCCGGCATCCCGGGGGTGGGGCCGAAGACCGCCGCCAAGTGGATCGTGACCTACGACGGCCTCGAGAACGTCATCAACCGCGCCGAGGAGGTCAAGGGCAAGGCGGGGGAGAACCTCCGCGCCCACCTCGACGACGTGATCCGCAACCGTCAGCTCAACGCGCTGGTCTGCGACCTGCCGCTGGAGCTGCGCCCGGCCGACCTCGAGCGGCGCCCCTGGGACCGCCACCAGGTGCACACCCTCTTCGACGGCCTGGAGTTCCGGGTGCTGCGCGACCGGCTCTTCGAGACCCTGGAGTCCCAGGAGGAGATCGACGACTCCGGCTTCGCCCTCGACATGAGCCGGCTCGGCCCGGGAGACGTCGAGGGGTGGCTCGCCCAGAACGCCAAGGACGGCGAGCGGGTCGGGGTGCACGTCGAGGGTTCCTGGCGCGCGGGCACCGGCGAGGTCGCGGCGCTGGCCTTCGCGACCGGGGCGGCCGCGGCCGCCCACGTGCCGGTGGCGGAGCTCACCCCGGAGGACGACGCGGCGCTGGTCTCCTGGTTCGGTGACCCCCACCAGCCCAAGGTGCTGCACGACGCGAAGGGCCCGATGCTCGCCCTGGCGGCTCGTGGCTGGCCGCTGACCGGGCTGTCGCGCGACACCGCCCTCTCGGCGTACCTCGCCCGGCCCGACCAGCGCTCCTACGACCTCGCCGACCTCACCGTGCGCTACCTCAAGCGGGAGCTGAAGCAGGGAGTGGTCGACGACGGCCAGCTCAGCCTGGACGGCATCGACGACGACACCACCAGCGAGACCTCGATGCTGCACGCCAGCGCCGTCCTCGACCTCGCCGCGGCGCTCGACGAGGAGCTCGCCGGTCGGGGCGGCACCCGGCTCCTCGAGGAGGTCGAGCTGCCGCTCATCGACGTGCTCGCCCGGATGGAGCAGGTGGGCATCGCCGTCGACTTCGACCTGCTCAGCGCGCTCGAGGGCGAGTTCGCCACCGGCGTGCGCGAGGCCGCGGAGGACGCCTACGCGGTGATCGGCAAGGAGATCAACCTCGGCTCGCCCAAGCAGCTGCAGGTCGTGATCTTCGACGAGCTCGGCATGCCCAAGACCAAGCGCACCAAGACCGGCTACACCACCGACGCGGACGCGCTGCAGAGCCTCTACGAGAAGACCGAGCACCCCTTCCTCCAGCACCTGCTGCGCCACCGCGACGTGATCCGCCTGCGCCAGACGGTCGAGGGCCTGCTGAAGACGGTGGCCGACGACGGTCGCATCCACACCACCTTCAACCAGCTGATCGCCGCCACCGGCCGGCTCTCCAGCACCGACCCCAACCTGCAGAACATCCCGATCCGCACCGAGGCGGGCCGCCGCATCCGCGAGGGGTTCGTCGTGGGCCCGGGGTGGTCGGAGCTGATGACGGCCGACTACTCGCAGATCGAGATGCGGATCATGGCGCACCTGTCCGAGGACGCCGCCCTGATCGAGGCGTTCCGGTCGGGCCGCGACTTCCACTCGGTGACCGCGGCGCGCGTCTTCGACGTCGAGCCCGATGCGGTCACGGTGGAGATGCGCGCCAAGATCAAGGCGATGAACTACGGGCTCGCCTACGGGCTGTCCGCCTACGGCCTGTCCCAGCAGCTGCGGATCAGCACCGGTGAGGCCGCGGGCCTGATGGAGGAGTACTTCGAGACCTTCGGCGGGGTGCGCGACTACCTCGGCGGCGTGGTCGACGAGGCGCGGCGCAGCGGGTTCACCGAGACCATCCTGGGACGGCGTCGCTACCTGCCCGACCTGACCAGCGACAACCGCCAGCGCCGCGAGATGGCCGAGCGGATGGCGCTGAACGCCCCCATCCAGGGCTCGGCCGCCGACATCATCAAGGTCGCGATGCTCAACGTGGACAAGGCGCTGCGCGAGCAGCAGCTCGGCTCGCGGATGCTGCTCCAGGTGCACGACGAGCTGGTGCTCGAGGTGGCCGAGGGGGAGCGCCAGGCCCTCGAGCAGCTGGTCCGTGAGCAGATGGCCTCGGCCGCCGAGCTGACCGTGCCCCTCGACGTCTCGGTCGGCACCGGCCACAGCTGGCACGACGCCGCCCACTGAGCAGCATCATCCTTCGCCGAGCGGCGCCTCGCTCAGGTCCTCGACCTCTGGGGAGGCCAGTCGCCACAGACTGGTCATCAACAGGAGGAGGAAGAGGCAGGCGTCGACCAGGCACACCGTCACCGCCATCTCGGTGAACGTCCCTACCCGAAGCGTGGCGACGTAGAGCACGACCAGTGCGCCCCAGATGAGGTAGACCGACCACCGCGACTGCCGCGCCACCACGCCGTAGACGAGCAGCTGGATGGTCGACAGCAGCGTCCCCAGCACGGCGAACAACCACAGCTCGTCCTTGATGGCGGCGTACTCAGCGCCCCCGATGAAGACCAGAGCGAGGTCTCTGAAGAACCACGCGGCCGCCGTCGCGAGGACACCCATCCCCAGCACGGCCACGGTGCTGGCAATGAGCGCGCCACGACGTGCGGCTGAGGTGGACATCGAAGGGAACGCCACCACGACGACGAACTGGGGAAGGAAGAGGACTGCCTTGACCAGGATCAGTCCGCCGGCGTAGAGACCGGACTCGTGGGAATCCAGCACCGTGCGAGCAATGATGATGTCCGCATTGGCCAGCGCGAAGAATGCCAAGAGGGCGTGGGAGTTGCGCAGCAACTCGGCCAGGACGTTGCGCTCCGGGTGCAGGCCCGAGTGCAAGGTGGATCGACGCGAGGCGGATCGACGCAGTGCAGCCCAGCCCACGACCACGGGTGCGAAGAAGCCGATGGCCACGCCCAGCATCGCCATCGTCTCGGTGGGACGCCAAGCGAGCAGCGCGGTGCCGACGAGGAGCCGTGGGACGCCAGCGGCGACGTACAGCACCGCCAGCGGGTACCAGCGCCGCTCGCCCTGCAGGATTCCGGCCTGGCCACCCATCATCGTCATCGGCCAGGCGGCGAGCGCGACCAGGGCTGCAGTGAGCATGTTGTCGAGGCGCAATACCTGGTTGAGCACCGGCGTGAGCAGCAGACACACGGTGGCCAGGACCAGGGCCGCCCGGTGGGTGACACCCACCAGCGTCGCCTCGATCTCGGAGACGTCGCCCGGCGCGGAGGCGATCCGCCTGGCTCCCGTGGCCTGGAGGCCCAGCTGAAGCACCCCGACGACGAGCAGCACCCCCATGACGGCCGCGAACCCGCCGTACGTGCCGGGGCCGAGCATCCGCGCCGCCACGATGGTGTAGCCATAGGTGGCGAGGTTCATCACGCCCATGGCGACAGCGATCCCGGCAGTGCCGCCGAGCAGGGAGCGCACGCCCCGGGACCAGGAACTCACCCGCCGAGCCTAGAACCAGCAGAGCAGCTTCTCGCGGCGACCCAGCCTCTACACTGACCGCGTTATGAACACGGGGTCCGCGCTGCTGCGCACGATGCGCCCCAAGCAGTGGACCAAGAACCTTCTCGTGCTGGCTGCGCCTCTCGCTGCGGGTGCTCTCCGAGACCCGGGCGTGGCGGCAGCGACGGTGCTGGCGTTCGTCAGCTTCTGCCTGATGTCATCGGCCGTCTACTCCCTCAACGACGTGGTCGATGTCGAAGCCGATCGGTTGCACCCTCGCAAGAGCGCGCGTCCCGTCGCCTCCGGTGCACTTTCGAAGACTGCGGCTGTCACAGGCGCCTGCGTCATGGCCGTGCTCTCCCTGGTGGTTGCTGTCGCTGCGGACTGGACGCTGCTGGTGCTCGTGGCGGCGTACCTGGTGATCCAGCTGCTCTATGTCTTCTGGCTCAAGCACGAGCCCGTCATCGACATCGGCATCGTGACCGTGGGCTTCCTGATGCGTGCAGTGGCGGGTGGTCTGGGCGCCGAGCTCCCCATCTCCCAGTGGTTCCTGCTGGTGGCCGGCTTCGGGTCGTTGTTCATCGTCGCGGGGAAGAGGTACTCCGAGCTGCACACGCTCGGCAGCGAGCTCGGCACCCGCCGGTCCCTGGTGCGCTACACCGCCACCTACCTCCGCTTCGTCTGGGGGGTGGCAGCCGCGGCGACCGTGATGTCCTACAGCCTGTGGGCCGCGGAGCAGGGCCCGGGCACGTCCTTTCCTTGGCACATGATCTCCATCGCTCCCTTTGTGCTGGGGGTGCTGCGCTACGGCGTGGACATCGACGCCGGCACGGCTGCCGAGCCCGAGGACATCGTGCTGGCCGACCGGGTGTTGCAGGGGGTGGGCGCCGTGTGGTTGCTCTGCGTGGGGCTGGGGATCCTCCGTGTTTGAGGACATCGGCTCCTCCTCCGTGGAGCTGACCGGCTGGGGCCTGACGTCGCCCAGCCGTTCGAGCCTGGCGCAGACCACGGCGACGGCCCTGCCCACACTGCTCGGCTCGGGCAGCGGAGGACCGAGATGGTCGCGGAGTCATCGCCCGGGGGCTCGGTCGTTCGTACGGCGATGCGGCCCAGAACGCCGGAGGCGTGGTCGTGGCTCCCCTCCCCACCAGGATCGAGCTCGACCGTGAAGGCCATCGGGCGCGAGTCTCCGGCGGGACGAGCCTGCACGACCTGATGCGGGCGCTCATCCCCACTGGCCACTTCGTGCCGGTCACTCCCGGGACGCGCTACGTGACTGTCGGGGGCGCCATCGCAGCCGACGTGCACGGCAAGAACCACCATCGCCACGGGAGCATGGGAAACCACGTCGAGTCGATGGACCTGGTGCTGGCCGACGGCACTGCTCGCACGGTGGCTCCCGACCGCGACTCGGAGCTGTACTGGGCGACCGTCGGAGGCATGGGCCTGACGGGCATCATCACCCGGGCGGTCATCAGGGTGCCTGAGATCGGCTCGGGCTGGATGCGGGTGCGCACCGAGCGACTCGACGACCTCGGCTCCGTCATGGCGCGGATGCGCGAGGTGGACGCACATGGCGACGTACTCGGTGGCCTGGATCGACACCCTGGCACGCGGCAGGCACCTCGGACGATCCGTGCTCACCCTGGGCGAGCACGCCACCGCCGACGAACTGGTGGCGTTGCGCGGGCCCCGCGACCGGTGGCTCGTGCCCGGAGACCCCAGGGCCTCCGTGCCGGCGCACGTGCCCCCCCACCTGATGTCGCGGCCGGCCGTGAAGGCCTTCAACGAGCTCTGGTTCCGAAAGGCACCTCGACTGCGCGAGGACGAGCTTCAGTCGATCTCCAGCTTCTTCCACCCGCTGGACGCCGTGGGGGAGTGGAACCGACTCTACGGTCGCCAGGGGTTCGTGCAGTACCAATTCGTCCTGCCCGATGATGCCGAGGACGACCTGGTGATGCTGCTCGAGACCATCGCCGATGCGGGGCGCCCTTCATTCCTCTCGGTGCTCAAGCGATTCGGGCCGGCCAACCCCGGGCTGCTCTCGTTTCCGGCCATGGGGTGGACCCTCGCCATGGACGTGCCCACGCATCCCGGCTTGCGCCCGCTCTTCGCGCGGCTGGATGCCATGCTGGTCGAACGTGGCGGACGGATCTACCTGGCCAAGGACTCCCGGATGACGCCCACGACGATGGCGCAGATGTACCCCCGCCTGGACGAGTTCCGTGCGATCAGGGCGCAGGTCGACCCCGGCGGCGTGTTCCGGTCCGACCTCTCGCGCCGACTCGAGATCTGAGGAGGATGTGCCGTGATCAACTCCCTGGGTGAACCCCAGTCGGTGCTCCTCCTGGGCGGCACCAGTGACATCGCCCTGGCGACGGTTCGGGTCTGGGCACGCAGCTGCTCACCACGGGTGACTCTCGCCGCGCGACCGGGCGAGCGGCGGGAGCGGGCGGCCCGGGAGCTCGAAGACCTCGGTCTCGAGGTGAGCCAGGTCGACTTCGAGGCCGAGGACACGGACGCTCACCCCTCGTTCGTGCGTGCCGTCGCAGCCCAGGGCGACATCGACGTCGCGATCGTCGCCTTCGGCGTCCTCGGTGACCAGGAGAGGGCCTGGCAGGACCACGACGCTGCGCTGTGGGAGGTCCGCGTCAACTACGTCGGCGCCGTGAGTGTCGGCGTGCTGCTCGCCGAGGTGATGCGACGGCAGGGCCACGGAGTCATCGTCGCTCTCTCCTCGGTTGCGGGTGAGCGGGTCCGGCGCAGCAACTTCGTGTACGGCTCCACCAAGGCTGGCATGGACGGGTTCTTCCTCGGGCTTGGCGAGGCGTTGCGCGGCTCGGGAGCACGCGTGCTCGTGGTACGACCGGGCTTCGTGCGGTCGAGGATGACCGCGAACCTGGCCACAGCGCCCCTGGCGGTGTCTCCGCAACAGGTCGGGGAGGCGATCGTGGAGGCAGTCACGAAGCGACGCGAGCTCATCTGGGTGCCGCAGGCGCTGCGACCGGTCATGTCCGGGCTTCGGCACGTACCGCGAGGGCGTGTTCCGGAAGCTCCCGCTCTGAGATGACGTCCTCGTCGCGATCCTGACGCTGCTGCCCCGCGTCTGGTCGGTCGCTCCTGCCTGTGCCTGCTCCTGGGCCGGCGCTGCGGCCCGGCTACGTGCTCAGCTACGACATGGTCTGGGTGCCGCACCTGGCGATGCGCGTCGACTTCTGGGGCGGGGGAGGTGGACTACCGCGGGCAGTCCCCTCGGACGCCGTGGTGGCGCTGCTCGACGAACGTGGTCCCGGGCATGCTCCTGCAGAAGGTCGTCCTGCTGGGCGCGCTGGTCCTCGCGGCCGAGGGGGCGCTCCGGTTGTCGGGCCCGTCGCTCGCGGGCGGCTGACCGCCGTCAGCGTCGCCGTGTGGAACCCGTTCGTGGTCGAACGGCTGCTGATCGGGCACTGGCCTGTGCTCCTGGGGTATGCCGTGCTGCCCTGGGTGGTCGTGCTGCTGCGCCGGGCGCACGCACGAGGGCCGCCTGCCGGTCGCGGCTCTGGTTCGCTCGTCCCGCTGGGCTGCCTCTCGGCGAGCGCCGGCCTGGTGACCGCGGTCGCCCTGCTGGTCCTCGGGCTGCGCGGCGGCATGCCGCACCGGCTGCCGGGTCGCGGCTGGTCCTCCTCGCTCTCGCCGCCAACGCCCCGTGGCTGGTGGCCGGGGTGCTGCACGCCTCGGCCACGTCCTCCGCGATCCACGGAGCCGTCTTCGCGCCGCACGGCGAGGGCTCGCTGCCGGTCGCCGTTGGCGGCCCTGGGGCTGGGCGGCATCTGGAACAGCGAGGTGGTGCCCTGCGTCCCGCGACGGGCGCGCTGGCGTGGGTGGGGCTGGCCGTGCTCTGGTCCTGCGCGGCGCTGGGGGCGCGCACCTGGTGGCGGCGGGTCGGCGTGCCCGAGGCGCGCCGCGTGCTGTGCTGTGGGTCGTGGGCTCGGTCCTGGTCCTGTTCACCTGGGCCGCCCCTGGGGCGGTCGATGCCCTGGCCGGGGCCGTTCCGGGAGCCGGTCTGGTGCGCGACGGCGCCCGCTACCTGGCGCTGTGCCTGCCGCTGCTGGTGGCCACCACGGCGGCGGGGCCGAGGTGCTGGTGGCGGGGCCGGGCGCCGACGCCCGCGAGCGGCCCTGGCGGTCGGCCTCGCCCTGTTCCCGGTCATGGTCATGACGGACGCGGCATGGGGGGTGGGCGGGCGGCTCGACCCCGGTCGTATCCCCGCGTCCTGGAGCCCGGCCCGGGCCGCGCTCGCGGCGGCGCACGCCGAGCGCGCCGGGGCGACCTCCTCGTCCTGCCGTTCCGCAGCTACCGGGCGCCCGACGTGGAACCACGGACGCAAGGTGCTCGACCCGCTCGGACGCTTCCTGACACCTAACTACGTGGTCGACGACGACCTCACTGTCTCGGGCAGGCCGCGTGCCCGGCGACGACCCTCGCGTGCCCCGGTCCTGGCCGGACTGGACCGGCGCGGGCCGGAGGAGCAGGCACGGAGAATGGCGGCCGAGTCGGGATCCGCTACGTCGTCCAGGACCTCGAGGCCACGGGGCCGCGGCAGCCCCGGGCCATCACGGCGGCGGGACGGACCGTGTTCCGCTGACGCCGACCTGCAGGTCGTCGCGCTCGACGGACCGGTCCGGCACGCGCGACGCTCCCGCGGGCTGGTGGGTGGGCCTGGTGCTGGCATGGGTGTTGTACGCCGGCACGTGCTCATCCGGGGCGTGCATCGGACTCACCGCCGGCCGATACTCCAGTGAGTTCGGGCCGGGCTCGTTCTGACTGCTAGGGTCGCGCGCTACCGTTCCATGGGAGGGAACAACAGCGTGGGTTCGGCAAAGCTTCTTGGCTCCATCGCCACCGTCGTCGTCGGCGGCGTCGTCGCCACGGTGACGGTCTTCGGGCTCGTCTCGAGCCAGGTCAACTCGACGCGACAACCCGGCCAACGCCGACCGCCCCTCCATCGACTACGGCTCCAACGGCTGACGGTCCTCCACCTCGTCCTGCGCGGTCGACCTTCCTCGCCCCGCACCGCAGAGTCGACGACGTGGGCGAACGCCGCCTGGGCGTGCTGCCAGGTGAAGCGTCCGCTCACCTCTCGCGCGCCGTGGGCCAGGGCCTCGCCGCAGCGTCTCGTCGTCAGGACCCGGCGCAGGGCCGCGACGAACCCCTCCTGGTCGTCGGCCAGCAGCCCCGAGTACCCGTCGACGATCGACTCGCGGGTGCCACCGGCGGAGCGGTAGGCGACGGTGGGGGTGCCGGCGAGCGCCGCCTCGCCCGACGACGAGGCCCCAGCCCTCCTTGAGCGAGGGCAGCGCCATCACCCACGACTCCTCGTAGACCTCGCGCTTGCGGACCTCGTCGACGTGGCCGGTGAAGACCACGGTGCCCTGGGCCCGCGCTCCGCGGCGTACCGCGTGCAGCTCCTCCTCCCACCAGCCGCTGCCGACGATGGTCAGCCGCAGGTCGGGCAGCTCCCCGCGCAGCTCGAGGGCCGCGTCGATGGCGTGCTCGATCTGCTTGTGGGGCACCAGCCGCGCCACCACGCAGATGCTCGGGTGCGCGGACTTGCGCGGCCCAGCGGCCCGGGACCGGATCGGTGCCGTTGTGCACGACGGCGATCCTCGGGTCTGGTCGACGCCGAGCTCGACCAGCTCTGCCGCGGGTGGCTCGCGAGACCGCGACGTACTGGTCGGAGCGGTAGAGCCGCGGCGCGAGCCAGCGCTCGATCCACCAGCCCACCCGGCCG
Organism: uncultured Actinomycetota bacterium; assembly: GCA_963837975.1. Taxonomy (GTDB): domain Bacteria; phylum Actinomycetota; class Actinomycetes; order Propionibacteriales; family Nocardioidaceae; genus Marmoricola. The sequence goes on along the minus strand of CAWIPI010000001.1, from coordinate 958,713 downwards.
GTCAGGCCGGGGTAGACCACCGGCCACTGCTCGCGGTGGACGTGGTGGACGAGGACGACCACCGGCTTCGCGGTGACCAGCCGCGAGAAGAACGGCAGTCCGTTCTGCACGTCCACGACGACGTCGACCGCACCGAGTCGCCTGCGGGGCAGCGCCCGCATCCCGCGAGCGTAGACGGTCAGCTTGGAGCCGCGGTGCACGTAGCGCACCCCCGTCGCGGACCTCCACGGGTGGGCGCCGGGGTAGGCGGCGCTGAACACCGTCACCCGGGCCCCGCGCTCGACCAGGCCCTCGGCCATCTGCTCGAGGTAGCGCTCGGCGCCGCCACCCTCGGGGTTGCGGGTGTCGCGCCAGCTGAGGAAGGCGACACGGAGGCCCGTCAGGTCGGGCTGGGCGGGACTCACGCCGGCGAGACTAGGCGATGCGTGAGCACCGGTGGTCCTCGCGCGAGCACCAGCGGCCGGGGCGGTCGAGGTCCGGTGATTCGTTCCGACCTGTGGCCCCGACAGGTAGGGTCCTCGGGTGTTCAGTGCCGGATCCGACGACGTCCAGCCCCTGGGCGGCGACGTTGCGGCGTTCCGTGCGGCTCTACGGCGACTTCCAGCACGAGCAGGACGACCCGCGACGCTTCTACACCGCGCTCGCCGAGGACTCGGTGGGCAGCTCTCCCAGTACGTCGACCTGGCCGGTGCCCTGATGCTGGACGTGGGCGGGGGTCCCGGGCTACTTCCGGCGAGCTTCGAGGAGGCAGGGGCGACCTACGTCGCCCTCGACGCCGACGTCGGGGAGATGGCCGGGACCGGCGACATCGTCGCCGCGGCACGGTCGTCGGCGACGGCATGAGCCTGCCCTTCGCGCGACGGGGCGTTCGACCTGTGCTACTCCTCCAACGTGCTCGAGCACGTCGCCGACCCGTGGCGGATGGCCGAGGAGATGGTGCGGGTCACCCGGAGCGGCGGCACGGTCTTCCTCTCCTACACCGCCTGGTACGGGCCGCACGGGTGGACACGAGACCGCGCCCTGGCACTACCTCGGCGGGCATGCGGGCCCGGCGCCGCTACCGCCGCCGGCACGGTCACGAGCCGAAGAACCGGTTCGGGGAGTCCCTCTTCCCCGTCACCGTGCGGGACGGCCTCGACTGGGCCTCCCGGCAGCACGTGGCGCAGGTCCGCGACGTCCTTCCGCGCTACCACCCGCGCTGGGCGGGCCTGGCCTGGCTCCCGGGTCTGCGCGAGCTGGCGACGTGGAACCTGGTGCTGGTGCTCGGCAAGCCATGAGCACGTCGAGCACGTCCCGCGCCGGGAGCAGTCCGAGGGCCGGAGCCCGCCGTGAGCCACGGCCGGCGCCCGGCGCCAGGCGCGCCTGCCCCGAGCCCGCCCCTCGCGACCTCGCGGCTGCGCCTGTTCGGGTACGCCGCAGTCCTGGTCGCCCTGGCCTTCTCCCAGTCCGGGCGGCCGGATGGTCGCGGACACCAAGTTCGACCTCGTCACCGACCCGTTGACGTTCCTCGCGCGTGGCCTGCGGCTCTGGGACCCGCACGCCGCCTTCGGCCAGATCCAGAACCAGGCCTACGGCTACGCCTGGCCGATGGGGCCGTTCTTCGCCGCTCGGGCACTGGCTCGCACCTGCCCGAGTGGGCCGTGCAGCGGGCCTGGTGGGCGCTGCTGCTGTGCCTGGCGTTCTTCGGGATGCTGCGGCTCGCCCAGCGACTGGCGCATCGGCACGCCCGCTGACCCAGGTCGTGGCGGCGTTCGCGTTCGTGCTCACCCCACGGCTCACCACGCTGCTGGGCGGCTCGTCGGTCGAGGTCTGGCCGATGGCGCTGGCCCCCTGGGTGCTGATCCCGCTGGTCACGGGCAGCCGAGCGGGGCTCCGTGCGTCGGGCGGCCGCGCTGAGCGCCCTGGTGGTCGCCTGCTGCGGCGGCGTCAACGCCATCGCCGTCGCCGCGGTGCTGCCGCTCGGCGTGATCTGGATCGTGACCCGGGACGCGCGGACCCCGGCGCTGGCGCCTGCTCGGCTGGTGGACCGGCGCTGGTCGTGCTCGCGACCGCCTGGTGGAGCGGCCCGCTGCTGCTCATGGGCAGTACAGCGCGCCCTTCCTCGACTACATCGAGAACGCCACCATCACGACCGCCCCGACCGACCTGGCCAGGTCCCTGCTGGGGGTCTCGGACTGGGTGGCCTACTTCGCGGGCTTCGACTACCCGGCGGGCCGCGAGCTGGTGGCGACGCCGTTCCTGCTCCTCGACGCCGCAGCCGTCGTGGCGCTGGGGCTGCTCGGGCTGTGCCTCCGCGGCGGCGCCGCACCAGCGGTTCCTGATCCTCGGCCTGCTCGTCGGCGTGGCCCTGGTGGGCTTCGGCTACGCCGGCGACCTGCACGGCTTCTTCGCGGCCGACCGGCAGCAGGCCCTCGACGGAGCCCTCGCCCCGCTGCGCAACCTGCACAAGTTCGACGTGGTGATGCGGATCCCACTGGCCCTGGGGGTGGCGCACGCGTTGAGCCGGGTCCCGGACCTCCTCCACGGTCCGGCGCCGCGCTTCCCCGACGCGTGCTCCGGGTCGCGACCGCGCTGGCGATGGTCGGGCTGCTGATCCCGTGGATCAACGGCAGCGTCGCCCCGTCGGCCGGCGTGGAGCGGGTTCCCGGCTACTGGTCCCGGGTGGCCGACTACCTGGCGGACCAGCCGGGGTCCGCGACTGCGCTGGAGGTCCCGCCGAGCGCGTTCGGCGTCTACACCTGGGGCAACCCGCACGACGACGTGATGCAGGGCCTGGCCCGGAGCCCATGGGCGGTGCGCAACGTCATTCCCCTGGCACAGCCCGGCAACGTGGTCATGCTCGACGCGGTGACCAAGGCGATCGAGTCGGGCCACCCGGGCCCCCAGCTCGCGAGCTTCCTGGCGCAGAACGGGGTGGGTCACCTCGTCGTCCGCAACGACCTCGACCGGCTGCAGACCGGCGCCCCGGACCCGGCGTACGTCCGCGCCGTGCTGCAGCAGGCGCCGGGCATCCGCCTGACCGCTCCTTCGGACCGACCGTGGGGGAGCCGACCTGGCGCGGGCCACCAACGGTGTGACCCGGTTGGTCACCGGTGACGGCCTGTCCGCGCGCACGGGCTCCGTGGACGTCTACGGCGTGCAGTCGCCGCAGGAGCGACGCTCACCTCCGACCCGCAGTCGCTGGCCGGCGACCCGGGCTCCGACCTGGGGCGCGCCATGGCCGGCGTGGCGCTGAGCCCGAGGCTGCTGGCCTCGGACGCCGACCCGCGGGGGTGGCGGCCAGGTGCTCACCGACGACCTGAAGCGCCGCGAGACGAACTTCTCCGACGTCCGCTGGAACGAGTCCGCCACCATGGGCGCCGCCGCCGGCTACCGGCTGGTCGGGCCCGAGCACGCCCACCGGGTGGTCGCCGACCCGGCAGGTGGCAGACGACCGCGATCTGGACCGGCGGTGTCGTCGGCGCCTTCGCCAGCACCTCCGAGGCGTACGCCGACGCCATCCCGCCCCTGAGATCGGCGCCCACCCCGGGGCGGCCCTCGACGGCGACCCGGGCACGGCCTGGGCCTCCGCCCGTCACCGCAACGCGCTGGGCCAGTGGTGGCAGGTCGACTTCTACCAGCCGCGGTCGTCCTCAAGGTCGAGGTCACGATGGGCCGCGGCTCGGTGAAGGTGTCGCGGCTGCGGATCTCGCTCGGTGGCCGGTCGCGGACGGTGCGGGCTCCCGCGCCCGGGCGCCTCCGAGACCTACTTCGTGGGGCTGCCCGAGGGGCGGTCCCTGCGGATCACCGCGGCCGGTCGCGACCTCAGGCTGCCCGGGTCGTTCTCGCTCGCGGAGGTGCGCGTCGACGAGATGACGCCGCACCGGGTCCTGGGCCTGCCCGCTCCCGGCGAGCTGTCGCCCGTCGACACGGTGGCGCTCTCGCGCGACCCCGGGCGCCGGGCGTGCGTGCTGGTCCACGGCGCCCTGACCTGCAACGAGGCGCTGGCCGAGCCGGGCGAGGACGGCGACACGCTGGCGCGGCTGTTCCGGGTCTCGACCGACGGCACCTACGACGTCACGGCACCGCCTCGCTGCGGCGCGGCGGCAGCTCCGCGGACCCTGATGCGGCAGCTGGGGGTCTCGGTGCAGCCCGCGACCACAGGCCCCGCGACGTCGCCACCTCGGTGGCCGCGATGGTCGACGGCGACCCCGCGACCACGTGGACGGCGCGTGGCTCGTTCCCCCGCTTCCGACTGACCCTGCCGAGCCGTGAGCGACTGCGCCAGCTGCAGCTCACCACGAACAACGCCGCACCCGCCTCGCGCCCCAGCCAGGTGCTCGTGGTGGTCCGCGGCGGGCGCAGCGAGGTCGTCCCGCTCGACGCCGACGGGCGTCGGCAGCTCCCACCCTGGACCACCAGGTCGATGTCGTTGGTGATCCGCACCACCGAGCGTGCGTTCCAGGTGAAGGGCACGGACTTCGTCGAGGCCCCCCCCGGGGTCAGCGAGCTGCCCTGCAGGTGAACGGACGCACCCCGACGCGGGTGTCGGGCGGCAGGATGGACTTCCCCTGTGGCAGTGGGCCCGGCGCGTCGGTGACCAGCGCATCGAGACCCGGTTGACGGCCGCACCCGGTCAGCGTGAGGCGCGGCGCGAGCGTGCCGTTGCGCCTCTGCTCAGCGCCACAGGTGGCGCTGGCCCAGTCGCCGGTGCTGGTGCGCGCCGCCCCGACGGCCGCGCTGCGGGTGGACTCCGTCACGCTGTCGCGACAGGGAGCGTCCGACCCACGGTGGTACGGGGCTCCGGCCTGCAGCGCGACACGCGGGGACCCCGGGTCGGTGACTGTGCCCGGCGCGACGCCCCCGCGCTGCTGACCCTGCCGCAGAACTTCAACGCGGGGTGGGAAGCCCGGCTGCGCGGTCACTCGCTGCGTCCGCAGCAGGTCGACGGCTGGAAGCAGGGCTGGGTGGTGCCGGCCGGCGCCGCGGGCGTGGTGACCCTGCGCTACGCGCCCACGTCCACGGTGCAGGCGGCCCTCGTCGTGGGCGCGGTCCTCGTGCTGCTCGTCCTGCTGCTGGCGCTGCCCCTTCCGCGGCGGTTCGCCGGACGGAGGGCGCGAGCCGAGCTGCCGGGACTCTCGACCGGTCGGCCCGGTGTCCTCGCGGTCGCGGTCTGGTTGGGCGGGCTCGTGGGTGGGTCGGAGTGGTGGGCTGCCTGGTCGCGGGCATCCTCGGATGGCGTCTGGGGAGGTCGGGGATCTGGGCCCCGCTCGCCGGCACCGCGGTGGTCGCAGCCGGGCTCGGGGTGAGCTGGCGGTGCTGACCGACCGGCCCTGGGCACTGGAGTGGACGCAGGCGAGCGCGCTGCTCGCGCTGGGCGTGGCGGTGGTCGCCCTGGCCGCCGGCCGCCGATGGTCCGGGGACCGGTCGGCCGAGACAGTCACCGAGCGGCCGTGACCTGGCCGATCTCGAGGTCCTGCAGGCAGAACGGCGCCGCCCCTGCGGGGACGCGCAGCGTGACCTGGCTGAAGCGCCCACCGCCGACCATCGCCCGGTCCGACTTCGCCGGGCCGGCTCGCCCGGGACACGTCGTTGGTGACCGACGGTCACCCGGCGCGCTCGCTCGGCGACCGGTAGGTCAGCCGGGCGTACCACCCGAACCCGAAGACGGGGCCGTCGAGGTTCCACGTGCGCGGGCCGGAGGTCACGACATGACGGCATCCGGCCGGGAGGCGCCGCCCGGGCGGACGAGCGCGCGCACCGGCACGAACCGCAGGCGTCGGAAGCGTCCGGTGTCGTCCACCAGGCTCGCGTCGTCGACCGGTGCGTCGGTGATCCTCACGTCGAGGTCGAGCGGCCGGAACATGTGGCTGTAGGTGTTGGTGGGGTAGGCGAGGGGTGCCCACATCCATTCCGGTGTCTGGAGGTCGAGCAGCTGGGTGCCGGGGTGCTGCCGCGCCGAGTGCACCACGTGGGCGAGGTACGCCTGCGGGCTGGTCGTGGTGAGGTTGCGCAGCGGGAAGCGCGCGGTGCTGACCGTGGCGAGGCACAGGAACACGATGCCGCCCGTCAGCGCCCAGCCGGGGGTGTCGACGCGCCAGGCGTAGCGGTCGGGAGGGACCTCGGCCGGGCCTGAGCCTCGCGTGCCCCGATGACGGGCAGGAAGGCGAAGCCGACGGCCAGGGCGCCCAGCACGGCCGCCTCGGTCTGGAACCGGTAGTCCAGGGCGATCTCCGGCCCGAAGTAGATGGCGCGGCTCACCGAGATCAGCGCGATGTTCGCGGCGAGGGCGTACGCCGGCAGCAACCACGCCCGCAGCCCACGCGTCCTCGTCGTGGCCGACGCCACCACGAGGACCAGGAGGACGGCCCACCCGAGCAGCAGGACCAGCTGCGGGGGGTGCGCCTCGCTCTGGGTGACCCGGGAGACCTGCCACGTCACCGGGCCACCGACGAACCCGGAGCTGAAGGCGGTGACGACCATGTCCTGCACGACCTCGAAGAACGGACGCCGGATCAACGTGCGGGCGTTGAAGTCGAGGGCCCAGGGGACGTAGCAGGCGAGGTACCCACCGGCCAGCACGGCGTGGGCCACCAGGGCCGGCCGGTGGCGGCGCCAGAGGTCACGGGCCCGGTCGGGGAGGGTGCCGGTGGTGAAGTACATCATCGCCACCAGCCACATCACCCCGAAGACGAGCAGGGTGCGCTCCACGAACAGCAGGCCCACCACCAGCCAGAGCAGGTTGAGGGCGAGGGCCCTGCGGGTGGGGCGACGCAGGTAGTCGACGAACGCGTCGAGGGCCAGCAGTTCGGCGACGAGCATGGGCAGCTGGTTCACCCCCGCCGCCCACCAGGTGGTGGCCGGGAGCAGGATCGGCGAGAACAGGTAGAGGAGCAGGGGCAGCAGCACGGCCCTGCGGGCGCCGAACAGGCGGACGAGCAGGCGCAGCATCGCCAGGCCGGACACGGCGAACAGGACGATGAGCTCGGTCGACGCGACTCCGAAGCTCATCGGCGCGAGCTGCGTGTTGACCCAGGTGAGCAGCACACCGGCCGGCATCAGGTGGCCGTTGTACGGCGTCAGCAGGAAGCCCGGAGTGGGGTCGTGGGTGACCGCCCGCTGGATGAAGTAGAAGTCGTCGTAGAACCACCAGGTGCCCTGCGCCGCCCAGACCCGGAACCCGGTGGCGGCCACGACCAGGACCAGTCCCAGCGCCACCGCCTCGATCTGTGCGGGTGTCCGTCGTCGCGGCGCGGGCCTCGTCTCGTGCATCACCGCGCTGTCACTCGCGGGGCGGGGTCAGGGGGATGGGGTCGGTTCCGTGCGAGGCGGTGGAGCCGAGGTCGAGCCCCGCAGGCTCCAGGCGCGTGAACCAGGACACGTTCTTGGCGCGGAGGATCGGGCGCTCGAAGAACGGGAAGGTCAGCGAGGCCAGGATCAGGGTGGCCAGCAGGGTGAGCACCAGGACGAGCAGGAAGCGGCCGGTGAAGATCTCGATGCCGGTGACGCGGAAGACCAGGTTGAGCACCAGCATGTGGATCGCGAAGATGCCGTAGGAGATGTCGCCGAGCCAGTAGGGCACCGGGCCGCTGAGCCGGGACCGGGCGGCCCCCTGGTGCTCGGGACCGAAGACCAGTGGCAGCACGAAGAAGGCACCAGCGACGGCGTACAGCACCAGCTTGGCGCCGGCCTCCCAGGCTCCCGGGGTGATCAGCAGGCGCGGGCCGGCGATCGGGGAGCAGGCGATCGCGAACACCCCGGCGGCCAGGAACCAGCAGCCGGGCAGGTCGCCGGCCAGGCGATCCAGGACGCCTTCCCGGGGCGACACGACCGCGCTCGCGCTGACCGCGGCGAAGACCATCCCCACCAGGAACCAGGGCAGCAGGCCCGGCAGCCACTGCGCGTAGTGCCCCTTGTTGCCGGGGATGGTCGCGACGGTGACCTGCCAGGCCACGCCGAGCACGCACAGGACGGCTGTGCGCCCGAGCAGGGTGGGCAGGTGGAGACCCGAGTGCCTGCGGCTGACCGTCAGGAGCACGCACAGGGGCGGCAGCAGGATGTAGAAGGCGACCTCGGTGCACAGGCTCCACATCTGGGTCAGCGAGCTGGCCAGCAGGTCGTGCCGGTAGAGCTGGGTCAGGGTGAGGTGCGTCAGCCAGTCCTGCCAGCCGGCGTCCTCGTTCGCCGGGTCGACCAGGAACGCCACCACGACGACCAGCCAGTACAGCGGAAGGATCCGCAGCGCGCGCTTCCACAGGTAGTGCCGCCACGAGGGATGGGGCTCACCCCGGGCGATGGCGAGCAGGAACGGCCGGCTGAGCAGGAACCCGGACAGGATGAAGAACAGCGTCACGCCGAAGTCCAGGCGGGCCAGCACCGCGCCGGTCCAGCCGTGGTTGATCTGGCCGGTGTTGAAGGCGGCGTGGGTGCAGACCACCATCAGGGCGCCGATCGCCCGGACCGCGTTCAGCGTCGGGAAAGGTCCGGTTCGCCGCCTTGATCGAAGCGCCGTGCTCGGCGGCAGGGGAGGAAGTCATGGCCGCACCATGATCGCAGGTCTCGCCATTCAGTAATCCAATTCGATGCTCCCGACGCTGAGCCGTCGCACACAGAAGTCGGTGGCACCGCCCAAGCCCGAGATCCGAACCGACTCGTAGGTGGCGTCACCGGGCAACCACACTGTGTGGTTCCCCGCAGGCAGCAGGGCTTCGTGTCTCTTGCGCCCCACTGCGAAACGAGCAGGTTCCACCGCCGTGCGGGAGGTGTAGTCGATCTGGATGGTCCAGCCGAAGCCCATGACCGGACCGTCGAGGGGTACCTCGATGACACCTCCGTTGGCAGGGAAGGGACAGCCCTTCCGTTCGCCCTTGTCGCCATCCTCGCGGCGGACCTCATCGAGGGACTGGTTCGAGGTGGCCACGGGCGTCGGTGACGTAGAGGTCGTCGATCGGCACCTCGGGGCTCTTGAAGCGCCGAGAAACGAGCCGGAAGACCGAAGCCTGCCGGGCACCTCCTGGGGGGAAGATCACGCGCGCGGCGATGAAGGGCGGAATGTCTACGTCCGCCACTTGGATACGACCGTCGATCCCGCTGGTCTCCGCACGAAGGTTCTCGAAGTACTGCCGAGGGCTCTCCTTGCCGAGTGCCTCTACGGGTGGCTGAGGTTGCTGATGGCGGCCAGGACGACGAAGACGGCAAGCACACCTGCGACCATTCGGGGGTTGTCGATGAGCCAGTGTTCCCTCGTCACTGTCGCGGACTCCGGTGCCCCGCGTACAGGTAGGAAGGCCAGACCCAGGAACAGCGAGAAGGCCACGGAAATATTCGAACAGGTAGCGCACGTCCAGTCCGAGACCGGGTCCGAACAACGACCGACCGGTGTACAGCAGCACCACCTTCGCCAGGAGAACGGCCCCGACGAGCGCTGTTGCTCGAAGGCCGCGTTGGCGGGTGGTCTCGGATGCCAGCAACAGGGCAATGAGCACGAGCCAGGACAGGAGCAGGAACCAGCCTGGAGGGTGGACCTCGAGCTGGGCAGCCCAGACGCGCCGCCAGGTCAGTGGACCGCCCACGGCCGAGGAGGAGAAGGCCTTGGCGCCCATCTCGACGAGGTACCACACGAACGACTGGGACTGTGTCTTGGAACGAAGCCCGGCTACGAGGGCCAATACACGAACGCGTAGGCCACGACGATGACTGCATGCACGGCTACTGCTTTGCGATGCACGGTGAAGATGTGCCGCAGACGCTGCATCGGTGTTCCCACTGCGAAGTAGAGGAACGTGATGAGTGCGACGAAAAGGTAGGCCGTCAGCGCCAGTTCCGCGAACGCGAGCCCGAACAGGACCCACATCGCCGTCTTGACGATGTCACGGTTCCTCCCGGTGTGCAGGTAGGAGACGTGGCTCGCCGAGCCCCAGGTGATGGCGACCAATGCCGGGACTGGTTCACCGCCGCCGCCCACCACAGCGTCGTCGCACTGAGCATGGCCGTCATCGAGAAGACGACGAGGGGCGGCAGAATCCCCCAACGGATCCCGAACAAGTTCACGAGCAGCTTGGCCATGCCGACGCCGGCGAGGGCGAACAGGCCCAACGTCGCCAGAACGAAGGGTGTGTAATCCGAGGGGGCCACCTGGGTGGCAACCCAGATGAAGAGCCGTCCGCCAGGCATGAGGTGTCCGAGGTACGAGCGGGTCAGGTAGGAACCAGTGAGCGGCTCGTTGGCGGCGAGCGAGAGCATCGGGAAGTCATCCACGTAGAACCAGGTCCCGCGAAGCGTCCACGCCCGGAACAGCGTGGAGAGGAGGATCACCAGCGTCGCGGCTCCCATGACGCGCCACTCCGGCGTGCACAGACGCCGTCGCCAACTCTCCTTCATTCAGGCCCTCGCTTGCCGGACAGACGACCTTGCCGTGGGCACGGGGTGGGTCATGGCTGCTCGGGCCGCACTGGCATCGGCCGGCCGACCGTCACGTCGTCGGTGCACAGCACCCCGTTGCCGCGCATTGGCGAGATCCGTACCGAGTCGAAGTCTCCTCCCCGGCTGCGAGATACATGCTGTGCAGGCCCGCCTTGACCGTCGTGCGATGGACAGTGCCGCCGGCTCTCACCTCGACCGGACTGCCGGCCGAGGCGAAGTAACCGATCCGGACCCACCACCCGCCGTACGCGACCGGTCCGTCCAGCGGGATGTTCACTGCCTCGTCGGCGACGCGGTAGTCGCAGTCCTCGCGGGGGACCGGCTTGGCGGATCGGACTGGCGGAATGCCTGCCGGTCTGATGTGACCGTGCTCCGAGATCATGTACAAGCGGTCAGTCGAGGCCTCGACGAAGTCGGCGTTCTCGAACTGCCGAAGCAAGCGACTGTGCTTGTTGGTGGGGTATCCGGCAGCCCACATAATTCCGTTGGGTAGGTCCCGTCGACGATGGGTATTGGCTCGTCCAACCGGTCCAGGTCGCCGAGCAGGGCCGAAAAGTACTGCTGGGGGACGTCGTAGCCCTGCCAGTGCCGCACGTACTGCGTCGACGAGATGAGACCGAGCGCGCACACGACGGCCACGGCCAGTGCCACCCGACCAGGCACATCGAGAAAACCGCTCCGGCCGACCTTGTCCACCGTTGTTCGCGCACCGACGATCGACATCGTGGCGCAGGCCAGTGCGAGGGCCGTGATCAGTCCGAGTTCCCCTTGGTATCGGAAGTCCAGCGCGATGAAGGCGCCGACGAAGGAGGCTCGGCCGGCTGCCACCAACAAGACGTCGGCCAGCAGGAAGAGCGCGGGCAGCAGCAGCGCCGTGCGCCATCCGGGTCGGTGGCGGTGAAACTCACGGAAGAACAGGGCGAGTAGTGCCGCGCAGATCAGCACGGTCAGGTCCGAGGTGTTACCCGGGGCGCCGACTCGTCCGCGTACGCCCAGCGAAGAGGCCCTCCGAAGATGGCGGTCAACCAGTTGCGCAGGACCACGTTGCCCACGACCGGCGCGACCATGTCGCTGTTCGCTCTGCTGGGACTGAAGGTCAGGCCCAGTGGGACGTAAACCGCGAGGTAGGCGATGCCGACGAGCACGAGCATCAGAGTCGACAGACGGTAGGTCCTGAAGACTTGGCGGAGGCGCTCGACCGGCGATCCTTCCGCGAAGTAGCCGAGAGAGACGAACGCGTACGCGCCGATGACCAGGAGCACCTTCTCGTAGCAGAGCAGCCCGGCGATGATCCACGCCACCGCCCAGTAGGCGTGCCGGGCTCGACCCGTCCGCAGATGGGTGACGTGTTGTGCGAGTCCGTAGACCAGTACGACCTGCAGCGGCAGCTGGTTGGCAGCGGCGGCCCACCAAATGGAGATTGGTATGGAGAAGACCGTGAACAGGTACACCGCCAAGGGCGGCAGGATGCCCATCCTTGGGCCGAACTTGGTGACGAGGAGGCGAAGGAAACCCACTGCAGCAAGGGCCTGCAGGAGCAGCATGACCGATGCCGTCAGGCGGAAGTCGAACGGTGACAGCGAGTTCAGTATCCAGCTGACGTACATCGGCACAGGCATGATGTGTCCGGCGTACTCCCGGAACGCCACTGCCGGAGAGAGGCCCTCGTTGAGCATCCGGGAGATGAAGGCGAAGTCGTCAGCCTGGTACCACGAGCCGATACACGGCCCACGCGCGGTACAGCAGGTGTACGGCGATCAACGCGGCGGCGATCTTCAGCGTGCGGTTTTCCGGAGCAGCCGGATCAGCGACGGGGATCCGGCCGGTGGGGCTGGGATCGGAGCCCGAGGGCTGTCCAGAGCCGTCATGACTTCTCCACGGTTGGGAACGGTATCCCGAGCGAGAGCTCGTCGACGCAGATCCTCGCCCGCTCACCGTTGCCTTCAAGCGCAATCGACTCGAAGTCGCCCTTGGCACTGAAGTAGACGGCGTGCGAGCCCGCGGGGAGCTCGACCTCGTGGCGCTCCTCGCCCGCGGTGATCCTCACGGTGGCGTCATCGTCGCTCTGGTACCCCAGGCGCACCCACCAGCCGCCGCCGATGACGGGCCGTTGAGCGGCAGGCGCGACGTGGCGTCCTCGAGGCACCGAGTAGCCGCACCCGCCCGAGGCAGGAGCTCGCGCGTGTTCGGCACCGTCACCGGCCGGAGCTCGCCGCCGTCGTCGAACAGGTAGAGGCGGTCGATCGCCGCACCCGGGTAGCGGATGTCTAGGCGCAGGTTCCGCAGACGTGGCTGTAGGTGTTCTCCGGGTATCGGTAGCCCCAGAGCATCGTCTGCGGCACGCTGCCGTCGACGAGCGGGACCGGACGCCGCGTCGCCCGGCGGCCGAGCTCTCGGACGTTGTCGTAGTAGGCCTCGTCGGGTTGCGCGTCTGCCAGAGGTCGACGTACCGCACGGTCGAGACCAGGGCGCGCCACGACGACGGCGACGGCGACCAGGAGGAGCACGCGCGGGTCTCATAGGTGAGAGGGACCTCGGCCTCAGATCGTTGCGCACCAGGCCCCGCGGAGCGGCAGGAACGCCAGTCCGAGCGCCAGAGCAGAACAGGGCCGCAGTCTCGGTCTGGTAGCGGTACTCCGGGCGATGTCGGGGCCGACGATGTTGGCGCGGGCCGACGCCGAGCAGCACGACGTTGATGAGGAGCGGGAAGGCGACCAGGCTCCAGGCGCGCCTGCTGACGGTCCGTGTCCGGTGCGCCAGGAGACCGCGTGCCGACGAGCAGCCACGAGACGAGCTGCACGAACTCGGCGGGTCGGCGAACGACCCGACGTCGAGGGGCTGCCAGCTCGAGCGGCCCACCGACGACGCCCGGGCAGCCGCGCGACCGCGACCAGGTTCCAGGCGATCGGGCGCCAGGCGCTGGTTGCCGGCCTCGGTGGGTGAGAAGTTCAGGCCGTAGGCGACGTAGAGCGCGAGGTAGGCGACCGCCGACGACGCGTAGAGCCACGACGCCCAGCGGTAGCGATCCCACAGGGGTGCAGCCGCTCCGGGGTGTTGCCGGTGGCTAACCAGCACAGCGCCACCAGGCCGTAGACGCCGAGGAGCAGCAGCTCTTCTCGTAGAACAGCAGCCCGAACGCGGTCCAGCCACGCGGTGGCCAGGTGCCGCCAGCCGCCGCGTGCGCAGGTAGTCCAGTGCGCGTGCAGGCCGAAGACGAGGGCGATCTGGAGCGGCAGCTGGTTGATCCCCGCGGCGAACCAGATGCCCGGCCGAGAGGGTGAAGACCAAGACGAGGTAGCCGGCCAGCAGGAGCCAGGACGACCGAGGTGTCCGGCCGAACATCGAGCGCAGCAGGCGGAGCATCCCGACGCCCGCCGACGGCCTGCATCACCAGGAGCACGGCGGCCCACGGCCCACCACTCGTAGGCGGCCCCAGTCGGTCAGCAGCCAGATCAGCGCGAAGCCCGCGGGCATCAGGTGGCCGCCGTAGGACTCGAAGAGGTAGCGGGCGTCCAGCGGCTGGTTCATCGCACGCGACATGAACGCGAGGTCGTCGAAGTAGAACCACGACCCGACAGCGCCCACGCCCGCAGCCCGAGCTGCAACGCGATGAGCACGAGTGCCGACGCGACGATCCGCTGGCCCCGCGCACCCCGGTCCATGACTTGAGGACGCGATCGGGAAGGTGTCGCAGCGACAGCACCCCCGGACTATGCCACAGCGGCGAAGCACCCGCTGGTCGCGCGGTGTTCGGCGCGTTGCACCGCTACTCTGAGCGCGCGCAACTACGGGGCCGACCCGAGGGTCTCGGACTGCTACGGTTCGGCGACTTGGCGTGACTGCGGGAGGGAACCGATGAAGAAGACCGTGCCTGGATGGATCTTGCTCTTCCTGGGAGGATTCCTCTTGGTCCTGGCGATCCTGCTGGCCGCGGTCGCCCCGGGCATGACGCAGAAGACCCCGCTCAACGTCGACTCCAACACCTATCTCTCCGGACAGGCGCAGAAGCTCAACCCCTCGACAGGCGAGGTCGAGGACGTCCCGGTCAGCGTGCTGAACAAGACCAGGGTCGACGCCAAGAAGTCCGATGACGACGTCATGGTCTTCGTGTCCTACTCCTGCGTGAACATCAACCGCGACAACCCGCCGCCTGCCTGATGGACAACGACCGCCGGTTGATCACCAACTCGCACCGACGTCTTCGCCACTGACCGAAAGACCGCTCTCGCGGTGAACAAGAGCAAGTACCTGCCGTCCGACGCCGTCGACCACGAAGGGCTCGTCAACAAGTGGCCCTTCGACAGTGAGAAGAAGACCTATCCCTACTGGGACAGCGTGGTGGGGCAGGCCGTCGATGCGAAGTACAACCGCACCGTCAAGCTCAAGGGTTTGACGACGTACGTCTACCGGGTGGAGCTCAGCGGGGAGGACGATCGAGATCGCCGAGGGGGTCGACGGCACCTACGACGACAACAAGGAGATCTACGTCGAGCCGAAGACGGGCGCCATCGTCAACCAGACCGACGATCAGCAGCGGTCCCTGGCCAACGGTGACAAGGTGCTGGATCTTCAGCTCGCTTTCACCGACGCCCAGGTCACGAAGAGCGTCGAGGACGCCAAGGACGACGTCAGCAGCGCTCACCCTGATCACCAAGACGGTCCCGATCGTCGGCATCGTCGGTGGCCTGCTCTGCCTGATCGCGGCGGCTGTGATGCTCGCCCTCGGGCGCCGCGACTCCGAAGCCTGAGCGTCACGGGACGCCATCCGCGCCACGAAGATCGCCGACCCCGGCGTCAGCATCCCCCGGGTCCGGCTCCAGCCGCCCCAGGTGCGGTCGTGGTCGGCGGGCCACTCGGGCTCGTGCAGGTCGGTGAGCACGAAGCCGTGGCGGGCGAGGATCCCGACCCAGTCGCCGATCGTGCGGTGGTGCTCGACGTACCTCGTCTCGCCGGTCCGGTCGTCGACCTCGACGTACGGCGTGCGGTCCCAGTAGGACTGCGAGGCGAGGAGGCCCTCCTCGCCGGGGTCGTCGGGGAACATCCAGCGGGTCGGGTGGGTCACCGAGAAGGCGAACAGGCCGCCCGGACGCAGGACCCTGGCGATGCCGTCGACCAGGTCCGGGGCGTCGGCCACGAACTGCAGCGCCCCGAACGCCGAGAACACCACGTCGAAGGTGTCGTCGGCGAAGGGCAGCTGCGCGGCCGAGGCGCACAGGGCGGGTACGACGACCTCGTGCTCCTCGTCGATGCGGCGGCTGTGCTGCAGCTGCCGCATGGACACGTCGATGCCCACGGGCCTCCCGCCGCGGGCGAGAACCCACCGTGAGCACTGGCAGGCACCGCAGCCGACCTCGAGCACGTCCTTGCCGGCGACCTCGCCGAGCGCTCCCAGGTCGTCCTCGCGGACTCCCTCGGGCCCCCACAGGAAGCCGTCGTCGCCGAGGAACTCCCCGTGCGTGGACTGGTACTCGTCGGCATAGGCGTCCCAGTCGGCGCGGTTGGCCCTCAGGGACTCCTCCTCGCCGACCAGACGTCGCTCGGGGCGCACACCGGACACGCTGTGAAGGCTAGCCCCTTGGTTTCGTGGTGAGACGGTTGCTGCGCAACCTCCTCAACCAGCGGGGCGTTGCTGCGCAACCTCCTCAACCAGCGGGTGGCAGGGTCGGGGCATGGATGCCTTCCCGACCTCGATGAGCCCCTTGCCCGGGGGCGAGAGCGGCGAGACCTTCCTGGCCGACGTGGGCGGGGAGCAGGCCGTGGTCCGCGTCTACGGGGCCCGGTCGGCCGTCCGGGGACCGCTGGCTCCCGAGGTCGACGCAGCGGTGCTGGAGCTGGTGCGGGGGCTGCTCCCCGTCCCCGAGGTCCTCGAGGTGCGGCGCGGCGACGTCGACGCGGGGATGCCCGGCCTGCTGGTGACCTCGCGGCTGCCGGGGGAGAGGCTGGTGGAGCTGCTCCCGCGCCTCGACGAGGGACAGCTGGGACGGCTCGGGGCCGGGCTCGGCACGCTCCTCGGGCGGCTCGGGCACCTGGCCCAGCCGCGACCGGGGGTCTTCACCGACAGATCCCTGACCCTGGCCCCGCTCCCGGCGGAGCTGCGCGACGTCGCGAGCTGGGTCGCCTCCCACGCGGCGGGCCTGGACCCGGCCGTCCTCGAGGGGCTGGGTCCGGTGGCCGACGCGGCCCAGGACCTGCTCGACGAGGACCGCAGGGCGTGCCTGGTCCACTCCGACCTCAACGCCCGCAACCTGCTGGTCGACCCGGGCACGCTCGAGGTGACCGGCGTCCTGGACTGGGAGTTCGCGCACAGCGGCTCCCCGTGGGCCGACCTCGGCAACCTGCTGCGGTTCGAGCGGCACCCGGCACTCGTCGAAGGGGTCCTCGACGGCTACCGCGCGTTCATGCCGGCCGGGTCCGTGCCGGACGACGTGCTGGACCGTGCCCGCGCCGCCGACCTGTTCGCGCTGGTGGAGCTGGCGGCGCGGCGCGAGGAGAGCGAGGTCGTCGCGCGCGCACGGGAGCTGCTGGCGGCGGTCGCGCGCACCGGCGACCTGCACGAAACGCCCTGATCCGGGCAGCCCTGCTGGCTAGGGTCGCCCCCATGACGAGCACCCCTGGCTCCGGCGCTCCGACGGGCGACCGGCGCGCCTTCGTCCGCTTCCACATGCAGGGCAACGCCGGCACCCGCAGCATGATCACCCCGACGGTGCGGATCAACGGCTACCCGGTGCCGGCCTCCTACGGCGAGAACCACCTCGAGGTCCACCCGGGGCGCAACGAGGTGAGCGCGAGCGCCCGGTGGATGCGCGAGTACGGCCAGGCGTCGTACGTCGTCGACGTGCCGCCCGGGACCGTGGCCGACGTCTGGTACTCCTGCCCGCTCACCCAGTTCCAGCGCGGAGCCATGGGGCCGGTCCCGCAGAGGACCGGCGGCCTGGTCGCGCTCGTCGGCGCCCTGGCCGGGGCGGTCCTGCTCGTCGTGCTGGTGATGCTCCTGGTCGTGGCGCTCTGAGGTCCGCCTCTTCCGGACGGCGCCCCAGCGTGGGTCCTCGACCCGGGGTTCCCCTGGGGCTACGTTGCATCCAGCGGGACGTCCGAGTCCCGCCGGTGCTCGGTGCCGACCCCGCTTCCCTGGAAGGTACGCCCATGAAGAGGCCTCGGATTCTCCTCGCCACAGCCCTCCTGTCCGTCGCCGTCGGCCCGCTGGCGGCATGCTCGCCCCCGGACAAGGAGTCCAAGTCCACGGAGACCGACTCCGGGGTCAAGGTCTCCGAGGCCACGTCGGCCGAGGACTTCGGCGGCATGGACGCCCTGGTGAAGGCCGCGAAGAAGGAGGGCGAGCTCAACGTCATCGCGCTCCCGCCGGACTGGGCCAACTACGGCACGATCATCAAGAGCTTCGAGGACAAGTACGACATCAAGGTCAACTCGGCCCAGCCCGACGCGGCCAGCCAGGACGAGATCAACGCCGCCAAGCAGCAGAAGGGCAAGAGCTCCGCGCCCGACGTCTTCGACCTCGGCCAGTCCGTGGCGCTGGCCAACACCTCGATGTTCGCGCCCTACAAGGTCGAGACCTTCGACGAGGTCCCGGCGGAGTTCAAGGACCCGGACGGCACCTGGGTCAACGACTACGGCGGCTTCATGTCGATCGGCTACGACTCCAAGAAGGTCCCGGACGTCACCAAGGTCGAGGACCTGCTCAAGCCCGCCTACAAGGGCAAGGTCGCGCTCAACGGCGACCCGACCCAGGCCGGCGCCGCGTTCTCCGGCGTCGTGATGGTGGCGCTGGCACAGGGCGGCTCCGCCGACGACATCGCTCCCGGTGTCGACTTCTTCGGCAAGCTCAAGGACGCCGGCAACTTCCTGCCGGTCGACCCGACCCCCGCGACCATCGAGTCCGGCCAGACCCCGGTCGTCATCGACTGGGACTACACCAACGCGGCCGAGACCAAGAAGCTCCCGAGCTGGAAGGTCGTCGTCCCGCCGGGCGCTCCCGTCGCGGGCTACTACTTCCAGGCGATCAACAAGGACGCCCCGCACCCGGCCGCCGCACGGCTGTGGCAGGAGTACCTCTACAGCGACGCGGGCCAGAACCTCTACCTGGGTGGGGGAGCCCGACCCGTGCGCGCTGACGCGATGGCGAAGGCCGGCACGATCGACAAGCAGGCGTACGACGCGCTGCCGCAGGTGCAGGGCGACCCGGTGATCGTGACCGAGAAGCAGAGCGCCAAGGCGACGGAGTACCTCTCGGCCAACTGGGCCAAGGCGATCGGCTGACGCGAGTGGCTGGGACCGGCGCCGGACGGCGGCTGCGCGACGCACTGCCCCTGGTGCCGTTCCTGGCGCTCCTGTTCTTCTTCCTCGTCATCCCGACGGTCACGGTGGTCGTGAAGTCGGTCTACGAGGGAGGCGAGCTCTCCTTCGCCAGGATCGAGGCGCTGGGGACGGACACCGCCCTGCTCGCGCTGTGGCGCAGCGTCCTGCTCTCGGGGATCACCGCGTTGGTCGGGGCCTCCCTCGGCGCGGTGCTGGCCTGGCTGATCGCCGGGACCTCGCCCACCTCGATGCTGCGGCGCACGGTGATCTCGGTCTGCAGCGTGCTGGCGCAGTTCGGCGGGGTGATGCTCGCCTTCGCGTTCCTCGCGACGGTCGGGCTCAACGGCGTGCTCACCGTGTGGGCCCGCGACAACCTGGGCTGGGACCTCGCGGGGTCGGGATGGCTCTACAGCCTCTCCGGGCTGATGCTCGTCTACAGCTACTTCCAGATCCCGCTGATGGTCATCGTCTTCCTCCCCGCGCTCGAGGGGCTGCGCACCGAGTGGCGCGAGGCGGCGGTCAGCCTCGGTGCCACGACCTGGCAGTACTGGCGCCAGGTCGCCGTCCCGCTGCTCCGTCCGGCCTTCCTCGGCTCGCTGCTGCTGCTGTTCGCCAACGCGTTCGCCGCCTACGCCACCGCGGCGGCCCTGGTCAGCCAGGGCAGCCCGATCGTGCCGCTGCTGATCCGGGCGGCACTGACCAGCGAGGTGGTGCTCGGGCAGTCGGGCTTCGCGTTCGCGCTCGCGCTGGAGATGATCGTGCTGGTCGCCGTCGTGATGGTCGCCTACGGCGCGCTGGTGCGGCGTACGTCGAGGTGGTTGCAGTGACCGCCGGGCGCCGCGGGCGGAGCCGGGTGCTGCGGGGGCTGGCCTTCGTGCCGTTCGTGGTCTTCTTCGGCTTCCCGCTGGTCGCGATGGCCGACTTCAGCACGCGCGACCTGATCGGCGGCGGTCGCACGCTCGCGCCCTGGAGGAACCTCGTCCAGGACGACCAGCTGTTCTCGGCCATCCTGATCTCGCTGGGGCTCGCTGCCCTGACGGTCGCGGGGATGCTGCTCGTGCTCGTGCCGACGATGATCTGGACCCGGCTGCGCGCGCAGTGGGCCAGGGGGATGGTCGAGTTCCTCTGCCTGCTGCCACTCACGATCCCGGCGCTGGTGATCGTGGTGGGGCTCAAGGACGTCTACCTGTGGGTGACCTACTTCTTCGGGGAGTCCACGCTCACGCTGGCCTTCGTCTACGTCGTCCTGGTGCTGCCCTACGCCTACCGCGCCATCGACGCCGCTCTGTCGGCGATCGACCTGAAGACCCTCTCGGAGGCGGCGCGGTCGCTCGGTGCCGGTTGGACCACCACGATCCTGCGGGTCGTGGTGCCCAACATCTGGTCCGGGGTCATCTCGGCGGCGTTCGTCTCGATCGCGGTCGTGCTGGGGGAGTACACCATCGCCTCCCTCAGCGGCTACGAGAACCTCCAGGTCGCGATCGTCGCGATCGGCAAGACCGACGGTCCCACCGCCGTGGCCGGCTCGCTGGCGGTGCTGCTCCTCGGCATCCTCCTCCTGCTCGCGCTGTCGCTGCTGAGCCGAGGCCGTCGCCGCGCCAAGGCGGACACCGCGACCACCGTCGTCACCCCCGCCCCCACCTCGACCCCCTCAGGAGCCGCTGCGTGAGCACCGCCACGGACACTCGCCCCTCCACCACGGGCCTCGCCGTCGACCTCGACGACCTCACCCGCGTCTACGGGTCGGTGCGGGCCCTCGACGGGTTCACCCTGCACATCGAGCCCGGCGAGATGGTCGCCCTGCTCGGTCCCTCGGGCTGCGGCAAGACCACGGCGCTGCGCATCCTCGCCGGCCTCGACGAGGCCACCTCGGGCAGCGTCGCCGTCGGCGGCCGGGACCTGACCGGGGTGTCGGCGAACAAGCGGGACATGGGGATGGTGTTCCAGGCCTACAGCCTGTTCCCCCACCTGACCGTGCTGGACAACGTCGCCTTCGGGCTCAAGCTCCGGGGCGAGGACAAGGCCGTGCGCCGGGCCCGCGCCGAGGAGATGCTCGAGCTCGTCGGGCTCACCGAGCACCGCGACAAGTACGCCGCCCAGCTCTCCGGCGGCCAGCAGCAGCGCGTCGCCCTCGCCCGGGCCCTGGCGATCCGGCCCAGCGTGCTGCTGCTCGACGAGCCGCTCTCGGCCCTCGACGCGAAGGTGCGGGTGCAGCTGCGCGAGGAGATCCGCCGCGTCCAGACCGAGGTCGGCACGACCACCCTGTTCGTCACCCACGACCAGGAGGAGGCGCTCGCCGTCGCCGACCGGGTCGGGGTGATGAGCCAGGGCACGCTGGAGCAGCTCGCCAGCCCCGCGGACCTCTACACCCGGCCCGCCACGCCGTTCGTGGCGGAGTTCGTCGGGCTGAACAACAAGGTCCCCGCCTCCGTCTCCGGCGAGACCGCCGAGGTGCTCGGCTCGCGGGTCCCGGTGCTGGCCGGGTCGATCTCCTCGGGCGAGGGCGTGGCGATGGTCCGGCCTGAGTCGCTCACCCTGACCGCCGACGCCGGAGGCAGCGCGTCGGTGGCCTCGATCGAGTTCCTCGGGCCGTTCTCGCGGGTGCACCTCGCCCTTTCGGACGGGACCGCGGCGGTCGCCCAGACCTCCAGCGCCCAGGCGCGCACCCTGGCGCCGGGGGAGCGGGTGCGGGTCTCGGTGGAGCCCACCGGCGTGCTCGTCGTACCGGCGTGAGCCTCGGTTGGACGCTGCGCGGCAGGCGCGGATAGACTGCTGGTCGCGCCAGAAGTCTGCCTGAGTCTCAGACGTAGCAGGCTCTCGCTCGCTATCGGTCCAGCAGTGGACGAACGAAGACAATCGTGATGGTGAAACGGGCTTCTGCGCGTGCCCGCACGACTCCTATCCACCCAAAGGTTCCGCACTCCTTATGACAATCACCCCCACTCTCTCCGACGCACCGCAGGTCGCCGTCAACGACATCGGTTCGGAGGAGGACTTCCTCGCCGCGATCGACGAGACCATCAAGTACTTCAACGACGGTGACATCGTCGATGGCACCATCGTCAAGGTCGACCGCGACGAGGTCCTGCTGGACATCGGCTACAAGACCGAGGGCGTCATCCCCTCGCGAGAGCTCTCGATCAAGCACGACGTCGACCCCAACGAGGTCGTCGAGGTCGGCGACAAGGTCGAGGCCCTGGTCCTGCAGAAGGAGGACAAGGAGGGTCGCCTGATCCTGTCCAAGAAGCGCGCCCAGTACGAGCGCGCCTGGGGCACGATCGAGCAGGTCAAGGAGGAGGACGGCGTCGTCGAGGGCACCGTCATCGAGGTCGTCAAGGGCGGCCTGATCCTCGACATCGGCCTGCGCGGCTTCCTGCCCGCCTCGCTGGTGGAGATGCGTCGCGTGCGCGACCTGCAGCCCTACGTCGGCCAGACGCTCGAGGCGAAGATCATCGAGCTCGACAAGAACCGCAACAACGTCGTGCTCTCGCGTCGTGCGTGGCTCGAGCAGACCCAGTCCGAGGTCCGCCACGGCTTCCTCACCCAGCTCCAGAAGGGCCAGATCCGCAAGGGCGTCGTGTCCTCGATCGTCAACTTCGGTGCGTTCGTGGACCTCGGCGGCGTCGACGGCCTGGTGCACGTCTCCGAGCTGTCCTGGAAGCACATCGACCACCCGAGCGAGGTCGTCACCGTCGGCGACGAGGTCACCGTGGAGGTGCTCGACGTCGACATGGACCGCGAGCGCGTCTCGCTCTCGCTCAAGGCGACCCAGGAAGACCCCTGGCAGCACTTCGCCCGCACCCACCAGATCGGGCAGATCGTGCCGGGCAAGGTCACCAAGCTGGTGCCGTTCGGCTCGTTCGTCCGGGTCGAGGAGGGCATCGAGGGCCTGGTGCACATCTCCGAGCTGGCCGAGCGCCACGTGGAGATCCCCGAGCAGGTCGTCCAGGTCAACGACGACGTGATGGTCAAGATCATCGACATCGACCTCGAGCGCCGCCGGATCTCGCTGTCGCTGAAGCAGGCCAACGAGACCGCCACCGCGGTCGAGGGCGAGGAGTTCGACCCCACGCTCTACGGCATGTCGGCGACGTACGACGAGCAGGGCAACTACATCTACCCCGAGGGCTTCGACCCGGAGTCGGGCGAGTGGCTCGAGGGGTACGACGAGCAGCGCAAGACCTGGGAGGACCAGTACGCCAAGGCGCACGCTCGCTGGGAGGCGCACCTCAAGCAGCAGACCGAGGCGGCCAAGGCCGAGGTCGAGGCCGGCGAGGCGACGTCGTACTCCAGCGGCGGCTCTGCCCCGTCGGAATCGGGCGGCGAGGCCGAGGGCGGCTCGCTGGCTTCCGACGAGGCGCTTCAGGCGCTTCGCGAGAAGCTGACCGGCGGGGGCAACTGACCCGCTCCCGCGGCGACTGACTCACCGCACCTGAACGTCGGGCCCGGCCACCTCACGGTGGCCGGGCCCGACGTCGTTCACGGGAGTGTGGCGGGGTCAGGCGACCCGGGTGGGGTCGAACATGTCGGGCAGGTGGCTGCGGGGCGGCTTGTGGCCGGTGCTGGACCGGCCGTAGCCGTCGTGCTTGACGACGTTGGCCACCGCGATGCCGATGAGGGTCACGGCGACCACCAGAAGAAGGATCAGTAGTGCGCTCATGGCAGTAAGTGTGCTACGTGCGAGATCCTGCCACGAGTGGCAGACGTGTCACTGTGCGCAGAGATCCTGCCAAGGTGGTGGGAGACCTGGTCAGAGGACGCCGGCGGCGCGGGCGGCCTCGGCGTAGGCCCGCGCGAGGGAGTCGACCGTCTCGTGGGCGTTGAGGCCGCTGGGGTTGGGCACCACCCACAGCGCGGCGCCCTCGAAGTGCTCCTCCTGCGGTCCGAGTCGTGCCCGGGGGCGGCCGAACGCCTGGCGGTAGGCCGTCACCCCGGCCACCGCGACGACCCGCGGTGCGCGCGTCCGCACCAGCTCGCGGAGGCGCTGCCCGCCCGCGCGCAGCTCGGCCGTGCTCAGCTCCGCCGCCTTCGCCGTGGCCCGCGGGGCGAGGTTGGTGATCCCCAGCCCGCGTGCCCGGAACCGCTCCCGGTCCTGCTCGGTCATCCCGGCCGAGGGGTCGACGGGCTCGGTGAGGATCCCGGCTCGCAGGAGGGCGGGGTAGAACCGGTTGCCGGGGTGGGCGAAGTGGGTCTGCACCGCGGCGGTCCACAGGCCGGGGTTGATTCCCACGAAGAGCAGGCGCAGGTCGTCGGCGAGCAGGTCGGGGACCTCGGCGTCGCGGAACGACTCCAGCTCGGCCCTGGTGAACCCCATCAGTCGTCCTCGAGGAGTCGGGGGAGCTCGAGCCTGCGGACCTTGCCCGTGGGGGTGCGGGGGAGCGACCCGAGCAGGTGGTACTCCTTGGGGCGCTTGGCCGGGGCGAGGTGCTCGCGTGCGTGGGTGCGCAGTGTGGCGGGGTCGACGTCACCGACGACCGCGGCGCAGACGCGCTGGCCCCACTCGTCGTCCTCGACGCCGAAGACCGCGACGTCCTCGACGCCGGGCACCTCGCCGAGCACCCGCTCCACCTCGGCGGGGTAGACGTTGACCCCTCCGCTGATGACGAGGTCCTCGCGCCGCCCGTCGAGGTGCACGTGACCGTCCTCGTCGACGTGGCCGAGGTCGCCCACCGTGAAGGCCGGCCCCTCGGGGGTCTCGCGCCACGCGGCCGCCGTCTTCTCCGGGTCGCCGAGGTAGGTGAACCGCGCGTGAGGAGGTACGACGCACCACAGGTGGCCCTGCTCGTCGGTGGTCATCGTCCTGCCGGGGCGGGCGCGGCCCAGCGTCCCGGGCCGCTCCAGCCACTCCTCGCTGCGGCAGGCCGTGAACTGCCCCTCGGTCGAGCCGTAGAACTCCCACGTCGTCCCCGGCGGGAAAGCCTCGACCAGCCGCCGCTTCACCCACTCCGGGCAGGGCGCGCCCGCGTGGGCGACGAGCCGGAACGACGACAGGTCCGGCGTGCCGTGCTCGTCCCAGTGCGCGAACAGGCGCTGCAGGTGGGCCGGCACGCAGAACATCGTCGTCGGCCGGTGCTCCTCGATCGCCCGGGTCACGGTCGCCGGGTCGAAGCCCTTCCCGGCGCCGGGCACGACCGCGCGACCGCCCGCCAGCAGCGTGCCCATCGCGAACCGCAGCGGCGCGGAGTGGTGCAGCGGGCTCAGCACGAGGTTCACGTCGTCGGCGCGGAAGCCCCAGAGGTCGCGCTCCTCGGCGAGCAGGGCTTCGGCGTCCGCGGTGTCGAGCAGCCCGGAGTACACGCCCTTGGGGCGACCCGTGGTCCCGCTGGTCAGGTGCAGGGGTCGGCCCCGCGGCGGGCCCGTCGACCGGTTCGGCGGCCAGCTCGGCGAGCATCGCCTCGAGCTGCTCCTGGGTGGAGACGACCACCGCCGGGTCGAGGTGGGCCAGCAGCTCCTCGCGCTCGCTCGCGGTGAGCGCGGCGTCCATCGGCACCGGGAAGACGCCGCGCCGCAGCAGGGCGATCACCAGCTCGACGTACGCCACCGAGCCCGGCACGAGCAGCGCCACCCGCGACTCGGGGGCCAGGTCGCGTGCGTCCACGCCCCCGATCCTGTCAGCCAACTCCCGGACAGCCGGACCACGGGTGGGCCACACTTCGCGCATGGTCCGGTTCGAGCTGTTCTTCGCAGTGCTGGTCCTCGCGCTGTGCGTGTACTGCCTGATCGACGTGATCGGGAGCAGCGAGGGCGAGATCCGGCACCTGCCGAAGCTGTGGTGGATCGTGCTGGTCCTGCTGTTCCCGTTGGTGGGCTCGATCGCCTGGCTGGCCGCCGGCCGGCCGCAGGTGGCCCGTCCGTCGGCGTACGAACGTCGCGTCCCGCAGTTCCCCGAGTACGACCGCCCGGGCCGCGCCGCCGCCACGAACCCCGACGCCGACGAGGCGTTCCTGCGTGGCGTGCGCGAGCGGGCCGAGGAGCAGCGTCGTCGCTACCGCGAGGAGCAGCGCCGGCGCGCCGCCGAGGAGGCCGGGGACGACGCCCGGCCCGAGGCCGACCCGCAGCCGTAGGAGCCGGCCTCGCGCGTCTGCGAGGGCCTGCGATGATCCAGCCCATGACGGTGCGCGTGGGACTGACGGGCGGGATCGCCTCGGGGAAGAGCACGGTGGCGTCGATGCTGGCCGAGCTGGGGGCGGTGGTCATCGACGCCGACGCGCTCGCCCGGGAGGTCGTGGCCGGCGGTACGCCGGGGCTGGCGGCGGTGGTCGAGGAGTTCGGCGAGGAGCTGCTCGGGCCCGACGGAGAGCTGGACCGTCCCGCGATGGGTCGCCTGGTCTTCGGCGACGACGCCGCGCGCAAGCGGCTCGAGGCGATCGTGCACCCGCTGGTGTTCGAGCGGATCGTGGAGCTGGAGCAGCAGGCCGCCGACGACGCGGTCGTGGTGCACGACATCCCGCTGCTCGCCGAGGGGGGCCGGGCCGACCAGTTCGACGCCGTCATCGTGGTCGACGCCCCCGCGGAGCTGCAGATCGCCCGGATGGAGCAGGACCGGGGCTGGAGCCGCGAGGACGCGCAGGCCCGGATCGACGCCCAGGCCTCCCGTGAGCAGCGCCTCGCGATCGCCACCCACGTCGTCGAGAACACCGGGACGCGCGAAGACCTCCGCAAGCGCGTTGCGGAGGTCTTCGCAGAGGTGGCGACGCCGACGAGCGACTGAGGGGGGATCACCCGCCGGCGGCCTCGGAGGAGGCCCTGGCTCGCGAGCCGGGCCTCAGTGGTCTCCTCAAGCAGCGAGGTCCGGGTCGGCGAGCCGGCGCAGCTTGGCGATGGCCTCCCGTTCGAGCTGGCGGACCCGCTCGGCGGAGATCCCGTGCCGGGCGCCGATGTCGGCCAGCTTGTGCTGCCTGCCGTCGACCAGCCCGTAGCGCGAGCGCACGATGTCGGCCGACCGGTCGTCGAGCAGCCCGACCAGGGTGTTGAGGCGGTCGCGCGACTCGGTGTCGAGCACGGTCAGGTCGGGGCCCGGCGAGCTCTCCTGCGCGATCAGGTCGCCCAGCGAGGTGTCGCCGTCCTCGTCGATCGGGGTGTCCAGGCTGACGTGGTCACGGCCCCAGGACATCAGGTCCAGGACGCGCTCGATGTCCATGTCGAGCTCGGCGGCGATCTCCTCGGGGTCGGGGTCGCGGCCCAGCTGGCGCTCGAGGGTACGGCGGGCGGACCCGACCTGGTTGAGCTCCTCGACGACGTGCACCGGGAGCCGGACGACGCGGGCCTGCTGGGCGATGCCACGGGTGATCGCCTGGCGCACCCACCAGGTGGCGTAGGTGGAGAACTTGTAGCCCTTGGCGTAGTCGAACTTCTCGACCGCGCGGATCAGGCCGGTGTTGCCCTCCTGGATCAGGTCGAGCATCGGCATCTGGCTGCGGCCGTACTTGCGGGCGATCGAGACGACCAGGCGCAGGTTGGCGTTGATGAAGCGCTGCATGGCGCGCTCGCCCTCCTCCACCATCCAGCGCAGCTCCTCCTCGGTGGCGTACTTCGGGGCACCGCCCTTGCGGCGGCCGACCCGGCCCTCCTCGAGGAGCTTGCCGGCGAGCAGGCCCGCCTCGATGGTCTTGGACAGCTCCACCTCGGTCTCCGCGTCGAGGAGCGGGGTGCGAGCGATCTCGTCGAGGTAGAGACCGACGCTGTCGCGCCCTTCGATCTCACGGTCGTTGCGGGTGATGGTCATCTGCGGCCTTTCCCTTCCTACAGGTGGACCTGTCCAGCCGGTCCTCTTGGTCCAACGCTCGACGGTGAAAGGGGATTCCCGATGAGCGTCGTGAGTGCCACGAGGTGTCGCCTCACCCCTGTAGACGCGCCTGTACCCGCAGAAGTTGCCGCGCACGCGACTTCTCAGGCACTTTTCAGCGAGCGTCCGCGGGCTGGAGGGTCACGGGGACACCGGCGGGCACGCCGGCGGGCACACCGGCGGGCACACTGGAGGCATGGGCATCGACCTCAACGCCGACCTCGGCGAGGGCGTCACCGACGACGAGGGGCTGCTCGCCGTGGTCACCAGCGCCAACCTCGCGTGCGGCTTCCACGCCGGCGACGAGCAGACGATGCGCTACGTGTGCGAGACGGCGGCCGTCCGCGGCGTCGTCGTGGGGGCCCAGGTCTCCTACGCCGACCGGGAGAACTTCGGTCGCCGGCACATGGACGTCGCCGTCGACCGGCTCGCCGAGTGGGTCGCCGAGCAGGTCGGCCTGCTCCAGGAGGTCGCGCTCGCCTGCGGGATCGAGGTCGCCTACGTCAAGCCGCACGGCGCGCTCTACAACCGGGTCGTGGACGACGAGGAGCAGGCCGAGGCGGTCCTGCGGGGGAGCGGGACCCTGCCGGTCCTGGGCCTGCCGGGCTCGGCGATCCTGCGACGTGCCGTGGAGCTGGGCCGTGCCGCGGTGCGGGAGGGGTTCCCGGACCGCGGCTACACCGAGGACGGCCGGCTGCTC
Organism: uncultured Actinomycetota bacterium; assembly: GCA_963837975.1. Classification (GTDB taxonomy): domain Bacteria; phylum Actinomycetota; class Actinomycetes; order Propionibacteriales; family Nocardioidaceae; genus Marmoricola. Next base: position 930,514 of record CAWIPI010000001.1, on the reverse strand, counting down.
CCGCGCGACCACCCGGAGGCGCTGGTCGCCGGCGCCGACGCGGTGGCGGCGAACGCCGTCGCCATGGCGGGCAGCGGGGAGGTGCACTCCCTGTGCGTGCACGGGGACTCGCCCGGCGCCGTCGAGGTGGCGGCCGCGGTCCGGTCGGCGCTCGCCGGGGCCGGGCACGACGTACGACCGTGGTGAGCTCGTCGTCCACAGGAGCCTGTGGAAACGGTGTGGAGAACTAGACGCTGCCTGTGGAGCGACCCGGGCTGGCTGTGGGCAACTCGGGCAGACCTCGAAGATTCTGCGAGATCATGGCGCAGGACCCTTGTGCGAGTGACCTGCGTCACGTAGAAATCTCTCACCGCGATCCGCAAGGACCGCGGTGGACCGGATGAATACTGCAGCTCCGGCCGGTGGGGAGACCCGCCGGCGAGGTCGCCAGGTGGTGAGGCGACCGGACGTTGCGGGAGTCCCCGGTCCGGGACATCATCACCGCTGTTCCGACCAGTGGGGTCCGCGGAAACTCATACTTCCCGCGGGCCCCACGCCAATTCCCCTCTTTTCTTCCCCGGCGCAGGCACGGGCGAAACCGCACGACCGGCGGTTGTTCCCGGGGCGGTGTGCGCGTCACTCCTCCGGCGGGCGGAACGGGCTGAGCGCGGGGTCGCCCGCCGCGAAGCTGAGCACCCGCCCGGGACCGGTCTCGGCGGTCTCGAAGCGGACCGTGACGACGCCGCGGCCGGCGCCCCACACCCAGCCGCGACCGTGCGTCTGGTGCACCACGTCGGCGCCCGGTGCCCACGCGCGCTGGCGGGAGGCGGCGGCCACGGCCGCCACGGTGGCCTGGTCGGGCGCCGGGTCGTCCTCCTCGTCGGGGGCGAACAGGTCCTCCTGGATCCAGTCGGCGAACCCGGAGACCCCCACCCCCAGCAGTCGTACGCCGCCGGAGGTGTCCAGCTCGGTCAGGAGCCGGCGCGCCACCCGTGCGATCTGGCGCTCCTCGTCGGACGGCTCGGGCAGGGTCGCCGACCGGCTCAGGGTCGAGAAGTCGTGCAGCCGCACCTTGATCGAGACCGTGCGCGCCGACATGCGTGCCTTGCGCAGCCGCTCGGTCACCTTCGCCGACTGGCGGTCGAGCAGCGCCTCGAGCAGCCTCTTGTCGACGTGGTCGGTGTCGTAGGTGTCCTCGACGCTGATCGACTTGGTCTCCCGCTCGGGCTCCACCGCCCGGTCGTCGAGCGCCCGCGCCAGGGCGTGCAGCCCGGTCCCGTGCGCGCGACCGAGCAGCCGGACCAGCTCGTCCTCGCTGAGCCCCTCGAGCTCCTCGACGGTGTGCACCCCCACCCGGCGCAGCCGCTCGGCGGTCACGGGCCCGACCCCGGGGATCACGGTGACCTGCATCGGCCGGAGCAGGTCCTGCTCCATGCCGGGAGCGACCACGACCAGGCCGTCGGGCTTGTCGAGGTCGCTGGCGATCTTCGCGATGAGCTTGGAGGTGCCGACGCCGACCGAGCCGGAGATGCCGCCGGTCACCTCGTGCACGGCTTCCTTGAGGTCGCGGGCGAGCGCGCTGACGGAGGTGACCGAGTGGTCGGGCAGGTCGGCGGCCTCGAGGTCGACGAACGCCTCGTCGAGGGAGAGCGGCTCGACCAGCGGGCTGACCGAGCGCAGCAGGTCCATCACCGCCCGGCTGGCGTCGCGGTAGGCGTGGAAACGCCCGGACAGGAAGGCCGCGTTGGGGCAGCGGCGGCGCGCCTCGGCGGTGGACATCGCCGAGTGGACCCCGAAGGTCCGCGCCTCGTAGGAGGCGGTCGCCACCACTCCGCGCCCTCCGACACCGCCCACGACCACGGGCTTGCCGCGCAGCGAGGGCTTGTCGCGCTGCTCGACCGAGGCGAAGAACGCGTCCAGATCCAGGTGCAGGATCGTCGGCTCGGAGCGCACGCCGCGATCGTGTCACGCCAGCTCGCGTCCACAGCCCGCGCACCGGCCCGGTTGTGCACAGGGCTCCGGGTTCGCACTGGGGACGGGGTCGGGGGATCGCAGGGTGGCGCCATGTCGAGCCCAGAGACCCACCCCCGCCCCTCCACCTTCGTCGCCCGCACGCCCACCGACCTCGTCGCCCTCGTCCCGGCGGTGCTGGGGTTCCACCCCGAGGACTCCGTCGTCCTGCTCACCTTCGGCCCGCCCAGCGGGTTCCACGCGCGGGTCGACCTGCCCGTCGGGCCTGAGGAGCAGGAGGCCGTGGTCGAGGTGCTGGTCGACGCCGTGCGCGCCAACCGGGTGTCCCGGGCCGCGGTGCTCCTCTACACCGACGACGTCGAGGTGGCGCGATCCCAGGGGGCGCTGCTGCTGGACCGCCTGCTCGACCTCGACGTGGCCGTGATCGACGTGGTCCGGGTGGACGACCACCACTGGTGGCCGGTGCTGGAGGAGCACGCGCTGGGCACGCCGTACGACCTGCAGACGCACCCGTTCACCGCACAGCACGTGTTCGAGGGGCGGGTGGTCCACCGTGACCGTGCCGCGCTCGCCGACTCCCTGGTGGGGACCGACGAGGACGACTCCGTGGAGGTGGCGCTGGCCGCCACCCGCTCCGCCGACGTGCTCGCGGGGGAGCTGGCGGGCTCCGGCCACGAGGCGCTCGTCACCGAGGCACGGTGGCTGCAGCGCCGGCTGCGCGCACGGCTCACGGACGCGCGGCCGGTCGAGGCGCACGAGGCCGGCCGGCTACTGGTGCTGGCCACCTTCGAGTCCCTCCGTGACGTCGCCCGGGCGGAGATCACCCGCCCGACCTCCGAGGCCCACGTCGAGCTGTGGCGCGAGCTGGTGCGTCGCAGCCCCCGAGACCTGCTGCCGGGGGCGGCCGCCCTCCTCGCGTTCGCGGCCTGGCAGCACGGCGACGGAGCCCTCGCCTGGTGCGCGCTGGACCGCTGCCTGGAGGTCGACCCCGACCACTCGCTGGCTCACCTCGTCGCGGACCTGCTGACCAGGGCGGTTCCCCCGTCCTCGTGGGAGCCGGTGCGAGAGCACGAGCTGGCCGTCTTCCGCGACGGTGCCGACGGCGTCTCCCCGCGCGAGAAGCCCCGTGGACGAGCCTCGTGAGCGGCGCCGCCCACGGCTAGTCTGCGGGCATGGGCAGAGACGTCGACCTCCAGGAGTTCTCGCGCTCCGACCGCACGCGGCACCGCGAGAAGGTCCGCCGCTGCCTCGACGTCTTCGCCCGGATGCTCCGGGAGTCGCGCTTCGACGTCGAGGACCCGATGACCGGCATGGAGATCGAGTTCAACCTCGTCGACGACGACGGGCACCCCGCGCTCAAGAGCGCCGAGGCGCTGGAGGCGATCGCGGACCCGAACTTCCAGACCGAGCTGGCGCAGTTCAACATCGAGATCAACGTGCTGCCCCGCCGTCTCGGACCGCGGGGGGTGAGCGGCTTCGAGGAGGACCTGCGCAGCAGCCTCAACCAGGCAGAGACCCGCGCCTCGACCGTCCAGGCCCACATGGTGATGATCGGCATCCTGCCGACGCTCGAGGACGGCCACCTCAGCCCGTCGCGGATCAGCCCCAACCCGCGCTACAAGCTGCTCAGCGACCAGATCCTCGCCGCCCGCGGGGAGGACCTGGTGATCGACATCCAAGGCGCCGAACGGTTGCAGACGACCTCGGAGTCGATCATGCCGGAGGCCGCGTGCACCAGCACCCAGCTGCACACCCAGGTCAGTCCCGACAACTTCGCGTGCTACTGGAACGCCTCCCAGGCGATCAGCGGGATCCAGCTCGCGGTGGGCGCCAACTCGCCCTACCTGCTGGGCAAGCAGCTGTGGGCCGAGACCCGGATCCCGCTGTTCGAGCAGGCGACCGACACCCGCAGCGAGGAGCTCAAGGAGCAGGGCGTCCGGCCGCGGGTGTGGTTCGGGGAGCGCTGGATCACCTCGATCTTCGACCTCTTCGAGGAGAACGTGCGCTACTTCCCGGCGCTGCTGCCGGTCACCGAGGACGAGGACCCGCTCGAGGTGCTCCAGGGCGGCGGCACCCCTTCGCTCGCGGAGCTGAAGCTGCACAACGGCACGATCTACCGCTGGAACAGGCCGGTGTACGACGTGGTCGACGGCCTGCCGCACCTGCGGGTGGAGAACCGCGTGCTCAGTGCCGGTCCGACGGTGATCGACACGATGGCCAACGCGGCGTTCTACTTCGGCCTGGTGCGCACGCTCGCCGAGGACGACCGCCCGCTGTGGTCGCGGATGTCGTTCTCCGCCGCGGAGGAGAACTTCCACGTGGCCGCCCAGCACGGCATCGACGCCCGGGTCTACTGGCCCGGGGTCGGCGAGGTCGACGCCACCGAGCTGGTGCTGCGCCGCCTCCTGCCGATGGCGCACGAGGGGCTCGGCCGGTGGGGCGTGGACTCCGACGAGGCCGGTCGCCTGCTCGGCATCATCGAGCAGCGCTGCGTCCAGCGCCGCAACGGCGCCTCCTGGTACGTCGAGAAGGTGGCCGCGCACGAGGCGGCCGGAGCGGACCGCGCCGAGGCGCTGCGCCTGACCCTGCAGGACTACCGGGCGCTGATGCACGCCAACGAGCCGGTGCACACGTGGCCCGTCTGAGTGGGCCCGCCTGAGTCGACCTGTCTGAGCGGGACGCTCAGGAGACCCGCACGCGCTGCCACTGCCGGTGCTCGCCGCTGACGAGGTCGACCCAGCCGCGCCGGTTGAGCACGAAGAAGGCCGGCAGCACGAGCCCGTGCCGGGCGAAGCCGGTGAGCGCGGCGGCGTACCACTCGGCGTCGGCGTCCGTGCGCTCCAGCGACCCGCTCCGGGTGACCCAGCCGCAGGCGCCGCTGGTCTCCTTCAGCCCGTCCAGGGCGCGCTCCACGAGGTCCGCCCGCAGGGCGGCGTCCGAGGCGTCGCCCGGCAGAGGTGGGGAGTGCTCGCCGTCCGGGTGCCCGACATGGCAGGTCACCGGGAGGGCGCGGCGCGTCCCTGCCGCGGCCACGAAGGCGCGCAGCTCGGCACGGATGCCGCTGGAGAGGGTCGGGTCCACGGGGGACACCCTGCCGTGGGCGGTCGAGGTCGCGGTTTCGTCGTCCACAGGCGGGTGGTCTCGACAGGCTCGACCACCGGGGGCTCGACCACCGGGGGGCTCCACCACCGGGGTTGCCCGGGGCGTTGGCATGATGGGCCGATGGCCATCCACATCACCGGTGACGACCACGCCGACCAGGTCCTCACCGAGTCGCCGTTCGCGCTGCTCGTCGGGATGCTGCTGGACCAGCAGTTCCCGATGGAGCGCGCCTTCGAGGGGCCGGCGAAGGTGCTCGACCGCTTCGGCAGCCTCGACCCGGCGCAGGTGGCCGCCGCGGAGCCCGAGCAGTTCGCCTCGCTGTGCGCCGAGCCGCCGGCCGTGCACCGGTTCCCGGGCTCGATGGCCGAGCGCATCCAGACGCTGGCCCGCCTCGTCGTGGAGGACTACGACGGCCGCGCGGAACGGATCTGGACCGAGGCGAAGGACGGCAAGGACCTGCTGGCGCGCCTGAAGGCCCTGCCGGGCTTCGGGGCGCAGAAGTCCCGCATCTTCGCCGCGCTGCTGGCCAAGCAGCTCGGCGTACGTCCCGCCGGCTGGGAGCAGGCAGTGGGGGACTACGCCCTGGACGGCTACCGGTCGGTGGCCGACGTGGTCGACACCGCCTCGCTGGAGAAGGTGCGGGCCTACAAGAAGGAGCAGAAGGCGGCCGCGAAGCGCGGAGCCGTGGACTGAGGGGCTTGGCGGCCGTGACACAATGACCCTGCGGCGGTTGACAGGTACGGCTCTTGTCGCGCCCAACGAGTTTTCTTAAAGTTCCCTGAACGCAACCGAGAGGTAGTTCGTGTCCTCGAGTCCGTCCAGCTCGACCGCCAGGAAGGCGGCGGCGAAGAAGACCGCATCACCGACTGCCAAGGCCGCGGCCCCCGCCGCGAAGAAGGCTCCCGCGAAGACGGCGGCCGCCAAGAAGGCGACGGCGAAGAAGGCCACCACCGCCAAGACGGCCGAGGAGATCCAGGCCGAGGTCGCCGCGGTGGGCCCGGACGGCAAGAAGATCCTCGCCGACGTCCCCGACGAGCAGTTCGAGGTCGACGTCAAGAACGACCCGACGATCAAGGAGGACGAGAAGGAAGCCACCTTCATCGTCTCCGCCGCCGACGAGACCGACGAGCCCGAGCAGCAGGTCATGGTCGCCGGCGCGACCGCCGACCCGGTCAAGGACTACCTCAAGCAGATCGGCAAGGTCCCCCTGCTCAACGCCGAGATGGAGGTCGAGCTCGCCAAGCGGATCGAGGCCGGCCTGTTCTCCGAGGAGAAGCTCGCCAAGGGCGGCAAGGTCACGCCGAAGGTCCAGGAGGAGCTCGAGTGGATCTGTGAGGACGGCCGCCGCGCCAAGAACCACCTCCTCGAGGCCAACCTGCGCCTCGTGGTGTCGCTGGCCAAGCGCTACACCGGCCGCGGCATGCTGTTCCTCGACCTGATCCAGGAGGGCAACCTCGGCCTGATCCGTGCGGTCGAGAAGTTCGACTACACCAAGGGCTACAAGTTCTCGACGTACGCCACCTGGTGGATCCGGCAGGCGATCACGCGTGCCATGGCCGACCAGGCGCGCACGATCCGCATCCCGGTGCACATGGTCGAGGTCATCAACAAGCTCGCCCGGGTCCAGCGCCAGATGCTGCAGGACCTCGGCCGCGAGCCCACTCCGGAAGAGCTCGCCAAGGAGCTCGACATGACCCCGGAGAAGGTCATCGAGGTGCAGAAGTACGGCCGCGAGCCGATCTCGCTGCACACCCCGCTGGGCGAGGACGGCGACTCCGAGTTCGGCGACCTGATCGAGGACTCCGAGGCGATCGTCCCGGCCGACGCGGTCTCCTTCACGCTGCTCCAGGAGCAGCTGCACGCCGTGCTGGACACGCTGTCGGAGCGCGAGGCCGGCGTGGTCTCGATGCGCTTCGGGCTCACCGACGGCCAGCCCAAGACGCTGGACGAGATCGGCAAGGTCTACGGCGTGACCCGCGAGCGGATCCGCCAGATCGAGTCCAAGACCATGTCGAAGCTGCGGCACCCGAGCCGCTCGCAGGTCCTGCGCGACTATCTGGACTGAGGGCTAGTGGGGCGCCGTGGAGCTCGGCCCGATGTGCATCGCCTCACCGCAGTGGGCCCGGCGCCGGACTCGACTCACCGGACGACCTTGACGACTGCCTTCGCGACGTCGGTGCGAGTGCCGTCACCCGTCCACCGCGCCGAGACGGTCGCCGGCTTGAGTGAGCCGATCGACGCCCTGCGGTGAACGCGCACACGGGTCTTGACCACCATGGACGCTCCGGGGGCCAGCGTGACCCTGAGACCGGCAGCCGACCGCATCGAGGCCGTGACCCTCTGCGAACCCTTGTAGTAGCTCACCGTCGAGCCACGGCGGGCTGCGCTGCCCCTGATCGAGAACGTGTTGGCCTGGTTGCCGTCGTTCTGGATCCGCGCGTAGAAGCTGCGGGTCTGCGCGCGCCGAGCCCTCGAGGTCCGGGTCTGGCCGGTCCCACTGGTGTTGTAGACGTTGTTGCCCGCGTAGCCCGAACGTGAAGCGGTCCGGATCAGGACGTCAGGGCGCTGGTCGCTGGTCGCGATCACCAGCCTCGTGCGCACCGCGGTGCCCAGTGTCGTGCCCAGTCCCGGCGCGCTGAGCGTCACGTCGACCGTCTCGGGGCCTTCGGGTGCGCTGTCGTTGACGATGCTGACCGGGATCGTCTTCGAGGTCTCCCCGGCCGCGAAGCTCACAGTGCCAGGCGCGAGGACCAGGTCGCTCGTCGGGGCCGCGGTCCCCGACGTCAGTGCGTAGCGCGCGGACGCCGGGACGGAGGTGTTGCCCCCGCGGGTCACGCGCAGCTCTGCGACACCGGCGTCCTCGGCCACGGTGCGACTCGTCGCCTGGACGGTCAGGACTGCAGGCGCGTCGGTAGCGGCGGCCGGCATCAACGGCCCGGGTCCGGTGACGCGAGTGAGCATGTTGAAGAAGGAGACGTACTTGTTGTAGCCCGCAGCGTCGTCGTCGATCTGCAGGATCGTCTCCTCGTTGCGCAGTGACTGGTCCGCCCAGTTGTCCGATCCCGTCCAGATCGACGTGTGCAGGCCGGTGCTGTTCCGATAGGAGGCGAACATCAGCTTGGTGTGGATGCGCTTGCCTCCGGCGTACACACCGGAATGGATCGGGACGCCAGCCCTGCGCAGGATGCCCTTGACGCCGGCCCCGACCGACTCGCCCGCGACCACCACCACGGTGGCTCCGGCAGCCTTCTTCGCAGCCAGTGCACGTGCCAACCACAGACCGCGCGAGTCGTGCCAGGAGTACTGCGCGACCCCGATCGTCGTGCCGGCGTCGCCAGGGAGGTCCGCGATGCGCTGGCGCGCAGGGTCCGTGGTCTCCGTCGTGCCGGGTCGTGGGAAGAAGTAGGCACTGCCCTTGTCGAACCGTGTGCTCACGAACGGGTTGGGGAGGGGGGTGTCGTGCTTCTGGGCGTCGAAGACGCTGGTGTAGGCATCGAACACGTCGGCGCGGTTCGTGTGGACGTACATGTCCGAGTACTGCACCGTGGTTCCGTAGCTCGTCAGGTTGGTCGACCCCACCATCACGACGTGCGGCGTCCTGCCGACCTGGGAGAACGTCCAGCTCTTCTGGTGATTGACACCGCCGGTCCCGCGCGCGGAACCGCGGGTGAGCACGATGAACGACCGCTTGGTGACGTCGGTGCCGAGGGCAGGGACGAGGCGCTTGGCTGGTGACCAGTCGCGGGAGTGACCATTGAGCACGACGCGCACGTTCACCCCCCGGGAGTGGGCCTGCAACAGCGCGGTGGCGACGTTGCTCAGGGTGAAGGAGTAGGCCACGATGCGGATGGTGGCGCCCTTGGGAGTGTGCTCGATGTTGTCCAGGAGCCGAGTCACGATCTCGTTGCGAGTCGCGGTGGGGTCTCCGAACACCGGACCGGCGACAGGGACGAAGGTGTCCGACGTCGGGATGACCGCCGCAGCGAGTCCGACAGGGGCGGCGCTCGCCCCCGCGGTCACGCCACCGTGGAGCGCCGTCGCCGACAGCGCCAGTGCGACAGCGGTGAAGCAGAGCCACGACCGCCGAAGGCCGCGCCTCAGCGGGCCCGGGATCCCCGGTGTCACGGGTCCTGTTGGCGCAGGACGCCACAACGGTGCTGATGTCTTCACGACGACGTCCCGATTCGGAGGGTGGGGCCGGACGGCAGATTCGGACAAATGCCCTGAGTGTCACAAAACCGTAGCAACGACGGGCCCCTTCGTCTCCCGTTTCTTCACACTGGTGCTCCAGACCGGGGGACGGCAGTACGGCGGGCCTCTCCGGACCAGGGCGTGCAGCAGCCGCAGCAGCTCGGCCGACGGGGCGTGCGCGCCGTGCCCCTCCGCAGGTCGCCGACGATGACAGCGGAGGCCGCACGAGCAGGCGCTGATCTCAGTCCAGGATATTGCGCGCCACAACGCTTCTAGACAGGCGCTCCCGCCTGCTTGCGCTGGACGAGGGCGATCACGTCGGCGACGGTGCTGTCCTCGGAGAGGGGACCGCGGGCGACGGCGAAGTCCATGTAGCGCGACCTCGGCGGGGGCAAGCCGGCAGGCGCCGGAGCCGCTCCGCCGAAGAGCCCACCGGCGAGGTCCTCGTCCGGGATGCGCACCCCGAAGACCTCCTCGACGGTCATGACGATCTCCACCAGCGTCAGGTCATCGACGTCGAGGTCCGCTGCCAGACGCGAGGTCCCGTGAATGTCAGCCCGGCCGATTCCGGTGACCTCCTCGATGATCTCGGCGACCTGACGGAACATCTGTCCCTCGGGCATCGGTGGAGGAGTGGGTTCGAGGGTGCGGCCGAGGTCCGTGGACGAAAGAAGCTCGGCCCGGTCCGGCAGCTCGGCCACCCGGGGGGCATCGACCGGTGGGCCGAGTGGTTCGAGGAGCGCCTCGGCCCGTGCGAGGCGCCAGCGGTCACCGAAGGGGGAGCCGCGGTCCGGCCACGCCAGCTCGGCTGCGCGACCTGCCAGGCCGCGCGCTCGCAGCACGTCTCCGGTCAGTAGTGCCTGTCGCGCCTCGTGCAGCATGACCTCGCACGTGAGCCAGGGCAGCCGAGCGTGCTCGGCGGCCTCGTGCAGCTCCTCGAGCAACGGAGTCGGGGACCCGAGGTCCGGGTCGCGCTGCAGGCAGTCCACCAGGAGCAGCGAGATCGAGCGCTCCTCCTCCACGTGCCCGATCTCCCGAGAGCGCATCAGCAGGTCGCGCAGGCCGTCGTGTGCCGCTCCGACGTCGCCACCGGCGAGGACGGCGGACAGTGCGAGCCTGGCGAGCCAGATGTCCAGCGCGGGGTCACCTGTGCGTGCGGACGCGAGCTCCCGTGCTCGTTGCAGCGGCGCCGCAGCCGCCTCGAGCCGCCCGGTGATCTGGCGATGCTCGGCCAGCGTCGCGTACGCCGCCGGCAGCTCGGTACCGCGAGGACTGCGATCCTGGAGCAGCTCGATCGCCCGTGCGAAGCAGGCGTCGGCACCCTCCCCACCGGTCTGGTCCGTTCGCAGCCTCCGCCCCGAGACCGACATCGCTGCGCCCAGGGCCTGCAGTGCCAGTGCCACCAGGTCCGGGCGGTCGAGCGGCCGAGCGCGTTCGAGCGCCGACACCGCGGCACGCTCGGACTCGGCCACCAGTCCGCATGCGAGGCGGGCGTGCACGAGGTTCGCCACGCTGATGACGTGGGAGACGGTCGCGCCGGACGACTCCGCGACACGGATGGACTCCTCGAGGTAGGCCACGGCGTGGGCCGGATCGCCGCCCTGCTGGAGCGCAAGTCCCAGCTCGTTCAACGCCCACACACGTCGGCCCGGGTCGGAGATCCGGGACGTGTCGCTCGCCCCGCCGGGCATCAGCTGCTCCAGCAGGCCCACCACGTGGTGCACGAGGCCGAGACGCCGCAGCGGAGCGTGGAGACGTTCGAGGAACACCGTGAAGGCGTCGTCAGCACGCCCCATGCTGATCGTGCTGTGGTAGAGCTCGACGACGGGTTGGAGGCTGTCCCAGGAGTCGGCTGGAGCGGGGGGCATCGCCTCGAAGAACGCCACCAGCGATCCGAACAGCTCCACCTGGTCGCTCTCGCTCTCGCGGATCCGCCGCAGTGCGGCACCGCGCATGATCGGGTGCATGTCGTAGCGGTTGGACCTCCGGTCCCAGCCGATGATCCCGCGCTGCTCCAGGACGTCGAGGAGGTCGTCGAGCTCGCCGTCGTCGTGGATCGTCCCCCGGCCCAGGAGGATGCCGCGAAGTGAGTCGTAGGGCGCCGGTGAGGAGAAGGCAGCGACCACCATCATGGCGTCCACCTCGCGGGGCTCCAGTCCGCGGAGGGCGACCTCGACGATGTGGGACCGGCGCTGCACCAGGTCGAGCTCGACCGGGTCGAAGTCCACGTGGCTCGCCCGCCAGCGAAGGAAGTCGCCGGGCGCGGGACGGTGACGAGCGACGTCGGCGGCCAGGACCAGCGTCACGAGGGGGTGGTACCCGACCAGTCGGAGCACGTCCAGCACCTCCTCGAGTCCTCGCACCACGCCGTTGTCGGTCAGCATCCGGCTCGCATCAGGACGGCTCAGGCCGGTCAGGTTGAACGTGGTGACACCGTCGATGGGCGTTCCGGCCCGCCGCTCGAACGCAGCAGGGAGCAACCGGGAGGAGATCAGGCACCGGCTGCTCTCCGACAGTGCCAGCCTCCGGAGGAAGGCGTTCGCGTTGGGGTCCGCCAGGCTGCGGGCGCGGGCGGGCCCCTCGATCCGGCCCCCTGCCCCGGGACGGGCGTCCTCGGCTCGCGACTCGGCCAGGGTGAGGGCATCCGGGTCGGCGTACGCCACCATGGCACGCTCGATCCCGTCGAGGACGATCAGGAACGGGGCTCTGTCGAGCGCGCGCAGCAGAGCGACCTCGCGCTCGCCGAGGCGCTTGGCGGCGACGCTCGCCTCGTCCACCCCTGCGACGTAGGCCAGGGCCTTGACGACGAAGCGCTCGAAGGTCGCCCCGGACTCGTAGAAGCTCCACCACATCTTCCCGGCCCATGGCGTGCCCGCCGGCCCCACGGACGTGGTGCGCTGGAACCATTTCCAGGTGAGGGCGCTCTTGCCCATGCCGCCGATGGCCACCACGCACGCGACCGGGGCCTCGGCGGGCCCTGCGCGCCCGGCCCACGTGTCGAGGGCCGCGAGCTCATCGGCGCGCCCGATCAGGCTGCCCTCGAGCAAGGTGTAGGCGTGAGCGAGGTACGGCTCGGGTGCGACCGGGAACAACCGGTTCCGTCCGTCGGCATCCGCGTCGGGCGTGGAGAGGGCCACGGTGGGCCACGGCGTCGGGACTCCCTGGTCGGCCAGCAGCTCCGTCAGGCGTACGTCGTCCATGAACCTGTCGAGGCTGACCGCCTCGAGGGAACGTTGCCGCTCGGGGTTCTGGTGATGGCGTTGCACGGCCACGACCAGCCCGTTGACGATCACACCGGCACCGGACACGCCCTCCCAGGCCGATCTGCCGTCGGCGGCACGCGGGTCGGGCGCGCGGTCGGGTTCGAGGACCAGCAGGCCGTCAGGGGAGATGTCGGCCAGGTAGAGGACCCCGTCGATGTAGCGGCCGCCGGCGCGCTCCGAGGATTCTCCGACCGTCCGGGCCCACCGTGGCCAGCCGTAGAGCTCGAAGAACAGCTTGGCTGCCCCTCTCGACTGGGGGAGCAGGCCGAGTGACACCGGTGACGCCGGCTCAGCCTCTGCCGGCATCCGCACGACGGCGACGTCGTCGACCGCTCGCTGCTGGCCTGGCCACGCGTCGGGCAACCACAGCACGGTCCCTTCGCCCTCGTGGACGCCGTCCGCGGCCCGCCAGCGGACCTTGCAGCCCGCGCCCACCTCCGGGGGCAGGAGGTGGGCCGAGGTGAGCGCCAGCCGACCGCCGACGACGTAGCCGCTGCCGTAACGGCGAGCCATCACCTCGATCGCACGTCCGGCGTCGATCCCTGACGCGGCCACGGTGCGTCCTCAGGAGGCAGGGGGCGGGTCGCTGGAACCGGTGAGCACCGGGCCGCCGGCGGCGGTGCGCGGCCGCAACGGCACGGTGACCACATGGGTCGCCCGAGTGCTGCGCGAACCGCGGCCACCCACGTCGACGACCCACAACCTGATGCCCGCGTCGCCCTCGGCAACCCGCTCCACCTCGACCTGGAGCTGGAGCGTTATCTCCCCGACCTCGAAGCGCAGGTCTTCTGCGGCGGAGTCACGGATCGAGGCGCTCAGGTCCGCGCGGAGAGCCGCGACCGCGTCACGAAGTCCGATGGGTTCCATGAGCCCTCCCTCCCGAGCCGGACGGTTCGGACCGCGACCGGCCGGCCCGTGTGACTCGTGCTTCGACGGTAGCCCTCGCAACGCCGTTGGGGCAGGGCTGAACGCAAGCGACCGGCGGACACGGGACGAGGCTCCTGGGTCGCCCTTCCAGCCGGGCCCGTGTGCCTCACCGATTGCGGTCGCACGTCGGGACACCACACGATGGGGGATGGGCGCACCGACCCGGACCCGGCCGCGACGCGCAGCCCGGCTCGGGCTGGCGGTGCTGGTGCTGCTCGGGTTGGCTGTCGGTGTGCTCACCGCCTTCCAGCGACAGCTGATCTACTTCCCCGACACCACGCCGGTGCCGCAGGCGGGCGACGTCGTAGCCGGCGCGCGTGACGTCACGCTGCGGACCTCCGACGGGCTCTCCCTCGGGGCGTGGTTCGTGCCCGCGGACCGGAAGACGGACCGCCGCCTGGCGGTGCTCCTCGCTCCGGGCAACGGCGGCAACCGGCTGGGCCGGGCCGGGCTGGCGCGTGAGCTGAGCAGGCGCGGGCTGGCCGTGCTGGTGATGGACTACCGCGGGTACGGCGGCAACCCCGGGACCCCGAGCGAGGAGGGCCTGGGCCGGGACGCCGTGGCGGCGACCGAGGCGCTCGAGGAGCTGGGCTACCCGCCGCAGCGGACCATCTACCTCGGCGAGTCGCTGGGCACCGGCGTGGTGGCGGCCCTGCAGGCACGACGTACGCCGGCGGGACTGGTGCTGCGCTCCCCGTTCACCGACCTGGCCGAGGTCGGCTCCCACCACTACCCCTACCTGCCGGTGCGGGTCCTGCTGCGCGACCGGTTCCCGGTGCTCGACCGCCTGGCGACCAGCGCGGTCCCGGTCACCGTGATCTACGGCGACAGCGACTCCGTGGTCCCGACCGCGCTGAGCGCCCGGGTGGCCGACGAGGTGCCGGTGCTGGCCGAGCGGGTGGTGCTGTCGGGCGCCGACCACAACGACGCGGTGATGTTCGGTCCGGTCGTGGCGGATGCCGTCGAGCGGCTCGCCCGGACGATCGGGTGAGAGGGCGGGCGCGCGTCGTCGGGGGCTGAGGCGGCCCGCGGATACCACCGCGCGCGCCGTCGCGACAGGGGGTGGACGCGAAGTGTCCATGACCTCGCATTCCGGTCTAGCGCGGCGGGTCCCGACCATTGCGACATCACCCCACCAAGGCGGAGACTCCGCACACATCGCTCTCGGGTGGACCTCACCCAGCCGCTCCGACTCGCGGAGGCGGCGCGAGAGCCGGACCTCCTGGGGGAACTCGATGCACGCACGCACACTCCGACGACTCGGCACCGCCGCGGCCGGCCTGGCCCTCGCCTCGATGGCGTTCTCCGGCACGGCGCAGGCGGCCGCCAAGGTGATCATGGTCCCGGATGACTTCAACGAGGGGCTGTCCGACACTCGGGCGACGGGTCACTACGAGGTCGTGGGGTCGGCGCTGCGGGTCTGGACCGAGGGCAACGGCTCGACCGACAAGGTCGCGGAGTACGTCGACACCGACACCCCGCTGGCCGACGCCGGGGAGCCGACGCTGGACCTGACCAACAACGGCGGCGGCGCCATCCCGCCGGGCGCCCAGCTCGTCGTCGACTTCGACGGCGACGGCACGGCCGACGGGATCCTGGTGGGCGAGCCGACGTACTACGGCAACGACTGGTGGCTCAACAACGCGGCGAAGCAGTTCGTCAAGGACGGCGCCCCCTCGCACAGCGGAGGCTCCGGCAGCCCCAACCACGGCACCCTCGACCAGTGGCGCGCCGCCTTCCCGGACGCCAACGTGCTCGCCTTCGGCTTCTCCCTCGGCTCGGGTGTGAACGGTGACTGGACGATCAGTGCGATCGACTTCGCCGGCGACCGCTACACCTTCGCTCCGTCGGTCGTCCTCGAGACCAAGGAGCAGTGCAAGAAGGGCGGCTGGGCCACCAGCACCAGCCCGGTCTTCAAGAACCAGGGGGACTGCGTGAGCAGCTTCGCGTCGTCGAAGTAGCTCCGTAGGGGCAGGTCAGCCGTGCTCCGGTGCGCCCGGACGGAGCACGGCTGACGTGCCTCCGGGCGCATTCCAAGAATCACGTCAAACCCGGACTAGACCGCTCATAGCGGGTGATTGCGACATCTTGGTCAAAGTATAAAACTCCTCGCATCCCTCTCAGGGGGGTTGCGCGAGAGGGATCGACCAGCCGTGCTCCGGAGTGCCCGGACGGAGCACGGCTGGTCTTCTGCCAGAGCCAGCACCGTCGCTAGCGTGGACGACGATGACCGGATTCCTGCCGCGCGAGGACGCGCGGACGCCGCCACCGACGGCAGCGACGCCTCGGGCCGCGGAGCCCGAGGCGCCGACACTTCCGCTGGCCCTCCAGGAGATCTCCTCGGTCGATCAGCTCGAGGCTGCCTCGGTCCCGGCCAGCGACCTGGTCCGCAACGGTCGCCTGCTGAAGTTCCTCGTCGACCGGCGCCGACCCGAGGCCCCGGTCGTGCGGTTCGTCAACGGCAACTTCACCCAGGGCGGCGTGACCCCTGACGCCGCGCGCTACCACTACGACTTCGCCCGGGAGGTGTTCGGCATCCCCGAGTCGCTGGCGGAGTTCAACGCCTCGACGTACTTCACCCGGGACAAGCGGTACGTCGCCGGGGTGCTGCACACCTACCTGCTCGAGGGTGCTGCCGAGCCGGTGCACGGGATCCAGTTCTACCCCCAGGACGTGATCCGCGAGCGGGGCGTCCTGGAGGCGGTCACGACCGTCGCGGCGAGGTTGCTCCTGCCGGGGGCGCGGGTCGCCTTCGTCCCGACGGGGTCGCAGCAGACCACCGACACGGTGGCGGATGACCTTGCAGCCGCGGGCATCGAGGTGCTGACCCTGGACGCCATCCTGGGCGCCCTCACCTACCTGCCGCTGAATCTCGGCGAGGCCTGGGGACACCTGCGCATCTTCCCCAGCGACCTCGACGCCCTGCGGCCGACCGACGTCGCCGTGCTCGACGAGCTTCCCCTGGACCTGTCGGTGGTCGCCGGGGTGCTGACCCGGGCCGTGCAGGACACCAACTCCCACGTGAACCTGAAGTCCAAGGAGCGCGGCACCCCGAACGCGGTGCTGCGCGAAGCCGGGCCGGACCACCCGCGGCTGGCGCCGTTCGCCGACCGCCCGGTGCACCTCGTCGTGGGCGGAGACGACTTCACGCTGGAGGAGACCACCGAGGAGGAGGTGGCGGCCAAGCTGGCCGAGCGGCTCGAACGGCCGGTGGTCCCGATCGGTTGGGAGCCGGAGACCGAGCTGCGCTCCTACGACGAGATCGCGGCCGGGAGCGCAGCCGAGACGCTTGCCTTCGCCCGACGCTACGGCGCCAAGGCCACCAACCTCGCCTTCCTTGCTCACCGCGACGTGCTCGGACGCGTCGGCGACGCCGGAAGTCCCAGCGCCAGGCTTGGCTACGACCTCGTCCCACACGGGTTCGCAGTGCCGTTCCAGCTCTACCAGGACCTGGTCGAGCACCCACCCAACCAAGGGCTGCGTGACGAGCTCGCCGGTCTGGTCGTGGCCGAGCAGGCAGGGGACCTGACTCCGGCGGAGCGGGCGGGCCGGGTCGGTCGGCTGCAGGCCGCGTTCCTGTCCGCAGTCTTCCCACCGCAGACCTTCGCGCGGCTCCGCTCCACGCTGGATCACACAATGCCGGAGGTGGAGAAGGTCAAGGTGCGTTCGAGCGCCAACGCCGAGGACATCCCCGGCTTCGACGGCGCGGGGCTGCACGACTCCTTCGCCGCCGATCCCCGGAAGGCCGACGACCCGGCCCGCCGCTGCCGGGTGGAGGACGAGGCCGAGGAGACCGGCAAGGTCAAGCGCAAGGTCAAGCCGAAGTCGCTGCTGTGCGCGACCAAGGGTGTCTACGCCAGTCTGTGGAGCAAGCGCGCCGTGGAGGAGCGCAACTTCGCCCGGATCGACCAGTCCAGCGTGGCGATGGGCCTGGCGATCGTCCCGGCGTACGACAGCGAGTCCGAGGTTGCCGCCAACGCCGTCGTGGTCACCCGCGTGCTCAACACCCAGGACGTCTACGGCTACTCCATCTCGGTGCAGGAGGGCAACAACCTGGTCACCAACCCCGACCCGGGCACGTGGTCGGAGGTCACCGTGGCCGCGTTCATCTCCGACGACGAGCCGGTCAGCTTCACCACCACGCGCTTCGCCAAGCCCCTGGCGCACGGACCGGTGCGCGCGGACCAGGTGTTGACCGACGCGCAGATGCTCGAGCTGGTGACACTGGCGAAGACCGTGGAACAGGCGTACTGCCGCGCCAAGCCGGCCTACTTCGAGGGCAGCTGCGCCGAGGTCACCGCCGACAACCGCAAGCCACGGTCGCTCGACCTCGAGCTCAAGCTGCTCGAGGACGGCCGCTGGGTGTGCAAGCAGGTGCGGGAGTTCGGCGGCACCTGAGGAGTCACGCGGGCGCTCAGTCGGGCCCTTGCTCCGGCTCGGTCTCGGCCTCCACCACCAGCTCCCGGAGCGACTCCGAGATGCCGGTGGCCAGGACGTCCAGGTCGGGCGCGGTGTCGTAGTCCCCGGTGATCCCGAAGGTCAGCACGTCGCGGTAGGAGAACATCGCGATGCCGATCCGGACCCGGTCGGCGATCGGGACGTAGGGGAGCATCTCCTGGACCTCCCGGCCCAGCGCGTAGAGCGTCTGCCGGGGTCCCGGGACGTTGGTGGTCACGGTGGCGATCCAGCGCTGCGGCAGCCGGAAGCCCAGGCGGATGCCCAGCGAGACGGGCGCGAACGGCGGGTAGGCGGCCAGCGAGGTGATGCTGTTGCCGCCCTCGACCTCGTGGACGGCGCGCAGCTGGCGGATGCGCCTCCTGACCTCCTCGAGGCGCGCGACCGGGTCCTCGACCTCCACCGGCAGGTAGGGCAGCAGCAGCGAGACCCGGTTGTCGGGGATCGACTCCTCGCCGGGTGCCCGGGTGGAGACCGGCACCAGGGACCGGATCGCGTGCGGGTCGGGGATCTCCCCCCGAGAGAGCAGCAGCCGTCGCAGGCCCCCGGTCACCGCGGCGAGGGCGACGTCGTTGACGGTGACGCCGAAGGCCTTGCGCACGATACGGATGTCGGACAGCGTCACGTCGGACCAGGTGTAGCGGCGGCTCCCGTCCAGCGGGCCGGTGAGCGAGCTGTGGTGCACGGGGCGAGCGGCGCCGGCGATGTTGAGCATGCCCTGGGCGGACGCGAGCGCCGTACGGGCGAAGCGTGCCGGCCGCGTCAGGGCCCGCGACGCGTCGCGCACCGCCTGCACCGGGCGGGCCGCGACCTCCTTCGCGGCCTGTGCGTTGAACGCGAGGGCGCCGACCGGCTCGGCCGGTCGCCAGTGGTCGGGCTCGGCGCCCCTGGGCGTCGGGGTCGGGTCGAGGATCAGCTGGTAGAGGTCGGTGCCCGAGACCCCGTCGACCATGCTGTGGTGCAGCTTGGAGAGCAGGGCCCAGCGCCCGCCCTCGACGCCCTCGACGAACCAGTACTCCCACAGGGGGCGGCTGCGGTCCATCCGCCGGGTCATCACCCGACTCAGCAGGTTGCCGATCTCCGTCCGACCGCCCGGGGTCGGCAGGGCGGTGCTGCGGACGTGCCAGCGGATGTCGAACTCGGGGTCGTCCTCCCACACGGGCGCGGCAAGGTCGAAGGCCACCCGGCGCACCCGCTGGCGGTAGCGCGGGATGAGCGGCAGGCGGCCCTCGATCGCGTGCAGGAAGTCCTCGAAATCGGGGGTGGGACCGTCGAAGATCGCGAAGGAGCCGATGGCCAGCGCGGCACTGTCGTCCACGTCCTCGATGTCGAGGAACGCGGTCGCGAGAGAGTTGAGTCGGTCCATGCCACCAGCCTCGTCCGCGGCGGTCGCCGGCCACAGGGTCCAAGGTCACCGCGTCTACGAGCCCCAGGTCGGCCCTCCGCGGGAGGGGGACCTCCGGCCCTGCCGGGAGCGCTGGAGTGCGGGCAGAGTGCGTGCCATGTCGAGAAGACCGGTCCCCGCGGTGGACACCATCTGGCTGAACATGGACCGCGAGAACAACCTGATGGTCAACGAGTGCCTGATGACACTGGAGGGCCCGGCGGACTGGGACCGGTTCCTGGCGACCTGGCGGCGACGAGTCCTGGACACCTACCCGGTGTTCACCCAGCGCCCGGTGCCGTCCCGGCTCCCGCTCGCGGCTCCGCACTGGGAGGACGACGAGCACTTCGACCTCGCCCGGCACGTCGTACGCATGACGCTGCCCGCGCCGGGGGACGAGGCCACCCTGCAGGACTACGTGAGCAGCCAGGTCAGCATCCCGCTCGAGCGCGACCGACCGCTGTGGCAGCTGCACCTGGTCGACGGGTACGACGGCGGGTCGGTCGTCTACGCCCGGCTGCACCACGCCATGGCCGACGGGATCGCCCTGACGCGGGTGGTGCTCTCCCTCACCGACGCCGCGCCCGACGACGACCTGGTCGAGGAGCCGCCGGTGCCCAGCGGCCGGCGGGGTCTGGTCGGCAGCACCACCCACCTCGCGGGGGTCGCGGCCGGCGCGCTGCTCGACGCGACCCGGATGATCACGCCCACGCACCTCGCGGGAGCGGTCTCGCTGGCGCAGCAGACCGCTGGCGTCGCGGGCAAGCTGCTGTTCAGCCGGAGTCCACACTCGGCGGTCGAGGGCCACCCGGGCGTGGCCAAGCGGGTGGTCTGGGCACCGCCCATCCCGTTGGAGCAGGTCCGCGACGCGGCCCACCGCACCGGCACGACCGTCAACGACGTGCTCGTGGCGGCCCTGGCCGGGGCGCTGCGCGGCTACCAGGTGGCCGAGCACGCCGACCCCGTGGACGTCCCGACGATGGTGCCGGTCAACGTCCGCCCGCTCGACGAGCCGCTGCCGCGGGAGCTGGGCAACCGGTTCGCGCTGGTGCTGTTCAGCCTGCCCAGCGCCGAGACCACGGCGTTCGCCCGCCTCGCCGAGACCAGCCGCCGCATGGACGCCATCAAGGACTCCCCGGAGGCGTTCCTGACCTTCGAGGTGATCCAGGGCATCGGCCTGACCGGGCCCGACCTGGAGCGGGTGATGGTGGACTTCTTCGCCAACAAGGCCAGCGGGGTGACCACCAACGTTCCCGGTCCGCGCGAGCGGCGCTACGTCGCGGGCACGGCCATCAGCGGCATGCTGGGTTGGGCTCCCGAGTCGGGCAACCAGACCCTCGGCACCGGCATCTTCAGCTACGCCGGCTCGGTCTTCGTGGGGTTCAAGGTCGACACGGGCGTGATCGCCCGCCCCGAGGACCTCCTCGAGGGCTTCCTCGCCGAGGTCGAGGAGCTGTGCGCCCTGGCGGGGGCCGCCTCGGGCGTTCCCTGAGCCGGTTCAGCCGAGCGCGACGCACACCACGCTGCCGGCGCACAGCGCCAGGCCCACCGCCTGCCCCCGGTGGATGGGCTCTCTGAGCAGGAGGCTGGCCAGCAGCACGGTGGCGGCGGGGTAGAGCGAGGCCAGCACGGCCGAGACGGCCAGCAGCCCCTGCTGCGTGGCGAGGAGGAACCCCGTGACCGCGGCGACGGAGAGCAGGCCCGAGCCGACGCCGCCCCACACCTCGGTGCGGTGCCGGGGCACCCACGAACCGCCCATCACGACCGCCAGCACCACGATCGACCCGACGCCGACGACCTGGCTGACCAGGACGGGGGCGTAGCCGGCGCTGTCGGGGACCTGGCCCATCGCGGCGAACAGCAGCCCGAAGCCGGCGCCCGCGAGGACCCCCTCGAGGAGGCCGTCCGCCGTGACGGCGAGCCCGTCCTCGGCGGCCGGCTCGCGCGCCACCAGCCAGATCGCCGGCAGCGCCAGCACGATCCCCGCCCAGACCAGCACCGCCGGCCGCTCGCCCCCGAGCACGCCGACCACGACCGGGACCGCCGCAGCGCCGACGGCGGAGACCGGACCGACGACCCCCATCCGCCCGAGGGCCAGGCCGCGGTAGAGGAACGCGCCGCCGAGGCCGTTGCCGACCCCCGCGAGGGCGCCCCAGGTCAGGTCCAGTCGTCCGGCCTCGCCGGGCAGGACCAGCGTGAGCACGAGCGCCCCCGCGGCGCCGGTGGCCGAGCCCAGCAGGGCCACCGGCCAGGCGGAGGTACGCCGGGAGGCGATCCCGCCCACGAAGTCCGAGACCCCGTAGGCCACGGCGGCGCCGAGCGCGAGGAGGACCCCCATCAGGTGACGACGACGCCCACGGCCCAGGTCGCGGCGGCGAAGAGGCAGGCGACCAGCTCGATGAGGATGGACAGGCCCACGGCCTTCAGCGCGTGCCACGTGGCCGGCCAGGCGGCGTCGACACCGACCCGGCGCAGCTCGGCGAGGTAGATCCCCAGCACGAAGCCGACCAGCAGCCCCACGACGGGGATCACGAAGAAGCCGACGATGCCGAGCACGGCGCCCAGGAACAGCGTCGAGCCGGGGACGCCGCCGTCGCGCAGGCGCCGGCCCGGGACGACGTACTTCACCACACTGCCGAGCGCGATGAAGGTCGCGGCGAGGGCGAAGACGCCCCACGACTGGCCGGTGCCGACGTCCCAGGCCCAGACGAGGACCGCGCCGAGCACCAGCAGGGAGCCGGGGAGCACCGGCACGATCACGCCGACCAGCCCCACGGCGATGGCCAGCGCGACCAGCACCTCGACCCCGCTCACCGCAGCGGCTCCTTGGAGTGGTCCATGGGTGGACCCTCTCACCCCTGGCCTGACCCGCGGGACCCACGCCCTCCTCGATGTCCGGCGGTCGGGGACGGACGAGGCCCCGGTCCACAGGGGACCGGGGCCTCGTCGAGTTCAGTGGTGGGGCGTCAGGCGTCGTCCTCCGACGACGCAGGGGTGTCGGCGAGCTTGTCGGTCTCGTCCTGCACGTGCTCGGCGACCTCACGGAGCTTCTCGCCGTGCTCGCGGGCGTGGTGGGCGCAGAAGAGCAGCTCGCCACCGGTCTTGAGCTGGACCCGGAGGTAGGCCTGGGCGCCGCATCGGTCGCACCGGTCGACCGCGGTGAGCGGCGCGGCGCTGGGGGCTGTCGCAGTGGTCACGTCGGGCCTCATTTCGTTCGGGTGACTGCTTCGGCGGCGAGGTGAGGAACTGGGTCCCTCTTCCCCGTTCGCGTCGTTCAGTCACAACAGTCAACCACGCTGGATACTTCCCACTCGGTCCCGTGCCCCCTCGGTGAGACGGGGTGGTGCTCCTCACACGGTCTGAGTCGAGTCTGACGCGCCGTACACCCGAGCGTCAGCGAATCGTGCAACTCATCTGGTCTGTACCCGTTCCGACAGTCCAGCACACCACGCAAGCCGGGTCCCGCTGCGCCGCTCGCGTGGCGCGTCGCCGCCTCACGCCACGAAGGGCGTCGGTAGATTGAGATGAGCGCGGTCCGCGGCAGCTCGCCGCGGGGTGCGCCCCCCGAGTTCCGGCTCCACGTCCCGCAGAGGTCAGACCCATCGACAACACCTACAACGCCCAGCACCTCCTGGTCCTCGAGGGCCTCGAGGCGGTGCGCAAGCGCCCGGGCATGTACATCGGCTCCACCGACACCCGCGGCCTCATGCACTGCCTGTGGGAGATCATCGACAACGCCGTCGACGAGGCCCTCGGCTGGGTTCTGCACCGCGCGTCGACGTGACGCTGCACCCCGACGGCTCGGCCGAGGTCCACGACAACGGCCGCGGCATCCCGGTCGACAAGGAGCCCAAGACGGGCCTGTCCGGCGTCGAGGTCGTCTTCACCAAGCTGCACGCGGGCGGCAAGTTCGGCGGCGGGTCGTACGCCGCGACCGGCGGCCTGCACGGCGTCGGCTCCTCGGTCGTCAACGCGCTGTCCGCCCGTCTCGACGTCGAGGTCGACCGCTCGCCCGCGACCCAGCGGATGTCCTTCCAGCGGGGCGTGCCCGGCGTGTTCGCCGGCGACGGCCCCGCTGACGCCTTCGACCCCCAGTCGGGCCTGCACAAGGGCGGGCGCGTCAAGAAGGGCGTCACCGGCACCCGCGTGCGCTTCTGGCCCGACCGGCAGATCTTCACCGCGCGACGCGACCTTCACCTGGGACGAGCTGGTCACCCGGGCCCGGCAGACCTCGTTCATCGTGCCGGGCCTCGAGCTGACCCTGACCGACCTGCGCGGCACTGCGTCGGATCCTGGGGCCGTCGTGGAGTCGTTCCGGCACGACGGCGGCATCACGGAGTTCTGCGAGTTCCTCAGCCACGACGAGCCGGTCACCGAGGTGCTGCGCCTGCAGGGGTCCGACTCGTTCACCGAGACCGTGCCGCTGCTCGACGAGAAGGGGCACATGACGCCGCAGGACGTGGAGCGCGAGCTCGGCGTCGACGTGGCCCTGCGCTGGGGCACCGGCTACGAGAGCGAGCTGCGGTCGTTCGTCAACGTGATCGCGACGCCCAAGGGCGGCACCCACGTCTCCGGCTTCGAGGCGGCGCTGACCAAGACCTTCAACGACGCGATGCGCGGCTCGCGGGTGCTCAAGGCCAACGACGCCGACGTCGTCAAGGACGACGTGCTCGAGGGCCTCACCGCGGTGGTGACCGTCCGGCTCGCCGAGCCGCAGTTCGAGGGCCAGACCAAGGAGGTGCTCGGCACTCCGGCCGCGCGCTCCGTCGTACGCAAGGTGGTGGCGGCCGAGCTGAAGACGTTCCTCACCTCCACCAAGCGCGCCGAGAAGGCGCAGGCCAAGCTCGTGATGGAGAAGGTCGCGGGCGCCGCCAAGACGCGGCTCGCCGCCCGCGCCCACCGCGACACCCAGCGGCGCAAGAACGCCCTGGAGTCCTCGGCGCTGCCCGCCAAGCTCGCCGACTGCCGCTCCACCGACGTCGACCGCTCCGAGCTGTTCATCGTCGAGGGCGACTCCGCGCTCGGCACGGCCAAGCTCGCCCGCAACTCCGAGTTCCAGGCGCTGCTGCCGATCCGGGGCAAGATCCTCAACGTGCAGAAGGCCACCGTGGCCGACGTGCTGAAGAACGCCGAGTGCGCCTCGATCATCCAGGTGGTCGGCGCCGGCTCGGGTCGCACCTTCGACATCGAGCAGGCGCGCTACGGCCGGATCATCTTCATGGCCGACGCCGACTCCGACGGCGCGCACATCCGCTGCCTGCTGGCGACGCTGTTCTTCAAGTACATGCCCGAGCTGGTCACCTCCGGCCGGGTGTTCACCGCGGTGCCGCCGCTGCACCGCATCGAGCTGACCAACCCCAAGAAGGGGATGGACAAGTACGTCTACACCTACTCCGACCCCGAGCTGCAGCGGAAGCTCGCCGAGCTGACCAAGAAGGGCGTCCGCTGGAAGGACCCGGTGCAGCGCTACAAGGGCCTGGGCGAGATGGACGCCGACCAGCTGGCCGAGACGACGATGGACCCGCGCCAGCGCACGCTGCGCCGGATCACCGCCGACGACGCCGTCCAGGCCTCGGAGATCTTCGAGCTGCTGATGGGCTCCGAGGTCGCCCCCCGCAAGGACTTCATCGTCGCCGGCGCCTATGAGGTCGACGCGGACCAGATCGACGCCTGAGCGCTGCTAGCCCTTGCGGTCCGGGCCGGCGCGGAGCGGGGTGATCCGGACCAGGACGCGGCGGTCCCGCTCCATCGCCGGCGCGGTAGTCGTCCCAGTCGCCGTGCTCGCCGCTGATGCCGCGGTAGTACTCCACGAGGCCCTCCATCGCCTCGGGCAGCGACACCACCTCGGCCTCGCCCTCGACGTAGACCCAGTCGCCGAAGAAGGTGTCCGGGACGACGCACACCTGGGCCCACGGGTCGGCGCGCAGGTTGGCGGTCTTGTACGCCGTCTCGCGGCTGCTCACGGTCAGCCGGCCCTCCCCGTCGACGCCGACGAGCACGGGGCTCTGCTGGATGCCGGCGCCGCTGCGCGTGGCGAGCACCGCGCGGTGGTGGTGGCGGACGAAGTCGCGTGCCTGGTCGAGGTCCATGCCTCGATTGTCACTCGGACGTGCAGAAGTCGCCGGAAGACGGCTCGGACAGGGTCCCGAGCCGACTTCTGCACGTCCGGATGAGGTGCGGACTCAGTCGAGCTGGCGCAGCAGGCCGGTGTCGACGTCGTAGAGGAAGCCGCCGACCGCGACCGACTCGGGGATGAGCGGGTGCGCGCGCACCTTGCGGACGTCGTCGTGGAGCGCCGACTCCTGGTCGTCGACCACGCCGAAGCTCTGCCAGGTGGCGTCCTGGCCGGCCGAGGCGCCCACGCGCTCGCGCAGCTCGTCCTGGGTCGCCGAGGCCATCGCGCAGCGGGTGTGCGGCACGACCAGGACCCGGCGGACCTGGAGGAGGTGCACGCCGAGGACCAGCGCCTCGAGCGCCTGCGGGGTCACGCGGCCGCCGGGGTTGCGGAAGATCTTGGCGTCACCGGGGGAGAGGCCGAGCATCCGGAGCGGGTCGATCCGGGAGTCCATGCAGGTGACGATGGCGATGCCCGCATGGGCGACGCCGTCGAACCCGGCAAGGTCGAAGGTCTCGGCGAACGTGCGGTTCGCCTCCAGCAGGTCCTCGAACGCTTCGCTCACGCCACGAACGTAGCGGTTCCGGCGCGTCGTGGGGACGTGGAGGTGGCGCAGCTCACCACCGTGTGGTTTCGACAGGCTCAACCACCGGGGACGAGCGCGGCGCGGGCGGCGTCGCGGGTGCGGGCGCCACGGAAGCAGAGGAGGGCGCCGACGGCGGCGACGACGGCGCACACCGCGGCGCCGAGGAAGATCGCGTGCAGCTGGGCGATGCCCGCGTCGGCGATGAGCCGGGTGTACTCCGCGCAGCGGGTGGTGTCGGGGCCGCAGACCTCGTTGGGGGACGGGATGTCGGCCTGGACGGCGTAGTAGCGCCGCAGCCCGATCGTGGTCAGCGCCGAGATGCCGACGAGCATGCCGATCATCCGGGCGACCACCAGCAGGGCGCTGGTGACGCCGTGCACGCTGTCGGCCGTGCTCGCCAGCAGCGCGGCGTTGACCGGCGCCAGGGCGAGCCCGAACCCCAGGCCGGTGGCGGCGAGCACGGCCGAGGACGAGAGGTGGTGCAGCGCGTCGAAGTCCCATCCCGCCATCACCCAGAACCCGGCGGCGGCGAGCAGCATCCCCGCCCCGGCCACGACTCCCGAGGCCGTGCGCCGGGTCAGCACGCCCCCGACCAGCGCGCCGACCGGCAGCGCGACCAGGAACTCCACGAGCACGAGCGCCGCCTTGACCTGCGAGCCCTCGGCGACGGTGAGCCGGGCGAAGATGGGGATGTCCACCAGTGCGGCGATGAGCGCGGCCCCGACGAAGAAGCTCACCAGCAGCGCACCCCACGCGGGTCGCTGCGCGAAGGCGCCGTGGGGGACCAGCGGTGCCGTCGAGCGCCGGTTGTGCCAGCCGAACAGGACGGCGGCGAGGGCGGCGCCGGCGAGGTACCAGGTGCCGGCGGGGGAGAACACCTGCACCTCGGGGTCGGCGGTGGCGAAGGCCAGGATGATGCCGCCCAGCGCCAGCGACAGCAGGCCCGCGCCGACCAGGTCGGCCTCGCGGACCGAGCCGCCCCAGCCGCGCAGGTCCACCAGGGGGTGGGCCGCCAGGAGGAGCCGCAGCACCAGCGCGGCCACCAGCGCGAGGGTGACCACGCCCAGCGGGGAGAACCAGACGGAGCCGCCCGTCGCTGAACGGCACGAACGGCCCGCCCAGGGAGACCGAGGTGACGAGCCCCGGTCGGCTGGCGCATGACCAGCAGCATCCCGGCCAGCGCGAGCGCGAGCAGCGCCAGGGCGGGCCAGTCGCGGGGGCGAGCGGACCGGGCGGGCTGCTCGACGGAGGTACGCCGCGCGAGGGTGACGATGGCGGCGGCGAGCACGAGACCCACGGCCAGGTTGATCCAGAAGATGTCGCGCCAGCCGCCGAAGGAGATGACCACGGCGCCGTACAACGGACCGAGCACGCTGCCGAGCTCCTGCACCGCGCCGACCACGCCGAGCGGCACGCCGCGGCGCTCGGCGGGGTAGAGGTCCGCGACCAGGGCGAGCGTCACCGGGCACGAGCCCGCCTCCGCCCACGCCCTGGAGGAAGCGGCCGGCCACCAGGCTCCCGAGGTCGTACGCCGCCGCGGTGACCAGCGAGCCGAACGCGAACACGACCAGCGCCGCGACGAGCACCGGCGTGCGACCGCGCAGGTCGGCGATCCGGCCGATCAGGGGCAGCATCGCCACGTAGCCGAGCAGGAACCCGCTCACGATCGGGGCGGCTCGCTGCAGCTCGTCCACGCTCAGCCCGACGGAGCCCATCATGTCGGGCAGCGAGAGCACGACCACGTAGGTGTCGGCCGCGGCGAACGCCACGGCGACGGCGGCCAGCCCCAGCAGCAGCCGGGCGGCTCCCGGGGTCGAGTCCGCTGTCCTGGTCACGGCGCTCAGGCGGCGGGAGCGGTGATCTCGACGTCCTTGTCGTAGTCGTCGAACGCCACGTCGTAGGTCACCTCGTCGCTGCCGCTGAAGAAGACCCCGGTGACGCGCACGGTCCGCGCGAAGCCGTCCTCGTCGACACCGACGCGCGTCTGGTAGCTCTGCTTCGCGTCGGCGCTGGGGATGATCTTCTTCACCGCTTCGCCGGGCACCGACCCGGTGTAGGTCGTCAGCACCTCGTCGCCCGCGCGGGTGCGGTCACCCTCCTCCAGACCGTCCATCTGCGTCAGCAGGGCGGAGAGTCCCGCCTCGGGGTCGGCGAAGTCGGCCGGGTCGGGAGCGCCGTACTCGGTGGGGTCGATGACCGCGAACTTCGTCTGCAGCGGGAGCTTGGCGTAGACCTTGTCGTCCACCGACGTCACCGGGACCGTCGCGGTCAGCCCGCTGAGCACCACCTTGACCTCGCCCTCGAAGGCCGGGGCGCGGGTGACGGTGCCGGTCGCGCCGAGCACGCCGTTGCCGGAGGTCGGCGTGGACTTCGTCGACAGCGCGATGTGGACGCTGCCGGAGTCGTCGAAGTGCTTCTTGGCCAGCTCCATCACCTCCGCGGGGCTCTTCTCGTCGGCCCGAGCGGACTCGCCGCAGCCGGAGAGGAGCAGCGACCGCGGCCAGCACGAGACCGAGGAGCAGGCGGGCGCGGCCGGCAGCGGGAGGGGCGAGGGGGGAGGACATGGCAGAAGCCTGCCACGTCACCCCGTCGGGGCGAGGACGGCTCACGGGGCGGTGACCCGCACCGCCTCGTCGTAGTCGTCGAGGGCCATGTCGTAGGTCTCGTCGCCGCCGCCGGAGAAGAACTCGCCGGTGACCTTCACCGTGGCCAGCCGGCCGTCCTCGTCGATCCCGAAGACGGCGTCGTACCGCCCGTTGGCGTCGGCGCTGGGGATGATCGGGACGACGGCGGACCCCTTCAGGGTGCCGGTGTAGGTCGTGAGCACCTGCTCGCCGTTGCGCCGCTGCTCGCCCCGCTGGAGGTCCTGCACCTCCAGGAGCAGCCCGGGGATGCCCCGCCGCGGGTCCGCGAAGTCGGCGGGGTCCGGGGCGCCGTACTCGGCGGGGTCGATGACGGCGTACCTCACGGTCGCCGGCAGCTTGGCGTGCACCTTGCCGCCCACCGAGACCACGGGCACGTCGGCGTTGAAGCCGCCGAGCATCACCTTCACGTTGCCCTTGAACGCCGGCTGGTGGGTCAGCACGCCGTCGGCGCCGAGCACCCCGTTGCCGGAGGAGGGCGTCGACTTCGTGGCGAGGGTGAGGTGGACGCTGCGGGCGTCGTCGAGCTGCTTCTTGGCCCCGGCGAGCACCTTCTCCGGGCTGGGCTCGTCCGCCTTGTTGCCACCGCATGCCGTGAGGGGAAGCAGGACCGCCATCGCGAGAGCGGCGAGGCGGCGCTTGGTCATGGCCACAGCCTGTCAGACGGGCGGGGACGGTTCAGCCGATCTGCCCGCGTACGGCGGACGGCTCGACCTCGCGGGTGTCGGCGCGGCGGAACACCACCAGCGCCACCAGGCCGGCGACCAGGCAGCAGACCGCGGCGCCGAGGAAGATCGTGTGCAGCTCGACCAGCCCGGCCTCGCGCAGGATCCGGGTGTACTCCGCGCACCGCGTCCGGCCCTCCGGGCAGACCTCGCCCGGGGCCGGCAGGTCGGCCTGGGCGGCGTAGTAGCGGCGCAGCCCGATCGTGGTCAGCGCGCTGACCCCCACGAGCTTCCCGATCGTGCGGGCCACCACCAGCAGGGCCGTGGCGACGCCGTGCTCGGCCGACCGGGTGGCCGAGAGCAGCGCGGCGTTGGTCGGCGGCATCGCCAGCCCGACGCCCAGACCGGCGAGGACGAGCGGGACGGTCGCCACCGGGTCGTGCAGCGACTCCAGCCCCCACCGCGACATCCAGAGGAAGCCGGCGCCGCTCGCGGCCATGCCCACTCCCGTCACCACTCCCGCCGGCAGCCGGTGCGTGGCCCAGCCACCGAGCAGGGCGCCCGCTGGAAGACCCACCAGGAAGCGCACGAGCACCAGGGCCGCGGAGAGCTGGGAGTCGCCGTACACCGTGATGCGGGCGAAGATCGGGATGTCGACCAGCGCCGCGATCAACGCCGCCCCCGACGAAGAAGCTCACCACCATCGCTCCCCACGCCGGGGTCGCCGAGAGCGCGCCGGGCGGCACCAGCGGGTTGGCGACCTTCCGGTTGCGGCTCCAGAAGCCTGCCCCGGCCACGACGCTGGCCGCGAGCAGCCACGGGCCGGCGGGGGAGAACACCTGGACCTCGGGGTCGGCGGTCGCGAAGGCGAGGATGACCCCGGCCAGCGCGGTGGTCAGCAGCGCCGCGCCGACGAGGTCGATCCTGGCGAGCACGCCGCGCCAGGACCGCAGGTCGACCAGCGGGTCGCGAGCGGCGAGGCAGCGCAGCACCAGCAGGGCGGCGAGCACGACGGCGGCGAGCGCGAGCGGGGAGAGCCAGCGGCTGCCGCCGACGACCGGCAGGAACGCCACGCCCGCGACGACGTCCTCGGTCAGGCGCTCGGGCTGGAGCATCACGAGGAGCACGGCCACCAGGGTCGCCGTCACGAGCAGCAGCCCGAGCCAGTCGACCCGGCGCCGGACCGTCGCCTCGTGCCGGGCCCCGGCGCGCCGGATGACCGCCGCCAGCACGAGCCCGGCCGCGAGGTTGATCAAGAAGATGTCGCGCCAGGTGCCGAAGGTGAGGACGACCGCCCCGTAGAGCGGCCCGACCACGTTGCCGAGCTCCTGGATGCCGTTGACCACCCCGAGCGGGACGCCGCGGCGGCGCGGCGGGTACAGGTCGGCGACGAGGGCGAGCGTGGCCGGGAGCAGGCCACCGCCGCCGATGCCCTGGAGCACCCGGCCGGTCACCATCGAGGGCAGGTCGTACGCCGCAGCGGTGACCAGCGAGCCGAGCGAGAACACCACCAGCGAGCCCACCAGCACGGGCAGGCGTCCGCGCAGGTCCGCCACCCGGCCGACGAGCGGCAGCGCCCCGACGTAGCCCAGCATGAACCCGGAGATGATCGGTGCGGCCCGCTGGAGGTCCTCGGCGGAGAGCCCGGCGGCGGCCATCATCTCCGGCAGCGCGAGCACCACCACGTAGGTGTCGGCCGCGGCGAAGGCGACCGACAGCGCGGCCAGCCCGAGCAGGATCCGCCCGACGGGGTCGACGGCGCGGTCGGGCGCGCCGTCCTGGCTCACTCCCGCCCGCTCTCCGTCGTCTGGGGGGCGTCGAGCGCCAGCGCGGCGGGCGGCGCCACCGCGACGATCGGCTGGCTGGCGGGGATCCCGGAGCCGTCCCGGCGGCCCACGGCCTCGGGCAGGTCCACGGGGGCGCCGCTGTCCGCTGCGGCGCGCGCCGGAGCCGGGCCGGCCCACGCGAGCACCAGCCCGTCCTCGCCCTTGAGGAACCGGTGGCAGCGCACGCCGCCGGTGGCGCGCCCCTTGGCGGGGTACTCCGAGAACGGCGTCACCTTGACCGCTCCCGCCTCGGTGCCGGGCAGGGCCGTGGAGGACCCCGAGACCGTGACCACGACGGCGTCGGCCGGGTCGAGCGCGGTGAACGAGACCACGCGGGCTCCGGCGCCGAGCTTCACGCCGGCGATGCCGCCGCCGGAGCGTCCCTGCGGCCGGACGCCGGCCGCGCCGAAGTGCAGCAGCTGCCCCTCGCTGGTCACGAAGCACAGCTCCTCGGTGCCGGTGCGCAGCTCCACGGCTCCGACGACCTCGTCGCCGTCCTTGAGCGAGATCACGTCCCACTCGTCGCGGCGAGAGCTGCTCGGGGTTGACCCGCTTGACCACGCCCTGCCGCGTGCCGAGCGCCAGCCCGGCGGAGTCCGGGGCGAAGCTGGTCAGCGCGAGCACCCGCTCGCCCTCGAGGGTGACGAACTCACCGACCGGTGCGCCACCCTGCAGGTTGGGGTGGTTGGCCGTGCTCGGGCAGGGTCGGCAGGTCCAGGACGCCGAGCTTGACCACGCGCCCGGCCGAGGTGACCACGCCGACCTCGCCGCGGGCGGTCGCGGTGACCGCCGAGACGATGACGTCGTGGCGGGTGCGGCCGCCGCCGTCCCCGGGAGGGTCGAGCGTGGTCGTGCGCGCGAGCAGCCCGCTGGAGGACAGGAACACGTAGCAGGGGTCGTCGGCGACCTCGAGCGGCTGCGCCGAGGCGGTCGTGGTCTGCCCGGAGGACTCCAGCAGGACCGTGCGTCGCGGGGTGCCGTAGGTCTTGGCCACCTCGGCGAGCTCGTCGGAGACCACGGCCCGCAGGCGCGCCTCGTCGCCGAGGATGTCGTCGAGGTCGGCGATCGTGCGGAGCAGCTCGTCGCGCTCCTTGTCGAGCTCGATCTTGGAGAACTTCGTCAGCCGGCGCAGCGGCATGTCGAGGATGTAGTTGGCCTGCACCTCGGTCAGGTCGAAGACCTCGATCAGCCGCCCGCGGGCGATCTCGGCGTTGTCGCTGGACCGGATCAGCTGGATGACCTCGTCGATGTCGATGATCGCGAGCAGCAGGCCCTCGACGAGGTGGAGCCGGTCGGCGGCCTTCCCGCGGCGGTACGTCGAGCGGCGGCGTACGACGTCGAAACGGTGCTCGAGGAAGACCTCGAGCATCTCCTTGAGCCCCAGCGTCCGCGGCTGCCCGTCGACGAGGGCGACGGCGTTGATGCCGAAGGACTCCTCCATCGGCGTGCTCTTGTAGAGCTGCTCGAGCAGCGCCTCGGGGTGGAAGCCGTTCTTGACCTCGATCACGAGCCGCAGGCCCTTCTCGCGGTCGGTGAGGTCCTTGACGTCGGAGATGCCTTGGAGCTTCTTGGCCTGCACGAGCTTCTTGATCGCGGCGATCACCCGCTCGGTGCCGACGCCGTAGGGCAGCTCGGTGACCACGATGCCCTTGCGGCGCGGGGTCACCGACTCGATCCGGGCGGTGGCGCGCATGCGGAAGCTGCCGCGGCCGGACTCGTAGGCGTCGCGCACCCCGTCGAGGCCGATGATCTTGCCGCCCGTGGGCAGGTCGGGGCCGGGGACGAAGCGCATCAGCGCGTCGAGGTCGGCCTTCGGGTGCTTGATCAGGTGGCGCAGCGCCTGCACGACCTCGACGAGGTTGTGCGGCGCGATGTTGGTGGCCATGCCGACCGCGATGCCGGTGGCGCCGTTGACGACGAGGTGCGGGATCGCCGCCGGCAGCACCGACGGCTCGAGCTCGCGGCCGTCGTAGTTGGGCCGGAAGTCGACGGTGTCCTCGTCGATCGTGCCGGTCATCGCGACGGCCGCGGGCGCCATCCGGGCCTCGGTGTAGCGCATCGCGGCGGGCGGGTCGTCGGGCGACCCGAAGTTGCCGTGGCCGTCGACGGTCGGCAGGCGCATCGACCAGGACTGGGCCATCCGCACCAGCGCGTCGTAGATCGCGCCGTCGCCGTGCGGGTGGAAGCGGCCCATGACCTCGCCGACGACGCGCGAGGACTTCACGTGGCCGCGGTCGGGACGCAGGCTCATGTCGTGCATCGCGTAGAGGATGCGCCGCTGCACCGGCTTGAGGCCGTCGCGGGCGTCGGGGAGCGCCCGGGAGTAGATGACCGAGTAGGCGTACTCCAGGAAGCTGGTCCGCATCTCGTCGCCGACGTCGATGTCGACGATGTGCTCCTCGAACTCCTCAGGGGGCGGTGCTGCAGTACGGCGGGCCATGGGTGGATTCTCCCAACCGCGCCCAGCGATCCGTCGAGGGGCACGCCGATCCGGGGCCGGACGGTACATTTCAGGACGTGACCGCTCAGGACACGGACCGCCCGGCCGCCTCCCCCCGGGACTACCCCGCAGCACTGGGAGGCCGACGTCCTCCTGCGCGACGGACGCACCGCCCACCTGCGCCCGATCCTGCCCGAGGACGCCGAGGGGCTCGTGGAGTTCTACGCCCACGTCTCCGCCCAGTCGAAGTACTTCCGGTTCTTCGCGCCCATGCCGCAGCTCTCGGCGCGCGACGTGGAGCGGTTCACGAACGTCGACTACCGCGACCGGGTGGCCTTCGTGGTGACCGTCGCGCGAGAAGATCATCGCGACCGGTCGCTACGACGTGATCGAGAAGGGGCAGGCCGAGGTCGCCTTCCTCGTCCAGGACGAGCACCAGGGCCGCGGGATCGGCCAGCTCCTGCTCGAGCACCTCGCGCAGGCGGGCCGCGAGCGCGGCGTGGACCGGTTCGTGGCCGAGGTGCTGCCCGACAACCGCCGGATGATCCAGGTGTTCCGCGAGCAGGGCTACCAGGTCAAGGGCGGCTGGGACGAGGGCGTGATGCACCTCGAGTTCGACATCGACCCCACCGAGACCTCGATCGGCGTGATCGCGGCTCGCGAGCACCGCTCCGAGGCCGCCTCGATCGCGGCGTTCCTCAACGCGAAGAGCATCGCGGTGATCGGCGCCTCCCGGCGCAGCGACACCATCGGCGCGCTGCTGGTGCGCAACCTCGTGCTCGGCGACTACGCGGGCCGGGTCTACGTGGTCAACCCCGCCGCGGACGCGGTGGCCGGCATGCCGGCGTACGCCAGCGTGGGCGACATCCCCGGCGACGTCGAGGTCGCGATCGTCGCGGTGCCGGCCGACGCCGTCCAGGACGTCGTCCTCGACTGCGCCGCCAAGGGGGTCCACGGCCTGATCGTCATCTCCAGCGGCTTCGCGGAGACCGGCGAGGAGGGCCGCAAGCGGCAGCGCAAGCTCGTCGGCCTCGCCCGCTCCTACGGGCTGCGCCTGATCGGCCCGAACTGCCTGGGCGTGATCAACACCGCCTCGGAGGTCTCGCTCAACGCCTCGCTGGCCCGGCTGATGCCGCCGCGGGGGCGCGCGGGGTTCTTCTGCCAGTCCGGCGCGCTGGGCACCGCCATCCTGGAGAAGGTGCGCGGCCGCGGCCTCGGCCTCTCGACCTTCGTCAGCGCGGGCAACCGCGCCGACGTCTCCGGCAACGACCTCCTGCAGTACTGGGAGGAGGACGACGCCACCGAGGTGATCCTGCTCTACCTGGAGTCCATCGGTAACCCGCGCAAGTTCTCCCGGATCGCCCGCCGCGTCTCCCGGGTCAAGCCGATCGTCGCGGTGCGCTCGGGGCGCACCACCCAGGGCGTCCCGATGGGCCACGCCGTGCGCCAGATCGCGGCCCCCTCCGACGCCGTCGACGCGATGTTCCGCCAGGCCGGGATCATCCAGGTGAACACCCTCGACAAGATGTTCGACGTCGCCCAGCTGCTGGCCCACCAGCCGCTGCCCAAGGGGTCGCGGGTCGCGATCGTCGGCAACTCCGACGCCCTCGGCCTGCTCGCGGTCGACGCCGCGGCGGCCAACGGGCTCACCGTCACCAGCGCCACCGCGCTGGGCGCCGACGCCACCGCCGAGGACTTCGAGGACGCCCTCGACGCCGCCATCGACGACGACCACGTCGACGCCGTGGTCGCGGTCTACATCCCGGCCCTGGACGCCGGCGGCGAGGAGGTCGCCAACGTGCTCGCCGCGGTGGGGGAGCAGTCCGACAAGCCGCTGGTCTCCACCTTCCTCGGCCGGGAGGGCGTGCCCGAGCTGCTGCGGGTCCCGGACCTCGCCGGTCACACCGCCGGCCGCGGGTCGGTGCCGTCCTACCCCGAGGTCGAGGCGGCGGTGCGCGCCCTGGCCGCCGTCGCGGAGTACGCCGCCTGGCTGGACCGGCACGACGACTCGGTCGGCGTGCTCGAGGACATCGACCTCGAGGGCGCCAAGCGGCAGGTCAACGAGCTGCTGATGCAGCACCCCGAGGGCCACGAGCTCGACGACGAGGAGCTGCGCACGCTGCTCGGCCACTACGGCATCGACCTGTGGGAGCGGGTGCACGTCGCCAGCGAGGAGGACGCGGTCGCGGCCGGGGAGAGGCTCGGCTGGGACGTCGTGCTCAAGGCCACCGCCGAGCGGCTGCGCCAGCGTCCCGACCTCGCCCACGTGTGGCGCAACATCGACAACGAGGCAGAGATGCGCGACGCGTGGGCCTCGCTGAAGGGGATCATCACCGACCCCGCCGACGCGGAGTTCGTGGTGCAGCGGACCGCCGCTCCCGGCATTCCCGTGGCCGTCGGCGGGCTCGAGGACCCGTTGTTCGGACCGGCGGTCTCCTTCGGCGTCTCCGGGGCGCTGACCGACCTCGTCGGTGACCGCGCCTACCGGATCCCGCCGATCAGCGCCCTCGACGCCACCGAGATGGTCCGCTCGATCAAGGCGGCGCCGCTGCTGTTCGGCTACCGCGGCAGCGAGCAGGTCGACGTACCCGCCGTGGAGGAGCTGATCCGCCGGGTCGCCCAGCTCAAGATCGACCTGCCCCAGGTCAGTCAGCTCGACCTGATCCTCGTGCACGCCTCCACCGACGGCGTCCGGGTGCTCGGGGCGACCGGACAGCTGCAGCAGGTGAGTGAGCCGCGCTCGGACCTGTTCGTGCGGCGGCTCTCGGCGCCCGCCGGGGGACACGCTCAGCGACTAGCGGGGCCCGAGTCCACACCCCCGCGGCAGCGTCGCCGAGCCCCGGCCGGCGTCGTGACAGACTGAACGCATGCGTTCTGTCACCTCCAGGGACCGCTTCGACGACCTCGTCACGGCGATCGAGAAGACCGGCTACTACCCGCAGGTGGTGGCAGCGGGCGTCCGGTCCGCGGTGGCCGGAGAGCACGTCGCGTCGTTCCTCGTCCACCACGAGCCGACCATCGACCGCGACGAGGTGCGCCGCCACATCACGGTCGTGGTCCTCACCGACACCCGACTGATCCTGTGCCACACCGACGAGCACGCCCCCGACGACCTGCTGCCCGAGCCCTACACCTCGACCTCGACCGAGGCGATCACGCTGTCCTCCGTGCGCTCGGTCGTGGTGAACCGGATGGTCGCCAACCCCGCCAGCTTCGCGGGTGGGGGCCAGCCCACCCCGAGCGAGGCCGTGCTGACCGTCGGCTGGGGCGGGGTGAACCGGATCGACCTCGAGCCCGCGGCCTGCGCCGACCCCGACTGCGACGCCGACCACGGCTACACCGGCATGCTCGTCTCCGACGACTTCTCGCTGAGGGTCAGCTCCGCGGCCGACGGCCCGACTGCGGTCGAGGACCTGCTGGTCTTCGCCGAGAGTCTCTCCGCGCGCACCCAGGGCTGAGGGTGGCCGTGCCCCGCTCGGACCTGTCCGGCTTCGTCGAGCCCGGGTACGCCGCCGCCAACGGCTCCGACCGGACGCTGGGCGACGTGCTGCCCGCGGTCGGGACCGCGCTCGGCGTGAGCGTGGGGTTCCACGAGACGTCGCTGGTGCTGCCCCCGGCGCCGGCGTACGTCGTGATGCTGGTCGACGGACTCGGGCACGAGCTGCTGGCCGAGCACCGGGCGCAGGCGCCGTACCTCCACTCGCTGCTGGGCGAGCCGCCCGCGACCTGCGGCGTCCCCTCGACCACCGCGACCTCGCTCACCTCGCTGGGCACCGCGCTCACGCCCGGGCAGCACGGCCTGGTGGGGTTCACCTCGCGGGTGCCGGAGAGCGGGCAGCTGCTGAACTCGCTGTTCTGGGACCGGCCGGTCGACCCGCTGGAGTGGCAGCCCAACGCGACCGCGTTCAGCCGGCTCGAGGCCGCGGGCGTGCACACCAGCGTGGTCAGCAAGCGCGAGTTCGCCGGGTCGGGGCTGACGCGGTGCGGCCAGCGCGGGGCGACCTACGTCGGCGCCGACGACGTCACCGAGCGGATCGCCGGCGCGGTCGCGGGGGCCGCGAGCCGGCCGTCGCTCACCTACGTCTACGACGGCGACCTCGACTGGCACGGCCACCGCGCGGGCGTGGACTCCCAGCGCTGGCGGGCCCAGCTGCGCGACATCGACGAGGACGTGCAGGAGCTGCGCGACGCGCTGCCGGACGAGGTGCGGCTGCTCGTCGTGGCCGACCACGGGATGGTCGACTCGACCAAGGCGACCCACGTCGACATCGAGGACCACCCCGAGCTGCGCGACGGCGTGACCCTGCTCGGCGGGGAGGCGCGGTTCCGCCACGTGTACTGCCACGGCGACGCCGTCGACGACGTCGCCGCGACCTGGCGCGGCGTCCTGGGCGACAAGGCGACCGTGCTCACCCGCGGCGAGGCCATCGAGCGCGGCTGGTTCGGCACGGTCGACCCGCACGTCCGCCCGCGGCTCGGCGACGTGGTGGCCGCCGCCCACGACAGCTGGGCCCTGATGAGCTCGCGCGACTTCGCCTACGAGATGACCCTCGTCGGCCTGCACGGCTCGCTGACCCCCCGCGAGATGCACATCCCGATCCTGGTCGCCTGAGGGGTCCGGGTCGGGTTCGGGCCGGGTCGACGTCGGGTTGAGCGACTTGCGAGCGCCGTACGGCGCCACGCCAGCACCAGCCTCCCGTCGGAAGCA
Organism: uncultured Actinomycetota bacterium; assembly: GCA_963837975.1. Classification (GTDB taxonomy): domain Bacteria; phylum Actinomycetota; class Actinomycetes; order Propionibacteriales; family Nocardioidaceae; genus Marmoricola. The sequence continues at coordinate 892,260 of CAWIPI010000001.1, read as the reverse complement.
AGCACTTCCCGCCCGCTGCAATGCCGGGAAGTGACGGTTTCCCACGGGACCGTGGGAAACCGATCAGGCGAACGGCAGCGGCTCGGCGATCATCGAGATGGCGCGGGCGCGGGCGGCGGTCATCCGGCGGCGGTGGTGCGCGCGGCAGAGGACCTCGTAGGAGACCTCGGCGGGGACGTCGTTCTCGACGTCGCCGACGACGATCACCTCGCCCTCGGTGACCATCTCCCCGTCGGCGGTGCGGGCGTTGTGGGTGGCGCGCTTGCCGCACCAGCACAGCGCCTCGACCTGGAGCACGTTCATCCGGTCCGCGAGCTCGACGAGTCGCCGGGAGCCCTCGAACAGGGCGGTGCGGAAGTCGGAGAGGATGCCGAAGGCGAACACGTCGATCTGCAGCTCGTCGACGACCTTGGCGAGCTCCTCGACCTGCCTGCCGGTGTAGAACTGGGCCTCGTCGCAGATCAGGTAGTCGATCCGGGCGCCGTGGGTGAGCTCGTCCACGACGTAGCGCCAGAAGTCGAACCCCTCGTCGACCTCGATCGCGTCGTGGGTGAGGCCCAGCCGCGAGGAGATCATCGCCTCGCCGGCCCGGTCGTGGGTGGTGAAGATGCGGCCGACCCGGCCACGGGCGGCGTGGTTGTGGTTGGTCTGCAGCGCGAGGGTGCTCTTCCCCGAATCCATCGTGCCGGTGAAGAATTGGAGTTCAGCCATCGGGGAGGATCATGCCATGCAGGCTTCCTCCTCCCGACCGCTGATCGACGTGCACGAGCTCGCCGCCCTGCTGCCGGACGACGTCACCCTCCTCGACGTCCGCTACCGGATGGACGGACCGTCGGGGGAGGCGGAGTTCGCGCGGGGGCACGTCCCGGGTGCCGTCTACGTCGACCTCGACACCGCCCTCGCCGGTCCGCCCGGGCCCGCGGGACGGCACCCGTTGCCCGAGCCGGCCGTCCTCGAGGAGGCGATGCGCGCCGCCGGGGTCCGCGCCGACCGGCCGGTCGTGGTCTACGACGACTGGGGTGGCCGAGCGGCGGCGCGGTGCTGGTGGCTGTTGCGCTGGGCCGGCCACCCCGACGTGCGCGTGCTCGACGGCGGCTGGTCGGCGTGGCTGGCGGCCGGGCTCGATCACTCGGACGTGCAGAAGTCGCCGCAGAGGGGTGATTTCACGGTCCGTCCGGGACTTCTGCCCGTTCTCGTGACGAAGGAGGTGCTGTCGTTCGCCGGGACGAGCGTGCTGATCGACGCGCGCAGCCCCGAGCGGTTCCGCGGCGAGGTCGAGCCGGTGGACCCGGTGGCCGGGCACATCCCGGGCGCGGTCAACGTGCCGACCACGCGCAACCTCGCTCCCGACGGGCGGTTCCGCGCCGCCGTCGAGCTCGCCGAGGTGTACGCCGACGCGGCCGGCCGTCCGGTCGCGGTCTACTGCGGCTCGGGCGTGACCGCGACCCACGACATCCTCGCCCTGGCGGTCGCGGGCATCGAGGCCGCGCTCTACCCGGGCTCGTGGAGCGAGTGGGTCGCCGACCCGGACCGCCCCGTGGCCCAGGACTCGAACGGCTCCGCCGAGACGACGGCCTCGGGGGCGAGCCGGCCGTAGACGTGCGGGAACCGCTCCGCGCCCACCTGGTCCTCGCGCCACGGCACGTCCAGCAGGTCGGTCTCGATCGTCAGGACGAGGAGCGGCTCGGTCACGTCGCCGTAGTAGCGCTCGTGCACGCCCGCGACCTGATCTGCGCGGGCAGCGTGCAGGAAGCCCTCCTCGGCCAGCGTCCGGCCCAGCGTCGAGGTGGTGTACTCACCGCTGCGCAGCGCCTCCGCCCAGTCGGCGGCCGTGGCGAGGTGGAAGATCCGCATCGAGCGCCTCAGGCCGTCGCCGAGCGGGGCAGGTCGAGGACGGGCTCGAGGCGGGGGAGCAGGCTCTCGAGAATCCCGGCGGCCTCGGTCAGCGGGAGCAGCGCCGCCTCGTGGCCGCGCCACCCGAAGACCTGCGCTCCGTCGAGCACGTGCTCCTCGACGGGGACGGTGCCGGGGTTCAGCACGACCCGGCCCCGGGCGCCCGCCTGGCGGTGCTCGGCGCAGTCGCAGGCGGCCCGGAGCAGCAGCGTGGTCAGGTCACTGGCCCGGTAGGCAGCCAGCCGGAGGCGGGTGCCGCGGGCGCTGAAGTGCAGGACCCGGGCGTCGGGGGCGTCACCCTCGCGCAGCCACAGCGACACGGGCACCGCGTGGCTGGTGGGGAGGACGGCGTAGCCGCGCGCGGTCAGGGCGCGGGTCCAGCTGGCGAAGGTGAGGCCGGAGGAGGAGGTCATTGGCTGAGGTTCCTGGGGGCTGTCGGGCGGGATCGGCGGAGTGCACCAGCCCGGTGGCTGGTGTCAGCGACAGCGACAACACAGGTTCAGCACGCGCAGGACCCTACCAGTGGACGCCCTTGAGCGCCTGGGACAGCATCCGCTGGATGCTGAGGCTCTCGGTCCGGCCCTCGGCGGCGGCCTCGCCCCGCGCGGCCGAGGAGTCCGGGAAGACCTGGTAGGCGACGTGCAGCACGCGGAACGACGCCTTCGGGGCCAGGGTGTGCGCGAGCGCGCCGAGCGTGCCGGTCTTGGTGTTGATCTCGTGCGGCCGTTCGACGAGGGCGTCGATCACCTTGCCCGCCGCCTGCGCCGGGGTGATCGCCGGGAACCGGTCGTACATCTTGGTCGGGGCGATCATCGGCGTGCGCACGAGCGGCATGTGGACGCTGGTGAAGGAGATGCCGTCGCCCGACGAGCTCGCTGGACACGACGTTGCTCCACGCGTCGAGGGCGGCCTTGGAGGCGACGTACGCCGAGAACCGCGGCGGGTTGGTGAGCACCCCGATGGAGGAGATGTTCACGACGTGGCCCGACTTCTGCTCGCGCATCCGCGGCAGCAGACCCATCACCAGCCGGATGGCGCCGAAGTAGTTGAGCTGCATGGTCCGCTCGAAGTCGTGGAACCGGTCCTCGCTCAGCCTCAGCGAGCGCCGGATGGAGCGGCCGGCGTTGTTGACCACGAAGTCGATGTGGTCGAAGTCCTTGAGCAGCTCCTTGGTGAGCGCGTCGATCGCGTCGAGGTCGGAGAGGTCGCACGGATAGACGTACGCCGTGCCGCCCTGCCGCTCGATCCTGCGCCGGGTCGCCTCGAGCTTCTGCCGGCCCCGGGCCACCAGGATCGGGATCGCGCCGGCCTTGGCGACCTGGACGGCGGTGGCCAGGCCGATGCCGGAGGACGCACCGGTGATCACGACGGTCTTGTTCGCCAGCGCGCGCAGCGCGGCGGTGTCGCTCCTGATCGAGTCGTCGAGCATCTCCTCCCACCACGACCACAGGGTGGAGGCGTAGGACTCGAGGTCGGGCACCGAGATCCCCGAGCCCGGCGAGCGCCTTCTCGGTGGACCGGGAGGCGAACACCGAGGGGAACGAGACGTGGCTCGAGCACCTCGGGCGGGATGCCCAGTCGTCCGATGGTCTGATCCAGCGCCGCGTGCACCGGCGGGGTGCGCAGGGCCGCGCCCAGCAGCGAGGAGGGGCGCAGCTGGCGGGGGAGCAGCGCCGATCGGCAGCCGGGCGGTGACGCTGCGGTCCACGGGTACGGCGAAGCGCGGGGCCCTGGCCGCGGCCGCGAGGATGTTGACCAGCTCGACCGTGGGGATCGGCTCGGGGTTGACGAGGTGGAACGCCTGGCCGTCGAGGTCGGGCTTGTGTGCGATGTGGTCCATCGCGCGCGCGACGTAGTCGACCGGCACCACGTTGGTGTCGCCCGAGGTCGACCCCCAGCAGCGGCATCCAGCCGGGCATGGTGTCCCGCAGCCGCTTGAGCAGCGGGAAGAAGTAGTAGGGGCCGTCGATCTTGTCCATCTCGCCGGTCTCGGAGTGGCCGACCACCACCGCCGGGCGGTAGACCCGCCACGGCACCGGGCACTCCTCGCGCACGATGCTCTCGGACTCGAACTTGGTGCGGTGGTACGGCGAGGGGAGCCGCTGGCCCTCGTCGAACATGGTCTCGTCGAAGACGCCGTGGTAGTCGCCGGACGCCGCCACCGAGGAGACCTGGTGGAAGTGGCCAGCCTCGAGCTCGGCCGGCCAGCCCGATCGCGTTGCGGGTGCCGCCGACGTTCATCGTCTCGTTCATCTCGTCCGAGGCCGTCATGTCGTAGATCGCGGCGAGGTGGAAGAAGTGCTCGATCTCGCCGGCGTGCTGCCTCGATCCACTCGGGGTCGACCCCGAGGTCGGGCTCGCCGAGGTCACCGATCGACCGGGGACCGACGCCGTCGCCGCCGTGCTGCCCACTCCTCGATCAGCGTCTCGAGCCGGCCCAGGGAGCCCTCGCGGCACAGCGCGAAGATCTCGCCCTCGCGGTTGTCCACCAGCTCCTGGACGAGGTAGCGGCCGATGAAGCCGGTGGCGCCGGTGACGAAGTAGGCCATGGTGGGATGCACCGCTCTCGCAGGTCGGGAGTGTCTGTGCCGTCATTCAACTCGCCGCGGAGCGCCGGGTCACGCGCTCGGGCCGATATATGGTACGCTGCATCCCGTCGGGAGCGCCGGCGTCAGGGCCCGTGGAGCCGCAGGCGGGGTCACTCGCCCTTGCCGCCGCCGAACATGATCTCGTCCCAGCGACGGGCACCGAGGAGCGGCTCTTCTTCTTCGCCGCCGCCGCTTCCTGGACCCGGACTCAGACGCGGAATCGGACTCGGACTCCGTCTCGCCCGGGGTCGGTGCTCCGGGCCTCGGGCTGCCGGCTCGTCCCGGGCAGCGGCTGGTCGCCGGGCTCGCTCCCGAGCCTGCTCCGGTCGTCGCGGCGGTCGCTCGGCCTGCCGCCTCCGGCCGCGGTCGCTCGGGGAGGGGCCGGCTCGGCGACCATCCAGTCCGCGTCGGCGGTCTCCACCGGGACCGCCACCTCGGACGGGTCGCCGGGGCCGCGGGCGCCACCGGGTCGGCGGCCGTCGGCTCGGGTCCGGCGTCCGGCTCGGCCACCGTGGCGAAGTCCGGCCGCGTGCCCGGTCGTCGGCCGGTGCGCCTCGCGGGGGCGCGTCCGGCTCGTCCTCCGGCCGGAAGCCCGGTCGCGGACCAGCTCGATCGCGTCGTCGCCGAGCGGCAGCTCGTCCTGGGCGGCACCGGGCTCAGCCGCCGCGGCGGCGTCCGGCAGCGCCCGCCCGGCCGGCGCGGCCGGGTCGGGCTCGCGCAGCTCGCCGGTGAGGATCCGGGCCTCGTCGTTCTCGGCGACGACGTAGCGGCCGGGCAGGTCGTGGGTGAACTCGGCGCGTGCGCGGCCGACCGGCGACGGCGTACGTCGCGACCAGGGCCCAGCGGCCGTCCGGTGCGGCGCCAGGCGTCCCACTCGACGTCCTCGTCGTGCAGGCCGTGGTCGGAGAAGAACAGCTCGGCCGCCTCGCCGAGGGTCCGGCCGGCCGAGGACGACTCCCCGGAGCGGCGGCGGACCGAGGCGCGCAGGGCGGTCTGGGCGACGTGGGCGCGCTCGGCCAGCACCGGGGTGGCGAACCCCATGATCGCCTCGACGGTGGTCTGCGCGGCGGCGGCGACGTCCTCGGGGGACTCGCCCGCGCGGATGCGCGCCTGGATGTCACGGGGGCGCAGTGCGCTTTCCATCTTCATCTCCAACTGGCCGAGTCGAGCGTTCTCGCCGCGCAGTGCGGCGCGCAGCCGGGTGTCGACGGGAACGGCGAACTCCTCGCCCGCCGGGCTGACCAGGAGCAGCCGTCGGCCGTCCTGGCTCAGCCCCACCGGGGTGAGGTCCTGCATCCTCGCCGCTCCTTCGCATCGCACCTGCGCGCCGAGCCTACTTCAGCGCCGACCGGCGGCGAGCGGGCGACGCGCCGGTCGCCGGGCGGGCGCGACGGCGGTCCCTACGCTTCGTCCATGGACGGACAGGACACGTTGCTGCTGGTGCTCGACCTCGTGCGGCGTCTTCGTGTTCGCGATCTCCGGCGGCCTGGTCGCCGTGCGCAAGCAGCTCGACGTCTTCGGGGTGCTGGTCCTGGCCGGGACGACCGGCCTCGGCGGCGGGTTCCTGCGCGACGTCCTCATCGACGCCACGCCGCCGGCGGCGCTGCGCGACTGGCGCTACCTGCTGGTGCCGCTCGTGGCCGGGCTGCTCACCTTCGTGTTCCACCCCGCCGTGGGACGGCTGGAGCGGGTGGTCAACGTCTTCGATGCGGCGGGCCTGGGGCTGTTCTGCGTGACCGGGGCGCTCAAGGCCCTGGACTACGGGCTCGGGCCGGTCCCGGCGGCGCTGTTGGGCGATGGTGACCGGGATCGGCGGCGGCATGGCGCGCGACCTGCTGGCGGGCCGGGTGCCGGTCGGTGTTCTCCAGCGAGCTCTACGCCACCCCTGCGCTGCTCGGCGCGACCTGGGCGGTGCTCGCCGCGGGGCTGGGCCAGCCGTTGGTGGTCGTCGCCCTCCCCGGCGGTGGTGCTCTGCTTCGGGCTGCGCGTGCTGGCGCTGCGGCGCGGCTGGCAGGCGCCGCTGCCGAAGGGGCCGGCCAGCGTCTGAGGGCAGGCTCAGGGCCCGAGGACCCGCTCCAGGTAGGCGTTGGTGAAGACCCGGTCCGGGTCGATCCGGTCCCGCATCGCCTGGAAGTCCGCCAGCGCGGGTAGGCGGGCGCGAGGTCCTCGGCGGTCCGGGTGTGCAGCTTGCCCCAGTGGGGCCGGCCGTCGTAGCCGCGCAGGATCTCCTCGACCGCCGCGAAGTAGCCGCGGTGGTCGGTCCGCGCGTTGGTGTGGAAGGCGAGGAACACCGTGTCGCGCCCGTACGCCGTGGACAGCGGCACGTCGTCGGCAGGGCACACCCGCACCTCGACCGGGAAGCTGATCCGCCAGTCGCCGCGGTCGAGCAGGCGCGCGGACCTCGCGGAGGGCCTCGAGCCCGACCTCCCGCGGCACGGCGTACTCCATCTCGCGGAAGACCACCCCGCGGTGGGAGGTGAACACCTTGTGCGGCACGTCGCTGTAGCGGCGCTCGCCCAGCGCGCGGCCGGCGATGGCGTTGATCCGGGGGATCATCTTCGGCCGGGCGTTGCCCAGCCGGTTGGCCCAGCCGAAGACGCGGTTGGAGAGGAACTCGTCCTCGAACCACGCCCGCGACCTCGACAGCGGCTCGGCCTCGTCGATCGTCCGGTTGTTGCGCTTGGTCAGGAGGCGGTCGGTGTGGGGGAACCAGTACATCTCGAAGTGGTGGTTCTCCTCGGCCATCGCGTCGAAGCTCGCGAGCGCCTCGTCCCAGCGCATCGGGGCCTCCACGGCCTCGAGGACGAACAGCGGCTCGACGTCGAAGGTGACCGAGGTGAGCACGCCGAGGGCACCCAGGCCGACGCGGGCCACGTCGAGGACGTCGGCGTTCTCGGTCGCGTCCGCGGTGAGCAGGGTGCCGTCGCCGGTGACCAGCTCCAGCCCGGAGACCTGGGCGCTCAGCGAGGCCCGTTGGCCGCCGGTGCCGTGGGTGCCGGTGGAGATGGCGCCCGCCACGGTCTGCTCCTGGATGTCGCCCATGTTGTGCAGGCTCAAGCCGAGCCGCTCCAGCGCGGCGTTCATCTCCCGCAGCGTGGTGCCCGCCCGCACGGTGACGGTCATGTTCTCGCGGTCCACGGCCACCACGCCGCGCAGGCCGTCGGGCCGCAGCAGCAGGCCGTCGGTCGCGGCGATGTCGGTGAACGAGTGGCCGGTGCCCGGCATCTTCACGGCGAGGTGCTGGTGCCGCGCGGCCACCACGGCGTCCGCGACCTCGCCGGCGTCATGGGGGCTCAGCTCCTGGGTCGGGTGCGCTCTCGTCAGACCCGCCCAGTTGGTCCATGTGGGCATGCAGCGCAGGTTAGCCCCACCCCGGCGGGGGCGGGTCCTTCGTGGTCCCTAGGTTGGTGGGGTGCAGCGCCCCGGTACCTCCGCGCCCTCGTGGGCAGAGCCGTGGGCGGCGGCGTGGGCCGAGACCGTGCTCGAGGTCCTGACGACCGAGCACCCGTGGTCGTCGGGCCACGTCTCGCTCGGCCCGGACGACGTCGACGTCACCCCCGCGCGCCTGCACCCGGCGTTCCACGGCAGCTTCGACTGGCACTCCTCGGTGCACATGCAGTGGTCGGCCGTCCGCCTGCTTGGGGAGGCCGGCGCCGAGCTGGGCGACCCGCTGGCGAGCCGGGTGCGGGCGGCGCTCGACGAGCGGCTGACCCCGGAGCACGGGCGGGCGGAGGCGGCCTACCTGCGCGCGCACCCGGGGTGGGAGCGCCCCTACGGCTGGGCGTGGGCCGCGATGCTCGCCGCCGAGGTGCACACGATCCCGCTGGCGGAGGCGACCCGGTGGCGCGCGGCGACGGCACCGGTGGCCGACGTCGTCGCCGACCACCTCCTGGCGTGGCTGCCGAGGCTGGTGCACCCGGTGCGACACGGCGTCCACGCCAACACCGCGTTCGCGCTGGCGCTGGCCTCCGACGCCTATGGGCGGCTCGGTCGCACCGACGTCGTCGACGCCGTCGCGGCCCGGGCGCGCGAGTGGTACGCCGCCGACCGCGACTGGCCCACGTCCTGGGAGCCGAGCGGGGAGGACTTCCTCTCCCCGGGCCTGTGCGAGGCCGAGCTGATGCGCCGGGTGCTGCCGGCCGCCGAGCTGGAGGCGTGGCTGGCCGGCTTCCTCCCCGGTCTCGCCGCCGAGGACGACCCGCTCCTGTCCGTGCCCGAGGTGCGGGACCCGACCGACGGCAAGATGGTGCACCTGTTCGGGCTCGCCCTGTCGCGCGCGTGGCTGCTGCGGACGCTGGCCGGCCACCTCGACGCGGACCGGCGCGGGCGGGCGCTCGCGGCAGCGACCCGTCAGGTGGCCTCGGCGCAGCAGCAGATCGTCGAGGGCGACCTGATGTCGACGCACTGGCTGGTGTCGTTCGCGCTGCTGGCCGAGGGCGCCGATCCCGCAGGACGGCCGGCTCAGGCCCCCGAGTAGGACGTCGCCGGCTCGGGTCCCGGCTCCGGCCGCCGGCCCGAGTGGCGCACCGCGAGTCCCGAGAGCGCGGCGAGCACGGCGGAGACCGTGCACACCCAGAAGGCGTCCGAGCCGCCGTGCTCGTCGGCCACGACGCCGGCCAGCCAGGCGCCCGGCGCGATGCCGGCGCTCACCCCGGTCTGCACGAACCCCATCGCCTCGTTGAGCCGGGAGCGCGGCACCGCCGCCTCGATCAGCGAGAACAGCGCGATCAGCGTCGGGGCCAGGGCCAGGCCCGTGACGAACAGCGCGACGGTCAGCGTGACCAGCCCCGGCAGGAACGGCAGCGAGACCGTGCCGACGGCGAGCAGCCCCATCCCGATCCGCGCCCGCGGCAACGGCCCCCGGCGCCAGGTCATCGCGCCGGCGACCACGCCGGCGACCAGGCTGCCGAGGGCGAAGGCGCCCAGCATCAGCCCCGAGAGCGACGTGCGTCCGGCGTCGCCCGCGAAGGCCACCGTGGCGACCTCCAGCGCCCCGAACAGGGCGCCCAGCGCGGTGGCGCCCACCGTGAGCGGCACCAGCAGCGCCCACGGCATCGGGCTGCGCACGACGGTCGGATCCCGGGGGTGCGCCGGCGGCTCGGTGCGCCGCTGCAGGGCAAGGGCCAGGGCGCCGAGGGTCCCGACGACCAGTGCGACGAGGATCCCGGCCTGCGGGGCCCACGCGGTGGCCAGCAGCGTGACCAGCGCCGGCCCGGTGACGAAGACGACCTCGTCGGCCACGCTCTCCACGGCGAAGGCGGTGTGCCGCTCGCTGTCGAGCTCGAGCAGGTGCGCCCACCGGCCCCGGACCATCGTGCCGATCTGGGGGATCGCCGCCCCGGCCAGGGCGGCCGACAGGTGCGGCCAGACCAGGGGCCACTCCTGGGTGATCGAGACGACCATCAGGGAGGTGGCGACCGCGAAGACCACCGAGTCGGCGTACAGCACCCGCCGCTGGCCGAACCGGTCCGCCAGCCGCCCGTGCGGCACGGCGAACGCGGCGTTCCCGACGATGTAGGCCGCCGAGACCTGCCCGGCCAGCGCGTAGGACCCGGTGAGCGTGCTGACGAGCAGGACGATCCCGAGCGTCATCATCGAGATCGGCAGCCGGGCCACCAGCCCGGTCGCGGAGAAGGCGAACGCGCCGGGGTGGGCGAAGACCCGCCGGTAGGAGTTCAGCACCGGCCAACCCTAGGAGACACCGACGGAGACCCCGCAGGAGACCGGTGCACCGCCGGCGGCGGCCGTGCCACCCCTGCTCCTAGGCTGTCCCCATGCCTGACGCCCGGCCGTACGACGCCCTGCTGCTGGTCTCCTTCGGGGGGCCGGAGAAGCCCGACGACGTCGTCCCGTTCCTCCGCAACGTCACCGCAGGGAAGAACATCCCCGACGAGCGGCTCGAGGAGGTCGGCGAGCACTACTTCTCCTTCGGCGGGCGCAGCCCGATCAACGACCAGAACCGCGAGCTGGTCGCGGCGATCGAGGACGACCTCGCGGCCAACGGCGTCAAGATCCCGGTCTACTTCGGCAACCGCAACTGGGACCCGTTCCTCCGTGACGCCCTCGCGCAGATGAAGGCCGACGGCGTCACCCGGGCGGCGGCACTGCTCACCAGCGCCTACTCCTCCTACAGCGGGTGCCGGCAGTACCGCGAGAACCTCGCGGCCGCCGTGGCCGAGGTGCCCGGCGCGCCGCGGATCGACCGGCTGCGGCAGTACTTCAACCACCCCGGGTTCGTCGAGCCGATGGTCGACGCGACCCTGGCGGCGATGGCCGAGCTGCCCGAGGAGGCTCGGCGGGGCGGGCACATCGTGTTCGTCACCCACTCGATCCCGGTCGCGATGAACGACGCCAGCGGACCGCGCGGCGGCGCCTACGTCGCCCAGCACCGGGTCGTGGCCGCCGAGATCGTCGAGCGGGTGCGCGAGGAGACCGGGCACCGCTACCCCTCGGACCTCGTCTTCTGCTCGCGCTCGGGTCCGCCGCAGGTGCCGTGGCTGGAGCCGGACGTCAACGACCACCTGCGCGACCTGCGTGCCCGCGAGGTCCCGGGGGTCGTGGTGGTGCCGATCGGCTTCGTCTCCGACCACATGGAGGTCATCTACGACCTCGACACCGAGGCGCGCGCGACCGCCGAGGAGATCGGGCTGCCGTTCGTGCGGGCCGCCACGGCCGGTGTCGACCCGCGGTTCGTGGCGATGGTGCGTGACCTCCTCCTCGAGCGCGGCGCCGTCGAGCGCGGTGAGGCGCCGCTGCGGGCGGCCGTCGGCACCGAGGCGACCTGGGACGTCTGCGCGGCGGGCTGCTGCCCCAACCCGCGGGGGTACAAGCCCGCGCTCTGCGGGCGGGACTGAGGCGTGGTGACCGGCAACGCCGCCGCGAACCTCGCCGACGAGGACCTCCGCGCGCTCCTCGACCTCGCGGTGGCCACCGCGAGGGAGGCCGGTGCGCTCGTGGTCGGCCTCCGGGCCGCCGGGGTCGAGGTCGCCGACACCAAGTCCAGCCCCATCGACGTGGTCACCGAGGCCGACCGCGCGAGCGAGGACCTGGTGCGCGACCGTCTGCTGACCGCCCGGCCCGACGACGGCCTGGTGGGGGAGGAGGGCGAGGACGTCGCCGGCTCCTCCGGCGTCAGCTGGATCGTCGACCCGATCGACGGCACCGTGAACTATCTCTACGGGCTGCCGCAGTACGCCGTCTCGATCGCAGCCGCCGTCGACGGCCGGGTGGTGGCCGGGGTGGTGCACAACCCCGCGCTGGACCTGGAGTACGCCGCCACGCTGGGCGGGGGAGCGACCTGCAACGGCACTGCGATCCGCGTCCGGAGCACCCCGCCGTTGTCGGAGTCGCTGGTCGCGACGGGTTTCAACTACGAGACCGCTGTGCGCGAGCGCCAGGCCCGCAGCGTCGCCGCGATGCTCCCGCAGGTGCGCGACGTACGCCGCCTCGGCTCCTGTGCCCTCGACCTGTGCGCGGTCGCCTCCGGACAGGTCGACGCCTACGTGGAGGAGGGCGCCCACCTGTGGGACCACGCGGCCGGCGGCCTGGTCGCGGTCGAGGCCGGCGCGCGGTTCGAGGTCTGGACCACGGCCGGCGGGCGGGACCTGCTGGTGTGCGCCCCGACCCCCGGGTGGACGGCGTTCGCCGACCTCGTCGTACGCTGCGGATTCCGGGGCAAACCGGACGACTGACCGCTCGCGGAACGGTGTCGGGGGGCCGGGAACAACCAGCCGTGCGCGCGCGTTCACCCGGTCGTCCGCAGGGCGCGGACCTGCTCGCTTGGAGCGGGTGTGCACAATCGCCGCGACTAGTGCACAATCGCGCCCGACACACGGACTTGGAGCGGCTACGAGCGCCGGGGCTCGCAACTGGGTTCAAGGCCCGGCCGAACGCCCGGGACCACATGGGACTGGGGAGCAGGAGAAACGAATGGCAACCGACTACGACGCACCGCGCAAGACCGAGGAAGAGCAGAACGAGGACAGCCTCGAGGAGCTCAAGGCGCGCCGTCACGACAAGAACTCGGGCAAGGTCGACGAGGACGAGGCCGAGGCCGCAGAGTCGTTCGAGCTGCCGGGGGCCGACCTCTCGCACGAGGAGCTGGCCGTCGAGGTCAAGCCCAAGCAGACCGACGAGTTCACCTGCATGAGCTGCTTCCTGGTGCACCACCGCAGCCAGCTGGCTGACGAGAAGAAGCTCATCTGTCGCGACTGCGCCTGAGGCTGCCGCAGGGAAGTCCTGCGGACGACCGCACAGGCAGACGTCACGGGCAACACAACAGGGCCGTCCCCGATCGGGGACGGCCCTGTTGGCTGTGTCTGGGGATTCTCAGGCGGTGGGGGCGTCGGCCTTCTCGGCGTCCTGGTCGTCCTTGCCCAGCCCGGGGGGAAGGTGGCCGGTCGACTTGGCGTAGTAGTTCGCCGCACGGCGGGTCGCCAGCATCCGGGCGAGCTGCACGACGGTGCCGCTGACGGCGGCCCAGAGCACCGCCTCCCAGATCTGGACGTCGGGGTCGGCCGGGTTGGCTGGCGGGTTCTTGCCGGTCGACTTCTGCCACGCCGCAGTCAGGCTCTTGCGCGCCACCGTGGCGCCGAGCAGTGCGGCGGCGAGCGAGAAGATCGACCAGACCTTCGAGCTGTCCTTGGACTTGTCCTTGGCCATGTCTGCCTTTCGCGTGGTGCCGTCTCGTGGAGTTCGGGTACCCACAAACCCTAGTCAGTACCCTGCAGGCTGCCTGCGGTGAGGGCCGCGGCCAGCTCGTGGGGGCGGCGCGTGGAGACCAGCCAGTACGGCGTCCGGTCGGCGGGGTCGGCCACGTCGATCCTGACCGCGCGCTTGAGGTAGGGACGCGTCATCAGGTACGCCCGGGCGTCGGCGTCCACGCCGTGCACGCGCCGGGTCTCCTCGGCGTCGAGGGGCTCGACGGCTCCGAGCAGCTCGACCGCGATGTGGGCCCGCCCGGCGCGCAGGACGCCGTCGTGCACCGCCACCCGGGCGCTGCCGACCCAGAGGAGCAGGGCCACCGTGACCAGCACGAGGACCCCGGTCGCCGCCCAGGCCGCCCACGCGGGCATCGCCACCACGAACGCCAGCCAGAGGCTGGCCAGCAGCATCGTCGCCTGGACCCACCAGCGCAGCGGCACGTAGAGGCGCTCGGAGTAGGCGCCGGTGCGGGGGGCGGAGTCGGGCACGGGCACGCTCCTAGCCTGTCACCCGGCCCCGTCCGGAGCGCGGGTAGGGTCGCCAGACATGGTGGAGATCTCGATCAGGGTCCTCGACCCGGAGCTGCCGCTCCCGTCGTACGCCCACCCGGGTGACGCCGGTGCCGACCTGCGCTCCGCGGTCGACCTGACCCTCGCGCCCGGCGAGCGCGCCCTGGTCCCCACGGGGATCGCGATGGCCCTGCCCGAGGGGTACGTCGCCCTGGTGCACCCGCGCTCCGGGCTCGCGGCGCGCCACGGGATCTCGATCGTGAACGCGCCCGGCACGATCGACGCCGGCTACCGCGGCGAGGTCAAGGTCTGCCTGGTCAACACCGACCGGCACGAGGCCTTCGAGGTCCGGCGGGGCGACCGGATCGCCCAGCTGGTCGTCCAGCGCTTCGAGACCGCCACGTTCGTGGAGGCGACCGACCTGCCGGAGTCCTCGCGCGGGGCCGGCGGCTACGGTTCGACGGGCGGGTTCTCCACGGCCGCTGCGCACGAGAGCGTCCCCGCGGACGGCGGGCACCAGACGACACAGCACCCGGAGTGGACCGGGGCGGGAGGAACGACGTGAGGTTCGGGCGCAGGTCAGGCGGAGAGTCTGCCGAGGACGAGGCTCCCGAGGACGTCGTGTCCCCGGCGGGGACGGGGTCCGGAGACACCGAGCGCGAGCCGGGCGCCGGCTCGGGCACCGGTCCGTTCGACGTCTCCGAGGTCGACGTCGAGGAGCTCGAGTGCGTCGACCTGGGCAGCCTGCTGGTGCGCCCCGGGGGCCCGATGGAGCTGCAGCTCCAGGTGGACGAGGAGAGCGGCGACGTGATGGCCGTCGTCCTCGTCGGCGAGGAGGGGGCGCTGGAGCTGCGCGCGTTCGCCGCCTCCCGGGGCGGCGGCGCCTGGGACGAGCTGCGTCCGCGCATCGCCGCGGAGATGGCCCGGATGGGTGGCACCTCCGACGAGCGCGAGGGCAGCTTCGGCACCGAGCTGATCTGCATGATGCCCGTCCAGACCCCCGAGGGGGAGGAGGCCACCCAGCCGAGCCGGATCATGGGCCACGAGGGGCCGACGTGGCTGCTGCGCGCGACCCTGATGGGCCGCCCCGCGCTGGAGGAGGAGCTCGCCGGCACCTGGGAGGACACCATCCGCCAGGTCGTCGTGCGCCGGGGCCGCGAGGCGATGCCTCCCGGCGCGCCGCTGCCGCTGCGCCTGCCGCCTGAGGCGCGTCGCGTCGAGTGACCGCCCACTGACTACGCTGCGGTCCATGCCCGAGCACAAGAGCCGCCTGCTGGCCTCCCTCAGCCGGTGGGCCAGCCAGGACCGTGCGGAGGCCAACGAGCTGCGCCGTGACGCCGAGAAGGCCGGACTGGTCACCATCGCCGACGCCCCCGACCGGCAGCGGATCATCGTCCAGGGCACGCTGAAGACGGTCACGCTCCGGCCCCGCGGCGGGGTGCCGGCCCTCGAGGCCGAGCTCTACGACGGCACCGGCTCCATCAGCCTCGTCTGGCTCGGGCGGCGGCGCATCGGTGGCGTCTCGCCCGGCCGCGGCATCCGGGTGCAGGGGCGCATCGGCGTCCAGGACGACGTCCGGGTGATGTACAACCCGCGCTACGAGCTGAGGCCCCGGTGACCGGAGGCCAGGCCGGCTCGGGGGACGCCGCCGCCGAGGTGTCGGCCGAGAC
This sequence comes from uncultured Actinomycetota bacterium, assembly GCA_963837975.1. Classification (GTDB taxonomy): domain Bacteria; phylum Actinomycetota; class Actinomycetes; order Propionibacteriales; family Nocardioidaceae; genus Marmoricola. The sequence continues at coordinate 876,897 of CAWIPI010000001.1, read as the reverse complement.
CGTCGAGCAGGTGATCCGTCGCCAGCTCGCGCGCGCGCTCGGCGGCACCCGCGGGATGCTCGAGGCGGCGGTGCCGACGATCACCTTCACGGTGCTGTTCCTGACCGTGCACGACCTCCGGCTGGCGATCGTGGTGAGCGTGGCGTTCGCGGTCGTGCTGCTCGTCGTCCGGGTGGCCCAGGGGTCGACGCCGCAGTTCGTGCTCAACTCGCTGGTCGGGATCGGCATCGGCGCCCTGTTCGCGTGGCGCGCCGCCCGGGGCGGCGGCGACGAGGGCGACCAGGCGCTGGCCTACTTCCTGCCGGGCCTGCTGTACAACGCCGTCTACGGCGCGGTGATGATCTTCACCATCGTGATCCGCTGGCCGCTGATCGGGTTCCTCGTCGGCAGCGTCACCGGTGACCCGACCGAGTGGCACCGCGACCGCAACGTCGTGCGGCTCTGCAGCCAGCTGACGTGGCTGCTGGCGCTTCCCTGCCTGGTCCGCGTGGTGGTGCAGACGCCGATCTACCTCGCCGGGCGCAACGAGTGGTGGTCCAAGGACTCGGCAGTGGCCGCGCTCGGCGCCGCCAAGCTGGCGATGGGGTGGCCCCTGCAGGTGGCCGCGCTGCTCGGGATGCTGTGGCTGCTCACCCGCGACCGGACGCCGGTCGAGCCGGCGTCCGAGCCACCCGCCGCCTGAGAGGTCCGGGCAGCTTCGGTCAGGCGGAGCCGCGGGGCCGGTCGCCGTGCTCGCTCGGCGCCAGCATCTTCTCGAGCTCCTCCTCGACGTCGGAGGGCACCACGAACAGCAGCTCGTCCCCGGCCTCGATGGGCTGGTCGGGGTCGGGGGTGTAGACCTGCCCGTCGCGCAGGATCGTCACCAGCGCGCAGTTCTCCGGGAACGGGACCAGGCCCGAGGGCTTGCCGACGTACGGCGAGTCCAGCGGGAGCGTCATCTCCACGAGGTTGGCGTTGCCCTTGCGGAAGGTGAACAGCCGCACGAGGTCGCCAACCGTGACGGCCTCCTCGACCAGCGCCGACATGATGCGCGGGGTGGACACGTTGACGTCGACGCCCCAGGCCTCGGAGAACAGCCACTCGTTGTTGGGGTGGTTGACCCGGGCGACGGTGCGGGGGACCCCGAACTCGGTCTTGGCCAGGAGCGAGGTGACCAGGTTGGCCTTGTCGTCACCGGTCGCGGCGATGACCACGTCGCAGTCCTGCAGGCGGGCCTCCTCCAGGGAGGACAGCTCGCAGGAGTCGGCGAGCAGCCACTCCGCGTCGGGCACCCGGTCGGGCTTGATCGACGAGGGCTCCTTGTCGATGAGCAGGACGTCGTGGCCGTTGCCGATCAGCTCACGGGCGATCGAGCGGCCGACGGCCCCTGCTCCTGCGATGGCGACGCGCATCAGTCCTCCTCCGGCCCGTTGCTGAGTACGTCGTAGACCCCGCCGGCGCTGCTCTCGCTCATCACGAGGTGCAGCATGTCGCCCTCCTGCAGCACGGTCTCCCGAGTGGGCAGCATCCCCTCGCCGAGTCGGTCGATCCAGGCGATCCGGCTGCTGGACTGCTCCTGCAGCTTCACGGTGCGCTCGCCGACCCACGCCTCCGGGACGGCGATCTGGTCGACGCGGATGGTGCCGGAGGGGTCGCGGAAGTCCGGCTCGGCGCCGGCGGGCAGGATCCGGCGGAGCACCTGGTCGGCGGTCCACCGGACGGTGGCCACGGTGGTGATGCCGAGCCGCTGGTAGACCTCGGCCCGGCCGGGGTCGTAGATGCGGGCGACGACCTGCTGGATGCCGAAGGTCTCCCGGGCCACCCGCGCGGCGATGATGTTGGAGTTGTCGCCGCTGCTGACGGCGGCGAACGCGTCCGCGCGCTGGATGCCGGCCTCGTTGAGCACGGCCTGGTCGAAGCCGTAGCCGGTGACCTTGGTGCCGTTGAACGACGGCCCGAGCCGGCGGAAGGCGTCGGGGTTGTTGTCGATGACGCTCACGGTGTGGTTGCGGTCCTCGAGGCTGCGGGCGAGCGTCGACCCGACGCGGCCGCAGCCCATGATCACGACGTGCACGTCACGAACACTAGGCCATCTCCTCGCGGGTGCGACCGCGCGCTGCCTGCGGGTGCTCTAGCCTCCCAGTGTGGGCCTCGGCAATGTCTCCAAGCGCATCATCCTCGGGCGCAAGCTCCGCAGCTCCCAGCTGGGGGAGACGTTGCTCCCGAAGCGGATCGCCCTCCCCGTCTTCGCCAGCGACGCGCTGTCCTCGGTCGCCTACGCGCCGGACGAGGTCTTCATCATGCTCGGCATCGCGGGCGCGTCGGCGTACGTCTGGTCGTGGAAGGTCGCCCTCGCGGTCGCCGTGGTGATGCTGACGGTGGTGGCGTCGTACCGCCAGACCGTGCACGCCTACCCCTCCGGCGGCGGCGACTACGAGGTCGCGACGGTCAACCTCGGCCGCACCGCCGGCACCACGGTGGCCAGTGCGCTGCTGGTCGACTACGTGCTCACCGTCGCGGTGTCGATCTCCTCGGCGTCGCAGTACGCCGCCGCCGCGCTGCCGACGCTCTCGGGCCACGAGGTGCTCGTGGCCACGGCCATGGTGGTGGTGCTGACCGCGATGAACCTGCGCGGGGTCCGGGAGTCGGGCACCTTCTTCGCCGTTCCCACCTACCTGTTCATGTTCGCGATCCTCGGCATGTGCGCCTACGGCCTGATGCGACTGGCGTCCGGGACGCTGCCCGACGTGGCCAGCGCGGACCTGGAGATCGTGCCCCAGCCGGGGTGGGAGCAGCCCCTGACCACGATCGGCCTGATCGTGCTGCTGGCCCGGGCGTTCTCGTCGGGGTGCGCGGCCCTGACCGGGGTCGAGGCGATCAGCAACGGCGTGCCGGCGTTCCGGAAGCCGAAGAGCACCAACGCGGCCACGACCTTGCTCATGCTCGGCCTGATCGCCGTGACGATGATGGTCAGCGTCATCGTCCTCGCCCGCCAGATGGGGCTGAAGTACGTCGACCCGCACCACCTCGAGAGCCTGCGCACGCCGGACGGGCAGCCGGTCTCGGCGGCGTACGACCAGGACACCGTCATCGCCCAGCTGGCACGGGCGATCTTCGACCACTTCTCCCCGGGCTTCTACTTCGTGGTCGTGGTCACCGGCGTGATCCTGGTGCTGGCCGCCAACACGGCCTTCAACGGCTTCCCGGTCCTCGGGTCGATCCTGGCCAAGGACGGGCTCGCGCCGCGGGCGCTGGGCATGCGCGGCGACCGGCTCGCCTACAGCAACGGGATCGTGTTCCTGGCCGTCATGGCGATCATCCTGATCGCCATCTTCGACGCCGAGACCACGAAGCTCATCCAGCTCTACATCGTGGGTGTGTTCATCTCGTTCAACCTCAGCCAGCTCGGCATGATCCGGCACTGGACCCGGCACCTCGCGAGCGAGGCCGACCCGGCGGCCCGGCGGCGGATGATGCGGTCCCGCGCGATCAACACCTTCGGCCTGGGGATGACCGCGGTCGTGCTGGTGATCGTCCTGGTCACGAAGTTCCTCGCCGGTGCCTGGATCACGCTCCTGGCGATGGGCGGGTTCTTCGCCGTGATGGTCGCGATCCGCCGCCACTACGACCGGGTCGAGCAGGAGCTCGTCGTCGACGACAGCGACCCGATCCTGCCCACCCGGGTGCACGCGATCGTGCTCGTCTCCAAGCTGCACAAGCCGACGATGCGGGCACTCGCCTACGCCAAGGCCAGCCGCCCCAACCTCCTCGAGGCGGTCTGCGTCGACGTCGACGGGGTCAGTGGCGGCAGGCTGGTCGACGAGTGGGACGCGCAGCGGATCGACGTACCGCTGAAGATGCTCTACTCGCCGTACCGCGAGATCATCCGCCCGATCGTCAGCTACGCCAACGAGATCCGGAAGGCCAACCCGCGCGGGGTCGTGGCGGTCTACATCCCGGAGTACGTCGTGGGCCGCTGGTGGGAGCAGCTGCTGCACAACCAGACGGCGCTGCGGCTCAAGGCGCGGCTGCTGTTCACGCCCGGAGTGATGGTCACATCGGTGCCCTACCAGCTGCAGGGCTCGGAGCGGGCGCAGCGGCGCGATGACCGCGAGCTGGACCGTCTGCACCCCGGCGACGTACGCCGTGGCCGGACGCGGACCCGTCGGTGAGCGGGTCGGCGGACGAGCCGGTCACGGCAGTCGGGCAGCGCTTCGCGGTCGAGGTCGGACCGGTCGCGCACGGCGGGCACTTCGTCGCACGGCACGAGGGACGCGTGGTGTTCGTCCGCCACGCCCTCCCCGGTGAGGTCGTGACGGTCGAGGTCACCGAGGACAGCGGGAGGTTCCTGCGGGGCGACGCCGTGGAGGTGTCCGTCGCCTCGCCCGCGCGGGTGGTGCCGCCGTGCCCGCTCGCCCACCCCGACGGGTGCGGCGGCTGCGACTTCCAGCACGTCTCGCTGCCGGAGCAGCGTCGCCTGAAGGCACAGGTCGTGGCCGAGCAGCTCTCCCGCCTGGCGGGGATCGAGCGGGACGTGGTCGTCGAACAGGTGCCGGGTGACCACGAGGGGCTCGGCTGGCGCACGCGGATGCGCTACGTGCGGCTGCCCGGCGGCGCCCGCGGTCTGCGCAAGCACCGCTCGCACGACGTCGTCGAGGTCGAGCGGTGCCTGATCGCCCATCCCGACGCACGCGAGCCCGACGCGGAGGCGGTGGTCGAGGTCGTCGATACGAGCGCCGGGACGCGCGAGTTCACGGTCGCCGGCGACGGGTTCTGGCAGGTCCACCCCGGCGCGCCACGGGTGCTGGTGGAGACCGTGCTGGCAATGCTGGAGCCGCGGCCGGGGGAGCGGGCCCTCGACCTGTACTCCGGCGTCGGGCTGTTCAGCGCGTTCCTCGCCGACGCCGTCGGCCCGACCGGCGCGGTGACCGCGGTGGAGGGGGACCGGCAGGCCACCGACCTCGCGCGGCGGAACCTCGCGGGCCGCGGCGTCGAGGTGGTCCGCGACCGCGTCGACCGCGCCCTGCGCCCCGGTCGGGGATCCTGGAGCGGACCCGGCGTCGACCTCGTGGTGCTGGACCCGCCGCGCGTCGGGGCCAAGCGGCAGGTCGTCCGCGCGGTCGCCGAGCTCGCCCCTCGAGCTGTCGCGTACGTCGCCTGCGACCCCGCTGCCCTGGCCCGCGACCTGGGCTACTTCGCCGAGGCGGGCTACCGGCTCGCGGACCTGCGCGCCTTCGACCTGTTCCCGATGACGCACCATGTGGAGTGCGTTGCGCAATTGGTCAAGACCGACTCTGGCCTGCGCCCGTGAGAGGTTGCCCCGATCTTGGTGGTCAGTCAGCCAGACCGGGGGTGGTCCCCCTGAGGGCCCACTTGGCTTCGGTTCCAACCCACAACACCTCTCGGGACAGCTGCCACTGAACCGATTCAGGGCGTCGACCGCCTGGACTCTTGGTCGCGCCTCGGTATCGGGTTGATCAGGAGGCCGACCCTAACCGCGATCGTCGGCGAAGGAACACCCAGCGGAGCAGGCCGACGCTGAGGAGGCAGCCGGCTATGAGTCCCAGTGCGGTGGGGTCGTCGGTGGCGAGTTGGACGAAGACGACGATGATCGCAGTGACGCAGGCGATCGACCCGATGTGGCCGAGGATTCGGTCGGTCGTGCGGTCGGCGCTGCGGGCATGGAGGTGGTTGACCAGGGCAAAGACGCCGAGGAACGTCACTGATCCGAAGGCGAGGAGTTCGTTGATGCCGGGCAGCATGGCGAACGTCGCGGAAAGAAGGGTGAGCATCCCCATGGCGGTCGTAGGGATGCCTCGGACGGTGCGGCCCAAGCGGGCGGGGGCTTGGTGGGCGTTGCTCAGATCGCGGACGAGTCGGGCGGTGGAGAACAACGTGGCGTTGATTGCCGATGAGGTGGCGAGCAGGGCTGCTCCGGTCGCCAGCCATCGCCCGAATGTGCCGAGTGCTTGTTGCCCGACGGTGGCGAAGGCGACCTCGCGTTGGGCGATGATCAGTCGATCCGGCACGAGCATCTGCGACCCGAGGGTCACGATGACGTAGATGCCGATGACGGTCAGCACCGAAAAGTAGAGCGCCCGCGGGAGGGTCCGCTTGGGATCGTCGATGTCGTCGTAGTCGTAGGAGAGCAGTTCGAAGCCCTCGAAGGCGACGAAGATCGACGCGGCCCCGACGAACACGCCGAAGTAGCCCTCGCTGGGGAGGGGGTCCAGACGTGAGGATGACCACGACAGCAGCCCGATCCCGGTGATCACGGCGAGGATCACGAGCTTGGCTGCGACCACGGCGTCCTCGGTGAGGGTCGATGCCGCTGCGCCACGCAGGTTGATCGCCGCGAAGGCGACGAGGATCGTCACGGCTGCGACGCGGGCGGCGGTGCCGCCTGTGCCGATCACTGCGGCGGCGTAGTGACCGAAGGTGAATGCGTAGACGGCGAGGGCCACGGCATAGCCCAGGACGAGGAGCCAGGTTGTGATGGCCGCGAGTTGAGGGTGTCCCGCTTCGCGCAGGTAGGCATAAGGGCCACCGGAGCGGCCTGCTCGTCGGGTCAGTGACGCGTATGCGCGCGCGGTCACGAGCGCGAGCGCGCCGGCGAGTAGGAAGCAGGCGAACGCGAGGTGCCCGGCGAGCTGGATGGTGACACCGAGCACTGAGAAGATGCCGCCGCCGATCATTCCGCCGATGGCCATGGCGGAGGCGTCCCGGAACCGCAGCCTGCCGCGGCCGCGGTTGCGGTGACGCTCAGTCCTTGGGTGGTAAGGACCTGTTTGGTGGGGTGACGCGTCAGGCCGCTCACTCATGGCGCGGGGCCATTCCTAGGGGCGGGGTCGGCTCTGGGCCGACGGGCCCGGGCGCGCCGTCGGGGTCGAGGTAGTGGTAGGCGAGCAGTTTGATCCGGTCGTTCAGGAGGAACCAGGCAAGGGCGTATCCCCAGACGAACAGGGCCCAGCCCCAGCCGAGTGGGGTCATGAAGACGCCGTACACGGCGATCAGGGTGGCCACGGCTTGGGTGCCGAGGACGGCGATCAGCAGGATCCGGGCGGGACGGATGGACCAGAAAGGGCCGCGGGTCCGGGCGAGGAAAATGGTCAGGTGCCCAGCGACGGACAGCATCAGGTACATGAGTGTCTGCAGCTGGGGGTGGCCTAGATGAAAGACATGGTCGCCGAGGTAGAACAGGCCGAAAGCAGCGATGGGGCCGATGATGCCGAGCACCGTGGCGATCCCGAGAACCACACGCATGTTCCACGCCTCGGGTTGCTGCTTGTAGTACACGTTGTCGTAGGCGATCGACAAGATGGCGCCGTCATTGAGCAGCGCCAAGATCACGATCATCACTGCGGTGAGCGGATAGAAGTCGAAGATCAGGATGGCCAGGGTGATGAACAGCAGCACGCGCAGCGTCTCGGCGATGCGGTAGATCGCATAGCTGTTCATCCGCGCGAAGATCCGACGGCTTTCCTTGATCGCATCGATGATCACCGACAGCCCCGGTGTGGTCAGCACGATGTCCGCGGCCGCGCGGGCCGCGTCGGTCGCACCGGACACGGCGATGCCACAGTCGGCCTTCTTCAGGGCGGGTGCGTCGTTCACCCCGTCGCCGGTCATGCCGACGATATGGCCACGTTGTTGGAGGACCTCGACGATGTGGAACTTGTGCTCGGGGAACACCTGGGCGAACCCGTCGGCCGCGTCGATCGCTTCTGCCGCCGCCGCGGTCTCCTCGTGCTCGACCTCACCCAGGGTGGTGGCGTCGAGGATGTCGGAGCCCATCCCGAGCTTCTTCGCGGTCTCTTGGGCGATCGCCAAGGCGTCGCCGGTGACCATCTTGATGGTGACGCCCATCTGGTGGGCGGTGGTAATGGTCGCGGCCGCATCGTCGCGTGGCGGGTCGAACAGCGGCAGCACACCGAGGAACTGCCAGTCGCCGCCGACATCGGAGCGGGCCACTCCGAGCGAACGAAAACCATGAGTAGCGAAGTCGTCGACTGCTCTGTCGATGGCGGTTTGTGTCTGGGTTGAGTTGGCGGCCAGCGCCGAGATGACCTGCGGTGCGCCTTTCGTCACCTTGAACGCAACGCCGTCGGCCCGTTGCACCACGGTCTCGGTGCGCTTGCGCACGGCGTCGAACGGATCGAAGTGGAGGACCTGGTGAGTAGTCAGGGCCCGGTCGTCGGGTGAGCCCGCGAGAACGGCCAGGTCGATCGGGTCGTCGTTGTCGACCCGCGAGGCCAGCGCCCCGCACAGGATGACCTGCTCGACGGTCACGCCGCTGATGGCGAACGGGGCGCCGAGCGTCAAGGAGTTCTGGGTCAGAGTGCCGGTCTTGTCCGCGCACAGCACGTCGGCACCGGCGAGTTCCTCGATGGCCGCGAGCCGGCTGACGATCGCCTGCTTCCCGGCGAGCACGCGGGCCCCCGCAGCCATCGTCACCGACAATACTGTCGGCATCGCCACCGGAATTGCTGCAACGGTCAACACCAGTGCGAACTGCACGGTGGTGAGGGCCGAGTCGCCGCGAAGCAGGGCAACGGTGATGATCACTGCCACCAGCGCGGCGGCAAGGACGATCAGGTAGTTGCCGATCTTGAGCACGGCCCGCTGGAAGTGGCTGACGGTGCGCGCCTGCTGCACCAGCTCTGTGGTCCTACCGAAGTAGGTGGCAGCACCGGTGGCGTAGACGAGGGCGTTGCTCTCGCCCTGGCGGATGATCGAGCCAGAAAACACTGCCTCGCCTGGTTGGCGGGTTGTCGGCAGCGACTCGCCGGTCAGCGCGGATTGATCCACTTCGAGGGGGTCGCCAGCGAGCAATCGTGCATCGGCCGGCACGATGTCGCCCAGCCGCATCCGGATGACGTCACCGGGCACGAGTTCGCGTGCCGCGGGGGTGATCCAGGTCCCGTCTCGCCTGACTCGGGCCTTGATCGCCAGGTTGGCCTTCAACGCGTCGATGGCATTCCCGGCCTGGCGCTCTTCCCAGAACCCGACGACGGCGTTGGCGAGGAGCAGTACCAAGATGATGAAGAAGTCCGACCAGTGCCGGGCCGCGCCGGACAGGATCACCGCGATCTCGATCATCCACGGGATCGGCCCCCACAGGTAGGTGAGGAACTTCAAGAACGGGTTGAGCTTCGTCTCGGCGATCTCATTGGGCCCGTAGCGGGCAAGCCGCTGCTCGGCCTCGGCCTGGCTGAGACCCTCGGTCGAGGACTTCAGATGCTGTATGACCTGATCAAGAGGAAGGGACTGCAGGTCGGGATCGGTGCTCACGGCAGGCCCTGCCCCGCTCGGCTGACCGCACCAACTGGTTGCCGGCCGACACTTGCTGGGGTGTTCAAGGCACTGACCTCCACGGTTGGCATCGCTGGCCCGCAATCCCCGTGGCACATCTCCCACGCGTCACCTCAGGAGAGACTTCACCCAGGCCGACGGTCCGTCCGAGGCGACAAGAACGTCGTTCGAACCGCTCGGCACAATCAGAGTACGGGTGCAGGATGTGACCGTGGGAAGAACGGCAGTCGGCGTTGTCTATGTGCTGGCGATGGTCGCCTCGGTGGTCGGCGTGGATGTCCTCTTCTTCAGGAACCAGTTCTGGGAGCGGCTGGCAGCAAACATCGGAATTGTCCTGGTGTTCGCTGCCTTCTACTTTGGGCTCACTTTGCAACCCAGGACGGTCCATAATCCTTGAAGCTCTTCAAGGATTGTGTGCATGGGAGCAGTCAGCGTGGCACAGGCCGCGGAGCGGCTGGGCGTCAGCGTGCCCCGGATCCACCAGCGCATCGCGGACGGTTCGTTGTCTGCTGAGCGGATTGGGTCCCAGTGGGCGGTCGACGAGCGCTCACTCCTGCGTATCCAGGAGCGCAGCAAGGCAGGCCGTCCCTATTCGGCCCGCTCTGCGTGGGCGGTCATCGCGGCGTCTGAGGATGACCCCGACCGGGTGGGCGTCAGCGGGCCTGCGGTGTCGGCGCGGGCGCGGATGCAGTTGAAGCGTTTGCTCGAGCCGGCCGCGGAGCCCGTCGCAGATGAGGATGACGTCAGGCAGCTTGTGGTGTCGCTCCGGTCGGTCTTCCGCAACCGGGCCCACCGGCGACTTCTTCATGCGGCACCGGCAGATCTGGCCGATTTCAGGGCTGACGAGCGTTGGGCAATGATCGTGGACCTGGGTTCGAGTGGCATCGCCTCGCCCGACGTGGAGGGCAATCTCGCCGAGTCGCTCGTGGAGGGAGTCCTCAAGGATTACCTCTTGGTCGAGGCCGATCGTGATGCGAACGTCGTGCTCCACGTCGTCTCTGACGGGCAGTACCCGTTCCCGGACTCACGGCTGCGGCTCGCGGCAGATCTCGCCGAGCACCGCGGGCCGCGCGAGGAGGCCCGGGCTGCGGAACTGCTGCACGAGCTCGCACTGGAGTGGAAGGCGGGCGAGCGATGATCGTCCTGCCGCCGATGCCGCCGATGCCGCCGATGCCGCCACGAGCAGACCTCATCGGGGATCGGGCTCCTCGACCTTCATGAGCGGCTCGCCGAGGGCTGGACGCTGATCGGCGGCCAGCTCGCCCACGTGCACTGTGCGCTGAGCGGGGGCAGTTCCCGGTGCGACCGACGAACGAGGCAGAGTTGTCGACGTACGGGCCGACCCGACGATGCTCGCCTCCTTTACCGAGACGCTGACCGACCTCGGGTTCAGATCAGCAGGCATCTCGGCGGAGGGTCTCCAACATCGCTGGGTTCGTGGCGACGCCTCGCTCGACGTACTCCTGCCGGACGGGATCGGCGAGCGCGCGAGCCGGTGTCACCGGCGGCCCGACACTGCCGACGGCAGGTGGGACTCAAGCGCTGCAGCGCAGCGAGACCGTCCGGGTGTCGGTCGCGGGTCAAGAAGGATCCGTACGCCGGCCCAACCTCGTCGGCGCACTGGTCGGTAAGGCGGCAGCGCTCAGCAACGCGGGCGACCCGGGTCTCGGTCGGCACCGGCGCGACTTCGTCGTCCTCGCTGGGCTGCTCACAGCCCGCGACTTCAGGAACGAAGAGCTGACGAAGAAGGACCGGCAGCGGTTGCGGACGATGGTTGCCGCGGCCAAGAAGGACCGCGCGCTGCTGCTCGAGGTGCCCGATGCGGAGATCTCGCTCGATCGTCTCGCTACGGCGGGGGAGTTGTAGCCATGCCGGAGGACTTCGTCATCGCGCGCAACACCGAACCCGGATCGACGCTCCCGTACCTGCTCCGGGTCCCGCTCGGGGACGGGATCATCCTCAAGGCGAAGGACACGTGGCCGCGCACCGGCAAGGTGTACTGCCACGCGGTCGAGGAGTGGCCGGTCGACGCCGAGATCGTCGAGCGGGTGGCGGTGCGGTCCTGCGTACGACGGGGCGCGGCGATCGACCTCGTGCTCGATCGCGGGAGGGAGAACCGCTCCCAGATCATCATCGCCAATGCCCGCGGGCGGCAGATGATCTTCTGGCAGACCTCGCGCACGTCCAAGCAAGCGCGCCCCGCGGTTTCTCTTCCGGGCGCCCGCGCCAGTGGAGTTGCGGACCTGGAGATCGCGGTCGACATCCGCGAGCGGTACCCGTTCACCTTCGCCGATCGGCAGGCGACGACCCGCCGCGAGCCGCTCAAGGCCGGTGACTGCGGACTCCTCGTCGACGGGCTGTTGCAGGCCACGGTGGAGCGCAAGTCGTTGGCCGATCTCGTCACGTCGTTGACGACCGGCAAGCTCAAATTCCAGCTCACCGAGTTGGCCTCAATTTCGCGTGCTGCGGTCGTCGTCGAAGAGGGCTACTCGCGGGTCTTCAAGCTCGACCACGTCCGACCCAGCGTCGTGGCCGATGGCATCGCCGAATGCCAGATCCGGTTCCCGAGAGTGCCGATCGTCTTCTGCGAGACCCGCAAGCTCGCCCAGGAGTGGACCTACCGCTTCCTCGCAGCTGCGCGCGTAGGACTCGCCGAGGAGATGGTCGGCGCCAACGCCGTGCGCGCCCTCGATGCGGCACCGCCGCTCGCGCCCGCACCGCCGACGCCGGCGGACGTACGTCGCTGGGCGTCCGCGCACGACATCGTCGTCTCCGACCGCGGCCGGATCCCCGTGGCGGTGATGGACCAGTACCTCGAGGCCCGCGCTCGCGGCGAGACCTGAAGATGCAGTTGACTGCAACTGTCGGCGCCCGCTGACACGAGGGCTCGGAATGGGCTTTGATCCCCAAACGCCCTCAGCGGCGTGCTGACGACCTCAGACCTCTCGGGCGGCATCGTTGCAGGGGTCAGAGGCCAGTTTCGTCCGTGGGGTGCGGTCAGTCGCAAAGGATCGCACTCACGCTCACGCCCATCGACCTGTTCCCGATGACGCACCATGTGGAGTGCGTCGCGCTGCTGGAGAAGACCGGCTCTGACCTGCGGTGACGCGATTCGCGGTGAAGCGGCCGACCCGCTGCGTCGTTCGGCACGACCATCGTGCGGTCGAACGGATGCGGGGGGCGCCACCTCGTCGGAAGCGCGTCCCTGCACAGGCCGCCCGTGTGCACGTTCGTCGCACCCCCCGCCCCAGGCGTTAGACTCCAGTCAACACGTTCTGTCATTGCGAACGCTATGGGCGGGGGACGCATGAGCACGGATGAGGCCGCGGCCGAATGGGTCGGTATCGGCAACAGGGTCCGGAAGGCGCGCACGGATGCTCACATGAGTGTCCGTGAACTCGCACGTCGGGTGGATGTCTCGGCCAGTCACGTCTCCCAGGTGGAGCGCGGCCTTGCGTCGTTCAGCGTGCGCGCGCTGTACAACGTCGTGAGTGTTCTCGGCATCTCCATGGACAGCCTGTTCGAGAACGGGGCCGCCTCCGAGCTCCCCGAGGACAACGCGGACGCCCCCGTCACGGAGGAGGCGCTGACCGGCCCTCTGGACGAGGCCCGGCTCGTCCAGCGCGCGCACACACGCCCCACCATCCCGCTCCCGGGTGGCACTCGCTGGGAGCGGTTGACTCCCATGCCTGAAAAGGGCGCAGAGTTCATCGAGGTCATCTATCCCCCCGGGTCGCCGGCCTCGCGGGATCCACAGGACTTCATCCGCCACTCGAGTCGCGAGTACGGACTGGTCGTCCGGGGGAGCCTGACCGTTCAGGTCGGTTTCGACCGAACAGTGCTCGGCGAGGGCGACTCGATCGCCTTCGACTCCCAGCAGCCGCATCGCTTCTGGAACGAGACGCCCGCCGAGGTCCGCGCAGTCTGGTTCATCTGGGATGACGCCCACGCGGCGGACTCCTCCGCCGACGAGCCGACCCGGGGCCACTGAGCCCGACCCCCCGGCCTCCAGAAGCTGGGGCGCGGCACCGGCATGCCTCCGTGGCGTGATCGGCCCTTGCAGTGCGCCGTGGTGAACGCCGCTCGAAGATAACGAAACGGTAACGGGCCACTGTGACGGCTAGCACATGTGTGTTGTCACAGTTTACAGTCAACCCATCAAGTGTTCACTATCACAGTGAGACGGTTGCCGACTCGGCGGCTCCTTCACTCAGCGCGAGGAGGCCAGGGCCCATGGACAGACGCATACCTGAATCGCCCCATTCAGTGGTCATCGAGGCCGATTCCATCGTCAAGCGCTTCGGAGGTGCCGTCGCCGTCAACGACGTGAGCATCTCGGTGCGTGCCGGCGAGATCTACGGCCTGGTCGGCGAGAACGGCGCCGGCAAGTCCACGTTGATGCGGATCCTGGCGGGGATCCTGACTCCCGACGAGGGAGAGGTCCGGGTCAACGGCCGTGCCCTCGAGGGTGGTGCGAAGGCCTCTCTCGAGGCCGGCATCGCGCTCGTGCACCAGGAGCTCAGCCTGGTCCCCGAGATGACCGGCGCGGAGAACATCATGCTCGGGGCGTTCCCGACCAGTCAGGGGTTCACCCGATCGAGGGACCTGAAGCGAACCGCCGAGAGCGCGATCGATGAGATCGGCGTGCAGATCAACCTGGACGAGCCGGTCGTTCGGCTCTCGGTAGCCCTTCGTCAGTTCGTCGAGATCGCCAGGGCCGTCGCGCGGAGCCCCCAGGTGCTCATCCTCGACGAGCCGACCGCCTCGCTGACCCCGGCGGAGACCGACTACCTTCTCGCGATGCTCCAGCGCCTGGCCGCCAAGGGCCTCTCCATCGTCTACATCTCCCACCGAATCCCCGAGATCTTCGCCATCTGCAAGCGGGTTGCGGTGCTGCGCGACGGCAATCTCATCGAGACGATGGAGATCGGCGAGACCACGCCGAGCGGCCTCGTTGACAAGATGGTCGGTCGGGAGCTGAAAGAGGAACTCCAGACCCACCGCGAGAGCAACCCCGGCGAGGTGGTCTTCTCGGCGCGTGGCGTCCGCGCGCCAGGGGTCGATGGAATCGATCTCGACGTTCGGGCCGGAGAGATCGTGGGCCTGGGCGGCCTGGTCGGAGCGGGTCGCACCGAGTTCGTCCGCGCGGCCTTGGGAGTCGACCTCAGGACAGCCGGCGAAGTGACGATCACGACCGACGGCACGACGAGGAGAATCACCACCTACCAGTCCGCCATTCGCAATGGTGTCGCCTACGTCCCGGAGGAGCGGCGCACCGACGGACTGGCTGTGAACATGTCAGTCTCGGACAACATCGCACTCCCGAACCGGGCGCGACTCTCCTCCGGCGGCGTCCAGAAGACAGCCATGATCGCCGAGTTCGCGACCGACCTCGCCAACTCCGTGGGTCTGCGGCCCCCCGACATCACTCGCGATGCCGGTGAATACAGCGGCGGCAACCAGCAGAAGGTGGTGCTGGCCAAGTGGCTCGGGCGAGAACCCGACCTGATCGTGCTCGACGAACCGACTCGAGGCGTGGACGTCGGAGCCAAGGCCGAGATCCATCGGCTGATCTATGACTTGGCAGACAACGGTGCCGCCGTCCTGGTGGTCAGTTCCGACCTGCCGGAGCTCCTGGATCTGTCCGACGTGATTCATGTCATCCGAGACGGCCAGATCGCTGGCACCCTCTCGGCCGACGACGCGGATGAGAAGTCCGTGATGTCCCTCGCCGCTGGAGGAAGTTTGGTGGACGCATCATGACCGAGACAGCCCCGACCCAGGAAGCGCCGATGCAGGCGCCACGGGCAGAGACAGGAGCCGCCGAACGCCAGGCCTCGATCCTGCAGTGGGTCGCCGAACGAGGGATCTTCCTGTTCACCGCCTTGCTCATCGTCCTCGCGGTCATCTTCGTCGACGGCTTTGCCTCGACGGTCAACATCACCGATGTGTTCCACCGCTCCGCGCCCATCGGCATCGTCGCGGTCGGGATGACCTTCGTGGTCATCAGCGGCAACTACCTCGACCTGTCCGTGGTGGCTCAGGTCGCGACCTCGGCCGTGATCTTCATCGGCGTCAGCAACGCCTACAACATCCCGGCTGCTGTGGGACTCGCGCTGCTCGTCGCACTGCTCTACGGCGCGGTCAACGGCGCGGCCGTGGGGTACTTCAACGCGAATGCAGTGATCGTGACCCTGTCCACGACCTACATCGGCTTGGGGGTCCTGCGCTGGCTCTCGGGCGGCAAGATCTTCTTCGGCCCATCCGATGGTCCGATCAAGGCCATGGGCCAGATCAAGATCGCCACGCTCCCGCTCTCGATGATCGTGTTCATCGTCATGGCGCTAGCCCTCTCCTTCGTCCTGACCCGGACCAACTTCGGGTTCACGGTCCGCTCCGTCGGCTCCAACAAGGAGGCCACCCGACTCGCGGGAGTCCCCACATCACGTGTGGTGCTCGGGGCATTCGTGATCACCGCCCTCGCCGCCATGATCGCGGGCTTCCTCCTCGCCGCGTTCTCCAACACCGCGGTGTCGACCATGTCCGACGGCTTCGACTTCCGTGCCCTCGCGGCCATCATCATCGGAGGTACGAGTGTCTTCGGCGGGCGAGGCAGCGTCCTCCGCACACTGCTGGGTGTCGTCTTCATCAGCGTCCTGACCAACGTGCTAGTCCTCTCCAACATCGGCTTCGGCTGGCAGCAGATCGCGATCGGGATACTGATCGTCGTCGCCGTCTCCGTCGACGCCCTGGCCAGAAGGGTCTCCAAGTGATGTCCACGACCCAGACCATGAGCCTCGGCGAGGCTCCGACCAGCGCCTCAGCGAGGACCCGGGCGGCCCTCGGCCGAAGGACCGAGTGGCGGGGCGTCTTCCTGCTGGTGCTGCTCGTGCTCGGCGCCCTGATCTACGCTCCCACCGTCTTCACCGCCTACTCGGTGACGCTCGGTTTCGTGGCCCTGATCGGCCTGATCGCCCTCGGCCTGACCGCGGTCATCCTGATGGGCGAGCTCGACCTCAGTGTCGCGAGCACCCTTGCTGTGTCCGGTGTGATCATGGCCATGGTCCCGAACATCTTCTTCGGTATCGCGCTGGCCCTGGTCGCCGGGCTGCTGATCGGAGTCGTGAACGCCTTCTTCGTCGTCAAGGTCGGGATCAACTCGTTCATCGCCACCCTGGGGATGCTCTTCGCCCTGCGTGGACTCGCCTTCGTACTCTCCGACGAGATGCCCGTAGCGCTGACCAACGCCGATGCTGGGATCAGCTTCGGAAGGCCGCTGCTCGGACCCATCACTCCCCGGATCATCCTGTTCCTGCTGGTGTTCATCGCACTCCATGTCTTCCTCACGCGAGTCCGAGCCGGCCGGGAGTTCTACGCAGTCGGTGGCAACCGTCAGGCTGCCCGGGACGCTGGCATCCCGGTCTCACGACGAATCTTCACCGGGTTCATGATCTCGGGTTCGGTGGCTGCGCTGGCTGGTGTGATCAACACCCTCGAGCTCACTGCGGCGGATCCCACCGCGGGATCCACGGCGCTGCTGACGAGTTTCGCCGCGGCCATCATCGGTGGGACCGTCCTGACCGGTGGACGTGGCTCGGTCCTGGGCACGCTGATCGGGGCAGGCGCGCTGGGCATCCTCATCGTCGGGCTGACCCTTTACGGCATCCAGGCCGAGATCCAGTCGATCTTCATCGGCGCGGTGCTCTTCATCGCGGTGATCACGGACCCGGCAAGCCTCCGCGCAGTCGCTGGGAGCCTTCGCACCTCGCTCCAAGGCCGCCGGCCCCACACCGATGGCTGAGTCAGTTCACCGACCGCGCTGGGCTTCCGCCAATGAGCTTCCACCAATGAGAAGGAGAAACATCATGCGCACCTCCCGCATCGTGGCCGGAGCAGCCATCGTGGTGGCGATCGGAATGGCCGGGGCGGGCTGCTCCAACGACGCAGGGTCGTCCGACGACTCGACACCGAGGGTGTTCGCCCTTCTACCTCAAGGGACCGACCAGCCCTACGGCACGACGTACCTGCCGGCGATGAAGAAGCAGGCCGCCGAGGACGACATCAAGTTGACGATCACCAACTCGCAGTACGACGCCAACAGGCAGGCCATCAACTGTCAGGTGGCCGTGGCCGCCGAGCCGGACCTGATCATCGTGTGGCCGGCGGTCAATGTCACCGTCAGACCATGCCTGGTCGCTGCAGAAGCAGCCAACATCCCCGTGACGGTCACGAACTCCAACGTGAATCCGAAGGACCAGCCCCTGACCCGGGGCTTCTCCGGACCAGACACCTACGGCCAGGGTGCTGCCTCGGCCGAGATGATGTGCGACCTCGCCAAGGGCAAGCCCACCAACATCCTCGTGGTCAACGGCCTCACCGGGAACTCCACCGCCATCAATCGTCGCTCGGGTTTCACCGACACCGTCAAGAAGGGCTGTCCGAACGTCAAGATCGTGGCCGAACAACCGGGCGACTGGAACAAGGACACCGCGCAGACCGTGACCTCGGAGATGCTCACGTCCGTGGGCGCCGCCAAGGTGGACGGCATCTTCGCCGCCGACGACACGATGGTGGCCGGCGCCATCGATGCCCTCAAGGCTCAGGGCATCGATCCCAAGCCGCTCCTGATCACCTCGATCGGCAACACCAAGCTGGGCAATCCTCTCGTGGAGTCCGGTGACCTCGACGGCACCATCTTCCAGTCCTCCTCCTGGGACGGTCAGCACGCGGTGATCCTGGCCAATGAGGTGATCACCAGCGGAACGGCCACCGAGGACCTACTCATGCCGTCGGTGAAGGTGACCAAGAAGAATGCCGCCGACCCTGCCTACGCCCCCGAGTGGTGAGCGGCCCCGGCACCTCATGAGCCTCCGTGTGCCTCACGAAGGGTCCCTGGGTCAGAACCCCGGGAGCCTGTGCACCCCACCTCCATCAGAGCCATCTCAGGAGAAGCGACCATGACACAGACCACCACGCCGGCACCCACGTCGCCCGCGCTGGACTTCGACACCAGGATGATCCCGGCCCACGGACACATGGGTGTCGACTACGAGGCCCGGGTCGACTTCCACCGGTTGCGCGACTACCGACTCGGCAGGGCGATGGAGTCCCTGCGCGCCAGCGGATGTGGCGCCTTCCTCCTCTTCGACTTCTACAACATCCGCTACACCACGCAGACCTGGATCGGTGGCGCGCTGGGCGACAAGATGTCGCGGTACGCGCTGCTGACCGAGGACGGCAAGCCTCACCTTTGGGACTTCGGCTCGGCGGCCAAGCACCACCGGCTCTTCTCGCCGTGGCTCGAAGAGGACCGGTGCCGGGCCGGCATGCTCGGCCTGCGCGGTGCGATCAGTCCAGAGGTGGGGCTGATGAGGGAAGCTGTCGCGACTATCAAGGGCCTGCTCACCGAAGCCGGTGTGGCCGACGCTCCGATCGGTGTCGACATCGTGGAGCCCGCGTTCCTCTTCGAGATGCAGGCCCAGGGGCTGCACGTGGTCGACGTCCAACAGCACATGCTCGATGCCCGGTCGATCAAGTCCGTCGACGAGATCATGTTGCTCAGCCAGGCCGCCGCGATGGTCGACGGGGTCTACCAGGACATCGTCGACGTGCTGAAGCCCGGCATCCGCGAGAACGAGATCGTGGCGCTGGCGAGCAAGCGGCTCTATGAGATGGGGTCCGACCAGGTCGAGGCGATCAACGCGGTGTCCGGCGAACGATGCAACCCGCATCCGCACAACTTCACCGACCGCATCATCCGGCCCGGCGACCAGGCGTTCTTCGACATCATTCACTCGTTCAACGGTTACCGCACCTGCTACTACCGGACCTTCTCGGTCGGGATGTCCACGCCGGCCCAGCACGACGCCTACACCAAGGCCCGGGAATGGATGGACGCCGCGATCGACAAGGTGGGCGACGGGGTCGGCACCGACGAGGTGGCCGCACTCTGGCCGAAGGCCACCGACCTCGGATTCGCCAGCGAGATGGATGCTTTCGGGCTCCAGTTCGGCCACGGGCTCGGCCTCGGACTGCACGAGCGGCCGATCATCTCGAGGCTCAACAGCCTCACCCACCCGGTCGAGATCAAGGCGGGCATGGTGTTCGCCCTGGAGACCTACTGCCCGGCCACCGACGGTGTCTCGGCCGCGCGTATCGAGGAAGAGGTGGTCGTGACCGCTCGGGGAGCCGAAGTGCTCACGAGGTTCCCGGCACACGAGCTCTTCGTCGCCAACCCCTACTGATTCGACCCGGGCGCCGAACCGCGCTCGTTTCTCCACCGCTGAAGTTCACACAAGAAGGATGTGCTCCATGGACACCACACGACTTGCAGGCAAGAACGTCCTCGTCACCGGCGCGGCCCAGGGCATGGGCGCCGCCGTGGCGATCGACTATGCAGCCCAGGGCGCCAGCGTCTGTCTGGGCGACGTCAATCTCGACGGCGTGGCTGAGGTCGCCCAGAAGATCCGCGACGCCGGTGGCGCCGCCACCCACGTCAAGCTCGACGTCGCCAGCGAGGAGGACGCGGCAGCGGCCGTGGCCCACACGGTCGCGGAGTTCGGCAGCATCAACGTGCTGCTGAACAACGCCGGCATCAACAAACCGCTCTTCTTCCTCGACATCACACGCGAGAACTGGCAGCGGATCATGGACGTCAATGCCTGGGGGACGCTGAACTGCATGCAGGCGGCCGCCCGGCAGATGAAGGCCCAGGGCAAGCAGGAGAACCCCTACAAGATCATCAACGTCGGCTCGATCCTGTCTCGTGAGGTGTTCGACGACGTGGTCGTCTACTCCGCGAGCAAGCACGCCGTCCTGGCGATGATCAAGGGGGGCGCCAAGGCGCTGATCGAGCACAACATCACCGTCAACGGCTACGGCCCGGGCGTGGTGCGCACCGAGCTCTGGGAGCAGCTCGACCGCGACCTCGTCGAGATCGGCAAGTTCGACAAGCCGGGCGAGTCCATGGACAAGCTGGCCGAGAACATGATCCTGATGAAGCGCTACTCCTACCCCGAGGACGTCGTGGGCACCGCGTCGTTCCTCGCCAGCTCGGACAGTGACTACATGACCGGTCAGCTGATCATGGTCGACGGGGGAATGGTGATTCAGTGATTGCGCCCCGTCGGCAGCTCGCCCACGGTTCCAGGAAAGGGAACTGACATGCCACCTCACAACGCGCCCTCGCAGCTGCTCATCGGTGGCGAGTGGGTGTCCACGACGAAGCGCCTCGAGGTGGCGAACCCGGCCTCGGGCGAGAGTCTCGCGGAGATCGCCGACGCCACGGTCGAGGACGCTCTCGACGCCGTCGGTGCCGCCCACGACGCGTTCGGGTCTTGGGGGCAGTCCCCGGCGCGGGAGCGAGCCGAGATCCTGCGGCGGTCCTTCGAGATCATGACCGAGGAGATCGAGGACTGCGCGCGCCTGATCGTCCTCGAGAACGGCAAGGCATGGGCGGACGCCATGGGCGAGGCGACGTACGCCGCGGAGTTCTTCCGCTGGTTCTCCGAGGAGGCCTGCCGCGTCGCGGGTGACTTCCGCTACTCGCCGAACCGCGACAAGACGATCGTGGTCGACCATCGTCCGATGGGCGTGGCCTACCTGATCACGCCTTGGAACTACCCGGCCGCGATGGCCACTCGCAAGCTCGCCCCCGCACTGGCCGCGGGGTGCACGACGATCCTGAAACCGGCTGCCGAGACTCCCCTCACGGCGCTCTGGGTCGCCGATGTGATGCAGCGGGCAGGTGCCCCGGCGGGCGTGGTGAACGTAGTCACGACCTCTGAGGCGGGACCGGTCTCCGAGGCGGTGCTCGCGGACCCACGGGTTGCCACGTTGTCCTTCACCGGCTCGACGTACGTCGGAAAGCTGCTGCTGGGACAAACGGCCCAACGCGTCCTTCCGTCCTCGATGGAGCTGGGTGGGAACGCGCCGCTGGTCGTGCTCGAGGGCAGTGACGTCGAACGCGCCGTGGAAGGCGCCATGGTCGCCAAGATGCGCAACGGCGGCTCCGCCTGCACGGCGGCCAACCGCTTCTACGTCCACGAGTCACTGGTGGACGAGTTCTCCCGGGGGCTGTCCGCAGCGCTCGCCAACCTGCGGATCGGTCCGGGCATCGACCGGGACAACGACCTGGGTGCCCTGGTCAGCCTGAAGGAGCGCGCCAAGGTCCTCGACCTCCTCGACCGGGCGGAGAGCGAAGGGGGCAGGCCGGTGGCGGTCTCCGAGGCGCCGAGCGAGGGCGCCTTCATGGCGCCACGCATCGTCCACGGTGTCGAGCACGGTTCGACGCTGACCCGGAACGAGATCTTCGGTCCGGTTGCGCCGATCGTCACGTTCTCCGACGAGGAGGACGCCATCGCGATGGCCAACGACACGGAGTACGGACTCATCTCCTACGTGTTCGCCCCCGACAACGGTGCCGGCATCAGGGTCGCCCGGCGGATGGAGTCGGGGATGGTCGCGATCAACCGCGGTGTCGCCTCCGACCCGGCGGCCCCCTTCGGTGGGATGAAGGAGTCCGGGCTCGGGCGCGAAGGCGGGTTTGCCGGCGTGCACGAGTTCCTCGAGACCCAGTACCTCGCCGTCGCGGTGTGACCGGCCGACGGACCCTGCGAACTCGGCCGGAGCGACCGTTCAGGCGAGCAGCTCGGGGTGCTTGGCCAGCTCGACCCGGGTCCGGCGGATGTGCATGCTCAGCACCGTCGAGGCGTTCTCGAGGTTCTTGGCGGCCGTGGCCTCGATGAGCAGTCGATGTTCGGAGTTGACCACCCACGCCCGTTCGGCGCCGGTCATCCGGCTGAAGGCGCGACGGTAGTGCTGGGTGGTGTCCCAGAGCCGCTCCACCATGAGGGTCAGCTGCGGTGCCCGTGCCCCGCAGTAGGCGGCCCAGTGGAACTCGCGGTCGAGGACGAGGAAACGCTCGATGTCCTCGTTCGACTCGATCGCGGCCTGGATCTCCCGCATCCGGTCGACATCTTGCTCGGACAGGTGGGGCAGGCTCTCCGCCAGCAAGAGGGGTTCGATGCGCTCGCGGATCTGATAGCTCAGGCCGAGGTCGTGCAGGCTCATCTCCGAGACCCAGGCGCCGGTGTTGGCGCGCACCGTCACCAGCCCGCGCGAGTCCAGGATGCGCAGTGCCTCCCGGACCGGGATCCGGCTGGCGTCCAGCTCGTCGGCCAGCTCGTCCTGCTTGATGCGCGTGCCGGGGGCCAGCTCGCCGGCCAGGATCCGCTCGGCGAGGATGTCGGCGATCCGCTGGCTGGCCACCTGGGTGGGGGGAACGGTGGGCACACGACCTCCAGAGCGGTGGGCGTTACTCGAATGCATCGGGGGCGCGGTCGAAAGCCTTGCCATCGGGGTAGGAGACTAGCTCGAACTGCATCCCCCAGGGGCTCAGGAAGTAGACCCAGCGCTGTCCCTCGCTCGCTCCTCTGCTCAGGGTCGGCTCACCCAGCACCGTGAGTCCGTTCGAGTGGAGGACGGCGAGCGCCGCGTCCAGGTCCTCGACGTAGATGGCGACGTGGTGTCCCCCGACGTCGCTGTTGCGAGGTGGCGTCCGCACCTGGTCCTCAGCGGTGTACTGGAAGACCTCGAAGACCGCTTGACCTCCGAGCCGGTAGAAGTGCAGGCGCTCCATGACGGCTCGCTCGCCGACACCGAGATGCTCGCTCATCCAGTTGCCTGCCGGGTCCGCGAAGGGACCCAGTCGGTACATGTACTCGCAGCCCAGGACACCGGTGAAGAACTCGTGCGCCGCCGCCAGATCGGGCACCGTGATGCCGATGTGGTCGAGGCCTCTGACGCCCGGCAATCGCGTGACGTTCATCTCATCTCCTCATTGCAATGTATCCATTTGCTGACTAGAGTACGGCATAGAGCGGAGCCGGGATGGCAAAATGTTCTCCCAAATGGATCCGATTTGATCGTCGATTGTTGGAGGAACAGATGCCGAGCCACCACGAACTCGTTGCCGCGTCGCCCTGGCTGGAGCTCACCACCGACGACGCCGACTGGGCCGCTGCCGACCCCGATGTCCTCCTGCAGCTGCTCGGTCGGGCCCAGTGGATCCGCTCGTTCGAGGAGTACGTGCTCGAGCTCGCCGGGCAGGGGCTCGTGCACGGGCCCGCTCACTCCAGCGTGGGCCAGGAGGGCGGCGCCGTGGGTTCGGTGCTCCCGCTGCGGTCCGACGACTTCGTGAACGGCTCGCACCGTGGACACCACCAGTTCCTCGCCAAGGCGTTCGGCCACGTCCTCGTTCCCAAGTCGGGAGCCCTGCCGGAGCTGACTGAGGACGTCAACGAGGTGCTGCGTCGCACCCTCGCCGAGATCTGCGGCCTGGCTGAGGGCTTCTGTCGCGGGCGCGGCGGCTCGATGCACCTGCAGTGGCGAGAGGCCGGCGCGATGGGCACCAATGCCATCGTCGGCGGGGGGGTGCCTCAAGCGGCAGGCTTCGCCTGGAACCAGCTGCATGCCGGCACGGACGCAGTCTCGGTCACCTACTTCGGCGACGGCGCGGTGAACATCGGCTCGGTCCTCGAGACCTTCAACCTGGCAGCGGCGTGGAAGCTGCCCGTGTGCTTCTTCATCGAGAACAACCAGTACGCGGTCTCGACTCCTGTCTCGAAGTCCACCGCCGAGACCCGGCTCTCGGCGCGCGGACTCGGCTTCAACATCCCCAGCTGGCGAGTCGACGGCATGGACGCCCTCGCTGTCCACGCCGCCATGACCGAGGCGGTCGATCACATGAGGGCCGGCAACGGTCCCACGATCATCGAGGCAGACCTCTACCGCTTCTTCCACCAGAACGGCCCCTTCCCGGGTTCGGCCTTCGGCTACCGCGACAAGGCCGAGGAGAAGTCGTGGCGCGACCGTGACCCGATCGCCCAGCTGCGCCACCACGTGATCGAGCGCAACCTGTTGTCGAAGGAGGAGATCGAGGCAGCTGTGGCGGAGGTCGACTCCGTGATGCAGAGCATCGGCAACACCCTCCTCGAGCCCGTCAAGGGCGGGAAGCCCCACGAACGCCGCATCATCGACAGCTTGTGGCCCGACACCGACTTCGTCGACGTGGGGATCCGTGGCGACCTGTCGGAGCTGGACGGGTCCCGATACGAGGAGGCGGAGACGTTCACCGGCGAACTTGCGGAGCGGCGTTTCGTCGACCTCGTCAGTGAGGTCATGGCCCGGCGCATGGAGACCGATGAGTCGGTCGTGGTCATGGGGGAGGACGTCGATGGGCTCAAGGGTGGAACCAACGGCGCGACGAAACGGCCGTTGGAGCTCTTCCCCGACCGGGTGCTCGGCACTCCGATCAGTGAGAACGCGTTCGCCGGCCTGGGTGGCGGCATGGCCCTGGACGGCCGGTTCAAGCCGGTGGTGGAATTCATGTACGCCGACTTCATGTGGGTGGCCGCCGACCAGATCTTCAACCAGATCGCCAAGGCTCGACACATGTTCGGAGGCGAGAGCGCCGTCCCGTTCGTGCTGCGGCAGAAGCTCGCCGCGGGGACCGGTTACGGATCCCAGCACTCCATGGATCCGGCAGGGGTGCTCACCACGGCGCCGGGACTGCGGGTGGTCGCCCCCTCGACGCCGTTCGACTACGTCGGGCTGATGAACACCGCCCTGGCCTGCGACGACCCGGTCGTCGTGCTCGAGCACGTCGATCTGTACACGTCCAAGGGCATCGCTCCCGTGGAGGACCTGGACTACCGGATCCCGGTGGGCAAGGCGGCCCTGCGACGAGAGGGCTCGGGCCTGACGATCATCTCCTACCTGACCATGGTGGGTCACTGCCTGGAGGCCCTGGACGAGGTCCCCGAGATCTCGGCGGACCTGATCGACCTGCGCTGGCTGGATCGTGCCT
Source organism: uncultured Actinomycetota bacterium (assembly GCA_963837975.1). Lineage (GTDB taxonomy): Bacteria > Actinomycetota > Actinomycetes > Propionibacteriales > Nocardioidaceae > Marmoricola. The sequence continues at coordinate 851,738 of CAWIPI010000001.1, read as the reverse complement.
CGCTCGACTGGGACACGGTCGAGGCGAGCGTGAAGAAGACCAACCGCGTGCTCATCGTGGAGCAGGGCGCCTCCGGCACCTCCTATGGCGGCTGGCTGGCCGACGAGATCCAGCGCCGACTCTTCGACTGGTTGGACGCCCCGATCGAGCGAGTCACCGGGGCCGAGGCCTCACCCAGCATCAGCAAGGTCCTCGAGCGGGCCGCGATCGCCAAGACCGACGAAGTCGTCACCGCCCTCCGCGCCATCGCCGCATCCTGACCCACGTACAGAGACGAGGAAACATCATGGCTGAGCTGCTGCTCGTGCCCGAAGTTGCTGCGGGAGCCACCGAGGTGGTCGTCGCCGAGTGGTTGGTGACGGCCGGCCAGAGCTTCAAGGCCGGTGACGCGCTGGCCGTCATCGAGACCGAGAAGGCCGTCGTGGAGGTGGTGGCAGAGACCGACGCCACGTTGCTGAAGGCGCTCGCGGCGGCAGGAAGCGAGGCCGAGGTCGGGTCGCCGATGGCGCTGCTGGGCATCGAGGAGGAGGTCGGCTCGGACCTGGACGCTCTGCTCCACGACCTCGGTGCCTCTGCGGCGGGTCCAGCCCCGTCGTCCGAGGCCCCGTCGTCCGAGGCCCCGTCGTCCGAGGCCCCGTCGTCCGAGGCCCCGTCGTCCGAGGCCCCGTCGTCCGAGGCCCCGTCGTCCGAGGCCCCGTCGTCCGAGGTGAAGGCCGCCGACTCCTCTGCTCCTGCCGCGAGCTCTCCGGCGCCCGCCGGGGAGACCGGCCGGCAGTTCATCAGTCCGATCGCCCGCAAGCTGCTGCGCGGAGCAGGCGTGGAGCAGGCGGGCATCACGGGGACGGGTCCGAACGGTCGGATCCAACGCCGGGACGTGGAGGCCGCGATCGAGGCGCACAGGACCGCTGCCCGGGCCGCTGCCAGCGAGGAGGCCGCCGCGGCGCGGCAGGCGACGAGCCCGGTCTCTCCGGAGGCCCCCGCCGGCAACTGGACGGAGGTCCCCCACACCCGGTTGCGCCGGACCGTCGCCAGCCGGCTCGCCCAGAGCAAGCAGGACATCCCGCACTTCTACGTCAGGCGCACTGCAGTGCTCGACGACCTGTTGACCCTGCGAGCCCAGCTCAACGAGCACTCGCCGGTGAAGATCTCGGTCAACGACTTCATCATCCGAGCGGTCGCGGTGGCGCACCGGGCGGTGCCGAAGGCCAATGTCATCTGGACGGACGAGGCCATGCGCGAGTACGACTCGGTCGACATCTCGGTCGCCGTCGCCTCCGAGCGAGGACTGGTGACTCCGGTCCTCCGCGGTGTCGAGACGAGTTCGCTGAGTGCCATCTCGACGTCGGTCAAGTCCCTCGTGGAGCAGGCCAACTCCGGACGTCTCCAGCAGAAGGACCTCGAGGGTGGGTCGATCACCGTGACCAACCTGGGCATGTTCGGCGTGGAGGAGTTCTCCGCGATCATCAATCCGCCCCAATCGGCGATCCTGGCCATCGGCGCGGGAGTCCCGACCGCGCGTGTGGTCGATGGTGTGGTGACTGCGGCGACGACCGTGAGCCTGGTCCTCTCCGTGGACCACCGAGCCATCGACGGGGCCCTGGCTGCCCAGTGGATGGCCGCCCTCGTGGCTGGTCTGGAGAACCCGCTCAGCCTGGTCGTCTGATCGCCGCCCGCGTGCAACCCAAGGACAGTCATGACCCATGAATTCGACGTCGTCATCCTCGGCGGTGGCAGCGGCGGCTACGCCTGTGCCCTGCGAGCTGCCCAGCTGGGCAGCTCTGTGGCCCTCATCGAGCGCGACAAGGTCGGAGGCACGTGTCTGCACTCGGGGTGCGTGCCGACCAAGGCGCTGCTGCACAGTGCCGAGATCGCCGACGCGGCGCGGTCCGGCGCGGCGTACGGCATCCGGTCGACCTTCCACGGCGTCGACCTGGCGGGTGTGAACGAGTACAAGGACGGTGTGGTCGGTCGGCTGCACAAGGGCCTGCAGGGACTCGTGAGCAGAGCCGGGATCACCTACGTCAGCGGGGAGGGACGCGTCGTGGGGCCGACCGCGGTCGAGGTCGACGGCGAGGTGTACGTCGGCTCGGACCTGGTGCTGGCCACCGGCTCGTACGCGCGCACCCTGCCGGGACTCGACATCGCGGGCCCGGTCGTCACGAGCTCGGAGGCCTTGCAGCTGACCGAGGTGCCCGAACGCGTGGTGATCATCGGCGGGAGCGTCATCGGCGTCGAGTTCGCCTCGGTCTGGCGCTCGTTCGGTGCCGAGGTCACCATCGTGGAGGCGCTGGACTCGCTGGTCCCCCTGGAGGACCCGGCGCTCGGCAAGGAGCTGGAGCGAGCCTTCCGGAAGCGGGGGATCGCCGTGCGCACCGGCACGCGTTTCGAAGGGGTCGAGCCCCTCGAGACCGGAGCTCTGGTGACCCTGGAGGGTGGCGACCTGCTCGAGACGGACCTGGTCCTGGTGGCCGTCGGCCGTGGTCCAGCCTCGACGGGGCTCGGTTACGAGGAGCAGGGCATCGAGCTCGAGCGCGGTTGGGTCACCACCGACGAGCGACTGAGGACCAGCGTTCCGCACGTCTACGCGGTGGGCGACCTGGTGCCGGGGCTGCAGCTGGCTCATCGAGGCTTTGCCCACGGCATCTTCGTGGCCGAGCAGATCGCCGGACTGTCACCGGAGCCCGTGGAGGACACCGGGATTCCCCGGGTCACCTACTGCCAGCCCGAGGTCGCCTCCGTCGGTCTGACCGAACCCCAGGCGCGGGAGCGTCTGGGCGGGGTGGAGACCTATGAGTACAACCTCGGAGGGAACGGCAAGAGCCAGATCCTCGGGACTGCCGGCTTCGTCAAGGTGGTCCGGGAGCAGGACGGCCCGATCGTGGGTGTCCACCTGATCGGCGACCGGATGGGCGAGCAGATCGGCGAAGCAGCCCTGATGGTGAACTGGGAGGCACTTCCCCAGGACGTGGCCCGGTTCATCCATGCGCACCCGACCCAGAACGAGGCCCTCGGTGAGGCAGCCCTCGCCCTGGCCGGCAAGCCACTGCACTCCCATGGCTGATCACGCGCTGACGCTGTGCGACTTCATGCGTGGTTGCGCTCGGCCACGGGCTGGACCAACGCGGAACTGTGTCGCCTGGGCATCTCCGAGCAGACGCCGGCCCGGACGGACGCCAGCTGGGGCGAGCTGCCCCTGCGTGAGGTCCGCCGGCGCTGTTCGATCCTCGGGGTCTCGCCGCCCCGGGCGTGAGACGGGCAGTCGGGCAGTCGGGTGGAGGAGGGGCACGTGCTGTTGCATCGGGGCCGCATCGAGGGCGGCGATCAGGCGCTCGAGCTGGCCCTGGCCCATGCGCTGGTGCGACGTGCCTCGGTCGAGGGGGGAGAGGTGCTCAGGGTCTATCGGCCCTCGGCACCGGTGGTCGTCTTCGGCCGCCGGGACACGCGGCTGCCAGGTTTTGCCGCTGCGGTCCGTGCTGCGGAGGAGTCCGGTTTCAGTCCGCTCGTTCGTGCCACGGGCGGGCGGGCGGTCGCGTACACCCCGAGGGCGATCGTGGTGGATCACGTGCGGCATGAGCCGGGGTCGTCCGGAGCGCTGGACCACCGGTTCGCGCAGTTCGGTGAGCTGCTCGCAGCAGCCCTGCGGACGCTGGGGGTCGACGCACGGGTCGGTGCGGTTCCTGGCGAGTACTGCCCCGGCGCACACAGCGTGAACGCCCGCGGGACGGTGAAGCTGGTGGGTACGGCGCAACGGGTGATCAAGGACGCCTGGTTGTTCAGCTCGCTGGTGATGGTGGCAGACGAGGAGTCGCTGCGCCCCCTCCTCGCCACCGTGTACCGACACCTCGACCTGCCTTTCGACGAGGCCTCGGTCGGATCCATCGCGGCGGAGCAACCCGCGGTGCGTCCGGAGGACGTGGAGCGAGCGCTGCTCGAGGCCTACGCAGTGGCGTCCTCGCCCCTTGCCGAAGTGGATCCGATCACGCTGGGGCTGGCGCGAGAACTTGCTGACCAGCACCGCGCCTGAGAGGTATCGCCCCGGGGGGAGATGTGTGCCGAATGCCGGGGATCCCCAACACCGAACGAATCACCGCCATTCGCTCCGCTCCGGGCATGCCACAGGGGCACACCGCAACGGTGTCCCGCTCGCGCCGATCGCCGCCGCCCAGACCCGCCAGGGACCACTTCGTCCTGTTCGACCGCCACGTCCGCCCGGTCGACGCCCCTGGAGCCAGCTCCAGCGAGGACCTCCCCGAGCACCCCCGAGCACCAGGTCTCTCACGACGTCCGCCAGCGCCCTTGGCGTGCTGGTGTCGCGGCGCTCACCGGGCTGCCAGTCGTTGAGGTCGGGTTCGACACGGTCGCCGGCGATGACTGTGTCGCCCAGGACTGCGAGTCGATCCTCGACTGCGCCGGGTCCACCGACAAGCTCGAAGAGCACGTTGGTCGCGGTGTTGTCGCTGACGGTGAGTGCGGCATCCAGAAGCTGGCGGACCGTCATGCCGTCTCCGACGAACATCTCGGTGATGGGGGAGTGGGGGACGAGGTCGTCCTCGGACCAGAACAGCCGCCGCTCGAGGTCGCTGGTCGACAGCTGGTCGAGCACCACGCCGGCGCTCATGGTGCGCAGGCGCAGGCGCAGGCGCAGGCGCAGGCGTGGATGCGGGGCGTGTTATTTATTCCGGGGACCCCCACGTGGTGAAGATCTGGTCGAGCCCGTCGACCGCGCGCTGCCAGGATCGCTCGGCGTCCGGCTCGCTTCGGGAGAAGCCGCCGGCCAGCGCGAGGTCGGTCCACCCGCGTACGGTGGCGCCCATCAGCCGGACGGCGTGAGTCTCGTCCGGCTCTGGAAGGCCGTAGTAGCGCAGTGCGGAGCGGGCGAGCTGGGCATGGCGGTGGCCCGGGCTGGTGTGAGCGACGTCGTCGTCCAACCGTAGGGAGGTCGCCTCGTGGCGCCCCGGGTGGGCGGCAGCGTAATCGCGGTAGGCGCGTCCGAGTGCGTCGAGCGCATCCCGACCGCTCCGACCGGCGACTGCCGCGCCGACCCGGTCCGCCGTCTCCGACAGGGCGAGCACGGCGACGCGTTGCTTGAGGTCACGGTTGCCCGAGACGTGCGCATAGAGACTGGGCGCCTTCACGCCGAAGCGTCGAGCCAGCGCGGCCAGAGTGACTGCAGCGAAACCCTCCTCGTCGGCCAGCTCCGCTGCCGCGGAGGTGAGGATGTCGGCGCTCAGGCCCGCCCGCGGCACGGCTGCGTCCTCCCTGTCATGACGTGAGCACCCGCTGAACGAAGGCGAGCACGTTGCGGTGCAGGCGTGCCACGCGTTCCTCCACCGTGAGGGTCTCGTGTGCGGCGCTCAGGCTCGGAGCCTTCAGGATGCCGCGGGCGTAGGCCGAGCACGCGAGGTTCGAGCACATCTCCAGCCCGACCGTGTTGCCCGCGCGGCCCGCTCTGCCCGCGCGTGGGGCGACCATGAGCGCGACGCCCTGGCCGCCGTGCGTCGTGGCGCACAGCGAGCACATCCTGGCCCGGCGGGTCAGGCCGCCACTCGCTCGTGTGAGTCGTACTCCCACCGGGCCCCGGTCCGGCGTGGGCACGACGAGGTAGCCGTTGAGCGGCGACTGGGGGTCGACCCATCCGAGCAGATCACGATCCGCCCATGGCTGGACGTCCAGGTCGGGCGGCAGGTTCATGCGCGCGACCTCGCCCTTGGTGGCATTCACGAAGCTCGCGCGCACCTGGTGGTCAGTGAGGCTCTCCATACGCCGATTCTGTGATACCTACGCACAATAGGCAAATAACTATCGGAAGAAGTTGGTCGCGACGAGGGTCGCTGGCGATCGATGCGCAGGTCAGCGGTTAGTTTGACCTGATGAACGCAGTGGTCGGCAGAGGGTCGCGGTCACGCCCAGTAGGTTCGGCGTCCTCCCGATGACCCACCACGGCGAGTGCGTCGAGTTGGTGGTCCCGCGGTGAGCAGGATCGAGGACTTCCTCGACCTGGTGGGGCAGCTCGAGGAGGTCCACCTCGACGACCGGTCCCGCTACACGCGCCTGGAGGTGGCGGGCCGGACGTTCGGCTACCTGTGGCGACCGACCCGCACCGTCGGCCTGAAGCAGACGCTGGCCGAGCAGGCGGCGCTCGTCGGCGAGCGGCCCGAGGTGTTCGAGGTGCAGTTCAACGCCGGCGGCTTCGGCTGGGTCGTGGTCCACCTCGACGGCATCGACCGGGACGAGCTCGCCGAGCTCACCTTCGAGGCGTGGCGCCTCTCCGCGCCGACCGCGCTGCTCGACGCGCGGGAGGACCGCCTGCCGCTGTGAGCGGATGTGGGCGGGGTGCGGCGTGGCCTGGTGCGCGGTGTGGCGTCGTACCCGAACCTGCGAATGTGGCGGGGGGAACGGGAGAGCGTCCCCTGCGCCCCGGGAAACCTGTGGCGTCGCGGAGCGATCAGGCGCCGGCGAGCTTGCGGTCGCGCTGGTCGAGCGCCATCGGGCCGTACGGGTAGTCGGTGGCCCGCAGGTCGCTGGCCTCCTCGAGCGCGGTGAGCTCGTCGAGGCTCAGCACGCAGTCGACCGAGCCGAGGTTGTCCTCGAGCTGCTCCATGGTGCGGGCGCCGAGGATGGTCGAGGTGACCGAGGGCCGGTGGGTGACCCAGGCCAGCGCGACCTGCGCCATCGAGGCGCCGCGGCCCTCGGCGACGCGCTGCACCGCCTCGATGATGTTCCAGGTGCGCTCGGTGCCGCGCCGCTCCCAGGCCTCCATGCCGCGGCCGGGGTCCTCGCCGAGCCGGGTGGCGCCGGAGGGGCGCTGGTCGCGCTGGTACTTGCCGGTCAGCCAGCCGCCGCCCAGCGGGCTCCACGGCAGCAGGCCGAGCCCGGCGTCGAGCGCGGCCGGCACGATCTCCCACTCGATCTCGCGCACGATCAGGCTGTACTGCGGCTGCAACGAGACCGGCGCGGCCAGCCCCAGCGCGCGAGCGGTGTGCACGGCCTTGGTCAGCTGCCAGCCGGTGAAGTTCGACAGTCCGTAGTAGCGGATCTTCCCCGCGCGCACGAAGCCGTCGAGGGTGCGCAGGGTCTCCTCCAGCGGGGTCCACGGGTCCCAGGCGTGCACCTGGTAGAGGTCCACGGCCTCCACGCCCAGCCGACGCAGCGACGCGTCGAGGGCGCGGGTGAGGTGCCGGGCGGAGAGCCCGGCGTCGTTGGGGTCGGCGCCCATCGGGAACCGGCCCTTGGTGGCGAGCACGACGCGGTCGGCGGTGTCCCCGGCACGGGCGTGCAGCCAGCGCCCGATGATCTCCTCCGAGACCCCGGCGGAGTAGACGTCCGCGGTGTCGACGAAGGTGCCACCCGCCTCGAAGAACCGGTCGAGCTGCGCGTGGGCGCCGTCCTCGTCGGTCTCCGCGCCGAAGGTCATCGTCCCGAGGCAGAGCTCGGAGACGGCACAGCCGCTGTTTCCCAGGGTCCGGTAGCGCATCCACCCACCCTAGGGGGAGGGGCCGAAGGCTGCGGCGTACGTCGCCTCCCGCCACCGGGCGTCACCGTGGTATCTTGACGTCAAGATATATCGGATCTGGGTGGCCCGCCTTCCCACAGCCCAGCGCGCGTGGGCAAGATGGACATTCCGCAGACCCGATCGACCGAGACCCCGAACAGAGGGAGAACCATGGCGAGCCCTGGAGATCGACCCGACAGCTTTGGTGCCAAGGGCACGTTGGACGTGGACGGCAAGGCCCACGAGATCTACCGCCTCGACGCGGTGCAGGGGGACGGCCTCGACGTCGCGTCGCTGCCCTTCAGCCTCAAGGTGCTGCTGGAGAACCTCCTGCGCACCGAGGACGGCGAGGACATCACCGCTGAGGACATCAAGGCGGTGGCCGGCTGGGACCCGAGCGCGGAGCCGGACAAGGAGATCCAGTTCACGCCCGCCCGCGTGATCATGCAGGACTTCACCGGAGTCCCGTGCGTGGTCGACCTGGCCACCATGCGTGAGGCGATGGCGGACCTCGGCGGCGACCCGTCGCGCATCAACCCGCTGGCCCCGGCCGAGATGGTCATCGACCACTCGGTGATCGCCGACGTGTTCGGCACCCCGGAGGCCTTCGAGCGCAACGTGGAGATCGAGTACGAGCGCAACCGCGAGCGCTACCAGTTCCTGCGCTGGGGCCAGGGCGCCTTCGACGACTTCAAGGTCGTGCCCCCGGGCACCGGCATCGTGCACCAGGTCAACATCGAGCACCTCGCGCGCGTCGTGTTCACCCGGGAGGACCAGGACGGGAACACCGTCGCCTACCCCGACACCTGCGTCGGCACCGACTCCCACACCACGATGGTCAACGGCATCGGCGTGGTGGGCTGGGGCGTGGGCGGCATCGAGGCCGAGGCCGCCATGCTCGGCCAGCCGGTCTCCATGCTGATCCCGCGCGTGGTCGGCTTCAAGCTCAACGGCGACCTGCCGGAGGGCGCGACCGCCACCGACCTGGTGCTCACCATCACCGAGATGCTGCGCGAGCACGGCGTGGTCGGGAAGTTCGTGGAGTTCTACGGCCCCGGCGTGACGGCGCTCCCGCTGGCCAACCGGGCGACGATCGGCAACATGAGCCCGGAGTTCGGCTCCACCATCGCGGTCTTCCCGATCGACGAGGAGACCACGAAGTACCTCCGGCTCACCGGTCGCGACGAGGAGCAGGTCGCGCTCGTGGAGGCCTATGCCAAGGAGCAGGGACTCTGGCACGACCCCGAGGCCGAGCCGCGCTACTCCGAGCAGCTCGAGCTCGACCTCGCCGACGTGGTCCCCTCGCTGGCGGGCCCGAAGCGGCCCCAGGACCGTGTCTCGCTCTCCGACGCCAAGGAGGCCTTCCGTTCCGCGCTCGAGGACTACGTCGAGGACGGTGAGCCCGAGGGCGGCTCGGACAAGGCGGGCGTCCCCGCGCAGGAGACCCCCGACGAGGCCGAGCACTCCAAGGTAGACGAGGCCTCGGACGAGTCGTTCCCGTCCAGCGACGCCCCCTCGCACTCGCCCGGCGGCAACGGCGACGGCGCTCCGCACCACTGGCGCCACCGCCCGGCCGGCAGCGGTGAGGGGCGTCCGAGCAACCCCGCGCGGGTCAGCCTCGAGGACGGCACCGAGTTCGAGCTGGACCACGGTGCGGTCGTGATCGCCGCGATCACCTCCTGCACCAACACCTCCAACCCGTCGGTGATGATCGGCGCGGCGCTGCTGGCCAAGAACGCCGTGGAGAAGGGCCTGACCACCAAGCCGTGGGTCAAGACCACGCTGGCGCCGGGCTCGAAGGTCGTCTCGGACTACTACGAGCGGGCCGAGCTGACGCCGTACCTCGACAAGCTGGGGTTCAACCTCGTCGGCTACGGCTGCACCACCTGCATCGGCAACTCCGGCCCGCTCATCCCCGAGGTGAGCGACGCGGTCAACGAGAACGACCTCGCGGTCGTCTCGGTGCTCTCGGGCAACCGCAATTTCGAGGGCCGGATCAACCCCGACGTGAAGATGAACTACCTGGCCTCCCCGCCGCTGGTCGTGGCCTACGCGCTGGCCGGCTCGATGGATGTCGACCTGTTCAACGACCCGCTCGGCCAGGACGAGGACGGCAACGACGTCTTCATGAAGGACATCTGGCCCAGCGCCTCGGAGGTCGAGGAGGTCATCGCCGGCGCGATCACCTCGGACATGTTCTCCAGCGACTACGCCGACGTCTTCGCGGGCGACGAGCAGTGGCGCTCGCTGCCGACGCCCGAGGGTGACACCTTCGAGTGGGACGAGGACTCCACCTACGTCCGCAAGCCTCCCTACTTCGACGGCATGCCCGACGAGCCGGAGGACGTGCAGGACATCGAGGGAGCCCGGGTGCTGCTCAAGCTGGGCGACTCGGTGACCACCGACCACATCAGCCCGGCCGGTGCGATCAAGAAGGACAGCCCGGCGGGCAAGTACCTCGCCGAGCACGGTGTGCAGCAGCGCGACTTCAACTCCTACGGGTCGCGCCGGGGCAACCATGAGGTGATGATCCGCGGCACCTTCGCCAACATCCGGCTGCGCAACCAGCTGGCGCCGGGCACCGAGGGCGGGTTCACCAAGGACTTCTCCGGCGATGCCAGTGGTGAGCAGAGCGTCACGACGGTGTTCGAGGCGAGCGAGAAGTACCTCGAGCAGGGCACCCCGCTCGTCGTGCTCGCGGGCAAGGAGTACGGCTCCGGGTCCTCGCGCGACTGGGCGGCCAAGGGCACCGCGCTGCTCGGGGTCAAGGCGGTCGTCGCGGAGTCCTACGAGCGCATCCACCGGTCGAACCTGATCGGCATGGGCGTGCTCCCGCTGCAGTTCCCCGAAGGGGAGTCGGCGGACTCGCTGGGGCTGACCGGCGAGGAGGAGTTCTCCATCACCGGCGTCACCGAGCTCAACGAGGGGCGCATCCCCTCGACGGTGAAGGTGAAGGCAGGCGACGTCGAGTTCGACGCCAAGGTACGTATCGACACCCCCGGCGAGGCGAGCTACTACCGCAACGGCGGGATCATGCAGTACGTCCTGCGGAACCTGCGCCGGGGCTGACCCCGGGTCGAGACGTCATGCGTCCTGGTCGGTGCGCCGACCAGGACGTATGACGTCCTCGCCGTCGAAGGGGGGAGCCTCTCCGATCGACCACTGCCCCGGCACAAGCACGGTCACGGTCGTCCCGGCGCCCGGCGCGGAGTCGACGGCGACCGTGCCGCCGTGCTGGGTGACGATGGCGTGGACGATGCTCAGGCCCAGGCCGGTGCCCTGGATCGCCTGCTCGGTGGCAGCGGCAGCCCGGTAGAAGCGGGTGAACAGGTGCTCCTGGTCCTCCTCCGGGATGCCGAGGCCGGTGTCGCACACCATCAGCCGGGCACTGGCGCCGGCGCGCGAGACCGACAGCACGACTCGACCGCCGTCAGGGGTGAACTTGACGGCGTTGCCGACCAGGTTCGACACCACGCGCTCCAGGGCGGCGGCGTCCCCGCGCACCGGAACCGGCTGCGGTGCCAGCTCCACGCGCACCTCGAGGTCGCGGGACCGGAGCACGTCCTGAAGCAGGTCGTGGGCGTCGGAGGCGACGTCGCGAAGGTCCAGCTCGGTGCGCTCGAGCTGGAGCGACCCCGACTCGGCCCGGGACAGCATGAGCAGGTCGTCGACCAGGAGCCGGAGCCGGTCGGTGTTGCGCCCGATCCGGCCCATCGCGTCGACCTGCGCGGCGTTGAGGTCGCCGAGGTGTCCCTCGGAGAGCAGCTCGGCGTACCCGGCGATGCTGGTGATCGGAGTCCGCAGCTCGTGGCTGACGTTGGAGACCAGCTCCTGCTTGACGTGGTCCACCTCCTCCAGCCGGGCGACCGAGGCGTGCTCACGGTCGAGCGCGGCCTCGAGGGCCTGCTGTGCGCGCAGCCGCTCGGTGATGTCCTCGCCAGCGCCGATGTAGGCGACCACGGTGCCGTCGGCGTCGGCCACCTCGCTCAGCGTGAGCGAGGCCATCCGCGGGGCACCGTCCTTGCGCAGGAACTCCCAGTCGCGTCTCTCCCCGCGCCGGGCCATCTCCAGCACCACCGCCGTGTGGTCGGGCTCCACCCCGAAGTGGGCCGCATGCCGGGCGATCTCCCGCGGGGTGTGGAACATCGCCGGGCTGCGACCGAGGACCTCCTCGGGGGAGTAGCCGAGGGTGTGCCGGGCGCCCTCGTTGAAGTGGGTGATGCGCCCCACGGCGTCGGTCGCCACGAAGATCGTCCCGCTGGAGGAGCTGAGCAGCCGCTCGACGGTCGTGGCTGCCCGGGTCGCCTGCGTCGTCGCGGCGTGCATCCGCTCCACCGCCAGCGCGAGCGGGACCGTCATGAAGCAGGCGGCGCCCACGAACAGGTAGACCAGGACCGGGGCGAGGTCGTCGGGGATTCCCCGCAGAGAACCGCCGAACGGCCCGTGACCGTGGTAGGTCAGCACGTAGACGGTCGTGCACACGCCGAACAGCTGCAGGTGCGTCTCACGTCTCGTCGAGCGTACGGCGGCCCAACCGAGGAACGGCAGGACCATGAAGGCGACCGCCAGCCTCGACAGGGGCCAGAACGCCGCCGCCACGACCACCACGAGCAGGACGCGCTGGGCCCACAGCTCGGTGGCGCTCCCGCTCGGTCGGCGCGCGGAGGCGGGAACCATCAGGGGGAGGACGACGAGCAGGGAGGTGAGGGCGGTCAGGAAGGCGACCAGCGCCGCGACGAGGAGGTCCCGGGGGTCGAGCACGGTGGCCGCCGCGAGGGCGGTGAGCAGGCTGGCCAGCACGGCAGCGAGTGCGGTGACGAGGTGGTAGCGCCCGCTGTCCACCTCGTCGAGGCGCAGGCGGTCGTCCTGCTGGCGCGTCAGCAGGCGCTGGGTGAACCAGGCCGGCAGCGCGACCGCGAGGCTGCCGAGCAGGCCGACCCAGGGTGCGACCTGGTAGCTGTAGGTGACCGCGAGCCCGGTGGACGCGACGAGGCAGAGCAGGGCCAGCCACAGCCGGCGGGTCCCGGCCGCCAGCAGGAAGGCGGCGGCGAACCCGAGCGCGGGCCAGCCGCTGTAGGAGGTCGCCTCGATCCCTCGCCACGACAGCGGCAGGACCGCGGCCGCGAGGAGGAACGCGAGCTGGGCGAAGCGCCGTAGCGTCACCGGCCCCTCCCTCCCTCACGCCGCCTGGCGACCATGGTGCCGTACCTCGGTTCGCCGGTCGCCACCCCACGCTGACAGGCTGTGGCCATGGCAGGCACCCGGAAGGCGCCCGGCGACATCGCCGTGCGCGCTGCACGAGCCGCCGACGGCGTCGCGGCAGTCATCGCGGCGGCCTTCGACGACGAGGGCGAGAAGGTCGCCGCCATCTGGGCGGAGATCGAGGCAGGCGACCTGCTGCGCGCGAGCCTGGTCGCCGAGGTCGACGGACAGGTCGTCGGGCACGTCGGGCTCTCCCACGCCTGGCTGGACGCGCGCCGCGAGCTGGTGGACGTCTGGCTGCTGAGTCCGCTCGGCGTACTCCCGGGCCATCAGGGGCGGGGCATCGGCAGCGCGTTGCTCGAGGAGGCCGTGGCCGCTGCGGAGCGGGGTGGCGCGCCCCTGCTCTTCCTCGAGGGCGACCCGGGGTACTACGGCCACCGGGGGTTCGAGCGGGGGAGCGACCACGGGTTCGCGCCTTCCTCGGCCCGGACCCCGGACCCGGCGTTCCAGGTGGCGCGCCTCGGGGCGCACGAGCCCTGGATGACCGGTCAGGTGGTCTACCGCGACGTGTGGTGGCGCCACGACGCGGCGGGCCTGCGCGACCCGTTGCTCGCAGAGCTGGAGGAGAGGCTGGGATGAGGACGCAGACACAGCAGTACGACACCGGTGACCGCGAGGTGGTCCGCGACATCACGCGCGACTGCGCGGAGTTCGTGGCGGGGGAGGACGACGGCCTGCTGCAGGTGTTCACGCCGCACGCGACCGCCGGCATCGCCGTCATCGAGACCGGGTCGGGCTCCGACGACGACCTGCTGGCCGCGCTGGGCGACCTGCTGCCCGCCGACGACCGCTGGCGGCACCGCCACGGCTCGCCCGGCCACGGGCGCTCCCACGTCATGCCGGCGATCGTGCCGCCGCACGCGACGTTCCCGGTGCTGGGCGGCCGCCTGGCCCTCGGCACCTGGCAGAGCATCTGCCTGGTCGACCTCAACGTGGACAACCCCGACCGGCAGGTGCGGTTCTCCTTCCTCCCCGGCTGACCCGGCGATGACGATCCTCGGGGTCGAGCCGTCCACTTTCGGGGCGGTGGCGGCGGTGCTGGTCGTCGGGTCGACGGTCCAAGGCCTGGTGGGGCTCGGCCTGGGGCTGGTCTCGGCGCCGGTCGTGACGATGCTGGACCCGTCGTTGATGCCGGGGCTGATCCTCGTGCTCGCGGCCCTGCTGCCGCTGATCACGCTGGTGCGCTCCCACGACGAGATCGACTGGGGCGGCCTGGCCTGGGTGCTGCCCGCCCGCGTGCCCGGCACCGGGCTCGGCGTGCTGTTCCTGGTGCTGTTCCCCGACCGTGCGGTGGGCATCGCGGTGGGGGTGATGGTCCTGCTCGCCGTGGTGCTCAGCCTCACCGCGGTGGAGGTGCCGGTGCGCCCCGGCACGCTGCTCGGGGCCGGGGTGCTCTCGGGGGCGACGGGCACGGCCACCTCGATCGGGGGGCCGCCGGTGGCCCTGCTCTACCAGCACCGCTCGCCGGCGCAGATCCGGTCGACGCTCGCGGTGTTCTTCACCGTCGGCGCGGCGATGAGCCTGCTGGGCCTGTGGCTGGGCGGGCGCCTGGAGCCGCGCGTGGTGGCCCTCGGGCTGCTGCTCAGTCCCTGCCTGGCCGTCGGCGCCTGGCTCGGCCGGCGGCTGCACGGCACCGTGCCCGACCGCGGCATCCGGTACGCCGTGCTCGCCCTGTGCGCCGCCTCCGCGCTGGTGCTGCTCGTGCGCAGCGCGGTCGGGTGAGTGGGCTGGCAGGCTGGGCCCATGACGACCCGTGAGCAGTCCTGGTCCGAGGTGGCGGCCGAGCCCGGGCGGGTGGTGCTGCTGAGCCGCAACCCGGTGTCGGACGCCGTCGAGGTCATCGCCACGGCGGCCCATCGTGCGGTGACGGTGATCGAGGAGGACGCCGACGGGAGTGCGCCCCGCGTGCTGGCCGGTCTCAGGCTCGGTGCCGGCGACGCGGTCGTGCTCTGCGACCACGACGCCCCCGACGCGCCCGCCTTCCTGCGTGCTGCGCTGGCCTCCGGCGCGTCGTACGTCGCCATGCTGGCCAGCAGGCGGCGGGCACAGGGGCTGCTCGAGGAGCTCGAGCGGGAGGCCGTTCCTGGGCTGGAGCGGCTGCACGTGCCGGCCGGGCTCGACATCGGCGGCAAGGCCCCGGGTGAGATGGCGCTCTCGGTCGTGGCCGAGGTCGTGGCGTGCTCCTACGCCAGGTCGGGCGGACCCATGCGGACGGCGAGGGCCGAGACCCGTCCGTCCGGGAGCTAGGCCTCCGGCGACTCCAGCAGCAGGGCCACGAGCTCGTCGATCGCCAGGTGCTCGGCCTCGCGGCCGAGGGGGACGACCTCGCACGTCCGGGTGACGAATTCCTGCACCCGCCGCGACGGCGCCTGCAGCAGCGCCATGCCTCCGGGGGAGGACAGCTCGATGATCACCACGGCCTCCCCGCTCGAGGCCAGGCACGGCCAGACCTGCACGTCACCCTCGCCGACGGGTCCGTAGAGCCCGTCGGCCAGGAGCTCGCGGGCGAAGGTCCACTCGACGTCGCCGCCCCTGGCCCGGAGGTGCATCGTGACGGCGTACGGCTCGGCCGGGTCGAAGCGGAGCTCCCCGGCGACCCGCCCGCTGCCGTGCTCTCCCGAGACGAACGCGAAGGCCGCGCGCACCCCGGACGTCCTCCCGGGCGGGGCCAGGCCCTCGGACGGCGCGGTGGGGGAGGTCTTGCGAGCCGGAGAGTTCTCCATGGTCGGTCCTCGGGTGCCGGGGGGACGGGGTGCTGGCTCTGAGACGGCTGACGAGGCAAGTCGTGACACGGTTCGCGGCGACTGGTCGAGAAAATCGGCTCTGGTCCCCTCGTCCCCGGACATCGTGCGAACAGGTGTTCGAACGAGGGCTAGGATGAACGGGTGTCCGTCCACCCGTCTCGCCGTCCCGCCCCGCCGCCCCAGCGCGCCGTCCGCCCGCCGGGCTGGCCCGACGGGGTGCGTCCTCCCGGGGCGCCGGACTGGGAGGACACCGCGGTGGCCTGGCTGCTCGACCTCTGTCCCCCGGAGTACCGCTCCTACCCGGTGCTGCGGCGCCACGCCGTCGTCCTGGCGCGGTTCGCGGTGCTGCACGTCGAGGCCTGCCGGGACGCGGTCAACCGCGGGCTCAGCGAGGCGCGAGGCGGCCTGCGCGAGGTCGCCGACGCCGCTGTCGTCGAGGCCGCGGTGGAGACCTGGCAGCGCGAGTCGGCCCGCCTGCTCGGCGTACGACGGGCGGTCGGCCTGGTCGAGGAGGCACTGCGTGGCCGGAGGTTCGTGGAGCGCCTGTAGGCGCCCTAGGGTGGCCGGATGGTCCGTCTCGCCGTCGTCATCCTCGTCGACCGGCGCGGACACCTGCTGCTCCAGCTGCGCGACCAGCACGCGCCCCGCGCCGCCGGCCAGTGGGGCCTGGTCGGCGGCCACGTCGAGCCCGGCGAGGACTTCGACACCGCCGTGCACCGCGAGCTGGAGGAGGAGACCGGGATCCGCACCCGCCCCGGCGACCTCGTGCTGTGGTGCGAGGACGAGTTCGAGTACTCCGACGGGCACCGCGGCGCCTACCGGGTGTACGCCGGCGCGGTGGACCTGACCGACGACGACATCGTCGTGGGCGAGGGGGAGGCGATCGTGTTCGTGGACCCCGCCGACCTGGGCTCCCTCGACGCCGCCGAGTCCTGCGCGCACTTCGTCGCGCTCTTCCTCGCCTCCGACACCTACCGCGCGCTGTGCACAGCAGGGACCCGGGGCGGGCGCCCGCACGGCGACTAGACTCGGTCGTTCAGCACTCTCCGCAGCGTCGATTGGAGCACCACCCCATGGGTCATCTCGAGCACATCACGGGTCCGGCGGACCTGCGCACGCTCGACGACCAGGCGCTCACCGAGCTGGCCTCGGAGATCCGTGACGAGCTGGTGCGCACCTGCGCCCCCCGCGGCGGCCACCTCGGCCCCAACCTCGGCGTCGTCGAGCTGACCCTGGCCATCCACCGTGTCTTCGAGTCCCCGCGCGACCGGGTCGTCTTCGACACCGGACACCAGTCCTACGTGCACAAGATGCTCACCGGCCGGGCCACCCGGTTCGACACGCTGCGCTCCGAGGGCGGCCTGAGCGGCTACCCCAGCCAGGCCGAGTCCGAGCACGACGTGGTGGAGAACTCCCACGCCTCCACCTCGCTGTCCTACGCCGACGGGCTGGCCAAGGCCTACGCGATCCGGGGGGAGGACCGCCACGTGGTGGCCGTCATCGGCGACGGAGCGCTGACCGGCGGGATGGCCTGGGAGGCGCTGAACAACATCGCCGAGGGTGACGACCGCCGCCTGGTGATGGTCGTCAACGACAACGGGCGCTCCTACATGCCCACCGTCGGCGGGGTGGCCAACCACCTCACCGCCCTGCGCACCAACCCGCACTACGAGCAGGTGCTCGACGTGGTCAAGCGTCGGCTCAACGGCGTGCGCGGCGTCGGCCCGGCGGTCTACGACGCCCTGCACGCGATGAAGAAGGGCATGAAGGACGCGCTCGCGCCCCAGGGGCTCTTCGAGGACCTCGGGCTGAAGTACGTCGGCCCGATCGACGGCCACGACCGCGACGCCGTCGAGCAGGCCCTGGCCCAGGCCAAGAAGTTCGGCGGCCCGGTGATCGTGCACGTGATGACCCGCAAGGGCTTCGGCTACGACCCGGCGGAGCGCCACGAGGCCGACCAGTTCCACCAGATCGGGCCCTTCGACGTCGAGACCGGGGTCGGCACCCCCAAGGGCCGGATCTGGACCGACTTCTTCGCCGAGGAGATGGTGGCCCTCGGCGCCGAGCGCCAGGACCTCGTGGCGATCACGGCCGCGATGCTCTACCCGGTGGGGCTCGACCGGTTCGCGGCGGCGTACCCCGAGCGCACCTTCGACGTCGGCATCGCCGAGCAGCACGCCGTCACCAGCGCCGCCGGGCTGGCCATGGGCGGGCTGCACCCCGTGGTGGCGATCTACGCGACCTTCCTCAACCGCGCCTTCGACCAGGTGCTGATGGACGTCGCCCTGCACCGGTGCGGGGTCACGTTCGTGCTGGACCGGGCCGGGGTCACCGGCGACGACGGCGCCAGCCACAACGGCATGTGGGACATGTCGATCCTGCAGGTCGTCCCCGGGCTGCGGCTGTGCGCGCCCCGCGACGGCGCCCGGGTCGGCGAGCTGCTGCGCGAGTGCGTCGCCGTCGACGACGCGCCCACCGTGCTGCGCATCCCCAAGGGGCCGCCGCAGGCCGACCTCGAGGCGGTCGGCAAGGCCGGCGACATGGACGTCCTGGTCCGTGACGGGGCGCGCGACGTGCTGATCGTCGGGATCGGCTCGATGGCCTCGGTCTCGGTCGAGGTCGCCGCTCGCCTGGCCGACCAGGGCATCGGCGTGACGGTGGTCGACCCGCGCTGGGTCAAGCCGTGGGACCCCGCGGTCGTGGACCTCGCGCGTGACCACCGGCTGGTGGTCTGCGTTGAGGACAACGGAAGGGTCGGCGGTTGCGGGTCGACCCTGCTGCAGCTGCTCAACGACGAGCGGGTGGACACCCCCTACCGCCACCACGGGATCCCACAGGAGTTCCTCGACCATGCCAAGCGGGACGCGATCCTCGAGCGCATCGGGCTCACGGCCCAGGCGCTCGCGCGCGGCATCGTGGAGGACGTCACCGCGCTGGACCGCTCGCCCGACGGGCTCGGGGACCGCGCCGACGCCCGTCCGGTCCAGACGCCCGCCGACCGCGGTGCGGGGGACTGAGCGACCGCTTCGCCTGGTCGTCGTCCTGGCGACCCTCGTGGCGTTGCTGGGCGGCCTGGTCGCCTGCTCCGACGACAGCGCCGGGACCGACGGCCGTCCGGAGGCTGCGCGGAGCCCGGCCGGCCTCGGTGTCACCCGGATGCGCACGCTCGAGCAGCGTCTCCTGGACCAGCGGGCCCGGGCGGTGCGGGAGCGCGACCTCGACCTGTTCCTCCGCAGCGTCGACCGCGACGACACGGCGCTCGTGGCGCGGCAGCGACGCTACTTCGAGAACCTCGTGCAGCTGCCGCTGGCCCGCTTCCGCTACCGGGTGCTGGCGCAGGACTGGGACGAGCTCTCGATCCCGAGGCGCTGGGGCCGGCGCGTGCACGTGCCGCAGGTGCGGCTCGCGATGCAGCTCGAGGGGTACGACGCGGTTCCGGTGCGGCGTACGGTCGGGTTCGCCTTCGCCTTCCGCAAGGGCCGGCCGGTGATCGTCTCCGACCGCACGCGCACCGGCGAGCCGCTGTTCGAGGGCACTCCCGCGCCGTGGGACCTCACGGCGGTCACCGTCCGCGAGGAGCCCGGCGTGCTCGCGGTGTTCGACCGGCGCACCGCTCCCACCGCCGACACCCTGACCGCGGCCGTGCGCGAGGGGGTGGCGGAGGTCGAGCAGGCGCTGCCCTTCGGGTGGGACCCGCAGGTGGTCGTCTACAACGTGCAGACCCCGCAGGTGCTGAGCACGTTCACCGACGTGCCCGGTGGCGCGCTGGAGCACCTCGGGGCGCTCACCTTCCCGACGTACGCCGACGAGGGACGCCACCGGGTCGCCTCGATGCGGATGCTGGTGATGCCGAGCTCGGTGCGCGCCGGCCAGCCGTTCCTCGGCCGGATCACCCGCCACGAGCTGAGCCACATCGGTATCGGCCCGCGGGACGACGGGGTGCCGACCTGGCTCTCCGAGGGGGTCGCGGAGTACGTCGCCGCGCGCGAGGTGCCACTGCGCGAGCGGATCATCCCCTCCGACGCCGTGGGCCGCGCTCGGATCGCGGATGACGGGATGCCCGCGTCGAAGACCTTCAACGACACCGACCAGGAGTGGCACTACGCGCTGGGCTGGATGGCCTGCGACTACATCGCCTCCTCCGACGGCGAGGAGCGCCTGTGGGAGCTCGTGGACGCCATGCACAACGGCGGCTCCGGCACCGCGGACGAGCTGCAGGACCGCGTGCTGCGCCAGGTGCTCGGGTACGACGCCCGCGAGCTGGCTCGCCGCGCGGCCGCCCGGATCCGCAGCATCTACGGCTGAGTCTCGACCCCTTCGGGCGCCATGTGCTTGAGCGCCTCCCGCCGGGACAGCCCGGCGAGCTGGTCGCGACGGGAGGCGACGAACTCCCTGACCCACTCGGGATCGGTGCGGGCGTGGTCGCGCAGGGCCCAGCCGATCGCACAAGCGGTGCGAAGAACTCCCTGCCGCCACCTCACGGCGCGAGGTGCCCGCGCGAGGTGCCTGCGCGAGGTGTCGGCCCACGGCGGCTGCCGTTGACCGTGGAGCTCGGCGCGACGTCGCCTGCGCGACCCCGCAGTGGTCGGTACACCCCGGCGACGAGGGCGAGCAGCGCGAGGGTGAAGAGCCCGAAGCCAGCCGCCAGGGGGACCGAGGAGTCCGGGTCGCCGCGGACCAGCATCACCAGGGCCATGGCGGAAACCGAGATGGACAGGCAGGTGTAGCCGGTCAGCAGCGGATAGAGCGACCGTCGTGACCACCGCGATCCCTTCAGCAGGCCGATCCCGGTGGCGACCGCGACGGGCACGATGATGCCCAGGTCCATCAGCTTGACCAGCCAGAACGGTGTCGGGGCGGAGGCGTACTCGGTCAGTGACTGCGGCTCTGTCCAGGCGGTGAGCACCGTGCGCAGGTGGAGGCCGAAGACGAGGAACGCCGCCAGCAGCAGCAGCAGCCAGCCCGTCAGTCGCTCCAGCAGTCGCGAGGTTCGCGGCGGGTCCGGAGGCAGCTGCCGCCACGCCAGCACCAGCGTCGCCTCGCCCAGGATGAAGATCGCCAGCAGCAGCGGGAAGAATCGCTCGACGTTGCCGGGTAGCCGCAGGTACTCCTGCCCGACGATCACCTGGGTGTAGGTGTACACGGCGTACACACCGATGCCGGCCGCCAACGGTGGCCCCGCCCGGTGGCCGCGGACCACGAGGTAGGCCGCCACCAGGCACAGCGGCGCGATCACGAGCAATCCGGCGGCGTCGGCGCCGAGCAGCTGGTTCAGTGTGGTCGGGGACGTCCGGTACTCCATCACCCCGAGCGCCAGCGGGCCAAGCAGCGGTGCGCAAGCCAGTCCGACGCCGAGCGCGGTGGCCACCGCGGCGAGGACGAGCCGCGAGCGGGCCTGGGCAGGATCGGGATCCCGCGGTGACCCGGTCGTCAGCGGGTTCTCGGTGGGGGTGTCCGTCATCTCAACCTCCTTGGCTTCCTGACGGCTGGTGGGCGCGATCCGTGCTCGGACGCTGCCTTGGCAGCAGCGTGTTTCGAGGTCAGGCGTCCCTCTTCCTCAGGAGCAGCGCCGCCACGAGGAGCGTGAGCGCGATGTAGACGACGAAGACCGCGAAGCCGGTCCACGGCGCCAGTGCCTGTGGTGCGTCGGCTGCTGCGCGGGCGACCTCCGGTGCGGCGATGCGTTCGCCGGCCACCGAGGGCAGGTAGGCGTAGCTGCTGGTGAACCAGTCCGAGGTCATCATCAGCAGCTGCCACAGCGTGGAGAGCAGCAACAGCACGCCGAGGATGAGGGCGACCGCTCCGGCGGTGTGTCGGATGATCGCGCCGATCGCCAAGCCGAACAGCCCGACCCCGGCGAGGTAGAGGCCGCTGCCCCAGAAGATCCGTCGAACCTCCGGTTCCGACAGCGAGGCTGCGCCGTCGGCACCGAGCAGCGGGTAGCTGGCCAGGTAGGACAGCGCGACACCGATGACGCCGAGGAGGAAGCCGCCGCCGGCGACGAGGACCGCCTTGGCCGCCAGGGCCGGCAGCCGGGTGGGAACCGCGGCGAGGGTGGAGCGGATCATGCCGGTGGCGTACTCGCCGGTGATCGTGAGCACCCCGAGCACCGCGACGGCGACCTGGGCGAAGCTGTAGCTCATCCCGATCGCCATCTGCCCGTCCGGACCGCCCGGGCCGTCCTCCACCATCGACGCGACTCCGAGCATGACGGCGATGAGCAGCATCGCGGCGAGCGTGGCGAGCACCGTCCAGTACGTCGAGCGCAGGCTCCACAGCTTGATCCACTCCGAGTGCAGCACCCGGGGGAAGGACACCGGCTTCACGCTCACCCGTCGCCCGATCCGGGTGTCGTCGGCGACGTGGGTGCTCATCGCAGGGCCTCCTGGGGGGTGTCGGACCGGTACTCGACCTCGTCGCGGGTCAAGGCGAGGTAGGCGTCCTCCAAGGACGCGCTCAGCGGTGTCAGCTCGTGCAGGGGCAGACCGCGCGCGGCGGTGAGGCCACCGATCTCGGCGCTGGTGAGGTCGGCGACCTCGAGCTCACCGGGCGCCACGGTGGTGACCGTCGCGCCGCGGGCGGTGAGCAGCTCGGCGACCTCGCCCGCCCGGGGGGTCACCACCCGGACGGTGGCCTGTCGGGCGCTCGCGATCACTTCCTCCAACGGGCCCGCGGTGATGATCCGCCCGCGGCCGATCACGAGCAGGTGATCGGCGGTCTGGGACATCTCGCTCATCAGGTGCGAGGAGATGAACACCGTTCGTCCCTCCGCGGCCAGGTGGCGGACCATGGTCCGGACCCACTTCACGCCCTCGGGGTCGAGGCCGTTGACGGGCTCGTCGAGGATCAGCGTCGCGGGGTCGCCGAGCAACGCGGCGGCGATTCCGAGCCGCTGGCCCATACCGAGGGAGAACCCGCCGACCCGCTTGTCCGCGACCCCGTCCAACCCGGTCATCTCGATCACCTCCCGCACCCGATGGCGGGGGATCCCGTGCGTGGCAGCCATCGCGCGCAGGTGCTGGTAGGCGCTGCGCCCGGTGTGCACGGCCTTCGCGTCCAGCAGCACGCCGACCTCCTGCAACGGTGCGCGGTGCGCCGCGTAGGGCTTGCCGTTGACCGTGACCGCCCCCGCGCTCGGGCGGTCGAGCCCGACGATCATCCGCATCGTCGTCGACTTCCCCGCCCCGTTGGGGCCGAGGAAGCCCGTGACCTTCCCCGGCGTCACCGCGAACGACACGCCGTCGACGGCGGTCCTGTCTCCATAGCGCTTGGTGAGGTCGCGGGCCTCGATCATGTGGCTCCTTCCAAGAGTCCGAGGTCGGGGTGACCCTGGTTGCCGCCCGGGACGCCACGGCGCTCCGTCGGCGGGATGGTCCGCCAGGCGCAACGTGCGTCACGGCGGTCTCTGTCGCAGGGCGTAGAGGCTGCACCTCAGGTGGCATATCCAGCGGCTGCGGAGCTGCCGTGCAGCAGGCGGCGACGCAGAGCGCCCGACGGGCCGGGTGTGCTGTTCAGATGTCGCACTTCCACGCTGTCAGTCGCGCTGGCTGAGGCGCAGAGGAGTAGGCCCCGATGGCCAGAGCCAAATGTCCCGATTCGGTCGCGTTCGGGCCGTCAGGCCTCGGGTCGGGAGGAGCCCTGGGCGGGGTTGTGCGCGAGGTGGCCGCGCGGCGAGCTTCCGGGCACCCGCGGGGCCCTGCGCGCGGGCACTAGGGTGGAGTCACCGACCACCCGCCGCCGGCGCCTGCCACCGGCCCCAGCGGCTCCACCGGTCGGCCTGTCCGCCCAGACGAACTGCGAGGAGACTCCGTGACCGAGGCGCGCTTCGTGCACATCGTGGACGCCGTCCCCGAGCTCGAGGGGCGCAGCGACGGACCCGTGCTCGTGGTGGCGCTCGACGGCTTCCTCGACGCCGGCAACGCCTCCGCCCTGGCCGTGCGGCACCTCTCGACGGGTGAGCCGGGCCGGGTGGTGGCGGTCTTCGAGGTGGACGAGTTCTACGACTACCGCGCGCGCCGTCCTCCGCTGACCTTCAAGGAGGACCACTACTCCGACTACGACGCCCCCCGGCTCGTCGTCCGGCTGATGGAGGACACCGACGGCGCGCCGTACCTCCTGCTGAACGGGCCCGAGCCCGACATCCGCTGGGAGGCGTTCGCCCGGGCGGTGCGGGCCGTGGTGGAGCACTTCGACGTACGCCTCGTGGTCTCGCTCGGCTCGGTGCCGATGGCGGTGCCGCACACCCGGCCGGTCCAGCTGACCAACCACGCCACGGCGCACCGGCTGCTGGTGCAGGAGAACGTCTGGCGCGGCGAGATCCGCGTGCCGGCCAGCGCGCAGGCGCTGCTGGAGCTGCGCCTGGGGGAGTGGACCCACGACGCGATGGGCTTCGTCGCGCACATCCCGCACTACGTCGCGCAGTTCGACTACCCGCAGGCCGCGCTGTCCCTGCTCGAGGGGCTGGAGGACGTCACCGGCCTCCAGTGGGACCTCGCTGCCCTCAAGGAGGCCGGGGAGGCCCGCCAGGTCGAGATCGCCACCCAGATCGCCGACTCCGACGAGGTCCGCGACGTGGTCTCCGGCCTCGAGCAGCAGTACGACGCCTACCACAGCCAGGCCGCGAACCTGCTCGCCGAGGACGAGCCGCTGCCCAGCGGCGAGGAGATCGGCGCCCAGTTCGAGCAGTTCCTGGCCAAGCTCGAGGAGCCGGAGGACTGATGCCGTCGTCGGTCCAGGAGCTGGTCGAGCTGCTCGACCTCGAGTCCATCGAGGACAACCTGTTCCGCGGTCGCCAGCCCGAGACCGTGATGCAGCGGGTGTTCGGCGGCCAGGTGCTCGCGCAGTCGCTGGTCGCGGCCCTGCGCACGGTGCCGGACTCGCTGAGGTGCCACTCGCTGCACTCCTACTTCCTGCGCCCGGGCGACACGAGGGTGCCGATCATCTACGACGTCGAGGCCATCCGCGACGGCCGCTCGTTCAGCACCCGTCGCGTCGCAGCCCGGCAGCACGGCCGCCCGATCTTCTTCCTCACGGCCAACTTCCAGGTCCCGGAGGACGGCCTCGAGCACCAGGACCCGATGCCGTCGGTCCCCTCACCCGAGGAGTGCCGCCCGGCGGTCGACGCGAACGCCGAGGAGAAGCAGACCTGGCTGCGCGAGTGGGCCGCGCTCGACGTGCGACCCGTGGCCGACTCGCGACCGGGAGGCACCCTGGACACCCGGGACCACCCCGCGCGGTCGCAGTGGTGGATCCGGGCGAGCGGCGCCCTGCCCGACGACCCGGTCGTCCAGCTGGCGGCGTTCACCTACGCCAGCGACATGACGCTGCTGCCGGCCGCGCTGGTGCCGCACGACCTCTACGTCCAGTCCCCGGGCATGCAGGCGGCGTCGCTGGACCACTCGATCTGGTTCCACCGGCCGTTCCGCGCCGACGAGTGGTGGCTCTACGACCAGGTCTCGCCGTCGGCCTCCGGCGGCCGCGGCCTGTCCCTGGCCCGGGTGTTCGCCCAGGACGGCCAGCTGGTCGCGAGCGTGGCCCAGGAGGGCCTGATTCGCGTTCACCCTGCGGGCGAGTAACACCCCATCTAGGATTTCGCTAGTCGACACGCCGTGACTTGAGTTACGTTTGATCACTCATGTTGCCTGAGTGATCGATGAGGTATGCGGATGTGGGCTCGGACCATTCTCAAGACCGGAGTGGTGGGGATCGCCAGTGGCGCCGTCGTCCTCACCATGGCGGGGCCCGGAGAGGCGCGCGACCTCGGACACGGATTCGGTCGGATGGGTCCGATCAACGCGCGGACCGTCTCGGTCAGCCCGTCCGCGGGACCTGACTTCGAGCTGCCGTTCGGCTGCGGCACGAGGTGGACCGGCAGCACCCGGTCCTCGCACTCGCCGAGCTCCTACACCGTCGACTTCAACGCTCCCGACGACTTCAACAAGCCGGTGCTGGCCAGTGCCCCCGGCGTGGTCACGCGGGTGCGGTCGCTGACCACGAGCTACGGCCGCCACGTGATCGTCGACCACGGCGGGGGCTTCACCACGCTCTACGCCCACCTCAACAAGCTCGCGGTCGTCGAGGGACAGATGGTCGACCAGGGCGACCTCATCGGCTACCTCGGCACGACCGGAAACAGCACCGGCCCCCACCTGCACTTCGAGCAGCGCAAGGACGGCGCCTACTTCCGGCCCTACTTCCACCGCAGGACCTTCTCGTTCGGCTCCACGGTGTCCTCGCTCAGCTGCAACGACCGCCCGGTCGCCGGCGACTGGGACGGCGACGGCAAGGACCAGATCGGGCTCTACCGCAGCACCTCCTCGGGAGGACGCTTCTACATGCGCCAGGACAACGGGCGGAACAGCTCCCTGGCCTGGGGCACGGCGGCGGACGCTCCTGCCGTGGGCGACTACGACGGCGACCAGCTTTCCCAGGTGGGCACCCGGATCGCCGGGGCGGGCACCTGGAAGCTGCGCAGCAAGTCGGGCGCGACCGCGACGGTGACCTCGGTGGGCGTGGGGTCGGACACCCCGACCACCGGAGACTGGGACGGCAACGGACGGGCCAACCTGGGCTTCTACCGCTACTCCAACCGCACCTTCTACCAGCGGGCCGACGACAAGAGGCTGACCGCGGTCAGGTGGGGGAACGCCAACGAGGTGCCGGTCACCGGTGACTGGAACCGTGACGGCAGGACCGACGTCGGGGTGTTCAACAAGTCGACCGGCAAGTGGTCGCTGCGGATGCCGAGCGGCTCGTCGTACACCACGCGCAAGTTCGGCTGGGGCGTCGCCGGCGACCTGCCCGTCGTGGGCGACTGGAACGGCGACCGGATCTCCGACGTGGGCGTGTGGAGGCCCACCACCGGTCAGTTCCTGCTGAAGGTGCCGACCTCCGGAGGCAAGTACACCAAGGTCATCAAGAAGATGGGCCAGGCCCGCTAGGGGCTGGACCCCTCAGGGGCCCTCAGGGGCCTGGCCTCGAGGCTCAGACGGCCCGGGCGCGCCCGAGCAGGTGCGGTGCCCCGCTCTTGGGGTTGGTGAGCGAGAAGTCGAGCCCGTCGTCGACCACGCGGGAGCCGAAGGCGACCGTGCCGGGGAGGATGATCGGCTTCTTGAACTCCACCTCCACGCGCGCGGCGTCGGGCAGCCGGTTGGCCATCGCCGCCACGCACCGGGCCTTGCTCCACATGCCGTGGGCGATCTGGCGCGGGAAGCCGAACGCCTTGGCGGTCAGCGGGTAGAGGTGGATCGGGTTGTGGTCGCCGGAGACCGAGGCGTAGCGACGACCCAGGTCGGCGGGCAGGCGCCACTCGGTGCCGGTGCCGGGCACCAGCTCGAACGGCTCGCCGCCCTGCTTCGCGTCCTCGTCACCCCGGCCCATCCGCAGGTAGGTGGAGGTGGACTCCCACACGACCTCGCCGTCCGCCGACACCGTGGTGACCAGGTCGAAGACCCGGCCCTTGGCGTGCGGGCGCAGGTTGGTCGCGGTCGCCGAGACCTCCAGCCGCTCGTCAGGCGCGATGGGGCGGTGGCGGGTGATCGAGTTGCCGACGTGCACGGTCCCGATCGCGGGGAAGGGGAACGTCGAGTCGGTCATGATCCCCATGTGCAGCGGGAACGCGAGCATGTGCGGGTAGGTGAACGGCAGCGTCTGGCTGGGCGCGAACCCGCAGACCTCGGCGTACGCCGCCACGTGGTCGCGGTCGATCTCGATGTCCCTGCGCCGCAGCGTCAGGTCGGGCAGCGAGTCGCCCTTCTTGGCCACGCCGGGCAGGAGGTTCACCCCGGGCAGCACCGGCAGTGCTGCCTTGAGCATGGTGGGCAGCGCGCTCGGGGAGCCCTCGACGACGCGTTCGACCTTGGTGTCGCTCACCTCAGGCCCCCATGATCATCTGGCCGCAGACGCGCACGACGTTGCCGTTGACCGCCGTGGAGCCGGGGGAGAGGTACCAGCCGATCGCCTCGGCCACGTCGACCGGGTGGCCGCCCTGGGACATCGTGTTCAGGCGCTGTCCGACCTCGCGGGTCGCGAACGGCACCGCGGCGGTCATCTTGGTGATGATGAACCCGGGAGCGACGGCGTTGATCGTGATGCCGTTCTTCAGCTCGCCGGCCAGGCTGTCGACCAGGCCGATGACGGCGGCCTTGGAGGCGGCGTAGTTGGTCTGGCCGCGGTTGCCGGCGATGCCCGCGATCGAGGACACCCCCACCACGCGGCCGTTGTCCTCGATGAGGTCCTGGTCGAGCAGCTCGCGGGTGATCCGCTCGGGGGCGGTGACGTTGACCGCGACGACCGAGCTCCAGCGGTCCTCGGCCATGTTGCGCAGCATCTTGTCGCGGGTGATGCCGGCGTTGTGCACGATGCCGTGGACCTTGCCGAACTTCTGCGCGACGTGCTGGGCGATGCGCTGCGGGGCGTCCTTGCCGGTGATGTCGAGGACGACGTGGTCGCCGTCGATGTCCTTCATCACCGCCTGCAGCTCGCTGGCCGCCTGCGGTACGTCGACGCCGAGGACCGTGGCGCCGTCGCGGTGCAGCACGCGGGCGATCTCCTCGCCGATACCGCGTGAGGCCCCGGTGACGATGACGGTCTTGCCGGTCAGCGGCTTGGCGGGGTCGGCGACCGGGGCGGCCTCGGTGGTCCCGGTGGCGCCGACACGCGCCACCTGGCCCGAGACGTAGGCGCTCTTGGGGGAGAGGAAGAACGCGAGCGTGGACTCCAGGGTGTCCTCCGCACCGGGGGCGACGTACACCAGGTTGACGGTGCCGCCGTTGCCGATCTCCTTGCCCAGCGACCGGGTGAAGCCCTCGAGGGCGCGCTGGGCGATCCGCTCGCTGGCGCCGTCGGCCTGCTCGGGGACCGTGCCGAGCACCAGCACGCGGGGGCAGCTGGTGAGGCTGCGCAGGAGCGGGGTGAAGAACTGCTGCAGCGCGACCAGGTCGGTGGTGTCGGTGATGCCGGTGGCGTCGAAGACGAGTGCCTTGTACTTCTCGCCCTCGACGGCCGTGCCGACGCTGGCCACGCCGAGGTTGTCCAGCGCGATGGTCAGGGACTTCTGCAGGCGGCCGCTGCCGCCGGTCACGACGGTGCCGTCCACGACGGGGGCGCCCTCGCTCCAGCGCTCGAGCTTGGTCGGGTTGGGCAGGCCGAGGTTCTTGACGAGCAGCTTGCCGATGGGGCTGTCGGTGAAGGACTGGTAGCGGTCGGTCATCATCATCCTCGAAGATCTACTCGTGGGTACGACGTCAATGTAACGAGGGGTGTAACTCAGAGTCCAAGGAAGGTGACGTGCCCCTCACCCCGTTTATTTTCCCACCACCACCGGCAAGGATGGGCCCTGCGCCCACCGATCCAAGGAGCCAGATCACACCATGCAGCCCACGACGCGTCGCGTCGCCGTTCTCGGCGGCAACCGGATCCCGTTCGCCCGCTCGAACACCGTCTACGCCAACGCCTCCAACCAGGAGATGCTCACCGCGGCCATCGACGGGCTCGTCGCCCGCTTCGGCCTCGAGGGCGAGCGCCTCGGCGAGGTCGTCGCCGGCGCCGTGCTCAAGCACAGCCGCGACTTCAACCTGACCCGCGAGTCGGTCCTCGGCTCCAAGCTGGCCCCCGAGACCCCCGCGACCGACATCCAGCAGGCCTGCGGCACCGGCCTGCAGGCCGCGATCTCGGTGGCGAACAAGATCGCGCTCGGCACCATCGACGTCGGCGTCGCCGGCGGCACCGACACCACCTCGGACGCGCCGATCGCCATCTCCGAGAAGCTGCGCAAGAAGCTGATCAAGGTCAACCAGCAGAAGGACAACGTCTCCCGCCTCAAGGCGCTCGGGGCGATCCGGCCCACGGACCTCGGCCTCGAGATCCCGCAGAACGGCGAGCCGCGGACCAGGCTGAGCATGGGTGAGCACGCCGCCCTGACCGCGCTGGAGTGGCAGGTCACCCGCGAGGCCCAGGACGAGCTGGCCGTGGCCTCCCACCACAACCTCGCGGCCTCCTACGACCGCGGTTTCCAGGACGACCTGGTCACCCCGTTCAACGGACTCGAGCGCGACCAGAACCTCCGCGCGGACTCGTCGGTGGAGAAGCTGGCCAAGCTCAAGCCGGTCTTCGGCAAGGGCGAGGCCGCCACGATGACCGCGGCCAACTCCACGCCGCTGACCGACGGCGCCTCCGCGGTGCTGCTGTCCTCCGAGGAGTGGGCCGAGGAGCACGGGCTGCCGGTGCAGGCCTACCTCACCGAGTACGAGACCGCCGCGGTCGACTTCGTGCACGGCGGCGAGGGCCTGCTGATGGCTCCGGCGTACGCCGTGCCGCGGATGCTCGAGCGCGCGGGCCTGACCCTGCAGGACTTCGACTACTACGAGATCCACGAGGCCTTCGCCTCGCAGGTGCTCTCCACGCTGAAGGCCTGGGACGACCCGGTGTTCTGCAAGGAGCGCCTCGGCCTCGACGCCCCGCTGGGCACGATCGACCGCAGCAAGCTGAACGTCAACGGCTCCTCGCTCGCGGCCGGGCACCCGTTCGCCGCGACCGGCGGCCGGATCCTGGCCAACCTCGCCAAGCTGCTCGACGAGAAGGGCTCGGGCCGCGGCCTGATCTCCATCTGCGCCGCCGGTGGCCAGGGCGTCACCGCGATCCTGGAGAAGTAGCCGACAGCCCCGTCCCGCGGGGACCGCTGCGACGGCCCGGTGCCCACCACTGGTGGGCGTGCGGGCCGTCTCGCGTCTCCGGGACCGACGAGAGACTGCCGCTGATCGGTGCCACCTGGTGACACCGATCAGTGGCCAGGACGGTGGGCGGCGCCTCCCCGTGATGGCGGCGATCTCCAGTCCCGGGTGACTGGGAATCGCCGCGCTGTTGCGCACGCGACCGGACGCCCCGGGTCTCAGTCGGGGGTCGCGGCGAGAGCCTTCGCCGTGGCGACGACGTACGTGCGCACCTCGTCGGCCGAGACCGGGGCGATCGCGGGGATTCCCGGCGCGGACTCCTTGACCAGCATGCCGACGCGGGCGAGCTGGAGGGCGCCGAGGCCGCTGGCGTACATGTGGTTGGCCAGCAGGTTGGAGTCGCGCACGGCGAAGTCGCCCGTTGGCCACGCCGGCGTCGAGGACGTCGCTGAGCTGGGCCAGGCAGGCGGAGATGCCCCGGCCCAGGCGGAACAGCGAGCTCTCGCTGATCTCCTCGAGCAGCTCGGGCCCCGGGCGGCGCATCAGGGTCTGGGCGCAGTCGACGAACGCGGGGTACTCCAGGCCGAAGTCGACGAACGCCTCGACCACGGCCGTCAGCTGGGTCGGCGGGTCGGGGGTGCTCGCGGCCGCCGCGGTGAGCCGTTCCTCGAGGTCCTCGAGGTAGCTGACCAGGGTGAGCGCGAACAGCTCCTCCTTGCCGCTGAAGTGGCGGTAGATGATCGCGCGGTTGACCCCGACCGCGCGGGCGATGTCCTCGATCTGGGCGTCGCGGACGCCGGTCTCGTCGAAGAGCGTGCGGGTGGCCGCGAGGATCTCCCGCTCCCGGGCGCGACGACGGGCAGCGGCGGGCTGCCTGGTCGTGGTCCGCGAGCTGGTCATCCTGCGATGGTAGTGCAACTGGGGTTTACACACGTGTGCGACGCCGGTCACGTCCGGCGGTGGAGGGGGCGTCAGGTCGTGCCGGCCAGGCCCTTCACCGTCTCGATCGTGTCCGCCTCACCGGCTCCCTTGTCCTCGCGGTAGCGCAGCACGCGGGCGAACCGCAGCGCCACGCCGCCGGGGTAGCGGGTGGAGCGCTGCAGCCCGTCGAAGGCGATCTCGACCACCTGTTCGGGCCGGACGTGGACCACGTGGCCCTCCCGGTGGGTCTCGAGCTCGAGGAACCGCTCGGTCTGCCAGGTGAGCATCTCGTCGGTCATCCCCTTGAAGGTCTTGCCGAGCATCACCCAGGGCTCACCGGTTTCGGCGCCGTCTTCGTCGCGGGCGCCGAGGTGGATGTTGGACAGCCAGCCGCGGCGCCGTCCGCTGCCCCACTCGACGGCCAGCACGACGAGGTCGAGGGTGTGCCGGGGCTTCACCTTCACCCACGCCGACCCCCGCCGGCCCGCGTCGTACGCCGCATCGAGGCGCTTGACGACGACGCCCTCCTGTCCGTCGGCGACCGCCTGCTCGAAGAACTCCTGGGCTTCCTGCGCGGAGTCGGTCACCAGTCGCCGCACGCGCAGCGGCTCGGGCACGACGGCGTCGAGGCGGGCGAGTCGGTCGCGCGCGGGGGCCTCGAGCAGCGAGTCGTCCTCGTGGAGGAGCAGGTCGAAGAAGAACGGCTGGATCCCCGTCGCGCCGCTGCGCGTGGCGGTCGTCGAGGCGGTGTCCTGGAAGGGGCGGGGGCGGCCGTCCTCGTCCAGCGAGAGCGCCTCGCCGTCGAGGATGAGGTCGGTCGCGGACAGCGAGCGGACCGCCTCGACCACCTCCGGCAGCCGGGACCCGATCTCCTCGAGGCTGCGGGTGAAGACGGACACCTCGTCGCCGTGCTTGTGCGCCTGGATCCGGATGCCGTCGAGCTTGGTGTCCACCGCGAACTCCTCGCCGCTCCCGTCGACCCCGATCTTCGCCGCGCCGGCCGGCACGTCCGGGGCCGAAGCGGCGAGCATGGGCCGCACGGGCCGTCCGACGAGCAGCGTGAACTCCTCCAGCGACTCGCGCCCCAGGGTGAGCGCCGCGCGAGCAACCGGCCCGGTCGGCGCGCTGAACATCGCGGCTCGGCGCACGACCGCCGCCTCCACGCCTGCCGCCTCGGCGATCGCGTCCAGCATCACCGAGTCGAGCGCACCCTGCCGCACGTTGCCCGTGACGAGGTTGCGGAGGTAGTCCTGCTCGGGGGCCGTCAGTCGCCCGAACAGCGAGGCGACGGCGTCGCGGCGGGCACCCATCGACCCGGCACCGGCGAGGGCGCTGACGTCCTCCAGCGCTGCGTCGACCTCGGCCAGCCCCACCGAGGGCGCCTCCGCCGGTGGCGGCAGCTCGGCAAGGGCGCGCCAGCCCAGGCCGGTGCGCCGCTGGCGCAGCGTGCCGGACAGGAAGGTGGCGGCGATGTCGACCTCGTCACCGCTCACCTCGGCGGCCTCCTTCAGCACCTCGGCGATCAGGGCGCGCTTGGTGAGCCGGGACCGCGTGCTCGCGACCTGGCCCGAGACGTCGACGAGTCGTGCGAGCAGCATGGGCCCCATTGTGTCGGTGCCCTCCGACATAGTCTGCGGGCATGTCCGCCGCCGCCTCGCGACCGCTCGTGCGGGTGTGGCACCCGGACTGGCCGTGCCCGGTCGGGGTCGTCCTCGCGACGCACCGGCGCGGCCGCGGCGACCCGACGTTCCGGACCACCCCGGACGGTGCGATCTGGCGCGGGATCCGGACTCCCGAGGGCACCGCGACCCTGCGACTGGTCACCGACCCGGCGGCGCAGACGGTGACGGGCGAGGCCTGGGGGAGCGGCGCGGAGTGGGTGCTGGAGTCGATGCCGCGCATGCTGGGCGCGGAGGACGACCCGAACGGCTTCGTCCCCCTGCACGAGCCGATCGCGCACGCCTGGCGGCGCCACGGTGACTGGCGACTGGGGGCGACCGGGCTGGTGATGGAGTCGTTGGTGCCGGCGATCATCGAGCAGAAGGTCACCGGGCAGGAGGCCTTCGCTGCCTTCCGGGCGCTCGTGCACCGCTTCGGCGAGCGCGCGCCCGGGCCGCCGAGCGAGCCCGACCCGCCGGTGCGGCTGTGGGTGCAGCCCTCGCCCGAGCGGTTGCGCACCATCCCTTCGTGGGAGTGGCTGCGGCTACCGGTCGACGGCGCCCGGTCCCGGCCGGTGCAGCACGTCGCCCGGGTGGCCGGGTCCCTGGAGCGCGCTGGCCGCGAGCCGCCGCTGGAGTTCGACCGGCGGCTGCGCACGCTGCCGGGGATCGGCGTCTGGACCAGCGCCGAGACGAGGTCGCGGGCCCTCGGCGACGCCGACTCGGTGAGCTTCGGCGACTACCACGTACCGGCGAACATCGGCTACGTGCTGACAGGTCAACCGGTCGACGACGACGGACTCGCCGATCTGCTCGCGCCGTACGCCGGCCACCGCCACCGCGTCCAGCGTCTCGTCGAGCTCGCGGGCATGGGTCGTCCGCGACGCGGTCCACGGATGGCGCCGAGGACCCACCTGCCGAGGCGATGACCCTCTAGCCTGCACACGTACCCCGACCCCTGAAGACCTGGAGCCGCCCGTGCCCGACGTGGTCCGCCGCTTCGCGGAGATGTCTCCCGCCGAGCTCGACGAGTTCTTCCGCACCCGTGACGCCGCGGAGATCACCCGGATCATCCACGACGCCAGCGACGAGGAGCTGCGCGGTCTCGTGGAGATCCAGCACTTCCGCGAGGAGGGCGTCGTCGCGATCCTCGACCGGTTCGAGGAGTTCGCCGACCCCGAGCGGCTCGCCACGATCGACGGCCTGGTGCGCTTCGAGCTGGCCCTGTCCCGGAAGGACAGGACGAAGAAGGACGGACCCGGGAAGGACGGCGTCGAGACCCACACGGCGAGGTTCACCTCCGGGAAGGTCGAGCTCGAGGACGGGGGCACGCCCGACGTGACGATCAGCGCCGACATCGTCGACTTCATCCGGCTGGTGACCGGCCAGTCCAACGCGGCGCTGCTCTACCTCGGGGGCGAGCTGCTGATCGAGGGCGACGAGGCGCTCGCCCTCGAGGTGGGCAGCGTGTTCACCGTGCCCGGCACCGGCCGGGCGGCCGTCGACCCGACCGCCCTGGACCCCGTCGACGTGGCCACCGCCGTGGCGAACGCGCCGACGCGGCACATGCGGCTGGTGATGGAGGGCGGCTTCCGCTCCGTCGTGCTCGAGGAGGTGTTCCGGCGGTTCCCGGAGTTCATCGACGCCCGCAAGGCCAAGGATCTGCGGCTGGTGGTGGGCTTCCGCGTGGGCGGGCGCAGGGACGGCGAGGTCGACCGCTACGTCGTGCACGTGGCCGACGGCGCGTGCACGGTCGAGACCTCGCCCCCCGAGGGCCAGCGGCGCGACGCGACGATCACCATGGACGGCGTGGAGTTCCTCAAGCTCGTCACCGGCCAGCTCAACCCCGTGCGTGGCGTGCTCACCGGCGCCCTGAAGGTCAAGGGCGACCGCAGCGCCGCGCTGGCGCTCAACGCCGCAATGGTGCCGCCCCAGCCGCGTCGGACTGCGTAGCTCGCGGCCGGTGCAGGTGGAGGTCGCACAGACGCGCTGCCGAGGGCCGTCTCCCGGTGACTGCGGAGAGGGCGTTCCGGACTCGAAATCGGGCCTCCTGACAGTGCTTCCGCGGAGCTACGGACATGGCTGCGAATCCCTGGGCTGGGGAAGATCTCCGGCACCAGACGCCGACGATGTTCCCCGAGTCGACCCAGATGGGACACACCCCCTTCAGACGACGTGGGGGAGCAGGTGGCTCTCGCCGGTCCGGGTCTCGATCAGCGCCGTGTGCTCCACCCGTGCCACGATCGGCAGCACGTCGAAGACGTGGGCGGCGACGACGGGCAGGTCGGGGAGACGCAGCCGCGGGGCGAGCGTCACGTGCGGCACCCAGTGCCCGGGCCGGTAGTGCCGGTGCAGGTCGGCGCCCGTGGCCACGGCCCGCTCGACCACCCGCTCCTGCTGCGTCACCAGCGCCGGTGTGACCGCGGGGGCCAGCCAGCACCGGCTGCGTCGGAACGTGCCGAGTCCGTCGAGGTGCAGGGTCATCGGCGGCGCCTTCGGGAGCGTGGTGAGCGCGTCGGTCACGGCCACGAGGTCATAGCTGCGCAGCGCGGCGTAGCTCAGGTGCGGATGGTGGCGTCCGTGGGTGTGGGAGAGCAGGGTGGCGATCCCCTCGTCCTCGAGCCGCTGCCACAGGCGGCGTACGACGGCCTCGGCGCGGTCGTCGAGGAGGAGGCAGACGGCGAGGGCCACGGTTCCGGGTCCCTCAGCGCCCCACCGCGTAGCCCTGCATGCCGCGGGGGTTGGCGCCGGCGCTCAGCACGCCCGAGCGTGGGTCGCGACCGACCGCGCACATGCGTCCCAGGCTCCACGGTCCCTGGGGCACCACCTGGTGGCCGCGCCCGGCGAGCGCGGCCAGGACGTCGGCGTCGACGCGGTCCTCGACCACGAGGACCCCGCGCTCCATCTCCCGCGGGTGGAACGAGCCGGGAAAGCTGGTGGTGTGGAACATCGGCGCGTCGATCGCCTCCTGCAGCGACCTGCCCTGCACGACGTGGCGCAGCAGGAACAGCGACTGCCACTGGTCCTGCTGGTCGCCGCCCGGGGAGCCGCAGGCGAGCACCGGCACCCCGTCGCGCAGCACCAGCGTCGGCGTCAGCGTGGTCCGCGGCCGGGCGCCGGGGACCAGCGAAGCGGGGAGTCCCTCGTCGAGCCAGAACATCTGTGAGCGGCTGCCGAGGCAGAAGCCCAGCTCCGGGATCGTGGGCGAGCTCTGCAGCCAGCCGCCGCTGGGCGTCGCGGAGATCATGTTGCCCCACCGGTCGACCACGTCGATGTGGCAGGTGTCGCCCTGCACGGTGCCGTCGCGCCGGACGGTCGGCTCGCCGGTCGTCACGTCCACGGCCCGGCCGGACTCCTCGCCGGCGAGGATGCGGCGCACGTGCTCGGCGAGCCGCGGCTCGCGCCCGCCGGGGGAGCCGGGACGCACCCCGGCGTCCGCGGCCTCGCCCACCAGCGCGCGCCCGGTCGGCCACGTAACCGGGGGCGAGCAGGTCCGCCACGGTGACCGGCGAGCGGTCGCCGAACCACGCCTCCCGGTCGGCCATCGCCAGCTTCCAGGCCTCGACGGTCGCGTGCACGCCGGCCTCGGTGTCGGGGTCGAGGGCGTCGGGACCGAGCCGGTCGAGCATCGCGAGGACCTGGAGCAGCGCCGGCCCCTGGCCCCAGAGGTCGGTCTTGGCGACCTGGACGCCGTGCCAGTCCAGCAGCGCGGGCTGCTCCCAGGTCGCGGAGTACGCCGCGAGGTCGGCGCCGCCGAGGAGACCCGGCAGCACCTCGCCGCCGGAGTGCCGCCACGGCTGGGGCCGGAACGCCTCCACGGCCTCGGCGACGAAGCCGTGCGCCCACTCCTCGCGGGCGGCCTGGGCCTGCCCCGCGGGGTCGCGGCCGGCACCGGCGTCCACGAGACGCTCGAGGACCTCGGCGTAGCGGGGGTTGGCGAACAGCTCACCCGGCCGTGGCACCGCGCCGTCGTGCAGCCACAGCCCGGCCGAGGTCGGCCAGCTCTCGACGAAGAGCTCCTGCACCCGCGTGATCGTGGCGACCACCGCCGCCAGCAGGGGGTGGCCGTGGCGCGCGTAACCGATCGCCGGCTCGAGCACCGTCGCCAGCGGCAGCGACCCGTGGTCGCGCAGGAGCAGCAGCCAGGCGTCGACCGCGCCCGGCACCGCCGCTGCCAGCGGGCCGGAGCCCGGCACGTGGTCGAGTCCCATGGCGGCGAACGCCTCCGGGGTCGCGGCCGC
This sequence comes from uncultured Actinomycetota bacterium, assembly GCA_963837975.1. Lineage (GTDB taxonomy): Bacteria > Actinomycetota > Actinomycetes > Propionibacteriales > Nocardioidaceae > Marmoricola. Next base: position 814,751 of record CAWIPI010000001.1, on the reverse strand, counting down.
GGGCGCCGGACCCTGGCCGCAGAGCACGCGCGGCGTGGGATCGGCGGCGGTGGACACGATCGCGGGCAGATCGCCGCCCGGCCCGTTGAGGTGCGGCTCGACGACGTGCAGGACGAACCCGCCCGCGGCGGCGGCGTCGAAGGCGTTGCCGCCGAGCTCGAGCATGCGCTGGGCCGCCTGCGAGGCGATCCAGTGGGTCGAGGAGACCATCCCGAAGGTGCCGGTCAGGGTCGGGCGAGTGGTGAAGGTCGGGGAAGCCATCGGGCCATGGTTCCAGAAGGTCTGGATATCGCTTGCGTGGTGCGCAAGGCTCGGGGCACCGCACGACGCCTGACACGACCCGGGCACGACCCGTCACGACACCTCGGAGGCCACGACGATGCGCAGCACCATGCAGGACGCCCCGCTCACCATCGGCTCGCTGATGCGCCACGGCACGACCGTGCACGCCGACTCCGAGGTCGTGACCGCCACCGCCGACGGCACCCGCCGCCAGACCTACGCCGAGGTGGCCAGGCGGGCGGCCCGGCTGGCCAACGCGCTGCGCTCGCTCGGCATCGACGCCGACCAGCGGGTCGGCACCTTCCAGTGGAACAACGCCGAGCACCTCGAGGCCTACCTGGCGGTGCCCTCGATGGGCGCGGTGCTGCACACGCTGAACATCCGGCTGTTCCCCGAGCAGCTCGTCTACATCGCCAACCACGCCGAGGACCAGGTGGTGATCGTCGACGACTCGCTGGTCGGCCTGCTGGCGCCGCACCTGCCGGAGATGAAGACCGTGCGGCACGTGCTGGTCGCCGGCCCGGACGCGGCCTCGGCCGACCTGGACTCGCTGCGGACCTCGGGCAAGGACGTCCAGCTGTACGACGAGCTGCTCGCCGCCCAGTCCGAGGACTTCGACTGGCCCGAGATCGACGAGCGCAGCGCCGCCGCCATGTGCTACACCAGCGGCACCACCGGGCACCCCAAGGGCGTGGTCTACAGCCACCGGTCGGCATGGCTGCACTCGCAGGCGGTCAACACCGGCAACGTCGCCGGGCTCAGCTTCCACGACCGCGTGCTGCCGATCGTGCCGATGTTCCACGCCAACGCCTGGGGCCTCGCCTACGCCGCGCTGATGAGCGGCGCCTCGCTGTGCATGCCCGACCGCTGGCTCCAGGCCGAGCCGCTGGTCCGCTTCATCCAGGACTCCCGGCCCACCGTCTCCGGCGCCGTCCCCACGGTCTGGAACGACGTGCTGAACCACCTCGACAACCACGACGACGTGCGCCTGGACTCCCTGCGGCTGATCCTGTGCGGTGGCTCCGCCGTGCCGGTCTCGCTGCAGCAGGCCCTGCAGGAGCGGCACGGCCTGGTCGTCCGCCAGGCCTGGGGGATGACCGAGACCTCGCCGGTCGCCTCGGTCGGGCTGCCGCCGGTCGGCGTCGAGGGCGAGGACGAGTGGCGCTACCGCGGCAGCCAGGGCCGGGTGCTCTCCGGCGTCGAGGGCCGCATCGTCGCCGACGACGGCAGCGAGCAGCCCTGGGACGGCGCCGCCGTGGGCGAGCTCGAGGTCCGCGGCCCGTGGGTGACCGCGGGCTACTACGAGTCCGACGACCCGGAGGTCGACCAGAAGTTCCACGACGGCTGGCTGCGCACCGGGGACGTCGGCTCCATCGACGCGCTCGGCTACATCCGCCTCTCCGACCGCGCCAAGGACGTGATCAAGTCCGGCGGGGAGTGGATCTCCTCGGTCGACCTCGAGAACGCGCTGATGGCGCACCCCGACGTGGTCGAGGCGGCCGTGATCGGCGTACCCGACCAGCGGTGGGACGAGCGTCCGCTCGCCTCGGTGGTGGTGCGCGAGGGCGCGACGCTGACGCCGGAAGAGCTGCGGGAGTTCCTGGCCGAGGACTTCGCCAAGTGGCAGCTGCCCGAGCGCTGGGCGTTCATCGACCAGGTGCCGCGCACCAGCGTCGGGAAGTTCGACAAGAAGGTGCTGCGCCGCTGGTACGCCGACTCCGAGATCGACGTGCAGACCTCCTGAGTCCCCTCAGCGCACGCCCCAGGAGTAGGTCTGCTTCTCCAGCTCGAGGTAGAGGAACGTGTGGATGGAGGTCACGCCCGGGATCGGCCGGATGCGGGAGGTGACGATCTCGAGCAGGTGGGCGTCGCTCTCGCCGACCACCTCGGCGAGGATGTCGAAGCCACCGGCGGTGATCACGACGTAGTCGACCTCCTCGATCCTGGCCAGCTCGGCGGCGACCGGCTTGAGGGGACCATCGACGATCACCCCGAGCATCGCCTGGCGCGCGAAGCCGAGCTGGAGCGGGTCGGTGACGGCCACGATCTGCATCATGCCTGCGGAGCGGAGCTGCTCGACCCGGCGCCGGACGCTCTCCTCGGAGATGCCCACGGCCTCGGCGATCTCGGCGAAGGGACGACGGCCGTCCTGCTGGAGGTGCTCGATGATCGCCCGCGAGGCGGGGTCGAGCTCGGTGCGGCGGGCCACCGGAGGACGGTGCTCGGCGCGTTCACCAGTGCCGCTGCGGTCACCCTTGATCACTTCCGTGGCACCCTCCGGCCGGCTGACGAATGGACAATACCCGTCACAGCGGGGCGGACCGGAGCAATCAGCGGATTCCGCGCGGATCAGTGCCCGCCTGTCAGCGGGGCGACCAGCCGAGCCAGGACGCTCTCCCTCCCGGTCCGCTGCTCCTCGGCGTCGGCCAGCGACATCGCCCGCAGCCCCGCGTTGATACCCAGCCAGCGCAGCGGCTCGGGCTCCCACCGGCGGCTGCGGTGGTTCACCCAGGGCAGGTCCACCAGGTCGCTGTCGGCGCCGGTGACCAGGTCGGCCAGGGTGCGGCCGGCCAGGTTGGTGGTGGCGACGCCGTCGCCCACGTAGCCGCCGGCCCACCCCAGCCCGGTCTTCCGGTCCAGCCCCACCGAGGCGGCCCAGTCGCGCGCGATGCCCAGGCACCCGCCCCACTCGTGGGTGAACGAAGCGCCCTCGAGCTGAGGAAGCATCCCGCGCAGGACGTGGCGCAGGCCCTCGAAGACCCGCGGCTCGGCGTCGTACGACGGACGCACGCGGGAGCCGAAGTGGTACGGCGCCCCGCGGCCCCCGAACGCGAGCCGGCCGTCCCGGGTGCGCTGGCCGTAGATGATGAGGTGCCGCGCGTCGGTGAACGTCGGGCGGGCCGTCCCCGCCGTCCCGCCGAGGCCGATCCCGGCCCAGGTCGCCTCGTCGAGCGGCTCGGTGGCCACCATCAGCGAGTAGACCGGAACCACCGTGCGCCGGTGGCCGGCCAGGCGCGGGGTGTAGCCCTCGGTCGCGCGGATCACCGTCTCGGCCCGGACCCGGCCCGCCGGTGTCGTGACACCGCCAGGAGCGATCTCAAGGACGGGGGTGTGCTCGTGGATGGTGACGCCGGCCGCCTCCACGACACGCGCCAGCCCGCGGACCAGCCGGGCAGGGTGCACGGTGGCGCAGTGGGGAGTGAAGGCCCCGCCGAGCACCGGTTCGGCGGCCAGCAGGTCGCGGGCCTCGGCAGGACCGAGCAGCCGCTCGTCGTCCTCGGTGAGCCCGCGGGAGTGCGCGGTGGCGACGGCGTCCTGGAGGCGTCGCAGCTGCACCGGGGTGCGGGCCAGCGTCACGGTGCCGCCGCGCTGGTAGTCCGCCTCGATCCCTTCCCGGTCGACCACCCGGCCCACCTCTCGCACAGTGTCATGGAGGGCGCGCTGCAGGCGCAGGGCGTCCGCGGGCGACGACGCCGCGACGAGGCGACGCCACGACGTCGGGAACAGCGCGCTGCACCAGCCGCCGTTGCGGCCCGAGGCGCCGAAGCCGGCCACCTCCTGCTCCAGCACCGCGACCCGCAGGGTCGGATCGGCCCGGCGCAGGTAGTACGCCGTCCACAGCCCGGTCAGCCCGGCGCCGACGACGACCACGTCGAAGGCGGCGGGCCCGGGCAGGGCGGGGCGGGGCGCGAGGTCCTCGCCACAGGTCGCGTGCCACAGCGAGAGCGACCGGTAGGAGCCGCGTGCGGGCGTGCTGCCGCTCAGCGCACGCCCCAGGAGTAGGTCTGCTTGGCGAGCTTGAGGTACATGAACGTCTCCGTGCTGCGCACGCCCGGCACCGCACGGATCCGGCGCGAGACCAGGTCGAGCAGCTCCTCGTCCCCGGTGCTGACAACCTCGCAGAGCACGTCGTAGGCGCCGGCGGTCATCACCACGTAGATGACCTCATCCATGTCCGACAGCGCATCGGCCACCGGCTCGACGGGGCCGTCGACGTGCACGCCGACCATCGCCTGGCGTCCGAAGCCGAGCTGGAGCGGGTCGGTCACCGCCACGATCTGCATGATCCCGGCCTCGGTGAGCCGCTGGACCCGCTGCCGCACGGCCGCCTCCGACAGGCCCACGGCCTTGCCGATCGAGGCGTAGGAGCGGCGGCCGTCCTGCTGCAGCTGCTCGATGATGGACTTCGACACCGCGTCGAGCACGTGGTTGCCCGAGGTCCGAGTCTGGGTCTTGTCGGCCATGCCGGTCATGGTGGTGGCTGCTGTAGGTGGCTGTCCAGAGCGAACCGCCCGTTTCGCCCCTGTAAACCGTGCCGCAAGCGCAGTTGTTGTCACGGTTCCGTGGCGGCATCGACTTTGCGCGACGGAATCCCTTGTCTGGATTTGCCTGCCCGTGCAAAGGTGATCCCCGACACACGGGAGGAGTCCGGGTGAGCGGTTCGCAGTGGGGTGCGCAGGGCGGGAACGGTCGTCCGCGCGCCGGGAACGGAGCGGGGCCCAGTCGGCGCACCCTCCTCAAGGGCGCGGGATTCGCGGCCTTCGGCATCGGCAGCGCCGCGGTGCTCCCGCTGTTCGGCTCGCCCTCGCAGGTGCAGGACCCGGCGAAGTGCAAGGCCACTGACGTGTCGGCCAGCACCAAGCAGCTGGTCGTGTCCAACTGGCCCGCCTACATCGACGTCGACCCCGAGAAGGGGCAGACCACCACGCTGCAGGACTTCGAGAAGCGCACCGGCATCAAGGTCGACTACACCGACGACGTCAGCGACAACGCCGAGTTCTTCGCCAAGGTGCGCAACCAGCTCGGCGGCTGCGAGCCCATCGGGCGGGACATGATGATGCTGACCGACTGGATGGCCGCCAAGATGATCGGCCTCGGCTGGGTCCAGCCGCTCGACGCCGACAAGGTCCCCAACCTGCACAAGAACCTGATCGAGCCGCTGCGCGGCCGGCAGTGGGACCCCGACCGGACCTACTCGGCGCCGTGGCAGAGCGGCCTGACCGGCATCGCCTACAACGCGAAGAAGACCAAGGAGGTCCGCAGCTTCTCCGAGCTGCTGACCCGGGCCGACCTCAAGGGCAGGATCACCCTGCTCTCGGAGATGCGCGACACGATGGCCTTCATGCTCAAGATCGAGGGCGCCGACCCCGACAAGTTCACCGAGGACGAGTGGGCAAAGGCGATCGACAACCTCCGCGGCGTCGTCCGCTCCGGGCAGGTCCGCGCCTTCACCGGCAACGAGTACATCCAGGACCTGACCGCCGGCAACATCGTCGCGTGCGAGGCGTGGTCGGGCGACGTCATCCAGGCCCAGTTCGACAACCCCGACATCAAGTTCGTGGTGCCCGAGGAGGGCCTGTCGCTGTGGAGCGACAACATGCAGGTGCCCAACAAGGCAGAGCACCAGGCGAACGCCGAGAAGTGGATCGACTACTACTACGAGCCGGCCGTCGCGGCCAAGCTCGCCGCGTGGGTGAACTACATCTGCCCGGTGAAGGGGGCTCGTGAGGAGATGGAGAAGATCGACGACTCCCTGGTCGACAACAAGCTGATCTTCCCCGACGAGGAGGACCTGAAGAACACGTTCGACTTCATGGTCCTCGACGAGCAGCAGGCCCGCCAGTACGAAGGAGAGTGGTCCGATGTCACAGGTGGCTGAGGCCCCGACGCGCGCGGGCACGAACGGGTACGACGGGCTGCGCCTGCGGAGCCTGACCAAGGAGTTCGCCAGCTTCACCGCCGTGCGCTCGCTCGACCTCGACATCCCCAGCGGGTCGTTCTTCGCCCTGCTCGGGCCCTCGGGCTGCGGGAAGACGACGACCCTGCGGATGGTGGCCGGTCTGGAGACGCCGACCTCGGGGACCATCGAGCTCAGCGGCAAGGACATCACCTGGGACAAGCCCTACCGTCGACCGGTCAACACCGTCTTCCAGAGCTATGCGCTCTTCCCCCACCTCGACATCTTCGAGAACGTCGCCTTCGGGTTGCGGCGACGCCGCACCAAGGAGGTCGAGCGGCAGGTCGGCGAGATGCTCGAGCTGGTCGAGCTGGAGTCGCAGGCCCGCAAGCGTCCCGCCCAGCTCTCCGGCGGCCAGCAGCAGCGCGTCGCCCTGGCCCGGGCACTGATCAACAGCCCCGAGGTGCTGCTGCTCGACGAGCCGCTGGGCGCGCTGGACCTCAAGCTGCGCCGCTCGATGCAGATCGAGATCAAGCGCATCCAGACCGAGGTCGGTCTCACCTTCGTCCACGTCACGCACGACCAGGAGGAGGCGATGACCATGGCCGACACGATCGCGGTGATGAACCGTGGCGTGATCGAGCAGATGGGCGCGCCCTCCGAGCTCTACGACAACCCGCAGACCACCTTCGTGGCCAACTTCCTCGGCCAGTCCAACCTGATCGAGGGGACCCTTCGCGGGCGCGAGGGAGGCTTCGTCAAGGTCGACATGCAGGGCACGACCGTCTCGATCCCCGCCGATCGCGCTCACGTCGAGGGCACCGACGGCCGGCTGGGCTGGGTGGGCATCCGGCCCGAGAAGGTGCTCATCGGTGAGGTGGGCGAGGAGATCGACGCCCCGGGCAACAGCATCCCCGGCGGCGTGGTGAGCGACGTCAGCTTCGTCGGCGTGAGCACGCAGTACCTCGTGCGGATGCCGTGGGGGCAGGAGCTCCAGGTCTTCGAGCAGAACACCGGGCGACGCCGGCTGTTCAGGGTGGGGGAGAAGGTCGACATCAGCTGGCGCCCCGAGTTCTCCTTCCTGCTCGACCACAACCAGGATGCGACCGCCGGCGCGGACAGGCAGGACGCGGGCTCGTGACCGCCGCGCTCGCCGAGTCCGCCCGGTCCGACGAGGCCGGACCCCCGGAGCCCGCACCGCCACGGCGGGCCCGCTCGCTCACCGGCTACTGGCTGCTGATCCCCGGCGCGCTGTGGCTGCTCGTCTTCTTCGTGATCCCGTTCTACTCCCTGGTGGCGACCAGCCTGTACGACCCCGCCGGCTCGGTGCTCCAGGGCTACGACATGACCTGGGCGTTCGGGAACTACGTCGACGCCCTGCAGAGCTACTGGCGCCCCCTGGTCCGCTCGCTGCTGTACGGCGGCATCGCCACCTTCATCTGCCTGCTGCTCGGCTACGTGCTCGCCTACGCGATCGCGTTCAAGTCGGGCCGCTGGAAGAACCTGATGCTGGTGCTGGTGATCGCGCCGTTCTTCACCAGCTTCCTGGTCCGCACGCTGTCGTGGAAGCTGCTGCTGGCCGACGACGGCTTCGTGGTGAACACGCTGCAGTTCCTGCACATCATGAGCGCCGACGGCCGCCTGCTGGCCACCCCGGTCGCGGTCGTCGCCGGCCTGGTCTACAACTTCCTGCCGTTCATGGTGCTGCCGCTGTTCGCGAGCATCGACAAGATCGACCACCGGCTGATCGAGGCCGCGGGCGACCTCTACGCGCGCCCCATCGTCGGGTTCTTCAAGGTCACCTGGCCGCTGTCCCTGCCCGGCGTGGTCTCCGGGACGCTGCTCACCTTCATCCCCGCGGTGGGCGACTACATCAACGCCACGCTGCTGGGCAGTCCTAGCCAGCGGATGATCGGCAACGTCATCCAGAACCTGTTCACCGACGCCAACGACTACCCGGCGGCCGGGGCGCTCTCGGTGACGCTGATGCTGATGATCCTGGCGATGGTGCTGTTCTACATCCGTCGCGCCGGCACCGAGGAGCTGCTGTGAATTCCTCGCTGCAACGCCTGGGCCGGTGGATCGGCCAGCACCTCGTCCTCATGGGCGGGCTGCTCGTGCTCGTCTACACGTTCATCCCGATCGCCGTGATCGTCCTGATGAGCTTCAACAAGCCCAAGAGCAAGCTCATCTACCGGTTCGACTCGTTCACGCTGCGACAACTGGCTGAACCCGTGCGCGGACCCCAGCATGTGCTCCGCGCTCAGCCGCAGCATCCAGATCGGCTTCCTCGCCACGCTGGTCGCCACGATCCTCGGCACGATGATGGCCTTCGCCCTGGTGCGGCACCGCTTCCACGGACGGTCGGTGGCCAACCTGGTGATCTTCATGCCGATGGCCTCGCCCGAGATCGTGATGGGCTCCTCGCTGCTGGCGCTGTTCGTCGCCGCCGGCTTCGGCGGCCAGCTCGGCTTCGGGACGATCCTGATCGCCCACATCATGTTCTGCCTGTCCTTCGTCGTGGTGACCGTGCGCGCGCGGCTGGCAGGCCTGGACGACAACCTCGAGCAGGCGGCGATGGACCTCTACGCCACCGAGTCGCAGGCCTTCCGGCAGGGTGACGTTCCCGCTGGTCTTCCCGGGCATCCTGGGCGCCGCGCTGCTGTCGTTCTCGCTGTCCTTCGACGACTTCATCATCACCAACCTCAACGCCGGCAACACCACGACGTTCCCGATGTACGTCTGGGGTGTCGCCCAGCGCGGGGTGCCGATGCAGGTCAACGTCGTCGGGACGCTGATGTTCGTGATCTCGGTGGTGATCGTGGTCGGAGCCGAGCTGAACCGGCGACGGCAGGAGAAGGCCCTCGCTGCATGACGACCTCACCTCCCCGTCCGCAGGTCCCGGAGGTGGTGGCGGCCGCGCTCGAGGGGGCCAACGCCACGCCGTACTGGCTCGACGATCCGGCCCGTCCCGAGACGATCGCCGCTCTGGAGGGCTCGGACACCGCCGAGCTGGTGGTCGTGGGTGGCGGCTACCTCGGGCTGTGGACCGCGCTGCTCGCCAAGCAGCGTGACCCCGACCTGGACGTGCTGCTGCTCGAGGCCGAGAGCTGCGGCCACGCGGCCAGCGGCCGCAACGGCGGGTTCTGCGAGGCCAGCCTGACCCACGGGTTCGGCAACGGGCTGGCGCGCTGGCCGGGGGAGCTGGACCAGCTCCTGGAGATGGGCCGCGCCAACCTCGACGCGATCGAGCAGACGATCGAGGAGCACGCGATCGACTGCGACTTCGTCCGCGCCGGCTCGCTCGCCGTGGCCACCGAGCGCTACCAGGTCGAGCCGCTGCGCGACGAGCACGCGCGGATGCTCAAGCACGGCGCGGCGGCCACCTGGCTGGACGCGGCCCAGCTGCGCGCACGCGTGGCCTCGCCGAGGTTCCTGGCCGGGGTCCACGACCCCGACTCGGCGGTCCTCGAGCCCGCGCGGCTGGCCTGGGGGCTGCGCGAGGCGTGCCTCTCGCTGGGGGTGCGGATCGCCGAGCAGACGCCGGCGCGGGGCCTCTCGCGCGCGGGGTCGGTCGTGGAGGTGCGGACCGACGCGGGGCCGGTGCGCACGCAGCGCGCGGTGCTGGCCACCAACGCCTTCCCCTCCCTGCTGCGGCGGCTGCGGCTGATGACGGTGCCCGTCTACGACTACGCCCTGATGACCGAGCCGCTCACCGCGACCCAGCGCGAGGCGGTCGGCTGGGAGGGCCGCGAGGGGATCTCCGACGTCGGCAACCAGTTCCACTACTTCCGGACCACGCGGGACGGCCGCATCCTGTGGGGTGGCTACGACGCGATCTACCACTACGGCAGCGGGATCAGCCCCGACTACGACCAGCGCCGGGAGACCTTCGAGGTCCTTGCCGCCAACTTCTTCGACACCTTCCCCCAGCTGACCGGACTCCGGTTCAGCCACGCCTGGGGCGGGGTGATCGACACCTGCACCCGGTTCGCGGCGTTCTACGGCACCGCCCTGGGGGGCCGGGTCGGCTACGCCGCCGGGTTCACCGGGCTGGGGGTGGCCGCCACCCGGTTCGCCGGCGAGGTGATGCTCGACCTGCTGGACGGCGAGGACACACCGCGCACGCGGCTGGAGATGGTACGCCGCCGGCCGGTGCCGTTCCCTCCCGAGCCGCTGCGCTGGGCCGGCATCGAAGCCACGCGGCGGTCGCTGGCCCGTGCGGACGCCAGCGAGGGCCGCGAGAACATCTGGCTGCGGGCGATGGACCGCCTCGGCCTCGGATTCGACTCATAGGAGCACGCAGATGACGCACCACGGACCGGACCTGCTGAACCACTGGATCGGCGGCGCCGCCTGGACCGGCGAGCCTGCCCGCGTGGGCGACGTGCACAACCCGGCGACCGGCGAGGTCGCGCGACAGGTCGCCTTCGCCTCGGCCTCCGACGTCGACGCCGCGGTGACGGCCGCTGCCAAGGCCGGCCGGGACTGGGCGGAGACGTCGTTGACCCGGCGTACCCAGGTGCTCTTCGCCTTCCGGGAGCTGCTGAACCGGCGCAAGGGCGAGGTGGCCGACGCCATCACCGCCGAGCACGGCAAGGTGCACTCGGACGCGCTCGGCGAGGTGACCCGCGGCCTGGAGGTGGTGGAGTTCGCCTGCGGGATGCCGCACCTGCTCAAGGGCGGGTTCAGCCACCAGGTCTCCACCGGGGTCGACGTCTACGCGCTGCGGCAGCCGCTCGGGGTGGTGGCGGTGATCTCGCCGTTCAACTTCCCCGCGATGGTCCCGCTGTGGTTCGTGCCGATCGCGATCGCCGCGGGCAACGCGGTCGTCCTCAAGCCCAGCGAGAAGGACCCGTCGGCCGCGCAGCTGCTCGCCGAGCTGTGGGCCGAGGCCGGCCTTCCCGCGGGGGTCTTCTCGGTGGTGCACGGTGACAAGGAGGCGGTCGACGGCCTGCTCACCCACGACGAGGTCAAGGCGGTCTCGTTCGTGGGCTCCACGCCGATCGCCCGCTACGTCTACGAGACCGGCACGGCGCACGGCAAGCGGGTCCAGGCCCTGGGCGGGGCGAAGAACCACATGGTGGTGCTCCCGGACGCCGACCTCGACCTGGCCGCGGACTCCGCGGTCAACGCGGGCTTCGGCTCGGCGGGGGAGCGGTGCATGGCGATCTCGGCGGTGGTCGCGGTCGACCCGATCGGCGACGAGCTGGTCGCGAAGATCGCCGACCGGATGGGCGGGCTGCGCACCGGCGACGGCGCTGCAGACGAGGAGCCGGACATGGGTCCGCTGGTGACGCAGGGGCACCGGGACAAGGTGGCGGGCTACCTGGACGCCGGCGTCTCCGAGGGCGCCTCGCTGGTGGTGGACGGTCGCTCGGTCGCACCCGCCGGCGAGGCGGGCGGCTACTGGCTCGGCCCGACGCTGTTCGACCACGTGACCCCGGAGATGTCGGTCTACCGCGACGAGATCTTCGGGCCGGTGCTGTCGGTGGTGCGGGCGTCGTCGTACGACGAGGCGCTGGGCCTGGTCAACGCCAACCCCTACGGCAACGGCACCGCGATCTTCACCAACGACGGGGGTGCGGCCCGGCGCTACCAGACCGAGGTCGAGGTCGGCATGGTCGGCATCAACGTGCCGATCCCCGTCCCGATGGCGTACTACTCCTTCGGCGGCTGGAAGGCCTCGCTGTTCGGGGACACCCACGCCCACGGGACCGAGGGCGTGCACTTCTTCACCCGCGGCAAGGTGGTCACCTCGCGCTGGCTGGACCCCAGCCACGCGGGGCTGAACCTGGGCTTCCCGACGCACGACTGAGCCCCGGGCCCACTGGTCCGGACCGCCTCGCCCGAGGGGGGACGACAAGGTCGCGACCGGTCTACGGTGAGGCGAACCCGTCGGCGAGTGGGGGAGCCATGACCGTGCAGGACGACCGCGTCACCACCTTCCGCAGCCTGCACGAGTCCGGGTGCTTCGTGATGCCGAACCCGTGGGACCTCGGCAGCGCGCGGGTCCTGGAGCAGCTGGGCTTCCCCGCGCTGGCCACCACCAGCGCCGGCCTCGCCTGGACGCTGGGCCGTGCCGACGCGCGGGAGAGCCTCGAGGAGACCCTGGACCACCTGCGGTCGATCGTCGGCGTCGTGAGCGTGCCGATGAACGCGGACTTCGAGAACGGCTATGCCCTCGAGCCCGACGACGTCGCCGCGAACGTGCGGCTGGCGGTCGCCACCGGGATCGCGGGGCTCTCCATCGAGGACTCGATGCGAGAGGGCGAGCGGCCACTGGTCGAGCTCGAGCTCGCCACCGAGCGGATCCGTGCCGCACGGGAGGCGATCGACGAGAGCGGCACCGGCGTCGTCCTCACAGGGCGGTCCGAGGGCTTCGTCGTCGGGCACCCCGACATCGACGAGACGGTCCGCCGGCTCCGCGCGTACGCCGAGGCCGGCGCCGACTGCCTCTACGCCCCGCGCATCGACGACCTGTCGCACGTGCGCGCGATCGTCGAGGCGGTGGCCCCCAAGCCGGTGAACCTGCTCGTGCACAAGCCCTACACCACGGTCGCGGAGGCTGCCTCGCTCGGCGTACGTCGGATCAGCGTGGGCGGCACCCTCGCCCGGACGGCGTGGGCCGGCTGGCTGCGGGCGATCCGCGAGATCTCGGGAGAGGGCACGTTCACGAGCTTCACGGACCTTCCCGACCTCGACGGGATGTTGGGGGAGTAGGGGGCGGGTCGCTCGGCTCCGCGGAGGTGTCGACACTCTGCGCCGGGACGGACATACTGCGCATTCCCGCTCCGTGCGAGCTGGGAAGTCGACGCAGTCACACCTGGGGGATGCATGAGGAAGCCGGCCAACCCGGGAGGGTTCGTCTTCGCACTGGCGATGGCGGCGCTGCTGCTCGCCCTCGTGCTCGTGCTCGGACCCGGCGAGACCACCCGCAAGGGGATCCCGGTGTGGCTCCTGGGCGCCGTGGGCGTCCCCTGCTTCCTCTGGATGGCGGTCCAGTGCTGGCGCAAGCCGCGACCCCGGATGTCCGCGCGCGCCCGACCTGGACGCTGAGCAAGGACGGCGGCGATTCCCAGTCACCCGATGACTGGAGATCGCCGCGCTGACCGACCGTCCGGCTCAGAGTGCCGCACGGAACGCGAGCACGGTGTACCCGGCGCGGATGCGTCCATCCTGGCTCAGGACGAGTGGCACGGCGAGGGTGTGGGTCGTGGCGGGCTGCTCGACGGCCGGATCCAACATCGGGCGATTCGTCCCGTAGCCACTGGGCCCGCGCGGGCGCACCATGGGAGACAGCGGTCAAGCAGGGGAGGATCGGTCATGGTGGTCTGGTTGGTCGTCGGCCTCGTCGTGCTCTTGGTGTTCGCGCTCGCCTTCCGCGCCGATCTCAGGCGGCGTCGTCTGCGCGACCTGGGTGGGGCCGAGGTCTCCGGGCGGCGTGCGGTCAGGGCCGAGAACCAGCGGCGTGCCGATACGTGGGGTGGCCCCTCCGGCGGGCGGCCCGACGGAGGCGTCGGCGGCTTCTAGCGCGGCAGGGTGAGGACGTCGGCTCCGTCCTCGGTGATGGCGATCGTGTGCTCGCTGTGGGCCGTCCGGCAGCCGGTCGCGCTGCGCAGCGTCCAGCCGTCGTCGTCGGTGACCAGGTCGGCGGTGTCCGCCATCACCCAGGGCTCGAGGGCCAGCAGCAGGCCGGGACGCAGCTTGTAGCCCCGGGCGGGACGTCCCGTGTTCGGGACGTGCGGGTCCTGGTGCATCGTCGTCCCGATGCCGTGGCCGCCGAACTCGGTGTTGATCTTGTAGCCCGCCTCGCCGAGGACCGTGCCGATCGCGTGCGAGACGTCGCCGAGGCGCGCCCGGGGACCCGCGGCGGCGATCCCGGCGGCCAACGCGCGCTCGGTGGCCTCGATCAGGGCGACGCTCTCGGGAGGCCGCGACTCTCCGACGACGAAGCTGATGGCCGAGTCGGCGGCGACCCCGTCGAGCACGACCGCGAGGTCCAGCTTCAGCAGGTCACCGTCGGCGACCGTGGCGTCGTGCGGCAGCCCGTGGAGCACCGCGTCGTTGATGCCGGTGCAGATGTAGTGGCCGAACGGTCCGCGTCCGAACGACGGCGCGTAGTCGACGTAGCAGGACGTCGCACCGGCCTCCAGGATCAGGGCGCGGGCCCACTCGTCGATGTCGAGGAGGTTCGTGCCGACCGTGACCCGGCTGCGGATCGTCTGCAGGATCTCGCCGACCAGGGCGCCGGTCCTCCTCGCCCGGGTCAGCTGGCCGTCGTTCAGGATCTCGATCATGCGGTGCCCTCTCGACGTGCCCGGCTACGGTCCTGCACGAGGGTCCCACCCCGGCCCGGGTGAGGAGCGGGCAGCCCCGGCCAGGGTGCCGTCCCCGCGGGGGTCCGCCTAGAGCTGGTCCCAGGCGCGGGTCAGCACGTCGCGCAGGATCCGCTCGATCTCGTCGAAGACGGCCTGGTCGGCCACCAGCGGGGGAGCGAGCTGTACGACGGGGTCGCCACGGTCGTCGGCGCGGCAGTAGAGGCCGGCCTCGAACAGGGCCCCGGAGAGGAAGCCGCGCAGCAGCCGCTCGGACTCCGCGTCGTCGAACGTCTCCTTGGTCGCCTTGTCCTTGACCAGCTCGATGCCGTAGAAGTACCCGTCGCCGCGGACGTCGCCCACGATCGGCAGGTCGTTGAGCTTCTCCAGCGTCCGGCGGAAGTCACCCTCGGTGTCGAGCACGTGCTGGTTGAGCTGCTCGCGCTCGAAGATGTCGAGGTTCGCCATCGCCACGGCCGTGGAGACGGGGTGGCCGCCGAAGGTGTAGCCGTGGGCGAAGGACGTGTCGCCCTTGGCGAACGGCTCGAACAGCCGGTCGGTCGCGATCATCGCGCCGAGCGGGGAGTAGCCCGAGGTGAGGCCCTTGGCGCAGGTGATGATGTCGGGCTGGTAGCCGTAGCGGTCCGCGCCGAACATGTGGCCCAGGCGCCCGAACGCGCAGATCACCTCGTCGGAGACGAGCAGCACGTCGAACTCGTCGCAGATCTCGCGCACCCGCTCGAAGTAGCCGGGCGGCGGCGGGAAGCAGCCGCCGGAGTTCTGCACCGGCTCCAGGAAGACCGCCGCGACGGTGTCGGGTCCCTCGAACTCGATCGCCTCGGCGATCCGGTTCGCGGCCCACTGCCCGAAGGCGTAGTAGTCGTCGGGCGCGCCGGTCTCCGGGTCGTCGTGCGGGACGACCGCGTCCATCTGGTGTCGGGTCTGGCTGCCGTGCCGGTAGTAGTTGGTGTTCGGCACGCGGAACGTCGAGGGCACCAGCGGCTCGAACGGCGCCTTCATGCCCGGCAGGCCGGTGATCGACAGGGCGCCCTGGGGGGTGCCGTGGTAGGCGATCGCCCGGCTGATCACCTTGTGCTTGGTCGGCTTGCCGGTGAGCTTGAAGTACTGCTTGGCCAGCTTCCACGCGGTCTCGACGGCCTCGCCGCCGCCGGTGGTGAAGAAGACGCGGTTCAGGTCGCCGGGGGCGTAGTCGGCGACCCGCTCGGCGAGCTCGATCGCGCCGGGGTGGGCGTAGGACCACAGCGGGAAGAACGCCAGCTCGGCGGCCTGCTTGGCCGCGGCCTCGGCGAGCTCGGTGCGGCCGTGGCCGGCCTGGACGACGAACAGCCCGGCGAGCCCGTCGATGTAGCGGTTGCCGTGGGAGTCGTAGACGTGGACCCCGTCACCCCGCACGATCGTCGGCACCTCGTGGGTGTCGAAGCTCGAGTGCCGGGTGAAGTGCATCCACAGGTGGTCCTTGGCGGCCCGCTGGCGGGCGGCGTCGTCGCGGGGGTCGGTCATGGGATCACACCTCGAAGTGTCGGTCGTGGAGCCTCCAGTCTGCCCGTTCGCCCGGGGCCTTCGCAAACGATTCGACGCCGATGAGGCCAGATCGTGGACGATTTCGTTGGTGAATGGGTCCACCGCCACCGAATCCGTTGCAACAACACCTTCCGTGCCGGTGTCTCGGTCACTACGCTCGGGCCATGGCCGACACCACGTTCCGCAATGTCATCAACGCAGAGCTCGTCGACTCCGCGTCGGGCGAGACCTACGACGTCATCGACCCGACCACCGGCGAGGTCTACGCGACCGCGCCGATGTCCGGCAAGGAGGACCTCGACCGGGCGTACGCCGCCGCCGACGCCGCCTTCGAGGGCTGGGGCGGCGCCACCCCGCGCGACCGGGCGGCGGCCCTGCTCAAGATCGCCGAGGCCGTCGACGCCCGCGCCGAGGAGATCAACGCGGTCGAGAGCAAGGACACCGGCAAGCCGCTGGCCCTGACCATGTCGGAGGAGATGCCCTACGCCTCGGACCACTTCCGGTTCTTCGCCGGCGCCTCGCGCGTGCTGGAGGGGCGCTCGGCCGGGGAGTACATGGAGGACCACACCTCCTTCGTCCGCCGCGAGCCGATCGGCGTCGTCGGCCAGGTGACGCCGTGGAACTACCCGCTGCTGATGATGATCTGGAAGGTCGCGCCGGCGCTGGCCGCCGGCAACACCGTGGTGCTCAAGCCCAGCGACACCACGCCCGCCTCGACCACCCTGTTCGCCGAGCTGTGCCAGGAGTTCCTGCCGCCCGGCGTCTTCAACGTCGTGTGCGGCGACCGCGACACCGGCCGCGCGCTCGTGGAGCACCCCACGCCGCAGATGGTCGCGATCACCGGCTCGGTGCGCGCCGGCATGGAGGTCGCCACCTCGGCCGCCTCGGACCTGAAGAAGGTGCACCTCGAGCTCGGCGGCAAGGCGCCGGTGATCGTCTTCGACGACGCCGACATCGAGAAGGCAGCCCAGGGCATCGCCGAGGCGGGCTACTTCAACGCCGGCCAGGACTGCACCGCGGCCACCCGCGTGCTCGCCGGGCCCGGTGTCCACGGCGACTTCGTCGCGGCGCTCACCGAGGCTGCCAAGGGCATCCGGACCGGGATGCCCGACGACGAGGACGTGCTCTACGGCCCGCTGAACAGCGCCAACCAGCTCGAGCGGGTCAGCGGCATGGTCGACCGGCTGCCCGACCACGCCAACGTCGAGACCGGCGGGTCGCGCCAGGGCGACCGGGGCTACTTCTACACCCCGACGGTGCTCTCCGGGCTCAAGCAGGACGACGAGCAGATCCAGACCGAGATCTTCGGCCCCGTCATCACCGTGCAGAAGTTCTCCGACGAGGCCGAAGCGCTGCGCTGGGCCAACGACGTGCAGTACGGCCTGGCCTCCAGCGTGTGGACCAGGGACCACGGCCGCGCCATGCGGATGTCACGGGGCCTGGACTTCGGCGCGGTGTGGATCAACACCCACATCCCGTTCGTCTCCGAGATGCCCCACGGCGGCTTCAAGCACTCCGGCTACGGCAAGGACCTGTCCATGTATGGCCTCGAGGACTACACCCGAATCAAGCATGTGATGAGTTACATCGGCTGACCCTCGCGATAGCGGCGCCCTGCCTGCGTTGTCGGCGCTCGACGGCCCGCTTCGCTCAAAGGCCGCCTTCGCACCTCCGCCTTGGCATGACACCACTCTTGCGACGCTCAGCTCGATGAACTGGAGGTACGGAACAGCATGAGGATTCTCTTGGTCGGGGCCGGCGGCGTCGGGTCGGCGTTCACGGCAATCGCGGCTCGCCGTAACTTCTTCGAGCGCTGCGTGGTCGCCGACTACGACGAGTCGCGCGCGGCCCGGGCCGTCGAGGCGCTGGGCGACGAGCGGTTCGTGGCGGCGCGGATCGACGCCTCCGACGCCGATTCGGTCACCGCGCTCTGCCGCGAGCACGGGATCACCCACGTGATGAACGCCGTCGACCCGGTGTTCGACATGTCGATCTTCGACGGGGCGTTCGCCGCCGGTGCCGACTACCTCGACATGGCGATGTCGCTGTCCAGGCCGCACTCGCAGGCGCCGTACGAGCAGTGCGGGGTCAAGCTCGGCGACGAGCAGTTCGAGGTCGCCGAGAAGTGGGAGGCGGCCGGGCGGCTCGCGCTGGTCGGCATCGGTGTGGAGCCGGGTCTCTCCGACGTGTTCGCGAGGTACGCCGCGGACCACCTGTTCACCGAGATCGACGAGCTCGGCACCCGCGACGGGGCGAACCTCGTGGTGACCGACGAGGACGGAAACGAGATCTTCGCGCCGTCGTTCTCGATGTGGACCACGATCGAGGAGTGCCTGAACCCGCCGGTGATCTGGGAGTCCGGGCGAGGCTGGTTCACCACGCCGCCGTTCAGCGAGCCGGAGGTCTTCGAGTTCCCCGAGGGCATCGGACCGGTCGAGTGCGTCAACGTCGAGCACGAGGAAGTGCTGCTGATGCCGCGCTGGATCGACTGCCGGCGGGCGACGTTCAAGTACGGCCTCGGCGACGAGTTCATCAACATCCTGCGGGTCCTCAACACGCTCGGCCTCGACCGCACCGAGAAGGTCCGGGTCAAGGCCGCATCTGGTGGGCACTGTGAGGTCAGCCCCCGCGACGTGGTGGCCGCAGTGCTGCCGGACCCGGCGACCGTGGGACCGCGGATGACCGGCAAGACCTGCGCCGGGCTGCACGTCACCGGCACCGGCACGGACGGCCAGCCGCGGTCGACGTACCTCTACCACGTGGTCGACAACGAGTGGACGATGCAGGAGTACGGCCACCAGTGCGTGGTCTGGCAGACCGCGATCAACCCGGTGATCGCCCTGGAGCTCCTCGCCAAGGGGGAGTGGTCCGGCGCCGGGGTGCTCGGCCCGGAGGCGTTCGACGCGGTGCCGTTCCTGGACCTGCTCACGGAGTACGGCAGCCCCTGGGGTCAGCGGGACGACGAGCCGGCCCGCTGATGGCGAGGTACGGCGCGCAGTTCGGCCCGGACATCACGTTCCTGGGCGTGGGCCGCGTCGACCTCGACGACACCGAGGAGCTCGGCCGCGCCGACGTGGTGGTCGTGGGGGCGCCGTTCGACGGCGGCACCAGCCACCGGCCGGGCACGCGCTTCGGGCCGCAGGCGATCCGGCAGACCGACTACCTCGCCCACGACGGGAGCCGGCCGCACCTCGCCCTGCGGGTCGACGCGCTCGAGGACCTCCGTGTCGTCGACGCCGGCGACGTGGAGATGCCGCCGGGGGAGATCGAGCGGGCGCTGGGCAACCTCGAGGAGGCCGTGCACGCGGTGGCCGCGGCGGGTGCGGTCCCGCTCGTCCTCGGCGGCGATCACTCGATCGCGCTGCCCGACGCCACCGGGGTGGCCCGGCACCACGGCTTCGGCCGCGTCTCGATGATCCACTTCGATGCCCACGCCGACACCGGCGACATCGAGTTCGGCTCGCTCTACGGCCACGGCCAGCCCATGCGGCGACTGATCGAGTCCGGGGCGCTGCGCGGCGACCGGTTCCTGCAGATGGGGCTGCGCGGGTACTGGCCCGGTCCGGAGACGCTGAACTGGATGGCCGACCAGCACATGCGGTCCTACGAGATGACCGAGATCGGCGCGCGGGGCCTGCGGGCCTGCCTCGACGAGGCGTTCGAGATCGCCCTCGACGACTGCGACGCCGTCTTCCTCAGCGTCGACATCGACGTCTGCGACCCCGGCCACGCTCCCGGGACCGGCACGCCGGAGCCGGGTGGGCTGAGCGCGCGTGAGCTGCTCGACGCCGTACGCCGGATCTGCCTGGAGCTGCCGGTCGCGGGCATCGACGTGGTCGAGGTGTCCCCGCCGTACGACCACGCCGAGATCACGGCCGCGCTGGCCAACCGGGTGTGCCTCGAGGCGCTGTCGGGCCTGGCCGCCCGCAAGGTCGGGATCGGCCACGACCCGGCCGGGCCGCTGCTGGAGGGCCGCTGAGGCGGGGAGATTTCCCAGTACGTACTGGGAATTCTCCCTCGAACACCGGAAACATCCGGTGTTCGAGGGCAGGAATCGGTGCACGCCGTGCAGGGCACGTCCCTGGGCGGCAGCCGGACGACGGCGGCGGGCCGGGTCCGACTGGGATCGCTCAGCCGAACGAGAGCGCGACCTCCTCGAGCACGTCGAGGGCCTCGGTGAGCAGGTGCTCGGGCATCACCAGCGGCGGCAGGAAGCGCAGCACGTTGCCGTAGGTGCCGCAGGTCAGCGTCAGCACCCCGGCCTGGTGGCAGCCGGCGCTGATCTTCCCCGCGAGCACGGGGTCGGGCTCGGTGGTGCCGGGACGCACCAGCTCGATCGCCAGCATCGCGCCGCGTCCGCGGACGTCGCCGATCGCCGGCACCCGCGCGGCGAGGGCCTGAAGCCGGCCCTTCATCGTCTCCTCGATGCGCCGGGCGGCGGCGTCGAGGTCGAGCTCCTCCATCGTGGCGATCGCGCCCAGGGCGGCGGCGCAGGCGACCGGGTTGCCGCCGTACGTGCCGCCGAGCCCGCCGACGTGCGGGGCGTCCATCATCTCCGCGCGACCGACGACGCCGGCCAGCGGCATCCCGCCCGCGACGCCCTTGGCGACCGTGACCAGGTCGGGCACGACGCCCTCGTGCTCGCAGGCGAACCACGCGCCGGTGCGGCACATGCCCGACTGGATCTCATCGGCGATGAACACCACGCCGTTCTCGCGGCACCACTGCGCGATCGCGGGCAGGAAGCCCTCGGCCGGCACCACGAAGCCGCCCTCGCCGAGCACCGGCTCGATCACCACGCAGGCGGTGTTGGTGGCGCCCACCTGCTTCTCGATCACGTCGATGGCGCGGGCGGCGGCCTGCTCGCCGGTCATCTCCACCGGCTCCCGGAACGGGTAGGACATCGGCGCCCGGTAGACCTCGCCCGCGAACGGCCCGAAGCCGTGCTTGTAGGGCATGTTCTTCGACGTCATCGCCATCGTCAGGTTGGTGCGCCCGTGGTAGGCGTGGTCGAAGACCACCACCGCGTCGCGGCCGGTGTGCACACGGGCGACCTTGACGGCGTTCTCCACCGCCTCGGCGCCGGAGTTGAACAGCGCCGCCTTCTTCGCGTGGTCGCCGGGAGTCAGCCGGGCCAGCGCCTCGCAGACCTCCACGTAGCCCTCGTAGGGGGCGACCATGAAGCAGGTGTGGGTGAACGCGGCGACCTGGTCGGCCACCCGTGCCACGACCTCGGGGGCGCTGTTGCCCACGCTGGTGACCGCGATGCCGCTCGCGAGGTCGATCAGGGAGTTCCCGTCGACGTCCACGAGCACCCCGCCACCGGCGGCCGTGACGTAGACGGGGAGCACGCTGCCGACGCCCGCCGCCACCGCCTCGGTGCGCCGCGCCTGCAGCTCGCGCGACCGCGGCCCCGGGATCTCGGTGACCAGGCGTCGCTCCTGCGGGAGGCCGGGCCCACCGGTGGCTCCGCCTCGGTGCGTGAGGTTGTCGCCTCGTGGGTTGAGCTTGTCGCCACGTGGGTTGAGCTTGTCGAAACCAGTGGTCATGAGAGTCTCCGGCGACGGGATCGGTGGCTGTTACGGCGGTGCGCCCCAGTATCCGTTGGGCCCGGGGGGCGGGCAAGTCCGGGACGCGCCCTCTCCAGGTGTCGAGCGGTGGACGCGACGGGCCGGCTTCCGGCTACTGGTTCAGGGCATACCCGAGAGCGCCTGCGAACCCAGCCGAGGTGAGTGATCCGAGAACGCGCGCCCGCGACGGGGAGACCACCAGCGGCCGCGACCATCGCCGCGTCGGCGGCGTTCATCGCGGCGGCCATGGTCATCAGCCTTCGTTGGTCCTCGGTGCCTTCCAGAGTGAGCGCGAGCGCACCGAGCACGGCCGTGCGGGTGCCCCAGAGCCTCGTCATCGTCCGCACGCCCGCATCGTCGGGCACGCCGTACAGGCCGAGGAACAGGCGTGGAGTCAGGGTCGCGAGTGCACCGAACGCGACCGATCCGGCCCCCACGACCTTCTGGATGTCTTCTGCACCGGTCATGTCTTCTCCCCTGACGTTCCTCAGAAGCGGCCCCGCGCCGCCGAGTTCAGGCTACGGATCCACGACGTCGCTGGTCCATGCTCGGGGCCGGGCCTGTCTGGACAGGAGGCCGGCCAGTCACAGGAGGGGACGCAGCGGCTTGAGGATCAGCTCGGTGAACCGGCTGTAGACGTCACGCGCCTCCCACTCGTCGAGGGTGAGGGGGAGACAGTTGGTCAGGTCGGTCGCGAAGATGCGCTCCATCTCCTCGGCGAAGTCCTTGTCGATGATCTCGACGTTGATCTCGTAGTTGCCGCTCATGCTGAGGCGGTCGACGTTCGCGGTGCCGATCGTGCTCCAGTTGCCGTCGATCGTCGCGGTCTTGGCGTGCATCATCGCGTCACGGAAGCGGTGGATGGTGATGCCGGCGTCGAGCATCCGGCGGAAGTACCCCCGCGAGATCCAGTCGGCCACGATGTGGTTGGACTTGGCGGGCAGCAGCAGTCGTACGTCGACCCCGCGGGCCGCGGCGTCGACCAGGGCGTCGACCGTGCCCTCGTCGGGGATGAAGTACGCGTGGGTCATCCAGATGTTGCGCTGGGCGCGGTTGATCGCCTCGAGGTACATGTTGCGGATCGGGAACATCCAGAGCCGCGGCACGTTGCGGTGCACCCGGATGCGCGGCTCCCACGTCGAGGAGGTCGTCATCAGCATCGGCGGCTCGTTGCGCCCCACGACGCGGGTGCGGTGCAGGTTCCAGAAGTCGGCGAAGGCGCGGCTGAGGTCCCACACGCCCGGACCGGTGATCCGGCAATGGGTGTCGCGCCACTCGGTCGCGAAGGCCGAGCCGATGTTGTAGCCGCCGAGGAAGGCGACCGTGTCGTCGACGACGAGCAGCTTGCGGTGGTCCCGGCCGTAGCGGCGCAGGTCGTAGAAGCGCCAGCCGGCGGCGTACACCGGGTAGGCGATCACCCGGACGTTCGCCGGGAACCGCTTGAAGGGCGGGCGCACCACCAGGTTGGCGAAGGAGTCGTAGACGATGCGCACGTCCACGCCCCGGTCGGCCGCGTCGATGACGGCCTTCTTGAACCGCAGGCCGACCTCGTCGCTCTTCCAGATGTAGGTCTCCAGCAGGACCTGCTTCTGGGCCCCCTCGATGGCGGCGAGCATGTCGTCGTACAGGTCCTGGCCGAAGGTGTACGCCGTCACGCTGCCCGACCCCACCGGCACCTCCTGCGGCGCGCGGGTCGGGAACGGCTTGGGCTTCTTGCCCCGGCGCCGGTAGGAGTCGACCACGCTCATCGCGATCGCGACCAGCACCGGGATCCCGAACACCGCGAGCACGACCCGTTTGGCCACCTGCACCACGGGGTGGGAGGTGTTGATCAGCGGGTAGCGGGCCTGCACGCGGCCATCCAACCAGAGCGCCGCCCGTGCGGCGGTGCTGGTGGAGCCCGCAGTGGTCGAGCCCTCGAGGTCGAGCCTTGTCTCGGTGGTCGAGCCTGTCGAGACCTCGGCTGCTCTCGTGCACGCCGTCCTGCGCACACGGACGGAGGCAACCTCGGAGATCAGCCCGCGAGCCGCTGTTGGGGCGGAGCGCGCTCGACTCACCGTCGCAGCACATGAACCGAGCAGAGATATGACATCATCGATGTCATGACTGACCGTGGTGACGCCGTCTACGAGCTGCTCCGGCTCGTGCGCCCGATCCTCCTCAACTCCGCCAGGGTGGTCGACGCAGAGGTCCGTGCACTCGGGTGGACCGTGGGCTCGCGGGCGGTGATGGAGGTGCTGTGCCGCGAGGAGCCCATGACCGTCCCCCAGGTCGCCGCCCGCCTGTCGCTCGCACGACAGAACGTGCAGCGGCACGTGGACGGGCTGCTGCGGCTCGGCCACGTCACGGCCTCGCCCAACCCGGCACACAGGCGCTCGGTCCTGGTCGAACCCACGGTCGCCGGGCGCGCGGCGTACGAGCACCTGCACGAGCGCGAGCTCGCCGACCTCGCGGGCCTGGCGCCGGCGTGTTCCGACCGGGACCTCGAGGCCGCGACGAAGGTGCTGCGAGCGCTCGACCGCGACATCGGCACCCGCGCCGTCGATCCGCCGACGCGACGTGAGGAGAAGGGGGAATAGGGATGGAGGCCGAGGAGATCTACGCGCGCACGACCAGGAACAGGCTGGAGATCGCCGACGTCCTGGACTCCCTCGACCCCGAGCAGTGGCAGGCGCCGACCCTGTGTGCGGGGTGGACGGTGAGGTCCCTCGCAGCGCACCTCCTGCAGCCGATGCTGGTCGGCTTCGGCAGGTTCCTCGTGGCGTCGGTGCGGTATCGCGGCGACACGGCAGCCACGGTCGACCACTTCGCGCGCAGGCTCGCGCGAAAGGAACCGGCCGAGCTCGTGGCCCTGTTGCGGAGCCGTGCCGCCGACAGGGTGAACCCGCCGCGGGTCGGTCCGATGGGCCCGTTCGCGGAGACCTGCCTCCACCTGCGTGACATCGCCCGTCCGCTGGGCCTGGCGGCGGATGCTCGCAGGGAGGACTGGCAGGAGCTGATGGACCACCTCACCTCGGGACACGCGGCGCCCGGCCTCGTCGCCCCGGGTCGCCTCGACGGTCTCGCGTTCTCCGCCACCGACGCCGACTGGGCGCACGGCTCGGGGCCCGAGGTCGCGGGGACCCTCGAGGCGATGGCGATGGCGGTCGCGGGTCGCAGCGTCGCGTTGGACGACCTCGCCGGTCCGGGGGTCGGCGATCCTGCGTCAGCGGCCGTGAGCGCCCTCGGGCGTACGCCGGACGCACCGGCTGTCAGAGCCACCCGGCCCCGTCGACGACCAGCAGGATTCCGAAGATCGCGAAGAGTGCGGCGGCGCCGTACCTGATCGCCTTCTCGGGGAGCCGGTGGGCCAGGAGGGCGCCGACCGCGATGGCGAGCGCGTCCGCGGCGACCATGCCGAGGGTCGAGCCGACCCAGGTGCCGAACCAGCCCTCCTGGGTGGCCAGGGTGATCGTGGCCAGCATGGTCTTGTCACCGAGCTCGGCGAGGAAGAAGGCGGTGCCGACCGCCAGCAGGGCCATGCCGGTGCTGTTGCGCGCCTTGGCGGCCTCGTCCTCGGTGAGCTCGTCGCCGCGCAGCGTCCACAGCGCGAAGCCGAGGAAGGCCAGGCCGGCGACGACGGAGATGGCGCCCTGGTAGTCGGCGAAGGCGGTCCCGATGAGGGCACCGATGCCGACCGAGACCAGGTGGACGATCGCCGTCGCCACGGTGATGCCGAGCAGTACGTCGCGCGCTCGGTACCGGGCCGCGAAGGTCATCGCCATCAGCTGGGACTTGTCGCCGAGCTCGGCGACGAAGATGACGCCGGTGCTGAGCAGGAATGCGTACACGGGTGGTTCCTCCAGGTCGTGGGCGACCTGGCGAGAGAACGGGACGTCCCTTCGACCAGGACGCCCGTGTGCAGGGCTGTGCCGGTCGAAAGTCTCGTCCGCCGAATCGATCTCGGCCCGACGTGCCGGAGCCGGGGCTCAGTGTGTCGACACGACTGTTGGGGACTACTCCCTTTCGTCCCGAAAGGTTAGTCGACGCGCTGGTCGGCGTGGCCGCCGGGAGGGTGCCGGGCATGACCGCGGCGATTTCCAGTCGCCCAGTGACTGGGAATCGCCGCCCTCTTGCGACTGTCCGTTCAGCGGCCGCAGCGGTCCGGTCGCTGCCAGGGCCACTCGCTCTCGAGCCATGCCGCCACCGCGTCGGCCAGAGGGGCGTCGAGGTCGGACCGGTCGGCGCGCACCCACGACTGGACGATGACGTCGCCCTCCCGCTCGGGCGGGTAGAGGTAGACGCAGCCGATGACCGCGCGGTCGGCCGGGTCGAGGACGGTGTAGGTGAAGCCCTTGCTAGAGACGAAGTCCGCAGCGTGCCGACGCAGGTCGGCGAGGTTGGCCTCGAGGGACATTCCCTCGAGCGGTGGCCAGTCGCCGTCCGGATAGCCCGGGGTGGCACGGATGTGCTCGATGCTGGAGGTCCACGCCGCATGGTCCGCCTCGTTGTGCTGCGGACCGAGTGGCTCGAGCACGAACCGGTTCGTGGCCAGGGGGCGGGGCGGCTCGAAGTCCGACGGGACGAACCGCTGGGAACTCATGCCGAGGAGCCTACGAGCGGATCCCCCTTCGCGCGTGCGACGACGAGACACGATCCCGCCATGACGAGGGTGACCGGACCGAGCAGGTAGCGCTCCCACGGGCTCTGGGACGCGAAGTTCGCCAGCGACCCGACCGTCAGCAAGGCGACCAGGACCCAGCAGCCGACGTGCGCGAAACCACGGGGAACCCACCGGGCCGACATGCCGGCGCGACGCAGGACGATGGCCACCGCGACGGCGTACACCACGACGGCCATGGCGCTGCCGATCCGCGGACCTGTCGGGAGCCGCCCCTCGGTGCCTCCGCCCCAGGCGGCCGCCCCGAGAGGTGCGCCCGCCGCGAGCAGTGCCTGGAGGACGGACAGTGCGGCGAATCCGACGGTGGCGACGGTCGCGGCCGTCCTGACGCTGACAACGGTCCTCATGGCGCTCCCCCTCGACGAGCCGGACATCTCGATGACACCAGCATCCGGCTCTCCTCGCTACGACCGGACGGCCCCGGCGCCTAACGTGGCCGTCATGACCCGCTTCTCGGTCGACGCGCCCACGTTCCTGCGCCTTGCGCGGCTCGGCGAGCAACCCCACGCCGCGCACAAGCTGGTGGCGCCGAGCTGGTTGCGCTCCCGGGCGCTCGGCCTGCTGTGGCGGGAGGTGCGCGCCGGCGACCTCGACGAGCGGGAGGCCCTGCAGATCCACGAACGGCTGACCGAGCTGAAGGCGCGGCTGCTGGGTGACCGGGTGTCGCGGCGTACGGCGTGGGCGCTGGCCAGCGAGCACGACTGGGAGGACCTCGACGACGCGGAGTACCTCGCCGTGGCCAGGCTCCAGGCCGACGCGTTGGTCACCGACGACAGCGGACTCGCCGCGAAGGCCGCCGGCATCGTCCCGCTGGCCGCCTACGAGGACCTGTTCGTGGAGTGACCCTTCCGCCCCCTCGACGGCTTCGCAGGCTCAGCCGTCGGGGCGGGATGTCGGTGGGGGCCCGTAGGCTCGATCCCATGCGTCCAGTCACCGATCTCGAGCGCCGGGTGGCGCCCTTCGAGGTGAAGTCCGACTTCCAGCCGTCCGGCGACCAGCCGGCGGCGATCGCCGAGATCTCCCAGCGGATCAAGGGCGGCGTCAAGGACGTCGTCCTGCTCGGCGCGACCGGCACCGGCAAGACCGCGACGGTGGCCTGGGTTGCCGAGCAGCTCCAGCGGCCGCTCCTGGTGATGCAGCCCAACAAGACCCTTGCGGCCCAGTTCGCCAACGAGCTGCGCCAGCTGTTCCCCGACAACGCGGTCGAGTACTTCGTCTCCTACTACGACTACTACCAGCCCGAGGCCTACGTCCCGCAGACGGACACCTACATCGAGAAGGACTCCTCGATCAACGAGGAGGTCGAGCGGCTGCGCCACTCCGCGACCAACTCGCTGCTGACCCGGCGCGACGTCATCGTGGTCTCCACGGTGTCGTGCATCTACGGCCTCGGCA
This sequence comes from uncultured Actinomycetota bacterium, assembly GCA_963837975.1. GTDB lineage: Bacteria > Actinomycetota > Actinomycetes > Propionibacteriales > Nocardioidaceae > Marmoricola. Next base: position 787,307 of record CAWIPI010000001.1, on the reverse strand, counting down.
CCCCGCAGGAGTACGTCGACCGGATGCTGCGGCTCAAGGTCGGCAAGGAGATGGACCGTGACGACGTGCTCCGACGGCTCGTCGAGATCCAGTACACCCGCAACGACCTCTCCTTCACCCGCGGCACCTTCCGCGTCCGCGGGGACACCCTCGAGATCTTCCCGGTCTACGAGGAGCACGCCGTGCGGGTGGAGTTCTTCGGCGACGAGATCGAGCGGCTGATGACGCTGCACCCGGTGACCGGCGAGGTCATCACCGACGACGACGAGCTCTACGTGTTCCCGGCCACCCACTACGTCGCCGGCCCGGCGCGGATGGAGCGGGCGATCGCCGGCATCGAGGCCGAGCTCGAGGAGCAGGTCGCGTCCTTCGAGAAGCAGGGCAAGCTGCTCGAGGCCCAGCGGCTGCGGATGCGCACCACCTACGACGTCGAGATGATGCGCCAGGTGGGCTCCTGCTCGGGCATCGAGAACTACTCGATGCACATCGACGGCCGCAGCCGCGGCAGCGCCCCCAACTGTCTGCTCGACTACTTCCCGGAGGACTTCGTCCTCGTCGTCGACGAGTCCCACGTCGCCGTGCCCCAGATCGGCGGGATGTACGAGGGCGACATGTCCCGCAAGCGCAACCTCGTCGACCACGGCTTCCGGCTGCCCAGCGCGATGGACAACCGGCCGCTGAAGTGGGAGGAGTTCCTCGAGCGGATCGGCCAGACCATCTACCTCTCCGCGACCCCGGGCGACTACGAGCTCTCCCGCGGCGGCGGCGTCGACAACGTGGTCGAGCAGATCATCCGCCCGACCGGGCTGATCGACCCCGAGGTCCTGGTCCGCCCGACCAAGGGGCAGATCGATGACTTGATGCACGAGATCAACGACCGGGTCGAGCGCAACGAGCGGGTGCTCGTGACCACGCTGACCAAGAAGATGTCCGAGGACCTGACCGACTACCTCCTCGAGAACGGCATCCGCACCCGCTACCTGCACTCCGAGGTCGACACCCTCAAGCGGATCGAGCTGCTCCGCGACCTGCGGCTGGGGGAGTACGACGTGCTCGTCGGCATCAACCTGCTGCGCGAGGGCCTCGACCTGCCCGAGGTCTCCCTGGTCGCGATCCTCGACGCCGACAAGGAGGGCTTCCTGCGCTCGGACAAGTCGCTGATCCAGACCATCGGCCGTGCCGCGCGCAACGTCTCCGGCCAGGTCGTGATGTACGCCGACCGAATGACGCCCTCGATGGAGTCCGCGATCGACGAGACCAACCGGCGCCGGGTCAAGCAGGTCGCCTACAACAAGGAGAAGGGCGTCGACCCGCAGCCGCTGCGCAAGAAGATCGCCGACATCACCGAGATGCTGGCCCGCGAGGACGAGAACACCCAGGCGCTGCTCGAGACCTGGCAGGGCACCGGCGCGCGGGGCGACAAGAGCAAGAAGGCTCCCGTGCCCGGGCTCTCCAAGCTGCACGACCGGCTGCCCGACACCGCCGGGATCCCCTCCAGCGACCTCGCCGAGCTGGTCCAGCAGCTCACCGAGCAGATGCACACCGCGGCCGCCGAGCTCCAGTTCGAGCTCGCCGCCAGGCTGCGCGACGAGATCTCGGAGCTCAAGAAGGAGCTGCGTCAGATGATGGAGGCGACGAAGTGAGCAGTCAGACCAACGCCCTGACATCCAGGATCAGGGCCGCGCGGTTCACCCCCGTGCGGGTCCGCGAGGGCTACGACATGGGGGAGGTCGACGTGCTGCTGGACGAGCTGGTCGACGCCGCCGAGCAGGGACGACCGTTGGCGCCCCTGGTCCGCGCCGCCAGGTTCACCCCCACCCGGTGGCGGGAGGGTTACGAGATGGCCGACGTCGACCAGTTCCTCGCCGAGGTCGCCGCCGTGGACCCGCAGCGGGAACCGGAGTCGACCACCGGCCGCCCGGCGCCCGACCAGGGCGCTGCGGCGTCGCCCTCCGCGCCACCCGTCGCCTCGGCAACCGGTCCTGCGCCGACCTCCGCGACCGCGTCCAGCTACGCCCCCTCGGTGGTGCAGGAGCAGCGGGGACTGTTCGCGCGCCTGTTCGGGAGGGACCGGTGATGCGGGAGGTGCAGGTCACCTTCGACTGCGCCGACCCCGACGGGCTGTGCCGGTTCTGGGCGGAGGTCCTGGGCTACCAGCAGCAGCCGCCCCCGCAGGGCTTCGACTCCTGGGACGCCTTCCTCGACGCCGTCGGCGTGCCGCCGGAGCAGCGCAACGACCGCTCGGCGGCCGTCCCCGTCGAGGGGGTGGGGCCGCGGCTGTTCTTCCAGCGCGTCCCCGAGGGCAAGACCGCGAAGAACCGGGTCCACCTCGACGTACGCGCGGCGCCGGGCCTCAAGGGCGAGGAGCGGATGGCCGCGCTGGAGAAGGAGGCGGAGCGCCTGGTCGGGCTGGGCGCCACCCGGCAGCAGCGCTTCGAGGCCGAGGGCCAGATGAGTGACGGCTTCATCGTGATGGCCGACCCGGAGGGCAACGAGTTCTGCCTGGACTGAGCCGCCTAGACTGTTGCCAGTGACAACTGTTCCATCCCGTACCGGAGCCGCGTGGGCTGTCTGGGTAGTCGGGCTCCTGGTCTACGTGCTCGCGGTCTTCCACCGCTCCTCGCTCGGGGTGGCCGGGCTCGTCGCCTCCGAGCGCTTCGGCATCTCCGCCACGCAGCTGGCCACCTTCACCATGCTCCAGCTGCTCGTCTACGCCGGCATGCAGATCCCCGTGGGACTGCTCGTGGACCGCTTCGGCTCCCGCAGCGTGCTGCTCGGCGGGCTGGTGATGATGACCCTGGGGCAGGGCGCGTTCGCCTTCGCCGAGAGCTACGGCCTCGCGCTGGCGGCCCGGGCGTTCGTCGGCGTCGGCGACGCGATGACGTTCATCTGCGTGCTGCGGCTGGTCAGCACCTGGTTCCCGGCGCGCCGCATCCCGCTGGTCACCCAGCTCACCGGCACCACCGGACAGGTCGGCGCGATCCTCGCCGCGGTCCCGATGACGTGGGCGCTGGCCCACCTCGGCTGGATGCGGGCCTACCTCTCGGCCGCGTCGGTCGGCATCCTCCTGGGGGTCGCGGTCCTGCTGGTGCTCCACGACGCGCCGCAGCGCCGCCACGTGCGGGGTCCTCGCCTGTCGGTGCGGACCGTGCGCGAGAGCCTCACCGCCTCCTGGGCCCAGCCCGGCACCCGGCTGGGCTTCTGGATGCACTTCTCCACCCAGTTCAGCGCCACCACCATGAGCCTGCTGTGGGGCTACCCGTTCCTGGTCCGGGGCGAGGGTCGCACCCCCGCTACGGCCGGCATCCTGCTGACCGTCATCGTCGTCTCGATCATCCTCAGTGGCCCGGTGCTCGGCTGGTTCGTCGGCGCCCATCCGTGGCACCGCTCCACGGTCGTGCTGAGCATCGTGGCGGCGATCGTCACTGTGTGGACGGTCGTGCTGGCGTGGCCGGGACCGGCGCCGCTCGGACTCCTCGTGCTGCTCGTCGCCGTGGTCGGCGTCGGTGGCCCCGCCTCGGTGATCGGGTTCGACGTGGGCCGCACGTCCAACCCCGCCCACCGCCTGGCGAGCGCGACGGGGATCATCAACCAGGCGGGATTCCTGGCCACGCTCTGCCTGGTCGTCGCGATCGGCCTCGTCCTCGACTGGCGCACCCCCGGCTCCGGCTCCGACTACGCCCCGTCGGCGTTCGTGTGGGCGATGAGCGTCCAGTACCTCCTGTGGACCGTGGGCGTGGTGCAGATCTGGAGGTACCGCGGGCGGGCCCGCGCCGTGGTCCTGCGCGAGCACGCCGCGGCCGACGAGCTGGGCCGCGTGACCACCGTGGGCCCCGAGTCGGCCGACCCGCCGGCGGTGGAGACGACTCAGTCGCGGTAGCGCACGGTCATCGCGACCAGGCGTGAGATCACCATCGCGACGTACAGCACGCCGGTGACCTGCTCGATCATCACCATCGACCGCGCGTGGTCGCCCGTCGGCAGGATGTCGGAGAGGCCGACGCTGGTCAGGTTGGTGAAGGAGAAGAACAGCAGGTCGAAGAACCGGCCGGCGCCGTCGTCCAGCGGCTCCACCGACCCCGGCCAGGCGATGACGACGGCCAGGTAGAGGTAGGCGAAGGCCCAGGCCAGCACGGTGAACGCGGCCCCGATCGCGTAGAGCTCGTCGGTGGTCACCCGGCTGTCGTGGAACAGGTAGCGGATGATCCCGTAGCAGACGTAGAGGTAGAACGGCGCGTGGAGCAGCGCGCTTGCCAGCGTCACCCAGTCCTCGCCGACGAGCACGGCCTCGAGGATCGTCATCAGCGCCGCGGGTACGCCGAGCGCGACCGCCACCATCGTCAGCACCGGCGTGTTCCGGACGACGCCGAGCGCGAGGCCGACGGCGACCATCGAGATCACGCCGAGGAACGCCGTGCCGACGCGGGTCTGGTCCAGGAACGGGTAGAGCACGATCGCGACCAGCTGGGAGGCGAGCAGCAGCGCCGAGGGAAGGTGCAGGCCCAGCGGCAGGCGAGGCAGCAGCGGCGTGGATCTGCTCACCTGCGGGAGTGTAGGGCCGGACGGACGCCCGGCCGGGCGACGCGCTCGGCGTGACCTTCGAGGGGCCCGCTCGTTCTCAGGTGCTGAAAGCAGGTCTCGTGACTGTTGCGAAAAAACGAGAACACGTTCTAAGTTTGGGCGGCCTCGGGGGGTGCCGTCGGGGGAGACCCGTCGAGGGAGGTCACCATGGGCGTCAGTGCCGCCTCGGTGGTCCGCGGCCCCGGCGAGATCGCGGCGATGGTCGTCGACGTGACGCGTGCCGTGTTCACCACCCGCTTCCAGGCCCGCGAGTTCATCGAGCAGGCCTGGTTCATCACGAGCGTGACGCTGCTGCCCACGATCCTGGTCTCGATCCCGTTCGGGGCCGTGATCTCCCTGCAGGTGGGCAACCTGACCGGCCAGCTCGGGGCGCAGTCGTTCGCGGGGGCGACGGCGGTGCTGGCCGTCGTGCGGGAGGCCGCCCCGATCGCGGCCGCGCTGATCATCGCCGGCGCCGCCGGATCGGCGATCTGCTCGGACATGGGGGCGCGCAAGATCCGCGAGGAGATCGACGCGATGGAGGTGCTCGGCATCGACCCGATCGAGCGCCTCGTGGTGCCGCGCGTCCTCGCGACCGTGTTCGTCGCGGTGATGATCAACGGGATCGTCATCGCCGCGGGGATCGGCGGCGGCTACTTCTTCACCGTCATCGTCCAGGACGGCTCCGCCGGGGCCTTCCTGTCCAGCTTCACCGCCCTCGCCACGCTGCCCGACCTGTACATCTCGATGGTCAAGGCGGCCATGTTCGGCTACCTCGCCGCGGTCGTCGGCGCCTACAAGGGGCTCAAGGCCGGCGGGGGCCCGAGCGGTGTCGGCCGCGCCGTCAACGAGGCCGTGATCATCGCGTTCATGATCCTGTTCGCCCTCAACTCCATCCTCACCGCGACCTACTTCCAGGTCGTCCCGCAGGACGGGCTGTAGGCATGGCGGTGAGGTCATGACGGCGATCGCCGACATCGGCAGGGAGCTGGTCCGCGAGCGCCGAGCCGGCATCGAGGAGCGCGGCGACCAGCTGCTGTTCTACGTCAAGGCGCTCGCCTGGACCCCGCGCGCGATCCGCCGCTACCCGCGGGAGATCCTCAACATCCTCGCCGAGGTGGCCTTCGGGGTCGGCGGCCTCTCGGTGATCGCCGGCACGGTCGGGGTGATCGCCTTCATGGCGTTCTTCGCCGGCACCGAGGTCGGCATCCAGGGCTACGCCTCGCTGAGCCAGATCGGGGTCGCGAAGTTCACCGCGTTCATCTCGGCGTACTTCAACACCCGCGAGGTGGCGCCGCTGGTCTCCGCGATCGCGCTCGCCGCCACCGTCGGCTGCGGCTACACCGCGCGGCTCGGCGCGATGCGGATCTCCGAGGAGATCGACGCCCTCGAGGTGATGGCGGTGCCGTCGCTGCCGTTCCTGGTGACCACCCGGATGATCGCGGGCTTCGTCGCGGTGATCCCGCTCTACATCGTGGCGCTGGCCGCGTCGTACCTCTCGCCCCGGCTGATCACCACGATGATCTACGGCCAGTCCGCCGGCACCTACGACCACTACTTCCTGCAGTTCCTGCCGCCGATCGACATGCTCTGGTCGTTCTTCAAGCTGATCGTGCTCGCGGTCGCGATCATCCTGATCCACTGCTACTACGGCTACACCGCCTCCGGCGGGCCGGCCGGTGTCGGTACGGCGGTGGGCAAGGCGATCCGCAGCTCGATCGTCACGGTCGTCGTCGCCGACTTCTTCCTCAGCTTCGCGATCTGGGGCTCCACCACCACCGTCCGGATCACCGGATGAACGGGCCGCGGTGAGCTGATGCTGGTCAACATCACGCACGACACGGCGGCGGAGCACCGCCGGCTGCTCGCCGCCGGCGTGGTGTTCCTCGTGGTGGTCGGGCTGCTCGTGGCGCTGTCGCTGGCGATCTACCAGAAGGTGTTCACCCCGGTGACCATGGTGACCGTCAAGGCCGAGCGCGCCGGACTCCAGCTGGCCCGCTTCGGCGACGTCCGCCTGCACGGCGCCCTCGTCGGTCAGGTCCGCGGCATCAGCCAGGACGGCGAGGAGGCCTCGATCAGGATCGGCCTGCGCCCGGAGGCCGCGCGGAAGATCCCGCAGAACGTCCGTGTCGAGATCCTCCCCACCACGCTGTTCGGGCAGAAGTACCTCGCGCTGGTCGACCCCCAGCGCCCCTCGGAGAAGGTGCTCAGCGACGGCGACGTGATCCCGTCCTCCCGGGTGCGCACCAACGTGGAGCTGCAGACCATCCTGGCCAACCTGTTCCCGCTGCTGCGCTCGATCCGGCCGGCCGACCTGAGCTCCACGTTGCACGCGCTGGCCAACGCGCTGCGCGGGCGCGGCGACAAGCTGGGCGAGACGATGGTCAAGCTCGACGACTACCTCACCACGATGAACGTGCACCTGCCCACGCTGCGCGAGGACCTCGTCCTGCTCGCCCGGGTCAGCCGCACCTACGCGATCGCGGCCCCCGACCTGGTCCGCCTGCTCCGCAACGCCACCACCACCGCGCGCACGGTGACGGCCAAGGAGGAGCAGCTGGGCCGGTTCTTCGACGACGTCACCGGCCTGGCCTCCACATCGACGCGGTTGCTGCGCACGAACGAGCGGGCGATCGTGCGGGAGGCGGCGCTGGCGCGTCCGCTCACCCGGCTGCTGGACACCTACTCCCCGGAGTTCCCGTGCCTGTTGAAGGGGGCGGACAGGTACACCGCCCGGCTCAACGGCATCTTCGGCACCGGCCGGGTGCGACAGACGATGAGCCTCGCTGCCAAGCAGCGGGGCCCGTTCACCGCCGCCGACAAGCCCGTGTACGGCGAGATCGGCCACGGTCCGTGGTGCCTCGGGCTGCCCAACCCACCCGTGCCGATCGGGCCCAACGACCTGAAGAACGGCTCGGACGTCGACAAGGTCGGAGGTGGCGGCTGATGGGCTTCACCCCACGAAGTCGCTCGCTGCGCTCACGCCTCCGCGGGGGCCCCGGATGATCTCGCGCAACACCGCCACCACCGTCGCCGCGATCAAGCTCGGTGTGTTCGTGCTCGTCTCGCTGCTGGTGACCGGCACCCTCGCCGCGATCATGGGCTCCTTCGGCTTCGGCAGCCAGAGCGAGTACCACGCGGTGTTCAGCAACGCGAGCCTGCTGAAGAAGGGCGACGACGTCCGCGTGGCCGGCGTCTCCGTGGGCGAGGTGACCGGCGTCGAGATCAAGGACCGCAACGACGCCGAGATCACGTTCAAGGTCAAGGACGACGTACCCCTGACACGCGCCAGCCGTGCCGAGATCCGGTTCCTCAACCTCGTCGGCGCGCGCTACCTCGCCCTCGCCCAGGGCAGCGAGGGCGCGGCGCGGCTGCCCGGCGGGCGGCACGATCCCGAAGTCGCAGACCCAGCCGGCGCTGAACCTCACCGAGCTCTTCAACGGCTTCCAGCCGCTGTTCCAGGCACTGCAGCCGGCGGAGGTCAACGACCTGTCGATGAACCTCGTGCGCGTCCTGCAGGGCGAGGGCGGCACCATCGGCGGGCTGATGCAGCACACCGCCTCGCTGACCGACACCCTCGCCGACCGCGACGAGCTGATCGGCGAGGTCATCGACAACCTCTCGGCGATGCTGCAGACCGTCGACGCCCGGCACGACCAGCTCAACACGATGATCGTCGAGCTCAAGGACTGGCTGGGCAACGTCTCTGCCGACCGCAAGGCGATCGGCGCCTCGGTGGCCAACCTGTCGAGCCTGACCGCCCGGCTGGCCGACCTGCTCACCCGTAGCCGGCCCTACGTCAAGAGCGACGTCGCGTCGCTGAACAGGATCCTGCGGACGCTGAACAAGCCCGGCAACCAGAAGGTGCTCGACGAGCTCCTCGACCGGCTGCCCCTGATGCTGGAGCGCCAGACCCGCAGCGGCACCTACGGGTCCTGGTACAACTACTACCTCTGCGACTTCTCCGGCGCGATCATCCTGCCCGACCTGCCGAACGTGCCGGGCCTGAAGGAGATCCAGAAGAACCTGCGCAACATCGCGTTCCACAGCACGGCCGACAGGTGCGTGGACTGATGGCCCGCCGGAGCGACGCCACGATCCTGCGGCTCGGCGCGATCAGCGTGGTGACGCTGCTGGTCGCGATGGCGGCCGCCTTCAACCTGCAGAAGTTCCCCGGGTTCAAGGGCACCGACTACCACGCACAGCTCAGCGACGCGAGCGGCCTGCGCAAGGGGAACATGGTCCAGGTCGCGGGTGTCAGGGTCGGGCGGGTCAACGACATCCGCATCACCGGCGGGCACGTGACCGTCGACTTCGACGTCAAGGACGCCGAGCTGGGACGCAAGACCAGGGCGTCGGTGCAGGTGCTCAACCTGCTGGGGGAGAAGTACCTCGAGATCACCCCGGCCGGCTCGGGCGAGATGGGGGCGGGGGAGACCATCCCGGTCGGGCGCACCGACTCCAGCTACGACATCGTGGCGACCCTCAGCGAGCTGACCACCCGCACCGAGGACATCGACACCGCGAAGCTGTCGAAGGCGCTGGGCACCCTCGGCGACACGCTCAACGCGGCCAGCCCCCATGTCCGGTCCACGTTCTCCGGGCTGTCCCGCGTCTCGCGTGCGGTCGCGAGCCGCGACGAGGCCATCGAGCGACTGCTCGCCCGTGCCGACCGCGTCACCACGCTGCTCTCGCAGCGCAAGGGCGACCTGGTCAGCCTGATGAAGGAGGGCGACCAGGTCTTCTCCGAGCTGATCGCGCGGCGGGAGGCGATCCACTCGCTGCTCGTCAACGCCAGGAGGCTCGCGGTCTCGCTGCGCGGGGTGGCCGCGGACAACCAGAAGCAGATCGGCGCCGCGCTCGGGGAGCTGCACACCGCGATGTCGTTCCTCCAGGACCGCCGCCGGCAGCTGGACCGGACGATCCGCAACCTCGGTCCCTACGCCTCGATCCTGATCAACATCGTCGGCACCGGCCCGTGGTTCGACGCCTACGTGCCCAACTTCGTGGGTCTCGGCAGCGGGGAGTTCGCTCCCGGGAAGCGGAGCAGGTGAGCGCCGTGCCGATGCCGGGGATGAGCAGGTGGGGCGTGCGACCGCTCGTGGTCGCCGTCGCCGTGGTCCTGCTCGTGGCCACGTTCCTCGTCTTCCGCAACGACCCGCAGACCCGCACGGTGACCGCCTACTTCGAGCGCACGGTGAGCATCTACCAGGGCTCTGAGCTGCGCGTGATGGGCGTGCGCATCGGCACGGTCACCGCGGTGGTGCCCGAGGGCGACCGGGTGCGTGTCGCCATGGAGTACGACGACGAGTACAAGCTCCCCGCCGACGCCAAGGCCGCGATCGTCACGCCGACCCTGACCGCGGACCGCTTCGTGCAGGTCGCCCCGGCGTACACCGGTGGTGAGGTGCTTGCCGACGGCGCGAAGATCGCGCTGGAGGAGACCGGTACGCCGGTGGAGCTCGACCGGATCTACCAGAGCCTCTCCGACCTCACCCAGGCGCTGGGCCCCAACGGCGCCAACCGCAACGGCGCCCTCGACGACCTCCTCACCGCCGGGACGAAGGCGCTGCGCGGCAACGGCAGGCTCGGCAACGAGACGCTGCTCAACCTCTCGGCGGCGGTCCGGACCTTCGGCGACAACAGTGGACCGCTCTTCGAGTCGGTGCAGAACATGTCGCAGCTGACGCGCGCCCTCGCGGCCAACGACCGTTTCGTCGAGGCGTTCATGAGCGACCTGACCTCGGTCTCGACCCAGCTGTCCGCCGAGCGCGGCAACCTGCGCAAGGCCCTGGCCGCGCTCGCTCGGGCCGTCGGGATCGTGCGCTCGTTCGTGCATGACAACAAGGACATGCTGGAGCAGGACGTGCGCCAGCTCACCGACGTCCTCGGGGTGCTGGCCAAGCAGAAGGAGTCGCTGAACACCGTCGCCCACCTCGGCGCCCTCGGGCTCGGCAACCTCGCGCTGGGCTTCGACAACAAGTCCGGCACCCAGGGCTCGCGGATCCAGTTCGGGCCGACCTTCTCCAGCTTCGGCAACGTGCTGTGCGACATCGTGCAGAACGCCCGGGTCCCCAACGCCGAGTTCACCTGCCAGCTTCTCAAGACCATCGTCAAGCCCGCCACCGACCGGCTGGGCAACAACCCGCTCGACCCGCAGCCGCCCCAGCTGAAGCTCGGCGGGAGCGCTCCGGTGACCTCGCTGGACAGCCTGCTCGGTTCGTTGAAGGAGGGGAACCGGTGAGGCGCCCCGGCGGCCTGGTCCGCGGGCTCGTGACGGTGCTGGCCGGGCTCCTGCTGGTCACCGGGTGCGAGTTCGACGGCGCCTACGACCTGCCGCTGCCCGGCGCGGCGGTCAGCGAGGACGAGGCGTTCGAGGTGACCGCCGACTTCGCGGACGCCCTCAACGTGGTGCCCCGCACCGCCGTCATGGTCGACGACGTCGTCGTCGGCCAGGTGACCGAGGTGGACCGGGTCGGCTGGCACGCCCGGGTGCGGTTCCTGGTGCGCAAGGACATCGAGCTGCCCGAGAACGTCCAGGTCGACGTACGCCAGACCAGCCTGCTGGGGGAGAAGTACATCGCGCTCGTCGAGCCGGCGAAGGGCGCGGCGAGCTCGCGCCGGCTCTCCGACGGCGACGTCATCCCGCTCTCGCGCACGGGCCGCAATCCCGAGGTCGAGGAGGTGCTCGGCGCCCTCTCGATGGTGCTCAGCGGGGGCGGCATCGGGCAGCTGAAGACCATCAGCGTCGAGATGAACAACATGCTCAACGGCCGACAGGACCGCGCGCGGCACCTGCTCGGCAACCTCGAGCGGATGGTCGGCGCGCTCGACGACCAGCGCGAGGACATCATCACCGCGATGGAGTCCATCGACCGGCTCAGCCGGACGCTGGTGAAGGAGCGCCGCACCATCGGGGCCGCCATCGACAGCATGGGCCCGGCCCTGAAGGTGCTCAACCGCCAGCACCGCAGCCTGATGACGATGCTGCGCCAGCTCGACCGGCTCGGCGTGGTCGGCACTCGCGTCCTCGACGCCAGCGCCGACAACATCGTCGCCACCCTGAAGCACCTCGAGCCGACCTTCGCCAAGCTCGTCGCGGCGGGCGACTCGCTGCCCCGGGGGCTGTCGATGATGGCGAGCTTCCCGTTCCCGGAGGAGGCGGCCAACATCGCCCGGGGCGACTACGCGAACGCGCTGTTCCACATGGACATCGACCTCAACCGGATCATCACCTCCCCCCGCGACTCGCTGCCCGACCCGGTGAACGTCTGCGTGGGCGCGCTGCCCTCCCAAGTGGCCGACATGTGCCAGGGCCTCGACGACGCGACCAAGAAGCTGGTCTGCCAGCTCAACCCCGACCTGGAGAAGGCGCTGTGCCCGGACGGGTCGCTCGGGCTGCCCCGCGACGGCGTCCTCCCCGGCGGGGACGGCGCCAAGGGCCGCGGCAACGGCGGCGTGCTCGACGGGCTCGGCGGCCTGCTCGGAGGAGGTGGCGGGGGATGACCAGAGGGGTCAAGGTCCGGCTGGTCGCGTTCGTGGTGCTCAGCGCCGTCGGCATCGTCTACGTCGCGGGGAGCTTCCTCGGGATCGTCGACCGGGTCCTCGGCCGCGGCTTCACCGTGCACGCGACCCTGCCGGCCTCCGGAGGCCTGTTCGAGGGCAGCGAGGTGACCTACCGCGGGGTCAAGGTCGGCAAGGTCTCGGCGATCGACGTGACCCAGCAGGGCATCGAGGTCGACCTCGCGCTGCACGACGAGGTGAGGATCCCGCGGGACACCTCGCTGCACGTCCACAACCTCTCGGCCGTCGGCGAGCAGTACCTCGACCTCGAGCCCGGCTCCGGTCAGGGCCCGTACGTCGGACCTGGCGACACCATCGAGGGGGACGAGGCGAGCCTGCCGATGAGCGAGGAGCAGCTGCTCACCGAGCTCGACGGCCTCGTCGGCTCCGTGGACAAGGGCGAGCTGTCGACGGTGGTCGCCGAGCTCGGCACGATGTTCCGCGGCACGGCTGGTCCGCTGCAGCAGATGGTCGACTCCGGCACCGAGCTCGTCGAGACCGCCGACGCGAGCAAGGAGGACACGGTCGCGCTGCTCCAGAGCGGCCGCACCGTGCTGCGGACGCAGGCCAGGCACGAGAAGGACATCTCGACCTTCGCGAGGGGGCTGGCCGACCTCAGCGGGTCCCTGCGCGCCTCCGACGGAGACCTCCGCACGATCCTGCAGGGCGGGCCGGCGGCCGTGCGCGAGGTGGACTCGCTGCTCAAGGGGCTGGAGCCCACCCTGCCGGTGTTCCTGTCCAACCTGGTGACGGTCAACCAGGTGCTGACCACCAACCTGCCCGGGCTCGAGCAGACCCTGGTCACCTTCCCCCGGGTGCTGGCCTCCGGGTTCACCGGGACCCCCGGCGACAGCTACGGCCACATCAACCTGCAGCTGAACAACAGCGTGATGCCGTGCACGAAGGGATACATGCCCAACAGCAGGTGGCGGCCCGCGACCGACCTCTCCGACAAGCCGATCTTCCCCGCACGCTGCCTCGAGGGCGCCCCCAAGAACATGCGCGGCACGAAGTACGCACCCTCGCAGGGGTCGTCAGGCTCGACCGGTCGCGGTTACCGTGTGGCGCCGTACGATGCCACGACCGGTGAGGTCGAGGCCGGCGACCAGACCACCTACCACGTGGGTGCCGAGGGAGGACTGCGAACCGTGTTCGGGGACGACTCGTGGAAGTGGATGCTGACGGGACCGGTGACCAGGGGTGACTGATCCCGACGACGGTGGGGCTGCGAGCAGGTCGTGGCGGGTGCCCAACCTCGTGCTGGCGCTCGTCGCGCTCGCGCTGCTGGCCACGACCGTGCTGCTGCTCACCCGGGGGGCCGCGGCCACGCCCGGTGAGTCCGAGGCGGAGAGCATGTCGCGCCAGTACGCCGAGGTGACCGAGGCGGCCCGCGAGCAGACCGAGGCCTTCCTGGCGGTCGACTACAAGGACATGGACCCGCTGATCGCGAAGGTCCTGGACGGCTCGACGGGCTCCTTCAAGGAGCAGTACTCGCGGGCGAAGGTGAACCTGAAGGCATCGGCCCAGCAGGCGCGGGCCACCTCGTCCGGCAAGGTGCTGCACGTCGGCATCGCCGACATCGACGACGGCGACGCGGTCGTGTTCGTCGCCGCCGACTCCAAGGTCCGCAACAAGTCCACCAAGGGCAAGGCGCAGCCGAGGTACTACCGGCTCAAGCTGACCATGGTCCGCCAGGGTGAGAAGTGGCTCACCTCCAACCTCCAGTTCGTGGGTTGAGCATGAGCACCCCGAGAGCCGACGAGAAGCAGTGCCCCTACTGCGCGGAGACCATCAAGGCGGCCGCGGTGAAGTGCCGCTACTGCCACAGCGACCTGGCCGGCCCCGAATCCCATGCCGAGGCCGAGCAGGTCAGCGCCGAGCATCCCCCGGAGGAGCGGCCGGCGGTCACCCCCGCGCGACCCGGTGGGGCCCCGGTCCCCTTCCTGGCCAGCCTCAGGCTGCTGCGCCTCCTGGTCGTGCTGTGCCTCGTGCTGGCCGTGCTGACGGGTCTCGCCTGGTGGCGCAGCGAGCACCCGGCTGACGGTGCCGCGCCCGACGGCGCGATCACCTCGACCCAGGCGCGCGACGCGGGCATGCAGGCGGCCGCCCAGCTGACCGAGAAGGTGCTGTCCTACGACTGGAAGACGCTGGCCAAGGACCGCAAGGCGGCCGAGGCGGTGCTCGCGCCGGGCTTCCGCGGCGAGTACGCCAAGACGATGGACAAGGTCCGGGCCGAGACCGTGAAGAACCAGGTGAAGCTGAACGCCTCCGTGGTCGCCACCTCGATCGTGTCGGCGAGCGAGGAGAAGGTGGTCGCGCTGGTCTTCGTCAACCAGGTGACGACGGCGAAGGGCAGCCAGAACCAGCGCCTGGACCAGAACCGGGTACTGGTGACCCTGGGGCGTGATGGGGGAGAGTGGCGCGTGTCCAAGATGGATGCGTTCTGATAATTTAGAACACGTTCCAGTTCTGTGTGTGGCTGCGTGGAGGGAGGGGCGGTGAGTGGTTCCGCCGCGGCGCCCGACGTCGAGACCGACCTGCTGATCGTCGGGGCCGGACCCGCCGGTCTCTTCGGCGCCTACTACGCCGGCTTCCGGGGGATGAGCGTGACCCTGGTCGACTCCCTCCCCGAGCTGGGCGGCCAGGTCTCCGCGCTCTACCCCGAGAAGGCTGATCCTCGACGTGGCCGGCTTCCCGGCCGTCAAGGGACGCGAGCTCGTCGAGCAGCTCGTCGAGCAGGCGGCGACCGCGAAGCCGACGTTCCTGCTCGAGCGCACGGCCACCGCGGTCTCCATCGACGACGAGGGCGTGACGATGGGCCTCGACGACGGCACCACCGTGCGCACGAAGGTCGTCATCGTGACCGCGGGGATCGGCAAGTTCACCCCCCGCCCGTTGCCCGCCGGGGAGGGCTGGGAGGGGCGCGGGCTGGTCTTCTTCGTCCCCTCCTTCGAGCCGTACGCCGGCCGCGACGTCGTCATCGTCGGCGGCGGCGACAGCGCCTTCGACTGGGCCCACCACCTCGAGCCGATCGCCGGCTCGGTGACCCTGGTGCACCGCCGCGACCAGTTCCGCGCCCACCAGGCGACCGTCGACGCCGTCCTGGCCGGCCGCACCGAGGTGATCACCAAGGCGCAGGTCACCGCGCTCCAGGGCAACGGGCACGTCGAGAGCGTGGAGATCACCACCACCGACGGCGACGTGCTGACCCGCCCGGCCCAGGCCGTCGTGGCCGCCCTCGGCTTCGTCGCCGACCTGAGCGCCATGCAGGACTGGGGACTCGAGTTCGACAAGCGACACATCAAGGTGGACACCGCCATGCGCACCAACCTGCCCCGGATCTTCGCCGCCGGCGACATCACCGAGTACGACGGCAAGGTGCGCCTGATCGCCGTGGGCTTCGGCGAGGTCGCGACCGCGGTCAACAACGCGGCCGTCCTCATCGATCCCGATGCGCACGTCTTCCCCGGCCACTCCACCGACGGGTCGTAGATGTCGGGCCGCAACGCCGTCCGCATGAGCGAGGCGGAGATCGAGGACTTCCTCGACCACCACATGAAGGTGCAGGTCGCCACGGTCGGGCCCGACGGCGCGCCGCACCTCACCACGCTGTTCTACGTCGTCACCGACGGGCAGATCGCCTTCTGGACCTACGGCGCCTCGCAGAAGATCGTCAACCTGCGGCGCGACCCCCGGATCACCTGCCTGGTCGAGGACGGGGAGGACTACTTCGAGCTGCGCGGCGTCAGCATCCGAGGCAAGGCCCGGCTCGTCGAGGACTACGACGAGGTGCACGCCCTCGGCACCCTCGTCACCCACCGCATGGCCGGTGGCGCGGACCTCGGCGAGCTGGGCGAGGAGATCGTGGCCAAGCAGGCACGCAAGCGGGTCGGCGTCGTCGTCGAGCCCGACAAGGTCGCCAGCTGGGACCACCGCAAGATGCGCGCCCTGCCGGGCGAGAGGGGCGGCTCGGGTTGAGCAAGCAGGCACGGCACCGAATGCAGGAGGCAGCATGAGCAAGATCAAGGTCGACTTCGACCTGTGCGAGTCCAACGCGATGTGCGAGGCGCTGGCGCCCGACCACTTCCAGATCGACGACGACGACTACCTGCAGGTCATCGACGACAAGGTCACCGACGACAACCGGGCCCTGATCGAGCAGGCCGTCGCGGCGTGCCCCAAGTCCGCGATCAGCATCGTCGAGGAGTGAGCATCCAGGCGAGGAGCGGCGTACCCGTGCCCGAGAACCCCGCCCTCTCCCTGGAGGGTCGCGTCGCCGTCGTCACCGGAGCCGGGGCCGGCCTCGGGCGCGTCCGAGGCGCTCGCGCTGGCCCGCGCGGGAGCGAGCGTCGTGCTCAACGACCTCCCCGGCGCCGCGGAGGAGACCGCCGAGGAGATCCGCGGCTGCGGCGTCGAGGCCGCGGTCGTGGCCGGCGACGTGGGGGAGCGGGCGACCGCCGACGCGATGGTGCTGGCGGCGACCGAGAAGCTCGGCGGGCTCGACGTCGTGGTCAACAACGCCGGCATCACCCGCGACAAGATGCTGTTCAACATGACCGACGAGGAGTTCGACCTCGTCGTGAAGGTCCACCTGCGGGGCCACTTCCTGCTCTCCCGCAACGCCGCGGCGCACTGGCGCTCGCGGTTCAAGGAGACCGGCGAGCCGGTCGGCGCGGCCGTGGTGAACACCGCGTCGGAGGCGTTCCTGACCGGGTCGCCGGGGCAGGCCAACTACGCCGCGGCGAAGGCCGGCATCACGGCCCTCACCCTCTCCACCGCTCGCGGGCTGTCCCGGGTCGGCGTGCGGGCCAACGCGATCTGCCCGCGGGCGCGGACGGCGATGACCGCCGAGGTCTTCGGCGCCGACGAGTCGGGCTCGGCCGTCGACCCGTACTCGCCCGAGCACGTCGCCCCGCTGGTGGCCTACCTCGCCTCCCCGGCCGCGGCGCGGATCACCGGCCAGGTCTTCGTGGTGTACGGCGGCATGGTCGCCCTCCTCGCCGCGCCGGTCGTCGAGCGGCGCTTCGACGCGCCGGGGGACACCTGGGACCTCGAGGGGCTCGACGCCCAGCTCGGGCCGTTCTTCGCCGACCGCGACCCGTCGGTGGGCTTCGCCGCCGACTCCGTGATGGACCTCGGCTGAGGGAAGGACCCATGGACAGACTCACCGGCAAGCGCGCCATCGTCACCGGCGCCGCCCAGGGACAGGGGGCGGCGATCGCCCGCGCCTTCGTCGACGAGGGCGCCCGGGTGGTGATCGCCGACGTCGCCGAGGAGCCCGGAGAGGCCCTGGCCGCGGAGCTGTGCGAGGGCCGTCCCGACGCGGCGTACTTCCGCCGCCACGACGTCAGCGACGAGTCCTCGTGGACGGCGCTGGTCGAGGAGGCCAACGAGCGCCTCGGCCCGGTCAACGTGCTGGTCAACAACGCCGGCATCCTGCGCTTCGGCTCGGTCGAGCACATGGAGGTCGAGGAGTTCGAGCTGCTGTTCCGGGTCAACCAGCTCGGCTGCTTCCTCGGGATGAAGTCGGTGGCGCGCACGATGCGCAAGGGCGGCGGCGGCTCGATCGTCAACACCTCCTCGATCGAGGGGCTCGGCGGGATGGCGATGTGCACCGGCTACACGGCCACGAAGTTCGCGATCCGCGGGATGACGAAGTCCGCGGCCCTCGAGCTCGGCCCCAAGGGCATCCGCGTCAACTCGGTGCACCCCGGCATGATCGACACCCCGATGACGCGCGTGCACGGGGGCGACGCGTCGATGGAGTACGGCGCCTCCAAGGTCGCCCTCAAGCGGGTCGGCCACCCCGAGGACGTGGCGCCGCTCTACGTCTACCTCGCCAGCGACGAGTCCGGCTTCGTCACCGGCGCCGAGTTCGCCATCGACGGCGGTGCCACCGCGACCCACGCCTTCGGCGGCTGAGGTCAGGAGACCCGCCGGGCGGCGGCCTCAGCGCAGGATGAGGCGGACCGCGGTGGCGAGGTGCTCGGTGACCTGCTCGGCCGTGGACCGGCCCGTCACCCAGGCGACCAGGGCGGCCAGCCAGACGTCGCTGATGACCCGGGCGACGGAGATCTCCTGCTCGGTGGGCTCGGCGCCCTCGACGTAGTCCGCGCCCTGGAGGGCCCGGTTGAGCATCGCGGTCAGGCGCAGGCCGACCACGTGGATCTCCTCGGCCACCGAGGAGTCGGCGAACATGAAGGCGCGGGTGAGCGCCTCGGTGAGGTGCGGCTCGCGCTGGAGGCTGCGGGTCGCCTTGGTCAGCACGAACATCACGCGGTCGCCCGGGGTGTCGCCGGGGATCGTCCGGCGACCCAGGCTGGCCTCGGTCTCCTCGAACTGCCGGGCCAGGGCGGAGACCAGCAGGTGGATCTTGGAGGGGAAGTAGCGGTAGAGCGTGCCGAGCGCGACGTCGGCCTGCTCGGCGACCGCCCGCATCTGCACGGCGTCGAAGCCGCCGCGGGAGGCCAGCGCCATCGTCGCGTCGAGGATGCGCTTGCGGCGCTCGCGCTGCGCGGCCGACCCGAGGTCCTCCTGGGTCAGCGAGCTCGTGGTGGGCACCGGTGCGACCTCCCTCACCTCTTGTCGACGGTTCTCGAGGGGTCGTCGTACCCTTCGGACCACCGGAGAGGCTAGCAGCGGCCTCCGGCATAATAGAAACACGTTTCAGTTCGTCAGTGACGGTCCCACCGGGGGTGCTCCGGGCCCGGGGCCCGGGAAGGCCCCCTTGCGCATCGCTCTGTTGTCCTACCGCAGCAAGCCGCACTGCGGCGGTCAGGGCGTCTACGTCCGGCACCTCAGCCGCGAGCTGACCAACGCTCGGGCACACCGTCGAGGTCTTCTCCGGTCAGCCCTACCCCGAGCTCGACGAGGGAGTGGCGCTGACCAAGGTGCCCAGCCTCGACCTCTACCGCGAGCCGGACCCGTTCCGTACGCCGAAGCCCTCGGAGATCCGTGACCTCATCGACGTCGAGGAGGTGCTGACGATGTGGACGGCCGGCTTCCCGGAGCCGAAGACGTTCTCCAAGCGGGTCGCCCGGCTGCTGCGCGACCGGCTCGACGACTTCGACGTCGTCCACGACAACCAGGTGCTCGGCCACGGCATGCTCGACATCGCCGAGATGGGCCTGCCGCTGATCACCAGCATCCACCACCCGATCACCTTCGACCGGCGCATCGACATCGCGGCCGCCGCCACGCTGCGCAAGAAGCTCACGCTGCGCCGGTGGTACGGCTTCCTGCGGATGCAGGCCAAGGTCGCCCGCAGCGTCGGGAAGATCCTCACCGTCTCGGAGTCGAGCCGGCGCGACATCATCACCGACTTCGGCGTCGACCCCGCCCAGCTGCAGGTGATCCCGCTCGGGGTCGACGAGGTGTTCGGGCCGCCCACGAAGCCACGGGTCCCGGGGCGCATCGTGGCGATGGCCAGCGCCGACGCCCCGATGAAGGGCATCGCCACCCTGCTCGAGGCGTTCGCCAAGCTCCGCACCGAGCGCGACGTCGAGCTCGTCCTGGTCACGAAGCCGACGCCGGGTGGCCGCACCGAGCGGCTCATCGACGAGCTCGGCATCGCCGAGCACGTCTCCTTCGTCAGCGGCATCAGCGACGCCGAGCTCGTCGAGGTGATGGGCTCGGCCGAGGTGGCCTGCGTGCCCTCGCTGTACGAGGGGTTCTCGCTGCCCACCGCCGAGCTGATGGCGTGCGAGACGCCGTTGGTGGTCAGCCGCGCGGGCGCGATCCCCGAGGTCGTCGGCCCCGACGGCGAGTGCGCCGACCTGGTCGCTCCTGGCGACGTCGGCGAGCTCGAGCGGGCGCTGGAGCGGATGTTGGACGACCCCGAGCGGCGGGCCCGGATGGGCCGTGCCGGTCGCGAGCGGGTGCTCTCGCGGTTCAGCTGGCGGGCCGTGGCCGAGGCGACCGCTGCGGCGTACGCCGAGGTGATCGCGGCGGCCGGTGGGGTGGTTTCGACAGGCTCGACCACCGAGGGCTCAACCACCGATGAGGAGACCGTGCGTGCTGACCGTTGACTTCGAGCGCCTCGGCCTGCGGCCGGGGGACCGCGTCATCGACATGGGCTGCGGCGCCGGTCGCCACGCGTTCGAGATGTACCGCCGCGGCGCGGACGTGATCGCCTTCGACCAGGACGGCGACGAGCTCGCCGGGGTCTCCGAGCTGTTCGCCGCCATGCGTGAGGCCGGCGAGGTGCCCGAGGGCGCCGAGGCCGACATCAAGGAGGGGGACGCGCTCTCGCTTCCCTTCCCCGACGGGGAGTTCGACCGCGTGGTCGCCTCGGAGGTGCTGGAGCACATCCCCGACGACGAGGGCGCGATCGCCGAGCTCGTGCGGGTGCTGCGGCCCGGCGGCACCATGGCCGTCACCGTCCCGCGGTGGCTGCCGGAGAAGATCTGCTGGGCGCTCAGCGACGCCTACCACGAGGTCGAGGGCGGCCACGTGCGGATCTACACCGGTGACGAGCTGGTGGGCAAGCTCGAGAGCGCCGGCATGGTCTACGAGGGCAAGGACCACGCGCACGGCCTGCACTCGCCGTACTGGTGGATCAAGTGCGCGGTCGGCGTCGACAACGACCGCAACCCGCTCGTGCGTGCCTACCACCACGTGCTGGTCTGGGACATCATGCGGACCCGCGGCTGGAGCACCCTGACCCGCGGTGCCGAGAAGGTCCTCAACCCGCTGGTCGGCAAGAGCATGGTGCTCTACCTCCGCAAGCCGGAGGCCGCGGCGCGGTGACCCGCAGCCACCCGATCCCGGCGGTGCCCGGCGTGCTCACCAGCGCCGAGGTGGCACAGACCGCAGGCTCGATCGCCTCGATGCAGGAGGCGGACGGCGCGGTGCCGTGGACGCACGGCGAGCACACCGACGTGTGGAACCACGTCGAGGGGGCGATGGCCATGCTCGTCGGCGGCGAGGTGGAGGCCGCAGAGGCGGCCTACGACTGGTGCGTGCGCACCCAGCGCCACGACGGCTCCTGGGCGATGAAGACCGTGGCCGGCGAGGTCGAGGACCACAGCGGCGAGACGAACATGTGCGCCTACCTCGCGGTCGGCGTGTGGCACCACTGGCTGCTGCGCCGCGACCTCGGGTTCGTCGAGCGGATGTGGCCCGTCGTACGCCGCGGGCTGGACTTCGTGGTCGGGATGCAGCTTCCCTTCGGCGGGATCGCGTGGTCCCAGGAGTGGGACGAGCTCGGGCCGGCGAAGGTGAACCAGGAGGCCTTGGTCGCGGGCTCCTCGAGCATCTACCAGTCGCTGCGCGCAGGGGTCGCGATCGCCGAGCTGGTCGGCCACCCGCAGCCCGACTGGGAGCTGGCCGGCGGTCGCCTCGGCCACGCGTTGCGCGAGCACCGCGACGAGTTCCTGGACAAGTCGACGTTCTCGATGGACTGGTACTACCCGGTCCTCGGCGGTGCCGTGCGCGGCCAGGCCGGCCACGACCTGCTCGCGACCCGGTGGGAGGACTTCGTGGAGGACGGCCTCGGCATCCGCTGCGTCGACGCCAACCCGTGGGTGACGGGCGCGGAGACCTGCGAGCTGGTGATGGCGCTGGACTCCCTCGACGACCGCGACCGCGCCCTGCGGCTCTACGCCGACATGCAGCACCTGCGTCACGAGGACGGCAGCTACTGGACCGGGTCGGTCCACCCCGAGGGTGTCTTCTGGCCGGTGGAGCAGACGACGTACACCGCGGCCGCGGTCGTGCTCGCCGCCGACGAGCTGTCCCGCAGCACCCCCGCCTCCGGCATCATGCGCGGCGACACCCTGGCCGCTCACTTCGAGGAGATCGGCCTGGAGTGCGGCTGCGAGGGGTCCGGCTCGGCCGACGCCTCAGCCGACTCGTACTCCCGCCGCTCCTGAGGTCCGGGTCAGCACCCGCATCGAGCCCACGGTCCCGCTCGGCTCGAACGCCCGGCTCGCCACCGCGCGCTCCCAGATGTGGAACGGCGCCTGCCCGCCGTCCTCGGGGTGCTCGAAGACGTCGTGGATCACCAGCGCACCGCCCGGCTCCAGCCACTGGGCGAACCCCGAGTAGTCGTTCTGCGCGTGCTCCTCGGCGTGCCCGCCGTCGATGAACACCAGCGCGAGCGGGGTGCGCCAGTGGCGGGACACGGTCGTCGAGCGGCCCACGATCCCGACGACGACGTCCTCCAGGCCGGCACGCGCGATCGTCCGGCGGAAGACCGGAAGGGTGTCCATCAGGCCGAACTCCGGGTCGACCAGCGTGTCGTCGTGGTGCTCCCAGCCGGCCTGGTTCTCCTCCGACCCGCGGTGGTGGTCGACGGTGAACACCACGCTGTCGCGCGCCCGGGCCGCGGCGCCGAGGTAGATCGCCGACTTGCCGCAGTAGCTGCCCACCTCCAGCGCGGGCCCGTCGCCGAGGTGGGCCAGCGCGGTGTGGAACAGGTAGTCGCCCTCGTCCTCGGGCATGAAGCCGCGGGCGGCGCGGGCGTGGGCGAGGAGGTCCGCCGGCATCTCGGTCACCCGGCCAGCCTAGGTGGCCGGACGGGTGGTCGAGCCCCTCACGGTGGTCGAGCCTGTCGAGACCCTCGCAACCGTGCGATGATGTGGAACACGTTCTAGTTTTGCGTCGAGGAGGCCGCCAGTGCCGATCGGGATCGACGACCACCACGTCGAGCTCGCCGAGTCCGTGCGCGGGTGGGCGGCGGGGCAGTCGACGACGGCCGCCGTCCGTGAGGCCGAGCGCGACCCCGGGTCGCTCCGGGACTGGACGGCCCGCTGCGCCACGATGGGGCTGGCCTCGATCGCACTGCCCGACGCGGTCGGCGGCGGCGGTGGCGAGCTGCTCGACCAGGCGGTCGCGCTGGAGGCCGCGGCGTACGCCCTCGTGCCCGGGCCGCTGCTCACCACGACGGCCGCCGGGCTGCTCGTCGAGGACGCCGACCTGCGCCAGGGCATCGCTGCCGGCGAGCTCGCGGTGGGCATCGGGCTGTCGCCGTCGCTCGAGCTGCGCGACGGGCGGCTGTCCGGCGAGGTGGCGGTGGTCGCCGACGGCCCCTCGAGCACGCACCTGCTGCTCGGCGCGGGGGAGCGGTGGTTCGTGGTGCCGTCCGACCGGCTCGCCGTCGAGGAGGGGGCCACGCCCGACCTGTCCCGGACGGTCGGCGCCGTCCGGCTCGACGGGGTCGACGCGCACGACATCGTCGAGGTCCACGCCGGCGGCGACGACGCACGCCGCCTGCTGCTCGTCCTCGCCGCGGCCGAGGCCTCCGGGGTGGCCCGCTGGTGCCTGGACACCGCGGTCGCCCACGCCCGGGAGCGGGAGCAGTTCGGCCGCAAGATCGGCGCCTTCCAGGCCGTCAAGCACCTGTGCGCCGAGATGCTCGAGACCAGCGAGTCGGTGACCGCGGCCGCCTGGGACGCCGCCCGCGCGGCCGGCGCCGCGCCGGGGCAACAGGATCTGGCCGCCTTGGTGGCGGGCACGGTCTGCCTCGACGGGGCGGTCGAGGTCGCCAAGTCGTGCATCCAGGTCCTGGGTGGGATCGGGTTCACCTTCGAGCACGACGCGCACCTCTACCTGCGCCGTGCGCTCGGGTTGCGCGCCCTGCTGGGACCCTCGAGCAGGTCTGCCGCGTCGCTCGCCGACCTGGCCGCGACCGGCGCTCGCCGCAACGTGCGGGTGGACCTCGCGGACGCAGCGGACGAGGTGCGTGCGGAGGTCCGGGAGCGGGTGCAGCGGATCGCCGCGCTCCCCGGCGACCAGCAGCGCGAGGCGCTCGCGGAGAGCGGCTACCTCACCCCCCACTGGCCGGCGCCCTACGGGCTGGGCGCCGACCCCGTGCAGCAGCTGGTCATCGACGAGGAGCTGGCGGACGCCGGCATCGAGCGGCCCGACCTGAAGATCGGGGCGTGGGCCGCACCGACGGTCATCGCCCACGGCACCGACGAGCAGCGCAAGCGGTTCGTGGGCCCCACGCTGCGCGGCGAGCTCCGGTGGTGCCAGCTGTTCAGCGAGCCCGGTGCCGGCTCCGACCTCGCCTCGCTGCGCACCCGCGCGGTGCGCGACCCCGACGTGCGGGGCTGGCGGCTGACCGGCCAGAAGGTGTGGACCTCGCTGGCCCGGGAGGCCGACTGGGGAATCTGTCTGGCGCGCACCGACCCCGACGCCGCCCCGCACGCCGGCATCACCTACTTCCTGGTCGACATGTCCAGCCCGGGCATCGAGGTGCGGCCGCTGCGCGAGATGACCGGCGAGGAGATGTTCAACGAGGTCTTCCTCGACGACGTGCTCGTGCCGGACGACTGCGTGGTGGGCGAGGTGCACGGCGGCTGGCGACTCGCGCGCACCACGCTGGCCAGCGAGCGGGTGGCGATGGCCGGCACGCGGCTGGAGCTCTCCGCCGAGCGGGCGGTCGGGCTGCTGGCCGACGACGCCGAGGCCGTGGCGGAGCACCGCGTCACGATCGGTCGGGCAGCCGCCTGGGCCACGGTGGTGGCGCTGCTCGGCACGCGGGCGACGCTGCGCTCGCTGGCCGGCCAGGGGCCGGGGGCGGAGTCGAGCGTGGCCAAGCTGGTCGGCGTACGCAGCCGGCAGGACTCCGCGGAGCTGGTCGTGGAGCTGCTCGGTGACCGGGTGTTCAGCGGTGACGAGCTGGCGCGTGCAGCCCTGCACGAGCTGTTGCTGACCCGCTGCCTCTCGATCGCCGGCGGCACCACGCAGGTGCTGCGCAACGTCGTCGGCGAGAGGATCCTCGGCCTGCCTCGCGGCTGAGTCCGCACCACGCCCGGCAGGGCGAGCACGGTGCTGGTGCTGGCACGTGGCGTCGTGGTTTGGTGGTCCTGCGGCGGAACAGGTGGACCCGGATGAGCGACGGCACTGGACCTGTCTCGGCACGTCGCTGGCGCCGGGTCCCGATGGCCGGCTGGTTGCCGAGCTATCAGCCCGCCTGGCTGCGCGGGGACCTGGTCGCCGGCGCCGTGGTGGCGGCACTCGCGGTTCCCCAGGCGCTCGGCTACGCATCCATCGCCGGTGCTCCCGTCGAGGTGGGTCTCTACGCCGTGCCGGTGGCGCTGCTGGTGTACGCCGTGTTCGGGTCCTCCCGTCATCTCGTCGTGGGTCCGGTGTCGACCGTGTCGGTGCTGTCCGGGTCCTTCCTGGCCAGCTTCGGGGTGGCGGGTACGGCGGAGGCTGCGTCGTACACCGCGGCACTGGCCCTCGGCGCGGGCCTGGTCCTCGTGGCGGCCGGCTTCCTCCGGGTCGGCTGGATCGCCGAGTTCCTGTCCAAGCCGATCGTCACCGGCTTCGTCCTGGGCCTGACCGTCCTCGTCATCCTCAACGAGGTGCCGCACCTCCTGGGCGTGCCCACGCCGGAGGGTCAGGTGGTCGAACGGGTCGGTGCCCTGGGTTCGAGCCTCACCCAGGGTGACGCCGACCTGGTGACCGTGGCCGTGTCGCTGGTCTCGCTGGTGGTGCTCTTCGGGGGGTACCGGGTGCTGCCCCGGATGCCCTGGGGACTCCTGGTGCTTCTCGGCGGCCTGGCAGCCTCGGCGACGCTCGACCTGCAGGCGAGCGGCGTCAGGGTCGTCGGCGAGGTCCCGCGTGGGTTGCCGACGCCGGCCGTACCCACGGTCGACCCCGCTGACCTGGTCTCGCTGGTCATCGCCGGGGCGGCACTGGCCCTCGTGGGCCTTGCCGAGGGGCTGAGTGCGGCTCGCCTCTTCGCCGGCCGGTGGGGCTACCGGGTCGACGCCGACCAGGAGCTGCTCGCCTCCGGCGCAGCCAACGTCGCTTGCGGGATGTTCGGTGGGCTCGGCGTGGCCGGGAGCCTGTCCAAGACGGCGGCGGTCAGTGACGCTCGTGGACGCACCCAGGTGACGGGACTGGCGGCAGCCGTCGTGGCACTGGTCGTCATCGTCGCGATCGCGCCCGCGCTGTCGGTGCTCCCACGGGCGGTGTTGAGCGCGATCGTGGTCAACGCCGTGTGGAAGCTGATGGACTTCCCGGCGCTGCGCCGCTATGCCCGGGTGCGTCGCAACGACATCGTCGCTGCGGTCGTGGCGGTGGTGGGCGTGCTGGCCTTCGGCCCGCTGAACGGCTTGCTCCTCGCCGTGGCCCAGTCGGTACTGGGCCTGGTGTTCCGCTCCAGCCGGGTCGATGTCGAGGTGATGGGGAAGGTGCCCCACGAGAAGGCCGCCTGGGGCAGCACGCGCAACCACGCGGAGCGTGCGACGTACCCCGGCGTGATGGTGCTCCGCATCGACGTGCCGATCTTCTGGGTCACCGCGGCTCCCGTCCACGACAGTGTCCTCGCCCTGGTCGAGTCCGCACCGGGGACCCGCGCCCTGGTGCTCGACCTGGAGGCCACCAACCAGATGGACACCACCAGCGCCGACGCCCTCGCGGACCTGCTGGCCGCGCTGCGCAAGCGAGGCGTCGACCTCTACCTCGTCCGCGTCATGTGGCCGGTCCGCAAGGTGCTGCGTCGCTCGGGCCTCGCGGCCGAGATCGGCAAGGACCACCTGTGGCACAGCATCTCCCAAGGCGTGCGGCAGGCGCGCCGGACGCACGGCCTGCTCGACCTGGACGCGCATCCCGGAACGGCGCTCGACGACGAGGCCCTGGCGGTCGACCACGAGGAACACATCGCCGCCCGCCACCCCGGACAAGAGCCCGAGGGGGAGGACGCCGGGACCTGATCCTCGGGCTATCCCGCGACCGAGGTCTGCTCGTCCTTGCGTGCGAGGAACTGCGCGCGGTGGTGCAGCAGCCACCGCTCGACGGCACGGATGACGTGGTGGCTGCGGATCGAGCCGAACACCTCGAAGGCGTGCTGGGTGCCGGGGAACTCCGCGTAGGTCACGGTCGCGCGCGACTCCTGCTCGAGCTTGTCGACGAACGTCCGCGCCTGGCCGACGTCGACCAGGGAGTCGTTGGCGCCGTGCAGGACGAAGAAGTCCGGGGCGTCGGCGCTCACGTGGGCCAGCGGCGAGGCCTTGACGAAGTCCTCGAGGTGGGTGGCGGGGTCCTTCCTGAAGACGCGGGGACCCAGGAAGTGGTCGCGCATCCCGATCGCGAACCTCTCGCCGGTGAGGCCGGCCATGTCGTAGACGCCGTAGAACGGCACGCACGCGGCCACGCTGGTGTCGGCGTCCTCGAAGCCGGGCTGGTACTCCGGGTCGCCCGGCGTCAGTGCGGCCAGCGCAGCGAGGTGGCCACCGGCGCTGCCGCCGGTGATGACGAGGTACGACGGGTCGCCGCCGTAGCTGGCGATGTGCTCGCGCGTCCACGCGATCGCCTTCTTGACGTCGATGATCTGCGCGGGGAAGGGGTGCTTGGGCGCCAGCCGGTAGTTCATCGCCACGCAGACCCAGCCGCGCTGCGCCATCCGGTTCATCAGCAGCAGGCCCTGTTGCTCCTTGGTCCCGATCGTCCAGGCGCCGCCGTGCACCTGCACGAGCACCGGGGCGTCGCTGAGGTCGCGGCCCTTGGGGCGGTAGACGTCGAGGCGCGCCCGCTTGCCGCCGGCGGTGTAGTTGATGTCGCGGATGACCTCGACGTCGGGCCTGGTCATGTGGAACGGGCGCAGCAGCTCACGCAGGGAGGTCTTCTCCACGTCCTCGAGGCTGGGCCCCTCCTCCAGCACGTCGAGGTAGTCGGCGCCCAGCCCGTCGCGCAGGCTGCCCTCGACGTGCGAGGCCGCCCGGGTGGCGTTGCGCACCATGTAGCCGAGGCCGCCGGCCGCCAACGCTCCGAGCGCCAGGCCGGTGCGGCTGGGGTGGCCGGGCCGGTTCCGTCGTACGGAGAGCTCGGCCGCGGTGTCGGCGAGCGAGGCCAGGAGCAGCTGGGGCGCCAGCTCGCTGGCGAGCCAGCCGGCGAAGAACGAGGGGATCGAGCCGTAACGGCCGCGCAGCGGGCGCAGGGCGTTGGCGGTGAGGGCGGCGGCGAGCAGCTGCCGCTGCGGGTAGGACAACAGGGCCATGCAGTCGAGGCTACTGGGGAGTCACGGCCCTGTCCGGCTGGCGAGAGCGCCCCCGAGACAACTAGAACACGTTTCAGATTCGCGCCTAGACTCCGGCCATGGAACGCCTCAGTGGCCTCGACGCGAGCTTCCTGTACCTCGAGACCTCCTCCCAGCTGCTGCACGTGTGCGGCCTGATCGTGCTCGACCCCGAGACGATTCCGGGCGGCTACTCCTTCGAGGAGTTCAAGGGAGAGCTCGAGCGTCGTGTCGAGCACGTGCCGATGTTCCACCGCAGGCTCAAGCAGGTGCCCCTGGGGATCGACCACCCGGTGTGGGTGACCGACGACGACTTCGACATCGACCGGCACGTGCACCGGATGGCGGTGCCCTCGCCGGGCGGCGACCGGGAGCTCGCCGACCTGTGCGGCCACATCGCGGGGATCCCGCTCGACCGGTCGCGGCCGCTGTGGGAGTTCTTCGTGATCGAGGGGCTGGAGTCGGGCAAGGTGGCGGTGTTCACCAAGATGCACCACGCCACGGTCGACGGCGTCTCGGGCGCCAATGCGATCTCCTACCTGTGCAGCCTCGAGCCGGACGCGCCCCCGATCGAGAGCGCAGAGCCCGACCGGGCGCCGCCGCGCACCCCGAGCGACGCCGAGCTGCTGGCCCGCGGAGTCGCGACCAACCTGGCCAAGCCGGTGCAGGTCGCCAAGCTGGTCCCCTCCGCGGCCGGGGTGCTGACCCGCACGCTCGGCCGGGCGCGCAGTGGCACCGCCATGGCCGCACCCCTGACCGCGCCGCGCACGTCCTTCAACGGCACCGTCACCGGCCACCGCACGATCGCGGTGCAGGACATGTCGCTCTCGCGGATCAAGGAGATCAAGCACGCGGTGGAGGGCGTGACGGTCAACGACGTGGTGATCACCGTGTGCGGGGGTGCGCTGCGGCGCTACCTCGAGGAGCGCGGTGAGCTCCCGGACGGCACGCTGCTGGCCGCCGTACCGGTCTCGGTGCGGGAGGAGTCGCGCAAGAGCGGGGGCAGCAACAAGGTCTCGACGATCTTCTCCCGCCTCGGCACCGACATCTCCGATCCCGTGGTGCGGCTCAAGCAGGTCTCGGAGGCCAACACCCACGCCAAGGAGCACCACAAGACGATCCCCGCAGACACCCTGCAGGACTGGGCGGAGTTCGCCGCGCCGCGGACGTTCGGGCTGGCGGTGCGGATGGTCTCCGCACTCCGGCTCGCCGACACCGGGCCGGTGATCCACAACCTGGTCATCTCCAACGTGCCCGGGCCGCCGGTGCCGCTGTACTTCATGGGCGCCCGCATCCTCGGGCTCTACCCGCTGGGCCCGATCTTCCACGGCGCCGGGCTGAACATCACGGTGATGTCGAGCGAGGACCGGCTGCACGTCGGCGCGATCGCGTGCCGCGAGCTCGTGCCCCAGCCGTGGAGGCTGACCGAGAAGTTCCCCGAGGAGCTCGACGCCCTGCACGCCGCGGTCCTGGGTGAGTGACCTCGTGTGCCCTAGTTGGGCAGAGTGCGCTCAGCCGAGTTGGGTGCGATTGCACTTCGACGCTGCTGGCGCCATAATGGCGCCATGCCGAGTGTGCAGATCAAGGATGTTCCGGACGACATCCACGCCGTGCTCCGACAGCGTGCCGCCGCTGCTCACCAGTCGCTACAGGAGTACCTGCGGTCCCGACTGATCGCCGAGGCGAGTCGGCCCACCATCGATGAGATTCTCGACCGCGCTGGTGGACGCTCGGGTGGGTCCGTACCCCTCAAGACCGCGGTGGCGACCCTCCGAAACGACCGTGCTCGTCGTTGACGCCAGCGTGCTCGCGGTCGCGCTAGCCGACGACGGCATGGATGGAGACGCCGCGCGGGAGCGGATGCGCGGCGAGGACCTCGTCGCCCCCGAGCTGTTGGACCTCGAAGTGGGATCGGTCCTGCGCGGTCAAATGCTCGCCGGGTCGATCGACGCCAAGCGAGCTGACCTCGCGCTCCAAGACCTTGCAGCGATGCCGCTGAAGCGAGCACCGCATCTGCCGCTGTTGCAGAGGTGCTGGGCACTGCGCGAGAACCTCACGATCTACGACGCCTCGTACGTGGCGCTCGCAGAGGCGCTGGACGTTGTCCTGCTGACCGGCGATCGGAGGCTCGCGCGGGCCCCTGGACCGAGATGTCAGATCGAGGTGTTTCGCCCAACACACTGATTTGCCGCGACCCGCGCTTGGACTTCAAGCCTATGCGCGTCGCCGGAGCCACACCGTGCATCGAGCGACACCTCCCGGGTTTGCCACGGGCCACGTTGTTCCGACGGCGCGCTGTGGCAGATTTTGCCCCATGATCGCCAGCGAACCTGAGGTCCTACGGGGCAAGACCTTCAAGAGCAGGAGTCTGCGGGGATCGCGATTCGTGGGCTGCGACCTGGGAGACGTCGTCGTACGCGGAAGCGATGTCGCCGGCATGGAGATCGACTCCCCCTGGCTGCTGGAGGGCGACAGCAGCCTCCTCGTCAACGGTGTCAACGTTGTGCCCTTGGTCGACGCCGAGCTGAACCGGCGCTTCCCGGGGAGGGAGCTGCGCACGGCCGTGGACCCCGAGGGCCTGCGTGCCGCCTGGGCCGTACTCGAACGGACCTGGACGGCGACCCTCGACCGCGCCACCGCGATGCCTGCAGGCACCATCGACGCCTCCATCGACGGCGAATGGTCGTTGGCCGAGACGCTTCGCCACCTCGTGATGGCAACCGACACCTGGCTCGGCAAGGCCATCCTCGAGCAAGAGCAGCCGTACCACCCGGCGGGCCTGCCCAACGACGACAACGACAGCGACGCTTACGACAACGGCGTCTTCTCCGCCCAGGCGCCCTCGTTCGCGGAGGTCGTGGAGGCGCGCAGCGACCGGCAGGCAATGGTGCGCGAGTTCCTGGCCGGCCTCACGCCGGAGGTCCTCGCGCAGCCTCGAAAGAATCCCCACGCCCCGGACTATGAGGAGACGGTCCTCTCATGCCTTCGCACGATCCTGGAGGAGGAATGGGAGCACCACCGCTATGCCGCGCGCGACCTGGACTTGATCTCCACAGCAAGATCGGCAGACGAGTAGCGCTGCGGTGCAGCCGTCGCGGTCGGGGGCGTGCGCCGCAGAGGCTTTCGTCAGCTTACCGTCGCGTCTGGGGGAGTCTGTCGTCGACGAGTTCGTCTTCGGGCGTAGGCAGGCCAGCGTGAGGGCAGCCCGCGCACCGTCTGCTTATCGCTGAACGTATGGCGTCCGGGGTCTTGGTTCCTGTTCTGTGGCGGCGGGGCCGCGCCGCGGCGGCGACTGTCTTCGCTGCTGTCGCACTGCCGGCGTCGGGCATCGTGGCGTGCCCGCGTCACAGTTCATCCTGAGCCTTCTCGACCGGAAGAGGTCACACAGGACGTCAGTGCGAGCGTGCCCGCCACGACGCCCAGGGCCATTACCCGGCCCCGACCCGCGAGTTCCTTCGGTCGTCGATGTGCCCGTCCGGGGGGCAACGGCGTTCTCTTCCGGACGCCGGGTGGGGCGTGGGCTGGGGTGGAAACGGTCGGTGCGATCTCGTCGTCGGCTTACGTGCGCCTGGTGAAGCGGAGCTTCCCGGTGCCGAGTCGGGTGGTGTTGTAGCGGGGGTTGTGCGCCAGGGAGTGATGTCGCGGGCAGAGGAGTCGTCCGTCCTTGACGTTGGTGTCGCCGTTGCTTCGCCAGGCGATGTCGTGGTGGGCGTGACAGAGACCGGGCGGGTAGTCGCAGCCCTCGGCGGTGCAACCACCGTCGCGGATCGCCATCGCGATGCGCTGGGCGGTGGTGTGGAACCGCTTCTTCCGCCCGACGTCGAGGGGTTGGCCCTTGCCGCCGAGGACCGCGGGGATGATCCCGGCCTCACACGCCAGCCTCCGGGCCTCGGTGGCCGAGATCCGGCCGCCGTCGTCGAGCACCCCGGCCCCGAGACCCTGCAGGAGCTTCTCGAGGTCCATCGTGATCACCAGGCTGGCGGGGACGCCGCCGGCGGCGGGGATCCGGTCGGCCGGGTAGCGCTCCACGTACTCAGCAAACGCCTGCCCCATCCGCTCCGCACTTGGCCGACCCGGCACCGGCGAGCTGCCGTTGACCGCTGCCTGGTGCTTCGGCGCGGCCAAAGCCAGCAGTGCCTTCTTCAGCATGCTCGCCTGCAGGGCGGGGAGGGTGAACCGGCCGTGGACACAGCCCTGGCCGTCCTCGGTCATCGTGAACCGGGTCTTCTGACGGGCGCGCTCTTCTTCCTTCTCGATCAGCCGGCGCTCGTGCTCCTCGGCCACCTCGGGGGCAACCACGTCGAGCAGGTGGCGGCCCAGGATGCGCAGCTCGTTGGCGTCGTGGTGCCTGGCCTCGGCCAACAGGTGCTGCTCAGCCTGGGCCTTCAACGCGGCCAGGTCGAGGTCGCGGTCGGCGATCAGGTCCTCGGGGATCGCATCGAGATGGGCGACGGCGTGGCAGATCACCGACGCCTGCTCGCTGTGCAGGCAACCGGCGGCCAGTGCTGCAGCGGTTGCCGGAAACGTCTCGAGGTCGCTACCCAGCGCCACCCGGCGGTGCGCCTCCTTTCGGGTCAGCTTCGTCTCGTGGGCCAGCCAGTTCGCCGTCGACGTCGCACCGACCTCCGCGGCCACGTCGCGGGACTCGGCCTGCGCGAGCGCCGCACCATCTAAGGCAGTCAGGGTGGAGGCCAGCGAGGTCAGCTGCCGGCACAGCTCACGCAGCTCCGCATCACCCAGTCCGAACAGCGGCAACCCGGTCGCCTCGCGCAGCACCGCGGTGGCCTCGGCGACGGCACGGGCCACCGGGTGAAAGCGCTCGGTCGGTGCTGCGGACATACCTCATCCAAGCATCGACCACCGACAACACCGGGGCCGAGAATCCCCTTGTCCACAAGGGAATTCCGGTCAGCTTCGAAGTCCTGCGCACGCCCCCATCCATCACTGACCCAGGTGGCGGAGGAAGAAGCGACCCGCGTCGTCTGCGGCGTACGGCGGTATGCCGGTGTGTCCGCCCATGTTCGCCTGGAGCGTCTTCTCCGAGGAGCCGAAGGCATCGAAGAGATCCAAGGACCTCTGCCGGTCGTTGCCTCTGTCGTCCCACTGGAGAAGCACGTGCAGTGGGATGGTGACTCGGCGCGCTTCCTCGATGAGGGTGCGAGGGACGAAGCTTCCAGCGAACAGCCCAGCTGCCACGATGCGCGGTTCGCACAGCGCCAGCCGGACGCCGATGGCCGTCACTCCTCCGGAGATCCCCACGGGGCCGCCCATCTCGGGCAGCTCGAGCGCCTCGTCGAGGAGTGCACGCCATTCGGGGACGGCCTGTGCGACCAGCGGAAGGATCAGCCTGTCGATGACCCCCTCCGTCGGTGTATGGCCGGCCGTGATCGCCTGACGGAGGTCGGCGCGCGCCTGGTCCACGGCAGGGAGTGAGGGACGTCGTCCGCTACCCGGTAGCTCGATGGTTGCCGTGGCGAATCCGAGCGCAGCGGAGTGTCGTGCTCGAGCCTCCAAGCGGGGATGCATGGCGTCCAAACCACCGGGGTGGCCGAGGAGGATCAGAGGCAGGGGCGCAAGCGGCCTTCCCTCCGCCGGAGTCCAGCAGATGCCCGGAATCCCGCCGAGACTGAACTCGCGTTCAAGAACCCCGCCGCCGAGGAGTCGTTCAGAAGTCAGGTGCATGGTCGTGCCTTTCGGGAGTGCTCAGGAATGGCGCTCCCAGACGACCTACCGTCCGGCCACGACCCCAGAGGAGAGCGCCCGCGTCGATACGTTCACGGACATCACCTCCTCGTCTCTGGTCTGGCCCCTAGAAGCTACCAGTGAGCGCCCCCAGCTCCTGCCGCTCGCGCACCCGCGCGGCGGTGACGTGGACGGCCTCGAGGAAGGCGGGCACGAAGCGGTCGGCCTCCATGACGCACCCGGCGTGACCGCAGTCGGCCTCGTGCAGGGTGGCGCCGGGGATCCGGGCGGCCAGCCGTCGTTGGCGGGCGGCGGGGATGACGTGGTCGCGCTTCGGCACGACCACGGCGGTGGGGACGTCGATGCGCGAGAGCCACGGCGTCGAGTGGTGCCGACCGAGCGTGGCCACGGCCTGGCCCACCGCCCACGGACTGGTGCTGCGCCACTGGCCCAGCGCCCATGCGCCGATGTCGACCGAGGGGAGGTCGAGGGCCGTGGCAGTCGACCGGGCGGCCGACCGCACGGTGCGCGACTTCGACATCGCCCGCAACGCACCCATCGACGCTTCCATGCCGGCGTGGAAGATCCGCTCGCGGCCGTTGGTGCGGAAGTGGTCGGTCGTCGCGGCCAGCACCAGGCCGCCGACCACGTCGGGGTGCTGGCGCCACACCCGCTGCGCCACGATCGAGCCCATCGAGTAGCCCGCGACGATGGCGCGCTCGACCCCGAGCTCGGTCACCACGGCGGCCACGTCGTCGGCGCAGTCGTGCAGCGAGAGGTGCTCGGAGACGATGCCCCGGCCGTGCCAGCGCTGGTCGAAGACCACCACCCGGTAGCGGTGCGCCAGCTCGTGGATCACCGGGAACCACGTCAGCAGCCCGGTGCACCCGACCGCGTGGAGCAGGACGACGGTCGGGGCGCCGCGTGGGCCGGGGAGCTCGGTGAGCCACGTGCGCCCTCGGCGGGGGAGCTCCAGCCACCGGCCCTCGGGGATCTCCACGCTCGGGACCGCGGCGAGTCGCCGGACCCGGGCCGGGAGGGTCCTGCCGAGGCGCGGGCCGAGCTCGTGCATCGAGGATGCCCCCGTGGTGTCGACGACGTGTTGGCGGTGCTCCGAATCCCTCCCTAGACTAGAACAGGTTACAGTTTCCGGCGTGAAGGGGGCGTGGATGGGCGGCGCTGCCACCGACGTGCGAGCAGAGATCCGCTCGGTCCTCGTCGACGTCCTCGAGAAGGGGCCGTGCGAGCCGCGGGCGCGGTGGGCCGCGTGCGCCGAGGCCGGGTTGCTCGGGCTGGCCGCCCCGCAGGCGTACGGCGGTGACGGTCTCGGCCTCGCCGAGCTGGCCGTGCTCGTCGACGAGGCCGGCCGCCGCGCGGTGGACCTGCCGTTCGTCGAGACCCTGGCGTGCGGGCTGGTGCCGATCGCGCGGTGCGGCGACGCGGACCTGCAGGAGGCCCTCGTGCCGCGCATCGTCGCGGGCGAGCTGCTGGTCGTGCCCGCGGTGGCCGAGGTCGGAGCGCCCTGGTCGCATGCACCCGCGACCACGCTGACGGCCGACGGCCTGCTGAGCGGCCGCAAGGTGGGCGTGCCGGTCCTCGAGGAGCTGGCCGGCATCGACGTGCTGCTCCTGGTCGCAGCGAGCGGGCCGGACGGACCCGTCGCCGTGCTGGTCTCGCCGGACGCCAAGGGGGTGGGCCGGACCCCGACGGTTGCGTCGAGCGGGGCCGCGGAGGCGACGTACGACTTCGACGACGCAGCGGTCCACGCCGTCCTCGGCGTCCCGTCGGGGGAGATGCTGCGCGCCTGCCTGGTCAGCGGGCTGCTGACCCGCGGGGCCGGGCTTCTGGCCGGTGCGCAGGACCTGACCGCGGCGTACGTCGGCGAGCGTGAGCAGTTCGGGCGCCGGCTCGCGGAGTTCCAGGGCGTGGCCATGCAGGCGGCCGACGTCTACGTCACCTCGCGCCTGGTCTCGCTCGGCGCCGCCGAGGTCGCGCGCAGGGCCGCCGCCATGGAGCCTGCCGCGGGGGACGCGGCCGTGGTGGCGTACTGGTTCTGCGAGCACGGGCTGCGCGCCCTCCAGGCCTGCCACCACCTGCACGGCGGGGTGGGCGTCGACCAGACCTATCCGCTGGGGCGCTACTTCGCCCGGGCCAAGGACACGGCGCGCGCACTCGGCGGAGCCGACCTGACCCTGGCGGCCGTGCCGCTCGAGGAGGCGCCGTTCGCGCGCAACCTGGAGCTGACGCCCGAGCAGCGCTCCTTCAAGGAGGAGGTGCGCGCCTACTTCTCCACGCTGGTCCCCGACGAGGACCGCCTGGAGATGATGACCGACCGGCACGGGGAGGCCTACCACCGCACGATCCGGCAGCTGGGCAAGGACGGCTGGATGGGGGTCGGCTGGCCCGAGGAGTACGGCGGCAAGGGACTCGGCGGCATCGAGCAGCAGGTGTTCGCCAACGAGGCCAGCCGTGCCGACGTGCACCTGCCGGCGGTGACCCTGCAGACCGTCGGGCCGACGCTGCAGGCGTTCGGCACCGAGGAGCAGAAGGAGATGTTCCTGCGCGACATCCTCGCGGGGGAGGTGCACTTCGCGATCGGCTACTCCGAGGCCGACGCCGGCACCGACCTGGCCTCCCTGCGCACCACCGCGCGCCGGGCGACCGACGACGACGGCGAGCACTACGTCGTGAACGGTCAGAAGATGTGGACCACGGGCGGGCACGCGGCCGACTACGTGTGGCTGGCGGTGCGCACCGACCCCGACGCCCCCAAGCACCGCGGGATCTCGGTGCTGATCGTGGACACCCGCGACCCGGGCTACTCCTGGACGCCGATCACCACCGTCGACGGGTCGCACCACGTCAACGCGACCTACTACAACGACGTGCGCGTGCCGGTCGGGATGCTGGTCGGCGAGGAGAACGAGGGCTGGCGCCTGATCACCACGCAGCTCAACCACGAGCGGGTGATGCTCGGGCCCGCCGGCCGCATCGAGGGGCTCCGCGACCAGGTGCTGGAGTGGGCGCGTGAGCGCACAGACGCCGAGGGCGTCCCGCTGCTGTCGGTCCCGGCCGTGCGCCGCACGCTCGCCCGCGCGACGGCGGCGTTCCGGCTCAACGAGCTGCTGAACTGGGAGGTCGCGGCAGCGACGAACGGGCGGAGTGCGGCAGCGACGAACGGGCGGAGTGCGGCAGCGACGAACGGGCGGAGTGCGGCAGCGACGAACGGGCGGAGTGCGGCAGCGGCGGACCGCGAGGACGCCGACTCGCGCACGGCCCAGCGCCGGGCCGTGGCCGACGCGTCGGCCTCGAAGGTGTTCGCCTCCGAGGCGGTGCAGGAGCTCGGGCTGGCGCTGGAGCGCATCGTCACGGCGTACGGCGACCCGGCGGAGCCCGAGACCGCGAGCCTGGTCCACTACCTCGACGCCACCTCGAAGCGGAACCTCGTGCTCACCTTCGGCGGTGGCGTCAACGAGGTGCAGCGCGAGCTGGTCGCGATGTTCGGGCTCGGGCTGCCCAAGGTGCCGCGATGAGTGACGCCCAGAGCGAGGTGGCCGAGGCCGTCGAGGCGCGCGACCACGACTGGATCATGGCCAGGGTCGCGGAGCTCGCCGCGCTCGGCGAGACGCCGCCCCGGCCCGCCCGCGACCCGGTCAACCAGCCGATGGTCAACAACTGGCTCGAGGCGATCGGGGAGACCGACCCGCGGTTCACCGCCGGCGAGGCGCCTCCGGCGATGGCGCAGGTGTGGACGATGTACGGCCTCGACCCGCGCCGGCCCGCGAACGACCCGCTGCACGGCACCATGCAGGTCCTCGACGAGGCGGGCTACACCTCGGTGCTCGGCACCAACTGCGACCAGACCTACGAGCGCTACCTGAGGATCGGCGAGCAGGTCGCGATCACCACCCGGCTGGAGTCCGTGGTCGGGCCGAAGCGGACCGCCGTCGGCGAGGGCTACTTCGTCACCACGGAGAGCAGGTGGTGGGCCGGAGAGGGGGAGGACCGCGAGCTGGTCGCGACGATGCTCTTCCGGGTGCTGAAGTTCCGGCCGCGCGCCGAGGTTTCGACAAGCTCAACCACCGCGACAAGCTCAACCACCGCGACAAGCTCAACCACCGAAACATCCTCTGCCGACGACCGGTCGCGGATCATCCGGCCGGTGCGCAACCGGGACAACGAGTTCTTCTTCGAGGGCACGCAGCGCGGCGAGCTGCGGATCCAGCAGTGCAACGCCTGCGGCGAGCTGCGGCACCCGCCCGGACCGATGTGCCCGGCGTGCCACGTGGCCGACCGCGGGTGGGTGGTCGCCTCGGGGCGCGGGCGGATCTTCTCCTTCGTGGTCCATCACGCGCCGCGGCTGCCCGGGCACCGGCTCCCGCTCACCGTCGCGCTGGTCGAGCTCGAGGAGGGGGTGCGGATGGTGGGCGACGTGGTGGACGCCGAAGGGGAGCCCCCGGCCATCGGCGACCCGGTGCGGGTGCGCTTCGAGCGGGTCGACGCCGACCTGACCCTGCCGGTGTGGGAGGTGGTCCGATGACCCGCCCGGAGGCCGGCACCACACTGCCTTCCTGGGACCTGCCCGTCACCACGACGCTGGTGGTCTCCGCCGCGCTGGCCACCCGCGACTTCCAGGACGTGCACCACGACCGCCACCTGGCCGTGCGGCACGGCTCGAAGGACATCTTCCTCAACATCCTCACCACGACGGGGCTGGTGCAGAGGTACGTCGGGGAGTGGGCCCGCGAGGCGCTCGGGGCCGGAGTGGCTCATGCGCTCCTGCGCGCTGAGGCTGGGCGCGCCGGCGTACCCCGGCGACACGGTGCGGTTCACGGGCGCGGTGACCGATGGGGGCGACGACGGGCTCACGGTCGACGTGGTCGGCGCGGTGTCGCTGGGGGACCACGTGACGGCCCGGGTCGTGGTCGCGCCTTGACCGGGCTGGGTGGGCGCGCCGCGATCGCGGGCATCGGGGCCACGGAGTTCTCCAAGGACTCGGGCCGCTCGGAGCTGCAGCTGTCCTGCGAGGCGACGCTCGCGGCCCTGGCCGACGCCGGCCTGGGCGTCGCCGACGTCGACGGGCTGGTCACCTTCACCATGGACAACAGCGCCGAGATCGCGCTGGCCCGCGAGCTGGGGATGGGGGACCTGCGGTTCTTCAGCCGGGTCGTCGTACGGCGGCGGGGCGGCCTGCGCCGTCATCCAGCAGGCCGCGATGGCGGTCGCGACCGGGGTCGCGGACGTCGTGGTCTGCTACCGCGGGTTCAACGAGCGGTCGGGCCAGCGCTTCGGCCAGGTGCAGGACTGGGCCGCGGCGCAGGTCAACACCAACGGCCTGGACAACGCCTGGACCTATCCGCACGGCCTGTCCACCCCGGCGGCGACGGTCGCGGTGCAGGCGCGCCGCTACATGCACGAGTACGGCGCCACCTCGGCCGACTTCGGGGCCGTGGCGGTCGCGGACCGCAGGCACGCCGCGACCAACCCCGACGCGTTCTTCTTCGGCCGGCCGATCACGCTGGCCGACCACCAGGCGTCGCGGATGATCGCGGACCCGCTGCGGCTGCTGGACTGCTGCCAGGAGAGCGACGGAGCGGTCGCGATCGTGGTGACCACCCCGGAGCGCGCCGCCGACCTGGCCCAGCCCCTCGTCACCATCGAGGCGGCCGCCCAGGGGAGTGCGCCGGACCAGTTCGTGATGACGTCGTACTACCGCGACGACATCGGCGTGCCCGAGATGGGGGTC
The DNA here is from genome assembly GCA_963837975.1 of uncultured Actinomycetota bacterium. Classification (GTDB taxonomy): domain Bacteria; phylum Actinomycetota; class Actinomycetes; order Propionibacteriales; family Nocardioidaceae; genus Marmoricola. The sequence continues at coordinate 747,786 of CAWIPI010000001.1, read as the reverse complement.
GTGGGGCGCGAGCTGTGGCGCCAGTCGGGCCTTCGCCCCGAGGACGTCCAGACGGCGGTGCTCTACGACCACTTCACGCCGTACGTGCTGATGCAGCTCGAGGAGCTCGGGTTCTGCGGCCGCGGCGAGGCGCCCGGGTTCGTCGCCGACGGCGCCATCGAGATCGGCGGCCGCCTCCCGCTCAACACCCACGGCGGCCAGCTCGGTGAGGCCTACATCCACGGGATGAACGGCATCAACGAGGCCGTCCGCCAGGTCCGCGGCACAGCCGTCAACCAGGTCCCCGACGTCGAGCACGTCCTGGTCACCGCCGGCACGGGCGTCCCCACCTCGGGGCTGCTGCTCGGGAGGTGAGGGCGGCGTGCGTGACGAAAGGCACCGTCCGGCACCTCTGACCGGTGCTTTTCGTCACGAGACAGCGCCGCCCTGCTCGTGAAGACTCCGCACCATGTCGCGCCGGTCGAGGAGGAAGTCGAGACTCTCGTGGTGAGGGTCGTCCCGAGGGTCGGGCGCAGTCCAGCGTCGATCTCTCTCCGGCAGCCACAATGCCCGCTCGCGCGCGGCGCGCATGCGCGTCACGGCCAGGTCGCGATCCTCGAGGTCGCCCGCAACCAGGGTGAACGTCTCCAGCCCGGCTCCACGGAAGGCCGACTGCCGCGCCGCGTCGCGCCGCCGGCGTGCCCGTGACTGGTGCGGCACGCCGTCGTACTCCCCGACGACTCCTGCCTCCCGATCGAGCAGGTCCGGCACGCCGAGCAGCCGCCCGTCGAGCGAGTAGACGGCACGGTTGCAGCAAGCCCGCGGATGCCCCGCATCGAGGTGCCACGCGAGGTGCATCCGTGCCTCCTGGGGCGATCGGCAGTACTCGCAGGCCAGGTCCAGCGCCGCCCGTGCCTGCGAGATGCCGCGCCAGCCGACGTACGACGCCAGGTGGCCTCTCATCCGGCGCACCGAGGTGAGCTTCGCCGCGGCCGTCATGTTGATCGCCACCACAGCCTCCCGGACGTCGGTCGTGAGCCTCATGGCGTCGGCCAGCGCACGCTCGACAGGCGTGCACACGACCCCTGCACGCACCACCACCTGGCTCGCGTCCAGCGGCTCCCGGAGGACTCGCAGCCCGGCGGACGGACGCAGCTGGCCGCCGGAGCCGCACACCACGGGCACCGAGAGGGCCGAGAGGTCCCTGGGGTCACGACCGTCGAAGAACGCGGCCCCGTGCATGCGGAGGGCGGCCCAACCGGTGACAGCACCGCCCTGAGCCAGTCGCGCAGAGACCTCGAGGATGCGCTGCTCGACCCGAGACGGGTCCGTGCTGGCGGGCACGTACAGACCGTGCGAAGACCGGCGCCATGCTCGCGACCGAGCCTGGCCGCGGGTCGGGCCGCGCTCGCCGGTGGGATCCAAGGGAACCGGCCGCACGAGGTCGCGCGGTAGTCGGCACGTGGGCTGCCAATCGTCGTCCATGGCCGGAACCGTGGGCCCAGAAGCGCGTCATCTCCAGCGGTCCCGCTACCGCCTGTGGGTCGCGTGACCGAAAGCACCACCTGGGGACCAGAACTGGTGCCTTTCGTCACGCCAGAGCCGCAGCACCCCCGCAGCTCGACCCATTCGCCCTCACACCCCGGCGACTGCGCCCTCACCCGTCCGCAACCGGTAGACTTCGCCGCTGTGCCCGCGGCCAGCGTCCGGGCCCCACATTCCACCGAGCGAAGGCGCGAGAACTCCGCATGGCAACGACGAACGACCTGAAGAACGGCATGGTGCTCAACCTCGACGGCCAGCTCTGGCAGGTCATCTGGTTCCAGCACCACAAGCCCGGCAAGGGCGGGGCCGTGGTCCGCAGCAAGCTGAAGAACATCGAGTCCGGCAAGACCGTGGACAAGACCTTCAACGCCGACGTCAAGGTCGACGTGGCGAACGTCGACAAGCGCACGATGCAGTACCTCTACAACGACGGCTCGTCGTACGTCTTCATGGACACCGGCACCTACGACCAGATCGAGGTCACCCCCGAGCTCGTCGGCGACGCCAAGAACTTCCTGCTCGAGAACCAGGAGGCCATCGTGGCCACCAACGAGGGCCGGGTGCTCTACATCGAGCTGCCCGCCTCGGTGGAGCTCGAGGTGACCTACACCGAGCCGGGCCTGCAGGGCGACCGGTCCACGGGCGGCACCAAGCCGGCGACGCTCGAGACGGGCCACCAGATCAGCGTCCCGCTGTTCATCACGACCGGCGAGAAGATCAAGGTCGACACCCGCGACTCGTCCTACCTCGGCCGCGTCAGCAGCTGATGGCCGCTCGGCACAAGGCCCGCAAGCGGGCCCTCGACATCCTCTACGCCTCGGAGATGAGGCAGCGTCCGACGCAGGAGGGTCTCGACGACCTGACCGAGGAGGGCCCGGTCAACGAGTACACCGTGCGACTCGTGCAGGGCGTGACCGAGCACCGCGACCGGATCGACGAGGTCATCGGCCAGTACGCCCAGGGCTGGACCCTGGGCCGGATGCCCGCCGTGGACCGCAACGTCCTGCGGCTGGCGACCTTCGAGATCCTCTACGTCGACGAGGTGCCCTACGCGGTGGCGGTCTCCGAGGCGATGCACCTGGTCCGCGACCTCTCCACCGACGAGTCGCCGGCGTTCGTCAACGGGGTGCTGGGCAACATCGTTCGTGACCGGGACGTGCTGGTCCGGTGAGTCCGCGGTCCGGCAGGATGAGCGCGTGACTTCTGACGTCGAGCAGGTCCCCGTCCCCGATCCGCCCGGCCTGCCGGAGGGGTGGTCGGTGCGCGTCCCCGTGCTGGACGACCTCGAGGTGCTCGTCGCGCTGCGCAGCGCCGACCGGCTCGCGCACACCGGCTCCGGCTCGGTCGACCAGAAGGTGATCGAGTCCGAGATCGCGGGCCCGGCCTCCTGGACGCGCCGCCAGCTGCTCGCGCTCGACCCCGACGGCCGGCCGCGTGCCTGGCTCATCGTGCACGACCGGGCGGCCCGCCGCACCATGGTGATGCTGTACGTCGACCGCACCGTCGACGTCGCCGACCAGCTCGCCGCCTCCCTCTACGCCTGGGCCGAGCTGCAAGCGCACGAGATCTGCGCGCTTCGCGAGGTGACTGAGACCCGGCTGGACGCCAGTCCCTTCGCCGCCGACACCGTGCAGCAGCGCTGGCTCGCCGAGGCGGGGTACACCAAGCGCCGCACGTGGCCGCAGATGACCCGGCCGGTCACCCCCGAGGAGGCCACCTCGCTGCCCGCACCACGGGAGGGCGTGACGATCCGCCGGGTGGCCAGCCACGAGAACGGCCTGCCCGTCGCCGCGGACCTGCACCTGGTGCACGAGATGCTCGAGGCCTCCTTCGAGGACCACTTCAACTCCTACCGGGAGAGCTTCCCGGAGTTCGTGCAGCGGCTGCGCGAGGACCCGGGCCACCGCTGGGACCACTGGTGGCTGGCCTTCGTCGAGGGCGAGGACGGCGAGCCACTTGCCGCCGGCGCCCTGGTCAGCACCGTGTCCCCGGAGAACGCGCAGGGGCACGAGGGCAGCTACGTCGACTACATCGGCGTGCACCGGCACGCGCGCGGCCGCGGCGTGGCCAAGGCGTTGCTGCACACCGTGATCGCCGACGCCGCCGAGCGTGGCCGCGACCGGGTCGGTCTCGAGGTCGACGCCGACTCGCCCACGGGCGCCGACGGGCTCTACGCCTCGATGGGCTGGAAGACCGACTACGTCATCGAGTCGTGGTTCAAGGACCTCGACCTGTCCCAGTGAGAGTCACAGTGAGACGGGTGTGACGGTGCCGCTCCGGGGGCACAGTCGGACGGTGACGGATCCAGCGGCGGTGGGCCGCCGAGCACAGCAGAGCACGTGGGTGGACCGGGCGGCGCGCGTCGGGCTGGTGGCCTACGGGCTCGTGCACCTGCTCATCGGATGGCTGGCCGTGCAGCTGGCCATCGGCGACCACGACGAGAACGCCAGCGCCGACGGCGCGCTGCAGGCGCTGGCGCGCCAGCCGTTCGGCCAGGTCCTCGTCGGGGCGATCGCGCTCGGCCTGCTGCTGCTCGCGCTGTGGCGCCTGGTGGAGGCGCTGTTCGGCCACCACGACGAGGAGAGCGAGGGCCGGCGCACCTGGCAGCGACTCGTCTCCGGGGGCAAGGCGGTGGTGTACGGCGCCCTCGGCGGCCTCGCCCTGCGCATCGCCCTCGGCGGCGGGTCGGGCGGGTCCGGCTCCAAGGGCGCCACTGCGAAGGTGATGTCGCTGCCGGCGGGGCAGTGGCTCGTGGTCGCGCGTCGGCGTCGGCATCCTGGTCTTCGCCGGGGTGCTGGTCTGGCGCGGCTGGACCGAGAAGTTCGCCGAGGACCTCCAGACCGAGGGGCAGCTCGGGTGGAGCGGGGCGGCGTACCTCCTCCTCGGCAAGGTCGGGTACGTCGCCAAGGGCGTCGCCTTCGCCGTCCTCGGCGGGCTGTTCTGCTACGCCGGCCTCGCCCGCGAGCCCGAGGAGTCCGGCGGGCTCGACCAGGCCCTGCAGAAGGTGCTCCAGCAGCCGTTCGGGCCCTACCTGCTCATCGTCATCGGCGTCGGCATCGGGTGCTACGGGCTGTTCTGCCTCGCCCAGGCCCGGCACCTCGACCGATGAGCGACTCCTCGTGACGCTGGGGGAGGGGCGGCACGCGTTCCGGGGCCGGATCGCGGGCGTGGGGTCGACCAGCGGGGTTCGGGTGGTCGTCGGCCGGTGGCCGGAGTCGCCGCTGGGGACGTTCGCCGACGTGATGCTGGCCGAGCCGGACGGCACCCGCTGGCTGCTGGCGCCCAGCGAGGTGGTCGCGGAGTTCGTGTCGACGACGTACTCCTTCGACCGGGTCGAGATCGGGCCGGTCGGCGTCGATGTCGCCGGGTCCGCGTGGCAGGTGGCCGCCCCGGGCCTCGAGCTCGCCCTCGATGTCGGTGGCCGCACCGCCCTCGGCGTGCTGCTGCGCGCCGTGCCCCGCCGGGTGGCCACGGCCCCGGCCTGGGCTCGGCTCACCGACCCGGTGGCCCGGACCGTGCTGCGCGGCGTACGCACGCGCGGCACGGCCGGCAACGAACGCCGGGAGTACTACGGCGCCACCGACCTGCACCGCGTCACCGGCCTGAGCGGCACCTGGCAGGGACGGCCCCTCGGCACGCTCGCGCCGGTCTCGCCCGAGCCGGGCTTCGGCTTCGGCTCCACCCCGCGCCGCCCCTCGGTGACCACCCTGGTCACGACGGTGGACGTGGGTGGTTGAGCCTGTCGGTGGTTGAGCCTGTCGAGACCACCGAAGTGCTCTCCATCGTGATGGCGGCGATATCCGGTCACCTGGTGACGGCGATTCGCCGCTGTCTTCTGCCACGCCGGTCCGAGGCGCGTGGTGGTTGACTGCGGAAATGGCGACGAATGCGTGCGACGTGGTGGTGGTCGGGCTCGGGCCCGGGGGAGAGGCGACGGCGACGAAGCTGGCGGGGGCCGGCCTCTCGGTGGTCGGCGTGGACGAGCGGCTGGTGGGCGGTGAGTGTCCCTACTACGGCTGCGTGCCGAGCAAGATGATGATCAGGGCCGCCGACGTGCTGGCGGAGGCTCGACGCGTCCCGGGGCTGGCGGGCTCGGCCGAGGTCTCGCCCGACTGGAGCGAGGTGGCGGCCAGGATCCGCGACGAGGCCACCGACGACTGGGACGACCGGGTGGCGGTCGAGCGGCTCGAGGACGCCGGGGTGCGGTTCGTGCGCGGGCACGGGCGGCTCGTGGGGCCGCGCACCGTCGAGGTGGGCGGGGAGACGTTCGAGGCGTCGCGCGGGGTGGTGCTCAACCCCGGGACGGCTCCGGCGGCTCCGCCGATCGAGGGGCTTGCGGAGACGCCGTACTGGACCAACCGCGACGTCGTCCGCATCGAGTCGGTGCCCGGCTCGCTCGTGGTGATCGGTGGCGGCGCGATCGGCGCGGAGATCGCGCAGGCGCTCGCCCGCTTCGGCACCCGGGTGACTGTGCTCGAGGTGGCCGACAGAATCCTGGCGCCGGAGGAGCCGGAGGCCAGCAGGCTGGTCGCGGACGTGTTCGCGCGGGAAGGCATCCAGGTGCTCACCGGGGCGGACATCGGCTCGGTCGCCCACGAGGACGGCCGCTTCCGGGTGACGCTCGAGGACCAGGTGATCGACGCCGAGAAGGTGCTGGTCGCGGCGGGGCGCCGACCCAACCTCGCCGACCTCGGCCTGGACACCGTCGGCCTGGACCCCTCGGCGCGCGCGATCGAGGTGGACGACGCGATGCGGGCCGGCGAGGGTCTGTGGGCCATCGGCGACGTGACCGGCAAGGGCGCGTTCACGCACGTGTCGATGTACCAGTCGGCGGTGTGCGTCCGCGACGTCCTCGGCCAGGAGGGCCCGCCGGCGAGCTACCACGCCGTGCCCCGGGTGACGTTCACCGACCCCGAGGTCGGCTCCGTGGGGATGACCGAGCGGCAGGCGCGCGACGCAGGGCTCGACGTCCGGGTCGGGCTGACCGACCTCGCCTCCTCCTCGCGTGGCTGGATCGCGCGCGCCGAGGGGCTGGTCAAGGTCGTCGAGGACGCCGGTCGCGGTGTCCTCGTCGGCGCCACGACGGTCGGCCCCGGTGGCGGCGAGATGCTCTCGATGCTCGCGACCGCCGTCCACGCCGAGGTCCCGACCGCGACGCTGCGCTCGATGATCTACGCCTACCCCACGTTCCACCGGGCCGTGGAGGATGCGCTGTCGCGGTTGGAGTGAGCCGGGCCGCGATGGGTACGACGGGGGTCCATCGCACCCCACCCCAAGGAGCATCCGGATGACCGACCAGCTCGGAGTCGACAAGGTCCTCGAGATCATGCGTAGCGACCGGTTCTGCATGCTCACCTCCGTGGGCGACCAGGGTCGCCTGCAGTCCCACCCGATGACCCCGCAGGAGGTCACCGACGACGGCGACGTGTGGTTCTTCATCGACACCAGCAGCGACCAGGCGCGCTACATCGAGGCGGAGAAGCGGGTCAACCTCGCCTACTCCGACGGCTCCACCTGGCTCTCGGTGGCCGGGCACGGCGACGTACGCCAGGACCGCCAGAAGATCGAGGAGCTGTGGAACCCGATGGTCGAGGCGTGGTTCCCCGACGGCAAGGACTCGCCGTCGGTAGGGCTGCTGTTCGTCGGCTCCGACACCGCGGAGTACTGGGACACCCCGGGCGGGCGCATCTCCTCCGCGCTGGCCTTCGCGAAGGCCAAGGTCACCGGCAACCGGCCCGACGTGGGGGAGAGTGACAGCGTCGAGCTCTGAGGGGGCCTCTGGGCGGAGTTCGGGCGCGTTCGTCTAGCGGCTGACGGACTCCAGAACGTCGGCGAGATCCTCCGGCCGGCTCACCATCGGCCAGTGCCACGTCGGCAGCTCGATGTACGTCCAGTCGCCGTCGACCATGTGCGCGAACATCGGCGCGTGGGGCGCCATCTGCCGCAATTGCTCGAGGCTGAAGGTGCAGAGCACGCCCGTCCGAGGCAGGCGCTCCCAGGCACCGGTGAGCACGACCGGCTGGGTGGCAGTGCGCCAAGGCTGCGGGTGCGAGGCGCTGACCAGCGCGGCCACGGCATCGTCACCCACATCGGACGCCACGGCGGCGAGCGCGGCCCAGGGCGGCGGGGGGAGCTTCCAGCCCTCGCCGTGTGTCATGACCACGTCCCGATTGGCCGCCCGCGCGTCGGGTCCCTCGAAGTCGGCTTGCGCCGCGCCATTCGGCAGGGGACCCGAGTCGACGTAGACCAGACGGGCCACGCGTTCCGGCGCGCGGTCTGCCGCACCGGTCGTCACGAGGGCGCCGTAGCTGTGGCCGACCAGCACGACGTCGTGCAGGTCGCTCTGCTCGAGCAGCTGCACCACGTCGTCGACGTGGGTCGTCAGGTCTGTCTCCGGCGAGGCGAGGTGCGCGCGCTCGCCCATGCCGGAGAGGTCGACGGCGTGCACGACGTGGCCGTGCTCGCTCAGCAAGTCTGCGACGGCGCGCCAGATCGAGGCGCCGAGCCAGAATCCGGGGACGAGGACGTAGGTGGTGGGGTTCATGACCAGGACGCTACGGTGCTTTGTGGACAGTTCCGGCCCGGTATTCCGACGCAGTCCTTCCAAGCGGCCCCGAGGCAGACCGTGACCCGCCCGACCGCCCGCGTGCTGGCGATGCTGGAGCTGCTCCAGGGGGGCGGGCAGCGCACCGTCGGCGATCTCGCGGCGCGGCTCGGCGTCGACGAGCGGACCGTCCGGCGCTACGCCGAGCATCTCGCCGACCTCGGGATCCCAGTCCAGGCCCAGCGGGGCAGGTACGGCGGATACCGGCTCGCACCGGGCTACAAGCTTCCCCCGCTGATGCTCACCGATGACGAGGCGGTCGCCGTCGTCCTCGGCCTGCAGGCCGCGGAACGCGCGGGGCTCGCCACCACCGACCACGGGGCCACTACAAGCGCGCTGGCCAAGGTGTCCCGGGTGCTGCCGCAGGCCCTGCGCCAGCGGATCGAGAGCCTGCTCTCGACCGCGCACTTCACGACCCCGGCGCGCGCCAGCGCTCCCGCCGGCGCCGGCACGCTGCTCGATCTCGCCTCGGCAGCTCAAGCGCGGCGCGCCGTCGTGATCGCCTACACCGCGTGGGACGGACAGGAGTCGCAGCGCGAGCTCGACGTCTACGGGCTGGTCTTCCACTCCGGCCGGTGGTACGCCACCGGACACGATCACGTCCGCGATGACGTGCGGACATTCCGTCTGGACCGCATCGCCTCGGTCAGGCAGGGCGACAGGTCATACGTGGTGCCCGCCGACTTCGACGCGACGACGCAAGTCGTGTCCGGCATCGCGGCGGTCGGCTGGACGCACGAGGTCGTCGTGGTGCTCAGGACCACCCTCGCGGAAGCGGGCGGGCGACTCCCCCCGAGCACGGGACGGCTGAACGAGCACCCTGACGGCGTGCTGTTCGAGACACGCGCGGAGCGCCTCGATGGCATGGCCTGCATGCTGGCTGGGCTCGGCTGGGACTTCGAAGTGATCACCCCCGACGCCCTGCGCGATGAGGTACTCGCCCTGTCCGACCGCCTCCGAGTCAGTGCGGTGCGCGGCGCCGGCGCCGGCAGCACGACTGGTCCGCGGAGTCCGTGAGCGACCCCCGCGTCCAGCTCGTCACTGCCATGACGGGTGCGGACATCGGCACGAGTGCACATCGCCGTCTCGCTCACTGCGAATTCGCTGTCCACACTGCGGATTCGGCCCCTTCCAGGGCCCTGGGTTGTCAGACCTCGGTGCTTGGATCAGTGTCATGACCACCGCTCCGCTGGCTGCTTCGCACCCGATGAGTGCAGCTGTGTCGGAGGCCGGTGAGGTGCTGCTGGAGGCGCTGGAGGTGCCGCTGTTCGGGATGGCCGAGGGGGCGTTGCGGGACCTGGCCAAGCGGGTGACGCGGCTGACCGCGACGCTGACGGCGGTGGAGGCCGCGGTGCTCGCACAGGCCGAGCGCAGCGACGTGGGCGCCCGGGTCATCTGTGAGGCGATCGCGGGGCTGGACGACATCCCGGCCGATCTGGTCGATGCCCGCGACCTGGACCTGCCTGCGCTGAAGGACCGTGCCGAGCAGCACCTGTTGGCCGAAGCGGGGCACCACGACGCGAAGGCCCTGCAGATCCTGGGTCGGCACCTGCTCGATGTGATCGCCCCGGAGGTGGCCGAGGAGCACGAGGGGCGGTTGCTGGAGAAGGAAGAAGAACGCGCGAGGCAGAAGACTCGGTTCACGATGAGTGAGGACGGCCAGGGCTGCGTGCACGGCCGGTTCACCCTCCCCACCCTCCAGGCGGCGATGTTGAAGAAGGCACTCCTCGCGCTCGCGGCCCCGAAGCACCAGGCAGCTGTCGACGGCAGCGCCCCGGTGCCGGGTCGCCCGAGCGCGGAGCGGATGGGGCAGGCGTTCTGTGAGTACGTCGAGCGTTACCCCGCCGACCGGATCCCCGCCGCCGGCGGCGTCCCCGCCAGCGTGGTGATCACGATGGACCTCGAGAAGCTCCTGCAGGGCCTCGGTGCCGGGGTCCTCGACGACGGCAGCCGGATCTCGGCCACCCAGGCCCGCCGACTGGCCTGTGAGGCCGGCATCATCCCCGCCGTCCTCGGTGGGAAGGGCCAACCGCTGGACGTGGGCCGCAAGAAGCGGTTCCACACCGTCGCCCAGCGCATCGCAATGGCCATCAGAGACGGCGGCTGCACCGCCGAGGGCTGTGACTACCCGCCCGGCCTCTGCCACGCACACCACGACATCTCCTGGGGACGCAACGGCGACACCAACGTCAAGGACGGCCGACTCCTCTGTCCCCGACATCACGCCCTGGCCCACAACCCGCGCTACGACACCACCCGGCTGGGGACCGGGAAGCTCCGCTTCACCAGGCGGACGTGAGGAGCGCTGCAGCGTTCAGGAGTCCGCCCGACGGGGGCCGATGGCTCTGGTGACGCGTTGTGGCGGCGCGAGGATCGAGTCGTGGGGACCAACCGTCAGCAGTGAGGTGAGCGCGATGAGCGCCAGCTCCGTCCGCGCCGACCCACCCGCCACCGAGCCCGCCCCGGAGCCGTCACTCACCGCCCGGTGGGCGGTGTGTCTCGCGGCGCTGGTCGCCGGAGTGCTGGTGGTGGCGTACTCGATCTTCGCCGTGGCGTACGCCGTGGGCGGTGACGACGCGGTCTCGGACAACTGGGTCGGCTGGTTGGCGGCCATCTCGCTGCTGGGTGGTCTGGGCACGTCGCTCCTTGCCTTCTTCCTCGCCGCATCGCGCCGGTACGGCAGATCGGGGTGCTCCGCGCCATCGGGTTCCAGGCGCGCATGGTGCAGGCAAGCTTCCTGGTCGAGTCGCTGTTCGTCACCCTGATCGGCGTCGTCGTCGGCACGGCGCTCGGACTGCTGGTGACGCTCAACGTCGTCGTCGACGCCGCCGACCAGCCCGGCTACGAGAACCTGTCCCTGCGCCCGCCGTGGACGGTGCTCGCGGTGATCCTCGCCGTGGTCGTGCTCAGCTCGGTGCTCACCACCATCCTGCCGAGCCTGCGCGCCTCGCGCACCTACCCCGCGGAGGCGCTGCGCTACGAGTGAGGCTGGTACGGCGCTGCGACCGGGTCCCAGGCGCCGTCGTCTCAGCCCTCGCCACACACCAAGAGGTCCTGGTGGTGGACGGTGACGGAGAGCGACCCGGCGACCGCCTCGGCCAGACGGCGCTTCGCGTAGGGCCCGACGGCGAGGTAGGGAGCCTGCTCGCATGCCGCCTCGATCCATCCGGTGAACCACGCCTCCACCAGCCCCCGGTCCCGAGGACCGAGGCGCCAGGGGCTCGGTCGCACGAGCGCCCGGCGTCCCAGCTGCCGGAAGGCGTCGACGGCGACCCCGAGCGCGTCGGGGCCCAGGAGCCGTCCGTGGCCGGTGTCGCGTCTCTGGTGCCCGTTGAACGCCTGCCATCACCTGCTGGTCGAGCGGATCGGCGGGAGCCAGCTCGACGTGACCGACGACGCTCAGCGTGATGAGCACCGGGCACCCGGTCCCCGCGCAGAGAGTGACGAACCGCGCGAGCTCCGCCTCGGTGAACATGTCGAGCAGCGCCGAGGCGGTGATGAGCGAGGCACCGGCCAGGTTTCCGGGCTGCAGCCGCGTGACGTCGTGGAGGCGGGTCTCCACCGCGACGTCGGCGTCGTCGGCGGCCCGAGGAGGTGGGTTCGCGGCCGCGAGCCCGAGCAGCGTCGGGTCGCGATCGTGCAGCACCCAGGTCTGCGGCCCGGTCAGCCGCCCAGCCAGCCAGCGCGCCATCGACCCGGTTCCGCAACCGAGGTCGTGGACCACGGTGTGGTCCCGTCGCAGCAAGGGTCGGAGGACCTCGACGAGCTCGGGCGAACGGGCCGCTGCGTCGGCCGACTCCCGCAGCGCCAGCCAGTCGGCGCCGGCTCGACCGTGCTCCGTCGTCATCCCGTCTCCAGGACGCCGGTGAACCGAACGCCGGCAACCTGCGTACGACACAGGTAGCGACGTGTGGGAGGCCCGGTGGTCGGAGTCCGCAACGGTCTGTCGGCGAGTCTCGGCGCCCTCGTCACCCTGCTCGCCGTGCTGAGCATGGCCGCCGGGACCGGCCTCGCGGGAGGGGCCTCAGGGCTCGCGTGCGGGGTCGTGCTGGTGGCCGTGGCGGCGCGCAGCGCCAGGACCTCGGGGGTGGAGGCCCTGGGACCGGCCGACGTGGTCACGCTCACCCGGGCGACGCTCAGCTGTGGCGTGGCGGCGCTCCTCGCGGACTCGTTGGTCCGGGACAAGGCGTCAGGGACCTTGGTGGTCCTCGCGACCACCGCGCTGGTCCTGGACGCGGTCGACGGGCGCGTGGCGAGGGGGACGGGCACGGCGTCCGCGTTCGGTGCCCGTCTCGACGGGGAGGCCGACGCGTTCCTCATGCTCGTCCTCAGCGCGTACGTCGCCCGGTCGGCCGGCGCCTGGGTGCTGGCGATCGGGCTCGCCCGGTACGTGTTCGCCGCGGCGGGGTGGGTGCTGCCCTGGCTGCGCGCCGAGCTGCCGGGCAGGTACTGGCGCAAGGTCGTGACGGCCACCTCGGGCGTCTCGCTGGTGGTCGCAGCGGCGGACGTGACGCCCCCCGTGGTCGCGACCTCGGCGCTGGCCCTCAGCCTGGGCCTGCTGACCGAGTCGTTCGGGCGCGACGTCTGGTGGCTGTGGCGACAACGACCCCGTGAGGCCGCCGTGGTCCCGCGGCGAGCCCGAGCCGAACGGCTCCCCTCATGAGGCAGGACGAGCGGGCGCCGTTCGACGGGGCTCTGCGGGCCGCCCGCGCGGCGGCGTACCCGGCCGGTGAGTTCGTCGAGCAGGAGGGCTTCATGCGGGCCGGGGAGATCCGGTCGCTGGCCCGTCGGGCGGGTGTCGGCCCGGGCGTCCGTGTGCTGGACCTGTGCTGCGGCGTGGCCGGCCCCGGGCGGCTGATCACCTCGGAGACGGGCTGCGACTACCTCGGTGTCGACCTGAGCGCCAGTGCCGTCGAGCTGGCGCGGACCCGCGCCACTGGGCTCGGCTGTCGGTTCGTGGTGGGGGAGGTGCCGCCGGTCCCGGCCGGGCCGTTCGACGTCGTCCTTCTCCTGGAGACCATGCTCGCCTTCCCCGACAAGGAGACGGTGCTCCGCGAGGTCGCCGGAGTCCTGGTGCCCGGCGGTCGGTTCGCCTTCACCGTGGAGGAGGGCCCGCCCCTCACCGCCGTGGAGGCGGCGGCGATGCCGGACGCGGACACGGTCTGGCCGGTCCCACTGTCCGAGCTGGTGTTCCTGCTGGCCGACGCCGGGATGGAGGTACGCCGGATCCGTGAGTCCAGCAGCTCCCACCGGGAGGTCGCCGACGCACTCCTCCGCGCGTTCCTGGTGGAGCGGCCGGTCCTCGAGGCCGATCTCGGCGATGGCGCCGTGGCCGACCTGCTGGCCGCCCACACGCTCTGGCGGGACTGGTTGGCGACCGGCCGGATCCGCAAGCTCGAGGTCGTCGCGGTGAAGACCGGCGGTCGTCGTACGAACGGATGAACCTCGGGGGGTGCGGGTCCGTTCGTGCGGGGTGAGAACCTCTCCTGATCGGAGCACGTCATGCCCATGCGTCTCGTCGCGGCGACCGCGGTGCTGGTCTCCGCAGCGGTCCACCTCTACCTGTGGTTCGACGGCATGAGGGACGCCGACGTGGTCGGTCCCGCCTTCATGCTCAACGCGGTCGGCGGTGCCGCAATCGCGCTGCTGCTCGTCACCTGGCGGCACTGGGTCCCGCCGTTCCTGGCAGTGGGCTTCGGGGTCTCGACGATGACGGCCTTCGTCATCGCCGCGACCGTCGGGCTGTTCGGGGTCCACGAGGTCTGGACCGGATGGGCCGTGTGGACGGCCGCTGCTGCCGAGGCGGTGGCGGTCGTGACGGGGACCCTGCTCCTGCTGCACGACAACCCCCTCCGCTCACGCACGCAGGCGCAGCACCACGCGCCCGCCGGGCGTGCGCACCTCGACTGACTCGATGTCGCCGCGGTCCGCGGACGTCGCCGCAGCGAGGTGCATGGTCGTGCCGCCCGCCGACCTCCAGCTGCCCACCCGCTCGGTCGTCCCCTGACGGGTCCGCACGAAGAGGGCGTAGTCGACAGCAGGCGGCAGGTCGTAGCCGACCGACCGCGGCTCGTAGGTGCAGGTGAGCAGGAGGCGGGTGCCCCACCTGACCTGTTCGAGGCCGAGCGTCGCCTCGACCGGCACCTCACCGACCGGCGTCATGGCGCGGGTCACGACCCCGCCGGCCCCATTGCCTGCTCCGTTGCTGGGGCCGGTGGCGCTCGACGACGTCGCGTCCTGCCGGTCGACCTGGTCCACGACCACGGGAGCGCCGACGGCCACGACCGTGACGACGGCGGCCGCCAGTCCCGCAGCCGCCAGCACACGCCGTCGGCTGCGCCGGACCACCTCACGGGACAGCCTCGGCAGCAGCGTCGGCGGCACCGGCTCCCCCGCCACGGGGTCCTCCAGCACCGTCGCGTCGACCCGGCCGAGCAGACCGGGGAGTCCGGCGAGCTCCTGGACGGCACGCGTGCAGTCCTCGCAGTGGGGCAGGTGCCTCTCGAACTCCAGGCGGTCAGCGGGGGAGAGCGCCCCGAGCACGTAGGCGGCGTCGTCGTGACCGAGCGGGCAGATCATGCGCTCACCCCCATCTCCTCGAGTGCCAGCCTCAGCGCACGCAGCGCGTAGTGAGTGCGTGACTTCACGGTGCCCTCGGGCACCCCGAGCCGACGAGCGGCCTCCGCCACGGGGCGACCGCGGTAGTAGCACTCCAGCAGGACGGCGCGGTGCTCGGCGGAGAGACGGGTGAGCGCCTCCGCCACGACCCAGGACAGCAGCAGCTGGTCGCTGTCGTCCTCCGTGTGCCGCTCGGGGACGTCGGCCACGGGGGTCTCGCTGTGGGCGCGGCGGCTGCGCCACTCGTCGATGACGATGTTGCGGGCCACGGTGAACAGCCAGGAGCGGACGGCGGCCGGGGGACTGTCGAGGACGGCGCGGCTCCGCCAGGCGCGCAACAGGGTCTCCTGCGCGACGTCCTCGGCACGCAGCCGGTCGTAGCCGACGAGTCGTAGGCAGAAGCGCCAGAGCACGTCGGCGTGCTCGTCGTGCAGCTCGCGCATCAGCGCGACGTCGTCCTTGGGCATGCCATCCTCCTCCCGGGGATACGCGGGGAGGGCCGCACGGGTTCAACGCGTGCTCGCCGGCAGGTCTCCAGTGTGGCCGTCCGGTCCGTACGCCGCGAGGAACCGGTCCCGGAACGCGTCCATGCGCCAGACCGGTGCGTCGGGAGCCGGCCGGAGGCCCTGCGTCCAGTCCCACCCCGAGATCCGGGCCAGCACGGCAGGGTCGCGGGCGACGACGGCGACCGGCACGTCTCGCCCCGCGTCCTCGCCCGACACGATGCTCGCGGGCTGGTGGTCGCCGAGCATGACGACGACCAGGTCCCGATCGCGGTAGGTGGTCAGGAACGACAGCATCGCCCGCAGCGAGTACTCGATCGCATGGCCGTACGCCGCCCGGACCCGTGTCGGGGAGGGCCAGATGTCGGTCTCCGACGGCAGCTGCTCGGGCATCCCGTCGTACACCGAGCCGTCGCCGACCCTGGACTGCGGAACCATCCGCGGCGTCCGCGACCACGGCGCGTGGCTGGTGATCAGGTCGATCTCGGCCATCACCGGCCGCCGGCCCGTGGGTGCCAGCTCGAGGCGGTGGAAGGCGTCCAGGGTGAACTGGTCCGGCATCGTCGGGTAGCCGAACCTCGGGCCCCGGTAGCCCACGTTGCGCGAGTCGTACACGTGGTCGAAGCCGTAGAAGGCGCCCTGGGGCCAGTCCCGGGTGTTGGCCGGGACGTCGGCCACCGTGCGCCACCCGGCTCGCGCGAAGAGCCTGCTCAGGGTCAGGCGGCGGCTCGTGACGAGGTGGTCGTAGCGCTGCTGGCTGTCGACCCACAGTCCCGACTGCAGCGTCGAGTGCGCGAGCCAGCTCAGGGCACCGAAGGTGGGGGAGGTGAGGAAGGCGCTCCGGCTGGCGAGGCCGGCCCTCTCCAGCCGTCGGGTGCCCGAGTCGAGGACCGCGTCGACGCCGGGTCCGATGCTCGGGTCCTCGACCGCCACGCGGCCGAAGCTCTCGACGAACACGAAGAGCACGTCCTTGCCACGCAGGCCGGTCAGCAGGTCCTCGGCGGGCGTGTCACGGAGCGGGTCGGTCTCGGCGGCGCGGGCGAACTCGCGCTGGTCCGCCAGCTCCGAGGGGATGCGGGTCACCTGCCCGTACGCGTAGGCAGCGGAGTCCCAGCTGGCCAGCGGGCCCGCGTCCGTGCGGACGTCGAGGACGGTGAGGGCGAGCCAGAGAGCCGCGAGTCCCGCCACCACCCGGAGCGCCGTACCCCGGTGCCGGCACACGAGGCGAGTGACCCGCACGACCGAGAGCGGGAGCAGCACCAGCAGAGCGACGACGAGCAGGCCGGCCAGCACGAGCAGCGCCACCCCCACTGCGCCGCCGACCGAGCCCCGGAGGGTCTCCACCAGGGATCCGGCGTAGCGCCAGTCGATCAGCGGGTCGAACGGCCGGTTCAACGCCGCGACGAACCCGACGTCGAGGACCCTGAGGGTCGCGGTGAGGCCGAGCGCGGAGCCGGCGACGACGGCGAGGACCGTCCGCAGACGGCGCCGGCGCGGTGGCAGGGCCAGCACCACCGCCAGGTACACGACCGCCTCCACCGGCAACCGCAGGAACGCTCCGGGGGCGAGGTCCTGCCACCGGTGCGGGACGGGTGAGCGCGACGAGGACCAGAGCGGTCGCCAGGACCGTCGTCAGCACCGGGACGAGCGCGAACCGTCGCGATGCGCGATGGCGTTGAACCGTGGGCACGACCACTCCGTCTGACATGGACGAGCAGGGAGCTTCGTCACGTCTTCGAACGAGGGGGACGGTTCCCTCGGTTCACCGCGAAGAGGCCAGGAGGCGGTCGGGATGCAGACAGAGGCACTGGCGTTCTGGTTGCGCGAGCCGGGCGTGGGTGAGATCCGACGGACCACGCTGCCGGCGCCGTGTCCCGACGAGGTGGCCGTCCGGACGCTCCGGTCCGCGGTGAGCCGGGGGACCGAGAGCCTCGTGTTCGGCGGGCAGGTGCCGCCGAGCCAGTACGACGTGATGCGTGCGCCCTTCCAGGACGGGGACTTCCCCGGACCGGTCAAGTACGGCTACCTCAGCGTGGGCCTCGTGGAGGAGGGCCCTCCGCACCTGCGCGGCCGCACGGTCTTCTGCCTCCACCCGCACCAGACGGCGTACGTCGTGCCGGCCTCCGCTGTCGCCGTCGTGCCCGAGGACGTGCCCGTGCCGCGGGCGGTGCTCGCCGGCATCGTCGAGACCGCGGTCAACGCGCTGTGGGACGCCGCGCCGCTCGTCGGTGACCGGGTGGCGGTGGTCGGGGCCGGGAGCGTGGGCTGCTGCCTGGCCCGGCTGCTCACCCGCATCCCCGGCGTCTGCGTCACGCTCGTCGACGTCGACCCCTCGCGTGCCGACGTGGCCGAGGGCCTGGGCGTGGAGTTCACCGTGCCCGACCGGACGGCCGGGAACCGCGACCTGGTCTTCCACACCAGTGCCACCTCCGCGGGACTGCAGCACTCCCTGGACCTGCTGGCGACGGAGGGCACGGTCGTCGAGCTCAGCTGGTACGGCGAGGCCAGGACGGAGCTGCGGCTCGGCGGCAGCTTCCACTCCGGAAGGCTGGCAGTCCGGAGCAGCCAGGTGGGCACGGTGGCGCCCGCGCGGCGGGGGCGGCGTACGACCGCCGACCGCCTCGCACTTGCCCTCGAGCTGCTCCGGGACCCGGCGTTCGACCACCTGCTCGCCGGCGACTCCCCGTTCGAGACCCTCCCCGACGTGATGCCTCGGCTGGTGTCCCGCGAGCTCCCGGCGCTGTGCCACTCCCTGACCTACGACACCGTGGAGGTGCCGTGTTCGGCGTGACCGTCCGCGACCACATGATGGTGGCGCACAGCCTGCGGGGGGAGGCCTTCGGGCCGGCCCAGCGGCTGCACGGCGCGACGTTCGTGGTCGACGCGACGCTGCGCGGCGAGAGCCTCGACGAGAGCGGGATCCTGGTCGACATCGATCGGGCCGCGCAGGCGCTGCACGGGGTGGTGGCGGAGCTGACGCACCGGAACCTCGACGAGGAGCCGCAGGTTCGCCGGCACCAACACGACCACCGAGGTGCTGGCACGTGACGTCGCCGACCGGCTGGTGGAGCGGATCCGCGCAGGAGCGCTCGGTGCGGCGGCAGGCGTGACGGCTGTCGCGGTGACCCTGCACGAGTCCCACGTCGCGTCGGCGAGCTACGAGCGGGCGCTGTGAGCACCGCGCAGCAGGTTCACGTGCTGGTCCCGGAGGGGATCGACCACCCGCTGCGCCCGAGCGGCGGGAACACCTACGACCGCCGGCTGTCTCGTGCGCTGGCGTGCGCCGGCTGGTCGGTGCGCGTCCAGGAGGTGGCCGGTGCCTGGCCGTGGGCGGGCGCCACCGGGCGCGACGCCCTGGGCGGCCGCCTGCGGGCACTGCCGGACCACTCGCTGGTCCTGGTCGACGGCCTGGTCGCCTCGACGCTGCCGGAGGTGGTCGTTCCCGCCTGCCGCCGGCTGCGGGTCGTGGTCCTGATGCACATGCCCTTGGGCTCCCTGGCCGACCGGCACGGCCCGCTCGTCGCCGAGTGCGAGGTGCTGCGCGCTGCCGCGGCGGTGGTCACCCCGAGCAGCTGGACGAGGGCCGGGCTGCTGGAGTCGTACGCCCTCGACCCCACGCGCGTCCACGTGGTGCCTCCCGGCGTCGACGAGGCTGCTCCGGCCACCGGGACCGGGCAGGGAGGCGCGATCGTCTGCGTCGCAGCGGTGACACCGGCCAAGGGACAGGACCTGCTGCTCGCGGCGCTGTCCCGTCTCGTCCACCTTCCCTGGCGATGCACGTGCGTCGGTGCGCTGACGCCTGCACCGCAGTTCGTCGCCGAGCTGCGTGCGCGTGCTCGTGAGTCCGGCCTCGAGGCCCGGTTCCTGCTCACCGGCCCCAAGGTCGGCGACGAGCTCGCCGTCGGCGTACGCGGAGGCGGACGTGCTCGTGCTCGCCAGTCGCGCGGAGACCTACGGCATGGTCGTCACCGAGGCCCTCGCCCGCGGCCTCCCGGTCATCGCGACCGACGTGGGTGGCGTCCCGGAGGCACTGGGGTCCACGGCCGAGGGCGCACGCCCGGGCCTGCTCGTGCCTCCGGACGACGTCGCGGCGCTGGCCGGCACGCTGCGGCTGTGGCTGACCGCGGCCGACCGGCAGGTCGCCCTGCGTCGGGCGGCGCTGCGACGCCGCGCGAGCCTGCCGACCTGGTCGCAGGCAGCCGACCGGGTCGGCCGGGTCCTCCAGGAGGGGGCGTCGTGACGAGGCCTTCCTGGTGGCCGAGACTTCCCTGGCGTCAGGTCCTCGGAGCGGCGGTCCTCGGCGCGGTGGCCTGGCGGACCGGGACCGGGCCGTTCGTGGCCGGGGTGGCTGCGCTCGACCTGCGGACGCTGGTCCTGGGCACGGCCATCGCCGGCCTCAGCACGCTCGCGTGCGCCTGGCGGTGGCGTCTGGTCGCCGACGGGCTCGATGTCGCGATCCGGCTGCCTCGCGCGGTCGCCTCCTGCTACCGCAGCCAGTTCCTCAACACCGTGCTCCCCGGCGGCGTCCTCGGCGACCTGCACCGCGGTCGTCCTGCACGGCCGCGAGTCAGGCGCCACCGGGCGCGCGCTCCGGGCCGTCGCGTGGGAGCGGTTCGCCGGCCAGTCGGTGCAGGTCGTCCTCGCCGTGGTCGTGCTGCTCCTGCTCGACTCCCCGCTGTCCCCGGCCATGCCGGTGGCAACCGTGCTGCTCGTCGCGACGGCGCTGTGCTGCGCGTCTGCGGCCCGGCGTCCGCCGGTGCGGCGGGGGTGGACGGGACGAGCCCTGCGTGTGGTGCACGACGACCTGTGGTCCGGTCTCCTCGTCCCGCGTGCCTGGCCGGGCGTCGTGATCGCCTCGGTGGTGGCGGTGACCGGGCACGTGGCGACGTACCTCCTCGCCGCCCGGGTGGTCGGCGCGACCGCCCCGCTGACCACGTTGCTGCCACTGGCGGTGGTCGTCCTGGTCGCCGCCGGACTGCCGCTGAACCTCGCCGGCTGGGGACCTCGCGAGGGCGCCGCCGCCTGGGTGTTCGCCTCAGCGGGGCTGGGCGCCGCTCAGGGAGTCGCCACCGCTGTCGCCTACGGCGCCATGGTGTTCGTCGCGAGCCTGCCGGGCGCTGTCGTGCTCGCGACGTCGGCACGCGTCGTCGGAGAGAGGGGGGCCGGGATCCCTGCCTCACCATCCGGTGCCGGGCTCGCGGGAGGGAGCTCTCGTGCCTGAGCGCCCCTACACGATCCTCAGCTGCAGCGTCTCGCTCGACGGCTACCTCGACGGCGCGACCCCGGATCGCCTGGTGCTGTCGAACGAGGCGGACCTGGCGCGGGTGGACCATGTCCGCTCCGGCTGCGACGCGATCCTCGTCGGGGCGGCGACCGTCCGCAGGGACAACCCCCGGCTGCTGGTGCGCGACCCGGGGCTGCGGCAGCAGAGGCGCCTGCGCGGCCTCGTGGAGACGCCGGCCAAGGTCACGATCACCGAGCAGGGCCGCCTCGACGCGTGCAGCGACTTCTTCGCAACGGGCACCAGCGAGAAGCTCGTCTACTGCGAGCGCCGGGCGGTCCCGGCGGTACGCCGACGGCTGGCCGGGGTCGCGACCGTCATCGACGGTGGCCAGCCGGTCGAGGTGCGCCGACTGGCGGAGGACCTGCACGACCGGGGAGTCCGACGGCTCCTGGTGGAGGGCGGTGGGCGGGTGCACACCCAGTTCCTCACCACCGGCACCGCCGACGAGCTGCAGCTGGTCGTCGCGCCGTTCTTCGTCGGCACCTCACGCGCACACCGGTTCGTCGGGGACGGCACGTTCCCGTGGAACCCCGGACACCGCGCGCACCTCGTGGAGACCCGCCAGATCGGCGACGTGGTGCTGCTCCGCTACGCGTTGTCCTCGCGCTGCGACCCCACCCCCATCTCCTGAAGAGGCGAACGTCCTTTGCTCCCTGCACTCCCCGCCGCGACGGTCCGCCGAGAGGTCCGGCTCCCGGTCCGGCTGCCTGACGGCTCGCTCACCCCCGCCCTGCTGTACAGCTTCGACGGGCTCCGCGACGGCCGGGAGCACGTCGCGCTCGCGCTCGGCGACCGGGCAGGTGCCGGGCCGTCGCCGGGGGCGGGCGTCCCGCTGGTGCGGTTGCACAGCGAGTGCCTGACCGGGGACGTCCTCGGGAGCGAACGATGTGACTGCGGGCCGCAGCTGCAGGAGGCGGTCGCGCGCATCTGCGAGGAAGGCGGGTACCTGCTGTACCTGCGGCAGGAGGGCCGGGGCATCGGTCTCTACAACAAGATCGACGCCTACGCCCTGCAGGAGGCCGGGCTGGACACCTACGAGGCCAACCGCGCGCTGGGGTTCGCCGACGACGACCGGGACTACTCCGCCGCCGTCCAGATGCTGCGGTGCCTGGGCGTCGACCGGTTGCAGCTGCTGTCGAACAATCCCGACAAGGCCGCGCAGCTGGATGCTGCCGGCATCCGGGTCGACGGCCGCGTCCCCACCGGGCTGCACGTCTCGTCGGTCAACGGGCGGTACCTCGCGACGAAGGCGGGCAGGGGAGGGCACCAGCTGGACCTGGCGCGGATCCTCTGAGCCCCGCGAGACGGGCGCCCCAGCAGGTGGAACACCCTGCGTGCCCTCCGCGTCCTCCAGTGGTACGACGCAGCGCGCTGATCGGCCCGGAGGCGAGTCCTCAGCCGGCGGACGAGGAGACCGGGGCCGAGCCGGGCGACGAGTGCTCGTCGGTCGCGTCCGAAGCGGTCGCCCGACGGTAGAGGCGCAGTCCCAGCGTGGAGGTCAGCCCGTGCGCCACGGTGCTGAGCGCCACGATCAGCACCCCGGCACCCAGCACCGGCTCGGAGACGCCCAGCTCCTTGGCCTCGAGGGTCAGGTAGAACACGGCCGAGACGCCCACCGGCCCGAACCAGCCGAGGTAGAGCGCGTCGGGCCGGCCCAGGCGCAGCGGGCGCTTCAGCAGCGCCACGACCGGCACCCGGCGCAGCACGAGCACGGCGAGGGCGAGGACGAGGACGGGCCAGCCCAGGTCCTGCCAGATGCCCCACGGGATGGTGGCGCCCAGCAGCACGAACATCGGCAGCACGGCGAACCGGTTGACCGCCTCGTCGATCTCGACCTCCGAGGTGCGCTCGTCGCCGGTGCTGGTCAGGTTGAAGGCGAGACCGGCGACGAAGGCGGCGAGCACGCCGTCGAGGTGGAGCAGGCCCGAGAGCCCCAGCACGAGCAGGGCGAGGAGCACGATGAAGAAGAGCATCGGCCCCTGGGAGGTGGCGCCGTACTTCTCGCCCGCGCGGAGCGCGCGACCGCCGAGCCAGCCGGCGAGCACGCCCAGGACGACGGCGCCCAGCACCTGCCAGAGCATCTCGCCCACGGCCTCCCCGGCCGTCATCGGTCCGGCGACGGCGATCGCGGCGAGCACGAAGGGGAGGGCGAGCCCGTCGTTGGCGCCGGACTCCAGGGAGAGCACCTGCCGGTCGCGTGCCGGCAGGTCCTCCTCGGCGGACTCGCCGGTGACCACGCTGGAGGCGAGCACGGGGTCGGTGGGGCAGATCGCCGTGCCCAGCAGCAGGGCTGCGCTCAGCGAGAGCCCGAGGATCCCGGCCGCCAGTCCCGCGGAGACCAGGGCCATGGCCGGCATGGCGACCGCCAGCAGCAGGACGACCGGCCCCACGCGTGCGCGCACCGACCTGAACGGGTAGCGCAGCGCCACCCCGGTGACGGAGATCGCGAGGAGGACCCGGGTCGCCTCGTGGACGGTGGCGTGCGAGGAAGTGATCGGCGGCAGCGGCAGGACGTCGGCGACCTGCGGCCCGAGCAGCACCCCGACCAGGAGGGCGAGGAGCGGCTCGGAGACCGGCAGCTGGCGGATGCGGGCCGAGAGCGCGGCCACGAGCACCCCGAGGAGGCCGACCCCGACGAGAAGGACATCCAGAGTCATGCCTCTCCTGTGCCCGAGGGGCCGGGCCGGCATGCATCGGGGGCCGCCGGACATGACGGGTCGTTCGGGGCCGGGACGGTCGCGTGCCGGTGCGGGAAGCCGTGGCGACGGCTGCTACTGTCCACCTCGATCGACATCCTTTAACGAGCCGTCCCGTGAGGCGGAGAAGGAGGTCCGCTGCCGATGGCGCCTACGCACCCTCTGGCCGAGCCGCCGGTCCCAGACCACACGTCTGACGCGACCACCGACGAAGGACGCACCGTCCTCGACGCCCGTGACGTCTCCCGGGCCCTCACCCGCATCTCCCACGAGATCCTCGAGCGCAACAAGGGCGTCGGCGGACTCGTCCTCCTCGGCATCCCGACCCGCGGGGTCCACCTCGCGCAGCGCATCGCCGACCGGATCGCCGACGTCGAGGGCGCCGAGGTGCCGGTGGGCGCGCTCGACGTGACGATGTACCGCGACGACCTGCGCAACCACCCCACGCGCGGCCCCCAGCACACCGTGGTGCCGCCCGGCGGCGTCGACGGCAAGGCGGTCGTCCTCGTCGACGACGTGCTCTTCTCCGGCCGCACCGTCCGGGCCGCCCTCGACGCGATGAACGACCTCGGCCGGCCCGCCACGGTGAGCCTCGCCGTGCTCGTCGACCGTGGCCACCGCGAGCTGCCCATCCGCGCCGACCACGTCGGGAAGAACCTCCCCAGCGCCCGCAGCGAGCGCGTGATGGTGCGGCTCGAGGAGTCCGACGGGTACGACGAGGTGCGGATCGCCCCGATGACCGGCCAGCCGACCAGCCGCGGAGGCGCCGCATGAACAAGCACCTGCTCTCCATCGACGACCTCGACACCGACGACGTCGCCACGCTGTTCGACACGGCCGCCGAGATGCACGACGTGCAGCACCGGTCGGTGAAGAAGCTCCCCGCCCTGCGCGGCCGCACCGTGGTGAACCTGTTCTTCGAGGACTCCACCCGCACCCGGTCGTCCTTCGAGATCGCCGGCAAGTGGCTCTCCGCCGACGTCATCAACGTCTCGGCGAAGGGGTCCAGCGTCAGCAAGGGCGAGAGCCTGCGCGACACCGTGCTCACGGTCGCGGCGATGGGCGTGGACGGCCTGGTGATCCGGCACGGCGCGAGCGGCGCCGCCCGGCAGGTCAGCCAGTGGACCGACGCCGTGGTCATCAACGCCGGCGACGGGACGCACGAGCACCCGACCCAGGCGCTGCTCGACGCCTACACGCTGCAGCGCCGGATGGGCTCGCTGGAGGACAAGCACGTCGCGATCGTCGGCGACCTCACCCACAGCCGCGTCTTCCGCAGCAACATCCTGCTCCTGGGCAAGCTCGGCGCCCAGGTCACCGTCGTCGCGCCGCCCACGCTGATGCCCGCGGGCGTGACGGCCTGGTCGAAGGACGCCGGGTTCGCCACCTCCCACGACCTCGACGAGGTGCTGCCCGAGGCCGATGCCGTGATGATGCTGCGCGTCCAGCGGGAGCGGATGAGCGGCGCCTACTTCCCGAGTGCGCGGGAGTACACCGTCGGCTACGGCCTGACCCGCGAGCGCCTGGCCCTGCTGCGTCCCGACGCCCCGATCTGCCACCCGGGCCCGATGAACCGCGGGCTCGAGATCGCCGCCGACGCCGCCGACGCCGCCCAGTCCGTGGTCCTCGACCAGGTCTCGGCGGGTGTCGCGGTCAGGATGGCCGTCCTCTACCACCTGCTCGCCGGCGAAGGGAGCGCAGCATGAGCACGCCAGGCAACGACAGCCGCGACCGCCGGCTGGTGATCAAGGGTGCGTCCCTGCTCGGCGAGGAGCGCCGCGGACATCTGTCGTCGAGGACGGCGTGATCCGGGAGGTGGTCTCGACAGGCTCGACCACCGGGAGCGGCTCGACCCGAGCGGCTCGACCACCGCAGGCGGGGCACAGGTGGTCGACGCCGACGGCCTGGTCGTCCTGCCCGGGCTGGTCGACCTGCACACCCACCTGCGCGAGCCGGGCCGGGAGGACGCCGAGACCGTGCTCACCGGGTCGCGGGCGGCCGCGCTGGGCGGCTTCACGGCCGTGCTGGCGATGGCGAACACCTCCCCGGTCACCGACACCGCCGAGGCGGCCGAGCGCGTGCTCGACCTCGGCCGGGCGGCCGGCCTGGTCGACGTACAGCCCGTCGGCGCCGTCACCCACGGCCTGGAGGGACGCGAGCTCGCGGAGCTCGGCCTGATGGCGCGGTCGCGGGCGAGGGTGCGGGTGTTCTCCGACGACGGCCGGTGCGTGCACGACCCGCGGGTGATGCGGCGGGCGCTGGAGTACGTCCGCGCGTTCGGCGGGGTCATCTCCCAGCACTCCCAGGACCCCGACCTGGCCGGCCCCACGGCCTGCTGCCACGAGGGGGAGCTCTCCGGACGCCTCGGCCTGCCGGGCTGGCCCGGCATCGCCGAGGAGACGATCGTGGCGCGCGACGTGATGCTGGCGCGCCACACCGGCAGCCGGGTGCACGTCGCGCACGTCTCCACCGCCGGGTCGGTCGAGGTGATCCGCTGGGCCAAGGCCCAGGGCATCGACGTGACCGCCGAGGTCACCCCCCACCACCTGCTGCTCACCACCGACCTGCTCGCGGGCTACGACCCGGTCTACAAGGTCAACCCGCCGCTGCGGCCGGACGAGGACGTCGCCGCGCTGCGCGACGCGCTCGCCGACGGCACCATCGACGCGGTCGCCACCGACCACGCCCCGCACGCCCGGCACGACAAGGAGCACGCGTTCGTCGACGCCGCCTTCGGGATGCTCGGCCTCGAGACCGCGCTCGCGGTGGTCAGCGAGGTGATGGTGCGCTCCGGCTCGATGACGTGGGCCGACGTGGCCCGGGTGATGTCCCAGAACCCGGCCCGCATCGCGGGCCTGGAGGGCCACGGTGGCACGCTGTCGGTCGGCCAGCCGGCCCACCTCACCCTGGTCGACCCCGACAAGGTCGTCGTCGTCGACCGGGCCGCCTCGGCCTCGCTCTCACGCAACAACCCCTGGCACGAGCGCAAGCTCACCGGCGCGGTGGTGGGCACGATCTTCGGTGGCACCCCGACCGTCCTGGACTCACGACTGCAGGAGATGTAAGTGGTTTCGACAAGCTCAACCACCGTGAAGGACAGCCCGACCACCGTGAAGGACAGCGCTAGCGGCGTGGACGCGGTCCTCGTGCTCGAGGACGGTCGGGTCTTCCGCGGGGAGTCCTTCGGGGCGCAGGGGGAGACCTTCGGCGAGGCGGTGTTCTCCACCGGGATGACCGGCTACCAGGAGACGCTCACCGACCCGTCGTACCACCGGCAGGTCGTGGTGATGACCAGCCCCCACGTCGGCAACACCGGCATCAACGACGAGGACCAGGAGTCGCGGCGCATCTGGGTGAGCGGGTACGTCGTGCGCGACCCCGCCCGCGTGGCGAGCAACTGGCGCTCGACGCGGTCCCTGGACGACGAGCTGCGCGAGCAGGGCGTCGTCGGGATCAGCGGGATCGACACCCGGGCGCTCACCCGCCACCTGCGCGAGCGCGGCGCGATGCGAGTCGGCATCGCCTCGGGCACCGACCGACCCCGAGGCGCTGCTCGAGCGGGTCCGGGCGTCCGCCGAGATGGCCGGCGCCGAGCTCGCCGACGAGGTCACCACGACCGAGGCCTACGTGGTGCCCGCCGTGGGGGAGAAGCGGTTCACCGTGGCAGCGGTCGACCTCGGCATCAAGGCCAACACCCCGCGGATGATGGCCGAGCGCGGCATCGAGGTCCATGTCCTTCCTGCCACTGCGTCTCTCGACGACGTGGTCGCGACGGGGGCCGACGGGCTGTTCTTCTCCAACGGTCCCGGCGACCCGGCGGCGACCACCCAGCAGGTCGAGCTGCTCCGTGGCGCGCTGGAGGCCGGCCTGCCCTACTTCGGGATCTGCTTCGGCAACCAGCTGTTCGGCCGGGCACTCGGGTTCGGGACCTACAAGCTCAAGTACGGCCACCGCGGCATCAACCAGCCGGTGATGGATCGCACCACCGGCAAGGTGGAGGTCACCGCGCACAACCACGGGTTCGCGGTCGACGCGCCGCTGGATCGACCCACCGAGACGCCGTACGGCACCGCCTCGGTGAGCCACGTCTGCCTCAACGACGACGTGGTGGAGGGGCTCGAGCTGCGTGACGCCGAGGGGCGGCTGTTGAGCTTCTCGGTGCAGTACCACCCGGAGGCCGCCGCCGGTCCGCACGATGCGGCGTACCTGTTCGACCGGTTCTGCGAGCTCCTGGCGGGCGAGGCGCCCGCGTCGGCGGCCGGGGCGCCTGCGCCTACGGCGTCGTCCGGACTCTCCGGGGGGCGCAACCACCCCTCCGCTCGTTCCTCGCTCCGGGGGGCCAGTCCCATCCACGCTTCCCCCGGAGGCCCGGACGGCGCCTCCGGCTCCGGCGGGGCGCCCGCCGACGCGGATACCGGCGGCGCGTCCAGCACCGGCGACCTGACCACGGAAGGCGGCAACTGATGCCCAGGCGGAACGACATCAGCAGCGTGATGGTGATCGGCTCGGGGCCGATCATCATCGGGCAGGCCTGCGAGTTCGACTACTCCGGGACGCAGGCGTGCCGGGTGCTCAAGGCCGAGGGGCTGCGGGTGGTGCTGGTCAACTCCAACCCGGCGACGATCATGACCGACCCGGAGTTCGCCGACGCGACGTACGTCGAGCCGATCACCGCGGAGTACGTCGAGAAGGTGATCGAGAAGGAGCGTCCCGACGCGTTGCTCGCGACGCTGGGCGGGCAGACGGCGCTGAACTGCGCGATGGCGCTGGACCGCGCCGGCGTGCTCGAGAAGTACGGCGTGGAGCTGATCGGCGCGAGCATCGAGGCGATCAACCGGGGCGAGAACCGCGAGTCGTTCAAGAAGATCGTCGAGGAGCTCGGCGGCAGCGTCGCGAAGTCGGTGATCTGCCACTCGATGGAGGAATGCCTGGAGGCGGCCGCTGGTGACGGAGGGCTCGGTTTCCCTGTCGTCGTCAGGCCCAGCTTCACGATGGGCGGCACCGGCTCGGGGATGGCCTACGACGAGGAGGACCTGCGCCGGATCGCGGGCCTGGGCCTCGACGCCAGCCCGACCACCGAGGTGCTCCTCGAGGAGTCGATCATCGGCTGGAAGGAGTACGAGCTCGAGGTGATGCGCGACACCGCCGACAACGTGGTGATCGTGTGCTCCATCGAGAACCTCGACCCGATGGGCGTGCACACCGGCGACTCGATCACGGTGGCGCCGGCGATGACGCTGACCGACCGCGAGTACCAGCACCTGCGCGACCTCTCCATCGGGATCATCCGCTCGGTGGGTGTC
The DNA here is from genome assembly GCA_963837975.1 of uncultured Actinomycetota bacterium. GTDB lineage: Bacteria > Actinomycetota > Actinomycetes > Propionibacteriales > Nocardioidaceae > Marmoricola. The sequence continues at coordinate 719,254 of CAWIPI010000001.1, read as the reverse complement.
GACACCGGCGGCTGCAACATCCAGTTCGCGGTCAACCCCGAGGACGGCCGCGTGGTGGTCATCGAGATGAACCCGCGCGTCTCGCGCTCCAGCGCGCTGGCCTCCAAGGCGACCGGGTTCCCGATCGCGAAGATCGCGGCCAAGGTGGCGATCGGCTACACGCTCGACGAGATCCCCAACGACATCACCACCCGCGAGGACGGGCAGAGCACGCCGGCCGCGTTCGAGCCGACGCTCGACTACGTCGTGGTCAAGGTGCCGCGGTTCGCGTTCGAGAAGTTCCCCGCCGCCGACCCGACGCTGACCACGCACATGAAGTCGGTCGGCGAGGCGATGGCGATCGGGCGCAACTTCACCGAGGCGCTGCAGAAGGCGCTGCGCAGCCTGGAGAGCCCCTCGGCGCCCTTCGACTGGAGCCACAAGGTCGTCGAGCTCGACAAGGCCGGGCTGCTCGAGGAGATCGCGACGCCGCACGACGGCCGGCTGCGCAAGGTGATGGACGCGCTGCGTGCGGAGGCGACCGCCCAGGAGATCCACGAGGCGACCGGCATCGACCCGTGGTTCGTCGACCAGCTCAGCCTGATCAACGAGATCGCCCAGGAGATCATCGACGCCCCCGAGCTGACGCCGACGCTGCTGCGGCGGGCCAAGCGGCACGGGTTCTCCGACGCCCAGCTCGGGCGGATCCGCGACATGAAGGAGGACGTCGTCCGCGGGGTGCGGCACGCCCTCGGCGTCCGCCCGGTCTACAAGACCGTGGACACCTGCGCCGCTGAGTTCGCCGCCCGGACGCCCTACCACTACTCCTCCTACGACGAGGAGACCGAGGTCGAGCCGCGCGAGCGCGAGGCGGTGATCATCCTCGGCTCCGGGCCCAACCGGATCGGCCAGGGCATCGAGTTCGACTACTCCTGCGTGCACGCCAGCCTGGCGCTGTCGGCCTCGCACGGCGGCGCGGGCTACGAGACCGTGATGGTCAACTGCAACCCCGAGACGGTCTCCACCGACTACGACACCTCCGACCGGCTCTACTTCGAGCCGCTCACCCTCGAGGACGTCCTGGAGATCGTGCACGCCGAGAAGCAGGCAGGCCCCGTCGCCGGGGTCATCTGCCAGCTCGGCGGCCAGACCCCGCTCGGGCTGGCGCAGGGGCTGGAGGACGCCGGGGTGAAGATCGTCGGGACCCCGCCGGCGGCGATCCACCTCGCCGAGGAGCGTGGCGCCTTCGGCCGGGTGCTGGCCGAGGCCGGGCTCCCGGCGCCCAAGCACGGGATGGCCACCACCTTCGGCGAGGCGCAGGAGATCGCGGCCCGGATCGGCTACCCGGTGCTGGTGCGGCCGTCGTACGTGCTGGGCGGCCGGGGCATGGAGATCGTCTACGACGACGACTCGCTGCACGGCTACATCGAGCGCGCCACCGAGATCAGCCCGGAGCACCCGGTGCTCGTGGACCGCTTCATCGACGACGCGGTGGAGATCGACGTCGACGCGCTGTACGACGGCAGCGAGCTGTTCCTCGGTGGCGTGATGGAGCACATCGAGGAGGCCGGGATCCACTCCGGCGACTCCTCGTGCGCGCTGCCGCCGATCACGCTCGGCCGGGAGGAGATCGGCCGGATCCGGCAGGCGACCGAGGCGATCGCCCGCGGGGTCGGCGTGCGCGGGCTGCTGAACATCCAGTTCGCGCTCGGCTCGGACGTCCTCTACGTCCTCGAGGCCAACCCGCGGGCGAGCCGGACCGTGCCGTTCGTGTCCAAGGCCACCGCCGCTCCGCTGGCGAAGGCGGCCGCGCGGGTGATGCTCGGCGAGTCGATCGCCGCGCTGCGCGAGGCGGGCGTGCTGCCCGCGACCGGCGACGGCGGTGACCTGCCCGGCGACGCGCCGATCGCGGTCAAGGAGGCCGTGATGCCGTTCAACCGGTTCCGGACCAGCGACGGCAAGACGGTCGACGCCGTGCTCGGCCCGGAGATGCGCTCGACCGGCGAGGTGATGGGCTTCGACGCCGACTTCGGCAAGGCCTTCGCGAAGGCGCAGACGGCGGCGTACGGACCGCTGCCGGTGACCGGGCGCGTGTTCGTCTCGATGGCCAACCGCGACAAGCGGACGATGATCTTCCCGGTCAAGCGGCTGGCCGACCTCGGCTACGAGATCCTGGCGACCGCCGGCACCGCCGAGGTGCTGCGCCGCAACGGGGTCTCCGCCACCGTGGTGCGCAAGCACAGCGAGGGGGACGGGCCCGACGGTGAGAGGACCATCGTGGGCAGGATCCTCGACGGCGAGGTCGACATCGTGGTGAACACCCCGCACGGCTCGACCAGCGGTGGGTCGCCGCGGCTGGACGGCTACGAGATCCGCACCGCGGCGATCCGCGGGAACATCCCGTGCATCACCACGGTCCAGGGCCTCGGCGCCGCGGTGCAGGGCATCGAGGCGATGCGGGCCCACGACATCGGCGTGCGCTCGCTGCAGGACTGGGCCCGTTGACGGTCTACCGCCGGCTCTTCGACGGCGTGCTGACCCGGGTCGACCCGGAGCGCGCGCACCACGCGGCGTTCCGCGCGATCCGGGCCGCCCAGCCGGTGACGCGCCTCGTCGGCGGGCGGATCAGCAAGGTCGACCCGACGCGGACCACCCGGGTGATGGGGCTGGACTTCCCGGGCGTGCTGGGGCTCGCTGCCGGCTTCGACAAGAACGCCGTCGGGATCGACGCGCTGGCCAACATGGGGTTCGCCTTCATCGAGGTCGGCACGGTCACCGGTGAGCCGCAACCCGGCAACCCGCGGCCGCGGCTGGCCCGGCTGCCCGCCGACCGGGCGATCGTGAACCGGATGGGCTTCAACAACGACGGGGCCGAGGCCGTCGCGCGCCGGCTCGCCGGACGTCGGGTGGAGCGGACCGGACATCGCGCGGGCGTGCCGCTCGGCATCAACATCGGCAAGACCAAGGTCGTGCCGGAGGACGAGGCCGTCGGCGACTACGAGAAGAGCGCCACGCTGCTGGCCCCGCACGCCGACTACCTGGTCGTCAACGTGTCGTCGCCGAACACCCCCGGCCTGCGGAACCTCCAGGCCGTCGGTCGGCTGGAGCCGCTGCTGACCGCCGTACGCCGGCGCGCGGACGACGTGACGGACCGGCACGTGCCCCTGCTCGTCAAGATCGCCCCCGACCTCGCCGACGACGAGGTGCTCGAGGTCGCCGACCTGGCGGTCGCGCTCGGCCTGGACGGCGTGGTGGCCACCAACACCACGATCTCGCGCGAGGGACTGGCCTCCAGCCCGGAGCAGGTCGAGACGGCCGGCGCCGGAGGGCTGTCCGGCCCGCCGCTGCGCGCCCGCGCCACCGAGGTGATGAGGCTGCTGCGGGACCGGGTCGGTCCGGCGATGACCCTGGTCGGAGTGGGCGGCATCAGCACCGAGCAGGACGCGCGCGAGCGGCTGGCCGCGGGGGCCGACCTGCTGCAGGCCTACACCGCCTTCGTCTACGAGGGCCCGTGGTGGCCCGCCCGGATGAACGCCGCCCTCCGGACCCGAGCCCCCCAGGAGGCCGACGAGCGATGAGCACCACCTTCGGAGCGCGCCTGCGGGCGGCGATGGACGAGCGGGGCCCGCTGTGCGCCGGGATCGACCCGCACGCCGGGCTGCTGGAGGCCTGGGGGCTGCCCGACACGGTCGACGGGCTGCAGCGGTTCGCCCTCGGGGCCGCCGAGGCGCTGGCGCCCGAGGTCGCCGCGGTCAAGCCGCAGTCGGCGTTCTTCGAGCGGTTCGGGTCCCGCGGGATCGCGGTCCTCGAGCAGGTGGTCGCCACCTGCCGGGAGGCGGGCGCCCTGGTCGTCCTCGACGTCAAGCGCGGCGACATCGGCTCCACCGCCCAGGCGTACGCCGACGCCTACCTCGACCCGCGCGCGCCACTCGTCGTCGACGCGATCACCGCCACCCCGTTCCTCGGCTTCGGCAGCCTCCGGCCGATGCTCGAGACCGCGCAGCGGCACGACAAGGGCGTGTTCGTGCTGGCGCTCACCAGCAACCCCGAGGCCCCGCAGCTCCAGCACGCCCGGACGGGGGACGGGCGCACCGTCGCCGGCACGGTGCTCGACGAGCTGCGCGCCCTCAACGCCGGCGCCTCGCCGCTGGGGTCCTTCGGAGCCGTGGTGGGAGCCACGATCGGCGACACCGAGGAGGACCTCGCCGTCGGCGGACCGCTGCTGGTCCCCGGGATCGGCGCCCAGGGCGGCACCCCGGGCGACGTACGCCGCATCTTCGCCGGCGTCCTCGACCTGGTGCTCCCGTCGAGCTCGCGGGAGATCCTCGGCGCCGGCCCCGAGCCCGCCGCACTGGTGGCCGCGGTGCACCGCTCGGTCGACGCGTTCGACCGCCTGCGGGGCACTCGGTGAGGCGCTCGCACCGGCTGCTCGCCGTCCTGCTCGGGCTGGTGGTGCTCACGCTGACCGGGTGCGGGGGCGACTCCACCGAGGACTACTGCAACGCGTTGAGCCAGCGGCGCGAGAAGATCGCCGAGATGGTCGAGTCGGGGTCGGCCACGGCCCTGCTCGACAACCTGTCGATGCTGCGCGAGCTCGCCGAGAAGGCGCCCGACGACCTCACCGACGAGTGGCAGACCTACCTCGGCGCCCTCGAGGGCCTCGACGGGGCACTCGACGACGCGGGCGTGGAGCCTGCGGACTTCGAGGACGGCAAGCCGCCCGCCGGCCTGGCGGACTCCGATCGCAAGGCGATCGCGGACGCCGCGGGGGAGATCACCACCGAGGAGGTGGTGCAGGCTGCGGCGGGCATCGAGCAGCAGGCCCGCGACGTGTGCAAGATCAACCTCGGCCTGTGACCCCGCCGGCGGTCGTGACGTTCGTCTCGACCAGGCCCCGACGCGCGGATCCCGCGTTGCAGCCGCCGTGGCGCCGTCGCTAGATTGCGCGTGTCCGGACGGCGCGTACGTAGCCCGATCCGCAGCCCCCCGCAGCAGACCCGCCCGCAGCAGCCCGGGCAGGAAGTCGAGGAATCCTCCGTGGCCTTGCCGCCCCTCACGCCCGAGCAGCGCCAGGCTGCACTCGACAAGGCAGCCGCCTCCCGCCGCGAGCGCGCGGAGGTCAAGAACCGCCTCAAGCACTCGGGTGCCTCCCTCGCCGACGTGGTCTCCGAGGGCCAGCACAACGAGGTGATCGGCAAGATGCGGGTCAGCGAGCTGCTGCAGTCGATGCCCGGCATCGGCAAGGTCCGGGCGCGCCAGGTGATGGAGAAGCTGAAGATCTCCGAGACCCGCCGGGTGCGCGGCCTGGGCGCCAAGCAGGTGGCCGCCCTGGTCGACGAGTTCTCCACCGACTGAGCCGGTGACCGACGCCCCCGAGCCGGCCGGGACCGCCGCCCCGACAGGCACACCGACGGCCTCCCGGCTGACCGTCCTCGCGGGGCCCACGGCGGTGGGCAAGGGCACGCTCACCGCTTGGGTGCGCGAGCACCACCCGGAGATCTGGATCTCGGTCTCGGCCACCACGCGGCGACGCCGGCCCGGCGAGCAGGACGGGGTGCACTACCACTTCGTCGACGACGAGGAGTTCGACCGGATGGTCGCCGCGGGGGAGCTGCTGGAGTGGGCCGTCGTGCACCGGGGCGCGCGCTACGGCACCCCGCGGGCCCCGGTCGAGGAGGCCGTGGCGGCCGGACGCCCGGCGCTGCTCGAGATCGACCTGCAGGGCGCGCGTCAGGTGCGCGAGGCGATGCCCGAGGCGTTGTTCGTGTTCCTGGCCCCGCCCTCGTGGGAGGAGCTCGTGCGCCGCCTCGTCGGTCGCGGCACCGAGGACGAGGCCGAGCGCGAGCGCCGGCTGGAGACCGCGCGGGGCGAGCTGGCCGCCGAGCGGGAGTTCGACGTCACCGTCGTGAACCGCCAGATTCACGCCGCGGGTGAGGAATTGGTAGAGTTGATGCGGTCCGGGACGTCTCCCGGGCGCTGACCGCGCAGTGACGCCGTCCACCGACCGTCACTGCACGACCAATCTTCGTTAGCGAGGCTCGATGAGCGTGTCCGGTGCCCACAAGGGCGTGCAGCCCGTCGCCGAGGGGATCACCAACCCCCCGATCGACGACCTGCTGACCAAGACCGACTCCAAGTACAAGCTGGTGCTCTACAGCGCCAAGCGTGCGCGTCAGATCAACGCGTACTACTCCCAGCTCGGCGAGGGCCTGCTGGAGTACGTCGGTCCGCTCGTGGACACCCACGTGCAGGAGAAGCCGCTGTCGATCGCGCTGCGCGAGATCAACGACGACCTGCTGACCTGCGAGGACATCGACCCCGAGGAGGCCACCGCCGAGGCGCTGGTCGCCGCGGTGGAGGCGCAGCCGCCGACCCCGGCCGCCGAGCCGACCGTCGAGTGATCTAGCAGGCCTCGTGGAGCCCGCCGAGCCCGTCCCGGGCACCGGTCCGCAGCAGGACGTGCCGGTCACGTCGTCGCGAGCCACCCCGCGTCGGGTCGTGCTCGGCGTCAGCGGCGGCATCGCGGCGTACAAGGCGTGCGAGCTCCTGCGCCTGTTCACCGAGTCCGGCCACGACGTGACCGTCGTGCCGACCGCCTCCGCGCTGCAGTTCGTGGGCGCGCCCACCTGGGCGGCGCTGTCCGGCAAGCCGGTCAGCACCGAGGTGTGGACCGACGTCCACGAGGTGCCCCACGTGCGCATCGGGCAGTCGGCCGACCTGGTGGTGGTCGCGCCGGCGACCGCCGACCTGCTCGCCAGGGCGGCGCACGGCCTGGCCGACGACCTGCTCACCAACACCTTGCTCACCGCGCGGTGCCCGGTGGTGCTCGCACCGGCGATGCACACCGAGATGTGGGAGCACCCCGCCACCCAGGCCAACGTCGCCACCCTGCGCGACCGCGGCACGGTCGTCGTGGAGCCCGCGGAGGGCCGGCTGACCGGTGCCGACAGCGGCAAGGGCCGGCTGCCCGACCCCGGTGAGATCTTCGCGCTGGCCACCGACGTGCTGTCCCGCGGCGAGGAGCACGGCGGGGCGGCCGCCCAGGACCTCGCCGGGCGACGGGTCGTGGTCTCCGCCGGCGGCACCCGGGAGTACCTCGACCCCGTCCGGTTCATCGGCAACCGGTCCTCGGGCCGGCAGGGCTACGCCCTGGCCCGCACGGCCGCGGCAAGGGGGGCCGAGGTCACCCTCGTCGCCGCCAACGTCGCCCTGCCCGACCCGGCCGGGGTCAAGGTGGTCCGGGTCGAGACGACCGCACAGCTGCAGGCGCACGTCGTGGAGGCGAGCGCCGACGCGGACGCCGTGGTGATGGCGGCGGCCCCGGCCGACTTCCGCCCGCTCGAGGCCGCCACCACCAAGATCAAGAAGGCCGAGGACGGCAGCACCCCGCAGATCGCGCTGGCCCAGAACCCCGACATCCTCGCCGGCCTGGCCGCCGAGCGGCCCAACGAGCGCATCGTCGTGGTCGGGTTCGCCGCCGAGACCGGTGACGCCGCCGGGTCGGTGATGGACCACGCGCGGGCCAAGCTCGCCCGCAAGGGGTGCGACCTGCTGGTCGTCAACGACGTCGGCGGGGGAGCGGTGTTCGGGGCCGAGGACAACGAGGCGGTCGTGCTGGCCGCCGACGGCTCCGCCGTGCCCGTCCCGCGCGGCTCGAAGGCCGCCCTGGCCCACGTCATCTGGGACCGCGTGCTGGAGCTGCTGCCCCAGAGGTGAGTCCGGGTGTGAGGCCGAGTGTGAGCCCGGACACTCCCTGAGACGTCGGTCCGGCCTGCGGACCGGTCGGTTAGGCTCGGGACGCGCCGCGACCCGGCCCCAGGACCCCGCGGGTCCACTACCAGACTCAAGGCCTACACCCCGTGCAGGAGAAGACGCAGTGACTGGACGCTTGTTCACCTCCGAGTCCGTGACCGAGGGTCACCCGGACAAGATCGCGGACGCGATCAGCGACACGGTCCTGGACTACCTGCTCGCCCACGACAGCGACACCAAGAACCTGCGCGTCGCGGTGGAGACGATGCTCACCACCGGCCTCGTCGTGGTCGCCGGGGAGGTCCGGACGAACGCCTACGCCCCTGTGGCCGAGCTCGTGCGCGACAAGATCCTCTCGATCGGCTACGACTCCTCCGACAAGGGCTTCGACGGCAAGTCCTGCGGTGTCCAGGTGGCCATCGGCGGCCAGTCCCTCGACATCGCCGCGGGCGTCGACCACGGCCACGAGTCGCGGGTGGGCTCCTCCGACGACGAGCTCGACCGCCAGGGCGCGGGCGACCAGGGCCTGATGTTCGGCTACGCCTCCGACGACACCCCCGAGCTGATGCCGCTGCCGATCACCATCGCCCACCGGCTCTCCGAGCGGCTCACCGCGGTGCGCAAGGACGGCACCCTCCACTACCTGCGTCCCGACGGCAAGACCCAGGTCACCATCGAGTACGACGAGCAGGACCGTCCCGTCCGCGTCGACACCGTGGTGCTCTCGACCCAGCACGCCGGTGACGTCGACCTCGAGAACCAGCTCACCCCCGACATCAAGCAGCACGTGATCGAGCCGGTGCTCGCGGACTTCGACATCCCCTCCGACGACTACCGCCTGCTGGTCAACCCGACCGGCACGTTCGTGGTGGGTGGCCCGATGGGCGACGCCGGGCTCACCGGGCGCAAGATCATCGTCGACACCTACGGCGGCATGGCCCGCCACGGCGGCGGCGCCTTCTCCGGCAAGGACCCCTCGAAGGTCGACCGGTCCGCGGCGTACGCCATGCGCTGGGTGGCCAAGAACATCGTCGCCGCCGGGCTGGCCCGCCGCGCCGAGGTCCAGGTCGCCTACGCGATCGGCAAGGCCCAGCCAGTCGGCGTCTTCGTGCAGACCTTCGGCACCGGCGTCGTCTCCGACGAGGTGATCCAGAAGGCCGTGCTCGAGGTGTTCGACCTGCGCCCGGCCGCGATCATCCGCGACCTCGACCTGCTGCGACCGATCTACGCCCAGACCGCGGCCTACGGCCACTTCGGCCGCGAGCTCCCCGACTTCACCTGGGAGCGCACCGACCGGGCGGAGAAGCTGAAGGCCGCGGCGGGGGCCTGACGGGCTGCTGGTTTCCCCGGCGAGCCGGGGATCCCTGACGTTCACGGGCGAAACTTCACCCCGGAACATCAGGGATTGCCCGTGAACCCTGCCCGTTTCGTCCTGCCCGGCCTCCGACGGGTCGTGGCGGGCGCCCGGTGCCCCGTCCCCGTGCGCTGTCGGCCGCGGGTGACAGCATGACCGCGTGAGCACCGGAGACGACGAGCAGCCCGCGCTGCTCCCGCCGCCGGAGCGGGTCAAGGCGGTGGCGCGCAAGGCGAAGCCGCCGAAGGAGAAGCCACCCCTCGTCGTGGCCGAGGTCGACCCGGTGGCGCGGGTGCTCGTCGACGTGCCGCTGGCGCACCTGGACCGGCCCTTCGACTACGCCGTCCCCGAGTCGATGTCGGCCGACGCGCAGCCCGGGGTGCGGGTCAAGGTCCGCTTCGCCGGCCAGGACGTGGACGGCTTCGTCATCGAGCGGGCCGCCACCACCGAGCACACCGGCCGGCTGCAGCCGCTGCGCCGCGTGGTCAGCCCCGAGCCCGTGCTGACCGCGGACGTCGCCGCGCTCACCGGCGCCGTCGCCGCGAGGTACGCCGGCACCCGCTCCGACGTGCTGCGGCTCGCGGTCCCGCCGCGCCACGCAGGCGTCGAGAAGCAGCCGTCGGCCCCGGCGCCCGCCGTCGGCGGCGAGCCGGAGGCGACCCGGACCGAGGCCACCCCGGTCGACCACTACGCCGGCGCGGCCGCGGCCCTCGAGGCGCTCCGGTCCGGGGAGTCGCCCCGGCTGGTGTGGTCGGTCGTGCCGGGCGACCACTGGCCCGACCTGCTCGCCGAGGCGGTCCTGGCCACCGCGTTGTCGGGCCGGGGCGCATTGGTGTGCCTGCCCGACCACCGCGACGTCGACCGGCTCGACGACGCACTCACCCGGCGCCTGGGGGAGGGGCGCCACGTGGTGCTGGCGGCCGACGCCGGCCCGGCCGCCCGCTACCGCGCGTTCCTCGCCGTGAGCAGGGGCGCGGTCCGCATCGTCATCGGCAACCGCGCCGCCGCCTTCGCGCCGGTGCGCGACCTGGGGCTGGTGGCCATCTGGGACGACGGCGACGACCTGCACGACGAGCCGCGGGCGCCGTACCCCCACGCCCGCGAGATCCTGCTGATGCGGGCCCAGGAGACCGGCTGCGCGGCGCTGCTCGCCGCCCACGCCCGCAGCGTCGAGGCGGAGTACCTCGTGCGCACCGGGTGGGCCGCCGAGGTCGTGGCGCCCCGCGACGTGGTGCGCCAGCGGATCGCCGTCGGCATCACCGGCGACACCGACCGCGACCTCGAGCGCGACCCCGGTGCCCGCACCGCGCGGCTGCCCAGCGAGGCGCTCGCGCTGCTGCGCGAGGCCGTGCACCACGGTCCGGTGCTCGTGCAGGCCCCGCGGGTCGGCTACGCCACCCGCCTGGCCTGCGACCGGTGCCGCACCCCCGCGGAGTGCGCGGTGTGCCACGGGCCGCTGCGCGTCCGCGGGCCGCAACGACCCCCGGAGTGCGCGTGGTGCGCCCACCCGGCCCCCGGCTGGCGGTGCACCGAGTGCGGCGGGCGGGGGCTGCGCGCCCCCGTCCTCGGTGACGCCCGCACCGCCGAGGAGATCGGCCGGGCCATCCCGGGAGTCCCCGTCCGGACGTCCTCCTCGGGCGACCGCGTGCTGGCGACGGTCGACTACCAACCGGCGATCGTGGTGGCCACGCCCGGGGCCGAGCCGGTGGCCCCCGACGGCTACGCCGCCGTCGTCCTGCTCGACACCTGGCTGCTGCTCGCCCGCTCCGACCTGCGCGCCACCGAGGAGGCCGTGCGCCGCTGGGCCAACGCAGCCGCGCTGGTCCGGCCGGCCAGTCGCGGCGGGCGGGTGCTGGCGGTCGGCGAGCCCGGCCACCCCGGGCTGCAGGCCCTGGTGCGCTGGGACCCCGCCGGCCTCGCGCGGCGCGAGATCGAGGAGCGCCACTCCGCCCACCTGCCGCCCGCCTCCCGGGTGGCCACCGTCACCGGGGAGCCCGAGGACCTCGACCAGGCGCTGGCGGGGCTGCAGCTGCCGCCGGGCGCCGAGGTGCTGGGGCCGGTGCCGGTGGAGGGCGGCTGGGACGCCCGCGACGAGGAGACGGTGCGCTACGTCGTACGCGTGCCACGCAGCGCCGGACCCGCGCTCTCCGCGGCCCTGCGCGGGCTGCAGGCGCAGCGGTCCACCCGCAAGCTGCCCCACGTCCGGGTGGAGGTGGACCCCGCAGAGCTCGGGTGACCCCCACCTAGACTGGCCCGGCCGGTGCCCCCGCCCCGGTGAACCCGAGGAGGAACCCCGTGTCGATCCGGCCGATCCGGCTGTTCGGAGACCCCGTGCTGCGCACCCCCGCGACACCGGTCGTGGACTTCGACAAGGAGCTGCGCACGCTCGTCTCCGACCTGACCGACACCATGCTCGAGGCCCCGGGGGCCGGGCTGGCCGCGCCCCAGCTCGGGGTGGGCCTGCGCGTGTTCACCTGGCACGTCGACGGCGAGCTCGGCCACCTCGTCAACCCCCAGCTGACCCTGTCCGAGGACCTCCAGGACGGCCCCGAGGGCTGCCTGTCCATCCCGGGGTTCAGCATCGACTGCAAGCGCGCGCTGTCGGTGGTCGCCCACGGCTTCGACATGTATGGCGAGCCGCTCCTCGTCGAGGGCAGCGAGATGCTCTCGCGCGCCATCCAGCACGAGACCGACCACCTCGACGGCATCCTGTTCATCGACCGGCTCGACCGCGAGGCGCGCAAGGAGGCGATGCGCTACATCCGCGAGGCCGAGTGGTTCGGCGAGCCCTCGCCCCAGGTGCGGCTCTCCCCGCACCCCACCAACGGCCTGGGGATCTAGGGCGTGCGCGTCGTCTTCGCCGGCACCCCCGAGGTGGCCGTGCCGGCACTCGAGGCCGTGTCCTCCAGTCGGCACGAGCTCGTCGGCGTCGTCACCCGGCCCGACGCCCCGGCGGGGCGCGGTCGTCGCCTCGTCGCCTCGCCGGTGGCACAGCGGGCCGAGGAGCTCGGCGTGCCCGTCCTCAAGCCGCGCCACCCCCGCGACGCCGACTTCCAGGACGCCCTGCGGGCCCTGCGTCCCGACTGCTGCCCGGTGGTGGCCTACGGTGCGCTGCTGCCCCGCTCGGCGCTCGACATCCCCGCCCACGGGTGGGTCAACCTGCACTTCTCGGTGCTGCCCGCGTGGCGCGGCGCCGCGCCCGTGCAGCACGCGATCTGGGCGGGTGACGAGGTCACCGGGGCGACCACGTTCCGCATCGTCGAGGCGCTCGACGCCGGTCCGACCTTCGGGCTGATGACGCAGACGGTCCGGCCCGACGACACCGCCGGCGCCCTGCTCGAGCGGCTGGCCGAGGGCGGGGCGGGCCTGCTCGTGCAGACCCTCGACGGCATCGAGGACGGCACCCTCGAGGCGCGCGAGCAGCCGGGCGACGGGGTCAGCCTCGCGCCGAAGATCACCGTCGAGGACGCGCGCGTGGACTGGTCGGAGGCGGCGATCGCCGTCGACCGCCGGGTCCGGGCGTGCACGCCGGCGCCGGGAGCGTGGTCGACCTTCCGCGGCGAGCGGATCAAGCTCGGGCCGGTGCGCCCGGTCGGTCGCGAGCGGCTGGAGCCGGGCACGCTCGAGGTGACCAAGCAGGCCGTCTTCGTCGGCACCGGCAGCGGCCCCGTCCAGCTCGGCCGGGTCAAGGCCCACGGGCGCAAGGAGATGGACGCAGCCGACTGGGCCCGCGGCGCGCGGCTGGAGTCCGGCGCCAGCTTCGGTGACACAGTCGAGGAGCCGGTCGACGCCGGCTCGGACGACCGCGCCGCGGAGTAGCGTCGCGCCCATGACCGACCCCACCTCGCCGCCGGCCCGGCCCGAGGACGTCGCCGAGATCTGCGGCTCCCTCCCCGAGACGTGGTTCGGGACCTCGTGGGGCACCGTCCCGACGTGGTTGGTCCCCGGCGGCAGCGGCGGCAAGGGACGCGGCTTCGTGCTCCACCGCGAGCCCCGCAAGGACGCGCTCGACCCGGCGACGGGGGAGCCGTACGACGACCTGCTGGTGATCCGCACCGCCGACGCGGACGACAAGCGTGCCCTGGTCGAGGCCGACGGGCCGTTCTTCACCATCGACCACTTCCGCAGCTTCAACGCCGTGCTGGTCCAGCAGTCCCGGCTGGGGGAGATCAGCCGCGATGAGCTGGCGGAGGTGATCACCGAGGCGTGGCTGGCGGTGGCACCGAAGCGACTGGTCCGCGAGTTCCTCGGATGACCCGCGGCGGCACCCGACGGGGCCCGCGTCGCGCCCGCCGTCGACCCGGCGCGGCTGGCGGCGTACGACGTCCTGGAGGCGGTGCGCACCGGGGACGCCTACGCGAACCTGGTCCTGCCGCAGCTGCTGCGGGAGCGGCGCATCACCGGCCGCGACGCCGCCTTCGCCACCGAGCTCGTCGGCGGGACGCTGCGCGGCCAGGGCAGCTACGACGCGGTCATCGACCACCTCGCCGGGCCGGGCGCCGGACCCAGCGGTCCGTGACGCCCTCCGGCTCGGCGCGCACCAGCTGCTCGCCATGCGCGTTCCCGACCACGCCGCCGTCACGAGCACGGTCGAGCTGGTCCGCGCCCGCGTCGGTCACCGGCCCGCGGGCTTCACCAACGCCGTGATGCGCAGGGTCGCCGAGCACGACCTGGACGGCTGGATGGACAACATCGGCGCGTCGGCGGCCGTACGCCGCTCGCACCCCGAGTGGGTCGTCGAGGCGCTCGCCCGGGCGCTGGACCGGCCCGAGGAGCTCGACGCCCTGCTCAGGGCGGACAACGAGCGTCCCCGGGTCACCCTGGTCGCGCGCCCGGGGCTCTCGACGGTCGAGGAGCTCGCCGCCGAGCGCGGCGAGCCTCCGCGGTCGAGCCGTCCCCGTCGGTCGAGCCTGTCGAGACCCCCCTCTCGCCGCTCGCCGTCCTGCTGCCCGGCGGCGACCCCGGGGAGGTCCCGGCCGTGCGCGAGGGGCGCGCCGGGGTCCAGGACGCCGGCTCGCAGCTCGTCGCCCTCGCCCTGGCCCGGGCCGACGTGCGCGACCGTGACGAGCGCTGGCTGGACCTCTGCGCCGGGCCCGGGGGCAAGGCGGCCCTGCTGGCCGCACTGGCGACCCAGCGGGGAGCGCGCCTGCTCGCGGGGGAGCGCCAGCCGCACCGCGCCCGGCTGGTCGCCCAGGCGCTGCGCGCGACCCGCGGCGACGTCGTCGTGGCCGACGGTCGGCAGCCGCCCTGGCCGCACGACACCTTCGACCGCGCGCTGGTGGACGCACCCTGCACCGGCCTCGGCGCCCTGCGCCGACGGCCCGAGAGCCGCTGGCGCAGGACCCCGGCGGACGTCGTCGGGCTGGTGCCGCTGCAGGAGGCCCTGCTCCACAGCGCGCTGGACTCGGTGCGAGCGGGTGGCGTGGTGCTCTACGCCACCTGCTCGCCGGTGGTGGAGGAGACCGCTGGGGTGGTGCGGACGGTGCTCGGCGGCCGGGCGGACGCCGGCCTGGAGGACGCCCTGCACCTGGTGCCCGAGGCCGTCGACGCGGAGTCGGCGCACCTCGCCGGTGCCGTGCAGCTGTGGCCGCACCGGCACGGCACCGACGCGATGTTCATGGCGCTGCTCCGCCGGACCTGACCGGGCCCGGCAAGCAGACCTGGCTCAGCGGACCGGGCTCAGCAGACCGGCCAGCGGACCGGCCTCAGCAGACCGAGTCCTCCGGCCTCGGGTTCGCCAGCCCGAACAGCGGCCGCAGCCGCAGGCCGACGAAGGTCCCGGCGAGCGCCAGGACGCCCCACAGCCATCCGTGCAGGCTGAACGAGGCGATGCCGCCGAAGTAGGCGCCGATGTTGCACCCGAAGGCGATCCGGGCGCCGTACCCCATCAGCAGGCCGCCGACCACCGCACCGAGGGCCAGCCGCCCCGGGATCCGGCGGTGCAGGACGAACGACCCGGCCAGGGCCGAGGCGACCAGGGCCCCGAGGATGATGCCGAGGTCCATCACCGAGGTCTTCTCGGCGAGCCAGCCGGCCTGGTACTTCGCTGCGTTGGACGGGTCGGCCCAGTACGGCCACGAGGTGACGTCGACCCCGACGGCGTCGAGGAGCTTCGAGCCCCACAGCGCGAACGCGGACGTGACGCCCCACGCGCCGCCGGAGACCCACAGGGTCAGGGCGTTGAGACCGGCCAGCAGCAGGGCCCCGACCCACAGCGGCCAGGAGCCGCGGACGGCGCGGGCCAGCCCCCTGGCGACCGGAGCGCGGTCGACCGGCGGGACCCGGCGCCCACGGCCCAGGACGTAGGTGAGCGCCGACGACCGCGGCGATGATCGCCATCGTGATCAGCCAGGCGCCGAGGTAGCCCAGGGGCTGGTCGGCCAGCGAGACCGGGGCGTGGCTGGGCAGGTCGTCGGTCCACCAGGGGAAGTGCAGCGCCCCGATGACCGAGCCCGCGATGAAGCCGAGCAGCGTGATCACGATCGCGGTCTGTCCGCTCCCGACGGCGAACAGGGTGCCCGAGGCGCAGGCGCCGCCGATCTGCATGCCGAGCCCGAACAGGAACGAGCCGACGACGACGCCGAAGCCGATCGGCGCCAGCGAGGCGGACGTGGGAGCGCCCTGCCAGCCGACCCCGCCGGCGAGGATCGGTGCGAACAGGGTCGCCGCGACCCCGATCATCAGCATGTGGGCGCGCAGCCCCTTGCCCTGGCGTACGGCGGCCAGCTGGCGCCAGGCCGAGGTGAAGCCGAACCGGCTGTGGAAGAGCACGAAGCCGAGGGCCGACTCCGATCGCGAAGAGGACCGCCGGCACCTCGCCGGACCGGTGCAGGATGAGCCAGCCGAGAGCGAGGGTGGCCACTGCCCCCACGGCGGTGACGCCGAGCTGGGGTGCGCCGGCCTCCCGCAGGGCCGGCCTGTCGGGTGCGGACGCGTCGCCGGGCGGCGTTCCGTCGACGGCACCCGGGACGGCCCGGGAGCCGCTGCTGTCGATGGTGGTGGACATGGTTTCCTCTCGTGTCGGTCGCGCTCGGCGGCGGGCGCTGCTCGGAGTCTGCGCAGGCAGAGGCCCCCCGCCGAGGAGCGCCGGCACGGCGCCCCGGGCCACAGCAATGCCGCACCTCGGTGTATTCCGGGCGCCGCTCGTCGCCGCGACCACGCCGCCGGGCGTCCGGCGCCGGTCCGGGCGGCCCTAGGATCGAGCCACCATGGCCCTCCAGATCACCCCCAGCATCCTCAACGCCGACCTCTCCCGCCTCGCCGACGAGGTGGCCAGGATCCCCAGCGCGGACTGGGTGCACGTCGACGTGATGGACAACCAGTTCGTCCCCAACCTGACCCTCGGCCTGCCCGTCGTGGAGAGTCTCGCCAAGGCGACCGACCTGCCCCTCGACACGCACCTGATGATCGAGGACCCCGACCGGTGGGCGCCGGCGTACGCCGAGGCCGGTGCCGGCTCGGTCACCTTCCACGCCGAGGCCGCGCGGGCGCCGGTGCGCCTGGCGCGCGAGCTGCGGGCGAAGGGTGCGCGCGCCTCGATGGCGCTCAAGCCTGCCACCCCGGTCGAGCCGTACGCCGACATGCTCGGCGAGCTCGACATGCTGCTGGTGATGACGGTCGAGCCCGGGTTCGGCGGCCAGAAGTTCCTCGACCTGTGCCTGCCCAAGATCCGCAGGGCCCGCGAGCTGATCTCCGCGGCCGGCCTCGAGGTGTGGCTGCAGGTGGACGGAGGCGTCTCGCTGGAGACCGTCGAGCGCTGCGCGGAGGCGGGGGCCGACGTCTTCGTCGCCGGCTCGGCCGTCTACTCCGCCGAGGACCCGGACGCGATGGTGCAGCAGCTGCGCGCACGCGCCGCCGAGGCCGCCCCGGCGCGCGACTGAAAACGCCCGAAACCGGGCCGTGACCCGGGACACCGTCGCTCGTTGAGGGACCCACAGCCACGCGGCGCTCCGGCCGACCGGAGCAGTTGGCACGCCGTGATGGCCCCGGGCAAGGAGAACCCTCGGTGCGACTTCGTATCCCCACCTCTGTGGCCGCCGGCGCGGCAGCCGTCCTCGCTCTCGGACTCGCGGCGCCGAGCCCGGCCGGGGCGGCCGGCCAGGACGCGGACCTCTCGTCCTACCTCACCACGCAGCTCACCTCGCTGACCGGGAAGACGACGGTGTTGGTCCACGGCGCCTCGCTCGCCGACGCGGACCGGGCGGTCACCGCGACCGGCATGCGCAAGACCGTGACCTTCCGCAAGATCGACGTGGTCGGCGCCCTCGGCACCAAGTCGCAGATCCAGGCGCTCCGCTCGCAGCCCGGCGTGGAGTACGTCGAGGCCGGCGCCCAGCCCATCGAGTTCTTCCAGGAGACCTCCAACAAGGCCACCCGCGGCTACGAGGCCACCCAGACGCTGACCGGGGCCGACGGCAGCCCGCTCACCGGCAAGGGCGTCTCCGTGGCGGTCATCGACTCCGGGGTCGACCCGACCCACCCCTACTTCAAGGAGGCCGGCGGCGGCAGCGCCGTGGTCGCCAACATGAAGACCCTGTGCGAGCCCACCGAGACCCTGTGCACGGTCCAGAAGGTGCCCAGCTCGGTCGACACCGACACCCTGTCGGTCGGCGGCCACGGCACCCACGTCAACGGCATCGTCGCCGGCCGGCCCACGACCCTGAGCTCCGGCGAGAAGCTCCAGGGTGCGGCACCCGGCGCCAAGCTGGTCTCGGTCTCCACCGGCGCCGGCATCGTCATCCTCGGCGCCGACGCCGCCCTGAACTGGGTGCTGGAGAACCACGCGGCCCCGTGTGGCGGCGGCATCCCCGCCTCGACGTGCCCGCCGATCAAGGTGACCAACAACTCCTACGGCCCCACCGGCGGCGGCGAGTTCGACCCCCAGTCGGCGACGGTGAAGCTCCAGCGCGCGCTGGCGGCCGAGGGCGTCGTGACGGTGTGGGCCAACGGCAACGACGGCGGTGACGGCTCGGCGAACCTGTCCAACCCGCCCGGGATGGACCCGACCGGCGGCATCATCTCGGTGGCGTCGTACTTCGACCTCGACAACGGCACCCGCGACGGCCGCGTCTCGGACTACTCCTCGCGCGGAAAGGCCGGCGACCAGTCGACCTACCCCGACATCTCCGCCCCGGGCGAGAACATCACCTCGTCGTGCCGTCCCTACCTGCTGATCTGCTCCACCGGGATGGACCCGCACAACGGGCCGGGGGTCCTCGACATCGGCACCTTCAACACGATCAGCGGCACCTCGATGGCCGCCCCGCACATCGCCGGCATCGTGGCGCAGCTGTTCCAGGCCAACCCGTCGGCGACGCCGGCACAGGTCGAGAACGCGCTGAAGACCACGGCGTACAAGTACGCCGACGGCGCGCCCTACGAGAACGGGCCGGTCGGGACCACGAGCTTCGACAAGGGCTACGGGCTCGTCGACGTGGTGGCGGCCGCCGAAGCCGTTCGCTGAGGGCGCGTCACCACGAGCCCGATCACGGCGCCGACGGTGGCGAGGGCGATTCCCAGCGCCTGGAGGTAGAACCCGACGCTGCCGCTGTCGAGGACGAGGTCCTGGAGGCTCCTGATGTCGACCACCTGCAGCGGCAGGTGCAGCCACAACGGGACGTAGCCGAGGGTCACACCGAGCAGCACCGGGGAGGCGAAGCGGACGAGCCCGACCAGGGCGAGCACGCCGAGCACCAGGTAGACCAGGCCCGGCAGGAGCTCCACGGCCTCGTGGGACGAGGACATGTCGCTCTTGCCGTAGCCGTCGACGAAGTCGGGGAAGACGCCCACGACGACGAGGAGGCCTCCCACGGTGGCGGGGACACCGACGAGCAGCGAGGTGGTGAGGTCCCGGGTCCGGGTTCGTCGCGGAGGGCTCGGGGTCGGTGCCGCAGCCCGCGCCGACGGTGGCGTGGCTGCAGGTGGCTCCGGTGCCGTCGCCTCCGGTGGCTCCGGCGACCGCTGGGCGGGTGGCCTCGGCACCCGCGAGTCCGTCCACCGGGTGCCGTCCCAGTAGCGCAGCTGGCCGGCGGCGTCGCGGTCGTCGTACCACCCGGCCGCCGGCAGGCTCGGCGTGCTGCTCTTTCCTGCGGAGACGTCGGTCATGGCTCACCCTCCCGCCTGGACCCACCCAACGTGGCACCGGCAGGGCTCACTCCGGCAGGGCCGTAGGTCCCTGTCCCGGCACCATCGCGCGGTCCTAGCGTGAGCCTGACGGCGAGGAGGGTCCGATGGCCTACGAGATCACGATCATGCGCGAGCCGGGGCGGCACCTGGCCGTCACCCGCTTCGACGCACGTCCCGAGGAGATGGGCGCGCGGGCGGGACAGGCCTTCGGCACCGTCGCGGCGCGTCTCGCCGCTCTCGGCATCGGCACCGAGGGTCCGGCGGTGGCCTGCTACGGCACGGGCGAGGTCGTCTTCCACGTCGCGATGGGGTTCGTGGTCTCCGGGCCGATCGAGGCGGGGGACGGTGTCGAGCCGCTGCAGCTGCCCGCGGTCGAGGTGGCGACCACGACGCACGTCGGACCCTACGAGCAGCTGGGCAAGGCCTATGACGCGATCCAGGAGGGAGCCCGCTCCCGGGGTCGTGAGGTGGACGAGGCCGGGCTGATGTGGGAGGAGTACTGGACCGGCCCGGACACCCCGCCCGAGCAGCACCGCACCGTCGTGTCCTGGCCGCTGAAGGCCGCTCCCGCCTGACCCGGGGCCGGAGCGCGGTCGGCGTACTGGTCCAGAACAGCCGTGGCGCACTCCGGAGCAGAGGTGGTAGGACGAGGGGCATGACTGCGACGCGCGCTCGCCTCACCGGACTCTCGCTCGCCCTGGCCCTGGTGGCCGTACCCCTCGCCGGCGCGGCACAGGCGGAGCCCGAGGCCAAGGGCAAGCCGGCCGCCGGGTCCCGCTCGCTGGGGGACCCGCTGCTGCCGCAGCTCGGGAACGGCGGGTACGACGCCCGGCACTACACGATCGACCTCGACTACGACCCGGCCACCAACCACTTCGACGCCGCGTCGACCACCATGCGCGCCAAGGCCCTGCGCACCCTCTCGGAGTTCAGCCTCGACTTCCAGGACGACCTCGAGGTGCTCGGGGTGAGCGTGGACGGGCGCGCCGCGGACTTCGCCTTCGAGGAGGCCACCCCGGACCTGAGCACGAGCCCGGACGTCACCCAGCCGATGAAGCTGGTGGTGACGCCCAGCGCCACGTCCCGGCCCAAGGTCGGCCACGAGTTCGACGTGCAGGTCAGCTACAGCGGCACCCCTGTGGAGATCACCGACCCCGACGAGTCCATCGAGGGCTGGATCCGGGCGTGCTATCCGCTGAACCCGCCGCAGACGTGCGACGGCGCCTTCGTGGTCAACGAGCCGATGGGCGCCCAGAGCTGGTTCCCCTCCAACAACTACCCCTCGGACAAGGCCACCTTCGACACCCGGATCACGGTGCCGAGCGCCAAGACCGCGCTCGGCGTCGGCGAGCTGGTCTCCCGGACCCCCCACGGCGACGGCACGACGACGTGGCGCTGGACCGAGGACGACCCGACGGCGACGTACCTCACCACGGCGACGGTGGGCGACTTCGACTACACCGAGACCACGATGCACGAGACGTCGACCGGGCGGACGCTGCCGGTCTACAACGCGGTCGACAGCAGCGCCACGCCCGCGCAGAAGGCCGCGATCCAGACGTCGCTGGACCGTGCCGAGAGCCAGGTCAACTTCCTCAGCGAGCTCTTCGGTCCCTACCCCTTCGACTCCACGGGCGCAGTCGCGGACCGCGCCGCGGGCGTCGGCTACGCCCTCGAGGTGCAGACCAAGCCGCACTACGCAGGCGGCTTCACCTCGGGCAACCCGTCGATCAACATCGGCACGCAGCTCCACGAGCTCGCGCACCAGTGGGTCGGCAACAGCGTGACGCTCGCGCAGTGGAGCGACATCTGGTTCAACGAGGGCTGGGCGAACTGGGCGGCGTGGTACTGGCAGTTCCGCGAGGCCGGCGGCACCGACCCCGCGACCCGCTTCGACACCCTCTACGCCGACACGCCGGCCGAGGACTGGGAGATGGCGCCCGCGGTGCTGGACGGCGATCCTGCCAACCTGTTCGCGTTCTTCCCGACCTACCAGCGCGGCGCGATGACCGTGCAGGGATACCGCGAGATCGTCGGCGACCGCACGTTCTTCCGGTTCGCCAAGGAGATGACGCGGAAGTTCGAGCACGACAACATCTCCACCGCCGAGTTCGTCGACCTCGCGATCAAGCGCTCGCAGCTGACCGGACCGCAGCGCAAGCTGCTGGCCGACTACTTCGACCAGTGGCTCTACGGGGAGACCCGGCCGACGATCACCCCGGACTCCTTCTCCTGAGAGCGGCCGTCGCCGGTGAGCAACGTCACCGGCGACACGGACGGGCGCTGTGGCAGACTCGTTCGTGACGAGTGAACAGCTCGCGTGCTCTGGGGGCGGTGGAACTCCGCACCGGCGGTGACCTGGCGTTGCACCCGCAACGCCTGGAAGTCCGCGACCCGGTTCCCGCAAGGGGGCCGGTTGACCAGGTGGAACTCCTGGACCGACGGTCAAAGTCCGGATGAGAAGACGCACGCAGGTCGTCCGCGACGCGATGTCGTGAGTCGCCTGTCCCCGGGGTCCGCGTGGACAGGTGAGGACGGACGATGGGCTTCTCGGCGGCGGAGCAGCACGCGATGCATCGGGCCCTCGACCTCGCTGCCACCCCCGGCGTCCCCCTCGGCCCCAACCCGCGCGTGGGCTGCGTCCTGCTCGGCGCCGACGGGGTGCCGGTCGCCGAGGGCTTCCACCGCGGCGCCGGACACCCGCACGCCGAGGTGGCGGCGCTCACGGAGGCGGGTGCCGCCGCGCGCGGCGGCACCGCCGTGGTCACCCTCGAGCCGTGCAACCACACCGGCCGCACGGGGCCCTGCTCGCAGGCACTGGTCGAGGCGGGCGTCAGCCGCGTGGTGTTCGCCCAGCCCGACCCCAACCCGGTCGCCCAGGGTGGCGAGGCCACCCTGCGCGCGGCGGGCATCGAGGTGGAGTTCGGCCTGATGGAGCGGGAAGCACGCCGACTCAACCGGGCCTGGACGTTCGCGGTGGAGCACGACCGCCCCTTCGTCACCTGGAAGCTCGCCACCACGCTGGACGGTCGCAGCGCGGCGGCCGACGGCAGCAGCCGGTGGATCACCTCGCGCCCCGCCCGCGTCGACGCGCACCGCCTGCGCGCGCAGTGCGACGTGGTGCTCGTCGGCACCGGCACCGCGGAGGCCGACGACCCCGAGCTCACCGTGCGCGACGAGTACGACGACGCCCTGACCCACCAGCCCCTGCGCGCGGTGATGGGCACCCGGGCGCTCCGGCCCGGGCTCCGGGTGTTCAACGACCGCGCCGAGACGGTGCACCTGGAGACCCGCGATCCTCACGAGGCGCTCGAGGTGCTGCACCGGCGCGACCGCAAGCACGTCTTCCTCGAGGGCGGACCGCACCTGGCGGCGGCGTTCCTGCGCGCGGGGCTCGTCGACGAGGTCGTCGCCTACGTCGCGCCCGCGCTGCTCGGGGCGGGGACCAGCGCGGTCGCCGACCTCGGCATCGGGTCGATCGGGGAGGCCCGGCGCCTGCGCCTCCTCGACGTGACGACCGTCGGCACCGGCGCCGACGCCGCCGTGCGGCTCACGATGGACTTCGCGACGCGAGCGGGCGCGAGCCCCGAGACCACCGAGGAGAGGGACTGAAGATGTTCACCGGCATCGTCGAGGAGCTCGGCACCGTCATGGACCTGGAGGACCAGGGTGACGCCGTCCGGCTGACCGTCCGGGGGCCGCTGGTCACCTCGGACGCGGCGACGGGCGACTCGATCGCGGTCAACGGCTGCTGCCTGACCGTGGTCTCGACAAGCTCGACCGACGGGGGAGGCTCGACCGACGGGGACGCGCGTCCGGACGCGTTCACCGCGGACGTGATGCGCGAGACCCTCGACAAGACCGCGCTCGGCGCGCTGGTCCCGGGGGCGCCGGTCAACCTCGAGCGCGCCGTCACCCCGACGACCCGGCTGGGCGGGCACATCGTCCAGGGCCACGTGGACGGCACCGGCGTGGTCGTGCGCCGCACGCCGAGCGAGCACTGGGAGGTCGTGGAGATCTCGCTGCCGCCCGAGCTCGAGCGCTACCTCGTCCCGAAGGGGTCGATCACCGTCGACGGCACCTCGCTGACGCTGGTCGACGTGGGCCCGGACTCCTTCACGGTGAGCCTGATCCCCGAGACCCTCGCCCGCACCACGCTGGGCGCCAGGCAGCCAGGCGACCGCGTCAACCTCGAGGTGGACGTGATCGCGAAGTACGTCGAGAAGATGGTGAAGCAGTGAGCGACCAGTCCAGTGTCCGGCTCGACGACGTCGAGGAGGCGATCGCCGACATCGCCGCCGGCAAGGCCGTGGTCGTCGTCGACGACGAGGACCGCGAGAACGAGGGCGACATCATCTTCGCCGCCTCCAGGGCGACGCCGGAGCTGATGGCGTTCACGATCCGCCACTCCAGCGGCGTGATCTGCGTGCCGATGCCGGCCGACATGCTCGACCGGCTCGAGATCCCGCTGATGACACCGCACAACAAGGACAAGCTGCGCACGGCGTACACGATCTCGGTCGACGCGCGCGACGGTGTCAGCACCGGCATCTCGGCCGCGGACCGCGCGCACACGGCGCGGGTGCTGGCCGACTCCGCCACCGAGCCGTGGGAGATCACCCGTCCCGGGCACGTCTTCCCGCTGCGCTACCGCGAGGGCGGGGTGCTGGTCCGGCGCGGGCACACCGAGGCGGCGGTCGACCTCGCCCGGATGGCGGGGCTGACCCCTGCCGGCGTGCTGGTGGAGGTGGTCAACGACGACGGCACCATGAAGCGCGGTCACGACCTGCGCGCCTTCGCCGACGAGCACGGCCTGAAGATGATCTCGATCGAGCAGATGGTCCACCACCGCCGTCGCACCGAGTCGCACGTCGAGCGCGTCGCCGAGACCGTGCTGCCCACCAGCCACGGGCTGTTCACCGCCTACGGCTACCGGATCACCGTGGACGACTCCGAGCACGTCGCGCTGGTGTACGGCGACCCGGAGGCGCTCGGCAGCGGGGGGCCGGTGCTCACCCGCGTGCACAGCGAGTGCCTCACCGGCGACGTGTTCGGCTCGCGGCGCTGCGACTGCGGCCCGCAGCTGGAGGAGGCGATGGACCTGATCGTGGCCGAGGGCAGGGGAGTGGTGATCTACCTGCGCGGCCACGAGGGGCGCGGCATCGGGCTGCTCGCCAAGCTGCAGGCCTACCAGCTCCAGGACGGCGGCCGGGACACCGTCGACGCCAACCTCGACCTCGGTCTGCCGGCCGACGCGCGCCACTACGGCGCGGCCACCCAGATCCTGCGCGACCTCGGGGTGTCCTCGGTCCGGCTGCTCACCAACAACCCGGCCAAGACCTCCAGCCTGGAGTCCTACGGGATCCCGGTGGCCGAGCGGGTCGCGCTGACGCCTCGGCCCAACGACCACAACCTGGCCTACCTGCAGACCAAGCGGGACCGGATGGGCCACCATCTCGACAGCCTCGAGCAGGACCGCGAAGGAGCACCCCAGTGAGCGGAGCAGGTAGCCCCACCGACGAGCCGGTCGACTGCAGTGACCTGCGCGTGGCCGTGGTCGCGGCGAGCTGGCACGAGCAGGTGATGGACGGCCTGCTGGCCGGCGCGCGGGAGGCGGCGGAGCGCTACCGGGTGGCCGAGTGCGACGTCGTACGCGTGCCCGGCTCCTTCGAGCTGCCCGTGGCGGCGCTGGCCCTGGCGCGGCAGGGCTACGACGCCGTCGTCGCCCTCGGCGTGGTGATCCGGGGCGGCACCCCGCACTTCGAGTACGTCTGCTCCGCCGCCACCGACGGGCTCGGCCAGGTCGCCCTGGAGACCGGGACGCCGGTCGGGTTCGGCCTGCTGACCTGCGACACCGAGCAGCAGGCGCTGGACCGGGCCGGGCTCGAGGGCAGCAGCGAGAGCAAGGGCTACGAGGCGACGGCCGCCGCGCTCCAGACGGCGCACACCCTGCGACAGCTCCTCGGCTGAGGCGACCGTGCCGTCCACCGCCCGCGCCCTGGGCGAGGCCACGCTCGGCGCCTGGCTGGTCAAGGCCAGTCCGGCGGGCCTCCCGATCGGCGAGGCCGTGGCCACGGGCTTCCGCGACATCACGTCGCGCTGCGTGCGGCCGACCTACCGCGTGGAGCTCGTGCGCGAGGGGCAGCCGGTGCTGCTGTGGGTCAGCGGGCAGGACCGCCTGCACCCTGCCGGCATCTATGCCCGGGGTCGCACGACCGGCCCGGCGGACGAGGAGATGCCGGTGCGGCTCGCCCCGGTGGACCCGGTGGTGACCCGGGAGCAGGTCCGGCAGGTGCCTGGCCTGGAGACCCTCGAGGTGCTGCGGATGCCCGCCGGGAGCAACCCGTCCTTCCTCGACGCGCGGGAGTACGCCGCGCTGCGGCAGGCGTTCCCCCAGCTCGCGGACGGCTGAGCGCCCGATGTGATGTGGGCCTCCGCCCGGAGCACGCGGGTGCGGGGGAGGAGCCGGCGGCAACTAGTCTGGTCGCCGTGAAGACGTTCGAGGAGCTCTGGGCCGAGCTGAGCGAGAAGGCCGCGACCCGACCCGAGGGCTCCGGGACGGTCCAGGCGCTCGACGCCGGGGTGCACGCCATCGGCAAGAAGCTGGTCGAGGAGGCCGCCGAGTCCTGGATGGCCGCCGAGCACGAGGGCCATGAGCGGGCGGCCGAGGAGATCAGCCAGCTGCTGTACCACGCGCAGGTGCTGATGCTCGCCGCCGGAATCTCGCTCGACGACGTCTACTCGCACCTCTAGAAGGACCGCATGGTTTCGACAAGCTCGACCAACGAACCGCTGCTGCGCATCGCGATCCCGAACAAGGGGTCGCTCTCGCAGTCGGCCTCGGAGATCCTGCGCGAGGCCGGCTACCGGCAGCGCAGCGACTCCAAGGAGCTGACCCTCCTCGACACCGCCAACGGCGTGGAGTTCTTCTACCTGCGCCCCCGCGACATCGCGCTCTACGTCGGCGAGGGCACCCTCGACGTCGGCATCACCGGCCGCGACCTGCTGCTCGACTCGGGAGCCAAGGCCGAGGAGGTCCGCCGACTCGGCTTCGGCCGCTCGCGGTTCCGGTTCGCCGCCCGCCCCGGCACGCTGTCCTCGCTGGGCGACCTCGCCGGCAAGCGGATCGCGACGTCGTACGTCGGAGTGGTGCGCCGCCACCTCGAGGAGCGCGGCATCGACGCCGAGGTGATCCGGCTCGACGGCGCCGTGGAGACCAGCATCCAGCTCGGGGTCGCCGACGTCATCGCCGACGTGGTGGAGACCGGGAGCACCCTGAAGGCCGCCGGGCTCGAGATCGTCGGCGAGGTGATCCTCGAGTCCGAGGCCGTGCTGATCACGCGGTCCGGGCCGGCGGAGCCTGCGGGGTTCGAGGTGTTCAAGCGGCGTCTCGACGGCGTCCTGGTGGCGCGCACCTACGTGATGATGGACTACGACATCCCGGAGTCGGCCGTCGAGCAGGCGGTCGCGCTCACCCCGGGGATCGAGAGCCCGACGGTCTCGCCGCTGCATCGCGAGGGGTGGGTGGCGGTGCGCTCGATGGTGCCGCGCGACGGCGCCCAGCAGCTGATGGACGACCTCTACGAGATCGGCGCCCGTGGCATCCTCCTCACCGACATCCATGCCTGCCGGCTCTGAGCGCGGACCCGCGAAGGGCGTGACGGCTCCTCCGCTGCCGCACACGTGGCGGCCGCTGGGGGTGCGGGTCGCGGTGTGGGTCTTCGGCGCGATGCTCGCTGCCCTGGTGGTCGCGGTCTGGATCGCGCTGGGCGCCGACGTCCGCAGGCAGTTCACGCTGTTCCAGCGCGGCACCCTGGTGTTCATGGCGCTGCTGCTCGGCGTCTCCTACAACGCCCTGGTGCGCTCGCGGATCACCGCCACCGACGTGGGCCTCACCGTCGTCAACGGCTACCGCAAGCGCACGTATGAGTGGTCGCAGGTCATCGGCGTCTCCCTGCGTCGCGGCGCGCCGTGGGGCACGCTCGACCTCTCCGACGGCACCACGATCTCGATCATCGGGATCCAGGGGTCCGACGGCCGCCGCGCCCAGCGCGCGGTGCGCGAGATCCGGGCCACGATCGCCGCGCAGACTCCCGGAGAGGCCCCGGGCAGGGATCCGAGCCCAGGACCGGGCCCAGGACCGGGCCCAGGACCGGGCCCAGGACCGGGCCCGGGCGAGGGGCCGGACGAGCAGCCGTAGCGCGGAAATCCGCTCGTGTCCGGCCGCGGCCTGCGCCTACGATCACGGCTCGTGAGCGACTACTCGACGCGGCCGGTGACCCGCGAGGACGCGGCGGCGGTCAACGACCTGCTGGCGGCGGCCGAGGCCGTGGACCGCACCGAGGAGCACTACAACCTCGAGGACGTCCTCGAGGAGCTCGAGAACCCGCTGATCGACCCCGCGAAGGACTGGCTGGTGGTCGAGCGGGACGGGCAGGTCGTCGCGCTCAGCCGGCTGATGCCCCGCGCGCCGGCCGACGGCGCGGTGAGCGTGGCGCTCGACGGCACGGTGCACCCGGAGCACCGCCGGCGTGGGGTCGGCTCGGTGCTGGTGCAGGCGATGGTCGAGCGGGCCCGTGCCTACGTCGAGGAGCGCGGCCCCGGCCTGCGCCCGGTGATCACCGGCCACGCGCCGTCGGACAACCACGACCTGGCGCGCGTCTTCGAGCGCGAGGGGCTGGTGCCGGAGCGCTGGTCGTTCCTGATGGGCGCCGACCTCGACGGGGACGCCGCTGCGCCCGGGGGTGGCGAGCCGGAGCCTGCGCTGCCGGACGGCTACACCCTGCACACCTGGGAGGACGTCGACCACGACGAGGTCCGCGAGGCGCACAACCGCGCGTTCGTGGGGCACTACGGCTTCACCCCGTGGAGCCGGGAGATGTGGGAGCAGTGGGTGGCGGGGAGCCGTGCGTTCCGCCCGGCGGTCAGCCTGCTGGCGCGCGACGGGGAGGGTCGCGTCGCGGCGTACGTCCAGACCAGCGAGTACGACGCAGTGGCGGAGGCGACCGGCGTCCGGGAGGCCTACGTCGCCAAGGTCGGGACCCTCGAGGAGCACCGCGGCCGTGGCCTGGCCGGACGGATGCTGCGCGTCGCGCTGGGACGCTACCGCGCGGCGGGGTTCCAGCGGGCGACGCTCGACGTCGACTCCGAGAACCCGACCGGCGCGCTGGGGATCTACGAGAAGGCGGGGTTCCGAATCCAGCAGAGGTGGACCAGCTACCGGCTCGGCTAGTTGTGCGGCACGCCGCTGACCACGACGTCCGCACGCTCGCGGGTGCCCTGCTCGGCGAACAGCTCCTGCTCCTGCTCGGCCCACCGCCGCCAGTGCGGGGCGAACGCGTCGCCATCGCGCTCGAGGCCGCGGCGCAGGCGCAGGTCGTACGGCGCCTCCACCCAGACCAGCGTGGTGACCCACTGCGCCCAGGCACGGTTGCCCGCGCCGACCCCCTCGAGCACCAGCAGGGGCGAGGGCGGCACGACCTGCTCCTCGGCGAAGCGGCCCTCCACCCAGTCGTAGCGGCGGTAGCGGCCGGCCACGCCCCGGGACAGCGGCTCCAGCAGGCCCAGCACGCCCGGGTCGACCTGTCCCAGGCCCTCCCAGCCGGGGTAGAGGTCGTCCAGGTGCACGGTGCGGCCGCCCGAGGAGGTGGCCAGCCGGGCGGCCAGGGTGGTCTTGCCCGCGCCCGCGGGGCCGTCGACGCACACCAGCCGCCCCGGCCCCAGTGTGGGCGGCCGGGCCGCGGTCAGGCGGAGGATCTCCTCCGCGGTCACCAGGACAGTCCCAGGCCGCGGTAGGTCGGCACGGTCTCCACGACCCGGTCGCCGCGCAGCAGCCGGACCACGTTGGTGTGCTCGGCCAGCTCGCCGGACTTCGCGTGCCGAAACCACACCCAGTCGCCGATCTGGAGCAGCTCCGCCCCCGGTCCGGTCAGCGGCGTCTGCACCTCCCCGGCACCCTCCAGCCCGGTCAGGTGCAGCCCCGGCGGAGCCCAGGGGAGCGGGGCCCGGTCCTTGCCGGTCGCGCCGCTGGCGACGTAGCCACCGCCGGCCACCGTGACCACGCCGCCGCCGGGACGGCGCACGACCGGCACCCCGAAGAAGGCCGCGGGTCGCGGTTCGAAGCTCTCGTAGTGGTCGAACAGGCCGGGCACCAGCAGCCCCGAGCCCGCGGCGACCTCGGTGACCACCGGGTCCGACGCGGAGGACTCGACGCTGCCGGAGCCGCCGGCGTTCCAGAACTCCAGCTCCACGACCTCGCCCAGGGCCCGGGCGATCTCGGTGCGCCGCTCCTGCAGCTGGGCGATCGAGGCGGCCTTGAGGCGGCGTACGACGAGGGAGCGCGCGCGCTGCCCGGGCACGGTGTCCGGCACCCCGGCGACCTGGCCCTCGTAGGTCATCACCCCGACCAGCGAGAAGCCGCGCTCGAGCACCTCGCGCGCGAACGCGACCACCTCGGCCGGGTCGTGCAGCGGCGAGCGCTTGGGCCCCACGTGTGCGCGGCCGAGCCGCAGTCCGGCGTCGATGTCGATCGCCACCCGGACGCCCTCCACGGAGTCGGTGCACGCCTCCGCGACGGCGAGGTGGACCGGGTCGTCGACCATCAGCGTGACGTGGGCGCGCGCCTCCGGGTCGGACAGCAGGTCGCGCAGGGCGCCCTGGTCGACGGTGGGGTAGCCCATCACCGCGTCGTCGGTGAGGCCCCGGCGCACCAGCCACAGCGCCTCGCGCAGCGAGTAGGCCAGCACCCCGGCGAAGCCGGACGTCGCGAGCGCGCGCTCGACCAGGGCGGGGATGCGCAGCGACTTGGAGGCGACCCGCACCGGCGTGCCGGCCGCCCGTCGGACCAGGTCGGCGGCGTTGGCGTCGAAGGCGTCGAGGTCGACCACCACCATCGGGGTGGAGGCGTCCTCCAGGCGCTGGACGGCGGCGTCGAGTCGTTGGGCGAGGTGTCGGCGCGCAGCGTCGCCGGCGGCGGGTCGAGCGGGCACGGCGTGCCTAGATCCCGTGCTTCTTCAGGATCGCCTCGATCTCGGCCATGTCGTCGTCCTGCGCGGCCTGCTTCGGGGCGGAGTCCTTGCGTCCCGCGGGAGCGGCGCCCCGGGCGGGGCCGCCGGACCCTGCGCGCACGCGCTTCGGCTGGTCGCGCACGCCGATCCCGCGCGCCCGCATCACACCGGAGAGGACCCAGAGGCCCACCGCGACCGCGGCGACGATGACGCCGAGCCACACGGTGGGGGAGAACACCAGGCGGGCGGCCCAGTCGACGACGTCCTCGACGATGCCGCCGGCGAGCCGCAGCGTCCCGGTGAGCCAGGCGGCGACCGGCACCAGCGTCCAGGCCAGGCCCCGCAGTCCCGCGGCGAGGCCACGACGCCGCCAGGCCGCGAAGCTCAGGGCCGCACCGACCACGGTCAGCACCAGGGCCAGCGCGGCCCAGGTGGTGGAGTCGACGGTGCCGGCGGTGGACGCCGGGACGAGCAGGAGCATGCCCCCAGCCTACGTAGCGGGGACGACTCCTGTCCGCCACCGACGCGTCTGGCAGGATCGCGGGGATGCGCTCTATCCCGGACCCCGGCTTCGCCGGCGACGACGGTGCGGTGGCCCCCGGTGTGGCGGCCGCCCTGGCGGCGTACGACGAGGCGACCAGGACCGGACCGACCGGGACCGTCGCGGCGGGCGCTCGCCACGCCGCCCTGGCCGCCCTCCAGGACGCGCGGGTCCTGGTGCCGGTGGTGGCGGTGCTCGGGGAGGTGGAGCACGAGGTCCCTCCGGGGGGCGACGGGCCGGCGCTGCCGCGGGAGAAGTCCAGCGACATGGCCGCGGTCCTGATGACCGGGCGTGACGGGCGCACCGCCCTGCTGGCGTTCACGGGGACGGCCGGCCTGGCGGGCTGGGACCCCGGGGCCCGACCGGTGCCGGTGACGCTGCGCCAGGCCGCGCGGGCGGCCCTGCAGGACCAGGCGTCCGCGCTCGTCCTCGACGTGGCCGGGCCGGTGCTGTTCGTGGTCGAGCACGAGGAGCTGGAGGCGCTGGCCGAGGGGCACCGTCTCGTCGAGGTGGACCGGGGACGCTGGGGGTGGGCCCGGACGGGACCTGCGGGTCCCGCCTGAGCCGGGGGGCTGCGGGATGTGCATTCGCGGCGGCTGCCTTGTACGCTTGTGCCTGACCGATCACCCGTGCCCTCACGGACAGGGGTGATCCGACAAGCGGAGGCCTCCTCCCACCCGCACCGACCGCAGCACCATCCAGGTCGTCGGGTCAAGGTCACGAGCGAGCGGCGCGACGCCGTACCCGCTCACGGACCAGGGGCTTCCGCGTGTCGCGCGGAGGCCCTCGTTGTCGTTTCGGGCCAGTTCCTCCGCGGTCATCCCACCAGATCTGCCCAGGAGGACACATCAGCACCGAGCTGCGAATCAACGACCGGATCCGGGTCCCCGAGGTCCGGCTCGTTGGCCCCAACGGCGAAACCGTCGGCATCGTCTCGACGAGCGACGCGCTGCGCCTTGCCCAGGAGGCGGACCTCGACCTCGTCGAGATCGCCCCGATGGGCCGACCCCCGGTCTGCAAGCTCATGGACTACGGCAAGTTCAAGTACGAGAACGCCCAGAAGGCCCGGGAAGCGCGTCGCAACCAGACGAACACGGTCATCAAGGAGATGAAGCTCCGGCCGAAGATCGACGCGCACGACTACGAGACCAAGAAGGGTCACGTCGTCCGCTTCCTGCGCCAGGGAGACAAGGTCAAGATCACGATCATGTTCCGCGGTCGCGAGCAGCACCGTCCCGAGCTCGGGTTCCGCCTGCTGCAGCGTCTCGCCGAGGACGTGACCGACCTCGGGTTCGTCGAGTCCCAGCCCAAGCAGGACGGCCGCAACATGACGATGGTCATCGGCCCGCACAAGAAGAAGGCCGAGGCCAAGGCCGAGGTGAAGGCCGAGAAGCAGGAGCGGGCCGCTGCCCGCCAGGCCGAGCGCGAGGAGGAGCACGCCGAGCGTCGCGCCGCCCAGGCTGCCCCCGGACCGAAGAAGGAGCGACGACGCTCCGAGAACCTCGATCCCGAGATCGACGCCTGACCAGACCGCGCCATCCCCGACCGCGCCATCCCAGGCTGCGCAACCAGAGAAGGAAACCAACCTGATGCCGAAGAACAAGACGCACTCCGGTGCCTCCAAGCGCTTTCGCGTGACGGGGTCCGGCAAGATCCGTCGCCAGAAGACGGGCCTGCGCCACAACCTGGAGAAGAAGCCCTCGAAGATGACCCGCCGCATGTCGGGCACCGCCGAGGTCGCCAAGGCCGACGTCAAGCGCGCCCGCAAGCTGCTCGGCCGCTGAGGCACCCCATCCCTGACACGCCCCACCCTGAAACACCGGGTGTCCTGCACCCGGGTGGTCGCGACCAGGTCGACCACGAAGAATCTTCGAAGGAGTACTGAAATGGCACGCGTCAAGCGGGCAGTGAACGCCCACAAGAAGCGCCGGGTCACCCTCGAGCGCGCCTCCGGCTACCGGGGCCAGCGCTCGCGCCTCTACCGCAAGGCCAAGGAGCAGGTCACCCACTCGCTGGTCTACAGCTACAACGACCGCAAGAAGCGCAAGGGCGACTTCCGCAAGCTGTGGATCCAGCGCATCAACGCCGGTGCCCGCGCCAACGGCCTCACCTACAACCGCTTCATCCAGGGGCTCAAGGCCGCCGGTGTCGAGGTCGACCGCAAGATCCTCGCCGACCTTGCCGTCAATGACGCGCCGGCCTTCGCCGCCCTCGTCGAGACCGCCAAGGCGAGCCTGCCCGAGGACGTCAACGCCCCGGCCACGGCCTGACGCGTCCCGCGGTCCCGGCCCGGTCGCGACCCTGTCGCACCGGCCGGACTCCTACGGCGATGAACCCGAGCTGCCTCCCCGCCCACCACGCAACGTGGGCGAGGAGGCAGTTCCCGTTCCGCGCCGTGGAAGCCGGACCCACGCGGCCTGCCGTCCCGCGCCGCCTCCTCCGGGAGACCCGATGACCGGCGACGTGCTCACCCCGCGCAGCGGCCGGGTCAAGCAGGCTCGCAAGCTGCGCCGCCGCTCGGTGCGCGGGGAGCAGGGGCTGTTCCTGGCCGAGGGGGCCAAGGCGCTCGACGAGGCGATGCTGGTGCCCGGCGGCGTGGTCGAGGTGTTCGCCACGCTGCCTGCCAGCGAGCAGTACGCCGCCCTCCGCAAGGCCGTGACCGACGCGGGAGTGCCGTGGTCGCCGGTGAGCGAGGAGGCGCTCGCCGCGCTCAGCGGCGCGGTGACCCCGCAGGGGATCGTCGCGGTCTGCCGCTTCCTCGACGTGCCCCTCGAGTCGCTCCTCGAGTCGACTGCCCGCAGGCCGCGCCGCACGATCGTGGTCTGCGCCGACGTACGCGACCCCGGCAACGCCGGGACCGTGATCAGGTGCGCCGACGCCGCGGGGGCCGACGGGGTCGTTCTCGCCGGCCACAGCGTGGACGCCTACAACGACAAGACCGTCCGGGCGAGCGTGGGCAGCCTGTGGCACCTGCCCGTGGCGGTCGCGGACGACCCGGCCGCGTGCGTCCGCGCCGTGCAGTCCGCCGGCCTGGTGGTGCTGGCCGCCGACGGGGCGGGGGAGACCGACCTCTTCGAGGCCGAGGCCACCGGTCTGCTCGACCAGCCGGTGGCGTGGCTGTTCGGCAACGAGGCCTGGGGCCTGCCCGACGAGCTCGCCGCCCTGGCCGACCACCGGGTCGCGATCCCGATCTTCGGTCGCGCCGAGAGCCTCAACCTCTCCACCGCGGCCGCCGTCTGCCTCTACGCCAGCGCCCGCGCCGCCGGCCGGCACCGGTAGGAACCCGGAGGGGCCGGTGTCGACGCCGGGGCCGCTCCGCGCATCTGCACAGAACCTTCACCTCGGCTGCACACCTCCCGACCCCCGCGGCTCCTAGGGTCGAGGCATGCAGACCGGGGGAGGCACGACGGTGCTCGTCGTCGAGGACGAGCCGCTGATCAACCAGGCTGTCGGCGACCGGCTGCGCGCCGAGGGCCACCACGTCGTCTCGGCGTACGACGGACCGGGTGCCGTGGCCGCGTGCACCGAGCACCGACCCGACCTGGTCGTCCTGGACGTGATGCTGCCCGGGTTCGACGGGCTCGAGGTGTGCCGCAGGATCCAGCGCGAGCGACCGGTGCCGGTGCTGATGCTGACCGCTCGCGACGACGAGGCGGACGTGCTGGTCGGCCTCGGGGTGGGCGCCGACGACTACCTCACCAAGCCGTTCCGGATGCGGGAGCTGGTGGCCCGGGTCTCCGCCCTGCTCCGGCGCGTCGAGCGTGCGGCCCAGCTAGCCGCGGACGCGGCGCAGGAGTCGCGCGGAGTCGTCGAGGTCGGCGCGCTCCGGCTCGACGCGGGGGCCCGCAGGACGTGGCTCGACGACGAGGAGCTGCACCTGACCCCGACCGAGTTCGACCTGCTCCGCGTGCTCGCCACACAGGTCGGCCAGGTGCTCACCCGCGAGCGGCTGCTGGCCGACGTGTGGGGGTGGGACGGCGGCACCGGCGCCACCCGCACCGTGGACAGCCACGTGAAGGCCCTGCGCGCGAAGATCGGCGCCGAGCGGGTGCGGACGGTCCACGGGGTCGGCTACGCGCTCGAGGTGCGCTGAGGTGGCTGCACCCCGACCCGGGCCACGCGAACCGCTCGAGCGGGTCACCTCGATCAAGGTGAAGCTGGGCCTGCTCGTGGCCGCCAGCGTGCTGGTGGCGGCCGTGCTGGCCACGCTGGGGGCCGGCACCGTGCCGGCCTGGCTGAGCATCCCCGTCACCGTGCTGCTGGCCCTCGGGGTCACCCAGCTGCTCGCCGTCGGGATGACCGCCCCGCTGCGGCAGATGACCGCGGCCGCCCGCCGGATGGCCGGTGGCGACTACGCCACGCGGGTGGAGACGTCCTCGACCGACGAGGTCGGCGAGCTCGCCCGGGCGTTCAACCGGATGGCCGCCGACCTCGCCGCTGTCGACCGGCAGCGACGCGAGCTCGTCGCGAACGTGTCCCACGAGCTGCGCACACCGCTGACCGGGCTGGTCGCCGTGCTGGAGAACCTCGACGACGGAGTCAGCCAGGCCGACCCGGCGACCATCCGGGTGGCGCTGGAGCAGGCCGAGCGGCTCAGCGCCTTGGTGGCGGACCTGCTGGACCTCTCGCGGGTCGACGCCGGGGTAGCGGCCCTGGAGCTCGAGGACGTCGCGGCGCGGCCCCTGCTCG
Source organism: uncultured Actinomycetota bacterium (assembly GCA_963837975.1). Taxonomy (GTDB): domain Bacteria; phylum Actinomycetota; class Actinomycetes; order Propionibacteriales; family Nocardioidaceae; genus Marmoricola. The sequence goes on along the minus strand of CAWIPI010000001.1, from coordinate 683,808 downwards.
ACGCCGTGGTCGCGGCCGCGGGCACCGAGGCGGGGGCGGCCCGACGCCACATGTCCTTCGAGGTCGAGGTCGACCCGCCGGGCCTGCTGCTACGCGCCGACCGGTCCCGGCTCCACCAGCTGCTGGCGAACCTGCTGGACAACGCCGCCAGGCACAGCCCCTCCGGCGGAGTGGTGCGGGTGCGGGCCGGCGAGGTCGACGGCGGCTGGACCCGCATCGAGGTCGCCGACGAGGGCCCGGGCATCGCCCCGGAGGACCGCGAGCGCGCCTTCGAGCGGTTCGGGACCCTGCACGACTCGACCGGGCACGACTCGACCGGGGGCGGGACCGGCCTGGGCCTGGCCATCGCGCGCTGGGTGACCGACCTGCACGGCGGCCGGATCGCCGCCGTGGACCCGGTGCCGGGGGAGACGGGGGCGCGCTTCCGCGTCGAGCTGCCCGGCACGAGCACGGCACGACGAGGAGAGGAACCGACGATGACCACGCCTTCCGCAGCAGGCCGGCCCGCTCCGGCGGGCGGTGCCGCGCCGCCGCCACCTGCGTCGCCGCGGCCCGCCGCACCGCCTGCCGCACCGCCCGGCTCCGTCGTCGACGCCGCCTTCGGCAGCCTCTGGGTCGACCGCGGTGTGCCGGGTCGCCGGGGCGTGCTGCTCGCCTGCCTGGGCCTCGGTCTCCTCGCGGGACTGACGCTGCCGTTCGTGCCGCCAGGTGCCGCCGCGGCGCTGGTGCTGCTGGGGTCCGGGGGCATGGTGCTCGTCCTCTCACGTCGTCGGCGCAGCCCCTTCACCTGGGCGTGCGCGGGGCTGGCCGCGTCGTTCGCCGTCGTCGTCGTCCTCCGTGACGCGGCGTGGATCGTCACCCTGGGGCTGCTGACGGGCGCGCTGCTGACGACCACGGCGCTCACGGGTGCCAGGAGGGCTGGTGCCATGCTCGCCGGGGCGGTGGCGTGGCCGCTGGCAGGACTGCGGGGACTGCCGTGGCTGGGCCGGACCCTGCGCGCGTTCGGCGGCAGCAGTGGCGCCGCTGCGGTGGTGCGGACGACGCTCGTCTCCGTCCTGGCGGTCCTCGTCTTCGGCGCGCTCTTCGCCAGCGGCGACGCGATCTTCGGGCACTGGGTGAGCGTGGTGGTCCCCGACGTCGAGGACGGGCTGCTGCTCCGGCTCTTCGTCGCGGTCGCGGTGGCGGGGACGGTCCTTGCGGCGGCGTACCTCTCGCTGAACCCGCCCGGCCTCGAGCCCGCGGAGTCACTCGCCGTGAGCGCCGGCCCGACCCAGCACCGCTACGAGTGGCTGGCGCCGGTCCTGCTGGTCGACGCGGTGTTCGTGCTGTTCCTCGCGGCGCAGGCCGCGGCCTTCTTCGGCGGCCACGACTACGTGCGCGCGAGCACCGGGCTGACGTACGCCGACTACGTGCACCAGGGCTTCGGCCAGCTCACGTTCGCGACGCTGCTGACGCTGCTGGTGGTCTGGGCCGCCGCGCGCAAGGCGGGCAGCACCCGCGCCGACCGTGCGTGGCTGCGCTCGTCGCTGGGGGGCCTGTGCGTGCTGACCCTGGTCGTGGTGGCCTCCGCGCTGCACCGGATGGACCTCTACCAGGAGGCCTACGGGTTCACCCGGTTGCGCGTGCTGGTCGACGTCTTCGAGACGTGGCTGGGACTGCTCGTCCTCGCCGTGCTCGTCGCCGGGATCCGGCTGCGCGGCGACTGGCTGCCGCGCGCCGCCCTGCTGTCCGGGGCGGCCATGCTGCTCGGGCTGGCGGTGGTCGACCCCGACGCGTGGATCGCGCGCCACAACCTCGAGCGCTACGAGACGAGCGGGAAGGTCGACTGGACCTACCTCCGGGGTCTCAGCGCCGACGCCACGCCGGTCCTGGCCGCGCTCGACGAGCCGGACCGGTCCTGCGCGTTGGCCGGGCACGAGCCGCGGCGCGACGGGTGGGCCGGCTGGAACCTCGCCCGCCACCGCGCCGCCGACCTGCTCGAGGCCCGCCCCGCGGACCCCAGCCCTTCCTGCGAGGCGGCGCGCCCGGCGACGCGGTGAGGCGGGCGGGCGCCTCCGCGGCACTACGCTGACCGCCGTGGACACCCCGGCAGCCGGCACGGATGCGCCCCAGACTGTCGATGAGGCCGTCGACCAGCTCCCCGACGGGGTCGTGATCGCCGACGACGAGGGCATCGTGACCGTGGTCAACGCCGAGGCCCGCCGCCTGCTCGGCGCGGACCTGGCCACCGGCCGGCACCTCTCGGAGGTGATGGCCCTGCAGGACCAGGAGAGCTGCGACTGGTACGCCACCAACACGCCGTACGCCGGCCTGGGCAGCCGAGTCGGCCTGACCGAGCAGTCCTGGCTGACCTCCGACGGCACCGAGGTGCTGGTCACCGGACGGATCAACCGGACCCACCGCTTCGGTCCCGTGCACAGCGTGGCGCTGGTGATCCGCTCCGGGCGCGGCCGTGCCCGTCTCGACCGTGACCGCTCCGACCTCGTCGCGACCGTCGCCCACGAGCTGCGCTCGCCGCTGACCGGCGTCAAGGGGTTCGTCGGCACGCTGCTGAACAAGTGGGACCGGTTCAACGACGAGCAGAAGAAGCTGATGCTCACCACGGTGCACGCCGACTCCGAGCGGCTCTCCCGGCTGATCACCGAGCTGCTCGACGTGGCCCGGATCGACACCGGACGGCTGCCGCTCTACCCGCGGCCGGTGGACACCCGCGCCGTGATCGAGCGCTGCGTGGAGTCGGCCCGCGCGGGGACGACGCGCACGATCGAGTCGTCGTACGCCGAGCCGCTGCCGGAGGTCTTCGCCGACCCCGACAAGCTGGTCCAGGTCGTCACCAACGTGGTGGACAACGCCATCCGGCACGGCGAGGGGACGGTCCGCGTCACTGTCGAGCCGGTCGACGAGCCCTTCGCCGGTGTCCTGCTGCGCGTCGACGACGAGGGGGAGGGCATCCCCGAGGCGATCCGCGCGCGGGTGTTCACCAAGTTCTGGAAGCACGGCGTGCGTGGCGGCACCGGCCTGGGCATGTACATCGTCCACGGCCTCGCCCGCGCCCACGGCGGCGACGTCGTCATCTCCGACGCCCCCGGCGGCGGCGCCCGCCTCGAGGTCCGCTGGCCCTCCGACGACCGGCGCTGAGGCGACGGTTCTGCCAGCTCCGCGACGGATAGTCCGCGACGTTCGGCAGGTGAAATCACGCCGAGGGCCTGCCGAACGTCACGGACTATCTGGTTCCGGGGTGCTGGTCGTCGGGTGCGCCCGCGAGGGGTGGGCGCCCCCTTGTAGCCGGACATGCGAATGTCGCTGACGGGGTCGAAGTGGTCACCAATGAGCAGGACAGCCACATTCGCATGTCGGCGTACGGCGCCCCCCCACCACGGATACTCCGCGACGTTCGGCAGGTGAAATGACGCCGAGGACCAGCCGTTCGTCGCGGACTATCCGGTCCCAGGGGGCAAACCGGTTGGTCGGGCCGCGAACCCACTTCCTAGACTGGCGCTCGTTCTGTGCGCGCAACCCACGTGCGCCCGTCCCTCGCGGCGGGCGTGCCGGCGAAAGGCAACGATGTCGGGCCCCAACTCCGAGTACGACCCGGTCCAGGTGACCCCGCTCGACGAGGAGCACGTCGAGGAGATGCGCCGGGAGGCGCTGTCCGCGATCGAGGCCGCCGCCGATCTCGACGCGCTCAAGCAGGCGCGCACCGCTCACGCGGGCGACCGCTCGCCGCTGGCGCTGGCCAACCGCGAGATCGGGGCGCTGCCGCCGCAGGGGCGCAAGGACGCCGGCCGGCGGGTGGGCCAGGCCCGCGGCGCGGTCAACCAGGCGCTGGCGCAGCGGCAGATCGAGCTCGAGGCCGAGGCCGAGCAGCGGATGCTCGTCGAGGAGACCGTCGACGTCACCCTGCCCTGGGACCGGCACACCCGCGGCGCCCGTCACCCGATCACGATGCTGTCCGAGCGCATCGCCGACGTCTTCGTGGCCATGGGCTGGGAGGTCGCCGAGGGGCCGCTGGTCGAGGCGGAGTGGCTCAACTTCGACGCGCTCAACCTCGGGCCCGACCACCCGGCGCGCACGATGCAGGACACCTTCTGGACCGAGCCGGCCGAGCACCACCTGGTGCTGCGCACGCACACCTCGCCGGTGCAGGCCCGCACGATGCTCACCCGTGAGCCCCCGATCTACGTCGTGTGCCCGGGCCGGGTGTTCCGCACCGACGAGTACGACGCCACCCACAGCCCGATGTTCCACCAGGTCGAGGGGCTCGTGGTCGACGAGGGCATCACGATGGCCCACCTGAAGGGGTCGCTGGACCACTTCGCCGAGGCGATCTTCGGCCGGGGGATCACGACGCGGTTCCGGCCGTCGTACTTCCCGTTCACCGAGCCCAGCGCCGAGGTCGACCTGCGCTGCTTCGTCTGCCGCGGCGAGTCGCCCGCGGTGGCCGACTGCCGCACCTGCAAGGGCGAGGGCTGGATCGAGTGGGGCGGCTGCGGCGTGGTCAACCCGCGGGTGCTCACGGCCTGCGGCGTCGACAGCGAGCGCTACACCGGCTTCGCGTTCGGGATGGGCATCGACCGCACGCTGATGTTCCGCCACGGTGTCGCCGACATGCGCGACATGTTCGAGGGCGACGTCCGTTTCTCCACCGCCTTCGGATCGGAGCTCTGAATGAAGGCCCCCCTGTCCTGGATCCGCGAGTACGCCGAGCTGCCGGCCGACGTCGCCGCCGAGGACCTCGCCCACCGGCTCACCGCGCTCGGGCTGAAGCTCGAGGCGCTGGAGCGGCCCGGCCACGACCTCACCGGACCGCTCGTCATCGGCCGCGTGCTGACGATGGAGCCCGAGCCGCAGAAGAACGGCAAGACGATCAACTGGTGCACCGTCGACGTCGGGGACGCCAACGGCACCGGCGAGCCCCAGGGGATCGTCTGCGGCGCGCACAACTTCGCGCCGGGCGACCTCGTCGTGGTCGTGCTGCCCGGCGGTGTGCTGCCGGGCGGCTTCGAGATCTCGGCCCGCAAGACCTACGGTCACGTCTCAGCGGGGATGATCTGCTCGTCCCGGGAGCTCGGCCTCGGGGAGGATCACGACGGCATCATCGTGCTCCCGCCGGACGCCGGTGAGCCCGGCGAGGACGTCGTCGAGCTCCTGCACCTGCGTGACGAGGTCATCGAGTTCGAGATCAACCCCGACCGTGCCTACGCGCTCTCGCTGCGCGGCGTGGCCCGCGAGGCGGCGCTGGCCTACGACGTGGCGTTCCGCGACCCCGCGGCGCGGGAGACGCCTGCCGCCGACGTCGACGACTACCCGGTGGTCGTCGACGACCCGCAGGGGTGCCCGGTGTTCGTCACCCGCACCGTCACCGGCTTCGACCCCGCCGCGCCCACCCCCACCTGGCTCGCCCGCCGGATCCTGCTCGCCGGGATGCGACCGATCTCGCTGGCCGTCGACGTCACCAACTACGTGATGCTCGAGCTGGGCCAGCCGATCCACGGCTACGACCGGGGCCGCCTGACCGGTCCGATCCGCGTGCGCCGCGCCGCCGAGGGGGAGCGACTGACCACCCTCGACGCCGTCGAGCGCACGCTGTCGGCCGAGGACCTGCTGATCACCGACGACAGCGGGCCGATCGGCCTGGCCGGTGTGATGGGCGGCCAGACCACCGAGCTGGGCCCGGACACCACCGACATCGTCATCGAGGCCGCGCACTTCGAGCCGGTCTCGATCTTCCGCACCCAGCGCCGCCACCGCCTGCCCAGCGAGGCCTCCAAGCGGTTCGAGCGAGGCGTCGACCCGACCGTCCCCGCGGCCGCCGCCGACCGCGTCGCCGAGCTGCTCGTCCGCCTCGGCGGCGGCACGGCCGAGCCGGGCGTGACGGTGGTGGGCCGGGCGCCGGAGCCCCGCACGATCACGATCCCGCTCGACCTGCCCGCCCGCGTGACCGGGATGGACATCGCCGCCGAGACCACCGTCGCCAACCTCGAGGCGGTGGGCTGCGCCGTCGAGGTGGAGGCCGACTGCCTGACGGCCACGGTGCCGAGCTGGCGACCGGACCTCAACGACCCGTTCGACCTCGTCGAGGAGGTCGCCCGGATCGTCGGCTACGAGGACGTCCCCAGCCTGCTGCCGCCGGCGCCCCCCGGGCGCGGGCTCACCCCTGCCCAGTCGATGCGCCGCAGGGTCGGGCGCACGCTGGCCGGCGAGGGCTACGTCGAGGTCCTGAGCTTCCCGTTCGTGGGGGAGACGGACCTCGACCGGCTCGGGCTGGAGGCCGGCGACCCGCGGCGTACGACGCTGCGGCTGGCCAACCCGCTCAGCAGCGAGGAACCCCTCATGACGACCACGCTGCTGCCGGGCCTGCTGCGCACGGTCGCCCGCAACGTGAGTCGGGGCGCCGACGACCTGGCCCTGTTCGAGGCGGCGCCGGTGACGCTGCCGCACGAGGGGGTCGGCGCGCCGATCCTCCCGGTGGACCGGCGTCCCACCGAGGGCGAGTGGGACGACCTGAACAAGGCGCTGCCCGAGCAGCCGCTGCACCTCGCGTTCGCGGTCTGCGGCGAGCGCGACCGCGGTGGCTGGTGGGGGCAGGGACGTTCGGCCGGCTGGAGCGACGTCATCGAGACCGCTCGCGTCGTCGCGGGCGCCCTGGGCCTCTCGCTGACCGTGCGCCAGGCGAGCCACGCCCCGTGGCACCCCGGTCGCTGCGCCGAGCTGCTCGTGGGCGAGACGGCCGTCGGCCACGCCGGCGAGCTGCACCCGAGGGTGTGCCGGGCGTTCGGGGTCCCCCCGCGGACCTCGGTGGCCGAGCTCGACCTCGACGCCCTGCTGGCCCGCGCGGACACCGTGCCGCCCGCGCCTGAGTTCTCCACCTTCCCGGTCGCGAAGGAGGACGTGGCGCTGGTCGTGGCCGCGGACCTGCCGGCCGAGGAGCTGGCGGCCACCCTGCGTGAGGGCGCCGGCGAGCTGTGCGAGTCGGTGCGGCTCTTCGACGTCTACACCGGGCCGCAGGTGGGCGAGGGGCGCAAGTCGCTGGCGTTCGCGCTGCGGTTCCGGGCACCCGACCGCACCCTCACCGAGAAGGAGACGGCAGCGGCTCGCGCGGCCGCCGTCGCCCTCGCCGAGGAGCGGTACGGCGCCCAGCAACGGACCTGACGCACCCGACGCACCGAGGGACGACATGGCCCGATCGGGCTGTTGACCGGCGTCCCGGCAAGGCCGTGGAATGGGAAGCCCCACGGACCTCGGGAGTCGCCATGACCATCGTCGACGTGCACTGCCACACCTTCAACGCCGACGACCTGCCGGTGCGCGGGTTCCTGGCCCGGGTCGTGTTCGACAACTTGCGGCTCGCCGGCGACGTCGCCTCGCTCGTCGACCTGCTCATCCAGGGGAAGGCCCCGGGGTTCGCCCAGGAGAACGCCTACCTCGACCACCTGCTGGCGTTGCCGGCCCCGAAGCCCGGGGAGCGCGCCCTGCAGCCGATGACGGTGCCCGATGTCGACGCCGCCGCCGAGCAGAGCCTGCTGGAGCTGCGCAGCACCCACCCCGAGCTCGTCCGCCGGCTCGAGGAGGAGATGCCGAGCGAGGAGGAGGCACGCTTCCTGGGCCTCGGCGGGGCGAAGACGGCCGTGCGGTGGGTGAAGATCTTCGGGATGCGCCGGGTCGACATCACCGGCCACCTGGTGCAGAACTTCGGCGCAGACCAGGTCGACCTGTTCACCCCGATGCTGGTCGACCTCGGCATGGGGCTCGGCGACGTGGAGAAGACGACGGCCTCCCAGCAGGTCGTGCTCCAGGAGAAGATCAGCCGGCTGAGCATGCAGGGACGGCTGCCCGTGGCCACGTCCGCCCGCGTGCACCCGTTCGTCGGCTTCGACCCACGGCGCGAGCTGCGCGCCCGCAAGCTGGGCGACATCGTGACCCCGCTGGAGACGGTGCAGCGCGCGGTCGAGCGCTACGGCTTCGTCGGCGTGAAGATGTACCCGCCGATGGGGTTCCGTCCGACCGCCAACGAGCCCACCGCGGAGATCCCGACCGAGGAGGACGCCGCGGCCGTCGACGAGATCCTGGACGAGCTCTACACGTGGTGCGAGCAGGAGGACGTGCCCGTCACGGTGCACTGCAACGCGACCAACGAGGCCGCCGACGCCTACGCCACGTTCTCTCGCCCCTCGCTGTGGGCCCAGGTGCTGAGGAAGCACCCCGGGTTGCACCTCAACCTCGGTCACTTCGGCGGCACCGGCGAGAAGGGCAAGGCCAAGGACTGGGCGGTGCAGATCGCCCGCCTCGCCAACGACCACCCCCACCTGTACGCCGACGTGGGCTGCCACCGCATCGACAAGCGCGAGGTCGCCGCGGCGTACGAGGCCAAGCTCCGCTCGATCCTGGGCGCCGAGGAGACGCAGGGCATGCGTCAGCGGCTGATGTACGGATCCGACTGGTTCATGCTCGCCCTGGCCCCGAAGAACGACGAGTTCCTCAGCCGCTACCGCAAGCTCTACGCCGCGGCCGTGGACGACGACGAGGCCAGCCTCGAGCGCTTCCTCGGCGGAGCCGCGCTGGACTTCCTTGGCTTCTCCGAGGCCGCCCGCCAGGAGGGCAACCGCAACGGCGATCGGCTGCGGGCCCGCTACGCCGAGCACGCCCCGGACCGCGTGCCGGACTGGCTGGCGTCCGCCTGAGCTCAGACGCTGCGGCCCCGCACGGCCCAGGCTCGCGCGGTCAGGCGGATCCCGCCCTCGTGGTGCGGTGGCAGCGCGTCCTGCAGTGCGGTGCGGAGGCGCTCGCGGGCGTGCTCGCCCAAGGTGGCGACGTACGCCGGCGCCGGTCCCTGGCCTCGCAGGAACGGCGACCACAGGTCCTCGAAGTCCGCGAACACGGTCGGCACGGTCAGCGCGGTCGTGCTCACCTCGAGCAGTCCGTTGTGGGTCCACAGGTCGGCGAGCGACTCGGCCGTTGCCAGGTCGAAGCGGTGCCCCTCGTGGAGGTCTGTGGCGCCGGGGTCCAGCGAGGTGGCGGTGTCCCAGAAGACCCGCAGGAGCTCCATGCCCGCGCCGTAGTCCCACACGTAGGCGCCGACGAGGCCCTCCGGAGCGGCATCGGCCATCGCACGCACTGCCGCGTCGGGATCGGCGAGGAAGTTGAGCAGCAGCCCGGACACCACGGCGTCGAAGGGCCCGCCCGCGAGCCTCTCGGCGGACGCGACGGCGAAGCTGACCCGAGGGCCCTTCAGCAGCCTCTGGACCTCGGCGACCTGCGCCTCGGCCGCGTCGGTGGCGTGCACCGACGCGGGGGAGCAGCGCGCCAGGATCGCCGCCGTGAGCGCGCCCGTCCCGCAGCCCACCTCGGCCCAGCGCAGCCCCGTCGGACACGCCAGCCAACCCAGGAACTCCGGTGCGACCAGGCGGCTCCACCGGCCCATGAAGCGCTCGTAGGCGCCGCCGTGCGTCCACAGCACCATCGGCGGCCTCCTCACCCTGGTCCTGCCCGGGTCCTTCCATGGTGCTCCTCCGGGGTCCGGGCGGCGAGACCCTCGTTCGACCCATCATGCAATCGAATGTATGGTCATGCACATGCCCCCCACACGTGTCGCCGTCGCCGGAGCCAGCGGGTACGCCGGGGGTGAGGTCCTGCGCCTGCTGCTGGCCCATCCCGACGTCGAGATCGGGGCGCTGACCGGCGGCTCGAACGCCGGCGAGCGGCTCGGCGTGCTGCAGCCGCACCTCGTGCCGCTGGCCGAGCGGGTGCTGGAGGAGACCAGCGCCGCGACCCTCGCCGGGCACGACGTCGTCTTCCTCGCACTGCCGCACGGCCAGTCCGGACCCGTCGCCGAGCAGCTCGGCGAGGACACCGTGGTCATCGACTGCGGCGCCGACTTCCGGCTCACCGACGCGGCGGCCTGGGAGCAGTTCTACGGCTCGGCGCACGCCGGGTCCTGGCCCTACGGCCTGCCGGAGCTCCCCGGCCAGCGCGCCCACCTCGAGGGCGCGCGGCGCATCGCGGTCCCCGGCTGCTACCCGACCGTCTCGACGCTGGTCCTCGCGCCCGCGGTCGCGGCCGGTCTCGTGCACACCGACGACCTCGTGGTGGTCGCGGTCTCCGGGACCAGCGGTGCCGGCAAGGCGCCGAAGACCAACCTGCTCGGCAGCGAGGTGATGGGCTCCGCGACGGCGTACGGCGTCGGCGGCGTGCACCGCCACACCCCCGAGATCCTGCAGAACCTCGGCGGCCTCACCGACGCCGAGGTGAAGGTGAGCTTCACCCCCGTCCTGGTCCCGATGCCGCGCGGCATCCTCGCCCACGCCAGCGCCCGGGTGCTCGACGGCGTCACGGCCGACGACCTGCGCGCGGCCTACGACAAGGCGTACGCCGAGGAGCCGTTCGTGCACCTGCTGACCGAGGGCTCCTGGCCGGCGACCAAGTCGGTGACCGGCTCCAACAGCGTGCACCTCCAGGTCACCCTCGACGAGGCCGCCGGCCGCATGGTCGTGGTCGGTGCGGTGGACAACCTCGCGAAGGGCACCGGCGGCGCGGCCGTCCAGTGCATGAACCTCGCGCTCGGCCTGCCCGAGCAGACCGGGCTCTCGACGGTCGGGCTGGCCCCGTGAGCGACACCGTGAGCCTCACCCTGGAGCGGTTCCCCGAGAAGGTCGCGGTGGTCCGGCTCGGGCCCGGCGCGGAGGTCCCCGCCTGGGCGGAGTCGTCCTCGCTGTTCTCCGTCACCGCCACCGCGCTCGAGACGAGCCTGGTCTGTGCCGCCCGCAGCGTGCCCCGCAAGGCCCGCCAGGCCGGGCCGTTCACCGCCTTCGCGGTGCAGGGCCCGCTCGACTTCGCCCTCACCGGGGTGCTCGTCTCGCTGCTGCAGCCGCTGGCCGAGGCGGAGATCAGTGTGTTCACGATCTCCACCTTCGACACCGACTGGGTCCTCGTGCCGCTCGCCGAGGCCGACCGGGCTGTCGAGCAGTGGCGGGCGTCGGGGCACGAGGTCGTCGTCGCCACCCCCGTCACGCCTCAGGAGGGCACGTCATGAGCGTCACCCACCCCGCCGGCTTCACCGCCGCAGGCGTCCCCGCCGGGCTGAAGGCCAGCGGCGGCAAGGACATGGCCCTGGTGGTGAACCAGGGGCCGACGTTCGACTCGGCGTCGGTGTTCACCGCCAACCGCTGCAAGGCCAACCCGGTCCTGTGGAGCCAGGAGGTCGTCAAGGACGGCACCGTGCGCGCCGTCGTGCTCAACTCCGGCGGCGCCAACTGCTACACCGGCGCCGAGGGCTTCCAGACGACGCACGCGGTCGCCGAGCAGGTCGCCGAGGGGCTCGGGATCGGGGCCGTCGACGTGGTCGTCTGCTCGACCGGGCTGATCGGCCTGACGCAACCCGCGCGAGAACCTGCTCGAGGGCGTCGAGGACTGCCTCGCCGCCCTCGCCCCCGACGCCGGCGCGGACGCCGCCGAGGCGATCATGACCACCGACTCGGTCAGCAAGCAGGTCGTGGTCGAGGGGCCCGGTGGAGCGGGCTGGTCGATCGGCGGGATGGCCAAGGGCGCCGGCATGCTGGCCCCGCAGCTGGCCACGATGCTGGTCGTGATCACCACCGACGCCGTCGTCCCCGCCGACGAGCTCGACCGGGCCCTGCGTGCCGCCACCTCGCAGAGCTTCGACCGGCTCGACTCCGACGGCTGCATGTCGACCAACGACACGGTCACGGTGATGGCCAGCGGTGCCAGCGGCGTACGCCCCTCGCCCGAGGAGTTCACCGAGGCGCTCACCCGGGCCTGCACCGACCTCGCCCTGCAGCTGCTCCGGGACGCCGAGGGCGCCGACCACGAGATCGCGATCACCGTCCGCAACGCGGCCTCGGAGGCCGACGCCGTGGAGGTGGGCCGCAGCGTCGCCCGCAGCAACCTGTTCAAGGCGGCCGTCTTCGGCAAGGACCCCAACTGGGGGCGCGTGCTCGCGAGCATCGGCACCACCGGGGCGGCCTTCGACCCCGCGGACCTCGACGTCGCGATGAACGACGTCTGGGTGTGCCGGGAGTCGACCCCGGCCGAGGACCCCGCCGGGGTCGACCTCAGTGCCCGTGAGGTCACCGTGACCATCGACCTCAAGGCCGGTGACGAGCACGCCACCGTCTGGACCAACGACCTGACCCACGCCTACGTACACGAGAACAGCGCCTACTCCTCATGAACTCCACCGAAGCCGGCAGCTCCAAGCCCTACTCCATCCACCCGGCGCAGACCCTCGCCGGAGCCTTGCCGTGGCTGATGAAGTACCACGGCAAGGTCGTGGTGGTGAAGTACGGCGGCAACGCCATGATCGACGACGAGCTGAAGGTCGCCTTCGCCGAGGACATCGCGTTCCTCCGCTTCGCCGGCTTCAGGCCCGTCGTGGTCCACGGCGGCGGCCCGCAGATCTCCAGGATGCTCGACAAGCTCGGCATCGAGTCGGAGTTCCGCGGCGGCCTGCGCGTCACCACCCCGGAGGCGATGGACGTCGTCCGGATGGTGCTCGTCGGCCAGGTGCAGCGCGAGCTGGTCGGGCTGATCAACCGCCACGGCCACATCGCGGTCGGCCTCTCCGGCGAGGACGCCGGCCTGTTCACCGCCAAGCCGACCAACACGGTCGTGGACGGCGAGGAGGTCGACCTCGGGCTCGTCGGCGAGGTCGCCCACGTGCGGCCCGAGGCGGTCGAGGACCTCGTCGAGGCCGGGCGCATCCCGGTGATCTCGAGCGTCGCGCCCGACGAGGAGGGCCTGGTGCACAACGTCAACGCCGACACGGCCGCGGCCGCGCTCGCGGTGGCCCTGGGCGCCGAGAAGCTGATGGTGCTCACCGATGTCGAGGGGCTCTACCGCGACTGGCCCGACAGCGACGACGTGATCCAGGAGATCAGCCCGGAGGCGCTGGCCGAGCTGATGCCCAGCCTCGACAGCGGCATGGTGCCGAAGATGCAGGCCTGCCACGACGCCGTGACCGGCGGGGTGCCGCGGGCGACGGTGGTCGACGGCCGCGAGCCGCACGCCGTGCTGCTCGAGCTGTTCACCGCGGAGGGCGTCGGCACCCAGGTGCTGCCCGGGGTGGAGACGCGCCTGCGCAAGGCCTACGCGACCGGCGAGCGGAAGGGCGAGTGATGAGCGACCTGCAGCAGCGCTACGCCGACGCGCTGATGAACACCTTCGGCCCGCCCAAGCTGGTGCTCACCCGGGGGAAGGGGGCCACCGTCTGGGACGACAGCGGCCGCGCCTACCTCGACCTGCTCGGCGGCATCGCCGTCAACGCGCTCGGCCACGGGCACCCCGCGCTGGTGGACGCCGTCACCACCCAGCTCGAGACCCTGGGGCACGTCTCGAACTTCTTCGCCACCGAGCCCCAGGTGCGCCTGGCCGAGCGGCTGCTCGAGCTGCTCACTGCTCCGCTGGTCGAGGAGCGAGCGTCAGCGAGCGTCTCGAGACCCGGCAAGGTCTTCTTCACCAACTCCGGGGCGGAGGCCAACGAGGCCGCCTTCAAGCTCACCCGCCGCACCGGCCGCACCCACGTCGTGGCCACCGAGGGCGCCTTCCACGGCCGCACGATGGGCTCGCTCGCGCTCACCTCCAAGGAGGCCTACCGCGAGCCGTTCGAGCCCCTGCCCGGCGGCGTGACGTTCGTGCCGTACGGCGACGAGAAGGCGCTCGCCGACGCGGTCACCGACCGGACCGCGGCCGTCATCCTCGAGCCGCTGCAGGGGGAGGCCGGGGTCGTCGCGCCGCCGCTGCACTACCTCGCCCACGCCCGGGAGATCACCCGCGAGCACGGCGCGCTGCTGTGGCTCGACGAGATCCAGACCGGCGTCGGCCGCACCGGCGCGTGGTTCGCCCACCAGAGCCCGGCGGTGGCCGCGCCGATGGACGAGCCCGCCGACATCGTCACGCTGGCCAAGGGCCTCGCCGGTGGCATCCCGGTCGGTGCCTGCATCGCCCTGGGCGAGGCCGCCGACCTGCTCCAGCCGGGCAACCACGGCACCACCTTCGGCGGCAACCCGGTCGCGGCGGCGGCCGCGCTCGCCGTCATCGAGACGATCGAGCGGGAGGACCTGCTCGACCACGTCACCGCGCTGGGCCACCACCTGCGCGAGGGACTGGCCGCCGACGAGCGGGTCACCGAGGTGCGCGGCGCCGGCCTGCTGATCGGGCTCGACCTCGCCGAGCCGCTCTCGGCGGAGGTGACCCAGAAGGCGCTCGAGGCCGGGTTCATCGTCAACAACCCCACCCCGGAGCGCATCCGGCTGGCGCCGCCGCTCGTGCTCACCACCGAGGAGGCCGACCGCTTCCTCGCGGCGTGGCCGGGCATCCTCGACGCCGCCTTCGGCGCAGCGGAGGGGTCGACGTGAGCGCCGCGCCCCGACAATTCCTGCGCCACTTCCTGCGCGACGACGACCTCTCGCCCGCCGAGCAGGCCGAGGTCCTCGCGCTCGCCGCGCGGCTCAAGCAGGCGCCGTACGACGAGCGACCGCTGGCCGGCCCTCGCACGGTGGCGGTGCTCTTCGACAAGCCCACCCTGCGCACGCAGGCGTCCTTCGCCTCGGGCGTCGCCGAGCTCGGCGGCTTCCCGATGATCATCGACGGGTCGCTGGCGAAGGTCGGCGTGCGCGAGTCGGTGCCCGACACCGCTCGCGTGCTGGGCCGGCAGGCCTCCGTGGTCGTCTGGCGCACCCACGAGCAGGAGCGCCTCGAGGAGATGGCCGCGCACGCCGGCGTACCCGTCGTCAACGCGCTCACCGACCGCTTCCACCCGTGCCAGGCCCTCGCCGACCTGCTGACCGTGCAGGAGCGCCGCGGCGACCTCGCCGGCCAGACCCTCACCTTCCTCGGTGACGCCGCCTGCAACATGGGCCACAGCCTGCTGCTCGCCGGCGCCACGGCGGGGATGCACGTCCGGGTCAGCGGCCCGCAGGCCTACCAGCCGGAGGGGGACGTGCTCGAGCGCGCCCGCCGGGTCGCCGCGGTGACGGGCGGCTCCGCCGCCTACGTCGAGGACGCCGTCGAGGCCGCCGCCGGCGCCGACGTGCTCGCCACGGACACCTGGGTGTCGATGGGGCGGGAGTCGGAGGCGGAGGCGCGCGCCGAGGTCTTCGCCCCCTGGCGCCTCGACGCCGCGCTGCTCGAGAACGCCGCCGCCGACGCCATCGTGCTGCACTGCCTGCCGGCCCACCGGGGCCAGGAGATCACCGCCGACGTGCTCGACGGCCCGCGCAGCGTGGTCTGGGACGAGGCCGAGAACCGTCGCCACGTGCAGAAGGCCGTGCTCACCTGGCTGCTGGCCGCCTCCGCCGCCCGCGGGGAGGTGCCGGCATGAGCGAGCACGTCCCCGGTTCCGTCTCCGGTTCCGTCTCTGGGCACGCCCACTTCCCGCTCACCAAGAACGCCCGCCAGCAGCGCATCGTCGAGCTGCTCGCCTCCGGCGAGGTGCGCTCGCAGACCGAGCTGGCCGAGCGGTTGCTGGCCGACGGGCTCTCGGTGACCCAGGCGACCCTGTCCCGCGACCTCGTCGAGCTCGACGCCGTCAAGGTGCGCTCGCCCCGCGGCGCGCTGGTCTACGCCGTGCCCGCCGAGGGTGGCGATCGCACCCCGGTCGTGGGGGAGTCGGCCGCGAGCGAGGCGCGGCTGTCGCGGCTGAGCGCCGAGCTGATCGTCTCTGCCGACTCCACGGCCAACCTGTGCGTGCTGCGGACCCCGCCGGGAGCCGCGAACTTCCTGGCCGTGGCGATGGACAAGGCCGAGCTCCACGACGTCCTCGGCACGATCGCGGGCGACGACACGGTGCTCGTCATCGCCCGCGACCCGGCCGGCGGAGCCGCGCTCGAGCGACGCTTCCTCGACCTCGCCAACGGCCGAACCTCGCCGCCACCCGGCGGCCGCCCCGACTGACCGACCAGTTCCCCCGACTTCTCGTCCCCCAGGAGCAACACTCATGAGCAAGGTCCTGACTGCCCTGCCCGCCGGCGAACGCGTCGGCATCGCCTTCTCCGGAGGCCTCGACACCTCGGTCGCGGTCGCCTGGATGCGCGAGAAGGGCGCCGTCCCCTGCACCTACACCGCCGACATCGGGCAGTACGACGAGCCCGACATCGCCCACGTCCCCGACCGCGCACTGCAGTACGGCGCGGAGATCTCCCGGCTCGTCGACTGCCGCACGCAGCTGGTCGAGGAGGGGATCGCGGCCCTGGCCTGCGGCGCCTTCCACATCCGCTCGGGAGGCCGCGCCTACTTCAACACCACCCCGCTGGGCCGGGCGGTCACCGGCACGATGCTGGTGCGCGCGATGCACGCCGACGGCGTCGACATCTGGGGCGACGGCTCCACGTTCAAGGGCAACGACATCGAGCGGTTCTACCGCTACGGTCTGCTGGCCAACCCCGAGCTGCGCATCTACAAGCCCTGGCTGGACGCGCAGTTCGTCGCCGAGCTCGGCGGGCGCGAGGAGATGAGCCAGTGGCTCGTCGAGCACGACCTCCCCTACCGCGACAGCAAGGAGAAGGCGTACTCCACCGACGCCAACATCTGGGGCGCCACCCACGAGGCCAAGATGCTCGAGCACCTCGACGTGTCGCTGGAGACCGTCGAGCCGATCATGGGCGTGAAGTTCTGGGACCCCTCGGTCGCGATCGAGACCGAGGACGTCACCCTCGGGTTCGAGGCCGGCCGCCCGGTCTCGATCAACGGCAAGCGGTACGACGACATGGTGGCGCTCGTGCACGAGGCCAACGTGATCGGCGGACGGCACGGCCTCGGGATGTCCGACCAGATCGAGAACCGGATCATCGAGGCCAAGTCGCGCGGCATCTACGAGGCTCCGGCGATGGGCCTGCTGTGGATCGCCTACGAGCGGCTGCTCAACGCCGTGCACAACGAGGACACCGTGGCCAACTACCACCAGGAGGGCCGCCGCCTCGGACGGCTGCTCTACGAGGGCCGCTGGCTGGACCCTCAGGCGCTGATGATCCGGGAGTCGATCCAGCGCTGGATCGCCTCGGTCGTGACCGGTGAGGTGACCGTGCGGCTGCGCCGCGGCGAGGACTACACGATCCTGGCCACGAGCGGCCCGGCGTTCTCCTACCACCCGGACAAGCTCTCCATGGAGCGCACCGAGCACGCCGCCTTCGGCCCCACGGACCGCATCGGCCAGCTGACGATGCGCAACCTCGACATCGCCGACTCCCGCGCGCTGCTCGAGCAGTACGCCGCCCAGCCGCTCGACCAGGGCCAGGTCCTCGTCGAGCACGGCACGCTCTACGGCGAGCTCGAGCCGGGTGGCGCGGACCGCATCGCGCGCAACCCGGCCGCCGAGGGCGACGCGGGCGACCAGGCCCTGGACCACGTGGCCCTGGAGGTCGGCACCGACTGAGCGCGGTCAGTCCACGTCGTCGTCGACCCAGTCGAGGGTCTTGGTGACCGCCTTCTTCCAGTTCCGGTAGAGGCGCTCGCGCTCCTCCTCGGGCATCTGGGGGGACCAGCGCTTGCCCTCGCCCCAGTTCGAGTGGATGTCCTGCTCGTCCTTCCAGTAGCCCACGGCCAGACCTGCGGCGTACGCCGCCCCCAACGCGGTCGTCTCGGCGACCTTGGGGCGCACGACGTCGACGCCGAGGATGTCCGCCTGGAACTGCATCAGCGTCTCGTTGACGACCATGCCTCCGTCGACACGCAGCTCGGTCAGCGGGACCCCGGAGTCGGCGTTCATCGCGTCCAGCACCTCGCGAGTCTGGAAGGCGGTCGACTCCAGCACGGCGCGCGCGATGTGGTTGCGGTTGACGTAGCGGGTCAGGCCCACCAGGGCACCGCGTGCGTCGGGACGCCAGTGCGGGGCGAACAGGCCCGAGAACGCAGGCACGAAGTAGGCGCCGCCGTTGTCCTCGACCTTCTTGGCCAGGTCCTCGATCTCGGCAGCGGAGCCGATCATGCCGAGGTTGTCCCGGACCCACTGCACCAGCGACCCGGTGACCGCGATCGACCCCTCCAGGGCATAGACCGGGTCCTGCTCGCCGATCTTGTAGCAGATCGTCGTCAGCAGCCCGTTCTCGCTGGGGACCCGCTCGGTGCCGGTGTTGAGGAGCATGAAGTTGCCGGTGCCGTAGGTGTTCTTCGCGGTCCCCTTCTCCAGACAGGCCTGACCGAAGGTCGCGGCCTGCTGGTCACCGAGGATGCCGGCGATCGGGACGCCGTCGAGGACGCCGGGCTTGCACTCGCCGTACACCTCCGAGGACGACCTGATCTCGGGCAGCATCGACATCGGGATGCCCATGTCCGAGGCGATGCTCTCGTCCCAGGCCAGGTCCTCCAGCCGCATCAGCATGGTCCGGCTGGCGTTGGTCACGTCCGTGACGTGCACGCCGTCGTTCTCCGCGCCACCGGTCAGGTTCCACAGCACCCAGGTGTCGGTGTTGCCGAAGATCAGGTCGCCTGCCTCGGCCTTCTCGCGCGCCCCCTCGACGTTGTCGAGGATCCACATGACCTTCGGGCCGGAGAAGTAGGTGGCGAGGGGGAGCCCGCAGACGTCCTTGTAGCGCTCGACGCCCTCGTCGCCGGCCAGCTTGTCGACGATCTTCTGGGTGCGGGTGTCCTGCCAGACGATGGCGTTGTAGACGGGCTCTCCCGTCGTTCTGTCCCACACGACGGCGGTCTCGCGCTGGTTGGTGATGCCCACCGCCTCGATGTTCTTGCTGTTCAGGTTGGCCTTGGAGACTGCGCCGCCGATGACCTTGCGGGTGTTCTCCCAGATCTCGATGGCGTCGTGCTCGACCCACCCCGCCTTGGGGAAGATCTGCTCGTGCTCGACCTGGTCGACGGCCACGACCTCCCCGGAGTGGTCGAAGATCATGGCGCGGGTGCTGGTGGTGCCCTGGTCGATGGAGAGGATGTAGCTCTTGCTCTTGCCGGTCATGGTGCTGCCTTTCGTTGACTGCGTGCGGGGGGAGGGTCTAGACGTAGCCGACGGCACCGGCGGCGAGACCGCCGAGCACACCGCCGACCAGCGGCGCCACGACGGGGATCCACGCATAGTGCCAGCCGTTGGAGCGCTTGCCGGGGATCGGGAGCAGGGCGTGCACGATGCGGGGGCCGAGGTCTCGCGCGGGGTTGATCGCGTAACCGGTCGGTCCGCCGAGGCTGGCCCCGATCGCGACCACCAGCAGGGCCACCGCCAGGGGGCCGACCTCCGTCGGGGTCTTGCCGAACGAGAGCAGCACGAAGAGGAGGACGAAGGTGCCGATCGCCTCGCTGACGAAGTTCCACAGCGGGGCGGGGATCCCCGGCATCGTGCAGAAGACGCCGAGCTTGGCGTCCCCGTCGGCCTCCGGGTCGTCGAAGTGCTTCTTGTAGGCGAGCCACGCGAGACAGGCGCCGAGCATCGCCCCGACGAGCTGTCCCGAGATGTAGACGAGCACGTCGACGAACGACAGGCCCGACCCGCCGGCGGCGACGAGACCCAGCGTGACCGCGGGGTTGATGTGGGCGCCGGACTTGTAGGCGACGTACACCCCGGCGTACACCGCCAGGCCCCAGCCGAAGTTGATCATCAGGATGCCGCCCGCGAACCCGCCGGTCTTCGGCAGCACGACGTTGGCGACGACCCCGCAGCCCAGCAGGATCAGGGCTGCCGTGCCCATCAGCTCCGGCAGGAAGATGTCGGTGAGCACGTCTTTTCGTTCCCTTCCGCCGAGCTTCGGAGCGGGCCACTCCCGAGTGTGACCCGCGCCACAGGCGCGGGGCACGAGCATGGTTGCACATCTCCCCGGACGCGCGCTTTGTCCGTTGGCCCTACAGTGAGGGACCCGGCAGCTCGGGCGCTGCCCGGAGGAAGCGAGGCTCGTGATGCTGGGACCGGCGCGACTGGGGCCCGAGGAGCGGCAGGCGGGATGGGCGTCGCTCGCCGACGCGGACGTCGACGTCCTGGTGGTCGGCGGTGGCGTCACGGGGGCGGGCGTGGCGCTCGACGCCGCGACGCGAGGCCTGGACGTGGTGCTGGTGGAGCAGCGTGACCTCGCCTCCGGGACCTCCTCACGGAGCAGCAAGCTCTTCCACGGTGGACTGCGCTACCTCGAGCAGATGAACTTCGCCCTCGTCCGCGAGGCCCTCCGGGAGCGCGAGCTCATGCTCACCCGGCTGGCTCCGCACCTCGTGCGGCCGGTGTCCTTCCTCTACCCGTTGCGGCACCGGTTCTGGGAGCGCCCCTACGTGACCGCCGGCCTGACGTTGTACGACACCATGGGCGGTGCTCGGTCGATGCCGCGGCACCGCCAGCTGAGCCGGACCAAGGCGCTGCAGCTGGCGCCGGGCCTGCGCAAGGACGCGCTGGCCGGTGGCCTGCTGTACTACGACGCCCAGGCCGACGACGCCCGGCACACGATGATGCTCGCCCGCACTGCGGCGTCGTACGGCGCCACGGTGCTCGCCTCGGCCAAGGTCACGAGCCTGACCCACGCCGGTGAGCGTGTGGTGGGTGCGACGGTGACCGACGTCGAGTCCGGTGAGGAGGCCACCCTCTCCGCGCGCGTGGTGATCAACTGCACGGGGGTGTGGACCGACGACGTCCAGACCCTGGCGGGCGGACGGGGCAGGTTCAACGTCCGGGCCTCCAAGGGCGTGCACATCGTCGTGCCCCGCGACCGGATCAACTCCGAGACCGGGCTGATCCTGCGCACCGAGACGTCGGTGCTCTTCGTGATCCCGTGGGGCACGCACTGGATCGTCGGCACCACCGACACCGACTGGTCGCTCGACAAGGCCCACCCGGCGGCGAGCAGGAGCGACATCGACTACCTCCTCGAGCACGTCAACAGCGTGCTGTCCCAGCCCCTGACCCACGAGGACATCGAAGGCGTCTACGCCGGTCTCCGGCCACTGCTCGCCGGAGAGAGCGACGCGACCTCGAGCCTGTCCCGCGAGCACGCGGTGGCGCGCCCCCAACCGGGCCTGATCTCGATCGCCGGTGGCAAGTACACGACCTACCGGGTGATGGCCGCCGACGCGGTCGACGCGGCGCTCGTGGACCTGCCCGCGGGAGTCGGGCAGAGCGTCACCGATCGCATCCCCCTCGTCGGCGCCGAGGGCTACGAGGCGCTGCGCAACCAGGTCGAGCACATCGCCCGCGACCGTGGCCTGCCCGGCTGGCGGATCACCCACCTGCTGGAGCGCTACGGCTCGCTGCTCGCGGAGGTGCTCGACCTCGCCGACGCGGACCCGTCGCTGCTCGAGCCGCTGCCGGGGGCAGCGGAGTACCTCAAGGTCGAGATCGTCTACGGCGCGAGCCACGAGGGGGCTCTGCACCTCGACGACCTGCTCTCGCGCCGCACGCGCATCTCCATCGAGGCGGACGACCGCGGGGTCGCGTGCGCCGAAGCGGCGGCCGCACTCGTGGCGCCGGTCCTGGGCTGGGACGAGCGCCGGGTCGAGGACGAGGTGGCCGCCTACCGTGCCCGCGTCGCTGCCGAGCACGAGTCGCAGGACGAGCTCGACGACCTGGCCGCCAACGCCGACCGGCTGGCCGCTCCCGACATCCGGGCCCGCTCCGTGGGACGGGCGCTGGACTGACATCCTTGACGACGTGAACGGCACCGACAGCGCGAACGGCGGCACCAACGCGGGCAGGCTCTGGGGCGGTCGCTTCGCCGGCGGTCCGAGCCCCGAGCTCGAGGCGCTCTCGCGCAGCACGCACTTCGACTGGCGGCTGGCGAGCTACGACCTCGACGGGTCGCGCGCCCACGCCCGGGTCCTGCACGCCGCCGGACTGCTCGAGGACGACGAGCTGCGCCGGCTGCTCGCGGGCATCGACGAGCTCGACGAGCAGGTGCGCTCCGGCGAGCTCTCCGCGAAGGAGTCCGACGAGGACGTCCACGGCGCGCTCGAGGGGGCGCTGGTCGACCTCGTCGGCGCGGACCTGGGCGGCCGGCTGCGGGCCGGTCGCAGCCGCAACGACCAGATCGCGACGCTGTTCAAGGTGTTCCTGCGCGACCACGCGCGCATCGTCGCCGGCCAGGTGCTCGACCTCGTCGACGCGCTCGCCGGACAGGCCGAGGCGCACCTCGGCGCGATCATGCCCGGGCGCACGCACCTCCAGCACGCCCAGCCGGTGCTGCTCAGCCACCACCTGATGGCGCACGCCTGGCCGCTGGTCCGCGACGTGCAGCGGCTGCGCGACTGGGACGCCCGCGTCGCCGCGGACTCGCCGTACGGCTCCGGCGCGCTGGCCGGCTCCAGCCTCGGCCTCGACCCCGAGGCGGTGGCTCGCGACCTCGGGTTCACCGGCTCCACGCCCAACTCGATCGACGGCACCGCCGCCCGCGACTTCGTCGCCGAGTTCGCCTTCGTGACCGCGATGATCGGCGTCGACGTGAGCCGGCAGGCCGAGGAGGTCATCTTGTGGGCCACGCGCGAGTTCGGGTTCGTCACGCTCGACGACGGCTACTCGACGGGGTCGAGCATCATGCCGCAGAAGAAGAACCCCGACATCGCCGAGCTGGCCCGGGGCAAGTCGGGTCGCCTGGTCGGCAACCTGACCGGCCTGCTCGCCACGCTCAAGGCGCTGCCGCTCGCCTACAACCGGGACCTCCAGGAGGACAAGGAGCCGGTGTTCGACTCCGTCGACACCCTCGAGGTCCTGCTGCCCGCCTTCACCGGACAGGTCGCCACGCTGCGCTTCGACACCGAGCGGATGGCCGAGCTCGCCCCGCAGGGGTTCTCGCTGGCCACCGACGTGGCCGAGTGGCTGGTGCGCACGGGCGTGCCGTTCCGGGTCGCCCACGAGCTCGCCGGCGCGTGCGTACGCCGCTGCGAGGAGCTCGGCACCGAGCTCGACGAGCTGACCGACGAGCAGCTCGCCTCGATCGACCCCCGGCTGACGCCCGAGGTCCGCGAGGTGCTCACCGTCGAGGGGTCGGTCGCCTCGCGTGACGGTCGCGGCGGTACCGCACCGCAGCGGGTGGCCGAGCAGCTCGCCGAGCTGCGCGCCGCGGTGGCCGACCACCGCGGATGGCTCGCGTGAACACCCCCGACCTGGTCGAGCTGCTCGCCGGTCCGGTGCTCGAGGCCGCCCCGCGGCTGCTCGGCGCCACCTTCGAGCACGGCGGGGTCACGGTGCGGCTCACCGAGGTCGAGGCCTACGACGGCGCCGACGACCCGGGCTCGCACGCCTACCGCGGCCGCACCCGCCGCAACGAGGTGATGTTCGGGCCGCCGGGTCATCTCTACGTCTACTTCACCTACGGGATGCACCACTGCTGCAACGTCTCGTGCGGGCCGGAGGGCCGCGCCAGTGCGGTGCTGCTGCGCGGCGCCGAGGTCCTCGACGGCGTCGAGCTCGCCCGCGAGCGCCGCAACGGCGCCCGCGACCGCGACCTCGCCCGCGGGCCGGGCCGGCTGTGCCAGGCGATGGGGATCGACCGCGACGACGACGGGCTCGACCTGCGCGACCGGCTCGTGCTGGGGCCACCGGTCGAGGACCACTGCTCGGGTCCGCGGGTGGGCCTGCGGCACGCGCACGACCGGCCATGGCGGTTCTGGGTGCCCGACCACCCGACCGTGAGCCGCTACGTCGCGGCCAAGCCACGATCCGGGCCACGATCCGGGCCACGACCCGGGCCACGACCCGGGGCCAAGCGCAGCTCCCGGACGAGCTAGCCGCCCGGACGGGGAAGCACGGCGCAGGGACCACGCCGAAGACCAAAACGACCAAACCCTTCCGTACCACGCGATCACGCCCTTACACTCCGAACTGGTACCTGTGGGGGAGTAGGGGACTCTTCCGACAGGGGCCACGGGGGAGTCGCATCATGTCCGCAGGGGACTCGCGTGAGGTACAGGCGCTGCGCAGCCTGCACGAGCTGATGACGTCGGTGAACTCCGCCGACCAGGTGGGCGAGCTGCTGCAGGCCGTGGTCTCGGGCGTGGTCGACATCATCGGCTTCGAGATCGCCGTCATCTACGTGCTGGACGACCACGACATCCTCGAGGTCGTCGCCGTCGGCGGCAACGACGACAGTGCGCGCGAGGCGATGATGGGCCGTCGCGTGGCCCTCGCCGAGCTGTCCCAGGAGTTCGAGATCGCCGACCACTGGGGCAGTCTGCGGTTCGTGCCGCACGAGCGCCTCCCCGAGGACGCGACGAGCTCCTGGGTCCCGGACTTCCAGCCCCTCGACGTACCCGACGCCTGGCACCCCCTCGACGCCCTCTACGCCCTGCTGCACGATCCCGCCGGCCGACTCCTCGGCATCCTCGGCGTCGACCTGCCGCGCGACATGCGCCGGCCGGGACTGCTGGGGCGCCAGGTCCTGGAGATGTACGCCGTGCAGGCCGGCCTGGCCATCCACCACGCCCAGGCTCGCGCCCGGCTGGCCGACCAGGTGGCCCTCGGTGCGGCCACCCGGGCACTGCTGGACGCGCCGGTCTCGTGGCTCGACGCAGCCTCGGTGCTCGAGCACAGCCTGGAGCCGCTGGTGAAGAGCTACCGGTGCGACCGCCTGTGGGTCGGGGTGCTCGGCGACGGGCGCGACCCTCGTCCCGACGTCGACGCCATCCACCCTCCCGGCCTGCGCGAGGCGGTGACCGACGACGACCGCAAGCTCCTGGAGCTCATGGGGAGGCGCTGCTGGGAGCAGCGGCGGGCCGTGGTGGTCGCCGAGCTCGGCGACACCTCGGACGGGCTGCTGGAGCCCGCGGAGCGCGACCGGCTCGGCGAGCTCGTGAGCAGGCTCGGGGGCGGGCACCTGCTGGCGACCCCGCTCGGCTCCGGCGCCGAGGTCCTGGGCTGCGTGGTCATGCTGCGCGACCCCGAGTCGCCGACGTGGAGCCCCCTGGAGGTCGAGGCCGCGATGGCGCTGGGCCACGAGGTCGGCCGCTCGGTGATGCACGAGCGGCTCTACACCGCCGAGCGGCGGCTCAACGCCGAGCTGCACGAGCTCGACCGCTACAAGAACGAGCTGATGGGGACGATCACCCACGAGCTGAAGGCGCCGCTGACGGTGATCGACGGCCACGTCGAGCTCCTCGAGGAGACCACCGAGCGCTCGCCCAGCATCCTCGCCATCCGGCGCGGGACCGAGCGGCTCCAGCGCCTCGCCGAGGACCTGCTCCTCCTCGCCCGCGTCAGGGACCCGCACGTGCCGCTGGAGCGCACGCCCGTCGACCTCGCCGAGGTGATCAGCGAGGTGGAGGACCTGTTCTCGGTCGAGGCGCGACGACGCGCACTGACGCTGTCGAGCCCCGGTGTGCGACCCGGCGTCGTGGCCTGGGGCGACCGCGAGGAGCTCGCACGCGCCCTGGTCAACGTCGTCGGCAACGCCGTGAAGTACACCCCCGACGGCGGCCGGGTCACCCTGGGGCTGCGGCAGGACACCGGCGCCGCCGTCTTCTCCTGCACCGACACCGGCATCGGCATCGACCCCCAGGACCAGGCCCACCTGTTCGAGGAGTTCAACCGCTCCTCCAACCCCGAGGCGCACGCCGTCCCCGGCACCGGACTCGGGCTCGCGATCGTCAAGCGCATCGTCGAGCGCCACGACGGCACCATCACCGTGGCCTCGCGTCCGGGCCGGGGGAGCACCTTCCGGATCGCCGTACCCGCGCCCCCCGTCACCCTGCTGGCCTCATCCTGACCAGTCGCCGGGGCCCGGCGCCGCCAGCCCCTCGCCGGTTGGGCTAGAAACGGTCCATGGAGCTCACCACCGAGGCGCTGCACGAGATCATGCCGTTCGGCGCGCACATGTCGATGCGCCTGGTCCGGGCGACACCGGACGAGGTCGTCGCCACGATGGAGTGGAGCGAGGACACCACCACCGCGGGTGGAGGCATGCACGGCGGCGCGCTGATGTCGCTGGCCGACACGGCCGGTGGCACGGTCGCCTTCCTCAACCTGCCCGAGGGCGCGAGCACCTCGACGATCTCCTCGAGCACGGTGTTCCTCCGCGCCGTGCGCGCCGGCACGGTGACCGCCACCGGCCGCCCCGTGCACCGCGGCCGCTCCACGATCGTGGTGGAGACCGAGGTGACCGACGCACAGGGACGGGCCGTCTCACGGACGACCCAGACACAGGCCGTCCTGCTGCCCGATCTGGGTAACGTGACCACCGACCGACGACGAGAGGCGCCCCATGAGCAGTGACTCCAACGGTTCCACCCGCGACCACCTGCACGGCGTCGTGGCGGCGCTGCAGCCGGTGATCCACGGGGTCTCCGACCAGGAGATGGGCAAGCCCACGCCCTGCGCGGAGTACGACGTGCGCACGGTCGCCAACCACCTGCTCGGCACGATCGAGGCCTTCCGCAAGGTCGGCGCCACCGAGCCGCTGGACCCCCAGGACCCGTGGGGCACCTCCGGCGAGCACCTCACCGAGGGGTGGCGCCACGACCTCGGCCAGAAGCTGCGCGACTTCGCCGACGCGTGGAGCCAGCCCGAGGCGTGGGAGGGCGAGGCGATGGACGGCGCGATGCCCCGGCAGCGGCTCGGGGACATGGGTTTCGTCGAGGCCATGCTGCACGGCTGGGACCTCGCCCGCGGGACCGGCCAGGACGTGGAGTACGACGAGGAGGCGAGCCTGCGCGCGCTGGAGATCCTCGAGCAGATCGGCGAGCAGGGCCGCAGCCACGGCGTCTTCGGGCCCGAGGTGAAGGTCTCCGACGACGCGTCCACGTTCGAGCAGGTCCTCGCGAGGTCCGGCCGCGACCCGGAGTGGTCCGCCGGCTGAGGCGGTCCCGGTCCGCGGGCGGCCCCGTGGCAGGCTGGTCCCCGACCTCACGGCGGCGACGACCGCGCCCGCCCCACCCCTGCAGGAGAACCCTCGCGTGAGCATCGACCCGACCTTGCTGGACGACCTCGAGTGGCGCGGGCTGATCGCCCACTCGACCGACCGTGACGCCCTGCGCGCGGCCCTGAGCGAGGAGTCGGTCCGGTTCTACGTCGGCTTCGACCCGACCGCGCCCAGCCTGCACATGGGCAACCTCGTGCAGATCCTCACCGCCCGGCGGCTGCAGCTCGCCGGGCACACGCCCTACGCGCTGGTGGGCGGGGCCACCGGGATGATCGGGGACCCGCGCGAGTCGGGCGAGCGCACGCTCAACTCGCTGGACACCGTCAAGGAGTGGGTGGAGAACGTCCGCCGGCAGATCGAGCCGTTCCTCGACTTCGAGGGACCCAACGCCGCCACGATGGTGAACAACTACGACTGGACGGCCAGCCTCTCGACGATCGACTTCCTGCGCGACGTCGGCAAGCACTTCCCGGTCAACCGGATGCTCGCGCGCGACGTCGTCCGCAGCCGGCTCGAGGCAGGCATCAGCTACACCGAGTTCAGCTACGTGCTGCTGCAGTCGATGGACTTCCTCAACCTCTACCGCGACCACGGCGTCCGCCTGCAGTTCGGCGGCAGCGACCAGTGGGGCAACCTGACCGGCGGGGTGGAGCTGATCCGCCGCGCGGTGGGCGGCAGGGCGCACGCCTTCGCCACCCCGTTGATCACCAAGTCCGACGGCACCAAGTACGGCAAGACCGAGGGCGGTGCCCTGTGGCTCGACCCGACGATGATGTCGCCGTACGCCTTCCACCAGTTCTGGCTCAACGTCGAGGACGAGAAGGTCGGCGAGATGCTGCGGGTCTTCACGTTCCTCACCCGCGAGGAGATCGAGGACCTCGAGGCGCAGACCGCGGAGAAGCCGTTCCTCAGGGCCGGGCAGAAGGCGCTGGCCGACGCCGTGACGACCGAGGTCCACGGGGCCGAGGAGACCGGGCACGCCAAGGCCGCGGCCGCCGCGCTGTTCGGCGGCGGCGACCTGCGCCAGCTGCAGGGCGAGACCCTTGCAGCGGCGCTGCGGGAGGCGGGGGCGACCAAGGTCCCCCGGGGGACGGGCGTGGTCGACCTCCTCGTGGAGACCGGGCTGGTGAGGAGCAAGGGCGAGGCGCGGCGCACGATCTCGGAGGGCGGCGCCTACCTGAACAACGACCGGATCACCGACGCCGACCACGTGCCCGCGGACGGCGACCTGATCGACGGCACCTGGCTGGTGCTGCGCCGGGGCAAGAAGAACCTCGCGGGCGTCGAGGTCGCGGGGACGGCCTGACCCGACGATGACACGCTGGCTCGATCAGGTGGAGTCCCTGGCCAGGGAGGCCCTGCCCGAGCCCGTGTTCCGCTACGTCGCCGAAGGTGCCCGGGACGAGATCACGCTGCGCGAGGCGGCGGACGCCTGGCAGGCCGTCCGCCTCGCCCCACGGGTGCTGCGAGACGTTCGCGAGGTGTCCACCCGCGCCGACCTGCTGGGCACCACCTTCGCGCTGCCGTTGGGCATCGCGCCGATGACCCTCCAGCGCGCCGCCGACCCCGAGGGCGAGGTCGCGATGGCCCGCGCCGCGGCCGAGGCCGAGGTGCCGCTGGTGCTCTCGAGCAACGCCGGCAGCACCTTCGCAGCGGTGGCGGAGACCGGCGTGCACTGGTGGCTGCAGGTGTACGTCGCCGCCGACCGCCGCGACACCGAGCCGCTGCTCGACGCCGCGGTCGCGGCCGGCGCATCCGGCGTGGTGCTCACGGCGGACACCCCCGTCCTCGGGACCCGCTACCCGCCGCCCGGCGGACCCCGGGTCTGGGACGTGGCGGACCCCGCGTGGGTGGGCGCCAACGCCTCCGACACTTGCGGGCTGCAGCCGCAGGACCGCGCCAAGGCGATGGACCTCGGGCCGGCCGACATCGGCTGGTTGGCCGGGCGGACCGGGTTGCCGGTGGCGGTGAAGGGAGTCCTCCGCGGCGACGACGCGCGACGGTGCGTCGACGCCGGTGCCGCGGCCGTGTGGGTCTCCAACCACGGGGGCCGCCAGCTCGACCAGGTGGTGGCGACCGCGACCTGCGTCCCCGGCGTGCGCGCAGCGGTGGGTGACGCGGCCCAGGTCTTCGTGGACGGGGGAGTGCGCTCGGGCCTGCACGTCACCGCCGCACTGGGGCTGGGCGCCGACGCGGCCTTCGTCGGCCGGCCGATGTTCCACGCGTTGGCCGCCGGCGGGCAGCCGGGAGCCGTCCGCGCGCTGGCCGAGCTGGGCGCCGAGGTGGTCGAGACGATGCGCCTCGCCGGGTGTCCCTCGCTGCCCGAGACGCGGGGAATCGTCCACCCTGGTGGGGGATTCTGACCCCGAAGTGGCTCTGACCTGCGTGAACACCCGGTGTGACCGGGGCCACCCGGACCCGATTTGACGCTGTCCCCAGAGCCGCCTAATGTTTCACCTCGTTGGCCCGGAAGAGCGGGACGCGAGACCGAGAGGTCAGCGGCCGAACCGGACCAAAACCCCACAAGTTCACCTCAGCCGAGGTAGACCGAGTGCGCGCTCTGACGGCCTCGGGAAGCCGAGGTACTGAAGTGTGCGCGAGGGGGCCGAGCGAGAGAGTCGGATTTGACTCCGAGGATCTCACCCGGTAAGTTTTACCAGGTTGCCCCGCAGCCAGGCCGAGAGGCCGGGCCGAGGTGCGCGCTTGATCCTTGAGAACTCAACAGTGTGCCAAAAGTCGACGAATTAATCCCGTCCGACTGATCGTCATCTCGATGACCTTCGGTCGACGGTTCCTTTGGTAAGACAAACGATGATTCTGACAACAGTCAGTCGTCGTTCTCTTGCCAGGAGAAGAACACCAACGAATTGGCAGCCACTCGTGGTTGTCGCAAGAATTCAACGGAGAGTTTGATCCTGGCTCAGGACGAACGCTGGCGGCGTGCTTAACACATGCAAGTCGAGCGGTAAGGCTCCTTCGGGAGTACACGAGCGGCGAACGGGTGAGTAACACGTGAGCAATCTGCCCTTCACATCGGGATAACCCCCGGAAACGGGAGCTAATACCGGATACGACCACTTCAGGCATCTGATGGTGGTGGAAAGTTCCGGCGGTGAAGGATGAGCTCGCGGCCTATCAGCTTGTTGGTGGGGTAACGGCCCACCAAGGCTTCGACGGGTAGCCGGCCTGAGAGGGTGACCGGCCACACTGGGACTGAGACACGGCCCAGACTCCTACGGGAGGCAGCAGTGGGGAATATTGGACAATGGGCGAAAGCCTGATCCAGCAACGCCGCGTGAGGGATGACGGCCTTCGGGTTGTAAACCTCTTTCAGCGCAGACGAAGCGAAAGTGACGGTATGCGCAGAAGAAGCACCGGCCAACTACGTGCCAGCAGCCGCGGTAATACGTAGGGTGCGAGCGTTGTCCGGAATTATTGGGCGTAAAGGGCTCGTAGGCGGTCTGTCGCGTCAGGAGTGAAAACTCGGGGCTTAACCCCGAGCCTGCTTCTGATACGGGCAGACTAGAGGTATGCAGGGGAGAACGGAATTCCTGGTGTAGCGGTGAAATGCGCAGATATCAGGAGGAACACCGGTGGCGAAGGCGGTTCTCTGGGCATTACCTGACGCTGAGGAGCGAAAGTGTGGGGAGCGAACAGGATTAGATACCCTGGTAGTCCACACCGTAAACGTTGGGCGCTAGGTGTGGGACTCATTCCACGAGTTCCGTGCCGCAGCTAACGCATTAAGCGCCCCGCCTGGGGAGTACGGCCGCAAGGCTAAAACTCAAAGGAATTGACGGGGGCCCGCACAAGCGGCGGAGCATGCGGATTAATTCGATGCAACGCGAAGAACCTTACCTAGGTTTGACATATGCGAGAAGCCTCTGGAGACAGAGGTCTCTTTGGACACTCGCATACAGGTGGTGCATGGCTGTCGTCAGCTCGTGTCGTGAGATGTTGGGTTAAGTCCCGCAACGAGCGCAACCCTCGTCTTATGTTGCCAGCACGTAATGGTGGGGACTCATAAGAGACTGCCGGGGTCAACTCGGAGGAAGGTGGGGATGACGTCAAGTCATCATGCCCCTTATGCCTAGGGCTTCACGCATGCTACAATGGCCGGTACAAAGGGCTGCGAAACCGCAAGGTGGAGCGAATCCCAAAAAGCCGGTCTCAGTTCGGATTGGGGTCTGCAACTCGACCCCATGAAGTCGGAGTCGCTAGTAATCGCAGATCAGCAACGCTGCGGTGAATACGTTCCCGGGCCTTGTACACACCGCCCGTCACGTCACGAAAGTTGGCAACACCCGAAGCCGGTGGCCCAACCCCTTGTGGGAGGGAGCCGTCGAAGGTGGGGCGAGCGATTGGGACGAAGTCGTAACAAGGTAGCCGTACCGGAAGGTGCGGCTGGATCACCTCCTTTCTAAGGAGCATCAACTGGCAGCTCGGCTGTCCAGGGCGCAAGTTTCGTTGGCATCCGTCCAACGGCTTGCACTGCTCACTAGTGGAACGTCGACTATTTGGTCAGCTCCGGTCGAGGAGCTCGTCAGTACTGCAACCTGGTTCGCCAGGACGCGTGGAACACCGAGCACCGAGAACGGGACTGGCCAGGCACACTGTTGGGTCCTGAGGGATCGAGTGATCGATTCTTCTGGGCCTTCGCCCCCTCGAACTACTCTGGTGTCATGCCACGCAAGCGAGGATCCGGGCCGAGGAACCGCCCGTAATTTGAGAACTACACAGTGGACGCGAGCATCTTTGTAGCAAGACAAGCTACTAAGGGCACATGGTGGATGCCTTGGCACCAAGAGCCGATGAAGGACGTAGGAGCCTGCGATAAGCCCCGGGAAGTTGGCAACCAAGCGTTGATCCGGGGATTTCCGAATGGGGAAACCCAGCTGGAGTCATGTCCAGTTACCTCTGCCTGAACACATAGGGCAGTTGGAGGGAACGTGGGGAAGTGAAACATCTCAGTACCCACAGGAAGAGAAAACAAAAGTGATTCCGAGAGTAGTGGCGAGCGAAATCGGAACAGGCCAAACTCAATCAGTGTGATAGCCGGCAGGCGTTGCTGTTTGAGGGTTGTGGGGCCGCTTGGCTGGTTCTGCCGAACCAGCACAGAGTAAGAAACCATCGTTGAAGTCGAAGAGGACTGGAAAGTCCCGGCATAGAGGGTGATACCCCCGTATACGTAAGACGATGGCTCTGAAGCGTCACCCCAAGTAACACGGAACCCCTGAAATTCCGTGTGAATCTGGCGGGACCACCCGTTAAGCCTAAATACTCCTTGGTGACCGATAGCGGACAAGTACCGTGAGGGAAAGGTGAAAAGTACCCCTGGCGGGGAGTGAAATAGTACCTGAAACCATGTGCCTACAATCCGTTGGAGCGAGGACTTCGGTCCTTGTGACAGCGTGCCTTTTGAAGAATGAGCCTGCGAGTTTGCGTTGTGTCGCAAGGTTAACCCGTGTGGGGAAGCCGTAGCGAAAGCGAGTCCGAACAGGGCGAGTGAGTGGCACGACCAAGACCCGAAGCGAAGTGATCTATCCATGGGCAGGTTGAAGCGCGGGTAAGACCGCGTGGAGGACCGAACCCACTTAGGTTGAAAACTGAGGGGATGACCTGTGGATAGGGGTGAAAGGCCAATCAAACTTCGTGATAGCTGGTTCTCCCCGAAATGCATTTAGGTGCAGCGTTGCGTGTTTCTTGCCGGAGGTAGAGCACTGGATGGTCTAGGGGGCCCACAAGCTTACCGAAATTAACCAAACTCCGAATGCCGGCAAGTGAGAGCGCAGCAGTGAGACTGCGGGGGATAAGCTCCGTAGTCGAAAGGGAAACAGCCCAGACCATCAGCTAAGGCCCCTAAGCGATAACTAAGTGGAAAAGGATGTGGAGTCGCAGAGACAACCAGGAGGTTGGCTTAGAAGCAGCCACCCTTGAAAGAGTGCGTAATAGCTCACTGGTCAAGTGATTCCGCGCCGACAATGTAGCGGGGCTCAAGTTATCCGCCGAAGCTATGGCATTCACGCGTGCAACCAGGCCTTCGTGGTCCAGGTGCGTGGATGGGTAGGGGAGCGTCGTGTGGCGAGTGAAGCGGCGGTGTGAACCAGTCGTGGACGCCACACGAGTGAGAATGCAGGCATGAGTAGCGAAAGAAGAGTGAGAAACTCTTCCGCCGAATGATCAAGGGTTCCAGGGTCAAGCTAATCTGCCCTGGGTAAGTCGGGACCTAAGGCGAGGCCGACAGGCGTAGTCGATGGACAACGGGTTGATATTCCCGTACCGGCAAAACAGCGACCCTGACGAACCCGGTGATGCTAAGTGCCCAAAACCTTCGGGATCCTTCGGGACGATGAAGGCGGAGCGCACGACCCAAACCGGTAGTAGTCAAGCGATGGGGTGACGCAGGAAGGTAGTCCAACCGTGGCGATGGTAGACCACGGCTAAGGGTGTAGGGCGCAACGTAGGCAAATCCGCGTTGCACATGCCTGAGACCTGATGGGGAGTCCGTATGGACGAAGTGGATGATCCTATGCTGTCGAGAAAAACCTCTAGCGAGCTGTGCGCCGCCCGTACCCCAAACCGACTCAGGTGATCAGGTAGAGAATACTAAGGCGATCGAGTGAACCATGGTTAAGGAACTCGGCAAAATGCCCCCGTAACTTCGGGAGAAGGGGGGCCGGATCCGTTAGTGCACTTGCTGCACGAAGCGGTGATGGCCGCAGAGACCAGGCCCAAGCGACTGTTTACTAAAAACACAGGTCCGTGCGAAGTTGTAAGACGATGTATACGGACTGACTCCTGCCCGGTGCTGGAAGGTTAAGGGGACGTGTTAGTTGGTTCGCCAGCGAAGCGCAGAACTTAAGCCCCAGTAAACGGCGGTGGTAACTATAACCATCCTAAGGTAGCGAAATTCCTTGTCGGGTAAGTTCCGACCTGCACGAATGGAGTAACGACTTGGGCGCTGTCTCAACCATGGACTCGGCGAAATTGCACTACGAGTAAAGATGCTCGTTACGCGCGGCAGGACGGAAAGACCCCGGGACCTTTACTACAACTTGGTATTGGTGTTTGGTTCGACTTGTGTAGGATAGGTGGGAGACTGTGAAACCTTCACGCCAGTGAGGGTGGAGTCAACGTTGAAATACCACTCTGGTCGTATTAGATATCTAACCTAGGTCCGTTATCCGGATCAGGGACAGTGCCTGGTGGGTAGTTTAACTGGGGCGGTTGCCTCCTAAAATGTAACGGAGGCGCTCAAAGGTTCCCTCAGCCTGGTTGGCAATCAGGTTTCGAGTGTAAGTGCACAAGGGAGCTTGACTGTGAGAGTGACACCTCGAGCAGGGACGAAAGTCGGAACTAGTGATCCGGCGCTGGCATGTGGAAGCGGCGTCGCTCAACGGATAAAAGGTACCCCGGGGATAACAGGCTGATCTTCCCCAAGAGTCCATATCGACGGGATGGTTTGGCACCTCGATGTCGGCTCGTCGCATCCTGGGGCTGGAGTAGGTCCCAAGGGTTGGGCTGTTCGCCCATTAAAGCGGCACGCGAGCTGGGTTTAGAACGTCGTGAGACAGTTCGGTCCCTATCCGCCGCGCGCGCAGGAAACTTGAGAAAGGCTGTCCCTAGTACGAGAGGACCGGGATGGACGAACCTCTGGTGTGCCAGTTGTTCTGCCAAGAGCACGGCTGGTTAGCTACGTTCGGAAGTGATAACCGCTGAAAGCATCTAAGCGGGAAGCACGTTTCAAGATGAGGTTTCCCACCGGGTAACCGGGTAAGGCCCCCAGTAGACGACTGGGTTGATAGGCCGGAGGTGTACAGCAGTAATGCCCAGCCGACCGGTACTAATAGGCCGAGGGCTTGTCCCTCAAAGATGTTGCGCGTCCACTGTGTGGTTCCCGAGTTACGGTCGGGGGCTGTAGCGAGTCCGAGTGATCGGACTCGCCGGCCACGACACAACTCCATAGAGTTTCGGCGGCCATAGCGAAAGGGAAATACCCGGCTCCATTCCGAACCCGGAAGTCAAGCCTTTCAGCGCCGATGGTACTGCGACCGGGAGGTCGTGGGAGAGTAGGACGTCGCCGGACATACTTTTTCCAAGGGCCGCCCCTCACGGGGCGGCCCTTGGTGCATTTCCGGGGCTAGTCCTCGGAGTCCGGATCCTCGGATGCCGCACCGCCGAACACAGTTTCTCGAACACCTTCACCTGGAGCAGCAGTGCCTGAAGATCGCCACCCACGCAAGCCCCGCACGGCGGGTCAGTCCGGGCGGCCCGAGAAGTCGCGCGGCCAAGGCGGCCAGGCGGCCAGGGCGGTCGAGGCGGCCGTTCCGAGAAGGGGCGCGGCCAGGGCGGACGCGAGTTCAGTCGTCCGCGTCGCGACGACCGCGGCGACCGCTCCCGCGAGGACCGCACCGAGACCCAGGCGAAGTACGACGGGCCGCCGATCCCCGAGCAGATCACCGGCAAGGAGCTCGACCGGTCGGTCGCGGCCCAGCTGGCGTCGCTGCCCGACAAGCTGGCGCTGCGCGTCGCCCGGCACCTCGTGGCCGCCGGCCTGCTGATCGACTCCGAGCCCCGTACTGCCTACGAGCACACGCTGGCCGCTCGTGGGCGCGCTGGCCGGCTGGCCGTCGTACGTGAGGCCGTGGGAGAGGCCGCCTACGCCGCGGGGGAGTACTCCGAGGCTTTGGCGGAGCTGCGTGCGGCCAAGCGGATGAACGGCGCCCAGGACTACGTGGCGATCATGGCCGACTGCGAGCGAGCGCTCGGCCGTCCCGATCGGGCGCTGGCGCTGGTGCGCAACGCCCCGAGGGAGAAGCTCTCCTCCGCGCTGCTCGCCGAGCTGACGATCGTCGAGGCCGGCGCACGTCGCGACCGGGGCGAGCTCGACGCCGCCCTGCGCACCCTGGAGACCTCGCCGCTGACCTCGAAGTCGCGGGAGCCCTGGGTGGCCCGGCTGCGCTACGCCTACGCCGACGCCCTGGTCGAGGCCGGACGACCCCAGGACGCGCTGACGTGGTTCCACCGGACCGTCGGTGTGGACAGCGAGAAGATCACCGACGCCGCGGAGCGTGCCGCGGGGCTCGAGAAGTCGCTCGACTCGGAGCAGTGAGCGTGCTGGGCTCGAGCCGAGAGCCGCTCTCCGCGGCCTACGACGTCGCCGTGCTCGACCTCGACGGCGTGGTCTACGTCGGCTCGCGCGCCGTCGACGGGGCCACGGCCGCGCTCAACGAGGCGCAGGACCGTGGCATGCACCTCGCGTTCGTCACCAACAACGCCGCGCGGCCCCCGGAGGTCGTCGGCGACCACCTGCGCGAGCTGGGGCTGCACGCCCGCGACGAGGACGTGGTCACGAGCGCGCAGGCAGCGGCCCGGGTGCTCGCCGACCAGCTCGAGCCGGGCAGCCACGTCTTCCTCCTCGGGGGCCCGGGACTGGAGGTGGCGCTGCGGGAGCGCGACCTCGTGCCCGTGACCGACCCGTCCGAGGAGGTGGCGGCCGTGGCGCAGGGCTACGGCCCGGAGATGCCGTGGCGGCAGGTCGTGCAGGGCGCGATCCTGGTCCGGTCCGGGCTGCCGTGGGTGGCCAGCAACACCGACATGACCATCCCGGTCGACGGCGGGATCGGTCCGGGCAACGGCACCCTGGTGCGGCTGGTGGCCGAGTTCGCCGAGCGCGAGCCCGTGGTCGCCGGAAAGCCGAAGTCGCCGCTGTTCGAGGAGACGCTGCGACGCGTCGGCGGCTCGCGTCCGCTGGTGGTCGGCGACCGCCTGGACACCGACATCGAAGGCGCGGTCGCCGTGGGCTGGGACAGCCTGCTGGTGCTGACCGGCGTCACCGGACTCGAGGAGCTCGTCGCGGCGCGCGCCCACCACCGACCGACGTACCTCGCTCCCGACCTCGCCTCCCTCGCGGAGCCGCAGGAGGCGCCGGAGCGCGACAACGGCGCGGTGCGGCTCGGCGGATGGACCGCTCGTACGACGGACGACCGCGTCGAGGTCGAGGGGAGCGGCGACGCCGCGGACTGGTGGCGCGTCGTGGCGGTGGCTGCCTGGGCCCATCTCGACGACACGGGCGAGCCCGTCCTCACCGACGGGCTCCGGCCTCCCGGGTAGCGTGTCGCCCATGAGCGAGACCGACGTGCGGCACCAGGCCGGCACGGCCGACGCCGGCGACGGCGCCCGCACCGGCGACGAGGCCGTCGACGCGGTCGTCGCCTCGCTGGCCGGGCTCGACGAGCTGCCCGTCGACGAGCACGTGGCCGTCTTCGAGCAGGCCCACGACGCGCTGCGGCGTACCCTCGCCGGCGCCGGCCAGGACGGTCCGGCCGCCGGACAGGCCTGAGACGATGCCGCCTCGGCGGCTGCGGCTCGATGCCG
This sequence comes from uncultured Actinomycetota bacterium, assembly GCA_963837975.1. Taxonomy (GTDB): domain Bacteria; phylum Actinomycetota; class Actinomycetes; order Propionibacteriales; family Nocardioidaceae; genus Marmoricola. The sequence continues at coordinate 646,657 of CAWIPI010000001.1, read as the reverse complement.
AGCTCGTGCGCCGCGGACTGGCGCGGTCGCGTGAGCACGCCACGGAGCTGATCGCCGCCGGGCGGGTCAGCGTCAACAAGGCGGTCGCGACCAAGCCGGCGACCGGCGTGACCACCGACGCCGACCTGGTCGTGCGGGAGGACCCGGGGACCCCCGACTACGCCAGCCGTGGCGGGCACAAGCTCGCCGGCGCCCTCGCCGCGTTCGCGCCGCTGGGCCTGCGCGTCGCCGGACGACGTTGCCTCGACGCCGGGGCCTCGACCGGAGGCTTCACCGACGTCCTGCTGCGCGAGGGCGCCCGGGAGGTGGTCGCGGTCGACGTGGGCTACGGGCAGCTGGTCTGGTCGCTGCGCAACGACCCCCGGGTCCGGGTGCACGACCGCACCAACATCCGCGAGATCGACGCCGAGCTGGTCGGTGGCCCGGTCGACCTGGTCGTCGGCGACCTGTCCTTCATCTCCCTCGACGCTCGTGCTCGACGCTCTGATCGGGGTCACGGCCCGCGACGGCGACCTCGTCCTCATGGTCAAGCCGCAGTTCGAGGTCGGCAAGGACCGGCTCGGCAAGGGCGGAGTGGTGCGCGACCCGGCGTTGCGCGCTGAGGCGGTGACCGCGATCGCCGAGGCGGGTGCGCGGCGGGGCTGGGGAGCGCGTGCCGTCACCACCAGCCCCCTGCCCGGCCCCTCGGGCAACGTGGAGTTCTTCTTGTGGCTGCGGGCGGGCGAGGCGACCCTCGGTGAGGCGCAGATCGCCGCCGAGGTCGACCGTTCCGCCTCGTGGGGGGTGGCGGGTGAGAAGGTGAAGCCGTGAGTCCGACACCTGAGGTCCCCGAGGTCGAGCGTCGCGTCCTCGCTGACCACCCACACCGGTCGCGAAGAGGCGCGTGACGTCGCCCACGCGGTCGTGTCCTCGCTGTCCGCGCACGGGCTGGTGGTGCGGATGCTCGAGGACGAGGCCAAGGAGCTGGACCTGCCTGCCGGCCACGGCGTCGAGACCGTGAGCGTGGACGCGGTGGAGCCCGCCGAGTGCGAGCTGGTCGTGGTCATCGGCGGTGACGGCACCATCCTGCGCGCCGCCGAGCTCACCCACGGCACCTCGACCCCCCTGCTCGGGGTCAACCTCGGCCACGTCGGCTTCCTCGCCGAGGCCGAGAGCGAGGACGTCGAGAAGATGATCGAGATGATCGTCGAGCGCAAGTACACCAGCGAGGAGCGCCTGACGATCGACGTCTCGGTCTACCGCGACGGCGAGCTCGTCGAGAACACCTGGGCGCTCAACGAGGCCAGCGTGGAGAAGGCCGCCCGCCAGCGCATGCTCGAGGTGGTCATCGAGGTCGACGGCCGCCCGCTGAGCCGGTTCGGCTGCGACGGGGTCGTGTGCGCGACGCCGACGGGGTCGACGGCGTACAACTTCAGCGCCGGAGGCCCGGTCGTGTGGCCGGCCGTCGAGGCGCTGCTGATGGTGCCGATCAGCGCGCACGCGCTGTTCGCCCGGCCGATGGTGGTCGCGCCGAGCTCGGTGCTGGCCGTCGAGGTGCTCGCCCGCACCGAGGGGGCCGGGGTGCTGTGGTGCGACGGCCGCCGCACCGTCGACCTGCCCCCCGGAGCCCGCATCGAGGTACGCCGCGGCAGCGCGCCGGTGCGCCTGGTGCGGCTGCACGCCGCGCCGTTCACCGACCGGCTCGTGGCCAAGTTCGGCCTGCCGGTGCAGGGGTGGCGAGGGGCCGCCGCCGAGCGCCGTCGCCGCGCTGCCGAGGGGCCGGAGGGGCCGTGATCGAGGAGATCCGGATCAGCTCGTTGGGGGTCATCGACGAGTCCGTCCTCGAGCTCGGCGAGGGGCTGACCGTCATCACCGGCGAGACCGGGGCCGGCAAGACGATGCTGGTCACCGCGCTCGGGCTGCTGCTCGGGGGACGCTCCGACACGGGGTCGGTCCGCACCGGCGCCCGCGCCGCCCGGGTGGAGGGGGTCGTGCGCGCCCACGCCGACCTCGAGGCGATCACCGACGAGCACGGGGGAGAGGTCGAGGACGGCCTGCTCCTGCTGGGACGCCAGGTCTCCTCCGGCGGCCGCTCACGCGCCTTCCTCGGCGGCGCTTCCGTGCCGGCCTCCGCGCTCGCGCGCGTGGGCGAGGCGCTGGTGGCGGTGCACGGCCAGTCCGACCAGCACCGGCTGCTGCGTCCCGAGGCGCAGCGCGACGCGCTCGACGCCTACGCCGGGGAGTTGCTCGACGAGGTGCTGGCGCGCTACCGCGCCCGGCACGACCGGCTGCGCGAGGTCGAGGCGGAGCTGCGCGAGGTGCTCGGCTCGGCGCGCGAGCGTGCCCGCGAGGCGGACGTGCTGCGGCTGGGCCTCGAGGAGATCGAGGCGGTCGACCCCCGGCCCGGCGAGGACGACTCGCTGGCGGCCGAGGAGTCCCGACTGGGGTTCGCCGACACGATCCGCGCCGCCGCCGAGACGGCCCGCGAGGCGTTGTCCTCCGACGCGGACGCCCCCGACGCCCTGGGCGCCGTGGCGGCCGCTCGGCGCGCGCTGGAGAGCGTCCGCGAGCACGACCCCGAGGTCGCCTCCCTCGCCGACCGGGTCGCGGAGGTGAGCTACCTGCTCGCCGACGTGGCGGCCGACGTGGCCTCCTACGCCACCTCGGTGGAGACCGACCCCGCCCGGCTGGCCGCGGTCTCCGAGCGACGGGCGGCGCTGACCGCGCTCACCCGCAAGTACGGCGAGACCATCGCCGAGGTGCTGGAGTGGTCGCGCACCTCGGCCGAGCGGCTGCTGCGCCTCGACGGCTCCGACGAGCGCGTCGGCGAGCTGCGGGGTGAGCGGGAGCGCCTGCGCGCGGCGCTCGCCACCGACGCGGCAGAGCTCTCCGGGCTGCGCGCCGAGGCGGCCGAGCGGCTGGCCGCAGCGGTCACCGAGGAGCTGCACTCCCTCTCGATGCCGCACGCGCGCTTCACCGTCCGGCTCGACCGGCACGAGGACGAGCACGGGCTCGAGCTCGACGGCGGCCGCTGGCGCTTCACCGCCACCGGCGTCGACGAGGTCGAGCTGCTGCTCGCCGCCAACACCGGCTCCGAGCCCCGCTCGCTGTCCAAGGGCGCCTCGGGCGGCGAGCTGTCCCGGGTGATGCTCGCCATCGAGGTCGCGCTCGCCGACACCCGGCCGGTCCCGACGTTCGTCTTCGACGAGGTCGACGCCGGGGTCGGTGGCAAGGCGGCCGTGGAGATCGGCCGTCGGCTCGCCGCCCTCGCGCGGTCGGCCCAGGTGCTCGTGGTGACCCACCTGCCGCAGGTCGCGGCGTTCGCGGACCGCCATGTCGTCGTACGCAAGTCCAGCGACGGGAGCGTCACCACCTCCGGGCTGACCGCCCTCGACGACGGCGGGCGGGTGCAGGAGCTGTCGCGGATGCTGGCCGGCCTGGAGGAGTCCGACACCGCGATGGCCCACGCCCAGGAGCTGCTCGAGATGGCCCAGACCTCGCGGCCGAGCGGCGGCCGGCGGGCGACACGACGAGCTTGACGAGGGGTCGGGCCCGACAGGTCCGAATTCCTTGCTAGGCTCGAACCCCGTGGAGAGCCGCACATCCCGAGACGTTCCGGGCCGTCAGGGCCTCCTCCCGCGCCCCCTCGCAGGCCCGGGTCACAGCGCCACACGATTCCACGGGGAGCCCTCTTGGTAGCACCGCAGCCGACCAAGCACGTCTTCGTCACCGGGGGCGTCGCGTCCTCGCTCGGCAAGGGCCTCACCGCCTCCAGCCTCGGCCGGCTGCTGCGCTCGCGCGGCCTGCGGGTGACGATGCAGAAGCTCGACCCCTACCTCAACGTCGACCCGGGCACGATGAACCCGTTCCAGCACGGCGAGGTGTTCGTCACCAACGACGGCGCGGAGACCGACCTCGACATCGGCCACTACGAGCGGTTCCTCGACACCGACCTGGGCCAGATCGCGAACGTGACCACCGGGCAGGTCTACTCCTCGGTGATCGCCAAGGAGCGCCGCGGCGACTACCTCGGCGACACCGTGCAGGTGATCCCGCACATCACCAACGAGATCAAGGACCGCGTCCTCGCCATGGGCGGGGAGGACATCGACGTCGTCATCACCGAGGTGGGCGGCACCGTCGGCGACATCGAGTCGCTGCCGTTCCTCGAGGCCGCGCGCCAGGTCCGCCACGACGTCGGCCGCGACAACGTCTTCTTCCTGCACGTCTCGCTGGTGCCGTGGATCGGGCCGTCGGGCGAGCTGAAGACCAAGCCCACCCAGCACTCGGTGGCCGCGCTGCGCTCGATCGGCATCCAGCCCGACGCGATCGTGTGCCGCGCCGACCGGGAGATCCCGGCCTCGGTGAAGCGCAAGATCTCGCTGATGTGCGACGTCGACGAGGAGGCCGTGGTGACCGCGGCCGACGCCCCGTCGATCTACGACATCCCGAAGGTGCTGCACCGCGAGGGCCTCGACGCCTACCTGGTGCGCCGGCTGAACCTCCCCTTCCGCGACGTCGACTGGACCCTGTGGGACGACCTGCTCCAGCGCGTGCACCACCCCAACGAGGAGGTGACGGTCGCGCTGGTCGGCAAGTACATCGACCTTCCCGACGCCTACCTCTCGGTCGTCGAGGCCCTGCGCGCGGGCGGCTTCGCCCACGAGGCCCGGGTGAACATCTCGTGGGTCCCCTCCGACGAGTGCGAGACCCCCGAGGCGGCGGCTCGCCTGCTCGGCGACGTCGACGCGATCTGCGTGCCGGGCGGGTTCGGCATCCGCGGCATCGAGGGCAAGCTCGGTGCGCTCACCTTCGCCCGCACCCACAAGATCCCCACGCTCGGGCTGTGCCTGGGGCTGCAGTGCATGGTGATCGAGTTCGCCCGCCGGCAGGCCGGCCTGGAGAAGGCCGCCTCCACCGAGTTCGACCCCGACTGCCCCGAGCCGGTGATCGCCACCATGGCCGAGCAGCGCGCGTTCGTCGAGGGCGCCGGCGACCTCGGCGGGACCATGCGGCTCGGGCTCTACCCGGCCGAGCTCAAGGAGGGGTCCGTCGTGCGCGCGGCGTACGGCGAGGCCCACGTCGAGGAGCGGCACCGGCACCGCTACGAGGTGAACAACGCCTACCGCGAGCAGCTGGAGGCCGCGGGCCTGGTCTTCTCGGGCACCTCGCCGGACAACCACCTGGTGGAGTTCGTGGAGCTGCCGGCCGAGGTGCACCCCTACTACGTCGCGACCCAGGCGCACCCGGAGCTCCGGTCGCGCCCGACGCGGCCGCACCCGCTGTTCGCCGGGCTGATCGACGCCGCGATCCAGCGACAGCGCGAGCTGCTCATCCCCATCGACGAGAGCGCCCTGCGTCGACGGTGGACCAAGGACGAGGACGACTTCCTCGCCGACGGGGCCTGAGGCCTTGCCCGGGATCTCGGACGAGCCCCACGCCTGGCCGGTCGTCGGCTCGCGCGACATCCACCGCGACGACTGGGTGGTGGCGCTGCGCGAGGACGTCGTGCACCGGCCCGGACACCCCGACCCGACCTTCGCGCGCCTGGTCATGGAGCACCCCGGCGCCGTGGTGGTGCTCGCGGTCGACGAGCAGGACCGCGTCTGCTGCCTGCGGCAGTACCGCCACGCGGGCCGCGGCCTGTTCATCGAGCTCCCGGCCGGACTGCTCGACAAGGAGGGGGAGGACCCCCGGCTGACCGCGGAGCGCGAGCTCCGCGAGGAGGCCGAGGTCGCGGCCGAGGACTGGCGCAAGCTGCTCACGCTGCACCCCAGCGCCGGGATCACCAGCGAGCTGCACCACATCTACCTCGCCCGGGGCCTCTCGCACTCCGACCGCGGCGACTTCGAGCTGCGCGCCGAGGAGGCCGAGATGGAGGTCGTCTGGGTCCCCGTCGAGGAGCTGCTCGAGGCGGTCCTCGACCAGCGCGTCCGGGAGGGCCCGCTCGCCGCCGCGGTGCTCGCCTACGAGGTGCTGCGCACCCGTGACCGCCTCTGACCGCCTGCCGAGTCTGCCGGTGTGATGGGGTGGCGGGCGTGAACACGAGCACTGGCACGACTGAGGACAGGATCGGCGCGCTGCTGCGCGAGCACGGGGTGCTCGACGGGCACAACGACCTGCTGTGGGCGGCGCGGGAGAAGGTCGGCTACGACTTCGACCGGCTCGAGCTGACCGACACCGAGGCCTGCCGGGGGATCGGCACGCACACCGACCTGCCGCGGCTGCGGGCCGGGGGAGTGGCGGCGCAGTTCTGGTCGGTGTTCGTGCCGGCGACGCTCACCGGCGGACGACGCGGTGACGGCGACGCTGGAGCAGGTGGACGCCGGCCACACCATGATCCGCCGGTACGCCGACCAGCTGGCCCTCGCGACCACGGTCGAGGACGTCGCCCGGGCGCGCGAGCAGGGCCGGATCGCCAGCCTGATGGGCGCCGAGGGCGGCCACCAGATCGACGGCTCGCTCGGCACCCTGCGCATGCTGCACCGGCTCGGCGTCCGCTACCTGACGCTGACCCACAACGACAACGTCGCGTGGGCCGACTCCGCGACCGACGAGCCGGTGCTCGGCGGTCTCTCCGACTTCGGTCGCGACGTCGTGCGCGAGATGAACCGGATCGGGATGCTGGTCGACCTCAGCCACGTGAGCGCCGACGTGATGCGCCAGGCGCTCGACGTCTCGTCCGTGCCGGTGGTCTTCTCCCACTCCTCGGCGCGCGCGGTGTGCGACCACCCCCGCAACGTGCCCGACGACGTGCTCGCGCGGCTCGTCGACAACGGCGGCGTGTGCATGGTGACGTTCGTGCCGAAGTTCGTGAACCAGGACGTGGCCGACTGGACCGCGCAGGCGAAGGACGCCGCCCGGGCCGAGGGCATCGGACGCGACGACGAGGAGGCCGAGGACGCCTTCCTCGAGCGGTACGCGCAGGAGCACCCCGCCCCCACCGCGACCATCGACGACGTCGTGGCCCACCTCGAGCACGCCCGCGAGGTCGCGGGGATCGAGCACGTCGGGCTCGGCGGCGACTACGACGGCGTGGGCGAGCTGCCCGACCGGCCTCGAGGACGTCAGCGGCTACCCCCGGCTGCTGGCCGCGCTCGCCGAGCGCGGCTGGTCCGACGACGACCTCTCCCGGCTCACGAGCCGCAACGTCCTGCGCGCGATGGGTGACGCAGGTCTCACCGACGAGAGGGAGCACTCCCGGGCTTAGACTCGCCGCGTCGCCTGCGGAGGTGTGGCGACGGTCACGTCAGCGTGGCCCGAGAGAGGGAGAGAGCGCGTGCGGATCGGCGTACCCAAGGAAGTCAAGAACCACGAGTACCGCGTGGCCATCACGCCCATCGGGGTGCACGAGCTCGTGGCCCACGGCCACGAGGTCTGCATCGAGAGGGGAGCCGGGGAGGGCTCCTCCATCCACGACGAGGAGTACGTCGAGCGCCGGCGCGACCATCATCGACTCGGTCGACGACGTCTGGGGCGAGGCCGAGATGGTCCTCAAGGTCAAGGAGCCCGTGGCCGAGGAGTACCACCGGATGCGCGAGGGCCAGGTCCTGTTCACCTACCTGCACCTCGCGGCGGACAAGCCGCTGACCGAGGAGCTGGTCAAGCGCCAGGTCACCGCGGTCGCCTACGAGACGGTGCAGCTGCCCTCCGGCTCGCTCCCGCTGCTCTACCCGATGTCGGAGGTCGCCGGCTGCCTCTCGCCGCAGGTGGGCGCGCACGCCCTGCTCAAGGCGCAGGGCGGACGTGGGGTCCTGCTCGGCGGCGTCGGCGGCGTGGCCAACGCCAAGGTCGTCGTGATCGGCGCGGGCGTGGCCGGCCAGAACGCCGCCAACATCGCCCTGGGCATGGGCGCCGACGTCACCCTCCTCGACACCGACCTCGACAAGCTGCGGATGTCGTTCTGGCGCTACAACAACCGGGTCCACGGGCTGGCCTCCTCCAAGCTGGCCATCCAGCGGCAGGTGCTCGAGGCCGACCTCGTGATCGGGGCGGTGCTCATCCCCGGGGCCAAGGCGCCCAAGCTGGTCACCAACGACCTCGTCGCGCAGATGAAGCCCGGCTCGGTGCTGGTCGACATCGCCGTCGACCAGGGCGGCTGCTTCGAGGACACCCGGCCCACCACCCACGCCGACCCCACCTTCGAGGTGCACAACTCGATCTTCTACTGCGTGGCGAACATGCCCGGCGCGGTGCCGAACACCTCCACCTACGCGCTGACCAACGCGACCCTGCCCTACACCGTCGCGCTGGCCGACAAGGGCTGGGAGCAGGCGCTGCGCGACGATCGCTCGCTCGCGCTCGGGCTGAACACGCACGCCGGCAAGGTGACCTACGCCCCGGTCGCGGAGGCGCACGGGCTGGAGTCGGTGGCGCTCGAGTCCGTGCTGGCCTGAGCCGGTGCCGGGGGAGGTGGTCTCGACAAGCTCGACCGACGGAGGGGGCTCGACCGACGGAGACGGCTCGACCAACGGAGGCGGGGTGGTTTCGACAAGCTCAACCACCGTGAGCCCGCTCGTCCGGGCGGTGCGGACCTACCTCGACCACCTCGTGGTCGAGCGAGGGCTGGCGGAGAACTCGGTGAAGTCCTACCGCCGTGACCTGCGCAGGTACCTCGCCTACCTCGACTCCATCGGGATCGGCGACCTCGACGCGGTCACCGAGCAGACCGTCAGCGGGTTCCTGATGAACCTGCGCGAGGGCGACCGGGACCACCAGCCGCTCAGCGCCACCTCGGCGGGTCGCACGGTGGTCGCGGTGCGCGGGTTCCACCGGTTCGCGGTCCAGGACGGCCTGGCCGAGGTCGACCCCTCGGCCGGCGTACGCCCGCCCACCCCGGCCAAGCGGCTGCCCAAGGCCGTCTCCCTGGGCGACGTGGAGAAGCTGCTGGAGGCGGCCGGAGCGCCGGGCACGGCGCTCGCGCTGCGTGACCGAGCGCTGCTGGAGGTGCTCTACGGCACCGGAGCCCGCATCTCCGAGGCGGTCGGGATGGACCTCGACGACCTCGACCTCGACCTCGACCCCGATGACGAACTCGAGCCCGACCGGGTGAGCACGGTCCTGCTGCGCGGCAAGGGGGCCAAGGAGCGCATCGTGCCGATCGGCCGCTACGCCCGGGAGGCGGTGCAGGCCTACGTCGTGCGTGGCCGGCCCGAGCTGGTCGCCGCCGGGAGCACCGCCAAGGGCCCCGGGCAACGGGCGGGGGCACTGTTCCTCAATGCCCGCGGCGGGCGTCTCTCCCGGCAGAGCGCGTGGGCGGTCATCGTCAAGGCCGCCGAGCGGGCGGGGATCACCGCGGAGGTGTCGCCGCACACCCTGCGCCACTCCTTCGCCACCCACCTGCTCGAGGGTGGGGCCGATGTGCGCGTCGTCCAGGAGCTGCTCGGCCACGCGTCGGTGACCACGACGCAGGTGTACACCCTGGTCACGGTCGACAGCCTGCGCGAGGTGTACGCCGCGGCCCATCCGCGGGCCCTGGAGTGACCCAGCCGGTCCAGCCGCACACACGGGCAGGAGTAGTCCCGTCGTGCACAGGTTTGTGCACAGGCGGCACAGAAGTTGTGCGTTCCCGGCGAGGCGCTACCCACATCGTTTCCCCAGATTTGGATGATGGAGGCCAAGCGTCCGTGTTCGGCTTGTGACCGACTGGCCCCGGTGCATACAGTCGCGCGGGCGGCTTGGCGGTAAGTCGACAAACGGCGTGCCTCCACGAAGCTCGGCGAGGCACACGACGAGAGGACAGTACTCATGAGCGGTGCCGACGGGTTCGGACCACGTCTCGGTAGCGAGGCATCCGAGATGCCCCCGTTGGTGCGGCCGCCGGTCCCGAGCCGACCGGCCGACCAGGCCGAGCCGCTGCGCTTCCCGACCACCACGGCGACGATGCCGCTCGAGGAGGCCGCCCAGCCCGCGGCCGAGCTGCCGACCCAGACGGCTCCGGAGGCGCCTGCGGAGGTCTCCGCACCCCCAGTCGAAGCTGCGGAGACCGTGGCTCCCGAGGCGCCCGCCGAGGTCGTCCTCGGGCCGACGGGTCGCCCGATGCCTGACCTGCCCGAGCCGCGGCCGGTGCGCTCGCACGGCACCGCCCGGGTGATCTCGATGTGCAACCAGAAGGGTGGCGTCGGCAAGACCACCACGACGATCAACCTCGGGGCGTCGCTGGCGGAGTACGGCCGCAAGGTCCTGCTCGTCGACTTCGACCCCCAGGGGTCGCTGTCGGTGGGGCTGGGGCTGAACCCGCACCAGATGGACCTCACGATCTACAACCTGCTGATGCAGTCCGACGTGGCCCTCGACGAGGTCGTGGTGCCCAGCGGAGTGCCCGGGATGGACCTGCTGCCCTCCAACATCGACCTGTCGGCGGCCGAGGTGCAGCTGGTGCACGAGGTCGGCCGCGAGCAGACGCTGCAGCGCGTGATCGCCCCGGCGCTCGAGCAGTACGACGTCATCCTGATCGACTGCCAGCCCTCGCTCGGCCTGCTCACCGTGAACGCGCTCACCGCCTCCGACGGCGTGATCGTGCCCCTGGAGTGCGAGTACTTCGCGCTGCGCGGCGTGGCCCTGCTCAAGACCACCATCGACAAGGTCCGCGAGCGGCTCAACCCCAAGCTGACGGTCGACGGCGTGCTCGGCACGATGTTCGACGGGCGCACCCTGCACGGCCGCGAGGTCATGCAGCGGCTCGTCGAGGCCTGGGGCGACACGGTCTTCCACACGGTCATCCGCCGCACCGTGAAGTTCTCCGACTCCACGGTCGCCGGCGAGCCGATCACGAGCTACGCGTCGAGCTCCCCGGGGGCCGAGGCCTACCGCCAGCTCGCGAAGGAGGTGCTCGACCGGTGTCCCGACGCGTGAGCCTCCCCACGGCCGACGACCTGTTCCGTTCCACCCGGCACCGCGAGCCCGGTGCGGCCGCCCGCCAGATGGCGGCACCGCCCCGCGAGCAGCGCGCCGCCGCCCCGGCCGCCCCGGCGCCCGAGCCCGAGCCGGAGCCGGAGCCTGAGCCCGCACGCAAGCGCTCGAGCGGACGGGTCCGCCACGACGAGAAGATGACCGTCTACGTGACCGCCGACGAGCTCCTCGACATCGAGCACGCCCGGCTGTCGCTGCGCCGCGAGCAGGGCCTGGCCGTCGACCGCGGCCGGCTGGTGCGGGAGGCCATCGCGATCGTGCTGGCCGACCTCGACGCCAACGGCGACGACAGCGTGCTGGTGCAGCGCCTGCTCGGTCCATGACCGACGTCGCGGTCGAGGGGGATCCCGCCGTCGAGAGTGCCCCCGAGAGCGCTGCTGAGAGCACGCCGGGCGGGTTCGCCGTACACCTCGCCAACTTCGAGGGACCCTTCGACCTGCTGCTGAGCCTGATCAGCAAGCACAAGCTCGACGTCACCGAGGTGGCGCTCTCGCAGGTCACCGACGAGTTCATCGCCCACATCAAGGCGGCCGGTGAGGTCTGGGACCTCGAGCAGACCACCTCGTTCCTGCTGGTGGCCTCCACCCTGCTCGACCTCAAGGCGGCGCGGCTGCTGCCCCAGGCCGAGGTGGAGGACGAGGAGGACCTCGCGCTGCTGGAGGCCCGCGACCTGCTGTTCGCCCGGCTGCTGCAGTACAAGGCGTTCAAGCAGGTCGCCGACGTCCTCGACCGGCGGATGGACGGGGAGTCCCGGCGCCATCCGCGCTCGGTCGGGCTCGAGGAGCGATTCGCCACCCTGCTGCCCGAGGTGCTGATCGGGCTCGGGCTGCAGGAGTTCGCTGCTCTCGCCGCCCGGGCACTCGCGCCCAAGCCCGAGCCCGAGGCGATCGGCCTCGGCCACATCCACGCGCCCGCGGTGAGCGTGCGCGAGCAGGCGACCGTCGTCGTCGGGCGGCTCCGCGGCAGCGGCACGCTCACCTTCCGCGCGCTCGCGGCCGACGCCCCGGACACGATGACCAGGGTGGCGCGCTTCCTGGCGCTGCTCGAGCTCTTCCGCGAGGGGGTGGTCAGCTTCGACCAGATGACCCCGCTGGGCGAGCTGAGCATCCGCTGGACCGGCACCGAGGACGCCGAGATCGAGATCAACGACGAGTTCGACGGCGCGCCGCCCGAGGCGGAGGCACCGCCTGAGCCCACGCCTGAGGAGGGCGCATGACGACCGACGCCGCGACCGAGGAGACCGCCGGGCAGACCGGCGACGAGACCACCCACAGCGTCACGGCCGAGGACGGCGCCGAGACGCTGGAGGTGCCGCTCGCCGAGCTGCGCCCGGCCCTCGAGGCCGTGCTGATGGTCGCCGACCAGCCGCTGGACGACACGATCCTGGCCAGTGCGGTCGGCTACCCGGTGGCGGAGGTGACCGGGGCGCTTGCGTCGCTGGCCCGGGAGTACGACGAGTCGGGCCGCGGTTTCGAGCTGCGCAACGTCGCGGGCGGCTGGCGCTACTACACGCGCGAGGAGCTCGCGCCGGTGGTGGAGCAGTTCGTCCTCGAAGGGCAGCAGGCCCGGTTGACCCAGGCGGCCCTGGAGACGCTCGCCGTGGTGGCCTACAAGCAGCCGGTGAGCCGGAGCCGCGTGTCCGCCATCCGCGGCGTCAACGTGGACGGCGTGATGCGCACCTTGCTCAACCGCGGGCTGGTCGAGGAGGCCGGCAACGACGCGGAGACCGGGGCGCACCTGTACCGCACGACGAGCTACTTCCTCGAGCGCATCGGGGTCACCTCCATCGAGGAGCTGCCCGAGCTGGCGCCGTTCCTGCCCGGCATGGACGACCTCGACGACGAGCCGGAGGTGGTGGTCTCGACAGGCTCGACCACCGAGGGCGGCTCGACCGACGACGAGGGCTCGACCACCGAGGGCTCGACCACCGACGCCCCGGCCACCGAGGACGAATGAGCACTCCCGAGGACGACGAGGGGCTGGTCCGGCTCCAGAAGCTGCTGGCGCAGCGGGGCGTGGCCAGCCGGCGCAAGTGTGAGGAGATCATGCTCGCCGGGCTCGTGGAGGTCGACGGCGAGGTGGTGACCCGTCTGGGCACCAAGGTCGACCCGCGCACGGCCGTGATCCGCGTGGAGGGGCGCCGGCTGCCCCCGGAGACCGACAACGTCTACCTGGTCCTGAACAAGCCCAAGGGGGTCGTCTCGACGATGTCGGACCCGCAGGGGCGGCGTACGCTCAGCGACTTCGTCGGCGACCGCCCCGAGCGGCTCTTCCACGTGGGGCGGCTGGACACCGACACCGCGGGCCTGATCCTGCTGACCAACGACGGCGACTTCGCCCACCGGATGGCGCACCCGTCGTACGAGGTGGACAAGACCTACGTGGCCGAGGTCGAGGGCGTCGTCACCAGGGCGACCGTCGGGCGGCTGCGCGAGGGCGTGACGCTCGAGGACGGCCCCGTCGAGGTCAAGGCGGCGAAGGTCCGCTCCAGCCACGGTGACCGGTCGATCGTCGAGCTGGTGATCCACGAGGGACGCAACCGGATCGTGCGCCGGCTGCTCGACCACGTGGGCCACCCGGTGCGGCAGCTGACCCGGACCCAGATCGGGCCGGTGCGGCTGGCCGGCCTGCAGCAGGGGAGCCTGCGCGAGCTCGACGACCGCGAGGTCGGCACCCTGCTGGACCGGGCGGGTCTGTGAGCAGGCACCACCCCTAGGGTGGAGGGGACCACCAGCCAGCGACCAGCCTCCGGGAGGCCTGCGTGCCCGTCCGCGCCGTGCGGGGAGCCACCCAGCTCGAGACCGACGTCCGTGACCACATGCTCGACCGGGTCGCGGAGATGGTCCGCGACGTCATGGACGCCAACTCCCTCGACGTCGCCGACTTCATCAGCATCATCTTCACCGCGACCTCGGACCTGCACTCGGAGTTCCCGGCGTACGCCGCCCGCCAGCTCGGCTTCCACGACGTGCCGCTGATCTGCGCGCGCGAGCTGGAGATCGAGGGCTCGATGCCGCGGGTTGTCCGGATGATGGCGCACGTCGACACCGACCTCAGCCGTGAGGACATCACCCACGTCTACCTGCACGGTGCGGCCGCGCTGCGCCGCGACCTCGACCGGGTCCGGGCCGTGCCGGATGAATGAGCCGTCGGTGGAGCTGGTCGGCCCCGTGCACGTCGTGGGCGCCGGCCTGCTGGGCACCTCCGTCGGCCTCGCGGCCCGGAGCGCCGGCCTGGAGGTCTGGCTCACCGACTCCCACCACGAGCACCTGCGCACGGCCAGCGGCCTCGGCGCGGGGGTGCCCGCACCCGAGGAGGGAGCGGCGCAGCTGACGGTGGTGGCCGTCCCGCCCGACCACATCTGCGAGGCGTCCGTCGCGGCGCTGCGCCGGGGCGGCGTGGTGACCGACGTGGGCAGCGTGAAGGGCCTGCCGCTGGAGCAGATCTCCGACCAGGTCGAGGAGGACGTGCTCGCCCGCTACGTCGGCGGCCACCCGATGGCCGGCAGCGAGCGCTCCGGACCGCTGGCGGCCTCGGCCGCGCTGTTCGACGGTCGCCCCTGGGCGGTCACGCCCCACGTCCACTCCGCGCCCGACGCGGTCGCGCTGGTCGAGGCGCTGGCGCGGCTGTGCGGCGCCGAGCCGATCCGGCTCTCGCCCGTCGAGCACGACCGGGCGGTCGCCCGCACCTCGCACCTGCCGCACCTGCTCGCGGTGCTCACCGCCGGCCAGCTCGCCGACGCCCAGCCCGAGCAGCTCGCCCTGTCCGGCCAGGGGGTCCGCGACGTCACCCGGGTCGCCGGCGGCGACCCGGACATGTGGACCCAGATCCTGCGCGCCAACCGCCTCGCCGTCACCGAGATCCTCCGCGACGTCCAGGGCGACCTCGGGCGCCTCCTCGACGTGCTGGACGCCGACGACCAGGGCCGCCTCGACGACATCCTCACCCGGGGCGTCACCGGCACCCGCGCGATCCCGGGCAAGCACGGAGGCCCACCACTGGAGACCGCCTCGGTGTTCGTCTCGGTGCCCGACCACCCGGGCGAGCTGGCCCGCCTGTTCGGCGACGTGGGCGAGATCGGGGTCAACATCGAGGACCTCTACATCGACCACGACCCCGGTCGCCCTGTGGGTCTCGTCGAGCTGGTCGTGCAGGACTCGGCCGCGGAGTCGCTGCGGGAGTCGCTCGAGTCAAGGAAATGGCTGACCCACCGGTAAGGTTGGCGCTTGCGGCGGCCCCTTTCCGGGCTGCCCGGACCACAGCCCCCAGCCGATCAGGAGTCCACGCAGTGTCCGTCAGCGGAGCGACGTCTCGGACCAGCAGCGTCGTGGTGGCGATGGACGGCCCCTCGGGCTCGGGCAAGTCCAGCACCGCGCGCGGCGTGGCGACCCGTCTCGGGCTGCGCTACCTCGACACCGGCGCGCAGTTCCGCGCGATGACGGCGTGGATGCTCGAGCACCACGTGGACCTCGACGACCCGGCCGCGATCGCGGCCCGGGCCGGCGAGCCCGACCTCGTCTCGGGCACCGACCCCCAGGACCCCACCATCACCGTCGACGGCCGCGACGTCGCCGTGGCGATCCGTTCGCAGGAGGTGACCTCGCACGTCAGCGCGGTCGCGGCCGTGCCCGAGGTGCGCACCCGGCTGCTCGAGCTCCAGCGCACGATCATCGGCGAGGGCGGCATCGTCGTCGAGGGGCGCGACATCGGCTCGGTCGTCGCCCCCGACGCGCAGGTCAAGCTCTTCCTGACCGCGGACCCCGGGGCGCGGGCGGCCCGGCGTACGGCGGAGAACGGCGGCGCGGGCAGCGTGGAGGCCACACAGGCCGACCTGCTCCGGCGCGACGCGATCGACAGCGGACGACAGGCGGCGCCGTTGACGATGTCCGACGGCGCGATCCACCTCGACACCACGCCGTACACGCTGGACGAGGTGGTCGGCCAGGTCGTCGCGCTCGTCGAGCGGACGGTCGCGACCGGCTCGGCCGAGCTGGCCACCGCGGAGGTCGAAGCAGGGATCACCGAGACGTCCGGACCGCCAGGGTGAGCCGGCCATGACCGAGGCTCTCCGCGTCGACGGTGGAGAGCTGCCCTCGACCACCGGAGTGCCCGCGCCCCGCACGAGGCTGCTCACCGCCGGTCGGCCCGTCGCGCGGGCGCTGCTGCGGCGGTGGTACGACCTCGAGGTCCACGGCGCCGAGCACGTGCCGGACGGCCCCGCGGTGATGGCCGGCAACCACGTCGGCTGGCTCGACGGACCGTTGCTGGCGATCTGCTCCCCGCGGCCGGTGCACGCGCTCACCAAGGAGGAGATGTTCTCCGGGCCGCTCGGTGCGCTCCTGCGCGCCTCGGGGCAGATCCGGCTCGACCGGTTCCATGTCGACGTCGCGGCGATCCGGTCGGCGGTGAAGGCGCTGCGGTCCGGCTGCTCGGTGGGAGTCTTCCCCGAGGGCACCCGCGGCACCGGCGACATGAGCACCGCCCGTGCGGGGGCGGCGTACCTCGCGATGGTGACCGGCGCCCCGGTGGTCCCGGTGTCGTTCCTCGGCACCCGGCTCCCTGGCGGCTCGAACAGCTCCATCCCGCCTCGGGGCGCCCGCATCGCGATCACCTTCGGCGAGCCGCTGACGTTCGGCTGCCACCCGTGGCCGCGCACCCAGGCGGCGGTGACCGCGGCCTCCGCCGAGGTCACCTCGGCCATCCTGGCGACGATGCGCGCCGCCGAGGAGACCACCGGCATGACCCTCCCCGGCCCGCTGGGCCCCAAGCGTGAGAAGAGACGAGCACTATGACCGAGCCCCTGAACGGACCCGAGGCCGGACCCGAGGCCGGCGAGGCGCGCGTGCCCGTCCTGGCCGTCGTCGGCCGGCCCAACGTCGGCAAGTCGACGCTGGTCAACCGCATCATCGGCCGGCGCGAGGCGGTCGTGGAGGACAAGCCCGGGGTGACCCGCGACCGCGTGTCGTACGACGCCACCTGGAACGGCCGCGCGTTCACCGTGGTCGACACCGGCGGCTGGGACCCCGACGCGCAGGGGATGTACGAGCGCATCGCCGCGCAGGCCGAGGTCGCGGTCAGCATCGCGGACGCGGTGCTGTTCGTGGTCGACGCCGGGGTCGGGATCACCGACGCCGACGAGGCCGTGGTCCGCATCCTGCGGAAGTCCGGGAAGCCCGTCGTGCTCGCGGCGAACAAGGTCGACGACCAGCGTGCCGAGGCCGAGGCCTACGGGCTGTGGAACCTCGGGCTGGGGGAGCCGCTGCCGGTCTCGGCCCTCCACGGCCGCGGGTCGGGCGACCTGCTCGACGCCGTGCTCGCGGCCCTGCCCGAGCCGCCGCCGGAGTCCTTCGACGAGGTCGGGGGCCCGCGTCGGGTGGCGATCATCGGCCGGCCCAACGTCGGCAAGTCCTCGCTGCTGAACAAGCTGGCCCGCGAGGACCGCGTCGTGGTCGACGACGCCTCGGGAACCACGGTGGACCCGGTCGACGAGCTGATCGAGCTGGGCGGGCGCACCTGGCGGTTCATCGACACCGCCGGCATCCGCAAGCGCGTGAAGACTGCGTCCGGCCACGAGTACTACGCCTCGCTGCGCACCGAGACCGCCATCGAGCGGGCCGAGGTGTGCGTGCTCGTCATCGACGGCTCGCAGTCGGTCTCCGAGCAGGACATGCGGATCATCCAGACGGTCCGCGACTCCGGGCGTGCCCTGGTGATCGCGTTCAACAAGTGGGACCTCGTGGACGAGGAGCGCCGCTACTACCTCGACCGCGAGATCGAGCGCGACCTCGTGCAGGTGCAGTGGGCGCCTCGGATCAACATCACCGCACGCACCGGCTGGCACGTCGACCGCCTGGTGCCGGCGCTGGACAAGGCGCTCGCCGGCTGGGAGACCCGGATCACCACCGGCCAGCTGAACGCGTTCCTGGGCCGGCTCGTCGCCGAGCACCCGCACCCCGTGCGCAGCGGCAAGCAGCCCAAGGTGCTGTTCGGCACCCAGGCCGGCACCGAGCCGCCGATGTTCGTGCTGTTCACCAGCGGCAAGCTGGACGCGGGCTACGAGCGCTTCATCGAGCGTCGCCTGCGCGAGGAGTTCGGCTTCGTGGGCAGCCCGATCGTGCTGCAGGTCCGGGCGCGGGAGAAGCGCCGGCGCTGAGCCTCGGCGCCGGGGCGGTCCCCGATTCGGGCCCGGCCGGAGCCCTGCGGTAGGGTTCCATTCGCCTCGCTGCTGCGGGGCATCGGGCTGTGGCGCAGCTTGGTAGCGCACTTGACTGGGGGTCAAGGGGTCGCAGGTTCAAATCCTGTCAGCCCGACCGTGTGATGTCTCAGGACATCTGCAAGGCCCGAACCCACGGATGTGGGTTCGGGCCTTGGTCATCTTCGGGGTCGGTAGTCCTTGTCGAGGTCTCGAGCTGTCGGTCACCGGGGCGCGCGGGCGGCGACTGCATGTCAGGCATCGACCGCGACAGGCTCGGTGCAGGCGGGGTCCCGAGATCTTCAGAGTCTCCGAGGTCGGCTTGATGCAGTAGTGGTGCGCCGCGTAAAGTAGTTGCGCCAGCGCATGAAGTTCGCTGTGACAGTTCTCCACTGCTCCGAGCGCCGAAGGAGGCCACTCTGACTGCGGAACGTGACCTGACAGTGCAGGTGGGTGACGACGAGCTGGTGATCCGGCGCCGCTACGAGACGTTGAGCATCGCCAACGACGTACTGATCGCCCTGTGGTTCGTGGCCGGAAGCGTCCTCTTCTTCTGGGAGTCCACCTCGCGAGCAGCCACCTGGATGTTCCTGCTGGGCAGCATCGAGTTCCTCGCCAGGCCCGTGCTTCGCCTGGCGCGGCGGGTGCACCTGCAGCGGGTGCGTGGCGATCACCACGAGGACGACGACTCCTTCGACTTCTGAGTGCCCCCCCGCCGGGGCCAACGGCAGTGACACACATCGAGGTGAGCCCATGAACGAGCCAGACCAGATCGTGCACGACCTCCGAGACCTCGTGCGCAGTGACCAAGCCGTCGGTCGACTGCTTGAAAGCTCCCTGGCACAGGCACGGGAGCGTGCCCGCGCAGATCTCGACGCCGAGCTCTACGGTGCGCTCGAGTGGCCGGGCACCCTGCCGGAGTACTACGAGTACCTGCAGCGCTTCATCAGGTGGATACCGCAGCAGACGGATGCTGCGGCCTGGCGACGTACGGCGCCCGAGGAGCGCTACGCCAGAGAGGTCAGCGACCGGTTGGCGCACTTCTTCTGGCTGGTGGACCAGAAGGTCAACGACCAGGGCGGGGCGGTTGCCGAGAGCTCCGACGGTTTCCGCGAGTGGCTGACGGTGTTCGCCCGGCAGTGGGGAAGCTTCCTCGACACCCCCGAGTCGTTCAGCCAGGACCTGCTGGACTCCTTCAGGAAGAACGCCCCGGAGTACACGATCGAGGAGTCTCTCGTCGACGGACGACCGAACTCGCCGAGTGGCTGGCTCACGTTCAACCAGTTCTTCGCACGACAGCTGAACGCCGGGTTGAGGCCGGTCAGTGAGCCCGGGGACAACAGGGTGGTCACGTCTCCCGCCGACTGCCTGTTCAGGCACTCCTTCGACATCGACCAGGACTCGAGCATCCCGGCCACGGCCGTCAAGGGGCACCACTACGGCAACGTCAACCAGCTGATGGAGGGCAGCCGGTACGCCGACGCGTTCGCTGGGGGGACCTTCGTGCACTACATGTTGCCGCCCTCGTCGTACCACCGCTATCACGTTCCCGTCTCGGGTCGCGTTGACGAGTCGTTCGTGATCAGCGGCAAGGTCTACATGGAGGTCGATCTCGAGGACCACGAGCTCCGGTCGAAGGACAGCGCCCAGACCGGGTACGAGTTCTCGCAGGTGCGTGGGGTGCTGACCCTCGACACGTCGTCGTCCGGCGAGGGGGACATCGGGACCGTTGCAGTGATCCCGGTCGGCATGTCACATGTTGCCTCCGTCAACCTGACCACGGTTCCGGGAACGGCTGTCGCCAAGGGCGATGAATTCGGTTACTTCCAGTTCGGAGGTTCCGACATCATCGTGCTGTTCCAGGAAGGCGTCGACCCGCACATCGACACCAACACCGGCCTGAGGCACGTGGGCTCGACCATCGCCCGGATCCCCTCCGGCCGCTGAGGGCCCGGGGCGCAGGCGTATCCGCCATGGGTGGCGCGTAGCCCGTGCCGGCTTGTCCAGCGGCCCGTCGAGGCCGCGGTCGCGTTGCCACTTCAGGGTCAGGGCGTCCGTAGCGCCAGTCGATCATCACGACCGGGTTCTGCGGCACCGTCCACGCTCCACGCCGCAGGTGTTCGACCCGTCTGTGGATGGTCAAGGGGTCGGAGCCGGTTCTGCATGTGAACCCGAAGGGTGCCGAAGCCAGGTGTGCTTGACTGGGGGCAGTGCCGGACACCGAGGGAACTTCCCCGCTCGCGACGTCTCTTGAAGCCGTCGCGGCGGCGGTGTGGGACTCCCAGGCGAGATGGTTGAAGCGCAGGTCCCCGGATGGTCCGGGCGCGGATCCCGATCCGGGCCCGCCGGAGTTGCCTCCCATCCATGACGGCAGGACGCTGGCAATCGGCACCGTGCGGTCGGCCGACGAGACCGACGAGACCGTCGAGATCGTCAGCACCCAGAACGGGGACTCCGGACTGGTGGCGAAGGACTTCCGGTGGCAGCCGGATACCGGATTGCAGGGTGCGCCCGTCAAGTACTTCCGGATCTCGCCGAAGAACATGTCGATCGAGAACGTGGATCGGATCTCCCCGAGCCAGGACATCACGAGGGAGCCACGCCACGCCGAGATGAACCTGGTCGCCTACGCGCTGTCGCTGCACCTCGGGAGAAATCCCCAGAACAGTACGGCGAACTTCCGTCTCGAGCGGGAACTGGACAGCCTCGGAGCCAGCAAGGACATGTGCCTCGAGTGTCAACTCGCATTGGCGGTGTTGTCGCCGGGATTCGCTTCGGTGCTGGCAAGGATCACCAGCAGGATTCTCGCCGGAGGCCAGCCAGTGCTCGTGATCCGACCCGTGGGAGCGCCCTGCTCGAAGAATTGGGGACCACCCTGGCCCGGCTACTACGACCAGTTCCCGAACTCGGACTACTTCCGGGACCCGAAGAAGACCGATGACAAGCACCCGGCCGGCACGCTCCGTCCGGAGCGCAAGAAGGGCAAGTACGTCATCGGATTCAGGGACGGCGGTGTCGTCATCGGCAAACACGACGAGAAGAACAAGCAATGGGTCTGGGACGACGATCACAAGATCGTCGGGATCCATGACTGAGGCTCTGATCGACCAGTTGGTCGCACGCCTCCGGGAGTCCGGGGGCGCGGCCCCACTCGCGGTCGCGGTGGGTGGGAAGACGATCCACTTCCCACTTCCGACCGTCGAGTTCCCGGAGATCGGCACGAAGAAGACCGTGGCCACGTTCCCTTCCGGGCCGCCGTCGATCGGTGACCTGCTCCTTGACATCACCCACGCGGTGGGCGCTGGGCTGGGCGTCGTCGGTGTGCATCCAGAGGCCCTCCCCGATCTGT
Organism: uncultured Actinomycetota bacterium; assembly: GCA_963837975.1. Taxonomy (GTDB): domain Bacteria; phylum Actinomycetota; class Actinomycetes; order Propionibacteriales; family Nocardioidaceae; genus Marmoricola. Next base: position 625,226 of record CAWIPI010000001.1, on the reverse strand, counting down.
GCGCTCCCTTGAGGGACTTCGCGAACATGGCAGTGGATCAGCTGTGGGTGCGGTTCGCCACCGATGGCGTGTCCCCGATCGCCGTCGGAGTCGAACTCGCGTATCACGGTTCGCCACTCCAGGTTCGGGATGCGGCTCTCGCACTCGACGGCCTCTCGGTCGAGGTGAGCATGCCGGGGGACCCCGCGCTCCTCGGAGTCGACGCATGGGCCAGCGGCTCCCTCCGGATCGGTGGACGGGAGGCCCTCGACGTCACGATCGACAGCGACGGGGAAGTCCTCCTCATCATCGGAGACGGGCGACCCGTGACGCTGGAGGCGATCACCGGGCTCTTCAAGAGCGGCCTGCCCGACCTGGCGCTCCCGGAGCTCGCCCCGCCGGCATCGGCCTCGCCCCGGGTGACCTCCCCGACGAGCGCCTCGTTCTCACACCCACTCATCCGGTACCAGCTCGGCTCGCACGACGTGTCAGTGGTGGCGTGCTTCAACGACGCGGCGTTGACCTTGTTCGGCTGCCAGGTGTCCCTGGACCGGCTCTTCCTCGACCTCGGCGACTCTTCGGCGGCCGACGTACAGGTTCACGGCACGCTCGGGCCAGTCACCTTCCTGGGGTTCCTCGACACCTCCGGCGACGTGCAGATCACGGGACACCTTCCCGCGGTGCCCGCCAGGGACCTGATCCACGCTGTCCTGCCGACCTGTGCCAGCACGGCCTGGGGCCACGTCGCTCTACCCTCCGGGGACCTGACCCTCTCCAGATCCGGCGGAGTCGACTCCCTGGAGCTGACGTTCCTGTGGTCCCCGGCGAAGGCGCTCACCCCGGCAGAGCAGCGCTTCCTCGACCGGCTGGGAACCGAGCGCCATGACACCCCTCTCGCGACGACGCTGACGCTGACCTCCGCCCCCGAGCAGGCACAGTTGGACCTCGCGTTCCCGCTCCCGTCGGCGACCGCCTCGACCTCCCCGCAGAAGCATGCCGACAGCCCTCCCCGCATCACCGCCGTCCGGTTTCAGGTCGCGGTGCAGGGCTCCTCCGTCGCGATGGGTCTCGCAGCCGACCTGACGTGGGTCTGCCGACACCAGACGGTCACGCTCGCCGGCACCGTGGCCGCAGCCGAGACCGGTGCGGCGCTCGCGGTCGAGCTGGTCAGTCCCTCGCCGTGGAACGATGCCCTGGGGGTGAGCGGCCTTCGCGTCAGCGGACTGTCCGGCACCGTGGGGGTGGCGTACGACGGGGCGCCGACGTTCGGCTTCACCGGCGAGTTCTCCGTGCCGGCGCCGGGCGAGCACGCCCCCTTCGCGGGTGCGGTGGCCGTTCTCTTCGACGGGGGTGACCCGTCCCGCAACGTCTTCATGTTCGCCTTCAACCACCTCGATCTCGGCGAGGCGTTCCAGCTGTTCTGCAGCGGTTCCGGGGGGTCGGCACCCTTGAGGCTCCTGCGTGAGATCAGTTTCGAGCAGTGTCTGTTCTGCTACTCGCCCCAGGGACTCTCGCTCCCGGCCGCGGACAAGTTCGTGGCTTCCCTGGACAGCGGGTTCGGAGCCGGCCTGGGCGATCCGTTCGCCGAAGGATTCGTGGCGAGGGGTACGGCGAGCCTGTTCGGTTGGGTGCTCCAGCTCGACTGCGAGATCGATCCGGCAACGGGCATCGAGTTCGACGTCGACGTGGACAGCGCGGTTGGCGTGGCCGGAGTCTTCGTCCTCAGTCGCGACGCGCAACATCCCCACCTGGGGCCGACTCTGCACCTGTCGACCCACCCGAGTCCGCCAGATCCGCTCCTCAAGGCGGCCGGAGCAGTCCAGATCCCAGGGGTCTTCCAGACCTCAGCCGAGGTCGTCTTCGACGAAACCCAGTTCCACCTCGACGCCACCGCGACGTTCTTCCAGACCGAGCGGGTCACGTTGTCGGTGCACGCCGACTTCGCGCGACTCGCCGACGCCTCCGTGGCGGCATCAGTGAGCCTCAACGACCTCGCCGACCACAGCACCAGGCTGGGGGAGATGCTCTCGTCGAGCACGGGCGCGGCCGCGAAGGATCTGAGCGATGCGCAGGCGGCTCTGCGCGCGGAGCAAGGTCGCCTCGACTCGCTGAAGCAGACGCTGCAGTTGAACGAACGTCGCCTCGCCCAGGCGATCCAGCAACGCGACCACACGTTCATGCCGGTCGCGCTCGAGGCCGAGGTCGTGGCCCTTCAGTCCCTGGTCACCAGTGAACGCGCGCTCTACGACAGCGCCACGGCGACGCTCAGCGGCCTGGAGCAGGCCCTGGAGACAGTCCGTACGCCGGTCGCTCTGGCGAGCCTGACCTTCAGCCTGAAAGCCGCTCAGCGCGCCGCCGACACCCCCCTCGTGGTGCTCCACTCGGTGACGTGCACCGGGTCGGCCTCCCGCCTCACCCAACCCAGGTTCACCGCTGACATCGAGCTCGAGGTGCTCGGGGCCCGCCACAGCCTGCAGGCCAGCGTGAACTTCGACGACCAGCACTGCGTCGACAACCTGCTCACGTGGCTCGTCCAGCAGATCCCGGCCTTGCTGGTCTGAGGGCTGTGCAGCGCACGGCCGAGGTCTGCCGTCCAGTAGGTCATATTCTGAGCGGAGACCCGGGTGCTCAGCGCAGTCCGGTGTCGGTGGGCTCCGGGGTGGGTTGGGTCCGGCGGTCAGATGAGCGGTCCGAGAACAGCTCGAGCGCGAGTCCGACGGCCGGCCGGTGTTTGGGAATGGCAGCGTCGTGCAGGTCGCGCAGCATGACTCCGAGTCGTTGCTGGATGCGCTCGACGTCCGCTCCCCAGTGGGCGATCTCGTCGATGGCCAGGGCCAGGTAGTCAGCGAGGATCGGCTGCGGCACGTGCACGGCCAGTTCGCCGGACTCGGTGATCTCCTGCCGGGGTGTGAGCGGACGGGTGGCCAGACGGCGGAGCAGGTCGTGGAGCTGGTCGATGACCTGGACGGCCGTGGTGGGATCGTTGACTCCGGGGGAGAGGGCGCGCTCGGCGATGTCGACGAGCTGTCGAAGCCCGAACCCGACGTCCTCATCCAGGCTCCGCTCCGTGCCGAGGTGCACGTGCGAGCGCAGGGTCCCGTCGTCCGGCAGGTCCTCGCCGTGGACCTCGAGCAGCGCCGCACCTGCGGGCACGAACTCGCCGACGGCGCGCAGGAGGCAGATGGTCATCCCCTGCTCCTCGGCCAGCTCCAGCAGCGCCTGATCGTCGATCTGCTGGACGACCCCCGGCGCGTCCGCCTCGACACCGTGTCCCCTGCTGCGGGGCAGTGGCAACGGCGACCGCTGCTCTGCGTCCGGGGGGTGGCGCCTCTCGAGAACCTCGCGTGTCTCCTCGGCGATCCGCGTGACGATCGAGGCCGCGCGAATGGACTGGGCGATGTGGTCGATGTAAAGGAGGAACACCACGACGCTGGCAAGCACGAATCCGAAGGCCATGGTCACGGAGATCTGGGGCACGAATGCGTCGGTCTGGGCGGTGCCGCGGACGGCCCGGAGCACGACCAGCGCATAGACGAACGTGGCGACGAACACGCCCAGCGCGATCTGGTTGACCCAGTCGCGGAGGAAGGTGCGCAGCACCCGGGGTGAGAACTGGCTGCTGGTCAGTTGGAGCACCACGATCGTGATCGAGAACACCAAGGCGGTGAACGAGATCATCGACGTGATGATCGCCGCCAGCACGGCGCGCGCGCCCTCGGGTCCGCCGGCGAACAGCAGGGGGAGCGTGAGCGAGGTGTCGAGCCAGTCGTCGAATGCCGTGAGCGCCAGCCCCAGGAGGGCGGCGACCACTGCGAAGAGCAGGGGCACCACCCAGAACTTGTCCCGCAGGCGTCTCCAGAACCGTGTCACCGGCCGGCCTCCAGTGCAGGTGTCTCCGCGACGACGGTGACGTCGAAGTCAAACGCGTTCAGCTCGGCCAGCGTGCGCTTGCCGGAGACCCGCAGCAGAGTGAGTGGGGCGACGTAGGCGCACGTGCCTGCGACAAGCACGCGGACCAAGCCTGACCAGCCGTCGACGAACATGAGTCTCCCTCCCGGGCGGGTGAGTGCTGAGCCCCGGCACACGAGGTGCGTTGGGGGATCACCTTGTCACGCAATCTCTCCGCTCGGCCTGCCACGGTGAACGCTACGACCGCCCCGACGGCGATCGGCGCGACCGAATGCCGACCCACGAGCCGGGCCCGGGACGACGGTGTTCACCGTGCCCCTGTGGTTCCGGCGCCGTGGGCGGGCCCAGTCGCTCGGGGGCCAGCGAGCTGATCGCGAGCAAGAGCGCGATGCTAGGCGTCGGCGTGCACGATGGCCGCGTAGGAACCGATCCCGACCAGGCGCTCGCCGCGAACAGTGCCGTTCGTGAGTAGCAATTCGGTGAGCCGGCCGGTGGCGGGGTCGAATTCCGCGTCTGTCGCCGCGCCGAGATCCACACCGTCGGTGTCGAGGACCCGCTTACCTACCAGACGGTGGTCTTTGCCCGACAGGGCAGCGACTGCGTCGTTGGCCTCGAGAATCACCTCAGCACCGGGCACCGTGACTGCGTCCGTTCCGAAAGCGGTCAGGTCGGCCCACAGGACCGTGTCGCCGTGTGCGGCCTTGTTCAGGGTGATGGCGACGATGCTGTGCGACTGGGGATCGATCACGAACCCTGCGACCTGCCCGACGGTCTCGGCGGTGTTGCTGCTCACGACCTGACGCCCTGATGCTTCGGAGAATTTCATCAGCGCGTTCGCTGCAACTGTTGACGAAACGCCCGCACGGCAGCGCCGAACCCCGCGAGGTCGTGGGTGACGAAGTCCTTCGCGCTGGCCGGCACCAGCAGGTGATCCCCCGATGCGGCGATCGTGTCGGGCAGGGGAATGAACACCTTGGTTCCCTTCGACCCGAGTGCCGCTGAGGCTTCCACCTCATAGCCCACCACATCGCACTGGCCGCTGCCGCGCTCCGCGACCTCCACGATCACGTCGACGACGGTGCCCAGTTCGGTCCCGGTGTCGGTCAGCACCTGGGAGCCGAGCACATCGCCCCCCGAGCCATCCGTACCGGCGGAGCGGTCCAAGACGTTTGCGGACGGTTCGAGCGCGTCCTCATCGCGGATGATGACCGCATCAGGGCCCAGTGCCATCACTGATGACCAGGCCAGAGCCTGCTTCAGTGGCCCCGACAGCAGGCCTCGACCGGCCAGGGTGAAACCACCCACAGCGCCACCGCCGGCAGAGTAGACGATGTCCTTGACCTGGGCGACGTCCTCCCCGCCCAAGGTGACCACCGGACGTTTCATCACCTCGGAGGTGCGCATCAGGCGACTCATTTCATCCCCCGGCGACGGGTGCGCGGGGACTGCGTAGGGTCGATGATGACCCCGCCTCGGCGACGGCGGGCCTGAATCGCCAGCACACCCGCCATGAGGACCACGGCTATCGCGGCGATCAAGATCAACCACACCCACCAACTCATGGCACCAACTCCTGACGCTGAGTGGCTCGACGGCAAGGCGGCCGAGGAGACTCCTCGTGGTTGATACGGTCAGTCGTGACCCGGCTGTGGTCAAGGGTAGTCCTCACTGCCTCACCGGCAAGGGTGCCGCCGCAGCGTCTGCGCGACAGCCAGCGCAGACGCCCAGCACCCCAGGCGAGACCGCGCCCACTTTACGGTGGCGACGGTCGGACTCGAGACGAACCTGGTGTGTCGATGAGGTCCAGCATGTGCAGCATGCCCAGGAGAACAACGAGGCCCGTACCGGTGATGAGCAGAGCGCCGGCGAGGAACGCGATCCACGAACCGAACGTGGCATCCCGAACGTCTCCCGCGGCGTTCAGTGCGGCACCCAGTGCGAGCCCGAGCGCGAACAGGCCGACGCAGGTCACGGCCAGCCACCGCGTCGAGGCCGGCCACAGATAGCCGGCGCGATCACCAGTTCCACCGGTCTCGGCGATCGAGACGGCAGCGGCCGCGGCGGAGAACCACACCCCCACCAGGAGGAAAGCGGCCATCGAGTCGCCGGCACGGTGCCAGCCCGCCGACATGGTGGCCAGCGACGTCACCGTCGCCGCCACCAGTCCCACCAGCACAGTCGGGTACCGCCACCGGGCGGGCACCACGAACAGGAGCGCAGCCACCGCCGAGAACACCGCGGTCGCGTGACCACTCGGGAGACTGTTGAGCGTGGCCGGAGCAACCTCCCGGATCCCGAGGTCCGGTCGTTCCAACAAATAGCCCTTCAACACCAGCGTGGAGACGTTCGCCCCGACCAAGATGCCGATCGCGGCCAACCCCTGCACCCGCTCGAGCCGGACCAGGGCAACCATCGCGACCACCGCCACCGCTCCCAGCAACGAAGCCACCGACACCACGTTCAGGACCCTGTCGGCGCCGTCGGCCAGGGCTGACCGAGTCACCAACGCTCCACGAAGCGACGCATCCCCGAACAGGCGCCCTTGGACCGTCCGAACCGTCACGTAGTAGACCAAGACGAATCCGGCTACGAATCCGAGCCCCACCAGAGCGACCCTCACGAGAGGACGCAAGACGCCGCCCTGGTCTCCACCCCCGCGCGCGGTGCTCACACCCCCATAGTGGACCCGCCCCGGATCATCCGTCGGAGACGAGACGAGGCGCTGCCGTTCGCCGACCCGAACGACAACGGTCCCCCGGTCGAGCTTGGGGTGCGTGAGTGACTGCGGGCTGCTGGGGTCTCGGATGCGGGGCGCCGGCTCCGAGCGGTGTCGGCGCCGCGTTGGCGCGTTGGTGACGCCGGTCCAGGCCGCAGAGCGTTGACGCTAGATGGCCTCGGGCGTTGCGACCAGCACGTAGCCCGTCACCGGAATCGTGAGCTGCGCCTCGCCCGATGTCCGGAAGGGCGCGAACACCGTGTACGAGTCGGCGATGACCGCGTCCAGCTCGCTCTGGGAGAGCCGGTCCGCGAGCGGTGTGGCGTTCACCTCGGTGCGCACCATCGCCTCCACCGAGGGGAAGTACGCCGGCCGTTCGTGGTCGTGGACGGCGGTCACCCGGAGCCCGGCCGACGCACATCGTCTCCGCATCACGTCGCGGTCCCCGTGCACCCAGTAGGTGCCCAGGATCCGCAGCGCGTCCTGCCCGACGCGCCGGGCAACCATCGCGATCCACGGGCCGTACGCGGGTTGATCCTCGCGGAGGTCGAACACCTGCACCGCGACCACCCCGCCGGGTCGGGTCACACGCCCCATCTCTCGGAGTGCACCGACGAGGTCAGGGAAGAACATGGCCGCGGACTGGCACGTGACGACGTCGAACGACTCGTCGGCGAACGGCAGGGCCGCGACGTCGCCCTGCCGCCACGGGAGGTCCGGCCTCAGTCGGGACGCCACAGCGAGCATGGCGGGGTTCAGGTCCATGCCCGTGACGTGCCCGGTGGGCCCGACGCGGTCGGCCGCACGCCGGGTGACGATGCCCGTCCCACAGGCGACGTCGAGCACGTCCTGGCCGGCTCGCACTCCGGCGGCGTCGAGCAAGGCGTCCGCCCACTGCGCGAACAGCGCCGGGACGAATCGCTCCTCATAGATCTCGGCCTGCCCGAGCGTGATCGTGAAGGTCTCGATGGATGCCATGGTGCCTCCTCTGAGGGGTCCTCCCACCGTGCCCGGTGCGGTGCAGGGGAGCATCGGGCAACTGACCCATTCGATCTCCGGGTTCGGGCCGATAATGAGGACATGGGGCACGACGACCCCGCGTCCCTCGAGGAGCGTGCGAACCGTAGTGCCGAGGCCGGCGACTATGCGGCGGCCCTTGCCCTGCGCGAGCGAGCGTTCGCGGCCTTGCGCGCCCAGGGGGATCGTCGTCGCGCCGCGTACGTCGCGGCGTACCACATCGCCTTCGACCACCTCGCGCTCTTCGGAAGCCATGCGGTCGCGCAGGGCTGGCTCGAGCGCGCGACCCACCTTGCTGATGAGGCGGGCGAGTGTGCTGAGGCCGGCTGGGTCGCTCTCTCCCGCGCGCTGCACGCGGCTGATCCGGCGGTGCGCACCGAGCTCATCGCCGAGGCCTCCCACCTGGCGCGACGCTTCGGGGACAGCGACCTCGAGTTCGACGCCCTCGCGTACACCGGTCTCGCGCTCGTCGAGGAAGGCCGGGTGACCCAGGGGATGCGCCACCTCGATGAGGCGGCAGCCGCTGCTCAGGGTGGTGAGGTGGTGAGTCCGGTGGTCTCGGGCGAGATCTTCTGCAAGCTGCTGGTCGCGTGCGAGAGCACCCTCGACGTGCGGCGCGCGGAGGAGTGGCTCCCGGTCGTGTCGCCGCTCGGCGAGCGCCCCGAGGTGGCGTGGGCGTCTGCCATCTGCCGGACGCACTACGGCGGGGTGCTGGTCGTCGCCGGCAGGTGGGAGGAGGCCGACCAGGAGCTGAAGGAGGCAGTTCGGCTGTACGACGTCAGCTATCGGGCCCTCCGCTCGGCGGCGCTGGCGCGGCTGGCCGAGCTCCGGGTGCGGCAGGGGCGGCTGAGCGAGTCCCGCGAGCTGCTGTCCGGCGAGGCGTGGTCCGGCTACGCGGTGCGGCCGTGGGCGCGAACCGAGTGGCTGTCCGCCAAGGGGGCCGCCGAGCGTGGCGTGGTGGCTGCCCACCTCGGGCGCGTTCTCGACGGACAGCCCAGCCGACTGCTCGAGGTGCCCACGCTGGCCCTGCTGACCGAGATGCAGGTGGCGTGCGGAGACGCCACCGCAGCGAGACGCACCGCCCGAACCGTTGCCGGGCTGACCAGCGGCGACCCGGTCGACGCCCTGGTCGGCTATGCACGGCTGTGCAACGCCTGTGTCGCTGCCGCGGCTGGGACAGCTGCCGCGGCTGGGACAGGCGACTCAGACGTCCGGCTCGCCGTCGCGGAGCTTGAGCGCGCGATCACCGCCTTCACCGTCGCGAGGCTCCCCCTGGAGGCCGCGGTGTCCAGACTCCGGCTCGCCGAGCTCGTGCGCGCCGATGATCCGGCCCTGGCCAGGGCCGAGGCGCGGACAGCAGCGGAGTCGTTCGCCTGGCTGGGTGCCCACATCGAGCTGGACCGGGCGACCGCGCTGCTGCGGGCACTGGGCGGACCGGCGCGCACCGGGGCACGGCGTCTCGGGTCGCTCACCGACCGTGAGGTGGAAGTCCTCGCCCTGGTGTCGCAGGGCCTGAGCAACCCTCAGATCGCCGAGCGGCTCTACATCAGCACCAAGACTGCCTCGCATCACGTGAGCCACGTGCTGACGAAGCTTGGCGTCCAGAACCGGGCGGAGGCGGCCGCATGGGCAGCGGCCCACGGCCGCACCGCCCGTCGGTGAGGGGAGAGATCGGGCAGGGTGGGCCGGCTGCCGGGAATCCTGGAGATCGCCGCAGCCTCGTCACTAGACTTCCGTCATGCCGGAACGGCTGGCGGATCTTCTGGCCGGACTGTCGCGATGCGCTGATCTGGGGTTCGGGCTCGAGGCCGGCACCGCGCAACGGTCCAGTGTCCTTGCGACCCTGATGGCGCGGTCTGTGGGCCTGCCCGAGGGTGACGTGCGCGCGGCGTACTACACGGCGCTTCTCCATCACATCGGGTGCGTGGGATACGCCCACGAGACGGCCAGGTTGTTCCAGGACGAGCTGGTGGCGAGCCGCGCCGCCGCTCGGACGGACACCGGTTCGGTGCGCGACTTCGTGGTCACCTTCCTCCCGATCCTGACCAAAGATCGACCACCTCTGGCGCGACTTCGACTGCTCATGCGTGCCATCGCCGAGGGCGGCGAATGGGGGCGAGAGTTCACCGCGACCGCGTGCGAGCTCGGGCGCGACACCGCCAGCAGGCTCGGTCTCTCCGGCGAGGTGCAGCGCAGCCTCTTTCACGTCTACGACCCTTGGGAGGGTGAGTCAGGACCGGAGAGTCTGCATGGAGAGAACATCCCGATGGGCGCGCGGATTGCGCGACTTGCCGGCGTCGCGGTCCTCTTCGAGTCACTGGGGGGACCAGAGGGCGCCGTCGCAGCGGTGCGGCGGCGCGCCGGTGGAATGCTCGACCCCACCCTCGCTGCGCTCTTCACCACCAGCGGCGTGGAGTGGCTCGCCGAGTGCGACAGTGCGGACGCGGCGCTCGACGCCGAACCGCATCCCTGGGCGACGGTTGCAGATCTGCGACGGGTGGCGGAGGTCTTCGGGGACCTGGCGGACCTGAAGAGCCCGTTCCTGAGCGGGCACTCACGCAGGGTCGCGGCCCTGGCGAGCGGGGCTGCCGATCACCTGGGACTCGACGGTGCTGCCGTTGCCGACCTCGAGATCGCCGGGCACCTGCACGACGTGGGCGGCGTTGCCGTGTCGAGCTCGATCTGGGACAAGCCGGGCGCGCTGACCGCCGGCGAGTGGGAGGCCCTGCGCCTGCACGCCTACCACTCCGAGCGGATCCTTGCCGGGTCGCCCACCCTGGGACGGCTCGCCCGGTTGGTCGGCCGGCATCATGAGCGGCTCGACGGCAGCGGCTACCACCGAGGCTGTACCGCCCGGGACCTTCCCCTCGACGCCCGCATCCTCGGCACCGCCGACGCGTTCGTGACCAGGAGCGAGAAGCGTCCCCATCGTGCGGCGCCGAACCCCGGGCAGGCGCAGGACGCGCTGCTGACCCTGGCGCGTCAGGGCCGGCTTGACCCCGACTCGGTCCGAGCTGTCCTGGCCGCTGCCGGACACCGGGTGCAGGTGCTACGACGGCCGCTGCCGGCAGGCGTGTCGTCGAGGGAGGCCGAGGTGCTCGCGCTGGTCGCGCAAGGCTTGAGCAATGCCGAGATCGCGGCTCGTCTCTCCATCTCGCCGCGCACCGCCGAGCACCACGTCCAGCACCTCTACGCCAAGATCGGGGTCTCGAGCCGGGCCGCAGCCACGCTCTTCGCGGTCGAGCACGACCTGCTGGGTCGTGATGGGTAGCTCTACCGATGCGCCCCGAGCACGGCCCGTACGACGCTGGAGCTCCAGCACGAAGGGAGCCAGCGATGACCCACACCATGGCACGCCGCATGACCTCGGTGACTGCGCCGGACGGCACTCGGATCGCCGTCTTCGTCTCCGGCCACGGCCGGCCGCTGGTCGTCGTACCGGGAACCACCTCTGACCACACCACGTGGCGCCTGCTCGCGCCCCTGCTCGAGGGCACCGTCACGGTGCATGCCGTGGACCGGCGGGGCCGCGGAGCCAGCGGCGACCATCCCGACTACGCGCTCGAGAAGGAGTACGCCGACATCGCAGCGGTCGTCGACGCCGCAGCCGCGGCCTGGGGAGGTCCGGTCGACCTGCTCGGCCACTCCTACGGCGGCAACGTCGCCTTCGGGGCGGCGCTACGGACCCCGAACCTGCGCAGGCTGGCGCTCTACGAAGGGTGGCCGGTGCCGGATCCCGCCGATCGCACCGTTGCGCCGGCGTTGACCGAGACACTCGACACGCTCCTGGAGCAGGGCAAGCCGGAGCAGATGCTCGAGAGCTTCTACCGCGACGTCGTGCACATGTCCGAGGACGAGGTCCGCATCATCAAGGCATCCGCAGCGTGGCCGGCCCGCGTCGCCGCCGCACCCACCGTGCCGCGGGAGATCCGGGCGTTCTCCGAGCAGGCGTTCGACCCGGACTGGGCTTCGCGCGTTACCGTGCCGGTGCTGCTCCTGGTCGGAGGGGACACGCCCGACGACATCAGGGCCGATCCGGAGGTGGTCGCCGGTGCTCTGCCGGATGCCAGGATCAGCGTTCTTCCCGGGCAGATGCACATGGCCCATCTCACCGACCCCGAGGGCTTCGCAGCAGCTCTGCTCTCCTTCCTGGCCGAGCAGGGATGAGGCTGATCGAGCGCTGGAGGAGCCGCGGAGGCCCGCTCCTGCATCGGACCTCGAGGGCCGAAGACGCCGTACCTCTCGCTCAATGACCCGTAGGCCGGCGCGAACCGGGGGCCAGTCCTTCTCGGGCTCCTGCCGCGCGCAGCGTGAGCCCGTGGTCGAAGGCGTAGGCGGCCGCGGCGGTGCGGGACGAGACGTCCAGCTTCGTGAAGATGTTGCTCAGGTGCCGCGCGACCGTCTTCTCGCTCAGGAACAGGGCCGCGGCGATCTCCGGGTTGGACCTGCCCGCGGCGACCAGCCGGAGCACCTCGCCCTCACGGGCGGTGAGGCCGCCTGGCAGGGGACCCGGGGCCAGCAGCCGGTCCACCTCCTCCGCGGCCGGCGTGGCCCCGAGCGCCGCGAGCGCCCGGGCGGCAGCCCCCAGCTCGGCGGCCGCGGACTCCTCGTCGCCCAGCTCCCGCAGCGACCGACCCACGAGCACCTGTGTCCGTGCGGTCTCGTAGGGCCAGCCCAGCTCCCGCCACGTCTGCAGCGCCGGGCGAAGCGCCTCCAAGGCGTCCTCAGGTCGGTCCATGGCAAGGGCCAGGGCCCCGACGGCGTAGCCGGCCATCGCCTTGAGCGAGCTCGAGTCGAACGCGTCTCCGACCGCCTCCAGCTCGGCGACGAGGGGGCCGGCGGCGGCGAGGTCGTTTCCGGCGAGCAGCACGTCGATCGCCCCGGGCAGCAGCTGCGAGCGATGGATGGGGTCGCGCGGCTCGCGCAGCAGCCGGCGAACCGCAGCACATGCCGCGTCAGTCCGGCCGCGGGCGAGGGAGAGCAGGGCGTGCGCGGGTTGAGGGTCGTGACCGAGGCTGACTGCCTTCTCGAAGGCTTCCTCGGCTGCGTCGTACGCACCACGGATGCGCAGCAGCTCACCCCTCTCCGCGAAGGCCAGGCCCGCGGCGGCCGGGGTGCCCGCGGCAACGTAGCGCGCGGCGGCGCCGTCGAACTCGGCGATGGCCTGCTCGAAGGCGCCCCGGACCCGCATCACCTGGCCGCGGTGGATCGCGCATTGACCGGTGAACGGCACCAGTCCCACCTGAGCGCCGCACCAGGTGGTCAGCGCTGTCGTCCACTGCTCCACCCTGTCGAAGTCCGAGATCTCCTGACAGGCCTCGATCAGGGAGCAGTACGTGTGCCCGGCGAAGATCGGCGACACCTCGCCCGTCGTGACGCCGACCATCGCCTCGTCGAGCAGACGAACGCCCTCGGGCACGCGACCCAGGTACAGCAGGCACCGCCCCTGCGCCATCAGGCCGGCCGCGAGCAGGTCCCCGTCCCCGAAGCGTCGGCCGTACGACGTGAGCCGGTCGGCCTCGTCGAGTCCGGTGACCGGGTCGCCGCCGAGGACGTGGCCGAGCATCTTGAAGAAGAGGACGTACCCGTGCTCGACGGTGTCCTGCTCGACGGCCGTGAGAAGGCGGTCGGCTCGGGAGATCCAGCCACTCGCCACCGCGTGTTCGCCGCGGTCCATCAGCGTCATCGCCAACCAGAAGGCGCACCGGACCGCGGCTTGCCGGTCGCCGGCGTCGAGGTGCGCCTGGTGCGCTCGCTGGAGGGCCTGGATGCAGTCGTTGTGACGGCCGACGAGGAACGCGGCGGTGGCGAGATCGGCGAAGTCGGCGGCCAGGAGCGCATCGCTCCCGGCCCCCGAGAGACCTTCGTACGCGGCGATCCAGTCGCGGCGGTCGAAAGCCTCGCGCGCCCGCAGCAGTTCTTCGACGACGTTCACGAAGTCTCCTCGTAGCGAGCATAGGACGGTCAGGCAGCCTGGTGCTGCCTGCCCGGCCCTTTCACCCGGTCGCCGATCCGTCGCGCCAGGTACTCCGCGTCCCGGCCGATCCCCGGGAAGACCATCGAGCTGAATGCGTACTGGAACGCAAGGCCGCAGAAGAAGAGCCCGGGCACCTGGTCGACCACGCCGCGCATCTCCACGGGCCAGCCGTCCTCGCCGACCACTGGCAGCTCGATCCAGTCGAAGATCTGGCGGAAGCCGGTTGCCCAGACGACGTTGGTGACCGGCACGACGGTGCCGTCCTCGAGCAGCGGCATGCCGTCCTGGACTCCCACCATGCGGGCCGTGTACCGCTCGACGCCGCGCGCCGTGAGGTCCTCGCGGTGGACACGGATCATCGGCCCCCCGTGCGCCCGGACCTCGTGGAACTCCTTGCGTCCGATCGGGGTACGCCTCGTGAGGACGTGCCGCCAGGCGAAGACGACCACGGGGAAGATGAGCTTCGCCCGACGCTGCTCGGGCCTGAACGGCAGCTGGCCGGGGTCCCGCCCGCACAGCGTGACCCGGTTGGTCTGCGCGGCCTCGTAGGCAATGTCCGTGCCGGAGTGCGAGGCACCCACCACCAGCACCGGTCCGGGTCGGAGGTCGTCGGGACGGTGGTACTCGCTCGAGTGCAGCTGGCGGACCGACGGATCGAGCTGGCGCCCGAACTCCGGGATGTTCGGCGCCTGCCCGAAGGTGCCGGTCGCCACGACCACGTTGTCGCAGGTGAGGGTGTGGTCGCCGACGCTCAGCGCGAAGCCGCCGTCGCTCCGTTGCTTCAGGGCATGGACCCGGGTGCTCATCCGCACCGGCAGGTCGAACTTGAGTGCGTAGCTCTCGAGGAAGGCGGCGACCGCATCCTTCTGGGGGTACGTCCAGGGGGCGGCCGGGAAGGGCATGCCGGGAAGCCCGTCGTACTTGGCCGGGCTGTAGAGGCGCAGGGTGTCCCAGTGCCGGCGCCAGTTGTCGCCGACCCGGGCGTTGCTGTCCAGGACCACGCAGGCGCGGCCCCGCTTCGTGAGGTGGTACGCCGTGGCGAGCCCGGCCTGGCCGGCTCCGATGATCACGGTCTCGATGTGTTCGGTGGACATGGTTCCTCCAGGTGCGGGGTGATGCTCCGACGCTAGGAAGAGCGCAGCGTCCACCGCGTCGGGCAGGATGCCCAACTGGTGAGGCCGTATGGGTGGGTTGACCCATCCAGGTGAAGGCGGTGGAACACCTCAGGGTGCTACGGGGAAGGTCGCGCGACCGAGACCAGCTGGAAGGACTCGCTGCCGCCGGCGAGGTCCCTCTCGCGGACGATGCCGAGGTGCGGCGCGTAGAGCTTCACCGAGACCACGTCCTTCTCCAGTCGGCTCCACTCCAGCGAGCGGACCACGTGGTGCACCCGACCGTAGGGCACCTTCGCCGAGAAGCCCCGTTGCACGATCCAGGCCTGGTCCTCGGCATTCCCGCGGTCGTACTCCTGCCGGTAGGCGTCGGTGGGACGCGGACGGTGGGGCATGACCAGGCCGGCGACCGCGCCGCCGACGCCCGCCTGCCACGAGCCCTCCCGGCTCTGCACGTGGCCATGCCGGTCGTAGGTCGCGGTCCGCTCGCCGAAGTACCAGACGTTGCCGGCGTCGTCCGCGGCGTACCAGTCGAACGTCTTCTCGGCCAGGCTGCCGTCGCCGCGCCGGAGCACGTCGGAGACCACCCGAGTGCGGACGCCCTGGATCCGCTTCGTGCGGTGGGTGACGGTGAGCCTCTCGCGGAAGTGCTGATCCTCGTCGGTGCCGCGATAACGGAAGACCGTGCCGGGGCGCAGCGGGAAGTAGACGTTGCGCAACGGGTGCTGGAACCGGCCCGGATCCACTGGGCGAGCCACCACGACCGCACGGTCGTGGGTGGCGTGGGCTGCGTTCGAGGCGGTCGTGACGACCGCCACCGTCCCCACCGCTCCGGTCGCCAACACGGCCGACGCGGCGATCGCGATCCTGGTCCTCATGCGTGTGCTCCTTCGCTCCGGCCCCGCTCGAGACCCTGCTCCGGGTCCCTCCCACGAGCATCGACCGGCACCGCTGAAGCCACGCTGAAGCGCCCGCTGAGCCGGTCGGCGCAGCTTCAGTGCGCATTCAGCACCGAGGTGGCACCGTTCGGAGCATGCGGATCCTGGTGGTCGAGGACGACGAGCGCGTCGCCTGCGCGGTGCGCCGCGGACTGCAGGAGCACGGGTACGCCGTCGACGTCGCCCTGACCGGCACCGACGGCCACTGGCTGGCCACCGAGAACGACTACGACGCGATCGTCCTGGACTCGATGCTCCCCGGGATGACCGGCGAGCAGATCTGCGGCGGGCTGCGCGAACGGGGCGACTGGACGCCCATCCTCATCCTGACCGCACGCTCCGGGGCCGCCGAGGAGGCCGCGGCGCTCGACGCGGGCGCCGACGACTTCCTCGCGAAGCCGTTCTCCTACGTCGTGCTGCTGGCGCGGCTGCGAGCCCTGCTGCGGCGGGGCGGGCACGAGCGGCCGGCTGTCCTGACCGCGGGCGACCTCCGTCTCGACCCCGCCACGCACAGGGCGTGGCGGGGCGAGGACGCCGTGGACCTGACCCCGCGCCAGTTCTCGCTGTTGGAGTTCCTGATGCGCCGCAAGGGCGAGGTGCTGCCGAAGCCGGTGATCCTCGCCCACGTCTGGGACTTCTCCTTCGACGGCGATCCCAACATCGTCGAGGTCTACGTCCGCCAGCTGCGCGCCCGCATCGACGAGCCCTTCGGTCGCGCGAGCCTGCAGACGGTCCGCCTCGTCGGCTACCGGATGGATCCCGACGGTGGCTGAGCGACGCCCTGGTCACCTGGTCCGGTCTCTCTCGGTCCGCCTGCGCACCACGCTGCTGGCCTCGGCCCTGGTCGCGCTGGCGCTCTTGGTCGCCTCGGTGGCGCTCGTGGCCACGCTCGACGGCTCGGTCGTGTCCAGCGGTGACGCGCTCGCGCGGTCGCGGGTGAGCGACCTGGGCGTCCTGGCCAGGCAGGGCGACCTGCCCCCGGTGCTGGCCGCGGTCGGGGGCGAGGGGGTGGCACAGGTGGTCACTGCGGACGGCCGCGTGCTCGCCGCCTCACCCAACGTGCGCGGCGCAGGTCCGATCACGGGCGTGCGACCACCGGTCGGCGCCCCCGCCGAGGTGCACACCCTGTACGGCGCGCCGGACGACGACGAGAGCGAGGACTACCGGGTCTGGGTGCAGACCATCCCGTCGTCCGACGGCCCGGTGACCATCGTGGCCGGCGCCAGCCTGGAGTCGGTGCACGAGGCGTCCCTCGCCCTGCGGCGCGCACTCTGGGTGGGGGCTCCGGTCACCGTCCTGGTCCTCGGTGTGCTGATCTGGCTCGTGATCGGCCGCGCCCTTCGACCCGTGGAGGAGATCCGGTCCCGCGTCGAGGACATCTCGGGCCAGGCGCTGGACCGTCGCGTGCCGGCGCCGCGGGCCGGCGACGAGATCGGTCGGCTGGCGCTGACGATGAACCAGATGTTGGACCGGCTGGAGGCGGCCCAGCACCGGGAGCGGGAGTTCGTGGCCGACGCCTCCCACGAGCTGCAGAGCCCTGTGTCCGCGATCCGCGCCCAGGTCGAGGTGGCCGCCGCCCACCCCGAGGGCGTCGACTGGCCGGAGCTCGCGCGTGGCATCCTGCGAGACTGCAACCAGACCGAGCGCCTGCTGCGCGACCTGCTCTTCCTCGCCCGTCACGACGAGCTCGGCCCCATCGATCCAGCGCACCCGCTGGACCTCGATGACCTGGTGCTCGAGGAGGCAGCCCGGGTGCGGCCGCTCTCCACCGTCGAGATCGACACCAGCGGCGTGTCGGCCACGCCGGTCGACGGACGCGCCGACGAGCTGCGTCGGACGGTGCGAAACCTGCTGGAGAACGCCGTTCGGCACGCCGAGACCCGGGTCACCGTGTCGGCCGGGTGCGTCGACGGCCAAGCGCGGGTCGAGGTCCTCGACGACGGGCCCGGCGTACCCGACGGCGAGCGCGACCAGATCTTCGAGCGGTTCCACCGTGCCGACCGGTCGCGCTCCCGGGGGACCGGCGGCACCGGCCTGGGGCTGGCGATCGCCCGCACCGTGGCCCAGCGGCACGGGGGGACACTCGAGCTGCGCAACAGTCCGCGGGGAGCCCGCTTCGTCCTCGTCCTGCCGCAGCTCGACGGCCGAAGCCTTCAGGCTGGCTTCAGCAGCCGCACGGCACAGTGGATCCCCCGACGAGGAGAGGAGCAGGCTCCATGAGGAAGCGCAGCACTGCCCTGGCCGGCGCCGCCGGCCTGGCCATGGCCGTCACCATCGGTGGCGTCGCCATCGCCACCAACGGCGACGACGGACCGGCGAGCCACCAGTACACGCGCCAACAAGCCGCCGCCGCGAAGAAGTCGGCGCTGGCGGCCACCGGTGGCGGCACGGTCAACAGCGTCGAGACCGACAGCGAGAACGGCGCGACCTACGAGGTGGAGGTGACCAAGCCGGACGGGGACACCGTCGACGTCCGACTCGATGCCCGCTACCACGTCGTCGTGATCGAGGGGGACTCCGAAAGCCGCTGACCCTCCGGCGCGGCCCGGTGGCCGACCACGATCGCGGAAACACGCCGACAGGGGCGGGACTGCGGCATGCTTGGCAGCGCGCTCCGACGAGCGCCGTTCGCCAGCCCACGACCACTCTCGGGAGCATTCCTGTGAACTCGGCATCGACCTCGCAGGGTCGCCTTGACCCGCTGATCTCGCTGACCTACCTCAGCACCGCCACCGAGCCCTTCAGTGAGTCCGAGCTCACCGAGCTGCTCACCACCTCGCGGGCGAAGAACCACGCAGCGGGCCTGACCGGAATGCTGCTCTACGCCGGCGGACACTTCATCCAGACCCTCGAGGGCCGCGGGGACGACGTGGACGCCGCATTCGGCCACATCGAGCGGGACCAGCGGCACCGCGACGTGATCGTCGCGCTGCGCGAGCCCGCCCGGGAGCGCAGGTTCGCCGACTGGTCCATGGGCTTCGAGGAGCTCACGATCGACGAGGCGGCCGCGCTGCCCGGCTTCAACGACTACCTCGAGAGCAGGGACGTCCCGGCCGAGATCGGCCGCGACCTCGGTCGCGCCGGGGTGTTCCACCGGGTGTTCCGGGACAAGATGCGGTAGCCGTCTTCGTGGTCGAGCTGGTGCTGGATACCCTCGAGGCCGCGGAGGGTCCGCCACGGACCCGCCACGAGACCAGACGGCGACGAGGACGGCGAGCCAGAACACGTGACCACGAGTGCCACCACGGGCCCCATCTTCGACGGGCGCGACGTCCTGCGTGAGGCCCGGCGACGTCGTACGTTCGCCGTGATCAGCCACCCCGACGCCGGCAAGTCCACGCTGACCGAGGCGCTGGCACTGCACGCCGAGGTGATCTCCTCCGCGGGCGCCGTCCACGGGAAGGCCGGCCGCAAGGGGACCGTCTCGGACTGGATGGACATGGAGCGGGCGCGCGGCATCTCGATCACCTCCGCCGCGCTGCAGTTCGCGTACGGCGACCACGTGGTCAACCTCGTGGACACCCCCGGTCACGCCGACTTCTCCGAGGACACCTACCGGGTGCTCGCCGCCGTGGATGCCGCCGTGATGCTCGTCGACGCGGCCAAGGGCCTGGAGCCGCAGACGCTCAAGCTGTTCCAGGTCTGTCGGCACCGGCGGATCCCCGTGATCACCGTCATCAACAAGTGGGACCGGCCCGGTCGCGAGGCGCTGGAGCTGATGGACGAGATCGAGCAGCAGATCGGCCTGCGGCCCACGCCGCTGACCTGGCCCGTGGGGGTCTCCGGGGACTTCCGCGGCGTGCTCGACCGCCGCACCGGCGGGTACATCCGCTACCGGCGTACCTCCGGAGGCGCCACCAAGGCACCGGAGGAGCACCTCGGCGCGACCGAGGCGGAGGCCACGGAGGGGGAGTGGTGGACGAGCGCCGTCGAGGAGCACGACCTGCTGGCCGCCGACGGCGCCGACCACGACCAGGACACCTTCCTGGCCGGGGAGACGACCCCGGTGCTGTTCGCCTCGGCGATCTCCAACTTCGGGGTCGCCCAGCTGCTCGAGACGCTCGTCGAGCTCGCGCCCGCCCCCTCGGCCACAGCCGACGTCGACGGTGGTGAACGGCAGGTCCACCAACCGTTCAGCGCGTTCGTGTTCAAGGTGCAGGCAGGCATGGACGCCGCCCACCGGGACCGGCTCGCCTACGCCCGGGTCACCTCCGGGGTGTTCCGGCGCGGCATGGTCGCCACGCACGCCGACACCGGGCGTCCCTTCGCGACGAAG
Source organism: uncultured Actinomycetota bacterium (assembly GCA_963837975.1). Classification (GTDB taxonomy): domain Bacteria; phylum Actinomycetota; class Actinomycetes; order Propionibacteriales; family Nocardioidaceae; genus Marmoricola. Next base: position 605,302 of record CAWIPI010000001.1, on the reverse strand, counting down.
TACGCCCAGGCGGTCTTCGGCCGCGAGCGGTCCGTCGTCGACACGGCCTACCCCGGTGACATCGTCGGACTGGTCAACGCCAGCGCCCTCCGGGTGGGCGACACGATCTACGAGGACGAGCCCGTCCGCTTCCCGCCGATCGCCAGCTTCGCGCCGGAGCACTTCATGGTCATCCGCGCCAAGGACACCGGACGCTACAAGCAGTTCCGACGCGGGATCGAGCAGCTCGACCAGGAGGGCGTCGTCCAGGTCCTCCGCTCGGAGCTGCGCGGCGACCAGGCTCCGGTGCTCGCCGCGGTGGGGCCGATGCAGTTCGAGGTCGCGGAGGAACGGATGACCCACGAGTTCAACGCGCCGGTCCGCCTCGAGCGCCTCGACTACTCCGTCGCCCGCCGCACCCGCCCCGAGGACGTCGTGGAGCTGGGCGGCCTGCGCGGCGTCGAGGTGCTGCAGCGCTCCGACGGCGAGCTGCTCGCACTCTTCCCCGACAAGTGGCGCCTGCACGCCGTCGAGCGGATGGAGCCGCACCTCCTCCTCGAGCCGCTCGTCGCGGGCGAGCGCTGAGGAACGGTTCAGCGGCCCTCGTGGGTCATCATGTCGATCGCGACCGTGGCGGCCAGGACGGGCACCGGGTCCTGGCCGGGCGCGACCTCCACCCCGTAGGTGTCGGCGACGCGGAACCACTCCTTCGACACGGTCGCCACCGGCGTACGCCCGTCGGTGAAGGTGTACTCGTGGTCGACGATGTTCCCCTGGACCTCGAGGTCGGGGCCGCCGGCGATCTCGACGCTCCACCGGTCCCGGAACGGGCTGATCAGGGCCTTCTTGACCATCGCCATCCGGTTGCCCTCGGGGTCCTCGACCTCCATCGCGTCCTTGACCCGCAGCACCCGCGACTGGATCTTCGCCAGCTCGTGCCCCTGCGGGTCCTCGAGGACCAGCGTCTTGCGCAGCCGTAGCGCCTTGCCGTCCACCTTGTAGGCACGCTCGCCCGTGTCCGTCTCGATCCAGAAGTCGTCCCCGATCGAGACCAGGCGCTGGCGCATCTTGTAGTGCACCGTCCCGCCCCCGCGTCGCTCCTCGCGACGCTCCTCTCGACGTTCGTGTCGCCGACCCAGCGGCATGTGAACCACCGTCCTCCTCGGTTGCAGGCTGCCAGCGTGCGTCGGTACGCCGCTCTCTGCGTCATCCGCTGCGAGGGATCCGAGGCAGCCGGGGTACGACGTGCTCGCCGAGGTCACGCACGAAGCCGACCGGGTCGGCCGCGGCATCGCCGAGGGGCACGACGTGGACCTCCTCGACGCCGGCGTCGGCGAGCTCCGCGATCTGCTCGAGGAACCGGTCGGTCTGCGCCGCGGGGTCGAAGGGCTGGGGCAGCATGACCGTCCGCCGGATCCTGGCGTAGTCGGTGCCGAGGTCCTCGCAGTGCCTACGGAGCACTCCGAGCTTGTGCCTGACGGTCTCGGCTGCGCTGTCGCCGCCGACGACGAGGTTGCAGGCGTCGCCGTACGCCGCGACCAGCCGCAGGGTCTTCCGCTCCCCGTTCCCGCCGATCATCAGCGGGACCCGGTGCAGCGGCTGCGGCGCGCAGATGGTCTCGGCGAGCCGGTAGTGCGTGCCGTCGAAGGGTCCGTCGTCGTCGCTCCACATCTGTCGCACGATGCGCAGGGTCTCCTCGAGACGGTCGAACCGCTCCCTCAGAGAGGGGAACGGGACGCCGTAGGCCAGGTGCTCGCGCTCGTACCACGCTGCGCCCAGGCCCAGCGCGGCTCGGCCACCCGACAGCACGTCGAGCGTGGCGACGATCTTGGCCAGCAGGCCCGGGTGCCGGTAGGTGACCCCGGTCATCAGCAGCTGCAGCTCGACGGCGCGCGTGTGGGCCGCGAGGAATCCCAGGGTCGTGTACCCCTCGAGCATCGGGTCCTGGTCACCGCCGAGCATCTCCATCTGGAGGTAGTGGTCCATCAGCGAGAGGTTGTCGACACCGGCCTCCTCGACCGCGCCGCCGAGGGCCGCCAGCATCGAGGAGATGCCTCGTGGGCCGTCAGGGGTGCCGAAGCCCACCAGGTGGACGCCGAGCCTCATGGGCTCACCTCGCTCACGCCGGTCAGCTCGGCGCTGACCTCCCACAGCCGGCGAGCCGCCTGGCGGTCGTAGCTCAGCTTGGCCGATCGCTTGGGCCGGCGGTTGACGAAGTAGGTGCCGGTGACCCCGGCTACCTCGGGCGAGCTCGCGAGGTGGATCGAGGTCGCGGCGCCTCTCTCCGGTGACTTCATGAACGGTGTGACCAGCGGAATCAACCTCCCCATGAGGCCGCCCGCGTCCTCGCGGCCGAACGCGGTGCGCACCACGCCGGGGTGCAGCACGTTCGCGGTCACGCCCGTTCCTCGGAGCCGGCGCGCGAGCTCGTAGCTGAACAGCACGTTGGCGACCTTGGACTGGTTGTAGGCCCGCTGGCCGTTGTAGGACCGCTCGCCCTGCAGGTCGTCGAAGTCGATCCGACCCATCCTCTGCGCTCCGGAGGACACGGTCACCACCCGTGCCGGAGCGCTGCCGACCAGGAGGTCTCGCAGCTCGTGGGTGAGGAGGAACGGTGCGAGGTGGTTGAGCGCGAAGGTGTGCTCGAGGCCGTCAGGGGTGAGGTGCCGGTGTGCCCAGTAGCCGCCGACGTTGTTGACGAGCACGTCGAGGTGCGGGTAGGCGCTGGCGACCTCGGCGGCCAGGCGCCGTACCTCCGACTGGGTTGCCAGGTCCGCCGCGAACACGTCCACCTCTGCGTGCGGCACGGTGCGGCGTACGACGTCGGCGGCAGCGGCCCCACGCTCAGGGGACCGTCCCCCGATGCCGACGCGCGCCCCGAGCCCGGCGAGACCGGTGGCCGTGGCCAGCCCGATCCCGCCGGTGCCGCCGGTGACCAGCACGGTCCTGCCGCGCATCGGCCCGGGGTTGCTCATGGTCAGCGCACGATCTTGAAGTTGAACGCGCCCGTGCCGAGCGTGCCCATCAGCCGCAGCCACACGGGCAGCAGCATCTCGGTGCCGCGGGCCGTCTCGAGCGGGCCGAGGTCGATGACGTCGTCGTGGCCGAAGCTCTCCAGCAGGGACACCACGGTGGTCTTCGCCTCCGCGTCGTCCCCGGAGACGAAGACCGTCGAGGACTCGCCGAGCGACGCCGGCGCGACCATCAGGGAGGCCGTGAGCGTGTTCAGGGTCTTGACCACCCTGGCCTCGGGGAAGGTGCGCTGGATCTGCTCGCCGAGGGAGTCGGTGTCCTTGACGAACAGGGTGGGCGGGAAGCCGCGGGAGAAGTCGAGCGGGTTGGAGATGTCGACCAGGGGCTTGCCGGCCAGGTTGTCCGCGCCGGCGAGGCCGAGCACCTCGAGCGCGGCGGCGCCGGAGGTGGCGTTGACCACGAGGTCGGCGCCGGCGGCCGCCTCGGCGAACGTGGCCAGGCCGACGCCGGCGTGGTCTGCGTGCCACGCCGAGAAGGGCGGGTTGCCCATGCCGTCGGGCTCGGTGCGGGCGAGGGTGGCCGCGGGGTCGCGGGTGCCGACCACGACGGAGTGGCCCAGGTCGTGGAGCCGGCTGGCGATGGCTCGGCCGACCATGCCGGTGCCGAGTACTGCGATGTCCATGGAGGTTCCTTCGGGGACGTGGCATGAGTAGACAGGTCTGTCTATCTGTGGAGTGGACGTTAGCAGACAGGTCTGTCTATCCTCAAGGGGTGGCTCCGATCCCCGCGCACGACCGCATCCTCGACACCGCGTTCCGGCTCTTCTACGCCCGGGGGATCCGGGCCGTCGGCGTGGACCTGATCATCGCCGAGTCCGGGGTGGCCAAGGCAACCTTCTACAAGCACTTCCCGGCGAAGGACGAGCTCGTCCTCGCCTACCTCGACAAGGTCGACGGGGTCTGGACCGCGCAGCTGCACACGGCGGCCGAGGCGGCCGGACCCGACCTCGCGGACCAGCTCGTCGGGCTCTTCGACGCGCTCGGTACGGCGTGCCGGCGCGAGGGCTACCGAGGTTGTGCGTTCATCAACGCAGCGGCCGAGGCGGTGCCGGGCACCCCGATCCACGAGCGCACGGTGGCTCACAAGCGAGCGGTCCTGGACTGGGTTCGCGACCTTGCCGCACGAGCCGGGGCCGCCGACCCGGACGCGCTGGCGCGGTCGCTGACCCTGCTCCTCGACGGCGGCCTCGCCGACGGCGCGTTGGCTGCGGACCCAGCGACGGTGGTGGCCGCGAAGCAGGCGGCTCAGCAGCTCGTGGCGGGGGCTCTCGACCGCGCTGCCTAGCCCCTCCTGTCGCGCGAGTGTCGCCTCATTCCTGGACCGGCTCGAGGACGGCCACCGGGATGGTGCGACCCGCCTTCTTCTCGTACCTGCTGACCTCGGGGGCCTCGGCCAGGATCGTGTCGCCCCACATGGCCTCGCGCTCCTCGCCGTGGAGCTCACGGGGCCGGGCAGCGAACTGCTGATCCCGGACCTGGACCCGGGAGGTCGGCGCCGCACGCAGGTTCTGGAACCAGTCGGGGTCCCGGCGCGAACCGGAGCCGGTGCCCCAGACGACGATGCCGGCGGGCGTCTCGAGGTAGCGCACGCAGGTCGAGCGGGGGAGTCCGGTACGCCGCCCCGGCGACGTGATCATCAGGACGTGGACCTTCTTGCTCCCGCTGGCGAGACGCCCGTCCAGCGTGCGGTACATCCACACGCCGATGCGGTTGCCCATGCGCGTGAAGCGTCGACGGAGGCTGGTCATCGCGCGCCTCGGGAGACGCAGCTCATGCATCGAGGCTAGCCAGCGTGGTCCGCTCGGGCCAGAGCCGACAGCCGCAGTGGGGCAGGGGCCGGCTTGTCTGGCCCGCGCCTGCCTCCTACTGTTCTCCAAAGATCTTTGGAGGAGTGGTGATGGACGAGCGCAAGGACCGGGTCTTCGACGAGCTGGCGGTGGTGGGCAAGGCGTTCGGCAGCGCCAAGCGCCTCGAGCTGATCGAGCTCCTGGCCCAGGGCGAGCGGACCGTCGAGGCGCTCGCCCGCACCGCCGAGATGGGCGTGAGCACCGTCTCGGCCCACCTGAAGGTGCTCAAGATGGCCAACCTGGTGAGGACGCGGCGCGAGGGCACCAAGGTGCACTACCGGCTCGCCGGCGACGACGTCGCGCGCCTGTACGCCGCGATGCGGGGCGTGGCGAGCGAGCGGTCCGCCGACGTCGAGCGCGCCCTCGACGCCTACCTGAACCTGCCCGGGGCGGACGAGGTGGGACTGGTCTCGCGCGCCGACCTCGAGCGGCTGCTCGACAGCGGCGAGATCACGCTGCTCGACGTACGCCCGCCGGAGGAGTACCTCGCCGGCCACATCCCCGGCGCGCGCAACGCGCCGCTGGGCACGCTGAGCGCCGAGGCGAACCGGCTGCGCCGCTCGCCGTCGGTCGTGACGTACTGCCGGGGCCGCTACTGCGTGATGGCCCACGACGCCGTACGCCTGCTCGCGGGCGAGGGCGTGCAAGCCCGGCGCCTCGAGGACGGGATGCTGGAGTGGCGCACGGCAGGCAACCCGGTTGAAGTGGGTGCGTCGTGACCACGCCGCTGGCAGCACTGAGGACGTGGCCCCCGGCGCGGTGGCTGGTCGCCCTGGGCGCAACGGTCGGCTTCACCCTGGCCGTCGCCGTGCCGACCGCGATGATCGACAACCCCGTCTTCGGCCGGGAGATCCCCACGACGTCGTGGGCCTGGCCCTCGCTGCTCGTGTCCTCGGCGCTGGCGGGGCTGCTCGTCGCGACCTACGTGCGCTCGCCCGGGCAGCCCGACAGGGCCTCGAGCCGCCGGGCGGGCTGGGTCGGGGGCGTCCTGACCTACCTCGCCGTGGGGTGCCCGGTGTGCAACAAGCTCGTGCTGCTGGCCCTGGGCAGCGCTGGCGCCGTCACCTGGTTCGCGCCGTTCCAGCCGGTCCTCCAGGGCGCCGCCGTCCTGCTCCTCCTCTGGGCGCTGCGCAGTCGCCTGCTCGGAGAGCTGTCCTGTTCCACCACACCTTCTGGAGAGCCTGCTCGTGCCTGACTCCCGCAAGAGCCCCCTGATCCCGATCGTCGTCGCCCTGGTCGCCGCCCTCGTCCTCGGCGCCACCCTCCTGCCGTGGGGTGGTGGCGCGGCTGAGGACGAGAAGCAGGAGAACGCCGCTGCCGAGGTGACCTCCGAGTCGTCCTCGAAGGCCCCCCCGGAGGTCTGGGACAACCTCGTCCGTCGTGAGCCCGAGGACCCGATGGCGCTCGGCGAGCCGGACGCGCCGGTGGTGATGATCGCCTACTCGGAGTTCCAGTGCCCCTTCTGCGGGAAGTTCGCCCGGACCACCGAACCGGTCCTGGTGGACAAGTACGTCAAGGACGGGACGCTGCGCATCGAGTGGCGTGACTTCCCCTACCTCGGCAAGGAGTCGACGGTGGCCGCCCGCGCCGGCAGGGCGGCGGCGGCCCAGGACAAGTTCTGGGAGTTCGAGGAGGCGATGTACGCCGACCAGCCGCCGCCGAACAGCGGCAAGCTGGACAAGGACCACCTCGCCGGCGTGGCGGAGAAGATCGGTCTCGACGTGGACCGCTTCCGCAAGGACATGGACTCGCCCGCCACCGCTCGTGCCGTGCAGAAGGACTTCGCCGAGGGGCAGGGGATCGGCGTGACCGGCACGCCCGCCTTCGTGGTCAACGGCGTGCCGGTGATCGGCGCCCAGCCCACGAAGGTCTTCGAGGAGACCATCGAGAAGGCGGCCCGGGACGCCGAGAAGTGAGCGACGTCAGCGTCCTCGCCGCCCTCGCAGCGGGGGTCCTGGCGCTGCTCTCCCCGTGCAGCGCACTGTTGCTGCCGTCCTTCTTCGCCTACGCGTTCGCCAACCGGCGGGCGCTCGTGGCCCGCACCCTGGTCTTCTACCTCGGGCTGGTGCTGACCCTCGTCCCGCTCGGCACCGGGGCCAGCGCGGCCTCGTCGCTGTTCTACGGCCACCGCCCGCTCCTCGTCGCGGTCGCCGGCTGGACGATCATCGGGCTCGGTGTGCTCCAGCTGCTCGGGCGCGGCTTCGCCGTACCCGGCGTGCACCGGCTCCAGGCACTGGTGTCCTCGCGGACGGACGACGGGTGGCTCTCCACGCTGCTCCTCGGGGCCGTCTACGGGCTCGCCGGCTTCTGTTCCGGGCCCGTGCTCGGCGCCATCCTGACCGTGGCGGCCACCCAGGACTCGCCCTGGCAGGGCGGCCTGCTGCTGGCCGTCTACGCCCTGGGCATGGCCGCACCGCTGCTGTTGCTGGCGGCGGTGTGGGACCGCTTCGACCTCGGCAGCCGGCGCTGGCTGCGCGGACGGATGCTGCGGCTCGGGCCCGTGCGCGTGCACACGACGTCGCTCGTGGCCGGGCTCCTGTTCATCGGCGTGGGGGTGGTGTTCCTGCGCTACGACGGGACCGCGGGACTGACGGGTTCGCTGGGCCTCGGCGACCTCACCGACGTGGAGTACGCCGCCCAGCAGGCAGTGACACAGTGGGCGGCGCACGTCCCGGGGTGGGCGGTGCCGCTGGCCGTCCTCGTCGTCGCGGCGGCCGTGGCCTGGCGTCGACGCAACGCCCTCGCCCTGTCGTCGAAGCGTCCCGCCGGTCCGCAGGGGCGGTAGCGCCTGCCGCCGTGGGTCGTCGCGACGGCGGGGTCGTACGGGATAGACAGGTGGGGTGACCCGCCTTCGACGCAGCACGCTCGCCGACTTCGATGGCCGGGTGCGCGTCCCGGCGTACGCCCCCGAGTCGGTGCGGCCCGGGATCGCGCACATCGGCGTCGGCGGCTTCCACCGCGCCCACCAGGCGGTGTACGTCGACACGCTGCTCGGCGCCGGAGCCGACGACTGGGGCATCGTCGGCCTGGGCCTGCTACCCCATGACGTCGCGATGCGCGACGCGCTCCGGGACCAGGACCACCTCTACACGGTGGTCGTCAAGCACGGCGACGGCTCGCGCGAGGTGCGGGTGGTCGGATCGGTCGTCGGCTACCTGTTCGCGCCCGAGGACCCCCAGGCCGCGCTGGCGGTGCTGACCGACCCCGCGGTCCGGATCGTCTCGCTGACGATCACCGAGGGCGGCTACCACGCCGACCAGGTCACCGGCGAGCTCGTGCTCGATGAGTCCCTGCGCCACGATCTCGCTGTGGGAACGCCGCCGACGACCGCGTTCGGCTACCTCGTCGAGGCGCTCGCCCGTCGGCGTGAGGCCGGGTCGGCGCCGTTCACGGTGGTCTCCTGCGACAACGTGCCGGGCAACGGCGCCCTCGCCCGCCGCGTGATCACCGACTTCGCACGGCTCCGGGACCCCGACCTGGCCGCCTGGATCGGCGCCGAGGTGGCGTTCCCGAGCTCGATGGTGGATCGGATCACCCCTGTCACCGCCGACGACGACCGCCGGCTGCTCGCCGCGGAGCACGGGGTGGAGGACGTCTGGCCGGTCGTGTGCGAGCCGTGGACGCAGTGGGTGCTCGAGGACGACTTCCCGGCGGGACGGCCCGCCTTCGAGCTGGCCGGTGTGCAGATGGTCTCCGACGTCCGCCCCTACGAGCTGATGAAGCTGCGCCTGCTCAACGCCGGGCACCAGGCGCTCGGCTATCTCGGCCACCTCGACGGGCACGCCTACGTCCACGAGGCAGCCGCCGATCCTCTCCTCTCGGAGCTGGTCCGCGGGTACATGGAGCACGAGGCGACCCCGACGCTCGAACCGGTGCCCGGGGTCGACGTGGCGGCCTACCGGTCCGCCCTCCTCGCGCGGTTCGCCAACCCCCACGTCCGGGACACCCTCCTGCGTTTGTGCGCGGAGAGCTCCGACCGCATCCCGAAGTTCCTCCTGCCCGTCGTACGACACCAGCTGGCGCGTGGGGGCGAGGTGCGCCGGTCGGCGCTGGTGGTCGCAGCGTGGGCCCGCTATGCCGAGGGAGTCGACGAGCGCGGCCAGAGGATCGAGGTGGTCGACCAGCGCAGCCACGCCGTGATGGAGCGGGCCCGGCGCAGCCGGGCGGACCCGCTGGTGTTCCTCGAGGACACGACGCTCTTCGGCAACCTGCGCGACGAGCCTGCCTTCACCGTTCCCTACGCCGAGGCGCTCCGGTCGTTGCACGAACACGGTGCTCGTGCCACCTTGCAACGCTGGGTCGGCGCTTCCTGACGGGCCGAGCCCTCGGTGGTCGAGTGCTCGATGGTTGGGCCCTTCGCGGCGGTCGCTGCGCGACCTCCTCAGGAACGACCTGTCGTAAGGACCCAGCGGGCCCCGGGCAGGCCACTGGCCCCGCCGGTCGGCGGGGTGCGGGGCGGGGGAGCTACTGCTCGGGCGGGTCGGTCGGGACGGAAGGGTCCATGTCGGGGGTGACGTCGAGCGTGCCGGTGTGGTCGCGCAGGTACTGATAGCTGTGCGGGCTGGTCCACAGGAACCGGCCCAGCTCGAACATCGTGTAGGTCCAGCCGCCGTGGGTCTTGAGCCGATGGTGCCGCCGGCACACGGGCGCGAGGTTGTCCGATGCGGTCTCACCCTCGGGGTAGGGGATCACGTGGTCGATGTCGCACCGCCGTGCTGGTCTCGTGCACCAGGGGAAGACGCACTGGTGGTCGCGTTGGATCACTTGCTCGCGGAGCCGGTCAGGGATCTCGTAGCCCTCGACGTGGAGGTGCTCGCCCGTGTCGATCACCGGCCTCACGACGACCTCCGCGTCGGGGTGACCGCACCATTCCCGGACCTGGTCGGCGGTGACCACCTGGCGCTGGTTCTCCACCCGCGCCAGGTGCAGTGCCTCGGTGCTCATGCTGTTGGAGGGGCCGGTGATCGCGTCGGCGGACAGGTGCACGAACAGCACCACCCGACGAAGTCGGACGGTGGTTGAGCCGTGGGTGGTTGAGCCCCCGGTGGTCGAGCCTGCGGTGGTTGAGCCTGTCGAAACCACCCCAGTGTCGGTCGCCGAGCTCTCATTCGCGGCGGCGCCGGCGAGGTCGAACGCGAGCTGGTTCCGAGCGATCTGTCCAGCTGCCTTGGAGCGGCGCACGTCGAGCGGCTCGGTGGAACCGAGCCGGGCGAGGAGGTCGGCGCCCTGGCTGATCGCGGCGTCCAGATCCGAGCGCGTCGGCGAGGTCGAGCTCGCCCTCGACGCGGCTGGTGCCGTTGAAGGAGACCTGGCCGTGCTGGACGTCGAAGTGGCGTCCCTCGGCGGCCCGGTCGGCGTTCTCGCGAGCCTGGTCGGGCATGAACCTCGCGATCGCCTCGGTGACGAGCCGTTCGAGGGCGGCGAAGCCGATCTTGTGCGCGAACGGCGCCACCTGGGCGTCGACCCAGGTGGCTGCCGCCATGGAGAGGTGTCCGGTGGCCTGGGCGACCCGGCGGGCCCGCCACGCCTGGAGGTCGCCGGACATGACGCGTGCCCAGGTCTTGGGGAGGCGGTACTTCAGCTCGACCGCGTCGGCCACCAGCGAGCGGCCGGCGTCGGAGGAGATCCCGAGGGCGAGGGCGAGCTCGGCGAGGCAGAACTCCGCGACCAGTGGAGCACCCGGACCGGCGATCGGGAGGCCGGTGTCCCCGACGCCGGGGGTGAGCCAGGTGGCGGCGTCGTCGATCGACTCCGGCGGGTGCTGCTCGGCCCAGGTGACCGCGGCCAGGAGCACGTTCGCCTCGGCCCGGTCGGCGGCTCGGCGCTCGTTGCGGGCGAACGCGAGCACCTCGCGCGGGGAGTCCAGGTCCCCGTCCGCGGTGGTGCTGCCCGTCGTGCTCATAGATGAATTCAAGCACCGGCCACTGACAGAACCGGGGGTGAGAATCCGCTGTGTGGACAGGGAATTCTCGACGTCTCGGCCCGTCCGACCAGCGCGTTGTGCCGCTCTCGCCGAGTGGTTTCGACAGGCTCGACCGCCGTCGGGCGGCGGATGCGGACAGCGGCGATTCGCCGTCACCTGGTGACTGGAGATCGCCGCCGTCACGACGAGCGGCATGGGGTGAACCGTCCGGCGTACGAAAGGTGGTTTCGACAGGCTCGACCACCGACGGGCCCAACCACCGACGACCTCAACCGCAGCACCTCAACCGCCGAAGGTCTCGGCCCTGCCGTCGGGCCAGACCAGGAGGCCGCGGCGCCCGGGGCGGGTGGCGAGCCACGTGCGGGCGTCGGGGCCGAGGGCGAAGGCGGTGGTGGCGTCGATGTCGGCCCACACGAGGTCGCTGTAGGTCACGGTGACCGAGGCCAGGGACGTGGCCGTCCGTCCGGTGCGGGCGTCGGTGATGTGCGTGCCGCGGTGGACTGTCCCCGAGGTGGCGACGGCTCCGTTGCGGACGGGTACGACGGCGAGCACGCGTGCGGGGTCGCGCGGGTCCTCGATGCCGATGCGCCACGGGGGTGCGTCCGTTGCGGTGCGGCAGACCATGTCGCCGCCCGCGGACAGGCAGAAGTCGGTGTCGGGGAGCTCGGCGAGGGCGCGGGAGGCCCGCTGGACCGCCCACCCCTTCACGACGCCGCTGGGGTCGAGGTGCCGGTGGCCGTCGGTCGCCGTGCGGCGTACGTCGAACGCGCCACCGGACTCCCGGCGCGCCCGCTCGCCGATCGTCAGCACCTCGGCGACCTCGGGCGGGCAGGCCTCCAGCGTGATGTCGCCCCGGTCCAGCCGGCTGGTCGCGGAGTCGGACCGGTAGGTGCTGAACACCTCGTCGGCGCGGTGCAGCACGGCCATCGCCGTGCGCCAGGCGACCTCCGCCTCGGTGTCGTCGACGTGCCGGCCGCGCAGCACGAGGCTGACCGGCATGCCCATCACGTGCTCGACGCGGCGGGCCCGGGGGAGGGCCCGGGTCAGGGCCTGGGTCAGGGGCGGGACGGCGGTCACAGCCCGGCCCTGTCCAGGGCGCTCTGCAGCGACTGGACGTAGCCGTCGCTGGTGACCGTCGCGCCGCTGACCATGTCGATCTGGGCGCTCTGCGCGTCGGTGGTCTCCTGCACGAGGATCGGCAGCGCGTAGTCGTTGATCTGCTGGTCCGTGGAGCTGCCGCTCGGGTGCTGGAGCACGTCGACCCCGGTGATCTTGTGGCCGCGCACGGTGAGCTGCACCTGCACCGGTCCCCACTGCGTCGAGGCGACGTCGCCGGCGACGGTGCGGCCGGACTTCCCGGCGCCGCCGGATCCGCTCGTCCCGGCCGAGCCGGCGGACCCGGACCCGCCCGCCGCCCCCGACGTGCTGGTCGACGGTCCGGCCACGTAGCTCGAGCCCGTGCCCGTCGCCCCCGACGTGGAGGTGTGATAGCTGAACAGCAGGACCAGCACGGAGATCGTGCTCAGGGTCCACAGGACGATACGGCGCACGCGGATCACCAACCGAAGAGCTCGCAGTGGATGTTGGCGGCCGGGACGCGGGCGCCGGTCAGGGCCCGGGTCACGGCCTCGGTCCAGGCCGGCGGCCCGCACACGAAGACGTCGCGCTCGGCGATGTCGGGGACGAGGGCACGCAGTGCCGTGGTGTCGTCGAGCTGGTGCCAGGCCGGGTGCATCTCCCGGCCCAGCCACGAGTCGTCGGCACGGCGGTGCCCCGGGAGCCGGTGGACGTGCAGCCCGCGCCGGTGGGCGAGGGTGTCGACCTCGTTCGCGAACAGCGGGTGCACGGTGAAGCGTTCGACGTAGACGGCCTCGCCGGCGGCGTACGGAAGCGCGTCGGCCAGGGCGCGCAGCGGTGCTGTCCCCACGCCCGCTCCGAGGAAGGCGACCTTGCGGCGCGTCCGGGCGCGGGCGCCGAGCCGTCCGTAGGGGCCCTCGACGAGCACCCGGGTTCCGGGCCGCAGCGATCGGATCCGCGCGCTGCCGTCGCCCACGGCCTGCACGGTGAGGCGCAGGCGCCGGCCGTCGGGGGCGGCGGACAGGGAGTACGGGTGACCCCGGCTCCAGCCCTGGCGCCCCAGGAAGCGGAACGTCAGGAACTGTCCGGCCTCGACGTCCATCAGGTCCAGCCGGCGCCCGGTGAGGTGGACCGACCAGACGCCGGGGGCCTCCTCGACCACGTCGCTGATCCGCAGCTGGTGGCGCAGGTTGATGGCCAGCGGGCGACCCACCCGCCACACGAGGATCGAGCCGGCGGCCGCCGCCCAGGCCGACCACCAGAAGGCCGTGCGCCAGGGGGAGGAGGTGAACTGCTGCCCCGTCCACAGCTGGTGCGGCAGCGCCAGGCCGACGCCGAGGTAGGCGTAGAGGTGGAGCAGGTGCCACGACTCGTAGCGCAGCCGCCGGCGGGCTGCGCGCACGCTGGTCACCATGACGAGGAGGAGGCACGCCGTGGCGGCGACGGCGAGCAGCATCCCGGGGTAGGACACGCTCAGGTTCCACAGCGTCCCCGGGGTGCCCGCCAAGCGGCCGGCGGCGTACCCCCAGGTGATCAGCCCGACGTGGGCCAGCACCAGGTTCAGCGAGGTGAAGCCGACCAGCCGGTGCTGGGCAGCGAGCCGGTCCTGGCCGAACGCACGCTCCAGCACGGGCAGCCGCGCCATCAGGAGCACCTGCGCGAGCAGCAGGACCGAGCCGAGCAGGCCGGTCAGCCGTCCGGTGGACGTCAGGGCCGAGGCCCAGCTCCCGAGGTCGCGTACGCCGCCGTCGCTCACCCACCAGGCCGTGACCAGCAGCATGGCGAGCCACAGCAGTGCACCGCTGAGCACCCGCACGAGGGCATCGGTACGTGCGGTGCCACCGATCGTGTGGAGACCGGGATCCACGGGGGCGGACCGAGCGGGGGCGACCGTGCTCACGCCGACTCACCCGAGTCGTCGTCGCCGGCGTGGCCGTCCCCGTGGTCGCTCCCGTGGCCGTCGCCCTGGCGGACACCGCCGTGGTCATCGGCGTGGTCCCCGGCGCGCTCACCCGCGTCGTCGGCCGCGTCCTCCGGGGCACCGGGGACACCGCGGTCCGAGACGGTGGAGGTCCGCTGCCCGTCGTCGCCGGCGATCGCCGAGGCCGTGACCACCGCCCCGCCGCCGACCACGAGCCCCGCGGCGAGCAGGACGGCGGCCTTCCAGAGCCGCGGGACCCGCGGTCCGGGGTCGTCCGCCAGGGCCGGAGGCACCTCGGGCGGGTCGGAGAGCAGCCACTCGTCGGGTGCCCGCCCGGTGGGGTCCTGGCCCGTGTGGTCCTGGCCGGTGCGGTCGCGCTCGTTCGGGTCGCCGTTCATCTCATCTGCCCTTCCTGGTGCCTGTCTGCCATCGAGAGTGCGTGGGCAACCTGTGGGTCACCCGGAGGAAGACTGGGAACTGGCTGGCAGACGGCCCCCTCACAGGAACTTCACAGCAGACGTGCAGGAACGGAGCAGACGCAGAGGTCACACTGGTTCCGTGAGCACCGGAGCGACCAACGGCGAGCCGGCCCCCGAGGCGAGGCTGCTCGTCGTCGACGACGAGCCGAACATCGTGGAGCTGCTGGCGGCCAGCCTGCGCTTCGCCGGCTTCGACGTCGAGACCGCCATGGACGGGTCGCAGGCGCTGCGGCAGGCCCGCGAACGGCAGCCCGACCTGATGGTGCTCGACGTGATGATGCCGGGCATGGACGGCTTCGAGGTCGTCCGCCGGCTGCGCTCCGAGGGGCTGCGCTGTCCCGTGCTCTTCCTGACCGCCCGGGGTGGCAGCGAGGCGAAGGTGCAGGGGCTCACCCTCGGGGGCGACGACTACGTCACCAAGCCGTTCAGCCTCGAGGAGGTCATCGCCCGCATCCGCGCCGTGCTCCGGCGTACGGCGCACGGCACCGACGCGGTCCCCACGACCCGGTTCACCTTCGAGGACGTCGAGCTCGACGAGGACTCGCACCAGGTGTGGAAGGCCGGCCGGGAGGTGGCGCTGTCCCCGACGGAGTTCAAGCTGCTGCGCTACTTCCTGCAGAACCCGGGTCGGGTGCTGAGCAAGGCGCAGATCCTCGACCGGGTCTGGCAGTACGACTTCGGCGGCGACGCCAATGTGGTCGAGTCCTACGTCTCCTACCTGCGCCGCAAGGTCGACACCTCCCAACCTCGCCTGATCCACACGGTGCGCGGCGTGGGCTACGTGCTCCGCGTCCCGACCGGCGGCTGAGGTGCCTGCGCTGCGCCGCCGGGTGCCCCTGCGACGGCGAGTCCCGCTGCGGCTGATGCTCGTCGCCGCCCTGGTCGTGCTCGTCGCAGCGGCGCTGGTCGCGTCCGGGGTGGCGACCAGGGCGACCCTGCGCCACTACCTCGTGGTCCGGGTGGACGACCAGCTCGCCGCTGCGGCCCACCAGGTGGCGGAGCGAGGGCTGAAGGACCCGACGCAGCAGCTGCGCAGTGGGGCCGGTGACGACGACGACCAGGAGCGCGGTCCGTTGCCCAGCGCCTTCGTCGTCGAGGTGCTCGACGCGAACGGCAAGGCGGAGTACGGCCCCACGAGCAACCTCATCGACGCAGAGCAGCCGCTGCCGGACCTGCCGCGGCTGACCCGTGGGGGCGAGGGTGCGAACGACCCGCGCAGCTTCACCGTGCCCGCGGTCAGCGGTCGCGACCAGTGGCGGGTCCGTGCCGTGCCGGTGACCCTCGACACGGGTGGGAAGGGCACGCTGCTGGTCGCGCAGAGCCTCGGTGACGTGCAGAGCACCCTCGACCGCCTGCTCCTGCTGCTGCTCGTGATCGGGGGTGGGACCGTGGTCGTGCTCGGCGGCGTGGGCTACCTGATCGTGCGTGCCAGCCTCCGGCCGCTCGAGGACGTCGAGCACACCGCGGCGGCGATCGCGGCCGGCGATCTCGGCCAGCGCATCCCCGAGGCGGACCCGCGTACGGAGGTCGGGCAGCTCTCCGCCGCCCTCAACGCGATGCTGGCGCAGATCGAGACGGCCTTCGCGCACCAGGAGGCCTCCGAGGACGACGCGCGCCGCTCCGAGCAGCGGATGCGTCGCTTCGTGGCCGACGCGAGCCACGAGCTGCGCACCCCGCTGACCTCCATCCGCGGGTTCGCCGAGCTCCACCGGCAGGGAGCCGTGACCGGCGATGCGGAGGTACGCCGCCTGCTGCGTCGCATCGAGGACGAGGCCGCCCGGATGGGCCTGCTGGTCGAGGACCTGCTCCTGCTCGCCCAGCTCGACCAGCAGCGTCCCCTCGCCCACGAGCCGGTCGACCTGCTCGTGCTCGCGGCCGACGCCGTCGAGAGCGCCCGGGCGGTGCAGCCCGGGCGCCCGGTGCACCTCGACGTCGGCCCGCTGCCCGTTCCTGCGGTGGTGACCGGCGACGAGGGGAGGCTGCGCCAGGTGCTCGGCAACCTGGTCGGCAACGCCTTGCAGCACACCCCCGCCGACGCGCCGGTGACGGTCTCGGTGCAAACGGTCACGACCGAGGAAGGGGCCCTTCGTGCCCGCGTTGCGGTCGCCGACGAGGGGCCCGGCATGGACGAGGAACACGCGACCCGGGTCTTCGAGCGGTTCTACCGCGTCGACCCCTCCCGCACCCGTGCCGACGGCGGCACGGGCCTCGGGCTGGCGATCGTGGACTCGCTGGTGCGGGCGCACGGCGGGCACGTCACCGTCGAGACCGCGCCCGGACGCGGAGCGAGGTTCACGATCGAGCTCCCGGCCGACGACGCGAGCCCGGCTGAGGAGTCGGCGGGCTCGGAGGAGCCGGTGGACCGGACGCAGCGGGCCTGAGGTCGCCGCGCGGGTCACTGGGCCCTTTCCTGGGCCCGTTCCTGGGCCCGTTCCTGGGCCGGTCTCTGCTCCGCCCCGTCCACCGGGACACCACGCGCGCGGCGCCGAGTCCCACCGCTGCGAGCGCGGCGCCCGCCGGGATGTCGAGCACCCAGTGGTTGCCGGTGGCCACGACGACCAAGCACATCACCAGCGGGACGGCCACGCACAGCACGCGCAGGACCCGTGAGGTGGTGGCGGCGTACACGACCACCCCGAGCAGGATGAGCCAGCCGCAGTGGAAGCTCGGGACGGCGCCGAGGTGGTTGGTGATGCCGAGCGGCCGCGCCGCGAAGGTGAGCGAGTGGGTGGTCACGGTGTCGGTGAACCCGCCGACGATCCACGGGGGAGCGCACGGGAACAGCGCGTACACCACCAGGCCGACCGCGCCGGAGGCGAGGAGCGCGTTGCGCAGGCGGGGGTAGGACTCGGGGTGGCGCACGTACATCCACACCGTGGTCCCCACCATCACGGGCAGGTAGCCCCACACGTAGAAGTGGGTGCTGAAGGCCGCCAGGCCCGGCACGGCCAGCGCCGCGTCCTGGATCGCGTGCTCCCAGTCGATCCCCAGCGCCCGCTCCAGCCTGAGCACCCTTTCGGCGTTCGCGATCGCCTCGTCGGTGAGGTGCGAGGTGTGCCGGCCGACGGCGAGGTAGAGCAGCAGGCCGACCGCGACGAAGCCGAGCTCCGGGAGCACAGCTCGAAGCGTGGCCCTCCGCGCGGCCGTCGGTCGCTCGGACACCGGCGTCCCTCAGCCCCGGCCGGGCCGGTCCGCCAGGATCTCCTCGGCGGTGATGCCAGGCTTCCCCAGCAGCTCGGGCTCGGCCAGCAGGCGGCGGAACACCTCGGCGGTGCGGGCGTAGTAGAAGCCGTCGGTCGCGCGCTCGTCGAGGGTGTGCACCACGTTGACGCAGCGACGCGCGACCACCTCGCCGTCCTCGTCCACGACCGGCACGCGGTCGACCTTGCCGAGCGCGATGAACGCGCTCGCGGACCCGTGCTCGTAGAGGTGGTGGAACGGTGGGTCGATGCCGATCGAGCCGACGTTGACGACGTAGATGCTGGTGTAGAGCGGGATCGCCTCGCGCAGGGCTCGGGGCAGCAGGTTGTGGTAGTCCAGCGCGCCGACGAGTCGGGCGACCATCCGCAGGACGGGGCGCGGCCAGGAGGCGAAGAAGTCGACCAGGCGGTCGTCGCCCCCGCGCTCGTCGGTGCGCTCCCGGTGCACGGCGGCGTCCACCATGTCGCGGACCTGCTCGACGCTCTCCTCCCCGGTGAAGACCAGGCGGACCTCCGACTCCGGCGCCTCGTCGGTCAGCTCCGCCTTGACGATGAAGGAGATGCTGATGTCCTTGTGCAGGTAGGTGCGCCCGCCGGAGACGAACCGGTTGGTCTCCGGGCGCAGCCGCACGGTGCGGGCGACGGCGCCCAGGAAGACGTGGAAGAGGGTGACGCGCTCGGACGCGGGGCGGCCTGCGTTGGTCTCCTCCAGCCACGCCAGCAGGTGCTCGACCTCGATCCGCTGGGGGAAGTAGACGGCCGACTGGGGCCGGCTGGGCATCAGGTAGGGGATGATTCGCCGCAGCGGGGGGATCTCGCCGAGGTAGGTCGCGTCGCTGCGCTTCCTGAACGCCATGGCGACTCCTCCGTGGGTCCCGCGAGGCACCCACCGGGCGAGCTGGGTCCAGGTCCACCATGGCGAGCGGCTCCGCTGCGCAACAGGGTCCAAGGTCCGCTGTGGGTGCGGCGTACGCTCGAGGTAGGGCGGTGGCTCGGTCGTGGCCCCGTCGGTCGGAGGTCGCCATGGACGTCGTGGTGTACGTGCTCGCAGCCTTGGTGGTGCTCGCGGTCGTGGGCTGGCTGAGCAGCGCGCGGGTGGTCCAGCAGATCGAGCGCGGCGTGGTCTTCCGGCTGGGCAAGGCGCAGGACGAGGTACGCCGCCCGGGGCTGACCAAGCTCATCCCGGTCGTGGACCGGATGAGGCGGGTGAACATGCAGGTCGTGACGATGCCGGTGCCGGCCCAGGACGGCATCACGCGGGACAACGTGACCGTGCGGGTCGACGCGGTCGTCTACTTCCGGGTGATCGACCCGGTCCGGGCGGTGGTGGAGGTCCAGGACTACGGGTTCGCGATCGCCCAGGTGGCCCAGACGTCGCTTCGCTCGATCATCGGCAAGAGCGAGCTCGACGACCTGCTCTCCAACCGGGAGCGGCTCAACCAGGGCCTCGAGGTGATGTTGGACAGCCCCGCCGCCTCCTGGGGCATCGAGATCGACCGCGTGGAGATCAAGGACGTCGCACTGCCCGAGGCGATGAAGCGCTCGATGTCGCGCCAGGCGGAGGCGGAGCGTGAGCGCCGCTCCCGCGTGATCACCGCCGACGGCGAGCTCCAGGCGTCGCGGGTGCTGAGCGAGGCGGCGCGGACGATGGCCTCCACCCCTGCGGCGCTGCAGCTGCGCCTGCTCCAGACCATGGTCGAGGTCGCCGCCGAGAAGAACTCGACGCTGGTGCTGCCGTTCCCGGTGGAGATGCTGCGCTACTTCGATGCGATGGGCTCCTCGGCGCACCGCCCCGCCACGGGCGAGGTCCCGGCCCAGCGGAAGGCCCCGGACACCGTCGGGGAGGCCCAGCCCGACCGGGACCCGACCGGCCCGCTCAGCGAATGAGCGGCGCCGTCCTGTTGAGGGCGGTGAAGCTGTTCTTCTTGGTGGTCAGGCCGAGCGCCCAGGTCGCCTGGCTGTTCAGGTTGGTGTTGAAGTAGGAGAACGCGATGCCGCCGTGGGCCACCATGTCGCCGTACGTCCGGGACATCCAGCCGGAGTCCTTCAGCGCCGCCGGGTCGCTGTAGCCGGTCTCGGCCAGCGCCCACGGGACGCCGGTCGAGCGTGACCAGGCCTGGAAGGGCTCGAAGTAGTTGTTGACGAAGTCCTTCCACGTGGTGGTCATCGGCTTCCCGCTCTTCTGCACGCCGTACTTCTCGTAGACGTCGAAGCCGGCGACGTCGATCTTCGTCTCGGGCCAGGTCTTGCTCAGCGCGTACTTGGGATCGCCGAAGAGCTGGTGGTAGCCCATCAGGATGATGCTGTAGCCCAGGTTGGGTGCGATGGCGCGCATCATCGGTGCGAGCCGTGCCTGCATCGCCTTCCACTTCTGCATGTCGCCCTCGCCCTCGGGCTCGTGCTGGATCGCGACCCAGACCGGGCCGTCGACCGCCTTGATGCGGGTCGCGAGGTCCTTGGCCCACGCGTCCCCCTTGCCGGCGGCCATGTCCGCCCACGAGTGCGGCGGCTTGAAGCTCATCCAGGCGATGCGGTTCTTCGCCGCGTCCGCAGCGGCCGTCCGCACCGCCGACGCCACCGAGGAGGGGCCCCAGTAGGTCCGGTGCACCCCGAGGGTCCGGCCCGTCGCGCTCTCCCAGGCCGAGACGTCGGTGTTGGCGCCGTAGGCGCCGCCGAGGTAGGCGCCGCAGCTCGGGATGCCGCGTGCGGTGTAGGTGCAGCCGTTGGTGAGCGTCCCGCCGGCGGCGTTCGCCGGGGCCGTGGGCCCCAGCAGGACGGCGAGCAGCGTGGCGAGGAGGGCGGGGACGAGCAGGGGCAGGGCGGGCTGGAGGACGGTACGACGACGCATGAGCTCTCTCGCGGGGTTGGCGACGGGACGCGGCTCCTCGCGTTCGCCGCTGTCCGGTGCCGGCAGAGTCGTCCCGTTTGGGGGAAACCCTCGTGGAGGCCGGTCGGTGCGGCGTCGCGGCGTACGGACAGGTGTGGACCGGCCCACCGCCTGCCGCCTCGGCTTTGCCGGGCAGCCCCGATGGTCGCAACGGTGGAGTGCACCCATCGAGGTGGTCTACTTTGGGCGGCACCCGGCAGATGAGGGACCGAGCAACCGGAGGGGCCGATGAACCTGGAGAAGGTGGTCTTCGGCTTCTTCGTGCTCCTCGCCGCCACCCTGAACTTCGGCTTCTTCATCGGCGACATCGGCGCCGCGGAGCTGCACAACGTCTACGAGCTCTTCGCCGCGGTGGTGGTCAACCTCGTCGCGACCGTGCTCAAGTTCGGCGACCGGACCCAGATCGGGGCGGTGCACCTCGCCACCAGTCTCGTGGCCAGCCTGCAGCTCATCGCAGCCACCGTGGTGTGGACCTACGCCGACCAGGTGTCCGCGGCCGGACTCACCCCGGAGATGACCGCCAGCGTCGTGTCGCTGTCGGGTGGCGCGCTGTTCGCCAACGTGGTCTCGGTGGTGCTGCTCGTCGTCGAGACGGTCTCCTTCCAGCGTCGCTGAGGAGGCCGGCCATGGGGAACCCGCTCCTGGACTTCTGGTTGCGTCTCCTCACCGGCCGCGACTGGGACGTCGACCGGCGCGAGGACGACGGTGCCGGCGACGTCCCCATCTCGACGGAGGGCCCGCTGCCCGACGCGACGGGGGAGCAGACCTCCTCCAGCATTCTGCTGATGCTGCGCCGGATGCGCGTCCCTCTGGTGGTGCTGATCGTGATCTTCGCCGTCAGCGTGCTGGGCCTGACCCTGGTGCCGGGGGTGGACGCGAACGGCGACCCGCACCGGTTGAGCATCTTCGAGGCGTTCTACTTCATGAGCTACACCGCCACGACGATCGGGTTCGGGGAGCTGCCGCACCCCTTCACCGCGGCGCAGCGGATGTGGGTGACGTTCTCGATCTTCCTCTCCGTCGTCGGCTGGGCCTACGCCATCGGTTCGCTGCTCGCGCTCGTGCAGGATCGCGGCTTCCGGCGGGCCCTGGACCACAGGCTGTTCGCCCGCAAGGTGGCGCACCTGGGGGAGTCGTTCTGGCTGCTGGTGGGGTACGGCGAGACCGCCCGCCGGATAGCCGGCTCGCTGGACGCGATGGGCAGGCGCTTCGTGGTCCTCGACAGCCACGAGGACCGGGTGGCCTCGGTGGACCTCGACGCCTACCAGGCCGACGTCCCGGCCCTCGTCGGCGAGGCACGCAGCACCGGGATCCTCACCCTGGCAGGGCTGGGCCAGCCGCACTGCGAGGGTGTCCTCGCGCTCAGCGACAACGACGCGGTCAACCTCGACGTCTCGATGACCACCTCGCTGGTGCGCCCGGGGCTGCGGGTGATCGCGCAGACCGGGTCGATGGAGATCGAGGAGAGGATGCACGCCTTCGGCTCGCCGGTGGTGGTCAACCCGATCGACCGGTTCGGCGACCACCTGCGGATCCTGCACCGCTCGCCGGCGGCGTACCAGCTGATGATGTGGCTCACCAGCGCACCGGGCGCCGAGCTGCCGGCGCGGCGGGCGCCGCTGCCCCGGGGCCGCTGGGTCGTGTGCGGCTACGACGCCTTCGGACGCGACGTGACCGCGGACCTACGGGCCGAGGGGGTCGAGGTGACCGTCGTGGAGCGTGACCCGGTGCCGGGTGGACCGGGGGAGTTCGGCGCGGCCGCGCTCGAGGCTGCCGACGTGGCGCACGCGGTCGCGTTCATCGCCGCGACGAACAACGACATGACCAACCTGTGGCTCGTGGAGTCCGCGCGCCGGCTCAACCCCGACGCCTTCCTCGTCGCGCGGCAGAACACCTCCGACAACCAGGCGCTGTACGACGCCGTCGGCATCGACTTCGGCATGGTGCGCGCCGACGTCGTCGCCCACGAGGTGCTGGCCCGGCTCGCGGACCCCTCGCTGATGCGCCTGCTGCCGCAGGTCCCGCGCCTCGGGGAGGAGTGGGCGGCCGGGATGGTGGAGACCCTGGTCGAGCGGTGCGGGACACGCACTCCCCACCTGTGGTGCGTGGACCTGAGGAGGGAGGAGGCGCCGGCGCTGCTGCCCTGGATCGCGACGGGGGCGCTGCGCCTGGAGGACCTCATGCGCGCGCCGCAGGGGCGCGAGCACCCGTTGCCGGCCGTGCCCCTTGCGCTGCTCAGCGGGGACGCGACCACGCCGGGGCCGCCCGGGGACACCGTCCTCGGCGAGGACGACCGGTTGCTGCTCGCGGGCTCGGTCGCCGCCCGCCGGTCGCTGGACGCAACCCTGTCGCAGGAGGTGACCGCGGCCTACGTGCTCGAGGACCGCGACCTGCCCTCCACCTGGCTGTGGCGCCGGTTGACGAGGACGACCTCGGCTCGCGCGTCCGGGAGGAAGTGAGCACGCGGCCGCCGTGGTCTGGTCGATCCTTGGCCGGGCGTCGAGAATGGGGTCATGGTGCTCCTCGAGGCCGCCGCGGTGGTCGGCCTGGTCGGCCTGGTCGTCTACGGGCTGGTCGTCGCGCTCGCGCGCACCCAGGACGGCCGACCCGCGGCCCTGCACGGCGGCACCTGGCGGGTCGCCCACTACGAGGCGGGGGACGCCACCCGGGTCGTCGTCCAGAAGGTCTCGGTGGACGGGGCGCACGTCCTCGACGAGCACGTGGTCGCCACGGTGCGAGTCGACGACCCCGACTACGACCAGAAGTTCCTCGCGGCGATGAGCGCCGCTCGAGAGCGGCGCGCGTTGTTCGCGGCGGAGGAGGAGCAGTAGCAGCCGGAGACCGGGGGTCGGCCACCGTGGCCCGGCGGCCCATCGAGAGGCGGACCGTCGCGCACTACGGCCCGGGCCTGCGAGCGCGCGAGTACAGGACGTCACCGGTCAGCAGGGTGAACGGGGAGGCGCTGAGACGTCGGTACAGGTCGGCGCGGACGCGCGCCGCCTCCTCGAGGCTCAGGGCCGCCAGGAACAGGCGGTAGCCCGAACCCAGGACGATGGACCATGCGTCGTTCGTGCTGACACGACCGGTGATGACCTCTCGGGTGATCTCCGGTGTCTCGACCCGGGCCCGAGCATGCACGGCGGACAGCTTCTGCTCGCTGTTGATCCGCTCCCAGGACAGCGTCGCACCGCGCGCGTCCAGGTCGGGACGCTCGTGGGCGACCGAGTCCAGGAAGCTGGAGTGCAGCGGCTCCAGGGCACGCTCACCCCAGGTCGTGACGGCAAGGACGCCGCCCGGTCTCAGCGCTCGCCACAGCCGGGCGACGGTGGCCGGCAGGTCGTGGGAGAAGTACAGGCCGAGCACGCAGACGACGGCGTCCATGGAGCCGTCGGCGACATGGAGGCGGTCCATGTCGCCGGCCACGAAGGTCGTGTTCGTGAGCGCTCGCTCGTCGGCCTTCGCCCGGGCGAGCGTCAGGAGTCCGTCGGCCAGGTCCACCCCGACGACCTGTCCCCGGGGACCGACGCGCGCGGCGGCGGGGAGGGCGGAGGCCCCCGAGCCGCAGCACACGTCGAGCACCTGTCCTCCGGGGCCCAGATCGAGCAGGTCGACCGTGCGTCGACCGCACTGGTCCCAGAAGAACAGCGGTGACTCGTCGAAGTGCTCGGCGGCGGCGTTGAACGTGCGCCGGACCAGGACCTTGACCGGGTCCCCGCCCGGACCCTCCGCGGCCACCGCCTCGCTCACCGGCGCCGCCCTCGACCCGTCGACCGCCAGGCCGGAGGAGAGGCGATGTGGCGCATGTTCTCCTGGGTGCTCGCCGAGACCAGCCGGCCCGGGTCGCCGGGCAGCGCACCCGAGGGCCACAGGTACGGCCGCTGCAGGATCGCCAGGATGGCTCCGCTCGCTGCCTCGACCGGGGTGTCGAAGAACTTGGGCTCCTGGGGGACCCGCCGGTCGATCGTCGGGGCCTGCACGGGCAGCTGTGCCTGGGCAGGAGGCACCGCGACGGACTCGAGCTCCTCGGCGGCCCGCTGTCCGAAGGCGTAGCCCATCCACGGCGCTCTGCCCGTCAGGTAGCCGGCGGCGAGGGCCGCCGTGGCGGCTTCGGCGTCGAGGTCGGGTCCGGGGGTGGGGCGCTCGCCTCCTTGCTGTCGGCCATCCTCGGTGGTCGGAGCCTCCTCGCTCCGACCTTTCTTCTCCGTGGACGCCTCTGCGGGCTCCTCGGTGATCTCCTCTGGTTCCTTCTTCGTTGCGTCGGGATCAGTCACGTCAGTCCACATCCTTCGTGGGTGGTGGTGTGGTGGCGCTGTGGTGCACCAGGACTGCACCGGCGGCGAGCAGCCTCGCCGCCGCTGCAGTCGTTCGCGTGCTGCTCAGATCCCGAACGCCCCGAGGATTCCGGGAAGGGCGGGGCCCACGGCTCCCATCAGGTCGCCGAACCAGTCGGACGGCTCCACGCCGCCCTCGCCGTTCCTCGCGGCGCCGCCGATGGAACGCTCGACGGGACGCGACTGGATGGGAAGGGCGAACTGTTCGTGATTGGTCATGATCTTGCTCCAGTTGGGTCAGTGTGCGGATCGGTGCTCTTGCCTGCTCTGCTCCTTCCTTGGATCGCTGTTCTGGTTGTCGCTCAGGTGGGGGCCGTCAGACGCCGTAGAGCACCGAGTAGCACATCTGCTGTGCCAGGCCGGTGAGGCCCTCGCAGCCGGTCTGCGAGGCGGTCACGTGCGGGCCGGACGGACCGCTGCCGCCGGTCGGGGTCGCTGGCCTCTCGACGGGAGCGCTCTGGATCGGAAGGTGGTCGTTCATGGTGGATCCCCTCTGGGTCACGTGGTCAGGTAGCGGTGTGCGGGCGACAGCGTCACGGGAAGCGCGTCGCTGACATCGATGGTGAACATGTAGACCGACTTCGCCCGCCGGTCGTTGACCGGGTCGAAGAAGGTGATCCGGACGTCCCAGCAGTCGGAGTCGACGCGGCAGTACGGACTCTTGGTGACATCGATCGAGTCCAGGGTGTAGAGCTCGGCCTCCGCGCCCGGCACCAGCGTGTGACCGGACAGGAACCCTTCGGCGATCCCGGCGGCGAACTGGTAGGCGTTGGTGGCGGCGAAGTTCAGTGCGCGGTCACCCGGGCTCTGGCCGAGGTTGCGGCACTCGAAGTAGACCTTGTCCAGGAACGCCCGGATGGTACGGCGCACGTACTCCTCGTCCATGTCGTCACGAAGGGTGGGCCGCAACGAGCCGACGACCGCGTCCACGAGACGCGTCTGCTCCCACCGGTAGAGACCGCGCGGTTGCGCGACGACGACCGGCACGACCTGGCCGGAGTAGAGCTGCACCGTCCGGTTGGTCAGGACGCCCGGGATCGAGACGCGGGAGACGAATCCCGCGTCGTCCTCCGGGAGGGACTGTGCCTTCAGCGCGTCGCGGAGTGTCGCGTAGACGTCCTCCGGGTAGGTCACCTCCGCCTCGACGGCGTAGATCGGCGTCAGGTCGAGGTTCAGGGTCCAGATGAGCTTGGTCGACTCGGAGGGCCTGGACCCGAGGTAGTCGACGAGCTGGAACACGTCGTAGGGGTTCGGCGCGGTGAACACCGGTGCCTCACCCTCCTGCTGCCGCTCGACGTCGGGCATGAGCTGACGGAACGTGTCGCGCCGCGCCTCCGTCCCGAAGTCGAAGCCGATCGTGCCCAGGGCGTACACGTACGAGGCGGCCGTGGGCACGCAGTCGCAGTGGGTCGGGCCTGCGGGCCTGGACTTGCAGCCGCAACCGGGTGCTGCGGGACCGCCCGCCGGCTGCTCGCTCGACGGCGTCACCGCGCCGGTGCCGGGGGCCGGCCCGGGCGGCGGGTAGCCCCAGCCGGGCGCTGCCTGCGGAACGACGCCCCACGGGGGCACGCCCCACGGTGGCACGCCGTACGGCGGTGCCGTCGCGTACTGCGGCGCCGGCTGGGCGGCCGCCGTACCGGCCGGGGACACCGCGGGCGGATCCACCGGTCCGGTCTGGTCGACGGCGTCGCCCGCACGGGTGTCACCCTGCGGGGAGACCCCCCAGCCGCCGGGCGGGGCGGATGCTGGTGCGGACGGTGGGGCGTCTGGACGTGGCACGGCTGTCGGGTTCGAGCCTGCGCCAACGCTCTCGTCGGGATCTGCCATTGTCTTACTCCCTCGTTGGTTGAGTTGGGCGTGAGCCCGCTGGATGTCGATCACGCCGACGAGGTGGCGTCGGCACAGGGTCTCGTCGGGGGACCGACACGGGATCGCCGTGCGCAGGATCGCCTCGCCCACGGCGGTCGGGTCCGGATCGCGTCCCTGCCGCACCTGGTCGCTGAGCAGCAGGGCGGCGACTCCCGCGACGAGGGGCGTGGAGAAGCTCGTCCCGGTCATCTCGGTCGTCCCCCCACCGGGTCTGGCGCCGGTCAGGAGCTCCCCGGGGGCCGTCACGCCGTTCCTCAGGTAGGGCTCACCCCAGTTGCTGGCCGGCAGTGGCAGCCCGTCACGACCGAGTGCCCCGACGGCGAGCACGGTGGGGACCGCCGCGGGCACGTGCAGGCACTCGCAGCCGTCGTTCCCCGCTGCCGCCACGACCAGCACGTTGTTCTCCGCGCACAGCTGCAGGGCACGGCGCAGGATGGGATCCGGCTCGCCTGTCGTGGACCGCTCACCGCCACTGATGTTGATGACGTGCGCACCCTCGAGGACGGCCCGCTCGATGGCCCGGGCCAGGTCCAGCTGCGGAAGCCGACCTTCCTGGTAGTCCTGGAAGACGGGGGCGAGCAGGCCGGTGCAGTGCGGTGCGACTCCCGCGACCGGTGTCCCGGGCTGTGCGAGGAGGAGACTCGCCACATGGGTCCCGTGTCGCGACATCCGCCCCGGTCCGGCCTCCTCGTGCACCAGCGTTTCGAGCGTGCGCAGGCGGGCGCCGAGGAAGCAGGGGTGGTCGGTGTCGACCGGACCGTCGAGCACGGCGATGCGCACCCGCGGATCGCCCAGGCACTGCTGCTGCAGCCCTGCGAGTCCCGGCATCGCGAGTCGGACGTCCATCCACCTGCACCTGTTCGTTGCGTTGTCGTGCGCCTCATCTGCGGTCCTCAACCAGGGAGCGTCCCGGTGACGAGCGCCTGCCACGTGGTCGGGCCGACCGTTCCGTCGACCTCCACGTCGGAGGCCTGCTGGGCCAGCGCCACCTGGTAGCTGCGCACGGCCTCCGCGGTGGCAGGTCCCAGGACCCCGTCGACGTCGAGGAAGGCCGGGGGCTCGCCGTACCGGCGGAACCTCAGCTCCTCCTGGAGTGCTCGGACTGCGTCTCCGCGCGCCCCCTCGGTGAGCACGACGACGAGGGCGCGCCAGCTCGTCCTGCTGACCGAGCCCGTCGCGGCCAGGCGGCGCTCTCGCTGGAACGCCCGGACGGCCCCCTCGGTGGCGGCGCCGAAGATCCCGTCCACCGACAGCGCCCGACCGCTCGCCCGCAGCAACCACTGCAGCGTCCGCACCGGATGCTCCGTGTCCCCACGGCTGATCTCCGGCCAAGGCGGCAGCTCCTCGCCGCCGCCCATCTCGGCGTCCTCGAAGTTCAGGTCGGCCGCCGCGATCACGGGGTCCTCCACCAGGGTCCACAGCGGCACCGCATAATTGCCGATTCCGTATCGCCCTCCGAAATGCAGGCCAAGAATGCGGTGGGTGGCCAGGTCGAAAACCGCTGACCCGCTGTTTCCGCCGAGGGTCGAGCAGTCGTGTTGGAATACGCCGGTATTCATGGTGTAGTCGGCAAATCCGGGCTGAAGTCTTTTCACGTTGTAAATGTCGCTGAAGATGCGACTCATTTCCTCGGGCTCGTTGCGTCGCCCGTCCCATGCCGGATATCCGATCGTGTAGACCGCTCGCCCCTCCGTGACGTCCGGTGCCGTCGCCGCGATGGAGGCCGGAGAGGGCAGTGCGCCGGCGCCGGCGTCCGCCGCGGGGCCGACCCGCAGCAGGGCGAGGTCCACGTCGTCGGCCTCGTGCACGGCCACGATCGCCGTGACCTCGAACTCGAGGTCGTCCGGAGTCCCGAGCTCCTCGAGCAGGTCCAGGCTCGCGCTGCGACCGGAGAGGAACCTCCATTCACCGCCGTCACGCCGCGCGAACTCCTGCGCGACGTGGCGGTTCGTCATCACGATGTCGTCGGCGACGAGGAAGCCGGTCCCGACCCAGTCGAGGTCCGGGTGGCCGACCACCTCCACCCGGCCCACCCGGGCCAGTGAGGACTGGATCGGTCCTCGCTGGTCGTTCAACATCGCCCATTCCGGCGGCAGATCCGCGGGAAAGTCGCCATGCTGGACGAGAAGGGCCGGACGGCCCTGGAGCAGCACGATGGCCTCGATGCCGAAGGCCTCGTCGGGGGACACCTCGACGGCCGGGTCCTTGGCCAGCTTCCTGAGGCCGCTGACCCCACGACTCAGGGCCGCGGCGCGGGCGCGGTGAGGCAGGGGCCGGGGGGTGGTGCCGGAGGCGGCCGACTCTGCGACGTCCTCCGAGGTGGCGGTCGAGTCCGCCCGCTCGATCTCGGCCTGCGCGAGGGCCGTGGCTCGCTCAGCGGTCTCCTCGAGATCGTCGAACAGATCCGAGACCTCGGTCGCGACCGGAGAGGATGGAAGCATGTGTCCCCCGAGGGACGCTAGATGATCGAGTCGCCCGAGCGAGCGCGCACAGATCTCACGTGCGCCGAGAAGATTTTCGGCCGCAGCACAATGAGGTCACGCGGGGAAGGGCGTAGGGGTCCGCCTGTTGACATCGGAGTCAGGTCGAGGGGGAAGGGCAGCGGTCTCGCTGAGATGGAGAACGTCGCTGTCTTGTTCTGCTTGAACCGGTGCTGCAGTCCATTAATTACGCCGCCGAACCGGGTCGTGTCAAGAAATGACTTTGCTGCGGGAGAGTCGCGACAGATCGGACCAGAAGCGTGAAACGGCAATGAGTGCGCCGAAGTCTGACGATGCTGCTCGTGACGCCCACCCCTGCGACCGCGTCACCTCCGAGCGCATCACCAGCCGCAGCCCGATGCACGACGGCCGGGCCCGTCCGCGCCTGCACGTCACACGTTCAGCCGAGGTCGGCGCAGGCCTGCCACCAGCCGTGCTGGCCGCACACGACACCCGGATCCAGGCTCGCGTTGAGCCTCGCCCGGGCGCGCACGTCGCCGTGGGGCGTGCTCAGCCGGACCCAGTCGCCGGCCTCGATGCCCCGGGCACCTGCCGTGTCCGGGTGCAGCTCCACCTGCGGGTCGGGCACGCGGCTGCGCAGCGCGGGCACGTTGCGGTGCTGGGTCTCGCAGAACCACAGCGACTTGGCGCAGGTCAGGACCAGGGGGAAGCGTTCGGCGAGGTCGGGCCGCGACCGTGGGCTCGTGCCCGGCTCCGTGAAGAGCGGCAACGGGGGGTAGCCGTGGTCGGCCAGCTCCTCGGAGAACAGCTCGATCCTCCGGGTGGGGGTGCGGAACCCCGGGGTACGCCGTCCGCGAGCTCGGCGTACTTGCGGTGGCGCGTCGTCGTGAGTGGGACCCGGACGCCCGCGGGGTCCGCCCGAAGCTGTTCCAGGGTGATCGCGCTCGGTGCGAGCTGGTGACGCAGGGCGGCATCGATGTCGCCGTCCCAGAAGTGGCGTCCCAGGCCGAGGCTGGTCGCGAGGGCGAAGACGATCTGCAGGTCCGAGCGCGCCTCACCCCGGGGCGCCACCAGCGGGCGGCGCAGCTGCACCAGCGACTGCGCGGCCTGGCTGGTCTCGAACCCGATCCGTAGCCCCTCCGCCTCGAAGGCACTCGTCACCGGCAGCACGATGTCGGCCAGCTCGGCCGTCGGGTTCATGAAGAGGTCGGCGTGCACGAAGAAGTCCAGGGCGGCGAGGGCGTCACGACCCCGCGCACTGTCACCGTGTGCCATCACCAGGTCGGCGCCGAAGTTGACCAGCCCGCGCGCACGGTAGGGGCGACCCTCGAGGGCTGCGGTGTAGACGTCCTCGCCGGTGACGAACTCGAACCGGGCAGGACCGAGTGGCCGGTCGGCGACGCCGATGGTCCTGCCCCGCACGTGCTCGGGGAGCAGCTCGGCGCCGTCGATGCGGTTGGTCGGGACGCTCGCGAACTGCACGTTGCCGCCGTGCGCGTCGAAGCTGCCGGTCAGGGCGTAGAGCTGGTCGATGGCCCGCACCGTCTGCGTCGCGTTGCTGTGCTGCTCGAGTCCGCTCCACGCGTAGAACGCCACGGGGCGGGACTCCCAGCGCCCGCAGGTGGCGCGCGACCTCGGCCAGCGCCACGTCCCAGCTGATCCGTTCCCATCCAGGATCCGCTGCCCCCTTGGGTGCCGTCCGCCTCAGGGGGTGCAGCAGCCGATCGGGGTGCGTCACGATCTGGGGTGCGGCCCTGCCCTTCACGCAGAGGGCCTGACCGGTCGGGTGCGACGGGTCCGGGTCGAGCGCGACGAAGGAGCCGTCGGCGATCGTGGCCCTCGCGCCGCACCGTGAGACGCACAGCGGACAGAAGGTCGGGTACCTCGCTGGTCGGTTGCCCTGTCATCGCCCCTTCCACGGCGACCCTGCTGCGAGGACGGCGAGTCGGCCTCGCCCACCTCCACGACGCTACGCCGGTCGCGTCGAGCAGGCGAGGTCAGCGGTGGTTCAGGCAGCAGTCGGGCAGTTCGGCACGGAGTACGGCGAGCGCGTGGTCGGCCTTCTCGATGAAGCGTCGTGAGGACTCGATGACCACGCGGTGGGGGTGCGCGGCCCAGACCGCGAGCAGGTGCTCGTCGATCTCGGCGGCGCTGCGGGCGTCCTCGGTGCGCAACGGGTTGGCGTGGTTGTAGCCGTGACCCTGCGCGGGGGTGCGCAGGTGGATGACCGTGTCGTAGCGCGCGAGCTCGGCCGGCGCGGAGGATCCCACCGAGGCGTAGAACTCGTCTGGTGGCCCCGGCCAGTAGGCGATCCCGTCGACGGTGCCCCGGTCGCAGACGACGAGCGCGGGGTCGTGCAGGTCGCCGGTCACCTCGAGCTCGCGCTGGACGTGGTAGATGGCCCGCTGTGCCGCCTGCCGGCTCACGGTGTCGCCCGCGCGCGGGAAGCCACCGCCGAAGACCACGCCTGCCGACTCCGGCAGCACCCGCACGTGCGGGCACGTCAACTGCCGGACCAGCTCGAGCAGCGCGGTCTTGCCGGCTCCGGGTCCGCCCGTGAGCACCACCCGGCGCCGGTCGTGCGTGCTGGTGCAACCGCAGCTCATGCCCATGGCGGCCCTCCTCTGCGACGTACCGGGTGCTGGCAACCTACCCGCGCGCAGTGGTGCCAGGAGTGCCCGCTTACGCTCGGCGGTGCCGTCCGCGACGTGCAGCGGCGGGAGAGAGAGGCGACCGTGTCGGTGTCCATCGGCACCTCCGGGTGGAGCTACCCCCACTGGGAGGACGTGCTCTACCCGCCGGGCACGCCACCGCGCGACCGGCTGGGGCTCTACACGCAACGGTTCGCAACGGCTGAGCTGAACGCGAGCTTCTACCGCTGGCCGGCCAACCGGACATTCCTGGGCTGGCGTCGGCGGCTGCTCGACGGGGTTCCTGCTCTCGGTGAAGGCCTCGCGCGGGCTGACCCACGCCAAACGGCTCTACGCCCCCGAGGCGTGGGTGGAGCGGATCGCGTCCTGCTGGCACGACCTCGGTGAGCGCCGGGGAGTCCTGCTCGTGCAGCTCGCACCGGACCACGTCCGCGACGACGCCCGGCTGGACGGACGTGTTCGTCTACTTCAACGACGACGGCTTCGGGCACGCGGTGCGCAACGCGGAGACCCTGCGCCGGATGGTGGATCACCCCTGAGAGGTGAGGCGGGGCCCCGCCCGTCAGGGGCAGTCTCGGTCCTGACGAGAGGAGACCGGCCATGGCAGACGTCAGCTTCGAGCGGAAGAAGTCCTTGTCCCGGGAGGAGGCGGCGGTCTGGCTGACGGCGCTGTCCAAGGGCTTCTCCCACGGCGGGGACGTGGAGCTGCCGGTGGGCGGTGGAGGCGTGGTCACCCTGCGCCTGCCGGACGAGGTGCGCGCGGAGTTCGAGGTCGAGATCGACGGTCACGAGGTCGAGGTCGAGCTCGAGTTCACCTGGTCCCTCACGGCGTCCCGGGGCGGCGACTGAGCGCCACCACCCCGGGTCAGGCGGTGACGACCCGGCGCAGGGGGCAGGAGCGCACGAAGGACAGGCACGCGCCCGCAGCCAGGCCCAGCGCGGCGACCGCGACGGCCACCACCGGCAGGGTCCACGAGGGCCCCTGCTGGACCAGCACGAAACCGCCCATCACCAGCACGAACAAGCCGAACCCCTTGCGCAGGGCGTCCTCGGGAACCTTGCCCGCCAGGCGTCCGCCGACGATGCTGCCGACGACGGCCGTGGCGGTGACTCCCAGCACGAGCGGCCAGTCGAGCTGCACCGAGGACAGGTAGCCGGCGAGGCCCGCGAAGGACTTCATCGCGATCACGAGCAGCGAGGTGCCCACGGCGACCGACATCGGCAGGCCTCCGAGCAGCACCAGGGCAGGTACGACGAGGAACCCGCCGCCGGCACCGACCAGCCCGGTGACCAGCCCGACGACCGAGCCGTCGAGCAGGATGCGGCCCAGCGGGAGCTCGCCGTCCTCGCGTCCGTGTGCCGCCGCCGGGGTCGTGCGGCGTCCGCGGAGCATCGCCAGCGAGGTGGCCACCATCATCAGGGCGAAGGCGATCAACAGCCAGTTGCCGGGGGCGTGCCCGCCCACCAGGCCCCCGACGAAGGCGCCGACCATGCCCGCGAGCCCGAACAGCAGGCCCGTGCGCCACATCACACGGCCACTCCTGGCGTGGCTGACCACGCCCGCGAGCGAGGTGACCCCGACCACGAACAGCGAGGCGGCGATGGCCTCCTTCGCCGGCATGCCGGCGACGTAGACCAAGATCGGGACGGTCAGGATCGACCCGCCCCCGCCGAGCATGCCGAGGGAGATCCCGATCACCACCGACAGCGCCAGGACCAGGACCAGCGTCCCGGTCATCGGGTGCTCTCGTCGGCGAGCGCGGCGACCAGCGAGTCGACGTCGCAGGGGGAGGCCGTGCGGTTCCACGGCATCTTCGACAGGGCGGCGCCCATCGCGCAGGTGTTGGTCACCGCGGCGCCGGTCAGCCCGACGCCGATGGCGCCGGCCACCCACTTCAGGGCGGGGACCTTGACGCTGCCCAGCACGCCGAGGGCGACCAGCCCGCCCGCGACCAGACGGACCTGGCGCTCGAGCTCCCAGGTCTGCCGGCCCCGGTTCACCGGTGCGCCGGTGGACTCCCAGGCGTTCATGCCGCCATCGAGCACCCGCAGGCCGGGAAGGCCGGCGGACGCGAGGGCCTCCTCGGCCTGGGCGGCGCGGCCGCCGGAGCGGCAGACCAGCACCACGTCCTCGTCGAGGTGACGCCTCAGCTCGCCGCGGTGCTCGCGCAGCGTGTCGAGCGGGACGTTGTAGGACCCGGGGATGTGCGAGGTCTCGAACTCAGCCGGCGTGCGGACGTCGAGGATGCGGGGCGCGTCGTCCCCGGCGAGGCGCTCGGCCAGGCTGTGGGCGTCGAGACGGCGGGCGGAGGTGGCCGTGGTCGTCATGGGTGAACTGCTCCAATGAGGTGTCGTCGGTGGGTGTGGGGTGGGCGAGGGGCGACTCAGACGAGCGTGAGGCCGGCCTTGGCGGCGTTCTCGTCGAAGGAGTCGTCGACCGCGACCACGTCGTGACCGCGGGAGGCCAGGATCGAGGCGACCACGCTGGCGCGGTAGCCGCCGGCGCAGTGGATCCAGAGCCGCTTGTGCGGGATCGACTCGAGGTGTGCGAGCACGGCGTGGATCGGCACGTTGACCGCGCCCTCGATGTGCCGCTCGTCGTACTCCGAGCCACGGCGTACGTCGAGCACCACCCGGTCCTCCGACCGCGGGTTCTCGCGCAGCTCCTCGGCCAGGCCGGCGAAGTCGCTGACGGGGTAGGAGCCGAGGGGCGCGCCCGCTGCCCAGTCCTCGGGCTTGCCGGTGGCCGCGGCTGCGGGGTCCATGCCGATCCGCACCATGTCCCGCTGTGCCTCGGCGACCTGCTCGGGGGTCTCGCCCAGCAGCGTGACGGAGGCGTCGTAGGGCAGGATCCAGCCGAGGTAGGTGATGAACTGGCCGTCGGTGCCGAAGTTCACGCTGCCCTGGAGGTGTCCTGCCGCGAAGGCCGACCGGGTGCGCAGGTCGACGACCCACTCACCGGCCTCGATGCGGCGACGCAGCTCGGCGGGGTCGGCCTGCTCCGGCGCGGACAGGTCCGGGGCGCCGGGTCCCTCGGAGTTGGCCGGTCCCATGTGGGCGTAGTAGGCCGGGTAGTCGTCGAGCCCGGCGAGCAGCTCCTCGACGTAGGCCTGCTCGTCCTTGGTCAGCGCAGGGTTGGAGGCCTTCTCCTGACCGATCGTGCTCTGGGAGGCCTCGGACTGGGTGGCGGAGCAGAAGCTGCCGAAGCCGTGGGTGGGGTAGACGGCCGCCTCGTCGGGCAGCTCCTGGGCCAGGCGCTGGGCGGAGTGCCACTGGGCGTGCACGAGGGCGTCGGTGTGGTCCGGGCCGAGCAGGTCGGGCCGTCCCGTGGAGCCGAACAGCAGGGAGCCGCCGGTGAACACCGCGACCTGCTCGCCGTCCGCCTCGAGGGCGAAGGACAGGTGGGTGTGCGTGTGGCCGGGCGTGTGCACCACGCGCACCTTCATCTCACCGACCTCGACGACGTCGCCGTCGCGGACCGGGGTGCGCTCGAAGGCGACCGGGTCGTCGGCGTTCACGTGGTAGGCCGCCCCGACCTCGCGGGCAAGCGCGAGCCCGCCGGTGACGTAGTCGTTGTGGATGTGGGTCTCGAAGACGTGCGTGATCCGCACGCCGGCCTCCTCGGCAGCGGCGAGCACGCGGTCGTAGTCGCGCTGCGGGTCGACCACCAGGGCGACGCGGCCGTCGTGGGCCAGGTAGGTGCGGTCCCCGAGGCCGGGGGTGTCGATCGGGACAACGGTGGGGGTCACGGATCCTCCTTGGTCTGGATACCCCAGGGGGTATGTACACAGAGCCTAACAGAGGTGTCCGTACATTTCATTCCCAGGTGTCCGGGCAGCATGGAGCGGCCTCGGCGGGTGCTGCGCGACACCCCCTGACGTCGTACGTCCTCACACCAGCACCGGCTTCCCGGGCAAGCTGGCGCTTCACCTGCTCTGCAAAGCGGGGGAAGTGACTGTTTCCCGGGTGAACCCGGGAAACCGCGCCGCCGGAGAGCGTCCCGGCTGCTTCAGGAGGTCTGGTCGACCTGTCGGTTGCGCTCGGCCAGGTCGTCGGCGAGGAACTCGCGCAGCAGGTCGACCGCCTGCAGCACCTTCGTGCTGCGCAGGGCGTAGTAGACGGTGGTGCCGGAGCGGCGGGTGCTGACCATGCCGCGCTCGCGGAGGATGGCGAGGTGCTGGCTGGCGTTGGACTGGCTGATGCCCAGGGCCTCGGACAGGTCCCCGACGCTGAGCTCGCCGTCGCGGAGCTCGTTGATGATGAGCAGCCGCTTGGGGTCGGCGATGGCCTTGCAGACGCGAGCGTGCAGCTCGTGCAGCTCGGCCGCGACGTGTCCGTCCACCTGTCCTCCTTCCGTCCGCCGGGTGTGTCCTGCTCGGCGGGTGAGTCTAGGGGCCGGGCGGCCCGACGATCACCACGACGGTCGCCGCGAGGGCGAGGGCGACCGTGCCCACCGCCGTCCACCTCACCAGCCTCGGTCCCATCGGCGTCTCGCCGGCCGACACCTTGTGCAGCGTGTGGTGGTAGCGCTCCTCGACCACCACCAGCAGGACGAGCGCGGCGAGCAGCCCCAGGACGCCGGGGACGACGAGCCAGGGCGTCCCGGCGGCGTGGTGCACGATCAGCGCCGAGACGCCGCCCACTCCGAGGGCGGTGCGCTGCCACGCCATGGCGGTGCGCTCCGCCGGCAGTCCCGTCTCCCGGGTGGTCACGTCGACACCATGTCCACGATGGTCAGCACGAGCGCCGCGACCGCGGCCAGGGTCAGCACCGCGGCGACGAGCCTGGGGATGGGCGACCTCGGCAGGTTCTCCCCGAGCCGCATGGCGCGCTCGTTGCGCTCCCAGTGGCGGTACGACGCGCCGGCCAGCAGTCCGCCCAGCAGGATCAGGAGCACCCCGAGGACGTGCCGGAGGACGGCGAGTCCCGGGACGAACTGGACGACGGCGACCCCGGCCGCCATCAGCGCCAGGGCGGTGCGCACCCAGGCCAGGAACGTGCGTTCGTTGGCCAGCGTGAACCGGTAGTCCGGCGCCTCGCCGACCTCGTGGAGGGGCGAGCGCTGGTCAGGGGAGGACATTGCTCAGGCCAGGGACGTCGACGCGGCGCACTGGTTACGTCCGACGTCGAGGACGTCGATCTCGTCCTCCGGCGGGGCGAGCAGGCCGGAGTTGACCCGGCGGATGGTGTCGTAGGCCTCCGGCGCCGCGGGGAGCGAGGTGACGATCTCCTCGACGAACCTCTCGATCGCCCGCTCGTTGAGCAGGGTGGCGGTGAAGACGTCCTGCAGCGTGGTGATCACCAGGCCGGCGGCGTCCACCTCCTCGGAGGTGGACCAGTGCGCCGGCGCGATGATCGTCCTCGGGTCGAGCGGCCGCAGCCGCTCGTGCACGCTGCGGAACAGGTCGCGGGCCAGCTCCTCGGCCTGGCCGGTGAGGTCTGGCCGACCCAGGCCGCGGACGAACACGGTGTCGCCGACCAGCAGCACCGCGTCGCTGACGAGGAGGGCGATGGTGCCCGGCGTGTGGCCGGGCAGGTGCATGCTCATCACCCGCACCTCGGCCGACCCGAGGTCGAGCACGTCGCCGTCCTTCAGTGGCCGGTTGGGGAACGGCACGACGCCGCCGGCGTCCTCCGGCGGGAGGTGGTACTCCACGCCGAGCCGGGCCGCGAGCGCGGGGCCTCCGCTGACGTGGTCGGCGTGGACGTGGGTGTCCACGACGTGGGTGACCCTCATCCCGTGCCCCTCGGCGAGGTCGAGGTAGGGCTGCGGCTGGCGCGTCGGGTCCACGACGACGCAGCTCTCGCCCGGCACGCCCACGACGTAGGAGAGGCACGCCTTCGCCGGCCGCTGGAGCTGCCAGACGCGCACCGGCGCAGGCAGCCCTGGGATCTCGAGTGGGACGAGGAGGCGGTTCCAGGCGTCCGTGCCGCCCTCGAGCGAGCGCGTGTGCCTGCCGAGGTCGCCGAGCTCCTCGGCGACCAGCTCGGAGCCGTTGCCCTGGCCGCAGATCACCACCGCGCCCTCCGCGGTGCTCTCGGCCGTCTCCTCGAGGTCCTCGACGACCCGGTAGACCGGGACGTTGCGGGTCGGCACCGGGCGGTGGGCCTCGACGCGGCTGGCCGCGAACTCGTCGACGTTGCGGATGTCGAGGATCTCGGGGATGCGTCCCGCGTTGATCTCGTGGAAGAGCTCGAGGGGCGTCAGGGTCTTGCTCATGGAACCTCCGGGGCGCAGGATGCTCGGCACGGGATGTGCGGACATTTGCTGGCGCAAAGCCTTGTTGTATGCGCATGTACGAATGTAGTGTCCTGAGTCACAGCCCGCAAGACCGAGAGGTGACCTCGATGACGGAGCCGGTCGAGACCCCGGAGAGCATGACGATCGTCGCCTGGAGCGGTGACCTCGACAAGATGTGGCCGACGCTGATCCTGGGGTCGACCGGGGCCGCCTACGGCATGCAGACCACGATCTTCTTCACCTTCTGGGGACTCTTCCCGCTGGTCCGCGACGACGTCCGGATCACCGGGAAGAACGCGATGACCAAGGCCCTCGCCGGGATGAACCGTCCGGGGATCAGCCACATGAAGCTCTCCAAGCTCAACATGGCCGGAGCGGGCGCCTGGATGATGAACAAGCTCGCGACCGACGACAAGGTCGCCAGCCCCAAGGAGCTCGTCGAGATGTGCCTGGAGCTCGACGTGAACCTCTGGCCGTGCGAGATGACCATGGAGCTGCTGGGACTGCGCCAGGACCAGCTCATGGACGGCGTCGGGACGCCGGTGGGTGCCGCGACGGCGCTCTCGGCGATGAGCAAGTCGCAGGTCAACCTCTTCATCTGAAAACGACCAACTCTCCACCTGAGCAAGGGAGCGCACCCCGTGGGTTACCAGATCGACCTCACCATCGACGCCAAGGGAAAGAAGTGCCCGATGCCGGTCCTGCTGACCTCGAAGGGGATCAAGCAGATCGCGTCCGGGCAGGTGATGCTCGTGGAGGCCACCGACGGCGGCTCCCGCAGCGACATCCCCTCGTGGGCGAAGGACACCGGCAACGAGCTGCTGGAGACCAGCACCGATGACGGCGTCTTCCGCTACGTGATCAGGAAGAAGTGACCGCGCGTGCAGTACGGCTTCGCGATCGACCAGCGCACCTGCATCGGCTGCCACGCCTGCACGGTGGCCTGCAAGACCGAGCACGAGGTGCCGCTCGGGCAGTTCCGCACGTGGGTGAAGTACGTCGACAGCGGCTCGTTCCCCGACACCACTCGCTCGTTCGGCGTGATGCGGTGCAACCACTGCACCGACGCCCCCTGCGTGAAGATCTGCCCGACCCAGGCGCTGTTCAAGCGCGAGGACGGCATCGTCGACTTCGACAACGAGCGGTGCATCGGGTGCAAGGCATGCATGCAGGGCTGCCCGTACGACGCGATCTACATCGACGCCGACACCCACACCGCGGCCAAGTGCAACCTGTGTGCGCACCGCGTCGACGAGGACCTCGAGCCCGCGTGCGTCGTGGTCTGCCCGACGCACTCCATCTGGGTGGGTGACCTCGACGACCCCACCAGCGGCATCGCCCGCCTCGTGGCCACCCAGGAGACCGCGGTGCGCTCCCCGGAGCAGAACACCGGACCCAACGTCTTCTACCTCGGCGCCGACCGGGCGGTGCTCGACCCGCTGGCAGCCCCGGTGGACGACACCTACATCTGGGCCAAGCCGGACGCCCAGCGCCTCGAGACGGCCGGCGACCTCACCCCCGACCCCGTCACGAACGCGCGCACCACGCTGAACACCGCTCACCCGCGCCCCTGGGGATGGAAGGTGGTCACCTACCTGTGGACCAAGGGTGTCGGGGCCGGGGCGCTGGCGCTCGTGCTCCTCGCGCACCTGTTGGGGACCCCGACCGGGGCGCTGGGCGACTGGGTGGCCCCGGCGCTCGGCCTGTTCGGGGCCGCGACCACCGGGGCGCTGCTCGTGTGGGACCTCAAGCGGCCCGAGCGGTTCCTCTACATCTTCTTGAAGTCCAACCCGACGTCATGGCTGGTGCTGGGCGCCTACGTGCTCACGGCGTTCTCCGGAGGGGCGATCCTCTGGGCGCTCGCCTCGGTGCTCGACGCGGGGTGGGCGATGACGCCGCTGGCCTGGCTGGGCATCCCGGTGAGCGCGATGATGGCCGGCTACACCGCCTTCCTGTTCGGCCAGGCCGAGGCGCGCGACCTGTGGCAGTCGCCCCTGCTCTTCTGGCACCTCCTGGCCCAGGCGCTGATGGTCGGCAGTGGTGCCCTCGCGGTCGCCGGCCTGTTCGTGGACCTCTCCGACGCGGCCTGGCGGCTGGTCGCGGCCACGTTCGTCCTCTCGGCCGTGGTCCACCTGCTCATGCTCGCCATCGAGCACCTCGGCAGGCACCCCAGCCGCCAGGCGGCGGTGGCCGCTCACATCATCACCCGTGGTCGCTACTCCCGGCTGTTCTGGCTGGGGGCGGTGGTGCCGGTGGTGCTCGCGGTCGTCCTGGGCGCCGTGACCTGGGGCGGCGCCGGCGTCGGCTTCCTGGCCCTCGCCGGCCTGCTGGTGCAACCGGCGCTGGTCGCCTACGAGAGCGTCTTCGTCCGCGCGGGCCAGGACCCGCCCCTGTCATGAGCGCTGTCATGAGCGCTGTCATGAGCGCACTGTCATGAGCGCACCATCCACGAACGGAGCACCCATGGACCTGCCCGGCGAGCGGCGCCACGAGCGGCTGCGCAACTTCCCACCGGTCGAGGACTGGGACCACCACGTCGAGTACGACGCGAAGGCGCACCCGCGCAAGGTCCCGCACACGTACTCGCTGATCCCGACGGTCTGCTTCAACTGCGAGTCCTCGTGCGGGCTCCTGGCCTACGTGGACCACGAGGACCTCTCGATCAAGAAGTTCGAGGGCAACCCGGCCCACCCCGGCTCCCGCGGACGCAACTGCGCGAAGGGCCCGGCGACGATCAACCAGGTGCACGACCCCGAGCGGATCCTGCACCCGCTGCGCCGGGTGGGGGAGCGCGGGTCGGGCCGGTTCGAGCGCGTCTCCTGGGAGGAGGCGGTCGCCGACATCGCCGGGCGCATCCGCCGCGCCATCGTGGAGGACCGCCGCGACGAGGTGATGTACCACGTGGGGCGCCCCGGTGAGGACGGCTTCGTCGAGCGGGTGCTCCAGGCCTGGGGGGTCGACGGGCACAACAGCCACACCAACGTCTGCTCCTCGGGCGGGCGCAGCGGCTACACCCACTGGATGGGCTACGACCGTCCCTCGCCGGACTACGCGAACGCCAAGACGATCGTGCTGCTGTCCTCCCACCTCGAGACCGGGCACTACTTCAACCCGCACGCCCAGCGGATCATGGAGGCGCGGCAGAACGGCGCCCGGCTCGCGGTCCTCGACCTGCGGCTGTCGAACACCGCCTCCCACGCCGACCTGTGGATCTCGCCGTGGCCGGGCAGCGAGGGCGCGATCTTCCTGGCGGTCGCGTCGTACCTGCTGCGCACGCGCGCGATCGCGAAGGACTACCTGCGCCGGTGGGTCAACTGGGAGACCTACCTCGAGCGGCTGCACCCGGAGGCGGTGCCGGAGGAGGCGCCGACGGGGGAACGGTTCGAGGTCTTCCTCGACCGGCTCACCGAGGACTACTCCCACTACACCTTCGAGTACGCCGCGGCCGAGGCGCACGTGCCGGTGGAGCAGGTCGAGGAGCTCGCCCGGATGGTCGCCGAGGCGGGGACCCGACTGGCCACCCACACATGGCGCTCCGCCGCCGCGGGCAACCTCGGCGGCTGGCAGATCGCCCGGAGCCTGTTCTTCCTCAACGTGCTCACCGGCAGCGTGGGGACCGAGGGCGGGACCCACCCCAACGGCTGGGACAAGTTCATCGCGCACTTCCCGGACATGCCCGAGGCCAACGACGCGTGGAGCGAGATGCTCTGGCCCCGGGAGTACCCGCTGACCACCAACGAGATGTCGATCCTGCTGCCGCACCTGCTCAAGGACGGCCGGGGCCGGCTCGAGGTCTACTTCAGCCGCGTCTACAACCCGTTGTGGGTCAACCCGGACGGCTTCACCTGGATCGACGTGCTCAAGGACGAGTCGAGCATCGGCCTGCACGTCGCGCTGACACCGACCTGGAGCGAGTCCGCGACCTTCGCCGACTACGTGCTGCCGATGGGGCACGCCTCCGAGCGCCACGACACGATGTCCTTCGAGACGCACAGCTCCAAGTGGCTCGCGTTCCGGCAACCGGTCACGCGAGTGGCCATGGAGCAGCGGGGCATCCCCTTCCAGGACAGC
Source organism: uncultured Actinomycetota bacterium (assembly GCA_963837975.1). Lineage (GTDB taxonomy): Bacteria > Actinomycetota > Actinomycetes > Propionibacteriales > Nocardioidaceae > Marmoricola. The sequence continues at coordinate 563,353 of CAWIPI010000001.1, read as the reverse complement.
CGGGACGCCAACCCGGGCGAGGTCTGGGAGGAGAACGAGTTCTGGTTCGAGGTCTCCTGGCAGATCGACCCCGACGGCTCGCTCGGGATCCGCCGCCACTTCGAGTCCCGGGAGCGGCCCGGCGAGCGGATGACCCAGGACGAGTACTACGACATCCTGTTCTCCTCCAGCGTCCCCGGCCTGCCGGAGGCCGCCGCGGCCCAGGGCCTCACCCCGCTGCAGTACATGCGCAAGTACGGCGTCTTCGAGGTGGCCAAGGACCTGTACCGCCTCGACGAGCGGCAGCTGAGCGAGGCTGAGCTCGAGGGGGCCACCCCCGACGAGGCGGGCGTGCTGCGCAAGCCGGTGACCCTGGACTCCCAGCCGCCCCTGGTCGGGGAGGCCGGTGCGGTGGGCGTCGTGCACGAGGACGGCACCGCGACCGCCGGATGGCTCTCCCCGTCGCGCAAGCTCGAGCTCTTCTCCACGACGCTCGCCGACTGGGGGTGGCCCGAGCAGGCCACGCCCGGCTACATCGAGTCGCACGTCTCGGCGCGCAAGGTCGACCGGAGCAACGACGAGTTCGTGCTGATGCCCAACTTCCGGCTGCCCACGATGATCCACACGCGCTCGGGCAACGCGAAGTACCTCAACGAGATCTCCAACACCCATCCCCTCTGGTTCAACGCCGACGACGCCGCAGCCATGGGCCTCGCCACCGGCGACCTGGTGCGCGTGACCACCGAGATCGGGCACTTCGTCGTCCGCGTCTGGGCCACCGAGGCGATCCGCCCGGGGGTCGTCGGCCTGTCCCACCACATGGGGCGCTGGCAGCAGGACGGGCACCCGGGCAGCCGCTGGGTGATGGGCAAGGTCGACCTCGACCGCACCGAGGACGGGATCTGGAAGCTGCGCTACATCGACGGGATCAGGCCCTTCGAGAGCGAGGACCCCGACTCCGGCCGGATCTACTGGGACGACCCGGGGGTCCACCAGAACCTGACCTTCCCGGTGCAGCCCGACCCGGTCTCGGGGATGCACTGCTGGCACCAGCGGGTGCGCATCGAGAAGGCGCACGCGGGGGACAGGTACGGCGACGTGGAGGTGGACGTCACCAAGTCCCGCGAGGTCTACCGCCGGTGGCTCTCGATGGCCCGCCCCGGACCGGGCCCCGGAGGGCTGCGCCGGCCGGAGTTCCTGATGCGTCACGTGACCCCCAAGCGCTCGGCCTACCGGGTCGCCGGGGCCGCCGCGGGAGGCGAGGAGCGATGAGCCTGCTGTCCCGACGCTCCAGTGCCGTCGAGGTGGACCTCGAGGCGGCGCGCAGTGCCGCCGGCGGAGTGCTCGACCCGGAGCTGCAGCTGCCCTTGGCTGAGGCGGGAATGGTCGGCGAGATCGCAGCAGGCCGCGACGGGACGGTGAGCGTGACGGTGCGGCTGACCACCCCGAGCTGTCCGATGCGCGAGCGGCTCGGCGCCGACGTCAGCGCTGCCGTCGGGGCGGTCCCGGGAGTCACCCGGGTCGTCGTGGCGTTCGCGTCGATGAGCGAGCGGGAGCGCGTCGGCCTGGCCGCCCGGCTGCGCGGTGGCCGGACGGCCGGCCACCCGTTCGGTGCGGAGTCCGGCACCGCGGTCTACGCGATCGCCAGCGGCAAGGGCGGGGTGGGGAAGTCCACGGTGGCGGCCAACCTCGCCGTCGCCCTGGCCCAGCAGGGCAGGCGCGTGGGGCTGCTGGACGCGGACGTCTGGGGCTACTCCGTCCCGCAGATCTTCGGCGTCCGCGAGCGGCCGGTGGCCCTCAAGGGGCTGATGATGCCGGTGCAGGCCCACGGCGTGGCGCTGATGTCGGTCGGTTTCCTGGTCGAGGACGACGAGCCGGTGGTCTGGCGCGGCCCGATGCTGCACAAGGCGATCGAGCAGTTCCTCGGCGACGTGCACTGGGGTGCGCTCGACGTCCTCCTCATCGACCTGCCACCCGGCACCGGCGACGTCACGCTGAGCCTGCTCGAGCTGCTGCCGGACGCCCAGCTGGTCGCGGTGACGACTCCGCAGCTCGCCGCGGAGGCCGTCGCGACCCGGGTGGGCCGGATGGCACGCGACGCCCGGATGCCCGTCGCGGGCGTCGTGGAGAACATGTCGGGTGGGCTGTTCGGGGAGGGCGGCGGGCAGCGTCTCGCCGCGTCCGTGGGAGCGCCGCTCCTCGGCAGCGTGCCCCTCGACCTGCCGCTGCGCGCGGCGGGCGATGCCGGGACACCGGCCATGGTCGCGGCGCCGGACGCGGAGTCCGTCGTCGAGCTGCGACGCATCGCGGAAAGTCTTCCGGTGGTGCGCAGGAGCCTGGTCGGCCGTTCGCTGCCACTATCCGTGGTGTGACCCGGCTGCCGACCCCGACCCTGCTGACCCCGCCGGCGCGCGGGGACGTGGTGGCGGCGCTCAGCGTCGCCCTCGTGCTGGTGCCCCAGTCGCTCGCCTACGCGGTGATCGCGGGCCTGGACCCCGTCTACGGGCTGTACGCCGCGGTCGCCGCGCCGCTCGCGGGCGCGCTGGTGGGGTCCTCGCCCTACCTGCAGACGGGGCCGGTCGCGGTGACCAGCCTGCTCACCTTCGGTGCGCTGGCGCCGCTCGCGGAGCCGGGTAGTGCGGAGCTCGCGGCTCTGGCGGCGGTGCTGGCCATCGTGGTCGGGCTGGCCAGGCTGGGCATCGGCCTGGTCGGCGCGGGACCCATCGCCTACCTGATGTCCCAGCCCGTGGTCGTCAGCTTCACCACCGCCGCGGCGCTCATCATCATCAGCACGCAGGTCCCGGGCCTGCTGGGGATGTCCCCGGACAGCGAGAACCCGTTGGTCGCCGCGGCGCAGCTGCTCGCCGCCCCGGGCTCGTGGTCGTGGACCGCGCTGGGCCTGGGGCTGGCGGCCGCCGCCCTGCTGCTGGGCGGTCGCCGGCTCTCGGCGCTGTTCCCGGGAGCGCTGGTCGCCGTGGTCGCGGGCATCGTGTGGAGCGAGGTCGTCGGCTACGACGGCGACGTCGTCGGACAGGTCGCCCTGGAGCTGCACGGGCCCGGTGGCGTGTCGGTCTCCGACGTGATGTCGCTGCTGCTGCCGGGGCTGGTGATCGCGGTGGTCGGGTTCGCCGAGCCGGCCTCGATCGCGCGCAGGTACGCCGCGATGGACCGCACCCCCTGGGACTCCAACCGGGAGTTCATCGGGCAGGGCCTCGCCAACCTCGCCTCCGGCGCCGTCGGCGCGTTCCCCGTGGGCGGATCCTTCTCCCGCACGGGCCTGAACCGGCTCAGCGGCGCGCGGACCCGGTGGAGCGGCGCGTTCACGGGAGTCGTGGTGCTGGCGGTGCTGCCCTTCGTGGACCTGCTGGCCGGGCTCCCGGTGGCCGTGCTCTCCGGGATCGTCATCGGCGCCGTCATCCGGCTGGTCGACGTACGCACGCCCCTGCGCTACTGGCGCTGGTCGAAGCCGCAGTCGGCCGTGGGCCTGGTCACGGCGGTCTCCACCATGGTGCTGGCGCCGCGGGTGGAGCTGGGCGTGATCCTCGGGGTGGTGGCCGCGCTCGCGGTCCACCTGTGGCGGGAGATGCGGGTGCACGTGCCGGCCGTGGTCGACGGCGAGACCCTGCACCTGCACCCCACGGGCGTGCTCTACTTCGGCTCCGCGCCCGCCGTCGAGAGGACGATCAACACCCGCATCGGTGACCACCCGGACGTGTCCCGGGTGGTGCTGCACCTGGACCGGCTGGGCCGCCTGGACCTGACCGGGGCGCTGATGCTGCGTGACGTGCTCGACGAGGCCGCGGCGGGAGGCATGACCCTGGAGGTGCAGGATGCCGGCGCGCACGCGGCACGCCTGCTCACCCGCGTCCTGGGTAGCGACGCGACCGTCACGAGGAAGTGAGCCCGAGCTCCTCGGCCTTCGCGTAGTCGTCGTCGACCAGCACGACGTCGTAGTCCGCGCGGTGCAGCAGGCTCGCCGCGATCGAGGCGCGGAAGCCGCTGGCGCAGTGCACCCACAGCGTCGCGTCGCGGGGGATCTCGTCCATCCGGGTGAGCACCTCGTGGATGGGCACGTGCAGCGAGCCGGGGATGGCGGACTCCTGGCGCTCGTTGTCCTGGCGCACGTCGAGGATCGTCCCGTCCACGCCGCCGTCGACCTCGGCGAACTCGGCCCGGCGGTAGGTCTCGAGCTCGCCGTCGGCCAGCTCGCCCACCGGTGCGGTGGTCGCTCCCTCGAGCAAGTCGATGCCGATCCGGGCCATCTGTCGCTGCGCCGCGGACACCTCCTCCGGGTCCGTCCCGATCAGGGTGACCGGGGTGCCCCACGGCATCAGCCAGCCGAGGTAGGTCGAGAACTGCTCCGAACCCAGCTCGATGCCGACCGTTCCGCTCACGTGGCCGGCCGCGTAGGCGCGGCGGCTGCGCAGGTCGACCACCCAGTCCCCGGCCTGGATGCTGCGTCGCAGCTGCGCCGGGTCCACCTCCTTCGGCGGGCTCAGGTCCGGCGCGCCGGGTCCCGCGGAGTTCAACGCCCCCATGTGGGCGTAGTAGGCCGGGTAGGCCGTGAGGTTCGCCAGCAGCTGCTCGACGAACTGGTCCTCGTCGGAGGTCGTCAGCGCGTCGTTGGCCTTCCGCTCGTCCCCGAGGGTGGAGCTGTCCGCGCCGCTGGCCGAGCCAGCCGAGCAGAAGCTGCCGAACCCGTGGGTGGGGAAGATGCGCGCGTCGTCCCCGAGCATCTCCTCGAGCCGCTTCGCGGACCGGAACTGGTGGCGGGTCAGCTCCTCGGCCACCTCCGTGCCCAGCAGGTCGGTGCGGCCCACGCTGCCGTAGAGCAGCGAGCCTCCGGTGAACACCGCCGGTGCGTCGTCGTCCTCGCCGGTGACGACGTAGGTGAGGTGGTGGAAGGTGTGGCCGGGGGTGTGCACCACGCGCACGGTGAGCGCCCCGTAGCCGATCTGCTCGCCGTCGGCCACGGGTCGTCGGTCGAAGGAGACGTCGTCCTCGGCGGAGACGAGGTAGTCGACCCCGGTCCGTCGCGCCAGCTCCAGGCCGCCGGTGACGTAGTCGTTGTGGATGTGGGTCTCGGCCACGGCGGCGAGCCGGAGAGCCCGCTCGGCCAGCACCGCCTCCACGCGGTCCACGTCGCGTTGCGGGTCCACCACGATCGCCAGGGCTCCGTCGTGCGCCACGTAGCTGCGGTCGCCCAGCTCGCTCGTCTCGAGGATCTCGACCCGAACCATCCATGCCTCCAGGGTGTTTTGACCGGACATTCCCTTCTCGACCCTGCACCCCACCGCTCGCGAAGGCAAGCGATGGCATCATCGATGCGGTGAGCACTGGTGAACTCGACCGGCAGGCGGCGCAGCCCCTGTGGTCGCAGCTCTACGACGACCTGACCGTGCGGCTCGCGGCGGGGGAGTTCGGCGACGCGTTCCCCGGCGAGCACGCACTCGTCTCCGAGTACGCCGTCAGCCGCCACACGGTCCGGGAGGCCCTCCGTCGGCTCCGGGCCGAGGGCGTCGTCACCGCCTCGCGCGGGCGCACCTCCCGTGTCAGCACGCCCGCGGAGATCGAGCAGCCGCTGGGTGCGCTCTACAGCCTGTTCACCTCGGTCTGGTCCTCGGGGCTGACGCAGCGCAGCGTGGTCCGCTCGCTGAAGGTCGTCGCCGACGGCGTCGTGGCCGATCGCCTCGGGCTGGAGGGCTCGACCCCGCTGGTGCACCTCGAGCGGCTGCGGCTGGCCGGCGGCCAGCCACTGGCCCTTGACCGGGTGTGGCTGCCCGCCGACCTCGCGGCGCCCCTGCTGGAGGCGGACTTCACCGAGACGTCGCTCTACACCGAGCTGGCCGAGCGCTGCGGCGTACGCCTCACGGGCGGGACCGAGCACATCCGCCCGGTGCTCCCGACGGCGGCCGAGCGGGAGTGCCTCCGGGTGGACGAGGACGTGGCGGCGTTCGCCATCGAGCGGGTCGGCCGCGCCGGGCGGCGGATGGTGGAGTGGCGGCACACGCTCGTCCGAGGGGACCGGTTCGCGGTGACGGCGGAGTTCTCCGACCGCGACGGCTACCAGTTCTCAGCGCGGACTGACGGGCGTACGGGCTGAGGCGAGGGGTCAGCCCGCGACGACCTCCCACATGCCGTGCCCCCGTGCCCAGGGCCCCTGATGGGCGCGGCGGGCGATGTGGGCGGCCCCGATGCCGAATTGGCGTGGTTTGCATCCTTGTGCCGTTCGCAGGCAGGGTGAGTCCCTCGGTCCCCGGACCCGGCCGGGGCGGACATGAGGACTCGGCCCATGGAAGCGATCGACCCGAAGTACGGCACTGCCGTGCTGCTGCTCATCGCAGCCGGAGCAGTGGCGCTGCTCCTGCTGCTGATCGTCGTGGCGCGGCTGCACGCGTTCGTCTCGCTGGTGCTGGTCAGCGTCGTCACCGCGATCGCGGTGGGGTTCCCGCTGGCCGACGTGCCCGACGCCCTGATGTTCGGCTTCGCCGACACCCTGGGCTCGGTCGCCCTGCTGGTCGCCTTCGGGGTGATGCTGGGCCGGCTGCTGGAGGTGACGGGCGGGGCGCAGGTGCTCGCCGACACCCTGATCGGGCGGTTCGGCGCGAAGCGGGCCCCGCTCGCGCTGGGCGTGGCCGCCCTGATCTTCGGCTTCCCGATCTTCTTCGACGCCGGCCTGGTCGTGTTCCTGCCGATCATCCTCACCGTCGCACGCCGCTTCGGCGGGAACCTGCTGACCTACGCCCTGCCGGCCGCCGGTGCCTTCGCGGCGATGCACGCGATCGTCCCGCCGCACCCCGGGCCGGTCGCCGCGGCGACGATCCTGGACGGCAACGTGGGGCTGACGCTGCTGGTCGGCGTACCGCTGGCCGTCGTGTCCTGGTACGTCGGCGTCCTGCTCGTGTCCCGGTTCCTCGGCCGGCGGGTCCAGGTCTCCGTGCCCGACCTGATCTTCGGCGAGGTCCGGGGAGACCACCCGGCAGGGGCAACCGGCCCCGAGGGGGATGCCCAGTCGGGGGCTCCCATGCTCGGGGACCGGCCGCCGAGCTTCGCCACGGTGCTCGGCCTGCTGTTCATCCCGTTCGTGCTGATCTCCTTCGACACGGTGCTCTCCACCCTGGTCGAGACCGGCGTGCTCGACGAGGGCCTGGGGTGGGTGGAGTTCCTGGGGCTGCTCGGGTTCACGCCGGTGGCGCTGCTGATCACCGTGCTGGTCGCCGTGCTCGTCCTGGGGCGCCCGAACGCGTCCATGGCCAGGGTCACCGAGATCATGGACGAGGCGCTGGGGCCGATCTGCACGATCATCCTGATCACCGGCGCGGGCGGCATGTTCGGCGGGGTGCTCGAGCTCAGCGGGATCGGCGACGCACTCAGCGACAGCCTCTCCGGGCTGGGGATGTCGCTGATCGTCCAGGCCTTCCTGATCGCGACGCTCCTGCGGGTCGCGCAGGGGTCGGCCACCGTGGCCTTGACGACGGCCGCGGGCGTCATCGCCCCGGCGGTGAAGTCCGCGGACCTCGGCGACCTGCAGATCACCCTCCTGGTCGTCGCGATCGCCGCAGGGGCGACCGTGCTCTCCCACGTCAACGACTCCGGCTTCTGGCTGGTCAGCAGGTTCTTCTCCATGGACGTGCCGACCACGCTGCGCACCTGGACGGTCATGGAGACCACACTGGGGCTCTCGGCGTTCGCGCTGGCCGGCGTCATCTGGATGGTCGTCTGAGGTGCGGCGCCCCGGAGCGCGGGAGGTCGCGGGATGACGGTCCTGGTGGTGATGGGAGTCTCGGGCTGCGGCAAGTCGACGGTGGCGCAGCGGCTCTCCGAGCGCCTCGGCTGGCCGTTCATGGAGGGCGACAGCCTGCACCCGGAGGCCAACGTGGCCAAGATGGCGGCGGGCCGGCCGCTCGACGACGAGGACCGCTGGCCGTGGCTCGATCGCGTGGCGGACTGGGTCGAGGACCGGTTGATCGCCGGTGAGGACGGCATCATCACCTGCTCGGCGCTGAAACGCTCCTACCGCGACGTCATCGCGCAGGGGCACACCGGTGTGGCGGACGGGGTGGTGTTCGTGCACCTCGTCGGGCAGCGGCGCACGCTCGAGGAGCGGATGCGCGGCCGGACCGGGCACTTCATGCCGGCGAACATGCTGACCAGCCAGCTCGAGACGCTCGAGCCGCCGGCCGAGGACGAGGAGGCGGTCGAGGTCGCCATCGAGCTCGCGCCCGAGGAGATCGTGGGCCGCGTCGTCACCGAGCTCGGCCTGTGAGCGGCTGCGCCTGCGGCGCGGGATCCGCGCCGACCAGCCGCAGCCACGAGTCCAGTTGTGCGGCGTCGGCGTGGCCGCAGCGGAAGCCCACGTGCCCGTCGGGCCGTACGGCGACCAGTCCCTCGCCCGGCCAGCTCTGGATGCGGTGCACGGCGAGTGGTGCCGCTGCCGACCCGAGATCGGGCGCAAGCGCATCCCGCTCGAGCAGCACGTGGATCCCCGGGCTCGCCGTCAGGTCGTGCAGCCGCGTCGGCCGGCCCGCGCAGGTGACGTCCTGGTCGGGCAGACGGTCGCCCGGTCGTGGGCCACGGCCCGGGGGACGGCCCTCGAGCGACAGGGGGCTGCGCCGGTAGCGCACCCACCCCTGCGACAGCATCCGGACGACCGCGGCCATCAGTCGCTGCCTCCCGAGCGCCATCGGGAGCAGGGGAGCCGCCCACGGCACGATCGTGCCTCGCAGGAAGGACGAGACCGGGTTGGTCGAGGCCTCGGCGAGGAACACCAGGTGGGTCAGCGCGAGCACCTGCCGCGCGACGGGGCGGCGCTCCTGGTCGTAGGAGTCCAGCAGGTCGGCGTACCTCGAGGGGCTCCGGGCGAGGGCGAGCTTCCAGCCGAGGTTCACCGCGTCGAGGATCCCGGTGTTCATCCCCTGGGCGGCAGCGGGGGAGTGCGTGTGGGCCGCGTCGCCGGCGAGGAACAGCGGCCCGGCGCGGAAGGAGTCGGCGACCCGATGCTGGAGGCGGACCCGGGCCGACCAGCTCAGCCCGGTGACCCGGCCGGGCAGGCCACCGGCCGCGACCAGGCGCTGGACCTCCTCGGCGGCGACCTCGCCTCCGGGCTGCCCGAAGTCGCCCGCCCCGGCGCGCGAGGGTCGCGTCGCCAGGACCCGCCAGGTCGCCGACTCGCCCAGGGCGAACACGAACACCAGCCCCGACCGCCCGGCACCCACGTGGAGCGCGCCGGGGGCCAGGTCACCCTCGAGCTCGACGTCCGCGAGCACGACCTCCTCGCGGTAGGGCGCGCCGCGCCAGGCGAGGCCGGCGTGCCGTCGCACGGTGCTCGCCGGCCCGTCGCAGCCCGCGAGGAAGCGGCAGGTCGCCTCCTCGAGCCGGTCGCCCGACCGGAGGAGGGCACGTGCCCGGGCCTCGGCGCCGCGGACGGCGGCGGCGCCCACGAGCTCGACGCCGCGCTCGACCTCGACCCCGCGCTCGAGCAGGGCGGCTGCCAGCACGTCCTCGACGTCCATCTGCCGGAGCAGGGTGAGGTGCGGGTACGCCGTGTCGCCCAGCGCCACGTCCCCGAGCCGGACCGCGACGTCCCTGCGTCCCAGGTGGAGCACGCCCCGTGGGGCGCGGTCGCCACGCGCCAGCAGCGCCTCGGCGACCCCGAGCGGGCGCAGGCTCTCCAGCGTCCTCGGGTGCACCACCATCGCGCGCGAGGGCCGCGCCTGCTCCGGCCGACGCTCCACGACGCGCACCTCGGCGCCATGGGCGTGCGCCTGCAGCGCGAGGGCGAGACCCGTCGGCCCGGCTCCGACCACGAGCACGTCCGGGGGCGGGCTCAGGCCGCCGTCACCACGCGCCACCAGGCGTCCTCGCTGGTCTCGCTGGTCTCGCCGGGGGCGTCCTCGTGCTCGGGGCCGGACAGCACCTCGTCACGGGTCAGACCGGGCAGCACGTGGTAGGCGATGGAGCTCCGGGCGCTGACGAGCCCGAGGACCCGCCACAGGGAACGGGCGTAGGCCTCGGCGCGCGCGGGCCCGTCCCACTCGTAGAGGCCCCGGTAGGTCCCGCGCTGGTCGTGGCTGAGCCAGAGCTTGGAGACGAAACCGGGAAAGCCCACGAACAGCGGGGTGTTGAGCAGGCTCTCGACGCGGAACAGCGCGTGGCCGGCGCCGCGGACCCCTCGCAGGCGGAACGACACCAGCAGGACGCACGGCTGCGCCGCCGTCCGGTCGACCCGTGTCTCCCGGTAGACGCGCCCGGCCGTGCCGTCGGCGAAGCGGACCACCTCGCCGACGTGCTCGCGCGGGAGGTGGATCTCCCGCCGCGCCAGCATCCCCGCCGTCGTGGCGACGCACCGCGCGACGGCTCGCCACGCGACGGCCCTCGGGTGGGGGCGCTGGGAGGTCGCCTCTCCGAGGGCTGGGCCGGTCACTGCTCCATCGTGGGACCGCCACCAGGGGCCCGGAAGTGACGAAGGTCCTCACGGCCCGGTGGCGGACCGGGCCGTGAGGACACGCCGTGCGGAGAGGGGAGTCGGTCAGGACCGCTTCGCGGCCGACTTGTTGACGGCCTTGAATGCCTTCTTCTTCGCGGCCAGGCTGAGCTTCCAGTTGGCCTTGCTGTGCAGGTTGGTGTTGAAGTAGGAGAACGCGATGCCGTCGTACTTCTTCAACGCCGAGTAGATGCTGACGATCCGGTTGGGGCTCTTCTTGGCGGCCGCGTCGCTGTAGCCGGTCTCGGCCAGGGCCCACGGGACGCCCGTCCTGGCCGACCACTTCTTCAGCGGAGCGAAGTAGTGCTTGCTGAACTGCTTCCACTCCTTGACGCCCCTGACGCCGTACTTCTCGTAGATGTCGAAGCCGGCGACGTCGATCTTGGTGTCGGGCCAGGTGGCAGCCAGCGAGTACTTCTTGGCGCCGTGGAACTGGTGGTAGCCCATGAAGATCACGGTGTAGCCGAGGTTCGGCGCGGCCTTGCGCATGATCGGCGCGAGCCGCTCCTGCATCCGCTTCCAGGTCTGGATGTCGCCGTCGCCCTCGGGCTCGTGGTGCACCGCCACCCACACCGGGCCGTTGACGGCCTTGAGCTTCGTCGCGAGGTTCTTGGCCCAGGCGTCGCCCTTGCCCGACGCCATCGCGGACCAGGAGTGGGGCGCCTTGAAGCTGATCCACGGGACGCGCTTCTTGGCGACGTCGGCCTTCGCCATCTTCACGGCCGAGGAGACCGAGCCGGGCCCGAAGTAGGTGCGGTGGACGCCGAGTGCGCGGCCGTTGTACTTCTCCCACGGGGCCACGTTGGAGTTGGCGCCGTAGGCCCCGCCGACGTAGGCGCCGCAGCTGGGGATGCCGCGGGCGGTGTGCGTGCAGCCGTTGGTCAGGCGCGAGGCGGCCGCACCCGACGGGGCGGTCGGGGCCAGGAAGGCCGCGACCAGGGGCAGGAGGAGGGCCAGGGGCAACAGGGATCTGAATCGTGTTCGCATGAGCTCGCTCGGGGGGAGGCGACGGGACAGCCCGTTTAGGTCGAAATGACTCCGATGACCCAAATGGGCGAGCGTACGCTAGCCCGAACGGGCGCCGTATCGGAAGCATGGCGAGCGAGGTGGACCTCTCGCCGACTCCAGCGCCGACAGCGATCGCGTGGCCCGGCGAGTGGGCATGTGGCGGACCCGCGTGGCGTTCGGACACCCCCGGTGCCCGGTCGGCGCTCGCCAGGTCGGCGTGAGCGGCGTCGCTGCCTCGGCGTCGCGCAATGCCCTGCCTGGCAAGGGGAATCTCATCCATCGGGCCCGCAGGTCGAGCTCCGGCTCGGCGATGCGAGACGCAGGCCGTCCGCACGGTCCGGAACGAGGGCCGGAGGTGCGGCTCCACGCTCCGGCCGAGCCATTTCGCCCCCCATTTCCGGACTCGTCCAACTGGTCCAGTTTCGGGTGGACCCGGCGAGCCATTCCCACGTGCGCGGCAGAGGAATACGGTGCTGGGAGCGTGCTTCGCCCAAGGGGGGCAGATGGCCGACGACCCGCTCGCGCTGGACCCGGAGACGATGCGACGGCTGGGCCACGAGGTCGTGGACTGGCTCGTCGACCGTGCCACCCGCCGGTCCGAGGAGCCGGTGCTGCTGCGGCGTACGGGACCGGAGCTCGCCGAGGCTCTCGACGGTGCCCTCCCGCAGGCGGGGAGCGACCTCACCACCCTGCTCGACCGGCTGGGGCGCGACGTGCTGCCGTACCGCAGCCGGATCGACCACCCCCGCTACCTCGCCTACGTCCCCGGGGAGGGGACCTGGCCGGGCGTCCTCGGCGACCTCGTCGCGAGCGCCTTCAACATCGACGCCGGCAACTGGATGGAGTCCTCGGGCCCGAGCCACCTCGAGACGGTGGTGCTGGGCTGGTTCGCGGACTGGATCGGCTACCCGCCGACGGCTGCGGGCGCCCTGGTCTCCGGGGGCTCGGCGGCGAACCTCACCGCGCTGGCCTGTGCCCGCGAGGCACTGAGCGGGGCCATGCGGGACGACCTGGTGGTCTACGTCTCCGACCAGGGGCACTCGTCGCTGGCGCGGGCCGCGCGCAACCTGGGCTTCCGGCCCGAGCAGCTCCGGGTGCTGCCGGTGGACGACGAGTTCCGGATGCGGGTGGACGCCCTCGAGGCGGCGCTCGCGGCCGACCGCCGCGCGGGCAGCCGACCCCTCGCCGTGCTCGCCGTCGCCGGCTCCACCAACACCGGCGCCGTCGACCCGCTCGCCGACGTCGCCGAGGTCTGCCGTCGCCACGGGACGTGGCTGCACGTCGACGCGGCGTACGGCGGATTCGCCTCGATCACCTCGACGGGACGGCGGCTGCTCGAGGGCATCGAGCTCGCCGACTCGGTGACCCTCGACCCGCACAAGTGGCTGCACCAGCCCATCGAGTGCGGGGCGCTGCTCGTGCGCGAGGGCCACCTGCTGCGCGAGGCGTTCGAGATCCACCCGACCTACCTGGAGGACACCCGTGCCCGGGACGGTGAGGTGAACTTCGGCGAGCGGGGCCTGCAGCTGACCCGCACGAGCCGGGCGCTGAAGGTGTGGCTGTCGCTGGAGTACTTCGGTGCTCCCGCCTTCGCCGCCGCGGTGGACCGGGCACTGGGGCTGGCGAGACAGGCGCAGGGGCACGTCGAGGAGCATCCGGAGCTCGAGCTCCTCGCCCCCGTCACCCTCGGCATCGTGTGCTTCCGGCGCCACCCTCCGGGGCTGGACGACGAGGGCCGACTCGAGGAGCTGAACGCCGCCCTCGTGGCGGGTCTCGCCGACTCGGGGCGCGGCCTGGTGTCCTCCACCCGGCTGCGCGGCCGGTACGCCGTACGCTGCTGCATCCTCAACCACGGGACCAGGTGGACCGACGTGGAGGAGGTGCTCGACTGGTTCGCCACCCGACCCGTCCCGCCCGCGGGTCCGGGGGAGCCGCGCGCGGGAGCGAGCGCCGGGATCGGCAGCGAGGACGTCACCGCGGACCTCACCGCGGACCTCACCGCCGGCTGGCCCGCCGCGTCCGGTGACCTGGTCGACCGGCTGCGGGCGATCCCGCTGTTCCACGACATCGGTGGACGGTGGCTCGGCCGGGTCGCCACGGCCGGTCGGCGCCGGCACGTCCCCGCGGGCGCGGCGGCGGTGCGGCAGTGGGAGGTGGACCGGGAGTTCTTCGTGCTGCTCGACGGCGCCGCCGACGTCGTCGGCCGCGCAGGCTCCCTCGGCACGTTGGGTCCCGGCGACTTCTTCGGCGAGCTGGCCGCCCTGGACTGGGGAGCCGGGTTCGGCTATCCCCGGCTGGCGACGGTGACCGCGCGCACCGACCTCGACCTGCTGGTGCTCAGCGACGCCGAGCTCGCCGAGCTGATGGCGGCGGTGCCCGAGGTCGACGCGCGGGTCCGGGCCGTGGCCGGTCGACGCTCGGGCCGGATCTGAGGCGCAGGGGAGGCGCGCCATGGGGTCCAGTCTCCTGATCTTCCGGTCCATGGCGGGCAACGCGGCGCTGCGCCGGGTGCTCACGGCGTACGCGCTGTTCGTGCTGTGCGAGTACCTGATGTGGATCGCGATCCTCGTCTACGCCTACGACCAGGGAGGACCGACGACCGCGGGCCTGGTCGTGCTCGTCCAGCTGGTCCCGGCGGCCCTGCTCGCCCCCGTCCTCGCGCCGCTGGCTGACCGGCGGTCTCCGGTGCTGCTCCTCGCGGGCGGCTACCTGGCCCAGGCGGTGACCGCGGTGGCCACCGCGGCGCTCATCTTCGCCGGGGCCGCGCCCGCCCTGGTCTACCTCGGCGCCGTGCTGTCGTCGGTGGCCGTCACCACGACCCGGCCCGCGCAGGCGGCGCTGCTGCCCTCGGTCAGCCGCCAGGTGAGCGAGCTGACCGGCGCCAACGCGGTCATCGGTTGGCTCGAGGGGGTCAGCGTCATGCTGGCCGGCGCGACCAGCGCGCTCATCCTGTCCTTCGGGTCGGTGGCCCACGTGTGCGCCTTCGCCGGAGCGCTGCACGCGCTGGCGCTGCTGCTGGTCATGCCCTCCCGGCTGCCGTCGACGGCCGGCGACGTCGCTTCCGAGGAGCCCGGACACGCTCCGAGCGGGTTCGCGATCCTGCGCCAGGAGCCGCCGGTGCGGCTGATGGTGGGCCTGCTGGGGGCGGAGTACACGGTCGTCGGCGCGCTGGACGTCCTCTTCGTCGTGCTGGCGATCGACGTGCTCGACGCCGGTGAGCCCTGGGTCGGCTACCTCAACATGGCCTACGGCGCCGGCGGTGTCGTGCTCGGCGCGGCCGCGGCGCTGCTGGTGGGGCGGCGTCTCGGCCCGGTGATCATGGTGACCGCGCTCGGGCTCGGAACGGCGCTGGCGCTCAGCGGCCTCACCACCGTGCCGGCACTGGTGGTGGTCCTCCTCGTCGCCGTCGGCGGCGGCCGGGCCCTCTTCGACGTGGCCACCCGCGCCCTGCTCCAGCGGGCGGTCCCGGCCGACCGGATCGCCCGTGTGTTCGGAGTGGCCGAGGGACTGATGATGGCGGGCATCGCGCTCGGCGCCACGATCGTGCCGGTCCTGGTCGCCCTCGGCGGCAGCGCCCTCGCCCTGGCGGGCGTCGGGGCGCTGCTTCCCGTGCTCGTGGCCTTTCGTGCCCGGCGGCTGGTCCGGCTCGACCAGCACGCCCACGTGCCGGTCGTGGAGATCGCGCTGCTCAGGTCGCTCTCCCTGTTCCGGCTGCTGCCGCCGCCGGTCGTCGAGGGCCTGGCCCGGGCGCTGGAACCGGTCAGGTTCGAGCCGGGGGTTCCCCTGGTCGCGGAGGGAGAGGAGGGCGACTGCTACTTCGCGATCGCCGAGGGGGAGGTCGACGTCTCGCGCAGCGGCACCCCGATCGGCCGGCTGGGCCGGGGCGACGGCTTCGGCGAGGTGGCACTCCTCCGCTCGGGACGACGTACGGCGACCGTGGTGGCCGCCTCGCCCGTGCTCGCCTACCGGCTCGACCGCGAGGAGTTCCTGGCCGCCGTCACCGGCCACGTGCCGACGCTCGAGTCAGCCGTGGCAGGGGTCCGCGCGACCGAGGAGGGCGACGCCCGACGCGACGGGGAGACGGACCCGGGGACCTGACTGGGTGTCGCGCGTGGTCGGCACTGATGGTTCGCAGCCTGGCGGAGACGTCGGCCACCGTGCCGTGCCTAGTCTGGGGGCGTGCCCGACCCCGCCGAGATCGATGACCGGATCGACCGCGCGAGCGCGCGGCCGTTCGGGCGTCGGTTCCACCTACGCGGGCGCGAGCGGGCCACGGCGGAGCTGCGCGGTCCGCGGACGATGCGGGCGCATGCCGCGGAGATCATCGCGGAGCGCCTGGCGCCGGCCGAGCCGCGCAACGACGGTCGGCAGACCCCCTATCGCAACCACCCGGTCTTCGTGGCCCAGCACGCCACCGCGACCTGCTGCCGCAGCTGCCTGGAGACGTGGCACGCCATCGCGAAGGGGTACCCGCTCGACCGCAGCGAGCGGGCCTACGTGGTCGAGGTGATCGGACGCTGGATCGACCGCGAGCTGGCGACCTCCCTCGAAGGGCGGGACTCCGGGAGCTCCACCTCACGCGGATCGTGAAGGTGGAGCAGCCGGAGGCCGCCTGCGGCAGGATCGGGCGTCACTACGTGTAGTCCGGTTGTCCCTCGGTGGGGTCAGCCGCCCGAGTTCATCGCAGAAGGCGTAGGGCGCGAAAGTCACGAACGCATCCCAGTCGCACCGATCTGTCTCCCGCCGCGCGGATCGCGGCAGATCCGCGCGCGCTCCCGCGCACACTATGCGGCATGACAGCGCGCTGCGGCTGGTGCCCGGGCACTCGAATGGGAGTGGTCGTCACAGGTCCAACAGCAGCGCGAGGGTCTCGCGCACCTCGCCGAGACGCACCGGGCCGATATTTCCTGTCTGCTCGTGGATCCGAGTGGTGGCGACGGAGCGCACATGCTGGCACTGCGCCGACGACCTCGCCTGAAGACGATTGAGCTCGTCGGGGTCGATGATCACCTCAGCGCCACTCTGGCGAATGGTGCGGGTCAAGGGCACGACCTGAACCACGTTCGGCCCACCCCGCAGGACTCGGGCCGCCGTCACCACGACAGCCGGCCGACGGAGTCCAGCCTCACTGCCGCTAGGCATCCCGAGCTCGAGGTCGACAACGTCACCCGGCGTTAGCATCAAGCCAAGCCGCCTCATCGTCAGTGAGCTCGGTTGCAAGGTCTCGACCCATAGCGTCCTGGCGCAGGGCGCGAATCGCCCGGCTCACCGTCTCGTCGATGGTCTCGTGGCGCTCGGTGGCCAATCGGGTCAGCGATGCATGCGTCACCCTGCTGATGCGGATCGTCGTCGTCTCACCCATGGCATCGATCGTAGGCGATGTAGACAAAATCGTCTACACGAGCACTGTGGCATGGTCGGGCACCCCGGCCAGACAGCGGCACGAGCGGACGCGGCAGCGCATCCGCGGGAGAACGGCCGGACGGTCCGGAGTGCGATGCTGGGTCATGACCCTCACTGATGCCGCGCCCACTTCACTCCCACGTACCCTGGCCCGCTGGGTGCTCGGCGCCACCCTCGTCGGCGCAGGGGCCAGCCATCTCACCTTCGCCCGCGACGACTTCCGCGCCCAGGTCCCGGCCTGGTTCCCCGTCGACGACGGCCCTGTCGTGCTGGTCTCTGGTCTCGTGGAGATAGGCCTGGGAGCCGCGCTTCTGGCCTGGGGGCGTGGCCGCGTCACCGTGGGATTCGTGGTCGCGGCCTTCTTCGTCGCAATCTTCCCCGGGAACATCGCGCAGTACGTCGAGGGCAACGACGCGTTCGGCCTCGACACGGACCAGAAGCGGCTCATGCGGCTCTTCTTCCAGCCGGTGCTGGTTGCCTGGGCGTTGTGGGCCACGGCGGCCTGGCGGGACCGCCCGCGCAGTAGGTGACCGGTCAGTGCAGGGGCGACGAAGATGCGGGCTGCGCGACCAGCGGCAATACCGGGCGTTTCGTGATCCGGACCATGGCAGTCGGGCCTTGACCTTCCATGGGCGGGGCCCATTGCCCGAACGGCCATGACCCGTACTGCCCGCAGCTGCCGAAGCGGGGGCCGCCGCCCGCTAGGTCGGACGCCCGTGGGTTCGAGAACTCTTCATGAGGCCGCGATCGGTGCCGGTGGAGGTGATGGTGGTCGCCGGCCCAGGGCGTCGCGGCCCTGATCAGGCCCTTTGCGGATCAGAGCCGCTCGATGTCGTTGGGGACCCAGGTCTTCTCGAACCAGGGCTCCAACGGTCCGTACAGGCGCAGGATCGCGTACCAGCTCTTGCCGGGCACCGTCTGGATCCAGTTGCCGCGGTGAGCACTGGGAGGTGTCGGCCCGAAGGTCAGGTCGATGGAGCCGTCGTCGTTGTAGGTGAGCTCATCGTGGTTGCTCTCGCTGCTGCGACTCGGCAGGGGTTGGCCTGTCTGCAGCTCCGAGCGGGTCTGGGGGTCGTAGGCGATCAGCGACCAGAAGTCCTTGGCGGGGACTTCTGGGGGGAGGGTGAGGCGGTAGGTGTTGCTGCCGTTCAGGTACGCGCCAGAGGCGTCTCTCTCCGTGAGCGCGTACTGGGACCCGACCCCGACCATCTCCAGTGCCATCGCAGGGGTGTTCAGCGTCGCTTGGTAGAAGAACAGCGTCCGGGCATCCAGGTTGCGTCCCCCGCGCCCGTCCCCATCGAGCCATTGGTAGTCGCCCCCGACAAAGCCCGTCTTCCATCGGCGGTCGGGGAAGAAGTAGGCACGTTGGTCGCGGGTCTGGAAGCAGATCGCCCGAGCAGAGGCGTTCCCGACTGCGGCGGCGTCGACGAGGGTGGCGCGCATCCGCTCGTCGGGCTCGAAGGGACGGTCCTTGTGGATTCCGATCGAAGCGAGCAGACCCCGGGTCTCGGGATCGATGACCTCGATCGGTTCGCGGGCGATCACGTCGGCGAGTTCCGTGTAGAACAACTCGTTGTTGGCGTGGATGGTGTTGAACGCCCTGCCAGAGAACGAGATGAACTCCATCTCCGGCGGGTGCGTTGCGCCGGATAGCGGATAGATCCGGACGCCGTCCCGGAACATCGCGGTCGCTGCGTCGGTCGTGCCGTCAACGAGGAAGCCGCGAAGCGCCAGCAAGTTGGTGTGACTACGCGACTGGGCGACGTGGTAGCCATCAGGGATCGCGCCGTCGTACCCGGGGGGCACCAACAGGTAGCGACCCCCAGCGCCGCGGTCGGGTCCGGGGGCGCCCATGTCGGTCACGAACCGGAACCAGGCATCGTTGACGGTGCCGGGACCACACCCTGGCGGTATCTCGACGACCGTCGGACCGTCACGGTCCAGGTCGAGCATCGCGAGCGCGTAGACAGTGTCTGTGTTGCCGGTCAGGAACAGCGGGTTGGAGTCCAGGAGATGGTCTGCGATCCCCATCTTGTGGGCGGCGTCGCAGCCGATGTCGGTCAGCCCGGCTCGCAGACCCTCCATCGAGGCGGCCGGAACGCACTGGAGGAACACTTCGACCCCCCTGACGAAGTCCAGGTGGTCGAAGACCTTCGCGGCCGTCTCGTCGCTAGGAAAGCCGTCGATGAACTCCAGCGTTCCGATCCGCGTCTCCACCCGGTCCGGCGTCAAGATCGTGCTCGGGACCGGCGTGTTGTAGCCGTCAGGAACATCCGTCGGAGCGCTCATGACGCCAACATAGAGTCGCGCACCGCAAGCCGTCATCCTGCTCGCCCAAATGAAGCGGTGCCGCGGAACGAGGTGGCTATGCCGACGCGAGCTGGCCTCGCCGTCGCGGCCAAGGCTCTGGAAAGCTGGACCGATGAACTGCAGGAGCCCCGATGGCGCGTCCAGATCAGCGACGGACCACGCCTGCCGGAGGCAGTCGACACGTGGACCGGGTGGTGGTTCGACTGCCCCGCGTCCGGACAGGTGAACCTGACAACCACCCAGCGCCGGCGCAACCATCGGATGCTGCAGCTGGTCGCGCCACCTGATGCCAGATGGATGCCCTCATCGGCTGCCATCAGAGTGCAATCCGGCCGCACGCGGAAGGACACCGGTCGCACAACGGCGTTCGGTCCACCGCTGCAGCCCGTGATCATGACCGAGGAGTCGATGCTCTCGACGGTGCCGATGTGCCCCCAGATTGCTACGAATTCCCTTGTGGAGAAGGGGTTTCTCGGCCCCGGGGTTGTCGGTGGTCGGTGCTTGGATGAGGTATGTCCGCAGCACCGACCGAGCATCTTCACCCGGTGGTCCGTGCCGTCGCCGAGGCGACGGCGTCGCTGCGCGGAGCCAGCGGACTGCCGCTGTTCGGGCTCGGTGACGCGGAATTGCGCGAGCTCTGCCGGCAAGTCACGTCGTTGGCCTCGACCCTGACGGCCGTCGACGGAGCGGTGCTCGCGCACGCGCAGACCCGCGACGTGGCAGCCGAAGTCGGGGCGACCTCGACGGCGAACTGGCTGGCGCACGAGACGAGGCTGACCCGGAAGGAAGCGCACCGGCGGGTGAAGACGGCCCGCGACCTCGAGACGTTTCCGACCACCGCTGGTGCCCTCGCTGCCGGCGACATCGTCGCCGAGCAGGCAGGGGTGATCTGCCACGCCGTCGCCCGCCTCGACGAGATCCCCGCTGACCTGGTCGCCGACCGCGACCTCGACCTGACCGCGCTGAAGACCCACGCCGAGCGGCACCTGCTGGCCGAGGCCGAGCACCACGACGCCAACGAGCTGCGCATCCTCGGCCGGCATCTGCTCGACGTCGTCGCGCCCGAGGTGGCCGAGGAGCACGAGCGCCGACTGCTCGAGAAGGAAGAGGAGCGGGCACGGCAGAAGACTCGGTTGACGATGACCGAGGACGGACAGGGCTGCGTGCACGGCCGGTTCACCCTCCCCGCCCTGCAAGCCAGCATGCTCAAGAAGGCCCTCCTCGCCCTGGCCGCACCGAAGCACCAGGCCGCGGTCGACGGATCGGCACCGGTCGCAGGCCGTCCCAGCGCGGAGCGTCTCGGGCAAGCCTTTGCGGAGTACGTCGAGCGCTACCCCGCCGACCGGATCCCCGACGCCGGCGGCGTCCCCGCCAGCGTGGTGATCACGATGGACCTCGAGAAGCTCCTACAGGGACTCGGCGCCGGTGTCCTGGATGACGGCGGCCGCATCTCTGCCACCGAAGCCCGACGGCTCGCGTGTGAGGCAGGGATCATCCCGTCCGTCCTCGGGGGCAAGGGCCAGCCCCTCGACGTCGGCCGGAAGAAGCGGTTCCACACCACGGCCCAGCGCATCGCACTTGCGATCCGTGACGGTGGTTGCACCGCCGAGGGGTGCGACTACCCACCGGGTCTGTGTCACGCGCACCACGACATCGCCTGGGGACGCAACGGCGACACCAACGTCAAGGACGGCCGCCTGCTCTGCCCGCGACATCATTCTTTGGCGCACAACCCGCGCTACAACACCACTCGCCTCGGGACCGGGAAGCTCAGCTTCACCAGGCGCACGTAGGCCGACGATCAGATCGCACCGGCTCTCACCGCAACCCACGCACCTTGCGCTTCCGCCCTACCGCCCTGCGTCCGGAGGAGGCCGCCGCTGCTCCTGGATCGGCGCATCGACGACTGCCAGAAGACTTGGGTCCTGTACTCACACGGCGAGATCGACGGGGGCAACCCCGCTCACCCGTCGTCGACCACCGCGGCGAGCCGGGGCGCCAGCGGCGTGAGCAGGTAGCGCGAGGTCATCCCGACGGTGTGCCCGAGCGCGGCGACGAACCGGGTGGAGAGGAAGTCCAGGTCCCGGGTCGCCCAGAGGGTCTCCGCGCTCACCCAGGCCAGGTCGCGCGCCTTGTCGATGTTCCACGAGCTGACCAGGTGCACCAGCGGACCGACCTCGTCGTCGACGAGCTGCCCGACCCGGGTGAGGAAGCCGCGCCGGATCCCGGACTCGACCGCTGCCAGCACGTCGTTGACCGCGTCGTAGTCGCTGCGCACCGACCTCCGGCCGAGGTCGACGCCGCGCGCCCGGCAGGTCTCCACCACGGCGAGGGGGAGGTCGTGCTCGATGTGGGCGTTCATCCCCGCCAGGGCGTGCTGCACGCGCAGGACGCCCGGGGTGGCGCGCAGCTCGAACAGCGGGCGCCACGCGGAAGGAGGACGCCGCCCCGCCGACGCGGCACGGCAGGCCGCGATCCAGTGGCGCGCGAAGCGCACGTCGAGCTCGGCCATCAGCTCCGGGTCCGCGAAGCTCTCGGTCTCCAGCTCGTGGGCGATGCGCTCGGTCACGTCGAGGTACACCGCGTTGAAGACGGCCGCGCCGTCGGTCGCGGGGAGGGACTGCGCGATCGCACGCAGCTCTGCCAGCACCTCCGCGACCGTGCCCGGCGTGCTCGGGACCGACATCCGCCTAGGCCCTCGTCCAGCCGGCACGCTCCATGGCGTCGCGGACCACGCGGTCCCCACGCCGCGAGCTGCCCCGGCGCGCGGCCGACGCCGTCCTCGCGTGGGGCGCCCGGCCGTCCCCCTGGGCGCCGCGGGCCGTCGTGGCCTGGCCCTCGACGCTGGACATCACGATCTCCGGTGGCTGGTCCTCGAGCGCCGTCGGACGGCTCGCGATCAGGCTGCCGGCCTCGGGGGCCGGCAGGTTGGGCACGAACTCGTTGCCCGGCGCGACCGTGTCCTGTCCGAGGATGCGCAGCAGCACCGAGGTCATCGTGGCGGTGTCGTCGTCGAAGCCACCGTGCGAGGCGGAGTCGGAGCGCGACCGCGAGGGCGCGGCGTTCGGGGACCACAGCAGCTCGCCGCCGACATCCTCGACGGCCTTGGCCAACGTGGTGCCCCCGACCTCGGTCTCCGCGAAGTGCGCCATGCCGACGAGCGGGATCTCCGCCTGCAGGGTGCGCGAGGCTCCCCGGGGAGCGACCTCGAGCGCCCGGGAGACGAGGTAGAGCAGCGACTTGTGGTAGATCGAGACCCCGGCACCCCCGACCACGTCGTCCAGCTCCCGGATGGGGTCCATCCCGAAGGCGGTGAACGACCCGACCGCCCCGCTGCGCAGGTGGGGGAGCACGAGCTGCAGCCACTCATCGGTGCGCTGGGCAGCGGCGAGGTAGGTCAGCGAGGCGACCGGGATGCGGGCCTCGACGAGCCGCTGCACCAGGTGGGCCAGGAAGATCGAGCCCGCGCTGTGGCCGACGAGGTGGACCTCGGTGTCCCGGTTGCCCTTCTGGCGCAGGTGCTCCTTGAGCCGGGCGACGGTCAGCGACGCGCCGGGCAGCTCCTCCGCGGGCAGCTTCCGATGGTCGCGGGGCAGCGGCTCGGAGGCCAGCGCCGCGTTCTCCTTCATCTCCTGCCAGACCCATCGCAGCCGCGACCGGGCGGTCTTCTCGACCAGGCGGTCGACCTGCTCGTAGAGGTTGAACGGCCAGCCGCCGGCGGGCGTCTGCGTGCCGAACATGTCGGCGAGCTGGTCACCGAGTGTCTCCGACAACCCGGTCTGCCAGGCGAAGGTGATCGGGTAGACCCGGTTGCCCAGCCACCAGTTCACCTGGCGCTGGGCGACGTCGAGGCCGCTCTCCTCGCTGTTGAGGCCGCCGTGGGCGTAGAGCACGATCCGGCGGGGGGACCCCTCCCACTGCTCCTGCCGCTTCGTCATCGCGGCGAAGACCCGCTCCAGCTGGGCGGCCGACGAGGTGAACCGGCCCGAGGTCGAGAAGCGGCCGTCGTTGCCGAGGTTGACCACGTGGCGGGCGAGGTTGGCCAGGTCCGGTCCGGGAGCGTCCACCAGCCCGCCGCCGGCCAGCGTGAAGACCTTGCGCCGGGTCCGCTCCGAGACCAGCGAGGGTACGCCGGGGCGCGCCACCCAGGCGTCGTACCCGGACTCCAGCCAGTCGTCGTAGGGGAGGGTCGCGAACCCGTCCTTGCCCCACTCCGGGCCCCAGGAGTTCTGCACGAGGAAGCCGACCTCGTTGTAGCCGACCAGGCAGAAGGCGTGGCCCCCCAGCGCCTTGGTGGCGCTGGTCCTCCTGATGACGTGCATCTGCTGCTTCCGGCGCTTGACGGTGCGGGTGTAGACCACCGGCGTGCGCCAGCCCTCGTGGATGGAGGCGGCGACCACGATGGCCGACAGCTCGGTGATCGCGGACTGCAGGTCGTCGAGGCGGGTCGCGTTGACCCGGTAGAACGCGCCGAGCGGTCGCCTCCTGGCCGCCGCCGCCACGTCGGGGTCGTGGTCCAGGTCGGGCTCGGGGGAGGTGTCCAGCGCCGGCCAGTCCGTGTCAGGGAGCAGCCCGTGGTAGTACCAACCCTTCAGCGCGCCGCGCAGCGACGAGCCCACGTCGGCGTCGCCCTGGAAGTCGTCGTAACGACGGGCGAGCGCGTAGACCATGTAGGGGCTCACGTGCGTATCGTCGCCCTGCGCGGCCAGCACGGCGTTGGCCATCGCGGCCACCGCGTGACCGGTGCAGGAGTTGCCCTGCTGGCTCAGCACGTGCCGGTCCCGAGGGCGGCACTGCAGCTCGCCCGGAAGCACCTGCAGCCGCGGCCGGTAGTCCAGGTCCCGGGCGTCGAACACGTCGGGCACCGCGTTGGCCGAGAAGGTGCCGTGCTCCAGGTCGACCGTGCCTGGAGAGACTGTCTTGGCCATCGCCACCGACCTCCGGTTCCACCGAGCTCGAGCACGACCAGTACAGCAGCCGGGCCACTCTGGTGACCAGAGCCGGGGCGACCGCACCGGTGGGTGGGGGCGCCTCGGCGACCGGCGCGGCAAAAGGTTCCTCCGGGCTATTGACGGCCTCCTCCGCACAGGAACACCGTGGAAGGCGGATGTGACACGTGGGCACCGTGTGACACTCCGCGGAGGGCGCCATGCTCGAGGACAGAAGCACCGACCGATCCCGGCAAGCGACGCGCGCGCAGGCATGGTCCGAGACACCCGTCGGTGGGAGTCACGAGGCCGAGCGACGGGAGTTCGACGGGCTCGCCCGCGAGATCATGCGGGTGCAGCTGAAGGTCCGCAAGGCCGCCAGCTCCCACGGGGTCCCGCACGGGGTCGACCGCGCCTTCCACGCGCGCTCCACGCTCGCCCTCGACGGCGCCGAGCTGCGGTTCCTCGACCTGCCGCCCGACCTCGAGGCGGGCTTCGCGCGTACCGGTGCGAGGTACCCCACGGTGGTGCGGTTCTCCAACGCCTCGGGCACGCCCCGGCCCGACACCGAGCCCGACCTGCGCGGTGCGGCCCTGCGTGTGCACGTCTCGGACGACGAGGTGCACGACCTGCTGATGACGAACTTTCCGGTCTCCCATGCCCGGGACGCCCGGCAGTTCGTCGAGTTCGCCCGCGCCACGGCCGGGGGGCGCGTCGACCGCGCGCTCGGGCTGGTCAGGCTGGTGCGGCTGTTCGGCGTACGCGAGACGCGGCGGATGCTGCGCAACGTGCTGACCGCGCGGAAGCGGCCGGTGCGCAGTGTGGTGACCGAGACCTACTGGAGCCGGGGCGCGATGCGCTGGGGCCCCGAGCTCGCGGTGCGCTACCTCCTGCGTCCCGCGCCCCACGCGAGGGCCGGACACCGCGGGTCCCACGGCGACCCCGAGCACCTCGCGGCCGAGGCGCGCGAGAGGTTGCGCCAGGGGCCCGTGGAGATGGAGCTGTGCGTCCAGCGGTTCGTGGACGAGCAGTCGACGCCCATCGAGGACACCGGCGTCGAGTGGTCCGAGCGGGTGTCGCCGCCCGAGCCCGTCGCCGTGCTCACCCTGCCCCGGTGCGATCTCAGCACCGTGGACGCGCTGGCCGAGGCGCGGGCCATCGACGCGACCGCGTTCAACCCGTGGAACACCACCGAGGAGTTCCGGCCACTGGGCAACCTGAACCGTGCCCGGAAGGCGGCGTACGACGCCAGCGCCGCCCACCGGCTCGGGCTGCGGTGGGAGTCGCCGCCGCCGCTGCACAACGTGGTGGTCGGTGGCCTGGTGCGCCGAGCCTTCCGCGTGCTGAACCGGCACGTCGAGTGGCACCGGCTGCCGGTCCGGCTCGGCCTGCTCAACCTCGAGGCGTTCCGCCAGGAGCTGCGCCGCGACAACCTCATCGACACCGAGGCCCCCGACGCGCCTCCGGCCGCGCGACCGACGCCGCCCGGCCCGCCGCCGGAGGAGGCCCGGATCGCCCGGACGACGGACGGGACGAACAACGACCTCTCCGTCCCGCACATGGGCGCCGTCGGGGCGACCTTCGGGCGCAACCTGCGGCCCGTCGACCGCGCGGACCTGTACGACGAGCCCGACCCGGTCACGGTCAGCCGGCAGCTGCTCCACCGCGACCGGTTCCTGCCGGCCCGCTCCCTGAACCTGCTCGCCGCGGCGTGGATCCAGTTCCAGGTGCACGACTGGGTCAACCACCAGCGCTACCGCCTCGGGGAGCACGACGTCGCCGTCCGGATGCCTCCGGGGGAGACCTGGACGAACACGCCCGGCGGGCCTCCGGAGGACGTCATGCGGATCGCCGGCAACGTGCCCTTCGCCGACGGGGGCCGGGGGACCGGGCACCCCGTCTTCGCCAACCTCGCCTCGCACTGGTGGGACGGCTCGGAGGTCTACGGCAGCGACGCGGCGCGGGCCGCCGAGATCCGGGAGGGCGCGCGGTTGCGGATGACCCCGGAGGGCTACCTGCCCTCCGACCTCAACGGGCAGGAGGTCACCGGCTTCAACGAGAGCTGGTGGCTGGGCCTCAGCGGGCTGCACACGCTCTTCGCCCGCGAGCACAACCTGCTGTGCGACGAGCTGCGGGGGCACTACCGCGGCTGGAGCGACGAGCGCGTCCACCAGACGGCGCGCCTGATCGTCTCGGCGCTGATCGCCAAGATCCACACCGTCGAGTGGACGCCCGCCATCCTCGGCACCGAGGTGATCGACATCGGCTTGAAGGCCAACTGGAACGGTCCGCCGGCCCACGACTGGCTCACCCGGCTCGGCATCTGGCTGGTCGACAGCCACTCCGGTGTGGGCATCCCGAAGACGGTGCCCGACCACCACACGGCGCCGTACTCGCTCACCGAGGACTTCGTGACCGTCTACCGGATGCACCCGCTGCTGCCCGACGAGTACAGGTTCGTGAGCCACCGGACCGGCGAGGTGCTGGGGCGCCGGGACTTCCTGGAGATCCAGGGGACCGACGCCGACGAGCAGCTGCGCCTGTTCGGGCTCGACGACGCGCTGTACTCCTTCGGGGTGGCGCACCCGGGCGCGATCACGCTGCACAACTTCCCGCGGGCGCTGCAGCGCTTCGAGCGCGACGGCGAGGTCATCGACCTCTCCGTCGTCGACCTCGTGCGCACCCGCCGCCGTGGGGTGCCGCGCTACAACGACTTCCGCGAGGGGCTGCACCGGCCGCGGGTGCGGCACTGGGAGGAGCTGACCAGCAACGAGGAGTCCGTACGCCGCCTGCGCGAGGTCTACCGCAGCGTCGACGAGGTCGACACGATCGTCGGCCTGTTCGGCGAGACGCCGCCGGAGGGGTTCGGGTTCTCCGACACGGCGTTCCGGATCTTCATCCTGATGGCCTCCCGGCGGCTGCAGAGCGACCGGTTCCTCACCGCGGACTTCCGGCCGGAGGTCTACTCGCCGTTCGGGATGGACTGGGTCGCGAACAACGGCATGACCAGCCTCGTCCTGCGGCACTGCCCCGACCTGGCGGCCGTGCTGCCGCGCGGGGCGAACGCGTTCGCGCCCTGGCGCCCCGTCGTGCCCGCCGCCGAGGCATCCCGACGGGCGGCGCGGCCATGAGCACCGGCTCGGCCGCGTCCGGGGTCGGTCAGGGCCTCCAGTCGCTGCTGCGCCGGCCGCTGCTCGACGCGATCTGGAGCCGCCGCACCCACCGGGTCAGCCGGGGCAGCTCGCTGGACGCAGGCTCGCTGAGCTGGCGCTCGGTGGAGCCGCGAGCGCCGCTCAGTGACCTCGAGGAGGCCGTGCTGATCGCGCTCACCGGGTGCACCGGGCTGACCATGCCCGACCGGCCGTTCAACGACCCGCGCAACGGCGAGCCGATCATGGCCAAGCCCAACCTGACGATGGCCGGGCGCACCGCCGGCAGCCCCGACAACGCCCAGGGCACCCACTTCTTCCTGGTCAACGACACCGGGACCTACTTCCTGCGCAAGCTGCCACCGCCCGAGGACGGGCGGGCCGAGGTGTTCGACGAGGCGACCCTGCTGGCGCGGGCGGCCGAGGCGAAGGTGAAGGTGCTCGACCACCGCATCGACGTGGCCGGCGACGACCGCGACTTCCCGGCGTACCTCGACTCCAACCGGTTCCTGTCCAACCTGCCCGGCACCACGATCCTCCTCCCGGTGGTCGACCTCTCCCGGCAGTACATCAACGGGCTGATGTACCTCCTCACCCAACCCGCGGGAGCGCGGCCGACGCTGGTCGACGACCGGAACTTCTACCGGCCGGCGGGGGTGAGGAAGTGGGTCCGCAACGGGTTCCTCAACAAGGACCTCAAGCTCCCGCTCGGCACGCTGTGGGCGATGCGCACCCAGATCGAGGCCGACCTGCTGCTGCAGAACCTCATGCTCACCGCGGACGCGATGGGGCTCGGCGCCTGGATCCACGCCACCATCGCCCCGCCGGTGCTGCTCGGGGACCCCAAGTTCGTCAAGCGCTACGGGCCCATGCTCGGCTTCGAGTGGGCGACACCGCGGTGGCGGCCGATGGACGTGCTGCGGTGGCACGTGCCGCTGCCGAGGTACGCCGACCTGCGCGCCACCACCGTCGGGTTGCGGCACGACGGCGAGCACCTGATCAAGGCGATGTGCCCGCCGAACTACGCCTCGATGGCGGACGCCGTCGACGCGGTGGTCGCCGACAAGTTCGGTCCGGGCGGCGTCTACACCGACCAGGCGCTCTTCTCCCGCATCTACCGCAAGGAGCAGGGGGCGGCGTACCTCCGCGAGGCCAGCAACTACTCCCAGGACGTCATCGCCTGCGTGCGCGACATCTGCACCTACATCCACGAGACCCACGGCCGGTTCCCGGCCCACTGCGACACGATCCACGTGCCGGGCGTGTGGCTGCAGGTGCACCACGTCGAGAACGCCTACTACGAGACGTACTTCCGCCACGGCCTGACCCACGAGCACGCCCGGCACGATGAGCGGTGGCACGGCGAGGAGGGGTCGCGATGAGGCTGCTGGGCAGGTCGGTCGCGGTGCTGCTGCTGGTGCTGGGGATGGCTGCCTGCGGCGGCGGGGGCGGGGGAGGCGATGGCGGGAGCAGCGGCTCGGCCGACGAGTCGCCCGCGCAGATCGACACCTCCGCGCCCGAGGCGGAGAGCACCGACGGGACCGAGCAGGGCGACACCGGCGGGGGAGGCGGCGCCGTGGCGGTCGAGCTGCCGGGACTGCCGATCGGGGGGAGCAGCACGGTCGTCTCCGACACGCTGCAGTGCGTCGACGTGAGCTGGAGCGGGCCGCCGTCCCTCCCGGAGGGCTGGGGCGTCACCGTGACCGGCGTCGCCTTGGACCCCTCGGGCGACTTCGCCCAGTCAGGCGAGGACTGCCCGGGCGACTCACCCTCCTGTCTCGCCTCGGGCGTGCAGGTGACGGCGTCGGGCGGCTGCTTCGTCGCGGTGACGTGGACCGCACAGAACACCGACGGCGGCGAGATGTCGTTCACCTCCGGGGTGGTGAGCTGTCCGCCCGAGGCGGCCACCGAGTGCGCGAGCTTCCGGGGGCAGGTCGAGAGCGAGGGACCCCAGTCGATCCCGCTGGAGCCCTCGCCGACGACGGACGGGAGCACCGACGGCGAGTCGCAGAGCCCGGAGTCGACCGACACGCAGGCCCCGGACACCCAGGCCCCCGACACCCAGGCCACCCGACACCCAGGCCCCGGACACAGGTGCCACGGACGACGGCGGAGGCTGAGCAGGTGGCCGACGAGTCGTCTCGGGCGGCCATGTTCGAGAAGTGGTGGAGCTTCGGCAGCACGATCGTCGCGCCGGCGACCCTGCTCACCACCCTGCTGTTCTACTTCGGCTACGTCTCCTCGCGGGCGCAGTACCGCTACTTCGGCCTCGACGTCGACACCGTGGGGCTGAGCACCCAGGACTACGTCATGCGCAGTCCGCAGGCGCTGCTCGTGCCGCTGCTCGCGATCTCGCTCGGCGGCGCGGGTCTCCTGCTGCTGCACCTCGCCGTGCGCCGCCACCCGCTGCCGACGACGGTCGTGCGGGGACTGCTGGTGGTGTCGGTGGCGGCGATCCTGCTCGGCGTCGTGCTCATCGGCGGGTACGCCGTCCTGGGAGCGTGGTCGCTCTACCCGCTGGTGACTCCGTTGCTGGTCGCGGCGGGGAGCGGGGGACTGCTCTACGCGATGCGGCTGCCCGGCGCCCCGGCGTGGCTGACCTCGAGGTCGGAGGAGACGAAAGGGCTGCGGCGCGGCGTGCTCGCCTTCGCGCTGGTCGCCATCGTCGGCTGCCTGTTCTGGGCGACCGCCACGGTGGCGGAGTGGTCGGGCCTCGGCAACGGGATGCGCACCGCGCGCCACCTCGACGAGCTGGCGCCGGTCATCCTGGACACCCGGGAGCGGCTGTTCCTCACCGACGGCATCGTCAAGGAGACGGCGTTGCCGGCGAGCGAGGGTGCGGGCTTCCGGTTCCGCTACCGCGGGCTGCGGCTGCTGATCCAGGGTGACGGGGCGCTCTTCCTGGTGCCGGAGCGGTGGTCGCCGAGCGACTCCACGCTGCGCGTCCCGCTCGACGACTCGGTGCGGGTGCAGTTCAGGTTCGTCAACCGGGCGCCCTGACTCCGCAGGCGGGACCAACGGCACTGTCGGTGGCCAGCCTCCACGCCGACGATCGAGGCATGACGCGCGGGACGTCGGGAGCGCTCGCTGGTCGCGGAGGCCGTGGTGTTCGCTGACCGGGAGGACGCCGGGCGGCAGCTCGCGGAGCGCCTCGAGGAGCTGCGGGGCCAGGACGCCGTCGTCCTGGGGCTGCCGCGCGGTGGCGTGCCGGTCGCGTTCGAGGTGGCCACCCGGCTGGGACTGCCGCTCGACGTGATCGTGGTGCGGAAGCTGGGGGTGCCGTACCAGCCCGAGCTCGCGATGGGCGCGATCGGCGAGGGCGGCGTACGCGTGCTCAACCTGGAGGTGCTGGCCCAGACCCACATCGGCGACGACGCGGTGGGGGACGTCGAGGCGCGCGAGCGCATCGCGCTGGCCTCGCGGGTGGCACGCTTCCGCCGCGGCCGGGCACGACTGGACCTCAACGGCCGGACCGCCGTGGTCGTCGACGACGGCATCGCCACCGGGTCGACGGCACGCGCCGCCTGCGAGGTCGCCCGCCACCTCGGGGCCCGGAAGGTCCTCCTGGCCGTGCCGATGGCTCCTGCGGACACCGTCGGTGAGATCACCGAGGCCGACGAGGTCGTCTGCCTCTCGACACCGGAGCCGTTCCTGGCGGTCGGGTACCACTACCGGGACTTCCGGCCGACCACCGACGACGAGGTGTCGGTGCTGCTCGATGCCGCGGCGGGACGTCCCGGGGCGGGTGGCACGGAGCAGGTGGGCGACTTCGACGGTGAGGTCGAGATCCCCGTCGAGGGCGGTGCCGAGCTGAGGGGGCACCTCTACCTGCCCGAGCCCGCTTCCGGGGTCGTGGTGTTCGCGCACGGGAGCGGCAGCAGCCGGCACAGCCCGCGCAACCGGTTCGTCGCCGACGTGCTGCGCGGCGCCGGCCTCGGCACGCTGCTGCTCGACCTGCTGACCGTCCAGGAGGAGCGCGACCGCGCCAACGTGTTCGACATCGGGCTGTTGGCCCGGCGCCTCACCTCGGTCACGTCGTGGTTGCGCGCACGACCGGACGCGGTGACGTGCCGGGTGGGGTACTTCGGCGCCAGCACCGGCGCCGGCGCCGCTCTCTGGGCGGCAGCGGACCCCGGCGCTCACGTGGACGCGGTGGTCTCCCGCGGCGGCCGCCCCGACCTCGCCGGCTCACGCCTCCCGGCCGTCACCGCACCCACCCTGCTCATCGTCGGCGGCCACGACACCGTCGTGCTCGGCCTCAACCGCGACGCCCAGGCACAGCTGTGCTGCCCCCACCGCCTCGAGGTCGTGCCGGGCGCCACCCACCTGTTCGAGGAGCCCGGCACCCTCGCCGAGGCCGCCGGCCTCGCCCGCGACTGGTTCGTCCAGCACCTCCTGGAGGGCGCCGCCGGCGGTTGAGCCCATCGGTGGTTGAGCCCGTGAGTGGTTTCGACAGGCTCAACCACCGTCTCCGCGGGCTCGCCGACCGCTCTACCGTCCCGGGACGGGCTGGTTGGCCAGCAGGACGCCGGTCGGGTCGGCCTCGGTGCGGATCGAGCGCAGGCGTTCCCAGGCGGCGCTGGTGTAGCCCGTGCGCGGGTCCACCGCTCGCTCGGCCAGGTTGAGGAAGCTCCCACCGGTCGAGTGCGGGGCGAGGGCGGCCAGGACCCGGTCGGTGTCGGTCGTCCCCTGGGCGCCCATCTCCGGCGTGGCCGCGATGGCCACGAAGAAGGCGACGTACGCCGCCTCGACGTGCGACAGGGCGCCGCCTCCGGGGTGCGGCCGGCCGAGTGCGCCGCCGAGCTGGCGCAGCTCGGCGACGAGCAGCGAGGTCGTGGCGTCCGGTCCCACCGCGTCGAGGAACGAGCGGATCGTCGCCTCGTCGAGCTCGCCGAGCAGGGCACTGCCTCCGACCGACGGCGTCGGCCCCTCGGGGTCCATGTGCAGCCGGGCCAGCGACGGTGCGGGCACCCTCGCGAAGGTGTCCATCTCCGGCTCCAGCGCGCGCAGGCCAGCGAACTGGGCGGCGCCGAAGTCGTCGTCGCCGAGGGCGGCGCCGTCCACGACCACGAGGCTGCGCCCGCGCAGGAAGTCCGGGAGCTCGGGCATGGGTGGGAACCGCATCACGCGGTACGACGTGGTCACCTCGTCGGGGGCCGTGGCGCTCCAGGCGGCCCACTCGCGCAGGACGGGCTCGGCCATCGAGACGTCCCAGAGCATCATGCCCGCGTAGGCGTCCGCGATCGGGAACAGCTCGAGCTCGAGGGCCGTGACGACCCCGAAGCTCCCGCCACCGCCACGCACGGCCCAGAACAGGTCGCGGTGGTGGTCCGCGTCCGCGCGCAGCAGCGCTCCCTCGGCGGTGACCATCTCGACCGCGGTGATGCTGTTGCAGGCCAGTCCGTGCTTCCTCGCGTACCAGCCGAGGCCGCCGCCGAGCGAGTAGCCCGCGACGCCGACGTCGGGGGAGGAGCCGTGCAGCACGGCCAGGCCGTGCGGAGCGGCCGCGTCGACGACGCTCTCCCACACGGCACCGCTCTCCACCCGGGCCGTACGCCGCTCGGGGTCGACGCTGACGCCGGTCATGGCCGTCGTGCGGAGGAGCACCACGTCGTGCAGGTCGGCCCCGTGGAACGGCGAGGCGCCGTGTCCGGTGCCCTGCGGGGCGATCCGGAGACCGGAGGAGGCGGCTGCGCGGACGACCGCCGCCACGTCCTCGGCGCTCCGCGGCAGCGCCACGGCGGCCGGCCGCTGGTCGACCGCGACGTTCCACGGCATCCGGGCGGCGCCGTACTCCGGGTGCCCGGGCGGGTGGACGAAGTCGAGGTCCTCCACGCGGACGGGGGAGGTGAGGTCGGTGCTGGTCATGACGCTCCTTCGGTCAGGTGTTGCCCACTGGTTGCTGGTTCCCGAGAGGCTCTGAGGCCGGCGCGCCGAGGCGCCGAGGCGCACGGTCATGCCGTGCACCGGGAGACGTGGCACCTCGACGACACGGGTGCGCGGAGTGGCGCCCACCGAGACGAGGTGCTCGGTCAGGATGTCGAAGACGCCGGCGAGCTGTCCCGCGTCCGGGGTCTCGACCTGCAGCCGGACTAGATCACTCCAGCGCAGTCCCGACCGGGTGAGCGTGTCGGCGAGGTTGGCCAGGGACAGCGCGAGCTGGGCCGCGGGGTCGTCCTCGTGCAGCAGCCGACCGTGCTCGTCCAGCGGACCCTGGGGCGGGATCTCGATGGCGTCGGTGGTCTCCATGGCCACCACGGTGGGGGCTCGGGCAGGCGGGGGGACATCCCACGGGCGGGGGTGGTTCCCGGCCCGCTGGTCTGGGATCCGGGCACCCCCCACATTTGTGGGATGGCGCCCCGTGGCCTCTGCCCAGCACACTGACTTCCGTGGCGAAGCAGCTGATGGCGCAGCGCGTGCTGCGCGACGTCGAGGTGGTCGCTCGGGCGGGCCTGGACCTGAACACGTTCATGACCGAGGCGCTGGACTCGATCGGCCGCGCCGTGCCGCACGTCGCCGCCTGCGTCGCGACGGTCGACCCGAGCACGCTGCTGCTCACCGGCACCTACAAGTTCGGCGACCTCCACGGCCGCGACGAGCACGACGACGAGTGGGGACTGCGGGAGTACGGCGAGCCCGAGGTCGACGCGTTCATCTCCCTGGCCAGGCAGGAGTTCCCGGCCGCGGGGGTGCAGGCGCGCACCGGCGGCCAGGTGCACCGGTCGCGACGCCTCGTGGAGTTCATGCGACCCCACTACGGGTACGCCGACGAGGCGCGCGTGGTCTTCCGCGACGGGAGCCAGGTGTGGGGCGGCGCGGCGATCTTCCGCGAGCCCGGCGCCGGTGAGGGCTTCGACCAGTCCGACCTCGAGGTGCTCGCCTCGGTGTCCACCGCCATGTCGGCGGGCATGCGCGCCGGCCTCCTCACCCGCCTCGCGGATGCCCCGCCGTCGCCGTCGATGGGGCCCGCGGTGCTCGTGGTCGGGGCGGACGGCACCGTGCAGCAGATGAGCGCCGGCGCCGAGGAACGGCTCGCCGACCTCGCCGGCGGCCCGGCCGCGGCCACCCCCACGGGCATCATCGCCGCCCTCGTCGGCGCCGCTCGTGGCTTCGCCGCCGGCCTCACCACCACCCCACCGCGCTGCCGGGTCCGCTCGAGCAGCGGCATGTGGCTGGTGCTGCACGCCACCCCGCTGAGCCCCCGCGGCGACACCCACGGCGACGTCGTCGTCACCATCGACGAGGCCCGCCCGCCCGAGATCGTCCCGCTCGTGGTGGCGGCGTTCGACCTGACCCAGCGCGAGCGCGACGTCACCCAGCTGGTGCTCCAGGGCGTGGACACCAAGGAGATCGCCTCGACCATCCACGTCTCGACCTACACCGTGCAGGACCACCTGAAGTCGGTCTTCGACAAGGCGGGCGTGCGCAGCCGGCGCGAGCTGATCGCCCGCATCTACTTCGACCAGTACGTGCCGCGGATGGGAACCGACATCGGCCCCTCCGGCTGGTTCGCCGGCGAGCCCGCCGAGCCCCCCGAGCCCGCCGCGCTCACCTGAGCGCGGACTGCTGCACGCCCCCCAGCTGACGGGCGGCGCGCACCTCGACCACCACCAGCATCACGAAGGCCGCGACCTCGGCCGCCACGAAGCCGGAGCACGTCGCCAGCACGGCGGAGGTGCCCGTGGCCACCAGGACGAGCGCCAGCCCGACGGCGACCGGGAGCGCCAGCGTCCAGCTGCGCGCCAGCGCCGGCGCGCGGTCGAACGCCATCACCATCACGGTGAGGGCGAGGTTGCCCAGCGCGAGGGCGCAGCCGGACGCGGTGAGCAGCGCAGCAGCGGGGGAGACCTCGACGGTGGCGCCGAAGACCACGCGGACCAGCCAGGGCCCGACCAGGCCGCCGGCCAGGGCGGCGAGCAGCACGACGGCCAGCGTCCCGCCGGCCACGAGGTGGCGCACCCGGCGCAAGGCCTCCAGGTCCCGGCGTACGACGAGGTCCGTCAGCCGGCCCGTCACCGGGGCCAGCACCCCGATCGCCAGCGTGTACGGCGCCCGGAACAGCGCCAGCGCGGCGAACAGGGCCGTCACCTCGGCCGGCGTACCCCCCAGCAGCGCCAGCAGCACCGGACCACCGGTGAGCACGACCTGGGCCGAGACCTGCCCGCCGGCAGCGCCCGCGAGGAAGGCGAGCCACGCGGGGTCGGCCCGCTCGTCGCCGGCGCCCCGCAGCCGCAGGGCGCTCGGCCAGAGCAACCCGACGAGCTGTCCGCCGGCCAGGACGAGGCCGTACGCCGCGGCCGAGCGCACCGAGAACGCCATCAGGACGAGCGCGCCGGCGCACCGCACGGCGTTCTCGAGCACCAGCGCCAGGCCGACGGCCACCAGTCGCCTCCGCGCGGTGAGCACCCCGCGCACGACGCCCACGAGGGCCGAGCCGAGCGTCACCATCGCGACCAGCAGGGGGAACAGCACGTCGTCGCGGTAGAAGAGGCGCTCGCGCAGGAGCCACGCGCCCGCGAAGGCCACCAGCGCCACGGCCATCGCGACGAGCAGCAGCCGGCCCCTGACCGCCCGCACCCCGCCCTCGGACCCCCGCGCCGCGACCGCGCGCACGATCCAGTGCTGGAGGGGGAAGGTGAGGAACGCCGCCGCGAAGGCCCACCAGGTCCACAGCACGGAGACCGGGGCCGCGTCCTGCGCTCCCAGTGCGCGGGTCAGCAGCGCGAAGAAGACGTAGGCGAGCAGTCCGCTGACGGCGGAACCGGCGGCCAGCGCCGCAGAGCCGCGCGCCACCACCCGCATGCGCGGAGGCTACCCCAGTCGCGTCGGACCCCTGCGCCGCGTTAGCGTGCCCGCGTGCGCGTTGCTGTGATCGGGCTCGGCTACTGGGGCCCCAACCTCGTCCGGAACCTTGCTGCCTCCCCGGCGACCGAGCTGGTCGCCATCTGTGACCGCGACGAGGGGCGCCTGTCCACGATCGGGGCACAGTTCCCCTCGGCCCGGCAGGAGACCGACAGCGACGAGGTGTTCGCCGCCGACGACGTGGACGCCGTGTGCGTGGCCACCCCGGTCGCCACGCACTACCTCCTGGTCAAGCAGGCGCTCGAGGCCGGCAAGCACGTGCTGGTGGAGAAGCCCTTCGTGCAGGAGGTGGCCCAGGCCGAGGAGCTGGTCGCCCTGGCCCGCGACCGCGGCCTCGTCCTGATGCTGGACCACGTCTTCCTCTTCAGCCCCGCGGTCCGGCGGCTCGCGGAGGCGGTGCACTCCGGCGAGCTCGGCGACATCCAGTACGTCGACTCCGTGCGCATCAACCTCGGGCTGGTCCAGCACGACGTCAACGTGCTCTGGGACCTCGCGGCCCACGACCTCTCGATCATGGACCACCTCGTCGGCCGGCTGCCCCGGTCCGTGGTGGCGTTCGGCGAGGCGCACCAGGGTCACGACCTCGCCGACGTCGCCTACCTGCACCTCGACTACGGCGACGGGCTGATCGCGTCGGTCCACGCCAACTGGCTCTCGCCGGTCAAGATCCGCCACTTCCTGGTCGGCGGCAGCCGGCGCAGCGCGCTGTACGACGAGCTGGACCGTTCCGAGCGGCTCAAGATCTACGACCGCGGCGTCGACTCGACGCCGGACCGCGAGAGCAAGCGCCGCATCGCGGTGTCCTACCGCTCCGGCGACGTCGTGGCCCCCCGGCTGGAGCCGCTGGAGCCGCTCCGCGTGATGGTCGAGCACTTCGCCGAGTGCGTGCAGGAGGGGAAGGCGCCCATCTCCGACGGCGAGCAGGGCCTGCGCATCGTCCGGATCCTCGCGGCCTCGGAGGAGTCCCTGGCGCGGCGCGGCGCCTCCGTCGAGCTCCCGGTCGGTGAAACGGTCGGCACGTGACCGAGCTGAACCGGATCTCGGACGACGTCGTGCTCGGCGACGGCGTCTCCGTCGTGGGCTTCGCCAACCTCTACGGCTGCACGATCGGCGACGAGACGAAGATCGGTCCGTTCGTCGAGATCCAGGCCGGCGCCGTGGTCGGCGCCCGGTGCAAGGTCTCCAGCCACACCTTCGTCTGCGAGGGGGTGACGATCGAGGACGAGGTCTTCGTCGGCCACCACGTGTGCTTCACCAACGACGTGCTGCCCCGCGCGACGCGCCCCGACGGGACCCCGCAGACGGCCGGCGACTGGGAGCTGGTCCCCACGCTCGTACGCCGCGGCGCCAGCATCGGCTCCGGCGCGGTGATCCTGGCCGGCGTGGAGATCGGTGAGGGCGCCCTGATCGGCGCGGGAGCCGTGGTCACCCACGACGTACCCGCCCACACCGTCGTCGCCGGTGTCCCTGCTCGAACCCTGCGCAGCCTGCGCTGACCCGACGACGAGGAGCAGAACGATGAAGGTGCCCTTCCTGGACCTGAAGGCCCAGCTGGAACCCATCCGGCACGAGGTGGACGCGGCGATCGCCGCGGTGCTCGACGAGACGGGCTTCATCCTCGGACCCAACGTCGCGGCGTTCGAGGAGCAGTTCGCCCGCGACACCGGCCGGGCCCACGCGGTCGGCCTCAACTCCGGGACCTCGGCGCTGCACCTGGCGCTGATCGCGGCGGGGGTCGGCCCCGGCGACGAGGTCGTCACCACCCCGCACACCTGGATCTCGACCACCTGGGCGATCAGCTACGTCGGCGCCACCCCCGTCTACGCCGACGTCGACCCCGACACCGGCAACCTGGACCCCGAGCAGGCCGAGGCCGCGATCACGCCCCGCACCAAGGCCCTGCTGCCGGTCGACCTCTACGGCCACCCCGCGCCCCTTGTCGAGCTCGAGGAGGTGGCGCGGCGTCACGGCATACCGCTCATCGAGGACGCCGCCCAGTCGCACCTGGCCACCCTCGAGGGCCGCCCCGCGGGCAGCTTCGGCCAGTCCGCGTGCTTCTCCTTCTACCCCGGCAAGAACCTCGGCGCCGTGGGCGAGGCCGGCGCGTACGTGACCGACGACCCCGAGGCCGCCGACCGGGTCCGCCGCCTGCGCGACCACGCGCAGCAGGGACGGCACCGCCACGTCGAGGTCGGCTACAACTACCGGATGGAGGGCCTCCAGGGCGCCGTGCTGGCGGTCAAGCTGCGCTACCTCCGCGGTTGGACCGACGCCCGGCGCCGCGCGGCCGAGCGCTACCGCACGCTGCTCTCCGGCATCGAGGGCGTCACGCTGCCCGCGGTCGCCCCGGGAGCCGACCCCGCCTGGCACCTCTACCCGATCCGGGTCGCGGACCGGGACGACATGGGCAAGAAGCTCACCGAGGCAGGCGTGGGCACGGGCGTGCACTACCCCACGCCGGTGCACCTGCAGCCGGCCTACGCGCACCTCGGCTACGAGCCGGGCTCGATGCCCCACGCCGAGCGGTACGCCGCGACCTGCCTCTCGCTGCCGATGTTCGCCGAGCTCACGGCCGATCAGCAGGAGTATGTTGCCGACCAGGTCCGGACGACGGTGGAGGGCTGAGATGGCGGAGGAGAAGCGACCCCTGGTCATCGGCGGGGCGGGTTTCATCGGCTCGAGCCTCGTGCGGCTGCTCGCGGACGACGGGCCGGTCACGGTCCTCGACGACCTGTCCACCGGCCACGCGGCCAACATCGAGGGCGTGCCGGGAGCCGACCTCGTCGAGGCCTCGCTCCTCGACGACGACGCCCTCGCCGGCGTCGTGCGCGACGCCTCGGTGGTCTACCACCTGGCCTGTCTCGGGGTGCGCCACTCGATCCACCAGCCGGTCCAGAACCACCAGGTCAACGCGCTGGGCACCCTGAAGGTGCTGGAGACGGCCCGTCAGCACGGCGTCGACCGGGTCGTCTACTGCAGCACGAGCGAGGTCTACGGCACCGCCGAGAGGGTGCCGATGGACGAGGGCCACCCCACTTGGCCGCACACCGTGTACGGCGGCTCCAAGCTCGCCGGCGAGGCCTACACCCGCGCCTACCACGTCACCTACGGCATGCCCACGGTCGTGATCCGGCCGTTCAACGCGTTCGGGCCCCGCTCGCACCACGAGGGCGACAGCGGCGAGGTGATCCCGAAGTTCCTGGTGCGCGGCATGAACGGGCTCGCGCCGATCATCTTCGGCGACGGCAGCCAGACCCGTGACTTCACCTACGTCGAGGACACCGCCCGCGCCATCCTCGCGGCCGGCTCCAGCGAGGCCGCGGTCGGCGAGACCATCAACGTCGGAAACGGTGCGGAGATCCCGATCCTCGAGCTGGCCCGGGTCGTGGCCGACGTCGTCGGCCGCCCGGACCTCACCCCGGAGATGCACCCGAGCCGACCGGGCGACGTGCTCCGCCTGTACGCCGACGCCGGCAAGGCGGCCGACCTCCTCGGCTGGAAGCCGGTCGTCAGCCTGCGCGAGGGCCTCGAGCGGCTGCTGGCCTGGCACGAGGAGCAGGGCACGGACTGGGCGACCGCCCTGTCCGAGGACGTCGCCCACAACTGGGAAGTCCCGGAGGGGGAAGCGTGAGCGTGCGGGTCCCGATCGCCCGCCCCGAGATGGGCGAGCCCGAGTGGCAGGCCGTCCGCGAGGTGATCGAGTCCGGCTGGGTCACCCAGGGGCCGCGCGTCGAGGCCTTCGAGCACGCCATGGCCGAGCAGTGCGGGGCCGAGCACGCCGTGGCGGTTTCCTCGTGCACCACCGCGCTGCACCTCTCGCTCGTGGCGGCGGGCGTGGGTCCCGGCGACGAGGTGATCGTGCCGTCGATGTCCTTCATCGCCACCGCGAACGCCGTCGTGCACGCGGGCGCCGTCCCGGTCTTCGCCGAGGTGGAGCCGGACACGTTCAACCTAGACGTCGCCGACGTGGAGCGGCGGATCACCGACCGCACCCGCGCGATCGTCCTCGTGCACCAGCTCGGGCTGCCGGCCGACATCGTGGCGTTCCGGTCGCTGGCCGACTCCCACGGGCTGCGGATCGTCGAGGACGCCGCCTGCGCGATCGGGAGCAGCTACCACGGCGACCCCATCGGCTCCCACGGCGAGCTGGTCTGCTTCTCCTTCCACCCCCGCAAGCTGGTCACCACCGGCGACGGCGGCATGATCCTGACCTCCAGCGCCGAGCACGCCGACCGGCTGCGGCTGCTGCGGCAGCACGGCATGAGCGTCAACGACCGGGTGCGCAGCGCCTCGTCGTCGGTGATCCGCGAGTCCTATGTCGAGGTGGCCTGGAACTACCGGCTGACCGACCTGCAGGCCGCGATGGGGATCGAGCAGCTGCGCCGGCTGCCCGCCATGGTGCGCCGCCGCCAGGAGCTGGCCGCGAGGTACGACGAGGCGCTGGCCGGGCACCCCGTCATCCGCACGCCCGTGGTGCCGAACGAGGTGTCCTGGAACGTCCAGTCCTACGCCGTGCGGCTCGAGGGCTGGTCGGCCGACCGGCGGGACGCGGTGATGCAGCGCCTGCTCGACGACGGGATCGCGACCAGGGCCGGGGTGATGACGGCGCACCGCGAACCGGCGTACTCCGCGGGCGGGGTCTCGCTGCCGGTCTCGGAGCGGGCCAGCGACTGCTCGATGGTGCTGCCCCTGTTCACCACCCTCGACGACGCGGACCAGAAGGCCACCACGACCGCCCTGCTCGCGGCGGTCGACGAGGTCGGGGGAGCGGTGTGACCGGGCGGCTGCCCGACTTCGTCATCGGTGGCGCGCCCCGCAGCGGAACGACCTGGCTGGTCTCCGCCCTCGACCGGCACCCGGACCTCTGGGTGGCCAAGCCGCTGCGTCCCGAGCCGAAGTTCTTCCTGGTCGACGACCTCTACGCCGAGGGCCTCGACGCCTACTCGGCGCGGTGGTTCGCCGACGCGCCGCCGGAGGCAGTGGTGGGCGAGAAGAGCTCCAACTACCTCGAGAGCCCCGCGGCGGCCGAGCGGATGGCGCGCGACCTCCCGGAGGTCAGGCTGGTCTTCGTGCTGCGCGAGCCCGCCGAGCGCGCCCTGTCCAACTACCGCTGGTCGGTGATGAACGGCATGGAGCACGAGGACTTCGCCACCGCCCTGGCACTCGAGGAGGAGCGGGAGGCGAACCTCGCGCCGAAGCTGCGCTACGCCCGGCCGCACGCCTACTTCAGCCGTGGCCTGTACGCCCGCATGCTGCGCCCCTGGCTCGACCACTTCCCCGCCTCGCAGGTCCTCGTGTGCCGGTTCGAGGACCTCGT
Organism: uncultured Actinomycetota bacterium; assembly: GCA_963837975.1. Taxonomy (GTDB): domain Bacteria; phylum Actinomycetota; class Actinomycetes; order Propionibacteriales; family Nocardioidaceae; genus Marmoricola. The sequence goes on along the minus strand of CAWIPI010000001.1, from coordinate 521,914 downwards.
CGCCGACCCCGGTGGGTCCACGGCCGCCGTCCACCGCCACCTCGGCGTGACCCCGCGGCCGGACCTGGCCGGACAGGCCGAAGGGGTCAACGCCTCGGAGACCGGCCCCGAGGTCGACGTCGAGGTGATGTCCCGGCTGCGTCGCGCCTACGCGCCCCACAACGCAGAGCTCGAGGAGCTGCTGGGTCCGGGGTTCCGCTCCTGGAGCCACGAGGAGGCCGCGCGATGAGCGCCCCGCCCGTCGTGGAGGTCGTCACCCCGGTGTTCAACGAGGTGGAGAACCTCGACGACTACGCCGCCGCCGTCCGCCAGACGCTGCTCGAGGCCCCGGACGTCACCTTCCGGGTGCTGCTCGTCGACGACGGGAGCACCGACGGCAGCTGGGCGGTCATCGAGCGCATCGCGGCGGAGGACCCCCGCTTCCGGGGGGTCCGGCTCTCGCGCAACTTCGGCTCGCACACCGCGCTCACCGCCGGGCTGGCGCACGTCTCCGACGACGCGGACGCCACCGCCACCCTCGCCTGCGACCTGCAGGACCCGCCGGAGACCGTGCTCGAGTTCGTGCATGCGTGGATGGCCGGTGCGGACATCGTGTGGGGGGAGCGTCGCTCCCGCGAGGACAGCCGGTGGAAGGTGCTCACCAGCCGCGCCTTCAACCGGGCCCTGGAGCGCCACGCGATGCCGGCGGGCAGCAAGTTCACGACGGGGAGCTTCCTGCTGATGGACCGCAGGGTCCTCGACTGCTACCGCCAGTTCGCCGAGCACAACCGGATCACCTTCGCGCTGGTCGCCTGGACGGGCTTCGAGCAGGTGCGGGTGCCCTACGACCGGCGTGCCCGGGTCAAGGGGACCTCCGGGTGGAGCTTCGCGAAGATGGTCAAGGCGATGTACGACGCCTTCATCGGCCTGTCGACGCTGCCGATCCGGCTGATGAAGTGGGCCGCGGCCTCGGCGTTCCTCATCTCGCTGCTCCTGGTCGTCTACCTGCTCGTCGTGGCGGCGGTCGGCACGCGCGCACCGGGCTGGGCCAGCCAGATGATCGTGACCTCGGGCTTCTTCGCGGTGCAGTTCTCGCTGATGGCGATCGTGGGGGAGTACCTCAACCGCATCTACACCGAGTCGATGCGCCGGCCGCTCTACTTCGTCAGCGCGGACACGCTCGCGGGACGGCCCTCCCGCCGCGAGCACCACGAGCGGACCTCAGCCGGTCACGGCTGAGCGGTCCCGCTCCCGGGGGTCCTCGGGCACCCGGTCGGCCCGCGCGGCCGGCGGGACGCTCCTCCCGCGCCTCGTCAGGGGCCACAGCACCACGGCGCAGACCAGCACCCCGGCACCCATCATCAGGTACGACGGAACGGTCATCTTCAGGCCCAGGCTCATCCCGATGTACTGGTCGGGGAACTTGCGCCAGTCACCGGTCCAGGGGCCGCGCCCCTCGTAGATCGGGAACCAGATGCGGGAGGCGACCACGCTCAGTGCCGCGAACACCGCCAGGGACCGTGCCCGCCAGTCGAGGCGGTCGACCACCATGGCTGCGAGGAGCACGAACATCGGCCACTCGTTCATCAGGATCCGCGCCTCGCAGGTGATCGCGATGAACAGGAAGCCGGTCGTGACGGCCACTGCTCCGAGGCCGAGGTCCTTCAGCGCCCCGACCGCGCGACGCCAGGTGAGCACCAGCAGGACCACCGCCGGACCGAAGTACGCCGCGTGGGCGACCAGGAAGCCGGCGGGCTTCACCACCCCGCCGAGCAGCGTGTTGTAGAGCGTGCGCGAGACGGTCCGGAAGCTCGGGTCGGCCAGCTCGTGGTGCAGCCGGGCCAGGGCGACCAGCACCACCACGGCGACGACGAGCCGCAGCCAGGCGATCGAGCGCAGCACGTTGGGGACCGTGAGCAGCTCGAGCAGCGGCCGGAAGGCGAAGAACATCCACAGCACCAGGAACGCCGTGCTGAGCCAGATCAGCTCGGGGACCACGGCGTTGTTCATCAGCGTGGAGGCGCAGTCGGTACCGCAGCGGAAGGTGCGCACCGACAGCGCCGGCACGACGACCGCGAGGACGCCGGCCGTCACCAGGCCCCACCAGCGGGAGGGGCGCAGCGGCCCCTGCGGACGGGAGAGCACGTACAGCCCGAGGGCGGCGTACGTCACCGTCGGCCAGGTGAACGAGCCCAGCACCGCGACGAGGAGGAGCTCCTCGTGGCGGCGGAACACCAGGCACCAGACGGTGAGCACCCCGAGGAAGAACCCACCGGAGTCGGTCATCACCGAGGAGTAGGCCTGGTACTTCAGCAGGCCGTAGTTGACCACCAGGGCGAGGAAGCCCGCCCACCCGGCGACCCTCGAGAGCTCCAGCCGACGGGCGATGCGCCACCAGAACAGGGTGGAGAGCGCCATCAGCGTGTAGTTGAGGATCTGGAAGCCGACCACGATCGCGGCGTCGGAGGTGTGCAGCCCGAAGGGCCGCAGCATCAGGTGCACGACGAGGCTGGGCAGCACCCGCTGCACCCGGTGCACGTCGAGCTGGTGACCGAGCAGCACTCCCGAGGGGTCCTGCACCACCTTGGCGTAGGTGGCGCCGTCGTACCCGATCCCGTCGCGGACGGGGATCAGCTCCGACCCCAGGTGCGACCACAGCACCAGCGCCGTGCCCGTGGTCGCCACGATCGCGAGCATCCACACGAGGTCGGAGGCGCGCAGCGTGCCGGTGCGGGACCGGTGGTCGGTGGTCAGGACGGCCTCTCCCGGGTGAGGTGGCGGCAACCCGGCCGGAGGCGCCGGCCGGGGCGGTCGGGCCCCATTGTGCCAACCCCTGCCCGGTCCGGGCCCACGCGCTGTCGTGTCGGGACCTTCGACTCCGGCGAGCGACCGCACCGGTCAGTACCCTTCGACACAGGCGAGTCGAGGAGGAGCGGGTGGAGCAGGAAGCCGGCATCGACGAGCAGTACCGCCTGCGCGGGACCTCGGTGGTGCTGGGGGACGGCTCGGAGGTGCTCGTCGGGCAGGTCCGTGCCGAGGACGCCGCGCTCCTGGCCGACGGGTTCGCCCGGCTGAGCGCCGAGTCGCGCCGTCTCCGGTTCCTCGCCGACAAGCAGCGGCTGAGCCCGCAGGAGATCGCCTACTTCACCGAGATCGACCACCACGACCACGAGGCGATCGGCGCGATGGACCTCCGCGACGGGCGCGGGGTGGGCATCGCCCGCTACATCCGCGACCGGGACGACCCGGACGTGGCCGAGATCGCCGTGACCGTGGTCGACGACTGGCAGGGACGAGGGCTCGGGACCGAGCTGCTGACCCGGCTGATGGACCGTGCGCGGGAGGAGGGCGTACGCCGGTTCCGGGCGCTCGTGGCCGCCGACAACGAGCTGATGCTCGGCCTGCTCGAGGACATCGGCGGCGAGCTGACGGTGACCGACAGCGGCGCGGGCGTCGTGGACTACGAGCTCACCCCGCCGGGCGAGCCCAGCCCGGCGCACGAGCTGCTCCGCGCCTTCGGGCGTCGCCAGCTGATGGCGCCGGGGACGGCCTTCCGCGAGGCCCTCGAGTCGCTCGTCCCGGAGCGCTTGCGCCAGCGGCCCGACGGCTCGTCGGGGTGAGGGCCGCCGTCAGTCCTGGGCGTCCTCGTAGAACTCCATGAAGGCCGAGTAGGCCCGCGGGCCGTAGATGGTCGCCGGCCCGCCGGACATCAGGATGCACACCCCGACGGCCTCGGCGGCCTCCTCGGGGGTGGCGCCGGCGCGCACCGCTGCCCGCGCGTGGGAGGCGATGCAGCCGTCACACTGCTCGGAGACCGCGATGGCGAAGGCGATGAGCTCCTTGGTCTTGCTGCTCAGCGCGCCGTCGGCCAGGACGGCCTCGTGCATGGCCCCGAAGCCGCGGTAGACGTCGGGGATCATCCTCCGCAGCTCTCGGGCGTGGGGGCGCAGCTCGTCCTGGACGTCCTTGCCGTAGGCCATCGAGGTCTCCTTCTGGTGGGTGGTCACTGCGGTCATCCTGCTCGTTCGGTGGGCGCGTCGTGGCGGGTTCGGCCCGATCGCCTCTTGCCCCGGGCGTGTGTGCGGGCCATGGTGGGAGGGCCGGGGAGACCGGTCGAGGAACGCAGGACGCCAGGAGGATCCGGTGCAGGCGAACGTGGGCGACCAGCTGGTCATCGAGAGCAGGACCGTCGACGCGCCGCGCAAGGTCGGCGAGATCCTCGAGGTGCACGGGGCCGACGGGGCTCCGCCGTACGTCGTCCGGTGGAGCGACGGCCACGAGGGCCTGATGTTCCCCGGTGCCGACGCGCACGTGGTCCCGCACGGGGCCGGGTGACCGGGCGAGCGCTCGTCATCCCGCCGCCGACGTCTCGGCACGCCGGGCCTGGGCGAGCGTGCGGATCCGGTCGAAGTCCTCGTCGGTGAAGACCCCGTTCACCCCGGAGATCGCGGCCAGCTTCATGCCGTGCCTGAGCCCGAGCCGGTAGATCTCCTTGACCTTCTCCCACTCGATGTGGCGTCCCACCGTGAAGGTCTCGTAGCGGCCCTCCAGGGCAAGCACGACCGTCTCGGCCATGCACGCGTAGACCACGCCGGGGGGCAGGCCGATGTCCTTCATCCGCACGTCCCCGGGGAGCTCGATCTCGCCGGACTCGATGACCAGGACGTCGGGGCGCCTGGCGACGTCCTCGGCCGAGAGGTCCAGCGGGCGGGCGACGTCGGTGATCACCGCTCCCGGCTTGACCTCCATGATGTCCAGGACGCGCTTGCCGGCTCCGGAGGTGGCCGTCACGACCAGGTCCATCTCGCGCAGGTGGTCGTTCGGGGTGGCCGCGACGTGCACCGCCGCGCGCGGGTTGGCGAGCTCGATCTCGTGCTTGAGGGCCAGCAGCTTGGCCGACTCCGGCGAGACCAGCCAGACCTCGTCGCTGGCCAGCGCCAGCAGCCGGGCACAGACCGAGCCGATCGACCCGGTGGCCCCGACGACCATCGCCTTGCCGTGGATGCGCCCGTCGGCGTCGAACTCGGCGAGCCCGAGCCGCAGCATCGCGTCGTGCGCGGCCCACAGGGCCCCCGAGGCGCTGTAGCTGTTGCCGGTGGTGATCGGCAGCGGCGCCTGCTTGGCCACGGTCACCCCGGCGTCCCCGACCACCTTGGTGAACGCACCGAGCCCCATCACCTGCGCGCCGAGCTTCCGCGCCGTCTCGGCCGCCCTCAGCAGCCGTGCGTAGGTGAACTCCGGGCTGTGGGCCATCAGCTCCTTCGGGGTGCCGCCGACGGTGATCAGCCACCCCTCCGCCTCCGCCCCCGTGGGCGAGGTGATGCCGGTGACGTGGCTGTAGACGAAGGGCGGGGCGTAGGCCATCGTCTTCTCGACCACGTCCATCACCACGTGCGGCGACACGCCGGCGATCGTGCGCAGCGGCTCGACCCGGCGGAAGTACTCCTGGGACAACGGGTGGATCACGAAGGCGAACCTGCTCTTGCGACGCGGGCCGTTCGGCTGGAGCAGCCGCGGCTCGAGCTCGGCCGAGATGATCATGTCGAGCAGGTCGTCGTTGGTCAGCCGCCCGGCCCCCGACGCCGGCGCGGAGACGGCGGCGACCATCATCGCCTCCAGCAGGCCGGTCGAGACCGTGACGTCGAACGGCTGCGGGGTGGCGTCGAGGACCATGTCGACCCCGCGGGAGGCGAGCGCGGCGAGCCGCTCCTCGGAGATGGCCGTGGTGACCACGGTCTTGCCCGCGAGGTCCTCGAGCCCGAAGGCGACCAGCTCGTCGTAGGTCGCGACCACGACGTCGCAGTCCCGCGCGGCGCGACGGGCCAGCGCGCTGCTGAGCCCCTGTCCCGGGGCCCTGATCTGCGACTTCACCGGCCCCGGGAGCTGGCGCACCGGCCACAGCGCGAGGCTGGTGGCGAGTCCGAGCGCCGGCAGGGCGTCGAGCCGCGCCGGAAGGTCCAGCCGCAGCAGCGGGTCGGCGAACTCGATGTTGGAGGTGAACTCCCGCAGGATCCGGGTGGTGCGCGCGTGGTTGAGCCCGCCGAGGACGACCGTGCGGGCGTTGGCGAAGAACCCCGGCATCTCGGTCTCGACATGGCGGATGGCCCACTCCTGCAGCACGTCGCGCAGGCCATGACCGTCGGTGACCGGCACGTCGACGGCCGCCTGCTTGACCTTCTCGATCGCGTGCAGCTCGCCGTCGTACAGGCCGGCGGCCCTGGCCTCGCGCAGCCCGGTGACCGCGATCGCCGCGGCGTCGGTGGACCACTTGTGCACGAGCTCCTCGGCGGCGGCGACGTCCCCGTCGGTGCCGAGGCGGACGATGCGGAACTCCTGTCCGAGGAAGCTGACGTGCTCGTCGTAGTCGCGGTCCGACGCCGCCAGACTGACGTTGACCACGACGATGCGTGCCTGGGTGCTCACGGTCTCTCCCTGCTCGCTCTGTTGGGTGCTCGATCGGTTCGGTGCGCTCAGACCATGGCCGCCGAGTCGATCTCCGGGTGCTTGTCCATGAAGTCGAGCAGCCGGTCGACGTAGCTCTCGAACGGCGGGCACCTCAGGTCCGTGTCCGCGAGGTCGGCGTCGGTGTTGGTCGTGGAGTACGTGGTGGGGGAGGCGAAGTAGTCGATCGACTCCGCCGGCAGCCCCAGGACCCGCTCGAGACCGGGGACGGAGCCGACCGCGGCCCGGGTCAGGCCGAGCGGGAGGGGCACCCACACCACCCGCTTGCCCAGGTGGCCGGCGAAGGCGTCGACGACCTGGCGGGCCGTGGGCGGGTTCGGGTCCGTCAGGGCGTAGGTCCGCCCCACGGACTGCTCGAGCACCGACAGCTCGTCCATCGCCTCGACGACGAAGTCGCGCGGCACCAGGCACACCCTCACGTCGTCGATCCCGCCCATCGCCGGGACCACGGCCACGGGCGGCTGCCGGCGCAGGAAGGTCGCGAAGAAGTAGGGACCGTCGTACTTCTGCGTCGCGCCGGTGCGGGAGTCCCCGACCACGATGCCGGGGCGGTAGACGGTGGCGGGCAGGCCGTTGGCCATCGCCTTGCGCACCAGCATCTCCGCGTCGTACTTGGTCGACTCGTAGTGGTTGCGGAACTGCTGGCCCTCGTCGAGCATCGCCTCGGTGAACTCGCCCTCGTAGCGGCCGCTGACGTAGCAGGTGCTGACGTAGTGCAGCCGCGGCAGGCGGGGCCGGGTGTAGCAGAACTCCAGGACGTGGGCCGTGCCGCTGACGTTGACCCGTCGTGCGGCCTCCTCTCCCACCGACAGGTCGTAGATCGCCGCGAGGTGCCACACCTCGGTGACTCGCCTGAGCTCCTTGGCGGTCTGCGCCGACACCCCGAGGTCGGCCGCGGTGATGTCGCCCTCGCGCAGCGTGATCCGGCCACGCACGTGCGGGTGCGCCTCCTCGATCTCGGCTGCGCGGCGCCGGGCCAGCTCGAGGTGGGCGGCCCTGGACCAGGCAGACCGCCTTCACCCGGGGCCGGCGCTCGAGCAGGCGCGGGAGCAGGGCCGAGCCGAGAAACCCGGGGAACCCGGTCATGAGCAGCATCGTGGAACGCCTCCGTCGCAGGGTGGTCTCGCCACTCCAGTCTGCGTTCGTCGCCGTCGGCCTCACAGGGCCGTTCGTCCCACCGGTCGGGGAGAAAGGTGACCGGTTTGGTCCGTTGCCGCCGAGGAGCAGGCGCCACTAGCCTCGAAATACGAGTGGCCCGAGAGGCTTTGCGTCTTCGAATCCCCGTCGCCGTACCGCCTGCCCGGTTCCGCCACCCGCGTGGCACGTTGGCGAAGGGGCTCCACCATGGCCGAGACACCCAAGCGCAGGACGAGCAGCAGGAGCAGCGGAGGGTCCGGGGCGGGGGGTGGCTCCGACTCCGGGGACGGCGAGGAGAACCCCGAGCTGCGCAGCTCCGCGGAGGTCGGCACGGCGATCATCTCGGGGCTGAGCTTCGGGGCCAAGGCGGTGCAGTACGCCGTGGTCGAGGGGCGCGCGATCTTCGAGGGCGACATCGACCTCGGCTCCGTGGAGGAGGTCGAGCAGGGCAACCAGGTGATGCGCGGGATCGGCATCGCCGAGGGCGTGGTCATCCCCGGCAGCCAGTTCCGCTGGCCCGGTGCGGTGGTGCCCTACGACATCGACCCGGCGATGCCCGACCAGCAGCGTGTGCACGACGCCATCGCGCACTGGGAGGCGAACACGGTCATCCGCTTCGTGCAGCGCACCCCCGCGAATGCGGGCAGCCACCCCAACTACGTGCACTTCATGCACGGGAGCGGGTGCTCCTCTGCGGTCGGCATGCGTGGTGGCCGGCAGGACATCTCGCTGGGCACGGGCTGCGACGCCGGTCGCGGGATCCACGAGATCGGGCACGCGGTCGGGCTCTGGCACGAGCAGAGCCGGGAGGACCGGGACCTGTTCGTCACGATCCACTGGGAGAACATCCAGGCGGGCAAGGAGCACAACTTCAACCAGCACATCAGTGACGGGGACGACATCGGCCCCTACGACTACGGCTCGATCATGCACTACGAGCGGAACGCCTTCACCAAGAACGGCCAGCCGACGATCACGCCGACCAACCCGGCCACCGCACAGATCGGCCAGCGGGTCGCGCTCAGCCAGGGCGACCTCGGCGCCGTCGCCAGCATGTACGGCTCGCCTCCGGTGACCTTCAAGAAGGCTGCCGACGACGGCGGGACGGTGAACTTCAAGAAGTTCGCCGACGACGGGCCGATCGTGGTCAAGAAGCCGACCGACGACCCTCCGGTGAACAGGTTCAAGAAGCTGCGCGACGACGGACCGATCGTGGTCAAGAAGCCCAGCGACGACCCGCCGATCGGCCTGAAGAAGGTGCGCGACGACGGTCCCGGCGGCGGCTTCAAGAAGGTCGCCGACGACATGCTCGTGGTGCCGCCTCCGGGGCCGATCCCGCCGGTGACGGGACCCGGCGGCGGTCTCTCGCCGTTCCTGCTGGCCACCGGCCACCACGCCGCGATCGCGGGACAGCAGGGGGCTGCGGGTGCCGGCGGAGCGGAGCTCCAGGCCGCCGCCGCGGAGGCGCTCGACGCGGCCGGATCCGCGGTCGAGGAGGCCCGGCGCAACGTGGTCGCCCTGCAGACGGCTCTGACGGGGGCGACCTCGGAGCTGGCCCGGGCGCAGGCGAGCTACGAGGCGGTCCTCGCCTCGGTGCAGTCGATGTGACCGCGTGATCCTGCTCGTCTCCCACGACGACGACGACCACCTCGCACCGGTCCTCGACGCGCTGCGACCGGATCGGCAGCGAGGCGGTGGTCGTGGACACCTCCCGCGTGCCGGCCGGCACGACGGTGGCGGCCGCGCACGGCGCCGCGGGCGACCGGTGGCGGCTGAGGGTCGACGGTGACTGGCTCGACCTGTCGCGCTGCGGGTCGGGGTGGTGGCGCCGCGCGCTGCCGCCCCCGCACGACCCGCGGGTGGCCGACCCGGCCGAGGCGGCGTGGGGCGCCAACGAGACCTACGAGGCGATGGCGGGGTTCTGGGACGCGGTGCCGATCACCTGGGTGAGCCCGCCACGCGCCGTGGAGCGGGCGATGATGAAGACCTGGCAGCTGCCGGCGGCGCGCTCCGTCGGGCTCGAGGTGCCGGACACGCTGGTCACGAGCGACCCCGACGAGGCCCGTGCGTTCATCGACCGCGTCGGCCTGGGGCGGGTGGTGTGCAAGGCGTTCTCCGCCACCCCCGAGCTGTGGCGCGAGACCCGCATGATCGGGCCCGCGGAGTACGCCCTGCTGGACCGGGTGTCCGTGGCCCCGGTGATCTTCCAGGAGTTCGTCCCCGCGGAGGTCGACCTGCGCGTGACGGTCGTGGGGGAGGAGGTCTTCGCCGCGGCGGTGCACTCCCAGGAGCTGCCGTACGCGCTCGACTTCCGGCTGTTCCTCGAGACCGGCGCAGGAGTGCGGATGGAGCCGGTCGAGCTGCCGTCGGAGGTCACCGATGCCCTGCTGCGGCTGCTCGACTGTGCGGGGCTGCGGTACGGAGCGATCGACATGCGTCGTACGCCGGAGGGACGGCACGTGTTCCTCGAGGTGAACCCCGCGGGACAATGGCGCTTCGTCGAGGAGGTGACCGGGCAGCCGATCACCGCGGCGATGGCGCAGTTGCTCACCGATCTCGACCGGCAGGAGGAGACGGTGGGGTCGGGAGCATCCAGAGCATCCAGATCGTCCAGATCGTCCAGAGGGTCCAGATCGTCCAGAGGAGAAGGAGCCGCCGCATGGCACGAGTGAGGGTCCGGTGCGAGTGGCCGGCGGGGCTGTCCGGGCTGCCGGAGCGGGCCCAGGCACGCGTCACCGTCGAGGACGTCACCCGCCAGGACGCGGCGTCGATGGTCCTGGCCGAGCGCGTCGTCGAGGACCTCGACCCCGGCAGCGCCCCCGAGGTCGTCCTCGAGGTCGACGACTACGACCCGGCGGCGGACCTCGTGGTGCGGGTGCACGTCACCACCGGCGGACGCCTGACACGCGACATCGAGGCCGCAGACCTGATCACCACCCAGAGCCACCCGGTCCTCACCCACGGCTACGGCGACTCCGTGGTGGTCCCACTGCGGGTGGTCGGCGGCTGAGAGCAGGCGGCGCTCTGCCGGTGGTTGAGCCTGCCGGTGGTTGAGCTTGTCGAAACCACCCTGCGTCTTGTGCCGCGCTCCGGTGTCACCAGGCGGCAGCGATCAGCGGCAGTCCGCCGTCCCGGGCGTGCCGCTGACCCCGCCGGGTGGCGGGGTTTGGGGCGGTGGAGCTACTGCTCGGGCGGGTCGCCGGTGGCTTCGGGGGTGATGTCGAGGGTGCCGGTGTGGTCGCGCAGGTATTGGTACCCGTGCGGGCTGGTCCACAGGTACCGCCCGAGCTCGAACATGGTGTAGGTCCAGCGGCCGTGGGTCTTGAGGCGATGGTGTCGCCGGCAGACGGGTGCGAGGTTGTCGCTGGCGGTTTCCCCTTCGGGGTAGGGGATGACGTGGTCGATGTCGCACCGTCGCGCTGGTCGGGTGCACCAGGGGAAGACGCATTGGTGGTCGCGTTGGATCACTTGTTCGCGGAGGCGGTCGGGGATCTCGTAGCCCTCGACGTGGATGTGCTCGCCCGTGTCGATGACCGGCTTCACGACGATCTCGGCGTCGGGGTGGCCGCACCATTCCCGGATCTGGTCGGCGGTGACGACCTGCTGGCGGTTCTCCACCCGTGCCAGGTGCAGCGTCTCGCTGTTGTGGCCGGTGATGGCGTCGGCGGACAGGTGCACGAACAGCACCACCCGACGAGGCTTCACGGTGGTTGAGCCGTCGGTGGTTGAGCCTGCGGTGGTTGAGCCTGTCGAAACCACCCCAGGGTCGGTCGCCGAGCTCATTCTCCGGCGGCGCCGGCGAGGTCGAACGCGAGCTGGTTCCGAGCGATCTGTCCAGCTGCCTTGGAGCGGCGCACGTCGAGCGGCTCGGTGGACCCGAGCCGGGAGAGGAGGTCGGCGCCCTGGCTGATCGCGGTATCCAGGTCCAGGCGTCGGCGAGGTCGAGCTCGCCCTCGACGCGGCTGGTGCCGTTGAAGGAGACCTGGCCGTGCTGGACGTCGAAGTGGCGTCCCTCGGCGGCCCGGTCGGCGTTCTCGCGAGCCTGGTCGGGCATGAACCTCGCGATGGCCTCGGTGATGAGCCGTTCGAGGGCGGCGAAGCCGATCTTGTGCGCGAACGGCGCCACCTGGGCGTCGACCCAGGTGGCGGCCTCCATGGACAGGTGTCCGGTGGCCTGGGCGACCCGGCGGGCTCGCCAGGCCTGGAGGTCGCCGGCCATGACGCGTGCCCAGGTCTTGGGGAGGCGGTACTTCAGCTCCACCGCGTCGGCGACCAGGCCCCGGCCGGCGTCGCTCGAGATGCCGAGTGCGAGGGCGAGCTCGGCGAGGCAGAACTCCGCGACCAGTGGAGCACCCGGACCGGCGATCGGGAGGCCGGTGTCCCCGACCCCGGGGGTGAGCCAGGTGGCGGCGTCGTCGATGGACTCCGGTGGGTGCTGCTCGGCCCAGGTGACTGCCGCGAGGAGCACGTTCGCCTCGGCCCGTCGGCGGCTCGGCGCTCGTTGCGGGCGAAGGTCAGCACCTCGCGCGGGGAGTCCAGGTCCCCGTCCGCGGTGGTGCTGGTCGTCGTGCTCATGAGTGAATTCAAGCACCGACCACTGACAGAACCGGGGGTGAGAATCCGCTGTGTGGACAGGGAATTCTCGCCATCTCGGTGGTTGAGCAGCGAGCGTCAGCGAGCGGCGCGTTACCGTCAGGCTCCTCGGCGCGATGGTGGTTTCGACAGGCTCGACCCCGTCGGTCGGTGGGTGCGGACAGCGGCGATTCGCAGTCACCAAGGACTGGAGATCGCCGCCATCACGATGAGCGGCATGGGGTGGGCCGTCCGGCGGACGAGGGTGGTCTCGACAGGCTCGACCACCGTCGGTGTGGCATCGGTTGGCCGGGTCGGCGGGTGGTTTCGACAAACTCAACCACCGAAGGCTCAACCACCGAAGGCTCAGCCACCGAAGGCTCAACCACGGAAGGCACCGACCCTCACTCCGACAGCCAGCGGCGGAGGTGGTGCGTCGGTAGGCGGGCGACGAGGTCGGGGAGCAGTTGCTCGATGTGTGCTGCGCGCTGCCCCTCGAGGGCGCACAGGTGGGCTTAGCTGTCGTCGCCCTCGCCGCCCAGGCGCGCGTGGGTCGCGACGTGGCGGAGGACGAGGCGGGCCATCACGCTGTCCTGGTGCTCGCCCAACGCTTCCTGGACGGCCTCGGCGGCGTGGGCCAGCTCGGTGGCGCGGGCGCCGAGACTCGGGCGCGTGGACTCCGCGGCGTAGCGCAGCCGCTTCGCCGCCTTGCGGACCGCGTGCCACGCCAGGTCCCGGTCGGCGGGGGCCTGGGCACGCGACGCGGCGCGCACCCGCTTGCGGAGCCGGTCGAGGTCGGCCTGCAGCAGGTGTGGCAGCCGCTCGACAAGCGCCGGGAGGGCGTCGTCCGCGGGCGCCACCGACTCGGGAGGCTGCCCGTCGACGAGCTCGCGGAGCCGGGCCTCCAGCACCTCCGCGTCCCGGTCAGGCCCGAGGGACCTGCCGAGGTCGCCCAGCTCCGCCCGCAGGCGGTCGGTGCCGGGCGGGAGCACGCTGCGGTACGTCGCGAGGACCGACCGCGTCCGACGGGCGGCGACCCGGACCTGGTGGACCCCTTCGGGATGGCCGGAGCGCACGCGGCCGCTCCACCTCGAGGCGTGCCAGCCGCTCCCCGAGGTAGTGCGCCAGCAGCTCACCCGTCGTCGTGGCGGTGTGGGCGGGCACAGGAGGGCGACTCAGGTGCCGTGCGACATCGGGGACCCGGTCAGTGCCTTCACGAAGGACGCGAGGGCCGCCAGGATGCCGATGACGCTGCCGACGATGCCGACCAGGAGGAGGACCTGGGTGACCAGCTCCCAGTCGATCCGGCTCTCGCCGAAGGAGAACGGGAAGACCTCCCAGATGCGCAGCAGGGCGAGCAGCCCCACACCCGTCGTGGCCACGTCACCCAGCGCCTTGAACCAGCGCGGGTCGTACGCCGTGTAGACGAGGTTGGCGACGAGCGTGGCCAGGATGGAGGCGTTCACCCACCCGACGACCATCGCGGTGTCCCTGGTCAGGAAGGGCAGGGCCTCCCACCCGGGCCACCGGTTGACGGCGAACAGCATCGCCGCGTTGACCACCGCCGCGGCGACGTACCCCGCTCGCCTGGTCCCCGGGCCCGCCCGGGTCCGGACTCGCCGGTCTCTCGCCGTCGGTGTGCGTGTGGCCATGGTGACCCCCTGGGGGAAGCTGTGCACCTGACCTCGAGGATGCCCCGTCCCGAGCGTCGGGGGCAGGGTCCATCGGCCCCGTTGCCGCGTCGTTGGTCCCGGGGGGCGGCGCCTGCGCCCGACGCTCAGTGGCGTACGGCGGAGGGGTGCGTGGCCAGCGGAGTCACCGTGATCGTCATGAAGGGGAACAGCGGCAGCCCGGAGAGCAGCGCGTGCAGCTCGTCGTTGCTCTCGACCTCGAAGATGCTGATGTTGGAGTACTCGCCGACGACGCGCCACAGGTGCCGCCACGCGCCCGTGCGCTGCAGCTCCCCGGAGTAGCTGCGTTCGCGGGCGACGAGGTCCGACCGGTGCGCCGGCTCCAGGTCGTGGGGCAGGTGCACGTCCATGCGTACGTGGAAGAGCATGTGCGACCTCCTGCTCGCCCGCCGAGCGGGCGTCGGTTCGCGGGACCCGCCGTCGGCTCACGGTAGCCCAGTCCTGCGCAATGGCACCCATGCCCGGGACCAATGGAACTGTCCGCCGCTCCGCCTGGTTCGTAGCCTCGGTGCAGGAGGGCGGGAGCGGCCCGCCGGGTGAGGAGGCCCGTCATGAGCGAGGAGAGCGTGGTCGTCGAGCTCACGGAGGAGGAGTGCTGGCAGATGCTGCGCGAGGAGGAGTTCGGCAGGCTCGCGTTCCGCATCGTCGACGAGGTGCACATCACCCCCGTCAACTTCGCCGTCGATGGTGGGTCGCTGCTGTTCCGGACCGCCGAGGGCACCAAGCTCCTCGCCGTGGCCATGGGCACCAAGGTCGCCTTCGAGGTGGACCGCTACGGCGAGACCTCCGCGCGCAGCGTGGTCGTGCGCGGCACCGCGCGAGTGCTGCCCGAGGACGAGGCGCACCGCGCGGACGAGATCGACCTGCGGCCGTGGGTGCCGACCCTGAAGTACGACGTGGTGGAGATCCTCCCCGAGGTCGTCACCGGCCGGGAGTTCGAGCTCGCACGGCCCTGGCTGCACCTGCACGAGAACTGAACCGGCCGGTCCCTCGACCCGGCTCCTCGAGAGGCACTCACCACCGCGAGGCGCGCGAGACCAGCCGCAGGGACAGCACGAGCATCAGCACACCCACCAGGAGCATCGCGCCCGCGATCGCGAACAGGATGCCGGCGAGCCAGCCGAGCGCCGGCACCTCGGCCCCGGCGGCAACGTCGACGAGCACCCGCGGCTGGGCGTCGGCGTTCATCACGACCACCGTCCAGTCGCCGTCCTCGGGCTGCCACGTGATCTCCTGCTTGCCCGTCCCCGCGCTCTGCTCCGCCCAGAAGTCCTGCTGCTCGGGTGGCTGCGGCACGCGGGTGCCGCTGCGCAGCCGGTAGACGGGGTCGTCGTCCTTGAAGCGCACCAGCGTCGCGCGCTGCACCCCCGCCAGGTAGTCCTCGACGTCGGAGGTGCGGGCGATGCCGATGAAGACCGGGTTGTTCCCGGTGGAGGTGGCGGTGAGCCTGGCGTCGCCCAGCAGCCGCCGCGGGGTGAACGCCGGCGGGGCGTCCACGTGCAGCTCGAGGTTGCGCGAGACGACCGCGTACGTCGGGGTGCTCAGCGGCTGCTGCCTGCTCATCAGGAAGCCGGCCTCGTCCCGGCCGCCGACGTCGGCGGCCAGCACCCCGGTCGCGGGCACGCCCAGCCCCAGGCCCATCACGATCAGCACGCTGCCGATCACCGCGGTGACCACGCGTCCGGCCGTCCAGCCCGACGGGTGCGCGACGCCGGGCCGACCAGCGGGCGCGCCAGCGGGCGCACCGGCAGGCGCACCGGCAGGCGCACCGGCGGGCGCCGGCGCCGCCGCCGCGACCGCGGGCACGGGCGCCTCGTAGCCGCCCTGGTCCAGCCGGAACGGCGGGTACTCGTCGGTCATCAGGGCCGCGTACCCGGCGACCCTGAGCACCCACCGGTCCAGGCCGACCACGAGGTCGAAGAGCGAGCGCGGGTAGCGCCCGGTGAACAGCAGCACGACCGCCGCGATGAGGACGAGCACGCCGATCAGGCCGAGGCCCCAGGTCGCGGTGTCCGAGGTGTCCGTCCCGGCGACGTACGTCCCGCCGCTGAGGAGGATCCCGGTGACCAGGTAGTGCGGGATCGCCAGCAGCCACCACTTCACCAGCACCAGGCCGCGTGAGAGGCGCTCGGGGTAGGTGACGTCGAGGTGCGCCGGGTAGTCCGGCACCTCGTGGAGCGTGAACGGCGGGTAGCGGTCGGTGCCGAGCGTGCCGTAGGCGTAGAACCACACCCGCCAGGACCAGCGCAGCACTCCGACGTTGAAGTCGAAGATGCCGCGCGGATACCTGCCGGTGAACAGGATCGCGAACAGCGCGACCAGGCTCAGGACCGTGAAGGCGATCCACAGGAACGCAAGCACGACGTAGTGCGGGATGGCGAGCAGCCACTTGACCAGCCACAGCCAACGGCCGAGGTGCGGGTCCAGCTCTGCGTCGACCCGCACGGGGTAGCCCGAGACATCCACCATGCCCACCTCTTGACCCCTCCGGCGGCGCATCCGCCCGCCTCCCATCGTCGGCGCGGCACGAGAAGTCCGAACAGGGCACAAAGTCGCAAGCACGCAGGACCATCGCGAGCGCCCCGACTCGGTGGCACCCGGGCGAGCACCCCGGCGGTAGCGTGACCCGCACCACCGGCGCACGTCGTTCGACGTGCACGACCCCTCGAACCCGTGAGCGACCCGATGAGCCATGCCGTGAGCGACCCGCAGGAGCGGTCCGGGGCGCACCTCGCGCTGCCCGTGCGGCTGCTCCGCGCCGTCACGCTGCTCGTCGTCGCCGCCTACGCGCTGACCACGGTGCCCGGGGTGCGCCGGGACCCGGGCTTCGACCCCGTTGTCGACGGGTGGCTGAGGGGCACGGCGTACGTCCTGTGCGTCCTGGTCGCCCTCGTGCCGCCACTGCTCCGGACCCGCGAACGCACCCTGTGGTGGTTCGTGACCGCCGCCGTCGCGGCGCGCGCCGGCGGCCTCCTGGCCTACCTCGTGGTGATCAGGCACCTCGACTCGGTGCCGTACCCGTCCGCGGCCGACGTCGGGTGGCTCGGCGCCTGCGTGCTGTTGCTCCTCGCCCTGGTCGGACGGCTCAGGGCGCAGGCGCCACGCCTGTCGACCATCCTGGTGCTCGACGCGCTCCTGGTCAGCCTGACGACGACCGCCGTCAGCGCCGCCCTGCTGTACGGCGTCTCGGTGGAGCTGCGCACGAGCGTGAAGCCCGCGGCGGCCGGAGCCCTCAACCTTGCCTACCCGATCGCGGAGGTCGCCCTGCTGGTCGTGGCGTTCGCCCTGCTGGCGGCCACCGACTGGCTCCCGTCGGTGGCCGACTGGGTGCTCACCACCGGGCTGGTGGGGCTCGTCGTCGCCGACAGCGTGTACGTCTACCAGGTCAGCCTGGGCACCTATGCGCCGGGAAAGCCCGTCACGGCGCTGGCGCTGGTCGCGCTGACCACGATCGCCTTCTCGGGCTGGACCTCCACGCGCGTCGGTCGGGTCCGTCCCGGCGGGCCGCGGCCCTCGGGACTGGTGGTGCCCGTCGGGTTCGCACTGACCGCGGTCTCGGTGTTCTTCTACGCCGCGTTCGTCGAGGTCCCGGTCGAGGCGCTGCTGCTCGCCGCCGCCGCGATCCTGGTCGCGATCGTCCGGGGCGTCCGCACCATCCTGCAGGACCGCGAGGAGGCCGGGCACGCCCTGTGGGAGAAGAACGCGCAGATGGTGCAGTTCCAGGCCCTCGTCGCGACCTCCAACGACTTCATCGCGATCGCCGGGCTCGACGGGACCGTCACCTACGTCAACCCGGCGGGTCGCGAGCTGGTCGGGCTCGACGCCGACACCGAGCTCACTGCCACGACCATCGACGACTTCCTGCCCGAGGAGGCCCGGCGGGCGCTGGTGGCGTCGGTCGACCCGGCGCGGGTCGACCGGGGCATGTGGAAGGGCCAGACGGTGCTGCCGCGCCGGAACGGTGGTCCCGGGATCCCCGTGTTGGCCTCCAGCTTCCTGATGAGGCACCCCGAGACCGGCGAGCCGCTGGCGGTGGCCACGATCCAGCGCGACATCCGCGAGACCCTCGAGGCCGAACAGACCCTGCGGGAGCTCGCCGACCAGCGACAGGAGCTGCTCGGCAGGCTGGTGGAGGCCGAGGAGGAGGAGCGCGAGCGCATCGCCGCGGACGTGCACGACGACTCGGTGCAGGCGCTCGCCGCCGTGGAGCTCCGGCTCGGGCTCCTGCGCCGCACCCTGGAGCAGAAGGCGCCCGAGGCGCTGGAGAACCTGCACACCCTCCAGGACACGGTGACCGCGGCGACCACGCGGCTGCGGCACCTGCTCTTCGACCTCGAGTCCCCGGTCGTCGACACCGATCTCGCCTCCGCCCTGCGTGCGGCCGCGGCCTACGTCTTCGAGCACACCGACGTGGAGTGGACGGTGACCGGCGACGAGTGTGCCGACGTGCCGGAGGCCACGAGGGTGACGGCGTACCGGACGGCGAAGGAGGCCATGGTCAACGCCTGCAAGCACGCGGACGCCCGGCACGTGCGGGTCGACCTGGACCGCACCGCGGAGGGCCTGGGGGTGACGGTCAGCGACGACGGGAAGGGCTTCGACCCCGGCACGCTGTCGGACCGTCCCGGGCACCTGGGACTGGAGAGCATGCAGGACCGGGCCTCGATCGCCGGCGGCCGCCTCGAGGTGTCGAGCACCCCGGGGGCCGGCACCTGCGTGCGACTGTGGCTCCCGGGTCCCGCGGGCGGGTGACCTTCGGCCCTGTGAGCTGACGGGGTCTCTCGGTGAGTCTGGCTGCACGGCCGTCCCTCGGCCGCTGCACGCTGCTCCGGGAGGTCCCCGTGGACACCATTCGCTGGTTCGAAGACCTGCACCTCGCCGACGTGGACGTCGCCGGCGGCAAGGGCGCCAACCTCGGCGAGCTCACCAGTGGCGGCTTCCCCGTGCCCCGTGGGTTCGTCGTGACCAGCGGCGCCTACCTCGACAGCATCGAGCGCTCCGGTGCCCGAGACGTCCTGCGCGACCTCGTGGCCAGGACCGACCCTTCGGACGCGCAGGCACTGGCCGCCGCCGCGACCGAGGCGCAGCGGCTCGTGTCCCGGACACCGGTGCCCGACGAGGTCGGGCGGGCCGTGCTGCAGGCCTACGACCGGCTGGGCGCGGACGTCCGGGTGGCCGTGCGCTCCTCGGGCACCTCCGAGGACGCCGGCGACACCTCGTTCGCCGGGATGAACGCGACGTTCACCAACGTGCGCGGGGCCGCCGACCTGCTCGACCGGGTCCGCGACTGCTGGGCCTCGCTGTACGGCGAGCGCGTGGTGGCCTACCGGGCGAACAACCAGATGACCGAGGAGCCCGCGATCGCCGTGATCGTGCAGGAGATGGTGCCCTCGGAGCTGTCCGGGGTGATGTTCACCGCCGACCCGACCGCGGTGACCACCGACCGGCTGATCATCGAGGCCGTGCTCGGCCAGGGTGAGGCGATCGTCAGCGGCATGGTCGAGCCCGACACCTACGTGGTCCGCCGGGAGGGGCCCGGTGAGGGTCCGCGACTGCTCTCGGTGCGCGTCGGCCACCAGGACCGCCAGATCGTCCGCGGCGAGGACGGCGCCGACCTCGTCGTCGCGCTCACCCCGGAGGAGGGCGGGCGACGGCTGCTCGAGGACGGGCAGGTCCTCGACATCGCCCGGCTCGGACTGGCGGTCGAGCAGCACTACGGCGCTCCGCAGGACATCGAGTGGGCGATGGCGGGCGGTACGACGTACCTCGTCCAGTCGCGGCCGATCACCACGCTCGCGTGACGCGCAACGGGCGATCGGGCGGCCGAGCAGGCGCCGGCGGCCGCGGCCGGTCGGGGCCGGACGCTGGTGCGCGGACTGGCCGCGTCCCGGGGCCGCGCCAGCGGCGTGGTCCGGATCCTCACCGACCCCTCGCAGCGCGACCAGCTGCAGCCGGGGGAGGTGCTCGTCGCCCCGATGACCAGCCCCGACTGGATGTCGGCGATCCGCCGGGCCGCGGCCCTGGTCACCGACGGCGGCGGGATGACCTGCCACGCCGCCATCGTCTCCCGTGAGCTGAACGTCCCCTGCGTGGTCGGCACCCGCACCGCGACGACGACCTTGCGCGACGGCGAGCTGGTCACCGTCGACGGCGCCGCCGGGGAGGTCCTCGAGGGCGCGGAGCCGGCCGAGGCAGCGGCTCCGCAGGCACCCGCCGCGGCGGCGCCGGCCGCGGCGAGCGCGCCGCACCCGCTGGCGACCCGGCTCTACGTCAACCTCGCGGTCGCCGAGAACGCCCACGAGGTGGCCGCGATGCCGGTCGACGGCGTGGGGCTGCTGCGCGCGGAGTTCATGGTGGCCGACGCGCTGGGCGGGGTGCACCCGCGGCTGCTGATGGAGCGCGGCGAGGAGAAGCGCTTCGTGGACCAGATGTCGGAGTCGCTGCTGACCATCACGCGGGCGTTCATGCCGCGCCCGGTGGTGTACCGCAGCATCGACTTCCGGTCCAACGAGTTCCGCAGCCTCGAGGGCGGCGAGCGGTTCGAACCGCCCGAGGAGAACCCGATGATCGGCTACCGCGGGTGCTACCGCTACATCCGCGAGCCCGACCTGTTCAACCTCGAGCTCGACGTGCTGGGCAAGGTGCGCGCGGAGACGCCGAACCTGCGGTTGATGCTGCCCTTCGTCCGCTCCGCGTGGGAGCTCCGGGCCTGCCTGGACCTCGTCGCCGCCCACCCGACCGCGTCAGGGATGCCGGTGTGGGTGATGGCGGAGGTGCCGTCCGTCGCCTACTGGATCCCGGCCTACGCGCAGATGGGCGTCGAGGGGGTCTCGATCGGCAGCAACGACCTGACCCAGCTCGTGCTCGGGGTCGACCGCGACTCCGAGATCTGCGCCGACCTGTTCGACGAGGCCGACCCCGCCGTCCTCGACGCGATCGAGCGCATCCTGCATGCCTGCCACGAGTCGGGCATCACGTCGTCGCTGTGCGGCCAGGCGCCGTCGAACCGGCCCGCCTTCGCCGAGCACCTGGTCCGGCACGGGATCACCTCGATCTCGGTGAACCCCGACGTCGTCCCGGCCGTGCGCACCACGATCGCCGAGGCGGAGTGGCGGATGGTGCTCGAGACGGCCGACCCCGGCCGGCGCCTGCCACTGCCCGCGCTGGCGCGGCACCAGTGGCGCCCGGACCTGAGCGGGTGACCAACGACCCTTCGGCGACGGCGGCTCGCGCGCGAGGCTGGAGGCAAGGCCCCACGAGGGGCGTGACGTCTGGTGCAGCGCACGGAAGGCTGAGGTTCCGCGTGTACGCCGCCAAGGGTGACCGGCTCGTGGTCCGGAGCCTGCACGTGGACGGGCCGGTGCGCGACGGGGAGATCCTGGAGGTCTCCCACCCCGACGGGTCGCCGCCGTACCGCGTGCGCTGGTCCGACACCGGCCACGAGTCGCTGGTCTTCCCCGGCCCCGACGCCTACGTGGAGCACTTCGAGCGCGAGGGCTCGCGCGGCTGACGCTGCCGTGTCGCGATGTGGGTCGCCGATCGCGTCCGGTCAGGCCACCGGGTCGCGCTCGATCGGGCAGGACATGCAGCGGGGTCCTCCCCGGCCGCGGCCGAGCTCGGAGCCCACCACCGGCAGGATCTCGATGCCCTCGTCGGTGAGGAATCGGTTGGTGGTGGTGTTGCGCTCGTAGCCCAGGATCACGCCCGGGGACACGGCCAGGAAGTTGTTGCCGTCGTCCCACTGCTCGCGCTGGGCGCCCATGCGGTCGATCGGGGTGCGCAGCACGCGGACCCGGTCGAGGCCGAGCACGTCGGCGACCACCGGGAACAGGGACTTGTTCTCGGTGATGGCGTAGTCGCCGTCGGTCCCCTTCGCGGTGAGCGAGAACGAGCGCAGCTCCTCGGGCAGGTAGGGGTAGACGCTGAAGGCGTCGCGGTCGACCATCGTCATCGCGGTGTCGAGGTGCATGAACGCCCGTTCCCGGGGGAGCTCCACGGCGATCACGTGGTCGACCGTGCCGGCCGCGAACAGCGCGCGTGCCAGCGTCTCCACGCCCTGGGGAGTGGTGCGCTCGCCCATCCCGATCATCACCGAGCGGTTGCCGATCACGAGCACGTCGCCGCCCTCGACCGTGGCCGGCTCGTGGGCCAGCGAGTCGTTGCCGTAGAGGAAGCTGATGCCCGCGTCGCGGAACACGGGGTGGAAGTTGTAGATGACGCGGGAGTTGATCGTCTCCCGCTTGCGAGCGGGCTTGGCCATCGGGTTGATGGTGACGGCGTCGTACACCCAGGCCGAGTTGTCGCGCTGGAACAGGTGGTTGGGGAGCGGGCGCAGCAGGAAGTCGTCGTCGCGCAGGTAGTGCATCAGCAGGCTGGGCTCGTGGAGCCGGTCGCTGACGTCGGACTTCAGCACGCCGCCGACGAGCAGCTCGGCGAGGAGCGGCGCGGGAGTGCTGGCGACGAGGTCGTCGAGCGGCTTGTCCAGGGCCGGACCGAACCGGGTGGCGGTGGTGAGCCGGTCCTGGAGGAACTCGCGGGCGCCGGGCTCGTCGAGCGCCTCGGCCAGGAGTACGGCGAAGTGGTGCACCACCACGCCGCGCGACCGGAGCTGCTCGACGAACCCGTCGTGCTCGTCGCGGGCGCGCTCGGCCCACATGACGTCGTCGAAGAGCAGGTCGTCGACGTTGCCCGGGGTCAGCCGGGTGAGCTCCAGGCCCGGACGGTGCACGATCACCTGGCGCAGGCGACCGACCTCGGAGTCGACGTGGAAGGTCATGACGGGTTCCTCTCTGTGGCGGCGGGGCCCCTGCGCACCATGCCAGCGCACGGAGCGGGCCGCCGCCACGGGCGCAAGGCCCGCCGGGGTCGCCGAAGGTCCCGAAGTGGGGTGGGGCTCCTCAGCGGGGCGGCGGCGGGGCGTCGCCGCGGCCCGTGTCGAGCGTGCCGTCGGGCCGCTCCTCGCGCCAGGTGCGGTACGCCTCGACGGCCGTCGGCAGCGTCGGGAAGATCAGCTCCTCGCTGATCCGGTCGAGCAGGCCGGAGGGACGCAGCTCGTCGAGCAGGTCCTGCTTGACGCGGGCGAGCCCGAACACGATCCCGCGGCCGGTGAGCTCCCGGCGCAGCGACTCCAGCGCGTCCACCGCCGTGAGGTCGACCTCCACGATCGCCTCGGTGTTGAGCACGAACCACGCGATCGGCACCTCCGAGTCGGCCACCGCCCGCAGCGCGCGCGTGCGGAAGTCCTCGGCATTGGCGAAGAACAGCGGGGAGTCGTAGCGGTAGACCATCAGGCCGGGCACGACCTCGGCGTCGGGGAAGTCGTCGACGTCGTGCATGCCGGCCACCCCGGGGACGAGTCCCTCCACGGCGTCGTGGGGACGGGCGACACGACGCAGCAGGTCGAGGATGGACAGCCCGATCGCGACCAGGACGCCGAGCAGCACCCCCACCACGAGCACGCCCACGGTCGTCCCGACCGCGAGGAGGAGCTCGCTGCGCCGGAAGGAGCGGAGCCGGCGGAACTCCGGGAGGTCGACGAGGCGCAGCGCGGCGTAGACGACGACCGCCCCCAGGGCCGCGGAGGGGAAGGCCGCCAGGACCGGGCGCAGCGCCAGGACCGAGACGATCGTGACGGCGACGGTGACCAGGCTGGTGAGCTGGGTCCGGCCGCCGACGGCGTCCGCGATGGCGGTCCGGCTGCCGCTGCTGCTGACGGGGAACCCCTGCATCACCGCCGAGCCGACGTTGGCCGCCCCCAGGGCGAGCAGCTCCCGCCTGGGGTCGATCGTCTCGCCCCGGCGCGCTGCGAAGGCGCGGCCGGTGAGGATGTTGTCGGTGTAGCCCACGAACGCGACGCCGAGGGCCGGGGCGAGCAGGCTCATGGTGTCCTGGAGCGACACGTCCGGCAGTCCCGGGGTCGGCAGCCCCGCGGGGATCTCGCCGATCACCCCGACACCCTGGTCCTGCAGCCCCAGCGCGGCGACGGCGGCGCTCGCACCCAGCATCCCGATCAGCGCCATCGGGGCCCGCGGCCACCGCAGCGACCCGGCCACCATCACGACGAGCGTGGTGAGCGCGACCGCCACCGTGGGGCCGTGCAGGGCGTCGAGGTGGGTGAGCACGTAGCGGAGCTGCGCGAGGAACCCGCTGGCGTCGACCGGGATGCCGGTGATCTTCTCGAGCTGGGAGACGACCATGATCGCGGCGATGCCGGCCATGTAGCCCACCAGCACGGGCCGGGAGAGCAGCTCGGCGAGGGCGCTGAGGCGGGCGAACCAGGCGAGGACGCAGACGACCGCCACCACGATCGCCAGGGCCGCGGCCAGGTCGGCCTCGCGACCGGCGACCCCGGCCACGGAGCCGAACGCGGCCGCGGTCATCAGCGCGGTCGTGGACTCGGGGCCCACCGAGAGCTGCGACGACGAGCCGACGAAGGCATAGACGGCGAGCGCGCCGATGCACGCCCAGAGCCCTGCGGCGGCGGCCAGGCCGGCCAGGTCGGCGTACGCCATCACCTGGGGGACGAGGTAGGCGGTCACCGTCACGCCGGCCAGCACGTCCCCCCGCAGGTAGGACCTGCGGTAGTCGCCTGCCCACCCGGGCAGGGCGGTCCGGACGCGCACGTGCCCTCCCGCTCACTGGTGTCGAAGAGACACCGTGAGCGTAGTCAGTCCGGCGTCGTCGCGGCGCCGGTGAGCGCCACGGTCTCCCCCCGGGCGACGGGGTGTGCGCGAGGCTCCCCGACTAGTGCGTCCCGGGCCCGCCGGCCGTCGGCGGGCGCAGCTCGGTGCGGGCGACCTTGCGGTCGGTGACCACGATCCACACCGCCAGCGCGACACCGCCCACCAGGGCCGCCACGAGGAAGACCATCGCGATCGCCGGGTAGCCCAGGATGCGGTGCTCGGTGGGGACCTGGATCATCATCGCGGAGCCGATGATGGTGGCCGCGATCACGAGTCCCAGCGTGAGCCGGTTGGAGACCCGCTGGAGCACCGTGTGCAGGCGCCGCTCGTCGATGGCGTCGACCTGGATCCGCATCGTCCCGTCCGCGAGGGCCTCGAGGATGCGGTTGGCCCTGCCGGGCAGCTGGGAGGTGAACTCCTTGGTGTCGAGCGCCGCGGTCACGAGGTGGCCGGGGGAGGTGGTCAGGCCCATCAGCAGGATGTCGCCCACGTTGTCGCGGATCGCCTCCGCCGGCGCGAACTCCGGGTCGAGGTGCAGGATCGTCCGGTCGAGGTTGAGCAGCGCCTTGCCGATCATCGACATCTCGGCGGGCGGCCGCAGGCCGTGCGCGCCCGAGATGCGGCTGAGCTCGAGCAGGACCCGGCCGGCCTGCAGGTCCGGGCCCTGGGACACCGCCGTGGCCACCAGCCTGGTGACCTCGTCCCGGAAGGCCAGGGGGTCGTAGTCGTCGAGGGGGTGGCCCAGCTCCGCGAGGACGGTGGCGGCCTGCTCGCCGTCGTCGTCGCTGATCGCCACGAGCAGCCGCACCACGAGCTGCTGGATGCGCGGCGGCACGTGGGCCACCATGCCGAGGTCGAGGATGCCGAGCCGGCCGTCCGGGGTCACCAGCAGGTTCCCCGGGTGCGGGTCGGCGTGCAGGAACCCGTGGTGCAGGATCGAGCGCAGGTAGGCGCGGAAGAGCTGCGCGACGATCGGGCGGGCGTCGAGCTCGGTGAGTCCCAGCGGGCCGATGTCGGTGACCTTGCGGCCCTCGACGAGCTCCATCGTCAGCACCCGCGAGGACGACAGCTCCAGGACGGGCTCGGGCACCACGAGCAGGTCGTAGTCGCTCGTCAGGTCCTTGAACCGCAGCAGGTTGCGCGCCTCGCGCCGGTAGTCGAGCTCGGCGCTCAGGGAGCGCTGGAACTGGAGCAGCAGGTCCTCGAACCCGAGCCGGCGCCCCGCGGTGGTCCCCCTGTCGGCCATGGCGGCCACCTTGCGCAGCGTCTCCATGTCCCCCCGCACCACCTCCCGGGCGTCCGGTCGCTGGACCTTGACCACGACCTCGCGCCCCGTCCGCAGCGTGGCGCGGTGCACCTGGCCGAGGGAGGCGGAGGCGAGCGGCTCGGGGTCGAACCGGGCGAACAGGTGCCGCACGTCCGCGCCGAGCTCGGCCTCGACGATGGCCTCGACGTCGGCGAACGCGAACGGCTCGACCTCGTCCTGCAGCCTGCTGAGGGCCTCGGTGTACGCCGTCGGCAGCAGGTCCGAACGGGTGGACAGCAGCTGGCCGAGCTTGGTGAACGTGGGACCCATCGCCTCGAGGTCGGCGGCGAACGCCTCGGCGGTCGCGGGGTCGCCGGGCAGCGCCTCGTCCTCGTCGTGGAACGCGGCGTCGAGCTCGTCGTGCCCGGCGCCGGAGACGAGGTCCGACCGCCCGTAGCGAAGGAGCAGGCGGGCCAGGGAGGCGTAGCGGTTGGTGGAGCTGGTGGGCGAGGACATGGCCACAGCATGCCCTGATCGTGGGGGTTTCGGCGCATCGGAGGCGGGCCCACGACCGACTGCCCGGTGGCTGGCTGGAGCACCACCGTGGGGCGGTGCACGTGTGGGGGTCCTACGACCGGGAAGGGGCGGCGCCCGACCTGGAGTGCGACGCCACCGACGCGATGGTCAGCGGCCTCGACCTCGGCGACACCCGTGGCGCCAGCGGGCGCTCGGTGCGCTGGAACCTGCACAGGCTCCTGGACGAGTACGCCCGGCAGCACGGGCGGGCGGCGCTGCTCCGCGAGCGCATCGACGCAGCCGGTGCCGCGCCGGTCCCGTAGGCCGCACCACGTGCCTCACCTCCGCGTGTCCTCGCCCCGTCGCGCCAGCACGGCGCGCGCCGCCTCGAGCCGGGCGACCGGGATCCGGAACGGCGAGCACGACACGTAGTCGAGCCCGACCTCCTCGAAGAAGTCGATCGAGTGCGGGTCCCCGCCGTGCTCCCCGCACACGCCGAGGTGCAGCCCGGGGTGGGCGGCCCTTCCCTTGCTCACCGCGGTCGCGACCAGGGAGCCCACGCCGTCGACGTCGAGGGACTCGAAGGGCGACACCGAGAGGAACCCCTTGTCGAGGTAGGCGGGGAAGAACGACGCTTCCACGTCGTCGCGGGAGAACCCCCAGGTCATCTGGGTGAGGTCGTTGGTGCCGAAGGAGAAGAAGTCGGCCTCGGGAGCGATCCGGTCGGCCGTGAGCGCGGCGCGCGGCACCTCGATCATCGTCCCCACCTTGTGGGGTACGGCGAACCCGCGTTCGGCCTCCACCTCCTCGGCGACCTCGGCGATGAGGCGGCGAACGTGCGAGAGCTCCTCGACGGTGGCGACCAGCGGCACCATGATCTCCGGCCGGGGGTCGCCGCCTGCCGCGAGACGGTCGGCCGCGGCCTCGAGGACTGCCCTGGCCTGCATCACGATCAGGCCGGGCACCGCCACGCCGAGCCGCACACCGCGCAGCCCCAGCATCGGGTTGCGCTCGTGCAGCAGACGCACCGCGTCGAGGAGCTTGTGGCTGAGGGGGTCCACCCCGCCGTGCTCGTCCTCGTGCGCCACTCGAAGGGAGAGCTCGGTCAGGTCGGGCAGGAACTCGTGCAGCGGCGGGTCGATCAGCCGGATCGTCACCGGCAGCCCGTCCATCGCCTCGAGGATCTGGACGAAGTCGTTGCGTTGCAGCGGCACCATCTCGCGCAGCGCTGCCCCGCGCGTCTCGTCGTCCTCGGCCAGCACGAGATGCTCCACGAGGACGCGGCGGTCCCCGAGGAACATGTGCTCGGTGCGGCACAACCCGATGCCCTGGGCGCCGAAGTGCCGCGCCCGGGCCGCGTCGTGCGGGGTGTCGGCGTTGGCGCGCACGTCCATCCGGCGCACCCCGTCGGCGTGAGCGAGCAGCACGGCGACGGCCTCCACCACGGGGTCGTGGACGGTCTCGCCGTCGAAGTGGCGCACGACCGCGGAGTCCACGACGGGCACCGCGCCCGCGAACACCTCGCCGGTGAGCCCGTCGACGGAGATCACGTCGCCCTCCGCCAGGACCGGTCCGCCCCGGACCCGCACCTTGCGCGCCACGTGGTCCACGACCAGCGCGTCGGCACCGCAGACGCAGGGCTTGCCCATCCCGCGGGCCACCACGGCCGCGTGCGAGGTCTTGCCCCCGCGACTGGTCAGCGTGCCCTTCGCCGAGGCCATGCCGGCCAGGTCGTCGGGGTTGGTCTCCTCGCGGACGAGGATGACGTCCTCTCCGCGGGAGGTCCACTCGACGGCTGTCTCGGCGTCGAGGACGACCTTGCCCACGGCCGCGCCGGGCGAGGCGCTGATGCCGACTGTCAGCAGCTCGTGGCTCGAGGTCTCGTCGAAGCGCGGGAACATCAGTCGCGCCAGCTGCGCGCCGGTGACCCGTTCCAGCGCCTCGTCGAGCCGCACGAGCCCCTCGTCGACCATGGCGTGGGCGATCCGGAACGCCGCCTCGGGAGTCCGCTTGCCCACGCGGGTCTGCAGCATCCAGAGCGTGCCCTCCTCGATGGTGAACTCGATGTCGCACATGTCGCGGTAGTGGCCCTCGAGCCTCGCCATGTGCTCGAGCAGCTCGTCGTAGGAGGTCTTGTCGAGGTCGGCGAGCTCGTGGAGGGACAGCGTGTTGCGGATGCCGGCCACCACGTCCTCGCCCTGGGCGTTGGGGAGGTAGTCGCCGTACACGCCCGACTCACCGGTGCTCGGGTCTCGGGTGAACGCCACGCCGGACCCCGAGGACGTGCCGCGGTTGCCGAACACCATGGCCTGCACGTTGACCGCCGTGCCGAGGTCCTCGGCGATGCGCTCCTGCCGTCGGTAGAACGCGGCCCGGGGGGTGTTCCAAGAGTCGAAGACGGACTTGACCGCGAGGTCGAGCTGCTCGCGCGGGTCCTGCGGGAAGTCGCGGCCCGCGTGCTCGCGGAAGCGGTCGAGGTACGCCGCGATCAGCTCGCGCAGGTCGTCGGGCTCGAGGGCCGCGTCGTTGTCCCGGTCGTGCTCCTGCTTGACCCGTTCGAGCTCCTCGGAGAAGACCCGGTCGTCGATCCCCATCACCGTGCTGCCGAACATCTGGACCAGCCGGCGGTAGGAGTCGAGCGCGAACCGCTCGCCACCGTGGGCGGCCAGGCCCTCCACGGAGGCGTCGTTGAGGCCCACGTTGAGGATCGTGTCCATCATGCCGGGCATCGAGTGCCTCGCACCGGAGCGCACCGACACGAGCAGGGGGTCGGCGGGGTGGCCGAGCCGGCGGCCCATCCGCTCCTCGAGGCGGGTCAGGTGCTCGGTGACCTCCGCCGCCAGCGACTCCGGGGCCGCTCCCGTGCGCAGGTAGGCCCGGCACGCCTCGGTGGTGATGGTGAACCCCGGCGGCACCGGGAGCCCCAGTCCGGTCATCTCGGCAAGGTTGGCCCCCTTGCCCCCCAGCAGGTCGGCCTGCGACCTGTTCCCTTCGGCGAAGCCGCGCACATATGTCGTCACATGCGCATAGTGCTTGTTCGCGGCGCCGGGCGAAAGGGACCAAGGTCAGTCCGGACCGGGAGCACTGCTCGGCCACCGGGGTCCTTCGGCCCTGCCGGGCGGGTGCGTGCAGGGCGGACCGTGGTGCCATGACGACGACCCGGAACGCAGCCCGGGCGCCTTCTCGGCGTCCGGCCGGGTCGTCGTTTCCACCGTCGGTCCGTTGGCGGGTGCTCGCGCTGGTCGAGGTCGTCCTCGCGGCGGTGCTCGTGCTCGCCGACGTCGCGATCCCGACCCTGGCGGTGCTCCTGCTCGCGGCGGCCTCCCTCGGCGTACGCCGCCAGGGGCCGGGCTCGCTCGGGTTCGCCCGACTGCCGCGACCCTGGCGGAGCGTGGGCCTGGTCCTGGCGCTGACCGCGGCATGGTCGCTGCTGGAGCTGGGCGTCGTGATGCCACTGCTGAACCGGGTGACGGGGACCGAGCAGGACGTCACCGTCTTCGCGGACCTGCAGGGCAACGTGCCGTTGCTGCTGGGTCTGCTGCTCGCCTCCTGGACCCTCGCCGCCCTCGGTGAGGAGACCGTCTTCCGTGGCTACCTGCCGAGGCGCGTCCGCGAGGTCGTCGGGACCGGGCGCGTCGGGACAGCCCTCACCGTGCTGGTGCCGGCGGCGCTGTTCGCGGCGCTGCACACCGAGCAGGGACCGGTGGGGGTCGCCCTGACCTTCCTCGACGCGCTGTTCCTCACCTGGCTGTGCCACCACTTCGCCAGCACCTGGGCCGCCGTGCTCGGGCACGGGTTCTCCAACACGCTGGGGGCGCTGACGTTCTTCGTGCTCGGTCCGGTGCACGGGTGGTGAGGGCGGTGCGAGAAAGAGAGGATGTCGCCATGACGCATCGTGACTGGATCCTGGTCGGGGTGAACCACAGCGCCGGGAGCTCGGCGGCCCTGCGGTTCGCCGCCCGCGAGGCGAAACGGCGGGGGTGGGACCTGCGGCTCGTGCACGTCATCCCCACCTACGTCCCGCTCACGCCGCTGGTGCCGCTCGTCCCCGACGACCTCGAGGAGACCGGACGGCAGATCGTGGAGGCCGCGGCCGCCGAGGCCAAGGGGCTCCTGGCGAGCGACCGGATCGCCACCGCGGTGATCGACGGCGCACGCGTGCCCGGACTGCTCTCGGCCGCGGAGAACGCCCGGATGATCGTGCTCGGCCACGAGGAGCGCTCCACCCTGGAGCGGCTCGTCACCGGCTCCACGGTGACCGGCGTCGCGTCCAGGGGCGCGTGCCCGGTCGTGATCGTGCCCGCGGGATGGGAGCCGGCCGACGAGCCCCGCCCGGTCGTGGCGGGGATCAAGTCGACCCAGCACTCCCAGGGCCTGCTGGCCCGCGCCTTCGAGGTGGCGGACCAGCGAGGCACCGGCGTGGTCCTCGTGCACGCGTGGGAGCTGCCCCAGGAGTACGACGACCTGATCACCTCGCGGGTCGACTCCCGGGTGTGGGCCGAGAGCGCCACCCGGGACATCGAGGCGGGGCTCGCCCCCCTGCGCGCGGAGCACCCGGACGTGACGGTCGAGATCCGCGCCCTGCACGGGCAACCCGCGCGCGTGCTCCAGCGGGCGTCGGAGGAGGCCGACCTGCTGCTGCTCGCGCGGCGTCCGCACGCCTTCCCCTTCGGCCACCTCGGCGGGACCGGTCGCGCCCTGCTGCGGGCCAGCCGCTGTCCCGTGGAGGTCCTGCCACCCGCCGCCGAGCTTGTCGACACCGGCGACCTGGTGCTGGAGGAGTCCGGGGGCATGAAGCGATGACCGGGCCGGAG
Organism: uncultured Actinomycetota bacterium; assembly: GCA_963837975.1. Taxonomy (GTDB): domain Bacteria; phylum Actinomycetota; class Actinomycetes; order Propionibacteriales; family Nocardioidaceae; genus Marmoricola. The sequence continues at coordinate 490,815 of CAWIPI010000001.1, read as the reverse complement.
AGGATCGTGGTCGGGGCGGCCATGGGGGAGGGCTGCGACGCGGCCCTGGACTTCGCGGCCGCCGAGGCCGGGCGCCGGCACTGCAGCGTGCACCTGGTCCACGCCCTGCACCCCGTGTGGACCGGGCCGAGCGACGCGGTCGACCTCCGGCTCGTCGACGGCGAGCTGCGCAAGGTCGGGGTGGAGTTCCTCCAGGACTGCCAGCGGCGGGTGGAGCAGGCCCTCGGCGAGGCGCTGACCGTCAGCACCGAGATCGTGCACGGCGCCGTCGTGCCCTCCCTCAACGAGCAGAGCCAGCACGCCGCCCTCGTCGTGCTGCAGCACCACCGGATGGGCCTCTCCCGCAAGGTGCCGACGATGTCGGTCACCAACGGGGTCGCCGCGCGGGCGCACTGCCCGGTCGTGGCCGTGCCCGACACCTGGCGCGAGGACGCAGGCGACCACCCCGGCGTCGTCGCCGTCGGTGTCGAGGACGCCGCGACGTCGACGACCGTGCTCGCGGCGGCGTTCGAGGAGGCGCGCCGCCTCGGCGCCCGCGTCGAGATCGTGCGCGCCTGGTTCTACTCGGCCGCCTTCGACGGCGAGGTCTTCGCCGGGCGGGCGGGCGTGCTGGAGTCCGAGGAGGTGCGCAGGGCCGTGCACGAGGACTTCGACGAGGTGATGGCTCGCCATCCCGACGTGGACAGCGACGTGCTGGTCACCCACGGCCGACCGGCGGACGTCCTCGTGGAGCGCTCGCACCACGCCCGGCTCCTCGTCGTCGGGCGCCACCGGCCGGCGCTCCCGTTCGGGTCCCACCTCGGTCCGGTCACCCGCGGGGTCCTCCAGCACTCCAGCTGTCCCGTGATGGTGGTGGACCCCCGGCCGCCGCACGACACCTGAGCCGCACACCCGAGGAGTGAGCCACACCGTGCCGGACGCCTCCGAGAAGCCCCCGCTGGACCCGCTCGGGGACAGCGCCACCGCCGACGTGCTGCTCGCCGACGGGACGGTCGCGGTCGTCCGGCTGCTGCGCCCGACCGACGGCGCCGCCCTGCACGAGCTGCACGACAACGTCTCGGACGAGAACCTCCGGCTGCGCTTCTTCGCGGTGGGGCGCAGTGCCGCCCACCAGTACGTCGACCACGTCCTGCGCGACGACACCCTGGCCATGGTGGTCGAGCAGCGGGGCCGGGTGATCGCGCTGGCGACGGCCGAGGTCGTCGCGGCGACCACGGCGGAGGTCGCCTTCCTGGTGGAGGACGGACGGCACGGGCAGGGCATCGGCAGCCTGTTGCTGGAGCACCTGGCGTCGGTGGCGCGCGACCGGGGGATCGAGGCGTTCACCGCCGACGTGCTGAGCGAGAACCACGCCATGCTCGGCGTCTTCTCCGACGCGGGGTTCACGATGTCGCGGCACGTGGAGGAGGGCATCGTCACGGTCCGCCTGGACACGCGCTCGACCGAGACGAGCCGGGCAGCGGCCGACGCCCGCGAGCGCCGGGCGGAGGCGCGCTCGCTGCAGCCGCTGCTCTACCCCCGCAGCGCGGCCGTGGTGGGGGTGCGCAGCGACGGGTCGGGCGTCGGACGCAGCGTGTTCGAGGCCATTCGCAACGGCGGCTTCACGGGGCAGGTGTACGCCGTGCACCCGCGCAGCATCCGGATCGGGGACGCCCGCGCCTTCGCGAGCTTCGCCGACCTCCCCGAGGTCGTCGACCTGGCGGTCGTCGCGGTGCCCGCCCACTCGGTGGTGACGGCACTCGAGGGCGCCGCCGACGCGGGGGTGCGGGCGGCCGTCGTGCTCAGCTCGGGCTTCCAGGAGCTGGGGGAGAGAGGCGCCGAGCTCCAGCACGAGCTGTCCCTCCTCGCCAGGCGGCGCAGCATCCGCGTGGTCGGCCCCAACTGCCTCGGCGTGCTGTGCAACCACCCCGACGTCAGCCTGGACGCCACCTTCAGCGGGTGCCTGCCGCCTCCCGGTGGGCTGGCCGTGGCGACGCAGTCCGGTGGCGTGGGGATCGTGCTCGAGGACCTCGCAGAGGACCTCGGGCTCGGGATCGGCGCGCTGATCTCGCTGGGCAACAAGGCCGACGTGTCCGGCAACGACCTGCTCGCGGCGTGGACGGACGACCCCAGGGTCACGGCCGCGGCGCTGTACCTCGAGTCCTTCGGCAACGCGCCGAAGTTCGCACGGATCGCGCGCCGCTTCGCCGAGCGCAAACCGCTGCTCGCGGTGGTCGGCGGACGTTCCGCGGGTGGGCAGCGGGCGGGCGCCTCGCACACCGCCGCGGCGGCCACCCCCGCGGTCGGCGTGGCCGCGCTGTTCGCCCAGGCCGGGGTCGTGGGCTGCGACGGGGCCGACGACCTCGCCGAGACGGCCCTGGTGCTCACCCGCGAGCCGTTGCCGAGGGGGCCACGGCTCGGGGTCGTCACCAACGCCGGCGGCATGGGGGTGCTGGCCGCCGACGCCGCGGCGGAGCACGGGCTGACCGTGCCCGAGCTGTCCGCCGCGGCGCGGGACCGGGTCGCCTCGCACGTCGTGGGCACCAGCGGCACCTCGAACCCGATCGACGCCGGCGCGGCCGTCGCCTCCGAGGAGCTCGCGGCGGCGGTGGAGGAGGTGATGGCCTGCGGCGAGGTCGACGCCGTCGTGGTGCTGGTCGTCGAGACGAGCCTGTCCGACACGAGTGCCGTCCTCGACCTGCTGGCCGGGGTCCGCACGCGGCACCCGGAGGTGCCGCTGGTCGCCGTCCCCCAGGGACGGGGGCACCGACCGCCCGACCCCGGTGGCGTCACCTGCCTGCGCTCGGCCACCGGGGCCGTGCGGGCCCTCGGCCGGGCGGCGCACTACGCGGGCTGGCTGGCGGAGCAGACCGCCGAGGCCGTGATCGAGTCCGCTCCCGAGGAGCAGCTGAGCGCCTCACCGGGCGTGCTCCGCCGCCGTCGAGAGGTCGCCACGGCACTGCTCCGCACCGAGGCGGGAGCCGGCGGCGGATGGGTGGGCGCGGCGGACGCCTCGCGGCTGCTCACCGACTACGGGCTCGCCCCGGTCGGTGCCATCGCGACCGGTCCCGACGCCGTGGCCGGCGCGGCCGAGGAGGTCGGGTTCCCGGTCGCCATCAAGGTGGCCGGCCAGGACGTGGTGCACCGCACGGAGCGAGGGCTGGTCCGGGTGGGGCTCGGGTCGGCGGAGGACGTGCACGCCGCGGTCACCTCGTTCGTGCGCGAGATGGGGCGTGACGACGTACCCGTCCTCGTGCAGCCGATGGTCTCGGGCGTCGAGCTGGCCGTCGGCGTCGTGCGCGACCCGGCCTTCGGCCCGCTGGTGATGGTCGGGGCCGGTGGCGTCACCACCGACCTGCTCGGAGACCGGGTCTACCTGCTCCCGCCGGTCACCGGGGCCGACGCCCGTCGCGCACTGCGGGGGTTGCGGACGTGGCCGCTCCTCGAGGGCTTCCGGGGCTCCGCGCCCGTGGACGTGGACTCGGTCGTGGACCTGGTCGTGTCGGTGGGCCGGCTGGTGCAGGAGGTCCCGGAGGTGGCCGAGGTCGACCTCAACCCGGTGCTCGCCTCCTCCTCCGGGTGCGCGCTCGTGGACGTCAAGCTGCGCCTCGCACCGGTGCGGGGGCACCGGGCCGAGGCGCCCCGGCAGCTGCGGCGCACCACCTGAGGGTGCGCAGGGCGCGAGCTCCAGCCCTACCTCAGGGAAGCAGGACCTCCTCGACCGGGCGGCGCGACGTGGGCGGCAACGGCGCACGCGAGATCTCCTGCCAGCCGGTGCGCACCAGGATCTGCGGCCGCGCCATGCCGCCGAACACCTCCTGGTGCAGGGCGGCGCGGGTCTCCTCCACCTCGATCACCTGGCTGAGGGGCACGACCGAGAGGCCGTCCCGGACCGCCCGCAGCCACAGGGCGCTGAGGGCCTGGCCGGCGTGCAACCACTCGGTGCGGCCGTCGCCGGCCGTGCAGATGGCCAGGAGGCCGTCGGAGCTCTCGATCGCCGAGGTGTGGTCGCCCCAGCCCCGCTGGTCCTCGGCGTACGCCGGGTCGGCAGCGCGGACGGCCGTCGCCCGGGCCACGAGCCTCTCGGCGTGGAACCGGGCCGTCACGTCGGTGACGGGCAGGACGTAGGCGCCCCACCCTGCGGCGGCCTCGGCCAGGTGGGTCAGCCGACCCTCGGGGATCGGCCAGGAGGTGAAGCGGCGCCGGTCGGTGCCGCGCCGTTCGAGGGCCTGGAGCTCCTGCAGGGCGGCGGGGGTGCTGTGGCCCGGCGAGAGGGAGATGGTCGCGAGGAGGTCGCCGGACCCCTCCGGGGCGAGGTGCACCTCGGGGACCAGTCCCAGCCCACGTGCGGCCACCTCGGCGTGGTGCAGGGCGCTCCCGCAGCTGATGGCCAGGTTGCGGCCCTCCGGGTCGGCCACCACGAGCCGACGCGTGGGGTCGGCGTGCAGCTCGATCGCCTCGTCGTCGAGGATGCGCCACCGCCACGGCTGGGTGTTGTGGAAGCTGGGTGCCCGACAGGCCAGCTCGACGATCCGCCGGGACAGGGAAGCGGACGGACGGCTCATCAGGGGTGCCTCCTGTTGTCGTGGGACGACCGGACCGGCGACGCCGACCTCACTGCGGCCGGGACGGTCCTCGAGCAGGGAGCGCAGGAGCGCCGCCCGCCGCGCGTCGGGTGTGGGCATGCAGGGCTCCTTCATTCGCGGTCCAGGCCTCGAGGGTGGTCGCTCGGCGATGCATTGGGCAGGGACCAAAGTCCCTGGGTGCCGCGGGGACGGGACGGGGACGCTCCGGGGTGGCTCACGGGTGCGTGGCCAGCTGCCCCCGGGTCGCGCGGGCGAGCTCGCGTCCCCAGAGCAGCGCACGCTCGGTCTCACCCTGGAGCAGGGGGCCCTTCACGTCGTCGACCAGGAACCCCGTGGGGCGGTCGACGAGGGTGAACCCGAGGTGCTGCAGCACGTGCCCGCTGCGGGTGCCGGCCGACTTCGGCAGCCAGCGCACCTTGCTGGCCCGGGTGTCGAACGCAGCCGCGAGCCGCGACCCGCCCGCGGAGTCCTTCGCCGCCGGGGCTGCCCCGAACCACTCGCGCAGCCCGGTCCCGGCGCGCTCGGCCGGCGCTCCCTGGCGCACCGCGTCCTCACGGGTGCCCGGCCGCGTCATCGAGAACGCGTGGGTGGGACCACCGACGACGAGCAGGTCCGCGTCGACCGAGGCCAGCGGGGGTGCGTCGGCGACGTCCACGGACGTGACCTCGAACCCCTCCTCCTGCAGGCCCTCGACGACAGCGGCCGCGACCGCCTCGGTGTTGCCGAACATGGACTCGTGGACGACCAGTGCGCGCATGGTTGCTCTCCTTCTCGCTCACCACCAGCCTCGCTCGTGGCGGGCTCGCCGGCACGGGTCCGGCGTCCCGGAGCGGTGGGACCAACTGCCCGCCGTCGGTCCCGGCTGTGAGGACACCTAGCGCCGCTCGGGCTCCTGGCCCGAGGGGGCGAGACCGCGCACCCGGAGGCAGCGCCCCGCCTGCACGTGCCCGGCGCGCAGGCAGTCCGCCGTGTCCGCGCCGCCGAGGTGGGCCAGCAGGAAGCCGGCGAGGAAGGCGTCGCCCGCGCCGTTGGTGTCGACGACGGGCGACACCGGCTCGGCCGGCAGGTGCGTCGTGCCACGGGCCGTCACCGCCGTCGCGCCGTCCGCCCCCTGCGTCACCACTCCGAGGCGGAGACCGCGGGCCACCCGCTCGCCGAGGAACGCCACCGGGTCCTCGAGACCGTCGTCGTTGAGGAAGAGCACGTCGGCCGCGTCGACGAAGTCCTGGTGGAAGCGGCTGCGACCGTCGTAGTCGTGCAGGTCGCACCACACGGGCTTCCCGAGTGCCCGGGCCTCTCGGAGCAGGGGACGGCTGTGCTCGCTGAGGTCGACGATCGCCACGTCACAACCGGCCAGCGCGGCCCGGGTGCGTGCGGCGTGCCGCTCGGGTCCCGGCTCGGGCAGGTCGAGGTAGATCGAGAGTCGATCCCCGGCCGGCGTCATCAGGTTCAGGTGCTGCTCGCTGGGACCGGCGGCGGTCTCGACGACCAGCTCGACGTGCTCGTGGGAGAGCGCGGCCAGGACGTGGTCGCGGGCCTCGTCGGTGCCGAGCAGGGTGCGCAGGGTGACGCGTGCGCCGAGGCTCGCCAGGTTGAGGGCCTTGCCCGCGGACGTCCCGCCCATCGCCTGGTGGTGGCCGCGGGCGCGGACCATGTGCGGGCGGCTCTCCGGGAGCCGGTCGAGGTCCACGATCGTGTTCCACGACGCGGGCCCTGCGACGAAGATCCGTGGTGCTGCCATCGCTCCTCCTCCGCCCCTCGGTCACCGGGGCCGCCCGCGACTACGCTCCCAGAGATCGCCGGGTCGCCGTGAGCGGCACCACCACCGGGAGGACCACCTTGGCGCAGCAGCCCACGGTCGAGGCACAGGTGCTGGAGGCGGCGCGTCGGCGGGCCGAGGCCCTCGCCTCCGGTGATGCCGCCCGTCTCGGGCTGCTGCTGCACCCGGACTTCCGGTGGACCTCGCACCTGGGGGAGAGGTTCGACCGGGCGGCGTACCTGCGCGCGAACACCGGCGGCCCGAACCGCTGGACCGGCCAGGAGCTCGTCGATGCCGAGGTGGTGGTCGCCGGCGAGACGGCCGTGCTGCGCTGCGTGGCCGAGGACTCCGTCGACCGGGGCGCGGGCGTGCAGGTGTTCCGGATGCCGATGACCCAGGTGTGGGTGCCGTACGCCGGCGCGTGGGTCTGCCTCGCCGGGCACGCGGGTCCACGGCTCACCCGCTGACGCGAGCGTCGACCCGGCCGCCGGGTCACAGCCGGTCCAGACCGCTTCCGGGGACGTGATGGTCTGCCCGGGTCATTTCCATGGCCCGTTGTGACTATTTGTGCGTGTTGGGCGTCAGTACAAAACGGTCAGGGCGTCTCATGGTGGAAGGACATCAAGGGAGTTTGACGATGATTGCGACAGAAGCGGCTCTGTACCGGCGGACCGACGCCAGTGGGGCCCGGGGGACGGCCGGGATCGTGTGCGGTTGCGGCCAGGAGATCGGCAGCACCAAGCGCCTCCACTGCCCCCGGTGCGGGTGCTGCCTGAGCTGAACCACCCGCCGATAGGGTGACCTCCGACGAACCGTCAGGAGGACCCCGTGGCTCGGCAGCCGGACGGCGCACGCACCTCGGAGGTGTGGACGCTCCCCAACATCATCAGCATGGTGAGGCTGGCCGGCGTACCCCTCTTCCTGTGGCTGGTGATCGGCCCGGAGGCGGACGTCCTCGCGCTGGTCGTCCTGATGGTCTCCGGCTTCACCGACTGGCTCGACGGCTACCTCGCGCGTCGCCTCGACCAGACCTCGAAGCTGGGCGAGATCCTCGACCCGGTCGCCGACAGGCTCTACATCCTGGCCGCCGTCATCGGCCTCCTCTACCGCGACATCATCCCGTGGTGGGTCGCGGTGATCCTGCCGGCGCGCGACCTGTTCCTCTGGGGGCTGGTGCCGTTCCTGCGCACCCGCGGCTACTCCGCCCTCCCGGTCCACTACCTCGGCAAGGCGGCGACGGCGGCCCTGCTCTACTCCTTCCCCCTGCTGTTCCTCGGTGACGGCGAGGGCGTGGTCGCCACGCTCGCGGAGGTCTTCGGCTGGGCGTTCGCCATCTGGGGGATCGGGCTGTACTGGTGGGCCGGGCTGCTCTACGCCTGGCAGGTGCGCAAGCTGATGGCCGACCGGGACCAGCGTGCTCCCACCCTCACGGACGGCTGAGGTGGCGGACACCGACCGCGAGGTCGACGGGCCGGGCCCGTCGGGGGAGCCCGCCGATCCGACGGACGCGCGCCTGCCGCCGCAGGCGACGATGGGCCTGCTGGCCTACCTCAGCACGCACACGCTCGACGAGGACTACGCCTTCGTCTCCGAGCGCAGGGTCCAGCGCCACGACCCGCCGCCCAAGCGGCGGATCGGCGTCGTCGGCGCGGTGGTGATGGCGGTGTTCGCGGCCCTGGTCGTCACCGCGGCAGTCCAGACCTCCCGCAGCTCGGTGGCCGACGAGAGCCAGCGCCAGGAGCTCGTCTCGCAGGTGGGCGAGGCGCGCAAGCAGCTCGACGCCGACCGGGCACAGCTCGCTCGTCTGCGCACGCAGACCAACGCGCTGGAGAACAGGCAGCTGCGTGGTGACGCCTCGGCGCGCGGGCTCCTCTCCTCCCTCTCGAACCTGCGGGTGATGACCGGCGTCGCTCCTGCGCGCGGCCCGGGCGTGCGGTTGCGTGCCGACAACGCCGCCGGCGCCGAGAGCGCCCGCAACGAGGTGCTCGACACCGACCTGCAGGAGCTGGTCAACGGGCTGTGGGGCGCCGGGGCCGAGGCCATCGCGATCAACGGGCAGCGCCTGACCAACCTGAGCACGATCCGCCTCGCCGGTGGCGCGATCACGGTCAACTCCCGCTCGCTGCGGCGGCCCTACGTCGTCTCGGCCATCGGCGACCCGGACACGCTGCCCGCCCGTTTCGCGGAAACCTCCAGCGGTCAGGCATGGTTGGACCTGCAGCGCGAGGTCGGGCTCCGGCTCAGCATCACCACCGCCGACGACCTCCGGCTCCCCGGCGCGGAGGTCTCCCTGCGCTACGCCAACCAGAAAGCAGGAAGACCATGATCGCGATCCTCGGGCTGTTGATCGGGGTCGTGCTGGGTCTGGTGCTCACTCCCGACGTGCCGCTCGTCCTCGAGCCCTACCTGCCGATCGCGGTGGTCGCGGCGCTGGACGCGGTCTTCGGGGCCTTCCGTGCCTTCCTCGACGGGATCTTCGACGACAAGGTCTTCGTCGTCTCCTTCATCAGCAACGTGCTGATCGCCGCCCTCATCGTGTTCCTCGGCGACAAGCTCGGCGTCGGCGCCCAGCTCTCCACCGGCGTGGTGGTCGTCCTGGGCATCCGCATCTTCTCCAACGCCGCGGCCATCCGCCGCCACCTGTTCCATGCCTGAGTCCGCCCCCGAACCCCAGGACGAGGCCCAGGACGAGGCCCGGGACGAGGTCCAGCGCGAGGCCCGGCGCGAGCCAGGTCCGCGGTCGGGGACCGAGCGTCTGCGTGCGGTCTTCTTCTCGCCGTCGCGCGGTCAGGCGGTCGTCGCCGTCCTCGTCGGGGTGCTGGCGTTCGCGGCCGTGACCCAGGCCCGGATCACCGGGGAGGACGACACGTACGCCGGTCTGCGCGAGCCCGAGCTGATCCAGACCCTCAACGGCCTGCAGACCGCCTCCCGCCAGGCCGAGCGCAACATCACCGAGCTCGAGGCCACCCGCGACCGGCTGCGCAGCAGCACCCAGCGGCGTACGACGGCCCTGGAGCAGGCGCGCACCGAGCTGAACACCCTCGGGGTGCTCGCCGGCACGATCCCGGCGACCGGGCCCGGGATCCGGATCACCGTGCAGGACCCCCAGGGCGAGCTCAGCCTCACGCACCTGCTCGACGGGGTCGAGGAGCTGCGCAACGCCGGGGTGGAGGCGATCGAGCTCAACGACCGCGTGCGGGTGATCGCGCAGACCTCCTTCGAGGACGACCCCGACGGCATCCGCGTCGACGGCGTGCTGCTCAAGTCGCCCTACGTCATCGACGCGATCGGCAACCCCGACACCCTCGCGGGGGCCCTGGACTTCGAGGGCGGGTTCACCGACGACGTGGAGGGCGACGGCGGCTCGGTCTCGGTCGAGGAGCCCAAGCGCGTCGACGTCACGGTCACCCGCACCCGCCCCCAGCCCAAGTACGCCGAACCCGTTCGCGGGCAGTAACCTGCCCGGGGACGGGCCGCGTCGCGTCGTCCCCCCCTACTCCAGGCGCACCACCGGCAACCACGAGGAGCAGCGTGAACCCCGAAGACCTCAAGTACACCTCCGAGCACGAGTGGCTGCGCGAGCCCGGCCAGGCCGAGGGCTCGCTGCGCGTCGGCATCACCGACTACGCCCAGGACGCCCTGGGCGACATCGTGTTCGTGCAGCTGCCCGAGGTCGGCGAGACGGTGACCGCCGGCGCCGTCGTCGGCGAGCTGGAGTCGACCAAGTCGGTCAGCGAGGTCTACGCCCCGGTCGGCGGGGAGATCGTGGCCCGCAACGAGGCCCTGGACGCCACCCCGGAGCTGGTGAACACCGACCCCTACGGCGACGGCTGGCTCTTCGAGATCGTCGCGGACAACAGCGGCTCGGCCGACCTGATGGACGCCGCCACCTACGAGGCCAGCCTCGAGGGCTGATCCCCCAGTCGGGTCCGATCTCCGGGCCCGATCTCGCCGGGTCTCTGCGCGCCGTCCGGTGCCGCGAAACTCCGAGGATCCTCGGACAGCACGTTGCGGCGCGCTGATAGGTTGACCGCGAACCCTGAACCTCCAGTCAGGCTTCAGGGTTGGGTCGCCACGCGAGACCGGTGGTCACGGACCCAGCGCACGGACCGGCCGACAAGGCGTACGACGACAGGCGATTGACGACAGGGAGCTCGACGACATGCCCTACTGCTCGCAGTGCGGGAGCCAGAACTCCGACAACGCGCGCTTCTGCTCGCAGTGCGGCACCCCGCTGGCCCAGCCGGCAGGTGACGCCGCACCCCACGACTCGACCTCTACGATCACCTTCGGGGCACCGATGAAGGCCGAGTCCGACGAGCGCGCCTCGCTCAACGCCGCCGACGCCGCCGCGGTCGACGCGCTCCCGGCCGGCAGCGCGCTGCTCGTCGTGCAGCGTGGCCCCGGTGCCGGGAGCCGCTACCTGCTCGACACCGACCTCTCGACCGTGGGCCGCCACCCCGAGAGCGACATCTTCCTCGACGACATCACCGTCTCGCGGCGGCACGTGGAGTTCCGGCGCGAGGGCGGCGGCCGCTTCCGCGTGCACGACGTGGGCAGCCTCAACGGCACCTACGTCAACGGGGACCGGGTCGACGACGCGGAGCTGCAGAACGGCGACGAGGTCCGCATCGGCAAGTTCCGCCTCATCTTCTTCGCCAGCGACGCGAAGGACAGCTGACCGGTGCGCCAGGCGGCCCAGAAGGTCGGCCGGATCACGATCGGACAGGCGGTCGCGGACCTCAAGGCGGAGTTCCCGGACGTCGACATCAAGGAGTCGAAGATCCGGCACCTCGAGAACGAGGGTCTCGTCGAGCCGGAGCGCACCCCGTCGGGCTACCGCAAGTACTCCGTGGGCGACATGGAGAAGCTGCGCTACATCATCCGCGCCCAGCGCGAGCACTACCTGCCGCTGCGGGTGATCAAGGAGCACCTCGACGCTCTCGACCGCGGCCTCGAGCCGCCGCCGGTGAGCGGGTCGCCGAGCATTCCGGGCACGGTGATGGTCAACCCGGCGCCGGGCGTGGAGTCGCTGCTCTCGGGGTCCTCCGACGTGCGCATCTCGCGCCGCGAGCTGGTCAAGACGGCCGAGATCACCGAGGAGCTGCTCGACGCGCTGGAGAACTTCGGCCTGGTCCGGCCCCGGTCGGGCTCCAAGCACTACGACGGCGACGCGCTGGTGATCGCCAAGGTCGCCGGCGAGCTGGCGGCGTACGGCATCGAGCCGCGGCACCTGCGCGCCTTCAAGACCTCGGCGGACCGCGAGGTCGGGCTCGATCGAGCAGGTGCTCTCGCCGATCCGACGCAGCCGGGAGGACGGCGCCGAGGGGCGCGCCGAGCAGGCCATGGACGAGATGGCGGTGCTCTCGGTGCGGCTGCACGCGGCACTGGTCAAGGCCGGTCTGCGCTCCCTGCGCTGAGGTGGCCGGGCCTCGCGGGCCACGCAGTACGCTGGCCCTGTGCGTGAGGTCGAGGTAGTCGGAGTCCGGGTCGAGATGCCCTCCAACCAGCCCATCGTGCTGCTGCGCGAGGCGATGGGGGAGCGCTACCTCCCGATCTGGATCGGCGCGGTGGAGGCCACCGCGATCGCCTTCGCCCAGCAGGGCGTGGTGCCGCCGCGGCCGCTGACCCACGACCTGCTGCGCGACGTCCTCGAGGCCACCGGCAACGAGCTCACCGAGATCCGGATCACCGAGATGCGCGACAACGTCTTCTACGCGACCCTGGTGCTCGCCTCCGGGGTCGAGGTCAGCGCCCGGCCCTCGGACTCCATCGCCCTGGCGCTGCGCACGGGCTCGCGCATCGTGTGCTCCGAGGAGCTGCTCGAGGACGCCGGGATCGTGGTGCCCGACGAGCAGGAGGACGAGGTGGAGAAGTTCCGCGAGTTCCTCGACCACGTCTCGCCGGAGGACTTCGAGCAGGGCAAGGGCTGAAACAGCGCACGCTTCAACCTCAAGTTCAACTTGAAGGTTGGGGCGACACGCCGCCGGAGTCTTTGACCAACCCTCAACCTCGGGTCTACCTTCGCAATGTCTTCGCTGTAACTCCACGGCTGCGATTTCGGACCGGTCAACCCGGTCCAGATCCCTGCGGCCACCCTTCCCGGGGGTTACGCTCAGTGGAGGGAACTTCGGAGGTAGCAGTGGGCACCAAGAACGGCGACGGCGGCGCGAGCACGACGGCCGGGCACGACCCGCAGGCGGAGCAGGCGGCCCTCGAGGCGGCGCTCGACGCCGACGAGCAGGGTCTGCTCTTCGACGACGACGTGTCCCCGCTCCCCAACGACCTCGGCTACCGCGGTCCCACGGCCTGCAACGCGGCCGGCATCACCTACCGCCAGCTCGACTACTGGGCCCGCACCGGCCTGGTCGAGCCCACGGTCCGCGGCGCCACCGGCTCGGGCACCCAGCGGCTCTACAGCTTCCGCGACATCCTGCTGCTCAAGGTGATCAAGCGGCTGCTCGACGCCGGCATCTCCCTGCAGCAGATCCGCACCGCGGTGGCCCACCTGCGAGCCCGCGGCACCGACGACCTGACCCGCGTCACCCTGATGAGCGACGGCGCCAGCGTCTACGAGTGCACCAGCAACGACGAGGTGATCGACCTGCTCCAGGGCGGGCAGGGCGTCTTCGGCATCGCGATCGGCGGCGTCTGGCGCGAGATCGAGGGGTCGCTGGCCGACCTGCCCTCCGAGCGCACCGCCGAGTCCGAGGAGGAGGCGGCCGGCGACGAGCTCGCCGCCCGCCGCAAGGCCCGCAAGACCGGCTGACCCAGCCCACGGCACAGCCCCACCACCGTCCACGCCAGCCCCGGTTCCCGCCCCTGCGGGACCGGGGCTGGTAGCGTCGGAGGTGCTGACAATCCTGTTCGGGAGAGTCTCCGGCGTCCGGTCCCGGCGAAGTCGCCAGGCCCGGTCTCGGAGCGCCGAAGGGGCAACTGCTCCCCGCAACCTCTCAGGCGCCAAGGACCGAACAGGCTGGCGACTCTGGAAGGACCGGTCACCGACGGGTCCTGACTGAGGGGGAGGCGCATCGCACCGGCGTACCGGAGCCCCGCCTCACGACCAGGAGAGAGATGTCAGACCACACCCTCGCCGCAGCACTGCAGTCCCAGCCGTTCCGTGACCGGCACGTCGGGCCGGACGACGAGCAGGTCGCCGAGATGCTCAAGGCGCTCGGGATGAGCAGCCTCGAGGCGCTGATGGACGACGCGGTCCCCGGACGGATCCGCTCGGCCACTCCCGACCTGCCGCCGGCCGCCTCGGAGCTCGCCACCGCCGCGGAGCTGCGCGAGATCGCGGCGATGAACAACCCGCTGGTGCCGATGATCGGCCTGGGCTACCACGGCACGGTCACCCCGCCGGTGGTCCGGCGCAACGTCCTGGAGGACCCCTCCTGGTACACCGCCTACACGCCCTACCAGCCCGAGATCAGCCAGGGCCGGCTCGAGGCGCTGCTGAACTTCCAGACGATGGTCGCCGACCTGACCGGCCTGCCGACCGCCAACGCCTCGCTGCTCGACGAGGGCACCGCGGCCGCGGAGGCGATGACGCTGGTACGCCGCGCCCTGGGCCAGTCGCGGGCGGCGACGGCCGACGCGCCGTTCGTCGTCGACGCGGACGCCCTGCCCCAGACCATCGAGGTGGTCCGCACCCGTGCGCGAGCCATGGGCATCGAGGTCGTGGTGGCCGATCTCGCCGACGGGCTTCCCGAGGGCGACCTCAGCGGCGTGCTCGTGCAGTACCCGGGCGCCTCCGGCCGCGTCCTCGACCCGCGACCGTTGATCGAGGAGGCGCACGAGCGCGGCGCACTGGCGGTGGTGGCGGCCGACCTGCTCGCGCTCACCCTGCTCGAGGCTCCCGGCACCCTCGGCGCCGACGTGGCCGTCGGGTCCTCCCAGCGCTTCGGCGTGCCGCTGTTCTACGGCGGGCCGCACGCCGGCTTCATGTCGGTGCGCTCGGGACTCGAGCGCCACCTGCCCGGGCGTCTCGTGGGCGTCTCGGTGGACGCGGCCGGCCGGCCGGCGTACCGCCTGGCCCTGCAGACCCGCGAGCAGCACATCCGCCGCGACCGCGCGACCTCCAACATCTGCACCGCGCAGGTGCTGCTGGCGGTGGCCGCCGCGATGTACGCCGTCCACCACGGCCCGCAGGGACTGACCCGGATCGCGCGCTCGGTGCACGCCCAGGCCGTCGTCCTCGCCGACCGGCTGCGCGCAGGGGGAGTGGAGGTCGTGCACGGGTCGTTCTTCGACACGGTGCTCGCCCGCGTCCCGGGTCGCGCCGCCGAGGTCGTCGCCGCCGCCCGGCAGGCCGGGGTGCACCTGCGCCTCGCGGACGACGACCACGTGGGCCTGAGCACCTCGGAGGTCACCGACGCGGACGTCCTCGAGGCGGTGCTCGGGGCGTTCGGACTCGCCGCCTCGGCCGAGGAGGTCGCGGGCGACACGGTGCACGAGGCGCTGCCGACCGACCTGCGGCGTACGACGGAGTTCCTGACCCACGAGGTGTTCAACACCCACCGCTCGGAGACCTCGATGCTGCGCTACCTGCGGCGGCTCTCCGCGCGCGACTACGCGCTGGACCGGGGCATGATCCCGCTGGGCTCGTGCACGATGAAGCTCAACGCGACCACCGAGATGGAGCCGATCAGCCTGCCCGGCTTCGCCGAGCTGCACCCGTTCGCGCCCGCCGAGGACGCCCTCGGCTACCGCCGGCTCATCGGCGAGCTGGAGTCGTGGCTGGCCACCGTGACCGGCTACGACCGGGTCTCGATCCAGCCCAACGCGGGCTCGCAGGGCGAGCTCGCCGGGCTGCTCGCCATCCGCGCGTACCACGAGGCCAACGGGGAGGGGGAGCGGCGGATCTGCCTGATCCCGTCCTCGGCCCACGGCACCAACGCCGCCTCCGCGGTGATGGCCGGGATGAAGGTCGTCGTGGTGAAGTCCGCCGAGGACGGCTCCGTGGACATGGACGACCTGCGCCGCCAGTGCGAGGAGCACGCCGACGACCTCGCGGCGATCATGGTCACCTACCCCTCGACGCACGGCGCCTACGAGGACACGATCTCCGAGCTGTGCGAGACCGTGCACGCCGCCGGCGGCCAGGTGTACGTCGACGGGGCGAACCTCAACGCGCTGCTCGGCTACGCCCGGCCGGGCGAGTTCGGCGGCGACGTCTCGCACCTGAACCTGCACAAGACGTTCTGCATCCCGCACGGTGGCGGCGGGCCGGGCGTGGGCCCGGTCGGGGTGCGCGCGCACCTCGCGCCGTACCTCCCCAGCCACTCGATGCACCCCGACGCCGACCTGCGCTCCGGCATCGGCCCGATCAGCGCCGCGCCTTACGGGTCGGCCGGCATCCTGCCGATCTCGTGGGCCTACGTGCGGATGATGGGCGCCGAGGGACTCACCCACGCGACCGCCGTGGCCGTGCTGTCGGCCAACTACCTCGCCGAGCGGCTGCAGGACCACTACCCGGTGCTCTACCGCGGCCACAACGACCGGGTCGCCCACGAGTGCATCCTGGACCTGCGCGGGCTGTCGAAGGCCAGCGGCGTCACCGTCGACGACGTCGCCAAGCGGCTCATCGACTACGGGTTCCACGCGCCGACGATGAGCTTCCCGGTGGCCGGGACGCTGATGGTCGAGCCCACCGAGAGCGAGGACCTCGCCGAGCTCGACCGGTTCAGCGAGGCGATGATCGCGATCCGCGAGGAGATCCGCCGCGTCGAGCAGGGGGAGTGGACGCCCGAGTCCTCGCCGCTGCGTGGCGCGCCGCACACGGCCGCCTCGATCGCCGACGCGGCGCCCGAGCGGGCCTACTCCGCCGAGGTCGCGGCCTTCCCCGCCGGCCCCGACCCGGACAAGTACTGGCCGCCCGTGGCGCGGATCGACCAGGCCTACGGCGACCGGCACCTCGTGTGCGCCTGCCCGCCACCCGAGGCGTTCGCCTGAGCGCCGCGATGGGGCAGGCCGCTTCGCACCACCGGGCGGTCCTCGACCGCTACCAGGCCGAGCGACGACTGCCCACGCTGCTGGCCGGCGTGCTCCGCGAGGGCGAGCTCGTCTGGTGGGGCTCGGCCGGGGAGCCGGCGGACCTCGACACGCAGTTCCGGATCGGGTCGATCACCAAGACGATGACGGCGCTGCTCGTGCTGCAGTGCCGCGACGAGGGGCTGCTGGACCTCGACGACCCCCTCGGGCGGTTCGTGCCGGAGAGCGGGTACGCCGACGCCACGCTGCGCTCCCTGCTGGCACACGTGTCCGGCATGCAGAGCGAGCCGGTCGGCCCGTGGTGGGAGCGGTCACCGGGGGTCACCGCCGCCGAGCTGATCGCCCGCAACGACGGCTCGGGCGCGGTGTTCGGGCCGGGGGAGCACCACCACTACAGCAACCTCGGCTTCGGCCTCCTCGGCGAGGTGGTCGCCCGGCTGCGCGGGAAGCCGTGGGCCACGGTGGTGCAGGAGCGCGTGCTCGGGCCGCTGGGGATGAGCCGCACGTCGTACGCCCCGCAGGCGCCGTACTCCCGGGGCTTCAGCGTGCACCACCTCGCCGGCACGCTCACCGAGGAGCCGCTGCACGAGACCGGCGCGATGGCCCCGGCCGGACAGCTGTGGAGCACGCTGGCCGACGTGACGCGCTTCGCGGCGTTCCTCTCGCAGGGCGATGCGTCGGTCCTCGACCCGCGGAGCATGACCGAGATGCGCCAGCCCGTGCCCCCTGCTCTCGACTACGGCCTCGGTGTCCGCCTCGTGCCGTACGCCGCCGGCGTGCTCGCCGGGCACACGGGCTCGATGCCGGGGTTCCAGGCGATGGCCTTCGGCGACCCGCTGAACCACGTCGGTGCCGTCGCCCTGACCAACGCGACCACGGGGTTCTCCGGACCCGAGCTCGCCCTGGCGCTGCTCGGCGGGCCGACCCCCACCCGGGTGCCGGCGTGGGTGCCCACGGGGGAGGTGCCGGACTGGGCCACCGAGCTGCTCGGTTACTGGCACTGGGGCAACTCGGCCTTCGAGGTGCGCTGGCACAACGAGCGTCTCGAGTGGCGCGACCTGGCCCGCGGAGCCCTCGCCGAGCAGTTCGGCCTCCGAGGGGACCGGATCGTCGGCCTCGCGGGCTACCACCACGGCGAGACCCTGCACGTCGTGCGCGCCGCCGACGGCTCGGTGCACCACCTCGAGTGCGCCACGTTCGTCTACACGCGCACGCCCTACCCCGACGGTCCCTGAACCGACGGCGCCCGACCCGGGACGGCCGAGACCGGGCTCAGCCGAAGTCGGAGGCGGCGCGGCGGGCCATCTCGAGGAAGGACTGGCGCGAGGCGAGGTTCTCCTCCAGCTCCCGGGTGCGCTTCTCGTCCCCGGCGGCGCGCGCCTTGTCCAGGTCGGCCTCGAGCCCGGCGATGGCGCGCTCGAGCTGCCCCAGCATGTCGTCGGCGCGGGCCGACTTCTCCGGGTCGCTGCGCTTCCACTGCTCGTCCTCGAGCGAGCGGATCGCCTGCTCGACCTTGCGGATCCGGCCCTCCAGCGGCTTGATCTGGTCGCGCGGCACCTTGCCCGCGGCGTCCCAGCGCTCGCTGAGGTCGCGGAAGGCGCGCTTGGCCGCCTCGAGGTCGGTGATGGGCAGCAGCGCCTCGGCCTCGGTGAGCAGCTCGCGCTTCTTCTCGGCGTTGGCGGCGAACTCGCGGTCCTGCTCGGCGTTGGCGGCGTCGCGGGCGCCGAAGAACGTGTCCTGGGCGGCCCGGAAGCGCTGCCAGAGGTCCTCCTCGACCTCGCGGGGAGCCGGCCCGGCGGCCTTCCACTCCTGCATCAGCGCGCGGTAGCGGCTCGAGGTGGGACCCCACTCGGTGGACCCGCTCAGCGACTCAGCCTCCTTGAGCAGCCGCTCCTTGACGACCCGGGCGCCCTCGCGCGCCTCGTTGACCTCGGCGAAGTGGGCCTTGCGGCGGCGGGTGTAGGCGGTGCGGGCGCCGGAGAATCGGTGCCACAGCTCGTCGTCGTGCTTCTTGTCCAGGCGCGGGAGCTGCTTCCACTCCTCGAGCAGCTCGCGCAGCCGGTTGACGCCGTTGCGCCAGTCCTTGCCGTTCGAGATCTTCTCCGCCTCCGAGACGATCTCCAGCTTGCGGGAGCGCGACTCCTCGACGCGGCGCGTGCGCTCCTCGCGGCGCTTGTTGCGCTGCAGTGCGAGGAGCGGTGCCAGGGCGTCGAGCCGGGCGCTGAGCCCGACCACGTCCCCGACCGCCTTGGGCTCGGCCAGCTGGGCGGCGACCTGCTTGATGGACTCGGTGGCCTCGTCGGGGCTCAGGGCGCCGGCGCGGACCCGCTGCTCGAGCAGCTGGACCTCGAACTCCAGCGCCTCGAACCTGCGGGTGAAGAAGGCGAGGGCCTCCTCGGGCGTGCCCTCGGGGTACTGGCCCACCGCACGCTCGCCGTCGGCGGTGCGGACGTAGACGGTCCCGTCGGCCTCCACCCGGCCCCAGCGGCTGGAGGCAGGCGCCTCCGCGCCGGTCACGGTGTCCCCTGGCCACCGGGTCGGTCCGGCTGCTCCTCGGCGGGAGTGTTGCCCTGCGCGGTCACGTCGCCAACCTGCCTCTGCGTCGTCCAGAACTGGGGTTCGAAGCTGGCCTCATCGTACGCATGCCGGGGGAGCGGGACCGGGCCAGTAGGCTGGAGGCCGCTCGATTCCTCCCCCCACCCCCGACGCAGGAGACGAACAGGTGCTGATCGCAGGCTTCCCGGCCGGACCGTGGGGCACCAACTGCTACGTCGCCGCCACGGGTCCCGGCACCGAGTGCGTGGTGATCGACCCGGGCAAGGACGCCGCGCAGGGGGTGGCCCAGGTGGTCCGCGAGCACAAGCTGAAGCCGGTCGCGGTGCTGGTCACCCACGGCCACGTCGACCACATGTGGTGCGTCGCGCCGGTCGCGGGCACCTACGACGCCACGGCGTGGATCCACCCGCGCGACCGCCACCTGCTCTCCGACCCGATGGCCGGGATGTCGCCGGAGACCACGGCGATGATGCTGGGCGGCAAGTACGAGTTCGCCGAGCCCGAGCGTGTCGCCGAGCTCGCCGACGCCCAGAGGATCGAGCTGGCCGGGCTGAGCTTCCTGGTCGACCACACCCCCGGCCACACCGAGGGCTCGGTCACCTTCCGCACGCCGTACGACGACGCCCGCACGGCCGCCGGCGGCCCCGAGGTCTCCGAGGTGATGTTCTCCGGGGACCTGCTCTTCGCCGGGTCCATCGGGCGCACCGACCTGCCCGGGGGCGACCACCCGACGATGCTGCGCAGCCTGCGCGAGAAGGTGCTGACGCTGCGCGACGACATCGTCGTGCTGCCCGGCCACGGCGAGCAGACCAGCATCGGCCGCGAGCGCGCCACCAACCCGTTCCTGCTCGACCTGGTCGACGAGGCGGACGGCCGCACCACGCCGGTCACCCGAGGGCTCTGAGATGGCCCGTCCCACCCCGCTGAGCGGGTTCCCCGAGCTGCTGCCCGCCCAGAGGTACGTCGAGCAGCAGGTGCTCGCGCGCCTGGCCAGGACCTTCGAGCTGCACGGCTTCGCCGGCATCGAGACGCGCGCGGTCGAGCCGCTCGACCAGCTGCTGCGCAAGGGCGAGACCTCCAAGGAGGTCTATGTGCTGCGCCGGCTCCAGGAGACCGAGTCGGGGCAGGACTCCGGACTGGGGCTCCACTTCGACCTGACGGTGCCGCTCGCCCGCTACGTGCTCGAGAACGCCGGCAAGCTGGAGTTCCCGTTCCGCCGCTACCAGGTCCAGAAGGTGTGGCGCGGCGAGCGCCCCCAGGAGGGCCGGTTCCGCGAGTTCGTCCAGGCCGACATCGACGTCATCGGTCGCGACACGCTGCCCTTCCACCACGACGTGGAGGTCGCGCGAGTCATGCTCGACGCCCTCACCGGCCTCGCCGACCCTTCATCGATCGGTCTGCCCCGGTTCCGGCTGCAGGTCAACAACCGCAAGCTGATCCAGGGCTTCTACGCCGGACTGGGCGTCGCCGACGTCGAGGGTGCGATGCGGGTCGTCGACAAGCTCGACAAGCTGGCGCCCGAGCAGGTGGGGACCATGCTGGTCGACGAGGCCGGCCTGACCCGCGAGCAGGCCGACAGCTGTCTGGCGCTGGCGGCGATCAGCTCCACGGACACCTCCTTCGTCGAGCGGGTGCGCGCCCTCGGCGTACGCCACGACCTGCTGGAGGAGGGGCTGACCGAGCTGGCCGCGGTGATGGAGGGCTGCGCGCCCCTGGTCACCGACCGTGCCGAGATCGTGGCCGACCTCAAGATCGCCCGCGGGCTCGACTACTACACCGGCACCGTCTACGAGACCCGCCTGGAGGGGTACGACGGACTGGGCTCGATCTGCTCCGGGGGACGCTACGACGCGCTGGCCGACGACGGCCGCACCACCTACCCCGGCGTCGGCATCTCCTTCGGGGTGAGCCGGGTGCTCGTGCCGCTGCTCCACCGCGGGGAGCTGAGGGCCGACCGCTCCGTGCCGAGCGCGGTCCTGGTGGCCGTGGTCGACGAGGAGCACCGCGCGACCAGCGACGCCCTCGCCGCCCGCCTGCGCGCCAACGACGTCCCCTGCGAGGTCGCCCCGTCGGCCGCCAAGTTCGGCAAGCAGATCCGGCACGCCGAGCGCCGGGGGATCCCCTACGTGCTGTTCCCCGGACGCGAGGACGCGCCCGACGAGATCAAGGACATCCGCAGCGGCGAGCAGCAGGCCGTGGACGTCGCCACCTGGACGCCACCGGCCGAGGACCTCGCCCCCACGATCGTCACCCACAAGGAGCAACAGTGATCCGCACCCACGACGCCGGCAGCCTGCGCGCCGGCGACGTCGACACCGAAGTCACCCTCACCGGCTGGGTCGCCCGCCGTCGCGACCACGGGGGAGTGGCGTTCATCGACCTGCGCGAGGCCAGCGGCGTGGTCCAGGTCGTGATCCGCGACGAGGCGGTCGCCCACCAGCTGCGCAGCGAGTACTGCCTCAAGGTCACCGGCACCGTCTCGCAGCGACCCGAGGGCAACCAGAACCCCCACCTGCCCACCGGCGAGGTCGAGGTGATCGCCAGCGCCGTCGAGGTCCTCAGCGAGGCCGCGCCGCTGCCGTTCCCGGTCGACGACGCCGCGTCCCACTCCGGCGGCGCCGTCGGCGAGGAGGCCCGGCTCCGGCACCGCTACCTCGACCTGCGCCGCACCGGCCCGCGCGAGGCGCTCCGGCTGCGCAGCAGGGTCAACAAGGCCGCCCGCGAGGTCCTCGACGCGCACGACTTCGTCGAGGTCGAGACCCCGACGCTGACCAGGTCCACCCCCGAGGGCGCCCGCGACTTCCTCGTCCCTGCGCGGCTCCGGCCCGGCAGCTGGTACGCCCTGCCCCAGAGCCCCCAGCTGTTCAAGCAGCTCTTGATGGTCGCCGGGCTCGAGCGGTACTACCAGATCGCGCGCTGCTACCGCGACGAGGACTTCCGCGCCGACCGGCAGCCGGAGTTCACCCAGCTCGACATCGAGATGAGCTTCGTCGACCAGGACGACGTCATCGCCCTGTCCGAGCAGATCCTGGTCGCGCTGTGGAGCCTGATCGGCCACGAGCTGCCGACCCCGCTGCCGCGGATGACGTACGCCGAGGCGATGGCCCGGTTCGGCACCGACAAGCCCGACCTGCGGATGGGCCAGGAGCTGGTCTCCTGCACCGAGTTCTTCGCGAACACCCCCTTCCGGGTCTTCCAGTCGGAGTACGTCGGCGCCGTGGTCATGCCCGGGGGAGCGAGCCAGCCCCGCAAGCAGCTCGACGCGTGGCAGGAGTGGGCCCGCCAGCGCGGCGCCCGTGGCCTCGCCTACCTGCTGGTCAAGGACGACGGCGAGCTCGCCGGTCCGGTGGCCAAGAACATCAGCGAGGAGGAGAAGGCGGGCATCGCCGAGCACGTCGGCGCCAGCCCCGGGGACTGCATCTTCTTCGCCGCCGGCCCGGTCAAGGCCAGCCGCGCGCTGCTCGGTGCCGCCCGGCTCGAGATCGGGCGCCGGTGCGGCCTGATCGACGAGGACGCCTGGAGCCTCCTGTGGGTGGTCGACGCGCCCCTGTTCGAGCCCACCGCGGAGGCGACCGCCTCGGGCGACGTCGCGCTCGGCTACAGCGCCTGGACGGCCGTGCACCACGCCTTCACCTCGCCGCAGGACCTCGAGGCGTTCGACTCCGCACCCGGCAGCTCGCTGGCCTGGGCCTACGACATCGTCTGCAACGGCAACGAGATCGGCGGCGGGTCGATCCGTATCCACCGCGAGGACGTCCAGAAGCGCGTGTTCGCGGTGATGGGCATCGACGAGGACGAGGCGCAGGAGAAGTTCGGCTTCCTGCTCGAGGCGTTCAAGTACGGCGCTCCGCCCCACGGCGGGATCGCCTTCGGGTGGGACCGCATCTGCGCGCTGCTGTCGGGCAGCGACTCGATCCGCGACGTGATCGCCTTCCCCAAGAGCGGCGGCGGCTTCGACCCGCTGACCTCCGCTCCGGCCCCGATCACTCCCGAGCAGCGCAAGGAGGCGGGCGTGGACGCGCGCCCGGAGGCTCCGAGTGTCACGGACCCCGGGGTTTAGTCGCGCTCTGGTAACAATCCCGCCCATCCGGTGGGTCGGGGGCTGACCGGAACCGCCCAGTGTGTCTAGGGTCACCTAGTTCAGTCGGGTCCCTGACTGTCTGTTTCGCCGGTCCCGCGCATTCGGAACGCGGGCCGCACCGAGGAGGAAATACGTGAGAAGCAAGCGCATCTTCGCTGTGGGGGCGGTGGTGGCCGCGATCAGCCTGGTCGGCACCGCGTGCGCGGCTCCCAGCTCAGAGGAGGACAGCGGCGACCAGAAGACGTCGCTGAACCTCGGTTGGAACCAGCCGTTCTACTCGTACAACGAGAACACCTCGAACGGCAACGCCACGGCCAACTCGATCATCAAGTACCTGATCCAGGACCAGTTCTGGTACGTCAACGCCGACGGTGAGATCCAGGAGAACACGTCCTTCGGCACCTACGAGCAGACCAGCGAGGACCCGCTGACGGTCAAGTACACCGTCGACGACAACAGCAAGTGGTCCGACGGCACCCCGGTGGACGCCTCCGACCTGCTGCTCGACTGGGCGGCCCGCAGCGGCAACCTGAACACCATCGCCGCCGACAAGGTCAAGACCGACGAGGCGACCGGCCTGCCCAAGCAGCCCAAGGGCCAGGTCTACTTCGACAGCTCCTCCATCGGCTGGTCGCTGGTCAAGGAGACCCCGGAGATCGGTGACAACAACAAGTCGGTCACCTTCAAGTACACCAAGCCGTTCGCGGACTGGCAGTACGACATGAGCGTCGCGGTCCCGGCCCACGTGGTGGCGGAGAAGGCCCTGGGCATCTCCGACCCGCAGGAGGCCAAGGACGCGCTCGTCAAGGCCATCCAGGAGAAGGACAAGGCCGCCCTGGCCAAGGTGTCCGCCTTCTACAACACCGGCTTCGACTACACCAAGATGCCCTCCGACAAGGACCTCACCCTGGCCACCGGCGCCTACGTGATGAAGGACTTCAAGGAGAACCAGTACATGACCCTTGAGGCCAACCCTGACTACAAGGGTGACCACAAGGCGTCGATCGACACCCTGACGGTGCGCTGGAACGAGGACCCGATGTCCCAGGTCCAGGCGCTGCAGAACGGCGAGATCGACATGTTCTCCCCGCAGGTCACCACCGACGTGGTCAAGGCGGCCGAGAAGGTCGACAACGCCAAGATCGAGACCGGCGTCGAGGGCACCTACGAGCACATGGACCTCGTGCTGAACAACAAGGGCCCCTTCGACAAGGCCAGCTACGGCGGCGACGCCAACAAGGCCAAGCTGGTGCGTCAGGCCTTCCTGCACGGCATCCCGCGCCAGGAGGTCGTCGACAAGCTGATCAAGCCGATCAACCCCGACGCCCAGGTCCGCAACTCGTTCGTGAAGACCGAGGGCACCCCGGGCTACGACGAGATCGTCGCGCAGAACGGCTCCTCTGAGTACGCCGAGGTCGACCCGGCCAAGTCCAAGCAGCTGCTCAAGCAGGCCGGCGTGAGCACCCCCATCAAGGTGCGGGTGATGTACGCCAAGGGCAACGTCCGTCGTGAGAACGAGTTCCAGCTCTACAAGCCGGCGCTGGCCAAGGCCGGCTTCGAGCTGATCGACGCGGGCAGCGAGAAGTGGGGCGAGAAGCTCGGCGACGGCACCTACGACGCCGTGTTCTTCGGATGGCAGTCGACGACGCCTGCGGTCAGTGCCGACCGGGAGATCTTCGGCACCGGCGGGATCAACAACCTGATCGGCTACTCCAACAAGGAGGTCGACGCGCTGTTCGACAAGCTCGTCGTGACGACCGACCCGGCCGAGCAGACGAGCCTCCAGGCCCAGATCGAGAAGATCCTGTTCCAGGACGCTGTCGGGATCACGATCTTCCAGTTCCCGTCGGCGACCATCTCCAACGAGAAGCGGGTCAGCGACGTCGAGCCCGGCATCTTGAACCCGACGATGTTCTACGGGTTCTGGAACTGGAAGGTGCCCGGCAACTGATCGACGATCAGGGCACGTTCCACATGTCATGACCCTCGTGGTGGGTGCGGTCGCTCCGGTGACCGTGCCCACCACGAGGCCCGTCAGCACCCTGTGAGCAGGACAGGGTCGCCTCACACCACAGGTCTGGTCCCGGATGGTTGTCTTCTTCGTCAAGCGGCTGCTGATGTCGCTGCTGGTGGTGCTCGTCTCCACCGTCATCATGTACGTCCTCGTGGACCTCTCCATCGATCCGCTCGAGGACCTGCGCGCCAGCACCGCGCCCAACAAGGCCGAGCAGATCGCCAACCGCATCGCCCAGCTGCACCTCAACGAGCCGGTGCTCTCGCGCTACCTCGACTGGCTGCAGGGCGCGGCCGGCTGCGTCTACGGCAACTGCGACCTCGGCAGCAACTGGCTGACCAACCAGCAGGTGACCTCGCTGCTCAGCGGCGCCGTCATGACCACCATCCAGCTCGTGGCGGCGTCCACCTTCCTGGCCATCGTGCTCGGCGTGCTCGTCGGCGTCGTCAGCGCGCTGCGCCAGTACACCGGCTTCGACTACTCGATCACCTTCCTGTCCTTCCTGCTCTACTCGCTGCCGGTGTTCTGGGTGGCGGTGCTGGCGAAGGTCTTCCTGGCGATCGACTTCAACAACTTCCTCGCGGACCCGAACATCTCGACGGCGGCCATCGTCATCGCCTCGGTGTTCGTCGGCCTGGTCGTCTCCTCGGCCGCGGGCGGGCCCCGCAACCTGCGCCTGCGCAACTTCGCCGGCGGCGCCGTGGTGACCGCGCTCGTGATGCTCTACCTCGACCTCACCGACTGGTTCGCCGACCCCTCCATCGGCATCGTCGTGATCGCGCTCAGCTCCGTGGCCTGGGCGCTGGCGATCACCGAGCTCAGCACCGGCCTGCGCAACCGCAAGGCGCTCTACTCCGCGCTCACGGTCGCCGCCCTGGGCGTCGTGCTGTGGCTCCCGCTGCTCTACTTCTGGCTGTGGGCCGAGGACGCCGGCATCCTCGGGTGGCCGCTGGTCGCGCTGCTGTTCGTGATCGCCCTGGCGGTCAGCGCCGGCGTGGGCTACGCCTGGGGCGGGCCCGACCGGAGCCGGTCGGCCCGCACCGCCGCCCTCACGGCGATCCCGGTCTCGGCGATCCTGTTCGCGGACAGGCTGCTGCAGAGCTGGAGCTCCTACAACAGCAACCAGGCGATCAAGGGCCGCCCCATCGCCACCCTGGGGAGATCCACCCCCAACCTCCAGGGGGACTTCTGGATCCAGACCATCGACTCCTTCACGCACCTGCTGCTGCCGACGGCGACGCTGATCCTGATCTCGTTCGCCTCCTACACCCGCTACTCGCGCGCCTCGATGCTGGAGGTGATGAACCAGGACTACATCCGCACCGCCCGCTCCAAGGGCCTCACCGAGCGCACGGTGATCATGCGGCACGCCTTCCGCAACGCGCTGCTGCCGCTGGCCTCGATCGTGCCGATCGACATCATCACGCTGCTCGGAGGCGCGGTGATCACCGAGACGGTGTTCGGCTGGTTCGGGATGGGGCGCCTCTTCGTCGTCTCGCTCGACAACAACCAGCAGGATCCGGTGATGGCCTACATCGTCATCGTCGGGATCCTGGCGGTGGTGGCCAACCTCGTGGCCGACCTGATCTACGCCGTGCTCGACCCGCGGATCCGGGTGGCCGCATGAGCGCCGCGACGCCCGCCCACCGCTCGCTCCGCATACACGCCGGGAGTCCCGCATGAGCACTCCACTCGAACCCACCAACGACCTCGACACCCACGAGACCGTCGAGAACGCCATCGAGCTCAAGGACGTCGAGGGGCTCTCCCAGGGCCAGATCGTGCGCCGGCGCTTCTTCCGGCACCGCGGCGCCCTGATCGGGCTGTTCACGATCGTGGCAGTGGCCCTGCTCGCCTACACCTCGATCGGTTTCGCGGGCATCCCCGGCTGGTGGAAGTGGAACCACTTCACCCCCGGGACCGTGGAGAACGGCGGGTCGCCCACGCTGAGCCTGCCGACGTGGCTGGGCGGCAGCGGGTTCGCCATCGGCGACCACCCCTTCGGTCAGGACGAGATCGGCCGGGACACCTTCGCCCGCACGATGAAGGGGACGCAGACCTCGCTCAACGTGATGATCATCATCAGCCTGCTCTCCGCGCTGATCGGCATCGTCGTCGGCGCGACCTCCGGCTACTTCCGGGGCGCGACCGACCAGGCGCTGATGCGCTTCACCGACCTGTTCATCACGTTCCCGGTCGTCGTCATCGGCGCGGTCCTGGGCAACCTGGCCGGCTCGGCCGGCGCCTTCTGGCTGGCCGTGGCCCTGGGCTGCATCACCTGGACCACACTGGCCCGGCTCGTGCGCGGGGAGTTCCTCACCCTGCGCGAGCGGGAGTTCGTGGATGCCGCCAAGGTGGCCGGGGCGAGCAGCTTCCGGATCATCCGCAAGCACATGATCCCCAACGCCATGGGCGTCATCATCGTCAACACCACGCTGCTGGCCTCGACGGCGGTGCTGCTCGAGACCGCCCTGAGCTACCTCGGGTTCGGGATCAAGGCGCCGGACGTGTCCCTGGGCACGATGATCTCGCAGTACCAGTCGGCGTTCTCGACGCGACCGTGGCTGTTCTGGTGGCCCGGCCTGTTCATCATCATCATCGCCCTGTCGGTGAACTTCATCGGCGACGGCCTCCGGGACGCCTTCGACCCGCGCCAGAAGCGGGTCCCCTCGGCACGCAAGATGGCCCGGGCCGCGACGGCGGCCGACCAGGCCAGGGCGGGCAGCGCTGCGGCCGCCGAGCCGCCGGGCCGGGACGACCAGTGATCGCCCCGGTGTTGGCCGGAGCGTCAGGCCGCCAACGGCAGCAGCACCGTCGCCACGGCGAGCAGCACGAGTGCCGCGACCACCTCGCGGTGCCAGGCGACCTCGGGACGAGCGCGCTCGAGGCGCGGGTCGTCGAGGTGGCCCGCGGCCCGCAGCGCGGCGAGCCGTTCGCGCACCAGCCGGGCCGTCTCGCTGTCGACCTCGCGGGCGCGGTCGCGGCCCGCGGGGGCCTGTGCGGCCCACGCGGTGAACGAGCCGTACGCCGTGCGCAGCCGGAGCCCGTAGCGGCCGTCCACCTCCTCGATGGCCGGCCAGGGAAGCGTGACCGTCCGCAGCGTGTTGGCGACCGTCACCCCGCCCTCGGACACCTCCACGTAGGGCTGCCAGAAGGCCGCCCAGCCGAGCACGCCGAAGAGCACCGTCGGCGCCGCCCACCGCAGCGCGGCGTCCAGGTCGTCGAGCAGCACCGAGGCCAGGCCCGCGGCGGCGACCAGCACCATGAACGCGCCCAGTGCACGCGACGTGCGCGACCTGAGACGTACGGTCGGTTCCATGGCGCCACCCTGACAGACGTACCGGGCAAGGTTCCGGCAGGATCGAGAGGCAACTCGTGAGCACACCGACCGGTGGTCCCTCGCAGGACCCGCGCAAGCCCGTCGTACCGCAGGACGAGGGGCCGATCCTCGACGTCCAGGACCTCAACGTCTCCTTCTACGTCGACGGCGAGTGGTTCCCCGCGGCCATCGACGTGAGCTACCACGTCGACGCTGGCGAGGTCCTCGCGATCGTGGGGGAGTCCGGCTCGGGCAAGACCCAGTCGTCGATGTCCCTGCTCGGCCTGCTGCCCAGCAACGGGCGCTCCTCGGGCAGTGCCCGGCTCAACGGCAAGGAGCTCGTCGGGCTCACCGGCGCCGCGGTCCGCAAGGTCCGCGGCAAGGAGATCGCGGTGATCTTCCAGGAGCCGATGACCGCGATGAACCCGGTGTACACGATCGGCTTCCAGATCGTGGAGACCATCCGCTCCCACTTCGACATGTCGCCCAAGCAGGCTCGTGAGCGCGCCATCGAGCTGCTGAAGATGGTCGAGATCCCCGAGCCCGAGCGGCGCTTCGACGCCTTCCCGCACCAGCTCTCCGGTGGCCAGCGGCAGCGCGCGATGATCGCCCAGGCGCTGGCCTGCGAGCCGCAGCTGCTCATCGCCGACGAGCCCACCACGGCCCTCGACGTCACGGTGCAGGCCGAGATCCTCAAGCTGATGCGCGACCTGCGTGAGCGCGTCAACGCCGGGGTCCTGCTGATCACCCACGACATGGGCGTGGTGGCCGACATGGCCGACCGGATCGTGGTGATGCAGAACGGCCGCGTCGTGGAGACCGGCACCGCAGAGCAGATCTTCAACGACCCCCAGCATCCCTACACCCGTCAGCTGCTGTCCGCCGTGCCGCACTTCGGCACGGTCACGGTGGCCGAGGCCAAGGAGCGCACCGAGCGCGACCAGGCCCTCGCGGCGGCCGAGACCCGGGCGCCGATCATGGTGGCGGAGAACCTCGTGCTGGAGTACCCCAAGCGCGGCAACCAGCCGGTGTTCCGGGCCGTCGACGACGTCTCCCTGACCATCGGCCGCGGCGAGGTCGTGGGCCTCGTGGGCGAGTCAGGCTCCGGCAAGACCACCATCGGGCGGGCCGCCCTCGGGCTGCTGCCCGTGACCGACGGCTCGCTGGAGGTCGCCGGGGTGCAGATGAAGGGCGCCCGGCACAAGGACCTCCGCCCACTGCGGGACAAGGTCGGCATCGTCTTCCAGGACCCCGGGTCCTCGCTCAACCCTCGACTGCCGGTGGGTGAGTCGATCGGGGAGCCGCTCTACCTCCACCGCAAGATCAAGGGCAAGGCCCTCGACACCGCGGTCGAGGAACTCCTCGACAAGGTCCAGCTGCAGCGCGGCTTCCGCAACCGCTACCCGCACGAGCTCTCCGGCGGGCAGCGTCAGCGGGTCGGCATCGCGCGTGCGCTGGCCCTCGAGCCGGACCTGCTGGTGGCCGACGAGCCGACCTCCGCGCTCGACGTCTCCGTGCAGGCCAAGGTCCTCGACCTGTTCCAGGAGCTGCAGCGCGAGCACGGCTTCGCCTGCCTGTTCATCAGCCACGACCTCGGCGTCGTGGAGATCCTGGCCTCGCGCATCGCGGTGATGTACATGGGCAAGATCGTGGAGCTCGGCGACCGCGACCAGATCGTGCGCAACCCCCAGCACGAGTACACCCAGCGGCTCGTGGCCGCGGTGCCCGTCCCGGACCCCGCCGAGCAGCGTCGCCGCCGGCTCGCCCGCGACGAGCTCCTGGCCAGGGCCGGCATCTCCTGACCCGCCTTTCGTCAGGGCCGCGTCCGCGGCCGACGGGCGGTGGCTAGGCTCGTGGCGATGGAAGGCCTCTTCGCGTACGACGGATCCGGGACCGCCCGCGACCAGGCGCCGTCCCGGTCCGCGGGCTCCCTGGCGGGCAACGCCCACGAGTCCGCTCCGCTGGCGGTGCGGATGCGGCCGCGCACCCTGGACGAGCTCGTCGGCCAGCAGCACCTGCTGGCGCCCGGCGCACCGCTGCGACGCCTCGTCGAGGGCGACCAGCCGATGTCGCTGCTCCTGTGGGGGCCGCCCGGCACCGGGAAGACGACGATCGCCTCGATCGTCTCGGGCCAGACCGAGCGGCAGTTCGTCGAGGTCTCGGCGGTCTCGGCGGGGGTGAAGGAGGTCCGGGCCGCGATCGACTCCGCGCGGAACCGGCTGGTGGCCTCGGGCCAGGAGACCGTGCTGTTCGTCGACGAGGTGCACCGGTTCACCAAGGCCCAGCAGGACGCCCTGCTGCCCGGGGTGGAGAACCGCTGGGTGACGCTGGTCGCGGCGACCACGGAGAACCCCTTCTTCTCGGTGATCTCCCCGCTGCTGTCGCGGTCGCTGCTGCTCACCCTCGAGCCGCTCACCGACGACGACGTACGCGGCGTGCTCGAGCGGGCCGTCGCCGATCCCCGCGGCCTCGGCGGGCGCGTGCGGCTCGAGCAGGACGCGATGGATCACCTGGTGCGCCTCGCCGGCGGTGATGCGCGGCGCTCGCTGACCTATCTCGAGGCGGCCGCCGGAGCGGCGCTGGCCGCGACCGACGCGGGGGGCCCGACCGCGGACGACGAGCCCGCGGTCGTCGACCTCGCCACCACCGAGCGTGCGGTGGACCGGGCAGCGGTCCGTTACGACCGGCAGGGCGACCAGCACTACGACGTCACCAGCGCGTTCATCAAGTCCGTGCGCGGCTCCGACGTCGACGCGGCGCTGCACTACCTGGCCCGGATGGTCGAGGCGGGCGAGGACCCGCGCTTCATCGCCCGCCGCCTGGTCATCCTGGCCAGCGAGGACATCGGCCTCGCCGACCCCACCGCGCTGACCACCGCCGTCGCCGCGGCCCAGGCGGTGCAGCTGATCGGGATGCCGGAGGCGCGGCTCAACCTCGCGCAGGCCACGCTGGCCCTGGCCCTCGCGCCGAAGTCCAACGCGGTCATCAAGGCGATCGACGCCGCCAGCGCGGACGTGCGCGCGGGCAAGATCGGGCCGGTGCCGGGGCACCTGCGCGACGCGCACTACGGCGGGGCCAAGAAGCTCGGGCACGGCTCGGGATACCAGTACTCCCACGACGCGCCCTACGGCATCGCCGAGCAGCAGTACGCCCCCGACGTCGTCGTCGACGCGGAGTACTACCGGCCCACCGAGCTCGGTGCCGAGGGTGCCCTCAAGGAGCGCTGGGAGCGGCTCCGTCGCCTGATCCGCGGCAGGTAGGGTCGGGCCCCATGGAGTCCGGGAGCCTCGCCGTCGTGGCCGCCTTCGGAGCACTGGCACTCGTGCTGGTGGTCCTCCTGGTGCGCACCCGCGTCGAGTCCCGCCGCAGCCTGGCCGCGGCCCACGCGGCGACGGCGGAGCTGAGCGCCCGGCTCGAGGAGCTCTCCGCCCGGCTGGAGCGAACCACGGCGGTCCCCGCCGGCGCGGACCGTACGGACGAGCGCGCCTACGTGATCACCGACGCCGGGTCGACCCGGGTCAGACCCGGGGTCAGACCCGGGGTCCGACGCAGGGTCCGACGGGGCCGCCCCGGTGGTCCCCGACCGCGTCGTGCTCTCGGCCACCGTCGGCGAGCCGCTCGTGCGGGTCGTCGCCCTCGGCCACGGGGTCCGCCGCGCGCTCTCGGCGCAGTCGCGCAACCGGATCTGGTTCGAGGTGCGCCAGGAGGTGCGGGCCTCGCGCCGCCGGCGCCGCCGGGAGAACAGGGCGTTCGTGCGCGAGGCCAGGGCGGCACAGCGGGCCGCCCGCGAGGACGAGCCCGCCGACAGCCCGGACGCCGGCGACCGGGTCGCGGGCGAGCGTCCGGACGCCGCCGCATGAGCCGGGGACTGTGGTTCGTGGCCGGTGCGGGTGCGGGGATGTACGCCGTGGTGCGGGCCCGTCGCGCCGCCGAGGCGTTCACCCCCGACGGCCTGCGCGACCGCTGGGCCGGCCTCGGCGTCGGGGCCTCGCTCTTCGCCGACGAGGTGCGTGCCGGCCGTGCCGAGAAGGAAAACGAATTGCGTGAGCGGCTCGGCCTGGCGCTGGATGGACCACCACAGCTGGTCGCCGCGAGCGCCCGCGGGCCCGAGGCCGGCACGACCGAGACCACCGCAGAGACCAACCCAGAGACCACCACCGACACCACCCACGCACCGGAGGACACCCCCTGATGGACACCGCCGAGATCCGACGCCGCTTCGTCGCGCACTTCGAGGCGGCCGGTCACCAGGCAGTGCCCTCGGCGTCCCTGCTGGTGCCGGACCCGAACCTGCTGTTCGTCAACGCGGGGATGGTGCCGTTCAAGCCGTACTTCCTCGGCCAGGAGACGCCGCCGTACAAGCGCGCGGTGAGCATCCAGAAGTGCGTCCGCACCCCGGACATCGAGGACGTCGGCAAGACCGCGCGGCACGGCACGTTCTTCGAGATGTGCGGCAACTTCAGCTTCGGCGACTACTTCAAGCAGGGTGCCATCGAGCTCGCCTGGGACCTGGTCACCAAGCCGCTGGCCGACGGCGGCTGGGGCCTGGAGGAGAGCCGGCTCTACCCGAGCGTCTACGAGGACGACCCGGAGGCGGTCGACCTGTGGAAGCGCGTCTCCGGTCTCCCCGACGAGCGCGTCATCCGGCTCGGCAAGTCCGAGAACTACTGGTCGATGGGCGTTCCCGG
Source organism: uncultured Actinomycetota bacterium (assembly GCA_963837975.1). Taxonomy (GTDB): domain Bacteria; phylum Actinomycetota; class Actinomycetes; order Propionibacteriales; family Nocardioidaceae; genus Marmoricola. The sequence goes on along the minus strand of CAWIPI010000001.1, from coordinate 457,840 downwards.
CCCCGGCGGGCCGTGCTCGGAGATCCTCTACGACCGCGGGCCGGAGTACGGCCCCGACGGTGACTTCACCGCCGAGGACCGCTACCTCGAGATCTGGAACCTCGTCTTCATGCAGGACGAGCTCAGTGCCGTGCGCAGCAAGACCGACTTCGACATCGCCGGGGCGCTGCCGCAGCACAACATCGACACCGGCATGGGACTCGAGCGGATCGCGTTCCTGCTCCAGGGCATGGACAACATGTACGAGGTCGACACGATGTTCCCGGTCATCAAGAAGGCCGAGGAGCTCAGCGGCCGCCGCTACCGGACCAACCCCGAGGACGACGTGCGGTTCCGCATCGTCGCCGACCACGTCCGCAGCTCGATGATGCTGATCGGCGACGGGGTCACGCCCGGCAACGAGTCGCGGGGCTACGTCCTGCGCCGGCTGATGCGCCGGGCGGTCCGCTCGATGCGACTGCTCGGCTACGAGGACCGGGCGCTGCCCGAGCTGTTCCCGGTGAGCCGCGACGAGATGGCGCAGGGCTACCCCCAGCTCGCCGCGGACTGGGAGCGGATCTCGACCGTCGCCTACGCCGAGGAGGACGCCTTCCGCGCCACCCTGCGCTCGGGCACCACGATCTTCGACACCGCGGCGTCGCGGGTGCGGTCCTCGGGCGGGTCGGTCCTGCCCGGCGACCAGGCGTTCGCGCTGCACGACACCTACGGCTTCCCGATCGACCTCACCCTGGAGATGGCCGCGGAGAAGGGCCTCACGGTCGACGAGCAGGGCTTCCGCCGCCTGATGACCGAGCAGCGCGAGCGGGCCAAGGCGGACGCGCGGGCCAAGAAGGGTCAGCACGTGGCGACGGGCTCCTACCGCGACATCGCCGACACCATCGGGCGGTCCGTGGAGTTCACCGGCTACTCCGAGGTCGTCAGCGAGGGCGCGGTGCGCGGCATCGTCAGTGGAGGCGCGACCGTCGAGTCCGCTGCCGAGGGCGAGGAGGTCGAGCTGGTCCTCGACCGCACCCCGTTCTACGCCGAGGGCGGCGGCCAGCTCGCCGACCACGGCGTGATCGAGCTCGACACCGGCGCCCGGATCGAGGTGTACGACGTGCAGTCGCCGATCACCGGGCTCATCGTGCACAAGGCGCGCGTGCTGGCCGGGGAGGTGACCCTGGGCGGACGAGCCGAGGCGCACGTCGACATCGAGCGCCGCCGCTCGATCAGCCGCTCGCACACCGCGACGCACATGGTCCACAAGGCGTTCCGCGAGGCGCTCGGCGAGACCGCCACGCAGGCGGGCTCGGAGAACTCCCCGGGCCGGTTCCGCTTCGACTTCTCCGCGGCCGGGGCCGTGCCGGCCTCGGCCATGCAGGACGTCGAGGCCCGGGTCAACGACCTGGTGATCGCCGACCTCGGCGTGCACGCCGAGACGATGACCCAGGAGGAGGCGGTCCGCTCCGGCGCGATGGCCCTGTTCGGTGAGAAGTACGGCGACGAGGTGCGCGTGGTCTCCGTGGGCGACTGGGCCCGCGAGCTGTGCGGCGGCACCCACGCCCAGCGCTCCGGCCAGCTCGGCGTGGTCAAGCTGCTGGGGGAGAGCTCCATCGGGTCCGGCGTGCGCCGGGTGGAGGCGCTGGTCGGCGGCGACGCCTACCGGTTCCTCGCGCGCGAGCACCTGCTCGTGGCCCAGCTCAGCGAGGCGCTGAAGGTGCGTCCCGAGCAGCTGCCCGAGCGGGTCCACGACATGGTCGAGCGCCTGCGGACGGCCGAGAAGGAGATCGAGAAGGTACGGCTCCAGCAGCTGCTCGCCGCAGGCGGGCAGCTCGCCTCCGGGGCCGAGGACGTCTCCGGGGTGTCCTTCGTCGGCCACGAGGCCGCCGGTGCCGGTGGCGGCGACGTGCGCACCCTCGCCCTCGACGTCCGCAACCGGATGCCCGGCGACCGACCGGGCGTGGTCGCGATCGTGGGCACGGGACAGGGCAAGGCCTCGGTGGTGGTCGCGGTCAACGACGCGGCACGCTCGGCCGGCGTCTCGGCCAACACCCTCGTGCGCGCCGCCTCGGAGGTGCTCGGCGGCAAGGGCGGCGGCAAGGACGACGTGGCGCAGGGCGGCGGCGCGGCGGCCGACCGCGCCGGCGAGGCACTGACGGCCGTCCGGCACGTGCTGGCCACCCGGCCCGCGCAGCGCTAGCGGTGGGGGACCGGCTCACCGGCGTCCGCCTGGGCATCGACCCGGGCGACGCCCGCATCGGGGTGGCGAGCAGCGACCCCTCGGGGATCCTCGCCACGCCCGTGGAGACCGTGCCGCGCGGCGAGGGCGACCTCGACCGCATCGCGGCGATCGTCGAGGAGCTGGCCGTCGTGCACATCTACGTCGGCCTGCCGCGCTCGATGTCCGGGGGTGAGGGACCCGCGGCGGGTAAGGTGCGAGCGTTCGCGCGTGAGCTGTCCCGGCGGGTCGCCCCGGTCCCGGTCATGCTCTGCGACGAGCGCCTGAGCACCGTGACTGCCGAGGGGCAGCTCCGGGCCCAGGGACGCAAGGGCAAGAAGCGCCGCGCGGTGGTCGACCAGGCTGCGGCCGTCGTGATCTTGCAGGGAGCCCTCGAACGGGAACGGCAGTCCGGCAGCGTCGCGGGCGAGCTGGTCCCGCCCGAGGACACGAGCAGCTAGGACGTAGCGGTGAGCGGGCACGAGCACGAGGAGCACCACGAGGGCCTGCTCGGCAGGTTCCGGAACCACGGGCACCACGACGACGAGCACCCCGCGACCGAGGTGGCGGGCGAGCCCGTCGCCAAGACCGCCGGCCGACCCCGGCGGCGACGCGGGTGCCTGCCGCTCCTGCTGGTCCTCTCGGTGCTCCTGGTGCTCGGCCTGCTCGGCGGACGCTGGGGCCTCGAGCAGATCGACGCCCGCTTCGGGCCGGCGCCGGACTACCCCGGCCCGGGCACCGGCACGGTGATGTTCGAGGTCCAGAAGGGCGCCTCCTCGACCCAGATCGCGCGCGACCTCAAGAGCGCCGGGGTGGTCAAGAGCGTGGACGCCTTCACCGAGGCGGCCAACAAGGACGAGAGCTCGCGCAACATCCAGGTGGGCTACTACCAGCTGAAGAAGAGGATGAAGGCCAGCGAGGCCCTCGCGGTGCTGGCCGAGCCGGCCAACCTGGTCCGCAGCCAGGTCACCGTGCCCGAGGGCCTGCGGGTGGCCGACGTCGTCACGCTGCTCGGCAAGAAGACCGAGTTCCCCGCGGCGCGCTACCGGGCCGCGCTGGAGAAGCCCGGGGCCCTCGGCCTGCCCGACTACGCCGAGGGCGACGCGGAGGGCTACCTGTTCCCGGCGACCTACGTCATCGAGCCGCGTGACACGCCTGCGTCGATCCTGAAGAAGATGGTCGACCGCTGGCGCCAGGCGGCCCAGGAGGCCGGCCTGGAGGAGGGCGCGAAGAAGCTCGGCTACACGCCCGCGGAGCTGATGACGATCGCCAGCCTCGTCGAGGCCGAGGGGCGCGGTGACGACATGGCCAAGATCGCGCGGGTGCTCTACAACCGCTTGGAGAAGAAGGGCCCGCCCACCTTCGGCAAGCTCCAGGTCGACGCCACGGTCAACTACGCCCTGGGGCGCAACCTCGGGGTGGCGATCTCGCCGGAGGACCTCGACGTGGACTCGCCCTACAACACCCGCAAGGTCGCGGGGCTTCCTCCCGGGCCGATCGAGGCTCCCGGCGACGACGCCATCCGGGCAGCGCTCCGGCCGGCGGACGGGGACTGGTTGTTCTACGTCACCGTCGACCTGCGCACCGGGGAGACGAAGTTCGCCGACGACTACCAGGAGTTCCTCCGCTACAAGAAGGAGTACCAGAAGTACTGCGAGACCTCGGACGCCTGCTGAGTGCCATGAGGTGCGCCGTCCTGGGATCGCCGATCTCGCACTCGCTGTCGCCGACCCTGCACCGGGCGGCGTACGCCCACCTCGGGCTCGACTGGACCTACGACGCCATCGAGGTCCGCGAGGACGGGCTCGCCGCCTTCCTCGACGGCCTCGACGAGCAGTGGCGGGGCCTGTCGCTGACGATGCCGCTGAAGCGAGCGGTGGTGCCGCTCGTCGACTCGCTGGACCCGTGGGCACTCCTGTCCGGCGTCGCCAACACCGTCCTGCTCGAGGCGGGCCGCCGCAGCGGGCACAACACCGACATCCCCGGGGCCCGCGCGGCCCTGGAGGAGCGCCTGGGCGCGTCGCCGCGCTCGGCCGTCGTCGTCGGCGGCGGGGCCACCGCGGTGTCGGTGCTGCTGGCGCTGGCCGAGCTCGGCTGCACCTCGGCCCGGCTGCTGGTGCGTGAGCCGTCCCGGGCCGCGCCGACCCTCGCCGCAGTGGCCGAGCACCCGCGGGCACCGGAGCTGTCGGTCTCCACGATCTCCGAGGCGGGCCGGCTCGAGGCCGACCTCGTGGTGAGCACGGTCCCGGCGCAGGCCCAGACCCCGGCCCTGGTCGAGGCCTGCGCCTCGGTCCCGGCGGTCTTCGAGGTCGTCTACGACCCGTGGCCGACCCCGCTGGCCCGGGCGGCGACGCAGACCGGGCGGCCCCTGGTCAGCGGGTTGGACCTGCTCGCGCACCAGGCGGTGCTGCAGGTGGAGCTGATGACGGGTGCGTCCGTGCCGGTCGACCTGGTGCGGGAGGCGGGGGTGGCCGAGCTGCGGCGCCGAGCTGTGCAGAACCCCGTCGGCGAGCGCTGAGCATCGCCTAGCCTCACCGTCATGCACTGGCTCCCTGCACTGGTCTGCCTGGTGGCCTGCGCCGGGCTCGGCTGGTGGGCTCCCGCGCTCATCGCGCGGATCCCCGAGCCCCAGCCGGAGGAGCAGCCCGAGGTGAGCACCAGCGAGCAGGACACGCTGGTCGAGGCTCCCGCGGGGGAGCCGAAGGCGTTCGCCCGTGAGCTGCCGCCGCCCCCGCCCAAGGAGCCGTACGCCGAGATCGCGGCCCTGCCCCGCCTGTCCCTCGGGCTGGCGACGTGGTCGGGGGTGGTGGGCTGTGCCTTCGGGCTGTCCCTGGGGTGGACCGGCGCGCTGCTCTACCTCGTCCCGCTGGTGCCGATCGGCGTCGCGCTGCTGGTCATCGACTGGCGCACGACCCTGCTCCCCACCCGGGTCATCCACCCGACCTACGTGCTGCTGGCCGTGCTGCTGCCGCTCGCGGCACTCCTCGACCGCGACCTGGACTCGCTCTACCGCGCCGGCTGGGGCTGGCTCGTCGTCGGCGGCTGGTTCTGGGTGCTCTGGTGGCTGCTCAACGCCTGGGGGTTCGGCGACGTACGCCTCTCGAGGGTGCTGGGGCCGGCCCTGGGCTACCTCGGCTGGTCGCACCTGCTGGTGGGCCTCGCCCTGATGATCCTGGTCGGGGGACTCGGGGGAGTCGTGCTGGGCGTGGCGAACCGGAGCCTGCGCCGGAGGTTCCCCTACGGCCCGTTCATGCTCGTCGGCGCTGCCGGGGCGGTCCTGTTCGCCCCCCAGATCGCCCGGGGTCTCGGCTACTGACGCCTCGCGCCGGACGGTGGGTCCCTGCGTGAAACACTGTGGCCCATGTTGCGCTGGCTCACGGCAGGGGAGTCCCACGGCCCCCTCCTCACCGCCATCCTCGAGGGGCTTCCCGCCCACGTGCAGGTGACCTCGGCCGACGTCGCCGACGCCCTGGCGCGTCGGCGGCTGGGCTACGGACGCGGTGCCCGGATGAAGTTCGAGCAGGACGAGGTCCGGATCACCGGTGGCGTCCGCCACGGCGAGACGCAGGGCGGGCCGGTCTGCATCGAGGTGGGCAACACCGAGTGGCCGAAGTGGGAGCAGGTCATGTCGGCCGATCCCGTCGACCCGGTCGAGCTCGACGCGCTGGCCCGCAACGCGGCACTGACCCGGCCACGTCCTGGCCACGCCGACCTCGTGGGCATGCAGAAGTACGGCTTCCACGAGGCGCGACCGATCCTCGAGCGTGCCTCCGCCCGCGAGACCGCCGCCCGGGTGGCGCTCGGCCGGGTCGCCTCGGCGTTCCTGGAGCAGGCGACCGGCGCGCGGATCCTCTCCCACGTCGTGCAGCTCGGCGGCGTCCCGGCCCCCGCGGGCTCCGTCCCGGGTCCCGACGACGTGGCCCGCCTCGACGAGGACCCGGTGCGCTGCCTGGACCCCGAGGCCTCCCGGCGGATGGTCGAGCGGATCGACCAGGCGCACAAGGAGGGTGACACCCTCGGCGGTGTCGTGGAGGTCGTCGTGCACGGCCTGCCCCCCGGGCTCGGCTCGCACGTCCACTGGGACCGTCGCCTCGACGCCCGGCTGGCCGGCGCCCTGATGGGCATCCAGGCGATCAAGGGCGTGGAGGTCGGCGACGGCTTCGAGACCGCGGCCACTCCCGGGTCGCGCGCCCACGACGAGATCGTGACCGAGGAGGGCCAGCTGCGGCGTACGTCGGGACGCTCCGGCGGCACCGAGGGCGGGATGTCCACCGGCGAGGTGCTGCGCGTGCGCGCCGCGATGAAGCCGATCGCCACCGTGCCGCGGGCGCTGCGGACCGTCGACGTCGCCACCGGCGAGGCCACCGTCGCGCACCACCAGCGCTCGGACGTGTGCGCGGTGCCGGCCGCGGGGATCGTCGCCGAGGCGATGGTGGCGCTGGTGCTCGCCGACGCCGTGCTGGAGAAGTTCGGCGGCGACGCCGTCTCCGAGACCCGGCGCAACGTGGAGAGCTACCTCGACACGCTGAGGTTCCGGTGAGCGGCCGGTGACCCGCCCGCGTCTGGTGCTCGTCGGCCCGATGGGCGCCGGGAAGTCGACCGTCGGCCGACGGCTCGCCGAGGCGTGGGGCGTCGCCTTCCGCGACACCGACCGCGACATCGAGACCCGCGAGGGGCGGTCGGTCTCCGACATCTTCGTCGACTCCGGCGAGGCGCACTTCCGCGACCTCGAGCGGGACGCGGTCGCCGAGGCCCTGGCCACGCACGACGGGGTCCTCGCGCTCGGCGGGGGCGCCGTGGTCGACGAGTCCACCCGGGCCGCGTTGGCCGGCCACGAGGTGGTGTTCCTCCGGGTGGGCCTCGCCGACGCGTCCCAGCGCGTGGGGCTGGGCGTCTCGCGTCCGCTCCTGCTCGGCAACGTCCGCAGCCGGATCAAGCAGCTCATCGACGAGCGCACGCCGATCTACGAGTCGGTGGCCACCCACGTGGTGGACACCGACGGGCTGGGCGTGGACGAGGTCGTGGCCCGGGTGAGGGCAGCGGCCGAGGAACGCGGCGATGGCTGAGTCGACGCGTCTGCACGTCGCTGGTCCCTCGCCGTACGACGTGGTGGTCGGCCACGGCGTGCTCGACCAGCTGCCCGCGATGCTGGGCCCGGACGTACGCCGCGTCGCGCTCTGCCACCCCGAGGGCCTGACCGACATCTCCGACCGCGTGGTCACTGTCCTCGCGGGCCTACCGGACGGCGGGCCCGAGCTGCTCGACCTGCCCCTGCCGGACGGCGAGGCGGCCAAGACGGCGGACGTCGCAGTGGACGCCTGGGAGCGCCTGGGTCGAGCGGGGTTCACCCGCTCCGACGCAGTGGTCACCGTCGGCGGCGGGGCCACGACCGACCTGGGCGGCTTCGTCGCCGCGACCTGGCTGCGCGGGGTCCGGGTCGTGCACGTGCCCACGACGCTGCTCGCCATGGTCGACGCGGCGGTCGGTGGCAAGACCGGCATGAACACCGGTGCGGGCAAGAACCTCGTCGGCAGCTTCCACGAGCCGGCCGGGGTCGTCTGCGACCTCGACCTGCTGGCCACGCTGCCCGCTCCCGAGCTCGTCGCCGGCCTGGGGGAGGTCGTCAAGTGCGGCTTCATCGCCGACCCGGCGATCCTCGACGTCGTGGAGACCAGCCCAGAGGCGGCGCTGGACCCGGCCTCGCCGCAGCTGCGTGAGCTCGTCGAGCGGGCGATCGCGGTCAAGGTCGACGTCGTCGTCGGCGACCTCAAGGAGACCGGTGGCCTCGCGGGGCATCCGGGCCGGGAGGTGCTCAACTACGGGCACACGCTGGCGCACGCCGTGGAGAAGGCGTCCGGCTACCGCGTCCGGCACGGGGAGGCGGTGGCGCTCGGCATGGTGTTCGTGGCCGAGCTCGCCCGTAGCGCCGGTGTCCTCGACGACGTCACGGCCCGGCGGCACGAGACGGCCCTCGCCGCGGTCGGCCTGCCCGTGCGCCTGGCCGCCGTCGTCGAGGACGAGCCGACCTTCGAGGCGCTGCTGGCCACCATGCGGGTGGACAAGAAGGCCCGGGGCGCGGTGCTCCGCTTCGTGGTGCTGGAGGGGCTGGCCCGGCCGCGGATCCTCACCGGCCCCGACGAGGCCGTGCTGCGTGCGGCGTACGACCACGTGCGGGGGGCGTCGTGACCGGTCCGCGCAGGGTGCTGGTGCTCAACGGTCCCAACCTGGGGCGGCTCGGGCGCCGGCAGCCGGAGATCTACGGCACCACGACCCACGACGACCTCGCCGAGCTGTGCCGCGGCTGGGGCCGGGAGCTGGGGCTCGAGGTCGAGGTCCGGCAGACCAACCACGAGGGCGTGCTCCTCGACTGGCTCAACCAGGCCGCCGACGACGAGACCGCCGTGGTCCTCAACGCCGCCGCGTGGACCCACTACTCCTACGCGCTGCTCGACGCCTGCGCCCAGCTCACCGCCCCGCTGGTCGAGGTGCACATCAGCGACCCGAAGTCGCGCCCCGAGGAGTTCCGGCACCACTCCGTGGTCACGGCGTACGCCGTCGCGGAGGTCACCGGCCAGGGCATCGACGGCTACCGGCAGGCGCTGGAGCTCATCGCGCGACGCTGACCTCTCGAAGAGGAGGGGTTAGCGCCGCGAGCTGCGGGGTACTCGCGCGGCGGACCAGCCACGTGCGTTGCCCATCCGGGGAGACACGCTCGCCGCGGGAGCGCTGGCGGTCCGGAGGAGGGCCTGACCGCGGCGGGGGACCTGGTCGCGGTCAGGCCCTCGCGTCGTGCAGCTTCTCGGCGAGGAAGCCGAGCACGCGGTCCACGCCCTCCTGGCGGCGATGGGTGGTCAACGTCGAGTGCCCGACGCCGTCGAACTCGACCCGGAGGAAGGCCTCGCCCAGCTCCCGGGTGAGGGTCTCGAAGCGCTTGCCGACCATCGGGTCGGACCGGTAGCGCAGCCCCAGCACCTGGCAGCCGGCGGCGGCACGCTCCTTGACCCGCCGCAGGTCGGTGGGGCTCAGGTTGACGTCGCGCGCCCGCTTCGGCGTGACGGCGAACGGCGCCGAGGGCTGGGCCAGGACCGGCGCGGCGACCGAGGCGTCCACCATCATCGCGAGCGCGAAGCCACCGGTGAAGCACATCCCGATCGCACCGACGCCCGGGCCGCCGAGCTCGTCGTGCAGCTCCCGGGCGAGGCTGCGCAGCCAGCCGGCGACGGGTGTGGTGACCCCCGTCGCGAGCTTGGTGAACTCGCGGCTCACGCACACCTCACGGAACGCCTTGGCCGTCGAGACGGGCGCCAGCGGCTCGCACGGCGTACCGAACAGCGACGGCATCACGACGGTGAAGCCGGCGGCGACGACCTCCTCGGCGAACGCGACGACGTCCGGGGTGATGCCGGGGATCTCGTGGATCACGACGACCCCGGGACCCGAGCCCTTGCGGTAGGTGGGGTGCTCCCGCCCGCCCGAGGTGTGCGAGCCCAGGGTCCACGAGTCCAGCAGGGAGTCCACGTCGGTGTCCAGCGGCGTCATGCGGTGATCCTCGCACCAGCGGGGGATGAAAGGCTGCGCAGGTGAAGGCCTACCGCTGTCGCGTGTGCGACAACCCGTTGCACTTCGAGAACTCGGTCTGCGTCTCCTGCGGCACCAGGCTCGGCTACGCCCGCGAGGAGCGCGCGATCGTCCCGGTGGACGAGCGCGGCGAGTACCTCGACAACGAGGGGCAGCGGTGGCACGTGTGCCGGAACCTCCGACTGTCCGGCTGCACCTGGCTGACGCAGGAGGAAGGGGCGGACTGCTTCGCCTGCGCGCTCACCCGCACCCGGCCCAACGACGACGACAGTGTCGGCCTGGCGAACTACCCGGCCGCGGAGCGGGCCAAGCGGCACGTGCTCGTCGAGCTCGACACCCTCGGGTTCCCCGTGGTCGGCAAGCACGAGGACCCCGACGACGGCCTGGCCTTCGACCTGCTCAGCAGTGTCGAGGAGAACGTCGTGATCGGGCACGCGAACGGGATCGTGACCATCGACCTGGCCGAGAGCCGCACCTCCCACCGCGAGAAGGTCCGCGAGCAGCTCGGCGAGCCCTACCGCACCGTGCTGGGCCACTTCCGCCACGAGGTCGGGCACTACTTCGAATGGCAGCTGGTCCGGGGCGAGGAGCGTCTCTCCCGCTGCCGCGAGCTGTTCGGCGACGACTCGATGGACTACCAGAAGGCGATCGAGCGCCACTACTCCGAGGGTCCGCCGGAAGGCTGGGAGACCTCCTACATCTCCAGCTACGCCACGATGCACCCGTTCGAGGACTTCGCCGAGACGTGGGCCCACTACCTGCACATCTGCGACACCATCCAGACCGCCGCGGACTACGGCCTGGCCACGGTCGCGCCGATCGAGCGGTTCTCCCAGTTCCGGGACCTCGTGGTCGGGATCTGGGTGCCGCTGAGCGTGGCGCTGAACATGATCAACCGCAGCATGGGCCACGACGACCTCTACCCGTTCGTGATCCCCGACGAGGTGATCGAGAAGCTCGAGTTCGTGGCCGGCCTGGCCAAGGCGCCGACCAGCTAGCTGGGATCCACCACGCAAGGGCAGCGGTGGCGCTCAGGCCGGGGTGAGCACGCAGTCGGAGAGCACCGGGGCGCCGGCGCGCTCACCCTCCCCGGCGACGGTCGCCGAGACCACGATGTCGCCCTCGACGTGCCAGGCACGGACCCGGATGGTCTCGCCCGGGAAGACCACCCCTGCGAAGCGGGCGGTGAAGCCGCGCACCCGGGCGGCGTCGCCGTCGAGCAGCTCGTCGGCGACGGTGCGTTGCACGATCCCCCACGAGCACAGCCCGTGCAGGATCGGGCCCGGGAAGCCGGCACCCTTCGCGAACGCCGGGTCGGCGTGCAGCGGGTTGCGATCGCCGCAGAGCCGGTAGAGCAGCGCCTGCTGCGGGGTGACGTCGTACGTCGTGTCGCAGTCCGGCTCCCGGTCGGGGAGCTCCACCCGGGTCGAGGAGCCGCGGTCCCCGCCCCAGCCCCCCTCGCCCCGGACGAAGATGGAGGAGCGCACGGTCCAGAGGTGCTCGCCGGCGGGGGAGACCGCTTGGCCCTCCTGCCAGATGACGGCCGCCCTGCCCTTGTCCCAGACGTCGGTGATCCGGGTCTCCAGGGTGGCCGCCCCGGACGTCGGCAGCGGCCCCGCGACCTCGATCGACTGGCTGCCGTGCACGACCGAGGCGAGGTCGATGTCGCAGCCGGGGAGGTCCAGCGGCGGGGGGTCGGTCTCGTGGAAGGTGGGCGCCACGACCCCGAACCCCGGCAGCACAAGCAGGTGCTCGTCGTCGAACGTGTATCGCAGCGCGCCCGGGTCGAGGTGGTCGCCGGGACGCGAGCCCGCGCCGATGGCGAGGTGGTAGAGCAGGACGTCGCTGCTGCCCCACGAGAACGTGCGGTCCGGCAGCCGGGCGCCGACGGCGACTCCTGCGTCGATCGGCATCAGGACGCCCCTTCGGTGGTTGAGCCTGTCGAAACCACCGGGGTCGCCGCGGGCTCCTCAGCACACGCCTCGGCGGCCAGGTAGCCGAAGACCAGGGCCGGGCCGATGGTGGCGCCGGGGCCGGCGTAGGTGCGGCCCATGACCGCGGCGGAGACGTTGCCGGCGGCGTACAGGCCCTCGACGACCGAGCCGTCCGGGCGCAGCACGCGGGCGCGCTCGTCGGTGACGAGGCCGCCCTTGGTGCCGAGGTCGCCGGGGACGATCTTGACGGCGTAGAAGGGCCCCTGGTCGATGCTGTGCAGGGACGGGTTCGGCTTCACGGTGGGGTCGGAGTAGTACTTGTCGTAGGCGCTCTCGCCGCGGTGGAAGTCCTCGTCGACGCCGGTGGCCGCGAACCCGTTGAACCGATCCACGGTCGCCCGCAGCGCGTCGGGCGGCACGTCGATCTCGGCCGCGAGCGCCTCGATCGTGTCGGCCCTGCGGATGGTGCCGTGGTCGTACCACCGTGCGGGAAAGGGCTGCCTCGGCGACAGCCCGGCGAACAGGTAGCGGTTGCGGTAGCGCTGGTCGACGACCATCCACGCGGGCACGTGCGGGACGCCGGACTGCTCGCCCGCGTAGATCGCGTGCACCGCCTCGACGTACGGCAGCGCCTCGTTCATGAACCGCTCCCCGGCCGAGTTCACGATGATCGAGCCGGGGAGGTTGCGCTCGGCCAGGGCGAACCACGGCCCGCGGGGGAGCGGGATCGTCGGGCCCCACCAGGCGTCGTCCATCAGGGCGACGTCGGCTCCGGCCGAGAGCCCCGCCAGGTGGCCGCCGCCGGTGTTGGACGGCGCGCCGGTCGTCCAGTCGGTGCTGGTCGGCGCCGGCTGGTAGCGCTCGCGCAGCTCCAGGTTCTTCTCGAAGCCGCCGCTGGCCAGGACAACGCCGCGCCGGGCTCGGACCGTGTGTCGGGCCCCGTCGCGCATCACGGTCACGCCGACCACCCGACCATCCTCGATCACGAGGTCGCGCAGCTCGGTGTCGTACTCGACCGGCACGCCGGCCTCGGCGAGCCCCTGCCGCAGGCCGATCGCGAGCGCGTTGCCCATGGCGTACATCCGCCGCCTCCGCAGGATGCTCCAGAAGCGGCTCGCCAGCACCCTGACCATCGTCAGCGGGCCCCGGAGCGTGCGCATGCCCAGGCTGATCCTGCGGAAGTCGGCCTGCGTCACGATGAGGTTGGCCGGTGCCTTGGTGTACGGCGGGTGCAGGCGGTCGAGCTCGTCGCCGAGGAAGCGCGCGTCGAGCGGGACCGGCTCCACGCTGCGGCCGCGCGGCCGGCCACCGGGCTGCTCGGGCAGGTAGTCGGGGTACTCCGGCACCCAGGTGAACCGCACCGGGGTGTGCTCGCGGAGGAAGTCCATCACCGCGGGGCCACGATCGAGGAAGGTGTCGCGCCGGACCTTGGGGACGTCGTCGCCCACGATCGCGTCGAGGTAGCGCTTGGCCTCGGCCAGCTCGCGGGCCGGGTCGGGCACCTCGCCGGCCTCCACGAGGGCGTGGTTGCCGGGGATCCAGACCCCGCCGCCGGAGCGTGCGGTGGACCCGCCGAACCAGCCGCTCTTCTCCAGCACGACCGCGTCCAGCCCGTGGTGGGCGGCCGCGAGAGCGGCCGTCATGCCGGCCCCGCCGGCGCCGACGACCACCACGTCGTAGCTGTCCTCCATGGTGAAAAACTGTAACAGGTTCTATTATCGCGCCCATGCTCTCCGAGGACCTGCGCGGCACCGTGGCCGATGCCCTGCGCGACGCCGAGGAGCACCGCCGGCCGATCGCTCCGTTGCGCGAGACCTGGCCTGACATCGACGTGGTGGACGCCTACGAGATCCAGCTGCTCAACATCCGGCGCCGCCTCGGGACGGGGGCCGGGGTGCGGGGCCACAAGGTGGGCCTGTCGTCGCAGGCGATGCAGGAGATGATGGGCGTCGGCGAGCCCGACTACGGCCACCTGCTCACCGACATGGAGCTGTCCCCGGCGACGCCGGTCCCGGCCGATCGCTACTGCTACCCGCGCGTGGAGGTGGAGGTCGGCTTCGTGCTCGGTGCGGCGCTGCCGGGCGAGGGATGCACCGAGGACGACGTGCTGGCCGCGACCGAGTACGTCGCCCCGGCGATCGAGCTCATCGACAGCCGCATCCGCGACTGGGACATCGGCATCGCCGACACGATCGCCGACAACGCCTCCTCCGCCGGCTTCGTCCTGGGTCCCGAGCACGTGGACCCGAGGTCCGTGGACCTCACGCAGATCGACGCGGTGCTGGCGCGCAACGGCGAGCAGGTCGCCGAGGGGCGCTCCGACGCGGTCCTCGGCAACCCGGTCACCGCCGTCGCCTGGCTGGCCCGCAAGGTGGCGTCCTTCGGGGTGCGGCTCGAGGCGGGCCACGTGGTCCTGCCCGGCTCGGTGCACCGCGCGGTCGACGTACGCCCGGGCGACGCGTTCGTGGCCGAGCTCGAGGGGCTCGGCTCGGTCTCCCTCGACTTCACCTGATCATGGGAAGGAACGGCGTGGTTTCGACAGGCTCAACCACCGGCACAGGCTCAACCACCGGCAGGCTCACCGCGGCGATCGTGGGGCCCGGCAACATCGGCACCGACCTGATGTACAAGCTGCTGCGCTCGGAGGCGATCGAGCCGCGCTGGATGATCGGCGTCGACCCCGACAGCCCGGGGCTGGCCCGCGCCCGCGACCGCGGTCTCGAGGCGAGCCACGAGGGGGTCGACTGGCTGCTGAAGCAGGACGAGCTGCCCGACCTGGTCTTCGAGGCGACCAGCGCGGCGGTGCACCGCGAGTACGCCCCCCGTTACCGCGAAGCGGGCATCCGCGCCGTCGACCTGACCCCCGCCGCGGTGGGGCCCGCGGTCATCCCCGCCGTCAACGGCGACGAGCACGCCCGTGCGGACAACCTCAACATGATCACCTGCGGCGGCCAGGCGACGATCCCGATGGTGGCGGCGGTCGCCCGCGTCACGCCGGTCCCCTACGCCGAGATCGTCGCCTCGGTGGCCTCCCTGTCCGCCGGGCCCGGCACCCGCCACAACATCGACGAGTTCACCCGCACGACCGCGCAGGGCGTCGAGACCATCGGCGGCGCCGAGCAGGGCAAGGCGATCATCATCCTCAACCCGGCCGAGCCGCCGATGATCATGCGCGACACGATCTTCTGCGCGGTCGGCGAGGGCGTGTACGACGACCAGGACCCGGTCGCGGAATCGGTGCACCGGATGGTCGAGGCCGTGCAGGACTACGTGCCCGGCTACCGCCTGCTCCAGGACCCGCAGTTCGACCCGCCCACGCCGGCGACCCGGGGCCGGACGAAGGTGAGCATCTTCGTCGAGGTCGAGGGGGCCGGCGACTTCCTGCCGCCGTACGCCGGCAACCTCGACATCATGACCGCCGCGGCCACCCGCGCCGGAGAAGGGATGGCGCGCGCATGAGCATCGCCGGAGACCCCGCCCTGAACGCCCTGTCCCGCACGTGGACCGACACCGACCCCGCCTCGGGCCTCGACATCCGGCTCACCGACACCTGCCTGCGGGACGGGTCGCACCACAAGCGGCACCAGTTCACGGCCGAGGAGGTGCGCTCGGTGATCGCGGCGCTCGACGGTGCCGGCGTGCCGGTCCTCGAGGTGACGCACGGCGACGGGCTCGGCGGGTCGAGCTTCAACTACGGCTTCTCGCACACCCCCGAGCAGGAGCTCATCCGGATCGCCGCCGAGACCGCTCAGCACGCGCGGATCGCGTTCCTGATGCTGCCGGGCGTGGGCACCAAGGACGACATCCGGCAGGCGCAGGACAACGGCGGCTCGATCTGCCGGGTCGCCACGCACTGCACCGAGGCCGACGTCTCCGAGCAGCACTTCGCGCTGGCGCGCGACCTCGGCCTGGAGACCGTCGGCTTCCTGATGATGAGCCACACGCAGCCGCCCGAGGTGCTCGCGCGGCAGGCGCGGATCATGGTCGACTCCGGCTGCCAGTGCGTCTACGTCGTCGACTCGGCCGGTGCGCTGATCCTCGAGGGCGTGAGCGACCGGGTCGCCGCCCTCGTGGCCGAGGTGGGGTCCGAGGCGACGGTCGGCTTCCACGGCCACGAGAACCTCGACCTCGGCTGCGCCAACACGGTGATGGCGGTGCGAGCCGGGGCCACCCAGGTCGACGGTTCCGTACGCCGGTTCGGCGCCGGAGCCGGCAACACCCCGCTCGACGCCTTCGTCGGCATCTGCGACAAGCTCGGCTGGCGCACCGGCGTGGACTTCATGAGGATCATCGACGCCTCCGAGGACGTGGTGCGCCCGGCGATGCCCGAGGAGTGCCGCCTCGACCGGATGACGATGATGATGGGGTACGCCGGCGTCTACTCCTCCTTCCTCAAGCACGCCGGCAACGCCGCCGAGCGCTACGGGGTCTCCGGGGCGCAGATCCTCCAGGTCGCGGGGGAGCGCAAGCTCATCGGCGGCCAGGAGGACCAGCTCATCGACATCGCCCTGGAGCTGCGGGCCAAGCAGGAGGCCAGCTCCTGACCGCGGCCGGCCTCGCGCTCGTTCCCAAGAACCTAGAACGTGTTCTAGTATTGCGGGCAGGGAGACCACTGCACGAGGAGGAGCCCGCATGAGCCAGGCGGTTCTCGACGGCGTCCGCGACCTGCTGCCCACCTTCCGTGAGCGCGCGGACGAGGCGGAGCGGTTGCGGGTCGTCCCGGAGGCCTCGGTCAAGGAGCTGGAGGAGACCGGCTTCTTCCGGCTGCTCCAGCCACGACGCTTCGACGGGCTCGAGGCCGACCCGATCGACTTCTACACCGCGGTGCGCGACATCTCCACGGCGTGCGGCTCGACGGGGTGGATCTCCAGCGTGATCGGCGTGCACCCGTGGCAGGTGGCGCTGTTCGCCGACGAGGCCCAGCAGGCGGTGTGGGGGAGCGACACGAGCACGCGGCTCAGCTCGTCGTACGCCCCCACCGGCAAGGCCGTGCAGGCCGACGGCGGCTTCCGGCTCTCGGGCAAGTGGAGCTTCTCCTCGGGCTGCGACCACTGCCAGTGGGTGCTGCTCGGCGGGCTGGTGCTCGACACCGAGGGGCAGGTCGTCGACTTCCGCACGTTCCTGCTCCCGCGCGAGAGCTACCAGATCATCGACGTCTGGAACGTCGTCGGCCTCAGTGGCACCGGCTCCAACGACATCCTCGTCGAGGACGTGTTCGTCCCCGAGGCGAACACGTTGTCCATGGGCGACACCGGCCGCTGCTTCGGGCCCGGGCAGGAGCAGAACACCTCCGAGCTCTACAAGCTGCCCTTCCACTCGATCTTCACCAACACCATCACCACCCCGATCATCGGCATGGCCATGGGCGCCTACGCCGAGCACGTGGAGATGCAACGCTCCCGCACCCGCGCGGCGTACCTCGGCGAGCGGGCGTCGCTGGACCCGTTCGCCGCCGTGCGCATCGCCCGTGCCTCGAGCGAGATCGACGCCGCCTGGGCGCTGCTGGTCGCCAACATCCGTGAGCTCCAGGCCCACGTGGCGAGGGGCGAGAAGATCCCGCTGTCCGCGCGGCTGAAGGTGCGCCGCGACCAGGTGCTGGGCAGCCAGCGCGCGATCGACGCGATCGACGCCCTGTTCGAGGCCTCGGGCGGGCGGGCGCTGGCCACCGGCGGCTACCTGCAGCGCGCGTGGCGCGACGCCCACGCAGGACGGGTGCACGCGGCGAACGACCCCGAGCGGGCCCTGCAGATGTACGGCGCCCACGAGTTCGGTCACAAGATCGACCCGGGGATGTACTGAGTGAGTGACCTCACCAAGGAGGGCACCCGTCGCTCCGGCAAGGCCGGCGACCTCACCCTCGCCTACCACGAGGCGGGACCGACCGGCGGCGAGCCGGTCGGCGGCGGCCTGCCGCTGGTGATGCTGCACGGCGGCGGTCCCGGCGCCTCGGCCTGGAGCAACTTCGGCCCGTCCCTGCCCGGCTTCGCCCGGCACTTCCGGACGCTGCTGGTCGACCAGCCCGGCTTCGGCGGCTCGGACAAGCCGGCCGTGGTGGGCAACTACTTCCGGTTCGCCGCCGACCACGTCGTGCAGCTGCTCGACGAGCTCGGCATCGACCGCGTGCACCTGCTGGGCAACAGCCTGGGCGGGGGTACGGCGATGCGGCTGGCCCTCTCGCACCCCGACCGGGTGGGCCGGCTCGTCCTGATGGGGCCGGGTGGGGCCTCGCTCAACCTGTTCCACGCCGACCCGACCGAGGGCGTGAAGCGGCTGATGGACTTCGGCGCCGACCCCACGCGAGAGTCGCTGCGGGCGTTCATCTCCACCATGGTCGTCGACCAGGACCTGGTGACCGACGAGCTCGTCGAGGAGCGCTTCGCAGACGCCACGGCCCCGGGCTCGCGCGAGGCGATGGCCTCCATGGGTGCGTCGTTCTGGAGCCCCGACACCTTCGAGGACGGCCTGCTCTGGCGCGAGGCGCACCGGCTGCGGCGACCCACGCTGCTGACCTGGGGCCGCGAGGACCGCGTGAACCCGCTGGACGGCGCCCTGGTGGCCCTCAAGATGATCCCGCGGGCGAGCCTGCACGTGTTCCCCAACTGCGGCCACTGGGCGCAGATCGAGGCGGCCGAGGAGTTCTGCGAGGTCGCCACGGCGTTCCTCGCGCGCCACGTCGAACGCCCGTCACCCCCCAGGCTCGGCCCCGCGACGAGCGCAGGGAGTCCTGATGTCCATCGAGATCCGCAGCATGGGCTACGTCCGCGTGACCAGCACCGACCTCGAGCAGTGGCGCCACTTCGCCGGCAAGGTCCTCGGTCTCGCCGAGGGGCGCGGTCCCGACCCGGCACACCTCTACTACCGCGTCGACGACGTCTCCGCCCGCCTGGTGGTGGTCCCCGGCGACGTCGACCAGCTGGCCTGCGTGGGCTGGGAGCTCGCCGACCACCCGGCGCTGCAGGAGGCGCGCGAGCACCTGTCCAAGGTAGGGGTGGAGTTCGAGGAGGGCACGGCCGAGGAGCTCGCGGAGCGCCGCGTCCAGGAGCTGGTCCGCTTCGCCGACCCGTTCGGCAACGTCTTCGAGCTCTTCCACGGGATCACCTACGAGGCCCGCCCGCTGGTCACGCCGTACGCCGCCAGGTTCGTCACGGGCGACCAGGGCATGGGCCACGTCGTGCTCCCGGTCACCGACGACGTCGAGGCGCTGCGGTTCTACACCGACGTGCTCGGCTTCCGCCTGCGCGACTCGATGAGCATGCCGGGGGAGTTCGTCGGCAGGGAGCCGGGCTCGAAGGTGTGGCTGCGGTTCCTCGGCGTGAACCCCCGCCACCACAGCCTGGCGTTCCTGCCGCAGGAGGACGTCGGCCCCACCTCGAGCAGGTGCGTGCACATCATGCTCGAGGTCGAGGCCCTCGACGACGTCGGTCGGGCGCTGGAGCGGGTGCGCAAGCACCAGGTGCCGCTCTCGGCCACGCTGGGGCGCCACATGAACGACCAGATGGTCTCGTTCTACGTCAGGTCCCCGGGCGGCTTCGACGTCGAGCTCGGCACCGAGGGGCTGCGGGTCGACGACTCCAGCTGGGTCGCCCGCGAGAGCACCGCGGTGTCCTACTGGGGTCACGTCTTCGGCGGCCAATGAGTCGACCAGTGAGCCGTCGTGTCGGGCGCGCTGGTATGACTGCGGACATGTCCACGCAGCCCGGTCCCTCGCCGGAGGTCCCCGAGGGGATGAGGCCTGACGCGCGTGAGACGTGGCCGAGCAGGGAGCTGATCGACTCCTACCTCGGCACCGGCTTCGACTTCGAGCTGCGCCTCGGCGAGCGCACCCCGATCCCGACCGACGACCCCGAGGTCGCCGCCCGGGCCCGCCGGTTCCGCGACGTGCTGGGGCTCTTCTGCACCGGCGTCACCGTCGTGACCTCGACGTCGGGCAAGGAGCCGGTGGGGATGACCTGCCAGTCCTTCTCCAGCGTGTCGTTGGAGCCTCCGCTGGTGCTGTTCTGCCCGGCGCGGACCTCCCGGGCCTGGCCGCTGATCCAGCGCTCGGGCCGGTTCGCGGTGAACCTCCTCGCCCACGACCAGGCCGAGCTGTCCAACCGGATGGCCTCGAAGGGGATCGACAAGTTCGACGGCGTCGCGTGGCGTCCCTCGCCGGTCACCGGGTCGCCGCTCCTCGAGGGGACCCTGGGCTACGTCGACTGCACGATCCACGCCGTGCACGAGGCGGGCGACCACTACGTCGTGATCGGCAAGCTGCTCGACATGGGCGAGTCGGCGGCGACGGACCCGCTGCTGTTCTACGAGGGCCGCTACCGCACCACCGATCGCTGATCTCAGGCACTCTCGGGCCCTGTTCAGGCCTTTTGTCCGCGGCCGGGGTTTACCCCGCGTGACGCAGGGCACAGGTCGGGGCGGGGAGTGAACGTCGAACAGGACAACCGTCCACCCGACGGAAGAGGGAGATATGAGCGACAACACGAAGGTCGCGCTCGCAGTCGCGGGCGGATACCTGCTGGGCCGCACCAAGAAGATGAAGCTGGCGATCTCGCTGGGCGGTCTTCTGGTGGGCAAGAAGATCTCGACCGACCCGAAGGTGCTGCTGAAGCAGGGTCACCAGCTGGTGCAGGGAAACCAGGACCTCAGCGAGATCGAGGAGCTGCTCCGCGGCAAGCTGCTGGAGGCGGCCAAGGCCGCCGCAGTGGCCACGTTGAGCTCGCGGATGGACTCGGTGAGTGACTCGCTTCGCGAGCGCACCGACAGCCTGCGCGGCCTCGCCGAGGAGCTCGAGTCCGCCGCCGACCAGGCGGAGGAGGAGTCCGAGGAGGAGGAGGGCGAAGAGCCCGACGAGTCCGAGGAAGGCGAGGAGTCCGAGGAAGGCGACGAGGGCGAGGAGCCGGAGGACTCCTCAGGCGGCGACGAGTCCGACGAGGAGGAGCAGGAGCCCGAGGAGGAGGAGGAGCGCCGCCGCGTCGCTCCTCCAGCAGCAAGCGCTCCAGCTCGCGCCCGGCGAAGAAGTCGTCTGGTGGTTCGGGAGGCTCCGCGTCCTCGAGGAGCGGCTCCGGCGCGGCCAAGAAGGCCCCTGCCAAGAAGGCCCCTGCCAAGAAGTCGACGGCGAAGAAGTCGACGGCCAAGAAGAGCTCCGGCGGGCAGGGGGCCGCGAAGAAGGCCCCTGCCAAGAAGTCGGCGGCGAAGAAGTCGACCGCGAAGAAGGCCTCGGGCGGTCAGCGTCCGGCCAAGAAGTCGGCGGCCAAGAAGGCGCCGGCGAAGAAGTCGACGGCGAAGAAGTCGACGGCCAAGAAGACATCGAGCAGCTCCGGTCGCTCGCGGCGCAACGGCTGAGGAGGCCTGACCCATGGCACAGGAAAACGAAGAGAACAACAGTGGTGGGGGGCTGAAGTCGCTGCTCGGCCAGCTGCCGCTCGACCGCCTCAAGGACGAGCTCTCCGACGCCGCCAAGGCTCTGGGGGAGAAGGCCAAGGACAACGTCACCGAGCGCATCTCCGGGGCGACCGACTCGCTCACCGACATCGCCGACGGCGGTGGCGTGATGGGCAAGGCCGCCAAGGAGGGCGGCAAGGCAGCCACCCAGGGTGACAACCCGGTCGCGGGCGCACTCAAGGGCGGGCTCGGCGGTGTCAAGGACAAGGTGAAGTCCGCGTTCGGCGGGGGCAAGGGGAACAAGGCCACCAAGTCGACGAACATCATCGAGTCCATCGACGTCGGTGTCCCCATCGACGTGGCCTACAACCAGTGGACCCAGTTCCAGGACTTCTCCGGGTTCATGAAGAAGGTCGAGGGCGTCGAGCAGCAGGAGGACGAGAAGCTCACCTTCAAGGCGCAGATCGTGTGGTCCCATCGCTCGTGGGAGGCGCAGATCATCGATCAGGTCCCCAACGACCGGATCATCTGGCGGTCCAAGGGGCAGAAGGGCCACGTCGACGGCGCGGTCACCTTCCACGAGCTGGCACCCAACATGACCCGGGTGCTGGTCGTCCTCGAGTACTACCCGCAGGGGCTGTTCGAGAAGACCGGCAACATCTGGCGTGCCCAGGGCCGGCGTGCCCGTGCGGAGCTGCGTCACTTCCGCCGCCACGTGATGACCCGCTCCATCCTGGACGAGAACCTCGAGGGCTGGCGCGGTGAGATCCACGACGGCGAGGTCACGCGCAGCCACGAGGAGGTCCTCGAGGAGGAGCAGCAGCAGGACGAGGGTCCGGAGTCCGAAGAGGGGTCCGAGGAGGGCCAGGAGTCCGAGGAGGGCCAGGAGTCCGAGGAGCCTGAGGACGAGTACGAGGACGAGGGCGAGGAGCCTGAGGACGAGTACGAGGACGAGGGCGAGGAGGAAGAGCCCGAGGAGGACCTCGAGGAGGAGCCTGAGGACGAGTACGAGGACGAGGGCGAGGAGGAAGAGCCCGAGGAGGAGCCTCGAGGAGGAGCCCGAGGACGAGTACGAGGAGCCTGAGGACGAGGAGGCCGAGGGCGAGGAAGAGCCCGAGGAGGACCTCGAGGAGGAGCCCGAGGAGGAGTACGCCGAGGAGGAGCCCGAAGGCGAGTACGCCGAGGAGGAGCCCGAGGACGAGGAGGTACTCGACTCCGAGGAGCCCGTGGAGGAGGATGACGAGCCGGAGGAGGGCGAGGAGGAGCCCGAGGACGAGCCAGAGGACGAGCCAGAGGACGAGGACGAGCCCGAGGAGAAGCCGCGCAAGCGGTCCTCGCGCAAGCGGTCGACCTCCCGGAAGAGAAGGTGAACGACAAATGAGTGTTGCGACCACCCAGCGACAGGGCGGCGGCTATCTCGATCGACCCGCACCCAGTGGACTGGCCGATGTCATCGAGGTGATCCTGGACAAGGGCCTCGTCATCGATCTCTACGTCCGGGTCTCGCTGGTCGGCATCGAGCTCCTGACGATCGATGCCCGCATCGTCATCGCCAGCGTGGACACCTACCTGCGCTTCGCGGAGGCCACCAACCGTCTCGACCTCTACGAGAAGGGCGGCAAGGACCTCCCGGACATGATCGAGGGCGTGACCTCCGGCGGCGCCAAGGGCAAGACCTCCGGCATGCTCAGCGGCGCGAAGGAGGCGCTCCTCGGTTCCTCCGACGACGACGAGGACGACGACCAGGAGGAGGAGCGCAGCAGCAGGCAGCGTCGCCCCGCCAAGAAGACCTCGTCGTCGTCATCCTCCGCGCGACGCCGTCGACAGGAATCGTGACTGACGCATGACGGCATCCCAGGGCCAGGTGGCATCTGTGGGCACGGACGAGGCGTTCTACGTCTACGGCATCGTGCCCGCGGATGCACCCGTCGACCTCGTGGCCGACCAGGGGATGGACTCCCCGGTCGAGCTGCACGTCGTCGGCCCGGTCGGTGCCCTTGTCGAGGTCGTCGACGCCGGCCGGCCACTCGGCCGGCGTCGCGACCTCGTCGCCCACAGCACGGTGCTCAACACCATGGCCGAGCACGCACCGGTCCTGCCGATGCGCTTCGGCTCCGTCGTGGCGGGGGAGCAGGCTCTCGACGAGGAGCTTCTCCGCCCGCAGCGTGACCACTTCGTCTCGCTGCTGGACCAGGTGCGCGGTCGCGTGCAGTTCACCCTGCGCGCTCGCTACGTGCTCGACACCGTCCTCGCGGAGGTCGTCGAGGCCGAGCCGGAGGTCGCCGAGCTGCGCCGGCGTACGGCCGGGCTGCCCGAGGACGCGACCCATTTCGACCGGATGAGGCTCGGCGAGCTCGTGGCCCGCGCGGTGGAGCAGCGCCGGCAGGTGGAGGCGGCCGAGCTGCTGGACCGGATCACGCCGTACGCCGAGGACTGGGTCGTGCGCGAGGTGTCCGGGATGGACAGCGTGGCGGAGTTCGCGCTGCTGGTCGGCACCGAGGGCGCGGCCGAGCTCGAGGAGGCCGCCGAGGTCCTGGCAGCCGAGCTCGACGGACGCATGCGACTGAGCCTGGTCGGCCCGATGGCCCTCTACGACTTCGTTCCGGAGCAGTGAGATGGGACTGATCACGGGTCTGTTGACCCTTCCGCTGGCGCCCGTCCGCGGAACCATCTGGGTCGCCGAGCAGATCCAGGAGGAGGCGGAGCGCCAGTACTACGACCCGGGGGTGATCCGCCGGGAGCTCGAGGAGGTCGAACGGCTGCGAACCGACGGAGAGATCTCCGAGGACGAGGCCGAAGAGCTCGAAGACGCCCTGGTCGAGCGGCTCATGGAGAGCCGCCGACGCAACAGCCCGAAAGGACCATGACCCATGGCCACCCAGAGTGATTCCGCCGACCGCCAGTCCGGGGGGCAGGACGAGAGCGACGGCACCACGAGGACCAGCGCCAAGAAGGCCGGTGCGAGGAAGACGACAGCCAAGAAGGCTCCAGCGAAGAAGAGCGGCACGAGGAAGACCAGCGGCGGGTCCGGCGACGGATCGGCGACTCGCGCCAAGAAGATGTCCGCCCTGGCCGTCGCCCGGTCAGCCGCGCAACAGCTCGCCGAGCTCACCGGTCGTGCACCGGAGAGCGTGATCGGCATCGAGCGCTCCGACGACGGCTGGACCGTCGAGCTCGAGGTCGTGGAGAGCCGCCGGATCCCGGACTCGACCGACATCCTCGCGACCTACCGGGTGGAGGTCGACGAGGACGGCGACCTGCAGGGCTATCACCGGGTCGAGCGCTACGTGCGTGGCAAGAGCGCCCGCGGGGACGGCGGCCGGTGAGCGAGCAGCAGCGGCCCGTCCTGCGGGGAGCACAGACCCCCTATGCGTCCGCACCGGAGTCGCACGGCCCCGCCAACCTGGCCGACATCCTCGAGCGCGTGCTCGACAAGGGCATCGTGATCGCCGGCGACATCAAGGTGAACCTGCTCGACATCGAGCTGCTGACGATCAAGATCCGGCTCCTCGTCGCCTCGGTCGACCGCGCCAAGGAGATGGGCATCGACTGGTGGGAGCACGACCCGCTCCTGACCTCCCGCAAGCAGGACAACGAGCTCGAGAACGAGAACCGTGAGCTCCGGGAGCGCATCGAGGCGCTGGAGGCTCGCACCAAGGAGGAGTCGTGAGCGGGCGCGGGCTCTACGCCTACGCCATCACCCGCGGGCTCGGCGCCGAGAACCTCGAGGGACGTACGGGCATCGGCGGCGCGCCGCTGCGGCTCGTCGAGCGCGAGGGTCTCGGGGTGCTCGTCAGCGAGGTCGACCTCGAGGACTTCGGCGAGGAGGGCCTCAAGCGCAACCTCGAGGACCTCGCGTGGCTGGAGTCGGTGGCGCTCGCGCACGACGACGTGGCTCGCTTCTGCGCCGACCGCGGCCCCACCGCGCCCCTGCGGCTGGCCACGGTGTTCCTCGGCGAGGAATCGCTGCGCGCCCAGCTCGCGGAGTGGCACGAGCAGGCGGAGCGCGCCCTCGACCGCATCGAGGGGCGCACCGAGTGGAGCGTGAAGGCGTTCGCCGACACCGAGGCCCGCGAGGCCGCCGCACCCGCCGATGCCGGTTCGGGTGTGGGGACCGGCAGGGCCTACCTGATGCAGCGGCGTGCGGCCACCCAGCAACGGGAGCGCGCCGCCCAGGAGGACGCCGCCATCGCCGAGGACCTGCACGCGGTGCTCGAGTCGATGGCCGCCGCCAGTCGCCGGCTGCCGCCGCAGGACAAGCGACTGAGCGACTACAGCGGCGTGATGATCCTCAACGGCACCTACCTGGTCGACTCCGGTCGGGTCGAGGAGTTCCTCGCGACCGTGACCGAGCTCGGCCAGCGCCACGACCACGTCCGGCTCGAGATGGGCGGTCCCTGGCCGCCGTACTCCTTCGCCTCGCTGGACGCGTCGTGAGCGGGGGCGTGGCCTCGCCGCGGCCCCAGCAGGAGCTGGACTCCCCGCTGCGGGAGACCTCGCTGGTCGACCTGCTCGACCGGCTGCTCGGCGCAGGCGTCGTGATCTCCGGGGACCTGGTCATATCGTTGGCCGGTGTGGACCTCGTCCAGATCCGCCTGCACGCCCTCATCGCCTCGGTGCGGGCGGAGATGGTCCCCGGTGAGCTGCGATGAGTGAGCACTACAGCCTGCCGCGGCGGCTGGAGACCGACTCCGAGTCCGTCCAGCGCGACCTGATGAAGCTCGTGCTCACCATCATCGAGCTGGTGCGACAGCTGATGGAGCGCCAGGCGCTGCGGCGGGTCGACGAGGGCGACCTCGACGACGACCAGGTGGAGGACCTCGGCCTCGGCCTGATGCGCCTGGAGGAGGCGATGACCGAGCTGCGCGAGCAGTTCGACCTGAAACCGGAAGACCTCAACCTCGATCTCGGTCCGCTGGGGACCCTGCTCGACAACTGATCAGCACATCAACCGGGAGGGACCATGGCACAGCAGAACGGTTACGACCTGCGCGAGCAGATCTTGGAGATGCTCCTGCAGAAGGTCGACGAGGACACGTACCCGTCGTACACGATGCTCGACATGATCGAGGAGCTCCTCACGCCGGACGACGTCCCGGTGTACGCCGAGGTGCTCCTGCGCAAGATGCGTGACGAGACCTATCCGAGCATCCCGATGATCGCCCGGCTCAAGAACCTCACCTAGCCGACGCCGAAGCTCCCCGGCGTCGCCTCAGCCGTTCCGGCGCCCGGCTCTGGCACTGTGGGCCGCATGACCTCCCCCGCGGGCTCGGGTGACCTCACCGAGAGGATGCTGCGCCGGTTCCTGCTGCTCTGCGAGAACCCCCGCACCAGCCGCCGGGTCCTGGGGCTGGTGCGCTCCAGCGTCGGCGACGCCGCCGCCGGTCGGCGCTTCTACGCCCTGGTCAACCGCGCGGTGCTGCACCCGGTGGCGCGGCTGATGCGGGTGGAGACCTCGGCGGTGCGCCTGGAGCTGGCGGGGTCGCAGCTGATCGGACTGGCCATGCTCCGTTACGTGCTCGAGGTGGAGCCGGTGGCCTCCCTGGAGATCGACGAGCTGGTCGCGATGATGGCCCCGTCGGTGCGCCAGGCCCTCACCGGGCACAGCGAGCCGGCTCCGGCGCTGCAGGTGTGCTCGTGCGCGTCCGCGGAGCCGCTCGCCGTTCCCTGGTAGTCGGCAGCTGGTAGTCGGCAGCTGGTAGTCAGCGCACCGAGACCACGGCACGGGCGACGAGGAAGCCGTGCCCGCCGGAGGTGCGACAGCGCACGCCTGCCTCGGTGCTGCGACAGGTGATCCCGCGGTAGCGGACGGCGTCGCCGTAGGGCAGCACGCGGGAGCCGTCGGTCTCGCCCTGCAGCCCCATCACGCTGTCGCTCACGCAGGCGAGCGCCGCGCGTCGCCCCGCCGACATCTCCACGGAGTGGCCCCAGTCGAACTCGCAGTCGGGGGGCGGGGGAGGCACCGAGCCCTCCCACTCCCGGCGGTCGCAGCGCACGCGGGGGCGCTGGTAGGAGTCGAAGAGACAGCCCAGGTTGCCGCTGGGGCTGGTGAAGCCGGGAAGGTCGTAGCCGCTCAGGTCCAGCGGCGGGGGCAGGGCCGCCCGGGTCCGCGTGGGTGCCGTCGGGGTCGGCGGTGCCGACGTCGGCGCCCGCGACTCGTCCTGGCTCGGTGTGGGGCTGGAGGACGGCGACTCGGGCGAGGAGGTCACCGTCACCGTCGCTCCGGCGGAGGGCTCATCGTCGGCGCGTCCGATCCGGACCCCGCACCCACCCGAGACGAGCAGGACGAGGCACACGCTGAGGATGGCAGTGAGGGCCCGCGGTCGCCGCACGGGGTGATCGTCGCACAGCATCCGGGACGGGGCCTGTGGACAGTCGTTCGACGTATCCGCCGGTCCAGAACAGCATGTGCGCATGGACGCCGCACTGCCGCTCGAGCCCCTTCACCCCCGGCTGCCGCTGGACCGGCCGTTCACCCCGGCGTCGGCGCGGGCGGTCGGGGTGGACCGCGCGTGCCTCGAACGGATGCTCCGCTCCGGCACCACCCGGCGGCTGCTGCGCGGGGTCTACCTGTCCTCTGCCGTCGAGGAGACGGTGGAGGTCCGGGCCGAGGCGGTGGCGCTCGTCGCCGGGCCCGCGGCGATCGCGGTGGACCGCACCGCCGCCTGGGTCCACGGCGTCGACCTGGGGTGGGAGGGTCAGGACCGGGCGCCCCTGGAGCTGGTCTCGTCCGGGGGCGGGAGGGGCCCAGCAGGTCGCGGCGCCCGACAGCTCACCGGCCGCGACGTGCAGCGGGCCGGGCCGCTGCGCCTGACCACGCCGCTGCGCACGGCGCTCGACCTGGGCCGGCTGCTGCCGCCGGACCAGGCGCTCGGCGCCATGGACGCACTGCTGTCGCACGGCACGTTCACCCACGTGCAGCTGCTCGCGGAGGTGCCGCGGATGACCGGGCACCGCGCGGTCGGCCAGCTGCGGGTGCTCGCCGCGCAGGCCGACGCGCGGTCCTCGGGAATGGCGGAGTCAGTCCTGCGGCGGCGGTGGCACGAGGCGCGCCTGCCGTCGGCAGTCCCCGGCCTGCCGGTCTGCGCCGGGGGCAGGCTGGTGCGCCTCGGCCTGGGTGTGGAGCGCCGCCAGTACGGCGCGGTGCTGGCCGGCGCGGTCCCGGCGAGCGACCTCGTCGCCCTGGAGGGCGCCGGGTGGCACGTCGTCGTGCTCAGCGCCGAACGCGTCCTGCACGCCGACCCCGCCACGCTCATCCAGCACCTCGAGCGCGAGTTCCACCAGCAGCTGCTCGCGCAGGCGGTCTAGGAGGCCTGCGCGGGTCACGAGGTCTGGGCGTCCGCCTCCAGCGCGGCGATGGCCTCGTGCATGGTCAGCGTGCGCTGGGCGGACTCCACGTGGAGGTTCTCGATCATCCGCCCGTTGTAGGTGACGACGCCCGAGCCCTGGCCCTCCTCCCAGGCCTGCAGGATGCCGCGCGCGTCCTCGACGGCCTGCTCGGAGGGGGCGAACGCCTCGTTGGCGCCCGCGACCTGGCCGGGGTGGATCAGGGTCTTGCCGTCGAAGCCCATCTCGCGGCCCTGGCGGCACTCCTCGAGGAAGCCGTCGGTGTTCTTCACGTCGTTGTAGACGCCGTCGAGGATCGCCACGCCGGCGGCCCGGGCGGCCAGCAGCGAGAGCGAGAGCGAGGTGAGCAGGGGAGCGCGGCCGGGGACGTGCTCGGCGTACAGCTCCTTGACGAGGTCGTTGGTGCCCATCACCAGCACGGCGAGGCGGTCGGAGGAGGCCGCGATCTCGCGCACGTCGAAGATCGCCTGCGGCGTCTCGATCATCGCCCACAGCCGGGTGTGGTCGGGGGCGCCGGCCCGCTCGAGGGCGTCCACCAGCGTCCGGACCTCGTCGGCCGAATCGACCTTGGGTACGACGATCCCGTCGGGGCCGGCCTGCGCGGCAGCGGCCAGGTCGTCGTCGTGCCACTCGGTGCCGATGCCGTTGACCCGGATCGTCAGCTCGCGCTTGCCGTAGGCCCCCGAGGCCGCAGCGGCGCAGGCGGACTCGCGGGCCGCAGGCTTGGCGTCCGGGGCGACGGCGTCCTCGAGGTCGAGGATGAGCCCGTCGCACGGGAGCGACTTCGCCTTCTCCAGGGCGCGCTCGTTCGAGGAGGGCATGTAGAGCACCGAGCGCCGGGGGCGGAAGGCCTCTCGCTGGTCACTGCTCATGGCTCAGGCCTCCTGCGGCGCGTCGATGGCGTCGTACTGCTTCTTCAGCTCGGGGTCGATCGCGGCGAGCTCGTCGGCCAGGGCGACCATCACCCGGCACTGCTTGACCGAGGCGTCGTCCTCCATCTTCCCGTCGAGCATCACCGCGCCGGTGCCGTCGCCCATCGCGGCGATGACCCGGCGGGCGTGCCGCACGTCCTCGACCGAGGGACTGAACACCTTGTGGGCGATGGCGATCTGCTTGGGGTGCAGCGACCAGGCGCCGACGCAGCCGAGCAGGAAGGCGTTGCGGAACTGGTCCTCGCAGGCGACCGTGTCGGCGATGTCGCCGAAGGGGCCGTAGTAGGGGTAGATCCCGTGCATCGCGCACGCGTCGACCATGCGCGCGATCGTGTAGTGCCACAGGTCCTGCTGGTAGGTGGTTCGCTGTCCGTCGATGTCGCCGTCGGTCGGGTCCTGGCGCACGAGGTAGCCGGGGTGGCCGCCACCGACCCGGGTGGTCTTCATCCGGCGGTCGGCGGCGAGGTCGGCGGGGCCGAGCGAGAGGCCCTGCATGCGCGGGCTGGCGCCGCAGATCTCCTCGATGTTGGCCACGCCGCGGGCGGTCTCGAGGATGGCGTGGACCAGCAGCGGCTTCTCCAGCCCGGCCCTGGCCTCGAGCTGGGCCAGGATCCGGTCGACGTAGTGGATGTCCTCGGCGCCCTGGACCTTCGGGACCATGATCACGTCGAGCTTGTCGCCGATCGCGGGCACCAGCGTGGTCAGGTCGTCGAGCACCCACGGCGAGTCGAGCGAGTTGATCCGGGTCCAGAACTGCGTGGGCCCGCTCTGTCCTCCTAGATTGGCTGTCTCCTGGCCGATCCGGACGAGTCCCTCCCGCGCGGCCTCCTTGTTCTCGGCCTTGACGGCGTCCTCGAGGTTGCCGAGCAGCACGTCGGTCTTCCCGACCATGTCGGGGACCTTGGCGGCCATCTTGGGGTTGCCGGGGTCGAAGAAGTGGATCGCGCGCGAGGGGCGAGCCGGGATCTCGCGGAGCGGGGCGGGGGCTCCGACGGCGAGGGGGGCGAAGAAGTCCTTGGCACTACGCATGGGGCGGACGCTAGCAGCGCGCCGGGACGCGTCGGTATGACGAACCCCACGGGCGGCGTACGCCGGAGGAGGTCCCCGCCCACCGATGGTCCGTGCCCGTCGGGACCTTCGGCACTGCTGCCTGGATACCCCCGGGGGTAGCGTCGAGGTGACGGAAGAGATCAGGAGACCACCATGAAGAAGCTCGTCATCCTCGGCGCCGGAACGGCCGGAACGATGATCGCCAACAAGCTGCGGCACCGGCTCGGCCGTGGCGACTGGTCCATCACGATCGTGGACCGCGACGACGAGCACCACTACCAGCCGGGGTACCTGTTCATCCCGTTCGGCGACTACACCCGCGAGCAGGTCGTCCGGTCCCGGCACGCCTTCCTCCCCGACGGGGTGGACTTCGTGACGGCCACCGTCGACCGGGTCGACGCGGAGGGCAACGTCGTCCTCCTCGAGGACGGCCGACGCCTCGACTACGACCAGCTCGTGATCGCCACCGGCACGACGCCCCGGCCCGACCAGACGCCCGGGGTCCTCGACGGCGAGTGGCGCAGGAGCATCTTCGACTTCTACACCCTCGAGGGAGCAGAGGCCCTGGCCCGGGCGCTGCGGGACCTCGACGGCGGCCGGCTCGTCGTGCACATCACCGAGATGCCGATCAAGTGCCCCGTCGCGCCGCTGGAGTTCACGTTCCTCGCGGACGCGTGGCTGCGCCGGCGCGGGATCCGTGACCGCGTGGAGATGGTCTACGTGACCCCGCTGGACGGCGCCTTCACCAAGCCGGTGGCCTCGGCGCACCTCGGCGGCATGCTCGACGAGCGCAAGGTGCTGGTCGAGACCGACTTCATGATCGAGCGGGTCGACCCCGAGCGGAAGATGCTGGTCTCCTACGACGAGCGCGAGATCCCGTTCGACCTGCTGGTCACGATCCCGCTGAACATGGGCGCGGACTTCGTCGCGCGCTCGGGCCTGGGCGACGAGCTCAACTACGTCCCGGTCGACCGGCACACGCTGCTGTCGAAGAAGTACGACAACGTCTTCGCCGTCGGCGACGCCAGCGACATCCCGGCCAGCAAGGCGGGCTCGGTCGCCCACTTCGCGGTCGAGATCTTCGTCGACAACTTCCTCGAGCACATCGCGGGCCTGCCGATGACCGGCGCCTTCGACGGGCACGCCAACTGCTTCGTGGAGTCCGGCGACGACAAGGCGCTGCTGATCGACTTCAACTACGACACCGAGCCGCTGCCCGGCAAGTACCCGCTGCCGTTCGTCGGCCCGATGGACCTGCTCAAGGAGACGCGCACCAACCACCTGGGCAAGCTCGCGTTCCGCTGGATCTACTGGAACGTCCTGCTCCCGGGCCGGCCCGTGCCGCTGCCGGCCCTGATGTCGATGACCGGCAAGCAGGTGCCGCCCCCGGAGACCACCCAGACCGCCCAGACCACCCACACCGACCAGATGCAGGAGATGTAGCAGATGCCCGTCACGACCATCGCCGGCCACGACATCCACGTCGACGCCGAAGGCTTCATGACCGAGTACGACGAGTGGAACCAGGAGCTGGGGACCGCGCTCGCCGCCCAGATCGGGATCGAGATGTCCCCCGAGCACTGGAAGGCGGTCGACTTCCTGCGCACCGACTACAAGGACCAGGGCGAGACGGCCACGTTGCGGCGGGTCTCCACCGTGGGCGGCCTGCCCACCAAGCAGCTGTTCGTGCTGTTCCCCAAGAAGCCCGCCAAGAAGATGGCCTACGTCGCCGGGCTGCCCAAGCCGCGCGGCTGCGTGTGACCCGCAGGAGGAGACCGAGATGACCACCACCGAGAGCACCCCGCTCGTCCCGTCGTTCGAGGAGGAGGAAACCGGGCGCAAGCTCGCGATCATCTGCTCCAAGGGCAACCTGGACATGGCCTACCCCGGCCTGATCCTTGCCAACGCGGCGCTCGGCGAGGGAGTGGAGACGCACCTGTTCTTCACCTTCTGGGGCTTCGACATGATCAACAAGAAGACGATGGGTGACCTGAAGTTCACGATGCTCGGCAACACCGCCACGCACATGCCTCAGGGCCTCGGCGGCCTGCCCGGCATGACGACGATGGCGACCCGGCAGATGAAGAAGGCCATCGCCGACCTCGACGTCCCCGAGGTGCCGGAGTTCCTCCAGCAGATCGTCGACTCGGGCGGCCACCTGTGGGCGTGCCGGATGTCCGCGGACATGCAGCACCTCGAGAAGGAGGACCTCTACGAGGAGGTCGAGGGCATCATCAGCGCCTCGGACTTCATCGAGAAGACCGACGGCGCGCAGATGCTGTTCATCTGACCGGCGTTCATCCGGGCAGGAGTCGCGCTCGGCAGAGCCGCGCTCGCGCGCGGTGCGCCGGCCCCACGGCGCGGCCGGCCGAGAGAATTCGTGGTCCACATCCCGATCAGCCCAGTCACTTCTGGTGGATCTCCGCTAGAATCGAACGTATGTACGAGAGTTCTGCCACCTCGGTCGACGTGGCGTCGTGGCAGCGGCAGCTGGCGGCGCTCTCGGGCGCGCCGACCTCGGAGCTGGACGACGCGGGAAGAATCGACCTGATCCGGTCCCTCGAGGAGCTGAAGTCCGGGATCGCGGCGGCCCAGGCGGAGCTGGCCGTTCAGTTCCGCGACTCCCAGCTCGACGCGTTCGACGCGACGTGCACGGCCTCGAGCGCGAAGGTCAGGGAGCGCAAGCGTGCGGAGGTGGCGCGCAGTGTGTGCAGCCAGGTCGCCCTGGCCCGCCGCGAGTCACCGGTCGCGGGCAACCGGCACGTCGGGGTGGCCCTGGCGCTACGGGAGATGCCGCACACCGCGGCCGGTCTGCGCTCCGGGCGCATCTCGGAGTGGCGCGCCACGCTGCTGGTGCGCGAGACCGCCTGCCTGAGCGTGGAGGACCGCCGGACCGTCGACGACATCCTGGCCGCGGACACCGGCCGATGCGAGGGTTGGGGCAACCGCCGACTGGTCAACGAGGCCAAGCGCATCGCTGCCGAGCTCGATGCAGAGTCCGTGGCCCGACGGGCGCGCAAGGCGGTCGCCGACCGTCGGGTCAGCATCCGGCCCGCGCCGGACACGATGGGCTACCTGACCGCTCTGCTTCCTGTCGCCCAGGCGGTGAGCGTCTATGCGGCGCTGAAGAAGCACGCCGACTCGCTGCGTGGCGCAGGCGATCCGCGCGGTCGCGGGCAGATCATGGCCGACACCCTGTTCGAGCGGATCACCGGCCGCCCTGCTGAATCGCCGGTCCCGGTGTCACTGAACCTGGTGATGACCAGCCGGGCGCTCCTCGATCCCCGCTCCGAGGACGGTGGCCAGGAACCCGCGTGGCTCGACGGGTACGGCATCGTCCCCGCCGGCTGGGCCGGCGACCACGTCTGGGGCGCCTGCGCCGACAAACGGAGTGCGCTGTGGGTACGGCGTCTGTTCACCCACCCCGCGTCCGGCCAACTGGTCGCCATGGACTCTCGGTCAAGAACCGCCCCCGCGGGGCTCGCGGCGTTCCTGACCTTGCGTGACCAGACCTGCCGCAGTCCGTACTGCGATGCCCCGATACGTCACCTCGACCACGTCACCGCCCACGTCGAGAGCGGCCAGACCAGCGGGGATGACATGCAAGGGCTGTGCGAGGCCTGCAACTACACCAAACAGGCACCCGGTTGGCGATCCAGGGCGCGGCATCGACCCGGCAGCCCACACGAGGTGGTCGTCACCACCCCGACCGGCCACAGCTATCGTTCGACGGCGCCCCCGCTGCCCGGAACGAGCGTCGAACCCAGCACATCGTCGCCGACCCCGAAGGTCGATGCCTTGTGGCGGGTGCCGGTCGAGCACCAGCCTGCCGCCTGACAAGTGGCCCGCCGGCTCACGCCCCCTTGGTTGCCGTGCACAGGAACACGCCGAATCCGCGGTCACCCTTGAGGATGGTCGTGGCGTCGGCGAAGCCGACGTCGACGAATCCGGCGCGGCCCAGCCGCTCACCCAGGCGTTTCCTGTCGAATCCGTGATGACCGTCGAAATCGACCTTGTCGGCGTGGAAGGCGCCGTCGGGATCCTCGTCGAGGTCCGCGATGGCCAGCCGGCCGCCGACGACCAGCAGCTCTGCCAGGGAATGCAACAGCGCGTCCAGGTCGTGCACGTGATGGAACGCCATGGAGGACCACACCACGTCGTAGGCCCCCTCGAGACGGTCGACAGTCAGGTCTGCCTGGACAGCGCGTACGCGGTCACTGAGCCCGGCCGCCTCGATCCGCTCCCGTGCGACCTGCACCATTCCGGACGAGGGGTCGGTCACCACGACGGAGCCGACCCGGTCGGCGAGCAGGATGCTCAGCCGGCCGGTGCCACCCCCGACGTCGACAGCCCTCGTCTGAGGGCTCAGCTCCACGGCCTCCTGGATGGCTCGGGCCACCGCGACCTGCCGCGCTTCGTGGCCGGGATCGTCGTCCCACGTCGCTGCTTCGTCGTCGAATCGCTTGTGTTCGTGCATGCGCTCGACCCTAGTCCCGGGTGCTGCGTCGCTCAGGTCAGGAGCTCGGCACGGTGCCGGTGGGGCGGTCCCCAGAGCCGCCCCAGCGCGTGGGCGCGCTTGAGGACCAGCTGGGCGTCGTGCTCCCAGGTGATCGCGATCCCGCCGTGCAGCTGGACGGTCTCGGCGGCGACGTGGTCGAGGGCCTCGGTGCAGTAGGAGCCGGCCACCGCGGCCAGGCGACGCAGGGTCGCGGCGTTGGCCGCGCTCGGGTCCTTGACGTACGCCGCGGCGGCCGCCGTCGCGCCCCACGAGGCCGACCGGGACGCCTCGACGAGGACCAGCATGTCGGCCATCCGGTGCTTGAGCGCCTGGAAGGAGCCGATCGGGCGGCCGAACTGCACCCTCTCCAAGCTGTAGCCGACGGTCATCTCCAGGCCACGTTGCGCCGCGCCGACCTGGAGGGCGCTGGTGAGGGCGACCGCCACCGCGTGCACGGCGCCGTAGTCGGGGACCTCGCCGAGAGGGTGCGACCGCGACGACCGCACCCGGCCGAACCGCAACGTCGGGTCCAGGGCGCCCACCGCCTCTACCTCGACGTCCTCGAGGAGGACGAGCCTTCCGCTCTCCACGGCGAGGACCACAGCGGCGGCGGGAGCGTCCAGCACCGGGTCGCCGAGGACGAGCGTGGCGATCTCGCCGGCCGCGATGCGGGGGAGCAGCTGTTCCCGGGCCCCCGGATCGGCGTGCAGGAGGAGGGCCCCCGACGCGATCGCGGTGGCGAGCAGTGGGGCCGGCGCCAGGTTGCGCCCGACCTCCTCGAGGACGACGGCGGTCTCGACGAGCGAGCCGTCCGCGCCGTCGTACTCCGCGGGCAGGGGCAGGGCAGCGACGCCCACCTGCTCGCACAGGAGCTGCCAGAGGTCGCGGTCGAAACCGTGCTCGGTCGCCATGGCCGTCCGCACCGCAGCGCTGCTGCTGCGGGCGTCGAGGAGCCCCCGCACCACCGCGGCGAGCTCCTCCTGCTCCGGGGTGCGCGCGAACCGCATCAGGCACCGACCAGGGACGAGGCGATCCGGGCCCGGTGGTGGGCCGGCCCGCCCCACGCCCCGACGAGGGCGCGCACCCGGTTGATCCACAGGCCCAGGTCGAGCTCGGCGGTGTAGCCGATCGCGCCGTGCACCTGCAGCGCCACCCGCGCCGCGAGGTGCGCCGCGTCCCCGGCGGTCACCTTCGCCGCCGAGACGCACCGGGCAGCGGTGGTCGAGCCGCCCCCGTCGGTCGAGCTTGTCGAGACCACCACCGCGGCGCCGTGGACCAGCGGCCGGGCGAAGTCCAGCGCGATCCGGACGTCGGCGAGCCGGTGCTTGACCGCCTGGTAGGAGCCGATCGTCCGTCCGTACTGCCGGCGCCGCTGCGCGTGCGCCACGGTGTCGGCCAAGAGCCGCTCCCCGCAGCCGAGGAGCTCGGCGGCACAGGCGAGAGTGGCGAGGTCGAGGGGGTCGAGGTGGCCTGACGCTGCCTCTTCGACCAGCGGAGGCTCGTCGGCGGGCGGCACCTCGAAGAGCCGCCGGGTGGCGTCCACGGAGCGACGAACCGTCGCCCGGTCGGGGGAATCGAGGACCCGGAGTCCGTCGGGAAGGGCGAGGTAGACCCGGTCGGCCACGTCGGCGTCCAGGGCCAGTGGCACCAGCGGTGGCACGACGACGGTCGCGACGGCGCCCCCGGCCACCGCAGCGGCCGCCTCGCCGTCGCGGGCGGAGGCGAGGTAGGCCGCGGACTCGATCCAGGGGCCGACGGCCAGGTGGTGGCCGAGCACCTCGAAGGCCGCGACGAGGTCGACCGGCGTGCCGCCCAGCCCGCCGTGCTCGTCGGGGACCACCAGGGCGGGCACGCCCTGCTCGGCGAGCCGGCGCCACAACGCGAGGCCGGGTCCGTGGTCGCCCGCTGCCCAGGCCCGGGCCGCGGCGACCGAGTCGGCACCGGCCATCAGGTCGCCCAGCGCCCGGGCGAACCCGGACTGCTCCTCGGTGGCCCGGAAGTCCATCAGCCGCCCCTCTGCTCGCGTGGCAGGCCGAGGATGCGCTCGGCGACGACGTTGCGCTGCACCTCGTTGGTGCCGGCGTAGATGGGCCCGGCGAGCGAGAAGAGGTAGCCGTCCACCCAGGCGCCCTCGCCGTCGCGCAGCTCCGAGGTCGGCCCCAGCAGGTCGAGGGCGGTCTCGTGCATGGCGACGTCGAGCTCGGACCAGAACACCTTGTTCGCCGAGGCCGCGTGGCCGACCTGGCCACCGGCGGCGAGGCGGGAGACCGTGCCCCAGGTGTAGAGCCGGTAGGCCTCCGCGCCCAGCCAGGCGTCGACGACCCGGTCGCGGTGCTCCGCCGGCGCACCCTGGCTCCGCCACAGCTCGACGAGGCGGTCGGCGGTGGCGCAGAACCGGCCGGGGGACCGGAGCGACAGCCCGCGCTCGTTGCTCGCCGTGCTCATCGCCACCGACCAGCCTGCCCCCGGCTCGCCGAGCACGTCGGCGTCGGGGACGAACACGTCGTCGAGGAAGATCTCGGCGAAGCCGGGCTCGCCGTCGAGCTGGGCGATGGGCCGCACCGTGACGCCCGCGGCGTCGAGCGGGAAGCAGAGGTAGGTGAGCCCGTGGTGGCGACGCGACTGCGGATCGCTGCGGAACAGCCCGAAGCCCCAATGGGCGTACGCCGCCCGCGAGGACCACGTCTTGTGCCCGTTGACGACCCAGCCGCCCCGGGCGTCGTCACGCTCGGCGCGCGAGCGCAGCGCCGCCAGGTCCGACCCCGCCTCCGGCTCCGACCAGGCCTGGGCCCAGACCGTCTCGCCCGTCGCCATCGCGGGCAGCCATCGGTCCTGCTGCTCGCGGGTGCCGTGCTCGAAGACCGTGGGGGAGAGCAGGAAGATGCCGTTCTGGCTGACGCGACCGGGTGCGCCGGCGCGGTGGTACTCCTCCTCGAAGAGCACCCACTCGACGAGGGAGGCGTCGCGGCCGTGGTACTCCTCCGGCCAGCTCACCACCGCCCAGCGCGCCTCGGCCAGCCGGGCCTCCCACTCCTGGTGGGCGCGGAAGCCCTCGGCGGTGTCCATCGAGGGCAGTGGGTCGGCCGGCACGTTGGCCGCGAGCCAGGCGCGGGCCTCGTCGCGGAACGCGAGCTCGGAGGGGGACAGGTCGAGGTTCACGCGTCCGGCCCCTCGTCAGAGGTGGTCTCGACAGGCTCGACCACCGGGGGCGGCTCGACCACCGGGGGCGGCTGCGATCGGAGGGCGGTCTTGAGCACCTTGCCGCCGAGGTTGCGGGGGAGCGCGTCGACGAACTCCACCTGCCGCGGGACCTTGAAGTTCGCGAGCCGTTCCCGGGCGAAGGCCAGCACGTCGGCGGCGGCCAGGTCCTCGCTGCGGCGTACGACGAACGCCTTGCCCACCTCGCCGAGCCGCTCGTCGGGGACGCCCACCACCGCCACGTCCGTGACGCCGTCGAGCCGCATCAGCACCTGCTCGACCTCGGCGGGGTAGACGTTGAAGCCGCCGCAGATGTACATGTCCTTGAGTCGGTCGGTGATCGTCAGGTTGCCGTCCCCGTCGAGGGTCCCGACGTCTCCGGTGTGCAGCCAGCCGTCCTGGTCGACGGCCTCGCGGGTGGCGGCCGGGTCGTCGAGGTAGCCGAGCATCACGTGGTCGCCACGCAGCAGCAGCTCGCCGCTCTCGCCGATGCGCGTCTCCATGCCGGGGACGGCACGACCGCAGGTGTGCGCGACGACCTCCGCCGAGTCGCCCGTGCGGCACATGGTGGCCACGACCGCCTCGGTCATCCCGAAGGCGGTGACCACCTGGTCGATCCCCAGGCCCTCGGGGGCAGGGGCCCGCATCCGCTCGATGAGCACGACCGGCACCACGGCGGCACCCGTCACGGCCAGCCGGAGCGAGGACAGGTCACGGCCGCCGCGGTCGGCGGCGAGCAGCGACTGGTAGATCGTCGGGGCGCCGGGGAGCAGCGTGATCCGCTCGTCCTCGATGATCCGCATCGTCTCGGCGGCGTCGAAGCCGGCCACGGGGTAGAGAGTGCAGCCGGTGAGCAGGCCGACCACGATGCCGATCTTGTAGCCGAAGGAGTGGAAGAACGGGTTCACCACGAGGTAGCGGTCGCGCTGCCGTGACCCCGCCCAGCTCGCTCCAGATACGGGCGACCCCGACCGTCTGCCGGTGGGCGCTCATCGCCCCCTTGGGCCGGCCGGTGGTCCCCGAGGTGAACAGGACGTCGGCGACGTCGTCCGCCGCCACGGCGTCGGCGCGTGCCTCGGCCTCGGCGAGGGCGGTCTCGTCGGCGCGAGCCCGGACGCGGTCGAGGTCGGTCAGCTCGAGGAGCTCGCGCACCGAGCGCAGGTCGCCGGCGGCACGCAGGTCGGCGACCTGGGTGCGCCCGAGGAAGCCGTCGTGCACCAGCACCAGCGCAGCCTCGGTGCGGTCCACGACGGCGGCCACCTCGTGACCGGTGTAGCGGCTGTTGGCGGGCACCAGCACGCC
This sequence comes from uncultured Actinomycetota bacterium, assembly GCA_963837975.1. Classification (GTDB taxonomy): domain Bacteria; phylum Actinomycetota; class Actinomycetes; order Propionibacteriales; family Nocardioidaceae; genus Marmoricola. Next base: position 418,429 of record CAWIPI010000001.1, on the reverse strand, counting down.
CCCCGCATAGGAGACGGCCAGCGCCGCGACCGCCCAGTCGACGCCGTTCGGCCCCCAGACGACCACGTGGTCTCCCGGCTGCAGGCCGAGCGCGACGTAGCCGGCAGCAGTGGCACGGACCTCCTCGAGGAGGCCGGTGTAGGTGAGGCTGCGGCCGCCGTCGACGTACGCCGTCCGGTCGCCGTGCGTCCCGGCGGCGGCGCGCAGGGCGCGCGGCAGGGTGTCCGCTGCCGTGGAGGGTGGAGGCCCGGGTGTGGCGGCCATGGATGCTCCCGTCGGCCCGGTGACGGGCGTGGAAACCAAACAAGTGCTTGGTAGGCTACCGTACCTGTCATGGACCTCTCGCACAGTCCCGAGGACGAGGCGTTCCGCGCCGAGGTCCGCGACTGGCTGGAGGACAACCTGGCCGGTGACTTCGCGCCGCTGCGCGGGCTCGGCGGTCCCGGTCGCGAGCACGAGGCGTACGACGAGCGCCTGGAGTGGGACCGCCACCTCGCCCGCCACGGCTGGACCTGCCTGGGCTGGCCGACCGAGCACGGCGGACGCGGGCTGCCGCTGTCGCGTCAGGTCGTCTTCCACGAGGAGTACGCCCGTGCGAACGCCCCGGCCCGGGTCAACCACCTCGGCGAGGAGCTGCTCGGCCCCACCCTGATCGCGCACGGGACGCCGGAGCAGCAGCAGCGGTTCCTGCCCCGGATCGCGGCGGTGGAGGAGCTGTGGTGCCAGGGCTACTCCGAGCCGGAGGCCGGGTCGGACCTCGCGAACGTGTCGACGAGGGCGAGGCTGGTCGACGGGCGACCACTGGGTCCTCGACGGGCAGAAGGTGTGGACCTCGCTGGCGCACCAGGCCGACTGGTGCTTCGTGCTGGCCCGCACCGAGCCCGGGTCGCAGCGCCACCGGGGGCTCTCCTACCTGCTGGTGCCGATGGACCAGCCCGGGGTCGAGGTGCGCCCGATCCGCCAGCTGACCGGCACCTCGGAGTTCAACGAGGTCTTCTTCACCGGTGCGCGCACCGACGCCGACCTCGTGGTCGGCGGGGTCGGCCACGGCTGGCAGGTCGCGATGGCCACGCTCGGCTACGAGCGCGGCGTGTCCACGCTCGGGCAGCAGGTCGGCTTCCAGCGCGAGCTCGACGCCCTCCTCGCGCTGGCGCGCGCCAACGGCAGCTGGGACGACCCCGTGCTGCGCGACCGCCTCGCGCGCGCCCAGGCGGAGCTCGAGGTGATCCGGCTCAACGCCCTGCGCACCCTCTCGGAGGACCAGGCGCCGGCGCAGGCCAGCATCGCCAAGCTGCTGTGGGCGGGCTGGCACCGCAACCTCGGCGACCTCGCCATGCAGGTGCTGCGGCGCCGACTCGCTGACCACGGGCTCGCTGCGACCGGTCCCGGCGGCGACCTCGACCCGTGGCAGCGTCTGTACCTGTTCACCCGCGCGGACACGATCTACGGCGGGTCCGACGAGATCCAGCGCAACGTCCTGGCCGAGCGGGTCCTCGGCCTTCCCCGAGAGCAACGCAGCGAGGTCCGATGAGTCCCACCAGCACCCGACCGGCCCAGCCGGCTCCGGCGTACGTGCCCGGCCACGACCTGCTCGCCGGCAAGGTCGTGGTGGTGACCGCGGCCGCCGGAGCCGGCATCGGCGCGGCCGTCGTACGCCGGGCGCTCGAGGAGGGCGCCCGCGGTGTCGTCATCGGCGACACGCACGAGCGCCGTCTCGGGGAGGCCCGGGAGACGCTGGCCGATGAGTTCGGCGCCGACCGGGTGCGTGCGGTGGCGTGCGACGTCACCGACGAGGCGCAGGTGCGCTCGCTGGTCGCCGCGGCCGACGAGCTCGGTGGGGTCGACGTGATGGTCAACAACGCCGGGCTGGGCGGCACCGCCAGCGTCCAGGAGATGACCGACGAGCAGTGGTCGCGCGTCATCGACGTGACCCTCACCGGCACCTTCCGCTGCGTCCGGGCTGCCACCGCGAAGATGATCGAGACCGGCACCCGTGGCGTGGTCGTCAACAACGCCTCGGTGGTGGGCTGGCGGGCCCAGGAGGGACAGGCGCACTACGCCGCGGCCAAGGCCGGCGTGATGGCGCTGACCCGCTGCGCGGCGATGGACGTCGCACCGCACGGCATCCGCGTCAACGCCGTCTCGCCCAGCCTGGCGATGCACCCGTTCCTGGCCAAGGTCACCTCCGACGAGCTGCTCCCGAGCTCGAGCAACGGGAGGCGTTCGGCCGTTCTGCCGAGCCGTGGGAGGTGGCCAACGTGATGGTCTTCCTGGCCAGCGACTACTCCTCCTACCTCACCGGCGAGGTCGTCTCCGTGAGCAGCCAGCATGCCTAGGGCCACGGGCGGGACGACCGCCGAGGGGACCCGACGCCAGGAGCTGCTCGCAATCGCGGCGCGGCTGTTCGCCGAGCGTGGCTTCAAGAACACCACCGTGCGCGACATCGCGGACGCGGCGGGGATCCTCTCGGGCAGCCTCTACCACCACTTCGACTCCAAGGAGGCGATGGTCGACGAGCTGCTCGACAGCTTCCAGACCGCGCTGTGGGAGGAGTACGACGCCATCGAGGCGCTCCTCCCGCAGCCCGCGCGAGAAGCTCGAGGCCGTCGTCCGCACCTCGTTCGAGGCGATCGACCGCCACCACAGCGAGGTGGCGATCTTCCAGAACGACGCGGCCTACCTGGCGTCGTTCGAGCGGTTCGCCTACCTCGAGGAGCGCAACCGGCGGTTCCGACGGTTGTGGACCGGGCTGCTCGAGGCCGGCGTGGAGGCCGGCGAGCTGCGCTCGGACCTCGACGTCGAGCTGGTCTACCGGTTCCTGCGCGACACCGTGTGGGTGGCTGTCCGCTGGTACCGGCCCGGCGGCGACCTCTCACCCGGCCAGGTGGCCGACCAGTACCTCTCGATCCTGCTGGACGGGATCGCCCGATGAGCGAGGCCTACATCGTCGGTGCCGTGCGCACGCCGGTCGGCCGGCGCGGCGGGTCGCTGGCGGGGGTGCACCCGGCTGACCTCGGCGCGCACGTGCTGCGGGCGCTGGTCGAGCGCACCGGCATCGACCCGGGCGCGGTCGACGACGTGGTGATGGGCTGCTGCGACACCATCGGGGGACAGGCCGGCGACGTGGCGCGCACCGCCTGGCTGGTCGCCGGGCTCCCCGACCACGTGCCCGGAGTGACCATCGACCGGCAGTGCGGCTCCTCCCAGCAGGCGGTGCACTTCGCCGCCCAGGGCGTGATGTCCGGCACCCAGGACCTCGTCGTCGCCGGCGGGCTCCAGAACATGTCGGCGGTCCCGATCTCGGCCGCGATGCTGGTGGGCCGGGAGTACGGCTTCACGACACCGTTCGCCGAGTCACCCGGCTGGGTCGCGCGGTACGGCGACCAGGAGGTCTCGCAGTTCCGCTCGGCGGAGATGATCGCCGAGCGGTGGGACCTGTCCCGTGAGCAGATGGAGGAGCTGGCGCTGGCCTCGCACTCCCGGGCCCGCACCGCGATGGACGAGGGGCGGTTCGACAGCGAGATCGTGCCCGTGGACCTGCCCGATGGCCGCCGCTTCGCCGTGGACGAGTGCCCGCGCGAGACCTCGCTGGAGAGGATGGCCGCGCTGCCGCCGCTGGCCGAGGGCGGCCGGATCACCGCCGCCGTCGCCTCGCAGATCTGCGACGCGGCCTCGGCGCTGCTCGTCGCCTCGGAGCGCGCCGTCGCGGAGCACGGGCTCACGCCGCGGGCGCGCGTGCACCACCTGTCCGTGCGTGGTGACGACCCCGTGTGGATGCTGACCGGTCCCATTGCCGCGACACGCCATGCCCTGGCCCGGACCGGCCTCACGGTGGAGGACATCGACCTGTTCGAGTGCAACGAGGCGTTCGCCTCCGTCGTCCTCGCCTGGGCACGCGAGCTCGAGGTGCCGATGGAGAAGGTCAACGTCAACGGCGGCGGCATCGCGCTCGGGCACCCGATCGGCGCCACCGGCACCCGCATCATGGCGACGCTGCTCAACGAGCTCGAGCGCACCGGGGGCCGGTTCGGCCTGCAGACGATGTGCGAGGGCGGTGGCCAGGCCAACGTGACGATCATCGAGCGACTGGGCTGAGCGGCCGCAGGCTAGAAGGCTGACCTGAGCAGGTCGGCGAGCAACGCGTGCTCGTCGGCGACCTCCGCGTGAGACCACGGGCGCGGAACCAGCGCGCAGAGGTTCGCGCAGTCGCGCAGCAGGAAGTCCATGCCGGCCGGGTTGCCGACGAGGTCGACCACCTGGGGCAGGTCGATGACGACGAGGCGGTCTCCCGCCGCCAGGATGTTGTACGGCGACAGGTCACCGTGCACGATTCCGTGCTGCGCCATCACGGCCATCGTCTCGCGCAGCTGCTCGAAGAAGGACGTCAGCTGGACCGGCCCTGGTCGGGTCTGGGCGAGCCGCGGGGCCGTCTCGCCGTCGACCTGTATCCACTCCATCAGCAGCTTCCGTGCCGTCGATCTGAACGGGGTAGGGGACCGGCAGCCCGAGCGTCCAGCAGAGCTTGAGGGCCTCCCACTCGGCGTAGGCCCATTGACCGGCAGCGACGGAGCGGCCGAAGGTGCTGCCCCTGGCCATTGCGCGAGCCTCCCGGCTGTCGCGGCCGCGCCGACCCTCGGTGTAGGACGCGTTCCGGTGGAAGTCGCGGTGGTCGTTGCCGCGGTAGCGCTTGGCGGCCATCACCACCGACGCGCCACCCTCCACGCCGCGCTCGACCAGGAAGACGTCGGCCTCCTTCCCGGTCTTGAGCACGCCGAGCTCGGTGTCGATGGCTGCGTGGTCGCAGACCACCCACTCCGGGCGAGGCTCGGGCCCGCGGCACAACGGCTCGACGTCGTGCCAGGTGGACCATCGTCGGTGATGGGGGTCGGGCTCGTCGTACGCGCGGAAGTCGAAGACGAACGCGGGGTCGATGGCGTCAGGGGGCTCGTGGGAGGAGGACAACGGTGCTCCATGCGGGTGGGAGGTGTGCTGCGGACAGGCCGGTGACAGCGGGTTCCATGTCGCACCTCCTCGTGCACGCGTTGCGGGACGGCTGGGGAGATCGTGCGCAGCGGGCCCGGCCCGGCGCAACGGGTTTTCTCCCCGTGTGCCGGATGCCGACGTCTCGCCGAGTCCACTGACCACCGCGAGGAAATCCGGTCGACAGGAGCCCCGTGTCCACCGGACCCTGAGGGCATGGAGCTCACGGCGTACACCGCCGACGACGCAGACCTCGTCGAGGCCGGGCGCCACGTCCTGAACGCCGCGCGCGCGGTCGACTCGCCCTGGCGTCCCGAGGACACGCCGCACAGCCGGGCGATGCAGGTGCGCCACGGCTGGGACCTCAGCCCGGTGGCCCATCTGCTCGCCTGCGCCGAGGGCGTCCCCGTGGGCGTGGCCGAGGTGGAGCTCGGCGAGTGGGACAACCGCGACCTCGCGTGGGTCTACCTCACCGTCCACCCCGCCCACCGGCGGCGCGGCCACGGCACGCGCATCCTCGGCCGCGTGGTCGAGCTGGCGGCGGCACACGGGCGCACGAAGCTCGGCGGGAGCGGCTGGGAGACCGACGCCGCCGCGGGGTTCGCGGCCCGGCACGGCTACCCGAGGGTCTCCCAGGAGGTCTACCGGGTGGTGCGGCCGCTCGACCTGGCTTCGGGACTCGTCGAGGAGGCGTACGCCGAGGCCGCGCCGTACGCCGCCGACTACGAGCTGGTCCGCGTGACCGGGCGCACCCCGGAGGACCTGCTGCCGGGGGTCGCCTCGATGACCGCCGCCATCAACGACGCGCCGCTGGACGACCTGGACTTCGAGGACGAGGTCTTCCCGGTCCAGCGAATCCGCGACTACGAGACGGCCACCGTCGACTCCGGGCACCGGCTGTACCGGCTCCTGGCGCGGCACCTCGGGACCGGGGAACTCGCCGGGCACACCGTCGTGGCCGTGGACGAGGAGCGCCCCGAGCTCGCCCATCAGCACGACACGTCCGTCGTGCGTGCCCACCGCGGCCACCGGCTGGGCCTGCTGCTCAAGGCCGAGATGATGCGCTGGCTCGCGGAGTCGGAGCCCCAGGTCGCCTCGATCGACACCTGGAACGCCGAGTCGAACGACCACATGATCGCGGTCAACGAGCGGCTCGGCTACCAGGCCCTGGGTCGCGAGCTGGTGTTCCAGCGGGCACTCTGAACCCATGCACCCGCTCGTGATCGTGCACGGCGCCTTCGGCGGCGGCTGGGAGTGGACGCCCGTGGCGGACCGGCTGCGGGACGAGGGGTTCCGCGTCTTCGCGCCGACCTTGTCGGGGCTGGGGGAGCGGTACCACGTCGAGACCGCCGACCTCTCGCTGCACGTCGCCGACGTGGTGGCTCTCCTCCGGATGGAGGACCTGCGCGACGTCGTGCTCTGCGCGGCCAGCTATGGGGGCATGCCGGTCACGGTGGCGGCCGGACGCGTGTCGGAGCGGGTCGCCCGACTCGTGTACCTGGACGCGCTCGTCCCGCGCGACGGTGAGTGCGCGGCCGACCTGCTCCCCGGCCTGTCGACCGACGAGCTGACCGCTCGCGTCCGCGCGGAGGGACCGAGTGCCCGGTTGCCCGTGCCGGAGGTGGTGCTGCCTCCCGTCGGCTCGGCTCCTGAAGAGGTGAGATCGAGCTACGTGCGGCGACTCCGGCCGCACCCACTGCCAAGCCTGGTCGAGCCCGCGCGGCCGACCCCCGTCGAGCTCCCGACGACGTTCGTCCGCTGCACGCGGGTGACCCTGGGCGCCGACGACCCGATCACGGCGATGGAGCAGCGAGCACGCGAAGCCGGTTGGGCCTGCCGCGACCTGGACGCGACGCACGACCCTCACCTGAGCAACCCGGACGCGGTGGTCGCGCTGCTGCGGGAGCTCACGGAGTGACCCCGACGACCACACGATCGAGCTCGACGACGGGCAGGTCAGGTCCGCGGGGTGAGCTGTCCGACGAGCTCGGAGAGCCGGGCGACGTCGCCCTTGTTCAGCACGTGCACGTCGAGCTGCGCGGCCACGTCGGCGTCGACGGTCTCCATGAACCCCGTCCAGAGCACCATCGGGAGCTGGTCGCCGGCGCGACGGCGCTCTGTGGCGACTGCCAGTCCGCTGCCCGGGGGCATGTTGTGGTCCAGCACGGCGATGTCGAAGTCGCCCGCCTCGAGGACCTCGAGCGCCTCCTTCCCGGACGACACGGTCGTCACCTCGTAGCCGCGCATCCCGAGCAGCTCGGCTGTCATCTCGCGGATGTCCTCGTCGTCGTCGGCGAAGAGCAACCTCATGACGCCCGCTCCCGGGGGAGGGACAAGGTGAACACGGACCCCTCGGGTCCGGTCGACTCCAGCACCAGGGACCCACCCTGTGCCGTCGCGGCCTCCCGGGAGACGTGCAGCCCGAGCCCGGTTCCGGTGGGGGCAGTGGAGGGGCCGAAGGCGTCGAAGAGCCAGGGCAGGACCTCCGTGCTGACACCGGGACCGTCGTCGCGCACCCTGACCGCGACGAGGTCCTCGCTGCTGTCGAGCGCGATCTCGATCTCGATCCTGGTTCGGGCGACCCGCTCGGCGTTGTCGATGAGGTTGTTCAGGATCTGCTCCGTGCGGTGACGGTCGCACCGGACGCGCGCCGAAGCGAACCCGCCGAGGACCGCCACCCGGTCGTGGTCGGCACTGACCTCCGTGATCACGTGACCGAGGTCGACGGCCTCGATCCGCGCGGGGAGCGGTTGGCTCGTGTTGAGCCTCGACCAGTCGAGGAACTGGGTGACCAGGCGGGAGAGCTGCCGCGCGCGGACCCGGGCCCTCCGGGCGATGTGGCGGCGCTGCTCCGGGTCGAGGTCGGGCTCCTCGAGCAGTCCGAGCGACGTCGTCACCACCGCGAGCGGCGTCTGCATGTCGTGGCTGACGCCGGCGAGGAGGGCACCCCTCGCCTGCGCCGCCGCCGCGTCCGACCGGTAGCGGGTCAGCTCCAGGGTGGTGCGGCACCTCGCGAGCAGCTCCTCGGAGGTGAAGGGCTTGACGACGTAGTCGTCGGCGCCGGCCTCGATGCCCCCCGTGGCGGCCTCCGAGCCGGCGCGGGCCGAGAGCAGGACGACCGGTGTGCTGCGCAGGCCCTCGTCGTCGCGGATCGCCTCGAGGAGTCCGAGGCCGTCGAGGTTCGGCATCATCACGTCGCTGACGACGAGATCAACGTCCTCGGCCCGGAGGATGTCCAGCGCTGCCAGTCCGTCCGGCGCCGTCCGCACCTGTCCCAGCGTGCTCAGCAGGCTGGAGATTCGTGCGCCCATGGCGCGGTTGTCCTCCACGACGAGGATGAGCGGGGCCTCGGCGAGACCGAGCGGTGCGAGGGGGTGCCGAGCCTCCGGCTCGTCGACGGCGGCGACGTCGTTGGCCAGGACCCGGGCGGCCTCGAGGTGGGTGTCCCGGGGCACGGGTGCGCCGGTGGCCACGTGGGGGATCCTCACCTCGAACGTGGACCCGGCGCCGGGCTGGGACTCGACGCCCACCGATCCGCCCATGGCCCGGGCCGCCTCGGCCACCACCGTCAGCCCCACCCCGGTGCCCTCGATGGTTCGGGCGCCGTGCTGCTGGACGCGGTGGAAGCGGTCGAAGACGAGGTCGATCTCGGACGGCGGGATGCCGAGTCCGGTGTCGGCGACCCGCAGGACCAGCTCGTCGGCGACCCTCGAGAGCTCTACCCTGACGCTTCCCTCCGGCGTGTACTTGATCGCGTTGGCCACCAGGTTGGTGAGGATCTTCTCCCACAGCCCGGGATCGACGAGGACCGCCCCGAGGCCGGGCTCGAGGTCGGTCTCCAGCCTCAGGCCGGCCCGCTGTGCCGCTGCCCCGAAGACCTGGAGCAGGTCGCGCGTGATGCCGGGGAGGTCGGTCGGCTCCGCACGCGCGGTGAATCCGTCGGCCTCGATCCGGGCGACGTCGAGGAGGGCGTCGACCATGCGCAGCAGTCGGTGGGCGCTGTTGTACATCACCTCGGCGGCAGCGGGGTCCACCGATGGGGTCCGGCCCGAGAGGACGTCCTCGAGGGGGCCGAGCAGAAGCGTCAGGGGGGTACGGAACTCGTGGCTGACGCTGGAGAGGAACGCCGTCTTCGCCGCGTCGATGCGAGCCAGGGCCTCGATGCGGGCCCGCTCCGATGCGCGCACCGTCGCGGTCGCGACGGCCTGCCCGACCCGGTCGGCCACCAGGCCGAGGAACTTCTCGTGCTCGGCGTCGTAGGGACGCAGCGGGTTCGGGAGGAGCAGGAGCACGGCCTCGACACCTGCGGGACCCCGCACCGGGAGACCGACGTACTGCACCCGCGGTCCGGCGAGGAGTACCGACGAGCCTGCGGGGAAGACGTCAGCAGCGTCCCCGGTCACCTGGGTCTCCCGGCTCCAGGCCCCGGCCGCGGGATGCCCCTCGTCGAGGACGTCGGGCAGCACCGCCTCGGCGCCCACGCCGAACGCCCCTGCGAGGCGCAGCGCGGGAGCGTGCGGGTCGCTGTCCTGCGTACGCCGGTACAGCGCGCCGCCGAGCAGGTCGTCGCCTGCCTTCGCCATCACGTCCAGGCAGATCGTGACAGCCGTGAGCGGCTCGCTCACCTGTGCGGTGGCCAGCGCCAGCTCGTGGAGCAGTGCCATCCGACGAGCCGCGACGACCTTGTCCGTGGTCACCGCCAGCACCGCCAGGACCCCGCCGGGCCCGCGCTCGTCGGGGACGTGGGAGTAGGAGAACGTGAAGAAGGTCTCCTCCGGTCCCGTGCCACGTTCGATGACCAGGGGGAGGTCCTCGAACCAGGTGGCCGGTCCTGCGGCCAGCACCGACTCCTGCATCGGGCCCACCTCGTCCCAGACCTCGGCGAACTCCTCGCGGAGGAGGCCTCCGACCGCCCGTGGGTGCTTCTCGCCCAGGGTCGGGATGAAGGCGTCGTTGTAGAGCATCACGAGGTGCTCGCCCCAGCTGAGGAGCATCGGGTAGCGGCTGCGCAGCAGGATCGCGACGGCGGTGCGCAGGCTCTGCGACCAGCCCTCCACAGGACCCAGTGGAGTGGTGGACCAGTCGTGGGTCACCAGGCGCTCCGCCATCTCCCCCTCGCAGTCGAAGAGCGGATCGCGGCTCGACACCTTCGCACCATAGACCCGGCCGTGGGCGTACGTCGCGGGTCGGGCTGACTCACACCAGCAGGGAGCCGGTCCGGCGCAGGCACTCGGTTGCCTGCGCCACCACGCGGTCGACCAGCTCCTCGCACGTCGGCAGGTCGTCGATGAGGCCCACCACCTGGCCGCTGGCGAGCACGCCCGCGTCCGTGTCGCCCTCCACGAGCCCCGCCCGGAGCAGCGTGGGGGTGTTGGCGGCGAGGGCCATCTGGGCGAGCGTGCGGCCCTGCTCACGGCGCATGGCCCGGCCGTCGACGGCCAGCCGGCGCCAGGACATCCCGCTGGTCCGCTTCAGCTCGAGGGTGCGGCGGGCCGACGGCACGAGGCGTCGCAGCGGGCTGGTCTCCTCGACCTGCTCGACGAGCGGGGTGCGCAGCATCCGGTGGGGCATGCCGTCCACCTTCGCCGTCACGACGGTGCCGTCGAGGCCGGCGTCGAGGTAGCGCTGCTTGACCGCGTCCGGCACCGTCGAGTCGCGGGTGAGCAGGAACCGGGTGCCCATCCCGACGCCGGCGGCGCCGTACGACAGCGCCGCGGCGAGCCCGCGCCCGTCGAAGAAGCCGCCGGCGGCGATCACCGGGATGTCCACGGCGTCCAGCACGGTGGGCAGCAGCAGGGTGGTCGGCACGCTCCCCGTGTGGCCACCGCCCTCGCCGCCCTGCACCATCACCGCGTCGGCGCCCCAGGCGGCGACCTTCTCGGCGTGGCGGGCGGCTCCGACGCTCGGCATCACCACGATCCCGTTGTCCTTCAGTCGCGCGACCAGCTCCTGCTTCGGGGCGAGCGCGAACGACGCCACCCTGACGCGATGGCGGACCAGCAGGTCGACGCGCTCGGGGGCGTCCGCGGCGTCGGCGCGCAGGTTCACCCCGAACGGCCTGTCGGTGCGGCCCTGCACCTCGAGGATCGCGCGCTCCAGCTCTTCCAGGGACATCGTGGCGCTTGCCAGGATGCCGAGTCCGCCGGCGTTCGCCGTGCCCACCACCAGTCGCGGGCCGGCGACCCAGCCCATCCCGGTCTGCACGACCGGGTGGCGCACGCCGACCAGGTCGGTGAGCGGGGTGCGGATCTGCTGGTCGATCACCGCGCGGCCTCCGGGGGCGGGACCTCGCGGTCGCGCAGCCGCTGCGGGTCGAGCATCTCCCGGATGAGCACCTGCTCACCCGGCGTGGGGTCGCGGGTCAGCGGCACCCGACCGTCCTCGGGCAGCGCGATCTCGAACGAGGTCGCTGCCTGCACGTCCTCGACCGTGACCCCGGGGTGCACCGAGACGAACCGCATCGTGCTGCCGGGCCCGGCGAGGTCGAAGACACCGAGGTCGCTGACGACGCGGTGGACGTGGTGGAAGCGCGTCGCCGCCGGGCCGGCCGCCTCGGCACGGCGTCGCCCCACCCCCGAGACCACGTCGACGTGCTCGACGAACACGCGCCGGGAGTGCCTCGGCACCCAGTAGGAGGTCGTGTTGTTGACGGTGTTGCCCGGGGCGCCCCTGACGCCCAGCAGCTGCCGCCTCGGCCGGGCCCACTCGCCGATCGCTGAGATGTTCTGGTTGCCCTCGCGGTCGACCTGGGTGGCGCCCATCATCACGTGACGCCGGCCGTGGGGGACGACCTGCTCGAGCACGAGCCGGAACGGCATCCAGCCCTCCACCACGTCCTGGGTCACCCCGAGCGGGGGAGCGCCCTGCAGGATGCGCGCCTCGCCGTCGGTGAGCACCAGGAGCGGGTTCGAGGTCAGCTTGGCCAGCCGGGCGCCCAGGGTCGGCAGCAGCCCCATCGGGCTGCCCATCACCTCGCCGTCGTCGGCGAAGCAGTCGGCGATGGCGACCGCGCAGTGCTCGGCGCGGGAGATCTCGGTGGGGCCGGTCGCGGTCACCGGGCCCCCTCGTGGAATGCCCGGACCGCGTCCTGGTAGTCCTGCTCGCTCCCGGCGAGGAAGCGCCGCTCGAACGCCGCCCACGTCTCGGGGTCGCGTGCGGCCGTGGCGTAGGCCCTCTGGAACGCCTCGTCGCGGTCGTGGTCCGGCGCGCAGGAGGTGAAGTGGGCGCCGCGCGGCGTCTCGACGACCCCGGTGACCATCGTCCGGTTCAGCAGCATCGACTGGAGCGGGGCGTCCACGGTCAGTCCCGCGGTGTCGACGAGCTGCTCGGTCGAGACGTAGGCCTGCGCGGCCGCGAGGCAGAACAGGTCGTCGAAGTAGGGGTCCGGTCCGAGGTACTGCGCGTTGCCGAACCGGTCGGCGCGGTTCATGTGCACCAGCGCGACGTCGAGCTCGAGGGCGGGTACGGCGACCAGCTCCTCGTGCACGCCGCCCGGACCGGCGTACGGGCTGGTGACGGTGCGCAGCGTCGGGTCGTTCTCGAGGACGGCCGACCCGAGCCCGGCGCGCGTCGGCAGGAACGGCACCCGCTGGGCGGCCGCGCGCAGGCCGGTGGCGAACATGCCCTCGTCCCACTCGCGGAACTCGGCGGTCGCCTCCTGCCGGGCACGGGAGAACAGCGGCTCGAGCGGGATCGAGTCGAGCGTGGCGAAGGCGTACACGACCCGCGCGGCCTTGCCGGCTGCGAGCAGCAGCCCGACGTCGGGGCCGGCGTAGGAGACGATCGTGAGGTCACGCAGGTCGCTGCGCAGGATCGCCCGCACGAGCGCCATCGGCTTGCGGCGCGACCCCCAGCCGCCGATGCCGACGGTCATCCCGTCCTCGATGCGACCCACGACGTCCTCGGCCGAGAGCAGCTTGTCCGGCATGCTCATGCGCCCTCCCCCGACGAGGCACCCGCGCCCTGATCCTCGACGAACCTGTCGCGGTGCTCGTCGGCCACGCCTGCCAGGTTGAGCTCCATCGTGAACCCCTGCTCGAACCGGTAGCTGCGGTTGACGTCGACCGGGTCGATGCCGTTGATGGCCTCCTTGGCCATCCGGACCACGCGCGTGTCCTTGCGCGCGATCTCGCCGGCGACGGCAAGGGCCGCGTCGTCGAGGCGGTCGCGCGGGACGACCTCGAGCACCGAGCCGTGCTGGACGAGGTCGGGCGCCGCGATGGTGCGGCCGGTGAAGTAGAGCGTGCGCATCAGGTGCGGCGGAACCATCCGAGCGAGGTGGGTGGCGGCGCCAAGTGCGCCACGGTCCACCTCAGGGATGCCGAAGTAGGCGTCGTCGGCGGCCACGACGCAGTCGGCGTTGCCGACGAGGCCCACGCCGCCGCCGAGGCAGAAGCCGTGCACCGCGGCCACCACCGGGACCGCGCACTCGTAGACCGCCCGGAACGCCGCGAAGCAACCCCGGTTGGCGCCGATGAGCGCGTCGTAGCCCTCGGTCCGCTGCATCTCCTTGAGGTCGACCCCGGCGTTGAAGCCCTTGCCCTCGGCGCGCAGGACGACCACGTGGGTGCCCGGGTCCCGCCCGCCCTCCTCGAGCGCGGCGGCGAGGTCGAACCAGCCCTGCACGGGAAGGGCGTTGACGGGCGGGAAGTCCATCGTGAGCACGAGGACCCCGTCGTCGCGCCGCTCGCTGGAGATGCCCACGTCCGCTCCGTCCCAACCAAACCTAACGTTTGCTTGGTAGCCTAACAGTTGCTTGGTCCGCACCGTCTCCCACCGACCAGGAGGGCCGATGAGCCTCGCGCTCGACCTGAGCGGCCGCGTCGCGCTCGTGACCGGCGGCAGCCGCGGCATCGGCGCCGGGATCGCCGAGGTGCTCGTGGCCGCGGGGGCGAGCGTGGTCACCTGCGCCCGTTCGGAGGTGGCGACCCCCGCGCCGGGGACCTCGCACGTCCGGTGTGACGTACGTGACCCGGACGCGGTGGAGGCGCTGGTGCAGGAGGTCGTCGACCGGCACGGACGGCTCGACGTGCTGGTCAACAACGCCGGCGGCTCGCCGTACGCCCTGGCCGCGGAGGCGTCGCCGCGCCTGGTGGACAAGGTGCTCGGGCTCAACCTCACCGCACCGCTGGTCCTCGCCCGCGCGGCCAACGCGGTCATGCAGGGGCAGGAGACCGGCGGGGTGGTCGTGAACGTCTCCTCGGTCTCGGCGCTGCGGCCCTCGCCGGGGACCGCGGCGTACGGCGCCGCCAAGGCCGGCCTGGACAGCCTCACCCGCTCGCTGGCCGTCGAGTGGGGCCCGCGGGTGCGGGTGAACTCCGTCGACGTGGGGCTCTGTCGCACCGAGCAGACCGAGGAGCACTACGGCGGCGACGCGACGGTGGCGGCGATCGAGGACACCATCCCGCTGGGCCGGATGGCGAGCCCGGCGGAGATCGGCAACGTGGTGGCCTTCCTCGCCTCGGACCTCGCGTCCTACGTCTCCGGCGCCTGCGTGGAGTGCCACGGAGGGGGAGAGCCTCCGGTCTTCCTGCACATCGTCGGACAAGGAGTCCCATGAGCACCCCATCGGATCCGAGACTGCTCGAGGGGCGCGTCGCCATCGTCACCGGTGCCGGGCGCGGCATCGGCCGTGCGCACGCCCTGGAGCTGGCCCGCCACGGAGCCCGTGTGCTGGTCAACGACCTCGGCACGTCCGGTTCGGGCGAGGGCGCCGCGCCCGAGGTGGCGCACGCCGTGGTCGAGGAGATCACCGGGTTCGGCGGCGAGGCGGTGGCCAACGGCGCCGACGTGGCGGACTTCGAGCAGGCCGCCGCGATGGTGCGGCAGGCGATCGACTCCTTCGGCGGCCTCGACGTGCTGGTGAACAACGCGGGGTTCGTGCGCGACCGGATGCTGGTGAACACCTCCGAGGAGGAGTGGGACGCGGTCATCCGGGTGCACCTCAAGGGCCACTTCGCGCCGCTGCGGCACGCCGCGGCCTGGTGGCGCGAGGAGGCCAAGCAGGGTCGAGGACGAGCCGCCCGGGTGGTGAACACCTCCTCCGGGGCGGGCCTGCAGGGGTCGGTGGGCCAGACGACCTACTCCGCCGCCAAGGCCGGGATCGCCGGGATGACGCTCGTGGCGGCCGCCGAGCTCGGCCGCTACGGCGTGGCCGTCAACGCGATCGCCCCCGTGGCGCGCACGCGGATGACCGAGGGGGCCTTCCCGGAGATGATGGCGACCCCCTCCGGCGAGGTCGCGTTCGACCCGATGGACGCGGGCAACAACTCGCCGGTCGTGGCCTGGCTGTGTTCCGAGGACTGCGACGTCAGCGGCCGGGTCCTGGAGATCGAGGGCGGGAGCCTCTGCATCGAGGAGGGGTGGCGGCACGGTCCCCGGCGCGACCTCGGCCGTCGCTGGGAGGCGAGCGAGGTGGGGTCGGCGGTGCGCGAGCTGGTCGCGCAGGCGGCGGACCCGGACCCGGTCTACGGGACCGGCTGAGCGCGGACGTTGTCCGGGTCAGGACGGCCGCCCTGGGTCAGGGCGCGACCAGCCGGCCGAGCGCGAGACGCGCGACGGGGGCGTAGGCGAGCACGACCGGCAGCGGCCCGTGCACGCGCAGCCAGGTCGACGACCCGGTGAGGTGGGCGGTCACACCGTGCTCGAGGCGGAGCGACAGCAGGCCGGCCCGCACCCGCCAGGACCACTCGCGCTTGTCCTCGTCGACGTCGAGGACGGTGAACCGCAGCGGCAGCGTCGGCCGGCTGAGGAGGCCCGCGTGCACCACGCCCGTGGTGCCGGGGCGCAGGCGGTCGGTCGTCGTGTCGACGCGCTGGATCTGCGGGGCCCACGTCGCCCACAGCCCGGGGTCGGCGTACCGCTCCCAGGCCTGCGCGACCGGCGCGCGGCCGTGGGCGTGGAGCGTGACGACGGTCATGTCCCGACCGTAGCCGGGGGAGTGTGGCGCGATCGACGGCATGGCGCGTGGGCGGCGTGGGTAACACTCGGAGCATGACCCGCTTCTCCGCCCAGAACCAGTCCTCCGCCGTCCTGAAGTCCTCCCGCAAGCAGGTCTGGGACGCCCTGACCGACCCCGTGCTCCTGCCGGAGCTCACGCCGTACCTGCACCGCATCGACGTCGACGGCGAGCGCTGGACCTGGCACGTCGCGAAGGTCCCGCTGCTCGGGCGCTCGATCGGCACCTGCTTCACCGAGATGATGACCTTCGAGGAGCCGCACTACATCGGCTACAAGCACGACCCCGCCCGCACCGAGGAGCAGAGCGCGGTCGAGGGGGACTACCACCTCGAGGAGGTCCCCGGCGGCACCCGCGTCTCCATCGACCTCGGCGTGAGCGTCGAGCTGCCCTTCGCGCGGGTGATGCGCCCCGCCGTCGAGGGCGGCATGCGCGCGGTGATGGCGCTGATGGGCCGGCGCTTCGCCCACAACCTGCTGCGCCACCTGGGGGAGTGACCGGTGCAGATCCTGGTCCTCGGCGCGACCGGGTACGTCGGCTCGCGCGTCGTACCCGCCCTGCTCGCCGCCGGCCACACCGTCGTCGCCGCCTCGTCCTCGCCGCCCGCCCCGGAGCGGTTCGCCTGGGGTGACTCCGTCGACTGGATGCAGTGCGACGTCACCGACCCCGAGGCGGTACGCCGGGCGCTGACCGACGTCGAGGGCGTCTGCTACCTCGTGCACTCGCTCGACCTGCGCTCCTTCGCCGACCGCGACCGGGTGGGCGCCGAGGTGCTGCGCGACGCGATCCCCGGCTCCGGGGTGCGCCGCGTCGTCTACCTCTCCGGCCTCGTGCCGCAGGTGCCGGAGAAGGAGCTCTCCCGGCACATCGCCTCCCGGCTGGAGGTGGAGCGGGTGCTGGCCGAGTCCGAGTCGGAGACGTGCAGCTTCGTGGCGCTGCGTGCCGGGGTCGTCCTCGGGTCGGGGTCGACCTCCTTCGAGGTGATCCGCCAGCTCGCGACGCTGCTGCTCGTGCAGCCGGTGCCGAGCTGGCTGGGTCACCAGGTCCAGCCCATCGCGGTCAGCGACGTCCTCCGCGTCATGGTGGAGGCGTTCGCCGACGACCACCTCACCGGCGCCGTCGACGTCGGCGGCCCCGACGTCCTGGCCTACTCGCGGTTGCTGGCCGAGTGCTCGAAGGCGTCCGGACTGCTGCGGCTGCGGTTGCCCACCGTCCCGGTGCCGACCTCCGTGGTGAGCCTGGGCACGGCGGCGCTGTCGGCCGCTCCCTTCTGGACGGTCGCCGCGCTGATCGAGAGCCTGCGCCACGACATGGTGTGCCGCCCGAACCGGACCTGGGTGCCGCGCGACGGCGTCCCCCTCCTCGGCGTCCGTGACGCGATGGCGCTGGCGCTCGGACCGGTCGGCAGCAGCCCCGAGGCCCCCCTGCCCAGCGACGCCGACTGGACCCGCATGCGCGCCCCGGTGCTCGACGAGCTGCGCGCCCCGGCGACGGTCCGTGCCGGCGCGAGCCTGGCGTTGCGGCGGGTGCGCGCGTTGCTCGGATGAGTGGGGAGAATTCCCAGTACGTACTGGGAATTCATCCGCCTACACCGGAAACTTCCGGTGATCGAGGGAGGTTTTCGGTGCACGTCACGCAGCGAGAAGGCGCTGGCCTCGCTGGAGCTGGCGGTGGACGCGCTCCCCGGTCACAGTCGGAGTGAACAGGTCGGCCCAGATCAACCGGATCATCAGCCAACCGGTGATCTCCCTCAGCGCGTCCTCGCGCAGCTTCTCGCGCACCACCGCCTCCTCGATCGTCTCGTTCGCCCGGCGCAGGCGCAGGTACTTGGACTTGCCGTCGAACTCGCCGAGGACGCCGTAGTCCGGCCAAGCGAAGTCCGTGCGTCCGATGAGGACCCCGTTCTCGTCATGCACCTCGAACTGCAGCACCGGCTCGGGCACGCGTTGACCGTGGAAGAGCTTGCGCGAGAGCGACTCGCCAATCGAGTTGGACCCCTCTCGCACGAGCCGCACCGTGATCTGGAGCCGACGGGAGCGCGGACCAGCCATGCGTCCGTACGCCGAGCGAACCTCGTCCGCCGAGGCAATGCCGAAATCGACCACGGAGTCGAGGATGACCATCCCTTGGGCGATCGAGGCCAGGGATGCCGCCTCGATCCCGGCCCGAAGCGCCGTCACCGCGAGCTGACCGGTGGGGGTGAGCACAAGGTCGGACTCGGTGCACGGCAGTCGGTGGTAGACGACGTCCTGTGTGTCGTTGCCGATCATCCCGTCGAGGCACGTGACGTGCACCTTGCTCAGGTCAGGTTTGTAGAGGCGCAGCCCGTGCTCCACTGCCGCGCTCGTGTGGCTCAACGCGAGCTTGCTGCTGTGTGAGCGCAGCACGGCGTGCGACCTCATGCGATGACGCTCCAGGTCGTCGGCCTCGGTCCAGAAAGGGGAGTGCACGTAGGCGCCGTGGCGAATCCTGACGACGACGCCGGCGCGGAGGGCGCTGTAGAGCTGTTTGTCGGAGTACCCGAACTCCAGGGCTTCTCGTCGTAGGAACACGTGGTCTGGGTGCAATGTGGCGAGTTCGTCCATGCGCCTCATGACACGGGCGTCGAACGGCACTCGCCAGTGGACGGTGCACCGCCTGTGGATCCGGCTCGGCGTCGAACCCCTGTGGACGGTGAGTGGCGCACACCGGATTTCTCCCTCGTACACCGGAAACATCCGGTGTTCGAGGGAGAATTCCCAGTACGTACTGGGAATTCTCCCCTAAACGCGCTCCAGCACCGTCCCGGTGGCCATCGCGCCGCCGGCGCACATGGAGATCAGCGCGCGGGAGGCGTCGCGGCGCTCGAGCTCGTGGAGGGCGGTGGTGAGGAGGCGGGTGCCGGTGGAGCCGACGGGGTGGCCGAGGGCGATCGCGCCGCCGTTGGCGTTGGTCCGCTCGAGGTCGGCACCGGTCTGCTGGGCCCAGGACAGTACGACGGCGGCGAAGGCCTCGTTGACCTCGAACAGGTCGAGGTCGCCGATCGTCATGCCGGTGCGGTCGAGCAGGCGCCGGGTCGCGTCGATCGGTCCGTCGAGGTGGAAGTAGGGGTCGGACCCCACCAGGGCGTGGTCCACGATCCGCGCGCGAGGAGTGAGTCCCAGCGACGACGCGAGGTCGGCATCCATCAGCAGCACGGCCGAGGCGCCGTCGCTGATCTGCGAGGAGGTCCCGGCGGTGTGCAGGCCGTCTGGGAGCACGGGGCGCAGCCGCGCCAGCCCCTCGGGCGTCGTCTCGCGCAGGCCCTCGTCGGTGGCGACGAGAGCCGACGACCCGGTGGGCTTGCCCTCCCTGTCGACCACGGGGGCCTCCAGCGGTGCGATCTCGCGGGCGAAGCGGCCCTCGTCCACGGCCACGCGAGCCCGTCGCTGCGACTCGCAGCCGAAACGCTCGAGGTCGTCCCGGGTCAGGCCCCGGTTGCGGGCGATGCGGTCGGCGCCCTCGAACTGGTTGGGCATGTCGATCGTCCACGACTCCGGGCGCGGGTCGCCGGTCCCCGGGGCGACGTTGGCGCCCAGCGGCACCCGGCTCATCGACTCCACCCCGCAGGCGATGCCGGCGGTGATCGTGCCTGCGCGGATCATGTCATTGACCAGGTGGGCCGACTGCTGGCCCGAACCGCACTGCGCGTCGATGGTGGTGGCGCCCGTCGCCCGGGGCAGCCCTGCGTGCAGCCAGGCCCGGCGGACCATGTCGTTGGACTGCTCGCCCGCCTGGGTGACGCAGCCACCGACCACCTGCTCGACCAGCGCCGGGTCGAGCGTGCTGCGGCGCAGGAGCTCGGTGAGCACGAAGCCGAGCAGCTCGCCGGCGTGTACGCCGGCCAGCCCGCCGTTACGCCTGCCGATGGGGGTGCGGACGGCGTCGATGATGACCGGAGTGCCCATGACCAGAAACTAGAACACGTTCTGGTTCACCGGCAAACAAGACCGCCGGCGAGCCTCGTCACCCTTGGCGAACAAACCGAGAGTATGTAACGATGCCCGACTAGAACGTGTTTCAGATTTCTGGAGGTTTGTCGTGGCCGTCTCGCCCTCCGTGCCCCAGGGGTTCGACCCGACAGACCCGCTCCTGTGCGAGGAACGCATCCCGCTCCAGGAGTTCCTCGAGCTCCGGAAGACCGCACCGGTGTGGTGGGTGGAGCAGACCGCGGCAGGCCACGCGGGCTTCGACGACACCGGCTACTGGGCGGTGAGTCGCCACGAGGACGTCGCGGCGGTCTCCAAGGACAGCAAGAACTTCTCCACCCACGAGAACGGCGCCATCATCCGCTTCGGCGCGGACATGACCCGCGACCAGGTCGAGCTGCAGCGCGTCATGCTGATCAACCAGGACCCGCCCCAGCACACCAAGACCCGTCAGGTGATCAGTCGCGGGTTCACTCCGCGGTCGATCGGTGCGCTGCGCGAGAAGCTCGTGGCGCGGGCGCACACGATCGTCGACGAGGCGCTGGCCCGCGGGAAGGGCGACTTCGTCTTCGAGGTGGCCGCCGAGCTGCCGCTGCAGGCGATCGCGGACCTGCTCGGCGTACCCCAGCAGGACCGGCGACGGCTGTTCGAGTGGTCCAACCAGATGCTGGCCTCCGACGACCCCGAGTACGCCGTCGACCCGGAGGTCGCGGCCGCCGAGATCCTCGGCTACGCCATGGGGCTGGCCGAGGAGCGCCGCCGCGAGCCGAAGGACGACCTGATCACCAAGCTGGTGAGTGCCGACGTCGACGGGCACCTGCTCACCGAGGACGAGTTCGGCTACTTCGTGATCCTGCTGGCCGTCGCCGGCAACGAGACCACCCGCAACGCGATCACCCACGGGATGAACGCCTTCCTCGACCACCCCGACCAGTGGGAGCTCTACCGCCGCGAGCGGCCGGCCACCGCGGTCGACGAGATCATCCGCTGGGCCACCCCGGTGACGGTCTTCCAGCGCACGGCGCTGCACGACGTCGAGGTCGGTGGCCAGCTCGTCCGCCGGGGCGAGCGTGTCGGCATCTTCTACGCCAGCGGCAACCACGACGCCGCGGTCTTCGAGGACCCCGACCGGTTCGACATCCTGCGCAGCCCCAACCCGCACCTGTCCTTCGGCGGGCACGGCGCGCACTACTGCGTCGGCGCCAACCTCGCCCGGCTCGAGGTCGAGGTGATCTTCGACGTGATCGCCGACCGGATGCCCGAGATCGCCAAGATCGACGAGCCGCGGCGCCTGCGGCACGGGTGGATCAACGGCATCAAGGAGCTGCCCGTCAGGTACGCCTGAACGAGGAGGGTCTCACCGCAACCGGCGACGCGACTGCTGCGAACTCACAACGACGGGCCGGCGTTGCCCTCGATGTGGGTCACCGGTACGTCGGCAACGCCGGCGATGCGGTGCGGCAGATCCCTGATCAACCACCGGGACAGTCGACGCGGCAGGGTCGAGACGACGACGCCGTCGAAGTGCCCCTCGTGAAGCAGCGTCTGGGCTCGGTCGACAGGCAGAGCGTCGACGACCTCTCCGCTGGCCTCGATCCCGGACCGGCGCAGCCGGGCGAGCTCGTGCTCCAGCCGGGCTTCTGCCAGCACCCGGGCGATCTGGTGTGCGTCCGGGACGAGCCGATCGATCGGTGGGTAGTCCCACTGCTGAGTCCCTTCGGCGTCGGTGACCGGCACCAGGAATCGGAACGTGCAGGGGCCGGCAGTGGCGAGCTCGTCCAGCTTGGCGGTGAGCTGTTCGCCACCGATCGTCTGGTTGGCGACGATGAGGTAGAGGGCCATGTGATCGCTCCCGGAATTCCACGCCACCGACCCTCGAGCTTCGGAGTCGGCCACTGGTCCGACTCTAGACGGGGCGCACTCGGCTCAGTCCAGCGCGCGCACCAGCTCGGCCGCGAGGCGCGGCACGCCCTGGTCCTCCTGCTCCGGCGTGAACCCGAGGCGTACGACGACCAGGTCGGCCGAGGGCACCACGACGATCCACTGGCCGTCGTGCCCCTCGGCGAAGAACGCGTCCTCGGTCAGCTCCGGCTCGACCCGCTCACCCGAGGCGGCGTCCCGGTTGGACCACCAGCCGGAGGCGTAGCCGGGGCTGTCGGTCTTCACCGGCACCGCCTTCGTCGAGGTGCGGATCCAGCCGCGCGGCAGCAGCCGCCGTCCCTGCCACACCCCGTCGTCCAGCGCCAGCTGCCCCACCGCCGCCCAGTCCCTCGGTGTCGCCCACATGTAGGAGCTGCACACCGGCGTGCCGGCCGCGTCCGGCTCGATGACCGCGGAGGAGAGGCCGAGCGGCTCGAAGATCGTGTCGCGGACGACGTTGACCCCGCGGCCGGTGCGTTCGGCGAGGATGTCGCACAGCAAGGTGGTGTTGCCGCTGGAGTACTGCTGCACGGTGCCCGGCGCGTGGGCCGACTCGCGGCTGGCGACGTAGGCCCCCATGTCGTCCTCGAGGTAGAGCATCCGGGTGATCGGGGTGCCGAGGTCGTAGGTCTCGTCCCAGGACAGCCCCGAGGTCATCTGGAGCAGATGGCGCACGGTGATGTCGGCCCGGTCGTCGGTCCACTCCTTGCGCAGCCGGTCGTCGTCGAGCGAGACCTTGCCCTGCTGCACGAGGCTTCCGACGAGCAGGTTGGTGACGCTCTTGGACATCGACCAGCCCAGCTGGGGAGTCTCGGCATCGAAGCCGTCGGCGTACCTCTCCGCCACGAGGCGACCGCCCTGGACCGCGACGACGGCGCGGGTGCCGAGCTTCTCGCGCGCGGCGGGGGAGAGGTCGTCGCCGAAGGCGCGCGCGACGGCCGCCTCCACCTTCGCTGACGGTGTCGGCGCCGGTGCCGAGGTGAGCGGGTTCGCGCCAGGCTCGACCGGGGTGGCCTTCGCGAGCCGCGGCCGTTCGCCAGTCACCACGCAGCCGTGGCCCGGCACGTTCCATGCACGCTTCTTCGCCAGCAGCCCGAGGATGGTGGCGCTCACCCCGTCCTCGTCGGAGGAGGTGCGCAGGTAGGGCACCAGCGGGTTCGGCGGCAGGTCGTCCTCCGGGTCGTCCCGGCCGGCGACGTGCTCGAGCGCGCAGGCGTTGTGGGCGGCGTACCCGGTGCCGGTCAGGAGGAGCGGTCGCTCGTACCAGTAGCCGGCGACGCCGGCGACGACGAGGACCAGGACGACGATGAGGAGCCAACGGAGTGCCCGGCGCATGGGGGGACCGTACGCGTCCGAGCGCCGCCCGGGGCCGCACCGACGCGCGGGACGCGACTCCGCGACCCTCGTCTCCATCCATTCGGCTGTGGAGCGACGGTAGGGCAGGCACGCTTGGCCCATGGAGGAGCTCTCGAGGCGGCTGCTGCAGGCGCTGTTCTGCGGTGCCGTCGGCCCACTTGTGGCGTGGGTGGCCCTGCGGGCGCTCGCTCCGCTGGTGCTCGAGCAGACGATCTCCGAGCCCGACCTCGGCTCCGTCATCGCAGGGGTCTTCTGGGCGGGACTGGTGCTGATGCCGCTGGTGACGGCAGGAGTGCGCCTCGGGTTCGACTACCTGCCCAGGCGCTCGCCGGCCGCGGATCCCGTCGGCTGAGCTGTCGGACTCAGGCGGCCGGGCCCTCGTCGCGCAGCCGCTGCACGCTGGTCATCGCCTCGCGCAGCTGCTCGAGCCAGTCCTCGGTGTGCTGGCCGACCAGGCGCACGCACCACGCCAGCGCGTCGGCGCGGCTACGGGCGACGCCCGCCTCGACGAGGGTGTCCAGCACCATCCGCTCGCGCTGCCGCAGCCGCGTCATCACGGGCACGGCGAGGTTGGTGAACACGCCCCGCACCGGACCGCATTCCGCCCCCCAGGCGACCTTGCGGCCGAAGCGGTGCTCGGCCTCGCGGGCGATGGCGATGCGCTCCTCGCGGGTGTCCTCGCGGAAGCGCGAGATCCGGCCGTGCGCGGCCTCGGTCATCTCCGGGCCGTCGGGCTCGCCCTCGACGCCCTCGGGAGCGGCCAGGGTGCCCAGGACAAGGATCTCCTCGCGGTCGACGGTCACCTCCGCCGGCTCGGTGAACCAGGTGTCCGGGAGCCGGCCGTGCACCCATCCGGCGATCTCCTTGCTTCGAGTGCTGTTCATGACTCCTCCTTGCAACGATGTAATGAAGTAATCATGTAACTATCGATCGGCGCGCACAAGGGGTTTCGCCGCCGGCGAACGAGCACGACCCGGGACCGGGAACGGCGATGCTCAGGCCAGCAGCGAGGTCACGGCGACGGCCGCGGTCAGCACGATCTCGCCGATACCGGCCTGCTTCGGCGACGGACGCAGCGGCGGCACGACGACGGAGCGGAGCAGGAGCACCGCGAACACCCCCACCAGGGGCCACGCCGGTCCGAGGACCGCAGGCACGACGAGCCAGACGGTGACCAGCGCGAGGAGGTGGTGGCCCGCGCTCAGCCACCGGTACGCCGGGTTGTCGCGCTCGCGGATGACCGTCTTGACGTAGAACACCGTGCCGGCGAAGTAGAGCAGCTGCACCAGCGCGAGCGTCCACGCCCGCTCCAGGTCGGGGCCCGGCCCGGCGTCGTAGGCCACCACGGTCATCAGGGCCGATCCCGCCGTCGTGGCCAGGCCGGCGACGAGGGCGCGGTCGCGGCGTCGGCTGGCGGCGTACAGCCCCACCCCGAGGGGTGCGACGAACAGCGGCGCCCACCTCGCCAGCGAGGGCTGCATCACCAGCACCACCGCACCGAGCCCCAGCGTCGCGAGCCCGTAGGCGCGCACCGGCGGGAACCACCGCGCCCGGCGGCGCGCCCTGAGCCACAGCGACGTGGCGAAGAACGCGAAGTAGCCCACGAACCAGAGGGCGGCCAGCGGCAGCTGCACCCAGGCGACACCGCTGGCCAGGATCCCCACGAGCAGGGGCGAGGCGAGCATCGCCCAGGCGCCGTGCTGGTTCGGCACCCATCCGGGCGATCTGCGCTTCACGCTCGCAGGCTAACCGCGCTGCGCCGTCGCCCGGACGCCCCGTGGGTGTGCCACTTCGCTCGCCGTGGGCGGTGGCGAGCGGCCATGATGGACGGCATGTCGACCGCCGTTTCCGTGCGCCCCGTCGGCTTCGCGCACCACCGGGTCTAAGCGCGGCCGGCCGAGGGCGGCTGCGGCCTCTTCCTCGACGACCTGTTCACGCAAGCCGGTCTGCGTGGTCGCGGGGTGGGGCGAGCGCTGATCGAGCGGCTCGCGGAGATGGCCCGGGAGCGAGGCTGCGCCAAGGTGCGGTGGGTCGCGGCCGCCGACAACCACACCGCGCAGCGGCTGTACGACGACCTCGCCGAGCGGACCGAGTGGGTCACCTACGACCTGCTGGCGTGAGGAGCCCTCAGGCGGGCTTGTCGGAGCCGACGACCCACATCGCGAAGAACTGCGACCCGCCGCCGTAGGCGTGGCCCAGGGCGCGCCGCGCGCCGGGGACCTGGTGCTCGCCGGCCTCGCCCATGACCTGCAGGGCGGCCTCGGCGAAGCGCAGCATCCCGCTCGCCCCGATGGGGTTGGAGGACAGCACCCCGCCGCTCATGTTGACCGGCAGCTCGCCGTCGAGGGCGGTCTCGCCGCGCTCGGTCGCCTTCCAGCCCTCGCCCTCCGGCACGAAGCCGAGGTTCTCCAGCCACATCGGCTCGAACCACGAGAACGGCACGTAGATCTCCGCGCAGTCGATCTCGTGGAAGGGGTCGGTGATCCCGGCCTGCCGCCACAGCGCGGCCGCGGCCTCACGGCCCGCCTGGGGGTTCACCTGGTCGCGCTCGGCGGCCGTGGTGGGCTCCGAGCGCATCACGCGTGCCGTGGATCCAGGCCGGGTTGTCGATGCCCGCGGAGCTCGACGGCGCCCTCCGAGCCGATCACCAGCGCGCAGGCGCCGTCGGAGGACGGGCAGGTCTCGTCGTACCTGATCGGGTCCCAGAGCATCTGCGAGGCCAGCACGGTCTCGACCGTGGTGCCCTCGTTGTGCAGGTGGGCGTAGGGGTTCTTCAGCGCGTTCTGCCGGTCCTTGGCGGCGACCATCGCGCCGACGTGCGTGGGCGCGCCCGAGCGGCGGATGTAGGACCGCACGTGCGGGGCGAAGTAGCCGCCGGCGCCCGGCGTGCACCGGCATGATGAACGGCACCGGGATCGACAGCGCCCACATCGCGTTGGACTCCGACTGCTTCTCGAAGGCCACGGTCAGCACCCGCTCGTGCACGCCCGCCTGCGACCAGGGAGGCCGCCACGATGGCGGTGGACCCGCCGACCGAGCCGGCGGTGTGCACCCGCAGCAGCGGCTTGCCCACGGCGCCGAGCGCCTCGGCCAGGAACAGCTCGGGCATCATCACGCCCTCGAAGAGGTCCGGGGCCTTGCCGACCACGACGGCGTCGATGTCGTCGAAGCCGAGCCCGGCGTCGGCGAGGGCGCGGTCGACGGCCTCGCGCAGCAGCCCGGCGATCGAGACGTCCTCCCGCTTGGCGCGGTGGTGGGTCTGGCCGACGCCGATGACGGCCGCGAGCTCCTTGCGGTGGCGATCGCTCATCGGGCCCTCCCCTCCAGCGCGCACACGAGGTTCTGCTGCAGCGCCGGTCCCGAGGTCGCGTGCGCCAGGGCCCGCTGCGACTCGCCCGACCAGACCCGGCGGGCCGCCTCGCCGATCCGGACCAGCCCGGAGGCGAACATCGGGTTGCCGCACAGGGCGCCGCCCGAGGGGTTGACGGTCACGTCGTCGGCGAGGCCCGAGCTCACGCGCGCAGGATCAGCTCCTGGTGGGAGAACGGCGCGTGCAGCTCGGCGGTGTCGACCCCGGCGGCGCCGGCGGCCTCGCCGGCGAGCCCGGCGCTGGGGGAGCGTGGTCAGGTCGCGCGTGCCGAGCGCGAGCTGGTCGATGCGGTGCTCGAACCCGGTGATCCAGGCAGCTCGTGGGGGGAGCGCCTCTTGCCGGTGGCTGAGCCTGTCGAGACCCTCGCTGTCCGCCGCGGCGATCACCATGGCGGCGGCGCCGTCGGAGACCGGGGCGCAGTCGGAGCGGCGCAGCGGGTCGGCGTACAGCTCCTCGGCGAGGACGTCCTCGACGCTGGTGACGCCCTTGCGGATCGCCCACGCGTTGTCGGTCGCGTCGGTGCGCGAGCGGGCCGCCACCTCGGCCATCGCCTTCTCGTCCCACAGGCCCTGCTCCAGCCCCTGCCGCGCCTGCAGGCCGGCGAGGGAGACGGTGTCGGGCCACAACGGCGTCATCGTGTAGGGGTCCAGCTGCATCGCCAGCGTGCGGCGCAGCACGCCGGCCGAGGACTTGCCGAAGCCGTAGACCAGCGCGGTGTCGACCTCGCCGGTCTGGATCTTGACCCACGCCTCGTACAGCGCCCAGGCGGCGTCCATCTCGACGTGCGACTCGTTGACCGGGGGCAGGGCCCCGATGGCGTCCACTGCGGAGACGAACGAGAACGACCGTCCGGCCAGGTAGTCGCTGGAGCCCGAGCACCAGAAGTCGATGTCGGACTTCGTCCACCCGGTCTGCTCGAAGAGCTCGGCGAAGATCGGCACGAGCAGCTCGACGCAGGTCGGCGACCCGTCCATCTCCTTCATCTGTCGCTGGGCGAAGCCCACGACCGCGACGTCTCGCATCTGCTCGCCCCTCTACAGGTGCTGCTTGTAGGTCTCGTAGTCCGCGTCCGGCTCGCCGGTCGGCCGGAAGTGGCTGATGTTCTCGATCGTGGTGCCCCACTCCTCGCGCGGCTTCCACACCGCCTCGACCCGCATGCCCATGCGCACCTCGCTGGCCTCGGTGCCGAGGATCAGGTGCAGGAAGGCGATGTCGGCGCCGTCGAGCAGCACGTACGCCGAGACGTACGGCGGCTCGATCTTCTGGCCCGAGGAACGGCACGTTGACGATGCAGAACGTCGTCACCGTGCCCTTGTCGGGCAGCTCGACCTCGTCGGTGGTCGGGACGCCGTCGACCGGGCAGGCACCGCGGGGCGGGACGTAGACCTTGCGGCACCTCGGGCACCGCTGGCCGACGATCCGGCCCTCGGCCAGCCCGCGGAAGAACTTCGACTCCTCCGGGGAGGCGGCGTAGTCGTAGGCGAGCCGGACGGGGGAGACGATCCGGGTGACGAGGTCGTCCGCCGGTGATGGTTTCGAGACGCTCGTGCCTCGCTCCTCAACCACCGAAGCGGCGGCGTCTGCTGCCTGGACCGGCTCGAAGCACGCGATGTCGGTGATCGCGCCGACGGGCTCCTCCACCCAGCGCGCCCGCACGCGCATCCCGGTGGACATGTCGGCCGGCGAGGCGACGTCGACGGCGTGCAGGAGAGGAGCGTCGGCGCCGTCGAGCTGCACGAGCGCGAACGCGAAGGGGCGGTCCAGCGGCTGGTCCTGCACCGGCTCGGAGACCCAGGACCAGGTCTGCACGACGCCCTCGTCACCCACCGCCACCAGCTCCGTCCACGGGCTGCGTGGGTCACCGGGTCGTACTCCGGCGGCGGGACCACGACCGACCCGTCGGAGAGGACCCCGCCGGCGATCCTGCGCCCGCCGCAGCTCGGTCATGAACCGGGAGAGGACCGGTCCGAGCGAGCGGGTGTAGTCGAACTCCACCTTCATGGGGGCGTGCAGGGTGGCAGGCGGCATGCCGTGAAACTAGAACACGTTCTATGTGGCTGGACAAGGGTTCTGGCAGGGTGTCTCGCATGAAACTGGGACTGCAGCTCGGCTACTGGGGAGCACAGCCGCCGGAGGGGGTCGGCGAGCTCGTCGCCGCCGCCGAGGAGGCCGGCTTCGACGCGATCTTCACCGCGGAGGCGTGGGGCTCCGACGCCTTCACGCCGCTTGCGTGGTGGGGCAGGGAGACCAGCCGGGTCCGGCTGGGCACCTCCATCGTGCAGATGTCCGGTCGTACGCCGACCAGCATCGCCATGCACGTGCTCACCCTCGACCACCTCAGCGGCGGCCGTGTCGTGCTCGGCATGGGCGTCAGCGGGCCGCAGGTCGTGGAGGGGTGGTACGGCCAGCCGTTCGCCAAGCCGCTGGCCCGCACCCGCGAGGTCGTCTCGATCATCCGCCAGGTGCTCGCGCGTGAGGCCCCCGTCACCAACGAGGGCCCGCACTACCCGCTGCCCTACACCGGCGAGGGGTCCGTCGGGCCTGGGCAAGCCGCTGAAGCCGATCGTGCATCCCGCTGCGCGCGGACGTGCCGATCTGGCTCGGCGCGGAGGGGCCGAAGAACGTCGCCCAGACCGCGGAGATCGCCGATGGCTGGATCCCGATCTTCTACACCCCGTCCTCGGCCGGCATGTACCAGCCGTGGCTCGACGAGGGCTTCTCCCGGCCGGGCGCCCGTCGTACGCGCGCGGACTTCGAGATCGCCGCGACCTGCCACCTGCAGGTGACGAGCTCCGAGGACGAGCGCCGAGCGGTCGTGGACGCGCTGCGGCCGATGGTCGCGCTCTACATGGGCGGCATGGGTGCCAAGGAGCAGAACTTCCACAAGAACGTCTTCGACCGGATGGGGTATGAGTCGATCAGCGGCCAGGTGCAGGAGCTCTACCTCGCCGGCAAGCGCGAGGAGGCCACCGCGCTGATCCCCGACGAGCTGGTCGAGGACATGCACATCGTGGGCGACGCGGGCTACGTCAAGGAGCGCGCGGCGGCCTGGGAGGAGACCGGGGTGACCACGCTGCTGCTCAGCTGCCGCAGCGCGCAGGAGGTTCGCCAGGTGGCCGAGCTGCTGGCATAGGTCGTAGATCACACCGGTGGCTAGGATCGCCCGCATGACTGATCGGGCTGTCCAGACCGTCGTATCCGGGATGTCCTACACCGAGTGCCCGCGATGGCACGAGGGCCGACTGTGGTTCGCCGACTTCTACACACACGCGATCTACTCGGTCACCGAGTCGGGCGAGGACCTGCGCACCGAGCTCGAGGTGCCGGCGCAGCCCTCGGGCTTCGGGTGGCTGCCGGACGGCCGGCTGGTGTACGTGTCGATGAAGGACCGCAAGGTGATGCGCCGCGAGCCGGACGGCAGCACGGTCGTGCACGCGGACGTCGCCGACGCGGTCACCGGTCACCCGAACGACATGGTGGTGGACGCCGAGGGACGGTGCTGGCTGGGCAACTTCGGGTTCGACCTCATGGGCGGTGCGGACATCGAGACGGCCGGCCTGCTGCGGATCGACCCCGACGGCTCCGTTGACCGAGTGGCCGAGGACCTCTGGTTCCCCAACGGCAGCGTGGTCACGGCCGATGGCGGCACGCTCATCGTCGACGAGACGTTCGGCAACCGCGTCAGCGCGTTCGCCATCCAGCCCGACGGCACCCTCGGCGAGCGTCGCGACTGGGCGACGTTCGGGGAGCTGCCCACCAGCCGGGCGGTCCTCGAGGCCGTGTCGCAGGGCGTGCTTGCGCCCGACGGCTGCTGCCTGGACGCCGACGGCTGCCTGTGGGTGGCCGACGCCCTCGGCGGTCGTGTCTGCCGGGTCGCCGAGGGAGGCGAGATCCTCGAGGAGATCGCGCCGGGCAGCGGGGTGTTCGCCTGCATGCTAGGCGGCCACGACGGACGCACCTTGTTCCTCAGCTGCGCCCCCGACTTCGACGAGCACGCCCGCAGCGCGGCCCGCGAGGCGGAGATCCGTTCGGTGCGGGTCGAGGTGCCGCACGCCGGTCTGCCGTGACCCGATCCGGTCCCGGACGCCCCTCGCGCGGGTGCCCGGTTTGAGTCCAGCGTCGATTCGCGGCAGTGTGGACGGCTTCTGCACACGATCGAAAGGCACTCATGCTCACGCTGACTGAGAACGCCAGCATCATCGTCAAGGAAATCGTCTCCCAGACCGAGGGTGTGGAGGGTGGTCTCCGGATCACCGCACAGCCCGGCGAGGAGGCCAGCTTCGGCATCTCGGCCTCCGAGCAGCCCGAGGCCGGCGACCAGGTCGTCGAGCAGGGAGGCGCCACCGTCTACGTGGAGAGCCAGGCCGCCGAGGTCCTCGACGACAAGGTCCTCGACGCCGGAGTGGACGAGGGCGGAAACGTCCAGTTCGCCCTGGGCGAGCAGGCCTGATCTCCTACGACCGACCGTGACCCGGTCCAGCTGATCGGGTCACGGCCGGTCGAGCAGCTCCTCGGCGTTGAGGCCCGCAGAGGGCCGGCGGTACCGTGCCCGGGTGGCAGGCGACTCGGCCATGGTGGTGGAGCGGCGCAAGGAGCTGACCTACCTGCTCTCGCAGGGGGCCGAGCTCGAGCACGCATTGATGTGCCAGTACCTCTACGCGGCGTTCAGCCTGAAGAGCTCCGCTGGTCCGGGGCTCCGGCCCGAGCAGCTCGAGGCCGTCGAGCGCTGGCGCCGCGTGATCCTCGACGTCGCGTCCGAGGAGATGCTGCACTGGGCGGTGGTGCAGAACCTGCTCACCGCCGTGGGCTCGGCGCCCTACGTGAGCCGGCCCCACTTCCCGCACCGGGCGAACGGCTACCCGCCCGAGGTGCAGTTCCGCCTGCTTCCGTTCGGCGAGGCTGCGCTGCAGCACTTCATCTACCTGGAGCGCCCGCAGAGCATCGAGATGGCCGACGCCGCGGAGTTCGTGCCGACGGGCCCCCGCCCGGCGCCGATGGGCCCGGAGGAGGTCGTGCCGAGAGGCCAGGACTTCGACACGCAGGGCCACCTGTACCGGTCGGTGGAGCAGGGCCTCTCGCGCCTCGCCGAGCTGCTCGGTGAGGACCGCCTGTTCATCGGTCCCGCGTTCCACCAGGCCGAGGAGACCAGCTTCGGCTGGCCTGACCTGGCGCCGATCACGGACCTGCAGAGCGCCAACCGCGCCCTCGAGCGCATCGTCGAGCAGGGCGAGGGGGCGACCGGCGACTGGGAGACCGCGCACTACGGCCGTTTCCTCGCCGTCCTGGCCGAGTACCGCGCGATGCGCGAGGCGGATCCCGCCTTCGACCCCACCCATCCTGTCGTGGCAGCCGGGGTGAGACCCGTGGAGGGGATCGAACCGGAGGTCTACATCAGCGATCCTGCCTCCGCCGGATGCTCGGACCTGTTCAACTCCGTGAACGAGCTCCTCCTGCAGATGATCGCGCGCTACTTCGCCTTCGGCCACGAGACACCCGCGCAGCGCCAGGTGCTCGCCTCCACGGCCGTCGGGCTCATGTTCGGGGCCATCAAGCCGCTGGGCCTGCTGCTCGCTCGGCTTCCGGTCGGCCCCGATCACCCGGGGGTGACGGCGGGAGCCAACTTCCAGCTCCCCTATCGGGCCAGCTTCCTGCTCCCGCACCGCCGGTCGGCCTGGCTGCGGTACGCCGAGCGCCTCGACGAGCTCGCCGCCTTCGCCGACGGCCTGCGGCCGACCACAGGCGCAGAAGTCGTGACGGCCGTGTCGGCCGCGCTGTCCAGGGCGGCCGCTGACCTGATGGCCCAGGTCGAGACGGTCGAGGACGACGCGGGGGCGAGCGTCGGCACGCGGAGGGAGCGCGCACACCGGGAGGACGCACCGGGTGATCCCGCAGCAGCGGGCGTGCCGAGGACCAAGGGGGACGTCAGGGTCTACGAGAACGACGACGTCCGGGTGCTCTGGGACTCGTCTCGGTGCGTCCACACCGCCGCCTGCCTTCGCGCGCTGCCCTCGGTGTTCGCCGTGGAGCGGCAGCCCTGGGTCGACGTCGACGGTGCCGAACCGGAGCAGGTCGCGGCGGCCGTCCGGGCGTGCCCGACCAACGCCCTCCGCTACGAGGGCCTCACCATCGCGGACGAGGAGCCCGACGAGCCCACCACCGTCGAGGTCTGCCCCGACGGGCCCCTGTACGTCCGGGGACGGGTTCAGCTGCAAGGTCCGGACGGGCGGCAGGACGAGGAGTACCGCGTGGCCCTGTGCCGGTGCGGTGCGAGCAGGAACAAGCCGTTCTGCGACAACAGCCATCGGCTCGTCGGCTTTCGCGATGAACGGTGAGCGAGCAGGACCTCAGCCCGCTGCGGGGCGAAGGGGTTCCTCAGCCACGCGCAGGACCCTGTCGGGCTTTTCCTGGGCACGCGCCGGTGCTGGCCGAGTCCCGGGCGGATCGGGCGCCGTCGAGACGTACCGGTGTCCCGTGGGGGTCGTGATCACGACCCGGTGCGGGGTCGACGTGACCGGCTGGGAGCGCCATCCGTGCGCCTCCTTGGCGTAGTTGCACGCCTCGCAGAGTCCTTGGCCGTTCCCGGCGCTGGTGACGCCGGTGTCGGCTGCCCGGACGACGTGGTCGACGTGACGGACGAGGGCGTCGCACCAGAGGGTGCGGCAGGACTGGTCACGCAGGACCACGAGGCGGCGCAGCTTGCCGCGGAACAGGCGCCGTCGTGAGTCCATCGCGACCAGCGACCCGTCGCTGGGGCTGGTGAAGAGCCGGCGCAGCCAGACTTTGTCGGCGTCGCGGACGATCTCGCGGGCGACGGACGCCGGCACCGGTCCGTAGCCCTCGAGGTGGGCGGGGGAGTCGTCCGCGCCGAGCAGCGAGGAGTCGCTCATCACCAGGGCCACCTCGACCGGCCCGGGCTCGGCAGTGGCTCGTCCGGTGATCCGTTCGACCAGGGCGTCGGCCATGATCTGGCCGCGACTGCGCTGGTCACCCTGCGCCTGCAGGGAGTCAGCGTGGTGGCGCAGCGCGGCCTGGCACGCGACCCCCTGCTCGACAGGGAGGAAACCGGTCAGGTAGCTCATCGTGTCCGGGGCCGGGCGCACGCTCACGTGGCGGTCCGACCGCGCGCCGCGCGAGCGTCGGAGCGCCGAGCCGGGGTCGAGCCGGTAGCCGATCTTGCGGGCCTCGGCGGCGGCCGCGCGATCGCCGAGCTGTGCGAGCCGCCCTGCCAGCTCCCCGTCGACCTGTCCGCGGTGCTCACGCGCGAGGACCGCGGTCTCCCGGACCAGGAGGATGGCGCGCCACTCCGAGATCTCGCCGCGCGTGAGCGCCGTGAGGGTGTGCGGCATCTCGCGCACCAGCGCTGTGGCGAGGCCGAGGTCGCGGGAGCCGCTGTAGGGGCTCTCCCGTCGCGCCAGCGCGATCTCGGCTGCGAGGCCCTGGCAGCGACGGGCGGCCGGCACACCCCTCTCGGCCTCCCGTGCCGACCGGGCCTCGGCCAGGGCGACCGTCACGCGCGCTTGTGCTGCGGCCGCTGCGCTCTTGATCTCCTCCAGGACAGTGAGGCAGTCCAGCTGACCGGCCTCGTCGAGACCCCCGCCGTCGACACCACCGAGTGCGGCCTGCAAGTCGTGCAGCGAGCGAAGCGAGAGGTCGAACATGTGTGCGATTCTATCTGTCAACACTGACATCGACAGCATCGATTCGCCGGCTGTGGACGACGCTGGGCGGGGCCCCTGGTCGAGGTCGGCTCCGGGCGGCCGTGGCCCCCGGTGGTCAGGCGCGGCGGCGCCCCGGCAGGAAGCGCGGCGTGGTGGCGGCGTACTCGGCGTACTCCGGAAGTGACCGGCGCAGGTCGCGCTCCTCGAACATCGTGCCGACGACGATGTAACCGCTTCCGAGGACGGCGAAGAGGAGGTGTCCGACCGTCATCGTGGGTGCGGCGAAGAACGCGAGGAAGAAGCCGGTCATCATCGGGTGCCGGACCAGGCGGTAGGGCAGCGGGGACCGGAACCCGGGCTGGGTCTGCGGAGCCCGGCGCAGGTGTCGGGCCACCTGCCGGAGTCCGAACATGTCGAAGTGGTCGATGGCGAAGGTCATCGCGATGACGATCGCCCATCCCGCCCCGTAGAGCACCCACAGGGCGACCCGCGCGGGCTGTGGTCCGACGTCCCAGACGACCGTGGTGATCGGCCGCCACAGGGCGTAGGCGATCGCGAGAGCGGCCGTCGCGGCGAGCACGAACGTCGAACGCTCCAGGTGTGGTGGCACCACCCGGGTCCAGCGTTGCTTGAACGTCGGGCGCGCCATCACCGTGTGCTGCACGGCGAAGAGGCCGAGCACGAGCGCGTCGACCACCAGGGCGGTGAGCGTTCCCGCCGAGGGGCCGCTGTCGACGGTGCGCGGCACGACGACGTCGGCCAGGAACGCGACGGAGTAGGCGACGACCGCGAGGAAGGCGAGGTAGACCACCGTCGCGTAACCGACGGACAGCGCCCTGCCGACGGTGCCTCCGGAGTCGGACGTGCTCGTCACGGTGAGGTTCTCCTGGCGTGAGCTGGCCATGCTCGGACCTTTCGATGGGCGGTAGGACGTGGGAGTGACCCACCCCCATCGTGGTCGTCGCCGGCGGCCGGGGCAGGCGTGGAACTACCCCATCCGGGCAGGCGGAGGCGTAACTTGGCGGGTGGAGGGGACGCATGGAGCAGCGGATCGGCTCGACTCGGCTGGCCGACGGCACCAAGGTCGCCTATGCCACGGCGGGGGCGGGACCGCCCCTGCTGTTCATCGACGGCTGGCTGAGCCACCTCGGGGCGAGCTGGGCGCTGCCGGCCGAGCGCAGCATGTTCGAAGCGCTCGCCGACGGGCGCCGGCTGGTCCGGTTCGACCGTCCGGGGTGTGGCCTGTCGAGTCGGGCGAGCATCGAGGACTTCTCCTTGGAGCGCGAGCTGGAGACCGTGGCCGCGGTCGTCGCCGCGGCCTGCGGTGGCCCCACGGACGTGATCGGCAGCTCGCTCGGCGCCGCGGTGGCCGCGGCGTGGTCGGCCCGCCACCCCGAGTGCGTACGCCGCCTCGTGCTGTACGGCGGGTGGGCCCGGGGTCGCGACATCGCGCCGGAGGACGTGCAGGAGCACGTGGAGGCCATCGTGGCGGGTCACTGGGGCCTGGGGGCCGAGGTGCTCACCGACATCTTCGCGCCGGAGGCGACTGCCGACACCCGGGCCGCGTTCGCCGCCTACCAGCGCCGCGCGTCGTCGGCGGGGACCGCGGCTGCACTCTTGCGCCTGTGCTACCGCGTCGACGTCACCGGGGCCCTCGGGGATGTCGACGCGCCCACCCTGGTGGTGCATCGCGAGAAGGACCGCGCTGCGCCCGTCGAGCAGGCGCGTCGCCTGGCCGCCGGCATCCCGCGGGCACGGCTCGAGATCCTGCCGGGGAAGTCGCACCTGCCCTACACCGGTGACGTGCCGTCGCTCGTGGCCGTGGTGCGGCGTTTCCTCGGACTTCCGGTGCCGACGCCGGACCAGCCCAGGGCGGCATCACCTCGGCTGACGCCACGCCAGGAGGAGGTCGCCGCGCTGGTGAGCCTCGGCCTCACCAATCGCGAGATCGGCGACCGCCTCGGTATCGACGAGCGTTCCGCCGAGGGGCACGTCGAACGCATCAGGTGGCGGCTCGGGGTCCGGTCCAGGGCCCAGGTGGCGGCCTGGTGGGCCACCCGTCACGGGTGAGGTGGGGCAGTGCCCGGGCGGTGACGCGGTCTAGTTCTGCGCCCCGCGACCATGGTCGACCCTGGGCGAGCCACAGGCGCACACTCGTCGCATGGCCGCACTGCCCAACGGCCGCCCGGGGGCCCACGAGAACGGCGACTGTGTCGTCTTCCTGATCGGCGCGTGCCTGGACCTGCGTCATCCGCTCAGGGGGCTCCTCGAGATCAGCGGGCGGCGCG
This sequence comes from uncultured Actinomycetota bacterium, assembly GCA_963837975.1. Taxonomy (GTDB): domain Bacteria; phylum Actinomycetota; class Actinomycetes; order Propionibacteriales; family Nocardioidaceae; genus Marmoricola. The sequence goes on along the minus strand of CAWIPI010000001.1, from coordinate 381,953 downwards.
GCGTCCGCGACGTGCTGGCGTACGTCGCGGCAGAGTCCGACCGTGGCCTGCTGGGCTACGACCTGGCCGGCTTCACCGTCACGCAGTGGTGGCGCACGATCGGGCACCTCGACAGCTTCGCCGGGGACGGCGTCGACCCTCGTCTCGCGCCGTGGCGCAACTACTGGAAGCGGGTCGCACGCTCCTCGCGCACCTCGATCTGGCACGAGACCTACCTCGTCCGCGCCGGCCAGTACCAACCGGTCTACGGGCACGTGCCGGCCTTCGTGCGCCCGTCGACCGCGCCCGTCAGGCCGGCCGTGGCGCGCGACGAGCGGATGCGGCTCGAGGGCGCCGCCGGCTGATTGCCCATTTCTGTAACACGTTCTAGTCTCGCCCGCATGACCGTCCCCGGTGGCGCCCAGGACAGCCTGCGACTCGGCACGCACAACGGCCACGTGATGGTGGCGGCCCTGAAGCGGCACCGCGACCGGCCGGTGATGCACCTCGGTGACACCACGCTGACCGGTGGCGAGGTGTCGCGCCGGATCAGCCAGTACGTCCAGGCCTTCGAGTCACTCGGCGCGGGCCGGGACACGGCCTCGGCACTGCTGGCGCTGAACCGCCCCGAGGTGCTGTTCATCCTGGGCGCGGGCCAGACCCAGGGCTACCGGCGTACGTCGCTGCACCCGCTGGGCTCCCTCGACGACCACGCGTTCGTGCTCGACGACGCCGAGATCACCACCCTGGTGATCGACCCCGTGCCGATGTTCGTCGAGCGGGCGCTCGGTCTGCTGGAGAAGGTGCCCGGGCTGCGGCAGGTGCTGACCATCGGTCCGGTGCCCGAGGCCCTCGCCGACGTCGGCCACGACCTCGTCGCGGCGGCCGAGTCGTTCGAGCCGCAGCCGCTGGAGGCGGTGTCGCTGCCACCCGACCACGTCGTCTCGGTCACCTACACCGGCGGCACGACCGGCAGGCCCAAGGGGGTCATCGGCACCGCCCAGGGCATGGCCACGATGACCCAGGTGCAGCTGGCCGAGTGGGAGTGGCCCGAGGCGCCGCGCTTCCTGATGTGCACGCCCCTGTCGCACGCCGGGGCCGCGTTCTTCGTGCCGACGGTGATGAAGGGCGGCTCGCTCGTCGTGCTGCCCCGGTTCGACCCTGCCGAGGTGCTGCGCACGATCGAGCAGCAGCGGATCACCGCCACGATGCTGGTGCCGTCGATGCTCTACGCCCTGCTCGACCACCCGGACTCGCTCACGCGCGACCTCTCGTCGCTGGAGACGGTCTACTACGGCGCCTCCTCCATCAACCCGACGCGGCTGGCCGAGGCGATCGAGCGGTTCGGCCCGATCTTCGCGCAGTACTACGGCCAGTCCGAGGCGCCGATGGTGATCACGTACTTCGCCAAGGGGGACCACGTGGACCCTTCCAGGCTCGCGTCCTGCGGCCGGCCCTCGGCGTTCCTGCGGACCGCGCTCCTCGACGTCGACGGCCAGCCGGTGGCAGCGGGGGAGCCGGGCGAGATCTGCGTCGCCGGGCCGCTGCTGGCCGGGGGCTACTGGAAGCTGCCGGAGGAGACGGCGCAGACGTTCCGCGACGGCTGGCTGCACACCGGCGACGTGGCCCGCGAGGACGAGGACGGGTTCTGGTACATCGTCGACCGCACCAAGGACATGATCGTCACCGGCGGCTTCAACGTGTTCCCGCGCGAGGTCGAGGACGTCGTGGGCGAGCACCCCGCCGTGGCGCAGGTGGCCGTCATCGGCGTACCCGACGCACGCTGGGGCGAGGCCGTGACGGCGCTCGTCGTGCTGCGGGAGGGGCGGACCCTCGACGACGCCGTGGTCGCCGAGATCACCGAAGCGGTCAAGCAGCGCAAGGGCTCGGTGCACGCACCCAAGGAGGTGCTGGCCGTCGACTCCCTGCCGCTGACACCGCTGGGCAAGCTGGACAAGAAGGCGCTGCGGGCGGAGTACGCCGACGCGGATCGCCGAGCCGGCTGACCGATCAGCCCCCGTCCGGCCCGACGTCGGCCAGGAAGTCGAGCAGGGCGGCCGTGAACGCTGCGGGCTGCTCCAGCGCCGAGAGGTGACCCGTCTCGGGCAGCACCTCGAAGCGAGCACCGCGGACCCGTGCCGCGAGCCGGCCCGAGGCCAGCACGCCCGGGTCCTCGTCCTCGTCGCCGACGACCACGAGCGTGGGCGCGGTGATCTCGGCGAGCCGGTCGCTGACGTCGTCACGCCCCATGAACGCCCTGAGCATGGTGAGCATGGAGTCCGGGTCCTGGCCGAGGAAGATCTCGCGCCAGGTCGCGATCAGCTCCGGCTGCTGCCGGCGGGTGGTCGCGCCGAACAGCGACGCGACCACCTGTCCCATGACCAGCGGCCAGCCGCGGGCGCTCCTGGCGACCGGCGTGAGCAGGGTCGCCTTGGTGCGGCCCTGCCATGCGGCGCGGTCGGCGGAGGTGCCCGCGAGCACCAGCGCCGCCACCCGGTCGGGGTGTCGCAGGGCGGCGCGGATCGAGGCGAAGCCACCGATCGACAGCCCGACGAGGACGGCGCGCTCCACACCGGCGTCGTCGAGCACGGCCACCACGTCGTCGCCCAGGTCCCACATCGTGAAGGGGGCGCGGTGGGGGCCCGAACGGCCGTGTCCGCGGTTGTCCAGGTTCAGCACCCGGTATCCCGCGGCGACCAGGTCCGGCACCTGCGGCCACTGCCTTCCGTCGCAGAACCAGCTGTGGCTCAGCAGCAGCACGGGGCCGGTGCCGACATCGTCGTACGACAGGTGCACACCGCCGCGGTCGAGCTCAGGCACGGGCGACCACCTCGAAGGCACCGAGGTCCCCGGCCTCCGTCGCCGCCACGTTGTGCCCGATGCGCTCGGCGAACGCCGGCCCGAACAGGAGGACCGGCGAGACCCTGCCCGTCGTCGAGGGCCCTCGCGTCGCGTCGGTGCGGTCCTCGACCGCCTCGACGGTGAACCCAGCAGCCTCGAGGTGCGCCCGGTAGTCCTCGACCGTCTCGACGAACGACGACCGCTCGTCCTCCGCCCACGGCATCGGGTACCTCACCGCGCCCTCGCCGGTGCGCATCTGCTCGTAGAGGCCGAACAGCCCTCCGGGCGCGACCACCCGGCGCACCTCCTCGAACACGCTCTGCTTGGCCGGGACGTTCATGCCCACGTGGACCATGTACGCCGCGTCGAAGGACCCGTCCTCGAAGGGCAGCGACTCGCCCGCGGAGACCAGGAACCGCACCTGCTCGGCGAGCCCCAGCCGCTCGCTCAGCGCCGTGGCCGTGTCCACGAACTCCGGGGTGAGGTCGACGCCGGTCACCGCGGCGCCGTACGACGCGGCCAGCCGGGCCGGTCCGCCGATGCCGCAGCCGACGTCGAGCACCCGCATCCCCGGACCGATGCCGAGCCGCTCGAGCAGGTGCCGCGTGGCTGCCACTCCGCCAGCGTGGAGCTGGTCGAGCGGGAAGACGTCGGTCGCCTCGAGGTGCTCGACGTCGGTGTCCGCCTCCGCCAGTGCGGCGAGGATCGCCTCGCTCAGCTCGGCGGCACCGTAGTGCTGCTTGACCAGGTCACGGACGTCCATCACGCCACCCCCTTGCGAGAACGCTAGTCCCGGAGGCACGGGGGCGTCACGCCTGCTGAGGGCCCTCAACCAGCGGAGGGGACGACTCAACCAGCAGAGGGCGGCAGGAACCGGTTGTCGCGGAAGCGCGACCCCAGGCGCTTGCGCTCGCGCCGCTCCAGGCTGCGCTCGATGGCGCGGATGCTGTCCTCCCGGTTGCCGAGGAGGCGGCTCAGGTGCATGCCGGTGCCGATCATCACGAAGACCGGCCACGGGAAGCCGCCGGCCATGGTCGCGAGGTAGACGGCCCAGCAGATCAACGACGGCACCAGGAAGTTCATCAGCGCGGACTGTCGCTGTGCCCGGTAGCGACGCTCTGCCTCCGCGCGGTGCCGGTGGGTGAGCGGAGCCGCACCGGTGCGCAGGACGAGGTCGTCCATGATCGGCGGGAGCTCGCCCAGGGTGCGCGCCTTGGCGACGGCGTCGGTGCGCTCGTCGAGCTCGTCGGGGGTGAGCCGCCCTTCGGCGTACGCCGTGGCCAGCACGTCGTTGACGACGTCGCGGTCGCTGTCGGCGGCGCGCAGGCGGGCATGGTCGGGGTGTCGCGGATCGTGGCTGAACCGCTCCCAGACGTTGCCCGTGGCCATGGAGTGCAGCCTATGTCTCGGGTGGGAGCCCGTGTCAGGGTCTGAGCTCGCCGGGCAGGATCGACCAGCTCTGGAGGTCGCCGCGGCGTCCGTTCACGTGGTGCACCGACCGCAGCACCCCCTCGAAGGTGTAGCCCACCTTCTCGGCCACCCGCGAGGACGCCGGGTTGTCCACGGAGATCAGGGCGGTGACGCGCTGCATCCCCTCGGCGAACGCCCACCGGGTGAGCTCCCGCAGCGTCTCGGTGGCGATGCCGCGACCCCGGGCCCAGGGGGAGATCGCGTAGCCGAGCTCGACCTGGAGGTCCGCGCGCTCGATCGGCCCGGTGACGGCGTACCCCGCGAACCGCCCCGAACGGTCGAGCACGGCCCACGCTGCGCGGTGCTCGCCGTCGAACCGCTCCAGCCACTCGTCGATCCACCCGGGAGGCATCGGGTCGGGTGTGCGCGTGAAGCGCAGGATCTCCGGGTCGCGCATCGTCTCCAGCAGGGCGGGCACGTGCGCGTCACCGAGCGGGACGAGCCGGATCGTGGTCACGCCCCGACGCTAGACCGAGAGCCCGCCTCGGCGGGGCCCGAACGGGGCAACCCGAACGTGTTCGGGACACCCGGCCGCGACGTCATCCGGTCCGGGTGACGCCACATCGCGCCCGACGGAGGACCGTGGGGGCCATGCAGCAGATGAGCCTCCGGGAGTACATCGACACACTGGGCCGGCAGGGGTACACCGTGCGCGACGACCACGGCGACGACCCGATGCTGATCCGCCCCGACGGGAGCGCGGTCGAGACGTGGCGCGAGGACTACCCGTACGACGAGCTGATGAGCCGCAACGACTACGAGGTGGAGAAGTACCTCCTGCAGATCGAGCTGCTGAAGTTCCAGTACTGGGTCCAGGACAACGACCAGAAGCACGTCATCGTCTTCGAGGGCCGCGACGCCGCCGGCAAGGGCGGGACGATCAAGCGGTTCATGGAGCACCTGAACCCCCGCTCGGCCCGGGTCGTCGCGCTGACCAAGCCGACCTCGACCGAGCTGGGCCAGTGGTACTTCCAGCGCTACGTCTCGCACCTGCCGACGTACGGCGACATCGTCCTGTTCGACCGGTCCTGGTACAACCGCGCCGGCGTCGAGCGGGTGATGGGCTTCTGCGACGAGAAGCAGTACCGGACGTTCATGCAGCAGGCCCCGCTGTTCGAGCAGATGCTTCTCGACGCAGGGGTCAACGTGACCAAGCTGTGGTTCTCGGTGACCCAGCAGGAGCAGCGCACGCGCTTCGCGATCCGCCAGCTCGACCCGGTCCGGCGCTGGAAGCTCTCCCCGATGGACCTCGAGAGCCTCGACAAGTGGGAGGCCTACACCGAGGCGAAGGAGGAGATGCTGCTGCACACCGACACCGACCACGCACCGTGGTACACGATCCGCAGCAACGACAAGAAGCGCGGCAGGATCAACGCGCTGCGGCTGTTCCTCAGCCTCGTCGACTACGACGGCAAGGACGTGCAGGTCGTCCTCGAGCCCGACCCGTTGGTGGTCAGGCGCGGCCGCGACGCGGTCGGCGACTAGCGCGGCTCGCTTGCCGCGGTCAGGTGCCGGTGAAGTCCGGGGTGCGCTTCTCGGCGAAGGCCCGCGGACCCTCCCGCGCGTCGCGGGAGGCGAAGACCCGGGCGCCCACCGCGGCGTCGTCCTTCCAGCAGTCGTCCTCGTGCTTGCCCTCGGAGTCGCGCATCGTCCTCAGCACCGCCTGCACGGCCAGCGGGCCGTTGGCGGCGATCTGGCCCGCGATCTCGTGCGCCTTCGCCAGCGCCGTCCCGTCGGGCACGACGTGCCCGATCAGCCCGACCTCCTTGGCCTCGGCCGCGCCGATGTGCCGCCCGGTGAGCAGCAGGTCGGCGGCCACCGTGTAGGGGAGCTGGCGCGGGAGCCGTACGGCCGAGCCGCCGAGCGGGTAGAGCCCCCACCGTGGCTCGGACACCCCGAACCTGGCGGACTCGCCCGCCACCCGGATGTCGGTGGCCTGGAGGATCTCGGTGCCCCCGGCGATCGCCGGTCCCTCGACGGCCGCGATCAGCGGCTTGGTCACCCGGTAGCCCTTGAGCAGTGACCGGATGACCGAGGGGTCGAACTCGCCGGACTCGAACTTCTCCGACGGCGAGCTCGACGACATCGCCTTGAGGTCCGCCCCGGCGCAGAAGTAGCCGCCGGCCCCGGTGAGGATCACCACCCTGACCTCGGGGTCCTCGTTGGCCCGTTCCCAGGCCCGCTCCATGAGCGCGAGCATCTCGCCCGACAGGGCGTTGCGCGCCTCGGGCCGGTTCATCGTCACCACGAGCGTGTGTCCCTGGAGCTCGACGAGCGCGTGCGGCTCGGACACGTCTGGGGGGTCTGTCTCGGGGGGTGGCGCAGCGCTCTCGGTCATGGTCGCGATGCTAGTCAGAAACGAGAACGTGTTCTAGTCTGCGGCCATGGCGCTGAACATCGCTGACCTGTTCGAGCACGCCGTGGACGCCGTCACCGGACAGGCCCGTGCTGCGCGTCGGTGACCGGGTGATGACCTACGCCGAGCTCGAGGCCGAGGCCAACCGGCTCGCGCACTTCCTGGCCTCGCGCGGCGTCGGTCCCGGCGACCACGTCGGGATCTACGCCAAGAACAGCGTGGAGCACGTCGTCGCGCTGCTGGCCGTCTTCAAGATCCGCGCCGTGGCGATCAACGTGAACTACCGCTACGTGGAGTCCGAGCTCGACTACCTCTTCGACAACTCCGACATCGTGGCGCTGCTCCACGAGCGGCCCTACGCGCCGCTGGTCGCGGCGACCGCACCGAGGCACGAGCGGCTGCACACCGTCGTGGTGATGCCGGACCCCACCGAGCCCGACAACGAGGCCGACATCGCGTCGTACGCCGGCACCGCCTGGGCCGACGCGCTCGAGGGCCAGAGCGCCGAGCGGGACTTCGGCGAGCGCAGCGGCGCCGACCTCTACATCGTCTACACCGGCGGCACCACGGGCTTCCCCAAGGGCGTGATGTGGCGCCACGAGGACTTCTGGCGGGTGCTCGGCGGGGGCATCGACTTCATGACCGGGCAGCGGCTCGAGGAGCACGACCAGTCCGAGCAGGCGCGGGGCAACGCCAACCCGATGGTGATGTTCCCGCTCAGCCCGCTGATGCACGGCGGCGCCCAGGCCGCGATGCTGATGCACCTGTTCGCGGGGCACGTGACCGTGCTGGAGCCCAAGTTCGACGCGCACCGGGTCTGGCGGGTGATCGACGAGGCGAAGGTGCAGGGCATCTTCATGACCGGCGACGCGATGGCCCGGCCCCTGATCGAGGCCTACGAGGAGGGGGAGTACGACGCCTCCAGCCTGTTCGTGGTCGCCAGCAGCGCCGCGATCTTCAGCCGGCCGGTCAAGGAGCGCTGGATGCAGGCCTTCCCCAACGCCGTGTTCACCGACTCGGTGGGGTCCTCGGAGACCGGCTTCTCCGGCACCGGGATGCAGGACAGCGAGAACATCAAGGGCGAGGGGCCCGTCGTCTCCTTGGGCGCGGAGACCGTGGTGCTCGACGAGGACAACAAGGTGGTGGACCCCTCCGCCGTCGGGACCGTCGGCCGGCTCGCGAGGTCCGGGTCGGTGCCGCTCGGCTACTACAAGGACGAGGCGAAGTCCGCGACGACGTTCATCGAGGTCGACGGCACCCGCTACTCCGTGCCCGGGGACTTCTGCCGGATCGAGCCGGACAACAAGGTGACCCTGCTCGGCCGGGGCTCGAACTGCATCAACACCGGCGGGGAGAAGGTCTACCCCGAGGAGGTGGAGATGGCGCTCAAGGGCCACCCGGCGGTGTACGACGCCCTGGTCGTCGGTGTGCTCGACGACAACTACGGCCAGTCGGTCTCGGCGGTGATCCAGGTCCGCGACGGCGAGCCGCGACCCGGGCTCGAGGAGCTGAGGGCGTTCCTGCGCCAGCACCTGTCCGGGTTCAAGCTGCCCCGGTCGGTGACCTACGTCGAGGAGATCCCGCGCAGCGCCACCGGAAAGGCGAACTATCCCCGGGCCCGGGAGCTGGCGACGGCGGCGGTGGTCGGCTGATGCGCACCGATCTCTGCGACCGCTTCGGGATCCGCCATCCCATCTTCGCCTTCACCCCGTCCGAGCACGTCGCCGCCGCAGTGTCGCGCGCAGGAGGGCTCGGCGTGCTGGGCTGCGTGCGGTTCAACGACCCCGACGAGCTCGACGCGACGCTGGACTGGCTCGACGAGAACACCGACGGGAATCCCTACGGCGTCGACGTGGTGATGCCGATGAAGATCCCGACCGAGGGCACCTCGGTCGACCTCAAGGCGATGATCCCCGAGGAGCACGTGACCTTCGTGGAGAGGACGCTGCAGAAGCTCGGCGTACCCCCGCTCCCGGAGGGCGAGGGGCGCGAGGGCGTCCTGGGCTGGCTGCACTCGGTGGCGCGCTCCCACGTCGACATCGCCCTGCGGCACCGCCCGGTGCTGATCGCCAACGCGCTGGGGTCCCCGCCGGTCGACGTCATCGAGCAGGCCCACGAGAAGGGGATCGCCGTCGCGGCGCTGGCGGGCGCGGCCAAGCACGCTCTCTCCCACGTGCACAACGGCGTCGACGTGATCGTGGCGCAGGGCTACGAGGCGGGCGGCCACACCGGCGAGATCGCGAGCATGGTGCTCACCCCGGAGGTCGTCGACGCGGTCGGTCCCGACGTGCCCGTCCTGGGTGCGGGCGGCATCGGCTCGGGCCGCCAGGTCGCCGCGTCGCTGGCCCTCGGCGCGCAGGGCGTGTGGACCGGCTCGGTGTGGCTGACCACCGAGGAGTACCAGAACCTCAACACCAACACCGGCATGACGCAGGCGTTCCTGCGCGCCGGGAGCGGCGACACCGTGCGGACGCGCGTCTACACCGGCAAGCCCGCCCGACTCCTGAGGACGAAGTGGACCGAGGCGTGGGAGGAGGCCGACGCCCCGGCGCCGCTGCCGATGCCGCTGCAGAACCTCCTGGTCTCCGACGCGCACAACCGGATGAGCCGGCACGGCGACCCCGACGTCATCTCGATGCCGGTGGGTCAGGTCGTGGGGCGGATGAACGAGGTGCGCCCCGTCGCGGACGTGATGGCCGACCTGGTGCGCGAGTTCGAGGAGGCCGTGGCGAGGCTGGAGAAGATCCGCGGCTGAGGTGTACGCCGCCGGGGCAGCGTCGCCGCGATGACCTCCGAGGACGCGGCGCCCGGCTACCTCGCCATCGCGGGGTCGGAGTTCCGCAACGAGATGCGGGGCCGCGACCTGCTGAAGATCCTGGTCAACCGGCCGGTGCAGTCGGCGGCACGCCTGCGGGCGCCGCTCCTGCTGGTCGTCGCCGAGCAGGACTCCGTCGCCCCGACGGCCGCGGTCCGCGTGGTCGCCCGCAAGGCTCGTGGCCCGGTGCAGGTGGAGAGCCTCGACGTCGGGCACTTCGACATCTACCGGGGCGAGGCCGGCGAGAAGGTCCTGGCGGCCGAGGTGGAGTTCCTCCGGTCGGTGGCCGGGGCCGGCTGACTGCCGCAGCGCCTCACCCGAGCTGGTTGCCGTAGCTCGGCAGCCGGAACGCGCGCTCGTAGTTGCCGCCGACGAAGTCCGTGCGCCTGTTGCCGACGTTGGCGACCAACCGGTACCCCTCGGCCACGAAGTGCCGGCGGCACCGCTGCTTGCTGTGCGAGAGCGACTCCCCGCGTGCGCGCCCGCACACCTCCGTGACCCGGTAGCCGGCACGGGTCAGCTGTCGCCTCGCCCGCGCGAGCCGGCCGTCCCCGCGCAGGCGACCGGTGTTGAACAGGAGCCGCATCCCGTGGGCGCGGGCATGCCTGGCGAAACGAAGCACCGGCGGGACCGGACGCCCCCGGGCGTAGCGGGTGGCCAGGGCGGTGTTGTCGATGTCGAGGTTGACCGCCAGGCGCGAACCGCCGCGGGCGACCCGGTGATCGAGGTAGTGGTTCGCGCCGCTCATCGCCGCGCGCACGTCGGACGACCACGCCGCCCTGCTCGGCAGTGCCGCCTGCGCCGGGGAGGGAGCCCAGGGGGCCAGGGCCAGTCCGCAGATCACCACCGTCGCCATGACGAGCGTCGTCGCCCGCCGTACCGCGCCTGTTCTCGTCATGGTCCAGACGCTAGGTGCCCTCGAGCCGCCTCATCAGGGCCGTTGGTCCCCCGGCTACCCGGCCTCCTGCGCCATCTGCGCCCCGATGGCGCGGGCCTGCTCGGTGGCCCCGCCGAGGGTGAGCTCGAGGCGCTTCGCGGCCGTGAAGTAGCGGTGGGCCTCGCCGTCCAGGTCGATGCCGACGCCGCCGTGCACGTGGACGGTGGTGTGCGCGACCCGGTGGCCGGCGTCGGCCGCCCAGAGCTTGGCCACCGCCACCTCGACGTCGGCGGGAAGGTCCTCGCTGAGCCGCCAGGCCGCCTGCCACATGGTCAGCCGCGCCCCGAGGACGTCGATGTAGGCGTCGGCCAAGCGCTGGGAGACGGCCTGGAAGGTGCCGATCGGGCGGCCGAACTGCTCGCGGCTCTTCGCGTAGGCGGCCGTCAGGTCCAGCGCCCCCTCGACGGTGCCGACCTGCTGGGCGCACGCGGCGACCGTCAACCGGTCGACGAGCCAGGCCTGCACCTCGCCGCCCCGCCCCACCTCGCCCAGCACCCGGTCGCCGGGGAGGACCGCACGGTCGAGCTCGAGCCGAGCGGCGACGTCCCCGTCGCTGAGCCGCTGCGGCACGACGGCGACCCCGGCGTCGCCGGGGTGCACGAGGAACACGGTGGCGCCGGCCTCTGTGCTCGCGGGTACGACGAACAGGTCGGCCAGTGTCCCGGCCGGGACCACCACCTTGTTGCCGGTGAGCAGCCAGGTGCCGGCGTCGTTCTCCGCCCGCGTCACCGGCTCGGCGGGGACGTGCTGCCGGTCCTCGGCGAGCGCCGTGGTCAGGATCGACGTACCGCTCGCCGCCTCACCGAGCCAGCGCGCCCGCTGGGCGCCATCGCCGAAGGCGGCGATCGCCAGTGCGGTGACCGCGTGGGTGGCGAGGGGGACGGGCGCCACCTTCCTGCCTGCCTCGACCAGCATGCTGCACAGCTCGAGCAGGCCGAGCCCGCTGCCGCCGTGCTCCTCGGGCACGCACAGCCCGGTGAGTCCCGCGTCGCACAGGGCGCGCCACAGCCGGTCGTCGAAGCGTCCGTCGTCGGCCGCCCGCAGGCGCTCGGGGGTGCAGTGGTCGGCGAGGATCGTGGCGGCCAGGGCCGCGGCGTCGGTGCCTTCGGGGGTGGGGGTGAAGTCCATGTCGGGTCCTCCCGGTCCTTGTCATCGCTTCGCGGGCGGGAGGCCGAGGGCGACGTAGCCGATGATGTCGCGCTGGATCTCGTTGGTGCCGCCGCCGAAGGTCATCACGAGCGAGGAGCGGTGGTAGCGCTCCAGCCGTCCGCGCAGGACCGCGCCGGCGGAGTCGCCGGTCACCAGCGCCTTCGGGCCGACGACCTCCATCAGCGACCGGTAGACCTCGACGGCGAGCTCGGAGCCGTAGACCTTCGTGGCCGAGGCATCGGCGGGGGAGAGGTCGCTGGTGGCCGAGGCGAGCTGCCAGTTGAGGAGCTTGAGCATCTCGGCGCGGGCGTGGGCACGGCCCAGCAGGACCTGCACCCACTCGGCGTCGACGACGCGGCTGCCGTCGGGGTTGCGGGTCTGCTGCGCCCACTCGGTGACCAGGCGGATGGAGTGGGTGACCGGGGCGGCGGAGGTGAGCGCCACCCGCTCGTGGTTGAGCTGGTTGGTCATCAGCGCCCAGCCGCCGTTGAGCTCGCCGACGAGGTTCTCCCTGGGCACCCGCACGTCCTCGTAGTAGGTGGCGCTCGTGCCCACCCCGGCCACGGTGTGCACCGGCGTCCACGAGAACCCGGGGGTGTCGGCCGGGACGAGGATGATCGAGAGCCCCTTGTGGCGGGGGAGGTCCGGGTCGGTGCGGCAGGCCAGCCAGACGTAGTCGGCGTACTGGACCAGCGACGTCCACATCTTCTGGCCGTCGATCACCCACTCGTCGCCCTCCGGTCGGGCCCGGGTCCGCAGGCTGGCGAGGTCGGTGCCCGACTCCGGCTCGGAGTAGCCGATGGAGAAGTGCATCTCGCCGCGCAGGATCCTCGGGAGGATCTCCTTCCTCTGGGCGTCGGTGCCGAAGCGCATGATGGTCGGCCCGACGGTGTTCAGGGTCAGGTAGGGGATCGGCACCCCCGCGATCGCCGCCTCGTCGGTGAAGATCAGCTGGTCCATCATCGAGCGGGCCTGCCCGCCGAACTCCGCGGGCCACCCGATGCCGAGCCAGCCGTCGTGCCCGATCTCGCGGATGACCTCCTTGTAGACCCGCGCGTCCCCGAACTCCCCGGAGGCCGCCGCCAGCGCGGCGCGTCGGTCGGGGGTGACCAGCCGCGCGAAGTAGTCCCGCAGCTCGGCGCGCAGCGCCTCCTGCTCGGCTGTCAACGCGATGTGCATGGGGCTCCTGGCCACGTGTCGGAGGCGGGCAGACTGTCATTGTCCCGCGCAAAACTATAACCTGTTCTTGTTTTCGGCGAGCCTGACGGAGGAACCCATGACCCCTGCGAGCAGCTCTGCACCGGCCGCCCGTTCCCTGGACCGGGGCGCGGCTCCCACCCGGTTCGCCCGTGGGTGGCACTGCCTCGGCCCCGCGGAGCAGTTCCGCGACGGCAAGCCGCACGGCGTGCCCGCCTTCGGGGGCAAGATGGTGGTGTGGGAGGCGGGCGACGGCAGCCTCAACGTGCTCGACGGCTACTGCCGCCACATGGGCGGCGACCTCACGCAGGGCACGGTCAAGGGCGACGAGATCGCCTGCCCGTTCCACGACTGGCGCTGGGGCGGCGACGGGCGGTGCAAGCAGATCCCCTACGCCCGACGGATCCCGCTACGGGCGCGGACGCAGCGCTACGAGACCGTCGTACGCAACGGGCTGCTGCTGGTCTGGCACGACCCGGAGGGCAGCGCCGCGGACACCGACATCCTGCCGCCGGAGCTCGAGGACATCTCCGACCCAGAGGTCTACACCGCCTGGACCTGGCACACGATCGACGTCCCCACCGCGCACTGCCGCGAGATCGTCGACAACGTGGTCGACATGGCGCACTTCTTCTACATCCACTTCGCCTTCCCGACCAACTTCCGCAACGTGTTCGAGGGACACACCGCGACCCAGTTCATGGAGTCGACGGGACGCCCGGACATGGCCGGCGAGGGGTACGGCGACGAGGACCTGGTCCTGAAGTCCGAGGCGACGTACTACGGTCCGTCATTCATGGTCAACTGGCTCACCACCGACTACCAGGGGTTCGTCACCGACGTGGTCCTGATCAACTGCCACGTCCCGACGAGCCAGAACTCCTTCGTGCTTCAGTACGGCCTGAAGGTCCTCAAGCCCGAGGGAGTGGACGAGAAGACCGCGCAGTACATCGGCAAGCGCTACAGCGAGATGTTCGGGGAAGGCTTCATGCAGGACGTGCACATCTGGCTGAACAAGGCACCGGTCCAGAACCCGCTGCTGTGCGAGGAGGACGGGCCGGTCTACCAGCTGCGCCGGTGGTACGAGCAGTTCTACGTCGACAAGGCGGACGTGACCCCGGAGATGACCGAGCGGTTCGAGTTCGAGGTCGACACCACCAAGGCCAACGAGTTCTGGCGCGCCGAGGTCGAGGAGAACCTCGCCCGCAAGCGCGCCGAGGACGCCGCTGGGGACGGGGCTGAGGACCGGGCCGCCACCGAGGCGGAGTCCCCCGAGGTCGGCGTGCCCACGGCCGGCGGCGGGGTCTGAGGCCGACACGGATGGTCTCGTTCGCACCGACCTCGCCGGACACGCTGGAGGACCAGCGGCTCTACACGCGCGCCCGGCTCACCGAGGTGGCCTGCCTGGACTGCCTGGCCGTCGTGGGCGTGAAGAAGAACAGCGAGCACCACACCTCCATCCAGTGGACCCAGGAGGCTCTCGCGTCCTGCGCGGAGTTCCGGAGGATGGGCGAGCAGCCCGGGGGGCGCCGCATCCACGAGACCTGTCCCCGCCTGCGCGCCTCGATCGAGGGCGCCGTGGCCGAGGGCCGTCTGGAGATCGGGGCCGAGGATGGCTGGTGAGTCGTACGTCCTGACCGTCGCCGAGGTCGTCGAGGAGACCGCGGACGCCCGCTCGGTCCGGTTCGAGGTGCCCGCCGACGTGGCGGAGCGCTTCGAGTACACGCCGGGGCAGTTCCTGACCGTCGCCGTGCCGAGCGACCGCACCGGCCTGGTCGCGCGGTGCTACTCGCTGTCCAGCGCGCCGCACACCGGACGTCACCAGATCACCGTCAAGCGCACTGCCGACGGCTACGCCTCCAACTGGATCGTCGACAACCTGCGTGCGGGCGACACCCTGCGGGTGCTCCCGCCGAGCGGGATCTTCACCCCGCGCGACCTCGACGCCGACCTGCTGCTCTTCGCCGGCGGGTCGGGGATCACGCCGGTCATCTCGATCGCGCGCACGGCCCTGGAGAAGGGTCACGGCGACGTCGTGCTCCTCTACGCCAACCGCGACGAGGAGTCGGTGATCTTCGCCGACGAGCTCGCGACCCTGGCGGGGGAGCACCCCGAGCGGCTGCTCGTCGTGCACTGGCTGGAGTCGGTGCAGGGCCTGCCGACCCCGGAGCAGCTGAAGGCGTTCGCCGCCCGCTTCGCCGACCACACGGCCTTCGTGTGCGGGCCGGCGCCGTTCATGAAGGCGGTGACCGGCGCGCTCAAGGAGCTCGGGTTCCCGCGCGACCGGCGGCACCAGGAGAAGTTCGTGTCGCTGGGCGGCAACCCGTTCGGCGACGTCGCCGAGGTCCAGGAGGCCGCCCGCACCCTGGCCGACGCCGACGACCACGAGGACGAGGACGATGGATCTCGGGGCGACTCTCCGGTCGAGGGGCCGGTGGTCGTGGAGGTCGAGCTCGACGGGCAGGACCACTCCTTCGACGACTGGCAGGGCGACAAGGTGCTGCTGGAGTTCCTCGAGGAGAAGGGGCTCGACGCGCCGTTCTCCTGCCGCGAGGGCAACTGCAGCGCGTGCGCGTGCGTCGTCCTCGAGGGCGAGGTGCGGATGCGGCGCAACGAGGTGCTCGAGGCGGAGGACCTCGCCGACGGCCTCCGGCTGGCCTGCCAGTCCCTGCCGGCGTCGGAGAAGCTGCGGATCACCTACAGCGGCTAGCCGTTGGTCGAGGCCTGTCGAGACCGATGAGTCCGGCTCCGTGGCGGGGTCGGAGCAGTGACACCGTCGTACACCGAGGAGAGCACCATGGGCCGGATCGTCTCCAACTTCTTCATCTCGCTCGACGGGGTCGTGGAGGCCCCGCACGAGTGGCACTTCCCCTACTTCGACGACGCCATGGGACGCATCGTCGGCGCCGGGATGGACACGGGCCGGGCGTTCCTGCTCGGCAGGCGGCTCTACGACGAGTGGTCGGAGTACTGGCCCGCCCAGGGGGACGAGGAGTTCGCCGGGTTCATCAACCACCTGCCGAAGCACGTCCTCACCAGTCACCCCCTCGGCGACCAGCCGTGGACCAACAGCACGGCGATCACCGGCGACCACGTCACCGGGGTGCGAGAGCTGAAGGAGGCGACCGACGGCGACATCATGATGTCCGGGTGCGCCACGACCGTACGGTGGCTGCTCGCCAACGGTCTCCTCGACGAGCTCGCCCTGCTGGTGCACCCGATCGCGGTCGCCAAGGGGCAGCGGTTGTTCGAGGACACCGGGACGGTGCCCCTCACGCTCCTCTCGAGCGACGCCCTCGACACGGGAGTGCTGCACCTGCGCTACGCGCCGGCCTGACGCGTCACTCGGACGCCGCAGTTGTCCCGGGAACGGGGGTCGGACCGCCCTGTGCAGGCACTTCTGCACGTCGGGATGATGTGGTCGTGGAGGCAGACCGGAGCTACCGGCGCGACGCGATGGTCCCGGCGTGGATCGGGCTGGGCGTGGCCGGGGCGTTCGTCGCCCTCAACGTGCTGTCCTACGTCGTGGGCCTGATCGCGGGCTGAGGCTCACCAGCCGCGCTCGCGCCACTCCGCGAGGTGGGGTCGCTCGGTGCCGAGCACCGAGTCGTCACCGTGGCCGGGGTAGAACCAGGTCTCGTCCGGGAGCCGGTCGAAGACCTTCGTGCTGACGTCCTCGATGAGGGTGTCGAACGCCGACCTGTCGCCGAAGGTGTTGCCGACCCCGCCCGGGAAGAGGCTGTCGCCGGTCCACAGGTGCGGGGTGCCCTCGGGGTCGTCGTACAGCAGCGCGATGGAGCCGGGGGTGTGCCCGACGAGATGGATCACCTGGAGGTGGCAGTCGCCCACCTCGACGGTGTCCCCGTCCTCGACGCGGTCGTCGACCGTGACGCCGGTCTGCTCGGTGATCGCGTCGGCATCCGCGGCGCCGGCCACGACGACGGCGCCGGTGGCAGCCACCACGTCCGCCAGGGCGCGATGGTGGTCCCAGTGCTGGTGGGTGGTGATCACCTTGGTGACGCCGGCGTTCCCGACGAGCTGGAGCAGGCGCTCGGCGTCGGCGGCCGCGTCGATGAGCACCTGGTCGCCGGTCGCCCGGCACCGCAGCAGGTAGCAGTTGTTCGACATGTCGGGGTCCACGGCCAGCTTGGTGATGGTCATCCCCGCCAGCTCGCGGACGTCCGGGGGCCCGCCCGGGGTGACCTCGCCGGAGTAGGGACCGCTGTCGCCGATGCTCGCTGCCATGGGCCCAGACTAGGCACGGCCTATTCTCTGCCCATGCACCGACCGACGCCCGACACTCCCGGCCCAGGACAGGAGTCGGTGTGGGACTACCCCCGCCCACCCCGGCTCGAGCGCACCAGCGAGTGCGTCGTGGTCGAGCTCGGCGGCCGCGAGATCGCCCGGACGACCTCTGCCTGGCGGGTGCTGGAGACCAGCCACCCGCCGACGTACTACCTGCCGCGCAGCGACTTCGAGCGCGGTGCCGTGCGTCCCGGTGAGGGGGAGAGCTGGTGCGAGTGGAAGGGGAAGGCCACCTGGTTCGACCTGCACGGAGGGCGACGGATCGCCCGCGCCGCCGCGTGGAGCTACCTCAAGCCGGCGCCGGGCTACCGGGAGATCGCCGGCTTCGTGGCCGTGATGCCCGCCGCGGTGGACCGCTGCCTGGTCGACGACGAGGTGGTGTCGCCGCAGCCGGGTGAGTTCTACGGCGGCTGGATCACCAGCCGGGTGGTGGGACCGTTCAAGGGCGCACCCGGCACGATGCACTGGTGACGGGACTCAGGACCTCAGCGGCGCGGCCGCGCGACGCCACGGTCCGAGCCGGGGGAGTGCCGCGGCGTCGCACGCCAGGCCGTCGCCCGTCCCGCGGCCGGTGAGCCACCAGCCCAGGTCGGCTCCGGCTCCCATCACGACGGGGCCGTCCCCCTCCCCGACCGCCCAGTCGCGACCGAGGTCGGTCGCGCGCACCCGGAACGGTCCGCTGCCGGCATGGTCGACGGTCACCGCGTCGAGCAGCTCGACCACGAAGTCCTCGGGCCACTCGGCACGCGTGTAGGCCGTGCCGAGGTCGGCGTGGTGCACCTCCACCTCGCGTCGACGGGTCGGTACGACGGTCACCATCGGCCACGCCGGCCCGTCGGGCAGGCGGAGCACCTGGCCGTCCCAGTGGTCGCGCTCCATCCGGCCGACGGCGTCGGCGAAGGATGTCACGGCGGTGAGGTGCTGCTCGCGCAGCTCGGCGGGCGAGGCCCGGGCCAGCTCCTCGATGGCGGCGTCGCGGTGCTCGTCGGACTCGTACATCGCGACGGCCTGGCCGCGCGCGACGCCGTCCATGGCGCCTGCCAGCGCCAGTCCCTGGAGCGCCACGTGGGCCACGACATGGGCGCGGGTCCACCCCGGGAGGAGGGAGTCGGCGGCGAGGTCCTCGGCACCGAGGACGTCCACCGTGTGGGTCAGGGCAAGCGTCGAGGCCTCGAGCCCGGCGAGGTCGCCCGGGTCCCAGTCGCCGTGCGGTCGGTCCATGGCTCCATCCAAACCCCTGGCGTGCGGTGCGGACAGCGCCGCGCCGACGGCGGGTCGTCTCAGTCCTGCTCGGGCGCCAGCGGCAGGAAGACCGACTGGAGGCGACGCCGGGGCGGGGCGACCGCCTGCGAGCCGAAGACACGTGCGCGGGGTGCCGCGGTGAGGACCCCGAGGGGGGCAGTGAGCAGGTAGGCGCACGCGACCACAAGCCCGGTCGCGGCGGGGTCCACGACCAGTCCGCAGACCAGGGCTGCCCCGAGCACCCCGGTGACGGCGCGTGCCTGCGAGGTCCGGGGGGAGAGCAGCCCCCGGAACGAGCGGAACCGGACGCTGGTCACCATCAGCAGGGCCGGCAGCACGCTGACGGCCACGGGGACCAGCATCCCGGGGCCGTGCTCGGGGGTGCCCAGCGCCAGGATCGTGGCGATGACCACCAGCGTGGCGCCCGGGCTGGGCAGCCCGACGAAGTACTTCTTGTCGGCCAGCGGGTCGACGGTGACGTTGAACCGGGCCAGGCGGAACGCCGCGCACGCGAGCCAGAAGAACGCCGAGAGCCATGCAAGCACCGGGTTCTCCGGCAGCGCCCAGGTGTGCACCAGCACGGCCGGGGCGAGGCCGAAGGAGACCAGGTCCGCCAGCGAGTCCAGCTGTACGCCGAACGGCGAGGTCGCCCCGACGAGCCGGGCCACGGCCCCGTCGGCGATGTCCAGGACGATGCAGCCCGCCAGTGCGGCGGCGGCCCACACGAACTGGTCGGCGAAGGCGAGCAGCACCGCCGAGAACCCGCCGGCCATGTTCGCGGTCGTGAGCATGCTCGGGGCGGTCACCCGGAGCCGCTCGCGCGTGGTGAGCTGGCGCAGGGACACCACGGCCGCGCCCGAGGGCGACTGCAGCCTCCAGCGGTCGAGGATCCGGCGCCCGGACCGCTCGACCGGCGCGCTCAGCTCGCGCTCCCGGTGGGCTCCTGGTGGGGTCGGGCTCCTGGCCGGGCTCCGCACCCGGCCAGCGCGCGATCACCGACTCGCCGGCCACCGTCCGGTCCCCGGGCGCGGCGACGAGCTCGACGTGGGGCGGCACGAAGACGTCCATCCGCGAGCCGAACTTCATCAGCCCGATGCGCTCACCGCTGCGGACCACGTCGCCGGGCTCGACCCGGGTGACGACACGGCGGGCCACCAGGCCGACGATCTGCCGGAACACCACGCGCCGGACCTCGCCGTCGACGGTGTCGCTGAGCGTGATCTCGCTGCGCTCGTTCTCGGTCGCGCTCTCGAACCGGTAGGCCGCGTGCCACTTGCCCGGCCGGTAGGTGACCTCCTCGACGCGGCCCCCGTAGGGCGCACGGTTGATGTGCACGTCGAAGAGCGAGAGGAAGATGCTCACCTGCTGCCACTGGCCGGCCGGGGCGACCCCGACCTGGCCCGGCCCGGCGTACATCACCTTGCCGTCGGCGGGTGCGACCACGAGGTCGGGGTGCACGACGTCGCGGTCGGGGGCGCGCTCGGGGTCGCGGAAGAACGCGGCCACGCCGACGGGGAGTGCGGCGAGGGCGGCGGCCGTGCGGGGCCTGCCCGCCGCGGCGGCGAGCAGGGAGGGGGCGGCGGTCACCAGCGCCGGGGCGACGGCCGCCCGGTCGATGGCGGTATGACGGGATTCATGAACGGGAGGCACGAGGGAACAGCCTAGGCGGCGAGCGTGTTCCAACGCGCGGGCGCCCGCGTGGCGACCTTGCCGAAGTCCGATAGGATGGCGAACACTTGTTCGAACCGTCCCACACCACCACCACCTGCAGGGGTCTCATCCGTGGCTGATCAGCTCGTCATCCGGGGTGCGCGCGAGCACAACCTCAAGGACGTCTCCCTCGACCTTCCCCGCGACTCCCTGATCGTGTTCACCGGCCTCTCCGGCTCGGGCAAGTCCAGCCTCGCGTTCGACACGATCTTCGCCGAGGGCCAGCGGCGCTACGTCGAGTCGCTCTCCGCCTACGCCCGGCAGTTCCTCGGCCAGATGGACAAGCCCGACGTCGACTTCATCGAGGGCCTGAGCCCCGCGGTCTCGATCGACCAGAAGTCGACCTCGAAGAACCCCCGTTCGACCGTGGGGACGATCACCGAGGTCTACGACTACCTCCGGCTGCTCTACGCCCGCGCCGGCCGGCCGCACTGCCCCGTGTGCGGGGCGCCGATCGAGCGCCAGACGCCGCAGCAGATCGTCGACCGCATCCTGCAGCTCGACGAGGGCACCCGCTTCCAGGTGCTCGCCCCGGTCATCCGCGGTCGCAAGGGGGAGTACGTCGAGCTCTTCCGCACGCTGCAGTCGCAGGGGTTCAGCCGGGCGCGCGTCAACGGCGAGACGATCCTGCTCACCGACCCGCCCAAGCTGGACAAGCAGAAGAAGCACACCATCGAGGTCGTGGTCGACCGGCTCGCCGCCAAGCCGAGCTCGAAGCGGCGCCTGACCGACTCGATCGAGACCGCGCTCAACCTGGCCTCGGGCCTGGTCCTGCTCGACCTCGTCGACCTCGACCCCAAGGACCCCCACAAGGAGATGCGGTTCTCCGAGCGGATGGCGTGCCCCAACGAGCACGACATCGAGACCGACGAGCTCGAGCCGCGATCCTTCTCGTTCAACTCGCCGTTCGGTGCCTGCACGGAGTGCCACGGCCTCGGCACGCGCATGGAGGTCGACCCCGAGCTGGTGATCTCCGACCCCGCGGCCACGCTCGGCGAGGGCGTCATCGGCCCCTGGTCGGGCGCCCACGTCAGCGACTACTTCATCCGCCTGCTCGGCGCCCTGGGCGACGAGCTCGGCTTCGACCTGAACACCCCGTGGGAGGACCTGCCGGCCAAGGGGCGCAAGGCGATCCTCGAGGGCCACGCGACCAAGGTGCACGTGCGGCACACCAACCGCTACGGCCGCCAGCGGTCCTACTACACCAGCTTCGAGGGGGTCCGCCCCTACATCGAGCGCCGCCACCGCGAGGCGGAGTCCGACACCAGCCGGGAGCGCTTCGAGGGCTACATGCGCGAGGTGCCCTGCCCGGCCTGCCGGGGCTCGCGGCTCAAGCCGGTCTCGATGGCGGTCACCCTCGGCGGCAGGAACATCGCCGAGGTCTGCGCGCTGCCGATCAACGAGGCCGCCGAGTTCCTCGGCGAGCTCGAGCTGAGCTACCGCGAGCGGCAGATCGCCGAGCGCGTGCTCAAGGAGATCCAGGAACGGCTGCGGTTCCTGCTCGACGTCGGCCTGGACTACCTCTCGCTGGACCGCCCGTCCGGGTCGCTCTCGGGCGGGGAGGCGCAGCGGATCCGGCTGGCCACCCAGATCGGCGCCGGCCTCGTCGGCGTGCTCTACGTCCTCGACGAGCCCAGCATCGGCCTGCACCAGCGCGACAACCAGCGGCTGATCGAGACGCTCAAGCGGCTCAAGGACCTCGGCAACACGCTCATCGTGGTCGAGCACGACGAGGACACGATCATGACCGCCGACTGGGTCGTCGACATCGGCCCCGGCGCGGGTGAGCACGGCGGCCAGGTGGTGCACTCCGGCTCGGTCAAGCAGCTGCTCAAGCACCGCGACTCCGAGACCGGCCTCTACCTGTCCGGGCGCAAGTCGATCCCGGTCCCCGACCTGCGCCGTCCCCCGACGCGCGGTCGGGAGCTGACCGTCCACGGCGCCCGGGAGAACAACCTCAAGAACGTCGACGTCTCGTTCCCGCTCGGGTGCTTCGTGGCGGTCACCGGCGTCTCCGGGTCCGGCAAGTCGACCCTGGTCAACGACATCCTCTACACCGCGCTGGCCAAGCACATCTACAACGCCCGCACGGTGCCCGGCCGGCACCGCAAGATCAGCGGCGTCGAGCACGTCGACAAGGTCATCCACGTCGATCAGTCGCCGATCGGCCGTACGCCGCGCTCCAACCCGGCGACGTACACCGGCGTGTTCGACCACGTCCGCAAGCTGTTCGCCTCCACGCCGGAGGCGAAGATGCGCGGCTACCTCCAGGGGCGGTTCTCGTTCAACGTCAAGGGCGGGCGCTGCGAGGCGTGCTCGGGCGACGGGACGATCAAGATCGAGATGAACTTCCTGCCCGACGTCTACGTCCCCTGCGAGGTCTGCCACGGGGCGCGCTACAACCGCGAGACGCTCGAGGTGCACTACAAGGGCAAGACGATCGCCGACGTGCTGGACATGCCGATCGAGGAGGCGGTGGACTTCTTCGCCGCCATCCCGGCCATCAGCCGGCACCTGAAGACGCTCGTCGAGGTGGGTCTGGGCTACGTCCGGCTCGGGCAGCCCGCCACCACGCTCTCCGGCGGGGAGGCGCAGCGGGTCAAGCTCGCCAGCGAGCTGCAGAAGCGCTCCACCGGCCGCACGGTCTACGTCCTCGACGAGCCGACGACCGGCCTGCACTTCGAGGACATCCGCAAGCTGCTCGGCGTGCTCTCCAGCCTGGTCGACAAGGGCAACACGGTCCTGGTCATCGAGCACAACCTCGACGTCATCAAGACCGCCGACTGGATCGTCGACATGGGGCCCTCAGGCGGCAACAAGGGCGGCACCGTGGTGGCGACCGGCACTCCCGAGGAGGTCGCTGCCCACCCGGAGAGCTTCACCGGCGAGTTCCTCAAGCCGCTCCTCGACGGCACCTCGCGGACACCCGAGCCCGCCCGTTCCGGAGGTCGTAGGACCAACGGGCAACAGCGGGCGAAGACAACCAAGCGCTAGCGTGGAAGCGTCCCCATGACGCAGCGGCTGGAGGTCCACCCGATGGATGACGTGACTCCCCAGGACGAGGTCGACACCTCGCGCCGTGCGGTCGTGGGCGGCCTGGTCGGGCTCGGCCTGGCCACCCCGCTGCTTGCCGCGTGCGGCTCCGGCAGCGGTTCGGACGGCTCCGGGGGATCGGACGGCTCCGGCGGCTCGGGCGATGGCGCGAGCGGCACGATCGGCACCACCTCCGAGGTGCCCGTGGGCGGCGCGAAGATCTTCACCGCCGAGAAGGCCCTGGTCAGCCAGCCCTCGAAGGGCGACTTCCGGGCGTTCAGCACGGTGTGCACCCACCGCCAGTGCGTGATCACCAAGCTCGTCGGCGACGAGATCGAGTGCGGCTGCCACTTCAGCCGGTTCCGCGTCGACGACGGCTCGGTGGCCAACGGTCCTGCGACCAAGCCGCTGGAGAAGCTGAAGGTGACCGTCGAGGGCAAGGACCTCGTCCTGGGCTGAACCCGGCCCTCGTAGGGTTGGCCCCGTGGCCGACCCCTCGACGTACCGACCGGAACCCGGGTCGATCCCTACGCAGCCGGGCGTCTACCGGTTCCGCGACAAGGACGGCCGGGTCGTCTACGTGGGCAAGGCGAAGAGCCTGCGGGCGCGGCTGTCGTCGTACTTCCAGGACCTCGCCAACCTGCACCCGCGCACCGCGACGATGGTGACCACCGCCGCCTCGGTGGAGTGGACGGTCGTCGGCACCGAGGTGGAGGCGCTTCAGCTGGAGTACTCCTGGATCAAGGAGTACGACCCGCGGTTCAACGTCAAGTACCGCGACGACAAGTCCTACCCGTGGCTCGCGATCACGATGAACGAGGAGTTCCCTCGGGTGATGGTGGGCCGCGGCGCCAAGAAGAAGGGCGTGAAGTACTTCGGGCCCTACAGCCACGCGTGGGCCATCCGGGAGACCGTGGACCTGCTGCTGCGGGTGTTCCCGATGCGCTCGTGCAGCAACGGGGTGTTCAAGCGCTCCGCCCAGATCGGCCGGCCGTGCCTGCTCGGCTACATCGACAAGTGCGCCGCGCCGTGCGTCGGCCGCGTCGACGCCGACGAGCACCGCGAGATCGCCGAGGACTTCGCCGACTTCATGGGCGGGCGCACCGACGCCTTCGTCAGGCGCATCCAGCGCGAGATGTACGCCGCCTCCGCGGAGCAGGACTACGAGCGCGCCGCCCGCCTGCGCGACGACCTCGGGGCGCTCAACAAGGCCCTGGAGAAGCAGGCGGTCGTCTTCGGCGACGGCACGGACGCCGACGTGATCGCGCTGGCGGAGGACCCGCTCGAGGTCGCGGTGCAGATCTTCCACGTCCGCTCGGGCAGGATCCGCGGGCAGCGCGGCTGGGTGGCCGACCGGGTCGAGGACATCGACACCGCGGGGCTGGTCGGGGAGTTCCTGCTCCAGCTCTACGCCGGCGAGGAGGGCGACGCCATCCCGCGCGAGATCCTGGTGCCGGCCCTGCCCGAGGACGCCGACACCTTCGAGCAGCTGCTCGCCGAGAGCCGGGGGAGCAAGGTCGCGATCCGGGTGCCGCGCCGCGGCGACAAGCGCACGCTCCAGGAGACCGTGGCGAAGAACGCCGCCCACTCGCTGGCCCTGCACAAGACCAAGCGGGCCAGCGACCTGACCGTGCGCAACCAGGCCCTCGAGGAGATCCAGGAGGCGCTGGACCTGCCCTCGGTGCCCCTGCGGATCGAGTGCTACGACGTCTCCAACCTCCAGGGCACCGAGGTGGTCGCCTCGATGGTGGTCTTCGAGGACGGCCTGGCCCGCAAGAGCGAGTACCGCCGGTTCGTGATCCGGGGCGTGGACGGGCAGAACGACGTCGCCTCGATGCACGAGGTGATCACGCGGCGGTTCCGACGGCTGCTCGACGAGCGGATGGACACCCCCGACCTCACCGGCGGGGAGGTGGACCCCGAGGAGCGTGGCCCCATGCTGGTCGACCCCGAGACGGGACGTCCGCGCAAGTTCGCCTACACGCCCGGGCTGGTGGTGGTCGACGGCGGTCCGCCGCAGGTCGCCGCCGCGCAGCGCGCCCTCGACGAGCTCGGCATCGACGACGTGCCGCTGTGCGGGCTGGCCAAGCGCCTGGAGGAGGTGTGGGTGCCCGCAGAGCCCGACCCGGTGATCCTGCCGCGCTCCAGCGAGGGGCTCTACCTGCTCCAGCGGATCCGCGACGAGGCACACCGCTTCGCCATCACCCACCACCGCTCCCGCCGGTCCAAGACCATGGTGGAGAGCCTGCTCGACGACGTCCCGGGCCTCGGCGAGGTGCGCCGCAAGACGCTGATCAAGCACTTCGGGTCACTTCGCAAGCTCCGGGCTGCCACCATCGAGGAGATCGCCGAGGTGCCCGGCATCGGGCAGCGGACCGCCACGGCGATCGCCGAGGCCGTGGCGTCCTCGCCGCGGCCCGTCACCGTGAACACGGCGACGGGCGAGATCCTCTCGTCCGAGCCCGACACCCGCGAGGAGCGCTGATGGAGACCGTGGGCGAGCTGGTGGTCGTCACCGGCATGACCGGCGCCGGCCGCAGCACGGCCGCCAAGGAGCTGGAGGACCTCGGCTACTTCGTGGTCGACAACATCCCTCCCGAGCTGGTCGCGGACGTCGTGCGCCTCGTCGACGCCAAGCAGGGCGTGGACCAGCCGGTCGCCGTCGTGGTCGACGTCCGCGCCGGGGTCTTCTTCGAGTCGCTGCGCGAGCAGCTGGCCACGAGGTTCCCGACCCGCCGCACCACGCTGCTGTTCCTGGAGGCCTCCGACGACATCCTGGTGCGCCGCCAGGAGGCGGCCCGCCGCCCGCACCCGCTGCAGGGCTCGGGCCGGCTGCTCGAGGGCATCCACCGCGAGCGGGCCGTGATGGCGTCCCTGCGCGGCGACGCCGACCTGGTCGTCGACACCACGCCCCTCAACGTCCACCAGCTCAAGGACAAGGTGGCCACCGCCTTCGGCACCCCGGACACGGTGCGGCTGCGGATCACGGTGGTCAGCTTCGGGTTCAAGTACGGCGTGCCGGTGGACGCCGACCTGCTCGCCGACATGCGGTTCCTGCCGAACCCGTTCTGGGTGCCCGAGCTGCGCCACCACACCGGCCAGGACGCCGACGTGGCGACGTACGTCAAGGACCGGCCGGCCGCCAAGGAGTTCCTGGAGCGCTACCTGCCGGTGGTCGAGACCGTGGGGGAGGGCTACCTGCGCGAGGGCAAGCGGTTCATGACGGTGGCCATCGGCTGCACGGGCGGCAAGCACCGCAGCGTGGCGATGTCGGAGGAGATCGTCGGGCGACTGCGGGAGATGGGCTTCGACGCCGAGGCCACCCACCGCGACCTGGGGCGGGAGTAGGCCGGGGATGCGCTGGTCGACGGAGCCGGCGGTCGTCGCGCTCGGCGGCGGTCACGGGCTGGCGGCCTCCCTGACCGCCCTGCGGCAGGTGACGACCGACCTCACCGCCGTGGTCACGGTGGCCGACAACGGCGGTTCCTCTGGCCGGCTGCGCGAGGAGTTCGGCGTGCTCCCGCCCGGGGACCTTCGGATGGCCCTGGCGGCGCTGTGCGGTGACGACCGCTGGGGGCAGACCTGGGCACGGGTCCTCCAGCACCGGTTCGACTCCGAGGGCGAGATGAGCGGCCACTCGATGGGCAACCTGCTCATCGTCACCCTCTGGGAGCTGCTGCACGACCACGTCGACGGCCTGGACTGGGTCGCCGGCCTGCTGGGGGCGCGGGGGCGGGTGCTCCCGATGGCGCTGACCCCGCTGGACATCACCGCCGAGGTCCGGGGGGCCGGGACCGACCCCGACGAGGTCGGCACGGTCCGCGGCCAGGTCGAGGTGGCCACCACCGAGGGGCAGGTCCTCTCCGTGGACCTGGTGCCGCCCGACGCCAAGGCGTGCCCGGAGGCGGTCGAGGCGGTGCTGGCCGCCGACTGGGTCGTCATCGGACCGGGCTCGTGGTACTCCAGCGTGATCCCGCACCTGCTCGTTCCCGAGCTCCGCGACGCCCTGTGCCGTACGCCGGCCCGGGTGGTCGTCTCGATGAACCTCGAGCCGAGCACCGACGAGACCCGGGGCTACGACCTCGCCGACCACCTCGACGTGCTCCTCCAACACGCCCCGGGGCTCCGGGTCGACACGGTCCTGGTGGACCCCACGGCCGTCCACGACGGGGCGCGGCTCGAGAGCGCGGTGGCCGCCGCGGGCGCGCGGCTGGAGGTCCTCGACGTGGCCTCCGCCCGGCCCGGCGTCCACGATCCGCAAAAACTTGGCGCTGCTTATGCGCGCCTGATCGAGGCGAACTAAGGTGACGCCATGGCGATGACGGCACAGGTGAAAGCAGAGCTGGCGAGCACCAACGTGCACAAGACCTGTTGCCGCAAGGCCGAGGTCTCCTCGATGCTCCGGTTCGCGGATGCGCTGCACCTGGTCAACGGCGGGATCGTCGTGGAGGCGGAGCTCGACACCGGGGCCGCGGCTCGCCGCATGCGCAAGGACATCGCCGAGGTCTTCGGCCACCAGCCCGAGGTCGTGCTGCTCAAGGGCAGCGGCATCCGTCGCGGCACCCGCTACATCGTCCGGGTCTCCCGCGACGGCGAGTCCCTGGCCCGCCAGACCGGCCTGATCGACCAGCGCAACCGCCCGGTGCGCGGCCTGCCTCCGGTCGTCGTCAACGGCTCGGGCTGCGACGCCGTGGCCGCCTGGAGGGGCGCCTTCCTCGCCCACGGGTCGCTCACCGAGCCGGGTCGCTCGAGCTCGCTGGAGGTCACCTGCCCGGGGCCCGAGGCGGCCCTGGCGCTGGTCGGCTCGGCCCGCCGCCTCGGGATCGCGGCCAAGGCGCGCGAGGTCCGTGGCGTGGACCGGGTGGTCATCCGCGACGGCGACGCGATCGGTCAGCTGCTCACCCGGCTGGGCGCCCACGAGTCCCTCCTGGCCTGGGAGGAGCGGCGCATGCGCCGCGAGGTCCGGGCCACCGCCAACCGGCTGGCCAACTTCGACGACGCCAACCTGCGCCGGTCCGCCCGGGCAGCCGTCGCGGCCGGGGCCCGGGTCGAGCGGGCCCTGGAGATCCTGGGCGACGACATCCCCGACCACCTCGGCCAGGCCGGTCGGCTCCGCCTGGAGCACAAGCAGGCCTCCCTGGAGGAGCTGGGCCAGCTCAGCGACCCGGTGCTGACCAAGGACGCGATCGCCGGACGGATCCGCCGGCTGCTCGCGATGGCCGACAAGTTGGCCGAGGAGCTCGGCATCCCCGACACCGAGTCCACCCTCACCCCGGAGATGCTGAGCGAGGAAGCCTGACCTTCAACGCCCCCCGGGGACCGCGATAGGGTCGCAGGCAGACCCCGGAACCTCTGCTGATCAGGAGAGATCGCTGTGACTGTCCGCGTTGGAATCAACGGCTTCGGCCGCATCGGCCGCAACTTCTACCGCGCCGTGCACGCCATCGGCGCCGACATCGAGATCGTGGCGGCCAACGACCTCGGCGACGTCGCGACCATGGCCCACCTGCTGAAGTACGACTCCGTGCTGGGCCGCTTCCCCGAGGAGGTCACCGCCGTCGACGGCGGGATCGACGTGGGCGGCAGGACCCTGAAGATCCTGGCCGAGAAGGACCCGGCCGCGCTGCCGTGGGGTGACCTCGGCGTCGACGTCGTCGTGGAGTCCACCGGCTTCTTCACCGACGCGACCAAGGCCAAGGCCCACCTCGACGGCGGCGCGAAGAAGGTCATCATCTCCGCGCCCGCGAAGAACGAGGACGTCACGATCGTGATGGGCGTCAACCACGACGACTACGACCCCGCGAGCCACCACGTCATCTCCAACGCGTCGTGCACCACCAACTGCCTGGCGCCGATGGCCAAGGCCCTCAACGACGAGTTCGGGATCGTCAAGGGCCTGATGACGACCATCCACGCCTACACCGGCGACCAGAACCTGCAGGACGGTCCCCACAAGGACCTGCGCCGGGCCCGCGCGGCGGCGATCAACATCGTGCCGACCTCGACCGGTGCGGCCAAGGCGATCGCCCTGGTCCTTCCCGAGCTCAAGGGCAAGCTCGACGGATACGCGCTGCGGGTGCCGACCCCGACCGGCTCGGCGACCGACCTGACCATCGAGGTGGGCCGCGAGACCACGGTCGAGGAGGTCAACGCCGCGGTGAAGGCCGCCGCCGAGGGCACCCTCAAGGGCTACCTGACCTACACCGAGGACCCGATCGTCTCCACCGACATCGTCACCGACCCCAGCTCGTGCATCTTCGACGCCGGGCTGACCAAGGTGCTCGGCAACCAGGTGAAGGTCGTCGGCTGGTACGACAACGAGTGGGGCTACTCCTGCCGCCTGGCAGACCTGGTCACGCACGTCGGCTCCTCGCTCTGACGCGGCACGGCGGATGAGCGACCTCATCGAGTCCCTGGCCGGCCGCCTGGGCGGGTCCGTGGCGGGCAGGCGCGTCCTGGTCCGCTCCGACCTCAACGTCCCGCTCGACGGCGACACGATCACCGACGACGGCCGGATCCGGGCCAGCGTGCCCACGATCAAGGAGCTGGCCGGAGCAGGGGCGCGCGTCGTCGTGATGGCCCACCTCGGCCGCCCCAAGGGATCGCCCGACCCGGCGTACTCCCTGCGGCCGGTCGCCACCCGGCTCGGCGAGCTGCTCGGCACGGAGGTGCGCTTCGCCACCGACACGGTGGGGGAGTCCGCGCAGAGCACCGTCGAGGCCCTCGCCGACGGCGAGGTGGCGCTGCTGGAGAACGTCCGGTTCAACGCCGGCGAGACCAGCAAGGACGAGGCCGAGCGTGGTGAGTTCGCCGACCGCCTCGCGGCCCTGGGCGACGCGTTCGTCAGCGACGGGTTCGGCGTGGTGCACCGCAAGCAGGCGAGCGTGTACGACGTGGCGCAGCGGCTGCCGCACGCCATGGGCGGGCTGGTGCGGGCCGAGATCGAGGTGCTGCGCCGGCTGACCGAGGACCCCGAGCGCCCCTACGTGGTGGTGCTGGGCGGCTCCAAGGTCAGCGACAAGCTCGCCGTGATCGACAACCTGCTCGGCAAGGCCGACAAGCTGCTCATCGGCGGCGGCATGGTGTTCACCTTCCTCGCCGCCGAGGGCCGCGAGGTGGGACGCAGCCTCCTGGAGGCCGACCAGGTCGAGGCGTGCCGGGAATACCTCCGGCGCTCCGCCGAGAGCGGCGTCGAGATCGTGCTGCCCACCGACGTGGTGGTGGCTCCCGAGGTCGCCGCCGGCGCGACTCCGACCACCGTCGCCGCCGACGCCATCCCGGCCGACCAGATCGGGCTCGACATCGGGCCGGAGTCCGCGGCCGCGTTCGCCGAGGCCGTCAAGCAGGCCCGCACGGTGTTCTGGAACGGCCCGATGGGGGTCTTCGAGATCGACGCGTTCGCCGCGGGCACCCGGGCGGTCGCCCGGGCGCTGACCGAGGTCGACGGGCTCTCGGTGGTGGGCGGCGGCGACTCCGCGGCCGCGGTGCGCACCCTCGGCTTCGACGAGGCCGCCTTCGGCCACATCTCCACCGGTGGTGGAGCGAGCCTGGAGTACCTCGAGGGCAAGACCCTGCCCGGCATCGACGTGCTCGCCGACTGACCGCCCCCCAGCCCACTCAGGAGACCCTATGCCCAGCACCTCCCGCACGCCGCTGATGGCGGGCAACTGGAAGATGAACCTCAACCACCAGGAGGCCGTCGTCCTGGTGCAGAAGCTCGCCTGGACGCTGTCGGACAAGAAGCACGACTACTCGCGGGTCGAGGTCGCCGTGCTGCCGCCGTTCACCGACATCCGCAGCGTGCAGACGATGGTCGACGGCGACCGGCTGCAGATCAGGTACGGCGCCCAGGACGTCTCCGTGCACGACTCGGGCGCCTACACCGGCGAGATCTCCGCGGGCATGCTCGCCAAGCTGGGCTGCTCCTACGTCTGCGTGGGCCACTCCGAGCGGCGCGAGCACCACGCCGAGGACGACGCCCTGGTCAACGCCAAGGCCCACAAGGCCCTCGAGGCGGGGATGACCCCCATCGTGTGCGTGGGCGAGGGCCTGGAGGTCCGCAAGGAGGGCCACCAGGTCGAGCACACGCTCGCCCAGGTCGACGGCTCGCTGGCCGGGTTCTCCGCCGAGCAGCTGGCGGGCCTCGTGGTCGCCTACGAGCCCGTGTGGGCGATCGGCACCGGCGAGGTCGCGACCCCGGACGACGCGCAGGAGGTCTGCTCGGCGATCCGCGCACGGGTCGCGGAGACCGCGGGTCCGGAGGCCGCAGACGGGCTCCGGGTGCTCTACGGCGGGTCGGTCAAGGCCGCCAACGTCGCGGGGATCATGAAGCAGGCCGACGTGGACGGCTGCCTGGTCGGCGGCGCGAGCCTGCAGGTCGACGAGTTCGGCGGCATCTGCCGCTACTACGACATGCCGGTGCTGTGACGACCAGGCACTGACCCGCGCGCCTGCAGTTGTTAGGCTCCACCCCGTGGTTATCGTCTTCGAGGTCTTGCTCGTCATCTCGAGCTTGCTGCTGATCCTGCTGGTGCTCCTCCACAAGGGGCGCGGCGGCGGGCTCTCGGACATGTTCGGTGGTGGCGTCTCGAGTGGCCTCGGTGGATCCTCCGTGGCCGAGCGCAACCTCGACCGCATCACGGTCGGCATCGGCCTGGTGTGGTTCGCGTGCGTTGTCGGGCTCGGGCTGCTGCTCAAGACCGGCAACTGATCCCCAACGACCTCGAAGGAGACCAACCGTGGCAGGCGGAGGAAACGCCATCAGGGGCAGCCGTGTCGGCGCCGGCCCCATGGGCGAGGCGGAGCGCGGCGAGGCCGCGCCCCGGCAGAACGTCACCTACTTCTGTGCCCATGAGCACCGGACGCTGATCGCGTTCGCCGTCGAGGCGCAGGTCCCCGACAACTGGGACTGCCCGCGCTGCGGCCTTCCCGCGAGCCTGGACTGCGACAACCCGCCGCCGGCACCCAAGATCGAGCCCTACAAGACGCACCTCGCCTACGTGAAGGAGCGCCGCTCCGACGCCGAGGCCAAGGACATCCTCAACGAGGCGCTCGCCACCCTGCGTGCGCGCCGCAAGAGCGGCGACATCATCTTCTGACGGGTGCGCTCATGGGAGGCCGGCGGCCGCGGCCTCGTCGAGCCACCAGATGGTCTGCTCGCAGCTGATCCCGCGTGCGGGCGTCTCGGCCACGGTCCCGGACTCGGCGAGCGCTCGGGCGACGGCGCCGGACTTGTCCTCGCCCGCCACGACGAACCACACCTCGCGGGCCCGGTTCAGCTCGGGGAAGGTGAGCGAGATCCGCTCGGGCGGCGGTTTCGGTGAGTCGGTGACCGGGACCGCGACCTCGTCGACGACGTCGAGCTGCGCGAAGCCCGGGAACAGGGAGGCGACGTGGCCGTCGGGACCGAGGCCGAGCAGCACGAGGTCGTGGACGGGCGAACCGTGGGCCCGCACCGTCGCGCAGTAGTCCGTGGCGGCGCTCGCGACGTCGGGGTGCTGCTCGTCGGCCGCCGGCATCGCGTGCACGTGGGCGGGGTCGGCGCCGACGAGGTCGAGGAGGTCGAGCTCGACCTGGCGGTCGTTGCGATCGGGGGAGTCGGCCGGCACGTAGCGCTCGTCGCCCCACCAGAAGTCCACGTTCGTCCAGTCCACCGCGGTGGAGTCGAGCGTGGCGGCGGCACGGTAGAGCTCCTCGGCGATCGACCCGCCGGTCAGCACGACCGAGGGCGTGCGTCCCAGCGCCTGCGCGGCCGCGAGCCGCGCCACGAACCACTCGGCCACCCGGTGGGCGAGGGCGTCGCGGTCGGGCAGCACCTGGACCTGCGCCGGGCTCACGACGCCTTCTCGTGCAGCTTGAGCAGGCGGCGGGTGGTGGCGGCGTAGGTGTCGTCCTCGTCGAGGCGACGCAGCTCCTCGCCCAGCAGCTCGGGCACCGTGCGCCGCTTCAGCGCGACCGGACGGTCGGGCTGGCCCGGGGAGACCAGCGTGGCGAGCTTCCCGTCGGGGCGCCCGATCCGGATGTCGCCGGAGCGGGTCCGCAGGACGACCTCGGTGATGCCGGGGCCGTCGGAGCTCGTCCGGTCGACGTCCACCCGCAGCCGGTCGTTCAGCCAGGCGCCGAGCAGGTCGGCGCTGGGGCTGATCCGCTCGGCGGTCACCGACGCCGAGATCACCTTGGCCGGGTGCTGGTCCAGGGCCGCGGCCAGCAGCGCCCGCCACGGGGTGATCCGGGTCCAGGCGAGGTCGGTGTTGCCCCGGGCGTACGTCGAGCACTGGAGGTGGATGGCCTTGCGCTTGGCGCGGGTGGCTGCCGCCGCGTCGGTGATCCGGCGCTGCGCGAGCGCTCCGAGCGGGTCGTGGGCGGGGTCCTCGGGAGCGTCGGCCGGCCACCACACGGCGACGGGGGAGTCGGGGAGCAGCAGCGGCAGGACGACGGACTCCGGGTGCTTGACCACCTCGCCCTTGAGCCGGATCAGGGCGGTCTCGCCGCTCCAGCCCGAGCCGATGCCGACCTGGGCGTTGACCTGGGCGCGTCCGCGCGCGTCGCCGAGGATGACCCCGAGCACGCGCGCCGGGTGCTCCTTGGAAGCGGTCCGGGCCGCCTCCATGGCGTCGTGGGCGTCGTCCTCGGCGACGACGATCACCAGCGTCATCACCATGCCCATGGCCGGTGAGCCGGCGCGACGCCGGGCACGGAGGAACTCGGCGGCGATGCCGGCGGAGTTGGTGTCGAGGAGCTCGATCATCGGGGAGCCTCTGCGTGGGTCATGGTCGCCTCCAGACGCGTCCGTCGCGGGCCAGCATCTCGTGGGAGCACGCCGGGCCCCAGTGCCCGGGTGCGTACTGCTCGACCGAGGACCTGCCGCGGGCGTCCTGCTTCGCCCAGTGCTCCAGCACCGGGTCGAGGATCTTCCAGGAGAGCTCGACCTCCTGGTGCTGGGGGAACAGCGGGGGGTCGCCGAGCAGAACGTCGAGGATGAGCCGCTCGTAGGCCTCCGGACTGGCCTCGGCGAACGAACCGCCGTAGGCGAAGTCCATGTTGACGTCGCGGATCTCCATCGCGGTGCCCGGCACCTTGGAGCCGAACCGCATCGTGATGCCCTCGTCGGGCTGGATCCGGAAGACCACCGCGTTGTGGGTGAGGTCCTCGGTGGCGGTGTCGCTGAAGGGCAGGTGCGGCGCCCGCTTGAAGACCACCGCGACCTCGGTGACGCGGCGACCGAGGCGCTTGCCGGTGCGCAGGTAGAACGGTACGCCGGCCCAGCGGCGGGTCTCGACGTCGAGCCGGAGCGCGGCGAACGTCTCGGTGGTGGAGGACCTCGGGATGTCCTCCTCGTCGAGGTAGCCCTCCACGCGCTCGCCGCCGGCCCACCCGTCGGCGTACTGGCCGCGGGAGGTGTAGAGGTCGAGACGGTTGGGGAGCACGACCGAGGCCAGCACCTTCTGCTTCTCGATGCGCAGGCTCTCGGCGTCGAAGGCGATCGGCTCCTCCATCGCCACCAGCGCCATCAGCTGGATCAGGTGGTTCTGGATGACGTCGCGGGCCGCGCCGATCCCGTCGTAGTAGCCCGCACGGCCGCCGATGCCGATGTCCTCGGCCATGGTGATCTGCACGTGGTCGACGTAGTTGGCGTTCCAGATCGGCTCGAAGAGGTTGTTGGCGAAGCGCATCGCCAGGATGTTCTGGACCGTCTCCTTGCCCAGGTAGTGGTCGATCCGGAAGACCGACTCGGGCGGGAACACCTCGCTGATCACGGCGTTCAGCTCCCGGGCCGACTCGAGGTCGTGGCCGAAGGGCTTCTCCACGACGACCCGGCGCCAGGAGTCTTCGCCGCTGGAGGTGAGGCCGTGCTCCTGCAGCTGCCCGATCACGTCGCCGAAGAAGCGGGGCGGGATCGAGAGGTAGAACGCGTGGTTGCCACCCGTGCCGCGGACCTGGTCGAGCTCCTCGATCGTGCGCCGTAGGTGCTCGAAGGCGGCGTCGTCGGAGAAGTCGCCCTGGACGAACCGGAACCCCTCGGCGAGCTGGCGCCACACCTCCTCGCGGAACTCGGTGCGGGCGTGCTGGCGCACCGAGTCGTGCACGATCTGGGCGAAGTCCTGGTCGGCCCAGTCGCGGCGGGCGTACCCGACGAGGCTGAAGCCGGGCGGCAGCAGCCC
Organism: uncultured Actinomycetota bacterium; assembly: GCA_963837975.1. Lineage (GTDB taxonomy): Bacteria > Actinomycetota > Actinomycetes > Propionibacteriales > Nocardioidaceae > Marmoricola. The sequence continues at coordinate 346,758 of CAWIPI010000001.1, read as the reverse complement.
ACGGTTGGCGAGGTCGTAGATCGCCGGCATCACCTTCTTGCGCGACAGGTCGCCCGTGACGCCGAACAGCACCATCCCGCAGGGGCCGGCGATGCGCGGCAGCCGCCGGTCCGCGGGGTCGCGGAGCGGGTTGGTCCAGTCCGAGCGCTGGTTGCCCGTGCTCACGAGGTCGCGTCGTCCCGCAGGACGGTGCGCACGGCCTCGAGACCCGCGTCGTGGTCGGTCAGGTGCAGCCGGAGGACCGGACGGCCACGCTCGGCCAGCACGGAGGCGTCACCCACGGCCTGCGCGCGCAGGAACCCGCCGAACGTGAACGGGCGACCGGGGACCTCGAGGTCCTGCACCGGCTCCCCGGTGATCTGCAGGTAGACACCCGAGGCCGGGCCGCCCTTGTGGTACTGGCCGGTGGAGTGCAGGAAGCGCGGGCCCCAGCCGAACGTCGTCGGCCGCCCCGTGCGCGCGGCCAGCGACTCACGCACGGAGGCGAGGTCGGCGTCCCCGACGCGGTCGAGGTAGGCCATCACCGCGAGGTAGCCGCTCTCGCCGTCGAGCCGGTCGAGGAGCGCCGCGACCGCCTCGGTCACCGTCTTCTCCCCGGACAGCAACCCGTCGGTGGCGTAGACCGCGACCGGTCCGTCGGTGAACACGGGGTCGGGCGCCGGAGAACCGCCGTCGAGCATCGCCCGGGCGGCCTGCTTGGCGCTCTCCACGTCGGGCTGGTCGAAGGGGTTGATCCCGATGACGCGTCCGGCGACCGCGGTGGCGTACTCCCACAGGAGCAGCTGCGCACCGAGCGGAGCATCGACGGCCGCGCCCCAGCCCGACGCGGGAAGGGCGTCGGTGTGGACACCCGAGCCGATGGTCACCAGCACCTCGTCGGGGGTGCTGGGTGCGAAGTTGGGCGCCTCCAGGGAGGGTACGACGACCGGCAGGACGCCCTTGCCGTCCTTGCCGGTCGACTCGGCGAGCAGCTGCTCGGCCCAGTCGCCGAACCCGGGGATGCCCGAGGCCTTGTCGCCCAGCACCACCTTGTCGACGCCGGTGGTCGCGGCCACGCCCAGGAGCGCGCCGAGCCGCAGCGCCGGGTTGTCGACGGAGTCGGCCTCGAGGTGCGGCGCGATGGCGGCGGCCTCGTCGAGCAGCCGGCCGACGTCGGCGCCGGCCAGACCGCTGGGCACCAACCCGAAGGCAGTGAGGGCCGAGAACCGCCCGCCGACGCCGGAGTCGGCGTGGAAGACCCGGTAGCCGGCCTCGGCGGCAGACTGGTCCAGGGGCGAGCCGTCGTCGGTGACGACGACGATGTGCGCCGCGGGCTCGAGGTCGGCGTCGCGGAAGGCCTGCTCGTAGGCCCGCTTCTGGCTGTCGGTCTCCACGGTCCCGCCGGACTTGCTGGAGACCACGACGACCGTGTGCTCGAGGCGCTCGCCGATCGTGCGGCGCACCATGTCGGGGTCGGAGGAGTCGAGCACGGTGAGGTCGACGCCGTGGGCGGCGCAGATGACCTCGGGGGCCAGCGAGGACCCGCCCATGCCGCAGAGCACGACGCGGTCCAGCCCGCGGTCGGCGAGCACGTCGCGCAGGCCGACGATCTCGTCGACCAGCGCCCGGGAGTCGCGGGCCAGGTCGACCCAGGCCAGGCGCTTGCCCGCCTCGGCCTCCGCGTCGGGGCCCCACAGGCTCGGGTCGCGCCGGGCGATGCCGGAGGCCACGCCGTCGGCGACCAGCTGCTCGACGGCGCCGGCGAAGGCCTGCTCGTCGCGGTAGCCGAAGAACAGCTCGAAGCCCTCGCCCGCCGTGGTGTTCCAGGCGGTCACTTGTCGGCTCCGTCCAGGTTGGCCTTGACGGTGTCCAGCAGCTCGTTCCAGGAGGCCACGAACTTCTCCACGCCCTCCTTCTCCAGGGTGGCGATCACGTCGTCGTAGTCGATGCCGGCCTCGGCGAGCTCCTGCATGTGCCGGTGGGCGTCCTCGTAGTTCGGCCGGACCTGGTCGCCCTGGATGTCGCCGTGGTCCTTGACGGCCTCGAGCGTCTTCTCCGGCATCGTGTTCACGACGTTGTCCACGACGAGGTCGTCGACGTACATCGTGTCGCGGTAGTCCGGGTTCTTCACGCCGGTCGAGGCCCACAGCGGACGCTGCGTGTTCGCCCCGGCCTCCTTCAGGCGCGCCCACCGCTCGCTGGCGAAGAACGCCTCGTAGGCCTCGTAGGCGAGGCGGGCGTTGGCCACGCCCGCCCGGCCGGCCAGCTTCTCGTCCGCGCCGGCCTTCTCCAGCCGCTTGTCGATCTCGGTGTCGACGCGGCTGACGAAGAACGAGGCGACCGAGTGGATCTTGGACAGGTCGAGCCCTGCGTCCAGGGCGCGCTCGAGTCCCTCGGCGTAGGCGTCCATCACCCCGCGGTAGCGGTCGAGGCCGAAGATGAGCGTGACGTTCACGCTGATGCCCTCGGCGAGAGCGTCGGTGATCGCCGGGGCGCCCTCGGTGGTCGCCGGGATCTTGATGAACAGGTTGGTCCGGTCGACCTCCTTCCACAGCTGCCGTGCGGCGGCCAGGGTCGCGTCGGCGTCGTGGGCGAGGTCGGGGGAGACCTCGATCGAGACGCGGCCGTCCACGCCTCCGGTGGACTCGTGGACCGGCGCGAGCAGGTCGCAGGCGTTGCGCACGTCGGTGGTGGTCAGCGCGAAGACCGCGTGGTCCACGTCGGCGCCCTCCGAGGCGAGAGCACTCACCTGGTCGTCGTAGCGCTGTCCCTGCGAGAGGGCCGCGGCGAAGATCGTCGGGTTCGTGGTGACGCCGACGACGTGGTCGTCGGCCACCAGCTTCTCGAGGTTGCCGCTCTCGATGCGCTCCCGCGAGAGGTCGTCGAGCCAGATCGAGACGCCCGCCTCGGCGAGCTCGGTGAGGTGGTCGGTCATGTGTTCTCCCTGCTTCGAGTCGTGCGGGTCATGGTCGGCGGATCGCTCCGGTCGTGCCTCTATCCGGTGGCCACCCGGATGCTGTCCTCGGCGGCGGCCGCGACCGCCTCTGCGGTCACGCCGTACTCCCGGAAGATGCGGGCGTAGTCCGCGGACGCGCCGTACTGCTCGATCGAGACGATCCGGCCGTGGTCGCCCACGATCTCGCGCCACCCCTGGGCGATGCCGGCCTCCACGGCGACGCGCGCCTTCAGGGTCGGCGGGATCACGGTCTCCCGGTAGGCGACGGTCTGCTGGTCGAACCACTCGCGGCACGGCATCGAGACCACGCGGGCGGCGACGTCCTTCTCGGCGAGCAGCTCGCGGGCACGCACGGCGAGCTGCACCTCGGAGCCCGTCGCGACGATCACCACGTCGGGGGTGCCGTCCTCGGCGTCGAGCAGGACGTAGCCGCCCTTCGCGACGTTGCTGGTGTCCGCGAAGCCGTCCTCGCCGCGTGGGAACACCGGGACGTTCTGCCGGGTCAGGATGATGCCCGCGGGACGGTCGTTGTGCTCCATCACCGTCCTCCAGCAGGCCGCGGTCTCGTTGGCGTCGGCGGGGCGTACGACGTCGAGCCCGGGAATCGCCCGCAGCGCCGCGAGGTGCTCGATCGGCTGGTGGGTGGGACCGTCCTCGCCGAGGCCGATGGAGTCGTGGGTCCACACGTAGGTGACCGGCAGCTGCATCAGCGCAGCGAGCCGGACCGAGGGCCGCATGTAGTCGGAGAAGGTCAGGAAGGTGCCGCCGAAGACGCGGGTGCCGCCGTGGGCCGCGATCCCGTTCATGATCGCGCCCATGCCGTGCTCGCGGATGCCGAAGTGCAGGACGCGGCCGGCGTACGGGTCGGCCTTCCACATCTTCGTCGCGCGCTCCGCGGGGGCGAACGAGGGGACACCCTCGATCGTGGTGTTGTTGGACTCGGCGAGGTCGGCCGAGCCGCCCCACAGCTCGGGCACGGCGGCGGCGATCTTCTGGATCACCGCACCGGAGGCCTTGCGGGTCGCCATCCCCTTCTCGTCGGCCGCGAAGACCGGCAGGTCGGCGTCCCAGTCGTCGGGCAGCCGGCGCTCCTTGAGCCGCTGCAGCAGCTCGAAGCGGCGCGGGTAGCGCTTGGCCCAGGCGGCGAGCTGCTCGTCCCAGGTGGCGCCGTCCTGCGCGCCGCGCTCACGCAGAGCGCGCGTGTGGGCGAGGACCTCGTCGGGGACCTCGAAGGTCCTCTCCGGGTCGAAGCCGAGCACCTTCTTGGTGGCGGCGACCTCGTCGACGCCGAGCGCCGAGCCATGGGCCTTGCCGGTGTTCTGCGCGTTGGGGGCGGGCCACGCGATGACCGTGCGCAGCTCGATGAAGCTGGGCCGGTCGGTCACCTGCTCCGCGGCGCGGATCGCGTCGTGCAGCGCGTGCACGTCCTCCTTGTAGCCCTTGCCGCCGTTGGTCCAGTCGACGGTCTGGACGTGCCAGCCGTAGGCCTCGTAGCGCCGCGCGACGTCCTCGTTGAGGGCGATGTTGGTGTCGTCCTCGATGGAGATCTGGTTGGCGTCGTAGATCAGCGTGAGGTTGCCGAGCCGCTGGGTGCCGGCGATGGAGGAGGCCTCGGAGCTGACGCCCTCCTCGATGTCGCCGTCGCTGGCCAGGACGTAGATCTGGTGGTCGAAGGGGGACTGGCCCGGCTCGGCCTCCGCGTCGAGCATCCCGCGCTGCCGGCGGGCGGCCATCGCCATGCCGACCGCGTTGCCGATGCCCTGGCCGAGGGGGCCGGTGGTCGTCTCGACGCCGGCGGTGTGGCCGTACTCGGGGTGGCCGGGGGTCTTGCTGCCCCACGTGCGCAGCGACTTCAGGTCCTCCAGCTCCAGGCCCCACCCGCCGAGGAACAGCTGGATGTAGAGCGTCAGGCTCGAGTGGCCGCAGGAGAGCACGAACCGGTCGCGGGAGACCCACTCGGGGTCGGCGGGGTCGTGCCGCATCACCTTCTGGAAGAGCAGGTACGCCGCCGGGGCCAGGCTCATGGCCGTGCCGGGGTGCCCGTTGCCCACCTTCTGCACGGCGTCCATGGCCAGGACGCGGACGGTGTCGACGGCACGGTCGTCGAGATCGGTCCAGTCGAGGCTGTCGGAAGTGGGCACGTCGGTGGGGTCCTCTCGTCGGTTCACACTGAGGTCTTCGAGCCTAGTGCGCGGGTGCAGCGCAGGTCACCCCGGTCGGTTCGTGGCCGGGGCACCCCCGGCGATAGACTCAGCGGGTCCCCACCGGTGCCCCACCGGTAGTGCCGCATCGACGATCCGCCCCGCACCAGGGAGCGGCGAAGGCGAGACCTGCATGACCGCGCTCGACTCCGAGGTGTCCGCTGACGGACGCACCCCGGGACGGGCGACCGTCAAGGACGTCGTCGGCGCCTACGTCGGGCTGACCAAGCCCCGCGTCATCGAGCTGCTGCTGCTCACCACCGTGCCGGTGATGTTCTTCGCCCAGCGCGGCGTGCCGCCGCTGTGGCTGGTGCTGGCCACGGTCGTCGGTGGCACCCTGTCCGCCGGCAGCGCCAACGCGCTGAACTGCGTCTACGACCGCGACATCGACGAGCAGATGCGCCGGACGAGGCGCCGCGCGCTGCCCCGCCACATCGTGACCCCGCGAGCGGCCCTGGTCTTCGGGCTGGCCCTGATGGTCGGCTCCACGCTGGTCCTCGGCTTCTGGGTGAACTGGCTCTCGGCCGGCCTGGCCCTGGCGGCCAGCGCGTTCTACCTGTTCGGCTACACGATGGTGCTCAAGCGGCGTACGACGCAGAACATCGTGTGGGGCGGCCTCGCCGGCTGCTTCCCGACCCTGATCGGCTGGACCGCCGTCACGGGGGAGCTCGCGTGGCCGCCGGTGGTGCTGTTCCTGGTGGTGTTCTTCTGGACGCCGCCGCACACCTGGGCGCTGGCCATGCGCTACCGCGAGGACTACGCCCGCGTCGAGGTGCCGATGCTGCCGGTCGTGAAGAACGCCGAGGGCGTCGCCCGTCAGATCGTGGCGTACTCCTGGGTGATGGTCGCCACCTCGCTCGCCCTCTGGCCGGTCGCCGGCACGGGCCTGCTCTACCCGGTGGTGGCGACGGTGCTCGGCGCCGGCTTCCTGGTCGAGGCGCACCTGATGTGGCAGCGGGCGCGACACAGCAACGAGCTGAGCGTCGTGAGGCCGATGCGGCTGTTCCACTGGTCGAACATGTACCTCTCGCTGCTGTTCGTGGCGGTGGCGCTGGATCCCCTGCTGCAGCGCTGAGGGCCGCCGCTCAGGAGCCGCCGAGCTCCGCGAGCACGCCCTCGAGCATCTGCTGGCCGCGCTCCAGGGCCGGGGTGTCGCCCTTCGGGCGCGAGGACAGCCGCACCGTGACCACCTCGAGGCCGCTGAGGGCGGCCATCGTCGCCGAGTCGGCGCCGTCGGCCTTCCCGCTGCCCGCGCACGCCTTCTCGGCGCCCTCGGCCCGGAACCCCTGCTGGACCCGGAAGGCCCGCCGGTCGATGGCCCTGCACTGGCTGTCCAGCACCTCCTCGGCGGACATCTCGTCGTTGGTCTGCAGCCAGGTGATGACGGCGCGGACCTCGGGGGAGGCCCCGCCGCGCGAGCGCAGGGAGCAGGCGGCGGTGGGGTTGCCGCCGGTGTCGGTGCTGGAGCTCTGCTCCAGGCCCTTGCGGGTCGCGGCGGGCACCGCCGCGCACAGGTCAGCCGGGGCGTCGGGCTCCATGGCCTCCAGGGGCTCCGGCTCGCTGGAGCTGCCGCAGCCCGAGAGCAGGGTCCCGGCCAGCAGGGACGCCGCCCAGAGGGACGTCGTACGGCGACGCGTCGGCGTGGACATCGAGGCTCCTGTCGCGTCGGGGCTGGCGGGTTCCGGCGGGGGACATTGCACCACATCGGCGGGGTGCGGGGTGGGTTATGAGGGCGGACTGCGCGGAGAGTGGCAGATCCGCAGGAGCTGACGCGCACACTGCGGCACGGTCGGGCGTCCCGGGCCGTTCAGGGCTCCAGCACGACCTTGCCGGTGCTGCGGCGAGCCTCGATGTGCTCGTGGGCCCGGCCCGCCTCGACCAGCGGGTAGGACGAGTCGACGTGCGGACGCACCCACCCGGACCCGACGCCCTCGAGCACCTGCCCCATCCAGCCGCGGAGCCTGTCGACCTCGTCCCACATGTGCCCGAGGTTGACCCCGAAGGCGCCCTGGTTGGCGTTCATGAGCGACACCGGGTGGAACAGAGGCATCAGCGCCGCGGTCCTGGCCAGCTGCAGCTTGCCGCGCAGGCCCTGGTTGCTGGAGGCGGCGGAGACGCCGTACATCCCGAGCCGGCCGGTGGCGCGCAGCACGCTGCGGGAACGGCGGAAGCTCTCTCCGCCGAGCGGGTCGATCACCAGCTCGACGCCCCGGTCGTCGGTGAGCGCGCGGACCTCGCTGGTCCAGTCACCGGTGCGGTAGTCGACGGCGTGGTCAAGTCCGCGAGCTGCGAGGAAGGCGTGCTTGCCCGTGCTGGCCGTGCCGATGCTGCGCGCCCCTACGTGGCGGGCGATGTCGAGAGCAGCGAGGCCGACCCCGGAGCCGGCGTTCTGGATGAGTACGGTGTCGCCCTCGCGGAGGCCGCCTTGAACGACGAGGAGCTGCCAGGCGGTCAGGTAGGCGACCGGGATCGATGCTGCCTCCGCGTGGCTCAGCTCCTCCGGCTTGGCGAAGACCTGGCCCGCCGGGACGTTCAGCGCGCTGCTGTAGCCGCCGAAACGGGTCAGCGCGAGGACGTCCTGTCCGACCAGTGACTCCTCGACGCCCGCTCCTACGGCACGCACCGTGCCCGAGACCTCGTAGCCGACCACCAGCGGCAGCGGCGGCGCGTCGGGGTAGAGGCCCTGCCGGGCGAGGATGTCGGCGAAGTTGATCCCGGCGGCGACCACCTCGACCTGCGCCTCACCAGGGGCGGGTGGATCCAGTCGAGACGTCTGAATCCTCAGCCGCTCTGGGGCGCCTGCGCGGGTGATGACGACCTGTCGGATGTCCATCCGTGCATTGTCGCCCCGCTGACAGATGAGGACGCGCCGTGCCCGACGCGATGGACCAAGGCCAGGGATCCCTAGTCCGTGCGCAGATGCGGAAGACGCCAGTTGGGTCTTCCGAGAGTCCATTGGAGGGCATCTGCGGTGGTCAGGTCCGGCACGGCCACCACAGCGTCGTCGCAGAGGTGCCACTCGTCCAGGTAGTAGGCATCCGCGGCCATGAGCAGCGTCGATTCACGCTCACTTCGTAGGAGGACTTCGGTGAACACTCCTTGATCACTCAGGCCCTCAGCTTGCGTGTCGAAGACGAGGTCGACGCGGCGGATGGCACCGCGTACCAGCGGGATGTCGCTGCGTTGACGGAGCCATCCGAGCGCGGCCGCCGGTGGCACGCCCGGCGTCGGACCGGGATCGAACCGCAGTCCGAACAGCGCATCTTCCTGGTACGTGCCGATGTTGACCGCTCCACTGGGGCCGAGCGCACGAAGCCAGGAGTAAGGAGTTCGCGGGGCACCTGGTGCGGCCCACAGCGTGGGCTGCCCATCAACCGCGGTCTCGATCGGCTCTTCCAGCCCTTCCCACCGCAGTACGTCTGTGGACGCCATCATCAGCGCTTTGGCGATGTTGCGCACGAACCACCCCGTGTCCGGAAAGAACGCCCCCCTGTCACCGTCGTCGCTGACTGCCGCGAACAATGCCGCTACCGCCGCCTGTGTCATGTCCCAGAGCTGCTCGGCGCCAGGCATCGGGCCTTCGCCTCGCACGGCGCTGAACACAGGGAAGGGTCCGTCCTCGGTCCGGGCCACCGTCCACTGTGCACGTGACTTCGTCCACCGTGACGGTAACCAGGCGTTGACCAGTTGTGGCGCATTGGCGCTCGCCGATCGGCGCGACCGGACGCCGCCCAAGTGGTTCGGCTCGTAGCCGAGAACTCGGTGCACGCATTTTCAGGTCTCGTCCGGATGCCGGGACGCACGGGGCTTTCCGGGGCCCGATTGTCAGTGGTCGCTGATGGACTTGGGACATGCCGGCGACCCAGCTCGAAGATCTCTCGGAGGCTCAGCTCCTCGACGAGATCGACGTGCTGCACGAGCGGCAGCAGCGCACCGAGGTGGCGATCCTGGTGGCCGTGGCCGAGTTCGCCCGGCAGCACGGCGCCGGCACGGTCGACCCGGCGGCGGCCCGGTTGCCCGGCCGGGAACGTGCGGTGCGGCTGGGAGGGGAGGGGACCCCGAGCGTGGCGGAGTTCGCGCCCTCGGTGCTCGCGGCACGCCTGCAGCTCTCCGCCCACGCCGGAGGAAGGCTGGTGGCCGACGTCCTGGACCTCGAGCACCGTCTCCCGCGGCTGTGGGCCGGGGTCAGGGACGGGCAGGTGCGGGTCGGGCACGCGCGCTTCGTGGCCCGGCGGACACGCGAGCTGAGCCCCGAGGAGGCTGCGCACGTCGATGCTGCGGTCGCGGAGTCCGCCGACGGGCGCCTGTCGTGGAGCCGTTTCGAGGCGCTCGTGGAGGCGAGCATCGTCGCCGCCGACCCGGTCTCCGCCCAGGCGCGCGAGGAGGAGGCCGCCCGCCGAACCTTCGCGAAGGCGACGCGCTCGACCGAGCACGGGACGCGCGGCTTCTACGTGCGCGCCGACTTCGCCACCATCGCGCGCATCGACGCCACCGTCGCCTACCTCGCCCAGGCACTGCTGATGCTGGGCGACGGCTCCAGCCTCGACGACCGCCGGGTCAAGGCAGTGCTGATCATGGCCAACCCGGTGCAGGCAGTGGCCGTCCTGCGTGCCTTCGAGGAGCGCAAGCGCCAGCTGAGCGAGGAGCCCGCCGAGGCTCCGGTGCCGCAGCGGTTCGACCCGGAGGCCGCCGCCAGCCCCGGAGGCGGCGTGGTGGACGACGACAAGCTGCTGCCCGCGGTGCGACTGTTCGTGCACCTGGCCGGCTTTGCGGGGAACGGCGTCGCTCGCGTCGAGGGCTGCGGGCCAGTCACCGCCGAGTGGGTGCGGCAGCACCTGGGCGATCGGGCGCGGTTCACCATCACCCCGGTCCTGGATCCGCTCGACCAGGTGCCGGTGGACGCGTGGGAGGTCCCACGCCGACACCGCGAGGCAGTGCGGCTGCTGACACCGGCCGACACGTTCCCCTTCGCGGCCAACACGACACGATCGACGCAGATCGACCACACCGTCCCCTACGCCCACGACGGGCCGCCGGGCCAGTCCCGCGTCGGCAACTACGGACCGATGACCGGATTCCACCACCGCATCAAGACCCATGGCCGGTGGGCCGTGCGACAACCCTTCCCCGGCCTCTACGTCTGGCGCGATCCCTACGGCGCGACCTACCTCGTCGACCACTCCGGCACCAGACGGGTGCCCCGAGACGGCTCGGGCTCAGGCTCGCCCGTCGACCCCGTCGACCCCAGCGGCCTCGTGCTCGCGTCCTGAGCCGCCGCCGACTCCCGGCTCGCGCACGAGGATGACGACGCGGGTGAGCACCGCGGTGAGGACCGCCGCGCCCAGCAGGTGCACGGCGACGAGGACCACGGGGAGATCGGTGAAGTACTGCACGAAACCGACCAGGCCCTGGGCAAGCTCCACGAGCAGAAGGACCAGCGCGGCACGCCGGACGTGTGCGGGCGCGCCGACCGCGCGCAACGCCAGCGCCAGCCCCACGGTGAGGCCGATGAACAGGAACACCGCGTCCGCGTGCAGCTGGGAGAGCTGGAGCGGGTCCAGGCCGTTGCGCGGGACGTCGAGGTCGCCGGCGTGCGGTCCCGAGCCGGTCACCACCGTGCCGAGATAGAGGACCACCCAGCCGGCGGCGTACGTCGCCCAGGCCAACGGCAGCAGCCGGGAGCGTGTGGGCGGAGCGGCCCCGGCGGGGGTGTCGATCCGGTGCAGGTAGAGCACCGCCAGGCTGATGATCGCCAGCGAGACCAGGAGGTGGAACGACACGATCCACGGGTTCAGGTCGGTGAGCACCGTGATCCCGCCGACCACCGCCTGCGCGGGGATGCCCAGACCGAGCCACAGCGCGAGCACCCGGAGGTCGCGGCGCCCCGACTGCCAGGCCGTCACGAAGGTGCCCACGGCGATGGCGGTGAGCACGAAGGTGACCGTGCGGTTGCCGAACTCGATCGCGGAGTGGAAGTCGAGGGCGCCGTGCGGCGTGAACGACTCCTCGGTGCAGCGCGGCCACGTCGGACAGCCCAGCCCCGAGGCCGTCAGCCGCACCGCACCGCCGGTGAGCACGATGCCGATGTTGCCCACGAGGGTGGCCCACGCGAACCGCCGCAACCAGGCGCGGCCGCCCAGGCGGGCGCCGCGCCGGGTGTCGAGGTCGTCGGCCGGTGGCATCTGGGTCACTCCCACGTGAACGTCCTCGCGGTCAGGGCGGCGCCCACTGCTGCCCACACGAGGAGGACGAGCAGCGAGCTCCACCGGGGGTCGCCGTACCAGAAGGCGTGGCGCAGGCCCTCGCCCAGCGCCCCGGAGGGCAGCAGGCGGGCGACGCCGCCGAAGCCGCCGTACGCCGAGGCCGGGAGCACGACCGCGCCGCCGGCCATCAGCAGCAGGTAGACCAGGTTGGCGAGCGCCAGGGTGGCCTCGGCGCGCATCACCCCGGCCACGAAGAGACCGAGCGCGGCGAACGCGGCCGTCCCCAGCACGATCGTCAGCGCCGCTGCCAGGACACCGCCGTGCGGGTCCCAGCCGAGCAGGCGTGCCACCAGCGAGATCACCAGGACCTGCACCGCCTCGACCAGCAGGAGCGCGCCCACCTTGCCGAGCAGCAGCCCGGAGCGCGGCAGCGGCGAGGACCCCAGCCGCTTGATCACCCCGTAGCGGCGCTCGAACCCGGTCGCGATCGCGAGCGAGGTGAACGCCGTGGACATCACCGCCAGGGCCAGCACGCCGGGGGCGAAGACGTCGACGGGGGGACGCGAGAACTGCAGGCCGAGGTGCTCGGCGCCCTGGACGCCCCCGATGAGGACGATCACCGGGATGACCACCGCGAGCAGCAGCTGCTCGCCGTTGCGCAGCATCAGGCGCGACTCCATCGCGGCCTGGGCGAGCACCTGGCGGTGCAGCGGCGCGGCGCCGGGTCGGGGCGCGAAGGTGGCCTCGCGGCGCTGGAGACGACCGGGACCCGTCATCGCGCCACCTCCTGCTCGACCAGCCCGCGGCCGGTGAGCTCGAGGAAGACGTCCTCGAGGTTGCGGCGGCCGAGGTTGAGGGACTCCGGGAGGACGTCGTGCTGCTCGCACCACGACGAGACCCGCGACAGCGTGCGGCTGTCGGCCTCCCCGGTGATCAGCAGCGTGACCGGGCTGATCGTGCTGACCTCCACGGCCTCCCCGAGGGCTGCCTGCAGCGACGACGGGGCGTGGTCGGGGAACGGCCGGGTCACCACCAGGCGGATCGTGGAGGTGCCCCCGCGGGTGAGCTCCAGGGGCGTGCCGGTGGCGATCAGCCGACCGCGGTCGATGATGTGGAGGTGGTCGGCCAGGCGCTCGGCCTCGTCCATGTGGTGGGTGGTGAGGACCACGGTGACCCCGTCCTCGCGCAGCTCTCGCAGCAGCTCCCACGTCGTACGCCGCACCGCCGGGTCCATGCCCGCCGTCGGCTCGTCGACGAAGACGAGCTCGGGGCGCCCGACGATGGCCATGGCGAGCTTGAGCCGCTGCTGCTGGCCGCCGGAGAGACGTCGGTACGGCGTGCGCCCGCAGTCCTCCAGACCCAGGCGTTCGGCGAGCGCGTCGACGTCGAGGGGCTCGGCGTGCAGCCGCGCGATGTGCCGCAGCATCTCGACCGCCCGGACGCCCGACCAGGCGCCGCCGTCCTGCAGCATCACGCCGATGCGGGGGAGGAGGTCGCGCCGCTGGCGCTGCGGGTCCAGGCCCAGGACCGACACGGAGCCCTGCTGCGGCCTGCGGTAGCCCTCGCAGGTCTCCAGCGTCGTGGTCTTGCCCGCGCCGTTGGGCCCGAGGACCGCGGTGATCGTGTGCCGCTCGACGGTGAGGTCGAGGTGGTCCACGGCCACCTTGTCGCCGTACCGCATCACCAGCCCGGACACCGCGACGGCGGGACCGGCCGTTGCCGTGGGGGTGGAGGGGGCGGGCACCCGGCGATTCTACGGAGCAGTGGGTCACCCGTGCTGACGGGCCTTGAGCTCCGCGAGCACGTGGTGCTCGTCGCTGATGATGCCCGTCACCCCGATTGCGAGCATCGCGTCGAGCGAGGCGACGTCGTTGATCGGCCAGGTCATCACGACCTCGACGTGGCGGTGCAGCTCGGCGACCACGTCGGCGTCCAGCAACGACCGGTGGACCGACGCCCCGTGCACGGGGGAGCCGGCGGCGAGGCGGTGCCGGAGGCGGCGCAGCTCGAGCCGGTGGCGGGCGGAGAGCACCGGGCGCACGTAGGGGAGCTCGGCGAGCCGCTCCACCGAGGGCCACCAGCGACCGCACACCAGCACCGGCTGGTGGTGGCCGCCCGAGTGCAGGAACTCCGCGACCGACCGGGCCGCCGACACGCTGCGCCCCTTCATGTCCAGCATGAAGGTGGTGCCGTGCTCCTCGGCCTCGAGCAGCTCGCCGAGGCCCAGCCGCGGGGCCGCCCCCGCGTGCAGCTCCCAGCGGTCCCAGAGGAACGGCAGCGGTCCCACCGTCTTGAGGTGCCGCACCTCCAGCCGGCCGCGGTACTGGTGCACGTCGCACTCGATGACGTCGACGCCGAGCGTGTTCGCCTCGTGCAGGGCGGCGAGGGAGTTTCCCGCCCGATGGGCGATGGCCAGCACGGTCATGGCGTCCCTGCGTCCGCCGCCGCCTGCCTGCGGTCGCGTCTCCGCTCGAGCTGGAGGGCGACCAGGTGACCCACGAGGACGAGCGCGATGCCGGCGACGACGTCGAGCACGTAGTGGTTGGCGGTGGCCACCACGGCCAGCGCCATCAGGACCGGCAGGGCGACGCCCACGACCCGCAGCGCGAGCGTCGTGGCGGCCGTGAAGATCGCGATCCCCACGAGCAGGTCCCACCCGGAGTGCAGGCTCGGCATGGCGGCGTACTGGTTGACGAAGCCCGGCGGCTGCAGGACGCGGTAGGCCTTGGAGCTCTCCGTGACGGTGTCCACCAGCCCGATGCTGAGCAGTCGCGGCGGCGCGACCGGGTAGCTCACGAACACCAGCATCCCCAGGGCACCCGAGACGATCATCGCGTCGCGCAGCCGCAGGAACTCACGTCGGTGGTGCCAGGCGAGCCAGATCATCGTCGCGATGATCACCGGCCAGTGGCCCCAGATGTAGACCCAGTTGGCCAGGGTGCGCAGCGTCTCCGACGGCGCCACCCACGCCTGGAGCTGTGGCTCGACGTCCAGCCCGAGGGTCCGCTCCAGGGAGACGATGTCGCGCCCGTGCGCCTGCGCTGTCGCCAACGAGGTCTCGGTGAGCCCGCGGATGCGGAAGTAGACGAACACCCCGATCGCGACCACGCCGGCCTGGCCGAGCACCCAGGCCAGCCGTGGCGACACGACCCTCGAGGTGCGCTGCAGGTACATCATCGCCATTCCCGGGCACGTGGACGGACCCCCGCAAGCCATGGTGGACGCGCGCCGCGGCGGCCGTCGCGAGGCGAAGGTCCCGAGAGGGGCAAACGGTCGCGGTGGTCTATCTCACCGTCAGGCGGTCGCGGGCACCGCGGCACCCGCGCGGGCCAGCGCCCGGCGGGTCAGCACGAGACTGACACCGCCGAGGACGAGCGCCGGCAGCCAGGCCAGCGCCGCCTTGAGCGCGACCGCTCCCGCGGCGGCGGTCCACGGGACGCCGAGGGCCACCAGGGCCACGACGAGCGCCGCGTCGCGCGGACTGGCGCCGTTGGGTCCGGGGACGGCGCCGGCGAGCTGGCTGGCGCCGAAGGCGCCGAGCACCGCCAACGGAGACAGGGTGTGTCCCGTCGCGGCCACTGTCCCGAACAGCAGCGCCGCGATGCCGAGCTGGTAGCCGGTGGAGAGCGCCAGGGCGTGCACGAGCTGACGAGGACGGGGGAGCGGCCCCGTGGGGAGCCACTCGGGACGGAACCGGCGCACGACCAGCGCCGCGATGACGGCGAGGACGCCGACGCCGAGCGCCACGAGCAGCATCCGGCCGGGCAGGGCGGTGCCAGCGAACCCGACGAACGCCGCCAGGCCGATGGCGCCCACCATCCGGTCCACGCCGACGCTCATCACGGCGTCGCCACGCTGGAGGCCGGTGCGGGTGAGCCGGTGGATGCGCCACAGGTCGGCCCCGACGTGCACCGGGGTGACCAGCCCGACGAGCTCGGACTCGGCGTACGCCCGCACGTGCCAGCGGCGTGTCAGCCCGGCCGGGGTGACCACTCGCCAGCGCAGCGGGCACAGGAGGTACTTGCCGATCACGAAGGGGACCAGGCCGAGGAGGACCGGCCAGATGGCGACGTGGGGCAGTCGCGGAAGGGTGAGCGCGGGGACCAGGACGCTGACGGCGAGTCCCAGGACCAGGACGGTGCGTGAGTGGAGCACGGCACGCAGGCTCAACGGACGTTTCCTTCGCAAGCTCGGTGGCAATTGGCTCCTACCCCGAGCCACGCACAGTGAATCAGCCGTTCCCAAAAATTCGAGGACGGTTCGGCGATCTCAGTCCGGTAGTGAAGGCAGCCCCTTCACGTAGGCCGCCTGGCCCAGGTGCTGCAGGCAGTCGCCGAGCAGGCTCACCAGTCGTACGCCGGCCGTGACCGGCGGGTCCCAGCGACGGTCGACCACCCGGTCGAGCTCGCGGGCGTCGACCCCGCCGAGGTACTCGAGGGTCAGGTCGTGGACCGCGTCGTGGTAGTCCACGAGGGTCTGGAGGTCGTCGATGCGCAGGGTGTCGACCTCCTCGGAGGTGTGCCCGAAGCCGATGTCGTCGTGGTCGTACGGGAGGTCGAAGCGGCGCGACCAGCCGTCGTGCCAGGCCTGGCGACCCTCGGCGAGACCGGCCACGTGGTCGTCCTGCACGCGGGCGACGTGCCACAGCAGCCAGGCGATGGAGTTGCCGGCGCCGTCGGGCCGGTGGTGGGCGGCCTCGGGGGACAGGTCGGCGGGGAGGTCGGCGTACAGCTCGCGGATCCGGACGAAGGCGTCGACGAGCAGCTCGGAGGTGTGCATGGACCGACCGTACGGGGACCTCTCGGCGCGGCAACAGGTGGTTAGGGTCGCCTTATTTGAAGGGCCCCACCCAATAAGGGCACACTTGTGTTGTGGAAATCAGCCAGCACGACCAGCCGACGCGTGAGCGCGTCGTGTGGTCGATCCTGGTCAACGGCCCCTCCACGGCAGCCGCGCTGGCCGAGCGTCTCGAGCTGACGCCCGCCGCGGTGCGTCGCCACCTCGACCAGCTGATCGAGGACGACGCCGTCGAGGCGCGCGAGCCGCGCACCACCGCGGTCCGCGGCCGGGGCCGTCCGGCGAAGGTCTTCGCGCTCACCGAGCGCGGTCGCGACCACTTCGACCAGCAGTACGACGACCTGGCCGTGCAGGCCATGCGCTTCCTCGCCGAGACCGGCGGGGAGGACGCCGTACGCGCGTTCGCCCAGCGGCGGGTGGAGTTCATCGAGAAGGGCTTCGCCGGGGTCCGCGCCGCCGAGCCGGACCTGGGGCCCGTCGAGGCCCTCGCCCGGGTGCTGAGCAACGAGGGCTACGCTGCCGCAGCACGGGACCTGCCCATGGGCGAGCAGCTGTGCCAGCAGCACTGTCCCGTGGCCCACGTGGCCCACGAGTTCCCCCAGCTGTGCGAGGCCGAGACGGCGGCGATCAGTCGCGTGCTCGGTCGCCACGTGCAGCGACTCGCGACGATCGCCCACGGCGACGGCGTGTGCACGACGAGCATCCCCGACCTCCAGAAGTCCAACGCAGAGAAGGTGGCGCAGTGACCTCCATCGAAGAGCTGAACCCCGAGCTGAAGGGCATCGGCCGCTACGAGTTCGGCTGGGCCGACCGTGACGACGCCGGCGCGACCGCGCAGCGTGGCCTCAACGAGGCCGTCGTGCGCGACATCTCCTCGAAGAAGGACGAGCCGCAGTGGATGCTCGACCTGCGCCTGAAGGGCCTCAAGCTCTTCGAGCGCAAGCCGATGCCGAAGTGGGGCTCCGACCTCGGCGGCATCGACTTCGACAACATCAAGTACTTCGTGCGGTCCACCGAGAAGCAGGCCCAGACCTGGGACGACCTGCCCGAGGACATCAAGAACACCTACGACAAGCTCGGCATCCCCGAGGCCGAGAAGGCCCGTCTCGTCTCCGGTGTCGCCGCTCAGTACGAGTCCGAGGTCGTCTACCACAAGATCAACGAGGAGCTCGAGGCCCAGGGCGTGCTGTTCCTCGACACCGACACGGCGCTCAAGGAGCACCCGGAGATCTTCGAGGAGTACTTCGGCACCGTGATCCCCGTCGGGGACAACAAGTTCTCCGCGCTCAACTCCGCGGTGTGGTCGGGCGGGTCCTTCATCTACGTGCCGCCCGGCGTGCACGTCGACATCCCGCTGCAGGCCTACTTCCGGATCAACACCGAGAACATGGGCCAGTTCGAGCGGACGCTGATCATCGTCGACGAGGACGCCTACGTGCACTACGTCGAGGGCTGCACCGCGCCGATCTACAGCTCGGACTCGCTGCACTCCGCCGTGGTCGAGATCGTGGTCAAGAAGGGCGGCCGCTGCCGCTACACGACCATCCAGAACTGGTCGAACAACGTCTACAACCTCGTCACCAAGCGGGCGACCTGCGAGGCCGGCGCCACCATGGAGTGGGTCGACGGCAACATCGGCTCCAAGGTCACGATGAAGTACCCCGCCGTCTACCTGATGGGCGAGCACGCCAAGGGTGAGACGCTCTCCATCGCCTTCGCCGGCGAGGGCCAGCACCAGGACGCCGGCGCCAAGATGGTCCACGCCGCGCCGAACACGTCCAGCTCGATCCTGTCCAAGTCCGTGGCGCGCGGCGGCGGCCGTACGTCGTACCGCGGGCTGATCCAGATCAACGAGGGCGCCCACGGCTCCAAGAGCAACGTGCTGTGCGACGCGCTCCTGGTCGACCAGATCAGCCGCTCCGACACCTACCCCTACGTCGACATCCGCGAGGACGACGTGTCCATGGGGCACGAGGCGAGCGTCTCCAAGGTCTCCGACGACCAGCTGTTCTACCTGATGTCGCGAGGCATGGAGGAGGACGAGGCGATGGCGATGATCGTGCGCGGGTTCGTCGAGCCGATCGCCAAGGAGCTCCCGATGGAGTACGCCCTGGAGCTGAACCGGCTGATCGAGCTCCAGATGGAAGGGGCTGTTGGGTGACCCTTCGGCCACCCGCCGTGGGCGCGGCCCGCCGCCGCCGGGCGGGCCAACCACCCCGCTCCGCTCGTTCCTCGCTCCGCGGGGGGCCAGTCCCATCCACGACCCGCCCGGCGGCGTCGGTCCGCACCGCTGCGGCTCGTCCCGCATCACCACAGAAAGCCAAAGGCAAGTAACCAGTGACTGTTGCAACTGAAAGCGTTCGTGACGCGCTCGAGCAGCCCGAGCGGGTGGTCTCGCACCTGCACCCCGAGGGGTCGTTCGACGTCGCTGACCACGAGGTGCCGACGGGGCGCGAGGAGGTGTGGCGGTTCACGCCGCTCAAGCGGCTGCACGGGATCCACAAGGACGCGCCCCTCGACGGGCACTCCATCGAGGTGGCGGTCGAGGCCGCCCCCGGTGTCAGTGCCGAGCGCGTCGGCGCCGACCACGAGGCGCGGGGCGCCTCCGGCCTGGTGCCGCCCGACCGGGTGAGCGCGCGTGCCTGGCAGGCCGCCGACTCGGTGTTCCTCGTCGACGTGCCCGCCGAGCACACCGGCGAGCAGGCGACCACCGTGACCGTCACCGGCACCGGCAACGAGGTGGCCTCCGCCGGACACCTCGTCGTGCGGGCCGGCGCCTTCTCCAAGGCGACCGTGGTGCTGCGCTTCGTCGGTAGCGCGACGCTGGCCGACAACGTCGAGATCGTCGTCGGCGACAGCGCCGAGCTCACCGTCGTCACCGTGCAGGACTGGGACGACGACGCCGTGCACCACTCCACCCAGCACGCCCGCGTCGGCCGCGACGGCACGCTGCGGCACGTCGCCGTCTCCATCGGTGGGGACGTGGTGCGCCACGACGTCACCACCGAGTACGCCGGCCCCGGCGGGTCGGTCGAGATGCTCGGCATGTACTTCGCCGACGAGGGCCAGCACATCGAGCACCGGCTCTTCGTCGACCACAACGCGCCGCACACGCGCAGCAACGTCGTCTACAAGGGCGCGCTGCAGGGCGAGGGCGCCCACGCCGTGTGGATCGGCAACGTGCTCATCCGCAAGGTCGCCGAGGGCATCGAGACCTACGAGGAGAACCGCAACCTCGTGCTCACCGACGGCTGCCAGGCCGACTCGGTGCCGAACCTCGAGATCGAGACCGGCGAGATCGAGGGCGCCGGCCACGCGTCGGCCACGGGAAGGTTCGACGACAACCAGCTGTTCTACCTGCGCTCGCGGGGCATCGAGGAGTCCGAGGCCCGCCGCCTGGTGGTGCACGGGTTCTTCAACGACCTGATCCGCAAGATCGGCGTCCCCGAGCTCGAGGAACAGCTGGTGCACACGGTCGAGGCCGAGCTGGAGAAGAACGTCTCCAAGGTGGCGTTCGGGGAGGTTGCTCGATGAGCTTCACCCGCGCCTGCTCGTTCGCCGAGCTCACCGACAGCAAGCCCTACCGCGTCGAGGTCGACGGGCTCGACGTGGCGATCGTCCGGCACGACGACGAGCTGTTCGCCATCGAGGACGAGTGCAGCCACGCGGCCGTCGCGCTCTCCGAGGGCGACGTGGAGGACTGCACCATCGAGTGCTGGATGCACGGCTCCCGCTTCGACCTCCGCACCGGCAAGCCGACCGGGCCCCCGGCCACCGAGCCGGTCGCGGTCTACCCCGTCCACGTCGACGGGGACGACGTACTCATCGACATCGACTCGCCCCTCGCGGGCTGAAGGAGCACCACTGACATGGCAACGCTGGAGATCAAGAACCTGCACGTCTCGGTCGACACCGAGGACGGCCCCAAGGAGATCCTCAAGGGCGTCGACCTCACCATCCGCGACGGCGAGACCCACGCCATCATGGGCCCCAACGGCTCGGGCAAGTCGACGCTCGCCTACTCGATCGCGGGCCACCCGAAGTACACCGTGACCGAGGGCTCGGTCACCCTCGACGGCGTCGACGTGCTCTCCATGAGCGTCGACGAGCGCGCCCGCGCCGGGCTGTTCCTCGCGATGCAGTACCCCGTCGAGGTGCCCGGCGTCTCCGTCGCGAACTTCCTGCGCACCGCGAAGACCGCCATCGACGGCGAGGCGCCCAAGCTGCGCACCTGGGTCAAGGACGTCAACACGGCGATGGAGAAGGTCAAGATGGACCCGACCTTCTCCCAGCGTTCGGTGAACGAGGGCTTCTCCGGTGGTGAGAAGAAGCGCCACGAGATCGTCCAGCTCGAGCTGCTCGACCCCAAGGTGGCGGTCCTCGACGAGACCGACTCCGGCCTCGACATCGACGCGCTCAAGATCGTCTCCGAGGGCGTCAACCGGTTCAAGGAGGACGGCGACAAGGGCGTGCTGCTGATCACGCACTACACCCGCATCCTGCGCTACATCACCCCCGACTACGTGCACGTCTTCGTCGACGGGCGGATGGTCGAGGAAGGCGGGCCCGAGCTGGCCGACCAGCTCGAGGCCGAGGGCTACGACAAATACGTCACGGCGCGTGCGTGACGCTGGTTGAGGAGCGAGCGCATGCGAGCGTCTCGAAACCCGGCGACCCGAGAGGAGTCCTGATGGAAGGCTTGTTGCCACAGCTGGAGGTCATCCGCAAGGACTTCCCGATCCTGGAGCGCCGGGTCAGCGGCGACCAGCCGCTGGTCTACCTCGACAGCGCCAACACCTCGCAGAAGCCGCAGGTGGTCATCGACTCGATGGTCGACCATCTCGAGCACCACAACGCCAACGTGGCCCGTGCGATGCACCAGCTCGGCGGGGAGTCGACGGAGGCCTTCGAGGGCGCCCGCGACAAGGTGGCCCGGTTCGTCAACGCGCCGTCGCGCGACGAGGTGATCTTCACCAAGAACGCGACCGAGGCGCTCAACCTGGTCGCGAGCACGATGACGTGGGCCGGGCCGCTCGAGGTGCAGGCCGGTGACCGTGTGGTGATCACCGAGATGGAGCACCACTCCAACATCGTCCCGTGGCAGCTGCTCACCCAGCGCAAGGACGCCGAGCTGCGCTGGTTCGGGCTGACCGACGACGGGCAGCTCGACCTGTCGAACATCGACGAGCTGATCACCGAGCGCACCAAGGTGGTCTCGCTGACCTGGGTCTCGAACATGCTCGGCACCGTCAACCCGGTCGCCGAGATCGCCCGCCGCGCCCACGAGGTGGGTGCGGTCGTGGTGCTCGACGCGTCGCAGGCGGCACCCCAGCTGCCCGTGGACGTGCAGGCCGTGGACGCGGACTTCCTCGTCTTCACCGGTCACAAGGTCACCGGGCCCACCGGGATCGGCGTGCTGTGGGGCAAGGGAGAGCTGCTCGCGGAGCTGCCGCCCTTCCTCGGCGGAGGCGAGATGATCGCCACCGTCACCATGGAGCGGTCGACGTACGCCGCGATCCCGCACCGCTTCGAGGCCGGCACCCCGCCGATCGTCGAGGCGGTCGGCCTCGGCACGGCCGTGGACTACCTGACCGAGATCGGCATGGAGAACATCCATCGTCACGAGCAGGCCGTCACCGGCTACCTCCTCGACGGCCTCGCGAGCGTGGGCGGGGTGAGCGTGATCGGCCCCACCGACCCGACGGCCCGCGGTGGCGCCGTGTCCTTCGAGGTTGCCGGCGTGCACCCGCACGACGTCGCGCAGACGCTGGACAGCCGCGGTGTCGCGGTGCGTGCCGGGCACCACTGCGCGAAGCCCGCGCACCGCCGCTTCGGGGTGCAGAGCTCGGTGCGGGCCTCGTCGTACCTCTACACGACGCCCGAGGAAATCGACGCGCTGGTCGAGGCGTTGCACTTCACCAAGGACTACTTCAAGGTGTCCCCGACACCGACCGACCAAGCGTTGCGCCAGCGCACCGCCGGGGGGCCTGCCTGATGGATCTGGACAGCCTGTACCAGGAGATCATCCTCGACCACTACCGCACTCCGCACCACGCGGGACTGCGGGAGCCGTACGGCGCCGAGGTGCACCACGTGAACCCCACCTGTGGGGACGAGGTGACCCTGCGGGTGCAGCTCGAGGGCGAGCACGGGGCCGAGGTCGTCGCCGACGTGTCCTACGACGCCGAGGGGTGCTCGATCAGCCAGGCCGCGACCTCGGTGATGACCGACCTGGTGATCGGCCGGCCGCTCGCGGAGGCGATGCAGACCCACGAGGCGTTCGTGCAGCTGATGCACGGCCGGGGCACGGTCGAGCCCGACGAGGAGGTCCTCGAGGACGGCGTCGCCTTCGCCGGCGTCGCGAAGTTCCCCGCACGCATCAAGTGCGCCCTGCTCTCGTGGATGGCGTTCAAGGACGCCGCCACCCAAGCCGGGACGGTGGCCACCGCCACCGCCACCCCCAAGGAGGAGTCATGACCGACACCCAGTCCACGAACCACTCGGACCTGCCCGAGGTGCCCGAGGCCGCCGGTGGCGGCACCGCGACGGCCACCAAGGACGACGTGGTGGAGGCGATGAAGGACGTCGTCGACCCCGAGCTGGGCATCAACGTCGTCGACCTCGGTCTCGTCTACGACGTGCACCTCGACGACCATTCCAACGCGGTGCTCGACATGACGCTCACCTCGGCGGCGTGCCCGCTGACCGACGTCATCGAGGACCAGACCAACTCCGCGCTCGAGGGGCTCGTGGGTGACGTGACGATCAACTGGGTCTGGATGCCCCCGTGGGGCCCGGACAAGATCACCGACGACGGCCGCGAGCAGCTGCGCGCCCTCGGGTTCAACGTCTGAGCCTGGCCATGGACCTCGACGTCGGCTTGTCCGAGCACCTCGAAGGGCTGCGCGAGGCGCTGGCGGCGTTCACCGACGAGGCCCGCCGCGCCGGCCTGGACGCACCGGTGCCCACGACCCCGGGGTGGGACGTGCGACACCTGGTCGCCCACCAGGGGATGGTGCACCGGTGGGCCATCGGCCGGATCGCCGGTGAGCGGGTCGACACCCGCGCGATCGAGAACGAGGCGCTCGCGCTCGAGGACCCGGTCACCTGGCTGCGCGAGGGCGGTCTTCGCCTCGTCACCGCGATCCAGGAGGCCCCCGAGGATCTCGAGACCCCCGTCTTCCTCGACGACGCGCCGTCGCCGCGCCGGTTCTGGGCCCGACGCCAGTGCCACGAGACCACGATCCACTCGGTGGACGCCCTCGCCGCCGCGCTCGGCCGGATGCCGCGGGCCGAGGACACCTGGATCACCCGCAAGATGGCGCTCGACGGCATCGACGAGCTGCTGACCGGCTTCCTCTCCCGGAAGAGCTCGCCGCTGCGCACCGAGAAGCCCGTCGTGTTCGGCATCCACCCCACCGACGTCGAGCGGTCCTGGCTGGTGCACGTGAGCGCCGAGCCCCCGGTCGTCGAGCGCCTCGACGAGGGCGCGCCCGGCCGCTGGCACCGGCACGGTCGTGCCGACGTGGTCCTCAAGGCCCCGGCCGAGGTGCTCTACCTCGCGCTGTGGAACCGCACGGACGAGCTGACCGCCGAGGGCTTGGAGCTCTGGCGCGAGCTCGCCAGGGTCACCTGGACCTGAGCGTGCCCGACGTGTTGGTGCCGGTGCCCCGGCTCGACCGGTGGGTGCGCAACTTCACCACCCGGCACGGCGAGACCGCGCTCGGCGTACGCGAGGGCCGGCTCACCGGGCTCGCGGCGGACGGGTCGGTCTTCGAGGCGGCGCCGCCGTTCGGTCGTGACCACGCCGGGGAGGCCGACGTCGCGGCCTTCGCCGCAGGCTGTGTGCCGCCCGACGACTGGGGCGTGCTGCTCGTGCGCAAGGGCGGCTTCGCGGTCGCCCGGCTCTCCGGAGAACGCCTCGTGGAGTCCAAGGTCGGACAGCGGCACGTGCAGGGCCGCACCAAGGCGGGCGGGCAGAGCCAGCAGCGGTTCGCGCGCCGGCGGGACAACCAGGCGCGGGCGGCGTACGACGCGGCGGCCGGTCACGCGGCCCGGCTGCTCACGGGACTCGGACCGGTGGTGACCGGCGGTGACCAGGGTGCGCTCGAGCTCGTCCTCGTCGATCCGCGGCTGACGGGGCTGGTCGTCGTACCCCCGGTGCTGGCGGTGCCGGACCCCCGACGCTCCGTGCTGGAGCAGGCCGTGGTCGACGCGTGCTCTGTCAGGATGAGCGTCACCAACGCCTGAGCGCGCACCGACGGGAGTGGCCATGTGGGAGCCGGACCCCTCGTGGCGTCCGCTGCGCGGTGCCGGGGGCCCCACTGCCACGGGGCTGTGGCTGGCCGAGACCGGAGGCCGTCGGTGGGTGGTCAAGCGGTTGGGTGCCCCGACCGACTCGGGGCGAGCGCTGAACGACCCCGGCTACGTCGGCTACTGGCGCCGCGAGGCCGAGGTGGCGCTGCACCCCGAGGTGGTCACCGGGCCGGGCCTGGTGCCACCGGTGCACGGCACGGTGGAGGAGGACGGGGAAGGCGTCACGATCTGGACCCTCGAGCAGCCGGGTGATCCGCCCCCGGCACTGTTCGTGGCACGCGCGCTGGGTCGCTTCGCCGGCGCCGCCCGAACGGCGCCCGGCTGGGCCTCCCGCGGCCTGCTCGCCGACCGGCTGGCGATGGCGGAGACGCGACAGGGGTGGCCGACGCTGGCCCGCACGCCTGTCGCCGACGTCGCCGAGCGGCTGTGGCAGCGCCGCGGGCACTGGCTGGAGCGCTGCGCCGACGGTCCTGAGGGACGCCTGCACGGCGACGCGGTGCCGGCGAACTTCCTGGCCAGGGTCGGCGAGGACGTCGTCGCCGTGGACTGGCAGTGCTTCGGGTGGGGCCCGGTGGGGACGGACCTCGGCTACTACGCCCTGTCGTGCCGGGAGGACTTCGAGGTGCTGCTGGAGTCGTTCCTCGGCGGTGTCGGCGACGTGCTCGGGCGTGCTCCCGACGCGGAGGCGATCGCGGTCGCCGCGCGCGTCACCGCGGTGTACACCGTGCTCAGCCGGACCGAGTGGGCGCTCGCCCAGGCCGCGCGCGGCGAGGGTGCCCTGGCCGGGAAGTTCCGGCACCCGGCGGTCGCGCCCCACGTGCGGGCGTTGCAGCGCCAGTTCCCGCAGGTCGAGCACCTGTTGGGCCTGCGCGAGTGACCCCAACGGGTCATTGACCCCGACGCGGGTGCTGCCCACAGTTGTCCCATGGTGCGGATGCTGGCGGCGGCCCTGCTCGGCGCGCTTCTGCTCGCCGGGTGCGGTTCGGGGGCGGACGCGACGTCCGACGACGACGACGTGGACGCAGGCCCGTCGGCCAGTCCGTCGAAGAGCCCGTCGGCGGCCTACTTCGTGCGCACCGACACCGACCGGATCAACAAGGTCGCCGAGCAGGCGCGCAGGGGCGCGGTGGCCGCGACGGCACAGAAGCGCAAGGACGCGTGCGACGCGGCCGGCGGCAAGGGGTACGCCGCCTGGCGCAGGTGCTGGCACGCGCTGCTCGACCCGTTCCAGCGGTCCCTGGGAAAGGTGGCGGCGACCATGGACGACCTCGCCACCCACGATCTCCCCGGGCGATGCCGCAAGGAGCTCACCAGGGCCTCGGGGACGTTCACCGCGCGGGCCGAGGTGGTCTCGGGGATGCTGGCCGGCATCGACAGCGACCAGCGCGCGGCCCAGGAGCGCGTGATGCGGACCTACGACGCGAGGCTGCAGAAGATGGGGAAGGCGTGGTCGGAACCCTTCGTCGACCTCACCCAGGCGTGCTACTCACCTGACGACCTGGCCAGCATCGAGGCCAGCGCGAGCGCGTCGCCGACGAGCTGAGACCGCTCACATCAGGTCGCGGCGCCCGAAGCGCCACAGCCCCGCACCGCTGAGCAGCGCCGCCACGGCCAGCACCCCGCCGACGCCCCACCAGTCGACCGACCCGGCCGGATAGGTGCCCACGTGGGTGAACGGGGACAGGTCGAGCACCCACTGGGGGAAGTCGAGCAGGTCGCCGAAGTAGAGGACGACGGCGCAGAAGACCAGACCCAGCCAGGCGAGCGTCGCCGCCCGGGGCAGCCACCCGTGCAGCGCTCGGGCGAGCGCACCCAGGACGAGCACCGGCGGAATCATCACCACGCACGCGCCGACGAGCCGCCAGTAGCGCCCCCAGTCGTCGCTGACCAGCCCGTAGCCGAGTCCCACCCCGAGGCCCGTGATCACCATCACCACCGCCGTCCCGACCACCGTGACGGCCAGGTGTCCCAGGAGCCAGCGGCGGCGGGGGAGCGCGGTGGCGGCCAGTGCCTCCAGCCGGCCCTGGTCCTCCTCGCTCCTCGGCCGCAGCGCCGAGGAGACCGTGAAGCCGGCCGCGATCACCGCGAGCATCGCGGCCGTGGCGGCGTAGAACGCGTCCAGCACGATCTCGCTGCCCATGCCGAACATCGACCGGGCCGCGGGAGAGTCGCCCAGCAGGGCCTCCACGTCGTCGCCGAACGTGCCGAAGCTCAGACCGGCCAGGAACATGCCCAGGATCCATCCGTAGAGGCTGGGCCGCTGGAGCCGCCACGCCAGCCCGGTGCCGCTGCGCAGGCCCGCCGAGGCGTGGGCGGGGCCGGGGCGGGCGACCCAGAGCCCGGAGCCCAGGTCCCGCCGGTCGAAGGCGACGTACGCCGCCGAGGTGACCACCGCCGCCAGCGCGAGGATGAGCAGGAGCGGCCACCAGCGCTCGCCGGAGTAGGCATGCATGCCCTGGTACCAGCCGATCGGGGAGAGCCAGGACAGTCCGTTCCCGCTGACGTCGCCGATGGCCCGCAGGGCGTAGGACAGGCCGATGACCGCTCCGGTGAGACCGTAGGTGGCGCGGGTGCTCGAGGTCAGCTGCACGGCGAGCAGGGCGACGCCCCCGAACACCAGCCCCGTGCCGAGCAGCCCGACCCCGAGCGAGACGGCGCCCGCGGTGGCCAGGCCGTAGGCCACCAGGCTGGCCGTGACGCCGGCGGCGACGACGGCATTGGCCACGACCAGCACGAGCAGCGCCGCTGTCATGGGCGTACGTCGCCCCACCACCCCGGAGCGCAGCAGCTCCTCGCGACCCGACTCCTCCTCGGCCCGGGTGTGCCGCCCGACGACGACCATGCTCATCAGCCCGCCGACGATCGCCCCGAACGCGGTCGACTGCCAGGCCACCTGCCCGCCCGTCGTGTTCAGGGCCCGCGCCGGTCCGGCCATCGCGATGAAGCCGGCGTTGCCCTCCATCATCGCGGCCGCCTCGTCGAAGGCCTTCTGGGTGGTGTAGATGCCGTCGACCCCGTAGCCCTGCGACCAGTACAGCAGCGTGATGCCCAGGGTGAACCACACGATGAGCCAGCGGTCCCGTCGCACGAACCCGCGAAACAGGGTCCCGAGCCCGCTCATCCCGCGTCCACCTGGTCGCCGTAGTGGCGCAGGAAGAGCTCCTCGAGGGTCGGCGGCTGGCTGGTCAGGGTCTGCACACCGAAGCGTGAGAGGACCTGGAGCGTCTCGTCGAGACGATGGGTGTCGACCTCGAAGCTCACCCGCCGGCCGTCGAGGTCCACGTCGAGGTCGTGCACGCCGGCCAGCTGGTCGAGCCCCTCGGCCGGTCCTCGGAGGTCGGCCTTGATCGAGGTCCGCGTGAGGTGCCGCAGCTCGGGCAGGGTGCCGGACTCGACCACCCGCCCCGTGCGCAGGATGCTGACCCGGTCGCAGAGGTGCTCGACCTCGGCCAGGATGTGGCTGGACAGGAGCACGGTGCCGCCGTTGTCGCGGAACTGCTCGACCTGGTCGCGGAACCTCGAGTCGATGATCGGGTCGAGACCGGAGGTGGGCTCGTCGAGCAGGAGCAGCTCCACCCGTGCGGCGAGGGCGGAGATGAGGGCGACCTTCTGCCGGTTGCCCTTGGAGTAGGCGCGTCCCTTCTTCGTCGGGTCGAGGTCGAACAGCTCGATCAGCTCGTCGCGCCTGGCCTCGTCGATCCCGCCGCGCAACCGTCCGAGCAGGTCGATCACCTCACCGCCGGTGAGGTTCGGCCACAGGTTCACCTCCCCGGGGACGTAGGCGAGTCGTCGGTGCAGTGCTGCCGCCTGCGCCCACGGGTCGGCGCCGAACAGGTGCACGGATCCTGCGTCGATGCGCAGCATGCCGAGCAGGACACGGATCGTCGTGGACTTGCCCGAGCCGTTGGGCCCGAGGAAGCCGTGGATCTCGCCCTCGCGGACCTGCAGGTCGAGGCCGTCGAGGGCACGCGTGCGGCCGAAGGTCTTCACGACGCCGGCGATCTCGATCGGTGCCTCCACGGTGCTGACGCTAGCAACGTGCGGCCTACTGTGGGGCGATGAGCGACACAGCCGCGGGCGTGGCGGACCCGACGCGGCTGCTCGGCCGGTGGCGGTTCACGCGGGTGGTCGAGGACCGGACGGAGTCGCAGGTGCACCACATCGACGGCGTCCTCGAGCTCACCGAGGAGGCGCCCGGCCGGATCCGGTGGACGGAGACGGGCCGCTGGCACCAGGACTCCGGCGACGTCGAGGTAGGCCGCCGGCTGTGGCTGGACCAGGTCGGCGAGCGGTGGTGGGTCCGGTTCGAGGACGGTCGCGACTTCCACGAGTGGGCACCCGGCCGACCGGTGTCCCACTGGTGCAGCCCGGACGACTACCGCGGAGTGGTCGAGGGGACCACCGAGCACTGGACCGTGCGGTGGGAGGTCACCGGCCCGCAGAAGGACTACACGATGACGACGGTGCTCACCCCGGAGGGCTGAGCACCGTCGTCGGCGGTGGCCTCAGTCGCGGTGGAGGCGGTCCATCAGGCGCCAGGCGAAGGGGAGGCACCCGGCGGCGAGCAGGATCTTCAGCGCGTCGCCGAGCAGGTAGTTCTTCATGCCGATGTCGAACGCTGCGCCGAGGTCGATGCCGAGCGACCAGGCCAGGTAGGGCAGGCCGATGGCGTAGATGACCGCGTTGCCCAGCACCATCGTGCCGATCGTCGGCACGGGGTTGCGGTCGCCGCCGCGGCTGGCCAGCGCACCCACGAGGCCGGCTGCGAGCACGAAGCCGAAGACGTAGCCGAGCGAGGGGATGTTCGTGCCGGAGGCGCCGTCGGCGTACCACGGGACGCCGGCCATGCCGGCCACGAGGTAGAGCGCCAGCGAGGCCAGGCCGCGCTGCCAGCCCAGGACCGCCCCGACGGTGAGCGCCGCGAAGGTCTGGCCGGTGACGGGCACCGGGGAGCCCGCGACCGGGATGGAGATCTGGGCCGCCAGGCCGGTCAGGGCCGCGCCGCCCACCACCAGCAGGATGTCGCGGACGAGCGCACCCGGGACCAGGTCGGCGAGCACGAGGGGTCGCCGCGCGTGCAGCGGGAAGGGGACGGCGGAGCTTGACATGGGGGAGACCTCCGGTGGAGTTCGGGCCGCAATCTGCGCCCCATGTCTACCAGAACGGACGTCCGTCGATGTCCGGCGACGCCCTACTGGACAGTCACCGGCGAGCCCCACGGCGCCCGCTCACAGGCTGCCCGCCGAGAAGGTGTCGCAGCCCTCGATCGTGCCCTGCTCCATCCCGCGGTCGAACCAGCGCCGGCGCTGCTCCGCGGAGCCGTGCGTGAACGAGTCGGTGTCCACGCGCCCGCTGCTGCGCTGCTGGATCCGGTCGTCGCCGACGGCCTCGGCCGCGTCGATGGCGCGGGCGATGTCGTCCTGGTTGAGCTCCTCGATGATCTGTACGCCGTCCTGGTCGGTCGTCTGCTGCGCGCCGCGCGCCCAGACCCCGGCCAGGCAGTCGGCCATCAGCTCCACGCGCACCGCGTCGCTGTCGGCGCCGCGTTGGGTGCGGATCCTGCCCAGGAGGCCGAGCTGGTCCTCGATGTGGTGGCCGTACTCGTGGGCGATGACGTAGCCGATCGAGAACGTCCCGCCCTTGGCGCCGAGCTGGCCCTCGAGCATGTCGTCGAAGAAGGAGGTGTCGAGGTAGACCCGCTTGTCGTTGGGGCAGTAGAACGGCCCCATCTCCGAGCCGGCGCGCCCGCAGCCGGAGTCGGTCGAGCCCTGGAACCGGACGGTCTGCACGACGTCGTACGCCTTCCCGGTCTCGCGCGGGTAGGCGTCCTTCCAGTAGCCCTGGATCGAGGTGGTGAACAGGTCGATGGCGCAGGCGTCGGACTGGTTGGCGTCCGCGCCCGTGCGGCACTGGTTGTCGGCTTGCGTGTCGGAGCCTCCGCCGTCGGAGGTGAGGCCGCCGGTCGGGAGCCCCACGCCCATGCACTGGGAGAGCACGACGAACAGGATGATCACCACGACCGTGCCCAGGCCCATGCGTCCGCCGCGACCTCCTCCGCCGCCGCCGGGCATCGGGAACCGCATCCCGCCTCCGCCCAGGCCGCCCCCGCCTCCACGGCGGACCTGGACCTGGCTCCGGTCGATCCTCGCCTTGGGGTTGAAGCGCATCGATGTCCCTTTCGCCCGGGTGCCCTCGTAGACTAGTCAGCACCGGTCCTCCGTGTGCCCCACCGGGTGCTCGTCATGCACCCCGGTTCGTGCCCCGGTCATGCAGCGCCGTCATGCGGCGCCGCGGCCCTCCCCCCAAGCGAAAGCCTGTCGTGATCACTGTCTCCAAGCTCGAGGTGCGTGCTGGTGCCCGCCTGCTCATGGACGAGGTCTCGTTCCGCATCGGCTCCGGCGACCGGATCGGGCTCGTCGGCCGCAACGGCGCGGGCAAGACCACGCTGACCCGCATCCTCGCCGGCGAGTCGCTCCCGGCGGGCGGCACGGTGAGCTCGTCGGGGTCGGTCGGCTACCTCCCGCAGGACCCGCGCACCGGCGACCCGGACGTGCTCGCGCGCGACCGGATCCTCTCGGCGCGCGGGCTGGACTCCGTCGTACGCCGCCTGCGCGAGTCGGAGACCGACATGGGCAGCGATGACCCCGACGTGCGCGACCGCGCGATGCGCCGCTACGAGAAGGCAGACGCCGCCCTGCACGCCGCGGGTGGTTACTCCGCGGAGGCCGAGGCGGCCCAGATCGCCTCGTCGATCGGGATCGAGGACCGGCTCCTCGGCCAACCGATCGGCACCCTGTCCGGCGGCCAGCGCCGCCGCGTCGAGCTGGCACGCATCCTGTTCTCCGGTGCTGAGACGCTGCTGCTCGACGAACCCACCAACCACCTCGACGCCGACTCGATCGTGTGGCTGCGCGAGTTCCTGCGCAACCACAAGGGCGGGCTGGTGGTGATCTCCCACGACGTCGGCCTGCTCGACGCGGTCGTCAACCGGGTGCTGCACCTCGACGCCAACCGGGCAGCGGTCGACATCTACAACGTCGGCTGGAAGGCCTACCTCGAGCAGCGCGAGACCGACGAGAAGCGGCGCAAGCGCGAGCGGCTCAACGCCGAGAGCAAGGCCAAGACCCTCACCGACCAGGCCAACAAGATGCGCGCGAAGGCCACCAAGGCCCAGGCGGCGCAGTCGATGCTCAAGCGTGCCGAGAAGCTCATGGAGGGCATCGAGGGGGAGCGCAAGGCCGACCGCGTCGCGCGGATCGCCTTCCCGGCCCCCGCGCCCTGCGGGAAGACACCGCTGTCGGCGAGCGAGCTGTCCAAGTCCTACGGCTCGCTGGAGGTGTTCACCGACGTCGACCTGGCCGTCGACCGGGGCAGCCGGGTGGTCATCCTGGGGCTCAACGGCGCAGGCAAGACCACGCTGCTGCGCATCCTGGCCGGCGTCGAGCAGCCGGACACCGGCCAGGTGCATCCCGGGCACGGCCTCAAGGTCGGCTACTACGCCCAGGAGCACGAGACCCTCGACACCTCACGCACCGTCCTGGAGAACCTGCACTCCGCCGCTCCCCAGCTCACCGACACCGAGGCCCGCTCGGTGCTCGGCTCGTTCCTGTTCTCCGGCGACGACGCGCACAAGCCCGCCAAGGTGCTCTCGGGCGGGGAGAAGACCCGGCTGGCGCTGTCGATCCTCGTCGTCTCCAGCGCCAACGTGCTGCTGCTCGACGAGCCGACCAACAACCTCGACCCGGCGTCACGCGAGGAGGTGCTGGCCGCGATCCGCTCCTACGCCGGGGCGATCGTGCTGGTCACCCACGACGAGGGTGCGGTGCACGCGCTGGACCCCGACCGGGTGCTGATCCTGCCCGACGGGGTCGAGGACCTCTGGACGCCCGACTACGCGGACCTGGTGGCCCTGGCCTGACCGCCGGATCCACCGGTGCGCCGAGCGGTGACCAGCGGCCGAAGGGGGCTCCTGGTCAGCGGCACCACGCCTCGGTACAGCAACGGGCGGACGACCAGGAACGAGGCGACTGCGACGATCGCGCCGACGACCAGGCCGACGACGACGTCCAGCGGGAAGTGGGCGCCCACGTAGACCCGGGTCGCAGCCAGGACGACGGCGAGCACGGCAGTCACGAGGCCGAGCCTGCGGTGGGCCAGCATGACCCCCGCGGCCACCGCCCCGGCCATCACCGCGTGGTCGCTGGGGAACGAGTAGTCCGCACTGCGGGAGACGAGCACCAGGGCGTGCGGCATCGCGGTGTACGGCCGTTCCTCCGCCACCGCCCGCACCAGGAGCTGGTTGAGGCCGAGGGCGACCAGGGCCGCGACCGGCGCCCAGAGGGCCGCCGTGACCCGACGCAGGTCCCCCTCGCGCCGCGCGAGGAGCCACGCGACCAGCAGCACTGCGGCGAAGACGGCCACGCCGTCCACGGCGTACAGACGGGCCGGCGTGTGCAGCCACGGCGTGCTGCGTGCGACGTGGTTGACCGTGCGGAACCAGCTCTCCTGTGCGTGGCCCCACACGACCGTCTCCCCGTTCCCCACCACTGCTCCTCCCTCCAGGCGCGACCACCTGGCCGGCCCACGTGCTGTCGAGCCCGACCGTAGGGCGGTCGGATGAGGGGAGGATGAAGCCGCGGGGCTGTCGTCGTTCACGCATGCTTCATGCGCGGGGAGTCATCCTTCCGGTCATGACGATCCAGCTCGAGCGAGGAACAGTGACAGGGAAGGCGTCGCACTGGGGGACCTCCACGCGCGCCCTCGTGCTCACCGGGAGCTACGGGGCCGGGCACGACTCCGCAGCACGCGAGCTGGCGGTCCGACTGCGCGCCCGCGGCGCCGCGGTGGAGGTCCTCGACATCGTCGATCTACTGCCGGCGCGCCTCGGCCCTGCGCTGCGTACGGCGTACTACGCGCAGCTGCGCCGCATCCCGGGCTCATGGGGGACCACGCTCGAGCTGCTCGAGGCCGGCCGTCCGCTGCACCGTGCCGTGACCCGGTTGCTCGGGCTCGCGGCGCGCTCCGTGGCCGACGCCGCCGCTGACCACGACCTCGTCGTCACCACGCATCCCTTCGGCGCCCAGGCGCTGGGACACGCTCGCCGCACCGGCCGGCTGGGCTGCCTCACGGCGACGTACTTCACCGACGCCTCCGTGCACTCCCTGTGGGTGCATCCGGGTGTCGACCTGAACCTCGCGATCCACCAGGTGGCCGCCGACGACGCCCGGCGGTGGGGAGCCGACGCCATCGTCGTCGAGCCGCTCGTGCCCACGACGCCGACCCGCGGTGGGATCGACCCGCTCGCCTCGTCGAAGGTCCTGGGACCACGCGCCTTGGTCACTGGTGGCTCCCTGGGGATGGGCGACCTCGAGAGCACGTGTCGCGACATCCTGGAGACCGGCCTGATGACCCCGGTGGCCCTGTGCGGCGCCAGCCGGACCATGCGACGCCGACTCGAGCGCATCCCGGGTGTCGTCGCACTCGGCTGGCGCGACGACCTTCCCGAGCTGATGGGGTCCAGCGCGTGTGTCGTCCAGAACGCGGGAGGCTTCACCTCCCTGGAGGCACTGGCGTCGGGTACGCCCGTCATCACCTACCGTCCGCTTCCAGGCCATGGCGAGGCGAACTCGGCCAACCTCGAGAAGGCCGGCCTGATCCCGTGGGCCCGCACCCGCGAGGAGCTCGCCCTGATGCTGGCCGGCGCGAGGACCGCCGGACGAGTCGATCGGCTCCCCGTCGGTGCCCCGGAGGCCGCAGCCGTCCTGCTCGGCCAGCTCGCGCCCGCGACCGCCGCGTGAGGAGCTCGCGCCGCGCCGCGGCCGCAGCCGCGATGGGGGCTGCTGCACTTGCGGGACCCGCGGTCACCGCCATCGGGCCACTCCGCCGTCGGCTGACCCCTCGGCTGTCGGCCGTCGGGGACAAGGACCAGGTCGCGCTGACCTTCGACGACGGACCCGACGTCGCGAGTACTGGCGCATTCCTCGACCTGCTGGCCGACCACCGCGTCCACGCCACTTTCTTCGTCCTGGCGGACCAGGCCCGAGGTGCTCCCGCACTGGTGCGCCGGATGGTCGACGAGGGCCACGAGGTGGCCGTCCATGGTTGGACACACCAGTGCACGCTCGCCCTGCCGCCGACTCAGCTGGCACGCCGGCTCGGCGACGCCACGCACTGCGTGGAGGACATCACCTCGGTCGGCGTGTCGTGGTACCGCCCGCCCTACGGTGTCATGTCCGCCGAAGCCCACTGGGCGTGCCGGGGACTCGGCCTGGCGCCCGTGTTGTGGACGGCCTGGGGTCGGGACTGGGAGCGATCGGCCACCGCGTCACGCATCGTCAGCACTGTGCTGCGCACGCTGCGCCCCGACGGCACGATCCTCCTCCACGACACGAACCTGCACGGACGAGGCGACTGGCGCCATGCCCTCGAGGCCACCCGCGCGCTGCTCGACGGGCCGCTTCGCTCCGTCGCTGTGGGACCGCTCCGTGAGCACTGGACGGGACTAGGCTCCGCCGCATGACGATCCTCCCCGCCGAGCGGCTCGCGGCCGCCGGCCTCGACGTACGCCTCGAGGGTGCGGTGCTGACCGTGACCCTGGACAAGCCCGAGCGCCGCAACAGCCAGACCCCGCGGATGTGGCACGCCCTGGCTGACCTCGGCGCCGCACTGCCGGACGACGTGCGCGTCGTGGTGCTCCGGGGCGCCGGCGAGAGCTTCTCGGCGGGCATCGACACCCGGCTCCTCGCCCCCGGGGGCGTCGACGGGGAGGAGTCGGTGCTGGCGCTGCTGGAGGGCGGCGACGAGCGGGTCCTGGAGGCGATCGACGGCTACCAGCGGGGCTTCACCTGGCTGGCCGACCCGCGCATCGTCTCGGTGGCCGCGGTGCACGGCTACGCGATCGGTGCGGGGTTCCAGCTCGCGCTCGCCTGCGACCTGCGGGTGGTGGCCGACGACGTGCGGTTCTGCATGAAGGAGCCGGCGCTCGGCCTGGTGCCGGACCTGGCGGGAACAAAACCGCTGGTGGAGGTTGTTGGCTACTCGCGAGCGCTGGAGATCTGCGCCACCGCGAGGTACGTCGAGGCCGACGAGGCCCGCCAGCTGGGCATCGCCACCGCCGTCGTACCTCGGGGGAGCTCGACTCCACCGCACGCGACCTGGTCGAGGCCGTCCTCGCCACCGACGCGGGGGCCGTGCGCGAGACCAAGGCACTCCTGCAAGGAGCCGGCGGGCGCGACCTGGAGGAGCAGCGGCTGGCCGAGAGGCAGGCGCAGGTGCGCCGCTTCAGGGCGTTGACCGGCACCACCTGAGACATATTGAGGAAGGCGGCCCGACGAGGGCCGGCGAGGAAGCGGAGGGCGCCGATGAGTGGAATGCATCCCGGCATGATGATGCGCTCGATGCGCCGCGACCCCTCGGTCGTCCAGCAGAAGCTGACCCGCGAGACGCTGCGCCGCGTCGCGACGTTCGCCGTGCCCCACCGCGGGCTGATCGCGGTGTTCCTGGTCTTCGTCGTCCTCGACGCCAGCCTGGTCGTCGTCAACCCGCTGCTCGTCAAGCACCTGCTCGACGACGGCGTGCTCGGCGGGAACACCGCGCTCGTGCTGTGGCTCGCGCTCGCCATGGCCGGGGTGTCCGTCCTGGACGCCGTCCTCGGGATCGGGTCGGGCTACATGTCCTCGCGGATCGGGGAGAGCCTGATCTTCGACCTGCGCACCAAGGTGTTCGGGCACGTGCAGCGGATGTCGCTGGCGTTCTTCACCCGCACCCAGACCGGCGCCCTGGTCTCGCGGCTGAACAACGACGTCATCGGCGCCCAGCGCGCGTTCACCTCGACGCTGTCGAGCACGGTGTCGAACTCGATCAGCGTGCTGGTCGTCGGCATCACGATGTTCGCGCTGAGCTGGCAGGTGACGCTGGCCTGCCTGGCGCTGTTCCCGCTGCTCCTGCTCGCCTCGCGCTGGGTGGGCCACCAGATCAGCGGCCTGACCCGCAGGCAGATGGACGGCAACGCCGACCTCGGCAACATGATGACCGAGCGCTTCAACGTGGGCGGCGCGTTGCTGCTCAAGCTGTTCGGCCGCCGCGACGAGGAGGACGCGAAGTACGCCGAGAAGGCGGGCGTCGTGCGCGACCTCGGCGTGCGGATCTCTCTGGTCACGCGGATCTTCATGGGCCTGATGATGCTGATCCCGGCTCTGGCGACCGCGCTCGTCTACGGCATCGGCGGCGCCCTCGCGGTCGAGGGAGCGCTGACGATCGGCACGCTCACCGCGCTGGCCACCCTGCTCCTGCGCCTGCTCGGGCCGATGCAGGGCCTCTCCAACGTCCGCGTCGACGTGATGACCGCGCTGGTCAGCTTCGACCGGGTCTTCGAGGTGCTCGACCTGCCCTCGACGGTGGCCGAGAAGCCTGGCGCGACCCCCTTGGCGCCTGGCGCCTCGCGCGTGGAGTTCGACGACGTCACCTTCACCTACCCCCGCGCCGACGAGGTCTCGCTGGCCAGCCTGGAGACGGTGGCTCGGGCGGAGAACCGCGAGCACGGCGAGGTGCTGCACGAGATCGGCTTCACCGCCGAGCCCGGCCAGATGGTCGCCCTCGTGGGGCCCTCGGGTGCGGGCAAGACGACGATCACCCACCTCGTGGCGCGGCTCTACGACGTCACCGGGGGAGCGGTGCGGGTCGGCGGGTCCGACGTGCGCGACGTGACGCTGCAGTCGCTGGAGGACGCCGTCGGCTACGTCACCCAGGACGCGCACATGTTCCACGACACGATCCGCGAGAACCTCCGCTACGCCGCGCCCGGCGTCGCCGACGAGCAGATCTGGGCGGCCCTCGAGGCGGCCCGGATCGCCGACGTCGTCCGCGCGATGCCCGACGGCCTCGACACCGTCGTCGGCGACCGCGGCTACCGGCTCTCCGGCGGGGAGCGGCAGCGCCTGGCGATCGCCCGGCTGCTGCTGAAGGCCCCCGGCATCGTGGTGCTCGACGAGGCCACCGCCCACCTCGACTCCGAGTCGGAGTACGCCGTGCAGCGCGCCCTCGACCAGGCGCTGGAGGGACGGACCTCGCTGGTCATCGCGCACCGGCTCTCCACCGTGCGCAACGCCGACCAGATCCTGGTGGTGGACCGTGGCCGCATCGTGCAGCGGGGCACGCACGCCCAGCTGCTCGCCGAGGGCGGTCTGTACGCCGACCTCTACCGCACGCAGTTCGAGGAGGACGCGGTCCAGCCCGATCCGGTCGGCTGAGGGTCGGCTGGCTAGGTTGGGCCGATGGACCTCGGACTCGACCAGCACGTCTACGTCGTCACCGGAGGGGGCCGCGGGCTCGGCCGTGCCACCGCGGAGCTGCTCGTCGCCGAGGGCGCCCGCGTCGTGGTGTCCGGGCGCAGCGAGGAGACGCTGGACGCGGCCGTCGCGGAGCTCGGCGACTCGGCGGTGGCCGTGGTCGGCGACAACGCCGAGCCCGAGACGGCCGACCGGATCGTGGCGACCGCCATCGCCACCTGGGGACGACTCGACGGAGCGCTGGTCTCGGTCGGAGGACCGCCGACCGGCAGCGTGATGGACACTCCCGACGAGGCGTGGCAGGCCGCCTTCGAGTCGGTCTTCGTCGGCGGGCTCCGGGTGGCCCGGGCCGTCGCCCGTGCCATCGCCGGGCCGGGCTCGATCGCGTTCGTCCTCTCCAGCTCGGTGCGCGCGCCGCTGGAGAACCTGGCCATCTCCAACGGGCTGCGCCCAGGCCTGGCGATGGCGGCCAAGACGCTGGCCGACGAGCTCGGCCCCGACGGCATCCGGGTCAACGGGTTGCTCCCGGGGCGGATCGGGACCGACCGGGTCGCCGAGCTCGACGCGGCCAGCGGCGACGCCGACGCCGCCCGGGCCCGGGCGATCGCCTCGATCCCGCTGGGACGCTACGGCCGGCCCGAGGAGTTCGCCGCGGCCGCGGCGTTCCTGCTCAGCCCCGCCTCATCGTTCGTCACCGGCGTGATGCTCCCGGTGGACGGCGGTGCTCTGCGCTCCCTCTGAGCGGTCGGGGGTCGCGTCGTCCTCCGGCGGGCCGCTCGCCGGTGTGCCGACCGGACCGGCACCCTGCTCGCGCTGCCTGCGGCGCTGACGGAACTCGTCCCAGGCCAGGTAGCAGAACCCGAAGACCGCCAGGGCGCCGAAGAACCACCACTGCAGGCCGTAGAAGAAGTGCGGGCCGTTGCTGGTGTCGTCGGGCAGCTCGGTCAGCGCCAGCTGCTGCGCGGGCTCGGGACTCTCCTCGGCGAGGTCGACGAAGCCGCGGTAGAGCGGGTACGGCGTCACCTCGCCGATGCGCTCCGAGGAGATCGCCCGGGTCGACAGCTCGCTCACCTTGGTGGCGTTGCCGGTCGCGTCGCGGCGTACCCATCCCGTGACGGTGACCTGCCCCTCGGTCGCCGGCGGGAGGTCCGGCCGGTCGCCGCCGGTGTTGCCGGTCGAGACCCAGCCACGGTCCACGAGGACCGCCGGCCCCTCCTTCGTCACGAGCGGGGTGACGACGTCGACGCCTGCCCCCGAGTCGCGGGTCTGGTACTTCAGCACGATCGTGTGGTCCTCGTCCCAGGTGCCGTGCACGGTGACGCGGCGCCACTCGTCCTCGGTGCGGGGCGGGCGCTCGGTGGAGAGGACCTCGTCGACGGGGGCGGGCGGCCGGGCGAGGTTCGTCGCGACGATCCGGTTGTCCTGCTTGCGGTCCTCGAGCCGGTGGAACTGCCACTGGCCCAGCTGGGTGGCCACCCACGCCAGGAACGCCACCACCAGGGCGAACAGCACCCATCGGCGGCTGAGCAGGAACCTCACCCGGCGAGGGTAGTTCGTGCCTCCCAGCCTGTGGTCGCTGGTCCTATGCTGGCCAGGTGAGTGTTGATCCGGGGGCCAGGGGACTGGTCGACAGCTATGACCGCGTCGCCACGGACCTACGGGTGTCGCTGACCGACCGATGCAACCTGCGGTGCAACTACTGCATGCCGGCCGAGGGGCTGGACTGGTTGCCCACCGAGGAGACGCTCACCGACGACGAGGTGGTCCGCCTGGTGCGGATCGGCGTCGAGGAGCTCGGCATCCGCGAGGTCCGCTTCACCGGCGGCGAGCCGCTGCTGCGACGCGGCCTGCCCGACATCGTCGCCCGCACCAAGGCGCTCGACCCCAGCCCCGAGGTGTCCATCACCACGAACGCGCTCGGCCTCTCGCGCACGGCCCCGGCCCTGGCGGCCGCGGGGCTCGACCGGGTGAACGTCAGCCTCGACACGATCCGGCGCGACGTGTTCCACGAGATCACCCGGCGCGACCGGCTCGACGACGTGGTGGCCGGGCTGGCCGCGGCCCAGGCGGCCGGGCTGGGTCCGGTGAAGGTCAACGCGGTGCTGCTGCGCGGGGTCAACGACCGCTACGCCGCCGAGCTGCTGCGGTGGTGCCTGGAGCGCGACTACCAGCTGCGGATCATCGAGCAGATGCCGCTGGACGCCCAGCACGGCTGGTCCCGCGAGGGGATGGTCACCGCCGAGGAGATCTTCGCGCTGCTGGAGGCGGAGTTCACCCTCACGCCCGACCCCGAGCACCGCGGCAGCGCGCCCGCGGAGACGTTCCTCGTCGACGGCGGGCCCGCGAAGGTCGGCGTGATCGCGTCGGTGACCCGGCCCTTCTGCGGAGACTGCGACCGGGTCCGGCTCACCGCCGACGGCCAGGTCCGCAACTGCCTGTTCGCCCGCGAGGAGTCCGACCTGCGCGCGGCGCTGCGCGGCGGCCTCGACGACGAGCACATCGCCGACCAGTGGCGGCTGGCCATGATGACCAAGCGCCCCGGCCACGGCATCGACGACGTCACCTTCCTCCAGCCCACCCGGCCCATGTCCGCCATCGGCGGCTGACGCGTCTCGAAACCCGGTGAGGGGACAGCTCTCGCTCAGGCGTCGTGGGGGACGACCTCGCGGAGGAAGCGGCGGGCGGCGAGGAAGTCGGAGAGGCTCTGCCGGTGCTCCTCGCAGGCGAGCCAGACCTTGCGGCGCTCCGGGGTGTGCAGCTTGGGGTTGTTCCAGCGCAGCTCATGGACCGCGGGCGCCCGGCATCCGCGGGCGGAGCAGGTCGGGGGCAGGTCCTCGGGTGCCTCGCTCATCACTCGAGCTCCTTGTGGCCGCCGGCGGGCCCGACCAGGTCGGTTCCCTCGATGCGCGGGCTCGCCGTGTTGGCCATCACCACGGCGATGTACGGGAGGATGAACGCGGCCGCGACCAGCACCCAGCGCAGCCAGCCGCCCCCCACCAGCACCGCCGCGATGAAGCACAGCGGTCCGCACGGTCATCGAGATGACGTAGCGACGCCGACGACGGTCGATGTCGTCTCGGTGACTGGTCGGCGCGGTGGTGATCCGGACCGGTGCCGGCTGTCGCGCCCTGCGAGGGGAGGCCACCGAACCAGCCTACGTCGGCTGTTCAGGGCGCCGACCCGGCGTGGCATCCTTGGCAGGTCCGCACCCAGCCGAGCCCAGGAGTGATCCTCGATGTCCAACCGCACCTACCGCGTCACCGAGATCGTCGGCACCTCCCCGGACGGCATCGACCAGGCCGTGCGCAACGGCGTCGAGCGGGCCGCGAAGACCCTGCGTCACGTCGACTGGTTCGAGGTCACCCAGGTCCGCGGCCAGGTCAAGG
Organism: uncultured Actinomycetota bacterium; assembly: GCA_963837975.1. Taxonomy (GTDB): domain Bacteria; phylum Actinomycetota; class Actinomycetes; order Propionibacteriales; family Nocardioidaceae; genus Marmoricola. Next base: position 305,634 of record CAWIPI010000001.1, on the reverse strand, counting down.
ACGGTGCCGTCGAGCACTTCCAGGTCGGGATCAAGGTCGGTTTCCGGCTCGAGGACGACTGAGCAGGCACCGAAACGACCCGGTCGCGCCCAGGTGTCCGAGAACACGCCTGCCCTGGTGGAGCTGAGGGTCCTCGAGGGACCCAACCTCTACTTCCCGCGGGCCGCCATCAAGCTCACCCTCGACGTCAGCGCCCTCGCGCAGGCGTCCGAGACCGACCTGCGCCAGCTCGCCGAGCGGCTGGGCATCGCCTCGATCCGTCCCGGCGTGCCGCTCAGCGGGTTCCGCCAGCGCTCGCTGACCAGGCTGGTCACCCGGCTCGTACGCCGCATCGCGGCCGAGTCCGGCACGACCAGGCTGGGCGTGCGCGTGCGGCCGACCGCCCGGCCCGAGCGCATCGTGGTCGCCTACCCCTGGCGTGACCGCAACCGTGCCCGGGCGCTCGGCGAGGCCGTGGCGTCGGTGATCGACGGGATCGGCACCGCCGACGTCGCCACCCTCGTGGAGGACGCCGCCCGACGGGTGGCGTCGGTCGAGCGCGGGCCGGCCCCGACCACGATCCGTCCTCGGGTCCCGGTCGTCGCCGTCACCGGCACCAACGGCAAGACGACGACGTCGCGGATGGTCGCGCACATCGCGCGCGGCGCGGGCCACCTGGTGGGGTGGTCGAACACCGACGGCATCTACGTCGACGGCGTGCTGGTCGAGCCCGGCGACTACTCCGGCCCGTCGGGCGCGGGTCGGGTCCTGGCGCACCCCGAGGTCGACTTCGCCGTCACCGAGACCGCACGCGGCGGCATCCTGCTCAAGGGCATCGGCCTGGCCAGCAACGACGTCTCGGTGGTGACGAACGTGACGGCCGACCACCTCGGCCACCAGGGCATCGACACCGTCGACCAGCTGGCCGAGGTGAAGGGCGTCGTCGCCCGGATCACCAAGAAGAACGGCTGGGCGGTGCTCAACGCCGACGACCCGCGGGTCTTCGCGATGCGGGCGATCACCCCGGCGCGGCCGTGGGTGTTCTCGCGCGACCCCGACTCTCCCGCGCTCCGGGAGGTGCTCGCGCACGGTGGCCGGGCCACCACCGTCATCGACGGCTGCCTCACCGTGCTCGAGGGCAGCCGCGCCGACCCGCTCGTCGAGGTCGTCGACGTCCCGATGACGCTGAGCGGGCTGTCCCGGTTCAACGTGGAGAACACCCTCGCCGCGGCCTCGGCCGCGCTGGCCGCGGGGATCGACCGCGCCCACGTGATCGAGGGGCTGTGCTCGTTCCGTCCCGACGCCGAGCACAACCCGGGGCGGATGAACATCTTCACCCTCGGCGACGTCACGGTGGTGATGGACCTGGCCCACAACGAGGCCGGGCTGGAGGCGATGATCGAGGTCCTCGACGGTCTGCGCGAGCCGGGCCGACGCCTGCTGCTCGGGCTCGGCGCGGTCGGCGACCGGCAGGACGACCTGCTGGAGCTGATGGGGGAGATCGCCGCCCGCGACGCCGACGTGGTCGTGATCGGGCACAAGGAGAAGTACCTCCGCGGACGCAGCACCGAGGAGCTCGAGGGGCTGCTGCGGGCGGGCGCGGCCCGGGTCGGGGTGACCGACGTGCCGGCGTACCCCACCGAGCTGGCCTCGCTGCAGGCCCTGCTGGCCCTCGCCGAGCCCGGCGACGTGGTCGGCCTGATGTGCCACGCCGAGCGCCAGGAGGTCTACGACTGGCTCGCCGGCCAGGGGGCGACGGCCGACTCGCCGGAGCAGCTGCGCGAGAAGGTGGTGCGTGCCGCCGGCCGCGCCTGAGCCGCCCCTGCCTCCGGGCGGGCCGCCGGGCGGGCCACCGGGGCCGGGTCTCCTGGCGCTGGCCTCGCCCCGCGGCCGGCTGACGCTGGCCACGGCCATCCTCGGGTCGGCCGTCGCGTTGCTGGACTCCACGGTCGTCAACGTCGCCCTGCGCACGATCGGCACCGACCTCGACGCCTCGCTGAGCGCCCTGCAGTGGATGTCCAACGCCTACCTGCTGAGCCTGGCCTCGCTGATCCTCGTCGGCGGCGCGCTGGGGGACAGGTGGGGGCGGCGCCGCACCTACCTCGTCGGCGTCGCCGGCTTCGCCGTGGCCAGCCTCCTGTGCGCACTGGCCGGGTCCGCGACCCAGCTGGTGGTGTTCCGGCTCGTGCAGGGGGTCGCGGCCGCGCTGCTGACGCCCGGCGCGCTGGCGCTGATCCAGGGCTCGTTCCGGCGCGAGGACCGTCCCGCCGCCATCGGACGGTGGGCCGGCATCTCGGGGGTGGCCGCCGCGGTCGGACCGTTCCTCGGGGGCTTCCTGGTCCAGCACGCCGGCTGGCGGTGGATCTTCGCGATCAACCTGCCGCTGTGCGCGCTCGTGCTGGTCCTGGGACGCGGCGTCCCGGAGTCGCGCGACGACCGCGAACGGGGTCGCTTCGACGTCGGGGGAGCAACGGCTGCGGTCGTGGCGCTGGGCACGACGACGTACGTGCTGACCTCCTGGCGCACGATGGGCGCGTGCCGCCGTCCTGCTCGCCGTCCTGGTGGCGGCGTTCGCCTGCGCCGCCTTCGTGCTGCTGGAGCGGCGGCCGCACGCGATGGCGCCGCTCAGCCTGTTCCGCTCCCGCATCTTCTCCGCCGCCAACGCGATGACGCTCCTCGTCTACGGCGCGCTCGGGGCGGTGCTGTTCTTCCTGGTGCTGCAGCTGCAGGTCTCCTCCGGGTACGGCGCCGCCGAGGCCGGCCTGGCCACGCTGCCGATCTCCGTGGTCATGCTGGCGCTCTCCTCGAGGGCCTCGGTGCTGGCGGCGCGCACGGGACCGCGGCTGCCGATGACGGTCGGGCCGCTCGTGTGCGCGGCCGGTGCGCTCCTGCTCAGCGGCGTCGACCGCGGGGCGACGTACTGGTCCGACGTGCTGCCCGGCCTCACGATCTTCGCGCTCGGGCTGGCGCTGCTGGTCTCCCCGCTGACCGTCGCCGTGCTGGCCGCCGTCGCCGACCGGCACGCGGGCGTGGCGAGCGGGATCAACAACGCCGTCGCGCGCACCGGCACCCTGCTGGCGGTCGCGGCGCTGCCGGCCCTCGTCGGGCTGACGGGCAGCGACTACCGCGATCCCGCGGCCCTCACCGAGGGGTTCCGGCAGGCACTGCTGCTGGCGTCGGGCATGCTGGCCCTCGGGGGCGTCGTCTCGTGGTTCGGGCTGCAGGAGGCCGGACGGCTCGGCAGGACCAGGCGCCCCCACCGTCGCGGAAGGAAACCCACATGACCGACGAGAACAGGCGGCTCGCCGTCCTCATCGACGCCGACAACACCTCGCCCAAGCAGGCCGCGGAGATGTTCGAGGAGCTGGCCGGCTACGGCACCCTGACCGTCAAGCGCGCCTACGGCGACTGGACCAGCGACCAGCTGAACGGCTGGAAGAAGGAGCTGCACAAGCACGCGATCTCCCCGATGCAGCAGTTCGCGAACACCTCGGGCAAGAACTCGACCGACTCCGCGCTGATCATCGACGCGATGGACGTGCTGTACGCCGGCAACGTCGACGGCTTCGTCATCGTCTCCAGCGACGCCGACTTCACCCGGCTCGCCACTCGCCTGCGCGAGTCCGGCATGACCGTCTACGGCCTCGGGCAGCGCAAGACCCCCAAGCCGTTCCAGGACGCGTGCGACAAGTTCACCTTCCTCGAGGTGCTCCGCGACACCGCCTCGGCCGGATCCGCGGCGGACGCGGACGAGCCGGCAGCGCCCGGAGAGGCAGCGGCGCCCTCCCGCGGCAACCTGCAGAGCATGCTCACCAAGGCGCTGAACAAGACCGCCTCGGACGACGACGACTGGTCCTCGCTCGGCGCCCTGGGCAGCCACCTGAACCGCACCGACCCGTCCTTCGACGCGCGCACCCACGGGTTCGCCCGGCTGAGCGACCTGGTGAAGGCCCAGCCCTTCGTGGAGACGAAGACGGTGAAGACGTCCTCGGGCCAGGGCCAGCTGTGGGTGCGGCTGAAGGGGGCGAAGTCCACGAAGGCGCCGGCGAAGAAGGCCTCGGCCGCGAAGGCGACCGCCTCGAAGGCGACCAAGAAGGCCTCCACGAAGTCGCCGACAGAGTCCCGCTGAGGGGAGTCACCGCGCCGTGGAGCGGGGCAGCAGGAACGGGTAGCCGCGTCGGCGTACGGTGCGCTGCCACCAGCGGTCGGCGCGCCGCAGGCGCAGCAGGACCTCCCACAGCCGGGCGTCCGAGCGGTAGTAGCGGCGCACCTCCTCCTCGGTGATCGGCTCGGCCACCTCGCGGTTCGCCGCCTCGAGCACCGCCGGGATCCAGGGGGCGAGGCGTTCCTTGTGGAGGTTGGCGGCCAGGTCGACCAGCACCGTACGACGGTCGCAGTAGCCCGCCGCGATCCCGGGCGCCACCCACCGGCGGATGGGGGCGCGCATCACCCAGGGGAACGCCGCGGTCATCACCCCGACGTCGAACGCCAGCCGGCCGTGCTCGTCGAGGACGATCGGGGTGGTCACGTCGAAGTAGTGCAGCCGCCCGTCGCGCAGCGACCAGTTGGAGACCTGGGCGTCCAGACCGGTGTGCGCGTCGACCACCCGGCACACCGCCGAGACGATCCCCTGCACCAGCGGGTGGTCGGGGTCCGGGGCGGTCCGGCGCAGCACAGCGGGGCCGAGCGTGTCGGCAGGCAGCACCGGCTGGACGACGTACCCCGCACAGCGACCGTCGGGCTGGGGCTGGGTCGTGCGGAAGCTGCTGGCGACCGGGAACGTGCCGCGCCGCTCGAGGCGGGCGAGGTAGTCGTCGAGGACGAGTGCGTAGCGGCGCGCGGCGTCCTCGGAACCGAACAGCGGCAGCCGCTTGCAGGCCAGCACGGGCGCCTGCGCCGGCCAGCCGACCACCAGGGAGATCTCGCCGTGCCCGAGCACGCACAGTCCCTCGTCGTGGCCCGACGCCAGCGCCTCCTGCACCGCCGCCTCGACGTCGGCGAGGACCTCGCCAGGGTCCGGATGCGCGTCCGGGGGCGGGTCGGAGTCAGCCACCGAGGGCTCCGCGCACGCGTGCGACCAGCTCGGTGCACTCGGCGTCGCTGAGCACGAGGGGCGGGAGGAACTGCAGCACGGAGGGGTCGTTGCCGGCGTAGATGGCGAAGACGCCGTGCTCGATCATCGCCTTGGTCGCCAGCATCCCGCCCGCCGGGTCCTCGAAGGCGAGCCCCATGAACATCCCCTTGCGCCGGATCGTGAACGGCAGGTCCGCGAGCTCCGCGGCCAGCCGGTCGCCCAGCTCGCGCACGCGCTCGAGGAAGCCGGGCGCGCCGACGACGTCCATCATCGCCAGCCCGGCCACGCAGCCCAGCTCGGCGCCGCCGGCCGTGGAGATGTGCGACAGAGGGTGGTCGTCGAAGAACGCGTGGATCTCCGGTCGCATCAGGGTGGCGGTGATCGGGTAGACGCCGCCCGAGAGCCCCTTGCCGGTGACGAGCAGGTCGGGGACCACACCCTCCTGCTGGTAGTACCACCACGTGCCGGTCCGGCCGAGCCCCGTCTGCACCTCGTCGAGGATCAGCAGCGCACCGTGCTCGTCGCAGAGCCGGCGCACGCCCTCGAGGTAGCCGGGGGAGGGGATCGGCATCCCGAGGGTCGCCGGGATGGCCTCGAGCAGCACGGCGGCGGCGCGTCCACTCGGAGCGCTTGCTCCAACGCCGGCAGGTCGTCGTACGGCACCTGGCGGAACGCCTCGGGGGTGGGACCGAAGGGGTCGCGCCACTCGGCGGCGCCGGTGCTCATCGCGAGCCCGGTGCACCCGTGGTAGCCGCCGACCGCGGACACGATGCCGCTGCGGCCGGTGTGGGCCCGCGCGAGCTTGATCGCGAGGTCGACGGCCTCGCCGCCGGAGACGCCGAACACGACGCCCGGGAGGTCCCCGTCGGTGCTGGCGGCCAACCGCTCCGCGAACCGCGCCCGCCACCCGGACACCAGGTGGTGGTTGCCGACGTCGAGGTGGTCGAGCGCGTCGCGGACCGCGCCGACGACCGCCGAGTGGCGGTGCCCGAGGTTGAAGACGCCGCCGTTGCAGTGGCAGTTGATGTACGGCGGGAAGCCGTCCTCCCAGCCGCCGGGAGCGAACGCGTCGGCGAACCCGACCCCGCGACGCTCACCCATGACGAGCTCGAGGCCGAGACTCTCGTAGAGCGCGACCTTCCCCCGGTTCACATGGTCCGCGAACGCCCGCTCCGTGGCCTCCCGGGTGGCATAGGGCTGCTGCGCACTGTCCATGAAGAGAGTCTTCTCCCGCACCCGGAAGGGCTCAAGAGTCCGAGGTCACCCGCTCGGCGTGCACCGGAATTCTCCCTCGTACACCGGATGTTTCCGGTGTACGAGGGAGAATTCCCAGTACGTACTGGGAATTCGCCCCCCCCTACGACCCCACCTCGGGCGTGTAGTCCGGGTCGGCCACGTGGGTGCCGTCGCCCCCGTTGGCGGCGCCGGCCTGGGCGTGCGGCGACCAGTTCTCCAGCTCGCTCATCACCGCGGGGTGCTGGTCGACGCAGAGCACGACGAGGTCACCGCGGTTGGCCCGGCTCATCGAGTGGCGCACGGCCTCGATCTCGTCGGGGATGACCTCGAGCTGCTTGCAGCGGGCCCCGCCCTCCATCGCGGTGCGGACCCCGTCGGCCACCAGCTCGGCGGTCTCGCCCGCCGCGCGCCGGCGAAGGTTGACGTCCTCGCGGACGACCACGACGTCGAAGTGCTGCGCCGCCACGTCGCCGAGCTCGCGCATGTCCGCATCGCGCCGGTCGCCGGCGGTCGCGATGACGCCGATCCGCGACGGCTTGCCGAGCTCGCTGCCGGAGTCGAGGCTCTCGCCCACCCGGTCGACGAAGTCGCCGAGCATCCGCATGCCGGGAGCGTTGTGGCAGTAGTCGACGATGACGTTGACCCCGTTGACCTCGAGCTCGTTGAGCCGGCCGGGGGAGAGGTAGTAGCTGGTCGAGAACGTGCGCAGCCCCTGGCGGATGTCGTGCAGCGGAGCGCCGGCGGCGAACGCCGCGGCGGCCGCCGCGAGGGCGTTCTGGACGTTCATCCGGGCCCGGCCGGAGAAGGTCGAGGGAAGCAGGTGGGTGAACGCCAGCTGCATGTCGCGTCCACCGTGGCGTACGACGATCATCTCGCCCCGCTCGGTGGGCTGGAGGACCAGCGCCTTGCCGCCGCGGCGGCAGTGCGCGTCGATCATCTCGCGCCCCTCCGAGCCCGGCTCGGCCATCGAGAACCACACGACCTGGCCCGAGCAGCGGCGGCGCATCGCGCGCACCAGCGGGTCGTCGGCGTTGAGCACGGCGTGCCCGTCGCGCGGCACCGCCTCGACGAGCACCGCCTTGACGTCGGCGAGCTGCTCGACGGTGTCCACGCCGCGCAGGCCGAGGTGGTCGGGCTGCACGTTCAGCACGACCGCGACGTCGTTGCGCTCGTAGCCGAGGCCCTCGCGCAGGATGCCGCCACGCGCCACCTCGAAGACCGCGAAGTCCACGCGCGGGTTCTGCAGGACCATCCGAGCGCTGCGGGGACCCGAGGCGTCGGCCCGGATCAGCAGCCGCTCGTCGATGACGACGCCGTCCGTGGAGGTCATGCCCACCTTGCGGCCCATGCCCTTGAAGATGTGGCTGATCATCCGGCTGGTGGTCGTCTTGCCGTTGGTGCCGGTCACCGCCACGATCGGGATCCGGCTCGGCGCCCCCGGCGGGAACAGCATGTCGACGACCGGCTTGGAGATGAACTGCGGCTCGCCGATGGTCGGGTGGGTGTGCATCCGGAAGCCGGGTGCGGCGTTGACCTCGCAGATGGCGCCACCGGTCTCGCGGACCGGCTGGGTGATGTCGGGGCAGATGAAGTCGATGCCCGCGATGTCGAGGCCGATCATCCGGGCCGCCTCCTCGGCGATCTCGGCGTTCTCCGGGTGGGCCTCGAAGGTGCGGTCGATCGAGATGCCGCCGGTCGACATGTTGCCGGTGAGCGCGAGCTTGACCATCTCGCCCTGCGCCGGAACCGAGTCCAGGGTGTGCCCCTGCCCGGCGAGCACCTCCTCGGCGGCGGCGTCGATCTTGATGCGGGTGAGGATCTTCTCGTGGCCCACGCCGCGACGCGGGTCGGCGTTGGTGAGGTCGACGAGCTGCTGGACGGTGCTGGTGCCGTCACCGATCACGTGTGCGGGCACCCGTTCGGCGATGGCGGCGACCTTGCCGTCGATGATCAGGCACCGGTAGTCCTTGCCGGAGACGAAGGACTCCACGATCACCCAGCCGCGCCGCGACTGCTCGCGGGCCACGTCGAAGGACTCGCGGACCTCCTCCTCGCTCTGCAGGTCCAGGCACACGCCCCGCCCGTGGTTGCCGTCCAGCGGCTTGACGACGACGGGGTAGCCGATCCGCTTGGCGACGGCGACCGCCTGGTCCGCCGTACGCACCGACTCCTGCCGGGGCACGGGCAGCCCGGCGGCGCCGAGCAGCCGGGTGGTGAGGTCCTTGTCCGAGGCGATGTCGACCGCGATCGAGCTGGTCTCCGAGGTCATCGTGGCCCGGATGCGCTTGGCGTGGACGCCCTGGCCGAGCTGCACCAGCGAGTGCTTGTTGAGCCGGATCCAGGGGATGTCGCGGGAGACCGCCTCGTCGATGATCGCCTGCGTCGAGGGGCCGAAGGCGGTGCGCTGCGCCCGCAGGATGAACCGGTCGAGCTCGTCGGTGAAGTCGAAGTCGGGGTCGGCCTCGACGAGGTGGTTCACCAGGCGTACGGCGAGCCGGGCGGCCTCCAGCCCGACCTGCTCGTCGGCGTACCCGAAGATGATGTTGTAGCGGCCGCGCTCGCCCTTGACCTGGCGGGTCTTGCCCCGCCGGACGTCGTGGCCGACGACCTGCTGCAGCGCCAGCGCGGCGTGCTCGGCGACGTGCCCGAGCCAGGTGCCCTCGTTGAGCCGCTCGACGAAGCCGCCGCGGCGGCCCCGCGAGCAGGAGTGCTCGCGCAGGCCCGGCAGGGCCTCGAGCAGGTTGTCGGTGAAGCCGGGCAGCGTGTTGGTGGGGTGGTCCTCCAGCACGCCGAGGTCGACGACGAGGTGGATCGCCTTGTCGTAGGACCAGATGTTGGCCCCGCGGTAGACGCGAGTCTCGATGATCGCGAGGTCGGCGGTGGGACGGCCACCGGCGCCACGCACCGTGTTCTGGTCGGCCGGCACCTGGGCCTGGGTGCTCTCACTCACTGACGGCTCCTCTGCTTCGTCGGGCGATGCGGCGTCGTAGCACCGAGGGCGAGACGTCGCCGGCGGCGATGTCCCGCGCCATCTTGCGCAGGTCGCGGTTGGCGGTGGCCAGCTCGTCGGCCTCGCTTGGGTGGATCCGGGCGGGGGAGGGGAGCAGGTGTCGCGCGGTGAGGTCGAAGCGCGCGCCCGAGGGCAGCACGTGCAGCACCACCCCGGAGGCGAGGATCGGCCGGTGCTCCCTGGCCTCGTGGGCGTTGGTGACCATGTGGGTGCCGTCCATCAGCGTGACCGAACCTCGTCCGACCACGCTCAGCACGTCGGCGCCCTCGGTGTGGCTGATCACCGCGGCGGTGTCCTCGTCGACGCCCATGCCGAGCAGGTGGGGGCTCTGGGAGACGATCATCAGCAGCCGCCCGTAGCGGTTGCGCTGGGCGAAGTGCTGGTCGATGACGCAGTTCTCCACCAGGCCGAGACCCGCAGCGACCTGGGTCATCCGCTGCTTCGGGGTGGCGCCGCCCGGTCCGAAGGCCACCATGTGCGAGGACTGGATGCTGGCACCGGCGGAGGTCCCGGCGATGGTGGCGCCGCGTTCGCGGGCGGCGACGAGCGCCTGCGCGAACGGGGTGCCGGCGATGACGGTGGACAGCTTGAGCTGGTTGCCGCCGGTCATGAAGACGCCGGTGGCGCGATCGAGCTCGGCGACCACGGCGGGGTCGGAGGCCTGGACGCGGTCCTCGGGGCGTACGCCGTACACCTCGCTCGCCCCGAGACGGGTGAACAGGGCGGCGTACACCTCGACGATCTCCGGCCCCAGCGAGGAGGCCGTCGGGACCACGGCGATGCGGGCCTCCGGTCCACCCGCGCGCTGGACGAACTCCTTGAGCACGGTGCGCTTCCCGAGCTTGTCCTCCGCCCCTCCGATCACCAACAGGTCGCCGGACCCGCTCTTCGCACCCCATGGCATGACAGGAAGCCTAAGGGGTGCAACATTTACTGGGTGAGCCCGTCTTCACCCGATTCGTCCTCGACGGCGCGGCGACTCCTCGTCATCGTGCGGCACGGCAAGGCCGAGTCGTTCGCACCGGAGGACCACCTGCGCGCGCTGACCCCCCGCGGACGCCAGGACGCGGTCGCCGTGGGCCGCTGGCTGTCCGCCACCGGCATCGTGCCGACGCACGCGCTCGTGTCCTCCGCGACGCGGGCGAGGGACACCTGGGAGGGCGTGGCGCAGGGGTGCGGCTCCGCGATCGAGGCGCGGGTGGAGGACGCGGTGTACTCCGCCGACGCCGACAGCGCCCTCGACCTGCTGCGCGGCCTCCCCGGGGACGCCGAGGTGGTCGTGTACGTCGGCCACAACCCGACCGCGGCCTCGCTGGTGCACCTGCTCGACGACGGCGACCCGGACCCGGAGGCGTTCCGCGCCCTGAGCGCCGGCCTCCCGCCCGCGGCAGTGGCGGTGCTGGAGGTCGGCACGCCGTGGGCCGACCTGGCCGAAGCGAGCGGTCACCTGGTCGCCTTCCACGTGGGCGGGGCCTGAGCGCGGGCTCTCAGACCGGTGGTGCGGGGGTGGTGAAACCGGCCTCGGCGTCGGCGGCCTCGACCTCCTCGCGGCTGATCCCGAGCAGGTAGAGCACCGCGTCCATGTAGGGCACGTTCACCGACGCGTGCGCCGCCTCCTGCACGACCGGCTTGGCGTTGAAGGCGATCCCGAGGCCGGCGGCGCTGAGCATGTCGAGGTCGTTGGCGCCGTCGCCGATCGCGATGGTGGCGTGGTCTGGCACCCCGCACTCCGCGGCGAAGCGGCGCAGCGCCGCCGCCTTGCCGGCGCGGTCGACCACCTCGCCGACGACCCGTCCGGTGAGCCGCCCAGCCACCACCTCGAGCTCGTTGGCCATCGCGAAGTCGATGTCGAGGTCGGCGGCGAGGCGGTCGGTCAGCTGGGTGAACCCGCCGCTGACGATGGCGAACCGGTAGCCGAGGCGCTTGAGCACCCGGACCGTGGTGCGCGCACCGGGGGAGAGCTCGAGCTCGTCGTACACCTTGTCGAGCACGTTGGCGTCCAGCCCCTCGAGCAGGGCGACCCGCTGGCGCAGGCTCTGCTCGAAGTCCAGCTCGCCGGCCATCGCGGCCTCGGTGACCCGCGCGACCTCGTCCTCGCAGCCGGCGTGCGCGGCCAGCATCTCGATGACCTCGCCCTGGATCAGCGTGGAGTCGACGTCCATCACGATCAGCCGCATGCCGCGGCGCATCAGGTTGGCCGGCTGCACCGCGATGTCGACGTTCTGCCGGGCCGCCTCGCGGGCGAGGATCTCGCGCAGCCGGTCGGGGTCGTGGCCGGACACGTGCAGGTCGATGGCGGTGATCGGGTAGCGCGCCATCCGCTCGATGCGGTCGATGTTCGCGCCGGTGTCGGCGATGCGGCCGGTGATCGCGGCGACCGCGGCGGACCTCAGCGGCGTGCCGAGCACGGTCACGTGGCTGCGGCCCTGGGGCCGGGGGCGGTTGTCGCCGGAGCCGCGCTCGACCTCGAGGGTCATGTCGAGGTCGCGGGCCACCTGCTCCATCGCGCCGCGCAGCGACGTCCAGTCGCGGGGGGCGGTGACGAGCACCCCGAGGATGAGACGGCGGCGCAGCACGATCTGCTCGATGTCGAGGACCTCGACGGCGTACGTCGCGAGGGTGTCGAACAGCAGCGAGGTCACCCCGGGCCGGTCCTTGCCGGTGAGGGTGATCAGCAGCGTCCGCGACTCCTCGGGCTTCTCCAGCACGCCACGAGGTTAACCGGGCTCGGCGACGGCGCCTCAGCCTGTCCGCGACGAGCAGGCTCCCACCAGCGCGCGGCGGGCGGCGCGGTCGAGGTCGTCGAGGGCCGAGCGGCGGCGCTCCATCTCGTACGCCGACACGGCGCCGCCCTCGCCGACCCGCGCCAGCGCCACGACGTCGAGGCACAGCACGGCCCGCTCGACGGTGTCGACCCGGCGCGGGTCCACCCCCGGAGGCAGCGGCAGCGCCGCCCGGTGGCGCAGGTTGAGCAGCAGGTCGGGGATCTCGGGCTGCCACGCCGCGACGTCGAGCTCGACCAGCCGGCGGGTCACCTCGGCCAGCGTCGTGCGCAGCTCGCCGCCGGTCTCCCGCTCGTCGACCCAGGGCGGCCGGTGTGCGGGGTGGGCGTGCCAGACGACCGTGCGCGCGTCCAGCTGCGGCACCAGGCCGACCGCTCCGGCCACGACCGCCTCGCCCGCGTCCATCGCCGCGTGGTTGAACGCGGGCGGGCCACCGAGGCCGAGCGGGTCGCCCGGCACCGGGAGGGCCAGCGAGACCGGGCCGTCGAGGGCGGCGGGGAGCTCGACGAGCTCCAGGACACCGCGCCCGGGCAGCCCGGAGACCAGGTGGCGCGGGTCCTCCCCGCGGACCTCTGCGGCGAGGTCCGCCGGCCCGGCATGGCCCGCGCGCACGGCGTCGAGCCAGGTCGCGAGCACGGCAGAGGAGGGGAGCGAGGTCACGCCCGGCAGCCTAGGAGCCGGGCGCCGGCGACGGCCCGGTAGGTTGACGCCGACCGCCTCTGCTCCCGATCCCGCCGACGAGGTCCCCCTGGTGAACGCTGTACTCGAGCTCGCGTCCGTCACCGTCAAGCGCGGACAGGCGACCCTCCTCGACAGCATCGACTGGATGGTCGAGGAGGACGAGCGCTGGGTGGTGCTCGGCCCCAACGGAGCAGGCAAGACGACGCTGCTCCAGGTCTGCTCGGCCCAGATCCACCCGACCTCCGGCGTCGTCGGGATCCTCGGCGAGGTCGTCGGCACCGTCGACGTCTTCGAGCTGCGGCCCCGCATCGGGTGGACCAGCGCGGCCGTCGCCGAGCGGATCCCGCGCCACGAGATCGTGCGCGACGTGGTGGTCTCGGCGTCGTACGGCGTGGTCGGGCGCTGGCGGGAGCGCTACGACGAGCTCGACCACGACCGGGCCCACGACCTGCTCGTCGAGGTCGGGGCTGCCGGGCTGCGCGACCGCACCTTCGGCACGCTCAGCGAGGGCGAGCGCAAGCGCGTGCAGATCGCGCGTGCGCTGATGACCGACCCGGAGCTGCTCATCCTCGACGAGCCCGCTGCCGGGCTCGACCTCGGCGGCCGGGAGGACCTCGTCACGACGCTGTCCGACATCGCCCTCGACGAGTACTCCCCGGCCACGATCCTGGTCTCCCACCACGTCGAGGAGATCCCGCCGGGCTTCACGCACGCGCTGCTCCTGCGCGAGGGACGCATGGTCGCCGCCGGGCCGCTGCCCGAGGTGATGACGGCCGAGGTGCTCGGTGAGACCTTCGGGATGTCCCTGGTCCTGCACGAGGAGGACGGGCGCTACACCGCGCGGCGACGCGCGCCGCGGCACGTCTGAGCGTTCCCCACGAACCGGGTGGAACCGTTGGATAGGGTCGCCGCATGGACTGGCTGCGCGACCACATGTGGGAGAGCTGGCTCGCCCTGTCCGTGGTCTTCGGTGTCCTGGAGCTGCTGAGCCTCGACCTGTTCCTGGTGATGCTCGCGGGCGGTGCGCTCGTCGGCGCCGTGACCGCCCTCCTGGGCGGGCCGGTGCCGCTGCAGATCGTGCTGGCCCTGGTCACCGCGGTCGGTCTGCTCAGCGTGCTGCGGCCCAGCATCGTGCACAGGCTGCACTCCGGTCCCACCCTGAGGACGGGAGCCGACGCGCTGATCGGCAAGCGCGCGACCGTGCTGCGTGAGCTCGCGCACGGCACTCCCGGTCGCGTGAAGATCGCGGGCGAGGAGTGGACCGCGGAGCCGTACGACGAGGACGACCGCATCGAGGCCGGTGCGATCGTCGACGTCGTACAGATCAAGGGCGCGACGGCCTACGTGCTGCGCACCCACCATCTCGGGTCCTAGAACGACCCGCACCGCTGGAGAAAGTAGAGGGGGAACCGATGGACAACGTCGCAGTGCTGGTCGTCCTGCTGCTCCTGTTGATCTTCGTCGTCCTGGTGCTCGCGAAGACGATCCGCATCGTCCCGCAGGCACGGGCCGGGATCGTGGAGCGGTTCGGCAAGTACCGCACGACCCTGCAGCCCGGGCTCAACGTCGTCACTCCGTTCGTCGACCGGGTGCGCTACGTGATCGACATGCGCGAGCAGGTCGTCTCCTTCCCGCCGCAGCCGGTGATCACCGAGGACAACCTCGTGGTCTCCATCGACACGGTCATCTACTTCCAGGTCACCGACCCGGTGTCGGCGACCTACGAGATCGCCAACTACATCTCCGCGGTCGAGCAGCTGACGATGACCACGCTGCGCAACATCGTCGGCGGCATGGACCTCGAGCAGACGCTGACCTCGCGCGAGGAGATCAACCGCGGCCTGTCCGGCGTCCTCGACGAGGCCACCGGGCGCTGGGGCATCCGCGTGGGCCGGGTGGAGATCAAGGGCATCGACCCGCCGCCCTCCATCAAGGACTCGATGGAGAAGCAGATGCGCGCCGACCGCGACAAGCGCGCGGTCATCCTCACCGCCGAGGGCCAGCGCCAGTCGGCGATCCTCACGGCCGAGGGCAACAAGCAGGCCGCCATCCTGAACGCCGAGGGTGATCGGGAGGCGCTGATCCTGCGCGCACAGGCCGACCGCGAGTCGGCCATCCTCAAGGCCCAGGGCGAGGGGCAGGCCATCCAGACGGTCTTCCAGGCCATCCACGACGGGCAGCCCGACCAGGCGCTGCTCGCCTACCAGTACCTCCAGATGATGCCGAAGATCGCCGAGGGCTCGGCCAACAAGGTGTGGGTCGTCCCCTCCGAGATCACCAAGGCGCTCGAGGGCCTCGGCTCCGCGGCGCACGAGGTCGCCGGCATCCCCAAGCACTCCGGCGGGCCGAAGGTCCGCGTCGACACCGACCCGCAGGCGGCCCGTGGCGAGGTGGGCGACGAGCTGCTGGCCGACACCCACGCCGAGGTGCAGAAGGCCATCGCGGCGGCCGAGGGGGCCGCACGAGGTGCCGGCGGCGCCCCCAGTGGCCCGAGTGCCGGTGCCGCGGCGCCCCAGGACCCGCCGGCGCCCCCGGTGCCTGACCCGGGCGACCCGACGGGAGAGGCGCCAGCGCCTCGGTGAGCTTCCTCGAGATCGTCGCCATCCTGCTGGCCGGGGTGGCGGCGGGCACCATCAACACCGTGGTGGGGTCGGGAACGCTGATCACGTTCCCGACCCTGCTCGCGTTCGGCATCCCACCGGTGACCGCCAACATCTCCAACACCATCGGACTGGTGCCGGGGTCGCTGTCGGGCGCGATCGGCTACCGCAGGGAGCTGGCCGGCCAGGTCCCTCGGCTGGTGCGCCTCGGCGCCGCCTCGCTGGTCGGCGGGATCGTCGGCGCGCTCCTGCTGCTGTGGCTGCCGTCGTCGGCCTTCGACGCGATCGTGCCGGTGCTGATCCTGCTGGGCTGCGTCCTCGTCATCGTCGGTCCCCGCATCTCACGCAGGGTCGCGGCCCGGGCCGCCGAGCGCGGCGGCGTCCCCGACCACGGCGCGTGGTGGGTGTGGCCCGCGGTCGCGGGCACCGGCGTGTACGGCGGCTACTTCGGTGCCGCGCAGGGCGTGCTGCTGATGGCGGTCCTCGGCATCGGGATCGACGACACGATGCAGCGCCACAACGCGACCAAGAACGTGCTGGCCCTCCTCGTCAACGCGGTCGCGGCGGTCGTGTTCGTGCTGCTGGCCTTCGTCGACGTGCCGTTCCTGCCCGAGAGCGCGGGCAGCAGCGTCAACTGGGCGGCGGCGGGCCTGATCGCCGTGGGCTCGATCATCGGCGGGCAGGTGGGTGCCACCGTCGGGCGCCGGTTGCCGCCCAACGTGCTGCGCGGGGTCATCGTGGTCGTCGGGCTCGTCGCGGTGACCAGCTTCGTCATCCCGCTCTGAGCCCGGCTCACGACTCCTCGGTCAGGCCCATCACGCCGGTGGCCACGGCCCCGGCGGCGACGAGGGCGAGCATGAGGCCGGCCTTCTTCGGCACGGCGCCGGAGGCGGCCGCTGCCACCCCGGTGAGCACGTCGGCGCTGTCCACGGCGATCCCGACCTCGACCAGCCGCTCACGGGCGGCGCCGGAGGAGGCGAGCGTGATCCCGCCCAGCGCGATCTCCCGGGACCCGAACAGCCGGGTCACGTAGGGCAGCTGCGGGTTGGCCCGCTTGTCCAGCAGGAACAGCTTCGTGGCGAGGCCGGGGGAGAGCAGCGAGATGACGCCGACGCCGATGCGGCCGAAGGCGAGTCCGGTGACGGGATCCATGGACGGAGGCTAGCGGGTGCGCCAGGGGTGGTGGTCCCGGTGCGCCCCGGCGCCGCCGCGAGACGGTCTCACTCGACGTACGCCGAGAGGAACCTGCCCAGCTCGTCGTACACGTGGCTCAGCGCCGGCTCGGGGGAGAGGGTGACGTCGTGCAGGGCCCCGGGGACCTGCACGATGGTCACGTGCCGGGACAGCTGGCCGGCGCGGCGGCGCATCCGCTCCACGTCGAGGACCACGTCGGTCGACAGCAGGTCGGGGTCGTCGTCGCTCTTCGGGCTCGACGAGCGGGCGGAGCTCATCATCAGCACGGGGCCGTCGACGTCGAGGCCGCGGGCGATGCGCGTCTGGCCGGTGCGCACGGCGCGGATCCAGCCGGCGTACACCGGCCACGACAGCTCGGGCTTCCACGCGAGGTCGAAGTCCCAGTCCCCGAGGAAGTCGCGGTGGAGGCTGCGGGCGTAGCTGCCGGTCACGGTGCGGGGGACCATCCGGCGGGGCTGCATGAGCGCCATCCGGTGGATCACGGGCAGCGCCAGCAGGCGGGTGAAGGCGTCCCCGTGCATGTCGATCCACGGCGCGTTCAGGAAGAGCCCGGCGGCGCGGTGGCGCCGGTCGTGCAGCCACAGCGGCAGGGTCAGGCCGCCCGTGGAGTGCGCGGAGAAGACGACGTGGTCGTGCTCGCGGAGGACCCGCTCGTGGGCGAGGTCCAGCTCCTCGTAGTACTCGCGGAGGTCCGCCACGTAGTTCGGTGTCTGGTGGGGGCGCAGCGAGCGGCCGTACTTGCGCAGGTCGAGGGCGTAGAAGTCATAGCCGCGCCCGGTCCAGAAGTCGGCCGCGCCGGTCTGGAAGAAGTAGTCGCAGAACCCGTGGACGTGCAGCACGGCCCGCCGTACGCCGTTCGACGCCTGGGTCGCCCCCGCACCCTCCGCCGGACGGTGGACCAGCGTCGCGACGACCTCGCCCTCGTCGTCGGGACGCAGCCGCAGCGTCTCGCAGGTGTACGGCGCTCCCAGGATGTCGATCTCGGGGTCGGTCTCAGGCACGCGCAGATCCTGCCACGGCGTGCCCGTGCCGTCCGTGCGACGGCACGGCCGAAGATCGAGCGAGGGTCGAGCGGGGGTGCCCGCCCGCGCTCAGTGCTGGTAGGTGCCGTGGATGATGGCGCGGCCGGCCGTCTTGAACGCCAGGTTGAAGCTCACCACCGCGGGCGACGCGTCGGAGTCGACGCCGAGGGACTCCTCGGTGACGGCGTGCACCACGAAGTAGTAGCGGTGCGGCTGGTCGCCCTGCGGCGGGGCGGCGCCACCGAACGCCTTGCTGCCGCCGTCGTTGCGGCACATGAACGCGTTGCCGGGCAGGTCGGCGTCCTCGGCGCCGGCGCCCGCCTCGAGGGAGGTCACGTCGGCGGGGAGATCCACCAGCACCCAGTGCCAGAAGCCGCTGGGGGTGGGCGCGTCCGGGTCGAAGCAGGTGACCGTGAAGCTCTTGGTGCCCTCCGGCGCGTCGCTCCACGACAGCTGCGGCGAGGTGTCGCCGCCGGAGGCGACCTGGTCGTCCTTCAGCGGGGCGCCGTCGGTGACGTCGTCGCTGGTGACGGTGAACGAGGGCACCTGCGGGAGGAGCTCGTAGGGATCGGGGTGGACGGGGCGCTCGAGACTCATGCGGGCCAACATAGGGCCTGTCCTGCAGGACGCAACCCCCGTAGCGCGCGGGTCGCGAGCGTGCCAGCGTTGTCCGACTGCTGGTCGTGCCCCGCGACCCGCGGGCGGGGTTCGCAGAATGGTGCGGTGAGCGCACTGCCCGGACCTGCCGACTCCCCGACCTACCCCGTGGGGCTGCGTCTGGAGGGGCGCAAGGTGCTGGTGGTCGGCGGCGGGAACGTCGCCCAGCGCCGGGTCCCGACCCTCATCGCCGCCGGCGCGGCGGTGCACGTGGTCTCGCCCCAGGTCACCCCGGCGATCGAGGGGCTGGTCGGCTCGCGCGAGGTCACGTGGTGGCAGCGGCCCTTCGCCGACGCCGACCTCGACGGGGCCTGGTACGTCATGGCGGCGACCGACGACCCCGCGGTGAACACCCGGGTCGGTGAGCTCGCCGAGCAGCAGCGCATCTTCTGCGTGCGTGCCGACGACGCCCACGCCGCCACCGCCTTCACCCCGGCGGTCGGCAGCCACGACGGCGTCACGGTGGCGGTGATGAGCACCTCGGCGGCCGAGCGCGACCCGCGCCACTCCGCGAGCGTGCGCGACAACGTCGTGACCGGCCTGCGCGACGGCTCGCTCGCCGCCCGCCACCACCGGGACCGGACGGCGGGGGTGGTGCTGGTCGGGGGCGGCCCCGGCGATCCCGAGCTGATCTCGGTCGCGGGGCGCAAGGCGCTGATGGAGGCCGACGTCGTCGTGGCCGACCGGCTGGCGCCCCGCGAGCTGCTGGCGGAGCTCCCCGCGGACACCGAGATCGTCGACGTGGCGAAGCTGCCGCGCGGTCGGTCGGCGACCCAGGAGCAGATCAACGCGGTGATCGTCGAGGCGGCGCTGGCCGGGAAGCGGGTGGCACGTTTCAAGGGCGGGGACAGCTTCGTTTTCGGCCGCGGCTTCGAGGAGGTGCTCGCCTGTCGTGAGGCCGGCATCCCGGTGACCGTCGTGCCCGGGATCAGCAGCCCCTTCGGCGTACCCGCCGTCGCCGGCATCCCGGTGACCCACCGCGGCCTGACCCACGACCTCACGGTCGTCTCCGGCCACCTCCCGCCGGGTCACCCGGATTCGCTGGTGCAGTGGGGCGCGCTGGGGAAGCTGCGAGGCACGCTCGTGCTGATGATGGCGGTGGAGAACGCCCCCCTGATCGCGGAGGTGCTGCTGCGCGGCGGCAGGGAGGCCGAGACCCCGACCGCGCTCGTCTGCGACGGGACGATGCCGACCGAGCGGACCGTGCTCACCTCGCTCGGCGACCTGGCGGAGACGATCGAGGCCGAGCAGGTCCGGCCGCCTGCGGTCATCGTCGTCGGCGACGTGGTCGCCCTGGCGCATCCCGGCGCCTACGACGGGTCCTCCGCCGTGTCACCCGCCGGGTCACCCCCTCGGGACGCCTGAGGTGGCCACCATCGTCGAGGTCGACGACGCCGCCGACCCGCGGCTGGCCGACTACCGCGACCTGCGCGACGTGCAGCTGCGCCAGTCCCTGGAGGCCGAGCACGGCCTGTTCCTGGCCGAGGGGGAGAAGGTCGTACGCCGGGCCGTGGCGGCCGGCTACCCGGTGCGCTCGTTCCTGCTCGCCCCCCGCTGGCTCGACGGGCTGGCGGAGGTGATGGCCACCACCGACGCCCCCTGCTACGTCGTCTCCGAGTCGCTGGCGGAGGAGGTGACCGGGTTCCACGTGCACCGCGGCGCCCTGGCCTCGATGGCCCGCACCCCGCTGCCGAGCGTCGAGGAGGTGCTGGCCGAGGCCCGGACGGTGGTGGTGTGCGAGGACATCGTCGACCACACCAACGTCGGGGCCATCCTGCGCTGTGCGGCGGCGTTGGGGGTCGACGCCGTGCTGCTCGCGCCCCGGTGCGCCGACCCGCTGTACCGCCGTGCGGTGAAGGTGGCCATGGGCGCGGTCTTCGCGCTGCCGTGGACCCGCCTGCCCGACTGGTTCGACGCACTCCCGGACCTCTCGCGCCGCGGCTTCACGACCGTCGCGCTGACGCTCGCCGACGATGCCCTGCCCCTGGAAGAGGCCGTGCGCGGGCTGGAGAAGGTCGCGCTCGTCCTCGGCTCCGAGGGGCACGGGCTCTCCCAGCGCTGGGAGCGGTCCGCGGACCGTCGGGCCGTGATCCCGATGCGCGCGGGGGTGGACTCGCTCAACGTCGCGGCCGCGGCCGCGGTGGCCTGCTACGAAACCGCACGCCGCTGACCCTGCCCGGATGGCCGAACTTCTCCTATCCTGTCCGGGTGGTGAGGGGAGAGCCACCGCCTGAGCAGTTCGCCCAGCTGGTCGAACAGGTGCTGGACTACGCCATCATCCGCCTCGATACCGACGGCACCGTCCGCACCTGGAACCTCGGTGCGCAGCGGCTCACGGGCTACGGCGCGCAGGAGGCGGTCGGGCGCAGCGTCACGGTGTTCTACACCGAGGAGGACCGGACGAGCTGCCTGCCCGAGCGGGACCTCGAGGAGGCCCGGGAGGCCGGGAGGGTGGAGCGGTCCGGCTGGCGGGTCCGCAAGGACGGCACCCGCTTCTGGGCCGATGTGGTGCTCACCGCGCTGCACGACGAGGAGGGTCGGCTCGTCGGCTACGCCGAGGTGACCAAGGACCTCACCCAGCAGCACGAGCTCGAGGTACGGCTGCGCGAGAGCGAGGAGCGGCTGCGCGTCCTGGTGGGCCAGGTCGTGGACTACGCGATCATCGGCCTCGACCGCGAGGGCACCATCGAGACCTGGAACCTCGGCGCGGAGAGGGTCAAGGGATACACCGCCGAGGAGGCGATCGGCCGCAGCTTCTCGATGTTCTACCCCGAGGAGGACGTGCTGGCCGGTCTCCCCGAGCGACTGCTCCGCCTCGCCCGGACCTCGGGCCGCGTCGAGCACACCGGGTGGCGCGTCCGCAAGGACGGCAGCCGCTTCTGGGGCGACGTCGTGATCACGGCCCTGCACGGCCCGGGCGGCGAGCTGACCGGCTACGTCAAGGTCACGCGGGACCGCACCGAGCTGAAGACGCTCGAGGACGCCCAGGACGCCTTCTACGCGGCGTTCAGGCACGACTTCCGTACGCCGCTCACGGCGATGAAGGGCTTCGTCGAGGCGATCCGGGACGCGGACGACCCCGCGATGCGGGAGGCGCTGATCAGTCGCGTCGACCTCAGTGCCGACCGGCTGCTCGGCATGGTCGAGGGGCTGGTGCAGTTCGCGACGCAGCGGGCGGGACACGCGGTCCTGACCCTGGCAGACATCGACGTCGTGCAGGTCGTGCGCGGAGCCGTGCACGACCTGCCCGCGGACCTCCACCCGCAGCGGGTGCGGGTCGCCGACGACGTGGTCATCGCGCGCGCGAACGGGGTCGCCATGCACCGGGTCGTCACCAACCTGCTCGTCAACGCCCTGAAGTACTCCCCGCCGGACTCCGAGGTCCGGGTCGACTTCGGTCGTCCGCGCCCGGGGCGGGTCACGGTCTCGGTGGGCGACCACGGCCGCGGCATCGACCCGCGCGACATCGTCAGCATCTTCGAGGAGTTCGTGCGCGGCAGGCTGGCGGAGGACGACGGCGGCACCGGGGTGGGGCTGGCCAGCGTCCGCGAGCTGGTGGAGCAGCAGGACGGGACCGTCGAGATCGAGAGCGTCGTGGGGATGGGGACCACCGTCGTCGTGGAGCTGCCCTCGACGCGCACGTTGCAGGATGCGCCCCCCGTTCAGGCCTCCTCGGGCCAACCGTCCGGGTAGTCCTCGGCGGCCGCCTCCATCTGCTTGCGCAGCTTCTTGCGGGCGCGGGTGCTGATCCGGTCGCCGAAGACCGTGCCGTGGGTGTGGTCGGTCTCGTGCTGCAGGCACCGGGCGAGCAGGCCGTCGCCCTCGTAGGTGAGCTCCTCACCGTCGAGGCCCCGGCCGTGGACACGGGCCTGGTCGGGGCGGGCGCAGTCCACGAACGCACCCGGGTAGGACAGGCACCCCTCCTCGCCGTCGTCGAGGCGCCGGTCGCGGCCCTCGGGCAGCTCGAGGACGGGGTTGCACACCACGCCGCGGTGCATGGTCCCCGAGGAGTCCGGGCAGTCGAAGATGAACACGGCCAGGTCGACCCCGACCTGGCAGGCGGCGAGCCCGACCCCCTCGGCGGCGTACATCGTGGCGACCATGTCGGCCACGAGCGTGCGCAGCTCCTCGTCGTACGCCGTCACCGGCCGCGCCTCGCGGTGCATCACCTCGGTGCCCCAGCGGACGACGGGGCGGACCGTGCCACCGGTGGGGAGGTCGCCGGAAGCGGGGGCGGGATCGGAGCCGGACATGTCCGGGATCCTATGCGTGACCCGCGCCACGTCCCGAAGGTGTGGCGCAACGTGTAACTCGCAGTTACATTTCGGAGCATGTCTTCGAACACCGCGAACGAGCCGCAGAAGCTGCCCTGGAGCCTGCTGAGGGCCGGAGGGCGGCACGGACTGTCCGAGAGCGAGCGACGCGACCCCATCGGGCTGGCGGTCGCAGCCCTGAACAAGCTGGCCTCCAGCGAGCTGATCGACCGGCTCGGGATGCGCCGGGCCAGCGAGCAGACCGTCTACCGGGTCACGAGCGCGGGCTTCCGCACGGCGGCCACCGTGAGTCGCAGCTTCGCCCGGGCAGGCAAGTCCTCGCGGGGCAGCCGCGTGCCCGCGGCGAAGAACACCGGCCTGTTCGACCTGACTCCCGGCGAGGACGAGCAGATGCTCGCCGACGTGGTGGGCGAGTTCGCCCAGGAGGTGGTGCGCCCCGCCGCCGCCGAGGCCGACGCGGCCTGTGCCGCGCCGGACACGCTGCTGAAGTCCACCCTCGAGATCGGTCTGCCGATCCTCGGGGTCCCCGAGGAGCTCGGCGGCATCGCGACCGAGCGCTCGTCCGTGGCCGGCACGCTCGTGCACGAGGCGCTGGGCAAGGGCGACATGGGCCTGGCGGTGGCCGCCCTGGCGCCCGGCGCCGTGGCCACCGCGCTCTCCCTGTGGGGCACCGACGAGCAGCAGTCGACCTACCTCCCGGCCTTCACCGGCGACGAGGTGCCCGCTGCGGCGCTCGCCCTCGCCGAGCCGCGCGCACTGTTCGACCCGATGGCTCCGTCGACGAAGGCCGAGCGTCGTGGGGACGGGTTCGTGCTCAACGGCGTGAAGTCCGGCGTCGTACGGGGTGCGGACGCCGAGCTGTTCGTCGTCGGCGCCGAGCTCGACGGCAAGCCGCAGCTGTTCGTGGTCGAGTCGGCCACGCCGGGGATCACCATCGAGTCCGACCCCTCCATGGGCCTGCGTGCGGCCAGCCTCTCCAAGCTGCTGCTCGAGGACGTCGCGGTCGAGCCGATCGCGCTGCTCGGCGACGAGTCGGACTACCGCGACTGCGTGCGGTTCTCGCGGCTCGCCTGGTGCGCGCTCGCCGTCGGCACCGGCCAGGCCGTGCTCGACTACGTGACCCCCTACGTCAAGGAGCGCGAGGCGTTCGGCGAGCCGATCGCCCACCGCCAGTCGGTGGCGTTCATGGTCGCCAACATCGCCATCGAGCTGCAGGGGATGCGCCTGGTGACCTACCGCGCGGCGAGCCGCGTCGCCCAGGGCAAGTCGGCCGACCGCGAGGTCGCGCTGGCCCGCCGGCTGTGCGCCGAGCGCGGCATGCAGATCGGCAACGACGGCGTGCAGCTGCTCGGCGGGCACGGGTTCGTCAAGGAGCACCCGGTGGAGCGGTGGTACCGCGACCTGCGTGCGATCGGCCTGATGGAAGGAGCGGTCCTGGTCTGACAACCGCTGGTTGAGGAGCGAGCGCAGCGAGCGTCTCGAAACCCAGACACGTCCGACCCAGGAGATGAAGCGATGATCAACCTCGAGACACCCAAGAAGATCCGACCGCTGGTCGACCAGGCCCACCAGGTCGCGATGAACATGCTGCGACCGATCTCGCGCAAGTACGACGAGGCCGAGCACGAGTACCCCAAGGAGCTCGACATGCTCGCCGCGATGATCGACGGGCTCTCCGAGTCCGGCGCCAGCGGCGGGGCCGGTGCCTCCGGCGTACGCCGCGACGAGGCAGCGTCCGACAAGGGCTCGGAGAAGAGCGGCACCAAGAACGGCGCCAACCTCGCCTCGGTGCTCTCGATCATGGAGATGTGCTGGGGCGACGTCGGCCTCCTGCTCTCGATGCCGCGCCAGGGCCTGGGCAACTCCGCGATCGCCTCGGTCGCCGACGCCGAGCAGCAGGAGAAGTTCGCCGGCACCTGGGCCGCGATGGCGATCACCGAGCCCGGCACCGGGTCGGACTCCGCCAACATCTCGACCACCGCGGTCAAGGACGGCGACGAGTACGTCATCAACGGCGAGAAGATCTACGTCACCTCGGGTGAGCGCGCCGACAGCGTGGTCGTGTGGGCCACCCTGGACAAGAGCCTGGGGCGCGCGGCGATCAAGTCGTTCGTGGTGGAGAAGGGCACGCCCGGCATGCGGGTGGAGCGCCTCGAGCACAAGCTCGGCATCCGGGCCTCGGACACCGCCGTCATCATCTTCGAGGACTGCCGGGTGCCGGCCGAGAACCTGCTGGGCTCGCCCGAGATCGACACCAAGCAGGGCTTCGCCGGCGCGATGGCGACCTTCGACAACACCCGCCCGCTGGTCGCCGCGATGGCGCTCGGCTGCGCGAAGGCCTCGCTCGACCTGACTCGCGACATCCTCGCCGAGGCCGGCGTGGAGGTCGACTACGACAAGCCGGCCTTCACCCAGTCCGCAGCGGCGGCGACGTTCCTGCAGCTGGAGGCCGACTGGGAGGCGGCGTACCTGCTCACCCTGCAGTCCGCCTGGATGGCCGACAACCGCGAGCCCAACTCGATGCAGGCCTCGATGGCCAAGGCCAAGGCCGGCCGGATGGGGTCCGACGTGACGCTTCGCTGCGTGGAGCTCGCCGGCACCTTCGGCTACTCCGAGGCCGAGCTGCTGGAGAAGTGGGGCCGCGACTCCAAGATCCTCGACATCTTCGAGGGCACCCAGCAGATCCAGCAGCTGATCGTGGCCAGGCGGGTGCTCGGGCTGACCTCCGCCCAGCTGCGGTAGGGGGCGCAGGTTTCCCCGGCTGGCCGGGGAAACCTGACGTTCCGCGGCGATGTTTCACCTGAAAACGTCAGGGATTGCCGGAGAACCCTGTCCGTTCTGGGCACAAGTGCAGCATGAAGCTGTACGCCGACACCTCCGTACGCCGCACGCTGCAGGTCCTCGGGGACCTGGCCGTCCTCGCCTGGATCTGGGTCTGGGTGAGCGTCGGGGACCAGGTCCACGACGCGACCCTGGCGCTGCGGACCCCGGGCCGCCGGATGGACTCCTCGGCGGGAGACCTCGCCGAGCGACTGCGTGAGGCGGGGGAGACCGTGGCCGGGGTCCCGCTGGTCGGGGACCGCGTCCGGGACCCCTTCGACGGGGCCGGGGACGCCGCCTCCGGGCTCGCCCAGGCGGGCCGGCAGCAGGTCGCAGCCGTGGAGACGCTCGCCCAGTGGCTCGGCGTCGCGGTGGCGCTCATCCCGATCCTGGTGCTGCTGGTGTTCTACCTGCCGCCACGCATCCGGTTCGTGCGCAGGGCGACGGCGGGGCGGCGGTTCCTCGACTCCGGCGCCGACCTCGACCTGTTCGCCCTGCGCGCGATGGCGCACCAGCCGCTGCACGTGCTGGCGCGGATCGACCCCGATCCGGCCGGGGCCTGGCGCCGGGGGGATGCCTCCGTCGTGGACCGGCTGGCCGAGCTCGAGCTGCGGTCCGTGGGGCTGCGGGCCCCGGCCGCTCTGACCACCCGGCACGCGGAGGGTGGCAGGGTGTCGGCATGACCAAGGCCCAGATGACCAAGGCCCAGCGCACCGAGCTGATCATCGAGGTGTTCCAGGACGCCTTCGCCCCACTGATGGACGCCGACCCGAAGGCCTTCCGGGCCAAGTACCGCAAGATGGCCGCCGACCCGCACGCCTTCTACCGCGGCTCGGCCTGCCTGTTCTACGCCGACGTCACCCGCAAGCGGGATGCCTGGGTCGACGAGCACAGCGGGGCGATCTGGATCCACGGCGACCTGCACATCGAGAACTTCGGCACCTACCTCAACTCCGACGGGCGCCTGGTCTTCGACGTCAACGACTTCGACGAGGCCTACATCGGCCACTTCACCTGGGACCTGCAACGCTTCGCGGCCAGCCTGGCGCTGGTCGGCTGGCAGAAGGCCCTGCCGGCCGACGACATCGAGTCGCTGATCCGGCGCTACGTGCGTGCCTACCTCTCCCAGGTCGACCACTACGTGACCTCCGAGGACGACCACGGGTTCGGCCTGCACCTCGACAACACCGAGGGGCCCGTCCTCGAGGCGCTCGAGAACGCCCGCCTGATCCGGCGCGCCGACCTGCTCGACACGATGACCCACGTCGAGGACGGCGTGCGCCGCTTCACCGAGGACGCCAGCGTCCGGAGCCTCCCGAAGCGTGAGCGGGCGGCGGTCGAGAAGGCGTTCGAGGCCTACCTCGAGACGATCCCCGTGTCCAAGCGGTTCGACCGCGAGCTCTTCTACGAGCTGCGCGACGTCGTCGGCAAGTCGGGGTTCGGCATCGGCAGCGCGGGGCTGCCGGCGTACAACGTGCTGGTGGAGGGGTACAGCCAGGCGCTGGACAACGACGTCGTGCTCTCCATGAAGCAGGCCAACGTGCCGGCGCTGAGCAGGTTCGTCGACAGCGCCTCGGTGGACCGCTACTTCGAGCACGAGGGTCACCGCACCGTGGTCAGCCAGCGCGCCCTGCAGGTGCACACCGACCCCCTGCTCGGGCACACGAAGCTCGGGGGAGCGGGGTACGTCGTCGCCGAGGTCTCGCCCTACGAGGTCGACCTCGACTGGGAGAACATCACCGAGCCCGAGGACATGGCCGCGGTGATCGACCTGCTGGGTCGCGCGACCGCCAAGGTGCACTGCGCCTCGGACGAGGACAGCGACCAGGACCTGGTCGACTTCCAGGTGGAGGAGGCCGTCGTCGCCTCCCTCGAGGGGCGTCGCCGGGAGTTCACCGACCACGTCGTCGAGTTCGGGCTCAGCTACGCCGAGCGGGTGCGTCGCGACCATGCCCTGTTCGTCGAGGCCTTCCGCAGCGGGCAGATCGGCGTCGCCGCCACCTGACCGCGGGTCGCTGCGCGACCGAGCTGACCCGAGACGCGGCCCGACCCCCGGCCCGCAGGCCGGGGGTCGGACGTCGGTCGCCTCAGTGGAAGGCGCGGGTGTTCACCTTCACGATCTGCCCGGCATCCGGGATGCCGAGGAAGGACGCGATGCTCCAGGCCGTGGAGTACAGGTGGCCACCGCTCATCAACAGGCCGGTCGGCATCGTCACCTGCGCGTGACTCTGGTGACCGTGCCAGATCCGCGTGATCCGGCCGACCGACGAGGGGTCGAAGCCCGGGCCGGGCTCACCCTCGGGGGCGCCGTACAGCACCTCCGAGACGTAGATCGTGCCGTGGCGTCCCACGGCGACACCAGTGGGGGCCGTCAGCCCCTTCCACACACGCTGCACCTTGCCCGTCCAGGCGTTGAGCTTGTAGACGCGGCCCGCGCCGGGGACCTCCGCGCCCAGGGTGCTCACGTAGACGCTGCCGTGGCGGTAGGCGACCCCGGTCGGCACCGGGTCGCACCCGACGGTGCCCGGGTTGGCCTGGCTGCCCGGCTCCAGGCAGGCCGGGACGTCCTTGACCGTCGGCGGCACGAAGAAGGTCCTGACGTGCCCGGTGTACGGGTTGACCAGCAGCACGTCGTTCGCCCCGCCGTCGGCGACGAGCAGGCCGCGCCCGAACTTCGTCATCGAGAACGGGTTGGAGAGCGTGTCGTAGGGGTCGCCGTTCTCGTCGAACTGCTTCTGCCCGTCGGGGTTCTTCCTGAGCTCGTACTTCAGCAGGTCGGCGAGGACCTTGGTCCTGTGCGTGCGCAGGTCGGTGCGCAGCAGCGAGGTGGGCTTGTAGGTGCCCGGAGGCGGGGTGCCGGTCTCGTCGGACCCACCCAGCACCGAGTAGACGTAGCGTCCGCCCGTCGCCACCCCGGCCACGCCGGGCACGTTGCGGAGCAGCACGCGCTGCCGGCCCCATCGGTCGACCTTGGTCACCTGGCCGGCGCTGTTCTCCGCGACGACGAACCCGCTGCCCAGGCGCGCCAGGCCGAACGGGTCGTCGAGACCCTTGGTGATGACCTTGGCGGCCGGGGACCCCCCTGAGTGGGCTCCCGCTGTCGGCGCCGCCGACATCGCCCCCGTCACCGCCAGGCCGGTGACCACCACTGCTGCACCAACTCGCTTGCCCAACTTCATCGTGCTTCCCCCCAGAGGTATCGAGACT
This sequence comes from uncultured Actinomycetota bacterium, assembly GCA_963837975.1. Classification (GTDB taxonomy): domain Bacteria; phylum Actinomycetota; class Actinomycetes; order Propionibacteriales; family Nocardioidaceae; genus Marmoricola. The sequence continues at coordinate 277,097 of CAWIPI010000001.1, read as the reverse complement.
GATGGGTCTCACCATGGGTGATCTGCGACACCTGCGCACGTCCCGGTCTAGGGCGCGAATTGCGCTCAGGACGGGCCAAATCCGGGGGATCCCGGCGGTGTTCAGGCCAGGCCCGCGCCAGGTCCGGGACGGACGAGGAAGAATCCGGGGGTTTGCCATCCGCGCTCGTCGTACGCCGCCTCCACCGCGGTCCGGACCGCGTCGAGGTCCGCCTCGGGCACCAGCGCGATGGCCGACCCACCGAACCCGCCGCCGGTCATCCGCGCCCCCAGTGCGCCGGCCGCCCGGGCCGTGTCGACGGCCACGTCGAGCTCCTCGCAGGAGACCTCGAAGTCGTCGCGCAGCGAGGCGTGCGAGGCGTCCATGAGCGGGCCGAGCGCTGACCAGTCGTCGGCGCAGAGCGCCGCGACGAAGTCGTCCACGCGCCGCACCTCGGAGGCGACGTGGCGGGCCCGGCGGTCCAGCGGCCCGGGGAGCCCGTCGAACCGGGTCGCCTCCGCCAGGTGCTCCACGCCCAGGCGCCGAGCGGCCTGCCGGCACTCCTCGCGGCGGGACCCGTAGCCGCCGTCGGTCAGCTCGTGGCTCACCCGGGTGTCGATGACCAGCACGGCGTAGCCGTGGGCCTCGGGAGCGAACGGCACCTGCTCGCGCCGTCCCGTCGCGAAGTCGATCAGCAGCGCGTGCTCCGGCTCGGCGTACATCGCGATGGCCTGGTCGAGCCCTCCGGTGGGGGCGCCCACGGTCTCGGTCTCGGCGCGCACGCACGCCTCGAGCAGCTCCTGGCGCGAACGGCCCAGGCCGAGCGCGGCGTCCACGGCCACGGCCACGCTGCACTCGAGGGCCGCCGAGCTGGACAGCCCCGCGCCGATCGGCACGTCGCTGCTGATCTCGATCTCCATCCCGGTGCGCACGCCGAGCGCGAGCAGGACGCCGCCGACGTAGAGCACCCACCGGTCGGCGTCCGCGACCCGGTCCAGCTCCGCCAGGGTCCCCGTCCACGACCGGTCGTCGCTGCGCACCTGGACGACCTGGCCGGCGCGCGGACGCACTGTCGCCGTGGTGACCCGCGTCAGCGCCACCGGGAGGCAGCGGCCTCCGTTGTAGTCGACGTGCTCGCCGATCAGGTTCACCCGGCCCGGAGCGGTCGCGGTGACCGTCGCGCCGGTAGATTCGTCTGCTGTGCGATTCCTCTCCGAACTCTCTGGCGGCACCCCGCCAGCCTATGACCTGACCTACGACGACGTGTTCATGGTCCCCGGCCGCTCCGGGGTCGCCTCGCGCTACGACGTCGACCTGTCCACCTCCGACGGCACGGGTACGACGATCCCGGTGGTCGTCGCGAACATGACCGCGGTCTCGGGGCGCCGGATGGCCGAGACGATCGCGCGTCGTGGCGGGATGAGCGTGATCCCCCAGGACATCCCCCTGCCGGTGGTCGAGGACGTCGTCGCCTGGGTCAAGCGGCGCCACCCGGTCTTCGAGACGCCGATCACCCTCACCCCGCACGACACCGTCAGCGACGCGCTGGCGCTGCTGCCCAAGCGCGCCCACCGCGCCGCCGTCGTGCTCGAGGACGGCAAGCCGGTCGGCATCATCACCGAGGCCGACTGCGCGGGCGTGGACCGGTTCACGCAGCTCGAGGACGCGATGACCACGAGCATGGTCACGGTCCGGCACACGATGGACCCGCGCGAGGCCTTCGAGGTGCTCGCCTCCTCCCGCCACCGGTTGGCCCCGGCGGTCGACGACGACGGCGAGCTGGTCGGCATCCTGACCCGGACCGGCGCGCTGCGCTCCACGATCTACCAGCCGGCGCTCGACGGTCGCGGCCGGCTGCGGGTCGCCGCCGCCCTCGGGGTCAACGGCGATGTCGCGGGCAAGGCCAAGCGACTGCTGGACATGGAGGTCGACTGCCTGGTCATCGACACCGCGCACGGCCACCAGGAGCGGATGCTGGACGCGCTCGCCGCGGTGCGCTCGGTCGACCCGAACGTGCCCGTCGTGGCCGGCAACGTCGTCGGCGCCGAGGGCGTGCACGACCTCATCGAGGCCGGCGCGGACATCGTCAAGGTCGGTGTCGGGCCGGGCGCGATGTGCACGACCCGGATGATGACCGGGGTGGGGCGGCCGCAGTTCAGCGCGGTCCTCGAGTGCGCCGAGGCGGCCGCCGAGCACGGCAAGCACGTGTGGGCCGACGGGGGAGTGCGGCACCCCCGCGACGTGGCGCTCGCCCTCGCGGCGGGGGCCTCGCAGGTGATGGTGGGCTCATGGTTCGCCGGCACCTACGAGTCGCCCGGCGACCTGCACCTGAGCACCGAGGGCCGCCCCTACAAGGAGAGCTTCGGGATGGCCTCGGCCCGCGCGGTGGCCAACCGTACGTCGACCGACACCGTCTTCGAGCGCGCCCGCAAGGGCCTCTACGAGGAGGGGATCTCGACCTCGCGGATGTACCTCGACCCCGAGCGTCCCGGCGTGGAGGACCTCGTCGACTACATCTGCTCCGGCGTACGCTCCGCCTGCACCTACGCCGGCGCCTCCGACCTCCCCGAGCTCGCCGAGCGGGCGGTCATCGGCGTCCAGTCGGCCGCCGGCTTCGCCGAAGGTCGCCCGCTGCCCGGCGGCTGGTGACGCGACACGGCGACGTCGGCGAGGCAGGGGCCCCGATTACGAGTTCGGCGCGCTGCCTTGCTAGTGTTGCCCCGCTCGTCCGGGTGGCGGAATAGGCAGACGCGCTAGCTTGAGGTGCTAGTCCCCGTATTAGGGGGTGGGGGTTCAAGTCCCCCCTCGGACACGAGTCAGACAGCCCCGGGACCCACAGGTCCCGGGGCTGTCTGCGTCTCCCGACCGATAGTCCTGTCCGATATGCGTCAAATGTTCTTAAAAGGCTGCGGCGCCCACCTGTCCCGGCGCACCATCGAGGAGGAGCCGCGCGACCGCGCGCTGCCCGTCTCGTCGAGGAGCAGCCGTGCCCGAGGTCCAGCACCATCCCACCCGGGCGAGCTCACGGCCGGTGCCGCGCCGGTGGGGCGGCGTACGGACCGCGGTGTCGGCGTTGCTCGTCGCGGGCACGCTGTCGACCGCGTCGCTCGCCGCCACCGGGGGCGGCCAGGCGGCTCCGGCCGGGGACGCCGAGCGGGTCGCGCCCGTCGCGGCGGGCGCCGCCAACCCCTCGAACCCGCTGCGGGGACACCGGTGGGGCGTCTACAAGGGCAACGGCGACCAGGCCTGGGCGCCGTACGTGCGCTCGAAGGGCACCAACCGCGCGCTGCTGGCCAAGATCGCCCTGCGGCCCAAGGCCAAGTGGTTCGGCGGCTGGATCCCGAACTCGCAGATCAAGAAGAAGGTGCAGGCCTACGTCGCCAACTCCACCGGCGGCAACCCCGACGTGCTGGTGCAGATGACGGTGTTCCGGATGAAGCCGTGGGAGCACGCTGCGTGCAAGCGGCTCCCGACGCGCGCCGAGCAGGCGAGCTACCGCCAGTGGATCGACCGGTTCGCCAGCGGGATCGGCCGGGCGCACGTCGCGCTGATCCTCCAGCCCGACGGCCCGTTCGCCCTGTGCGCACCCCGCCGCTCGAAGCTGCCCTCGCAGCTGATCGCCTACTCGGCGAAGAGGTTCTCGGCGCTGCCCAACACCAGCGTCTACATCGACGGCGGCGCCTCGGACTGGCCCAAGGACGACCCGGCCAAGGCGGCCAGCTTCCTGGTGCCGGCCGGCGTGAAGTACGCCCGCGGGTTCGCCCTCAACTCCACCCACTACGCCACCACCGCCGACGAGGTCGCCTTCGGTACCCGCCTCGTCGCCGAGCTCGCTCGTCGGGGTGCGCCGGGCAAGCACTTCGTGGTCAACACGTCCTCGAACGGCCAGGGCTTCGAGTTCGGCCTGGCGCGCGGATCGCACCCCGACAACGCGAAGGTGTGCGCCACGAAGTCCGAGCGGCGGTGCGTGACCCTGGGCATCCCGCCCACGCTCGACGTCGCCAACCGGCGCTGGGGCCTGTCGTCGACCAACCGCAGCCGGGCGGCCAAGCACGTCGACGCCTACCTGTGGTTCGGGCGTCCGTGGCTCTACATGCAGGCCGACCCGTTCGACCTGCGGCGGGCACTCTCGCTGGCCCGTACGACGCCCTGGTGAACCTGCGCGGGGGGTGAGGGCTCAGCCCTCCTCGTCCTCCGGGAGCACCGCGGTCTCGGGCTCGAGCACCTCGCCGGGGTGGTGCTGCGTCGCGATGCCGTCGACCTCGCAGGTGACGTCGTCGATCTCCGACCACGCGTCCACGACGCGGGTGGCCTCCTCCTCGGTGTCGCACAGCTCCCGCTGGACGAGCTCGCCGTGGCGGTAGACGCGGACCTCGATGCGAGGGCTGTCCCACGGGTCGACCGTCGTGTTCTCGGACATCGTGATCGTCCTCCTCGCCGGGGTCGTCGGGTCCTGTCCCCACTGTCGCTCGCACCCCGCGCCCGGGTCCAGTTCGGGACCCGCTTCGGGGGCGCGCTCAGGCGTGGAGGTCGTGCGTGGGCAGCCACGCCTCGGGGTCGACGGCGCCGGTCCCCTTGGGGTGCACCTCGAGGTGCAGGTGCGGGCCGGTCACGTTGCCGGTCGAGCCGACGTACCCGACGAGGTCACCGGCCTCCAGGCGCTGTCCGGGCCTGGCCACGAACGCGCTCTGGTGGCAGTACCAGAGCACGGTGCCGTCCGCGAGGCGCACCTCGGTCTTGTTGCCGTAGGCGCCGTCGTAGCTCGCGTCGGTGACGACGCCGGGGCCGATGGCCCGCAGCGGCGTCCCCTCGGGGGCGGCGAAGTCCAGGCCGGTGTGGGTGCTGGCCCACAGGCCGCTGGCCGCGCCGAAGCGACCGGTCAGGTGGTAGCCCTCGACGGGCAGCACCCACGGCGGCGGCTTGGCCTTGAGCTCGGTGCCCTTGACGACGCGGTACGGCGGCACCGGGTCGGGCATGACCGCCGAGGCGGTGGGGGCCGCGACGACGGCCGCGCTGGAGGCGAGCATGGCGGCCACGGCGCCGTTGGTCAGGGCATGGCGAAGACGAAGTCTGGTGAGCATGGCGTGAGGAGGTGCCTCGCTGCGCCGCGAGTTCTGGCTCGAGAGACCCGAGGGAGCCGGCGTGCTTGGCACGCCTCGCTGCTCGTCGGAGGTTCTCGGTAGGGGGCGCACCGGCGGGCGACGAGCAGAGGGCGCTTCCTCACCGGGCTTCATCCTGCGCGTCGCTGCTTCTTGCAAGCAACGCGACTCCTCCAGTGAGCCATGCACCGTGGTGGCATGCAAATCGAGTCGCTAGCAGGTTGTTAGCGGGGTCACACGCCGGTGGATCACCACGCTCAGCGGCGGCGGAGCACGCGACGAAGGTCACACCGGGACGGGGGAGCGACGAGGCCGCGGGCGGGCAAGGTGACGGGTGACCCGGCTCGCGGGGCCGGGCACGACGAAAGGAGCCGACATGGGCATCGAGGACAAGGCGAGCAACTCCTTCAAGGACACCAAGGGCAAGGTGAAGGAGAGCGCCGGAAGCGCCACCGACAACCAGGAGCTCGAGAACGAGGGCAAGACCGACCAGGTCGAGGCCTCGGTCAAGGAGAGCGTCGAGCACCTCAAGGACGCCGCCGGCAACGTGAAGGACGCCTTCAAGAAGTGAGCCGGACGGGGTGGCGCCGCCGTCGACGAACCACGAGTCGAACGAGGGACTGTGTCATGGAGTCACGGTCCCGCGAAGCGGCGCCGCCCCCGGCCTAGACAGGTCGGGGAACGGCCCGTCCGCCAACGTGCTTCGCGGTCGTGCCACCTCTAGCCTCGCGAGCATGGACGAGACGCAGGTGCCCCCGCCCTCGGGGTCGGGGATCGGCACCACGGCACTGGGGCGCCTGCAGCTGCGCGTGCACGAGGACGACGGCTTCGAGGACGTCGTGGTGGAGCGGCGCTGGCCCGACATGGCGTCGGCACGGTCGTGGTGCGAGCGCACGGTACGCCGGGCCCCGGTCCGCTCGACGGTCCTGGAGATCCAGGTCTTCGAGGAGAGCTGGCGTCACTCCAGGTCCTGGGAGACCACCAAGAACCGGCCGATCGCCGAGGTGCTGCAGCTCGGCTTCGTCGGCGTCGAAGGCTTCGTGCGGTGGGCCGAGCCGCGTCCGATGACTCCTCGCGCCGGCTCCCGCCACCTGCTGCTCTGACCTCCGGACGTCCTCCGGGGACGTTGGACCCTGTCGGCGCGGTCAGGCCGGAGGGACCGTCGTGGCATGGCAGCTTCCCCCGGCCGCCCGTCCTCTCGGGCCCGGCTCCGGCGTACACCCCACGTCACCCGGGCGATCCTCGTGGCCCTCGTCGCCGCGGTCGCCCTCGCTGCGCCCGCGGCACTCGCCGCGCCGGCGGCTCATCGCCCCCCGCAGGGTGACGGGTCCCGTGCCGAGTCCGCCGCGGCGCCCGCTCCCGGCACCTACAGCGGCAAGGGCTTCGACGCCTGCAGCGCGCCGGCGCAGGACCTGATGACGGCGTGGGTGACGGCCTCGCCCTACCGCGCGGTCGGCATCTACACCAGTGGCATCAACCGCTTCTGCACCCAGCCGGAGCTGACCGCCTCCTGGGTCAGCACCCAGCAGGCCGCCGGGTGGCACCTGGTCCCGATCCACATGGGCCCGCAGCCCTACTGCACGACGTCGAGCAAGAAGTACCGCTTCAGCGCGGCCGACGCGGCGGCGGCCGGGCGTGAGTCCGCGAACGTGGCCGTCACCGCCGCGACCGCGCTCGGTCTCGGCCCGGAGACGGCGATCTTCCTCGACGTGGAGGCCTACAGCACCACCGACGCGACCTGCCGCAAGGCCGTGCGCGACTACCAGAGCGCCTGGACGGCGCGGCTGCACGAGCTGAAGTTCCTCTCGGGGCTCTACTCCAGCCTGGGCTCCGGAGTCGCCGACCAGGTCGCCTCCTACACCTCGCCCACCTGGGTCCGCCCCGACTACCTCTGGTTCGCGAGGTACGACGGCGTCGCGACCGTCTCGAACCCCGCCATCCCCGAGTCCTACTGGCCGCACCGGCGCATCAAGCAGTACCAGAACCCCACCCTGACGGGCGGCCCCGAGACGTGGGGCGGGTTCTCGCTCTCCGTCGACCGCGACCAGCTCGACGTCCGGGCCGTTCCGCGAACCCCGTTCGGGGACTTCGACGGCAACGGCTGGTCCGACCTCCTCGCGCGCGGCACCACGACGGGCGCGCTGCGCCTGTTCGCGGGCAACGGCAACCGGTTCGCGACGATCACCACGCTGAGCACCGGCTGGAACGCCATGAGCGCGATCACCCGCCTCGGTGACTTCGACAGGGACGGCTGGGAGGACGTGATCGCCCGCGAGTCCGCCACCGGGTTCCTCTGGGTCTACCGCGGCACCGGCTCGGGGTTCAGCGGCCGGTTCCGGGTCGGCAGCAACGGCTGGAACGGCATGCGCGAGATCACCCCCGTCGGTGACCTCGACGGCGACGGGTTCTCCGACCTGGTGGCCGTGCAGCGCTCGAACGGCTGCCTCTACCTCTACCCCGGACGCGGCGACGCGCTGGCTCGGCGTACGAGCCTGGGCTGCGGTTGGAACGCGATGAGCGAGCTCACGGGCGTGGGCGACTTCAACCGGGACGGCCGGGTCGACCTGGTCGCGCGCACCACCGCCACCGGAGACCTGTGGCTCTACCCCGGGACGACCACCGGTCGCCTCGGAGCGCGGTCGAGGATCGGCACCGGGTGGGGCACGATGCGCGACCTCACCGGGGTCGGCGACGTCGACCGCGACGGGTTCACCGACCTGGTCGCGGTGCAGACGGCCACCGGCGACCTCTACCGCTACCCCGGCAGGGGCACCTCCCTGGCCGCGCGGCTGAAGATCGGCAGCGGGTGGACGGCGACGCGACCGCTGCTGTGAGCCCGCGAGGGCCTGGGGCAGTATGGGTGCATGAGTCCGACTCCACCCGCCTCGGCCGACTACGACCCCGCAGCCGAGGTCGTCGAGATCTGTCGTGACCTGATCCGCATCGACACCACCAACTTCGGCGACCAGCCCGGCCCCGGCGAGCGCAAGGCGGCCGAGCACGTCGCCTCGCTGCTCGACGAGGTCGGCATCGAGACCGAGCTGTGGGAGGCCGAGCCGGGCCGCACCAACGTCCTGGCGCGCTGGGGCGGGGACGAGGGCGACCCGATCCTGCTCCACGGGCACCTCGACGTGGTGCCCGCGGACGCCGACGACTGGCAGCTGCACCCGTTCAGCGGCGAGATCCACGACGGCCAGGTCTGGGGCCGCGGCGCGGTGGACATGAAGGACTTCGACGCGATGCTGCTCTCCACCGTGCGGGCGCGGGCCCGGGCGGGAGTGCTCCCGCGGCGGCCGCTGGTGCTGTGCTTCACCGCCGACGAGGAGGCCGGCGGGATGAAGGGCGCCGGACCGCTGGTGCGCACGCACCGGGAGTGGTTCGAGGACTGCGCCTACGCGGTCGGCGAGGTCGGTGGGTTCTCCACCACGGTGCGCGGACGCCGGCTCTACCTCGTGGAGGCCGCCGAGAAGGGCATGGCCTGGATGCGGCTGACCGCCAACGGCCACGCCGGGCACGGGTCGATGCGCCACCCCGACAACGCGGTGACCACCCTCGCCGAGGCGGTGGCCCGGATCGGCCGGCACCAGTGGCCGGTCCAGCTGACGCCGACGATGAAGGTGCTCCTGGGTGCCGTGGGGGAGCTGGCCGGCACCGAGGCCACCCCCGAGAACGCCGAAGCCCTCGTCGAGGAGTTCGGCGACGCGGCCAGGATGCTCAGCGCCGTCATCCGGCACACCACCAACCCGACCATGTTCGACGCCGGCTACAAGGTCAACGTGGTCCCGGGGCACGCCAGTGCCCAGGTCGACGGCCGCTTCCTGCCCGGTCACGAGGAGGACTTCGTGGCGACGCTGCGCGAGCTCGCCGGGCCGGGCGTCGACATCGAGTGGATCAGCAAGCAAGCCGGCCTGGAGACGGCGTACGACGGGGAGATCGCCGACGCGATGACCGCCTCCCTGCTCGAGGAGGACCCCGAAGCGCTGGTCGCGCCGTACCTGATGAGCGGCGGCACCGACGCGAAGCACTTCACCAAGCTCGGCATGCGCGCCTTCGGGTTCGCGCCGCTGCGGCTGCCGGCCGACCTCGACTTCACCGCCCTCTTCCACGGGGTGGACGAGCGGGTGCCCGTAGACGCGCTGGAGTTCGGCGCCCGGGTCTTCGACCGGTTCCTCGGCAAGCTCTGAGCGGGGGGATGACCGTCCCACTCCGGGGTACCGGTCCGTTCACCAGAAACAAGGAGGGAACCACATCATGGGAATCATCGGATTTCTCGTCGCCGGCCTCATCATCGGTGCGCTGGCGCGACTCATCAAGCCCGGCAGGCAGAACCTCAGCATCCTGATGACGCTGCTGCTGGGCGTCGCCGGGTCGGTCATCGGCGGCGTCATCGCCAGCTGGCTCGGCACGGGCGACATCATGGAGCTGAACGTGCTGGGCTTCATCATCGCGGTCATCGCGGCCGTCCTCCTCATCGGAGTGGCGGAGGGGATGGCCGGCAGGAAGACGCACGCCTGAGGGCTGTCCGGCGCCTCGTGGTCGACCGGCGACGCCTCGGCGTCGATCGATCAGCTGCGGGAGAGCTTGATGCCCAGCGCCACGCCGGCGGCCACGACGCCCGCCAGCCCGAGGCCTGCCAGGGCGTAGGCCGCTCCGACGACGAGCTCGGGGTCGGCACTGGTGGCCTCGCCTCCGCGCACGAAGCCGGCGAGGAACAGAGCGACCAGACCCAGCAGGGCCGGAGTGACTGCGCGCATGTCGGGACCTTCTCACGACCGTCAGGGCTGTGCGGCCGGTTTGGCCGTGAACGCGCTGGCGTACGTCGTGGCTCGGCAGCTCTTCGACGCACGTGCCTGGGCGTCCGATGGGTACGGCGAGGAGGCCGGGCTCTCAGAGGGGTAGCGCTCGGCCAACCGATGACTCAGTAGAGGAACGCGACGCGCTGGCGGATGATCTTGCGCCGCAGCTGCACCCGACGGGTGCCGTCGGGCGCGAGCCGCAGCCGGTCGAGCTCCCAGCCGCCCTGCTCGGCGCGCTCGACGAGCATCCGGGTGACCGCGTTGCGGGAGTGCTCCCGCGAGATCAGCAGCTTGTCGAACTCGTACTCCACGCCCGGGCGCAGTGCCTTGCGCTGCTCGTGGCGACGGGCCTTGGCCGATGTCATGGGGTCACCTCCAGGTCGGCGGAGACGTCCTCGAGGGCATGGACGATCTCGACGGGCAGCTCACACTCCTCGACGCCCAACGCCTCGCGCAGCTGAGCGGCGGTGCGCGCCCCGAGGATCGGGGCGGTGACGCCTGGACGGTCGCGCACCCACGCGAGGGCGACCTCGAGCATCGACCAGCCGAGACCGTCGGCCGCGCGCGCGACCGCCTCGACGACGCGCTGGGAGGGCTCGCCCAGGTAGCGGCCGACGAACGACGCGAAGTGCGGTGACGCGGCGCGCGAGTCGGCCGGCGTGCCAGTGCGGTACTTCCCGGTCAGAACGCCGCGTCCCAGCGGGGACCACGCCAGCACGCCGAGGCCGAGCGCCTGCGCCGCCGGCAGCACCTCGGTCTCGGGAGCACGGTTGAGCAGGGAGTACTCCACCTGGTGGGAGGCCAGCGGGGGGCGCCCCGGCACGGCCCGCTGCCAGGTCGCGGCCTGGGCCGACTGCCAGGCGGCGTAGTTGCTGACGCCGACGTACGCCGCCCGCCCGGTGTGCACCGCGTGGTCGAGGGCGGAGAGCGTCTCCTCGAGCGGGACGTCGTCGACCCAGGTGTGCACCTGCCACAGGTCGACGTGGTCGACGCCGAGGCGCGCGAGGGAGGCGTCGAGACTCCGGATCAGGTGGCCGCGGGAGACGTCGGTGACCCGCTGCCCGGCACGGCGGCTGATCCCGGCCTTGGTGGCGATGACGAGGTCGTCGCGGTCGCAGACGTCGCCGACGAACGAGCCGAGCAGCCGCTCGGAGTCACCCTCGGTGTAGCCGGCGGCGGTGTCCACGAGGGTGCCACCGGCCTCGACGAACGCCACGAGCTGCTCGCGCGCCTCGTGCTCGTCGGTGTCGCGACCCCAGGTCATCGTGCCGAGCCCGAGACGCGATACCGACAGGCCGGTGGAGCCTAGGTGCCGCTGCTGCATGCCCGAACGCTATCGAGGAGGTGGTGCCGAGGCACCCGAGGCTCGCCGGGTGGGCTCGCCCACCCGCAGGACGGAGCAGTCGGCTCCCTACACTGACCGCGTGCTGGACTACCTCAAGGCCATCGTGCTCGGTCTGATCCAGGGCCTGACGGAGTTCCTCCCGATCTCCAGCAGCGCCCACCTGCGGATCTTCCCGGAGTGGTTCGGGTGGGGCGATCCCGGAGCTGCGTTCACCGCCGTGATCCAGATCGGCACCGAGCTGGCGGTCCTCATCTACTTCCGCCACGACATCTGGCGCATCGGCTCGACGTGGGTGCGCTCGCTGTTCCGGCCGGAGTACCGCGGCCACGTCGACGCCCGGATGGGCTGGTACGTCATCGTCGGCTCGCTGCCGATCGTCGTCCTCGGTGTGCTCCTGAAGGACACCATCGAGAAGGACTTCCGCAACCTGTGGATCGTCGGCTGCACGCTGATCGTCCTCGGCATCGTGCTCGGGATCGCCGACCGGGTCGGGGCGCAGAGGCGCGGGGTCAAGCACCTGAACATGCGTGACACGCTCCTGATGGGGGGCGCCCAGGCGCTCGCGCTGGTGCCCGGGGTGTCCCGGTCGGGCGCCACCATCTCGATGGGGTTGTTCCTGGGCCTGACCCGCGAGGCCGCGACCAGGTTCGCGTTCCTGCTCGCGATCCCGGCGGTGGTCGGGGCCGGTCTCTTCGAGCTCAAGGAGATCCCGCACGGGGAGAACACCTTCGGCTGGGGTCCGACGATCGTCGCGACCCTGGTCTCCTTCGTCGTCGGGTACGCCGCCATCGCCTGGCTGCTGCGCTACGTCTCGACGCACTCCTACATGCCGTTCGTGGTCTACCGGATCGCCCTCGGCCTGCTCACCCTCGGCCTGCTCTCCGCGGGCATCCTGGCGGCCTGAGCGCCTAGAACCAGCCGGCGCGCTTGCTCACGAGGAAGACCAGCAGGGAGCTGAGCACCATCAGGCCGAGGGCGAACGGGTAGCCGAACACCCAGTGCAGCTCGGGCATCCGGTCGAAGTTCATCCCGTAGACGCTGCCCACCACCGTGGGGGCGACGATGAGGCCGGCGGCCACCGAGATCTTCCGCATGTCGTCGTTCTGCTGGATCGAGATCTGCGCGAGGTGTGCCTCGAACGCGCTGGAGAGCAGCAGGTCCAGGCCCTCGACGACCTCGGCCACCCGGGCGAGGTGGTCGGCGACGTCGCGGAAGTAGGGGCCCGCGTCGCCGTGGATGCCGCGCACCGCCCCTGCGGTGAACCGGTTCATCGGCTCGCGCAGCGGCATCACCGCTCGGCGCACCTCGGCCAGCTCGCGCTTGAGCACGTAGATGCGGGCCGAGTCGTTCGTGCGCCGGGTGGAGAACACCGACGCCTCGACCTCGTCGACGTCCTCCTGGAGGGCTCCGGCCACTTCCTCGTAGCGGTCCACCACCTGGTCGCACACCGCGTAGACCACGGCCGAGGGCCCGTGCCGCAGCACGGTGGTCATCCCCTCCAGCCGGTGCCGCGCCCCCGCGAGGCCGCCGCCGGACCCGTGCCGCACGGTGATCACGAACTTGTCCCCGACGAAGAGGCTGATCTCCCCGGTCTCCACGGCGTCCTGCTCGTCGACGTACCAGAGCGTCTTGAGCACGATGAACAGCGAGCCCTCGTAGCGCTCGACCTTGGGGCGCTGGTGGGCGCTGATGGCGTCCTCGACCGCGAGCTCGTGCAGGTGGTAGACATCGGCGATCCGCTCGAGCTCCTCGCTGGTCGGGTCGTGCAGGCCGACCCACACGAAGTCGTCGTCCCCGGTCGCGGCGGCCTGTACGCCGCTGAGGTCCTGGGTGTCCGAGCCGAGGTCGACCCGCTCTCCGTTGCGGTACAACGCGTTGTCCACGATCACACGTGCAGGCTAGGCCCCCGACCCGTGCCGCGGCCGCGTGTGCGGGCGGGTCGCCGGGACGTGGCGCGTACGCTCCGGGCATGGCAACCGTGATCCTGGCGCGCCACGGACGCACCGCGGCCAACGCGGGAGGCGTGCTGGCCGGGCGCTCCAAGGGAGTGCACCTCGACGACACCGGCACCGCGCAGGCCCGGGCGGCCGCGGGCCGGCTCGACGGCCTCGACCTCGCCGCGGTGGTGACCAGCCCCCTCGAACGGTGCCGCCAGACCGCGCGGCTGTTGTCTCCGGGATCTCGTGCGGTGAGCGACCGCCGCCTGCTGGAGTGCGACTACGGCGAGTGGACCGGGCAGGACCTCAAGACCCTGGCCAAGAGCAAGCTGTGGCGCACGGTGCAGTCGCAGCCCTCGGGGGCCAGGTTCCCCGGAGGGGAGTCCCTGCAGGAGATGTCGGCGCGCGCCGTGGCCGCCGTACGCGACCGGGACGCCGAGCTCGAGGAAGGCGTCGGCGAGCACGCGGTCTGGCTGGCCGTCTCGCACGGCGACGTGATCAAGGCGATCCTGGCCGACGCGCTCGGGATGCACCTCGACTCGTTCCAGCGCATCATGGTCGACCCCGGGAGCCTCTCGGTCGTGCGCTACACCCCTCACCGTGCGTTCGTGCTGACGATGAACTCCACCAGCGGCGCGCTGGGCCACCTGCGCACCAAGCCCTCGCGCCGCGGGTCCCGTGCGCGCGCCTCCGACGCGGCCGTCGGCGGCGGAGCGGGCCTGGCCCACTGAGGTCCTGGGCGTCCCCACGACGCCCTATAGGCTCGCTCCATGCCTGTCATCCACCGGTTCGACCCACCCGAGCGCTTCGTGCCGGGCACGGTCGGCGAGCCCGGGCACCGGACGTTCTTCCTGCAGGCACGCGCGGGCGCCCAGGTCACCTCGGTCGCCCTGGAGAAGCAGCAGGTGCAGATCCTCGGCGAACGCGTCGCCGAGCTGCTCGACGAGCTCATCGCCGCCGACGAGGCGAACAGCACGATCCCCGCGATGACGCCGGTGGGCCTGATCGACAACGACCCGCTGGAGCAGCCGATCCAGGAGGAGTTCCGCGCCGGGACCATCACGCTCTCCTGGGACGCGGGCGACGAGCGCGTCGTGATCGAGGTCTTCCCGGTCGCCGAGGTCGAGGTGGAGCTCCCCGTCGAGGCCGGCGAGCAGGAGCTGATCGACCTCGAGATCGAGGAGCCGGAGCCCGAGGAGGTGCTCCTGGTGCGGATGCCGCCTGCGATGGCCCGGTCGTTCTCGACCCGCGCCGAGTCGGTCGTCGCGGCCGGTCGCGCCCCCTGCCCGTTCTGCGGCGGCCCGATGGACGCCGAGGGGCATCTGTGCCCGCGGGCCAACGGCTACCGGCGCTCGCGCGCCTGACCCACCGTGCGGGCACCCGGATCCTGCGACCTGCACGACGGCGAGCTCGTCGTGCTGGGCCGGATCATGCCCGCCTCCAACCACACCTTCCTCGCCCGGCTGGGGGAGGGAGGCGCGGAGTGCGTCTACAAGCCGCAGTCGGGCGAGCGCCCGCTGTGGGACTTCACCGACGGCACGCTCGCGGCCCGGGAGTACGCCGCCTGGGTCGTCTCCGACCACCTGGGGTGGGACGTCGTCCCGCCTACGGTGCTGCGCGACGGCCCGGCCGGCCCGGGGATGGTGCAGCTGTGGATGGAGACCGAGGAGGCCGTGGACGAGTCCGATCCGGTCGACGTCGTCGCCGAGGGTGCCGTGCCGCCGGGCTACCTGGAGGTGCTCGACGCGACCGGCGCCGAGGGGGAGCCGGTGGTCCTGGTGCACGAGGACTCGACGCCGCTGCGCCGGATGGCGGTCTTCGACGTGGTCACCAACAACACCGACCGCAAGGGCGGGCACGTGCTGCCGGTCGCGGGAGGTCACCGCTACGGGGTGGACCACGGGGTGTGCTTCCACGTCGAGGACAAGCTGCGCACGGTGCTGTGGGGCTGGGCGGGGGAGCCCCTCGACGGCGCAGAGCTCGCCGGCGTCGAGTCCGTGCTGAGCGGCCTCGACGGCGGACTGCGCGACACGCTCGAGGAGCTGCTCACGGTCCGCGAGGTGGACGCGGTCGAGCGTCGCTGCGAGCGGCTGCTCCGCGCGGGCAGGTTCCCCCGCCCGCGCGGCGGCTGGCCGTCCATCCCGTGGCCTCCCTTCTGAGAGGCGGCCGATAGGCTCGCCGCCATGCGTGCGTGGACCTCCCCGGAGCCGACTGACCTGCCTGCCGGGGTGCGGGGACCGGCCGTGCGGGTCTTCGACAGCTCGACCCGGTCCCTGGTCGACCTGACCCCCGCGGACGGCACCGCCCGGATGTACGTCTGCGGGATCACGCCGTACGACGCCACCCACATGGGCCACGCCGCGACGTACGTCGCCTTCGACCTGCTCAACCGTGCCTGGCGCAGCGCCGGGCACGCCGTGCGCTACGTGCAGAACGTCACCGACGTCGACGACCCGCTGCTCGAGCGGGCCACCGCGACCGGCGAGGACTGGACCACACTCGCCGAGCGCGAGACCGAGCTGTTCCGCTCCGACATGCAGGCCCTGCGCGCGCTGCCCCCGGACGCCTACGTGGGGGCGGTGGAGTCGATCCCGCTGGTCGTGGAGATGGTGCAGCGGCTGCGGGAGACAGGCAGCGTCTACGAGGTGCCGGCGCCCGACGCAGGCGGAGCGGCCGACCTCTACTTCTCGGTGACCCACGACGAGGCGTTCGGCGAGGTCTCCGGCTGGACACGCGAGCAGATGCTCGAGGTGTTCGCCGACCGCGGTGGCGACCCGGACCGGCCCGGGAAGAAGGACCCGCTCGACTGCCTGCTGTGGCGCGCCGAGCGTGCCGGCGAGCCTGCGTGGGAGTCGCCGTTCGGACGCGGTCGCCCCGGCTGGCACGTCGAGTGCTCGGCGATCGCGCGGGCCCACCTCGGCGCCCCGCTGGACGTGCAGGGCGGGGGCAGCGACCTGGTCTTCCCCCACCACGAGATGAGTGCCTCGGAGGCCCAGGTGGCCGACCCCGAGCACCGCTTCGCGCGCGCCTACGTGCACGCCGGGATGGTCGGGCTCGAGGGCGAGAAGATGTCGAAGTCCCGGGGCAACCTGGTGCTGGTGTCCCGGCTGCGGGAGACCGGCGTGGACCCGATGGTGGTCCGGCTGGTGCTGCTCGCCCACCACTACCGCAGCGACTGGCAGTGGGACGACGCCGACGTGGCCGCCGCGGGTGCCCGGCTCGACAAGCTCCGCAGCGCGGTGGCCAAGGACGCCGGCGCTCCGACCGCACCGGTCGTCGAGGCCGTCCTCGCCGCCCTCGCCGACGACCTCGACGCCCCGACGGCCCTGCGCCTGCTGGACCACTGGGCGAACGCCACCGACTTCGGGGACCGCTCCGAGCCGGGTGCCGGACAGGTCGTCCGGGCGCTGGCCGACTCGGCTCTGGGCATCGCCCTCTGACGGGTCGTCCCCGTAGGCCCGGCCGGGCCCTAGGCCTCTGGTCGTCCTTCTCCTGCGACTGGTAGGCCGAATGCACAAGCGGTCCCGTCGGCAGGAGGAGACATGGTCGCGATCGCGCTGTTCCACTCGGTGCTCGGAGTCCGTCCAGGCGTGCAGGACGCAGCCGCGCGGCTGCGCGCACGCGGGCACGAGGTGCTCGTGGTCGACCAGTACGGCGGGAAGTCGTTCGACGACTACGCCACCGCGGTCGCCTATCAGGAGGAGCTCGGCTTCCCCGCGCTGATGCAGGGTGCTCTCGACGCCACGGCCGACCTGCGGGACGGCTTCGTGGTGGCCGGCTTCTCCAACGGCGCCGGCATGGCCGAGCACGTCGCCCTGCACCGCCCGGTGGCGGCTGCGGTGCTGTTCTCCGGTGCGCTGCCGCTGCCGTTCCTCGGCGCGGACGCCTGGCCGGCGACCGTGCCGGTGCAGCTGCACTACGCCGTCTCGGACCCGAAACGGAACCAGGACTGGGTGGACCAGTTCCTCGGGGAGGTGCGCGCGTCCGGAGCCGACGCCGAGTTCCACGAGTACGCCGCTTCCGGCCACCTGTTCACCGACGCCTCCCTGCTCGACGAGTTCGACCAGCTGGCCACGGAGGAGCTGTGGACCCACGTGCACGACTTCCTCGGAAAGCTCCCACGTCAGTAGGTGACGCCGGGCGCTGCAGCGCCCTTCGTCGATCCGGCGCGCGGTGGAGCCGAGAACTCGGGCTGGAGTTGCACCTCGGGTGGGAAGACCGGACTTGGGGAACATCGCCGGCGTCCGGTGCCGGAGATCCTCCCCAAGCCCACACGGTGACAGGTCTGACTCTGGGACCCGCACGGAGCCAACGGACGCCTACTCCTCCGGCCGGTCCCGCCGCTTGAGGTAGCGCTCGAACTCCTTCGCGATCGCCTCGCCGCTCGCTTCCGGCAGCTCGGCGGTGTCCTGGCTCTCCTCCAGGTTGCGGACGTACTCCGCGACGTCCTCGTCCTCCTCGGCCAGCTCGGCGACGCCGCGCTCCCAGGCGCGCGCGTCCTCGGGGAGCTCGCCCAGGGGGATGCTGGTCTCGAGCAGGTCCTCGACCTGTCCGAGCAGCGCCAGCGTCGCCTTCGGGCACGGCGGCTGCGGGAGGTAGTGGGGGACCGCCGCCCAGAACGACACGGCAGGTACGTCGAGCCGGGTGCACGCGTCCTGCAGCACGCCGACGATGCCGGTGGGCCCCTCGTAGGTGGCCGGCTCCAGCTTGAGCCGGTCCTCGAGGTCGAGCTCGGTCGCCGTACCGCTGACCTGGATCGGCCGGGTGTGCGGCGTCTCCGCGAGCAGGGCCCCGAGCGTCACCACCAGCTCGACGCCGAGCTCGTCGGCGCAGGCCAGCAGCTCGGCGCAGAACTGGCGCCACTTCATGTTCGGCTCGATCCCGCGAAGCAGCACCACGTCGCGCTGCGAGCCGGGCGGGTGGGCGACGTACACCTGCGTCGAGGGCCAGGTGATCCGGCGCATCCCGTCGTCGTTGGTGCTGACCAGGGGACGGTTGACCTGGAAGTCGTAGAACTCCTCAGGGTCGACGACCGCCACCACCTGGGCGTCCCAGACGTCGATGAGGTGGTCCACGACCCCGCTGGCCGCGCCCGCTGCGTCGTTCCACCCCTCGAAGGCCGCCACCATCACGGGGTCGACCAGGTGGGGGACGTCGTCGATCTCGATCACGAGACAACCCTAGGACGTCTGGTCCAGCGAGGCCCGCACCTCGGCGGCAGGGCCGCCAGCATGTGAAAATCGGGCGGTGCCGCCCCAGCGCCTGCCTAGGCTGGAGGTCTGTCTACCCCCGGGAGCACCTGAGTGACCAGCCCCAGCACCACCGACCGGACACCTCGTGTCCGCCCCGACGCGACGGAGCAGCTCACCGGCATCCTGAGCGAGCGCGTCCTCGTCATCGACGGGGCGATGGGCACGATGATCCAGGGGCACGGGCTGGACGAGGCGGACTACCGCGGCGAGCGGTTCGCCGACTGGGCCAGCGAGGTCAAGGGCAACAGCGACCTGCTCAGCCTGACCCAGCCCGACATCATCCGCTCCATCCACCGCTCCTACCTCGACGCCGGCGCCGACGTGGTGGCGACCAACACGTTCAGCGCGCAGCGCATCTCCCAGGCCGACTACGGCATGGAGGACCTCGCCTACGAGCTCAACCTCCGCTCGGCCCAGCTGGCACGTGAGGCCGCCGACGCCGTGACCGACCTCGACCCCGAGCGGCCCCGCTTCGTCGCCGGTGGCCTGGGCCCCACGAACCGCACCGCCTCGATCTCGCCCGACGTCAACGACCCCGGATTCCGCAACACCAGCTTCGAGGAGCTCGTGGCGGCGTACGGCGAGCAGGCGGCGGGCCTCCTCGACGGCGGCGCCGACCTGCTCCTCGTGGAGACGATCTTCGACACCCTCAACGCCAAGGCGGCGATCTTCGCCCTCGAGACGCTCTTCGAGGAGCGCGGCCGGCGGTGGCCGGTCATCCTCTCCGGCACGATCACCGACGCCTCGGGCCGGACGCTCTCGGGACAGGTGACCGAGGCCTTCTGGAACTCCGTGCGCCACGCCCGCCCCCTTGCGGTTGGCCTCAACTGCGCCCTCGGGGCCGCGGAGATCCGCCCCTACCTCGCCGAGCTCTCCCGCGTGGCCGACTGCTTCGTCTCCTGCTACCCCAACGCCGGGCTGCCCAACGCGTTCGGGGAGTACGACGAGACGCCGGACCAGATGTCGGAGGTGCTCCGCGAGTTCACCGGCGCCGGGTTGGTCAACCTCGTCGGCGGCTGCTGCGGCACCACCCCCGACCACATCTCGCGCATCGCCTCGGTCGTCGAGGGCGCCACGCCCCGCGAGCCCGCACACCCCGGACCGGCCATGCGCCTCTCCGGCCTCGAGCCGCTGAACATCACCGAGGAGTCGCTGTTCGTCAACATCGGCGAGCGCACCAACATCACCGGCTCGGCGCGCTTCCGCAACCTGATCAAGGCCGGTGACTACGACACCGCGCTCTCCGTGGCGGCCCAGCAGGTGGAGTCCGGCGCCCAGGTCATCGACGTCAACATGGACGAGGGGATGATCGACGGCGTCGGGGCGATGGACCGCTTCACCAAGCTGATCGCCGGCGAGCCCGACATCAGCCGGGTCCCGGTGATGGTCGACTCCTCCAAGTGGGAGGTCATCGAGGCCGGCCTGCGCTGCGTCCAGGGCAAGCCGATCGTGAACTCGATCTCGCTGAAGGAGGGCGAGGAGCCGTTCCGCGAGCACGCCCGCCTGTGCCGCAAGTACGGCGCCGCCGCCGTGGTGATGGCCTTCGACGAGGACGGGCAGGCCGACAACCTCGAGCGCCGCAAGCAGATCTGCGAGCGCGCCTACCGGATCCTGGTCGACGAGGTGGGCTTCCCGGCCGAGGACATCATCTTCGACCCGAACTGCTTCGCGCTGGCCACGGGCATCGAGGAGCACGCGAACTACGGTGTGGACTTCATCGAGGCGGCCCGCTGGATCAAGCAGAACCTGCCCGGCGCCCTGGTCTCGGGCGGCATCTCCAACGTGTCGTTCTCGTTC
Organism: uncultured Actinomycetota bacterium; assembly: GCA_963837975.1. GTDB lineage: Bacteria > Actinomycetota > Actinomycetes > Propionibacteriales > Nocardioidaceae > Marmoricola. The sequence continues at coordinate 256,892 of CAWIPI010000001.1, read as the reverse complement.
CGGGGCAACAACCCCGTGCGCGAGGCGATCCACTCGGTGTTCCTGTTCCACGCCATCGCGGCCGGGCTCGACATGGGCATCGTCAATGCCGGCGCCCTCGTGGTCTACGACGAGATCGACCCCGAGCTGCGCGAGCGGATCGAGGACGTCGTGCTCAACCGGCGACCCGACGCGGCCGAGCGGCTGCTGGAGATCGCCGAGAAGCACAAGGGGTCGGGGGAGCAGGCCGAGGAGGCGGTCAGCGAGTGGCGCTCGCTGCCGGTCGGCGAGCGGATCACCCACGCGCTGGTCAAGGGCATCGACACCGACGTGGAGGCCGACACCGAGGAGCTGCGCGCCGAGATCGCCGAGCGCGGCGGCCGCCCGATCGAGGTGATCGAGGGCCCGCTGATGGACGGCATGAACGTCGTCGGCGACCTCTTCGGTGCCGGCAAGATGTTCCTGCCCCAGGTGGTGAAGTCGGCCCGGGTGATGAAGCGGGCGGTGGCCTACCTGATCCCGTTCATCGAGCAGGAGAAGATCGACAACCCCGAGCTCGCCACGGCCAAGGAGACCAACGGCACCATCGTGATGGCCACGGTCAAGGGCGACGTCCACGACATCGGCAAGAACATCGTGGGCGTGGTGCTGCAGTGCAACAACTACGAGGTGATCGACCTCGGCGTGATGGTCCCCGCGCAGCAGATCCTGGACAAGGCCAAGGAGGTCGACGCCGACCTGATCGGGCTCTCCGGGCTGATCACGCCGTCGCTCGACGAGATGGTGCACTTCGCCTCGGAGATGGAGCGCCAGGGGTTCGAGATCCCGCTGCTCATCGGCGGGGCCACCACCTCGCGGGCCCACACCGCTGTCAAGGTGACGCCGCGCTACAAGGGCCCGGTGCTGTGGGTCAAGGACGCCTCCCGCTCGGTCCCGGTCGCCGCGGCCCTGCTGTCGGACGAGCAGCGCGGCAAGCTGCTGGCCGACACCGAGGCCGACTACGACTCGCTGCGCCGCCGTCACGCTGCCAAGCACGACCGGCCGCTGGTCTCGCTCGAGCACGCGCGGGCCAACCGGACGCCGATCGACTGGTCGTCGTACACCCCGCCGGTGCCTGCCCTGGTCGCCCAGGGCGACGGCGGCCCGGTGCGGCGGGTGTTCTCCGACTACGACCTCGCCGAGCTGCGCGAGTACATCGACTGGCAGCCGTTCTTCAACGCCTGGGAGCTCAAGGGCCGGTTCCCCGACATCCTGAACAACCCGGCGTCGGGCGAGACCGCGCGCAAGCTCTACGAAGACGCCCAGGAGATGCTCGACCGGATCGTCAAGGAGAAGTGGCTGACCGCCAACGGGGTGATCGGCTTCTTCCCGGCCAGCGCGGTGGGCGACGACGTCGAGCTCTACCGCGACGGCGGGCGCACCGAGGTGCTCACGACGCTGCACAACCTGCGCCAGCAGGGCGAGCACCGCGAGGGCGTCCCCAACCGCTCGCTCGGCGACTTCGTGGCGCCGCGTGAGACCGGGCTGGACGACTACGTCGGCGCGTTCGCGGTGACCGCCGGGCTCGGCAGCCAGGACAAGATCATGGAGTTCAAGGAGGCGCTCGACGACTACAGCGCCATCCTGCTGGAGTCCCTGGCCGACCGGCTCGCCGAGGCGTTCGCCGAGCGGATGCACCAGCGGGTGCGCATCGAGCTGTGGGGCTACGCCGAGGACGAGGAGCTCGACAACGAGGCGCTGATCGGGGAGAAGTACGCCGGCATCCGGCCCGCTCCCGGCTACCCCGCCTGCCCCGAGCACACCGAGAAGCGCACGCTGTGGGAGCTGCTCGACGTCGAGGACAGCACCGGCATGCAGCTGACCGACTCGATGGCGATGTGGCCCGGCGCCTCGGTCAGCGGGTTCTACTTCTCCCATCCGCAGTCGCAGTACTTCGTCGTCGGCCGCCTCGGACGCGACCAGGTGGCGTCGTACGCCGAGCGCAAGGGGTGGACGCTGGCCGAGGCGGAGCGCTGGCTCTCGGCCAACCTCTCCTACGACCCCGAGGACTGATGGACATCTCGGATGGTGTTCACGGGCAATCCCTGACGTTCTCGGGTGAAGCAACGCCCGAGAACGTCAGGTTTCCCCGGGCAGCCGGTGAAACCCGCGCCCCGCAGGCCGTCCTGTGGGACATGGACGGCACCCTCGTGGACACCGAGCCGTACTGGATGGAGTGCGAGTTCGCGCTGGCCGAGAAGTACGGCGGGACGTGGTCGCACGAGCACGGGCTGGCGGTGGTCGGGGGAGACCTCATCGACTCCGCGACGTACATGCAGCGCCACATGGGCATCGACCGGACCCCGCACCAGATCGTCGAGGAGCTGCTCGACGGCGTGGTGCGGCTGGTGGAGCAGGAGGTGCCGTGGCGACCCGGTGCGCGGGAGCTGCTGGCGCAGCTTCGCGAGCAGGACGTGCCCTGCGCGCTGGTGACCATGTCGTGGCGCAGGTTCGTCGAGCCGGTGGTGCGGGCGCTGCCCGAGGGGTCCTTCGACGTGCTGGTCTGCGGCGACGAGGTCTCCCGCGGCAAGCCGCACCCCGAGCCCTACCTGGTCGCCGCCGAGCTGGTCGGCCTCGCGCCCCACGAGACCCTCGCGATCGAGGACTCGCCCACGGGCGCCACCTCGGCGGAGGCGGCCGGCTGTCGCGTGCTCGTCGTGCCCAGCCACGTGGACGTGCCTGCGGGGGAGCGGCGGGTGCACCGCGAGAGCCTCGTCGGGCTCCGGCCCCACGACCTCGCCGCCCTGCACGACTGAGCGAGCGGCGCGCGGCCGTCGGCCGCTCGGACCCGGGTCGTAGTACCCACGTCCAATGGTGGCTCGCCCCGGGGTGCCCCGAGATTGGTGGCACGGACGAAAGCGTCCGGCCCAACTGATCGAGGAGCACTGACATGTTCATCAGCCGCACCCAAGCCCTGGCGGCCGTCGCCATGACGGCCGTCCTGCTCGTCCCCGCCGCGCCCGCCATGGCCAAGGACGGCGACGTCGTCCGCCGCGGCGCCTGCACGAGCGGTGCCCACTGGAAGGTCAAGGCCAGCCCGGAGGACGGCCGCATCGAGGTCGAGGGCGAGGTCGACTCCAACCGCAACGGCCAGACCTGGCGCTGGATCATGAAGCACAACGGCTCCCAGGTGGCCAGCGGCTACCGCAAGACGCGCGCGCCGAGCGGCTCGTTCGAGGTCCGCCGGGTGATGACCAACCTGCGTGGGACCGACACGATCGTCTTCCGCGCTCGCCGCGTCGGCACGAGCCAGGTGTGCCAGGGAACGGTGCGGTTCTGAACGACGTTTCGGCGGACGGCGCGGGTGGCCGGCGTACATACTGGTCCCGCGCCGCCCGCCTGCCCGAGGATCACCCGATGCGCCTGCTCACCCACCCCGTGGTCCAGTTCGCGGCAGCGGTGGCCGTGGCGTTCCTCCTGGTGGCCTCGCTGACCGCCTGGCTCAGCTCCCGCGCCGCGGAGCAGGAGGCCATCACCGACGCACGCAGCGTCACCGAGACCCTCGGGCACGGCGTCGTCGAGCCGGCGCTGACACGAGGGCTGGCGTACGGCGACGCGGGCGCGATCGACCGGTTCGACGCCGCCATCCGTGAGCGGCTCCGCCTCACCGACGTACGCCGCCTCAAGCTGTGGGCCACCGACGGCACCGTCGTCTACTCCGACGCGCCCCAGCTCATCGGGCAGCGCTTCCCGCTCGGTGACGAGGAGCGCGAGGTGCTCCGCAAGGGCGGCAGCGACGCGGAGATCTCCGACCTGGGCCGTCCGGAGAACCGGTTCGAGAAGGGCACCGGCCAGGTCGTCGAGGTCTACACGCGGGTGACCTCGCCGGAGGGCGACCCACTGTTGTTCGAGACCTACTTCCCGCTGTCCGACGTCAACAGCCGCAGCGACGAGATCTCCCGTGCCTTCCGGCCGGTGACGATCACCGGCACCCTGGTGCTCGCCCTGCTGGCCGCTCCGCTCACCTGGTGGCTGACCCGGCGGCTGCGTCGCGAGGCCGAGACCCGGGAGCGCCTGCTCCAGGCGGCCGCCGAGGCCTCGGACGCCGAGCGGCGGCGCATCGCCCGAGACCTGCACGACGGCGTGGTCCAGGACCTGGCCGGCGCCGCCTTCGCCCTCGCCGGGACCGTCCGCAGCGGCCGTGCCGACCCCGCCACCCTCGACCAGGTCGGGCAGACCATGCGCGGCAGCCTGCGCTCGCTGCGGTCCCTGCTCGTGGAGATCTACCCGCCCGACCTGCACGAGACGGGCCTCCAGGGCGCCCTCGACGACCTGCTCGCGCCCATCGGCGCCGCCGGGGTGCGCACCGAGCTGAGGGTGGAGGACCTGCCCGAGCTGCCCCCGGCGACGGCGGCGCTGTTGTGGCGGGTGGCCCAGGAGGCGGTCCGCAACGCGGCCCGGCACGCCGACGCGTCCCGCATCTCCGTCGTCCTCACCGGCGCCGGACGTGGAGTGCGGCTGGTCGTGGAGGACGACGGCGTCGGCTTCGACGTGCGGGAGCGGGAGCGCACGTCGGGATCGGGGCGCGACCACTTCGGGCTGCGCGGGATGCGCGACCTGATCCGGGAGGCCGGCGGCTCCCTCGAGGTGGTCTCCGTGCCCGGTCAGGGGACACGGGTGGAGCTGGAGGTCGGGTCGTGACGGTGCGGGTGCTGGTCGTCGACGACCACGCGATGGTGCGCAAGGGACTGGTGCAGCTGCTCACGGCCGCCGACGGCATCGAGGTGGTGGGGGAGGCCAGCGACGGCCGCGCCGCGGTCGAGCAGGTCGAGCAGGCGGGCGCCGACGTGGTGCTGATGGACCTGCAGATGCCGGAGATGGACGGGGTGAGCGCCACCCGGGTCATCGCGGCGCGCGGTGGCGCCCAGGTGCTCGTGCTGACGTCGTTCTCCGACGCCGAGCGAATCGTGGACGCCCTCGACGCGGGGGCGGTGGGGTACATGCTCAAGGACGCCGAGCCCGACGACCTGATCGAGGCGGTGCGCTCGGTGGCCCGCGGGGACTCGCCGCTGCACCCACGTGTCGCTCGTCAGCTGCTCACGGCCCGCGTCAACCGGCCCGGGCCGGCGAGCCTGACCGCGCGCGAGGAGGAGGTGCTCGAGCTGGTGCGCCAGGGCCTGGCCAACAAGCAGATCGCTCGGCGCCTCGGTATCAGCGAGCGCACCGTCAAGGCGCACCTGACCTCGGTGTTCGGCGCGATCGGGGTCACCGACCGGACGGCAGCGGCGCTGTGGGCGGAGCGTCGCCGGTCGCCGCAGTGAGGTCCGCAGTGAGGCCCGCGGGGACGCCGGCCGTCTCCGGCGCCGGCAGCGTCTCCGGCAAGGGTGGAGGCTCGTTGCCGAAGGCGGGGCACAGCGACTGGAAGCTGCACCACCGGCAGGCCGGGCCCGGGCTCGGCAGCCACTCGCCTGAGCGGTGGGCGGTGTCGATCGCCTCCCAGAGCGCCTCGAGCAGCGTCTGCGTGGCGAGCAGCTCCGCCTCGTCGGGCCGGTAGCCCACCAGCTGTCCGTCGCCCAGGTAGACGAGTCGGAGGTGGGACGGGACCACTCCGCGGGTGCGCCACAGCACCAGGGCGTAGAAGCGCAGCTGGAACAGCGCGCCGGCCTCGCGGCCGACCGGCGGCGAGCTGCCGGTCTTGTAGTCGACGATGCGCACCGCGCCGTCGGCGGCGACGTCGAGGCGGTCGACCACCCCGCGCAGCAGCAGCTTCGACTCCAGCACGGTCTCCACGTAGAGCTCGCGCCCGGCGGGCTCGAGGACCCGCGGGTCCTCGAGGTCGAACCAGCGGCGCACGCTGTCCCGGCAGGACGCGAGCCACGCAGCCTCCTCGAGGCCGGCGGTCTCGAGCACGTCCGCCAAGCCGGGCTCCTCCTCGCGCACCTCCGCCCAGGCGTCCGGGACCAGGGTCTCGGCGCGCGCACGGGTGCGCTGCTCCGACGGCAGGTCGAAGAGCCGCTCGAGCACCCTGTGCACCACCGTGCCCCTCGCGGCCGCGGGCGAGGGAGTCTCGGGCAGCCGGTCGAGCGTGCGCAGACGGTAGAGCAGCGGGCAGGTGCGGAAGTCACGCGCGCGGCTGGGGGAGAGGGACCCGACCACGTGCACGCCGTCGACCGGCGTGCCGAGCGTGGTCACCTCGTCCATGCCCCCACCGTAGGTCGGCGCACCGACAGGTTCGGTTCGGCGCTAGCGTTGGGGGGTGAGCGACGACGGAAGCACCGGCAGCCCCCCCGACGGGGCGGGCAGGCGGCCGGCTTCGGCGTACCCTCCGGGCACGCTGCGTGTGGGGAGCTTCCGCGGCGTGGACGTGCTCGTGCGCGCCTCCTGGCTGCTGGTCGCGCTCCTCATCGCCTTCCTGCTGGCTCCGCGCGTGGAGCAGGTCGAGCCCGGGCTCGGGGCGCTGAAGTACGTCGCCGGGCTCGCCTTCGCGGTGCTGCTCTATCTCTCGGTGCTGCTCCACGAGATGTCCCACGCCGTGATGGCCCAGCGCTACGGCCTCGGTGTGCGCTCGATCACCCTGCACTTCCTCGGCGGCGCCACCGAGATCGACTCCGAGGCACGCACGCCGGGCCAGGAGTTCATGATCGCGGTCGTCGGCCCGCTCACCTCCATCGCCGTCGGCCTCGGCGCCGGCGCGCTGTACATGTTCGTCACCTCCGAGGGACTGGTCGGCCTGGCTCTGGCCATGCTGGCATTCGCCAACCTGATCGTCGGGGTGCTCAACCTGGTGCCCGGCCTCCCGCTCGACGGCGGACGCGTGCTGCGGGCCGCGGTGTGGGCCGCGACCGACAATGTCCACCGCGGCACGATCGTGGCCGCCTGGGGCGGTCGGGTGGCCGCGGTGCTCGTGCTCGGCTGGCCGCTGCTCGCGCCGCTGTGGCTCGGGACCCGCCCGGACGTCTTCGACTACCTGATGGCCGCCGTGATCGCCTCGTTCCTGTGGTCGGGCGCCACCGCCTCGATGATGAGCGCGCGGATCCGGCGCCGGCTCCCTGCCCTGCAGGCGCGACCGCTCGCCCGTCGCGTCGTCGCCGTCCCGGCCGAGCTCTCGGTGGCCGAGGCCGTCCGCCAGGCGCAGGACGCCGGTGCCGGCGCGATCCTGATGCACGCCGGGGACGAGCGGCTCACCGGCGTCGTCAACGAGGCCGCCCTGCTGGCGGTCCCGGAGGAACGACGCGCCTGGGTGCCGGTGAGCTCGGTGGCCCGGACCGTCGAGGAGGGGCTCGTGCTGCCCGTCGACATCGCGGGGGAGGACCTCGTGCGGGCCATGTCCAGCACGCCGGCCGAGGAGTACGTCCTCGTGGAGTCCGACGGCACCATCTTCGGGGTGCTGTCCACCGCCGACGTCGACCGTGCCTTCGAGGAGGGCGCTCGCCAGTGAACGACGCGAACCTGCCGGACGACGACTGGTCCGGCGTACGACGTGGTCCGCTGCGCCCGGGGGAGTGGGTGCGGCTGGTCGACGCCAAGGGCCGGCGGCACAACATCTGCCTGGAGGAGGGCAAGACCTTCCACACCAACCGCGGCGGGATCTCCCACGACGAGATCATCGGCCGTGACGAGGGCTTCACCCTCACCTCCACCTCGGGCGGGGAGTACCTCGTGTTCCGCCCGCTGCTCACCGAATTCGTGGTCTCGATGCCGCGCGGTGCCGCCGTGGTCTACCCCAAGGACGCCGCCCAGATCGTGGCGATGGCCGACATCTTCCCCGGCGCGCACGTCGTCGAGGCGGGCGCCGGCTCCGGCGCGCTGACCTGCTCGCTGCTGCGGGCGGTCGGCCCGCACGGCCGGGTGTCGTCATTCGAACGCCGCGAGGAGTTCGCCGACGTCGCTCGGCGCAACGTCACCCAGTTCTTCGGCGGCCAGGAGGGCCGCGTCCACCCCGCCTGGCACCTCACCGTCGGCGACCTCGTGGAGTGCCTGCCGGCGCAGGAGCCTGCCGGGAGCGTCGACCGCGTCGTGCTCGACATGCTGGCGCCGTGGGAGTGCGTCGACGTGGTGGCCGACGCCCTGGCGCCCGGCGGCATCGTCGTCGCCTACGTCGCCACCACCACCCAGCTGGGCCGCGTCGTCGAGACCCTGAGGGCCCACGGCGAGTTCACCGAGCCCCAGCCCTGGGAGACGCTGGTCCGCGACTGGCACGTCGAGGGCCTCGCCGTACGCCCCGGGCACAAGATGAGCGGCCACACCGGCTTCCTGGTGACCGCGCGCCGGATGGCGCCCGGCAACCGGGCGCCGGTCAAGAAGCGCCGGCCCGCCCCGGGCGCCTACGGCCCGGACTACGAGGGGCCGCGACCGGCGGGCCTGCCGCCGGAACGCGGGGATTCGCAGCAGTTGGGTGAAACGCCCGCGTAACCACTTGGCATGCGCCGCCGGGCGAGTAGGGTCGAAATCCAGATCCTGCCCACGGAGGTGGTTCACGTGCCTGAACCTGGTGCCGAACACGGACCGACCAGTGCCCAGCTGATGAACCAGGTCTCCTACCTGGAGGCAGAGGTCGCCGACCTGCGTCGCCGGCTGGCGGACGCGCCGGGGAGCTCCCGGGCGCTGGACCAGCGGCTGCTCGACACGCAGCGCTCGCTGGCCGCGGTGACCTCGCAGAACGAGCGACTCGCCCAGACGCTGCGAGAGGCCCGCGAGCAGATCGTGACCCTCAAGGAGGAGGTCGACCGGCTCGCCCAGCCACCGACCGGCTTCGGCACGTTCCTCCAGCGCAACGAGGACGACTCCATCGACGTGTTCACCGGTGGCCGCAAGCTCCGGGTCAACGTCAGCCCCTCGGTCGACCTCGACACGCTGACCCGCGGCCAGGAGGTCATGCTCAACGAGGCCCTCAACGTGGTGGCCGCCCTCGACTTCGAGGAGGTCGGCGAGGTGGTGATGTTCAAGGAGGTGCTCGCCGACGGCGAGCGCGTCCTGGTGATCGCCAACGCCGACGAGGAGCGCGTGGTCCGGCTGGCCGAGCCGCTGCGCCACATCACCCTGCGCGCCGGCGACTCGCTGCTGCTGGACAACAAGTCGGGCTACGTCTACGAGAAGGTCCCCAAGTCCGAGGTCGAGGAGCTCGTCCTGGAGGAGGTGCCCGACATCGACTACCGCTCGATCGGTGGGCTCTCCGGCCAGATCGAGCAGATCCGCGACGCCGTCGAGCTGCCCTACCTCTACCCCGACCTGTTCCGCGACTACCAGCTCAAGCCACCCAAGGGCGTGCTGCTCTACGGTCCTCCCGGTTGCGGCAAGACCCTCATCGCCAAGGCCGTGGCCAACTCGCTGGCCAAGAAGGTCGCGGAGAAGACCGGCCAGGAGGGGCGCTCGTTCTTCTTGAACATCAAGGGCCCCGAGCTGCTCAACAAGTACGTCGGGGAGACCGAGCGCCACATCCGCCTGGTCTTCCAGCGGGCCCGCGAGAAGGCCAGCGAGGGCACGCCGGTGATCGTGTTCTTCGACGAGATGGACTCGCTGTTCCGCACCCGCGGCTCCGGTGTCTCCTCCGACGTGGAGAACACCATCGTCCCGCAGCTGCTCTCGGAGATCGACGGGGTCGAGGGCCTGGAGAACGTCCTGGTCATCGGCGCGTCGAACCGCGAGGACATGATCGACCCGGCGATCCTGCGCCCGGGTCGGCTCGACGTGAAGATCAAGATCGAGCGCCCCGACGCCGAGTCCGCGCGCGACATCTTCACCAAGTACCTCACCGCCGACCTGCCGCTGCACGCCGACGACCTCACCGAGTTCGGCCACGACCCGGAGGCGACGGTGGCCGGGATGATCACCGCGACCGTGGAGCGGATGTACACCGAGTCCGAGGAGAACCGCTTCCTCGAGGTGACCTACGCCAACGGCGACAAGGAGATCCTGTACTTCAAGGACTTCAACTCCGGGGCGATGATCCAGAACATCGTCGACCGCGCCAAGAAGATGGCCATCAAGGAGGTCATCGACCACGACCAGCGCGGGCTGCGCGTCCAGCACCTGCTCCAGGCGTGCGTGGACGAGTTCAAGGAGAACGAGGACCTGCCCAACACGACCAACCCCGACGACTGGGCCCGCATCTCCGGCAAGAAGGGCGAGCGGATCGTCTTCATCCGCACGCTGATCACCGGCAAGCAGGGCACCGAGCCGGGTCGTTCCATCGACACGGTGGCCAACACGGGGCAGTACCTCTAGGCCCGCAAGACCAGCGGACACACAGCGCGAAGGGCGCCGACCTCGCGGTCGGCGCCCTTCGCGCTGCTCCTCAGCTGTGGCTCACTCGCCCTCGGGGCTGAGGTACTTGTACATGCCCCGGCCCCAGGTGGGCTGCTCCGGGATGGCGTTCAGGGCCCGGGCCCCGGCGCCGACCCGGCCGTAGCTGGGCGCCCTCGAGGTCCTCTGCCGCCAGGTGATGTCGAAGTTGGAGAAGTACGGGCGCGTCCAGCTCGTGGAGAAGATCTGCTGGGTCTGCTCGTCGGAGCGGTAGGACAGGTCGCTCCAGTTGGCCGACCCGGGAAGCACGGTGTAGGTGCCGTTGGACCTGCCGAGGTAGCGGCCGCTGATCGCGAGCCACTTGCTGTGGTTGTACCTCACGATCTCACCGCGGCGGTTCTTGATCACCGACTGCTTCATCGGGATCGGCCCCCGGCCCGAGCGGCTGCGCAGGATGCTCAGCACCGGACGGCTGGAGACCGAGTAGATGATCCGGATGTTGCAGCCCGCGTTCCACAGGGCGCGCAGTCGCTTGGCGATGGCGGTGCCACGGGCCTGGTAGATCGCGTAGTTGATCATCCGCAGCCGCGTGCGGCCGTTGATGCTGCCCGCGCCGGCACCGGTGCAGCGGACCCTGTTCAGCGCCTGCAGGATCGGGTCGGTGCTGGCGGTGGCCCGCGGGAAGAAGATGCTGGTCACCCCGCCGGTCGTCTCGCGGATGAGCCCGCCCTGGGTCTGGTTGGCCGCGAGTCGGAAGACCCGGTCGAAGGTCGCGTGGACCCCGGCGTTCCACCACACCGTGGCCTGGTTCCACTGGCCCGAGTAGGCGAACCGGGTGAGGTTCATCGAGGTCTGCACGACGATGTTCTGGCGGTGCCTTGACCCGGCGTCGTTGAAGAGGAAGTACTTCGCGTGCGCCGCTCCGCCGGGACCGCGGCAGGCGCCGCTGCACTCGCGGGCGAAGCTGCCGTCGCCGTACCCGTTCAGGCCACGCTTGAGGGACGGCCACGCCGGGTGGGCACCGTCGTTGTTGATGCTCTTCGCGGCGACGACCTGGACGAGGACCCCGCGCTGGCGGGCGGCGATCAGGGCATCCCTCATGGTGCTGTCGGCGAAGGACCAGGTGACCATCTTGATCGAGCCGCGACCCATGACGGTCTCGTCCTCGAGCGTGTCGGGGTTGTCGGGCACCTTGACATAGGTGCCCCAGGTGCTGTTGACCGTGTTCAGGACCCGGTTGCGGATGTTCATCCTGTTGGCGGCGGTCTTGCCGAGGTAGCTGAAGTAGTTGCCCTGAGTGATCGTGAGGTTCTTCGGGGGCTTGCCGTCGACCGCCGGCACCATCACCGCCCGGGGGGCGGCAGCGCCCGCCTTCGATCCCGGAGCCGCGGAGGCAGCGGGGCCGAAGAGGCTGATGGCCGTGACGAGGGCCACGACACTGGCAAGGACGATGGACCCCGAGCGAAGACGCATGATTTCCCCACGCTGTGACTTTTTCTCCCCGGGCGGCGACACCGGGCTGAGGGCGCAAAGTAACACGCGAAACGGCGGCAATCCGAAAATCGGACCAATCGCCACGCGAGGCTGTCTAGTCCTCTTCTCAGTCCTCCGTCATGAACTTCATCTCGCCCCTGCCGAAGGTCAGCACGTGCGGCACCCGGGCGTTCTCCGGCATCGCTCGGCCACCCATGTTGAGGGCTCCCGGACGGGGCGCGCCGGAGGAGCGCTGGCGCCACACCTTGCCGAAGTAGTCCAGGTGTGCCCGGGTGTGCCGGTAGTCGTTGATCTGCTGCATCTGCTCGTCACCGGTGAACGCCAGGTTGCTCCAGTTCGCCGACCCGGAGAACGTCACGTAGGCGCGCTTCGAGTTGCCCCAGTGCCCGGAGATCGTCATCCACTTGTTGTGGTTGTACTTCACGATCTGGCCCGCCCGGTTGCGAATGACCGACTGGCGCATGGGGATCGGGCCCCTGCTGGCGCGCGAGCGCAGGATGTCGAACACGGGCCGGTTGACGGCCGAGTAGACGATCTTCACGTCGCACCCGGCGTTCCACAGCGACCGCAGCCGCTTGGCGATCCAGATGCCGCGCTTGTCGTAGATGGCGTACTGCATCACCCGGATGCGGGTCCGGCCCCGGGCGCTGCCGCCGGAGGTGGCTCCGGTGCAGTGCACGTGGCGCAGGATGCGCATGACGGGGTCGTACGACGCGGAGGTCCGCGGGCGCGGGAAGAACACGCTGCGGATCCTGCTGTTCTGGTAGACCCGGTAGGCGCCGCCGCGCACGGGCTTGTCGAGCCGCGACTGGCGGAAGATGGCGTTGAAGCTCGCGTGGACGCCGCGGCTCCACGTCGTCGTCGCGGAGTTCCACTGGCCGGTGTAGGCCATGTCGGTCATGTTGGCCGAGGTCTGCATCGTGATCCTCGGGACGTGGGAGTAGCCCACGTTGCTGAACAGGAGGTACTTCGCGTGCGGGGTGCCGCCGGGACCGCGGCAGGAGCCGTAGCAGTGCCGGGCGAAGCTCCACTGGTTGCGCGTCTCCTTGTGGCCGGGGAGGTAGAGCCTGCTCTTCAGCCTCTGGCGCAGCCACTTCCAGGGGTGGTGGTTCCGGTTGGGCTTCTTGGCGGCGATCACCTGCACGCTGACGCCCCGCCTGTGGGCGCGGTACAGCGCCCGGGCGATCGCGGCGTCCTGGAAGGTCCACGTGGCGATCCGGATGCGGCCGTTCCCGCGGTAGGCGACTCCCTTGCGGGTCCGCGGACCGCCCCACGTGCTGTTGATCGTGTTCAGGATCCGCTTGCGGATCACGCGCTGGGTCTTCTTGCCGCGGTTGGGCATGCTGAACACCGAGGCCGGCCTCGTGGGCAGGTTGGCCGGCGGCTTGCCGACCGTGCGCGCGGCGGCCAGGGAGCGCGCCGCCGCCGGTGCGGCCGCCTTCGCGTCGACCGCGGCCGCAGGGGTGGCGGCGGAGACGTCGCCGAGCAGCACGACGGTGCAGGCGAGCGCCGCCAGCGCCGCCACGAGTGCCGAACCGCGACGAAACACCATGAGGCCACCTCTCGGGCGTTGAATGTGTCCGAGCCACGTCCCGTGGCCAATCCACGGCAACATAACAGCGTGCGGGTCGCGAACCGCTCATTGCCGCTGCTCCGGGCACGCCGTGCGCAGGGCCTCCGGGGCCGCCGTACGCTCGCACCCATGAGCGCCTTCCCCACCGGCCGACCGGCGATGAGTCCCCAGTGAGCGTCCGCCGCGTCATGGGCACCGAGACCGAGTTCGGCATCTCGGTGCAGGGGCACCCGCACGCCAACCCGATGGTCGCGAGCACCCGGCTGGTCAACGCCTACGCCACGGCCACGCTGAAGGCGCGCCGCGCCCGGTGGGACTTCGAGGAGGAGTCCCCGCTGCGGGACGCCCGCGGGTTCGACATGTCCCGCGACGTCGCCGACCCCAGCCAGCTCACCGACGAGGACCTCGGCCTGGCCAACGTCATCCTGACCAACGGCGCCCGGCTCTACGTCGACCACGCCCACCCGGAGTACTCCACGCCGGAGTGCACCTCGCCCCTCGACGTCGTGCGGTGGGACAAGGCGGGGGAGCAGATCGCGCTGGACGCCTGCCGGTTCGCCTCGGTGAGCGGTGAGGGCGACCTGCTGCTCTACAAGAACAACACGGACAACAAGGGCGCCTCCTACGGCGCCCACGAGAACTACCTGGTGCGCCGCTCCACGCCCTTCGGCGACATCGTGCGCCACCTGACCCCGTTCTTCGTCTCGCGCCAGGTCGTCTGCGGGGCGGGCCGCGTGGGGCTGGGGCAGGACGGCCACGGGGACGGCTTCCAGATCAGCCAGCGCGCCGACTTCTTCGAGGTCGAGGTCGGGCTGGAGACGACGCTGAAGCGCCCGATCATCAACACCCGCGACGAGCCCCATGCGGACCCGGAGAAGTACCGGCGGCTGCACGTCATCCTGGGGGACGCCAACCTCTCGGAGATCTCGACCTACCTCAAGGTGGGAACGACCGCGCTCGTGCTGGCGATGATCGAGGACCGGTTCATCACCGCCGACCTCCGGGTGGGGCGCCCCGTCGCGTCCCTCAAGCACGTCTCGCACGACCCCACCCTGACCCACCTGCTCGAGGTGGGGGACGGGCGGCTGATGACGGCGATCGAGCTGCAGTGGGAGTACCTCCACCTCGCGCACCGCTACATCGAGGAGCGCCGAGGCGGCGAGACCGACGAGCAGACCCGTGACGTGCTGCGGCGCTGGGCGTCGGTGCTGACCCGCCTGGAGCGGGACCCCTTCGAGTGCGCCGACGAGCTCGACTGGGTGGCCAAGCTGAAGCTCCTCACCTCCTACCGCGACCGCGACGGCCTGGCCTGGTCGGACGCCAAGCTGCACCTGATCGACCTGCAGTACGCCGACCTGCGTCCGGAGAAGGGGCTCTACCACCGCCTGCTGAAGCTCGGCCGGATGAAGCGGCTGGTCGACGACTCCGGGGTCGAGCACGCCATGCACGAGCCGCCCGAGGACACCCGGGCCTACTTCCGCGGCCGGTGCCTGAGCAAGTACGCCGACAGCATCGCCGCCGCGTCGTGGGACTCGGTCATCTTCGACCTGCCGGGACACGAGTCGCTCCAGCGGGTGCCCACGATCGACCCGCTGCGGGGGAGCAGGTCCCACGTGGGGGCCCTTCTCGACCAGCACGACACCGCTCTCGGCCTGTTCGAGGCGCTGACTCGCCGGTGACTGGATAGGGTCGGGACAACGACGTACGCAGGAGGTCGCGATGCCCCAGGAGCACAAGCAGCCGCGCAAGTCCCACGAGGAGGAGGAGCCGGCCGACGCAGCACCCGCGCCGGCCGATGCCGTCTCCGAGCGCAAGGAGCAGCTCGACGAGGACATCGACGCGATCCTCGAGGACATCGACGACGTCCTCGAGACCAACGCCGAGGACTTCGTCAAGTCGTTCATCCAGAAGGGCGGTCAGTGACCTTTCATGAGTGATGCCCGCCTGCCGGACGCCTTCCTGACGCCCGGGACCTCGTCCTTCGCCGAGTTCGTGGCGTCGGTCTCTCCCGAGCTGCTGCCCTCCCACCGCACCCCGCCCGCCGGGGACGCCACCTCCCTGGCCCCCCACGCCACCACGATCGTCGCCGCGACCTTCACCGGTGGCGTGGTGATGGCCGGCGACCGGCGCGCGACGATGGGCAACATCATCGCCCAGCGCGACATCGAGAAGGTGTTCCCGGCCGACGAGTACTCGTGCGTGGGCATCGCCGGCAGCGCCGGCCTCGCGATCGAGATGGTGCGGCTGTTCCAGACCGAGCTCGAGCACTACGAGAAGATCGAGGGCACCACGCTGTCGATGGACGGCAAGTCGAACCGGCTCTCCGCCCTGATCCGCGGCAACCTGGGCATGGCGATGCAGGGTCTGGCGGTCGTGCCGCTGTTCGCCGGCTACGACCTCGTCACGCAGCACGGCCGGATCTTCTCCTACGACGTGACCGGCGGCCGCTACGAGGAGACCGCGTTCCACTCGGTCGGCTCCGGCTCGGTCTTCGCCCGCGGCTCGCTGAAGAAGCTCTACCACGACGACTTCGACCAGCGGCAGTGCGTGACCGCGGTCGTGCAGGCGCTGTACGACGCCGCCGACGACGACTCGGCGACCGGCGGCCCCGACCTGAGCCGACGGATCTTCCCGGTCGTGCACGTCATCACCGCCGACGGGCAGGTCCGGCTCGACCAGGCGCAGGTGGCCGCCATCGCCGACGAGGTGGTGGCCGGTCGGATGCAGCGACCCGACGGCCCCGCCGCCCCCCTGAGCTGAGGAGTCCTCGCCGATGACAATGCCGTTCTACGTCTCGCCCGAGCAGATGATGAAGGACCGGGCCGACTTCGCCCGCAAGGGCATCGCCCGCGGTCGCTCCGTGGCGGTCATGCGCTACGCCGACGGTGTCCTCTTCGTCTCGGAGAACCCCTCCGCAGCCCTGCACAAGGTCAGCGAGATCTACGACCGGATCGCCTTCGCCGCGGTCGGCCGCTACAACGAGTTCGAGAACCTCCGGATCGCCGGGGTCCGGCTCGCCGACATGCGGGGCTACTCCTACGACCGACGCGACGTGACCGGTCGCGGCCTGGCCAACGCCTACGCCCAGACCCTCGGCACGATCTTCTCCAGCGGGGGCGAGAAGCCCTACGAGATCGAGATCTTCGTCGCGGAGGTGGGCGACGGGCCCGAGGACGACCAGGTCTTCCGGCTGACCTTCGACGGCCAGGTGGTCGAGGAGCACGACTACGCCGTCATGGGCGGTGCTGCGGACGCCGTGACGAAGTACCTCCAGGAGCGCTACGCCCCGGACCTCTCCCGCGACGAGGCGATCACCCTCGCGGCCGCGGCGCTCGGGCAGAACGAGTCCGGCCATCGCGACATCCCGGCCGGCGACCTCGAGGTGGCCGTGCTCGACCGCACCCGCACCCAGGAGCGGAAGTTCCGCCGGGTGCACGCCGAGACCCTGACCGGGATCCTGACCGGGATCCTGGCGGCGGAGGAGGACGACGGCGCCTCCGAAGAAGCCCCCGCGACCGGGTCGGAGGGTGGTCCGGAGGAGCCGCCCGCCGAGGAACCTCCCGTCGCGCCCTGACCCGTTCTCCCCAGTCGCCCCCTACGCTGTCCACGTGGACCGGCGAATCTTCGGCATCGAGAACGAGTACGGCGTCACGTGCACGTTCAAGGGCCAGCGACGCCTGTCCCCGGACGAGGTCGCCCGCTACCTGTTCCGCAAGGTGGTCAGCTGGGGTCGCAGCAGCAACGTGTTCCTGGCCAACGGGGCCCGGCTCTACCTCGACGTCGGCAGCCACCCGGAGTACGCCACCCCCGAGTGCGACGACATCATCGACCTGGTCTCCCACGACAAGGCGGGGGAGCGGGTCCTCGAGGGCCTGCTGGTCGACGCCGAGCGGCGCCTGCGCGAGGAGGGCATCTCCGGCGACGTCTACCTGTTCAAGAACAACACCGACAGCGCCGGCAACTCCTACGGCTGCCACGAGAACTACCTGGTCAGCAGGCACGGCGAGTTCAGCCGCCTCGCCGACGTGCTGATCCCCTTCCTCGTGACCCGCCAGATCATCTGCGGCGCCGGCAAGGTCACCCAGACGCCGCGCGGCGCGTCGTACTCCGTCAGCCAACGCGCCGAGCACATCTGGGAAGGCGTCTCCAGCGCCACGACCCGCTCCCGCCCGATCATCAACACCCGCGACGAGCCCCACGCCGACGCCGAGCGGTTCCGCCGGCTGCACGTGATCGTGGGCGACTCCAACATGAGCGAGACGACCACCATGCTCAAGGTGGCCAGCTGCGACCTGGTGCTGCGGATGATCGAGGAGGGCGTGGTGATGCGCGACCTCACGATGGAGAACCCGATCCGCGCGATCCGCGAGATCTCCCACGACATGACCGGTCGCCGCAAGGTGCGCCTCGCCAACGGTCGCGAGGCGAGCGTGCTGGACATCCAGGGGGAGTACCTCGCCCGCGTCCGCGACTTCGTGGACCGCCGCGAGCTGCACACCCCGGTCATCGAGCAGGCGCTCGACCTGTGGGAGCGGGGGCTGAAGGCCGTGGACTCCGGAGACCTCTCCCTCGTCGAGCGCGAGATCGACTGGGTCATCAAGTGGAAGCTCATCGACCGCTACCGCGCCCGGCACGGCCTGCCCCTCGGGCATCCCCGGGTCGCCCAGCTCGACCTCGCCTACCACGACATCCACCGCGACCGCGGGCTCTACTACCTGCTGGAGAAGCGGGGAGCGGTGCGCCGGGTGACCGACGACCTGGCCATCTTCCGCGCCAAGTCCGTCCCGCCGCAGACCACCCGCGCGCGGCTGCGGGGGAGCTTCATCAAGCGCGCCCAGGAGCGCCGGCGTGACTTCACCGTCGACTGGGTACACCTCAAGCTCAACGACCAGGCCCAACGCACCGTGCTGTGCAAGGACCCCTTCCGCTCCACCGACGAGCGGGTAGAGCGACTGATCGAGGGAATGTGACCCGAATCATCCGAGCCACCGCCGCACTGGCGCTGGCCCTGACCGTCACGGCCTGCGGCTCCGGCGAGGAGGGCGGCGGCGCCCGCGGGCGGGTGGACGTCAGCGGCGACTTCGGCGCCCGGCCGACGATCGACATCGACACGCCGCTCGACGTCGGCGAGAGCACCTCGTGGGCCGACGAGCCCGGGAAGGGGGACGTCGTGCGGGAGAACGCCACGGCGATCCTCTCGCTCACCATCGCCGACGGCCGCACCGGCAAGACCGTCGTCTCCACGCTCGACCAGGGGCAGCGTCCCATCGAGATCGACCTGACCCAGCAGGTGTTCCCCTCGCTGGCCAGCGGTCTGGTCGGGCAGCGCGCCGACGGCCGGGTGATCGTGGCCAGCACCCCCGACGACGCGTACGGCGAGAACGGCGCCCCCCAGATCGGCATCGAGGGCGGCGACTCGGTCGTGATGGTCGCCGACATCCTCTCCACCGACCCGACCGACGTGCTCGACGGACCCACCGGCGAGACCCTCAAGCCTCCGGCCCGGGCGCCTCGCCTCCTCGAGGGCAAGGACGGGCCGGTGGGCTTCGACTTCCGCAAGGCACGCAAGCCGCGGTCGCTGCGCGTGGTCACGCTGCGCGAGGGCACCGGCCCCAGGGTGGAGGCGCCCGACCGGATCACGGCCGACTACATCGGCTCGGTGTGGGGGGCCAAGAAGCCGTTCGAGAAGACCTACGGCGAGCGGCCGCCCAGCTTCTCCATCGGCCTGAACGGGGTGATCCCCGCCTGGGACAAGGCCCTCGACGGCGCCCGGGAGGGCGCACGCGTGATGATCATGGCGCCGCCCGAGCTGGCCTACGGCAACGACGCCCAGCCCGACATCCCCGCGGACTCCACGCTCGTGTTCGTGGTCGACGTGCTCGGCGTCGGCTGAGGAAGGAGTCCCGCGTGTCCGCAGCCGACAAGTCCGAACGGCTCCTGAACCTCGTGATCCTGCTGCTGGTGGCGCGCAACTACACCACCAAGGAACAGATCCGCGGGCTGATGGAGCCCTACCGCGGCAGCAGCGACGAGGCCTTCGACCGGATGTTCGAGCGTGACAAGGACGACCTGCGCGCCCTCGGCATCCCCCTGGAGACCGGGTTCGTGGACAAGTTCTTCGAGGACGAGGTGGGCTACCGGATCAAGCGCGACGCCTTCGAGCTGCCGGCGGTGGACTTCACCGCCGAGGAGGTCGCGGTGCTCGGCCTCGCGGCGCGGGTCTGGCGTCACGCCGGTCTTGCCGCCGCCACCTCCGACGCGCTGGT
Organism: uncultured Actinomycetota bacterium; assembly: GCA_963837975.1. GTDB lineage: Bacteria > Actinomycetota > Actinomycetes > Propionibacteriales > Nocardioidaceae > Marmoricola. The sequence goes on along the minus strand of CAWIPI010000001.1, from coordinate 237,359 downwards.
GAAGCTGAAGGCGGCCGGGCTCAGCTTCGACCGCGAGCAGCTGGAGCAGGTGCAGCCCACCCTGGTCGCCGAGGAGCCGGCCTTCGAGGCGATGTGGCAGGCCACGCTGCACCGGACCCCGGTCCGGTTCGACTACAGCCGGGTGGGGCAGCGCGACGCGAGCACGCGCCGCCTCCTGCCGTGGGGCGTGGTCACGGCGCAGGGCCGCTGGTACGTCGTCGGGCTGGACGAGGACCGCGACGAGCCGCGGATGTTCCGGCTGAGCCGCGTCGTCGGCGACGTCACCACCACCGGGCCGCCCGCGTCCTACGTCGTCCCCGAGGGGACCGACCTCCGCTCCCTCTCCCAGGCACTGGCGCCCCGCGAGCCCGACCGGGCGGCCGTCGTCCTGGCCCGCAGCGGGGCAGCGGTCGGCCTGCGGCGCCGGGCCACCGTGACGCGACCGGCGTGACCGGTCCGGACGGCACCCCGGGCTGGGACCAGCTCGTGGTGCCCTACGTCTCGGAGTCCGACTTCGCCGGTGAGCTGCTCGAGTACGCCGACGCGGTGGTCGTCGAGTCGCCACCGGAGCTGCGGACCGCCGTGCGCGCCCGCCTGGCGGGGGTCCTGGCCGGAGCCCGGACGGAGGCGGTCCGGTGAGCGGCGCGCGGGAGCAGGTCTCGCGGCTGCTGGCGCTGGTGCCCTACCTCCAGCACCGCAGCGACGTGTCGCTGACCCAGGTCGCCGCCGACTTCGGGGTCACGCCCGAGCAGATCCGCAAGGACCTCGGCGTGCTGTGGATGTGCGGGCTGCCCGGTCTCACCCCGGACAAGATGATCGACGTCGACATGGAGGCCATCGAGGACGACCCCGAAGGCGTCGTACGCATCGACAACGCGGAGTTCCTCTCGCGCCCCGTGCGCCTGGGCAGCTCCGAGGCCGCCGCCCTGATCGTGGCCCTGCGCGCCCTGCGCGAGGGCAGCCCCGAGCAGTCCCACGAGGTCATCGACCGGTGCCTGGCCAAGCTCGAGGACGCCGCCGCCACGGGCACCGCCCCGCCACGCGTGCAGCTGCACCTGCCCTCGCCCGACGAGGGGCCGCGCCACGCCGCCGTGCTGCAGCAGGCGATCGACGCCGACCGCCAGGCCGTCCTGGAGTACTACGTGCCCACGCGCGACGAGGCCACGCAGCCGCACGGTCGACCCGATCGCGCTGCTGAACCGCAACGGGCACGACTACCTCGACGCGTGGTGCCACCTCGCCCGGGGCCGCCGGCTGTTCCGCCTGGACCGGATGCACGCCGTGGAGGTGGGGGAGGCCTCCCGGGTCGAGCACCAGCTGGAGCCCCGCGACCTGTCCGAGGGCCTGTTCGAGCCCGGTCCCGACGACCTCGAGGCCGTGCTGCACCTCGACCGGCACGCGCGCTGGGTGGCCGACTACTACCCCGTCGACGCGGTCGAGGAGCTCGGCGACGGCCGACTCGCTGTCACCCTGCGGGTCGGCGACCCCCGGTGGCTGCTCCGGCTCGCGCTGAGGCTCGCTCCGGCGGTCACCGTGGTGTCCCCCTCCGAGCTGCGCGAGCAGGTCACCCGGGCCGCCGGGTCGGCGCTGGCCCTCTACGACACGCCCGAGGAGGCCCCGCACCTCTAGCCGGGCGTGGCAGACCGGGCGGCGACCGCCGGGGCGTCCGAGTTCGGCGATGCCGCCGCGCCGGTGAGGCTGTCCGGCGTACAGTGGCAGTCATGACCCACGCGCTCGTCACCCCCCTGCTCGCTGGGCTCGGTCCCACGGAGCTGCTCATCATCGTCGGCATCATCGTGCTGCTCTTCGGTGCCAAGAAGCTCCCCGAGCTGGCGCGGGGCAGCGGGCGCGCGCTGCGGATCTTCAAGGCCGAGACCAAGGGCCTGATGGACGACGAGGACGAGAGACACCACTCCCGAGCAGCGCGAGATCACGGCCCGCGACGAGGCCGCCGCCGAGCGGGACCACGAGCCGTCGACGAAGCCCGACGACCGCTCCTACTGACGCAGGCCGAGCACCTCAGTGTCCGTCGGCGGCGTCATCGAGCTGTTCCGCGGCCGCCCACGTGACCCCGTCGGCGAGGGCGGGCGGATGTCCCTGGGCGACCACTTCCGCGAGCTGCGCGCCCGCGTCATGCGGTGCGTGCTCTACCTCGTGGTCGCCACGATCATCGCGCTGTTCTTCTACGGCCAGCTCTTCGACCTGATCCTCGAGCCCTACAACCACGCCCGCGAGCTGCTCGGCGAGGAGGCCCAGACCGAGCCCGTCATCACCGGCGTCGGCACCCCGCTGATGCTGCAGCTCAAGCTGTGCGGCGTGGCCGCGCTCGTCGCCACCTCGCCGCTGTGGCTCGCCGAGATCTGGGGCTTCGTCGTCCCCGGCCTGCACAAGCGCGAGAAGCGCTGGACGCGCCTGTTCGTCCTCACCGCCGGCCCGCTGTTCATCGCCGGCGTGGCACTGGGCTACTACGTGCTGCCCAAGGGCATCGCCGCGCTGATCGGGTTCACGCCCCAGGGGCTCACCCAGCTCACCGAGTTCGGCGACTTCTTCACCTTCATCACCCGGATGCTGCTCGTCTTCGGCATCGCCTTCGAGATCCCGCTGTTCGTGGTCATGCTCAACCTCGCGGGCGTGGTCAGCGGCCAGGCACTGGGCCGCTACCGGCCCGTCATCGTCGTGGGCGTCTTCGTCTTCGCCGCGGTCGCGACGCCCTCCACCGACCCCTACTCGATGCTGATGCTGGCGCTGCCGATGCTGGCGCTCGTGCTGGCCTCGGAGCTGATCGCTCGCCTCCTCGACCGGCGCCGGGGCAGGGCGAGCACCGACGAGTGGGACGACGACGTCGCCTCCCCGCTGTAAGCACGCCGGCAGATAGGGTTCCAGCGTGCCGCACGAGATCGCCCTGCTCACCAACCCCACGGCCGGGAAGGGCAGGGGAGCGAGCGCCCACGAGGTGGCGCTCCCGCGGCTGCGCGACGCGGGGTACGCCGTCCGCACCCTCCTGGGCCGCGACGCCGACGAGGCCCTCGACCTCGCCCGGGGCGCGGTCGCGGACGGGGTCGAGACCCTGGTGGTCGTCGGGGGCGACGGCATCGTGCACCTCGCCCTCCAGGCGGTCGCCGGCACCGAGACCCGCTTGGGACTGGTCCCAGCGGGCACCGGCAACGACGTGGCGCGCTACTTCGACATCCCCCGCAAGGACCCGGCCGCGGCCACCGACGTCGTCATCGGGGGCAGGGAGCGGCGCATCGACCTGGCCCGGGTCGGGTCGAAGTACTACGCCACGGTGCTGGCCGCCGGCTTCGACGCCATCGTCAACGAGCGCGCCAACGAGATGACCTGGCCCAAGGGACAGATGCGCTACAACCTGGCGACCCTCGCCGAGCTGCGGACCTTCCGGCCGATCCCCTACGTGCTGGAGATCGACGGGGAGCAGCACCGCTTCGAGGCGATGATGGTCGCGGTGGGCAACGGCCCCTCCTTCGGAGGCGGCCTGCGCATCACCGAGGGCGCCGAGCTCGACGACGGCCTGCTCGACGTGGTCGTGATCCGCCCGATGAGCAAGCTCGAGCTGGTGCGGACCTACCCCAAGCTGTTCAAGGGCACCCACGTCCACCACCGGGACTACCGGCACCACCCCGCCCGGAAGGTCACGATCGCCGCGCCGGGCATCACGGCGTACGCCGACGGCGAGCGGATCGCGGCCCTCCCGCTGACCGTGGAGATCGCCCCCCTCGCGCTGCGGATGCTCGTGCCATGACCACTCCGTCCCAGCAGTACGCCCGCTACCGCCGCCGCCGCGAGCACCCCCAGCTCGCCGACTTCGCCTCGCGCCTGGACTTCGAGCTCGACGACTTCCAGCTGCGGGCGTGTCGCGAGCTCGAGGAGGGGCGGTCGGTGCTGGTCGCCGCGCCCACCGGCTCGGGCAAGACCATCGTGGGCGAGTTCGCCGTCCACCTGGCGCTGGAGACCGGGCGCAAGGCGTTCTACACCACGCCCATCAAGGCGCTGTCGAACCAGAAGTACAACGACCTCGTGCGGCGCTACGGCGTCGAGCACGTGGGCCTGCTCACCGGCGACAACAGCATCAACGGCGAGGCGCCCGTGGTCGTGATGACCACCGAGGTGCTGCGCAACATGCTCTACGCCGGCTCGCGCACCCTGACGGGCCTGGGGTTCGTGGTGATGGACGAGGTGCACTACCTCGCCGACCGCATCCGTGGCGCGGTGTGGGAGGAGGTCATCATCCACCTGCCCGAGTCGGTGGCGCTGGCCTCGCTCTCGGCCACGGTGAGCAACGCCGAGGAGTTCGGCGAGTGGCTGGGCACGGTGCGCGGCGAGACCACCACGATCGTGGAGGAGCGGCGGCCGGTGCCGCTCTACCAGCACGTGATCGTGGGCAGGCGGATGTACGACCTGTTCGCGGACGAGGCCGGGACCGACCCGGCCGACCTCGCGCGCGGCGAGCGGGAGGCCCAGGTCAACCCCGAGCTGCTCCGCGTCGCGCGCGACGACTGGGCCCGCGGGCGGATGAAGGACCGGCGACCAGCCAGGGGAGCCAAGCGTCCCGGACGCGGCCCCGGCGGCACCCGCACCGCCTGGACCCCCAGCCGCAGCCAGGTCGTCGAGCAGCTCGACCGTGCCGGCCTGCTGCCCGCCATCGTGTTCATCTTCAGCCGGGTGGGCTGCGACGCCGCCGTCCAGCAGTGCCTCGACGCCAACCTGCGGCTGACCACGCCGGAGGAGCGCGACGAGATCCACGCCTTCGTGGAGGAGCGCTGCGCCAACCTCCCCGACGAGGACCTCCAGGCGCTCGGCTACCACGAGTTCCTCGACGGGCTCACCCGCGGCGTGGCCGCGCACCACGCCGGCATGCTGCCGACGTTCAAGGAGTGCGTCGAGGAGCTGTTCCTGCGTGGGCTGTGCCGGGTGGTGTTCGCCACCGAGACCCTCGCTCTCGGGATCAACATGCCGGCCCGGTCGGTGGTGATCGAGAAGCTGTCGAAGTGGAACGGCGAGACCCACGCCGACATCACGCCGGGGGAGTACACCCAGCTGACCGGGCGCGCGGGCCGCCGCGGCATCGACGTGGAGGGCCACGGCGTCGTGCTGTGGCAGCAGGGCTTCGACCCCAAGGCGGTCGCCGGTCTCGCCTCGACGCGCACCTACCCGCTTGAAGTCGTCGTTCCGGCCGTCGTACAACATGGCGGTCAACCTCGTGCACCAGTTCGGCCGGGAGCGGGCCCGCGAGCTGCTGGAGTCCTCCTTCGCCCAGTTCCAGGCGGACAAGGCGGTGGTCGGGCTGGCCCGGCAGCTGCGCAAGAGCGAGGACGCCCTCGACGGGTACGCCGAGGCGGCGACCTGCCACCTCGGCGACTTCATGGAGTACGCCGGGCTGCGCCAACGGCTCGCCGAGACCGAGAAGAACCTCGCGAAGTCGCGCCGTGCCGACCGTCGCGCGGAGGTGATCGACTCGCTGGAGTCGCTGCGCCCGGGCGACGTGATCGAGGTGCCGGCGGGCCGGTTCTCGGGCATGGCCGTGGTGATCGACCCGGGGCTGAGCACCTCCTCCCGGGGCGCCGACCGCGAGGGCCCGCGTCCCTACGTGCTGACCGCGGACCGGCACGCGCGCCGGCTCAGCCTGGCCGACTTCCCGACCCCTGTCGCCTCGATCACCCGGGTCAAGGTCCCGCGCAACTTCAACGGCCGCAACCCGCAGGCGCGCCGCGATCTGGCGTCCACGCTGCGCAACCGCACCCACGGCCTCACCCCGCCGCCGCCCCAGAAGGGCGCCGGACGGGGTCAGGGACGGGGTCAGGCGCGCAGCCGGGGACCCGGCGCCGCGGAGGACCGCGCGATCGAGGACCTGCGCCACCGGCTGCGGGCCCACCCGTGCCACGGCTGCCCTGATCGTGAGGACCACGCGCGCTGGTCCGAGCGCTGGTTCAAGCTCGACCGCGACGCGCGCACGCTGCGCCGCCGCATCGAGCAGCGGACCAACACGATCGCCCGGCAGTTCGACCGCGTCTGCGACGTGCTCACCACGCTCGGCTACCTCGAGGGCGAGGGAGACGCCTCGAAGGTCACCGACCGCGGCCGCACCCTGATGCGCATCTACAACGAGATGGACCTGCTGACCGCCGAGTCGCTGAGGGCCGGCCTGTGGCAGGGCCTCGACGCCTCCGAGCTGGCGGCGGTGCTGTCCACGCTGGTCTACGAGTCCCGCCGCCCCGACGACGCGGTGGCCCCGCGGGTCCCCGGCGGCAGGGTGAAGCAGGTCCTCGCCGAGATGGTCTCGATCTGGGCCGACCTCGACGACCTGGAGCGCGAGCACCACCTCGACCAGCTGCACGAGCCCGACCTCGGCTTCGCGTGGGCGGCCTGGCGCTGGGCCGAGGGCGACGAGCTCGACGACATCCTCGACACGACCGACCTGGCCGCCGGTGACTTCGTCCGCTGGGTCAAGCAGCTGCTCGACCTCGCCGACCAGGTGGCCGACGCCTCGGGCGACTCCGAGATGCGCAAGGTCGCGCGGGAGGCGGCCGGTCGGCTGCGTCGCGGGGTGGTGGCCTACTCCTCGGTCAGCACGTAGGCGGCCCGTCCGGTGAGGACCACGCGGAGGAAGGTCGACAGCCACGCCTTCCGCGGAAGGAGTCGGGGGCGATCGAGGACCACCACGTCACAGAAGGCGACCCTCACGACCGTGCCCTCGGCTGCTCGGCCAGAACCAGTTCCCGACGACCCGTGCAGCTCCGTCCGCGCCGGCGGCCGACGGGCACCCCGCTGCTGCGGACGGAGACCGGCCGTTGGCCGCGGGAACACCTCCGGATCACCGGCTGGCCGCGGCCATGACCTCGCTGGGCGTGCGGTAGTTGATCCGCAGCGAGGCCAGCTCGACGCGGGGCAGACGACCCGGTCGACCGGTCGGGCAGGCTCCGTGAACCGGCCGGGCCTGGGCGCGGTCCCCGACGATGGTGAAGCTGCGCGACGGGCAGCGCAGCAGCAGCATCTGCCACTCGGCGTCGGTCAGCTCCTGGGCCTCGTCCACGACGACGTGGGCGATCGGTCCGGCCAGCGGCGGCGGCGGCATCCGCGCAGCGCCGCCTCGTCGACGAGTGCACCGCGCAGTCCGCTCTCGCAGCATCGACATCACCTGTATGTCGGAGTCGTCGGTCGCGACGAGGTGGTCGACGACCGCCGCCATCCCTCCTGCTCCGCGGCCAGCGCCGCCGCTGTCGGCGGCGCCGTCGCGACGCCGGGTCCCCGAGGCGGATCCGGGCGGCATCGAGCAGCGGCAGTCGGACACCGTCCAGCCCTCGGCACGCCGCAACATCGTGACCTCCTCCCGCGAGAGCCACGGCACGCACAGCCGCAGTAGGCCGGCCTCAAGGTCGCCGACCACGTCGGTCGGCTCGGGAGCGGCCAAGCGCCGTCGGTCTCGCTCGGCGACCGTCGCATCGCGTCGGAGCCTCCGGCGCCCTCCTGCTCCTCGTCGACCAGGAGGTAGAGCGGGCGTCCCTGGCCTCTGTGCGGCGCGGATCGGCGCCGCGAAGGCCTCGGCCCAGTCCGCGGCGTCGAGCGACTCGGACCAGGGCGTCTCGACGACCATGCCGGGTGGGCGGCGCTCGTGGAACCGGACAGCGGGCTCGATCGCCCCGACAGGTCGGCCGACGATCAGCCGGGCCCCTCCGGGCGGGCTCGGCCGGTGCGCGCCCTCGGGCACCGCCGGCGCAGTTGCACCCCCTCCTCGCTAGGCGTCGGAGCGTAGCGGGTAGGCTCGTGCGGCCCGACGAACAGCACCCCGCCGCGGCGGTGGCCCAGATCACGATCACGACCCAGTCGCGGGTCGGCGTAAGGAGGTACGCCGCACGGTGCAGTGCGACCACCGTCTTGCCGGTGCCCGGGCCGCCCGACCAGGGCGCCGCCGGTGCCCGTGATCGCGTCCTGGTCGGCCGCATGGTCCCGAGCACGTCGCGCATCCGCGGCGACCGGCTGGCACCGAGGCTGGCGATGAACGCCGACTGGTCGTCGAGCGCCGAGTGGCCGGCGAGCCCGTCGAGGGTGAACACCTCGTCCCAGTAGTCGGTGATGAGGCCGCGCGTCCAGCGGTACCTGCGCCGGCTGACCACTCCCATCGGGTGGGCGTGCGTCGCCGCGAAGAACGGCTCGGCGGCGGGCGAGCGCCAGTCGACGAGGAGCCGGCGTCCTGAGGCGTCGCTGAGCCCGAGGCGTCCGACGTACACCGGCTCGGGGTGGTCGGCCGCCACGATGCGTCCCAGGCACAGGTCCAGCCCGAAGCGGCGCAGGGTGCGCAGTCGCGCCGACAGCCGGTGCACCTCGAGGTCGCGGTCCATCGCCTCCTGTCCCTGCCCGGCGGGGGCGCGGCGCTCGGCGTCCAGGCGCTCGGTGATCTCGCGGACCGACTGCTCGAGGGCCTCGGCGACGGCGGCGAAGTGCCGCTCGTCCTCCGAGACCAGGTCGGGGTCGGCCTTGGTGGACAGGTGCCCGGGAAGGGCGAAGATGCTGCTGGTCAGGTGGCTCACCTCGTCGGCTCCAGGGGACTGCTCGGTCCCTCGGCCGGCGATTGTGCGGCACCGACGGGGCCTTGCCGCAAGCCCCCGGGCCGCTATACCTTGGAAGTGGAGGGGCGCACCCTCACGCCCGCCCCGCCAGCACCTTGCTCAGCCGCTCCACCGGGCTGCCCAGCCCCCACTGCTCCGCGATCGCGGCCAGCATCTCCGGATCGGCGGGCTCCGTCGGGAGGGTGAGGTCCGGCGAGCCGAGGTCGAGGTCGCGGACCACGCCGACCACCTTGGGCGCGACCTCGAGGTAGTCCATGGCCGCCTTGATCTTCCCGCGGGGCCCCGGTCCCATGTCGCCGTCGGGGTCCACGGCCGCGGCGATGATCGCGTCGAGGTCGCCGAACCGGTTGAGCAGCACCGCCGCGGTCTTGTCGCCCACCCCCGCGACCCCCGGGAGGCCGTCGGAGGAGTCGCCGCGCAGGGTGGCGAAGGCGGCGTACTGCGATGCGTCGACGCCGTACTTCTCGCGCACCACGTCGTTGGTGACACGCTCGTGCCTGCCGACGCCCCGGGCGGTGTAGAGCACCCGCACCTCGGCGTCGTCGTCGACGAGCTGGAAGAGGTCGCGGTCGCCGGTGACGATGTCGACCGGCATCCCGGCGCCGGTGGCGAGGGTGCCGATGACGTCGTCGGCCTCGTGGTGGTCGGCCCCGACGACGGCGATGCCGAAAGCGGCCAGGGCCGCCTCGATGATCGGGACCTGCTGCTCCAGCGGGTCGGGCACCTGCTCGACGTCGGGCGCCTCGCCCGGCCCCTCGCGCTCGACGCGGTGCGCCTTGTACGACGGCAGCAGGTCGACCCGCCACTGGGGCCGCCAGTCGTTGTCCCAGCAGCAGGCGAGGTGGGTGGGGTGGTACTCGTCGACGAGCCGGCTGATGAAGTCCAGCAGCCCGCGCACGGCGTTGACCGGGGTGCCGTCCGGGGCGGTGACCGTGTCGGGGACGCCGAAGAAGGCGCGGAAGTAGAGCGAGGCGGTGTCGAGGAGCATCAGCCGGGAAGCCACGTCGGGGAGTCTAGGGGCAGCCGCACGGCCTAGGCTCGGGCACGTGGAGAAGATCGATCGCCAGATCCTGGGCCTGCTGGCCGAGGACGGCCGCATGTCCTACACCGACCTCGGCAGGGCCACGGGCCTCTCCACCAGCGCCGTGCACCAGCGGGTCAAGCGGCTCGAGGAGCGCGGGCTGATCCTCGGGTACGGCGCGACCATCGACCATGCCGCGGCCGGCAAGCCGCTGACCGCCTTCGTCAGCATCACGCCCTTCGACGCCTCGCAGAAGGACGACTACCCGGAGCGGCTCGAGCACATCGCGGAGATCGAGTCGTGCTGGTCGGTGGCGGGGGAGGAGTCCTACATCCTGAAGGTCCGGGTGGCCACGCCCGCCGACCTCGAGGACCTGCTCGCCCGGGTGCGCGCGGCGGGCAACGTCTCCACCCGGACCACGATCGTGCTGTCCACGCCGTACGAGAACCGGCCGACGCACTAGCCATGAGCACCGGCGCCGAGATCGTGTTCGCGGCCGTCATCGTCGGGCGCTTCCTGCTGCCGCTGCTGATCCTGCGCTATCCGCTGCCGGCGATCATCGCCTGCCTGGTGCTCGACGGTGTCGACCAGACGATCTTCCAGAGCTTCGGCTACGACCCGCCCGGCTACCAGAGCTACGACAAGGCGATGGACATCTTCTACCTCGCCATCGCCTACCTCGCGACGCTGCGCAACTGGCAGAGCATCGCCGCGTTCCAGGTCAGCCGGTTCCTCTACTTCTACCGGCTCGTCGGCGTGGTGGCCTTCGAGTTCACCCAGGTCCGCGCGCTGCTGCTCGTCTTCCCCAACACCTTCGAGTACTTCTTCATCGCCTACGAGGCGATCCGGTCCCGCTGGTCGACGCTGCGGCTGGACCTGCGGTGGTGGATCACGGCGGCCGCGCTGATCTGGGTCGTGGTCAAGCTGCCGCAGGAGTACTGGATCCACATCGCCCAGCTCGACCTGACCGACACGCTGCGCGACTACTGGTGGGCCTGGCCCGTCCTGATCGGCGTCGTCCTCGTGGCCGTGGCGGTGGTCTGGTTCCTGATCCTGCCTCGCCTGGGCCCTCCGGACTGGACCTGGCGGATGGCGGCCGACCCGCTGCCGGTCGGCATGGCGACGGCCGAGGAGCAGTACGGCTGGCAGGCGACCTGGGGTGCCGTCCGTTCCTGGGCCACCGTCGAGAAGGTGGCGCTGGTCGGGCTGATCTCGGTGGTCTACGGCCAGATCCTGCCCGACGTACGGTCCACGCCGCTGCAGCTGTTCGTCGGCGTGGCCGTGGTCGTGGTCGTCAACGCCGCGTTCACCCTGGTCGTGGCTCGCCGGCAGCGGTCGATCGCCTCCATCGGCCGGGCGTTCGCGGCACGCGTCCTGACCAACCTGGTGCTGGTGTACGCCGCCGACTGGCTGCTGAACCGCGAGGGCGGCAACCTCGCCTTCTGGCCGACGCTGTTCTTCCTGTCGCTGATCAGCCTGATCACCACGCTGCACGACCGCTACCGGCCGGTGCTGGCCACCCGCGTGGCCGCCGAGCGGGCCGCCAGCGGGGAGACGGTCTAGCGCCCCTCGAACGCCGCCTCGAGCTCGGCGATGTCGAAAGCCCGCCCGTCGACCTGCATGAAGCAGGCCGTCACCCGCTGCACCTTCTCCGGGTCGGGGTCGTCGAGCATCCGGTGCAGCGCGGTCGGGGTCACCTGCCAGCTGAAGCCGTAACGGTCCTTGATCCACCCGCAGGGTCCGGGCTCGCCTCCGTCGGCCAGCCCGTCCCAGAGCCGGTCGACCTCCTCCTGGGTCTCACAGCCGACGGAGAAGGAGACCGACTCGTTGGGCGTGAAGCTGGTGGACCCCCCGTTGAGCAGCACGTAGGGCTGGCCCAGCAGGTCCAGGCGCACGACCATCTTCTGGCCGGCGTACTCCCCGGCGTCGGGGCCGTAGTCGTTGCTCCCGGTCACCTTGGTGTCCGGCAGCAGCGAGCAGTAGAAGTCGGCCGCCTCCTCGATCTTCCCGTCGTTGATCCACATGGTCGGCACGATCTGCTCCATGGCTGCTCCCTCGATCGCCTCGGTCGGTGTGCTTGGTCAGACCCCGCGCCCGGTCCGAACTCATCGGTCCGGACTCATCGGTCCGGACTCAACGGTCCGGACTCAACGGCCCGGACTCAACGGCCCCGTGGCGACTCGTGGGCTCGGAGGCGGCGCACGACCGGCGCGCCGGAGGCAGGGAGGGTGGCCACAGGGTCCTGCGGGAGGGAGACCGCTGCCTGCACACCGGGGGAGAGGCGGTAGGGACCGGAGACCAGCACGCTGCCGACGGCCCGGCGGAGCCGGGACATCTCGGCCCGCACCGTCACGGTACGGCCGGGGTCGTCGAAGAGGTCCTCGGCCAGCCCGGCCGCGGTGCGGCCCGAGGGGCCGGCCTCCACGAGCGAGGCCACGATCTCGGCGTGCCGGGTCGTCAGCCGGCGCGACCACTCGCCGCTGGGGCCGCTGATGCGCAGCACGGGGGTGCCGGTGAGGTCCAGCTCGAGCTGCGTGGCACCGGTCGCCGCCGCCTCGTCGACGCCGAGGCGCAGCAGCCACCCGCCCGCGAGCGGCTCGGCCGTGGCGGCGCCCAGCGTGGGCAACCACACGGGCCCCGCGGAGAGGTCGGTGGGCAGCGCCACGCGGTCCGGCAGCCGGGCGCCGACGCCGACCGCGAGGTGGCCCTCGGCGTCCACCGCCAGGGCCTCGCCGCCGATCCGGGCCAGCAGCGGAGCCGCGCGGGCCCGCAGCCGCTCCAGCCCGACCCGGTGCTGCTCGACGAGCTCCAGCGCCGTGAGCCGTGCCGCCATCTCGACCAGGGCCAGCTCGGCAGGGTGCATCCCGCGTGAGGGGCCGCTGACGTCGACCACGCCCAGCGTGCGGCCCGACCACGGGTCCCTCAGCGGCGCTGCGGCGCAGCCCCACCGGGTGTGGGACTCCACGAAGTGCTCGGGGCCGCGAATGTGCACGCCCTGGCCGAGGACGAGGCTGGTGCCGATCGCGTTGGTGCCGACGTTGTTCTCGGTCCAGGCCGAGCCGCCCACGAAGCCGAGCCCGTCGGCCATGCGGCGTACGCCGCTGCTCCCGACCCGCCACAGCACCCGGCCCTCGTCGTCGGCCACGACGACCATCTGGCCCGCGTCCGTCACCGATCCCAGCGCCTCGGCGAGTCTCGGCACGAAGCCGGCGAGTCCGCTGGCGGCGCGACGGCGCTCCAGCTCCTCCCCGCCCAGGGGTGGCACGTCCGGCGCTGACCCGGGCTCCAGGCCGCAAGCAGCCACCCGCCGCCAGGACGCGGCGATCGTGCCGCGCGGGGAGGCGCCGGGTCGAGTGCCGGACAGCACCTCGTCACGCGTACGACGCAGGTCCTGCTCGCGGTGCTGCACCGATGTCCTCCCGCAGCGAGCCCGGGGCGAGCGGTGGGGCTGCAACGCTCTGCAACCCTGTCTCCGACCTCGCCCGGTGGTGTGTCCTCGGTCACACCAGCGTAGGCGAAGGAGACAACACATGACGCAGGCCCCCGAACGTCCCCGCACCACCGAGCCCTCGAGCGAGACCGCCACCGGGGACCGGTCGGCACCCCAGGCACGCGCCGCGGCGTGGCTCGCCTCGTTCGAGACCGCGTTGACGGCCCGGGACGTCCCGGCCGCCGCGGACCTGTTCGCCACCGAGAGCTACTGGCGCGACCTGGTCGCCTTCACCTGGAACATCGTCACGGTCGAGGGCAGGAACGGCGTCGCCGCGATGCTGGACGACACCCTGGAGGGCACCGACCCCTCCGGCTTCGCCACCGAGGAGCCGGCCGAGGAGGCCGACGGGGTCGTCACCGCGTGGATCACCTTCGAGACCGGAGCAGGCCGCGGCCGCGGCCTGCTCCGGCTGCGTGAGGAGGACGGGGAGGACCGGGCCTGGACGCTGCTGACGACGCTCCACGAGCTCCAAGGCCACGAGGAGCCGCGCCGCGACCGCCGTCCGATGGGTGCCGAGCACGGCGCCACCAAGGAGCGCACGACCTGGCTGGAGAGGCAGCAGCAGGAGGCCGAGACCCTGGGCAGCACCACCCAGCCCTACGTGCTCGTCGTCGGCGGGGGCCAGGGCGGCATCGCGCTCGGCGCCCGGCTCCGCCAGCTCGGCGTGCCCGCCCTGGTGATCGACAAGCACGGGCGCCCCGGTGACCAGTGGCGCAACCGGTACAAGTCCCTGTGCCTGCACGACCCGGTCTGGTACGACCACCTGCCCTACCTGAAGTTCCCCGACAACTGGCCGGTGTTCGCGCCCAAGGACAAGATCGGCGACTGGCTGGAGTCCTACACCAAGGTGATGGAGGTGCCCTACTGGACGAGCACGACGGCCACCAGTGCGTCGTACTCGCCGGTGACGGGGGAGTGGACCGTCGAGGTCGAGCGGGACGGGCAGCCGGTCACCCTGCGGCCCAAGCAGCTCGTGCTCGCCACCGGCATGTCCGGCAAGCCCAACATCCCCGAGCTGCCGGGCCAGGACGTCTTCCGCGGCGACCAGCACCACTCCTCGGCGCACCCCGGGCCGGACGCCTACGCCGGCAAGAGGTGCGTGGTGATCGGCAGCAACAACTCCGCCTTCGACATCTGCGGGGCGCTGTGGGAGCACGACGCCGACGTGACGATGGTGCAGCGGTCCTCCACCCACATCGTGCGCAGCGACACGCTGATGGACATCGGGCTGGGCGACCTCTACTCCGAGCGGGCGCTCGAGGCGGGCGTGACCACCGAGAAGGCCGACCTGATCTTCGCCTCGTTGCCCTACCGGATCATGCACACCTTCCAGATCCCGCTCTACGACCAGATGCGCGAGCGCGACAAGGACTTCTACGACCGCCTCGAGAAGGCCGGCTTCGACCACGACTGGGGTGACGACGGCTCGGGGCTGTTCATGAAGTACCTGCGCCGCGGCTCGGGCTACTACATCGACGTCGGCGCCGCCGACCTCGTGGCCAACGGGCAGGTCAAGCTCGCCCACGGCCAGGTCGACCACCTCACCGAGGACTCGGTGGTGCTCGCCGACGGCACCGAGCTCCCGGCCGACCTCGTCGTCTACGCCACCGGCTACGGGTCGATGAACGGCTGGGCGGCGGACCTGATCAGCCAGGAGGTCGCCGACAAGGTCGGCAAGGTGTGGGGCCTCGGTTCGGACACCACGAAGGACCCCGGACCGTGGGAGGGCGAGCAGCGCAACATGTGGAAGCCGACCCAGCAGGAGGGGCTGTGGTTCCACGGCGGCAACCTGCACCAGTCGCGCCACTACTCGCTCTATCTCGCGCTCCAGCTCAAGGCGCGATTCGAAGGCCTGGACACGCCGGTCTACGGACTGCAGGAGGTGCACCACCTGGCGTGAGCTTCTTGGTGCGCTCGGCCCGGGGTGGCTCGAGGTGGCTCGGGGTGGCTCGGGCGGCGACGTAGGCTCGACGAGGTGATCGTCCGCGCCGCGGTCTGCGTCCTCCTCGCCACCTCCGGGCTGCTCGGCTGTGCGTCCGGGGAGCCTCGGGCCGAGAGTGGGGATGGCCCCAGCGCGTCGGCGTCCGACGCCGGGGGCGACGCCGCATCGTCGTGGGGAGGCGGCGCGGGCCGGGTGCCCGAGTCGCGCCCGCCACCCTGGGTCAGCCCACCCGAGCGGCCGTCGCGGGCCACCTTGCTTGCCGGCGACGGGAGGCCGCGAGCGGCGACGCTCACGATCCCCCGGATCGGGGTGGCCGGCCTGCGGGTGGTGTCGTACGTCGGCTCGCCCGGCGACGGGCGCGGCACCCGCCTCCAGGCACGGGGCCTCGGCGCGAACCCGGTCGGCCGCGGCGGAGGCGTGGGGCCGGGCGGGATCGGCGACTACGTGGTCACCGCGTCGGGCACCCCGGGCGCCGCCCTCGCCCGGCTCCCGGAGCTCGCTCGCGGCGACCGGGTGCAGGTACAGATCGTGGTCGACGGCACCGTGGTCCGCTACACCTACGCGATCGTGCGCACGCCCGCTCGCCGGGCGCTCGCCGCCGAACGGGCGATGGTCACGCTGTCGGCGGGCGATCCCCGCGTCGACAAGGTCGGGGTGCTGGTGCGGCGCACGGCGTCGTAGCGGTGGTTGAGCTTGTCGAAACCACCTCGATGCCAACGATGCAAGTGGTTTCGCGACGGCTCGCTGACGCTCGCTGCTCAACCACCGAGACGTCGAGAATTCCCTGTCCACACAGCGGATTCCCATCCCCTTCGTTGTCAGTGGTCGGTGCTTGAATTCACTCATGAGCACGACGGCCGAGCACCACCGCGGACGGGGACCTGGACTCCCCGCGCGAGGTGCTGGCCTTCGCCCGCGACCGTCGCGCCGCCGCCGATCGGGCGGAGGCCGACGTGCTGCTCGCCGCGGTCACCTGGGCCGATCAGCACCCGCCGGAGTCCATCGACGACGCCGCCACCTGGCTCACCCCCGGAGTCGGGGACACCGGCCTCCCGATCGCCGGTCCGGGTGCTCCACTGGTGGCGGAGTTCTGCCTCGCCGAGCTCGCCCTCGCCCTCGGGATCTCCAGCGACGCCGGCCGAAACCTGGTCGCCGACGCGGTCGAGCTGAAGTACCGCCTCCCCAAGACCTGGACCCGGGTGATGGCCGGCGACCTCCAAGCCTGGCGAGCCCGCCGGGTCGCGCAGGCCACCGGACACCTGTCCATGGAGGCCGCCACCTGGGTCGACGCCCAGGTGGCGCCGTTCGCGCACAAGATCGGCTTCGCCGCCCTCGAACGGCTCATCGCCGAGGCGATCGCGAGGTTCATGCCCGACCAGGCTCGCGAGAACGCCGACCGGGCCGCCGAGGGACGCCACTTCGACGTCCAGCACGGCCAGGTCTCCTTCAACGGCACCAGCCGCGTCGAGGGCGAGCTCGACCTGGCCGACGCCCTCGATCTGGACGCCGCGATCAGCCAGGGCGCCGACCTCCTCGCCCGGCTCGGGTCCACCGAGCCGCTCGACGTGCGCCGGTCCAAGGCCGCTGGGCAGATCGCGCGGAACCAGCTCGCGTTCGACCTCGCCGACGCCGCCGCGAAGGGCGGCGAAGGTGGACGCTCAAAGGTGACGGCGCGGCCGGCTCTGGGGTGGTTTCGACAGGCTCAACCACCGGCGGCTCAACCACCGGCGGCTCGACCACCGTCCGGCCTCGTCGGGTGGTGCTGTTCGTGCACCTCTCCGCCGACGCCATCACCGGCCCCTCCAACAGCATGAGCACCGAGGCACTGCACCTGGCGCGGGTGGAGAACCAGCGCCAGGTCGTCACCGCCGACCAGGTCCGGGAATGGTGCGGCCACCCCGACGCCGAGGTCGTCGTGAAGCCGGTCATCGACACGGGCGAGCACATCCACGTCGAGGGCTACGAGATCCCCGACCGGCTCCGCGAACAAGTCATCCAACGCGACCACCAATGCGTGTTCCCCTGGTGCACCCGACCGGCCCGGCGGTGCGACATCGACCACGTCATCCCCTACCCCGAAGGGGAAACCGCGAGCGACAACCTCGCACCCGTGTGCCGGCGACACCATCGGCTCAAGACCCACGGCGGCTGGACCTGCACGATGTTCGAGATCGGCCGGTACCTGTGGACGAGCCCGCACGGCTACCAGTACCTGCGCGACCACACCGGCACCCTCGACGTCACCCCCGACATGCACCCTTCCGTCCCGGCGACCCGCCCGAGCAGTAGCTCCCCCGCCCCGCACCCCGCCGATCGGCGGGGTCAGCGGCACGCCCGGGACGGCGAACTGCCGCTGATCAGTGCCACCGGGTGACACCCCAGCGCGGCACAAGCGTCGGGGGCAGCACGAGGACCCGTGAAAGGGTGCCGCCATGGAAGGGGGAGCGCCTCCGGGACGCGAGATCGTGCTCGAGACGGATCGCCTGCTGCTCCGACCATGGCGGGTCGTCGAGGCCGTCGTCCTGCACGAGCTGTGGGCCGAACGTGACCCACGAGTGCCGCCGCACCGCCGCATCGACGCCCACGGACACCCGACGGTCGCCGACCTCGAGGAGTCGATCCGCACCCGCCGGCCGACGTCGTTCGCTCGGGTTGCTGGCGGTCGAGCGGAAGGGCACGGGCGACGTCATCGGCTACTGCGGACTCGTCGACAGCGAGGCCGGTCCGGCGAGCGAGCCGGAGCTGGCGTTCGAGCTGCTGCGCCGGGTCTGGGGGCAGGGCTACGCGACCGAGGCCGCGTCGGCCGTCCTGGACTGGGCGAGGGCGTCTGGTCGCGAACGCCTGTGGGCCACGGTCTGGGACTGGAACACCGCGTCCCGCCGCGTGCTGGCCAAGCTCGGGTTCACCGAGACCGGGCGGACGGAGGTGGACCGCCTCCACGGGACCACGGTGTTCACCGCGGTCCGGCTCTGATCGGTGACGGCACTGTCGAGGGCAGATGTCGTGCCTGCAGTCTGACCGTCTGGGGAGCGGGCGTGGGCGCCGTAGGGTGGCGTCATGGTTGCCAGCGGGCCCACGAGTGACGCCAACCCGCTGGAGCACCCGCGGTCGAGTCGCCGCATCTCTGTCGTGACGGGGGTGCTGCTCCTCGTGGCGACGGGCACCGTGCTCGTGGCCGATGCCCTCGAGCCGACATTTGCCGCGATGGCCGGGGCTCCCGAGCAGCTGGCGACCGCTTCGCTTCTGCGCATCATCGCCGCCGGCGCCAGTGTCGGGATCGCGATCAGCCTCTACCCGGCCATCCGGCCTGTCGACCGCACGCTGGCGATCGGTTCGGTGGCCTTCCGGACGATCGAGGCCGTGCTCTACGTCGTGGCCGCGGTGGCCGCGCTCTCCCTCCTGCCACTGAGCGAACAGCTCTCCTCGGGCGCCGGAGCACCGCCAGCCGCCATCCCGGCGATCGTCGACTCGACCACGGCCCTGCGTCACAGTGCCGGTCTCGTCGCGGTGATGGCCTTCACCATCGGCGGAGCGATGTACTACGCGGCGTTCTACCGGGCACGCCTGGTCCCTCGCTGGCTGTCGGGCGGGGGCCTCCTGGCGGTGGTCCTGCTGTACGCCGCTTGCATGCTCTCGCTGTTCCGCGACAACCCGATTGCGGACTACAAGGTCCTGGCGGCGCCGATCTTCGTCCAAGAGATCGTCCTGGCCCTCTGGCTGCTGGTCAGGGGCCTTGCACCGGGTGACCGATCCGCCGGACCACGGGCTTGACGAGGCGCGGACCCGCGGCCCGGCAGCCGGCGGCGGGACCTCGTCGGATGTGGAGGCTGGCCATCGCCGGGGCATCTGCCTTCTGGATCGTGAACTTCCTGATCTCCCTGACGCCAATCGCTGCCGACTACCGGGCCGCGCTTTCGATTCGCTACGTGCCCATGCTGTTCGAGGCAGCGCTCGGTGGCCTGCTCGTCGGCACGTGCGTGAGCTGGATCCTTCTCACCTTCCGCGGACGCGTTCCGGGCGAGAAGAGCGTGGCGAAGTCGGTCTTCCTGAGCCTGGGCATGTTGCTGGTGGTGACCGTCCTGGTCGAGGTGCCGGGGAAGTTCCTCGACTCCGTGCACGCCCCTTGGCCGCTCTTCTTCACCGCCACGGCCATCAACGCGCTCAGGATCCTGGCGCTGGGTGTGGTCATCGGTCACCTCGACAACCGCGACCGTCGAGTCAGCTGAGCAGCTCCAGGACCGCCTTCTCCAAGGTGCGCTGCTTCGCCGCGGGGGTGCGGTAGCGGCGGCGGACCAGCTCGGGGTCGATCGTGGTGCCGTTCTCGTAGAGGTCGATCACCCGGGGGTCGATGTAGGAGCTCTTGGCGACGGTCGGGGTGTTGCCGAGGTAGTCCGCCACCTCCTGCACCGCCGCCTTGATGGCGCGCTGGCGCGACCGCTTCGTGTCACCGGGCTCGTCGCCGGCCGCCAGGGCCGCGGCGGCGAGGACCGTGGCGTGCCAGGTGCGGAAGTCCTTGGCGGTGAGGTCCTCGAAGAAGCCGCCGAGGTAGGCGTTCACCGAGGCGGAGTCCAGGTCCCGCCAGCGCCGCGACACCTGGTAGGCGAGCAGCCGGTCGCTGCCGCCGCGTCGCTGGCGCAGCCG
This sequence comes from uncultured Actinomycetota bacterium, assembly GCA_963837975.1. Lineage (GTDB taxonomy): Bacteria > Actinomycetota > Actinomycetes > Propionibacteriales > Nocardioidaceae > Marmoricola. The sequence continues at coordinate 217,680 of CAWIPI010000001.1, read as the reverse complement.
CTCCAGGGCGTCGAGCACCTCCGGGTCGTCGATCTCGATGCTGTGCTCGATCCCGCCCTTGCCCACGAACCTGAAGACCAGGAGGTCGCGATTCCGGCGCACGTGCCGGCGCTCCAGCGTCGTCAGCCCGAAGGAGCCGTTGGTGTCGGCGTAGATGTCGCTGCCGATGCGGAAGTAGCCGAGGTCGAGCAGCCGCACGGCGACGGAGTTGGCGCGCTCCTGCGGCATCCCCTCGAGCGCGAGGTCCCGGGCGATCGCCCGGCGCGCCGCCGGCAGCTTGGCGGCCGCCTGGATGACGCGGTCGAACTTCATCCGGTCCCGCTGGATCCGCCACTGCACGTGGTAGAGGTACTGCCGCCTGCCGGCGTCGTCGGTGCCGACCGCCTGGATGTGCCCGTTGGCGTACGGCGAGATCCACACGTCCTTCCACGCGGGCGGGATCGCCAGCGACCGGATCCGCTGGACCTCGTCGGGGTCGGTGATCCGCTCGCCCTGGTGGTCGAGGAACACCCACCCGGACCCCGCACGGCGGCGCGTGAAGCCGCGGGAGCTGGGAGAGACCGTCCTGAGGCGCGGCATGGCGCTGGTGTTCCCCGCAGCCACCGAACTCATGTGGCGACGTACGTCACACGGGCTGGCTGTGCTCCTGACCCGCGCGAGCCTCCTCGGCGACCTGACGGGCCCACCACTCCTGGCCCTCCACGGGGAGCGTGTGGATCGGGTCGAAGTACTCGTAGGTCCGGGACAGCGCCTCGGGGTCGGAGGCCTCGATCGAGGTGCGGTAGTTCTTCGTCCAGTAGGAGACGCCCCGGACCTGGTCGTAGTCGCTGAGCTGGTGCACCCAGCGCTTGCCGACGAAGGGCACGTCGCACACGATGCGCGGCGTCGCGAAGCCCGGCAGGTAGCCCATGATGTGGTGCTGGAGCCGCTGGGCGTCGGCGACCGAGACCCGCCAGTGCTCCGAGGCCGGGATCATGTCGCACATGTAGAAGTAGTAGGGCATGATCTGCGCGCCGTCGAGCAGGCGGAAGCAGAGGTCGAGCAGCGCGTGCGGGTCGGCGTTGACGCCGTTGAGCAGCACTCCCTGGTTGCGTACGTCGCGCACTCCCGCCTCGAACATCGCCTTCGCAGCATCGGCCACCAGCGGGGTCACGGAGTTGGCGTGGTTGACGTGGGTGTGAATCGCGATCGCGACGCCGCGCGAGCGGGCGATGGTGTTCACCCGCTCCATCCCGGCGCGCACGTCGTCCTGCAGCCAGTGCTGGGGCAGGCCCATCAGGGCCTTGGTGGCGAGCCGGATGTCACGGATGTTCTCGATCTCCAGCACCTTGGTGAGGAAATCCTCGAGCCGAGCCCATGGCATGTTGGCCACGTCGCCGCCGGAGACGACCACGTCGCGGACCTCGGGGGTGCGGCGCAGGTAGTCGAGCATCTCGCCGTGCCGGTCGACCGGCTTGCCGAGGAACTTCAGCTTGTCCACCGTCGGGGTCGAGTTGCCGACGAGGTCCATCCGGGTGCAGTGGCCGCAGTACTGCGGGCAGGTCGGCAGCAGCTCCGCGAGCACCTTGGTGGGGTAGCGGTGGGTCAGCCCCTCCACGGCCCACATGTCGTGCTCGTGCAGCGAGTCGCGGCTGGCGTGCGGGTGCGAGGGCCAGTCGGTGCGCCGGTCGGAGAACACCGGGATCATGTAGTGGCGCACCGGGTCGGCGTAGAACGCGTCGGTCAGCGAGCCGGGTCCGGCGGGGGTGACGTAGGGCGCCATCGTGTTCATCATCTGCGGCGGCACGAGCATCGACATCGTGGCCCGCTCGGTCTGGTCGCGCTCGAGGTCGGCGTAGAAGCGCTCGTCGACCAGGTCGCCGAGCAGCGCCCGCAGCTGACGGAGGTTCTTGACGCAGTGGGCGCGCTGCCACTGCACGCTCTCCCACTCCTCGCGGGTGACGTCCTTCCACCCCGGGAACCGGGTCCAGTCGGGCTCGACGAGCTCCACCTGGCGGTAGGGGTAGGGCTGCCCGGTCTGCCCCTCGACGATGGCTGCGATCGACGTCTCGATGCTCATGGATTCCTCCCCGGGCCGAAGGCCCGCACCCGCTCCGCGAGTCGTTTGTGCGCTCACGCTTACCTGCGCCAGTATGAACACTATCTTTGCGGCCGTCCAAACACATCGCCGCAAGATCTCCCGAACAATTCCGAATCAACAGGAAGGTATGTGGCGCTGTGGGACGCATGACAGGCGATCCGGTGGGTCTTCACCGGGTGCTCGAGCCGCTCGGCGTACTGCCGCAGGCCGCGCAGCGGCTGGACACCGACCCGACGCTTCGTGAGGACGAGGTCCGGGTGCGCGTGGAGCGGCTCAACCTCGACGCGGCGTCGTTCCGACAGCTGGAGGAGAAGCACGGCGGCGACGGCGAGGGCGTACGCCGCGAGGTGCTCGAGATCGTCGCCACCCGCGGCAAGATGCACAACCCGGTCACCGGCTCCGGCGGGATGCTCGTCGGCACCGTCGAGGAGGTGGGGGAGGCCTCGCCCCTCGGGCTGCGGGTGGGGGACCGGATCGCGACCCTGGTCTCGCTCACGCTGACCCCGCTGGTCATCGAGGACGGCCTCGCGGACTGGGACGGCCGCAGCGAGCAGGTGCCCGCCGATGGATACGCGATCCTCTTCGGCCGCAGCATCGCCGCCCGGCTCCCCGAGGACCTCCCGGCGCCGCTCGCGCTGTCCGTGATGGACGTCTGCGGAGCTCCCGCGCTGACCGAGCGGCACGTGCGCCGCTACACCGGGCCCGACGGTCGTCGTGGTCGGAGGAGCCGGCAAGTCGGGGTCGCTGTGCCTGGCCGCGGCCCGCCGCGCCGGCGCGCGCCGCACGATCGCGGTGGTGCCCCACCAGCAGGAGGCGGACCTCCTCGCCGACGGCGGGCCCGGCGCCGGGCTCGCCGACCAGGTCGTGGTCTGCGACGCCCGCGACCCGGTGGCCATGCGCGACGCGGTCGCCGTGGCAGGGGGACCGGCCGACCTGACCGTGGTGTGCGTCGACGTCCCGGGGTGCGAGGGCGGCGCCATCCTGGCCACCGCCGACGAAGGGACGGTCATCTTCTTCTCGATGGCGACCTCGTTCAGCGCCGCGGCCCTGGGCGCCGAGGGTCTCGCCGCGGACGTCACCATGCTGGTGGGCAACGGCTACGTCCCCGGGCACGCGGACCTCGCACTGGAGATGATCCGCTCCGAGCCCGCGGTGCGGGCCCTGTTCGAGAGGAGACTGTGATGGCGCCGACCACCGGCCCCAAGAAGCTCGACCTGGACCCGACGACCGTGCGCAAGGCGCGCAGCCTGGCCCGCAAGGTCGGCAAGCCGATCGTCCGGCTGGCCCAGGAGCACACCACCGTCTCGGTGGAGCGCGCCACGCTGCGCCTCGCAGGCCTGGCCGGCGCGGACCCCGACGGCACCCCGTGGGTCAACCGCCTCGCCGACGCGGTCCGCAGCGACGTCGGCCTCGAGCACGGGCTGGCGCTGCCGGTGTGGGACGCGCTGCTCCGCGGGGAGGCCGAGGACCTCGAGACGCTGGCCCAGAAGGCCTCGGCGGGCTCCACCCGGTTCCGGCTGCCCGAGGGACGTGACGCCCAGCGCGCGCGCACCGCTGCCCGCAAGCAGGTCGGGGCCGGCGTACGCCGCATGGACGCGCGCCGCCGCGAGCGCGAGCGGATGATCGCCCGTGTCGGCGACGCGCCCCGCCAGCCCTGGATCTACCTGATCGTGGCCACCGGCGACATCCACGAGGACATCCCGCAGGCGCAGCAGGCCGCCCGCGAGGGCGCCGACGTGATCGCGGTGATCCGGTCGACCGGCCAGTCGCTGCTCGACTACGTGCCCGAGGGCGCCACCCGCGAGGGCTTCGCCGGCACCTACGCCACCCAGGAGAACTTCCGGCTGATGCGCGCCGCGCTCGACGAGTCCAGCCGGGAGCTGGGCCGCTACGTGCGGCTGACCAACTACGCCAGCGGGCTGTGCATGCCCGAGATCGCCGCGCTGGCGGGCCTCGAGCGGCTCGACATGATGCTCAACGACTCGATGTACGGGATCCTCTTCCGCGACATCAACCCGGTGCGCACCTTCGTCGACCAGCGGTTCAGCCGGCAGGTGCACGCGCGCGCCGGCATCATCATCAACACCGGCGAGGACAACTACCTCACGACCGCCGACGCGGTCGAGGCGGCGCACACGGTCACGACCAGCCAGCTGCTCAACGAGTACTTCGCCAAGGAGGCCGGCCTCCAGGACTGGCAGCTCGGGCTCGGGCACGCCTTCGAGATCACCCCCGAGCTGCCCGACTCCTTCCGGATGGAGCTCGCCCACGCCCTGCTGGCACGCGAGCTGTTCCCCAGGGCGCCGCTGAAGTGGATGCCCCCGACCCGGCACATGTCCGGCGACGTCTTCCGCGGCTACCTGCTCGACGGGTTCTTCAACCTCGCCGGGGCGCTGACCGGGCAGAGCATCCTGCTGGTGGGGATGATGACCGAGGCCGTGGTCACGCCGTGGCTCAGCGACCGCGACCTGGCGCTGCAGAACGTCCGCTACGTCCTCGACGCCGCCGGGGCCCTGCACGAGGACTTCCGCCCGGCCCCGGACGGGTTCATCGCCCAGCGTGCGCGCCAGGTGCTCGCCGAGACGATCGACCTGCTCGAGCGGATCGCCGGCGACCGTGACGCCGCCGGCCACGCACCGCTGCTCGCCGCGATCGCCGACGGCACCTTCGGCCTGATGAAGCGTCCCGCCGACGCCGGCCGCGGCCTCGACGGTGTGGCCCGCAAGGCGGAGACGTACTACAACCCCGCGACCGAGATCCTGGAGGGATAAGTGGTGTCGACAGGCTCAACCACCGAGACCGGCGAGAAGCGCCTGCTCCGCCCGTACGGCGACACCACCGGCGACGGGATGGTGCAGATGTCCTTCACGCTTCCGATGCCGCACTCCAAGCTGGCCGAGGGCAGCGCCGTACAGCTGGCCAACAAGATGGGGATGGACCCCGCCCTGGTCGTGCACGCCAAGCCGATGGGGGAGGACTTCACCTTCTTCGTGGTCTACGGCCGGGTGAACCACCTCGTGGACCCCTCCAAGGTCGAGGTCGTGGAGCGCGACTACGAGCTGCTGACCCCCAAGGAGGTCAACGCGGCCGTCAAGCGGGCCCTGCGGCGGCGTCTGGTGGTCGTGGGCGGCTGCATCGGCACCGATGCCCACACCGTCGGCATCGACGCGATCCTCAACATCAAGGGGTTCGCGGGGGAGAAGGGGCTGGAGTACTACCGCGAGCTGAAGGTGGTCAACCTCGGCGCTCAGGTCTCGGTGCCGCAGCTCGTGGAGCGCGCGCTGGCCGAGAAGGCCGACGCCGTCCTCGTCTCCCAGGTGGTCACCCAGCGTGACGCCCACCTGCTCAACACCCGTGAGATGTCCGCGGCGTTCCGCGAGGCGTTCCCGCCGGAGCGCCGCCCGCTGCTCGTCGTGGGCGGACCCCGCTTCGACGAGGCGATGGCAGGGGCGCTCGGCGTGGACCGCGTGTTCAGCCGGGGTACGACGCCCGGGGAGGTCGCCAGCTTCCTGGTGCACCGCCTCGTCACCGAGAGGAATGCCTCATGACCTCAGCCGCCGCTTCCGGGCCCGAGGTGGGCCTCCAGGTCGTCCACCGCCGCTACGTGCCCTACTCCTACGCCCACTACGCCGGCCACCTCCTGGACGGGGCCTGGGGCCTCGGCCTGTTCGGCGACGTGGCCACCGAGATGTGCATCCGCACCGACGGCGACGAGGGGCTGTTCGCGTCCTACTCCGAGGTCCAGTTCCGCGCCCCGGTGCGGGCGGGCGACATGGTCGAGGCGCGCGCCACCCTGGTCCGGGTGGGCCGCCGCTCGCGGGAGATGGAGTTCGAGCTGGTCGTGGTGGCCCGCGGCGCCGCTGACGAGGGGTCGCCGTCGGCAGCGCGGATGCTGTCCGAGCCGATCGTGGCGACGACCGCCACCGGCACGGTCGTCGTACCGCCTTCGTGACCGACGTCACGAACTCGACCAGGTCTGGACCAGCACGGCGTGTCCATCACGACACGCCGTGACCGGAAAAATTCTGGAACCAGTTGTTCACTCGCCGGTAACCGCGCTGACCTGCGGGTTTGTCCATTTCACGAGGGATGAGGGGGTGTTGACAGCCCCCGAGGCGTCGGGTGAAGGTCTCCGAGTTACTCCGGGCAGAACGTCTGTCTCGCGGCCGACGGATGCAGTCTCGGGCCATCTCGCCAAGATGGTCGCGCGGCTGCACTTGGCGGGTCGGGTCGCAGGGACAAGGCGGGAGGACACGGGGGGAGTGCGGAGTCCAGTAGACAACGCTGGCGACCTGGCATCCAGCCAGAGCGTGAGCGGTCCGAAGGTCGCCCAGCTCCCCCCGCCCTGCCCACGTCAGTGAGCGGCGCGGCCCCCGGCCCGAGGTCGGGGGACCCCCTCCACAGCGCCCTCGTCGTGCGCCGCGGGTAGGTTGCGGGTCATGGTCACCCACCTCGTTCCCGGGCTCGGTCGGGTCGTGATGGTCATCCCCACCTACAACGAGGTCGAGAACCTCACCGAGGTGCTGCGGCGGTTGCGCGCCGCCCAGCCGGAGGTGGACGCCCTGGTGGTCGACGACGGCTCCCCGGACGGCACGGGCGCCCTGGCCGACCGCCTCGCGGCCGACGACCCGCAGGTGGCGGTGCTGCACCGCAGCGTCAAGGAGGGGCTGGGGGCGGCGTACCTCCACGGCTTCCGGGTCGCCCTCGAGCGGGGGTACGACGTCGTGGGGGAGATGGACGCCGACGGCTCCCACCAGCCCGAGCAGCTCGGCCGCCTCCTGGACGCCCTGCGGGGCGCCGACCTCGTGATCGGCTCGCGGTGGGTCCCGGGCGGCAGCATCGTGAACTGGCCCCGCCACCGGGAGCTTCTCTCTCGCGGCGGCAACTTCTACACACGCACGCTGCTGGGCCTGCACGTGCGCGACGCGACGGCCGGCTACCGCCTGTTCCGGCGTACGACGCTCGAGCGGATCCACCTCGAGGAGATCGCCTCCCACGGCTACGTCTTCCAGGCCGACCTCGCGTTCCGCACGGTGCGCGCGGGCCTGCGCGTGGTGGAGGTGCCGATCGAGTTCGTGGAGCGCGAGCGCGGCGAGTCGAAGATGAGCAGAGACGTCGCCACGGAGTCGCTGAAGCTGATCACCCGGTGGGGCGTGAAGGAGCGCACGCGACAGCTCCGCTCCGCCCTGGGGCGTGCCCGCCGCCACCGCTCCTCGGAACACCCCTCGGAACACCCCCACGCTGCCGGGCGTTGATCAGGGCATGAGGAGACACTTTCCCTGGTGGGTGCTGTTCGTCGCCTTCGTGGCGGTGCCGCTGGTGGAGGTCTACCTGATCGTCCAGGTCGGCCAGGTCATCGGCGCCTGGTGGACCATCCTGCTGCTGATCGCCTCCGGCGTGGTGGGCTCCTGGCTGGTCCGGCTCGAGGGCGCGCGGGCCTGGCGCGCGCTGCACTCGGCGCTGCAGGACGGACGGATGCCGGCGCGCGAGCTGGCCGACGGGGTGCTGATCCTCGTCGGCGGCACCCTGATGATCACCCCCGGCTTCATCACCGACGTCGTGGGGATCCTCTTCATCCTCCCCTTCACCCGGCCGCTCGGACGGCGGGTGCTCGCCCGGGTGATCAGCCGGAGGCTGGGTGCCGGCTCACCGGCCGGATCGTTCCCCGGGGCGTTCACCGGATCCTCGGCCGGACCGTTCTCCGGACCCTTCCCGGGCGCAGGCTTCGGCACCGAGCAGACACGACCACGCCCCGGACCGGATGACACGGTGGTCCAGGGCGAGGTCGTCGACGACGGGCCCGAGCCGCCCCGCTGAGGGACGCCCTCGGGCAGCTCGGTGCCGGGTCAGGCGGAGGTCTTCTTCTTGCGGGCGCTGGCGCGGTGCAGGTGCGCGGGGCCGATCTCGCCGCCGCGCAGCAGCTCGAGGCGCTCGGTGAGGATGTCCTCGAGCTCCTTGATCGAGCGCCGCTCGAGGAGCATGTCCCAGTGGGTGCGCGCGGGCTTCTCGGCCTTCACCTCGGGCTCGATGCCGGAGGTGGCCCGGCCCTCGGCGCCACAGCGTGGGCACTCCCAGAGCGCCGGCACCTCGGCCTCGACCGACATCGTGATCTCGAAGTCGTGGCCGTTGGCGCACAGGTAGCCGACCTGCTGGCGGGCGGCGAACTCGATGCCTCGCTCGTCCTCGAAGCTCTGACCGCCGAGTCGGGCTCCGCGTAGCGTGCGCTCTCCCATGCGAACCTCCAAAGTCTTCGCCTCCGCGGCCGGTCGGGCTGCTGGAGGTCGTACCCCTCATGCGTACCGCTGATGAGACGGTTGAGCAAGCCGACCATGACGCCGGGCGGGATGGGTGGATGTCTGGCGCCGGAAGTCCCCAGCGCTCTCACCTGCCCAACGATCCTGACGAGGCGAGGATTCCCGGCCTGCGCCGATCGACACCTGTGACGGGTCACACGTTCAGAGGACCGCCGGACGCTCGTTCCCGGCCTCGCGGATGCCGCGGGCCGTGTCGACCTTCATCAGCAGGGCGCCGCCCACGAGGAAGAAGACGATCAGCGCGAAGATCGCCGGCCGGTAGGAGTCGGTGAGCTGGTAGACCAGGCCGAACACGAGGGTCCCGAACCAGCTCGTGCCCCGCTCCATCGCGTGGTAGAAGCTGAAGTACTCCGCCTCGCGGCCGTGCGGGATGAGCAGGCTGAAGTAGGAGCGGGCGAGCGCCTGGGTGCCGCCGAGCACGATGCCGATCGCCACCGCGAGCACCATGAACGCCAACAGCTGCTTCTCGGGCACGAACAGCGCCGCCGTGACGATCACCATCCAGATGCCCAGCCCGACCAGGATCACCGACTTGGCGCCGTAGCGTTGCGCCGCCCTGCCGAAGCCCAGGGCGCCGAAGACGGCGACGAACTGCACGACGAGGTAGGTCGCCAGCACGGTGCCGGTGTCGAACTTCAGCTCCTCGACGCCGTAGATCGACGCGGAGGCGATCACGGTCTGGATGCCGTCGTTGAAGAACAGGTAGGCGACCAGGAAGGTCAGCGCGACCGGGTAGTGGCGCATGCTCTTCAGCGTCGACCACAGCTGGCCGAAGCTCTGCGAGAAGATGCCGCCGGTCTCGGGCACGACGTGCCGCGGCGGCCGGTTGCGCAGCCCGCGGTAGGGGATGAAGGTGAACGCGGCCCACCACACGGCGGCCGAGAGCAGGCTGATCCGCACCGCCATCCCCTCGGTGAGGCCGAAGGGGAGGATCGTCACCAGCAGGAAGTTCAGGGCGAGCAGCAGCCCGCCGCCGGCGTACCCGTAGGCCCAGCCGGTCGAGGAGACCCGGTCGCGCTCGTCCTCGTCGGCGATCAGGCACAGCAGGGCGTCGTTGAAGACCGCCGCAGCGCCGAAGCAGAGGTTGGCCACGATGAACGAGACGACGCCGAGCTCCCAGTTGTCGCCGGTCATGAAGAACAGCAGTGCGGCGGCGGCGGCGCCGGCCCAGGCGAAGCCGGCGAGCAGCTCCTTCTTGCGCGAGGTGCGGTCGGCCACCGCGCCGAGGAGGGGCAGCAGCAAGGCGGAGAGCAGCGTGGAGGCGGTGATCGTGTACGACGGGAGGGCGCCCGGAGCCACGGACAGGCCGAGCACCGAGATCCGGTTGTCGACCGCCGCCTCCTTGGCGATCGCGATCAGGTAGGGGCCGAAGAGGACACCCGCGACGGTGGTGCTGAACGCCGAGTTGGCCCAGTCGTAGAAGTACCAGGCGCGCTGCTCCTTGCGCCGGGCGACCGGCTCGAGGTCGGCGATGCCGGGGGGTCCGGAGGGTGTGGTCATGGCGTGGCTCCCATCCATTGGCCGCGGCGCAGCAGGACATCCTTGAGTACGTCGGTGCGGTCGGTGATCAGGCCGTCCACGCCCAGGTCGAGCAGGGTCTCCATGCTCGCCGCGTCGTCGACCGAGACCCACTGGGACCGTTCCTCACCGGTCCACACGTGCACGTGCAGGCCGGCGGCGTGGGCGCGGCGTACGAACGCCGGCGTGACCACCGTGACCCGGCGCCGACGATGCCGCCAGGGCACCTGTAGCACCGCCCCGCGGGCGAGGCCCGCGGAGCGCAGGAGCCGCCCGGGTGCCGGCAGCAGGAACGCCGCGACCTCGGAGGGGGCGGCGACCGTGGCCACGCGGCCACCGGTCGCCTTGCGGAACGCCCTGATCCGCGGCGTCGAGAACGACCCGACGCACACCCGGTCGTGCGCGCCGGTGCGGTCCAGGAGGGCGACGAGGGGCTCGACCGCGGCGTCGGACTTCAGGTCGATGTTGAACCGGCACCCGGGCAGCTCCTCGAGGAGCTCGGCCATCGTCGGGACGGCGTGCTCGCCGCCGATGCGCACCGCTTCGAGGTCGGTGGCGGTGAGCTCGGCGATCAGCCCGCGCGAGTCGGTCATCCGGTCGAGCGCCTCGTCGTGGAAGGCGAGCAGCACCCCGTCGCTGGTGGCGTGGACGTCGGTCTCGAGGTAGAAGTAGCCGAGGTCCACTGCGTGCCGGAACGCGTGCAGCGTGTTCTCGGTGCCGGGGATGTCCGGGTGCAGCGCGCCGCCCCGGTGGGCCATCGCCACCACCGAGCCGGGCTGCTCGTGGACCGCGTCGAGGTAGGCGTAGCCCGTCACGGGCGGGCCGCTCCCGTCGCGGGGGGGCTGGGCTCTCACGCGAGCAGTATTCACCGGCATGCTGCGATGGTGCTCGGCGAATCGCCGCCTGCCATCCGCGTTCGTGCTCAGGTCTCGACCGGGTACGAGGACGGAGTAGTACGGTGCGAGACATGGACGAGATGACCTGCCCGAAGTGCGCTGGCACGATGGCGGAGCGGTCGCACGACCGGGTGCGCGTGCGTCAGTGCGAGTCCTGCCAGGGGATCTTCCTCGACCACGCCGACCTCGGCAGCCTGGTCGAGGCCGAGAACGACTGGCACGCCCACCGCTCCGCCGACACCTCCCGGCTCCCGCGGATCACCCCCGACATGACCGCGCCGCCGTCCGCGCCCCGCAGCCGGTCCTACCTCGACGGGCTGTTCCGGGGCTGAGCCGCTGCAGGTTTCCCCGGTCCACCGGTGATTCCTGCACTTCCCGGGCGAAGTTTCGCCCGAGAACGTCCGGGTTCCCCGGTCCACCGGGGAAACCGTCACAGGTCGCGGAACGTCTCGATCTGCGCCCCGAGCTCGTTGAGCCGGTCCGCCAGGCCCTCGTAGCCGCGCTGGATGACGTACGTCGAGCGCAGGACCGACGTGCCCTTCGAGGCGAGCATCGCCAGCAGGATGACCACGGCGGGCCGCAGCGCGGGCGGGCAGACCACCTCGGCGCCCGACCAGCGGGTCGGGCCCTCGATCATCACCCGGTGGGGGTCCATCAGGGTGACCCGGCCGCCGAGCTTGTTCAGCTCGGTCAGGTAGATCGCCCGGTTCTCGTAGACCCAGTCGTGCAGCATCGTCTGGCCCTGCGCGACCGCCGCGATGATCGCGAAGAACGGCAGGTTGTCGATGTTGAGGCCCGGGAACGGCATCGGGTGGATCTTGTCGATGGGGGAGCGCAGCAGCGAGTGCTGGGTGGTGACGTCGACGAGGCGGGTCCGGCCGTTCGCGGCGACGTACTCCTCGGAGAGCGCGTAGCGGAAGCCCATCTCCTCCAGCACGGCGAGCTCGATCTCCATGAACTCGATCGGCACCCGCCTCACGGTGATCTCCGAGTCGGTGACGATCGCCGCGGCGAGCAGCGACATCGCCTCGATCGGGTCCTCGCTGGGGGCGTAGTCCACGTCGACGTCGATGTCGGCGCAGCCGGTGACGACCAGCGTGGTGGTGCCGATGCCCTCGACGCGCACGCCGAGCTTCTGCAGGAAGAAGCACAGGTCCTGGACCATGTAGTTCGAGCTGGCGTTGCGGATCACCGTGGTGCTGTCGCACAGCGCGGCGGCCATCAGGGCGTTCTCGGTGACGGTGTCACCACGCTCGATGAGCACGATCGGGCGGCTCGGGACGATGCCCGGCTGCACCGCCGCGTGGTAGCTGCCCTCGGTGGCCTTCACCTGCAGGCCGAAGGGGCGCAGCGCGGTCATGTGCGGCTCGACGGTGCGGGTGCCGAGGTCGCAGCCGCCGGCGTACGGCAGCTCGAACTCGCTGCGGTGGTGCATCAGCGGGCCGAGGAACATGATGATCGAGCGGGTACGACGGGCCGCCGCGGCGTCGATGCTGTCGAGGTCGAGGTACGCCGGCGGGGTGATCTCGAGGTCGTTGTCGTCGTTGAGCCAGCGCACCCGCACGCCGATGCTCTCGAGGACCTCGATCAGCCGGTTGACCTCCTCGATCCGGGCCACCCGCCGCAGCGTGGTGCGCCCCCGGTTGAGCAGGGCGGCGCACAGCAGCGCGACACCGGCGTTCTTCGAGGTCTTCACGTCGATCGACCCGCGCAGCGTGGTGGGCCCGGTGACCCGCAGGTGGGTGGGCCCCTGGCCGATGCTCACCAGCGGGGAGTCGAGGGCCTCGCCGATGCGGGCGAGCATGTCCAGGGAGAGGTTCTGGTGGCCGCGCTCGATGCGGTTCACGGCGCTCTGGCTGGTGCCCAGCACGTCGGCGAGCTGCTGCTGCGTCCAGCCGCGGTGCTTGCGGGCGTCACGGATGAGCGTCCCGATACGTCGCAGGTAGTCCTCAGTCACCGGGGGACTGTATCTCAGATATGAGATAGGACCGCATCTGTCAGGATGCGTGTCATGCGTGTCACCACCATCCACGGCCCCCGCGACATCCGCCTCGAAGAGCGTCCCACCCCCACGATCGAGGCCCCCACCGACGCGATCCTCAAGGTCACCGCAGGGTGCATCTGCGGGTCCGACCTCTGGCCCTACCGCGGCGAGAACGACATCACCCCCGGAGACACGATCGGGCACGAGATGATCGGCGTGGTCGAGGAGGTGGGCTCCGAGGTCAGCACGGTCAAGCCGGGCGACTTCGTGATCGCCCCGTTCTGCCACAGCGACAACACCTGCCCGAACTGCCAGGCCGGGATGACCTCGGCGTGCGTCAACGGCGGCATGACCACCGGCGGCCAGGGCGAGTACGCCCGGGTGACCCAGGCAGACGGCAGCCTCCTCGCCACCAAGGGCATGCCCGAGGACTCCCTGCTTCCCTCGCTGCTGACCCTCTCCGACGTCTTCCCCACGGGTTGGCACTGCGCGGTCGCCGCGGGCGTGAAGCCCGGGGACACGGTCGTGGTCGTCGGTGACGGTGCCGTCGGCCTGTGCGCGGTGCTCGCGGCCGCCCAGATGGGCGCCGAGCGGGTGATCGCGATGTCGCGCCACGAGGACCGCCAGCAGATCGCCACGGCGTTCGGGGCCACCGACATCGTCGCCGAGCGCGGCAAGGAGGGTGCGGCCCGCATCAAGGAGATGACCGGCGGCGTCGGCGCCGACGCGGTCCTCGAGTGCGTCGGCACCAACGACTCGATGCGCCAGGCCTTCGCCTGCGCCCGCGCCGGCTCGACCGTCGGCTTCGTGGGCGTGCCCCACGGCGTCGACCTGCCGGTGAGCCGGATGTTCAGCAAGAACATCGGGCTGGCGGGAGGAGTGGCGCCGGTGCGCCGCTACCTGCCCGAGCTGCTCGACCTGGTCACCTCCGGAACGGTCGACCCCGGCAAGGTCTTCGACCTGCGGCTCCCGCTGGACGAGGTGGCCGAGGGCTACCGCGCGATGGACGAGCGGCGCGCGATCAAGGTCTACCTCGAGGTCTGAGGCCAGCGGGGGAGCGGGGCATTTTGAACTCTTCCGCTAGTCTTTCGGCCGAGGGGAGTACTTCGACAAGCCTCGTCCGGTCAACACGGTGGTCACACGGCCCCTCGGACGGGCGCCCGGTCACCTCGAGGCCGGGTGAAGGAGACCTCAGGCACTGACCTGAGGAGTTCCCATGCTCGTTCCGCTTGCCGCGGACACCTCCAGCAGCATCGACAGCGTCGGCACGCCCACGCTGTGGGCCGCGACCATCGGCCTGGTCCTGGCGCTGCTGGCTCTCGACTTCGTCATCACCCGCAGGCCCCACGAGGTCTCCATGAAGGAGGCGCTGGGGTGGTCGGCCTTCTACATCGCGCTGCCCCTGGCCTTCGGCGTCTTCATCTGGCAGCAGTACGGCGGCGACCGGGGGCTGGAGTACCTCACCGGCTACCTCGTGGAGAAGTCGCTGAGCGTCGACAACCTGTTCGTGTTCATGCTGCTGCTGAGCGCCTTCGCCGTCCCGGCGGTGCTGCAGCAGCGGGTGCTCCTCTACGGCATCGTCGGCGCCCTGGTCCTGCGCGGCATCTTCATCGCCGTCGGGGCGGCCGCGCTGTCGGCCTTCGACGCCGCCTTCCTCGTCTTCGGCCTGGTCCTGCTCGCCACCGGGGTGAAGCTGCTGCTGGACGCGCTCAAGGGCAGTGACCACGCCGTCGACGTCGACGCCCTGCGCAGCGTGCGCTTCGTACGCCGGTTCCTGCCCGTCACCGAGGACTACGACGGTCCGCGGATGCTGGGTCGCGTCGCCGGGAAGCGGGCGCTGACCCCGTTCGCGCTGGTCGTGGTCGCGGTGCTGGCCACCGACATCGTCTTCGCCGTCGACTCGGTGCCGGCGGTCTACGGGATCACCGGCGACCCCTACCTGGTGTTCGCCACCAACGCCTTCGCGCTGCTCGGCCTGCGCGCCCTCTACTTCGTCCTGCAGGGGGCGCTGAGCAAGCTGGTCCACCTCGGCTACGGGCTGGCCGCGATCCTGGGGTTCATCGGCGCCAAGCTCGTCCTGCACTGGGCGCACCTGAGGTGGGAGAGCGTGCCGGAGATCCCGACCCTGGCCTCCCTGTTCGTGATCGTGGGGATCCTGGCCGTGACGACCCTGACGAGCCTCGCCGCGTCGCGGCGCGCGCGAGGCCGCGGACCGCGATGATGCGGACCGCGATGATGCGGACCGGGCCGAGGCGCGATAGGGATGTCCCATGACATCAGCGGGCCCAGCCGAGGACGACGACCGACTCGTGCTGGGGCCGCTGGTCCGCTACGTCGACCACGACTCCGCCACGGTGTGGGTGGAGACCGCCGCGACGGAGACGGTCACGGTGCACGTCGACGAGCGCAGCTGGTCGGCCCGGACGTTCGCGGTCCACGGCCACCACTACGCGCTGGTCGAGGTCGTCGGGCTCGAGCCGGGCTCGGTGTCGACGTACTCCGTCGCGCTGGGGCCGGCCGAGCACGAGCAGCAGGTGTGGCCGCCCCGCTCGAGTGAGCTCGACCTGCCCGACCCGGTGATCGCCACGATGCCCGCCGACCGGCCGCCGCGGTTCGCCTTCGGCTCGTGCCGCACCAGCGTGCCGCACGACCGCAAGGGGAACCGGACCCACGGGGTCGACGCCATGCGCGCCTACGCGCTGGCGCTGGCGGGCGTGACGGAGCCCGAGGAGCCGCCGACCCGACCCGACCTGGTCGTGTTCCTCGGCGACCAGGTGTACGCCGACGAGACCAGCCAGCAGATGCAGGAGTTCATCGCCTCCCGGCGCGACATCGACGAGCCGCCGGGCAAGGAGCTCAAGGACTACGAGGAGTACGCCCACCTCTACCTGCTCGCCTGGAGCGACCCGGCGAACCGGTGGCTGCTCTCCACGGTGCCGAGCGCGATGATCTTCGACGACCACGACGTCCGCGACGACTGGAACACCTCGTTCGCCTGGCGCGAGCAGATGGAGCAGACCGACTGGTGGCACGGCCGGATCGTGTCCGGGCTGGCGTCGTACTGGGTCTACCAGCACCTCGGCAACCTCTCGGCGCAGGAGCGAGCGGCCGACGAGATCTGGCAGCGCGTCGTGGCGCACGACGGCGAGGACGAGCCCGACCTCAGCGAAGTGCTGGACGCCTTCGCCGACCGGGTCGACCAGGAGCCCGACAGCTACCGGTGGAGCTACAGCCGCGAGCTCAACGGCAGCCGGCTGGTCGTGGTGGACTCCCGGGCCGCGCGCGTGCTGGAGCGCGACGAACGCCAGATGCTCGACGAGGGCGAGATGGAGTGGCTGGACGGCCAGCTCACCGGAGGCGTGGACCACCTGTTCATCGGGACCTCCCTGCCGTTCCTGCTGCCGCCGGGACTGCAGCACCTCGAGTCGTTCAGCGAAGCCCTGGCAGGCGGGGCCTGGGGCGCGCGCGGGCGCCGCGTCGGCGAGTGGCTTCGGCAGACGGTCGACCTCGAGCACTGGGGGGCCTTCCAGCAGTCGTTCCGGCGCGTCGCGGAGATGGTGGTCCAGGTGGCGACAGGAGAGCGGGGCCGTCCGCCGCGGACCGTCACGTTCCTCTCCGGCGACGTGCACCACAGCTACGTCTCGCAGGTGAGGCGGCTGCACCGGCGCGACCGGCGCCGGCTGCGCAGCCGCGTCGTGCAGGCGGTGTGCTCGCCCATCCGGAACCCGTTGCCGTACTGGATGCGGTTCCTCACCGCCGCCCTCGCCTACGGGATCGCGGGCGTGCTCGGAGCGCTGGCCGCCCGGTCCACGCACGTGCCGTCGGCGCCGTTCCGGTGGAAGAACCTGCGCGGCCCCTGGTTCGACAACAACCTGGCCACCGCCGAGGTGACCGACTCGACCCTGGACCTGTGGTGGGTCAGGGGAGAGGTGTCCGGGGGCCGGCACGACCGGCCCGAGCTGGCGACGGTCGCCAAGGTGACGATCGAGGACGTGCCGCCGCGTGGAGACCCCGGAGCGCCGGGCCGAGAGAGCCGGAGAATACGGGGCCGGTGGCGGCGTACCCGGGCTCGCACTAGCATCGCGCCACAGTCGTCACGGTCGTAGAGTCGGGACGCACGACGTAGAACCGCGAGAAGGCAGCCATGGACTCCCCACACCAGATGGGTCAGCTGCTCGGGCTTGCTGACGTGCTCACAGAGGCCGACGTCCCTGACGTCGTGCTCGGAACCGCCGTCCCGCGGATCCTGCTGCTCGCCTCGGCGAGCGCGGCGCTCGTGCTGGCGCCAGGACCCGAGGGGCCCTGGGTGGCCTTCCGTGCCGGGGTCGAGCTCGACGAGGCCGGGGCCCGCGAGTGCGAGGGCGACCCCACCGTGCCGCTGCTCACCTGTGCGACACCGGCCTCGTGGGCGGCGCAGGGCATCTCCCGGGTGGCCGCGCACCAGCTGCCCGGGCGGGCCGGGACGCTGCTGCTCGCCTGGGCGGAGGACGGGGCGCCCGCAGCGGGGGAGCACCTCGAGCTCGGCCTGCGCACGCTCGACGCCTGGCTCTCGCGTGCACAGTACGAGGAACGGCTGGCCGACCTCACCACCCGGATGAACAGCGCCCAGCACCTGGCCAACATGGGCGACTACGACTGGCACATCGCGACGGACACCAACGCCTGGTCGGACCAGCTCTACCGGATCTACGGCCACGAGCCGCAGTCCTTCGACGCGTCCTACGACAGGTTCCTCTCGCTGATCCACCCCGAGGACCGCGAGCGGATCAGCGCCGTGCACCAGCGGGCCTACGCCACCGGCGAGCCCTACCAGATGATCGAGCGCATCGTGCGGCCAGACGGCGAGGTGCGCTACCTCTCCTCCAACGGCGAGGTCATCCTCGACGACGAGTCGACCCCGGTGCGGATGCGCGGGACCTGCGTGGACATCACCGAACGCGTCCTCGCGGACCGCGACCGCGAGCGCATCGCGGCGCGGTTCCGCGGCCTGGTCGACTCGGCGCCCGACGCGATCCTCGTGTTCGGCGAGGACCAGCGGGTGCTCGAGGCCAACCCCCGCGCCCACGAGCTGCTCGCCGGCGACCCGCAGGGGCACAGCATCCAGGAGATCCTTCCCGGCTGGCCGAGCACCGGCACCACCGACCTGCACACGACCGGGTTCGACGGCAGCGAGCTGCGCCTCGACGTCACCACCGCGGACGTCAGGCCGGTCGGTGACGACGTGCTCGACGTCGCGGGTGAGCCGGGGGAGGGCACTCTCGTGGCGGTGTTCCTGCGCGACGCGCACGCCCGGCTGGAGCGGGAGGCGCTCGTCGCCCGGCTCGGTGAGGCGCAGCTGCGTCGCCGCCAGGCCCTCGAGATCAACGACAACGTCGTGCAGGGCCTCGTGGCCGCGGTGTACGCCCAGGAGATGGGGGAGACCGAGGCGTCGGCGTCGTTCCTCGCCCGCACGCTGACCGCGGCCCGGGCGATGATGGACGACCTGCTCGAGCCGCTGGACGGGCAGGGGCTGCGGCCCGGCGACCTCGTGCGCAGCGCCGCCGCGAGCATCGGTGGCGAGGAGCCTGTCCCGGAGTCGGAGCCGGAGTCGGCGCCGGTGGCTGCCACTTCTGCCGAGGGACGCGCCGGATGAGCCCGGAGACCGACGCCGGCACCGACGGGTCCCACCGGGTCCTGGTCGTGGACGACGCGGAAGACCTCCGGATGCTGCTGCGCCTGCGCATCGACCGGCTCGAGGGCTTCGAGGTGGTCGGGGAGGCCGGTGACGGGGTCGCCGCCGTGGAGCAGGCGCGTGCCCTCCAGCCCGACCTGGTGCTGCTCGACCTCGCGATGCCGCGGATGGACGGTCTCGAGGCGCTGCCCCTGATCCGCGAGGCGGTGCCGGGGGTGCGGGTCGTGGTGCTCTCCGGCTTCAACCAGGGCACGATGGCCGACGAGGCACGGGCCGCGGGTGCCGACCACTACGTCGTGAAGGGCGGGTCGCTGCGCGAGCTCTTCGACGTCGTCGACGCGTTGTTCGAGCCGAGCCACTGACCACCCGACGCGAGGTGGGGCGGGCGGCGTACGGTCGGAGCATGAGCAGTGACCAGATCCAGCCCGAGGACAGCCTGGAGGACCGCGGCGTCGACGACGTGCTCGACGAGGGGTACTCCCCGCCGGAGCGCGAGCCGGACCACCTCAAGCACCCCGAGGGTGGGGAGTCGCTCGACCAGCGCCTCGGCGAGGAGGAGCCCGAGGTCTGGGCCGGGATCGACGACGAGTCGGGCGAGGACGTCGAGGACGAGGTGAGCCGCGAGGTCGGCGACGAGCGCACCGGCCGGCTGGTCGCGCCCGACGAGGGTGTCACCGAGGACGTCGACTCCGAGGCCTACGCCGAGGACGAGGGCATCGACGGAGCCGGCGCCAGCGCCGAGGAGGCCGCGATGCACACCATCGAGGAGGAGTAGCCCTCGGCGGACGCCTCGCGGCCGCGGGGCGACGTACGATCCGAGGGTGAGCCCCGCCTCGGCAGACCGGCTGCGCGACCTCGAGCGGCTGCGGCGTGTGCGCGACCGCATCGACCGCGAGTACGCCCAGCCGCTGGACGTCGAGGCGCTCGCACGCGGGGAGCACATGTCGGCCGGGCACCTGAGCCGCCAGTTCCGTCAGGTGTACGGCGAGTCGCCGTACAGCTACCTGATGACCCGTCGGGTCGAGCGGGCGATGGCCCTGCTGCGCCGCGGCGACCTGAGCGTCACCGACGTCTGCTTCGCGGTCGGCTGCTCCTCGCTCGGCACCTTCAGCACGCGCTTCACCGAGCTGGTCGGCATGCCGCCGAGCACCTACCGCGACGAGGCCGCCGCGGCTGCCCAGACAGGAGGGTCGTCGCCGGGGGAGCCGCCGTCGTGCCTGGTCAAGCAGGTCGCCCGACCGGTCAGGAATCGAGAAGCGCGCCCCCGCTCGGGCGACCTAGCGTGATCGCCATGGACATCAGCATTCACTACACCTTCCTGCCGCACACCGACGCCGAGGCCGCCCTCGGGTTCTACCGCGACACGCTCGGGTTCGAGCTCCGCAACGACGTCGGCTACCAGGGGATGCGCTGGCTCACCGTCGGCCCCGAGGGGCAGAGCACCTCGATCGTGCTGCACCCGCCGGCCGTCGACCCCGGACTCACCGACGACGAGCGCCGCACGATCCTCGAGCTGATCGCGAAGGGCAGCTACGGCGCCGCCCTCACGCTGGCCACCGACGACCTCGACGGGCTCTTCAAGCGACTCGTGGACAGCGGTGCCGAGGTGGTCGCCGAGCCCGCGGACCAGCCGTACGGCGTCAGGGACTGTGCCTTCCGCGACCCGGCTGGCAACCTGATCCGCATCAACGAGCGCTGAGCGCCGGCGTACGAGGGGGAGGCTGCGATGAGCACGACAGCGGACCGGGAGCAGACGCCGACACCGGGTCCCCCGGGTCATTCGGGTCATTCGGGGAACGTCGCCGACAGCCACGACCTGATCCGCGTGCACGGTGCCCGCGAGAACAACCTCAAGGACGTCCACGTCGAGATCCCCAAGCGCCGGCTGACCGTGTTCACCGGGGTCTCCGGGTCGGGCAAGAGCTCGCTGGTCTTCGACACGATCGCCGCCGAGTCCCAGCGGATGATCAACGAGACCTACAGCGCGTTCGTGCAGGGCTTCATGCCGACCCTGGCCCGGCCCGACGTCGACCTCCTCGAGGGCCTGACCACGGCGATCATCGTCGACCAGGAGCGGATGGGCGCCAACCCGCGCTCCACGGTCGGCACGGCGACCGACGCCAACGCGCTGCTGCGCATCCTGTTCAGCCGGCTCGGCGACCCGCACGTCGGACCGCCGACCGCGTTCTCGTTCAACGTCCCCACCCGCCGGGCCGGTGGGGTGATGAGCACCGAGAAGGCCGGCGGCCGGGTGGAGAAGAAGGTCGTGCGCGACGCCGTCTACCTCGGCGGGATGTGCCCGACCTGCGAGGGCATGGGCTCGGCCTCCGACTTCGACCTGACCGCGCTGTACGACGAGACGAAGTCGCTCTCCGAGGGCGCGCTCACCGTCCCGGGCTACAGCATGGACGGCTGGTACGGCCGGATCTTCAGCGGCGCCGGGCTCCCGATGGACAAGCCGATCGCGAAGTTCACCAAGAAGGAGCTCGACAAGCTCCTCCACAGCCCGCCGGAGAAGATCAAGGTCGAGGGCGTCAACCTCACCTACGAGGGCGTCATCCCGAAGATCCAGAAGTCGATGCTCTCCAAGGACGTGGAGGCGATGCAGCCGCACGTGCGCCGGTTCGTGGAGCGCGCGATCACCTTCAGCACCTGCCCGGACTGCGGAGGCACCCGGCTGACCAAGGAGGCGCTGTCCTCCAGGATCCACGGGCGCAACATCGCCGAGCTGTGCGCGATGCAGATCAGCGACCTCGCCCAGTGGGTGGCCGAGCTCGACGAGCCGTCGGTGGCGCCGCTGCTCTCCGGGCTGCGGCACCTGCTCGACTCGTTCGTGGAGATCGGTCTGGGCTACCTCTCGCTGGACCGCTCGGCCGGCACGCTGTCCGGTGGTGAGGCCCAGCGCACCAAGATGATCCGGCACCTCGGCTCGTCGCTGACCGACGTGACCTACGTCTTCGACGAGCCGACGATCGGGCTGCACCCGCACGACATCGCGCGGATGAACGAGCTGCTGGTGCAGCTGCGCGACAAGGGCAACACCGTGCTGGTCGTGGAGCACAAGCCGGAGACGATCGCGATCGCCGACCGGGTCGTCGACCTCGGGCCCGGGGCCGGCACCGACGGCGGCACCGTCTGCTTCGAGGGCACCGTCGAGGGGCTCCGCGCCAGCGACACCATCACCGGCCGTCACCTCGACGACCGGGCGCGGCTGAAGGAGTCGCTGCGCGCGTCGACCGGCGCGCTGGAGGTCAGGGGCGCCTCGACGCACAACCTGCGCGACGTCGACGTGGACATCCCGCTGGGCGTGCTGTGCGTGCTCACCGGCGTCGCGGGGTCGGGGAAGAGCTCACTGGTCAGCGGCTCGGTGGAGGGGCGCGACGGCGTGGTCGTCATCGACCAGGCCGGGATCAAGGGCTCCCGGCGCAGCAACCCGGCGACGTACACCGGGCTCCTGGAACCGGTCCGCAAGGCGTTCGCGAAGGCCAACGGGGTCAAGCCGGCGCTGTTCAGCGCCAACTCCGAGGGCGCCTGCCCGGCCTGCAAGGGCGCCGGCGTCGTCTACACCGAGCTCGGCGTCATGGAGACCGTCGCGACGACGTGCGAGGAGTGCGAGGGCCGACGGTTCCAGGCGGCCGTGCTGGAGTACGAGCTCGGCGGGCGCAACATCGCCGAGGTGCTGGCGATGTCGGTCGAGGAGGCGGAGGGGTTCTTCTCCGACGGCGAGGCCCGCACCCCGGCGGCGCACAAGGTGCTGCAGCGGCTCGCGGACGTCGGCCTGGGTTATGTCAGCCTGGGTCAGCCGCTGACCACGCTGTCCGGAGGGGAGCGGCAGCGGCTGAAGCTGGCGGCCCAGATGGCGGAGAAGGGCGAGGTCTACGTCCTCGACGAGCCCACCGTGGGCCTGCACCTCGCCGACGTGGAGAACCTGCTGGGGCTGCTGGACCGGCTGGTCGACTCCGGGAAGTCGGTGATCGTCATCGAGCACCACCAGGCCGTGATGGCGCACGCCGACTGGGTCATCGACCTCGGACCGGGCGCCGGGCACGACGGCGGCCGCGTCGTCTTCGAGGGGACTCCGGCCGACCTGGTCGCGGGACGTCCGACGATCACCGGCGAGCACCTGGCGGCGTACGTCGGCTCCTGAGCGGACGTCTCCCCGCACCGGCTGCCAGTGACGATTCTGCCCGAGTCCCGTCCGGGTCTGCGTTCTCGCGTCACAGCCCCTCACGGGGCTCCGGCGATCCGAGGCCACCGGATTCGAGCCGTGGGGGGGTCAGGGCACCGGGAAGTCCTGCGGAGGGCCTTCTCCAGTAGCCCCGTCGACTTGCTCGCGGAGCAGGTCGGCGTGACCAGTGTGGCGGGCGTACTCCTCGATCAGGTCCGCCAGCAACCGGCGCAGGCGCATTCCATCTGCAGTCGTCTGCTCCAGCCCACCGCGGGACAGCGCCTCGGTCAGCGCGTCCCGGGAACGGTGCACGGTTTCGCCCCAGAGCGCACGCAGCGCATCGGGGGTGTCGTCGGCCGCCGTGGCCCAGGCCCAGTCTTCCCAGTCCTTCTCGAGGTCCAGCTGGTCGAACGGCGCCAAGGACTGGCGACCGGCGAGCCTGTTCTGGAAGTAGAGCTCCTCGACCCACGCCAGATGTTTGAGCAGGCCTCCCAGCGTCACCGACGACGCACCGAGCCGCAGGGTCAGCCCCTGGGCGCCCAGATCGGCACACTTCCACGCGAACGTGCGCCGGTTGCGTTCGAGGGTGATCACGGCCGTGTCGATCTCGTCGCCGCGCATGAAGCGCTCGAGGTCCCACTCTGGTGGCTGGCCGGGTGTGAAGCCGAACGTGCTCGTCATGTTGCCCACGATAGGCAGGCTTCCGGACGAGGCACGTCCGGAAAAGAATGGGCTCGCGGGCGTTTCGGATGCGAACGCTCGTCGGCACGAGAGTGCGTGTGGTCTTGCAGGGGTGGAGCGCGCCTGCACATGGGACACCCCCAGTAGGACTGGGCGTCAGCGCCACCGGGTGCGACTGCTCGGCGCCGGCCGGGTCGACCTCGACGGGTCGCCGACCGGCACCTCGACGCCGTAGCGCCAACCGTCGGTGAGCGGCAGGTAGCCGCCGCTCCAGAACGTCCCCGGGTCGAACCAGTGCGCCTTGCGGTCGTCCTTGAGGATGCCCATCTCCTGCAGGGACATCGCCACGACCTCCGCACAGAAGGCGGCCTCGGGACGGACCTGCACGCCACGCTTGCGCTGCGGCACGTAGGCGTCCCGGCCGACCAGCCACCGCGTCGCGAGCCGGGCGGCACTGGGGAACGCCACCCCGTCGAGGCGCGCGATGGTGCGCATCAGGGCGTCCTCCTCGCGGCGGCCGACCTCCGGCTCGAGCTGGCGCAGCCAGGCGCCCTGGCCGTAGTGGTCGCGCCAGCGGCGTACGGCGTCCCCGAGGTCGTGCAGCTGGACACCGCGGTGGTGGGTGCCGCTCCACACGTCGACCAGCGACTTGCCCAGCTCGGCGTGCCAGATCAGCGGCGGGAGGTCGTCGAGCACCACGGCGACGCCGACGTGGTTCACAGGTGCGTTGGTCAGGGTCTGGATGGCCCGGTCGGCGAACGCACGGCCGCGGAAGAGCCAGAGGTCGCCGGTGCGGGTGATCTCGGCGGCAGCCTCCAGGTCCGGCGCGTCAGGCATGGCGACAGTGTGCACCGGTTAGCCTGCCCGCGTGACGAAGGCGTGGTGGAAGCTGCTCGGTGTCGCCGGCGCGGTCGGCGTGGTCGCCACCGGCGCCGCCGTCGCGCGCCAGGAACGGCAACGCCGCGCCTACACGCCGGACGAGGTGCGCGAGCGACTGCAGCGTCGGCTGGCGGAGGCGGAGTCGTCGCCCGAGCACGAGCACGAACCGGAAGAGGCCCGGGAAGGGGCCCTGGGAGAGGCCCAACCCCGCTCCTGCTTGGCGTTCCTGAAACGCCGATAACGTACATTATGTCAACTCACGCAGAGGGGCGCTCCGCAAGAGGGGCTGCACCTTCGACGTGTGCCCTCCCCCCAGCCCGGTACTGAGTCGGGTCGCCGGAGCGAGGCGCAGCCCACACCCGCCGGCAGGAATCTCGACACCTCTCGGCCGGTTCTCCTTCCATGAACACTTTGGGCCTCATCGGCAGCGGCAACATCGGCAGCACCCTCGCGCGACTGGCGGTCGACGCCGGCATCGAGGTGGTGCTGAGCAACAGTCGCGGACCCGAGACGCTGCAGGACCTCGCCACCGAGCTCGGCCCCCTGGCCCGGGCGGCCACGTCGTTCGAGGCCGCCGAGGCCGGCGACGTGGTCGTGGTGACGATCCCGCTGAAGAACTACAACGACGTGCCCGTGGAGCCGCTGCGCGGCAAGGTCGTCATCGACACCGGCAACTACTACCCCCAGCGTGACGGGAACATCGCCGAGCTCGACGACGAGTCGACCACGACCGCGGAGCTGCTCCAGGCACACCTGCCGGCGTCCCGCGTGGTGAAGGCCTTCAACAACATCTACTTCGGCCACCTCGGCAGCCTGCAGCGCCCGGCCGGCGACCCCGAGCGCTCGGTCCTGGCCATCGCCGGGGACGACGAGAAGGCGAAGACGACGGTCGCCGACCTGCTCGACCGGCTCGGCTACGACACCGTCGACGCCGGCCCCCTGGCCGAGGGGTGGCGCTTCCAGCGCGACACCGCGGCCTACGGCGCGCCGTACGTCGTGCCCGGTGAGCAGTTCCCCGGCACCGGGAAGCCCGCGACCGCCGAGGAGATGCGGCAGGCCCTCGCGGCCGCCAAGCGGTACTCCGAGGCCGCCTGACCCGACCCTCAGGCGCCCCCGGGATCGATCCCGATTCCGAGCGCCTGCGCCAGTCCCTCGGGGTCGCCGACGCTCATCGTGGCGCCGGGGTGCCGCAGGTGGCCCGTGGGGTCGAGTGCGGGCACCGGCGCGTGGAACCGCACGCACAGCGCACGCTCGCCGTTCGTGGTGAACGAGACGCCCCGGTCGGTGAACGACAGGTGGGGCGGGCCGGCCGTCTTGACGAAGGCGAACCCGCCCGTGAGCTGCCCCGTCGCCACGTTGCTCACCGGTGTGCGCAGGGACCAGGGGCCGTAGCGCACGCGCAGCTCACCGTCGACGACGCGTACGCGTGCCGTGCGCGGGGTGATGCCGAAGGCCAACGCCGGCAGGCGATAGGACGCGGCGAACGCGAAGGGGAACTCTGCACTCATCCCCCGACCCTGCCACAGGTGGTCGGGTCCGCATGGTCGCGAGCTGAGCGGAGTCCCCGTGACGACCGCCCTCCCCCGGGAGAGACTGGTCGCGGCACGCAGGCGCCGAGCACGAGGGGACCCGATGGACGTCAGGAACAGGACGCTGCTCGGGCTGCTGCTGTTCAACGCCGTCACCGCGATCGGCGGCGGACTCGCCCTGATGACCGGCTGGATCCCCGAGCAGCCGTCCTGGGTCGAGCACAACGACTTCGCCGGCAACTACTTCCCCGGGGTCATCCTGTTCGCGGTGGTCGGAGGCACCTCGCTCGTCGCCGCGGTGGCAATGGTCAAGCGCAGCACGTCGTGGGAGCTCGCCGCCCTCCTGTCCGGCGTCGTGATGCTGGTGTGGATCGTCGGCGAGATCGCCTCGATCCGCGCCTTCCACGTGCTGCAGGTCGTCTACCTCGTCACCGGCGCCCTGGTGGTGTGGCTCACCCCATCGGGCCCGCGTGCCCGGTGAGGTGCTTGGCACGGCTCCCTAGGGTCGGTCCATGAAGTACTCCCGGATGCTGTCCCTCGCCACCGCCGGCTACGGCGCCTTCGCGCTCGCCAAGCCGCGCCACCTCGCCGACGCCCTCCAGGCCCCCGCCGAGCAGGCTCCCGTCTTCGACAAGATGGCCTACACCTTCGCCGGGCGCGACCTGCCCATCGCCGCGCTCGCGCTGCTCTCGCGCAACCCGTCCGTGGTCTCGGCCGCGATGCTGCTGCGCATCGCCGGCGACCTCTCCGACGCATCGGTCCTCGGCCTGGGCGCCACCAAGCCCGACGTGCGCACCAAGGTGCTCGCCGTCACCCTGGGGTACGCCGCCCTGAACGCGGCCGCACTCGCGGCGGACCGGCGCGCCGCGAAGGCCTAGTCGGCTCGCACACGCAGAGAAACCCACTCCCGGTCGACGGTCTTCACGTGCCATCGTGAGGCAGCACGACCTCGACCACGACGGGAGCGAGATGACCACCGACGACCCGCCCACCCACACCGCCCTGGTGACCGGCGCCTCGAAGGGCATCGGCCGCGCCACCGCCCAGCGCCTGCTCGAGCGCGGCTACCGCGTCGTGGGCACCAGCCGCGACCCCCAGTCGATCCCGGAGGGCGAGCGGCTCGACGGCGTCACCTATCGGGCGTTGGACCTGACCGACCTGCACGCCGTCGAAGGCTTCGTCGGCGCCCTGCACGCAGAGGGCATCCACGTCGACGTCCTGGTCAACAACGCCGGTGAGTCGCAGAGCGGGCCGCTGGAGGAGCTGCCGCTCGGGGCGCTCGAACGCGTGTTCCACCTCAACGTGATCGGCCCGGTGCACCTGACCCAGCTGCTCCTGCCCGACATGCGGCGGCGCGGCTACGGACGCGTGGTGATGGTCGGGTCGATGCTGGCGAGCTTCCCGCTGGCCTACCGGTCGTCGTACGTCGCGACCAAGGCCGCGCTCGAGGCGTTCGCGTCCTCGGCCCGTTTCGAGATGGCGCCGCACGGGGTGTGGCTGTGCTCGGTGGAGCCGGGGTCGGTGCGCACGGGCATCAGCGCGCGGCGCACGAGCTACATCGAGGAGCGGTCGGTGCACGAGCAGGCCTTCCGACGGATGCTGCGCACGCTGGACCGCGACGAGCGCGAGGGCATCTCTCCCCTGCGCGTGGCCCGCACGATCGTCGACGCCGTCGAGGCCGACCGGCCCGACGCGCGCTACGCGGTCGGCAACAACGCGTCCGCGATCTTCGCACTTCGGCGCGCCCTGCCGCAGTCGGCGGTCGAGCGGCTGATGGCCCGCAAGTTCGGCATCCCCCGCGCGAAGGCGAAGGCGAAGGGATGAACCTCCAGCTGCCACCGCTCCACGACGACCTGCAGTTCCTCAGTCCGCTGTCCGGCGCACGTGCCGACGAGCTCGCCTCCTGGACAGCAGAGGCCCTGACAGAGGGCGGGACCGTGCTCGACGTCGGCTGCGGCTGGGGCGAGCTGCTGCTGCGGATCACGGACGCCGCTCCCCTGGCCCGCTCGATCGGCGTCGACCTCGAGGAGGACCGGATCGCCGAGGCGTGCCGCCGCGCCACCGCGCGCGGCCTCGACGAGCGCGCCACCTTCCTGGTCACCGACGGAGTCGCCGCCGGTCCGTCGCCGGTCGACGCACTGGTGGCCGTCGGCACCACCCAGGTCTGGGGCCCCCACGTGGAACACGGGCAGCCCCTCGACTACAGCGCGGCGCTGGCGGCGATGCGTTCGCGCGTGCGCCGCGGCGGACGCGTGGTGTACGCCGACGGCATCTGGTCCCGCTCCCCCACGTCCGAGGCGGTCGCCGCGCTCTCCGGACGCGACGACGAGTTCCTCGGGCTCGCCGACCTGGTCGAGCTCGCCGAGGCCAACGGGTTCGCGGCCACCGGCGTGCGCGAGGCCACCCTGGACGAGTGGGACGCGTTCGAGTCCGGTTTCACCGCGCGCTACGCGACCTGGCTCGCCGCGCACGAGGTCGACCATCCCGCCGCCGCCGAGGTCCGTGCTCGGTGCGCGCGCCAGCGCGCCGGCTACCTGCGTGGCTACCGGGGCGTGCTCGGAATGGCCTACCTCCAGCTCGTCGCTGTGTGAGCGCTGGCTACCATCGCCGCCGTGACTTCCCCGCGCCCCCTGCTGCTCCTGCTCGCCGTCCTCCTGCTCGCGCTGACCGCGGGCTGCGGGGACGAGAAGACCTCGACACCGAAGTCCTCCTCGGGACAGTGCGAGTACACCGAGTCCGGCGAGGCGGCCAAGAAGGTGGACCCGCCCCCGAGCGACCCCGAGGCCGACGCGCCCACCGAGGTCACGATCGCCACCGACCAGGGCGACGTGAAGGTCAGCCTGGACGCGGACAAGGCGCCCTGCGCGGTGAACTCCTTCCTGTCCCTGGCCAAGCAGGGGTTCTTCGATGACACCAAGTGCCACCGGCTGACGACCGGCGGGCGCGGCAGCCTCAACGTGCTGCAGTGCGGCGACCCGACCGGCACCGGCACCGGCGGGCCCGGCTACACCTTCGACGAGGAGCTGGTGGACGCCGACCCGCGTCTGCAGCCCTGCTACGGCCAGACGAGCCCGGACAGCGGCAAGGAGTACTGCACCTACCCAGCGGGCACGGTGGCCATGGCGAAGGGCTCCGCGCCGGGTACGTCGGGCTCGCAGTTCTTCCTCGTCTACGAGGACTCGATCCTCGATGCGTCGTACACCGTGTTCGGCCGGATGAGCGCCGCCGGCCTCAAGGTCGTGCAGTCGGTGGCCGCCAAGGGCGTCGAGCCCGGATCCGAGACGCCCAAGCAGCCGGTCACGATCACCTCGGTGAAGTGAGGCCCCTGGGCGGTCGAGGGGGCGGTTGGGGCCGTCGAGAGTCGGCTGCCCCACCGACCCAACCGAGGCACCCGTAATGTCGGACTCATGGAATTTCGATACCTCGGCAACTCCGGCCTGAAGATCTCGGAGATCACCTACGGCAACTGGCTGACCCACGGCTCGCAGGTGGAGAACGACATCGCCACCCAGTGCGTGCACGCCGCCCTCAGCGAGGGCATCAGCACCTTCGACACCGCCGACGTCTACGCGAACACCAAGGCCGAGTCGGTGCTCGGCGACGCCCTCAAGGGCGAGCGGCGCGAGTCGCTGGAGATCTTCACCAAGGTCTACTGGCCCACCGGCCCCGGCGGGAAGAACGACACCGGCCTGTCCCGCAAGCACGTCATGGAGTCGATCGAGGGGTCGCTGCGCCGGCTCCAGACCGACTACGTCGACCTCTACCAGGCCCACCGCTACGACACCGAGACGCCGCTCGAGGAGACGATGCAGGCCTTCGCCGACATCGTGCGCCAGGGCAAGGCGCTCTACATCGGCGTGAGCGAGTGGACCGCCGACCAGATCCGCGCCGGGCACGCGCTCGCGAAGGACCTCGGCTTCCAGCTGATCTCCTCCCAGCCGCAGTACTCCATGCTGTGGCGGGTCATCGAGGACGAGGTCGTGCCGACCTCGCGTGAGCTCGGCATCTCCCAGATCGTCTGGTCCCCCATCGCCCAGGGCGTGCTGAGCGGGAAGTACCGGCCCGGCCAGGCCCCGCCCGAGGGCTCGCGCGCGACCGACGAGAAGGGCGGCGCCAACATGATCAAGCGGTTCATGGACGACGACGTGCTCACCCGCGTCCAGGAGCTGCAGCCGGTGGCCGACGAGCTCGACCTCACGATGGCCCAGCTGGCCGTCGCCTGGGTCCTGCAGAACGACAACGTCGCCGCCGCCCTGGTGGGCGCCTCGCGTCCCGAGCAGGTCAGCGAGAACGTCAAGGCCGCCGGGGTGA
This sequence comes from uncultured Actinomycetota bacterium, assembly GCA_963837975.1. GTDB lineage: Bacteria > Actinomycetota > Actinomycetes > Propionibacteriales > Nocardioidaceae > Marmoricola. The sequence continues at coordinate 187,649 of CAWIPI010000001.1, read as the reverse complement.
AGATCCCCGAGGAGCTGATGAAGCGGATCGACGACGCCCTGGGCGACATCGTCGAGCGCGACCCGGCGAAGACCGCCGAGGGCGCCCCGCAGACGCGCGTGGCGTGAGCGAGGGCCCGGACTGAGACGCCCTGTGGCCGTGGACGCGGAGGGACTCTTCCGCGTCCACGGGGACGCGCGCGTGTGGCGCGACGACCCCGACGGGCTGCTGCGGCCGGCCGCCGGCTAGGACGTCTTCCCGACGCGGCAGCCCTCGAGGACCGCGTGGTCGAGCAGGGCGGGGTGCTCCTGCGCGAGACCGGCGGGCGGCACCGACTCGGCGAGCTGCTCGGGCTTCCCCGCGGTCACGGCGGTGCCGTCGACGGCGTACGTCGTGCGCTGGACGTCCCAGGTGGGCCGTGTGCCCTCGGGTCGGTGCGGCAACGCCTCGGTGAGCACGACTCCGCCGTCGGCGCAGTCGAGACTCAACGGGTGCTCGTCGACGTCGAGCGCCACGAAGGGCACCAGCGAGTGGCCGTCGGCCTCCAGCTCGGCGAGCCCGTCCTCCCCGGCCGCGAACAGGCGCACCTGGAAGCCGCCTCGAGGGTGATCCTGGCGGGTGACGAGCAGGTCGTGCTCGAGGCCCGGAGGCCGGGCGGCGAACGCACGGGCCACGGGCGGCGTACCCGAGGGCAACCGGGCGCTGAGGAGTCCCTGGCCCACCTCGGCGAACAGCGTGTCCGGGCAGTCGCCGCCGGGTCCGGTCAGCCGCACCGCCTCCGGCTTCCCGTCGCCGTCGAGGTCCGCCCGGGTCAGGGTGCGCGCCTGGGCGAGCGCGGGTGAGCCCGCGGGACAGCCCTCGACGCCGGAGGCGCCCGCCGAGGGCTGCTGGTCGCTCGTCGCGGACTCCTCCGCCGACTTCTGGGGCGTCCTCTCCGGTGAGGACTGCGGCGCCGAGCCGCAGCCGGTGAGGGCCAGGAGCAGCAGGGACGCGACGGCCGGCGCCACCAGCGACCGGCGTGCCGTGGGAGGTCTCATGGCAGTGGGACGCACCAGGCGGGTCGCGGGTTCCGGCATGGGGTCACGGTAGTCCCGGATGCTCCGCGGGTGGCGGTGGACGGGCCGCGCTCGAGGATGGTGACGCTCCCCCGGGCGTCTAGAGTCGCCAGGGTGAGCGCGACGAAGCCAAGGCGACCGGGGCCGTCCGTGCGGAGCCGGGTCACGGAGTTCCGTGACGGCGCGCGGCTGGAGCGCGAGGACCGCATCGCGACCGAGGAGCCGCTGGAGATCCGCGTGGCGGCCCTGGGGCTTCCTGCCCAGCGCGTCGCGGTGACCATGCGCACGCCCGGACACGACTTCGAGCTGGCCGCGGGCTGGCTGGTGCACGAGCGGGTCACCACCCCGGCGGCGGTGCACGCGGTGCGCTACTGCACCGACGCAGACCTCGGGGACCTCGAGGAGTTCAACGTCGTGACGGTGGACCTGGCCGCTCCCCCGCTGTCGCTTCCCGCCGCTCGGCTGGTCAGCTCGGCGTGCGGTGTGTGCGGCACCGACTCGATCGCCGACGTGCTCGCCTCTGCGACCCCGTCGTCGCCGGTCAGCTCTGAAGCTCGCGACGGTGCTGGCGCTGCCGGAACGCCTCGTCGAGCAGCAGCCCGGCTTCGGCCGGACCGGCGGGCTGCACGCCGCCGGGCTCTTCGAGCCCGACGGGACCCCGGTCGTGGTGCGCGAGGACGTGGGTCGGCACAACGCCGTGGACAAGGCCGTCGGGTCGCGCATCCTGGCCGGGGCGCCGGTCCCGCCCGTGCTGGTGCTCAGCGGTCGCATCGGCTACGAGCTGGTGCAGAAGGCGGTGGTCTCCGGGATCGGCGCGGTCGTCGCCGTCGGGGCGCCGACCTCCCTGGCCGTCTCCCTCGCCCGGGATGCGGGCCTGCTCCTGGTGGGGTTCACCCGTGGCGGACGGTGTGTGGCGTACGCCGGGGAGGACCGCGTCGGCGTGTGACGGGCCCCGTTGTCGGTGGCCTCTCCTAGCGTTGCCGCATGCGCATCCTGCACACCTCCGACTGGCACCTCGGCCGGTCGTTCCACGGCGAGGACCTCCTCGGCGCGCAGGCTGCCTACGTCGACCACCTGGTCGAGACCGTGCACAGCGCGTCGGTGGACCTGGTGGTGGTCTCCGGGGACGTCTACGACCGGGCACTGCCTCCGGTCGACGCGGTCGCGCTGGCCGACGAGGCCTTCACCCGGCTCGCCGCCTCGCGGGCCCGGGTGGTCGTGACCAGCGGCAACCACGACTCGGCGCGCCGGCTCGGCTTCAGCTCCCGTCTCGTCGACGCCGCGGGGGTCCACCTCCGCACCGACGCCGGCCGGGCGCACGAACCTGTCCTGCTCGAGGACGAGCACGGCCCGGTCGCGGTCTACGGCCTCCCCTACCTCGAGCCCGACGTCCTCAAGCACGCCTGGGACCTACCGGTCCGCTCGCACCACGCCGCGCTGTCGGAGGCGATGCGGCGCGTCCGCGGCGACCTGTCGTCCCGGGCGGCAGGGACGAGGTCGGTGGTGATGGCGCACGCCTTCGTCGCCGGCGGCCTCCCGAGCGACAGCGAGCGCGACATCGCGGTCGGCGGGGTCTCGGTGGTGCCGACCTCCCTGTTCGACGGCGTCGACTACACCGCGCTCGGTCACCTGCACGGTCGCGCGGCCCTGACCGAGACGGTCCGCTACAGCGGCTCCCCGGTCGCCTACTCCTTCTCCGAGGCCGCCCACGTCAAGGGCTCGTGGCTGGTCGACCTCGACGCGAGCGGCGTGGCCGAGGTGGACTTCGTCGAGGCCCCGGTGGCCAGGCCGCTCGCTCGGCTGACCGGCACCCTCGAGGAGCTGCTGACCTCGGCCCGGTTCGCCGGCGACGAGGACTCCTGGGTGCAGGCGACCCTCACCGACGCGGTCCGGCCGGTCCGGGCGATGGAGCAGCTGCGGGCCCGGTTCCCGCACGCCCTGGCGCTGCACTTCGCCCCCGTGGGCGGCGGCCCCTCCGCCGCGCGCCCCTCCACCCGGGGCAGGACCCCGCACGAGATCTCCCTCGACTTCGTCCGGCACGTGCGCACGGCCCCGGCGACCGAGGAGGAGTCCGAGCTGCTGCGGGTCGCCCTCGAGTGCTGCTCGGAGGACCCCGACCTGGTCCCGGGCCGCGACTCGGTGGTGAGCGGCTGATGCGGCTGCACGAGCTGTCGATCACCGCCTTCGGGCCCTTCGTCGAGACCGTGCGCGTCGACCTCGACGAGCTCGCCGCGGGCGGCCTGTTCCTGCTCACCGGCGACACCGGGGCGGGCAAGACCAGCGTGCTCGATGCCGTCTGCTTCGCCCTCTACGGTGAGGTCCCCGGCGACCGGCACGCCGCTCGCCACCTGCGCAGCGACCACGCCGCTCCCTCCGACGCCCCGCGGGTGGAGCTGCGCCTCAGCATCGGTGAGCGCACGTTCCGGTTCACCCGCTCCCCCGCCTGGGAGCGTCCCAAGCGCAGGGGCACCGGGACGACCAGGGTCCAGGCTCACGTCGTGGTCGAGGAGCTGGTCGGCCGCGACTGGACGGCGCTGACCAACCGCCTGGACGAGGCCGGCCAGCTGGTCACCGGGCTGCTCGGCATGACATGCGCGCAGTTCACCCAGGTCGCGATGCTCCCCCAGGGCCGGTTCCAGGCGTTCCTGCGGGCGTCCTCGGCGGAGCGGCACGCGGTGCTCCAGCGGCTGTTCCGCACCCGCCGCTTCGAGGACGTCGAGAAGTGGCTCGTGGACCACCGGTCCGAGCTGCGTCGCCGCAGCCGGACCTGCCACGACCGGTGCGCCGGCGTGGTCAATCGTCTCCAGGAGGCCGCCGGGGTCGGCGTACCCGAGGAGTGGGACGTGCACGAGCTCGACGCCGTCGCGGAGGACGGCTCCCTCACGGCGTGGGTCGAGCAGCTGGTCGCGCAGGCCACGGCCGAGGAGTCGACCTCGGCCGAGGCGCTCGCCGCGGCGACGGCGGCGCTGGAGAGCGACCGGGACGCCTGCGAGCGGGGCCGGCGCCTGGCCGGGGCACGCCAGCGGGGCGAGCGCGCGCTCGCCTCCCTGGCCGAGCTCGACCAGACCGCGCAGGTCGAGACACGCCTGCGGGAGTCGGTCGAGTCCCATCGCCGGGCGAGCTCGGTCCTGCCCGCGACGCTCCGGGTGGAGCAGGCGACCGAGGCGGCGGACGCCGCCGAGGCAGGCGCTGCCGCGCACCTGTCCGTGGCGGCGCGGCTGCTGGGCGCGGCGGCCGACGAGCTGCGCCCGAGCACGCTGGCCTCGGCCGCCACCCGCGCGGCCGAGGCCCGCGCGGTCGCGGAGTCCTGGCTGCCGCGGGAGGCGGAGCTCCACGACGAGCGGGCCCGGCTCACCTCGCTGACGGCACAGATCACGCGCGTGGGTGAGCAGGTCTCCCGCGGCGCCGAGGAGCTCACCGAGGTCGAAGCAGCCCGCCAGCGGCTCCGGCCAAGCCTCCAGGAGGCGCGCACGCTCGCGGCGGACGTGCCGGCCTCCCGACAGGCGGTGGAGGTTGCCCGGGCGGGGCTCGCGAGCGCCGGACGCGTCGTGGGGTTGGCCGCCGACCTCGACCGCACCCGCGGCCTGCTCCGGGAGGCGACCGAGCGGGCCCAGGACCTCCGCGAGCACTACCTCGACCTGCGGGAGCGACGCATCTCCGGCATGGCGGCCGAGCTGGCGAGCGGGCTGGCCGTCGGCTGCTCGTGCCCGGTGTGCGGGAGCCCGGACCACCCCTCCCCCGCCGCGGCGTCCGTCGGCGTGAGCCGTGAGGACGAGGACGCTGCTCGCGTCGAGCACGAGACGGCCGACTTCGAGCGACAGGCCCTCCGGGAGGCACAGACCGCCCTCGAGGTCGAGCTCGCGAGCGCCCGGAGCGCCAGCCAGGACCGCGATGCCGCCCAGTGGCGGGCCGACCTCGACGCCGCCGACGCCCGGTGCGAGTCCGCCGCGGTTGCCGCCACGAGCGTCGCGCTGCTCGAGGAGGAGCTGCAGACGCTCGAGGAGCGTGACCGGGCGCTGTCAGCCGGCCTCACCGGTGACCGCTCCACGCTCGCCTCGCTCGAGGAGCAGCAGGCCGAGTCGGAGGCGCGCTGCGCGAAGGTGACGGGCCAGCTCGCCGAGCTGCTGGACGCCGACCCCGAGGCCACCTCGGTCGCCGGCCTGGTCGAACGCCACGGCGAGACCGCCCGCCTCCTCGAGGACGCCTGCGAGGCGCTCACCGAGCGCGAGCGGGCCGTCCGCGAGCTGGCGGCCGCGTCCGCCGCGGCCGAGGCTGCGGCCGGTTCGGCAGGGTTCTCCTCCCTGCGCGAGGCCACGGAAGCGGTGCTGCCCACCCCCGAGGCGGCCGCACGCTCGGCGCACCTGGAGCAGCGGCGCGCGGCCCGCGCGGCAGCGGTCGCGGTCCTCGCCGACGCGGAGGTCGCCTCCGCGCTCGAGGAGCCCACCCCCGACCTCGCGGCCCTGACCGCGTCGGTGCGCACCCGCGAGGAGACCCGTGACCGCGCCCACGGCGCCCACCAGCGGGCGGCCGCCAGGGCGGTGCGTCTGCATGCGCTCGCCCGTGAGCTCGACCGCGAGCTCGCCGCCTGGGAGCCGGTGCGCCGCCGGCACGCCGTCGCGGCATCGCTCGCCTCGCTCGTCGAGGGACGCAGCGCGGACAACCAGCTGAAGATGCGCCTCTCCGCGTTCGTGCTCTCCGAGCGCCTGCGCCAGGTCGTCGCCGCCGCCAACGAGCGGCTCGGCGGCATGACCGACGAGCGCTACACCCTCGAGCAGGTCGACGAGAAGGGCGCCGGGGAACAGCGAGGGGGCCTGAGCCTGCGCGTGCGCGACGAGTGGAGCGGCAAGCAGCGCGACCCCGCGACCCTGTCCGGCGGCGAGACCTTCCTGGTCTCCCTCGCCCTCGCCCTCGGGCTGGCCGACACGGTCTCCCACGAGGCCGGCGGCACCCAGCTGGACACCCTGTTCATCGACGAGGGGTTCGGCGCCCTGGACGCCGGCACCCTCGACGGGGTGATGGACACCCTGGACGCTCTGCGGGACGGGGGCCGGGTGGTCGGGCTGGTCAGCCACGTCGCCGAGCTCCGCAACCGGGTGCCCAGCCAGCTCGAGGTCCGCAAGGGCCGTCAGGGCTCCACCCTCTGCCCGTCGGTCGCCCTCGGCTAGCCACTAGGGTCGTGGCCATGGCACAGACCGAGATCGATCCGACGTTCCTGGCGCTGCCGTTCCGGCGGCTCGGACAGATCGCCTTGGGGCGTGCTCGCGACTTCGGGGTCGCCCACGCCGACTTCCGGTTCGAGCGCAACCGCTACCAGTACTTCTCGGTGCGCGACGGTGCGCTCGAGGGCGCCCAGGACGCCGAGGACCTCGGTTTCGCCGTGCGGGTGCTGCTCGACGGCGCCTGGGGATTCGCCTCCGGTGTCGCCCTCACCGAGGACGAGGCGGTCACCGTGGCCGAGACGGCCGTCACCGTCGCCCAGGTCGCCGCCAAGATGACGCGGCGCCGGGTCGAGCTCGCTCCCGAGCCCGTGCACGAGGACGTCACCTGGGTCTCGGCGTACGACGTGAACCCGCTGACGGTCCCCCTGGCGGAGAAGACCGGGCTCTTCGCGGGCTGGACCCGCGAGCTGCTCGCCGCCGACGGGGTCGACCACGCCACCGGCGGCCTGCAGCAGGTCCACGAGAACAAGTACTACGCCGACCTCTCCGGCTCCTCGATCACCCAGCAGCGCATCCGGCTCGAGCCCCACCTCGAGGTGCACGGCGCGGACCGGTCCACCGGGGCGTTCGACTCGATGCGCACGATCGCCCCTCCGGTCGGCCGCGGCTGGGAGTACCTCACCGACGGCACCTTCGACTTCGACTCCGAGCGCACGCGGCTGCCGCAGCTCCTGCGCGAGAAGCTGGCCGCCCCGAGCGTCGAGGCCGGCACCTACGACCTGGTGATCCACCCCTCCAACCTGTGGCTGACCATCCACGAGTCGATCGGGCACGCCACGGAGCTCGACCGGGCGCTCGGCTACGAGGCCAACTACGCCGGCACCTCGTTCGCCACCTACGACCAGCTCGGCACGCTCACCTACGGCTCCCCCGTCATGCACGTCACGGGCGACCGCACCACGCCGCACGGCCTGGCCACGGTGGGCTACGACGACGAGGGCGTGGCCGCGCAGTCGTGGGACATCGTGCGCGACGGCAAGCTGGTCGGCTACCAGCTCGACCGCGCCATGGCCCACACCTACGGCGCCGACCTCAACGACGGGCGCTCCAACGGCTGCGCGTACGCCGACTCGCCCGGCCACATCCCGATCCAGCGGATGGCCAACGTCTCGCTGCAGCCGGCGCCGGACGGCCCCGACACCGAGGGGCTGATCAGCCAGGTCGAGCGCGGGATCTACGTCGTCGGCGACAAGTCGTGGTCGATCGACATGCAGCGCTACAACTTCCAGTTCACCGGTCAGCGCTTCTACCGGATCCAGGACGGTCGGCTCCAGGGGCAGCTGCGCGACGTCGCCTACCAGGCCACGACGACCGACTTCTGGGGCTCGATGGAGGCGGTCGGGGGGCCCTCGACCTACGAGCTGGGCGGCGCGTTCAACTGCGGCAAGGCACAGCCGGGGCAGGTCGCGTCGGTGAGCCACGGCTGTCCGTCGGCGCTGTTCCGCGACATTCGCATCCTCAACACCACCGCGGAGGGGACCGCCTGATGATGACGCGCCCGCAGCTGCTCGTCGAGCACGCCCTGGAGATCTCCACCTCCGAGCAGTGCGTCGCGATCGTGCACGACAGCACCAGCGCCAACCTGCGCTGGGCCAACAACACCCTCACCACCAACGGGGTGATGCACGAGGTCGACGTCACCGTCATCGCCTTCCAGGGAGCCGGCAACGCCTCGGTGAGCGGCACGGCCGCCTCGCCGGAGCAGGTCACCGCCCTCGTCGAGGCCGCCGACCGCGCCGCCGCCGTCGCGGATCCCGCCGAGGACCGCGCCGAGCTCGTCACCGCCGACGCCTCGCCCGACTGGGAGGACGCCCCTGCCGAGACCTCGATCCAGGTCTTCGAACGGTTCGCGGCACAGCTCGGCGAGTCGTTCGGCCAGGCCGACGCGGAGCGGCGGATCCTCTACGGGTTCGTCTTCCACGAGGTCTCCACCACCTACCTCGGCAGCTCCACCGGGCTGCGGCTTCGCCACGTGCAGCCCACGGGTCACTACGGCTGCACGGGCAAGAACGCCGAGCTCACCAACAGCGCGTGGGTGGGCGGTGCGACGCGCGACTTCACCGACGTCGACGGCAGCCGGATGGCCGCCGACCTCGCGACGAGGCTGTCGTGGGGAGAGCGCCGGATCGACCTGCCGGCGGGTCGCTACGACACGATCCTGCCGCCCTCCGCGGTCGCCGACCTCATGATCACGGCGTACTGGAACGCCGGTGCGCGCAACAGCGCCGACGGGCAGACGGTCTACTCCCGGCCCGGCGGCGGCACCCGCCTCGGCGACCAGCTCGTCGGTCCCGGGGTGCACCTGCGCAGCGACCCGGCACACCCGGGTCTGGAGAGCTCCCCGTTCGTCGTCGCCGGCTCCTCCAGCGACCGCAGCAGCGTCTACGACAACGGCCTCCCGCTCGGTCCCACCGACTGGATCCGCGACGGTCGGCTCACCTCGCTGATCCAGACCCGGCACACCGCGGCCGAGCTGGGCCAGCCCACGACGCCGGGGATCGACAACCTGGTCCTCGACATCGACGGCGCCAGCGGCACCGAGGCGGACCTTGTCGCCGGGATGGACGACGGGCTCCTGCTCACCTGCATGTGGTACATCCGCGAGGTCGACGAGCAGACCCTGCTGCTCACCGGCCTCACCCGCGACGGCGTCTACCGCGTCGAGGGCGGCGAGATCACCGGTGCCGTGAACAACTTCCGCTACAACGAGAGCCCGATCGACCTGCTGCGTCGCTACACCCACGCCTCGCAGACGGTGCCGAGCTTCTCCCGCGAGTGGGGCGACGACTACTTCTCCCGCACCGCCACCCCAGCGCTGCGGATCCCCGACTTCAACATGAGCTCGGTCTCCCAGGCCCTCTGACCCGCCGACTCCGGCCCGCGGGTCAGTGGGTGATGCGGTAGGCGTCGAACACGCCGTCGACCTGGCGCACCGACTTGAGGATCGCTCCGAGGTGCTTGGGGTCGCCCATCTCGAAGGCGAAGCGGCTCTTGGCGACGCGGTCGCGGTTGGTGGTCAGGCTGGCCGAGAGGATGTTCACGTGCTGGTCGGAGAGCACCATCGTGATGTCGCTGAGCAGCCGGGCGCGGTCCAGCGCCTCCACCATGATCTGCACCAGGAACGTCGACTGCGAGCTGGGCGCCCACTCCACCTCGGCGAGGCGCTCGGGCTGGGTCATCAGCGAGGCGGCGTTGGTGCAGTCGCGCCGGTGCACCGAGATGCCGTCCCCACGGGTCACGAAGCCGATGATCTCGTCGCCCGGGACGGGGGTGCAGCACCGCGCGAGCTTCACGAGCACGTCGGTGACGCCCCGGACCACGATGCCGGAGTCCTGGGCCGCCTGTCCCCGCCGACGGGGGCGGGTGATCGTGACGGCCTCGGCCAGGTCCTCGGCCGCGCCGTCCTTGCCGCCGGAGACCTCGATGACCTTCTTCACCACGGTCTGGGCGCCGAGGTTGCCCTCGCCGACGGCGGCGTACAGCGCCGAGACGTCCGGCTGGCGCAGCTCGGTGGCGACCTGGGTCAGCGACTCGTGCGTCATCACCCGCTTGAGGGGCAGGCCCTCCTTGCGCAGCAGCCGCCCGATCTGCTCCTTGCCCTGCTCGATGGCCTCCTCGCGCCGCTCCTTGGTGAACCAGTGGCGGATCTTGCTGCGGGCGCGCGGCGACTTCACGAACGTCAGCCAGTCGCGGGTCGGGCCCGCGTTGGGCGACTTGGAGGTGAAGACCTCGACCACGTCGCCGTGCTCGAGCTCGGACTCGAGCGGCACCAGCCGTCCGTTGACCCGGGCGCCGATGGTGTGGTGGCCGACCTCGGTGTGGATGGCGTAGGCGAAGTCGACCGGCGTGGACCCGATGGGCAGCCCGATCACGTCGCCGCGCGGGGTGAACACGAAGACCTCGGCGCTGTTGATCTCGAAGCGCAGCGAGTCCAGGAACTCGCCCGGGTCCTCGACCTCGTTCTGCCAGTCCAGCAGCTGGCGTAGCCACTGCATGTCGGACTCGGCGGCGGTCTTCTCGGTGTCGACGCCGGCGCGGACGTCCTCCTTGTACTTCCAGTGGGCCGCCACGCCGTACTCCGCCCGCCGGTGCATCGCGACCGTGCGGATCTGCATCTCCACCGGCTTGCCCATCGGACCGATCACCGTGGTGTGCAGCGACTGGTACATGTTGAACTTCGGCATCGCCACGTAGTCCTTGAACCGGCCGGGCAAGGGGTTCCAGCGGTTGTGCAGCACGCCGAGGACGCCGTAGCAGTCCTGGTCGTTGTCGACGAGGATGCGGATGCCCACGAGGTCGTAGATGTCGGTGAACTCCCGGCCGCCGTGGATCATCTTCTGGTAGATCGAGTAGTAGTGCTTGGGGCGTCCGGTGACCCGCGCGTTGATCTTGGCGCTGCGCAGGTCGCCCTCGACCTGGGTGATCACCTGCGCGAGGAACTGGTCGCGCGAAGGGGCCCGCTCGGCGACCAGCCGCACGATCTCGTCGTAGATCTTGGGGTGCATCGTGGCGAAAGCGAGGTCCTCGAGCTCCCACTTCAGGGTGTTCATGCCGAGCCGGTGCGCCAGCGGGGCGTAGATCTCGAGGGTCTCCCGGGACTTGCGCTCCTGGGTCTCCTGCTTGACGTAGCGCAGGGTGCGCATGTTGTGCAGCCGGTCGGCGAGCTTGATGACGAGGACCCGGATGTCCTTGCTCATCGCGACGATCATCTTGCGGATCGTCTCGGCCTGCGCCGAGTCGCCGTACTTGACCTTGTCGAGCTTGGTGACGCCGTCGACGAGCAGGGCCACCTCGTCGCCGAAGTCGCCCCGCAGCTGGTCGAGGGTGTACTCGGTGTCCTCGACGGTGTCGTGGAGCAGCGCCGCAACCAGGGTCGGCTCGGTCATGCCGATGTCGGCCAGGATCGTGGTCACGGCCAGCGGGTGGGTGATGTAGGGGTCGCCGCTCTTGCGCATCTGGCCGCGGTGGTACTTCTCGGCCGTGTTGTAGGCGCGTTCGAGCAGCGCGAGGTCGGCCTTCGGGTGGTTGGCGCGCACCGTCCGGAAGAGCGGCTCGAGCACCGGGTTGCCGACCTGCTTGCTGGTGCCGATGCGGGCGAGACGGGCGCGCATCCCGCGTCCGGTGAGCGTGGGTGCGCGCTCGGAGGCAGCGGCGGCCGGGATCTCCGGGTCGCTCACCGTGCGTTCCTCCGCCATGCGCACAGTCTAGGTGCGCCGTCGAGCACGCCGCGCCCAGCGGGCCGTCGAACCCTTGCGCGCGTCGAGAGCACGGGTGTAGAACTCCACAACCAGCATCGACTCCGGGGGGCCTCATGAAACGAATGGCAGTGGTGGCGCTCGCCGCCGCTCTGTGCACCGCCGGGCCGCAGGCTGCGTCAGCAGCGCCCGTCGGGTCCACCCCGGCGAAGGTCGCGGCCGCCGCGCAGCCGAGGATGGCGGCGTCCAGCTGCGGCTCCTGGCTGGCCGTCTACGCCCCGATCGGCGGGAAGTGGAGCCGCACCTACAAGGGCACGTGCGGCCACATCGACACCCAGGCCAAGCCCAAGCACTACGTCTCCTGGCGAGTGGCCCCGATGTCGAGCGGAAAGATGTGCGTGCGCGCCAAGGGCTACCGCTGGCGCGACGGCAAGCCCTACTGGGCCTACCTCGGGTGCGGGAGCTCCGGTGGTGGCTACGTTCACTGGGGGAAGGTCGGCGGTCCCGACGTCCTCGGCGTGAACCAGGTTCAGGGCAAGAGCCAGACCATCGTCACGGGCGTTCCGGGCTACTTCACGAACTGACCGCTCCGGCCCGGTCCTGCGGGCTCAGACGGTGTGCAGCACCGTCAGCGGGATCCCCTCGAGCACCGTGCGGCCGGGCAGGAAGGTCAGCTCCATCAGTACGGCGACCCCGTGGACGTGGGCGCCCGGCTGCTCGATGAGCTCGGCCGTGGCCCGGGCGGTGCCACCCGTGGCCAGGACGTCGTCGACGACCAGCACCCGCTCCCCCGGCTTCAGGGCGTCGGTGTGCATCTCCAGGGTCTCGGTGCCGTACTCGAGGTCGTAGGTCACCGACCGGGTGCTCCACGGGAGCTTGCCGGGCTTGCGCACCGGGATGAAGCCCACCCCGAGGGCGAGCGCGACGGGGGCGGCGAGGATGAACCCGCGCGCCTCCATCCCGATGACCTTGTCGACGACCACCTCGCCACTCTCGTCACGACCGGCCGCGGCCAGGGCATCGACCACGGCGGTGAACGCGGTGTGGTCGTCGAGCAGCGGGGTGATGTCCTTGAAGGTCACCCCCGGCTTGGGGAAGTCGGGGATGTCCCGGATCCGGGACGCGATCAGGGCGTCGAGCGCCTCGGCGGTCACCACCGGCTCACTTGCCGCGCTTGGAGCGCGGCTGGCGCGAGGGCTGGTTGCGCTTGGCCGCCCCCGACTCGCGCACCGGCGACTTCGGTCCCGGTACGACGCGTCCGGACCCGGTCGCCTCGCTGCGACGTGGCGGCGCCTTCGCGGGAGCCGGCTCGCGTGGCTCCTCCTCGTCGTCGTCGACCCCGGCGGCGAAGGAGGCCCGGGGCTCCGAGACCTCCATGTCGTCGGTGAAGGTCGGGACGTCGGCGTAGCGGTCGACGTTGCGCCGCGCTCGCGCCCGGGCGCGGGCGTCCTGCTGGGTGATCGCCTTCTCGCGCGACTTCAGGTGCACCGCGAGCGGGGTGGCGATGAACACCGAGGAGTAGAGCCCGGCGGCCATGCCGACGAACAGCGCCAGCGACAGGTCCTTCAGCGAGCCCGCGCCCAGCGTGGCGACACTGACGTAGAGGATCACCCCGACGGGCAGCAGCGCCACGATGGAGGTGTTGATCGAGCGCACCAGCGTCTGGTTGACCGCCAGGTTGGCCTGCTCGGCGTACGTACGCCGCCCGCGACTGAGGTTGCGGGTGTTCTCCTTGACCTTGTCGAAGACCACCACGGTGTCGTAGAGGGAGAAGCCAAGGATCGTGAGCACACCGGTCACCGTCGCCGGCGTCACCTCGAACCCGGACAGGGCGTAGATCCCGACGGTGATCACGATGTCGTGCAGCAGCGCCACCATGGCGGCCACCGACATCTTCCACTCGCGGAAGTAGGCCCAGATGAACAGGACCACGAGCACGAGGAAGACCCCGAGGCCGAGCAGCGCCCGGTTGGCGACCTGCTCGCCCCAGCTGGCGCCCACCTCCTGGGTGGAGATGTCGTCCTGGGCGTTGACCCCGACCTCCTTGGCGATCGCGTCCGCGATCTCGCGCGCCTGGTCGGCGGAGAGCTCCTCGGTCTGGACGCGGATCGAGTCCGTGCCCGAGGTGTTGACGATGGGTGAGGAGGCCTGCTCGATCCCACTGCCGGCGACGGCGTCGCGGACCTTGTCGGCGGTCTGCTGGTTGGCCTCGCCCGCCGGGAGCGCCACGGAGTACTCGACACCACCCTGGAACTCGATGCCGAAGTTGAGCCCCTTGAACCACAGGCCGCCGACGGCGATGGCGATGATCACCAGCGAGACGGAGTACCAGAGCCACTTGCGGCCCACGAAGTCGATCGAGACGTCGCCCTCGTAGAGCGAGTTGCCGAGCCTGCTCAACTTGCCCATCAGGCATTCCCTCCAGCGAGCCGCGCGTTCGGCGCGGGCGAGTCGACACCGAGCGTCTCCGGCGAGAGGCCCGAGAACCGGTGTCCGGTGTTGAAGAACGCCCGGCGCGCCAGCAGGGTCATCGTCGGCTTGGTGAAGAAGAAGAACACCGCCACGTCGATGATCGTGCTGAGGCCCAGCGCGAAGGCGAAGCCGCGGACCACGCCGATCGCGAAGATGTAGAGCACCACGGCGGCGAGGATGGAGACGGCGTCGGCGGCCAGACAGGTGTTCCGCGCCTGCTGCCAGCCGGTCTCCACCGCGACCCGCATCGACCTCCCGTCGCGCATCTCGTCCCGGATGCGTTCGAAGTAGACGATGAACGAGTCGGCGGTGATGCCGACACCCACGATCAGTCCGGCGATGCCGGGCAGGGTGAGCGTGAAGTTGGCGGCCGTCGCCAGGACGAGGACCGCCGCATAGGTGATCGCTGCGGCCACCAGCAAGGAGGCGATCACCACGAGCCCGAGGCCCCGGTAGTAGACGAGGCAGTAGAGCATCACGATCAGCAGACCGACCGCGCCCGCCCAGATGCCGGCGGAGAGCTGGCTGCCCGCCAGGGACGGGCCGATTGTCTCGACCGTGGGCTTGTCGAACTTCAAGGGCAGCGCGCCGTACTTCAGGGAGTTCGACAGCGACTGGGCCTCCGCCTCGGTGAAGTCGCCGCGGATCATCGCGTTGCCGTCGAGGATGGGCTCGTCGAACCCGGCGTAGGAGATGACCTCGCCGTCGAGCACGATCGCGAAGGTGCCGCCGTTGCGCGACATGGGCGCGGAGATGTCGGCCATCGCCTTGCGGCCCTCGCTCTTCAGGCCGAGGTTGACCACCCAGCCGACGCCCTGCTGGGGCGTGCCGTAGGACGCCGACTTGAGCTGGGTGCCCTCGATCACGGTCTTGGACAGCAGGAACTTCAGGCCGTCCTCGTTGCAGGCGATCAACGGCTCCCCGGGCTTGTCGACGATCGGCGCCGCGTTCTCGCCCTTCGCCGGGCAGGTGAACTCCGAAAACTTCTTGAGCCAGGCCACGCCCGGGTCCTGCGCCCAGGCGAGCGGGTTGTCGACCGAGGCGCCCTTCTGGGTGATCTGCGGCTGCTGTTGCTGCTGTTGGGGTGCGGCGGGCGTGGTGCCGGCCGGGGCCGGGCTGGGCTGCTGGCTGGGGTTCTGGCTGGGCTTGGGGGTGGGCGTCGGGTCGGCGAACGGCGCGGGACGGGGCTTGGGGGTCGCCGAGCTGACCTCGGGGGTCTTCGTGCCCTTCTTCCCGGCGCTGTCCTTCTCCGAACCCGCCTTGCCCGACGGGCTGGCCGACGGGCTCGGCTTGGCGGCCTGGCTCGCGTCCTTCTTCGCCGCGGCGGTCCCGGGCTGCGGCTGGCCGGCCACCACACGGAAGCGCAGCTGGGCGGTCCGCTTGACCGAGTCGACGAGGTTGGCGGCGTTCTCGCCCGGGATCTCGACGATGATGTTGCGGTCACCCTGCGTGGTGACCTCGGCCTCCGAGACGCCACTGCCGTTGACCCGCGCGTCGACGATGCCGGCGGCCTGCTTGAGCTTGGTCTGGGTGATCGCGCCACCGTCGGGGTTGGCCGACAGGGTGATCCGCGTGCCGCCCTCGAGGTCGAGACCGAGCCGGGGCTTCCAGGTCCCTCCGATCGCCGCCAAGCCGTACAGCACGGCGATGGTCAGGCCGAACACGACGAGCGTGCGGACGGGCCGCAGCGTCTTCTTCGCCATCGGTGACTCCTCAGTCCTGGGGGGACGGGCCGACCGAGCCCGGCCCGTCGTCGACGGGCCGGTCGGCACCCTCATGGTCGGGCAGCTGGTCGACGCGGCGTACGACGACCTGGCGGGCCACGGTGACCACGGTGCCGGGGGCGATCTCGAGCTCGACCCGCGACTCGTCGAGGGCGCGCACCGTGCCGAAGATGCCGGCGGACAGGACGACCTCCTGGCCCACCTCGAGGTCACGCTGCAGCTGCTGCACCTGACGCTGCTGGTTGCGGGCCGGGCGCATGACGATGGCCCAGAAGCCGAGGATCGCCACGAGGATCACGAGCAGCTGCGCGTAGGCAGGCATGAGGCGACAACTCCAAGGGAAGGGAACAGGTCCTGGGGCGCCGCGGGTCCCCGCCCCTGCCGGGGGCGGCACGCAGAGACCTCTCGGCACCGACGGTGAAGTGTAACTGTCGTCACCACCACAACCCGACTCCGGCTCGCGGGTCGGCCGTTGGGGCGCTCAGTCGGTCGTGTCGCCGAACAGCGTCGCCTCGGTGCCGTCGGCGCGACGCGGGGCCGTCAACCCGAGGTGCGTCCAGGCGGAAGAGGTGGCCACGCGACCTCGGGGGGTCCGGGCCAGCAGGCCCTGGCGGACCAGGAACGGCTCGGCGACCTCCTCGACGGTCTCGCGCTCCTCCCCCACCGCCACGGCGAGGGTGCTGGCCCCCACCGGACCACCGTCGAAGCGCTCGCACAGCACCCGCAGCACCGCCCGGTCGAGCCGGTCGAGACCCGACTCGTCGACCTCGAACAGGTCGAGCGCCGCCCGGGCCAGCTCCCTGGTGACGACGCCGTCGGCGCGCACCTGGGCGTAGTCGCGGACCCGGCGCAGCAGCCGGTTGGCGATCCGGGGCGTGCCCCGCGAGCGCAGCGAGATCTCGCCCGCGCCGTCGGTCTGCAGCGCCACGTCGAGCAGGCCGGCGGAGCGGTGGACGATGCGCTCGAGGTCGCCGGGCTCGTAGAACTCCAGGTGCGCGGTGAACCCGAACCGGTCGCGCAGGGGGCTGGGCAGCAGGCCTGCCCGGGTGGTGGCGCCGACCAGGGTGAACGGCGGTATCTCCAGCGGGATCGCGGTGGCGCCGGGCCCCTTGCCGATGACGACGTCGACCCGGAAGTCCTCCATCGCCATGTAGAGCATCTCCTCGGCGGGGCGCGACATCCGGTGGATCTCGTCGACGAAGAGGACGTCGCCCTCGTTGAGCCCGGAGAGGATCGCGGCGAGGTCGCCGGCGTGAGTGATCGCCGGGCCGCTCGTGAGCCGGAGAGGCGCGGCCATCTCGGCGGCGATGATCATCGCCAGCGTGGTCTTGCCGAGTCCGGGAGGACCGCTGAGCAGGACGTGGTCGGGCACCCGGCCGCGTGCGCGGGCCGCCTCCAGCAGCAGCCCCAGCTGCTCGCGCACCCGTTCCTGGCCGACGACCTCCTCCAGCGTGCGCGGGCGCAGGGCCGCCTCCACGACCCGCTCGTCCCCGTCGGCGTCGGCGTCGGTCAGCGGGCGGCTGGTCATGTACGCCAGCTCCGCCGCCTCCAGCTCGGACTCGTTCACCGCGCTCAGGCCTTGCTCAGGCTGCGCAGGGCGGCACGGAGCAGGTGGGCCACGTCAGGATTCGCCGTCGCCTCGGCCTCGGGCGTGACGGCGGCCACGGCCTTGTCGGCCTCCTTGGCCGACCACCCGAGCCCGACGAGCCCTGCCTGCACCTGCGCCTGCCAGCCGGTGGCGGTCGCGACCGGCGCCTGCGGCGAGGACACCGTGGCCCCGGGAGGGCCGATGCGGTCCTTGAGCTCGAGGATGATCCGCTGGGCGCCCTTCTGCCCGATCCCGGGCACGGCGGTGAGGGTCTTCACGTCGTCGCCGGCGACGGCGCGGCGCAGCGCGTCGGGCCGGTGCACGGCGAGCATCGCCTGGGCCAGCTTGGGACCCACGCCGCTGGCCGTCTGGACCAGCTCGAACATCTGCTTCTCGTCGTCGTCGGCGAAGCCGAACAGGGTCAGGGAGTCCTCGCGCACGATCATGCTGGTGGGGAGGGTGGCCTCGGAGCCCGTGCGGAGCCCCGCCAGCGTGTCGGGCGTGCACTGCAGCTCCAGCCCCACGCCGCCGACCTCGAGCACCGCCGAGGTCAGCCCGACGTCGGCCACCCGGCCCCGGACGAACGCGATCATCGACGCACCCCCGCCTTCGCAGTGTGCGCGGCCACCGCGGACTCCAGCCGGCTCTTGGCGCCCCCGCGCCACACGTGGCAGATCGCCAGCGCCAGCGAGTCGGCGGCGTCGGCCGGGCGGGGCACCGAGGTCAGCCGCAGCAGGCGGGCCACCATCGCCCCGACCTGGTCCTTGTCGGCGGTGCCGCTGCCGGTGACGGCGGCCTTCACCTCGCTGGGCGTGTGCAGCGCGACGGGCAGACCACGTCGGGCCGCGAGCAGCAGGGCGATCCCGCTGACCTGGGCGGTGCCCATCACGGTGCGGACGTTGTGCTGGCTGAACACCCGCTCGACGGCGACCGCGTCGGGACCGGTGGCGTCGAGCCACTCATCGATCCCGGCCGCCACGGCGTGCAGGCGCTGGTCGATCGGCAGGTCGGGCGCGCTGCGGATCACACCGACGTCGACCAGCGACAGCGGCCTGCCGATGGCCCCCTCGACCACCCCGACACCGCAGCGGGTGAGGCCGGGGTCGATGCCGAGCACTCGCATGCCTGCTCCTCGCGTCGTCCGAACACCTGTTCGCAGCACGCTAGTCGCGGCCGCCTCGACGACCACGCGCGACGCGCCGGGGCCGGGCTCAGGCGTCCAGGGCCGCCAGGACCTCGTCGGGGACGTCGAGGTTGGTGAACACGTTCTGCACGTCGTCGAGGTCCTCGAGCGCCTCCACGAGGCGGAAGGCCTTGGCGGCGCCGTCCTGGTCCAGCTCGACGTTCATGCTCGCCACGAACGACGCCTCGGCGGAGTCGTAGTCCAGGCCCGCCGCCTGCAGCGCGGTGCGTACGTCGACGAGGTCGGTCGCCTCGCTGACCACCTCGAAGGACTCCCCGAGGTCGTTGACGTCCTCGGCGCCTGCCTCCAGCGTCGCCTCGAGCACGTCGTCCTCGGTCACCTTCCGGTCCTCCTGCTCGACCGGGACGATCACCACGCCCTTGCGGTTGAACAGGTAGGAGACCGAGCCCGGGTCGGCCAGCGAGCCGCCGTTGCGGGTCATCGCCGTGCGGACCTCCATGGCGGCCCGGTTCTTGTTGTCGGTGAGGCACTCGATGAGGAACGCGACCCCGTTGGGGCCGTAGCCCTCGTACATGATCGTGGTGTAGTCGGCCCCGCCCGCCTCGGCGCCGGAGCCGCGCTTGACCGCCCGGTCGATGTTGTCGTTGGGGACCGAGGACTTCTTGGCCTTCTGGATCGCGTCGTACAGCGTCGGGTTGCCGGTCGGGTCTCCCCCGCCCATGCGGGCCGCGACCTCGATGTTCTTGATGAGCTTGGCGAACATCTTGCCGCGGCGGGCGTCGATGACGGCCTTCTTGTGCTTGGTGGTTGCCCACTTGGAGTGGCCGGACATCAGCGTTCCTTCCCTCGTGGTCCATGGTCGGTCGAGCCTGGCGAGACCAGCTCGCAGAAGAGCCGGTGCACCCGCACGTCCCCGCCCACCTCGGGATGGAACGACGTCGCCATCAGCGGCCCCTGCCGGACCGCCACGATCCTACCCACGGCCGGGCCGGCGCCCACACGCGCAAGGACCTCGACCTCCGGGCCGACCTCCTCGACCCACGGCGCGCGGATGAACACGGCGTGCACGGGGCGGGCGAGTCCCGCGAAGGTCGACCTCGTCCTCGAAGGAGTCGACCTGCCGCCCGAAGGCGTTGCGCCGGACGGTCACGTCGAGGCCGCCGACGGTCTCCTGGCCCTCGGCGCCGTCGAGCACCCGGTCGGCCAGCATGATCATCCCGGCGCAGGTGCCGAAGACCGGCAGGCCCTCGGCGACGCGACGCCGCAGGGGCTCGAGGATCCCGAAGATCCGGGCGAGTCGCGCCATCGTGGTGGACTCCCCACCCGGGATCACCAGTCCGTCACAGGCGTCCAGCTCCGCCGGGCGACGTACGCCGAACGGCTGCACGCCCAGCTCGGTGAGCACGGCCAGGTGCTCGCGGACGTCGCCCTGCAGGGCCAGCACGCCGATCCGAGGACTCATCCGGGGCGACCCGTCGAGCGGGTGGCGCCCACGGTCCCGGTGGAGTGCCTCCCCCGCGGCGGCACCCCACCAGGACACTGTGGGCCGATCGCTCGAGGCGATCTGTGCACCATCGTCCTACACGTGGGGAATCCGGAAGCCGCATTTCTGACAATCCACACAAGTGGCCTATACCGGTCTGGCGTCACCAGCCGCGCTCGGCCAGCCGGTGCGGCTCGGGGATCTCCTCGACGTTGATCCCCACCATCGCCTCGCCCAGACCGCGCGAGACCTTCGCCACCACGTCGGGGTCGTCGTAGAAGGTGGTGGCCTTGACGATCGCCTCGGCGCGCTGGGCGGGGTTGCCCGACTTGAAGATGCCGGAGCCGACGAAGACCCCCTCGGCGCCGAGCTGCATCATCATCGCCGCGTCGGCGGGAGTGGCGATGCCGCCGGCGGTGAACAGGACCACGGGCAGCTTCTGGTGCTCGGCGACCTCGGCGACGAGATCGTAGGGAGCCTGCAGCTCCTTGGCCGCCACGTAGAGCTCATCGGCCGGGAGGCCGGCGAGGCGGCGGATCTCCGCGCGGATCGTGCGCATGTGGGTGACGGCGTTGGACACGTCGCCGGTGCCGGCCTCGCCCTTGGAGCGGATCATCGCCGCGCCCTCGGTGATCCGGCGCAGCGCCTCACCGAGGTTGGTCGCCCCGCACACGAACGGGACGGTGAACGTCCACTTGTCGATGTGGTGGGCGTAGTCGGCCGGGGTGAGCACCTCGGACTCGTCGATGTAGTCCACGCCCAGGCTCTGCAGCACCTGCGCCTCGGCGAAGTGGCCGATGCGCGCCTTGGCCATCACCGGGATCTTCACGGCCTCGATGATCCCGTCGATCATGTCCGGGTCGCTCATCCGCGAGACCCCGCCCTGCGCCCGGATGTCGGCGGGCACCCGCTCGAGCGCCATCACGGCGACGGCTCCGGCGTCCTCGGCGATCTTGGCCTGGTCGGGGGTGACCACGTCCATGATCACGCCGCCCTTGAGCATCTCCGCCATGCCGCGCTTGACCCGGGAGGTGCCGCGCTCCGGGGTCCCCGAGAAGGCAGCCGCAGGAGTCCCGGAAGGGGTGGTGGTCGGTGAGTCACTCATGGGCGAATCGTACGTCCGCGGGCGGCGTACGGCGCACCGGGGCGAGCCCGTGAGCAGACCGGAACTCAGCCACCGGGCCGGGCCCGCGACGACTCAGCTCGGCTCGACGCCGGCGAGGGCCTGCCGGCGCACCTTGAGCATGCGCTGGGCGACGGTGATCGTGCTGGCGACGGCGAGTGCCCAGATCGTGACCTCCATCAGGATCGGGAGGTCGAACAGGGCCCCGAGCCCGGTCATCGCCAGGATGGCCACGAGCCGGTCGGCGCGCTCGGCGATGCCGCCGCGGGCGTCCATCCCGAGCGACTCCGCGCGGGCCCGGGTGTAGCTGGTGACGATGCCCATCACCAGGCAGTAGAGCGTGAGAGAGAGGTAGAGGTCGCTGTCGCCGGGGCCGGCGAAGTAGAGCACCAGCCCCGCGAAGACCGCGGCGTCGCCGATCCGGTCCAGGGTGGAGTCCAGGAACGCCCCCCACGCCGACGTGGTGCCGGTCTTGCGCGCCATCGCCCCGTCGATCAGGTCGCTGAACACGAACGCCGTGATCACGAGCACCCCGGTGAGCAGCTTGCCCTGCGGGAAGAACACCAGGGCACCCGCACACACGCCGGCCGTCCCGACGAACGTGATGACGTCGGGGCTGATGCCCAGCCTGATGAAGGTGTTCACGAACGGCGCCAGCACGACGCCCTGCCAGAACTGCTTGAACCTGTCCAACATGAGGCGACGAGGCTACCGCCCGCGCGTCACACGAGCTCGGGCAGCCTCAGGTGGGCCAGGACCAGGTCGCACTCGGCGACGTCGAGGACGTCGAGCCCGACCTCGCGCACGCCCAGGTCACGCAGGGTCCAGGCGCGGTCCCGACTGGCCTCCATCGCCGCCCGCGAGGCGTAGGTCGCGGTGCTGCAGGCACGTCCGTCGGCACGGTTGAGCATCAGGCTGGCGCTGCAGAAGCCCTCGATGGCCTCCATCTCGTGCAGCATCCCGGTGCGGTACAGCTCGACGCCCCGGTCGACGTCGCCGTGGTTGACGCGCATCCAGGTCACCCGGCAGCACGCACCCTCCGGCGCCGGACGCTCGCGGTGCATGACCGCGACCTCCCAGGTCTCCACCTTCGGCGGGCCGCCCATGACCTCTCCCCCGCGGCGGCGCAGCGGGGCCAGGTGCAGGTCGCTGGCCATCATCGCGTCCTCGGTGAGCCACGAGCTGGTGACGATGCACTGGCCGGTCTCACGGTCGACGAGCATCGAGAGCCCGACGCAGTCCTGCATGTCGGTGACCGTGGGCATCACCTCGTCGCGGACGTAGGCCAGACCGGCGTCCATGGCACCGGGATCCCCCATGATCGTGATGGAGCGTGCGTACATTGCCTCGCCTCCCGGGCTCCGGGGGCGGCGCCCGGCGGCGCCGCCGGTCAGGTTCCACGTTCCTCCCGACCGGCGGTCCGCGCAACGCCTAGACCGAGGTCACCCAGCGCTGCGCGATGAGGTCGCGGCTGTTGTGCAGCAGCTCGGGCATCGCCCGGGTGTGCCCGATCACCGGCAGGAAGTTCTGGTCCCCCGACCACCGCGGCACGATGTGCTGGTGCAGGTGGGCGGCGATCCCCGCACCGGCGGCGAAGCCCTGGTTCATCCCGATGTTGAAGCCCTGCACCGCCGAGACGTCACGCAGGGTCCGCATCCCCTGCTTGGTCAGCTCGGCGATCTCGACCGCCTCGTCGTGCGTGGTGTCGGTGTAGTCGGGGATGTGCCGGTAGGGGCAGACCATCAGGTGCCCCGGCGCGTAGGGGTAGAGGTTGAGCACGGCGAACGCCAGCTCTCCCCGGCGTACGACGAGCCCGTCGCCGTCCGGCAGCCCCGGGATCCGGCAGAACGGGCACTCGCCCTCGGTGTCGTCGCTGGGCTTGCTCTCCCCGCGGATGTAGGCCATCCGGTGCGGGGCCCACAGCCGGTCGAGCGCGTCCGGACTGCCGATGCCGTCCTGGAAGACGCTGTCGTCGTCGCTCATCGCCGCTTCCTCAGACCTGCTCGCGCGAGGCGACCGCCTGGACCACGCGGGCGATGGCCTCCTCGATCGGGACCCCGTTGTCCTGGCGACCGTCGCGGTAGCGGAAGCTCACGGCCCCCGCCTCGACGTCGTTGTCGCCCGCGATGACCATGAACGGCACCTTCTGCAGCTGGGCGTTGCGGATCTTCTTCTGCATCCGGTCGTCGGAGTCGTCGACCTCGACCCGCAGGCCGGCGGCGCGCATCCGGCGGGCCACGTCGTGCAGGTGGTCCAGGTGCCGCTCGGCCACCGGGATGCCCTGCACCTGGACCGGGGCGAGCCAGGGCGGGAACGCGCCGGCGTAGTGCTCCACGAGGACGCCGATGAAGCGCTCGATGGAGCCGAACTTCGCCGAGTGGATCATCACCGGCTCCTGGCGCGAGCCGTCGGGAGCGACGTACTCGAGGGCGAAGCGGTCCGCGGACGGCTGGTTGAAGTCGTACTGGATCGTCGACATCTGCCAGGTGCGGCCGATCGCGTCGCGGGCCTGCACCGAGATCTTCGGCCCGTAGTACGCCGCCCCGCCCGGGTCGGGCACGAGCTCGAGGCCGGAGTCGGTGGCGACCTTCTCGAGCACCGCGGTGGCCCGCGCCCAGTCCTCGTCGGAGCCGATGAACTTGTCGGGCTTGGAGTCGTCGCGGGTGGAGAGCTCGAGGTAGAAGTCGTCGAGGCCGAAGTCGCGGAACAGGCCCAGGCAGAAGTCCAGGAGGTGCTGGATCTCCGCGGGCGCCTGCTCCGGGGTGACGTAGGAGTGCGAGTCGTCCTGGGCGAAGCCGCGCACCCGGGTGAGTCCGTGGACCACGCCCGACTTCTCGTGGCGGTAGACCGAGCCGAACTCGAAGAGCCGCAGCGGCAGCTCCCGGTAGGAGCGCTGCCGCGAGCGGTAGATGAGGTTGTGCATCGGGCAGTTCATCGCCTTGAGGCGGTAGTCCATGCCGTCGACGTCGAGGGGCGGGAACATCCCCTCGCCGTAGTAGGGCAGGTGCCCGGAGGTGTGGAAGAGGCCCTCCTTCGCGATGTGCGGGGTGCCGACGTACTCGAAGCCCTCCTCGATGTGCCGCTGGCGGACGTAGTCCTCCATCACCCGCTTGATCACACCGCCCTTGGGGTGGAAGACGGGCAGGCCGGAGCCGATCTCGTCGGGGAAGGAGAACAGGTCGAGGTCGCGGCCCAGCTTGCGGTGGTCGCGCCGCTCGGCCTCCTCGATCCGGTGCAGGTGCTCCTCCAGCGCCTCCTTGGTCTCCCAGGCGGTCCCGTAGATGCGCTGCAGCTGCTTGTTCTTCTCATCACCTCGCCAGTACGCCGCGGCCGGGCGCATCAGCTTGAAGGCGGGGATGCGCTTGGTCGTGGGCAGGTGCGGCCCGCGGCAGAGGTCCTTCCAGGCCAGCGAGCCGTCGCGCCTGAGGTTGTCGTAGATGGTGAGCTCGCCCGCGCCCACCTCGGCGCCCGCACCCTCGGCAGCCTCCGCGGCACCTGCGCCACCGACGGAGCCCTTGAGGCCGATCAGCTCCAGCTTGTAGGGCTCCTCGGCCAGCTCGGCGCGGGCGTCGTCGTCGGAGACCGGGCGCCGCTCGAAGCGCTGGTTCTCCTTGATGATCTTGCGCATCCGGGTCTCGATCTTCGCGAGGTCCTCCGGCACGAACGGGGTCTCGACGTCGAAGTCGTAGTAGAAGCCGTTCTCGATCGGCGGGCCGATCCCGAGCCGGGCGTCGGGGAAGAGGTCCTGCACGGCCTGGGCGAGCACGTGGGCCGTCGAGTGGCGCAGGATGTCGCGACCGTCGGCGCTGCCGATCGCGACCGGCTCGACCACGTCCCCCTCGTCGAGCACGTGGGCGAGGTCGCGCAGGGTGCCGTCGACCCGCGCCGCGACGACCTCAGGGGTCTCGCTGAACAGCTCCCACGCCTTGGTGCCGGCGGTCACCGTCCTGTCCTCGCGCGCGTCGGCGTGGACGAGGACGACGTTGATCTCGGGCACGACGTGGACTCCCTGTCGAGTGGGTGCGGAGGCTGTCCGCCTCAGGGGCGGACCGGGCGATCGTATCGGCCGGTCCGGCCTCCTCACGCACCCGCGGTCGGTCCCCCACCACGGCCGCCCGCGGCCCGGCGTACCCCGATGGACCGGCGGGCGGCGCGCAGCCGCTCCAGCACGGGGTCGGGCATCCGGTGGACGATCACCGCGCGCAGCGTCGGCGGTGGCGGTGGCGGTGGCGGTGGCGGCGTACGCCGCTTGCGCTTCTTGCGTGGCGGTGGCCGGAACAGCGCCCGCAGCTCGGGGTCCTTGCGCAGGTAGGGGCCCAAGCGCAGGATCTCGCCCTTGAGCTGGGCGGCCTCGTAGCGCTTGATGGCCCGCCGCATCGGCTTGGTCACGTCCTCGCGCCCCAGGCCGCGCCCCCGGATGATCGTCTCCTCCGCGAAGGCCTGGGGGACCATCCCGGTGACGGTGAACTCCTCCAGCGCGGTCTCCAGCGGGACGGTCTCGGCGAAGATCCGGTCGACGTCGGTGAATCCGGCGAGGTCGAGGTCGATCTGGGTGCGCCGGCACTTCGAGCAGCTGCCGCAGTTGTAGTCGGTGCGCGAGGTGTAGCAGACCCTGAGGTGGGCCAGCGCGCTGGCTGACTGTGCGATCCGTGCGGTCTTCTCCGGGCGCGGGGTGTCCACGCCGTCGTGGACGACCGAGAGGTAGTCGGTGGAGTTCAGCTGGTCGGTGACGACGTGGGACCCCCAGCCCCTCCCCTGCAGCGCTCCCCGGCTGAAGCTGCCCGGCAGGTAGAAGGTGTCCACGCGGTCGGCCAGCAGGATGGCGACGCTGGAGAGGATCGGACCGTGCGCCTTCGGCCCCCAGGCGGCGTAGCCGTCGGTGAGCTGGCGTACGTCGGTCTCCACCTCCCACAGCGGCAGGGCGAGGTCGGCGGCCGCAGCGGTGAGCTCGTCGCGGACCCGGGACCGGAACTCGGTGTGGTGCAGGCCGATGTCCAGGCCGTGCACGAACAGCAGTCCGGAGAGCTCCTTCTGCCGCTCCAGCGCCGTGAAGTAGGAGTCGACCCCGCCGCTGAACGTGCACACCGCACCCCGCCCGGCGGGCAGGTCGAGCGGTTCCGCGGCCTCGAGGTCGAGGGGCATCGCGCTGGCGTGCGTGCCGAACCACTCGAGGTAGAGGTCCTGCAGCACCGCCGCGTCGTCGAGCAGCCGCCGTGAGACGGGCCCCGGGAGGACGAGCTGCCAGCCACCGCGCATGGCGACGAGCCGGCCCACCACGAACATCGCGTCGATCACCTGCTGGCGGCGTACCTCGACGGGCGGCAGCACGTAGGTGACGGTGTGCGGCTCACTGTTGGGCACGGTGACGTCGATGCGGACCACGGTCGCGTGCTCGTCGCGCTCGACCGAGGGCTCGTGGACCAGGACCTTCGACACGACGTCACCTCCGCGGGGCTCGCTGGGCCCCTGAGTGTTGCGGGCAACGCTAACCCGGTGTGGCGCACGGCCCGGCCAGGCGGCGCGGGCGTGTCGACGCGCTCCTGGAGGAGACGCCGGACCGGGGCCGTGGGTGCACGCTCGATCCGCGTCCCCGCACGAGCGGCCTCGACGGCCGTTTCCGGTGTGCTGGGTGAACCCGCCGATGGGAGGCACCGCGCCGAGCAGGGTCGATGACCACCAGCGACGGCATCGCCTCGCTGAGGCCGAAAACTGCCGCGGTGCTGCGTGAAGCGAGCGGGTTGCCGCTGTTCGGGCTGCGCGACGTCGAGCTGCGCGACCTCGCGGTCGAGGTGACCCGGCTGGCCTCCACCTTGACTGCGGTCGAGGGTGCGGTGCTGGCCCAGGCCGAGACCCGCGACGTGGCGACCGAAGTCGGTGCGACGTCGACGGCGAACTGGCTGGCCCACGAGACGAGGCTGACCCGGAAGGAGGCACACCGCCGGATGGGGCTCGCTCGCGACCTCGAGACGTTCCCCGCCACCTCGGCGGCGCTCGCTGCCGGCGAGGTGGTGGTCGAGCAGGCGCGGGATGATCTGCCACGCCGTCGCCCGGCTCGACGCCATCCCCGAAGACCTGGTCGCCGACCGTGACCTCGACCTGGCCGCAAGACCGATGCCGAGCAGCACCTGCTCGCCGAAGCCGCGCATCACGATGCCAACGAGCTGCGCATCCTGGGCCGCCACCTCCTCGACGTCGTCGCCCCCGAGGTCGCAGAGGAGCACGAGCGCCGCCTGCTCGAGCAAGAAGAGGAGCGCGCACGCGCCAAGACCCGGTTCACGATGACCGAGGACGGCCAGGGCTGCGTCCACGGACGGTTCACCCTCCCCGCTCTCCAAGCAGCGATGTTGAAGAAGGCGCTGCTCGCGCTCGCGGCCCCGAAGCACCAGGCCGCGGTCGACGGATCCGCGCCGGTGCCGGGTCGGCCGAGCGCGGAGCGGATGGGGCAGGCGTTCTGCGAGTACGTCGAGCGCTACCCCGCCGACCGGATCCCCGACGCCGACGGTGTCCCCGCATCCGTGGTGATCACCATGGACCTCGAGAAGCTCCTGCAGGGACTGGGTGCCGGGGTGCTCGACGACGGCGGCCGCATCTCGGCCACCGAAGCCCGCCGACTGGTGTGTGAGGCAGGCATCATCCCCGCCGTCCTCGGCGGCAAGGGCCAGCCTTTGGATGTCGGGCGCAAGAAGCGGTTCCACACGGTCGCCCAGCGGATCGCGATGGCGATCAGGGACGGTGGGTGCACCGCCGAAGGGTGCGACTACCCGCCCGGTCTCTGCCACGCCCGGTGCTGTATCGCAGAGTCAGACGCATCGCCGTGGGCTCGGGGAAGATCTCCGGCACCGGACGCCGACGATGTTCCCCGAGTTCGGCCATCCCACCGCGCGCGCTGATGCGAAGGACGCCGCGGGGCTCAGCGCGAGTGCAATCGGAACGAGTGGCCTCGCTTCGACGTCGATGACGTCGCGTGCGGAGACGGAATCGGGACTGTCGGGGTGGGCGATACTGGGTTCGAACCAGTGACCTCTTCGGTGTGAACGAAGCGCGCTACCACTGCGCCAATCGCCCCGGGTGCGACGCACACGTTAGCGCAGGCATCCACACCGCGACACACCGGGCAGGTTCCCGGCTCTTCGGACATAGCTCTCGTATCGTAATGGCATCGTTCCGTCACATCCAGGGCCTGACCTGACTAGACCATTGAGGTCGCGAAGTAGACCAGCCGTGGGAAAAACCTAGACCACCGCCGGGATTAAACGGACATATCGGAACTTCCGCTGTCTCCTGCCCTCTTCCCTGCGCACAATCGGTTTCGCCGCATGGAGGGCGCGGTATAGGGGTTTCTGGAGGGGGACCCCATACGGGATCTAGGGAGCAACGATGAAGCAGACCAAGACCGCCCAGGTCGTCACCGAGACGGTCCAGCTGGAGTTCGTCGACCCGCAGGGCGACGCGACGTCCATCGAGGCCGACCTGGTCTACGACCCGGTCGACCCCTACGCCGTCACGATGATCTTCCGCACCGGGGTGCAGGAGGTTCACTGGACCTTCGGCCGCGAGCTGCTCGTCGGCGGCCGCTACGAGCCCACCGGCGACGGTGACGTCCACGTGTGGCCGTGCCTGAGCTCCGAGGGCAGCGCCGTGGTGATCATCGAGCTGTGCTCCCCCGACGGCGAGCTGCTCGTGCAGGCCGCCGCGCGCCACGTGGACCACTTCATCGGCGCCATGCTCCGCTCGGTGCCAGACGGCCAGGAGAGCGCCTTCGTCGACTTCGACGGCGAGCTCTCGCAGCTCCTCGCCGGCTGAGAAGCCTTCTCACACCCGACCGCCAGGGTTCCTCAGTGACCCTCAGGGGTCGGGGTGCTCCAACTCCTTCTTCGTCCAGACGTCCATCAGGCGCCGCGTGACCGGGCCCGGCGCGGGCAGGTCACGATCGTCGACCCGGTGCACGGCCTGCACGTCGCGGGTCGTGGACAGCAGGAACACCTCGTCGGCGGAGTCGAGCACCCCGATCGGCTCGTCGACCTCGAGGACGTCGGCCCACTCCAGCAGGAGCGCGCGGGTGACCCCGGCGAGGCAGCCGGAGTCCAGCGTGGGCGTGCGCACCTCTCCCCCGACGACGTAGCCGACGTTGGACCCGGTGCCTTCGCACAGGTGGCCGGCGAGGTTGGCGAAGACGGCCTCGCTGGCGTCGTGGCGGGCCGCTTCGGCGAGGGCGACGACGTTCTCGGCGTACGACGTCGACTTCACGCCCGGCCAGGGCGCCGCGCTCGTTGCGCGGCCAGGGGACGCGCACGACCGCCGTCGTCGCGGGCAGCGGGTTCATCGGTGCCGACACGACCACGCGCGTCGGCCCGGCGTCTCCCCGGCCCGAGCCCAGCGGCGCCGGGCCGCCGGTGTACGTCAGCCGCAGACGTCCCAGCGACAGGTGCTCGCGGGCCAGCACCTCCTCGATGCCGGCGCGCAGCTCGTCGAGATCGGGATCGGGCAGGTCGAGCGCCCGCGCCGAGCGCACCAGGCGCTCGAGGTGCCGGGTGAGCGCGAACGGTCGGCCGTCGACCACCTTCACCGACTCGAAGACGCCGTCGCCGACCGTGAGGCCGTGGTCGGCGACCCCGACCGCGGGTGCGTCGGGATCCTCGAGCAGCCGACCGTTCACCCACGCGTGCATGGCGCCGAGACTAGCCCGTTCAGAAGGGGTTTCCGGGCCGCCCGACGCGCGAGGGATGCCCCGAGTTTGTGCCGGTGAGCACTTCGGCTATGGTTTCCTTCGCACCGCAGGGAAACCGGTGGTTGCAAGCGGACGTAGCTCAGTTGGTAGAGCGCAACCTTGCCAAGGTTGAGGTCGCGAGTTCGAGCCTCGTCGTCCGCTCGGAGAGAAGCCGGGTCAAGGTCCAGGCCTCCACGGTGGGTTGGCCGAGAGGCGAGGCAACGGACTGCAAATCCGTCTACACGGGTTCAAATCCCGTACCCACCTCGAACTCAATACCCGGGCGATTGGCGCAGCGGTAGCGCGCTTCCTTGACACGGAAGAGGTCACTGGTTCAAACCCAGTATCGCCCACCACGCTGAAAGGGCCTCTGACCTGCGACGCAGCAGGGTCGGAGGCCGTTTTCTTCACCACTCGTGTCGGAGACGTGGACCGGGCACAAGCTCACGTACGGTGCGATCTTCGCGAGGTCTTGTCCCCGACGCTCGCATTGCGACCTATAGGTCCTGCGCGAAAGCCCGACATTCCCGACCGGAAGGTATCGATCCGGTGCTCTCCAGCCTCGCGGCCCCAGCTCACGTTCGCCGACCAGCCTCGACCTCGCCCCATCTCCACAGGCGAAGCTCGCCATGGTGGCAGGAGCCGCGACGAGCACCTGGACGTCGGGCCGTTCGCGCGTAGCCTCCAAGCATGGAAAGGGCCACCAGGGACTTGCTAGCGGAGCGGCGTGGCCCCTCTGCCACAGGCGCTCAAATAGGTGCCATCTTCGCGGTGTGCCTCGTGGTCTCAGAGATGAGCACGCTCGGGTTGGCTCGCGCGGGGGCTGTGTCGTGGCCCTTCCAGGAACTCGCGTTCTACGCGATGTTCGTCCTGCTCGCGGTCGGCTACCTTGTCGGGCTTGCCTTGGCTTTGCCTCGGCCGACACGACGCCTCGGATTCGGGATGCTGATCGGTCTGACACTCACGTTTCCTGTGACGATCCTGCTAGGCGCCGCGTTGATGTGGGGTGGAGCGTGAACTCGCCGCGTCACGGTCTGACACGCAGTACCGCCCCCGGCAGAGATAGTGCCGGGGGCGGTTCGCTCGTAGCGTTACAACATGGAGCAGGGCCTCAGGGACGGCGCCATCTTCGCGGCTTGCGTCGTGGCGACAGGTTGGATCCTGGTAGTACTGGCAGACATTGAAGTAGCGCTGATCGCGATACCCGTCGTGGTCGGCTACCTAGCCGGACTGATTGCGGCTATCAGGCGGCCGACACGGCGCCTCGGATTCGGCATGCTGATCGGGCTGTCCCTCGCCTTTCCTGTGTTGTGGGTGCTCAGCGTCGTGGTGCTGTCTGCGTTCCTTGGCGGAGGGTGACATCGCGGTGTCACTCCTCCGCACGCCCGTGCACACGGACTGGTTGACCGACCCGCTCGCCCAAGCTGGAAAACGCAACGCCCCGTGACCCGTGCTCGCATCAAAGTCGAGTACTTCGCGGGCTACGAGGACCGGTGGGACCTGTTGCCGATCCCCACGCCCGAGGTGGCAGTGCTCGCTCCATCGTCGCTCAGGGATCGAAGCCAGGAACCGTGTGGGTCTTCCGCCTAACCACCCGTGGCACGACGACCTACCTTCGGTGAACCGACAGCTCAAGATCTGGATCTGCAAGCAGATCCTCGATCAGACGGATCGTCCGATCGCGAAGCTCGTCCGGATACTTCCGTGGTGCCGGCATGACTCCACCCTTCCGTGGGATCAACGCCTCCACCAGGCCCGTGGCCAGCGCAGACCCGCGGGACATCGCGCGCGATCTCGCCGTACTCATCACATCTGATGACGCCCGCTCATCACGTCGACTCCTAGCTTCACGACATCGGACGGCACACCACACCAGCGGTGGATCGTCCGCGGAGCAGAGGAGGAGCCCGTGACCGGCATCAACGACCAGTCGAGCTCGCAGGACTGGTACGAGATCCGCGTCCGGGGGCACCTCGACGACCGCTGGACCGCGTGGTTCGACGGTCTCCGGCTCGTCCACCAGGACGACGGCACCACCCTCGTCCGCGGACCGGTGGCCGACCAGGCCGCCCTCCACGGACTGCTCACCCGGATGCGCGACCTCGGCCTGCCGCTCATCTCCCTCGTGCCGGTCGACCCCGACTGACACGGCTCCACCACCCGGCCCGTCCAGCAAGCAGAAGGAGATCGCCATGACCACGACCTACCCCGTCACCGAGCAAGGACCGGCACGCGCACAGACAGGCTCGCTCAGGAGGACAGCCCTCATCGTGGGCTGGCTGTTCGTGATCACCTACGTCACGTCCATCGCCGCCAAGTTCGCCTTCTACCCGCCGCTGTTCGACAGCGACTACGTCGCCGGCCCCGGCGAGGACGCCAGGGTCCTGTGGGGAGCGCTGGCGGAGCTGGTCCTCATCGTCGCCAACATCGGTACGGCGGTGTTCCTGTTCTCCCTGCTCAAGCGGCAGCACGAGAACCTCGCCCTCGCCTTCGTGACCGCGCGCGTCATGGAGTCCGTCTTCATCGCCGTCGGCATCCTCAGCGTGCTGACGATCGTGACGTTCCGGCAGGACCACGCCGGGGTGGCCGACGCCGCCGGCGTGACCCTGGTCGGCGACGCGCTGACCGCCCTGCAGGAGTGGACCTTCAACCTCGGCCCGGGGTTCGTCGTGGGCATCGGGAACGGGCTGATCCTCGGCTACCTGATGTACCGGTCCGGCCTGGTCCCGCGCGGGATGGCCGTCCTGGGCCTGGTCGGTGGATCACTGATCGTCCTGTCCGGAGCAGCCGTCGTCCTCGGCTGGATCGAGGCCGGCTCGGGCTGGCACAACCTCGCCGTCGTCCCGGAGTTCTTCTGGGAGCTGAGCCTGGGCGTCTACCTGATCGTCAAGGGCTTCCGGCCCGCCCCGATCACCGCCGGGCTGCCGGCCTGAGCCTACCCCCACCGCGGGACCCGGTCGATGGCCGGGTCCCCGCGGTCGTCGCGACGACGGCAGCCGCGGCCCTTGCGCACCTACCCCGGCAGCACTCCCGGCGCCTACTCTGGTTCTGCCGCCTGCGAGAGGGTGGGGAGAGCGTTGGACAGCAGCACGGTCCGCTTCGAGGCACGTATCGTGATCAGGCAACCAGTGCGCCTGGTGTTCGAGCGGCTGGCCGATCTGCCCGGCCAGGGGCGGTGGATGCACCGCACCGGGCTGTTCCGCCGCTGCCGGGTGACCTCGGACCTCCCGGTCCGACTCGGCACGACGTACGACGACGTCACGCGGATGGGCACGTTCGAGGGCGAGGTGACGGAGTTCGAGCCGCCGCACCGCATCGCCTTCCGCGAGTCGCTGCACCTGTTCGGCCGGCAGGTGATGCAGGCGCGACCGGCGTACAGTCCTCGAGGCGGACGGAGACACCACGGTCGTGCACCACGTCGCCATCGGAGAGCTCTTCGGGCCGATGCGGCTCATGAGGCCGGGCGCGGCACTGATGGCGAGGGCGGAGCGGACACGCACCCTCGCGTCGCTCCAGCGGTCCTTCGAGTCCGAGTGAGCCCGGCGCCGGCGAGGCGTCACGGTCTTCCGTCTGGCACGACCAGGACCGGGACCTCGCTGAACTCCAGGACGTGCCGCGCGACCGGACCGAGGAAGGAGTGCCCGGCGCCCCGGGCCCGCGACCTGCCGAGCACCACCAGGTCGGCCGGCCAGGAGGCCGCCTCGTCGAGGATCACCGAGGCCGGGTCGCCCTGGAGGTCGAGGGTCTCGGCGGGGACCTGGGCGCGGCGTGCCACCGCGGCCACGTGGGCCAGCAGCGACGCGGCCCCCGAGGCGCGCCGTGCCTGCAGGCCGCTGTTGTGCCGGGTGGCGCGGTGCGCGGCGGCGAAGTGCCGGGCCAGCTCGCCGTCGGTGAGCACGTGCACGAACCGCACGTGCGCCGCCTGGGTGGGGGCGAGGTCCACCGCAGCGCGGGCGGCGTGCAGCGCCGCGGGGGTGTCGTCGACCGCCACCAGGATCCTCCCGAGCGTCATCGCTCTCCCCTTCCTGCTCGGTCCGCCGTCGCCTGCGCGCCGGTCGCCGCCTGTGCCCATCGCCGCCGCAGCGCGTCGGCCCGCTCCTGCTCCTCCAGGGCGAGCCGCATCTGCGCCAGCTCGCTGCCCAGCCTCGGGATCCAGTGCGCCGTCAGCGCTCGCAGGCGGTGGCGGACCGCCGCCTCCTCGGCCGCGAGGATCCGCTCGGCAGCCTGGGCCGCTGCGTGCTGTGCGGCTGCTTCGGCGGCGCGCTCATAGGCCGCACGCGCCGACACGAGGGCAGCGCTCGCGGCAGGCGGGGCCGAGCTCGGCACCTCGGCGATCGTCACCCTCGCCTCGACCGGGTAGGAGGTGCCCATGTTGTGCGTCCAGGCGAGCTCCACCTCGGTCGAGGGAGGCCGGGAGGCCAGCCGCACCCCCCGCTCCCCCGTCAGCAGCACGGCACGCAGCAGCCACGTCTCGGCCTCGCGATGGGCGGCGTCCCACGCCGCCCCGGTGCGCCGGGTGAGCAGAGCCAGCCGCTGCCCCTCCTCGTGAAGGATCCGCAGCTTCTGGTCGAGCAGCTCGGCGCCACGCCCGGCCACCGCGAGCCGGTGCTGCAACCACATCTGGCCGGCCCGGCCAGGCGGGAGACCGCGAAGGCGCGCCACGGCTCATCGCCTCCGGGGGCTGGGCAGCCGGGCGTTGAGCTGTGCGGTCGAGAGCATCGTCAGCTCACGGCTCGGGAGGAAGGCGAGAGCCTCCCAGGCGCGGTCGAGCGTCTGGTCGATGGTGCGTCGCTCGGTCACGTGCTGGTCCAGCAGTCGACGCTCTGCCTCCCCCGCGAACGCGAGGTACGCGCGGTCGGTGTCGCTCAGGGCGTCCTCGCCGACGAGCTCCGCGAGCTCCCGCGCCTGTCGGGACCGGCTCAAGGCGGCGACGACCTGGGCGGCGACGTCGAGGTGGTCCTCGCGGGTGCGCCCGGGACCTGCTCCCTTGCGCATCAGGCGAGACAGCGACCCGAGAGCGTCGACGGGAGGGTAGATCCCGGCAGCGTGGAGGTCCGGGGACAGGACGACCTGGCCCTCGGTGATGTAGCCCGTCAGGTCCGGCACCGGATGGGTGATGTCGCCCGCGGGCATGGTCAGCACGGGCAGCACGGTCACCGAGCCAGGCAGCCCCCGCACGCGCCCACAGCGTTCGTAGAGCGAGGCGAGGTCGCTGTAGAGATACCCCGGGAAGGCACGGCGCCCGGGGATCTCGCCGCGGGCCGCCGAGACCTCACGCAACGCCTCGGCGTACGACGTCATGTCGGCCATCACCACCAGCACGTGCCGCCCCATCGCGAAGGCGAGGTGCTCGGCGACGGTCAACGCGATCCGCGGAGTGAGCACCCGCTCCACGACCGGCTCGTCCGCGGTGTTGAGGAAGAGCGCGAGCTCACCGGCGGCCGAGCGTTCCTCGAGCGCGTCCCGCACGGCCGCCGCGTCGGTGTGGGTCAGGCCCATCCCGGCGAAGACGACCGAGAAGGGGGCGTCCGCCACCGTGGCCTGCGCGGCGACCTGCGTCGCCAGCTCGAGGTGGGGCAGCCCCGCCTGGGAGAACACCGGCAGCTTCTGGCCCCGCACCAGTGTGCACAGGGCGTCGATGGCGGACACCCCCGTGAGGACCGGCTCGGCGGGCGGCTGACGACGGGTGGGGTTCATCGGGTGCCCGGCGACCGCTGCGCGGTCCGACCCCAGCACCGGGGGGCCGCCGTCCGTGGGCTCTCCGCGACCGTTGCAGGTCCGGCCCAGCCACCCCGGCCCCACCGGCACGTGCAGGGCCTCACCGAGGAAACGGACCCGGCTGCCGGTGAGAGCCAGGTCGTCGGTCCCCTCGAGCACCTGCAGCACGGCCAGGTCGCCGTCCACCTCCAGGACGAGACCGTGCCGGACCTCGCCGGAGTCGAGGCGGACGTCGGCGAACTCGTCCCACCCCACCCCGGCCACGCCTCGAACGACGAGCAGCGGGCCGCGCACCTCCGTCACCTCGGTGTACTCGACCGCACGGAGCGCGTGCCGCATCACCTCTTCCGCGGTCATGCCAGCGCCGCCAACCGGTGGAGCATCGTGTCGCGACGGTCGGCGACCGCGGCGGCGTCGGGGGCCTCCTCGCGGGCTCGGACGACGGGCCCGAAGTCCAGCTCCTCGATCACCGTGGCCGGGACGCCGCGCTCGATGAGGCCGTGGCAGCACTCGACGACCGACAGCACCATGTCGACGATCGCGGCTCCGCGATCGGCGTCACAGAAGGCGTCCAGCGTGCTCAGGGCACTCTGCTGCAGCACGCCCTCGCGGAGCAGGCGTCCGGCCAGCATGACCGTGCGCTCCGCCCCCGGCATGGACGCCAGGCCGACGAGCTCGGCGAGACCCTCGAGCCGGTCGGCCTCGGCCAGCGTGGCGATCACCCGCTGTCGGCGCCCGGACCAGGCCGGGTCCCCGTGCGCCGCCTGCCAGGCGGCGAGCTCGTCACCGTCCCGCGAGAACGACCCGTTCCAGGCCACCGCGGGGTAGTGGCGCGAGTAGGCGAGGTCGCGGTCGAGGCTCCACAACGCCCGGACGAACCTCTCGGTGTGGGCCGTCACCGGCTCGGTCATGTCTCCGCCGGGCGGCGAGACGGCGCCGACGATGGTGACCGAGCCCGAGCGGCCGCCCAGAGTGACCACGTCGCCGGCACGCTCGTAGAACGCCGCCAGTGCGGAGGGCAGGGTCGAGGGGTACCCCTCCTCCGCCGGCAGCGCGCCGGTGCGCGAGGCGAACTCGCGCAGGGCCTCGGCCCAACGCGAGGTCGAGTCGGCGATGACCACGACGTGGAAGCCCATGTCCCGGAAGTACTCCGCGACCGTCACGCCGGTGTAGATGCTGATCTCGCGGGCCATCATCGGCATGTTCGAGGTGTTGGCGATGATGACCGTACGCCGGATCAGGCGGTCGCCCGTCCGGGGATCCTCGAGCTCGTCGAGCTCCTCCACGACGTCGGCCATCTCGTTGCCGCGCTCCCCGCAGCCGACATAGACGATCACGTCCGCGTCGCACCACTTCGCGATCTGCTGGAGCAGGACGGTCTTGCCGGTGCCGAACCCGCCCGGCACGGCAGCCCTGCTCCCGCGCGACACCGGGTAGAGCAGGTCGAGCACCCGCTGCCCGGTGTGCAGGGGCTCGGCGGACTCCCGCCGCTCCCGCCACGGTCGCGGGCGGCGTACCGGCCAGCTCTGGACCATGCGCACCTCGGCGCCGCCGACGCGCGCAACCACCGCGTCGGCCTGCCACTCCCCCGCCGCCAGCACGTCCTCGACCTCACCCGAGACGTGCGGAGGAACCAGGACGGGCGGTCGCAGCGAGCCCTGGGTATCCACCACCCCCAGCTCGTCGCCGGGGCCGACCCGGTCTCCGTGGCGCACCGAGGGGTGGAACGTCCAGGCCCTGCCGTCGGTGGTCGCGGCCGTTGCTCCGGGAGACAGCCAGGTCTGCCCCGTCGACAGCGGCCGCAGCAGGCCGTCGAAGACGCCGCCCAGCAGCCCAGGACCCAGCGGGGCCGACACCGCCGCCCCGGTGGGCACGACCGGGGCTCCGGGCGCCAGACCGGCGGTGCTCTCGTAGGCCTGCACGGTGACCCGGTCGGAGCGGACGCCGACGACCTCGGCCTGCAGGCGGTCCTCGCCCAGGAGAACGACGTGGGACATGGAGGCGGTCGGCAGGCCCTCGATCTCGACGAGCGACCCGGACACCCGGACGACCCGAGGTGCCGGCTCGACGTCCGAGCCGATCCTCACGGCGTCCACAACCCCTCGATCGCGGAACCCATCGACGTCGCCACGCCGTCGGCGAGGACGGGCAGGGTGAGGACGAGGGTCCGGCCCTGCAGGCTCGCGACGATCCCGCCCTCGGGCGCGTCGATGATCGTGGCGTCCGGTCCCAGTGTCGCGTTCGCCCGCTCGACGAGACGCTGCCTGAGCTGCGGGTAGGACTCGTCGTCACGCATTGCCGCAAGCCGTCCGCGCACCCGGGCGAGCAGCTCGAGGTAGGCGTCGCGCTGCGCGGCGAGGACGGTGGCCTGGGCCTCGCTGCGGAGCCGCCGACGGCTGCCCGCGACCTCCAGCTCGCCGTCGGAGGCCCCGCTGGCACGCGCCTCGTCCTCGACCTGCTGCTCGGCCGCCGCTGCGCGTCGCCGGGTCCCGTCGGCGTCCCGCACCGCGTCGTCGAGGGCCCGGGCCGCGTCCTTCCGGGCCGCGTCGAGGAGTGCCCGGCGTACCGGCTCCAGGGACGGGTCCCACTCCGAGGCGGTCACTGCGGCATCTCCACCCGCAGAGGCGCGGTGCGGCGCCGGTCCTCGGGGACCAGTGCGGCCGCTGCCGGAGAGAGGATCACGACGGCCACGTCGGCCGGAAGGGCGTCCCAGGCGGCGCGCACGGCCTGCTCTCCCTCCGCGGGGAGCACGAGCGCACCGGCGAGCTCGTAGCCGACGACCCTCGGGTGCTCCCCGATGACGGCGAGTCGGCCCATCGCGCTATGCCTTCCCCATCAAGATGATCGCGACGATCAGGCCGTAGATCGCGATCCCCTCGGCGAGCCCGACGATCACCATCGCCCGACCGAAGAGCTCGGGTCTCTCGCTCATCGCCGCCAGCGCGGCAGCGCCCGTGTAGGCGACCGCGATGGCCGCCCCGATGGACGACCCGGCCACCGCGATCGCGGCGCCGAGCAGGGCCGCCCAAGCGTCGGACCCCGACGACCCTGTCTGCGCGGTCGCCACCGAGGCCTGCGCCGCCGCCGAGTCGGAGCCGACGCCGGCGACCACCACGACCAGCGACGCGAGCAGCACCACCCCGTCGACGGCGACGAGTGCGAAGACGGCCACCCGGGGCCGGCGACGGAGGAGGGCGAGCGACGCGGCGGTGGCCACCGCGAGGACGGGGAGAACGACGACCCAGACCATCATGACGTTGCACCTGCTCCTTCTGTGACGGTGCCGGTCGGCGCGGGCTCGACGTCCGGCGTCTCGACGGGGACGTGCCAGGGCCGGAAGGGACGCCCCTCGCCGGCGAAGACACGTGAGAACAGCTCGTAGTACGACAGTCGCAGCGCCTGCACCCCCGCGATGAGTGCCTCGAGGGCGAACGCCAGCGCGTTGCCCACCACGAAGGAGAGGACGGCGAGCAGCATCGAGGGACCGCCGTCGCCCCACAGAGCGGTGGTCAGGTCCCACACCACGAGGCTCAGGGCGGCGTGGGTCAGGCCGAAGGCGGCGAGCCGGGCGAAGGAGACCACGTTGGTGCCGAGCCGCAGAGTGGTGTCGAAGAGCTCCACGGTCGCCTGGGTGGCTCCCGCCGCGCCGCCGCCCGCCGCGGCCAGGAACCCGACGTAGCAGAGCACCAGCCCCGCTGCCGCCAGCACTCCGCCGACCACCGCCAGCCAGGTCGGCGCGGCCACGAGCCCGAGGACGAGGATCCCGGCCCCCGCGAAGATCGCCGCCCCGGCCACGCCCGAGGCGGACACGAGCGCCAGCGGCCAACCGCCCTCGCGCCACCGGTTGACGATCCCGAGGCCGTAGGCGCCCGACAGCAGCACCGCGCCCACCCCCAGGGCGACGCCCAGCAGGGTGACCGGCTCGTCGAGCGGGCGGAGCCAGAGGACCGGTACGACGCCCGTAGGGCCGAAGAACTCGCCGTAGGCGAAGCCGAACGCCATCGCGCCCACACCTGCCGACACCACGAACGGCCAGACCCGTCGAGCTCCGGCGGCCCAGGCGGGTCGTCCCGTGCGGAGCAGGAGGCCGGCCAGCACCAGCAGTGCGCCGTGACCGACGTCGCCGAACATCATTGCGAACATGACGACGTAGGCCGCCCCGGCGAGGATCGTGGGATCGACGTCGACGTAGGGCACCGTGGCGTAGGTGTCGACCAGCGGTGCGAAGGAGCGCCGGACCTGCCCGCCGCTGCGCAGCAGCGTCGGCGGATCCACCCCGCGGGGCAGCGGCAGCTCGCACAGGGAGCAGCCCTCTCCCGCGAGCCGGTCCCGCAGGTCGGTCACCGCCGCCACGGGCATCCAGCCCGCGACCGCGGACACCTCGCCCCGCACGACCGCCCCGTCCGCGAGGCGCTCCAGCTCCGCCTCCCCGGCGAGCAGGTCCGTCCGTCCGGCGCGGGAGAGCGCTTCGAGGTCGGGCGTCTCGACGGTGAGACGAGGCGCCAGCAGGGCGTCGGCGCCGCGCTCCTGGAGCAGCTGCTGAGCAGCGCCCGTGGCGGTCCTCGGCGCCCGGTCGGTCACCACGTCGAGCTCGACCGTGCCCGCGTCCGCGACGACCACCAGCGCCCGGCGCAGCAGCGTCGAGGGCGCGACGACGGCGACGCGCCGCATCCGCACCGGCTCCTGGGCCTCACGCCAGCTCATCGGAGCACCCCTTCGAGCGCGGGGTCGACGCCGGACGCGGCGCTGCCACCACGTGCCGCGAGCTCGAGCGCCGCCTGCACCCGCCACGCCTCCGCGGCGAGGACGCCGACGGCGCCCACGATGCTCTCCGGACCGTTCCTCCCCCGCCGCAGCAGCGACCAGGCGTCGTCCGCGACGCGGCGGCGCCAGGCTGCCTCGGCGCGCCAGAGGTCGCCGACGCCGACGGCGTCCGCCCAGAGCCACTGCTGGGACCGCGGCAGGGTCCTGCGGACCTCGGCCAGGGAGCTGGACGGATCGGTCAGGACGGCGACCGGAGCGGGGCCGAGCACCCGCGTCGCGCGCCGGACGACCGCGTCCGGCAGCGCCCGCCGGACGAGGAGCGACTCGCGCACCAGCAGGACCGCGGTGGCCGCGCGGGCCCACTCCCCCGCCACCGGGACGGGCAGCGTGGTCGACGCGTTCGGCCCACGCCAGGACCATCGCCACGTGCACCTCCCAGGCGGTGGTCCCGCCCGGATCACCCCACGCGGAGGCGATCAGCCTCGTGCGCAGCCCGTCGGCGGACCGGCTGGCGGACAGGCGTGCCCAGGCCGTCTCCAGCGTCCCCAGTCCGTACGCCGGTCCGCTCGGCCGTCCCTCGAGCCGGGCGAGGTGCTCGTCGACGTTGGCCACCTCGAACCCCGCGGCCAGCACCCGCAGGAGATGGGCGCCCGGGCGGGGCACCCAGCCCGCGAGCACCCGCAACCGCCACAGCAACGTGGCGCCCACCGCGTGCTGGGCCTGCGCCAGATCGTCGGTCGCGCCCAGCTCCCGCCCGTAGGGAGTCTCCATGAGCAGCGCCACCGCGGAACGCACCGAACCGGTGTGCGCGACGGAACGACCCGCCGCCGGGTCGAGTGCGCCTCGCGCCAGCGCCCTGGCTCGCACGGACCCGGCGACCCAGGCCGCCGTCACGGTTCGCCGCCGGTGATCGAGGACACCACGGCGGCCACGACGCGGTCGACGTACTCCGGCATCCGCGCCGCAGCCACCTCCCGGACCAGCCGGGCCTCACGCTCAGCGGCGCCGCGCACCTCGGCCTCGTGGTCGGCGGCGCGCCGCACGACGTCGGCCGCGGCCTGCGCCCGCACAGCGGCTGCCGCCGCCCGAGCCGCGCTCGCACGCTGCTCGGCCTCGTCCTCCGCCCGACGTCGCACGTCCCCGGCCTCGCGGACGCCCGAGTCCCTCAGCCGCCGGGCCTCCTCCTGCGCCGGGTCGAGGAGCCGGAGCAGCGGCTCGAGCTCGGCGGCCGCCTCGGCCGCTCGGTCTGCCGGGACCCCTCCCCCGGCCGCTGAGCCGGGCGCTCCCGCGTAGCGGAAGCGCTGGAGCACGTCCCGAGGTCGTGGCATCGCGGGGACACCTCCCTGCCTCGAACGGTTGTCTCCTCCAACTCAACGCCGGAGGCGAAGCCCGCCGACAGGGCCGAAGGGCCCGCGCGGGACCGACGTCAGCACGACCGGTCCGGCGTGGGCAACCATGGGTGGAGGACGACAGCGTCCCGGGGGACCGAGGAGGAGGAACCGATGGCGCAGCCCGCGAGCAGGCAGCACGAGATCGAGGCAGCGGGCTACCGGGCCGTGGTCACCGAGTGCGGCGCCGGACTGCGCCTGCTGGAGCTCGACGGCCACCGGGTGGTCGCGGGCTTCCCGGCCGAGGTGCCGGCGCCCGGCGGACGTGGTCAGCTGCTGGTCCCCTGGCCGAACCGGGTCGCGGACGGCAGGTACACCTTCGGCTGGCGCGAGCTCCAGCTGCCCGTCAACGAGCCCGAGCTCGGGCATGCGCTGCACGGCCTGGTCCGATGGCTGTCCTGGGAGCTGCGGCAGCACGACGCCGCGCGGGTGGTCCTGGGATGCCGGCTGATGGCGCAGCCGGGCTACCCGTGGACGCTCGACGTGGAGGTGGACCACTCCGTGTCCTCGGCGGGTCTGCGCACGACGGTCACGGCCGTGAACCTCGGCGAGTCCCCTGCGCCGGTCGCGTTCGGTGCGCACCCCTACCTGACCGTCGGGGACGACCCGGTCGACGCGTGGGAGCTCACGGTGCCGGCGGCCACGCGCCTCCTGCTCGACGACCGGAAGATCCCGGTGGGCCACGCGGACGTCAGCGGCACGGCGTACGACCTGCGCGCCGGGAGGCTGCTCGGCGACCTGGTCCTCGACGACGCCTTCACCGACCTCGCGCGCGGGCCCGACGGCCTGGCCGTGGTGACCCTGCGTCACCCGGGGACCGGACGCAGCGCCGAGCTCTGGATGGACGCCGAGCACGACCACGTGCAGGTGTTCACCGGTGAGGGCACCCCCGGCGCCCGCACCGCCGTCGCGGTCGAGCCGATGACGGCGGCGCCGAACGCCTTCGGCACCGGCGAGGTCGGGGTGCTGGCGCCGGCCGGGGAGCCGGGCGACCGCCGGACCGTGGCGTGGGGCCTGCGTGCCACTGCGGGCGCACCACGTTCACCCGCCCGGGATGAGGAGGGCCGCCGCCCCGCTCCCTAGAGTGGGCCGATGCCAGGGAACTGCCCGCTGGCCCGCCGCCCGTGGAGGACCGCCGCATGCTCATCCTCGCCATCGTCGTCATCGGTCTCGCGGCCGGCTGGGCGGCCCATCTGCTCGTGGGTCGCGGTCCGGTCCGCTGGCCGATGCTCTTCGCGGTGGGGCTGGGTGGATCGCTGGTCGGCGGGCTGATCGCGAGCCTCCTCGCCGGCGACGGCATCGAGCTCAGACCGAGCGGTCTGATCGGCTCCGTCGTGGGCGCGATCGTCATCCTGCTGCTCCTCCGGGTCGCCGGCAGCGGGTCGACGACGTCGAGCTGAGGCGCCGCTTCAGCCGTCCGGCCCCTCCTCCGCGAGCGGCAGCACCACGGTGACGGTCGTCCCCCTGCCCGGCTCCGAGTCGATGTCGATGGTGCCGCCGTGGCCGGCCACGATCGCGTCGACCACGCTCAGGCCCAGTCCGGAGCCGGGGACGGCGAGACGGCGGGCGTCCGAGGAGCGGTAGAAGCGCCCGAGGACGCGCGGCTGGTCCGCCTCGGCGATGCCGACCCCGGTGTCGGCGATGATGAGGACACAGCCGGCCTCGGTGCGCGCGACCGAGGCCGTGACGCGTCCGTCATCGGGGGTGAACTTGATGGCGTTGCTGCCCAGGTTGAGCACGACCCGCTCCAGGGCGCGGGGGTCACCGAGCACCGACACCGGTTCGTCGGGCACCACCAGCTCCAGGGTGAGCGCGCGTTCCCGGCTCACCTGCTGCAGCGACTCCCAGGCCTCCCGGGTGATCGCCACCATGTCGGTGGGCACGCGGCGCAGCTCCAGCTGGCCGGACTGCGCACGGTCGAGGTGCAGGAGGTCGTCGACGAGGGACGAGAGCCGGGCGGTGTTGCGCAGCACCTTCCCCAGCGCCGCCTCCTGCTCGGGGTCGAGGTCCCCGAAGTCGCCGGCGGTGAGCATCTCGGAGTAGCCCTGGATGCTGCTGATCGGCGTCCGCAGCTCGTGGCTGATCGTCGAGACCACCTCGTCCTTGACGCGGTCGGCCTCCTCGAGCCGGGCCACCGACTCCGACTCGCGACGCAGCGCCTCGGTGAGCGCTGACTCGGTGCGAGCGCGCGCTGAGACGTCCTCCCCCGCGCACAGGTAGCCGATGAGCCGTCC
The DNA here is from genome assembly GCA_963837975.1 of uncultured Actinomycetota bacterium. Taxonomy (GTDB): domain Bacteria; phylum Actinomycetota; class Actinomycetes; order Propionibacteriales; family Nocardioidaceae; genus Marmoricola. The sequence goes on along the minus strand of CAWIPI010000001.1, from coordinate 143,856 downwards.
GTCGTCGCGGATCTCGGTGAAGCTCAGCGACATGGTCCGGCGCTCTCCCGAGCCGGTCATCAGGGTCCAGTCGCTGGGCGTCCCTCGTCGTACCAGGGCAGGCACGACCTCCTCCAGCAGTGGGCGTACGCCCAGCTCCTCCGCGTGCCGCGCCAGCTCCTCCTGCTCGTAGAACCCGGTCACCGGACGGCCGATCGCGGTGCGCGCGGGACGGCCCAGGAGCTCCTCCGCGCCGCGGTTGAAGTGGGTGATCACGAACCCCGGGTCCGTGGCCACGATGAGGGTGTTGCTCGCGGCGTCGATGATGCGGCTCACGGTCGCGGTGGCGCTCGCCGCCTCCTCCGTGCGCACCCGCAGCTCCGCCTCCTGCTCGTCGAGACGCTCCAGCATGGGGTCGCGGCGCAGCGACACCAGCTCGTGGAGGTTGAGTGGCGTCTCCTCGAACCGCTGCACGAGTCGCGGGTAGAGCGCCACGAAGAGGACGAGGGGGATCGCGTAGGCGCCGGCCAGCACGAGCCTGGCCGGCACTCCGTCGGAGATCAGATCGGCCAGGCCGCCGGCAGGCGGCGTGACGACGATCGGGAACAGCACCCCGTCCAGCACGAGGATGACCACGTAGGCGAGCACGTAGACGGGAGCCATCCACCATCGCGGCAGGCGACGCTTGGCCAGCTCCAGCACGGCCAGCAGGCCCAGCAGCTCGAGGATGATCAGGACACCGCCGAGGACGACGACGCGGAGGGACTCGTCGAAGACGGCCGCCGAGACCCCGTAGCGACTCGGCACGCCTGGCTCGGACAGTGCCAGGTGGCTGATCTTGAACACCGCGAACACCAGCACGTCGACCGCGACGGTGAGCAGCACGACGTTGCGCACCACCTGCAGGTCACGTCCGACGATCACCGTGATCAGCGTGGAGAACATGAAGGCCCCGTAGGCCACCTGCCCCGGGGACAGTGTGATCCCGCCGACGGGTAGCACGTACATCGCGCCCAGGAGCCCGCCAATGGTGAGCACGCTGGCGATGTAGGCGTAGAGCAGCAGGAACTGGAACGGCGTACGCCGCACCGCCAGCAGCAACGGGATGCCCGCATAGACCGCGACGCTGGCGGCGAACAGAGCCGTCCCGGACATCCGACCGCCTTTCAGCGAACACCCCGCCTCCATCGTGGCACGGCACGACCGCGTCCCACCCGAGCTGTGCCGATCCGTCTCGCGGGGGGTCGGCCTGCGCCGAGAAGTGCTGGACCCCGACACGGCCGGTGCCCATCCGCGAAGGCGGAGATGAGGCTGCGCGGACAGTCCGGCTCGTCGAGCGACACCAGCACGCGGACTTTCCGGGTGACAGGAAAGGACCTGCGAGGCGCTTTCCCTTCGCCGGTATTGTCCGGGTCAGGTGATGGGGGTCGTCACCTTGTTCTGCAACTCGGTGACCTCTCAGCCTTTCGGCTCCCTCGCCCGTCTCGCAGGCCACTCTCAGGATCGCTCGATGCCACGTGCGGGAACAGGGTCCAAAGTCCCATGGCCACTTCCAGGGGGACCAGACCAGGCATCGTGCGTGCTCGCGAGGTTCAGGCCGTCAGGGTGATCAGCCCGTAGTGGCCGTCGTACCGGTGGTACAGCACACGCCCTCCGCCGGTGCGGCTGTCCAGGTAGAAGACGAACGGCTCGCCGTCGGCCTCGAGGCGGGTGCGTGCTTCGTCATCGGTCATGACCGAGGGCGGGGCCTCGTAGGTGACCGTGGCCACGACCGTCGTCGGTGTGGCTCCCTGCACGCCATACCCTCCCGATCGGCGGTGCACCAGCGCAGGCTTGCCCGAATCGGCATCGCGGTAGAGGAAGAAGTCGTGGTCGAGCAGGTCCATCTCGTACGCCGCCTCTTCCACTGTCATCGGCATGCTGGCGAAGGACTTGCGCCGGACCACGTCGCGGGACTCCTCGGCTCGCGGGAAGTACGGCAACGGACGGCGGAGCACGTCGCCGTGCCGCCATTCGCCCTCCTCCGCGATCCCGGTCCACCGGTGCCGGGTCTGGTTCCGCTCCTTCAGCTGCACCAGCTGGCGGCGCAGGCGGTACTCCAGGTCGTCGACGGCCTCATTCATGGTCGGCGCCGCGGTCTTCGCCCGGACCGTCGTCCCGTTGGCGTCCACGGTGGCCTCGGCGACGGCGCGGCGCTCCAGCCCCGGGTCGTGCCTGAAGTCGAGGACCACGTGGGCGTGCAGCACTGGTCGGTGGGCGACCTCGAGCGCTGTCGCGACCTTGTCGCGCGCGTAGCCGCCGGCGAATTCCCCGACATTGCCGCGCAACGTGACCTCGATCGGCATGGACTGCGGTGCGACTGACATCGCCTGCTCCTCTCTGCGGCCCCCAGAAACCCCTCACTTGATCCAACCTCGGCCCGCGCGAAGGAGTCAGTGGCGAAGGTCCCGCAATCGGCCAGCCGGTCGCCCGACACACGAGCCGAGGCTCGAGACGTCACCGACTCAGTCGAGCCGGACGCGCTCGCCCTGCCGCGGCACCACGGCGTCCCAGCCCAGGTCCGAGCCGATCCGCCGCGCCAGGGCGTACGCCGCCTCCGGTTCGCCGTGCACGACGTAGGCGACGCGCGGCCTCGCGGGCGAACGACGCAGCCACCCGATCGTCTCGTCGGCGTCGGCGTGCACCGAGAAGTCCTGGACCTCCACCACCTCTGCGCGCACCGGGACGTAGCGACCGTGCATCTTCAGCTGCGTCGCGCCCTCCAGCAGCTGCCGCCCGCGGGTGCCCACGGCCTGGTAGCCGGTCAGCACCACGCAGTTGCGCGGGTCGGGCAGCTGGTGGGCGAGGTGGTGCACGACCCGCCCGCCGGTCGCCATCCCCGAGGCGGAGATGACGATGCACGGGTAGTCGGGCTCGTTGAGCGCCACCGAGTCGGCCACCTCCCTGACCGCGCGCAGGTCGAGACCGTCGCCGTCGCCGAGCCGATCCAGCGCTCCCGCTGCCTCCGGGCGCAGCTGCGCCGAGTGTGAGCGGAGGGCGGCGCGGTAGACCTCCAGCGCGGCCAGGGCCATCGGGCTGTCGACGTACACCGGCAGCCGCGGCACCTGTCCCGCCCGCGTGAGCCGGTCGAGCTCGAGGAGCACCAGCTCGGTGCGGTCGACCGCGAAGGCCGGGACCAGCACGGTGCCGCCACGCTTGGCGGTGCGCCGCACCGCCGCGGCCAGCACGTCGGGATCCGCGTCGGGGTGCTCGCGGTCGCCGTAGGTGGACTCCACGACGACCACGTCCACACCCGGGGGCGACGGAGCGGCCCTCAGCAGCGGGTGGTTGCCGCGTCCCAGGTCGCCACTGAACAGCACCCGGGACCCGGCCGCCTCGAGGAGCACCGTGGCCGAGCCCAGGATGTGCCCGGCCGGCGACAGCGTCACGTGCACGTCGGGTGCCGCCTGGCACCGCTCGCCGAAGGCGACCGGTGAGATCAGCGGCAGGGTCCGCACGACGTCGCCGTCGTCGTACAGCGGCAGCGCCGGACGGTGCTTGGAGTAGCCGCGCTCGTTGGCGTAGCGCGCATCCTCCTCCTGGAGGTGGGCGCTGTCCCGCAGCACGATCGCGGCGAGCTTGCGGGTGTCCTCGGTGCACAGCACCGGTCCGGTGAAGCCGTCGCGGACCAGGCGCGGGAGGTAACCGCTGTGGTCGAGGTGCGCGTGGGTGAGCACCACCGCGTCGACCGAGCCCGGGGGCACGCCCAGCTCGTCCCAGTTGCGGCGCCGCAGCTCCTTGAGCCCCTGGTAGAGCCCCGCATCGACGAGGACCCGCGAACTCCCGGTGTCGACGAGGAACCTGCTGCCGGTGACGGTGCCCGCCGCACCCAGGAAGGTCAGGACAGGACTGCTCATCGCCAGGGGCTCCCGGCCGGTCACGAGACCCGGGTCAGCGACCCTCGAGGTCGCTGATGCCCTCGACGTCGGCCTGGGCGGTCTTGAGCAGCTCCTCGGCCAGCGCGGCGAGCGCCCGCCCCGCCGCCAGCTCGTAGCCGACCTCGGGCACGTCGTACCCGTCCCTCGGCGAGAGCCGCGCCGTGCCGACCGCGCCCAGCGAGGTGGGCGACCCGGTGACGAGCTCGGCGCGTGCGTGGGTCTGTCCGTCCACGTCGCTGAGCTGCACCTCGACGGTCCAGTGAGCGACGTTCTCGTGACTGGTGTTCATCGTGTCCTCCCGGCGTTCGCGGCCTCCGCCGGACGCAGCGTCACGAGGTCCGGCCCACCTCGAGCGTCCCGCTTCGCGACGGTGGGCGGCAAGGGCCGAGGGACCCTGGCGCCGGAGGTCCTACGCCCTGCCCGCGGGCGTCTCCGCCTCGTCGCCGGGCTGCTCCTGCTTGATCTCGCGGAAGTGCACGTAGCTGTAGATGATCATTGCCCCGGCGATGATCCCGGAGCCGATCAGGGAGGCAGCCGTGGTCCACCCACCCGGCATCCACCAGCGGTCGTCGATCGGCCACCAGCCCGGCGCCTCGGGACCGATGCCCCACACCACGCCGAGGCCGATCAGCCACACGACGCCCGCACAGCCCGCCAGGATCCGGGGCCAGGTCTTCACGCTGTCGGCGGCCGCCTGGAGCGCCTTGCGCTTGACCGGCTCGACCCGCCGCTCGGCCCACTCGTACTGCGTCGCGAGCAGCGCCACGCCCGCGAACAGGGCGAGCAGGCCGGGGCCGGGCAGGACCAGGGCGGCGATGCCGAGCACGACCAGCGCCCACCCGAGGGTCTCGAGTACGACGCGCTTGGCAGCCTTCTTCACTGTCTCGTCCACCTCGGGTGCTCGCGGCCCGGCCGGCCGGCTCGTCTCATGCTACGAGGGGACCGCAACGACACGCCCGGGTCGCTCACACGTCCTCGTCGGAGCCCGCCTCGTCGTGGGTGCCGGGACGGGGCGCCCACGGCAGCTCCTTGGCCGGGCGTACGACGATCAGCTGGTCGCCTCGGGCGAGCAGGGTGACCGTCGGGTCGAAGTAGCGGTAGACCTTCTCGTCGCGCACCACGGCGATCACCTGGTCGGGCAGCGACTGCGGCGCCTTGCCCACCTCGCTGACCAGCAGGTCACGCTGCGCCACCTCGAGCCCCTCGCCGTAGGTGAGCAGGTCCTCCATCACCGAGCCGAGGTTGGGCGAGAACGACGCGAGGCCGAGCAACCGGCCCACTGCCTCGGAGGAGGTGATCACCGAGTCGGCGCCGCTCTGGCGCACCAGCGGCACGTTGTCCTGCTCCCGCACCGCCGCGACGATGTAGGCGTCGGGGTTGAGCTGGCGGACCGTGAGCGTGGCCAGCACCGTGGTGTCGTCCCGCGCGGTCGTGATGATGACCGCGATCGCGCGCTGCACCCCCGCGCGTCGGAGCACCTCGCGGCGGGTCGCGTCGCCGGTGACCACCGCCAGGCCGTCGGCGTGCGCCTCCTCCTGGGCGATGCCGTCGGGGTCGACCACGACCACGGAGTCGCGCGAGGTGCCGTTGCTCACGAGCGTGTCGACCGCGCTGCGCCCCTTCGTGCCGTAGCCGACGACGACGACGTGCTGGTCCATGTTCTTCCTCCACCGGGCGACCCGGAACATCTCCCGCCCCTGCGAGGCGAGAACTTCGAGCGTCGTACCGATCAGCAGCACCAGGAAGGCGATGCGCAACGGCGTGATCACGAACGCGTTGATCAGACGGGCGTGCTCGGCCACGGGCGCGATGTCGCCGTAACCAGTCGTGCTCAGCGTGACGGTCGTGTAGTAGATCGCGTCGGTGAGGTCCACCACGCCGGTCGGATCGGTCTGGTCGACGTAGCCGTCGCGGTCGACGTAGACGAGCAGGACGGTGAAGACCAGAATCCCGACGGCGAGCAGCACCCGCCGGGTCAGCTCCCACCAGGGCGAGCGCGTGGGGGCGGGCAGCTTGAGCAGACCGGAGTAACCCTGAGGGATCGGACCTTCGGACGACACGGCCACCCTCAGTCGACGACGTCGCCGTAGATGACGACCTGGTTCTCGGCCCGGCCGTCGAGCTCCCCGGACGTGCTCACCGAGACGAAACGGAAGTCGTCGCCCTTGCGCGGGACCTGGGAGTTCGGCGTACGACGCAGGGTGCCGCAGAGCCTGCCCTCGGAGTCGACACCCTCCTGGTCCTGGATCGCCTCGCCCTCCAGGCACAGCCTCGCCTTGCTCGAGTCGAAGCTGACGACGGTGCCGGTGGTGCGGTCGGGGGTGTCCGGGCCGGCCACGGAGCCGACGAGGTAGCCCGCCAGCAGGCACAGCGCGCCGCCGGCCAGGAACACCGGGGTCGGCAGGGTCACGTTTCCCACGCGTGAAGCATGGCACGGGGGTCCGCGCGCCTCCGGCAGCGACCCTCGGTCTACCCGTACGACGCCTCAGCGCCGCCGTGGGCGCAGCGGAAGGACCGGGGCGAGGGGGCGCGGGCGTGGTCGGCTGACGAGGTCCTCGACGGTCACCGGGCCGTCCGTCCAGCACCGCAGCGACACCCACTCCCCCGGCTCCGGGACGCGGGATCGGTCGCGGGCGATGGCGGCCAGCATCCGGGCGCCGTACGTCGCCCGGAGCGGACCGCGGTCGGTGAGGACGACCAGCACACCGGTCTCGCGGGCCAGCACGCAGCCGGTCTCGCGGACAGGCCCCGCCACGTGCGCGGCGGTCAACGCGGGACTCCCGTCATGAGGCCGAACCTACGTCGCCCTCCCCTGCGGCGCACCCGGATTTCCCTCGCCTCGACGCACGTCGGGATCCTCCTCCGTCGCCTCGTCCTCGGCCCGCTCCAGCGACGTGCGCCACGGGAGCACGTTGTCCAGCCGCAGCTTGCGCAGCCGCTCCAGCCGGGCCGAGGTGAGCTCCTTCTGCGGCCAGATCTGGTCGAAGGCCGCGTTCAGCGCCGCGCCGATGAGCACGGCGATGGAGAGCAGGTAGAGCCACAGCAGCACGGCGATCGGGGCGGCCAGCGGACCGTAGATCGAGGTCGATCCCTTCGCCGTACCGACCAGGATCATCCGCAGCAGCGCCGAGCCGAAGACCCAGCAGAACATCGTGAACACCGCGCCGGGCAGGTTGTAGCGCCAGCGCGTCCGGACAGGCACCGAGACGTGGTAGAGCGTGGTCAGGAAGCAGGTGCACAGCACCAGCACCGTCGGCCAGTAGAGCCGGTTGAGCACGTCGAGCTGCGCCGGCAGCCACTGCGCCACCAGCGTGGGACCGGCGACGACGAGCGGGATCGTGACGACGCCGGTCAGCATGCCGAGGACGTAGAGCAGGAACGACAGCGCGCGGGTGCGGACGATGCCGCGGTGCCCGCCGAGTCCGTACATGATCGTGATCGTGTCGACGAAGACGTTCAGGGCACGCGAGCCCGACCACAGCGCGAGCACGAAGCCGATCGAGACCACGTCGTAGCGCCCGCCGCCGCGCAGGACCTCGTTGAGGGTCGGGCGGATGATGCTGTCGACCGTCTCGGGCGTCAGCGCCTGCCCGGCGAGGTTGAGCACCGTGGTGCGCACCTCGGCGATGGCGCTGTCGCTGAACTGGGCGAAGATGTAGCCGATCGAACCCGCCAGCGCGAAGATCAGCGGCGGCAGCGACAGCACCGCGAAGAACGCCGCCTCGGCGGCCAGGCCGGTCACCCGGTTGCGCATGCAGGTGGCCACCGTCGAGACGACGAGACGCCACACTGCGCTGCGTACGGCCTCCCACGAAAGCATCCGCGCCCAGGACCGCGGACCACTTTCCACTGCCATGAGAACTACGGTAAGGCCATGACGACCGACAACCGGGTAGCCCGCAACCAGGCACCGCCGCTGGTGGGCCACAACACCGTCACCTCCGATGCCGCGCTCGTGGACGCGGTCACCCGGCACGCCTCGGCCGGGACCGTCGCCTCGCTCGAGCAGCTCGGCGCCGAGGCAGGCTCCGCGGAGGCCCGCGAGCACGGCATGCTCGCCAACGAGTTCACCCCCACGCTGACCCCCTTCGACCGCTACGGCAACCGGGTCGACGAGGTGCGCTTCCACCCCTCCTGGCACTGGCTGATGGAGCGCGCCGTGGGCCACGGGCTCCAGGCGGCCCCCTGGGAGCTGCAAGCGGAGGGGGACCCGCACGCCCACGTGCGCCGCGCGGCCGGGTTCTTCGCCTGGCAGCCCGACCCCGGTCACGGCTGCCCGATCTCGATGACGTACGCCGCGGTGCCGGCCCTGCGCGCCGACGAGACGCTCGCGAAGGAGTGGACGCCACGGCTGGCCGCCACCTCCTACGACCCCGGGCTGCGGCCGCTGGAGGAGAAGTCCGGCGCGCTGGCCGGCATGGGGATGACCGAGAAGCAGGGCGGCTCCGACGTCCGGGCCAACGAGACCGAGGCCCGCCCGACCGCCGTGGACGGCGAGTACACCCTGCACGGGCACAAGTGGTTCACCTCCGCCCCGATGAACGACGTGTTCCTCGTGCTGGCGCAGGCGCCCGAGGGGATGAGCTGCTTCCTCGTGCCGCGCGTGCTGCCCTCCGGGGAACGCAACCGGCTCGACGTCGTACGCCTCAAGGACAAGCTGGGCAACCGGTCCAACGCCTCCTCCGAGCTGGAGTTCGAGGGCACCTGGGCCCAGCGTCTGGGTGACGAGGGCCGCGGCGTACGCACGATCATCGAGATGGTCGCGGCCACCCGCCTCGACTGCGTGCTGGGGTCCTCGGCGCTCATGCGCCACGCCCTGGCCGAGGCGTCGTGGCACGTCGCGCACCGCTCGGCCTTCGGCGGGGTGCTCGCCGACAAGCCCCTGATGCAGAACGTCGTCGCCGACCTGGCCGTGGAGTCCGAGGCGGCGACGGCCCTGGCGATCCGCCTCGCGGCCGCCGTGGACGCCGTCGAGACGCCGGACCACCCCGACCGCGCCCACGAGGCGGCGTTCCGGCGGATCGCGCTGCCGCTGGCGAAGTTCTGGGTGTGCAAGCGCACGCCGATGATGGTGGCCGAGGCGCTGGAGTGCCTGGGCGGCAACGGCTACGTCGAGGAGTCGGGGATGCCGCTGCTGTTCCGCGAGTCGCCGCTGAACTCGATCTGGGAGGGCTCGGGCAACGTCAACGCCCTCGACGTGCTGCGGGCCCTGGGGCGCGAGCCCGAGGTGCTCGAGGCCTGGCTCACCGAGGTCGGCCGCGCCCGCGGCGAGGACCCACGCCTGGACCGTGCCATCGAGGGCGTGCTCGCCATGCTCGCCGACACCGCCACCCTCGAGGTCTCCGCCCGCCGGCTGGCGGGCCAGATGGCTGCCTGCCTGCAGGCCTCGCTGCTGCTGCGGTTCGCGCCCCCGGCCGTCGCCGACGCCTTCTGCGCCACCCGCCTCGGCGGCGACTACAACGGCACCCTCGGAACCCTCCCCCTCGGCACCGACCTGCGCTCCATCGTCGACCGGACCACGCCCGTGGTGTGACAACCCGGCCGGCCTCGGGACGTCTCGGGCTGGGTTGTCGGGTGATCCCTGACGTTCCGGGGTGAAGTTTCGCCCCGGAACGTCAGGGATCACCGGCTAGCCGGTGAAACCAGCACCACGCACACAGCTGGAGCGGCCTGGGCGGCCGGCCGTCGTACGACAAGCCCGGTCTCAACGGCGAGCAGAGGCCAGGTGGACATCTCGGTCAGGGTTACGGGGCGATCCCTGACGTTTACCGGTGAAGTATTGCCTTGGAACGTCAGGGATCACCGGCTAGCCGGGGAAACCAGCACCACTCACCCGCCCAGCGCGGCGGCCACCACGTCGCGGGCCTCGGCCTGCACCTGGGCGAGGTGGTCGGGGCCCTTGAACGACTCGGCGTAGATCTTGTAGACGTCCTCGGTCCCCGAGGGTCGGGCGGCGAACCACGCGGACTCGGTGGTGACCTTGAGGCCGCCGATCTTCGCGCCGTTGCCCGGTGCCTCGGTGAGCTTGTCGACGATCGGCTCGCCGGCGAGCTCGGTGGCGGTGACGTCGTCCGGGGAGAGCGCCGCGAGCTTCGCCTTCTGCTCGCGGTCGGCCGCCGCGTCGATGCGGGCGTACGCCGGTTCGCCGTGCCGGGCGACGAGCTCGGCGTAGTGCTCGCTGGGGGTGCGACCCGTCGTCGCGAGGATCTCCGAGGCCAGCAGCGCCAGGATGATGCCGTCCTTGTCGGTGGTCCAGGTGCTGCCGTCGCGGCGCAGGAACGACGCGCCTGCCGACTCCTCGCCCCCGAACCCGAACGAGCCGTCGATGAGGCCCGGAACGAACCACTTGAAGCCGACCGGGACCTCGACCATCGGCTTGCCCAGGGACTCCGCCACCCGGTCGATCATCGAGGACGACACCAGGGTCTTGCCGATCCTCGCGGTCTCGGGCCAGTCCGGGCGCGCCCCGCCGAACAGGTAGCCGATCGCCACCGCCAGGAAATGGTTGGGGTTCATCAGCCCGGCGTCGGGGGTGACGATGCCGTGCCGGTCGGCGTCGGCGTCGTTGCCGGTGGCGATGTCGTACTCACGCCTGCGACCGATCAGCGAGGCCATGGCGTGAGGCGAGGAGCAGTCCATCCGGATCTTGCCGTCCCAGTCCAGCGTCATGAACCGCCACGTCGGGTCGACCAGCGGGTTCACCACCGTCAGGTCCAGGCCGTGTCGCTCGGCGATCTCGCCCCAGTAGGCGACGCTCGCCCCGCCCAGCGGGTCGGCGCCGATCCGTACGCCGGCAGTGCGGATCCGATCCATGTCGAGCACCTGCGGCAGGTCGTCGACGTAGGTGCCCAGGAAGTCGTACGTCGAGGCCCGGTCGCGCGCGTGCGGGAACAGTGTCCGGCGCACCTCGGTGAGCCCGTCGTGGATCAGCTCGTTGGCCCGCGCGGCGATGGCGGCGGTCGCGTCGGCGTCGGCCGGGCCGCCGTGGGGCGGGTTGTACTTGAACCCGCCGTCGCTGGGCGGGTTGTGCGACGGGGTGACCACGATGCCGTCGGCGAGCCCGCTGGTCCGGCCGCGGTTGGCCCGGAGGATCGCGTGAGAGACCGCCGGGGTCGGGGTGTAGCCGTCGCGGTCGTCGATCAACACGGTCACGTCGTTGGCGGCCAGCACCTCCAGCGCGGTGGCCCACGCCGGCTCGGAGAGGCCGTGGGTGTCGCGCCCGAGGAAGAGCGGACCGTCGTACCCCTGCTCACGGCGGTGGTCGCAGATCGCCTGCGTGGTGGCCAGGATGTGCGTCTCGTTGAACGACGTCCGCAGGCTCGACCCGCGGTGCCCGCTGGTCCCGAAGGCGACCTGCTCGTCGACCGAGTCGGGGTCCGGGACGCCGGTGTAGTACGCCGTCACCAGGTGCGCGACGTCGACGAGGTCGGCGGGCTCGGCCGGCTGACCGGCACGGGAGGCAGCGTCTGCGGTGGTCATGGCGCCATCTTGGTGCCTGTGCTCCCTCGCGTCGAGAATCGGCGCAGGCGCTGTCGATCTGGTGCGCGCCCATCCGTCATGGTGGTGAGGCCGCGTCCGCGGCCCACGTCCCAGGAGGAGAACAGATGAGCCGCTACCTGATCCTGCTTCCCGCCCCGGAGGCCGAGTGGGCCGCGCTGCCGGAGAGCGAGCACGAGAAGGGCATGCGCTCGCACCGACAGTTCCACGCCGACCTTGCGGCCGGCGGTCACACGGTGGTGGTCACGAGCCCCCTCGAACCGTCGGCGCGGGCGACGTCCATGCGTCCCGACGGCGAGGGCGGCGCGCTGGTCAGCGACGGGCCGTTCACCGAGTCCGTGGAGCAGGTCGTGGGGTTCTATCTCGTCGACAGCGACGACGAGTTGGGCCTGCGAGCCGCCTGCGAGCAGTTCGCCGCGCGCGGTGAGCTCATCGAGTTCCGCAGCCTGGCCGAGTGAAGGAGAGAGAAGAGATGGCCGAGTACACCGTGCTGATCATCGGGGACGCCGATCGCTGGTGGACGTCGATGACGTTGCAGGAGCGCCAGGACGGCTACGCCCAGTACGCGAAGTTCAACCAGGCACTGGCCGAGGGCGGTCACACGATCGTCGGCGGGGCCGAGCTGACCCGGACGAGCGACGCGCGGTCGATCCCGAAGGGCGGCGGGCCGGTGACCGACGGGCCGTACGCCGAGACGGTGGAGTCCGTCGGCGGCTACTACCAGATCGCGACCGACGACCTCGACGGCCTGATGGAGTGCTGCCAGATCATCGCCGCGACGGGCGACGGCATCGAGGTGCGACCCAACGTCGACCCTGCCGACCGTCCTTCGTGAGGTTGGGCGGATCCGCGTGGAGGCGCTGAACGCGGTCGTGCGCGAGGAGTGGGGTCGCCTGGTCGCCCTGCTCCTCGGGCAGTACCGCCGGCTCGACCTCGTCGAGGACGCCCTCGGCGACGCCGTCGAGGCGGCGAGCCGCGCCTGGCCGGTCGACGGCGTTCCGGACAACCCGGCGGGGTGGCTGCTGACCGCGGCCCGCCGCCGGGTGCTGGACCGGCTGCGTACCGAACAGGTCGCCCATCGCTTGCAGCCCCTGCTCGCCACGGAGGCCGAGCAGCGGCAGTCCGGCACCCGGACGATGGCGGACCCGGGGGCCGTGGTCGAGGACGACCTGCTGCGGCTGGTGATGATGTGCGCGCACCCGGCGCTCGCCCCCGAGGCGGCCAGCGCGCTGTCGCTCCGGCTCGTCCTCGGCGTCCCGACGACCAGCGTCGCCCGCCTCTTCCTGGTGTCCGAGGCCACCATGGCCGCGCGCATCACGCGAGCGAAGAAGAAGATCGTCGGAGCCGGCATCCCGTTCGCGGTGCCGGACGCGAGCGTGCTGCCCGACCGCCTCGACACGGTCGCCTCGACCGCCTACCTCGCCTTCACCGCCGGCTACTCCCCCATCTCCGGGCCCGACCTGCTCCGGGCCGACCTCGCGGGCGAGGCGGTCCGCCTGGCCCGCACCGTGCTGGGTCTGCGTCCCGACGAGCCGGTGCTGCTCGGACTCCTCGCACTCGTCCTGCTTCAGCACTCCCGCCGCGACGCCCGGGTCGCGGGTGGCCGGTTGGTGCTGCTCGCCGACCAGGACCGCAGTCGCTGGCACGTCGAGGAGGTCGACGAGGCAGTCCGGCTGCTCGCCCACCCGGCGCTGCGTGGCCCGGTCACGGTGCAGGCGGCGGCGTACACCCTGCAGGCGCGCATCGCGGCCGAGCACGCGTTGGCGCCCGGCCCCGAGGAGACCCGCTGGGACCGCATCGTCGCCCTGTACGACGCGCTGCTCGGCGTCGCTCCCACACCGTCGGCCCGGGTGGCCCGCGCGGTGGCGGTGGCCGAGCACCTCGGACCGGCAGCCGGCCTCGACGCCCTCGAGGGCGTCGACGTGCCGCAGAGCCACCGGCCGGCCGCCATCCGGGCAGAGCTGCTGTCGCGCGCGGGCGACACCGTGGCCGCGCGGGCGGCGTACGACCAGGCGATCGCGGCCTGCGGCAACGAGGTCGAGCGGGCCCACCTCGAGGAGCGGCGTCAGTCGCTGGGCTGAGCCCGCGGCACCACCTGCTGCTTGGCCAGCACGGTCAACCCGTCCTCGACGACGAACCCGCGCTCGCGGTCCTCGGCTTCGTCGACGCCGATCCGCGCGCCGGCCGGGATCTTCACGCCCTTGTCGATGATGGCGTTGCGCACGATCGCGCCCTCGCCGACGTGGACGCCGTCCATCAGCACCGAGTCGGAGACCTCCGCCCCGTCCTGCACCCACACCGCCGGGGACAGGACGGAGTGGTTCACCGATCCGCCGCTGACCACGGCGCCCGGGGAGACGATCGAGTTGAAGGTCGAGACGCCGGTGCCGCTGGCTCCCTCGACGAGCTTGGCAGGCGGGTGCGGCCCGTAGGTGGTGTAGATCGGCCACTGGGTGTTGTAGAGGTTGAACACAGGCAAGGGCGAGACGAGGTCCATGTGGGCGGCGTAGTAAGAGCCCATGGTCCCGACGTCGCGCCAGTAGCCGCGGTCGCGCTCGGAGGAGCCCGGCACGTCGTTGTCCTTGTAGTCGTAGACCGCCGACTCGGACTTGTCCACGAACCACGGCACGATGTCGCCGCCCATGTCGTGCTTGCTGCGCTCCAGCTCGGCATCCCGGGTGACGGCGTCGCGCAGCGCGTCGGCGGTGAACACGTAGTTGCCCATCGAGGCGAGCACCTCGCTCGGGGAGTCCGGGAGGCCCTCGGGGTCGGTGGGCTTCTCGAGGAAGGCCCGGATGTGCTGCGGTTGGGCGGGGTCGACGTCGATGACGCCGAACTGGTCCGCGAGCCCGATCGGCTGCCGGATCGCCGCGACGGTGCAGCCGGCCCCGGACTCGACGTGCTGCGCCACCATCTGGGAGAAGTCCATCCGGTAGACGTGGTCGGCGCCCACCACGACCACGATGTCGGGCTGCTCGTCGGTGAGCAGGTTGAGCGACTGGTAGATCGCGTCGGCGCTGCCGAGGTACCACCGCTTGCCCACGCGCTGCTGTGCCGGCACGGGGGTCACGTAGTTGCCGAGCAGGTTCGACATCCGCCACGTCGTGGTGATGTGCCGGTCCAGGCTGTGCGACTTGTACTGCGTGAGCACCACGACCTTGAGGTAGCCGGAGTTCACGACGTTGGACAGCGCGAAGTCGATCAGCCGGTAGATCCCGCCGAACGGCACCGCCGGCTTGGCGCGGTCGTTGGTCAGGGGCATCAGTCGCTTGCCCTCGCCCCCGGCGAGCACGATCGCGAGGACGTTCTTCCGGCTCGATGACGCGCTCATCCCCCGAACCTAGTGGGACCACGCACGCCGGTCGACCCCCGGCCTTCGACGGTAGGTTCGGTCCCATGCGCATCGACGTCCTCTCCCGCGAGTACCCGCCCGAGGTCTACGGAGGCGCCGGCGTCCACGTCGCCGAGCTGGTGCGCGCGCTGCGTGCCGTCGACGGGCTCGACGCGCGGGTGCACTGCTTCGGCGGCACGCGCGAGGAGGCCGGGACCACGGGGTACGCCGACCCGCCCGGCCTCGATGGAGCCAACCCCGCGATCCGCACGCTCGGCGTCGACCTGGAGATGGTCGAGGGCTGTGCCGGCGCCGACGTGGTGCACTCGCACACCTGGTACGCCAACATGGCGGGCCACCTCGCCTCGCTGCTGCACGGTGTCCCGCACGTCGTGACCGCGCACAGCCTGGAGCCGCTGCGTCCCTGGAAGGCCGAGCAGCTGGGCGGCGGCTACGCCGTCTCGAGCTGGGCCGAGCGCACGGCGTACGAGGCCGCCGCTGCCGTGGTCGCGGTCAGCCACGCCATGCGCGACGACGTGCTGCGCAGCTATCCCGCCATCGACCCCGACCGGGTGCACGTCGTGCACAACGGCATCGACACCGACGACTGGTCCCCCGTGCACGCCCCGCGCCGGGTGCGGGAGCTCGGCGTCGACCCCGACCGGCCCAGCGTGATCTTCGTCGGGCGGATCACTCGGCAGAAGGGGCTCCCGCTGTTCCTGCGCGCCGCGGCCCAGCTACCGCCGGAGGTGCAGCTCGTGCTCTGCGCCGGCGCCCCCGACACCGCGGAGATCGAGGCCGAGGTGCGCGGCCTGGTCGAGGGTCTCGCCGAGGAGCGCGAAGGCGTCGTGTGGATCCGCGAGATGCTGCCGCGACCCGACGTGGTCACGCTGCTGACGGCGGCCACCGTGTTCGCCTGCCCCTCGATCTACGAGCCGCTCGGCATCGTGAACCTCGAGGCGATGGCCTGCGAGACCGCCGTGGTCGCGACCGCGACCGGCGGCATCCCCGAGGTCGTGGTCGGCGACTCCTCCGACGGCGGCTCCTCCGACGGCGAGGATCCGACCGGGTGGCTGGTCCCGATCGAGCAGGCGACCGACGGCTCCGGCACCCCGCTCGACCCCGACCGCTACGTCGCGGACCTCGCGGCAGCGCTCGTCGAGGCCGTCGACGATCCGGAGCGCGCCCGCGAGCGCGGTCTCGCCGGCCGCCGGCGGGCGCAGGAGCAGTTCAGCTGGCCCGCCATCGCCGAGCAGACCCTGGAGGTCTATCGCTCCCTGGGCTGAGGTGGGCCATGGGTCACGGGGCCCGACCGGGCGGTTGCGACGTAGCGGTCTAGCCCTGACGAACCAGGCGATTGCCGCGGAAGTCGTGCGCTGCCACGCTCCGATCGTGGCCCCGGCGCCCGGGGCGAACGGGGGCACCATGAACGAGATCCGCAGCACCCTGGGCACCCTGTGTGCCGCCGCACTGCTCCTCACGCTGAGCGCCTGTGGCAGCGACGCGGAGGAGCCAGCCGCCAGCGAGAAGGACTCGTCGGCTCAGGCCGCCGACAGCTCCGACTCCCCCTCCCCCAGCGCCTCGCCCGCCGAGGCGGAGGCGTCGTCGGTGACCTTCAAGGTCAAGGGCATGTGCAAGGCCATCGACCGGGGCCTGGTGAAGAAGATCGCCGGCCCCACGCTCGGACGGGACGTCTCGCTGAAGCCCGGTGAGATGGCGCCGACCGGCGCCCAGGTCCAGGGCTTCACGTGCTCGATCGAGGGTGGACAGGGGCGCATCGAGGCCAGCGTCATCACCGTGCCGCAGCTGGCCGAACGACGCCGGACCATGACCATGCCGTCGGGCAACGGCATCACCTGCGTCGACGTCCCGAGCCAGTCGTGGGACAAGTCCTGGGACTGCAAGGACGAGGTGGGCAACGGGCCGATCCTGATCCGCGACGGCGGGTCCGGCGTGTTCACCTGCTACACCACGGCCAAGGGACCCGCCAAGGCCGCCACCGCCAACGGCCGGGCCCTGTGCGACGACCTGCTGGAGAAGATCTCCGGCTGATCAGTAGGACCGCTGCCGGCTGGGCTCGGCGTCGCGGTCGACTCCCGGGATCGCCGCGCTGCGCTCGCCCTCGGAGTGGTCGTCGTCGAGCATCGTGGCCTCGTCGAACGGGTCCTGCCCCGCGAGCACGCCGTCGAGCCGCTCGCGGTTCAGGGTGCCGGTCCAGTGCCCGACGAGCACGGTGGCCACGGAGTTGCCCGCGAAGTTCGTCAGTGCACGAGCCTCCGACATGAACCGGTCGATGCCCACGATGAGGCCGACGCCGTCGAGCAGGTCGGGGCGGTGGGAGGCCAGGCCGCCGGCCAGCGTGGCGAGCCCGGCGCCGGTCACGCCGGCCGCGCCCTTGGAGGCGATGATCATGAACAGCAGCAGCGAGACCTGCTCGCCGATCGAGAGCGGGTTGCCCATGGCGTCGGCGATGAAGATCGAGGCCATCGTCAGGTAGATCGCGGTGCCGTCGAGGTTGAACGAGTAGCCCGTCGGGACCACGACCCCGACCGTCGTACGGTCCACCCCGGCATGCTCCATCTTCGCGATCACCCGGGGCAGGGCCGACTCCGAGGACGAGGTCGACAGGATCAGCAGGAACTCGCGGGCGAGGTACTTGAACAGCGAGAAGATGTTCACGCCGGTGGCGAGCTTGAGCAGGAGCCCCAGCACGCCGAAGACGAAGATGGCGCAGGTCAGGTAGAAGGCCAGCATGATCACGGCGAGACTCTTCAGCGCCGCGAAGCCGGTCTCCCCCACCACCGCCGCGATGGCGCCGAACGCGCCGATGGGCGCGGCCCACATGATCATCGCCAGCACGCGGAAGACCAGCCGCTGCAGGTGGCCGATGCCCACGAGGATCGGCTCGCCGGCCCGCCCCATCGACTGCAGCGCGAAGCCGACGAGCAGCGCGACGAGCAGGGTCTGCAGCACCTCCCCGGAGGTGAGCGAGGAGAACAGCGAGTCCGGCACGATGCCGATCACGAACTCCGTGGTCGATCCCGCCCCCTCGGCCTGCTTGGCGCCCTCGCTGGCGAGGTCGTCGGAGAGGTTCAGCCCCTTGCCGGGCTCGATCACGTTGCCCACGACCAGGCCGATCGCCAGGGCGACGGTCGACATCGTCAGGAAGTAGCCGAGCGCCAGCCCGCCGACCCGTCCCACGCTCGCGGCGCTGCGGACGGATCCGACGCCGAGGACGAGGGTGCAGAAGATGACCGGCTGGATCATCATCTTGATCAGGGCCACGAAGGTCTCCCCGATCCAACCGAGCGAGGAGGCGAAGTCGGGGACCGCGAAGCCGACGACGATGCCCAGGACCACGGCCACGACGACCGAGACGTAGAGGTAGTGGGTGCGGTCCTTGCGCCTGGTGGGGGCGTCGGCCGCGTCGGTGCTGGCAGAGTTGCTCATGCGGGCACCGTGCCCCCGATGCGGCTCGGGAAAACGAGACCGGGCGACCCGCTTGTTCTCAGCTCAGCTCGAGTCCCGGGTAGAGCGGGTGCTTGTCGAGCAGCTCGGCCGCGCGACCACGCACGCGGTCGGCGACACCGTCGGCGGTCCGGAAGGTCGCCTTCGACGGCGCGCCCGCCTTCGTCGTGCCCGGCGTGGTGTTCGAGAGCACCTCCACCACGAGGTCCGCGACGGCGTCGAACTCGTCGCCGCCGAAGCCGCGCGTGGTCAGCGCCGGGGTGCCGAAGCGGATGCCGCTGGTGTACCACGCGCCGTTGGGGTCCTGCGGCACCGAGTTGCGGTTGGTGACCACGCCGGCGTCGAGGAGGGCCGACTCGGCCTGGCGGCCGGTCAGGCCGTACGACGACACGTCGAGCAGCACGATGTGGTTGTCGGTGCCGCCGGTGACCAGGGTGGCGTCCCGGGAGAGGAAGCCCTCCGCGAGCGACTTCGCGTTGTCGGCGATGTTCTGGGCGTAGGTGCGGAACGACGGGTGCCGGGCCTCGGCCAGGGCGACCGCCTTGGCCGCCATCACGTGCGAGAGCGGGCCGCCGAGGACCATCGGGCACCCGCGGTCGACGTCGGCGGCGAACTCCTCCTGTGCCAGCACCAGGCCGCCACGGGGGCCGCGCAGCGACTTGTGCGTGGTCGTGGTCACCACGTGGGCGTGCGGCACGGGGTCCTCGTCGCCGGTGAACACCTTGCCGGCCACCAGGCCCGCGAAGTGGGCCATGTCGACCATCAGCACCGCGCCGACCTCGTCGGCGATCTCACGCATCTTGGCGAAGTTCACCCGCCGCGGGTAGGCGGAGTAGCCGGCCACGAGCACCAGCGGCCGGAACTCGCGCGCCTTGGCGGCGACCGCGTCGTAGTCGAGCAGCCCGGTCTCCGGGTCGGTGCCGTACTGCTGCTGGTGGAACATCTTGCCGCTGATGTTGGGGCGGAACCCGTGGGTCAGGTGTCCGCCGGCGTCCAGGGACATCCCGAGCAGGCGCTGGTTGCCGAACTCGTGGCGCAGCGACTCCCAGTCGGCCTCGGAGAGCTCGTTGACGTTCTTCGCACCCAGTCGCTGGAGCGTCGGCGTCTCCACCCGGTTGGCCAGGATCGACCAGAACGCCACCAGGTTGGCGTCGATGCCGGAGTGCGGCTGGGCATAGGCGTACGGCGCCCCGAAGAGCTCGCGCGCGTGCTCGGCGGCGAGCGACTCGACGGTGTCGACGTTCTGGCACGCCGCGTAGAAGCGGTGACCGACCGTGCCCTCGGCGTACTTGTCGCTGAACCAGGTGCCCATGGTCAGCAGCACCGCCGGCGAGGCGTAGTTCTCCGAGGCGATCAGCTTCAGCGAGGCACGCTGGTCGGCGAGCTCCTGGCGTGTGGCCTGTGCCACACGAGGCTCGACCGAGGCGATGACCTCGAGGGCCGCGTCGTAGGCGGCGGAGGCGGTCTTGGCGAGGGCGCCGGACCCCTCGTCCACGCCTGATCCGACCGGTGCGGGGCTGGTCTCGTCGCTCATGGGCACAGCCTAGGTGACCACCTCCCCGCGAGGTCCGGACCCTCGACGCACTGTCCGGAATTCGGACACGCGTCTCACGACATGAGATCTCGGTTTGTGGATAGGGCGTCCGAAACCTGAGACTCGGTCCCATGATCAGCGCTGCCACCTCGACCTGGCTCGTGGCTCGTCGCCACGTGGACCTGGGTCGAACCCGCAGCATGATGTGTCCGCGTCCGTGACCCCCTCCCGAGATCCCCGCCCTCCGGCCGGCTGAGGCAGTCCGACACCGTCGTCGCCCGACGCCCTCCGGCCCCCCGATCACAGGACCGCGAACTGATGACCTCCGTCTCCGTCACGCCCGCCCCCGGCTCCCCGCAGGGCAGCCGCCCCACCGAGGGCCGCTCCGGCCGCTCCGGCCGCACCCGCCCCCGCCGCGGTGAGGGCCAGTGGGCCCTGGGGTACACCGAGCCGCTGAACAAGAACGAGCAGACCAAGAAGGACGACAACCCCCTCAACGTCCGCGCGCGCATCATCGACATCTACTCCAAGCGGGGGTTCGCCTCCATCGACCCGGCGGACCTGCGCGGGCGCTTCCGGTGGATGGGCCTCTACACCCAACGCGCCCCTGGCTTCGACGGCGGCAAGACCGCGCTGCTGGAGGAGCACGAGCTCGACGACGAGTACTTCATGCTGCGGGTCCGCACCGACGGCGCCCTGCTCGGCGCGGCCCAGCTGCGTGCGCTCGGCGGCATCTCCACCGACTTCGCCCGGGGCACCGCCGACCTCACCGACCGGCAGAACATCCAGTACCACTGGGTCGAGATCGAGGACGTGCCGGAGATCTGGGAGCGGCTCGACTCCGTGGGGATGACCAGCCTGGAGGCGTGCGGGGACTCCCCGCGTCCGTTCCTGGGCTCCCCCGTCGCTGGCGTCGCCGCCGAGGAGATCATCGACGCCACCCCGGCCCTGGAGGAGATCAAGCGCCGCTTCATCGGCAACCCGGAGTTCGCGAACCTGCCGCGCAAGTTCAAGACCTCGGCCAGCGGTCACCCGAGCCTGGACTGCGTGCCCTCGGTCAACGACGTCTCCTTCGTCGGCACCGTGCACCCCGAGCTCGGCCCCGGCTTCGACCTCTGGGTCGGGGGCGGGCTGTCCACCAACCCGATGCTCGCGCAGAAGCTGGGCGTGTGGATCCCGCTCGACGAGGTCGCCGACGCCTGGGAGGGCGTGACCTCGATCTTCCGCGACTACGGCTACCGCCGGCTGCGTTCGCGCGCCCGGCTGAAGTTCCTCGTCGCCGACTGGGGGGTGGAGAAGTTCCGCGAGGTCCTCGAGACCGAGTACCTCCAGCGCCGCCTCGTCGACTGCCCCTCGCCCGAGGCCACCGGCGTGGAGGGAGACCACGTCGGCGTGCACCCCCAGAAGGACGGTCGCTTCTACGTCGGGGTGGCCCCGGTCGCCGGCCGCATCGACGGAGCCACCATCACCGGCGTCGGCGACGTGGTGGAGAGGTACGCCGCCGCCGGCGCCCGCCTCACCGCCCACCAGAAGCTGGTCGTCCTCGGCGTCGCGGCCGAGGACGTCGAGGCGGTGATCACCGACCTTTCCGCCCTCGGGCTGGAGGCACGCCCGTCCAACTGGCGGCGCTCCACCATGGCCTGCACCGGCATCGAGTTCTGCAAGCTGGCCATCGTCGACACCAAGCAGCGCGCGATCGACCTGGTCGCCGAGCTCGAGCGCCGCTTCCCCGACCTCGACACCCCAGTGACGGTCAACGTCAACGGCTGCCCCAACGCCTGCGCCCGCACGCAGGTCGCCGACATCGGCCTCAAGGGCCAGCTGGTGCTCGACGACGCCGGCAACCAGGTCGAGGGGTTCCAGGTGCACCTCGGCGGCGGACTGGGGCTGGTCGAGGGCTTCGGCCGCAAGCTGCGCGCCCACAAGATCACCAGCGCCGGCCTCGACGACTACGTGGCCTCGGTGGTCGGCAACTACCTGGCCGACCGCGAGGACGGCGAGGGCTTCGCCGCCTGGACCACCAGGGCCGACGAGCTGCTCCTTCGTGGCGAGAAGGCCCTCTGATGTCCGGTCGAGCCGTCCCGTTCCACTGCCCCTACTGCGGTGACGAGGACCTGCGACCGCACGAGCCCGCCGAGGGCCCGAGCCACGGCGCCTGGGAGTGCCGCTCGTGCCTGCGTGCCTTCCGGGTCAACCTGATCGGCCAGCTGCGCCGGCCGGCGAGCGTGGACGGCGGTGGCGCCTCGTGACCGCCCCCACCACGCTGGCCGCCCGCGCCCGCCGCGGGTCGCACACGGCGGGCCGCAGCACCGCCGAGCTGCGCGAGATCGTCTCCCACGTGGGGGCCGAGCTCGAGCTGGCCCCCGCCGAGGACATCATCGAGTGGGCGGTGGCCACCTTCGGCGCGCGGTTCTGCGTCACCTCCTCGATGAGCGACGCGGTGCTGTCCCACCTCGCCTCGCGCGTGGCTCCGGGGATCGACGTCGTCTTCCTCGACACCGGCTACCACTTCGCCGAGACCCTCGGCACCCGCGACGCGGTCGAGGCGACCCTGCCGGTGAACCTGATCGACCTCACCCCCGTCCAGTCGGTGGCCGAGCAGGACGCGGCGTACGGCAAGGAGCTGTTCGCCCGCGACCCGGACCTGTGCTGCCGCCTGCGCAAGGTCGAGCCGCTCGCACGAGGTCTCGCGGGCTACGACGCCTGGGCCACCGGGCTGCGCCGCGCCGAGACCCACAACCGGGTGATCGCGCCGGTCGTGGGCTGGGACGAGCGCAAGCAGAAGGTGAAGGTCTCGCCGCTGGCGCGGTGGTCGGACCAGGACGTGGAGAAGTACGTCGCCGAGAACGGCATCCTGGTCAACCCGCTGCAGTACGACGGCTACCCCTCCATCGGCTGCTGGCCCTGCACGCGTCGCGTCGCACCGGGCGAGGACGCGCGCGCCGGACGCTGGTCCGACAGCACCAAGACCGAGTGCGGGATCCACCAATGAACACCTGGCTCGACGACGAGCACCCCACCCACGCCGGGGACCGCCCTGTCCCCGGCACGAGCACGGAGGGAGACGGATCGTCATGACCGCTCCAGCACTGATCACCCTCGCCCACGGCAGCCGCGACCCCCGGTCGTCCGCCACCATCAAGGAGCTGGTCGCCGAGACGCGCAGGATGCGCCCCGACCTGCGCATCGAGCCCGCCTTCCTGGAGCTCTCCCGGCCCGACTTCGGCCGCGTCGTCGACCGGCTGGTCAAGGCCGGCCACGACGAGATCGTGGTGGTGCCGCTGCTGCTCAGCGAGGCCTACCACGCCAAGGTCGACGTGCCCCGCGCCGTGGCCGAGGCCGGCGCGCGCCACCCGGGGCTCCAGATCCGGGTGACGGACATCCTCGGTCTCGAGCCGTCGTTCCTCGGCGTGCTGGACACCCGGCTGCGCGACGCGCTGAGCAGGGCGCGGGTGCGCGAGCTCGACGCCCTCGTGCTGGCCGCGGCCGGTTCCTCGGACCCGCTGGCCAACCAGGCGGTCTCCCGGCTCGCCCGGGTCTGGGGGGCGCGCCACCGGCTCCCGGTCACCGCGGCGTTCGCGTCGGCGACGCCCCCGGCCACCGGCGAGGCCGTCCGCGCCTTCCGCGCCGAGGGCCGCCGGCACGTCGCGGTCGCCTCGATGTTCCTCGCCCCCGGCTTCCTGCCCAACCGGGCCGCCGAGCTCGCGCTCGAGGCCGGGGCCGTCGCCGTCTCCGACCCCCTCGGCGCCGACCCCGAGCTCGCGCGCACCATCCTGGCCCGCTACGCCGTGGGAGCGGTCGAGCTCGTCCCGGTGTGAGGTCCGGCTGGCTGGTTTCCCCGGCTCGCCGGGGAAACCTGACGTTCCGGGGTGAAGCATCGCCCCGAAACGTCAGGGACTGCCCGCCAACACTGTCCGTTTCGTCCGTACGACGCTCAGCTGGCCGGCCCGGTGGCGGTCTCGCGCAGGAACGCGCGGTAGCTCGCGATGCGGTCCTCCCGAGGGATCAGGCAGCAGCTGGCGCACAGCTCGGCCTCGGCGGAGGTGTAGTAGAGGCAGCAGGTGTCGCGCAGGTAGAACAGCCCCTCGCGGTCCACCTCGCGGAGGCGCACGACGTCGCCGACCTCGGCCAGCCCGTGGCCCGCAGCGGTGAGGAACTCCTCCCACGCGCGCTCGAAGGTGGTCACGTCGCCGCGACGGCTGCCGAGCGTGAACGCGGCCGAGCTCCCCTGGGCGATGCCGCCGAGCAGCTGGCGTCGTCCGGCGCGGGTGCGCGTGTGCAGCGCGTCCGCGACCGGGAGCAGGTGCTCCTCGAGCACCCACGCGACCAGCGTGTCGACCGGCGCGTCCACGACAGCCGGGTCGCGCAGGGCCACCGACTCGAAGCCGTGGTGGTCGGAGAGCCGGAGCGCCACGTTGCCCGGCCGCACGTCGAGGACGCCCTCGCCGCTTGCCCAGGCCAGGAGCGCCGAGACGGTGACCGTGCCGGCGTACACCGCCATCACGGTGAGCGCCGTCGCGTGCTCCGAGACCTGGCCGCTGGCGTCCCGTTCGGCCTCCAGGACGCGGGTCAGCTCCTCCGAGGACGGGTCGAGCAGCCGCTCGCAGGAGATCCAGTCGCCCCCGTCGGCGGGGTCGGTCCACTGCTCGAGCCGGAACCGGTCGCCGTACTCCTCCAGCCGCGCCCGGAAGTCGCTCACGGGACCTCGCTCACGGGACGTAGGCCTCCAGGAGGCGCGGCAGCTCCGCCTCGGGGTCGGCGGTCAGCCCGCCGTGGACCGGCCCCGGCTGGACCACCGTGCTCCGGGGCGCCCGCAGGAACCCGAACCGCGTGCTCTGGTCGTCCTTGCCCTCGCGCACGCCGTACGCCGTGGCCCGCGACCCGACGCCGAAGTCGACGTGCGCCTCGCCGCGGCACACCGACTCGATCGCCGCGAGCGTGTGCCTGACCGCGGCCACGTCCACGTCGGGATCCAGCGCGCGGAGCCGGGACTCGTCGACCCGGGACGCGGAGCCGAGGAAGTCGGCGGCGTGGCAGAACAGCACCACCCCGACGTTGACGAACTCCTCGCGGTCGATGCGCGGGACGCACCGCAGCACGACGTACTGGTAGCCGTTCACGCGACGGCCCCCGCGGTGGGCAGCCACGCGCGCGGCCCGCTGACCCGGGCGGTGAGGTAGTCGACGTAGCGGCGGCGCAGCGCCGCGGGCGACTCCGCCCCCGGCACCGGCTCCAGCCACTCGTCGGGCACCTCGGCGACCACGGCCTCCAGTGCGGCGACGTCGAGTCGCGCGGCGAGTTCGCCGTCCTGCGCCGACGCCTGGCCGGCGTAGCCGCGCAGGATGTGCTCGCTGGTGTCGTAGGGCTGGGCGGCGAACCGCTCCGGCGCCCCGCTGCCCCCGGGCCACCCGTGGTGGAAGTACAGCGCGGCGCCGTGGTCGATCGCGTAGAGCGCGCCCCGCCACACCAGGAGGTTCGGGTTGCGCCAGGACCGGTCGACGTTCGCGCACAGCGCATCGAGCCACAGGATGCGCCCGGCCAGCTCGGGGTCGGGCTCGTAGGCGGGGTCGTAGCCGAACGCCCCCGGCAGGAGGTCGACGCCGAGGTTGAGGCCCAGGCTGGCGTTGAGCAGGTCCTGCACCTCCTCGTCCGCCTCGTAGCGCCCGATCTCCGGCGCGAGGTCGACGGTCACCAGGTCGGGGACGGGCACGTCGACCAGCCGGGCCACGCCGGCCACCACGACCTCGGCGACCAGTACGCGCAGTCCCTGCCCGGCGCCGCGGAACTTGCACACGTAGGTGCCCAGGTCGTCGGCCTCGACCACGCCGGGCAGGGAGCCGCCCTCCCGCAACGGTGTGACGTAGCGGGTCGCTCGCACGTGCCTCACGTCGACGCGATCTCCTGCTCGAGGCGCGCGCGCTGCTCGGCGACGTCGTAGTCCGGCTCGGGCCACTCCAGCCGCATCCCCCGCAGCGACTCCAGCAGCAGGGAGGCGATCGCCCAGTTGCGATACCACTTGCGGTCGGCGGGTACGACGTGCCAGGGCGCCGCCTCGGTGTGGCAGCGCTCGAGGGCGATCTCGTAGGCCCTCTCGTAGTCCTTCCACAGGGCGCGCTGGTCGAGGTCACCCGGCTTGTACTTCCACTGCTTGGCCCGGTCGTCGAGCCGGGCCAGCAGCCGCTCGGTCTGCTCGGCCTGCGAGATGTGCAGCATGCACTTGAGCACCGCCGTGCCGGAGTCGACCAGTGACTTCTCGAAGGCGTTGATCGCCTCGTAGCGACGCTCGAGCTCTTCGGCGTCGGCGAGCTCCTGCACGCGCCCGACGAGGACGTCCTCGTAGTGCGACCGGTCGAAGACCCCGATCATCCCGGGTCCCGGGAGCGCCTTCTCGATGCGCCAGAGGAAGTCGTGCTCGAGCTCCTCCTCGGTGGGCTTCTTGAACGACCGCAGGTGCACCCCGTTGGGGTTCGCCAGCCCCAGGACGTGCTCGACGACGCCGCCCTTGCCCGAGGTGTCGGTGCCCTGCAGCACGAGCAGCACCCGGCGCGCGCCGCCGGTGTAGGCATTGGCGAAGAGCCGCTCCTGCAGGTCGGCCAGCTCCTCGCCCAGCTCCGCCAGCGCCTCCTCGGCGTCCTTCTTCGAGCCATCGAACCCGGGGGTGCCGTCGGGATCGAGCTCGGAGAGGTCGACGGGGCCTCCGGGCAGCCGGAGCTTGTCGGTGACGGTGTAGGCCATGTGCGGGAGTATGTCGTACTACGGTCGCTGCATGGACCTGCCCGTGATGCCCCCCGTCCAACCGATGCTCGCGAAGTCGGTCAAGGGCATCCCGGACCCCGCGAAGCACTCCGGCGGCCTCTCCTTCGAGCCCAAGTGGGACGGCTTCCGCTGCCTGGTGTTCAAGGACGGCGACGAGGTCGAGCTCACCTCACGCAACACCAAGCCGCTGACGCGCTACTTCCCCGAGGTGGTGGCCGCCGCCCGTGAGCAGCTGCCCGAGCGCTGCGTCCTCGACGGCGAGCTGTTCGTCGCGATGGCCCCTCCCGGTGGGCGCAGCCGGCTGGAGTTCGAGGTGCTCCAGGAGCGCATCCACCCCGCCGAGTCGCGCATCACGATGCTCGCGGAGAAGACACCCGCGTCGTACGTCGTCTTCGACGCCCTTGCCTTCGACGACGAGTCGCTGGAGAAGGAGCCGTTCTCGGTCAGGCGCGCCCGCCTCGAGAAGGAGCTCGCCGGGCTGGACGGACGCATCCACCTCACCCGCACGACCACCGACGTCGAGGAGGCGCAGGGCTGGTTCGAGCAGTTCGAGGGCGCCGGCCTCGACGGGGTGGTGGCCAAGCCGCTCGACGCGGCGTACCAGCAGAACACCCGCACCATGCTGAAGATCAAGCACGAGCGGACGGCCGACGTCGTGGTGGCCGGCTACCGGCTGCACAAGACCTCGACCCCCGAGAAGCCGTTGCTCGGGTCGCTGCTCCTGGGGCTGTACGACGGCGACCGGCTCCAGCACGTCGGGGTGTCGGCCTCGTTCACCGCGAAGCGCCGCGCGGAGCTGCTCGAGGAGCTGCGCCCGCTGGAGTGCGAGATCGGCGAGCACCCCTGGGGCGAGTGGGGCGACTGGGCGATCGCCAACCCCGGTCGGGTGCCGGGCACGCAGAGCCGCTGGAGCGCCGGCAAGGACCTGTCCTTCACGCCGCTGCGCCCCGAGCTGGTGCTCGAGGTCGCCTACGACCACATGGAGGGCAACCGGTTCCGGCACACGGCCCAGTTCCGCCGCTGGCGGCCCGACCGGGACCCCCGATCGTGTGGCTACGAGCAGCTCGAGGAGCCGGTTTCCTACGACCTCACTAGAGTTCTGGGTGTGAAGTCTTCCGGAGGTGCGTCATGAGCGAGTACCACGTCGTCCTGCTCGTCGAGCAGCCGTTCACCGCGGTCGATGCCGCCAACGTGCGCAGCCTGCACGAGGCGATCGAGGACCCGGTGCACTACCACGTGCTGCTGCCGGTGGAGGACGCCTCCGCCCGCGTCGAGTCGGCGATGGGCTCCCTGTCCACCGGCGAGGTCCTGAGCACCCCGTCGGTCGCGCTCGACGAGGGCGAGGTCGAGGGGCTGCAGCGCGAGCTGCTCGACAAGTGCCGCTCCGGCGTCGAGGCGACCGTCCGGGCGCTCGAGGCGGCTGGCGGCAAGGCGACCGGTGAGCCGGTCACCAACGACCCGATCCGCGCCCTGACCGACAAGGCCGCCGAGGTCGAGGCCGACGAGGTCATCATCCTGACCCGGCCGCACGTCGTCAGCGAGTTCTTCCACGTCGACTGGACCTCGAAGGCCCGGCGCAAGCTCGGCGTCCCGGTGCTGCACCTGCTCGAGCACGAGAACTTCGACGAGCAGGCCGGCGAGGGCGAAGGCATCTCCGGGTTCTGAGGATGGCGATCTTCCGTCGGCGCCGCGACAAGGCCTCCCCCTCCGGTCTCCCGGCCCAGCCTCCCGTCGAGGACCTGACCACCGCCACCGTCGAGGTCGAAGGCGTCACCGTCGACCTCGCCCGTGTCACGGTGGGAGCGCGCGTCACCGACGGGCGCCTCGAGGTCTCCCTGCACCACCCCCTCGTCGAGACGCTCGACCCCGAGGCCCGGCTGGTGCTGGCCCGAAGCGTGCTGGCCGCCACCCTCGGCGAGCCCCGCGCCACGCTGCTGGTGAGCGAGGTGCACCCCGCCGAGGTGACCCCGATCGACTCCTTCGACCTCGTGGCGCTCCGGGCGTTCGCCGACGGCCTGGTGCGCTGACGCCGACCCGAGCGAAGGGCGCTCCTCAGCCCTCGAGCCGGTTGCCGTCCTCGTCCCAGTGGGCCGCCACCTTCTTGCTCGGCTGCACCCGCGGCGGCTCACCCGGCATCTTGGGGTAGTCGGGCGGGTACGGCGCCTCGCCCTCGCCCGACTCCTCGTAGAGCCGGAGCAGCGGCTCGATCGAGTGCGCGGTGTCGTCGATGCCCGCCCACGGGTCTCCCGCGGCGACGCGGTCGGGCACGGTGAACAGGTTGAACCCGCGCGGGTCCTCCACGCCTGCGAGCTCCTCCCAGCTCATCGGCGTGGAGACCGGCGCCCCGGGCAGCGGGCGCAGCGAGTAGGCCGAGGCGATGGTGCGGTCGCGGGAGTTCTGGTTGAAGTCGACGAAGACCCGCTCCCCGCGCTCCTCCTTCCACCACTTCGTGGTCACGCCGGGATCGCGCTGCTCCAGGGCGCGGCCGAAGCCGATCGCGGCATGGCGCACGTCGACGAAGTCCCAGCGCGGCTCGATGCGCACGTAGACGTGCACGCCCCGGTTGCCGCTGGTCTTCGGGTATCCCGTGATGCCGAGCTCCTCGAGCAGCTCGCGGGCGACGCCGGCCACCCGCACCGCGTCGGGGAACGACGTCCCCGGCTGCGGGTCGAGGTCGATGCGCAGCTCGTCGGGGTGCTCGTTGTCCCCGCTTCGGGTCGGCCAGGGGTGGAAGGTGATCGTGCCCATCTGTGCGCACCAGCCGACGGTCGCCAGGTTGCGCACGCACACCTCCTCGGCGGTCCGCCCGCTCGGGAACGTGACGCCGGCGGTCTCGACGTACGCCGGGGCGCCCTTGGGCACCCGCTTGCTGTAGAACGCGTCGCTCTTGTCGCCGCGCCCGGTCGCGAGCGTGATCCCCGGGTGGACCCCCGTCGTCCACCGCTCGAGCGCCACCGGGCGGTCGCGCAGGGCACCCATGACGCCCTCGCCCACGGCGAGGTAGTACTCCACCACCTCGAGCTTCGTCACCTCGGGCGTGGAGTCCGTGGCGGGGTAGATCACCCGGTCCGGGCTGGTGACCCGGACCGCCTGTCCGTCTGCGTCGACCTCGACTGCCTTGCTGGCCATGCCGGTCAATCTACGCAGTCGGTGCGGGCCCGGCGTGCTCCGCGCGGCTCACGCGACGGGCGCGCCTCCGGCGCCGAAGGAGCGCGCGTCGATGACCGAGTTGGGGGCGAAGACCGCGCGCCCGTCCTCGGTCTCCTTCGTCGGCCGGACGTACTCGAAGCCCGAGGTGGTCACGACTGCCCACGCCTCGGGAGCCGCGTGGTGGCCGAGCGAGGCGGACTCCCCCGCACCCCACCGCTGGATCGCCAGCTCCGCGCAGCCCACGTGGGTGGGCGGGAAGTGGAAGGCGTTGGCCTCCGCCTCCGCCGCACTGCCCAGGAACGCCACCGGACGGTCGAGGCTGTTGCCGCACACCCCGCAGATCCGGCTGAGGGCGCACTGCGTGACCTTGCGCCGGTCCAGCCCGAGGTCGCCCATGCTGGCGAACGGGATCTCCCCGATCCCGCCCGCCGGCATGTCGATCATCCGGGGTCCCTGTCGGAAGCGCAGCGAAGCGAGCATTCCGATGGGGTGGTCACGCTGTGGCCCGCGAGGTCCACGCTCCGGTCTCCGTGCGGCGCACCGGACGCTCGTCCTCCCGCCGGCGGCCACGCGGGACCTCCGGGGTCTCCGGGTAGTCGCGCCGGTTGGGCTTGGTGAACCGGTTGGGCAGCGAGAGCTTCATGATCGTGCGCAGCGCCTGGCCGTACTGCTTGTGCAGCGGACCGGTGGTGTAGGGCAGGCCGTACTTCTCGCACAGCGGCCGGACCTTGTCGCTGATCTCGCCGTACCGGTTGCTCGGCAGGTCGGGGTAGAGGTGGTGCTCGATCTGGTAGCCGAGGTTGCCCGACATGATGTGCAGCAGCGGGCCGCCGGTGAAGTTGGCCGCCCCGAGGATCTGGCGGAGGTACCACTCCGCGCGGGTCTCGTCCTCGATCTCCTCCTCGGTGAAGTGCAGCGCCCCGTCGGGGAAGTGCCCGCAGAAGATGATCATGTAGGACCAGAGGTTGCGGCTGAGGTTGGCCAGGCCGTTGGCGGCTGCGGTGTGGAAGAACGCGGGCCCGGTCAGCGCGGGGAAGAACAGGTAGTCCTTGCCGACCTGACGACGCACCTTGCGCCCGATCTGCTTGAGCTGCTTGGCCATCACCTTCGGGTCCTTCTCGCGCTTGCGGATCGCCTCGATGTCGAGGTCGTGCAGCGCGACGCCCCACTGGAACAGCGTCGCCAGCAGCGCGTTGTAGACCGGCTGGCCGAGGTTGGCCGGGTGCCACTTCTGCTCACGCGCCATCCGCAGCACGCCGTACCCGATGTCGTTGTCGTAGCCGAGCACGTTGGTGAACTGGTGGTGGACGTAGTTGTGGGAGTGCTTCCACTGCTCCGCGGGCTGGGCGGTGTCCCACTCCCAGGTGCTGGAGTGGATCTCCGGGTCGTTCATCCAGTCCCACTGGCCGTGCATCACGTTGTGGCCGATCTCCATGTTCTCCAGGATCTTGGCGACCCCGAGCATGGCGGCACCGGCGAAGAACGCCGGCTTCCACTTGCTGGCGAACAGGGTCACCCGGCCGGCGGCGGCGAGGCCGCGCTGGATCTTGATCATCCGGTTGATGTACGCCGCGTCGGCGTCGTTGCGCGACTTCTCGATCTCCTCGCGCAGCGCGTCCAGCTCGCGCCCGAGCTCCTCCACCTCCTCCTCGCTGAGGTGGGCGTACTCCTTGACGTCGGCGATGGCCACGTTTCCTCCAGGTGTTGTTCGTCGAGACTTCGGGTCGGGCAGGTCTGATCTAGATGTCGAGCGTGCAGTCGCCGGCCGCGGCGGTGATGCAGGTCTGGACGGGCTCGTTGGGCCCGGAGTGCTCCTCGCCGCTGCGCAGGTCGCGCACCGTGCCCTCGACCAGGGTCAGCGTGCAGGTGTGGCAGATCCCCATCCGGCAGCCGTAGGGCATGCCGACACCGGCCGCCTCCCCCGCCTCGAGCACCGTGGTGGCCCCGTCGGCCTCGTGGGACTTGTTGGAGTTCGAGAAGGTGATCGTGCCGCCCTCCGCGCCGTCGCCGCCGAGCTCGAGGGTGAACCGCTCGAGGTGCAGGGCGTCCTCCAGCCCGGCCTCCTCCCAGTGCTCCTCGCAGGCGTCGAGCATCGGCGAGGGGCCGCACGCCCAGGTCTGGCGGTCCTTCCAGTCCGGGCACACCCGGTCGAGGTCGGACATCTCCAGCATGCCGTCGGAGTCGGTGTGCTGCTCGTGCAGCGTGAGCCCGTCGTACTTCTCGCTGAGCGCGAGCAGCTCGTCGCGGAAGATCATCCTGTCGGCGGTGGGCGAGCTGTAGGCCAGCACCACGTCGGGCATGGTCCCGCGGCGGTCCAGCGTGCGCAGCATCGCCATCACCGGGGTGATGCCGCTGCCGCCGACGAGGAAGAGCATCTTCTCCGGCGGCGGCTCCGGCAGCACGAAGTCGCCGTTGGGCTCGGCCAGCCGGATGATCGTGCCGGGCTCGAGGCCGGAGACGAGGTGGGAGGACAAGAAGCCCTCCGGCATGGCGCGCACCGTGATCGCGATCGTGCGCCCCGAGCGCTTGGGCGGGGTGGACACCGAGTAGGAGCGCCAGTGGAACTTGCCGTCGACCTGGATCCCGATGCCGACGTACTGGCCGGGCTTGTGGTCGTAGCGCCACCCCCAGCCGGGGCGGATGACGATGGTCGCCGCGTCATCGGTCTCGGGGATGACCTTCTCGATCCGGCCACGCAGCTCGCGTGCCGTCCACAGGGGATTGATCAGGGAGAGGTAGTCATCGGGATGAAGGGGTGTGGTGAGGCGTGCTCCGACCCGACGTACGTCGGCCCACGAGACCTTCTCAGCGACCATCTGTGCGTGCCTCCTGCTGGCGTTGCGACTCATCGTTGACCCGACTCGCCAGTGAACAGTCGTGCACTGGGCAGAGTCAAGACCCTGACCACGTTCCCCCTTGTGAGGGACATCTAACGTTGGGCCCATGAGCTACCAGGTCAACAGGAGTGACGCCGAGTGGCGTGCCCAGCTCTCCCCGGAGGAGTTCCACGTGCTGCGCGAGGCCGGCACCGAGCGGCCGTTCACCGGTGAGTACACCGACACGAGGACCATCGGCGTCTACAAGTGCCGCGCCTGTGACGCCGAGCTGTTCCGCTCGGAGACGAAGTTCGAGTCCCACTGCGGCTGGCCGTCGTTCTACGCGCCGCTGGCCGAGGAGCGGGTGGAGTACCTCGAGGACCGCTCCCTCGGCCGCGTCCGCACCGAGGTCCGCTGCGCGAACTGCGGCTCCCACCTCGGCCACGTCTTCGAGGGCGAGGGCTACGACACTCCCACCGACCAGCGCTACTGCATCAACTCGGTGAGCATGAAGCTGGAGCCGGCGGAGGGCTGACGGGCCGGGCGGATTCCCGGGGCGGGCTGGGAACTCTCCGCCTCGTGCACCGAAAACCTTCCTCGATCACCGGAAGTTTCCGGTGATCGAGGAAGAATTCCCAGTACGTACTGGGAATTCGCCACCTCAGGGAAGCGCCCCCACCAGCTCGGTCGGCGTACGGCGGCGGCCGGTGTAGAAGGGGACCTCCTCGCGGACGTGGCGGCGGGCGTCGGAGCCGCGGAGGTGGCGCATCAGGTCCACGATGCGGTGCAGCTCGTCGGCCTCGAAGGCGAGCAGCCACTCGTAGTCGCCGAGGGCGAAGCTGGCCACCGTGTTGGCGCGCACGTCGGGGTAGTCGCGCGCCATCTGGCCGTGCTCGGCGAGCATCCGGCGGCGCTCGGTGTCCTCGAGGAGGTACCACTCGTAGGAGCGGACGAACGGGTAGACGCACACGTAGTCGCGCGCCGGCTCCCCCGCCAGGAACGCCGGGACGTGGCTCTTGTTGAACTCCGCGGGCCGGTGCAGCGCGACCTGGGACCACACCGGCTCCAGCCGGCGGCCGAAGGCGGTGCGCCGCAACCGCTGGTAGGCGTCCTGCAGCTGCTCGATCGCCTCGGCGTGCCACCACACCATCAGGTCGGCGTCGGCGCGCAGGCCGCTGAGGTCGTAGACGCCGCGGACCAGCACGTCGTCGGCCTCGAGCTTGCCGACCAGCTCCTCGAGCTCGCGCGCCTCCGCGTCGCGGTCGGCCTCCTCACCCAGGACGTCGCGAAGACGGAACACCGACCACATCGTGTAGCGAATGGTCTCGTTGAGCTCGCGTGCCTTCTTCACCGGTGTCCTGGTCATGTCCCCCATTGTGGCAACCGGGGACGAACGCCCGGCGACGGGCTCAGGAGGACGCACCCAGCGGGGCGAGGTCGCGCACGACCTTGCCGACCGCGAGCTCGGCGGAGGCGATGCAGGCCGGGATCCCCACGCCGTCGTACGCCGACCCGCAGACCGCCAGACCGGAGAGGTCCGTGAGCTCGCGCCGCACGGAGGCGACCCGGTCGAGGTGCCCCACGGCGTACTGCGGGAGCGCGCCACCCCACCGCTGCACGTGGGCGTCGACCGGCCGCACCGAGAGGCCGATCGCCTCCGCGAGGTCGGTGAGGGCGATCTCGACGAGCTCGTCGTCGCCGACCTGCAGCATCCGCTCCTCGCGGTGGCGCCCCAGGGAGCAGCGCATCACCACGAGGTCCTCCCCCGTGGCCGTCCCGGCCTCGCGGACCCAGTCCCACTTGGCGAAGGAGAAGGTCGCCGCCTTCACCGAGCGGCCGTCGACCGGCGGGACCAGGAAGCCGGACCCGGCGACGCCCGGGAACGCGCGGGCAGGGAAGGCGAGGGTGACGATCGCCATCGAGGCGTAGTCGATGCGGGCCAGGGTCAGTGCCGCATGGGGGGCCACGTCGCTGAGCAGGCGCGCCGTCGCCCGCGCCGGGGTGGCCAGCACGACCGCGTCGACCTGGAGCACCTCCGGGCTGCGGGTCGGGCCGACGAGCACGTTCCAGCCGCCCTCGGGCCGGCGAGCGACGTCACGGACGGTTGCCCGCGTCCGCACGGTCGCCCCGGAGGCCTCGGCGAGAGCGCCCGGCAGCCGGCCGACGCCGCCGCGCAGGCCGGCGAAGACGGGGGCCGGTGCGCTCCCGGACGACCCCGCCGGGGACGCAGCCGTGGCCGGCACGGACGGTGCCAGGCTCGCCGCAGCCGCCCGGGTCAGCGAGCGGTCCCGCTCCAGCAGGGCGACCAGCTGGGGCACCGCAGCCCGCGCGGAGAGCTCGCGGGCGTGCCCGGCGTACACCCCGCCCAGGAGGGGCTCCACGAGGCGGTCGACGACCTCCTTGCCGAGCCGCTCCTCGACGAGGTCGCCGACGCTGACGTCGCGCTCGCCGAGCTCGGTCGGCCGGGAGCACGGTGTCCAGGGCCGCACGGGCCAGGCCCCGGGCCGAGATGATCCCGTCGAGGCTGCGCAGGTCCAGCGGGACGCCCATCAGCGTGCGGGGCATCGGCACCAGCCGGCCGCGCGTCCACAGGTTCGCCGAGGTCGTGGCCGGGTGCACCATGTCGTCGCCGAGCCCGATCTCGCGGACGAGCCGGACGGCCTCGGGGCGGCGGTTGAGCATGGCCTCGGCGCCGACGTCGACGACCACCCCGCCCACCTCGGCGGTGCTCAGGCTGCCACCCAGCCGGTCGGACGCCTCGAGGACCACCACCTCCGCCTCGGGCAGCTCGCCAGCCAGCCGGTGCGCGGCCGCGAGTCCCGAGACGCCGCCACCGACGACGGCGACCCGGAGCGGGGGCCGGATTGGGTCGTGGGACTGCTGCGGACCGGGCACGCCGACAGGGTGGCACAGCCTCGGGAACCGATCCCGCGGCGGCTGCGTCACACCCGCATGTCCACCTCGCTGCGGGCCGCGCTGGCCGTTCCCGTCCTGCTCCTCCTCACCGTCCTCGCCGCCGGCTGCGGCCTCACGGGCGGCTCCACGGGCGGCTCCGCGGCCGACCGCGGCGGCAGCTCCGCGACCGAGGACACCGGGGACGCCCGGAAGGCCCCGGACGCCGGGGCCGTCGACTCCCCCGGCGCGCCCCGACGCGCCGCCGGAGGCGGCGACACCGCCGCGCAGAAGGCGACCGACGTCACCCCGATGGCGCGAGCGGTCATCTCCACCGGGCAGATCTCCCTGCGGGCGAAGTCGCTGGCCGACGCACGCGCCGCCGTGCTGCGTCTGGTGGCGTCGTGGCGAGGCTCGGTGGCCGACGAGCAGACCCACACCGACGACCGCGGCCGGATCGCCTCCTCCACGCTGACGCTGCGGGTGCCGACCGCCGGGTTCGCCGAGGCGATGCGCGCCCTGGAGGGCGTGGGCAAGGTCGAGGAGCAGAGCCGGACCTCGGAGGACGTCACCACCCAGGTGATCGACAACGACGCCCGGGTGCGGGCGGCCGAGCGGAGCATCCGGCAGATCGAGGCGCTGCTCTCCCGGGCCCGCAAGCTCGGCGACCTCATCAGCATCGAGAGCGAGCTCTCCCGCCGCCAGGCCGACCTCGACTCCCTGAAGTCGCAGCAGGCCTGGCTGGAGGACCAGACCTCGCTCAGCACGATCACGGTGCAGCTCAGCCGCGCCGGGACCGGTCCCGTCGACCACGAACGCGAGCGCGGGTTCCTCGCCGGGCTCGACGCCGGCTGGGACGCCCTGCGCGGCGGGACAGTGGCGGTCCTGACCGCGCTGGGTGCCGTGCTCCCGTTCGCGGTGCTGCTCGCCCTGGTCGGCGTGCCCGGGTGGCTCGTCGTACGCCGCCGGGTCAGCGCCGGGAGTGCTCCTGCACGAAGTGCGTGAGCCGGGCCAGCTGGTCGGGGTCGGTGCTGGGGATGACGCCGTGGCCGAGGTTGAAGATGTGGCCCGGGGCCGCCGACCCGTCCTCGACGACCTCGCGGGCGCGCTCGAGCATCACCTCGGTCGGGGCGAACACCAGCGTCGGGTCGAGGTTGCCCTGGACCGCCCGCCCTCCGGCGCGCTGGATCCCCGCCGACAGCGGCACCCGCCAGTCCACGCCCACCACGTCGGCGCCCGCCTCGCCCATCAGGTCGAGGATCTCGCCCGTGCCGACGCCGAAGTGGATGCGCGGCACACCGGTGGCGCCGATGTGCTCCAGCACCCTGGCCGAGTGCGGCATCACGTGGGTGCGGTAGTCCTGCCGCGTCACCGCGCCGGCCCAGGAGTCGAACAGCTGGATCGCCGAGGCCCCGGCCGCGACCTGCACCTCGAGGTAGTCGGCCGCGATCCCCGCGATCTTGCGCATCAGCGCGTCCCAGACCTCCGGGGCGCCGAACATCATCGCCTTGGTGCGGGCGTGCTCCTTCGACGGCCCGCCCTCCACGAGGTACGACGCGACGGTGAACGGGGCGCCCGCGAAGCCGATCAGCGGCGTGCTGCCCAGCTCGGCGACCAGCCCCTGCACCGCCTCGGTGATGAACGGGACGTGCTCGGGGGTGAGGTCCGGGATCGCCTCCACGTCGGCCAGGGTGCGCACGGGCTCGGCCACCACGGGCCCCACGCCGGGGACGATGTCGAGGTCGACCCCGACCGCCTTGAGCGGCAGCACGATGTCGGAGAAGAAGATCGCGGCGTCCACGCCGTAGCGCCGCACGGGCTGCAGGGTGATCTCCACGACCATCTCCGGCCGCATGCAGGCGTCCAGCATCGTCACGCCCTCGCGCACCGCGAGGTACTCCGGGAGCGACCGGCCGGCCTGCCTCATGAACCACACCGGCGTGTAGGGCACCGGCTCGCTCCGGGCCGCCCTGAGGAAGGCCGATTCGTGCAGCTGGGGGTTCGTCGTGGAGGCGGCGGGCATGCCGCCGATCTTCGCAGGTCAGGCGGCGAGTCGGATGTTCGGGACCTGCCGGTCGGCCTACTGTGTCGCCATGGCGGCACCCGAGCAACCCCGCATCGAGCCCCCGCCCGCGCCCCCGGAGTTCGCGCGTGCGGTGACCCAGCTGCGGGCTGCCGCATTCCGTCCGGAGCTGTTCGTCGAGGAGATGCCGGCGCCCCAGCGGATCGCCCCCTTCGCCTCGGCGCTCTCTGCCGACGTGACGGTCGGTGGCGAGGACGTCGGCTCGGGACGCATCGTGCTGCTGCACGACCCGGGCGGCAACGAGGCGTGGCACGGCACCTTCCGGTGCGTGGCCTACGTGCGGGCGGAGATCGACCCCGAGCTGGTCAGCGACCCGCTGCTCGCCGGCGTCGGATGGAGCTGGCTGACCGAGGCGCTCGACGCGCACGGCGCGGAGTACGCCGCCCCCTCGGGCAGCGTCACCTGCGTGAGCTCGGAGAGCTTCGGCGGGATGGCCGACGAGCCCCCGACCGCGCAGCTGGAGATCCGCGCCTCCTGGTCGCCCGCGGGTGACCTCACCCCCCATGTCGAGGCGTGGGGAGAGCTGCTCTGCACGGCCGTCGGGCTGCCGCCCGTTCCCGAGGGGGTGGCGACGATCCCCTCCCGACGCGGTCAGCGCGGCCCCGGGTGATGGCGCACGAGGCCGCCGGGCCCAGCAAGTCCCCCGAGTCTGCTCAGTCCCCCCAGTCCCCCGGGCCCGAGGCTCAGGTCGAGGACACGGCCCAGGACGCCCCCGCTCCCGAGCCCGCTCCCCTGCTGCGCCTGCGCGACGGGCTGCCGGAGATCACCGAGACGCCCGCCCAGCTGGCCGACGTCGTGGACCGCGTCGCCGCCGGCACCGGACCGGTGGCGCTGGACGCCGAGCGTGCCTCCGGGTACCGCTACTCCCAGCGCGCCTACTTGATCCAGCTGCGGCGCGAGGGCTCCGGCACCGCCCTCATCGACCCCACGCCCCTGCCCGACCTCGGCACGCTGCAGCAGGCCTTCGGCGACGCGGAGTGGATCCTGCACGCCGCCAGCCAGGACATCCCGTGCCTGCGCGAGGTCGGCCTGGTGCCGACCCGCCTCTTCGACACCGAGCTCGCCGCCCGCCTGCTCGGCTATCCCCGGGTCGGACTCGCGACGCTCGTCGAGGTGATCCTCGGCCGGGCGATGCGCAAGGAGCACTCCGCCGTCGACTGGTCCAAGCGGCCGCTGCCGCGGCCCTGGCTGGAGTACGCCGCCCTCGACGTCGAGGTGCTCGTCGAGCTGCGCGACGTGATCGCCGCCGAGCTCGAGGAGAGCGACAAGGTCGAGTGGGCGCGCCAGGAGTTCGAGAACCTGCTCGACTTCGACCCTCCGCCGCGCACGGACCCCTGGCGGCGTACCTCCGGCATCCACAAGGCCAAGGGCCGGCGCGCTCTCGCCGTGGTCCGCGAGCTGTGGACGACCCGCGACGAGATCGCCCAGCAGCGCGACACCACCCCGGGGCGGCTGGTGCCCGACTCCGCGCTGATCGCGGCCGCCAACGCCATGCCCACGACCACCTCGGCGCTGCTCGACACGGCCGGGTTCCACGGGCGCGGCGCTCGTCGCTACGCCGACCGGTGGATCGCGGCGATCGAGCGTGCCCGGCGTCTGCGCGACACCGACCTGCCGCCGCTGACCGTGCGGTCCGACGGCCCGCCCGCCCCTCGCGTCTGGGCCGAGCGCGACCCCGTGGCGGCGGCCCGGCTGGCCACCGCACGCGAGGAGGTCAACCGGTTCGCCGAGCAGCGGCACCTGCCGGTCGAGAACCTCCTCACCCCCGACTTCCTGCGCCGGGTGCTGTGGAAGCCCCCGCAGGCCGACCGCTCCGAGATGGAGCAGGCGGTCGCCGCCGAGCTCGAGCGTCTCGGTGCGCGCCGGTGGCAGGTCGAGATCACCGCGCCGATGCTGGCGGCCGCGATCCTCGACCCCCGCCACCCCGCGAAGCCGACGCCCTAGCTCCCGGGTCCCGGGTCCCGGGTCCTGGATCCCGGGTCCTGCTCCGCTCCTACGGGCTCGGACTCTCCGAAGGACTCGCCACTGGGACTCCGCACTGGGACTCGCACCGGGACTGGTCACCTGCGAGGGGTCGAACAGCGGCACCGAACCCTCGTCGATCGCCTCGAGCTTGTCCTGCAGCGGCACGATCACCGGCTGGTAGAAGAGGTCGCTGAGCGGCTTGACGGTGGCACGGCGCACGACCGGCCACCGGGGAGTGCGTCGGCAGCAGCCGGGTGTCGCGGACCTCGTCGGCGAACACCTCGCCGTGCAGGGGCCGCTGGCCGCTCTGCAGGAACACGTCGTCGTTGACCACGTCGAGGTTCGCCGGCATCACGTAGCCGGTGTCGGCCAGCCGGGAGGCGCCGTCGTCGGAGATGATCGAGGCGAGCAGGTCGGCCGCCTCGGAGGTGTGCTCGGACTCCGAGGAGATGCACATGCCCGACATCGAGGAGACGGTCGCGCCGCTGGAGAGCTTCGGCAGCGGCATCACGTCGAAGATGAGGCCCTGCTTCGCGCGCAGCCGCGGGGTGAGGTCGCGGTAGCCGAGGATCATCCCGAGCTTGCCGTTCTCGAAGCGCTCCAGGGCAGAGCGGCGCGAGAGCGCCCGCTGGTCGAAGGTGAGCGCGCGCGAGCGGACCAGCTCGAGGAGCTGCTGCATCGCCGCAGCAGAGCTGCTCCTCGGACAGGGTCAGCCTCGTGGGCTCGTCGACGTCGTCGACCACGTCACCGCCGCCGGACCAGACGAAGGGCGCGACCTGCTCGATGTCCGGGGCGATGTAGAGCCCGCGTACGCCGGGGGCGCGGGCCTGCCGCGCGGCGCGCCCGAACTCCTCCAGCGACCAGCCGTCCTCCTGGGAGACCGGGTTCTGGCCCGGCTCGGCGATCCGGTCGAGCTCGATCAGCTTGGGGTTGTAGTAGACGACGAGCGGCGAGACGTCGATCGGCATGCACTGCAGCGCGGCGTCGGCGCTGAACGCCTCGAGCCCGTTGCGGGTGTAGCCGTCACCGAAGTCGACCTGGCGCTCGGCGAGGAGGTCGTCGAGGCGGCGTACGGCCTTGTCCTCGTAGAGGGTCGCGAGGTCGTCGTGGTCCATCAGGAACACGTCGGGCGGATCCCCCTTGGCCCGGGCCGCACGCAGCGCCGCGGCGGCCTTGGCGTGGGACGGGTAGGTCTTCACCTCGACCTTGGTCTGCGGGTGCTCGAGGGTGTAGCGCGCGGCGAGCTCGCGGTAGGCGTCCAGCACCGGCGTGGGCCCGTAGACGGCGAGGGTGAGCTCGACCGGGGTGGCCGTGGCCGTGGGCGTCGGGGACGACTGCGTGCGTGGCTCCTCGTCGGAGGAGCATCCCGCCGCCAGCGCCGTCACGGCGACCAGCGCGGCCACGGCCGCCAACGCCGGCCTCCTGAACAGCATCGCCTCTCGCGGTCCTCTCGTCGGTGCAGGGAGCCCCGTCAGGCCGCCCGTGTCTGCACGCCACCCGGCGAGGCCACGATATCGGGACACGCCGCGCGCGTCCTGACCGCGGTCCACCGCCACGCGGGCCAATACGCTGCACGCATGGCACTTCCCCCGACGCGACGCGTCTCGGCAGCCCTCGGCGCCACCGTCCTCGTGCTCACCGCCTCGCTGGCGGGATGCTCGATCACCCGCGACGACCAGGAGGGGGCCAGCAGCCGGACCAGCGAACCGTCCGAGACCCCCAGCGACGAGTCCAGCCCGACGGCCACGACCTCGTCCTCCGGGTCGCCGTCCGCGTCGCCCTCCGCGACGACCTCCCCCAGCGCCTCGGCCTCCGCCGCCGCCACCG
Source organism: uncultured Actinomycetota bacterium (assembly GCA_963837975.1). GTDB lineage: Bacteria > Actinomycetota > Actinomycetes > Propionibacteriales > Nocardioidaceae > Marmoricola. The sequence continues at coordinate 102,641 of CAWIPI010000001.1, read as the reverse complement.
CCACGGAGTCGGTCGTCCCGTCGCGGGCACCCACGCTCGGGGCGGCCCTGCTGTCGGCGAAGCAGATGCCGCAGCTCAACGACGAGGCCCGCTGGACCGTGCGCCGCACGGGCCCGGTGAGCAGCAAGCCCTTCGGCGTGTGCCAGAAGTTCGACATGCTCTCGATCGGGGCGGTCAGCGCCGTCGAGCGCACCTTCGTCTTCGACGACTCCTCCGCGGGCCAGCAGGTCGCGGACTTCCCCGACCGCGCCACGGCGCTGCGGGCGACCAAGGTGTTCGAGGCCTGGCACCGCGACTGCGCGAAGCGGGTCTCCAAGCCCGGCCTGTCCGTGGGGTCCGATCACGCCGGTGATCGTGTCGCACGGCCAGGGATGGACCTACCCCGTCCGCTGGGGCAAGGCGGCACCGGCCAGTTCCACGTCTTCGGTCTCGCGGTGTCCGACAACCGGATGAGTGTCGTGCGCATCGACCACCCCGGCCAGGACCACAACTACGAGCGGGGCAAGGAGCCGGCCGAGCTCGCCGTGAAGGCTGTCGCCGCGCGGCTCGGCTGAGCTCGCGATGTGCCGGACCGGACGCCCCTGGCGCTGGCAGACTGGACGACCATGACCGAGCGTCGCCACCACCGCCCCCGCCTGCCCGGTGCCCAGCACTTCGAGGCGATCGAGGGCGACGTCGACCCCGCGACGCTCAGCGAGGCCGCCGACCGCGCCGCAGCCGCGCTCGTGCGGGGGGCGCGCGTGGAGGCCGATGCCGACCTGGTGGCCCGCGTCGTGCACCTCGCGGACAGTGAGGGCCTGGACACCCTCGCCGAGCTGTGGTCGGGAGCACCGGCGGACTCCCTGGCCGGGGCGCTGTGGCGCCTCTACCTGCTCCGCACCTGGGTGTACGCCGACCCGGCGACCGCCGCCGAGGAGTTCGACCGCGGCCGGGCGCACGTGCCGGTGTCCGAGGTCGATCTCGGGAGTGGTCGAGCCCCCGGGTCCCGACGAGGTGCGTGCGCTCGTCGACGAGGTGCTCAGCGGCGTGGTGGTCGGCGACTTCGCCGACACCCTGTTCCGGGCCTCGGCGTTCGCGCGCGTGGCCGCGGCCGGCCGGGTGCACGGCGACCGGCGCGAGCCCGCTGCGGGTTCGTCGTACGCCTCGGACCTGTCGGCCTCGCGGCTGCTCACCTTCGCCGAGCAGCTCGAGCGCGCCGCGCACCTCGAGCTCGCCGGCACCCTGGCCTGAGCCCGCCCCTGCCAGGGCGACCCGCCGGTATCGCCGGTGCACCTGCCGGATGCCCGGACGCCTTGTAGAGTCGGGCGTGCGCCGGGCCGCGGCAGCCCCGGGTCCCACATCAAGCCGCTACGAGCGGCCACGCGCCGTGAGGCGCTCCCGGCCCGGCGCATCAACTCTCTCGGAGGTCCCGCCCATGAGGTTCCGCATCCCCCGGATCCGGGCGGTCCACCCCGTCGTCCCCCGGGTGCGCCGTCGACTCGGCTACGCCCCGCGCCCCGACGGCCGCCCCGATCCCGGCGAGGTCGTCTGGGGCTGGGTGCCCTACGAGGACGACGCCACCCAGGGCAAGGACCGTCCCGTCCTCGTGATCGGCGAGCGAGGAGGGCCTCCTGCTCGCCCTCCAGCTGACCTCGCAGGACCACGACCTCGACGCCGCCCAGGAGTCCCGCGCCGGCCGCGAGTGGATGGACATCGGCACCGGCGCCTGGGACAGCCGGCGACGTCCGAGCGAGGTGCGGCTGAACCGGCTGCTGCGCCTGGACCCCTCGTCCGTCCGGCGCGAGGGCGCGGCCCTGCCCCGGGACGTCTTCGAGGCGGTGCTGGAGGCGGCGCGACCCTACCTGTGAGCCGGCCCCCGGCTCAGCCCAGCGCCTTGCGGATGCGGGCGTCGGAGACGGGCTGGGCCGTGCCGAGGTGCTGCGCCCACAGGCTCACGCGGTAGTCCTCGAGCATCCAGCGCACCCGACGTAGGTCCGCCCCCATCGGCCTGCCGTCGGCGAGGGCGTCCACCCGGTGCTGCCAGGCGTCCTGGAGCGTGACGACCCGGTCCATCAGCTCCCGGTCGCGCGCCAGGTCGCCGAGGCGGTCCACCCGGGCGAGCATCGCGTCGAGGTACCTCGGGTACTCCCGCAGGGCCGCCGCCCCCGCCTCCGCCACGAACCCGCTGTGGACCAGCCGGGCGAGCTGCGCCTTGAGGTCCGTCATCGCGGGCAGCGCGGCCATCTCCACGCGCCCCTGCAGCGCCTTCTCGACCGGCCGCCAGTGCGCGAGCACGACGAGCACCTGGCGGAGCACGGCCTGCGCCTGCCCGGCGAGCTCGGTGCGCCCCGACTCCACGAGCGCCTCGAAGGCGGCCCGGTCACGCACGGCCGGGCGCTGGTCGACGAGGTCGGTGGCGGCGGCGACCACGCAGTCCTCGGCCAGCGCCCTGGCGTTCGGGTACGGCGAGGCCGCCAGCCCGAGCTTGGCGGCGTTGTCCAGCCCGTCGAGCAGGCGCGCCGCGGGCGAGGGCACGGCGAGCAGCAACAGGCGGCGTACGCCGAGCCGGTGCCGCGCCTCCTGCTCCTCGGCGGAGGCCACGACCCGCAGCCCGACCGAGGCACCCTCGTCGACGAGCGTCGGGAACCCGTGCACCTCGTGACCCGCGCGGGTGCGGGTGAACGACTGCTCGATGGTGCCGAAGGTCCATCCGGTCTGCCCGGTGGTGGTCAGCCCGGACTCGTCGGCGACCTGGTGCATCGCCCGGTCCAGGGAGGGCCGCAGCGGCTGCTTGAGGGCCTCGAGGTCCTTGCCGCTGGCGAGCGCGGTGCCGTCCTCGTCGAGGATCCGGAAGGTGGGCCGCAGGTGGTCGGGGACCTTCGCGAGGTCCCAGGCGTCCTCGGGGACGTGCACCCCGCTCAGCGAGCGCAGGTAGCGCGACAGCGCCGGGACGAGCGGCTCCTCCCCCGCCGGCACCGCGTCCAGGAACCTCCGGGCGACGTCGGGGGCGGGCACGAAGTTGACCCGCAGCTGCTTGGGCAGCGACCGGATCAGGGCCGTCACGAGGTCGTGTCGCAGGCCGGGGACGTTCCAGGTGAACGGAGCGGAGCCGACCGTGTTCAGGGTGGCGAGGGGGACGTCGATGGTCACGCCGTCCGCGGCGTTCCCGGGCTCGAAGTGGTAGCTCAGCGGCAGCGTCGCCGACCCCTCGCGCCACACGTCGGGGAAGTCGACGGCACGGACCTCCTCGACGTGGTCGTGCACCAGCATCGTCGGGTCGAAGGTGAGCAGGTCGGGGTGCTGGCGGCGCTCCTGCTTCCACCAGCTGTCGAAGTGGGCGCCCGAGACCACCTCGGCGGGCACCCGCTCGTCGTAGAAGTCGAACAGCGTCTGCTCGTCGACGACGATGTCGTGACGGCGCGCCCGATGCTCGAGCTCCGCGGCCTCCTCCAGGAGCCGCTGGTTGGTGGCCAGGAACCGGTGCCGCGAGTGCCACTCCCCCTGCACCAGGGCGTGCCGGATGAACAGCTCGCGGGCGACGTCGGGCTGGTGGCGACCAAGTGGCACCGTGCGGTCGGCGACCAGCGGTACGCCGTACAACGTCACCCGTTCGTGGGCCAGCGCCGAGGCCCGCTTCTTCGACCAGTGCGGCTCCGACCAGGTCCGCTTGGCCAGGTCGCCGGCCAGTCGCTCGGCCCAGGCCGGGTCGATGGCGGCGTTCTGCCGGCCCCACAGCCGCGAGGTCTCCACCAGCTCGGCCGACATCACGAGCTCGGGCTGGGAGCGGAACAGCCCGGACCCGGGGAAGATCGCGAAGCGGGTGCCTCGAGCGCCGAGGTAGTCGCGCCGCTCCCGGTCGCGCAGCCCGATGTGGGAGAGCAGGCCGGAGAGCAGCGCCTGGTGGACGGCGTCCGCGTCCCACCCGGCGGGCGCGGCGTCGTCGTGGACGGCCAGGTCCTTCCTCCCCGGCCGCAGCCCGACCTGCTTGGCCACCTGGCGGAGCTGGGACTCGAAGTCCTGCCACTCCCTGACCCGCAGGTAGTTCAGGTGCTCCTCGCGACACATCCGCCGGAACGCGCTGGAGCCCATCTCCTGCTGCTTGGTGCGCAGGTGGCGCCACAGGTTGAGCCAGGTCATGAAGTCCGAGCGGGGGTCGCGGAACCGGGCATGCAGCTGGTCGGCACGCGCCTGCTGCTCGGCGGGACGCTCCCTCGGGTCCTGGATGGAGAGGGCCGCGGTGATCACGAGGACCTCCCGCAGGCACCCGAGCCGGTCGGCCTCCAGGATCATCCGCGCGAGGCGCGGGTCGATCGGCAGCCGGGCCAGCTTGCGGCCGATGCCGGTCAGCCGGTGACCACCGCCCCGACCGCGGCGCTGGTCGGAGCCCGGTCCCGCCGCCACCAGCGCGCCGAGCTCCTCCAGCAGCTGTACGCCGGCCCGCACCGCCCGGTTGTCGGGCGGCTCGACGAACGGGAAGCGCTCCACCTGGCCCAGCCCGAGCGAGGTCATCTGCAGGATCACGCTGGCCAGGGACGTGCGCAGGATCTCGGGGTCGGTGAACTCCGGTCGGGAACCGAAGTCCTCCTCGCTGTAGAGGCGGATCGCGACGCCGGCCTCCACGCGCCCGCACCGGCCCGAGCGCTGGCGCGCCGAGGCCTGGCTGACCGGCTCGATCGGCAGCCGCTGCACCTTGGTGCGGGTGGACCAGCGGCTGATGCGGGCCAGCCCGGTGTCGATGACGCCGGTGATCCCGGGGACCGTGAGGGAGGTCTCCGCGACGTTGGTGGCGAGCACCACCCGGCGGCGGGTGTGGCGCTCGAAGACGCGGTGCTGCTCGGCGGCCGACAGTCGGGAGAACAGCGGGACGATGTCGAAGCCCCGGGGGCCCTCGGCCCGCTGCTTCAGCACGTCGGCGGTGTCCCTGATCTCCCGCTCCCCGGGGAGGAACACCAGGATGTCGCCGGCGGTGTCGGCCACGAGCTCGGCCACCGCGTCCTCGATCGCCTCGGTCTGGTCGCGCAGGACCGGCTCGCCCTCCTCGTCGTCCCAGGACTCCTCGAGCAGGGGCCGGTAGCGGACCTCGACCGGGTAGGTGCGCCCGGAGACCTCGACCACCGGGGCAGGCCTCCCCCGGTCGTCGCAGAAGTGCCTCGCGAAGCGCTCCGGGTCGATCGTGGCGGAGGTGATCACGACCTTGAGGTCGGGCCGGCGCGGCAGCAGCCGCTTGAGGTAGCCGAGGATGAAGTCGATGTTGAGGCTGCGCTCGTGGGCCTCGTCGATGATCAGCGTGTCGTAACGCTCCAGCTCCGGTCGTGCTGGAGCTCGGCGAGCAGGATCCCGTCGGTCATCACCTTGACGCGGCTCTGCTTCGACGTACGGTCGGTGAACCGGACCTGGTAGCCGACGTCGTCGCCGAGGTCCGTGCCGAGCTCCTCGGCGATCCGCTCCGCCACGCTGCGTGCGGCGATGCGTCGCGGCTGGGTGTGCCCGATCATCCCGCCGCCCGGCCGACTCGGGTCGCCCCGTCCCATGGCCAGGCAGATCTTGGGCAGCTGGGTCGTCTTCCCCGAGCCGGTCTCGCCCGCGACGATCACCACCTGGTGGTCGCGGATCGCCTGGGCGATGTCGTCACGGCGGGCCGAGACCGGGAGGTCGGCGGGGAAGTCGATGCGCACAGCACCCTCATTGTGGCGGTCCCTGGGTCACCCCGGCCACTCGGGCGCCCTGGCGCCGGTCAGGCGCAGGACCTCGCGGCGCCTCGGATGGCGCTCCACTGCTTCATGTAGGCGCTCCACACCGCCGCGTTGGCGGCGGCGGCGGAGCCGGAGGCGCCGTACGTGCTGATCCGCATGAGCCCCTCGTCGTTGCTGCGCAGCGCCGTGCCGCTCAGGCTGTGGGACCCCATCAGCACGGTCTTGTCGGGGAGGCCGTCCGCGCGCCGGACCGCGTTGACGATGACCGCCTTGTCGTGCAGGTGCGCCGTGCAGGCGGTGGGGATGCCGTGGTCCCTGAGGACGGCGGCGCTGGCCAGCTTCGTCTCGCCACGGGGCGCGATGACGACGGAGACGTCGCATCCCTGCTCCCGCAGCTCGGACAAGGCCCGGACCACGCCCATCCGGGCCGAGGTCATGAACATGTGCGCCACCCGGATCGTGCGGTGCTCGGGGGTGCAGGTGTAGCCCCGCAGCGCCTCGGCGACGGGATCCGCGCCGGCCCACGGGAAGAAGAACATGCCCAGGCCCGAGCCGGGGTTGCCGGTCCGCTCGGTTTCCTCGGCCTCGTGCCACAGCCGGTCGCGCGAGGTCAGGGCATACCTCTGCGGCGGGAGCGACAGCCGCGTCAGGGTCCTGTTCCACGAGGAGCAGCCGCCCTGGCCCGCGCAGGCGTCCAGCACCCGCCGCTCGGTGTCCGCCTCCCGGTAGAGCGCTGCGTCCCGGTGGACGAGCACCGCGCTCTGCCACATGCGCGTCAGCTGGGTCTGGCTCCAGTTGGCCGAGGCCATCACCACCGCCTGGTCCGTGCCGGACCGCCAGGTCGTGTTGCTGATGCTGATCAGCTTGTGGTGCATGATCGCGCCCTTGGCCTCGGAGCCGTACCGCTCGTTGCGGCAGCCGAGCTGGCACTGCAGCACCGTGGCGTACCGCTTGATGGTGGTCACGCTCGGCCGCAGCGAGGTGCCCGTCCGGTACAGCCGGCCCTCGAGCATGATCCGGACCTTCACGCCGCGGTAGCGGCTGACGCGCTCCAGCGACTGCAGGATCTTGTTCACCTCGGTCTGGCTGCTGCTCGCCCGGATGAAGTACATCGAGACGTTGACCGTCGCGCCGCGGGCGGCCGAGCAGAACAGCTTGGCCAGGCCCGAGGTCATCTGCTGGGTGCCGCGCACTCCGGGCCGGGTGAACCAGGCCGCTCTTCCCCCGCTGGGGGCCTTCATCCGGGTGCACGCGAGGTAGCGCAGGACGAAGGTCTTGCTGACCCCCGTCGCGTAGCGGGAGGTCGCACGGGAGACGACCCGGTAGCGCAGGCTGCTGGCCACCGTGCCGGTGAAGGTCATCCGGTAGGTCCGGGACGAGGTGAGGCGGGTGCTGCGCAGGGAGCTCCACTTGCCCCGGTGGTAGCGCTGGAGGGCGACCACAGTGCCAGCCGCCCCCGCCGACACGCGTCCGGCGACCGCGATGGCGTCGCCGGTGAGCGCGGTCGACGACGACACGTGGCGCGAGACGGTCACGCGTCGCTTGCCTGCGGCCTCCGCCGTGACGTCGCCCAGGCCCTGGACGACCAGGAAGGCCGCGAGCGCGAACGCCAGCAGACGGAAGAGGCGCGAGGCGCGTGTGGTGTGCGTGAGCATGATCCCCCCGAGAGTGACACAGGGGACCAGTGTGCGTCATGGGACCGGCCAGCATGACCGTTCTGGGGGAATTGCGAGCCGAGTGTCCCGCCACGCGGTCATGAACGCGACCGGACCAGTGCCTCAGTCGGGGCGCACCGGTGCCAGCATGGCCGGCAGGGCCGCCGCGAGCGTGGTCAGCAGCTCCTCGCGGGTGAGCCCGCGGTCGTCGCGCACCCACTCCACCACGACCTCCTCGGTGAAGGCGGCCCAGCCGCGCACGACCAGCCGCACCGGCGGGGTGTCGGCCAGCCCGAGGGCCGCCGCCTCCTCACTGACGGGCGTGTCGAAGAGCCGGTCGGTGAGCGCGGCGCGCGAGTCCTCGTAGATCTCCCGCAGCCCCTCGTGACCTCCCGCCGCGCCGCGCAGGAGCGAGACGTAGCCCTGGTAGTTCTCCTTGACGTAGTCCACGTAGCGGGCGAGCGACCCGGCGAGCTGCTCCAGCGCGCTGCCCTCGCCGCTCGGCGCGGTCACCGCGTAGAGGTCGTCCGCGGCCCGGCGTACGACGGCGGTGTGGAACTGCTGCTTGTTGCCGAAGTAGTGGTACAGCAGGCCCCGCGAGATCCCCGCCTCCTCGGCCAGGGTCTCGATCGACAGGTCCTCCAGCGACCGCGTCGCGAACAGGCGTACGCCGAGGGCGAGGAGCTGCTCGCGGCGGTTGTCGGGAGTCATCCTGACGCGCGCCGATGTCATGTGGCCCACATTACTGAACATCCGTCAACAACGCTATTGACGACCGTTCAGTACCTTGGGAGGGTGATCGGCATGACCGCCCCACTGCACCCCACCGACCCAGGAACGAACCTCCCCGGCCGCGTGCGGGTCCTGGTCGTCGGCGCCGGCTTCGCCGGCCTCGGCGCCGCGATCAAGCTCGACGAGCACGGCTTCGGCGACTTCCTCGTCGTCGACAAGGGCAGCACCGTCGGCGGGACCTGGCGCGACAACACCTACCCCGGCGCCGCCTGCGACGTGCCCAGCCAGCTCTACTCCTTCAGCTTCGCGCCCAACCCGGGATGGTCGCGGTCGTTCTCCCCGCAGCCGGAGATCCAGGCCTACATCGAGCGGACCGCCGAGCGATCGGGCGTCCTCGACCGGTTCCGCTTCGGGGTGACCGTGACGGACCTGACCTGGGACGACGAGGACTCGGTGTGGCGCGTCGTCACCGACCACGGCGACGTCGTCGCCGACCTCGTGGTGACCGGCTCCGGCGGCCTCTCCGAGCCGCGCCTTCCCGAGATCGAGGGCATCGAGGACTTCGAGGGCGAGATCTTCCACTCCGCCCGGTGGAACCACGACTACGACCTCTCCGGCAAGCGGCTGGCCGTGATCGGCACCGGCGCGTCGGCGATCCAGATCGTGCCCTCGATCGCCGAGCAGGTGTCCCACCTCGACGTCTACCAGCGCACGCCACCGTGGGTGATGCCGCGCAGGGACCGGGACTACACCTCGGTGGAGAAGTGGGCGTTCCGGCACGTGCCGGGCTTCCAGAAGGCCTACCGCACCGGCATCTACTGGGGCCGGGAGTGCTTCGTGCCCGGCTTCACCGTGGACCCCCGGCTGGCCGCCCCCGCCCGCAAGCTGGCGCTGCAGAACATCGAGCGCGGCCTCTCCGACCCGCAGCTGCGCGCGGCGGTCACGCCGGACTACCGGATCGGCTGCAAGCGCATCCTGATCTCCAACGACTACTACCCCGCGCTCGACCGTGACGACGTCGACCTGGTGACCGACGGGATCTCCCGCATCACCCCGAACGGCATCACGACCGCCGACGGCACCACCCGCGAGGTGGACGCCATCGTGGTGGCGACCGGCTTCCACACCACCGAGCAGCCGATCGCCCAGCACATCAAGGGCCGTGACGGCGTCACGCTCGCCGACGCCTGGCGCGCCGAGGGCATGTCGGCGTACAAGGGCACCACGATCAGCGGCTTCCCGAACCTGTTCCAGATCGTCGGCCCCAACACCGGCCTGGGGCACTCCTCGATGGTGTTCATCATCGAGAGCCAGATCGCCTACATCGTCTCCGCGCTGCAGAAGATGGGCGAGCGCGAGATCGCCTCCGTCGAGCCGGCGCCCGCTGCCCAGGCGGCGTGGAACCGCGACGTGCAGAAACGGATGGCGAAGACGGTGTGGAGCACCGGCGGGTGCGCGAGCTGGTACCTCGACTCCCACGGCCGCAACACCACGCTCTGGCCGCGCACCACGTTCACGTTCCGCCGGTTGCTCAGCGAGTTCGACCTCGAGCGCTACGTCGTGACACGGCGCAACCAGACCAGCCCAGGCACCACCCCGGACCCCCAGGAGGACGCAGCGTGAAGACTCTCGAGAACAAGGTCGTCGTGATCACCGGCGCAGGCTCGGGCATGGGCCGGGAGATGGCCCTCCTCGCCGCCCGCCGGGGGGCGCTGCTGGCGGTGTCGGACTGGAACGCCGATGCGCTCGCCGAGACCGTGGACCTCGCCAAGGCCGCCGGTGCCCGCGAGCTGCGCAGCGACGTCGTCGACGTCGCCGACCGCGCGGCCGTCGGCGCCCTCGCCACGGCGGTGGCCGAACAGTTCGGTCGCGTCAACATGGTCGTCAACAACGCCGGGGTCACCGTCACCGGCGACTTCGAGGAGATGGCCTACGACGACTTCGACTGGATCGTCGGGGTCAACTTCATGGGGGTCGTCAACGGCACCAAGGAGTTCCTTCCCCACCTGGTCGCCTCCGGCGACGGGCACCTCGTCAACATCTCCAGCCTGTTCGGGCTGATCAGCATGCCCGGCCAGACCGCGTACAACGCAACGAAGTACGCCGTGCGCGGGTTCACCGAGGCGCTGCGCCAGGAGATGCTGATCAACGGCCACCCGGTGGCCGTGACCTGCGTCCACCCCGGCGGGATCAAGACCGGCATCGCCCGCAACGGCCGCAAGACGGCGAGCCAGGACGCCCAGGCCATCGACTCCTTCTTCGAGAAGAAGCTGGCGCGGATGGCCCCGGACCGGGCCGCCGAGATCATCCTGGACGGCGCGCTCTCCGGCAAGGCCCGGGTGCTGGTCGGGGCCGACGCCCACGCCCTGCACCACGTCGCCAAGCTGCTCGGTTCCCGCTACCAGGACGTGGTCGCCCGGCTCGCGCCGCGCACGATGCCGGGCCGCAAGAACCGGCCCGTGTGACCTGGGGCGGGGGCCCAGCGCTCAGCCCAGGTCCGACGGGTCGGCGTTCGCGCCGCACACGACGACGCAGACCCGCTCGTCCACGGGCGGAGACCAGGCGCCGCTCAGCAGCGCCGCGAGCGCCGTGGCGGCACCGGGCTCGACGGCGAGCCGCAGCGACCGCCACAGCCACTGGCGGGACGCGGTGACGTCCTCCTCGCTCACGAGCACCGAGGTGACGTCCTGGGCGTGCGCCACCGTATGGGCGATGTCGCCGAGGCGCGAGGCGCCGAGCGAGTCGGCCGCCACGCCACCGACCTCCACCGACATCGGCGCGCCCGCACGCAGCGCCGCGTCCAGCGTGGGACACGACCGGGGCTCCACCCCGACCACGCCCGCCCGGGGCTCGGCCCCGCCCAGCGCGGTCGCGACGCCGGCCATCAGTCCTCCCCCGCCCACGGCGACCAGGACCCGGTCGACGCCGGGCACTTGCGCGGCGATCTCGAGGCCGAGGGTGCCCTGCCCGGTGACGGTGCCCCAGGAGTCGTAGGCGTGCAGGGCGAGCACTCCCGGACGCCGGGCCGCCTCCCGGCTGGCCTCCATCGCCTCGGCGTACGTCGCTCCGACCTGGTGCACCCGGGCCCCGAGGGCGGCGATGGCCCGCACCTTGACCGACGGCGCGGTGCGGGGCACGAAGATCTCCGCCGGGAGGCCGAGCGCGTGACCGACGTGGGCCACCGCGAGCCCGTGGTTGCCGCCGGAGGCGGCCACGAGCACCTCGGGCTCCGGCGACGCGGAGAGCACCGAGTGGAAGGCACCGCGCACCTTGAACGAGCCGGAGTGCTGGAGCAGCTCCAGCTTCAGGGTCACCGGCCGCTCCCCCGTCGGCGTCGGCACCTCCACCGCCACCACCGGGGTGCGGCGCACCCGCTGCCCGATCAGGTCCGCGGCGCGCCGGACCTCGTCGTACGTCGGAACGCGCAGCTCACCCACCGCCCCAACGTATCCTCGGGCCCATGTCCCGTCCCGTCCGCGTCGAGTGCCGCAAGTGGCCCGACGACCCCCACTGGGAGTTCGACGCGACCCTGCTCGGCATCGACGTGCACGGCACCTGGGTCGGGATCACCGAAGGCACCCTGCTGGCCAGCCCGGTGCGCGCCTTCCACGCCGCCGCCGACCACGTGACGCTGGTGCCGCACGACGAGTGGTGGCTCGGCACGTTCTACGGCGACGACCCGAGGCGCCCGTTCGACACCTACGTCGACATCGCCACCCCGGCGGTCTGGCACGGTCCGGACCTCGTGCGAGCGGTCGACCTGGACCTCGACGTGATCCGCGGGACCACCGGGCGGGTCTGGGTGGACGACGAGGACGAGTTCGCGGCGCACCGGGTGAGTCTCCGCTACCCCGACGACGTCGTGGAGCGGGCCGTGGCCAGCTGCCAGGACGTGCTGACCGCCGTCCAGGTCGGCAAGGCGCCCTTCGACGGCACCCACCGCGACTGGCTGGCCCGGTTGCGCCGCTCCGAGGTCTAGTCCGGTACGAGCTTTTTCTCCGGAGTATGGCCATTTGTCGCCTTTTCCGGACGCCTGGGTCGCCCGCTTCCTAGGCTGGGACCTGCCCGCCGCCACCCCGTGAAAGACCGTCAATGAAGCACCACTGGGCCCTGCCCGGCAGCCTCGTCCTCACCGCCTCGCTCGCCGTCACCGCCTCCCTCGCCGTGACCAGTGCCGCCGGGGCCGCCCCCGCGACCGAACCCGACCCGGTCGCCGCCTCCGTCTCGGCGACGGCCTCGCGGGCGGTCACGACGGTCCAGGCCCACGGCTTCTACTGGCAGCTCACGGCGGGACAGCAGGTCGAGCCGGGAACGGTCCTGCACCCCCGGCGCGGGGCGCACGGCGACCCGTCAGGGACCCGGAGCGACCGGCAGTTCTTCCGGATCAGCGCCACCGGGGGCAACGACGTGCCCGAGGCCGCGCTGCGCGCCTACCGGCACGCCGAGGAGGTGACCGCCCGCGAGGCCCCCGGCTGCGAGATCTCCTGGACGCTGCTCGCCGCCATCGGCCGGGTCGAGTCCGACCACGGCCGGTTCGGCGGTGCCCGGCTCGGGGCCGACGGCGTCTCGCGACCGGCGATCAGGGGACCCAGGCTCGACGGTGCCGGCCCGTTCGCCGCCATCCGCGACACCGACGACGGGCGCCTGGACCGGGACAAGCGATGGGACCGGGCCGTCGGACAGATGCAGTTCCTGCCCGAGACCTGGAGCTCGGTGGCCCGGGACGGCGACGGCGACGGCAAGGCCGACCCCTTCGACATCGACGACAGCGCGCTGGGCTCGGCGGTCTACCTGTGCGGAGCGGGCGGCAGCCTGGCCAACGCGGAGGGCATGGCCCGGGCGGCGTTCCGCTACAACCACTCCGACTACTACGTCCGGCTGGTGCTCTCCTTCGAGGCCGGCTACCGGACCGGCGTCTTCTCGCTGCCCTCGCCGCCCCCGCCGCCGAAGACGCGCGAGAGGCGCGCCGCCACGAAGTCCCCCGCGGCGGCGCGGCCGAAGGCGGACCGCCCCCGAACCGTCACGAAGCAGAAGGCTCCCGCGGTGGCGCCCACGCCCGGGCCCGCCCCGAAACCGGTGACCGTGCCCATGCCGAAGCCCGCACCGAAGCCCACGCCTGCACCGAAGCCGGCCCCCAAGCCCACTCCCACGGTCACCCCGGGCCCGCCCGCACCGAAGCAGGTCAGCGGCACCTGGGCCGCCTGCGGGATCGGCTTCTGCCTCGACGGCACACCGCTCGACCTCGGACCGCTGCCGCTGCGCGAGGTCCGCGCGGAGGCGGACCACGACGGGGACGGCACGGTGGAGACCAACGGCCTGGAGTTCGCCGGACTGGCCGGCCACCGGGTGACGCTGCTGGCCGTGCGCAACGCGGGCGGACTGGTGGTCTACGCGATCGGTCCCCACGGGTTCCGCAACGCCGACGGCTCCTTCGTCCGCGCGGCGCCTGCTCCCTGAGCCCTGCGCCCCCGGCCGAGGGCAGGGTCGCAGGTACGCCGGCCTGTGGAACGATCGTGGCGTGCGCATCGACTTCGCCGACTCCCCGGAGCCGACCCTGGGCGTGGAGTGGGAGTTCGCGCTGGTCGACAAGCACTCCCGCGACCTCGTCAACGCCGCCTCCGAGCTCTTCGACCTCGTCGAGGCACGGCACGGCGAGCAGCCGCACATCCACAAGGAGCTGCTGCGCAACACCGTCGAGCTGACCACCGGGATCTGCCGCACCACGGGCGAGGCGATGGACCAGCTCGCCGGCATGATCGACCTGGTGCGTCCGCTCGCCGACGGGCTCGGGGTGGACCTCTACTCGGCCGGCACGCACCCGTTCGCCGAGTGGTCCCACCAGCTGCTCACCCCCGGTCACCGCTACGAGGAGCTGATCGCCCGCACCCAGTGGTGGGGCCGGCAGATGCTCATCTGGGGCGTGCACGTGCACGTCGGGGTCCGCCAGGAGCACGCGATGCCGATCGTCTCGGCCCTGCTCAAGTGGTACCCGCACCTGCAGGCGCTCTCGGCCTCCTCGCCGATCTGGGCGGGCACCGACACCGGCTACGCCAGCAACCGGGCAATGATGTTCCAGCAGCTGCCGACCGCAGGCCTGCCCTTCCAGTTCGAGGCGTGGTCCGACTTCGAGCACTACTGCCACGACCTGCTCACCACCGGGGTCATCGAGGTGATCGACGAGATCCGGTGGGACGTGCGGCCCTCCCCCCGATTGGGCACCGTCGAGGTGCGCATCTGCGACGGCGTCTCCACGCTCACCGAGATGCGGGCCCTGGTCGCCCTCACCCACTGCCTGGTGGTCGACCTGGCCGCCCGGCTGGACCGCGGCGAGACCCTCCCGACGATGCCGCCCTGGCACGTCCAGGAGAACAAGTGGCGCGCCGCGCGGTACGGCCTCGACGCCTGGATCATCCTCGACGCCGAATCCAACGAGAGGCTGCTGCAGGACGACCTCGCCGAGCTGCTCGAGCACCTCGCTCCCGTCGCCGAGCGCCTCGAGTGCGCCGACGACCTCGCCCTCGTCGCCGAGATCCCCCGCCGCGGCGCGGCCTACCAGCGGCAACGCCAGGTCGCCACGCGCACGCACGGCGACCTCGTCGCGGTCGTCGACTCCGTGGTCCGCGAGCTCTGAGACCCGGCAGGGGGCAGGGTCAGACCGACCGCGGCGGGATCTGGTCGGTCGCGGCGAGCGGGTCCATGCCGGAGACGGCGAGCAGGTCCGCGATGAGCGAGCGCACCTGCGCCAGCACGACCCCCGCCGAGAGATCCGTGGCCGGCTCCACCCGCGAGGTCTCCCGGCCCAGGGCGACGAGCCGGTCGCGCACGGCGGTGGCGGCACGGTCCGCCCCGAGCTCCTCGGCGATCGCGTCGGTGCAGTCGGCGAGCTCCTCGAGCAGGGCGACGTACGACGCGGGGATCGGCTCGTGGCGGTAGCACGCCACCGCCACCCGCCGGACCAGGACGCGGGTGTTGCGCAGGGCGAAGTCGAGCGGCTCCACCAGCTCGGCCATCGCGCGCACCCGTCCGCGGTGCCGGCGCCGGAACGGGGAGGAGCGCACCACGGAGAGCCCCTCGTCCGCGGCCGCGCGCAGCTCGATGACGAGCTCGTCGGTCGTGCGGGCGTCGCGGAGCACGTCCAGCGAGCGCTCCACGTCGCCGTCCTCGATGCTGCGGGCCGCCGCGCGCAGCAGGGTCGAGACCTTGCGCATGACGACGCCGGCCTGCTCGCGGGGTCGCCGCAGCGGCGCCCGTGGCACGACGGCCGCCGCCACCAGGGCGACCCCGCCGCCGATGAGCGCGTCGGTCCAGCGCACGAAGGCGGCGCCGGGGGTCGGCACCAACGTGGCCACGACGATCGCCTGCACGGCGGCCTGGTTGATGAACAGCACCCCCTGCCCGAGCAGCACCGCGGTGCTCATCGCGAGACTGACGATGAGCGCGATCTGCCAGCCGCCGGACCCCAGCCAGTGGGTGAGCACGTCGCCGAGGAACACGCCGATCGCGACCCCGACGGTCACCTCCGCCACCCGGCGCAGGCGCTGGCCGTAGCTCGTGCCCAGGCTCACCACCGCGGCGATCGGCGCGAAGAACGGGGTGGGGTGGTCCAGCAGGTCGGAGGCCACCACCCACGCGACGCCCGCGGCGACCGCGCACTGCCCGATCTGCCAGGCCTTCGCCCGCAGCCGTGCCCGGCGGGCGCGCAGCGACGTCCGGCTCCGGGTGACGGCCAGCCCGAGGTGGGGCGCGGCCGCCGCGCCGTAGCGGGTCAGCTGCTCGCGGGGACTACTTCTGGAGCGTTGATCCACGGCCGTGCAGCATCGTGATGACCTGGGTCAGCTGGGCGTCCGCCTTGGGTGTGCGGGTGAAGCTGGTGAGTGCCATCAGCGGCTTGAACCGCTGCCGGGCGATCGCCTTGGCGTAGGTGAACTCCCGCAGCCCGTCGGGGCCGTGGATCCGCCCGAAACCGGAGTCCCCCACCCCGCCGAAGGGCAGGGACGGGATCCCCGCGAAGCTGATCACCCCGTTGATCGCGGTCATGCCCGAGCGGATCCGCTCCGCGATCTGCATCGCCCGGGCCTTCCCGAACACCGTCGAGCCGAGCCCGTAGGCGGTGCCGTTGGCCTTCTCGACCGCCTCCTCCATGTCGCGCACCCGGGTCACGGTCACGGTGGGGCCGAAGGTCTCCTCCTGCACCGCCCGTGAGTCCTCCGGCACGTCGACGAGCACCGTGGGCTGCACGTAGCGGTCGCCGACGGCCTCCGGCCCGCCGAGCAGCGCCCGTCCGCCTCGGGCCAGGGCGTCGGTGATGTGGTCGCGGATGACGTCGAGCTGGCCCGGCATCGTGATCGGCCCGATCTTGGTCTCGGGACTGTCCTCGGCGCGCAGGTCCCGGGCCTTGTCGAGGAGGCGCGAGAGGAATTCGTCGTACACCCGCTCGTGGACGTAGACGCGTTCGACGCCGGTGCAGGTCTGCCCGGCGTTGGCGCAGGCGCCCCACAGGGTGGCGTCGGCCGCCGCTTCGAGGTCGGCGTCCTCGTCGACGATGACGGCGTCCTTGCCGCCGGCCTCGATGACGACCGGGGTGAGCGTCTCGGCACACGCGGCCATCACGAGCTTGCCGGTGGCCGCCGAGCCGGTGAACGCGATCTTGCCGACGCCGGCCCGGCACAACGCCGCACCGGTCTCCCCGAAGCCGGTGACGACCTGGAAGACCGGGTGGTCCGGGACGACCTCGGCGAAGGCGGCGGCCAGCCAGTGCCCCACGCCGGGGGTCAGCTCGCTCGGCTTGAACACCACGGCGTTGCCGGCGGCCAGCGCGTAGGCGATCGAGCCCAGCGGGGTGAACACCGGGTAGTTCCACGGGCCGATGACCCCCACGACGCCCAGCGGCCTGTACTCCACGGTCGCCGCCTGGTTGGCCATCACCAGCCCGGGCGAGACCTTGCGCCGCCCGAGCACCTTGCGCGCGTTCTTGGCCGCCCAGGTGATGTGGTCGAGCGCGAGCGCCGCCTCCAGCGTGGCGTCGCTGTGCGGTTTGCCCGTCTCGCGGTGCACCACGTCGGCCAGCTGCGCGACCCGCCGGGTCAGCACGCCGGCCCAGGTCGTCAGCACCTCGGCCCGCGCGTCGAAGTCCAGCGCCGACCACCACTGGGCCGCCTCGCGCGCCCGCTCGACCGTGGCGGCGACGTCGGTGGCGGAGTGGACCGGCCACGTGCCGACCACGTCGCCGGTGCGCGGGTCGAGGGAGTCGAAGGTCTCCTGCGTCGAGGAGGACGGGGCGTGCACCTGGGCGGTCATCGTGAGCTCCTGATCAGGTCGGCGGCCTTCTCGGCCACCATGACGGTCGGGGCGTTGGTGTTGCCGCGGGGCACGGCCGGCATCACCGAGGCGTCCACCACGCGGAGGCCGTCCACGCCGCGCACGCACAGCTCGGCGTCGACGACCGCGTCCTCCCCACTGCCCATCGCGCAGGTGGCGACGGGGTGGTACAGCGTCTGCGCGTGCGTGCGCAGGTGCTCGACGAAGTCGTCGTCGGTGGGGTCCTGCGGCAGCTGCCACGGCGTGTCCAGGTGGGCCGCGAGCGGCCCCTGCCCACACATGTCCCACAGCCGGCGCATGCCCGCCACCATGGCGTCGAGGTCGGCGCCGTCGTCGAAGTACGCCGCGTCGATCGCGGGGTGCCAGGCGGGGTCGGCGGACCGCAGTCGCAGCGAGCCGCGGCTGCGCACGGAGACGAGCGTGGGGGCCGCGGTGAACATCCGCCTCGTCGGCTCCCGCAGACCGTTGTCGTAGAAGCCCGCCGGCGCCACGTGGTACTGCATGTCCGGGGCGGCCAGGTCCTCGGAGGTCCGGAGGAACCCACCGCCCTCCCCGACGTTGGAGGACAACGGTCCGGTGCCGCGGGCCTTCCAGCGCAGCAGGTTGCGCACGTTGGAGAACTCCACCAGGTCGGTGGTGCCCCGGGTGTACCAGATCAGCGGGATGGCCGGGTGGTCCTGGAGCCCCTGGCCGACGCCCGCGAGGTCGGCGACCACGTCGATGCCGTGCTCGCGCAGGTGGGCCGCCGGGCCGATCCCCGAGAGAAGGAGCAGCTGCGGGCTGTTGACCGCCCCGCCGCACAGCAGCACCTCGCGGCGCGCGCCCACGGTGACCTCGCTGCCGCCCGTCCGGTAGGTGACGCCCGCGGCCCGCTCGCCCTCCACGACGATCCGGGTGACGAACGCACCCGTCTCGACGTCGAGGTTCGGCCGTTGCCGCGCCGGCTCGAGGTAGGCGCTGTCGACCGACCAGCGACGGCCGTTCCTGCAGGTGACCTGGTAGAGCCCGGCGCCCTCCTGCTCGGCGCCGTTGAAGTCGTCGGTGCGCTTCATCCCGGCGCTGACGGCGCTCTCCACCCACATCTCGGTCAGCTCGTGGGTGTAGCGGCGGTCCTCGACGTGCAGCGGGCCGTCCTGACCGTGGTACGGCGCACCGAGCCGCGTGTTGCCCTCCGCCCGGATGAAGTAGGGCAGCACGTCCTCGTAGCCCCAGCCGGTCGCGCCGTACTCGTCGCGCCAGGCGTCGTAGTCGGCGGCGTTGCCCCGGATGTAGATCATCGCGTTCATCGAGGAGCAGCCGCCCAGCGCCTTCATCCGCGGCCAGAAGGCGCGCCGGTTGTGCAGCTGCTTCTGCTCGACGGTGTCGTAGCCCCAGTCCCAGCGCGTGCGGAACAGGGCCGGGAACGCCGCCGGGATCGAGATCTCGTCGGCCTCCGCCTCGGGTCCGGCCTCCAGCAGCAGCACGCGCACCGCCGGGTCCTCGCTCAGCCTCGCGGCGAGCACTGCACCCGCGCTGCCTGCTCCCACGACGACGTAGTCGTGCTCCGCGTCGGTCCGCCTGGTCTGCGACATGTGGCCTCCGGTGGGTCGCCGAGACGCGTCGACCGCGCCCGCGAGCCGAACCTATACCCCGGCGTCGCGACACCGGGGGCAGCCGTCAGGCCATCAGCCCCAGCGGGGCGTAGCTCAGCCCGGGGAAGACCTCGGAGAGAGGACGGTCCGGGAACCGCTTGGCGACGACCTCGCCGAGGACGTTGCGGTAGTCGGTGGTCACCTGGAGGTCGCCGGCGACGAGCGTGCCGTCGGCCAGGCCCGGCCAGCGGCCGTAGTACTGGCCACCGCGCACGCCGCCGCCCATGACCAGCATCATGTTGCCCCAGCCGTGGTCCAGCCCCCTGTTGCCGTTCTGGGCCACCCGGCGGCCGAACTCGGAGATCGTCGCCAGGGTCACCCGGTCGCCGACGGTGCCGAGGTCCTTGAAGAAGGCGGCCACGCCGCGGGCGAACGCCCGGACCATGTTCTGCATCTGGCCCCACTCCTGGGTGCCGTAGTCGGCGTGCATGTCCCAGGAGCCGAAGTCGATGCTGATCACCGAGGTGCCCACGTTGGCCCTGATCAGCTGCGCGGCGTCGCGCAGCGCCTCCGAGAGCCCGGTGCCGGGCCAGTCCATCGGGTAGACGGCGCCGTTGGCGGGCTTGTACTTCCTCGACATCGTGGTCGCGAAGCCCTTGCTGATCGCCATCGCCGAGCGAGCGGCCTGGCCGAGGGGTCCGGAGGTGCCGCCCCACACGTGGGTCTCCGCGGCGTACCTGCGCGAGGGGCGGCTGCCCAGCCCGGCGAGCTTGAGGCTGCCGAAGCCGTTGGTGGCCAGCGTGGGCGCCGGCCCCGCCAGCGAGGTCGGGGTGAGCGGGGAGCCGAGGTGAACGGCCTCGGTCGGCCCGACGATGCCGCCGGTGCCGATCATCCGGTTGACCCAGCCGCGGCGTACGGTCGACCCCGGGTCGGAGTCCTCCACCAGCTCGATCGCCTTGAAGTGGGAGCGGTTCGGCACCTCGAGCCCGACGGCGTGCACGGCGGCCAGCTTGCCGGCGTTCCACAGCGGCAGCAGCGGCGCCATCTGCGGGTGCAGCCCGAACATGCCGTCGCCGGCCACCACCGAGGTCTTCGGCACCGCGATCGAGGGCCGGGCCCGGTAGTAGCCGGGGTCGCCGTGCGGCACCACCATGCCGAGGCCGTCGATGCCGCCGCGGAAGCTGAGCACCACCAGGACGTTGCCCCCGGTCGCGGCGAAGCTCGTCTCCATCAGGGTGTCGCCGAACACCTGCGTGGCGACCAGCGCCCCGGTGCTGGCAGCCATCCCCTGCATGAAGCCGCGCCGGCTCAGCCTGCTGGCCCGCTCGTACTCCTCGCAGCCCTCGTGGGTGTGGCTCCCGGCCGTCTCGTGCGTCTCGGTCATCTCGTCATCGCCCTCGGTGGTCATCGGGTCATGTGGTCCGGGGAGTCGAGCAGGACGGCCGCCACGTGCGGGAACATCCAGCGCGACAGGGCGTGCTTGCGGGTGATCACCGAGCCCGGCCGCAGACCGGTGGCCGCGCAGGCCGCCTGCAGCGAGCGCGCGGTGGACGGACGCCCGATCAGGCTGCGGGAGAGGTGGTCGAAGTAGAGGTCGAAGGTCATCCGGGTCCGCGGGATGCGGCTGCGGGCGGCGACGAACGTGGCGTCCCTCTTCGGGTAGTAGGGACCCGCGAGGTTCCAGTGCATCCGGAACGAGCGGATCATCCGCACCGCCGACGTCCACTCCGAGTTGGTCTCCGGTGCCCCGTCCGGCCGGGGCCAGGAGTAGAGGCGCAGGCCACCGTGGACGTAGTTGAGCACGTTGCCGAAGGAGGACTTCGACGTCGGCCTCCGCGCCGTGACGCCCAGGGCCCGGACGGTCGCGACGAGGTCGTCGACCGGGGTGCTGACCTTGGCACCCGCCGAGGCCCGGAACTCGGGGTGGGCGACCAGGGCCTCGAGGGTGGCGCGGATGTCGGTGCCCGAGGCGAGGAACGCCTCGGCCAGGTGGTCGATGAGCCCCTGGGAGGGGAGGTCGCTGACGAACCTGAGGGCCAGCCGCGTGGCCAGGGTGCGTGCGGTCGCGGGGTGGTTCGCGAGGTGGCGCAGGTAGGCGTCGGCCACGGCACGGCCGTCGGAGGAGCCGTTCGGGTGGCTGAACCCGAGCACGTTCACCGGTCCGGTGGTGTGGTTGGCCGAGTCGTAGAACCCCTGGTGGTCACCGCCCCAGCGGACGCTCCAGCCGGAGAGGATCACCGCCGAGTCCTTGACCATGTCCTCGGTGTAGCCCGCACCCGTGCCCACGGTGTGCAGCTCGAGCAGCTCGCGGCCCTGGTTCTCGTTGGGCGCGTTCTTCTGCGAGCGCCAGTTGTCGAGGTACAGCGACATCGCCGGGTGGGTCGAGGCGGCCACGAGCAGGTCCTCGAACCGTCCGAGGGCGTGCTTGCGGATGGTCGCGTCGTAGTCGAACTGGTGGGTGTAGACCTTGTCCTCGGCGGTGCTGATGTGCAGGTGGTTGGACCAGAAGTCCACCATCGTCTCGAGCACGGTGCGGGTGGAGTAGATCCGGCGCAGCGTCGTCCAGTTCGCGAGGTCCAGGCCGTACTGCCAGGCCTTCTTGGTGCCGGCGTCGTTCGTGGCCGCCTTCTGCGCCGGCGTGCGTCGCAGGGCTGAGTACCACGCGTCGATGTCGGCGACGATCGCCGCCTCCGCGACGGTGTCCGGGTCGAGCTGACGGTCGAGCCAGGCATCGATGCCGCCGGCCCGGCGTACGGCCGTCAGCGTGGCGCGGGAGAAGCCGGTGCCGAGGCGCTTCATCACGTGCAGCTCGTAGGCCGACGGGATGGGCGTCGCGGTGTAGGCCTTGGGCCGGTACGCCGTCGCAGCCGTGGCCACTCCCACCATGGTTCTCCCTCTCGCCGCCCCACACGGTGGGAGAAGTTTGTCCTATTTGTCGGGATAGTGGTCTCGAACTCGGAAAATCGTCTGGGGTTCGTCCGGGCGACGATTGGGCAAACGGTGGGAGTATTCGCTCACCTACGAGAGGCGTGAAGCGTGCCCGTACCCATGGATCCGACGTCAGCAGGCTTCCTGTTCGCGGAGAGCAGGCAGCAGCCGATGCACGTCGGGGGGCTCCAGCTCTTCGAGAAGCCCGAGGGCGCCCCGCGCGGCTACGCCCGCCAGATCTACGAGCAGATGTCGCAGGTCGACGCGATCGCGCCCCTGTTCCTGAAGCGACCCACCCGCGGCATCTCCACGGCCGGGCAGTGGGCCTGGACCGAGGACCACAACTTCGACCTCGAGTACCACTTCCGGCACAGCGCGCTCCCCCGGCCCGGACGGGTCCGCGAGCTGCTCGACCTCTGCTCCCGCCTGCACAGCACGCGGCTGGCGCGGGAGCGCCCGCTGTGGGAGGCCCACCTGATCGAGGGGCTGCGCGACGGCCGGGTGGCGCTCTACACCAAGCTGCACCACTCGCTCGTGGACGGGGTCTCGGCGATGCGGTTGCTGCAGAGCGTGATGAGCACCGACCCCGACGAGCGGGACATGCCCGCGATGTGGGCGGCGCGTCCCGGCCCGAAGGCGGCACGTGCGCGCAAGGACGCGGAGAAGAGGATGGCGGCCATCCCTCTGGACGCGATGCGCACAGCCCTGGGCATCACCGCCGATGCGGCCGGCATGCCCGCCGCGCTCGTCAAGACGCTCAAGCACGGCCTGCGCAACGAGACCTCCGCGCTGTCGCTCTACGCCCCGCGCACGATGTTCAACACCACGATCACCGGGTCGCGACGGTTCGCCGCGCAGGACTGGCCGCTGGAGCGGCTGCGGGCGATCGGCAAGGCGAGCGGCACCACGCTGAACGACGTGGTGCTGGCCATGTGCTCGGGCGCGATCCGCAACTACCTGATCGAGCACAACGCGCTGCCGGACTCCACCCTGGTCTCGATGGTGCCGGTGGGGCTGAACGCCAAGCAGGCCAATTCGGCCTCGGGCGAGGGCGGCAACGCGGTCGGCGCGGTCATGGTGCGCCTCGGCACCGACCTGGAGGACCCGGCCGAGCGGCTGGCCTCGGTGCACTCGTCGATGCTGACGGGCAAGGAGGCGCTCGGCTCGATGAGCCAGCTGCAGATCCTCGCGATGAGCGCCCTCGGGATGGCACCGGCGATCGTCACCCCGATGCTGCGACTGCACGGGATCGTCCGTCCGCCGTTCAACCTGATCATCAGCAACGTGCCGGGGCCCAAGTCCACGCAGTACCTCAACGGCGCCAGGATGACCGGCAGCTACCCGCTGTCGATCCCGATCAACGGGATGGCGCTGAACATCACCTGCAACAGCTACGCCGACGACATGGACTTCGGTCTCACCGGCTGCCGGCGCAGCGTGCCGCACCTGCAGCGACTGCTGGTGCACCTCGACGAGGAGCTGGGGGCGCTGGAGAAGGCGGCGGGCGTCGCCTGACCTGCGGACTCAGGCGGCGGAGGCCACCACGCCGCCGGGGCCGGCGGGCGCCTCGACGACCTCGAGCGCGACCTCTTCGGCGGCGATCTGGTCGCTGACCTCGCGGAGCACCTCGGAGAGCGGGACGTCGAGCGCCTCGCACAGGGCGGCGAGCAGCTCGGAGGAGGCTTCCTTCTGGCCGCGCTCGATCTCGGAGATGTAGCCCAGGCTCACGCGCGCGGACGACGACAGCTCGCGCAGGGTCATGCCCTGGTGCATCCGCTCGGCGCGCAGGACGTCGCCGAGCGAAGCGCGGAACAACAACGGTCCCTGACCCATGGTGAGCTCCTCTCGCCGGCGTGTGCTGTCCAACGCTACCGAACGGGTGGTTCCTCCCGGGGTGGTGTCCCCGAGATGGTCCTCACCGCGTGTCCGGGACCTCGTCGTGGTCGTCGAGTCCCTGCTCGATGGCGTAGCGGACCAGCTGCACCCGGTTGTGCAGCTGGAGCTTCCGCAAGGTGTTCTGCACGTGGTTCTGCACGGTCCGGTGCGAGAGGACCAGCCGCTCGGCGACCTGCTTGTACGACAGCCCCTTGGCCACCAGCCGCAGCACCTCGGTCTCGCGGTCGGTCAGGCGCGGCGTGTCGTCGGCGTCCCGGGGCGCCGACGGGGCCTGGGAGAGACGGCGGTACTCCCCCAGCACCAGTCCGGCCAGGCCCGGCGTGAAGACGGTGTCCCCCTCGGCCACGCGGCGTACGGCGTCGAGGAGCTCGGTCCGCGACGCCGACTTCACCAGGT
Source organism: uncultured Actinomycetota bacterium (assembly GCA_963837975.1). Lineage (GTDB taxonomy): Bacteria > Actinomycetota > Actinomycetes > Propionibacteriales > Nocardioidaceae > Marmoricola. The sequence continues at coordinate 78,473 of CAWIPI010000001.1, read as the reverse complement.
AGCCCGTCGCCCCGGCCTTGACCGCCTCGAGCACGTCCTGCTGCTCGCCGCTCGCGGACAGGATCAGCACGCGTACGCCGGGGTCGCGCTGCACCACCGCCGCGGTGACCGCGACGCCGTCGGGCTCGGGGATCTGCAGGTCGAGCACCAGCACCTGCGGGCGCGCCGCCGGGAACCTGGTCAGCGCCTCGCGCCCGTCGGCGGCCGTCGCGACGACCTTCATCCCGGCCTCGGTGAGGTCCCGCGCGACCCCCTCGCGCCACATGGGGTGGTCGTCGACCACCATCACCCGCAACCCCTCGCTCACCCGCCGCACCCTAGTGGGAGTCGGCGCGTGACACCCGATGGTTGAGGAGCGAGCGTCTAGAAACCACTCACGGCCTTGGTTTCGACAGGCTCAACCACCGGCAGGCGCCCTCACCCGCCGAGGTCGGCGGGGCGGAGGTAGCGGCCGCGGCGGTGCTCCAGGGGGCTGGTGTCCTCGCCCATGACCACGTCGTCGATGCGGGCGATGACGAGGTCGGACCAGCCGACGGGCTCGAAGGAGTCCACCTCGACGCTCGCCCAGCTCGGGGCCGACACCAGCCGGGGGCCGTGGCCGGTCTGCTCCCACTCGCCCATGGTGAACGGGCCGCCCGGCGCCGGCATCCGGCCGGCGAAAGCCTCGGCAAGGTCGCGGTGCTCCCACTGCAGCAGGTGCACCACGCCCAGGCCGGTCGACTCGAGCACGTCGCGCAGGTCGGAGTCGGGGTCGAGCAGTGCCAGCAGCCGCCCGGGCTCGCCGCCGGCCACCATCAGCGAGGAGACCGTCAGCCCCGCGCGCAGTCCGGGCGTGTGCACCTCGCCGCTGGTCCACAGCGTCACGGCTCCCCCGAGGTGCCCGCGGAACCGGCGCACCGGGTCGGCATCGGGGTCCAGGAACGGGTGCTCGCTGTGGATCGTCATGACGTCACCTCCAGGGTGTGGCCGGCACGCGGCACGGTGAGCTCCCACTCGGTGCCCGTGCCTGGTGCGGAGTGCAGGGCGGCCGACCCGCCGAGGTCTCTCATCCGGCCCACGATCGACTGGCGCACGCCGAGCCGACCCTGCGCCGCCGACTCCTCGATCCGTCCTGCCGGGATGCCGGGCCCGTCGTCGCGCACCGAGACCACCCAGCGGTCGTCGAGCTCCTCGAGGAACACCCACGCCTCGGCGTCGCGGCCCACGTGGTGCCGCACGTTGCTCAGGCACGCCTCGACGGCGGCGACCACCTCCAGCGCCTGCGGGGCCGGCATCGTGGCGGGACCGCCCGGCACGACCACGTGCACCCGCGCGGTCTGCAGCTCGGCCAGCAGGTGGGCCAGGTCGCGGTCGCCGAGAGGCGGCAGCACCTCTCGCGACTCCTGCTGCACGAGTCCGCGCAGCCGCACCTCCTGCTCGCCGGCCAGCCGACCGAGATCGCGTCCCTCGGGCCCGAGCTCGGGGGCCCGACGCTGCACCAGGGCCAGCACCTGCAGCACGCCGTCGTGGACCACCCGGGCGAGCCGCTGCCGCTCCGCCGCGGCGGCCGCCGTGCGCTCGGCGCGGTCGCGCTGGGCGGCGGTGCGCTGGAGGAGCTCGGAGAGGAAGCCGACGATCGCCCCGCCGAGCACGAGCAGGAAGATGTTGCCGTAGGCCTTCTGCGAGAAGTCGTCACGGATGCTCAGGTCCGCCAGCGAGACCACGACGGCCGCGACCAGGCCGCCCTGCCAACGCCACACGATCGCCCAGGCGAGCACGACGCCCATCACCCAGAAGCCGGGCAGGGTCGCGTTCAGCGACTCGCCCTTGACGTACGGCGACAGGGCGATCGCCACCACCGCCACGACCAGGTCGGCCACCAGCAGCGGGGCACGACGTCGACGCGGCTCGGCGTAGGCCCACACCGCGAACCCGGTCCACGCGGCGAGCCCGGCCATCACCAGCGCGCCGGCCCACGGGCGCTCGTAGCCGTCCTGGCGCAGCGCGTAGAGCACGACCGCGTTGACGAGGACGACCAGCCGCAGCACCGCGAGCGCGCGGAAGAGCGTGTCCTGCACCGGCCCGTGCTGCTCCACGCCCTCCGCGAGAGGAGGCGTGCCGGTCCCGGGCCCGGCCACGGGTCAGGAGGCCTTCGCGTCCGGCCCGGGCTCGACCGCCCCGGAGGTCCCGGAGGCGGCGTCCTTGTCCGCGCGCTTCGCCTCCTCCTTGGCAACGGAGGCGTACTTGTCGACGTACTCCTGCCCGGAGAGCCGCATGATCTCGTACATGATCTCGTCGGTGACCGAGCGCAGGATGTAGCGGTCGTTCTCCATCCCCTCGTAGCGGCTGAAGTCCAGCGGCCTGCCGAAGCGCACCAGCGGGCGGGTGAACGTGCCGAACTTCTTCCCGGGAGGTGCCACGACGTCGGTGCCGACGACGGCCACCGGGACGACCGGCACACCGGTCTCCAGGGCGAGCCGGGCCACGCCGGTCTTGCCGCGGTAGAGCTTCCCGTCGTGCGACCGGGTGCCCTCGGGATAGATGCCGAACAGCTCGCCCTGGTCGAGCACGCGCTTGGCGGCCGTGAGCGCGCCCTCGGCGGCCGAGGCACCCGACCGGTCGATCGGAACCTGGCCCGATCCGGAGAAGAACTTCTTCTGGAACCAGCCCTTGATCCCGGGGGTGTTGAAGTACTCCGCCTTGGCCACGAACGTCACCCGGCGGGGCAGCGTGAGGGGCATGAACAGCCAGTCTGCGTAGGAGAGGTGGTTGCTGGCGAGGATCGCCGGCCCCTCCTCCGGCACGTGTTCCGAACCCGAGACGCGCGGGCGAAAGACCACCCGCAGGAGCGGACCGATGGCGATCCACTTCAGGAACCAGTAGAACAACCCGGCCACCTCCCTCTTCCTGTCGAACCCTAGGGCACGCAAGGGTCCGGGTACGAACCTCCCGGGCCGCTGCTCCGCGGCCGGCTGACCCCACCGGACCCGGACCCGACCGGCGACGGGACGCGCCTAGCCCGGGTGTGGCAGCGCGTGTCACGATTGCCACGGCCCCACGTGGGCCGCCACGATCCAGTGGACCTCGCACGTCCCCCGGCACCACCCGCACCACTTCGCTTCCCGGCTCGCCGGCCCGCACCACCTGGAGACCGCCCGTGACCGTCCACCCGCTCGCCGAGCCGTTCATCGCCGAAGGGGACGCAGGTTCCCCGCGGGGGCGCACCGGGATCCTGCTCAGCCACGGGTTCACCGGCTCCCCCGCCTCGATGAAGCCGTGGGGCGAGTACCTCGCCGGCCAGGGCTACGCCGTCTCCATCCCCCGCCTCCCGGGCCACGGGACGTCCTGGCAGGAGATGAACGGCACCACCTGGGACGACTGGTACGCCGAGCTCCGGCGCGCCTTCGAGGCGCTGAGCAACCAGGTGGACCGCGTCTTCGTCTTCGGGCTCTCGATGGGTGGCGGGCTCGCGCTGCGCCTCGCCGCGGACCATCCGGGACGGGTCGCCGGCCTGGTCCTGGTCAACCCCGCCGTCGGCAGCAACCGCAAGGACATCAAGCTGCTGCCGGTCCTCAAGCACGTGGTGCCGTCGTTCCCCGGCATCGCCAACGACATCAAGAAGCCCGGGGTGGAGGAGCACGGCTACACCCGGACTCCTCTGCGGGCGGCCGACTCGATGTTCCGCGGCTACAAGGCACTGCGCGCCGACCTGAACCGGGTCACCGCTCCGCTCCTGGTCTTCCGTTCGAGCGTCGACCACGTGGTCGACCCCTCCTCGGCGCGGATCATCCTGGCCGAGGTGGCCTCCACGGACACGCGCGAGGAGCTGCTCGAGGACAGCTACCACGTGGCCACGCTCGACAACGACGCCGAGAGGATCTTCGAGGACTCCGCCGCGTTCGTCGAGCGGGTCGCGAGCGCCGTCACGGAGGGATGAGCGACCGTGCCGACGCCCGGTGACCCCGACGAGGAACCCGCCAAGGACGGGCTCTCCGACGAGGACGCGATCTGGCGCTCGATCGTGGACAACTACGGCGAGCGTCCGACGATCGACGACGAGACCGATGCCCCGGAGAAGCAGGCGGAGGCGGACCCGGTCGAGATCGAGGTGCCGGGCTCCCCGCGCGGGCTGGACACCGACCCCGACGAGCGGGTCGTCGACGACCCCGAGGACCACTTCGTCCCGCCGCCGCCTCCTCCGCTCCCCCGGCCCGCGCCCCCGAGGCTGCTGGCCTGGATCGGCCTCTTCGGCGTGCCGTTCTTCGTGCTGGTGGCGCTGGTCACCGGCCTGTCGCTGCCCTCCTGGGCGGGACTGCTGCTGATGGCGTGGTTCGTGGGCGGCTTCGTCTACCTGGTGGCCTCGATGCGGCCTCCCGGCGACGGCTACGACGACGGCGCCAGGATCTGACCCGACCCGTCCGCGGTGCGCCCGACGCGCCGGCGCCCTAGGTGTGGGCCGGGCTGCGGGACAGGTCGGCCACCCCGACCACGCCGGCCAGCGGCCCCAGCTCGGCGACCACGAGGTGGGGCAGCTCGCGGTGCCGCGCTCCGACCAGGCTCTCGACCATCGACTCGCGCGCCGGCGCCAGCAGCAGCTCGTCGGCGGCCGAGACCCCGCCGCCGACCACGACCATCTCGGGGTCGAAGGCCGCGACGACGTTGGCGGTCCCCACCCCGAGCCAGTGCCCGACCTCGGCGTACGCCGCCAGCGCCGCCGCGTCGCCCTCCTGGGCGGCGGCCGTGAGCCCGGGCCCACTGAGCGGCCGGCCCGCCTCGGCCGCGGCGCGGGCGAGCGCGCGACCCGAGCAGTACTGCTCCCAGCAGCCGCGTCCCCCGCACTCGCAGTCGCGACCGTCCGGGACGACCTGCATGTGCCCGAACTCGCCGGCCATGCCGTTGCGCCCGCGGTGCAGCGTGCCGCGCAGGAGGAGCGCGCCGCCGATGCCGGTGCCCAGGGTGAGCATGACGACGTCGCGTCGTTCCCGGGCGACGCCGAAGCGCGACTCGGCCCACAGCGCGGCGTTGGCGTCGTTGTCGACCAGCACGCGTCCGACCACCCGGCCCGCGAGCCGTTCTCCGAGCCTGGCCGAGAGCGGCTCGTCGCGCCACGGCAGGTGCGGCGCGAAGCGGACCCGCTCGGCGGAGGTGTCGACGAACCCCGCGGCGGCGATGCCCACCGTGCTGCGGCCGTGGCGCTCGGTCAGCGCGGAGACCACCTCGACCAGGGCGTCCTCGACCTCCCGCGCGGTGGCGCGCTCGGCTCCGGCCCCGGGACCCGGGGTGGCGGCCGTCTCGGTGTCGAGGATCCGGCCCGTGGGGTCGATCACGGCGGCCAGCACCTTGGTGCCACCGATGTCGACGCCGATCGCGGGCAGGCGGCGCCGCAGCGCCGTCGCTCTGCGGATCACCGGCGTCTCGCGAGGTCGGCCACGCCGACGATGCCCGCGTTGTGCAGCTGCGCCTGCCGGACCTCCAGCAGGGGCCGATGTCCTCGGGCGGTCACGTTGGCCTCGAAGCTGCTCCGGATCGGCTCCAGCAGCAGCTCGCCCGCCTGGCTCACCCCGCCGCCGACGACCACGACGTTGGGGTCGAGCACGGCGGTGAGGGTGGCCACTCCCTGGCCCAGCCAGTCGCCGAGCTCCGCGAGCCGGTCGACGCAGAACCGGTCGCCCTCCTGGGCGAGCTGGGTGATCAGCGGCCCGGTGATCCTCTCGGACGCGCCTGCCCGCTCCAGCAGCGGCGCCGCCTCGGGGTGCGACGGCGCCAGCTCACGGGCCACCCGCACCAGCGCGCTGCCCGAGCCGTAGGACTCCAGGCAGCCGAGGTTCCCGCAGCCGCAGCGCACGCCGCCGGGCACCATCCGGATGTGGCCGACCTCGGCGCCCATCCCGAATCCGCCCCGCAGGAGCTCGCCGTCGATGACGACTCCCCCGCCCACGCCGGTGCCGACGGTGAGCATCAGCAGGTCCTCGACGTCCTCGCCGGCCCCGAAGGTGAACTCCCCCCAGGCGGCGGCGTTCGCGTCGTTCTCGACGACCACGGGCAGCGACAGCTCCTCGGAGAGGCGCGCGCGCAGCGGCTCGTCGCGCCACGCCAGGTTGGGCGCGAACACGACCATCGAGCGCTGCTTGTCCACGAAGCCGGCCGCGCACACCCCCACGGCCTCGACCTCGGCGGGGTCCACCAGCGAGCGGACCAGCTCGGCGATCGCGTGCACGATCGCGGCCGGGTCGGTCGCCGGGGAGTCGGTGCGGTCGCGGGCGACCACGTGCCCCTTCTCGTCGACGATGCCGGCGGCGATCTTCGTGCCGCCGACGTCGACACCGACGGTCAGGCTCACCGGTCGTCGTCCCAGTCGGCGTCGGAGTCGAGGTCGATCTTCTCCACGGGCGCGGCGCCCCGCTGCGGGTCCGGGGCGTGGGTCGCCAGCAGGCCAGCTGCGGCGTGCATCAGCGAGCTCGCAGCCACCGACAGGTGCGTGCGCACCTCGGGGCTGGTCTGCCGGACCACGTGGATCACCTGGCACACCGGGCAGTAGCGGCAGTCCTGGCTGCCGGTCGCGATGTGCTCGGAGACGTCCTGCACGGCGCTGGCGAACGCCCCGGCGGTGCCGGCAGCGGTGCCGGCGTAGTCGGTGCCCTGGTCGCGGGCCCAGTCCGAGAGCGCGCCGAACAGGCGCGCCGCCTCCTCGCCCACGCTGCCCACGGGCTCCTGGCCCTGGGCGCCCGGGTCGTCCCGACCGTCCGGCCCCCGGCCGTCCCCTGCGTCGTTCACGGCTGCTCCTCCTGCTCGAACCGGAACCGTACCTGCAGGGCGCCGTCCTCCACGCGCGCCGCCGTCACGGTGTGCCGCCGCAGGGCGGTGGGCAGCGCGAGCAGGCGACGGTAGGACCCCACCGTGACGACGAGCTCGTCACCGTGGCGAGCGAGGTCGACGTCCTTCTTCTCCGCGAACGGCAGCGCGATGCGCAGCACCGCACCGGTGCTCGTCCGGCTGATGGTCATCGGCCCCTCCCCCGTGGGCGGCGCCAGCGGGTCGGCTCCGTCGTACGCCGCCTCGGCGAACGCCGCGAGGTCCTCGACCCCCACCGGCTCGCCCGCGCTGTACGCCGACCGCCAGATCGGCAGCTCGGCGAAGGACTGCTCGATCTCGGCCAGCACCCCCTGCTGGGCGGCGACCCAGCGCTCGCGCCACGCGTCGCCGTCGCCGTCGGGGAAGACCCGGTTGGCGATCACGCCGTCGACCCGGTAGCCGTAGAGCGAGAGCGTGGTCAGCGACCGCCGTGCCTCGGCCACCACGACCGCCTCGGGAGTGAGCACCAGCCGCACCGTCGCGTCCTTCTCGGTGAGGATCTGCTGCACCTCCTCGAGGTCGCGGTGCAGCCGCTCGATCGCCTCGAAGACGGAGTCCTCGGGCATCGGCACCCCCGCGGCGCGGGTCAGCACCGGCCGCAGCGCCCGCACCATCCGGCGCTGCACCCCGAAGACCCGGGTCATGTACCACCCGAGGGCCTCGGGCAGCGCCAGCAGCCGCAGCGTCTCCGCCGTGGGGGCGCAGTCGACGATGATCACGTCCCACCGGCCGCTGAGGGCGTGGTGGCGCAGCTCGAGGAGCGCGAGCACCTCCTCGGCGCCCGGGATCACGGTGAGCTCCTCGGCGGTGATCGGGTCGACGCCGGCCGCGTCGAGCACCGACATCAGGTAGCCCTGGATCTCCCCCCAGGACCGTTCGAAGCGCCGCTGCGCGTCGACCTGGTGCACCCACAGCCCGGGTTCGACCTCCTCGGGCTCCGAGCCGACCCGCACGCCGAACGCGTCACCGAGGGAGTGGGCCGCGTCGGTCGAGACCACGAGCGTGCGCTGGCCGGACCGCGCCGCCACCGCGGCGGTGCCCGCTGCGCTGGTGGTCTTGCCGACGCCCCCCTTGCCGGTGAACAGGACGATGCGGACGGTCACCGGCGCATCAGCCCAGCGACTCGACGCGCTTCTTCAGCCCCTTCAGCGCGGTGTCGATGATGACCTTCTCGGCCTTGCGGCGCAGCATCCCGATCATCGGGATGCTCAGCTCCACGGCCAGCCGGTAGGTGACCTCGGTGCCGGCACCGCTCGGTCGGAGCTCGTAGGCGCCCTCCATCGACTTGAGCATCTTGCCCTCGACCAGGCCCCAGCGGACCGAGTCGTCGCCGTGCCAGTCGTAGCCCAGCGTGTAGGAGTCCTTGATCGGGGACGCCTCGAGCTCGAAGTGCACCTTGAGCGCCCGGCCGTCCCGCCCCATCTCGACGACCTCGGCCTTCTTCATCCCCTGCGCCCACTCCGGGTAGGCCGGGAAGTCCGCGATCACGGCCATCACCTGCTCCTGGGGGGCGTCGATGACGATGCTGGACGTGGTCTGGTCGGCCATGGGGGTGAGGTCCTGACGTCGACGGCGGAACGGGTGGGCGACCCCGGTCACGGGCCGCATGGGGACCGGGTCCCCGACCGCCACAGGCTAGCGGACGGCTGCCTGCGGACCAGTCGCTGCGCCGGGCGCAATCCCCCACCCGGGCCACCCCCACGGGCGAGTAACGTGACCCCGTTCAAACCGGATCGAAACGCCTGGCGTGTTGACGCCGAGGAGAGGTACACCGTGCGCGAGTACTCCACTGCCCTGCGGACCGAGCTCCCGCAGAGCGGGAACCTGACCGACGACGTCGTGGCCAACGGCACCGAACACCCCGACGACGTCGCGTTCTCCCGACGGGTGGACGGCGCCTGGGTCGACGTGACCGCCGCGGAGTTCCTCGCCGACGTGCGCTCGGTCGCCAAGGGGCTGGTCGCCGCGGGGATCGAGCCCGGCGACCGCGTGGCGCTGATCTCGCGCACGCGCTACGAGTGGACCCTGCTCGACTACGCCATCTGGTTCGCCGGCGCCGCCACCGTGCCGGTCTACGAGACCTCGAGCGCCGACCAGGTCGAGTGGATCCTCTCCGACTCCGGCGCCCGCGGCGTGGTGACCGAGACCGGCGACCACGCCGCCCGGGTCCAGCAGGTGCGCGAGCGCCTCCCCGAGCTGCACCACTCGTGGTCGATCGAGGGCAACGGGCTCAGCGTGCTGCGCACCCTGGGCGAGGACGTCTCCGACGAGGAGCTGGAGTCCCGGCGCACGCACGCCGGGCCCGAGGGCCTCGCCACCCTCATCTACACCTCCGGCACGACCGGCCGCCCCAAGGGCTGCATGCTCACCCACGGCAACTTCATGTTCGAGATCGGCGTGGCCATCGACGAGCTGCACGCGCTCTTCGAGGGGCCCGAGGGTTCGGACGACTCCGGCGCCCCGCAGAAGTCGACGCTGCTGTTCCTCCCCCTTGCCCACGTGTTCGCGCGGATCATCCAGGTGGCCTGCGTCAAGGCCCGGCTGCGGATGGGGCACTCCGCCGACATCAAGGCGCTGCTCGACGACTTCGCGGAGTTCCGGCCCACCTTCATCCTCGCCGTCCCCCGGGTCTTCGAGAAGGTGTTCAACACCGCCTCCCAGCGCGCGATGGCCGACGGGAGGGGCCGGATCTTCGACCGTGCCGCCGACGTCGCGATCGCCTGGTCGCGGGGCCTGGAGAACGGCCGGCCGAGCCTCGCCGTACGCCTCCAGCACCGGCTGTTCGACCGCCTCGTCTACGCGAAGCTGCGGGCGGCGCTCGGCGGGGAGTGCGAGTACGCCGTCTCCGGCGGCGCGCCCCTCGGGGAGCGGCTCGGACACTTCTACCGCGGCATCGGGGTCACCGTCCTCGAGGGCTACGGGCTCACCGAGACCACCGCCGCGCTGACCGCGAACCTCCCGGACGCGCAGAAGGTCGGCACCGTGGGCCGGCCGTTGCAGGGCACGGGCGTGCGGGTGGCCGACGACGGCGAGCTGCTCTTCCGTGGCGGCCAGGTCTTCGCGGGCTACTGGCACAACGACGAGGCCACCGCCGAGGCGAAGGACGCCCACGGCTGGTTCCACACCGGCGACATCGGGGAGATCGACGACGAGGGCTTCGTGCGCATCACCGGGCGCAAGAAGGAGATCCTCGTGACGGCCGGCGGGAAGAACGTCGCCCCGGCAGTCCTGGAGGACCGCCTGCGCGCCCACCAGCTGGTCGACCAGTGCATCGTGGTCGGCGACGGCCAGCCCTTCATCGCCGCGCTGGTCACCCTCGACCCCGAGGGCGTCGGCGCGTGGGCCCAGGTGCACGGCAAGTCCTCCGCGGAGGTCGGCGACCTGCTCGAGGACCCCGACCTGCGCGCCGAGATCGACGGGGCCGTGGAGGAGGCGAACAAGGCCGTCTCCAAGGCCGAGTCGATCCGCCGGTTCGCCATCCTGCCCAGCGCCTGGACCGAGGAGGGCGGCCAGCTCACGCCGAGCCTGAAGCTCAAGCGCGGTGTGGTGATGAGCGAGCACCGCGAGGACGTGGACTCGCTCTACGTGCGGTGAACCGACCCGCGAGTCCGCCAGTGGGCTAGTCCACACGGGACCAAGTCGGCCCGCGGACCACCAGACTCAGGAAATCTGCGTACAAAACGGACCCATCTCCGGCAACCTGTCTCATGCCGCGAATCGGACATTTCACGCGGCGCGCCATCGGGGGGCCGTGGCGATGCCACGGCCGCACCTAGGGACTGAAGATAGGTCGACCGTTCATGGATCGCAGAAAAGCTCTGCTCGCAGTGGCCGCGGTGATCGCCGCGCTGGGCACCCTCCTGGTGTTCCTCTACGTCCGCGGCGCCGACACCCGCGCCGACCAGCGCTACGACGCCGTGCAGGTGCTGCGCGTGGTCAAGCAGATCCCGCCCGGGGAGACCGTGGAGGCCGCCCAGGCCGCCGGCAAGATCGAGACCGGCACCGTGTCCCAGAAGGATCTGCTGCCCGACGCCCTCACCGACATCGAGCCGGTCGCCGGCAAGGTGGCCGTCTCCCCCATCTACCCGGGCGAGCAGCTGATCACCTCGAAGTTCGGGGCGACGGGGTCGACCAGCGGGCTGACCATCCCGAAGGGCAAGATCGCGATCTCCGTCAACCTGACCGACCCCGCCCGCGTCGCCGGGTTCGTCAACCCCGGTGACAAGGTCGCCATCTTCATGACCGGGTCCGGCAAGGGGGGCAGCGGGTTCAGCCGGATGCTGCTCGGCAACGTGCAGGTCATCGGTGCCGGGACGACCACCATGGTGGCTGCCACCTCGACGGACCCCAACGGCACGCAGACCGCCGAGCCGCTCCCGAAGACCCTGATGACGGTCGCGGTCACCCAGGGCGAGGCCGAGCGCGTGCTGTACGCCAGCAGCAACGGCGACCTCTCCTTCGCGCTGCTCAACAACGACTCCAAGGTCGCGCCGTCCAAGGGCATCACCGACGCCAACCTGTTCGGCTGACGGCTCCCGCCGTCGCCCGACCCGACCGCCCGACCCGGCCCACTGACCGCACAGCACCAAGGAAGGAACCCCGATGCCGATCCTCGTCGAGGCCGACACCACCACCGCCGGGGTGCTGTCGACCGCCCTCCCGGCAGGTTCGCAGGTCCTGGCCCGGCCGGAGGACCTCGACGGCTGGCTCGGCCACTCCCGTGGCGAGTTCGCCATCGTCCTGGGCCCGACGATCGAGATGTCCACGGCGGCCCAGGTCGCCGAGCGGGTCCGGTCCACGCACCCCGCCTCGACCGTGGTGCTGCTGCGCCACGAGCTGGAGCCGGAGGTCTACGCCCTGGCGATGCAGGCGGGGATCGGCGCGGTCGTGGCCGCCGACGACCAGGGCGCGATCAGCAACGCGATCGCCCGGGCCCGGGGGACCTGGGAGGCCATCAACGGTCCCTCCGAGCACAGCGGCGAGCGCAACGGCCGCGTCATCACGGTGTTCTCCCCCAAGGGCGGGGTGGGCAAGACGACGGTGGCGGTCAACCTCGGGGTGGCGCTGGCGCGCACCGGCTCGGAGGTGTGCGTGGTCGACCTCGACCTCTCCTTCGGCGACGTCGCGATCACCATGCAGCTGATCCCCGAGCACACGATCACCGAGGCGGCCGACGCCGAGGACCTCGACTTCGCGCTGCTGCAGAAGCTGCTCACCCGGCACGAGAGCTCGCTGTCGATCCTGGCGGCCCCCACGCACCCCGAGGGCCGCGACCAGGTCACCCCGGCGCTGGCGCGCCGCGTCATCTCGACGCTGCGACGCAACTTCGACTTCGTCGTGATCGACACTCCCCCCGGCTTCGACGACCAGGTGCTGGGCGCCTTCGACGAGACCGACGAGTGCGTGATCGTGGCCACCCTGGACGTGCCGACGATCAAGAACGCCAAGGTCGCCCTGGAGACCCTCGACCTGCTGCACCTCGTGCCCCACGCACGCCACCTGGTGCTCAACCGCGCCGACGAGGAGGTCGGCCTCTCCCTGGCCAACGTGGAGAGCATCCTGGGGATGTCGGTCTCGGTGTCGCTGCCGAGCTCGCCCGCGGTCGCCAGCGCCACCAACCACGGCACCCCGATCGTGCTGGCCAAGCCCGACCACGCGGTCTCCCGGGCGATCGAGGGCCTTGCCCGGACCTTCGCCGGGGAACCCGCGGCCGCACCCTCGCCCCGGCGTCGGGGCCTGTTCGGTCGACAGAAGAAGCGCTGAGGAGCGATGAGATGACCAGCCTGAGCGAACGACTCGCCGCCCTCAACCGGAGCAACCAGCCGGACAAGGACGCCGCCGCTGCCAACCCGGCCACCCCTCCCACCGAGGGCGGCTCGACGCTGGCCAAGCGGCGGGCCGACGTGCCGATCGACGCCCCGCCCGCCCTCACGCAGGCGCCCGCGAAGTCGCACACCCCCGGGCCCACGAGCGGCGCGCACCCCGCGCCCGGTCACGCCCAGTCCCGCACTGCGGAGCCGGCCGGCTCCTCCAACAACGGATCCGGCGCCTCGAGCGCCTCCTCCACGGCCGCCGCGGCCTCCCGGTCGAGCGCCGCCAAGGACCGTTTCGAGGACCTCAAGGAGAGCGTGCACACCGAGCTGCTCCAGCAGCTCGGTCCGCAGCTGTACGACGCCAACCTCGAAGCCTCCGAGCTCGCCCAGAAGGTCCGCGACGTCCTCGCCGACGTGCTCGCCGCCACCAACCGGCCCCTGACCCGCGGCGACCGCGAGCGGATCACCCAGGACATCGCCGACGACATCCTCGGCTACGGGCCGATCGAGCCCTACCTGCGCGACGTCGAGGTCGCCGAGGTCATGGTCAACGGGCCGTTCGACATCTGGCTGGAGCGCAAGGGCAAGCTGGTCAAGGTCGACGGCAAGTTCAAGGACGAGGCGCACCTGCGCCGTACGATCGACAAGATCGTCTCCCGCATCGGCCGCCGCGTCGACGAGTCCTCCCCCATGGTCGACGCGCGGCTCCCCGACGGCAGCCGCGTGAACGCGGTCGTCCCGCCGCTGGCCATCGACGGCAGCTCGCTGACCATCCGGAAGTTCGCCGCCGACCCGCTGACCGTCCGCGACCTGATCAGCTTCGGCTCGCTCAGCGAGCGCACCGCCGACTTCCTCGACGCGTGCGTGCGGGGCCGCCTCAACGTGGTCGTCTCCGGCGGTACCGGCGCCGGCAAGACCACCACCCTCAACGTGCTCTCCTCGTTCATCCCCGGTGACGAGCGCATCGTCACCATCGAGGACGCCGCCGAGCTCCAGCTCAAGCAGGACCACGTCGTGCGCCTGGAGTCGCGCCCGGCGAACATCGAGGGCAAGGGGGCGGTGACGATCCGCGACCTGGTCCGCAACTCGCTGCGCATGCGACCCGACCGCATCGTCGTCGGCGAGGTCCGCGACGCCTCGGCGCTCGACATGCTCCAGGCGATGAACACCGGCCACGACGGCTCCATCTGCACGGTCCACTCCAACGGCCCGCGCGACACCTGCTCCCGGCTCGAGACGCTGGTGCTGATGGCGGGCATGGACCTGCCGGTGCGGGCCATCCGCGAGCAGGTCGCCTCCGCGGTGGACCTGATCGTGCACCAGGCCCGCCTCAAGGACGGCACCCGCCGGATCACCCACGTCACCGAGGTCGAGCGGATGGAGGGTGACGTCATCACGCTGCAGGACATCTTCCTCTTCGACAACTCGGCCGGCTTCGACTCCGAGGGCCGCTCGCTGGGCTCGCTCAAGGCCACCGGCCTGCGCCCGAAGTTCCTGGAGAAGATGCAGCACGCCAACGTGACCGTGGACCCGCGGATCTTCGCCACGACGGACTTCCGATGACCCACCGACCCGGACACCTGGTCCGCGCCGCCGCCGCGGCCGTGCTGGCGTGCCTCGTCGCGGGGCTCTGCGGAGCCGCACCCGCCGCTGCCGCGGACCCGGACACCGCCACGGCGACGATCGACCACGCCCTGCCCGCCAAGGGGTCGGTGCGGCTGCTCGTCTCCGTGCCCGGCGCCGATGCCGTCGACCTCGACGGCGTCCAGGTCACGATCGGCGGCCGCAAGGTCGGGGCCACGGCCGAGACCGCCTCGAAGAGCGGCGAGGTGCAGCGCACCTCGGTCCTGGCCATCGACACCAGCGCCAGCATGCGCGGCGCCCGCATCGCCGAGGCCAAGAAGGCCGCCAACGCCTACCTCGCCACCGTGCCGGCCAACGTGCGCGTGGGCATCGTCACCTTCGACGACACCGTCAAGGTGCTGGTGCCTCCGGGCCTGGACCGCGCGGCCGCGCGCAAGGCGGTGGCCGGGCTCGACCTCACCCTGCAGACCGCGCTGTACGACGGGGTGCTCGGTGCCCTGAAGGCGGCCGGCCCCGGTGGCGCGAAGGCCGGGCAGCGCAAGATCCTGGTGCTCTCCGACGGCAAGGACACCACCGCCACCAGCCTCCCCGAGGTCGTGTCGGCCATCAAGAAGTCGGGCGCCGTCCTCGACGTGGTGTCCCTCCAGCGCGGCGACGAGGCCAACCGCCCGCTGCGGTGGATGGCGGCCGCGGGCAAGGGCTCGGTGCTGACGACCGCGGACCCCGCGGCGCTGACGGCGGCCTTCGCCAAGGAGGCCGGCGCCCTCGCCCGCCAGGTCGTGGTGACGGCACAGCTGCCGCCGGGCTTCGAGCAGACGAGCTCCGACGTGACCGTCACGGTCCCCACCGCCTCCGGCGCGTTCACCGCCTCGGCGTACGTCCCGGTGCGCAGCGCCGACGACGAGCCGGCCGCAGACCGAGCAGTCACGTCCCGCAGGCGGTGACGAGCGGACCGCTCGCCGTGTCCCGCAACGTGATGTACGCCGGCGTCGGCGCGCTCGGCCTGGGCCTCGTGGGGTTCTTCCTCGTCCTCGCCCTCGGCTCCCGGAAGCCCGCCACCCACCTCACCTTGACCGAGCACGTGCAGGCCTACGGCGTGATGGCGGTGCCGGGGCAGTCCGGTCCCCGCCGGGAGGCGGCACCCCAGCAGGCGTTCGGGCAGGCCCGGCAGGCGGCGGAGAAGGCGCTGGCGAACAACCGCAACCTCGAGGCCAGGCTGGCCTCGAGCCTGGAGGCGGCCGGGGTGGCGCTGCGGCCGGCCGAGTGGCTGCTGCTGCGCGCCGGGATCGTCGTGGCGGGCGGCCTCGTCGCCCTGCTCATCGGCACGGCCAGCATCGTCCTGGGCGTCCTGCTCGTGGTGGCCGCTGTCGTCGGACCGTGGCTCTACCTCAAGGTCAAGCGCGATCGCCGTCTCAAGGCGTTCAGCGCGGGCCTGGCCGACACCCTCCAGCTGATGTCCGGCAGCCTGTCGGCCGGTCTCTCGCTGGCGCAGTCGATCGACACGATCGTGCGCGAGGGCACCGAACCGATCGCCGGCGAGTTCCGCCGCGTCGTCGTCGAGAGCCGGCTGGGCGTCACCCTCGAGGACTCCCTCGACGGGGTGGCGCAGCGCATGGGCAGCCGCGACTTCGAGTGGGTGGTGATGGCCATCCGGATCCAGCGCGAGGTCGGCGGCAACCTCGCCGAGCTGCTCCTGACCGTCGCCGCGACCCTGCGCGAGCGCGACTACCTGCGGCGGCACGTGCGGGCACTGTCGGCCGAGGGACGGCTCTCGTGCTACATCCTCGGCGGCCTGCCGCCGATCTTCCTGCTCTACCTCGCGCTGTCGAAGCCCGAGTACGTCCACCCGATGTTCTCCACACCCCTCGGTTGGACGATGTGCGCCGGCATGGCGCTCCTGCTGTCCGTCGGGGTGTTCTGGATGAGCAAGGTCGCGAAGGTGGACGTGTGATGGGCCTGATCCTCCCCGTCGGCTTCGTGCTGATCTTCGTGGCGCTGTTCCTGGTCTTCGCCTCCGTGGGCGGTCTGACCAGGGAGAGCGCCGGCGTCAACCGCTCGATCGCGGTCCTCGAGGCGATCACCGCCGCGCCCGACGAGCTGAAGACCGAGCTCGAGCCGAGCTTCTCCGAGCGCGTCCTCTTCCCCCTGCTCGCGCGAACCCAGCGACTGGGGCACCGGTTCACCCCCGAGGACGCCAGCGACCGGATCCGCGAGAAGCTCGACCTCGCGGGCAACCCCGCGGGCTGGACCGTCGAGCGGGTGATGGCCGGCAAGGTCGTCGGGTTCGGGGCGGCCCTGATGGTCTCGCTGATGCTCTCCCTGGCCATGGGGCTCGGGCTTCGCCCCGACGCTCGGCTTCGTCGTGCTCGCCTCGCTCGCCGGCTACATGGCGCCGAACATGTACCTCTACCAGCAGACCTACGACCGGTCGGAGAAGCTGCAGCGCGCGCTCCCCGACGCGATCGACCTCCTCACGATCTCGGTCGAGTCCGGTCTCGGGTTCGACGCGGCCTGCGCCCAGGTGGCGCGGAACACCGAGGGCCCGCTGGCCGACGAGTTCGCCCGGATGCTGCAGGAGATGCAGATCGGCCGCGGCCGCTCCGACGCGCTGCGCTCGCTGGCCGAACGCACCAACCTGCCCGACCTGCGCTCGTTCGTCAGTGCGATGGTGCAGGCGGACGCCTTCGGCATCCCGGTGGGCCAGGTCCTGCGCGTGCAGTCCTCGGAGATCCGGGTGAAGCGGCGCCAGTGGGCCGAGGAGATGGCCCAGAAGGTGCCGGTGAAGATCCTGGTCCCGCTGATCTTCTGCATCCTGCCCTGTCTGTTCATCGCCGTGCTCGGCCCGGCGGGGATCACGATGTTGGACAACTTCTCGGGCAAACTCTGAGCGTGACCGATGTGGGCAGGGTGGCGCTGGCGGCCCGCGTCTTCACGATCGCGGCCCTCGCCTCCCTCGCCGCCCTGGCAGGCCCGGACTACCTGACCGGCGTGCTCCTCGTCGCCCTGGTCGGGGCCGCGGCCGCTGCGGTCTCGCTGACCGGGCGCCTCCCCGAGACCGCAGTGGCGATGGCCGAGGGCGCCCTGGTCGCCGTTCTCGCCGTCCTGGTGAGCCCCTACGAGGCCGCCGTCACCCCCTACCTGGTCGCTCCCGCGCTGATCGCCGGGATCAGTGGTGGCCGCGGTGCGGTGGTCCGGGTGGTCGGGACCGAGTTCGGCGTGCTCGCCCTGGCCTGGATTGCGATCGAGCAGCGCTGGGACCGCGACTTCTTCTCCAGCGGCTTCACCTGGCTGGCCACCGCGATCGGCGTCGGCGCGATGGGAGCCATGCTGCGCCGGGCGGTCACCACCGGCGGGGACAACACCGATGCGTCCTACCGCAGCGCCGTGGGCCTGATCAGGCGGCTCGAGGCACTCTCGGGCAAGCTCAGCGGCGGGCTCGACCCGGTCGGCATCGCCGAGCAGGCCATGGAGGAGGCCGAGAGCCTCGTCCCCACGAGGAGCGCCGGGGTCTTCGTTCGGTCCCCCGACGGGACGATGGCTCCGCTGCGCTACTCCGCGGGCACCCTGCCCGGGGCGATGGCGTGGGCCGAGCCGCTCTCGGCGAAGTGCTGGGAGTACGAGGCGATGATGTTGCGCGACCGCCATGCGGCGATCCCGCTGATGGCCAACGACGAGATGATCGCCGTGCTCGCCCTCGACACGGTGGGCGACCTGGAGTCCGCCGCGGCCCTGGACCTGCGCAGTCGGCTGTCCAGACACGCCGTGCAGCTGCAGGCCGCGCTGCTGTTCGGCAGGGTCCGCGACGCCGCGATGAACCAGGAGCGCCAGCGTATCGCCCGCGAGGTGCACGACGGTGTCGCCCAGGACGTCGCCTCGCTGGGCTATCTGGTGGACAACCTGGCGATGGGCACCTCCGACCCGGTGCAGCAGGAGCAGGTCCGCCGCCTGCGCCAGGAGCTCACCCGCGTGGTCACCGAGCTGCGGCACTCGATCTTCGACCTGCGGCACGAGATCGCCGCAGGCGCGGGACTGGGCGAGAGCCTGTCCGCCTACGCGAACCAGGTCAGCGCCACCTCACCGATGACCGTGCACGTCACCCTCGACGAGAAGGGCCCCAGGCTCCCCCGTGACGTCGAGCACGAGCTGCTGCGGATCGCCCAGGAGGCGATGGCCAACGCACGCAAGCACTCCGGGGCGGCCAACCTGTGGCTGCGCTGCACGGTCCGCTCCCCCTTCGCCGAGATCGAGGTCGGCGACGACGGCACCAGGCAGCACCGGCCGCGGTCGGACTCCCAGGGCTTGAAGATCATGCGCGAGCGCTCGCGCAGCATCGGGGCGCAGCTCGCGGTCGTCGAGCCCACCGAGTCGCGGCCCGGCACCCGGGTTCTGGTCCGGGTCGGCACGCCGAGCCGCTAGCCTGCTGGGCGGAGGCCGGGTCCGACGCCCGGGAGCCGATGACGAGAGTGCTGCTGGTCGACGACCACGAGCTGATCAGGCAGGGCCTGGCCGGCGCCTTCTCCCACGCCGACGGCTTCGAGGTGGCGGGCCAGGCAGGCACCGTCGCCGAGGGCCTCGCCGCGGCTCGCGATCTCTCCCCCGACGTGGTGGTCACCGACGTCCGGCTGCCCGACGGGTCCGGGCTCGACGTCGTACGCACGCTGCGCGCGGAGAGCCGCGAGGTCGGCCTCGTCGTGCTCACGATGTACGCCGGGGACGAGCAGCTCTTCGCCGCGATGGACGCCGGCGCCTCCGCGTTCGTCGGCAAGGACGCCCCGACCACGACCGTGATCAGCGCGGCCCGGCAGGCCGCGGTGGCGCCGCTGACCTTCGCCTGCACCGGCCTGGCCGAGGCGATGGTGCGCCGGATGAGCTCGGGCGCCCCCCGGCTCTCCGACCGCGAGCGTCAGGTCCTCGACCTGCTGGCCGAGGGGCACGGCGTCAGCGCGATCGCCGGACGGCTCTACCTCTCGGAGTCCACCGCCAAGAGCCACATCGGCCGGATCTACGACAAGCTCGGCGCCGCCAACCGCGCCCAGGCGCTGGTCACCGCGATGCGGCTCGGCCTGATCGCCGCCGCCGCTCCCCCGGACCACCCGTCCGGCGGCGGCAGGTAGTCCGGACGGACTAGCCCCAAAAGGGCCCGATCGGGCCATGGGGGGAAACCGAATTCCTGATGTCCCGATCTGTCCTTTTTGGGAGACTTTAGGAGGCGGGCCACAGAGGTCGGCCCAGGCACAGCACCTGCACCGCAACTCCTGAGGGAAGGACACCTCATGCTCGACTTCATCCGCTCCATCACCACCCGCCGCGACGAGAACGGCGCCTCGGCCGTGGAGTACGGCCTGCTCGTGGCCGGCATCGCCGCGCTGATCGTCGCCGTGGTCTTCCTCTTCGGCGGCTTCATCAAGGGCATCTTCAACGACACCTGCGCCACGGTGACCAACAACGGCACCGCTGCCACGGGCACCGACGCCTCCTGCAACACCGCCGCCACCCCCTGATCCGGCTCACCCGACCCGGTCGCACGAGCTGCCGGTGGTTGAGCTCGTCGAAACCACCGACCAGCTTCGTGTGACCGGGGCGCACCCCGCGCAGACAGGCATGCGTCATGACACGAGATCTCCAGGGGGAGGACGGCGCTTCCGCCGTCGAGTACGGACTGCTGATCACCGGCATCGCCGCGATCATCTGCGCCGTCGTCCTGCTCTTCGGGGGCTTCGTCGAGGGCATCTTCGCGCAGACCTGCGCGACGGTCGACGGCGAACGGGTCGCACATGCCCAGCCCGCCGTGGAGTGTGAGTAGGAACCGCTGGATCCGACCCCCGGACCCCTGCGCAACCACGGGCGCAGGAGTGCCGCGCGGCTCCGAGGCGGGTGCGTTCGAGCATCGCACCCGCGCTGCCGGGGGGTGGTGAGCCGCCGGCACTGCGCCCGGTCCCGTCGTTCGCGACGGGGCCGGGCGCTTCTCGTTCCCCACCCACCACTCCGCGCGTGGGCGGGCTCGGCGCTCGGCCTACCGGCCCTGCTCCTCCAGGGCCCGCGACAGCCCGATCCGCTGCAGCGTCGTCGGGTGCGAGCCGAACCAGAGCTGGCTCCACCGCGGCGGGTCGTCGTCGCTGAGCGCCCGCGTGGCCAGCTTCACCTGCATCCGCTCGAACGCCGCGTGGTCGCCGGTGGCCTCCAGCGACGTCCGGTCCGCCCGGGCCTCCACCGCACGGCTGGCCGTGCTGACGACCGGGCTCGCGAGCAGCGAGCCGAGCGCCGCCAACGCGAGCAGGAGCGCCACCGCCTCCGGCTGCCCCGGGCCCGTCACACCGGCGGCGTCGAGCACCCGGCGCCGGCCGAGGACGAGCCCGAGCAGGCCGCTGCCGAGCACGGCCCCGACCGCGCCCAGCACGGTGCCGACGAGGACGTCGTGGTGCTTCGCGTGGGCCAGCTCGTGGGCCACCACCAGGAGCGTCTCCCTGCGCGGCACGTCGTTCACCAGGTTGTCGTAGAGCACGACCCGGCGGGTGCTGCCGAAGCCCGAGACGTAGGCGTTCAGCGTCGTCGTACGCCGGGACGCGTCGGCCACCAGCACGTCGGAGACCGGCACCTTCTCGGCACGGGCCAGGGCCATCACGTCCGTGCGGAGACGGCCGTCGGGAAGGGAGCTGAAGTCGTTGAAGAGCGGCTCGACGACGACCGGGTAGACCCAGGAGCCGAACAGGGTGAGCAGCGCGCCGGCCGCAGCCGTCCACAACGGCCAACGGGTCGGCGAGCGGCGGGCCGTCCCGATCACCAGGAGCACCATCACGCCCGCGAACACCCACGCCACGAGCAGGGAGGTCCCCTGGTCGCGGAGCCAGCCGCTGAGCGCCTGGTCGGTCAGGCCGTACTCCAGCGCGTTGCCGCGTGCGGCGAGGGCGAACGGCGCGGTGGCGACCTCGCCCAGGACCAGGAGCGCCAAGGTGGCCACGAGGGCGCGCAACCACCACGGACCCCGCAGTCGGCGGGCCATCCGTGCACCGAGCGGGGTCAGGCCGAGCACCAGGGCGAGCAGCGTGGACACGGCCAGGCTCGCCCAACCGAGGTGCCGCTGCATCGTGGAGTAGGTCTCGGCCCGGTCGAGCTGCGCCGGCGTGAACACCTCGCCGGCCCGCACGGGCACCAGCTGGCCACCGGGCACCCACGACCAGGGGATCAGCACCGCGCCGAGCACGACCAGGGCCACGGTGGAGACGCCCACCAGCCACAGGCACAGACGGGTGCTGGGGGTTGCGGGTCTCACCTCGTCAGCCTGCCCCGGCGAGCCGCGCCAGGTCGGCGCGCCACTGCGTCACGAAGGCGCGCTGGGTGGTCCCCACCTCGCTGCGGAACGCCTCGGGGGCCGAGGCGCCGTCGCTGACGGCCTCGTAGAACCGCACGAGGCGCCGCGCGCCGTGCTCCTCGGCGAGGAAGCGGCAGGCCAGCCACGCCTCCTCGTAGGTCGCGCCGAGGTCGTTGGCCGTGGGGTCCAGGTCGGCGCTGGTCGGCAGGCGGTCCGGGACACCGTCCTTGCGGATCCGCGCGAGGATCTGGCCCGCGGCCTCCTCGACCGGCACCCCGGCGTCGTCGAGGGCCACGAAGTCGGCGAAGCCCTCGAGCAGCCAGGTCGGCATCGTGGCGAACGTCGCCCCGGTCGCGACGTGCGTCGCCTCGTGGCTCATCACCACCTGGGCGCCACGCGGCTTGAGCCCGTCGAAGACCGCGGGGTTGAGGAAGACCCGCACCGGTGCGCCCGGCGCGAGCGAGCCGTCGGCGGTCGTCGTCACCGCGGCGATGTTGTCGTACTCCCCCTGCTCGGCCTGCAGCGTCTCCGTCAGCTGGGCGGCCGAGCGAGGCACCTCCACGAGGAGCGGGCCCCGCCAGTCCGGCAACGTGCGGCGCACCTGCCGCACGGCTCTCGGGACGAGCGCCGCGTAGCGACCCGCATCGCGCCCCGCGACCGCCAGCAGCGTGCGGCCGGTGCTGACGACGTCCAGCTGCCCGGTCAGCCACAGCGGGGTGCGTACGTCGGGGCCACCGAGACCTGCGATGCGGACGGAGCCGGAGGAGGGGACGAACACCACCTCGGTCTCGAGGCGCGCGGCGGCTCGGTCGTAGCGGGCGTAGCGGTAGGTCAGCTTCACCGACCCCCGCCAGGCGCCGGGTCCCGCCTCCTCGCGCTCCTCGGCGCTCAGCGGCGCGCCCTCGTCGACGTAGCGCAGGGAGAGCTCGTCGACCCCCAGCGCGCGGGCGTTGTCGGCGACCTCGCCGAGGAGGTTCCGGGCCGGGGCGGCCGCGACCTCCGCGGCCTCGGACCGGGATCCGTCGCGCAGTGCCCGCACGAGACGGTCGAGCGCCTGCTGGGCGCCGTCCGCGCGCTCACCGGAGGAGTCGCGCGAGGGCTGGGGTGGAGCGATCTCCACCTCGCGGTCGCAGCCGGCGACCAGGCCGAGCAGCGTCAGCAGGGCCGCGAGGAGCACGAAGCCGCCCACCCTCGACGGGCGGGCGGCTCTGCGGCTGGGGTCAGCCGACGCGCGCCGCACCGGTGAGCGGCATGTCGTGCAGACCGGAGATCTGGACCCCGGACCCCGGGTTGAGGGCGTTCGCGACCTGGCCGTTGCCGATGTACATGCCGACGTGGCTGATCGGGCTGTAGTAGAACACCAGGTCACCAGGCTGCAGCTCGCTCTCGGAGATCTTCTGCCCCGCAGCGTACTGGGCGCCGGAGTTGTGCGGCAGGTTCACACCGGCCTGCTTCCACGCCATCATGGTCAGGCCCGAGCAGTCGAACGCGCTCGGCCCGGCAGCGCCGTAGACGTAGGCCTTGCCGACCTGCGCCTTGGCGTAGGCGACGGCCGGACCGCCGGCAGCCTCGACGCGCTTGGCCTCGGCCTCCCTGCGCTCGGCCTCGGCCTTCGCCGCAGCCTTCGCCTCGAGGTCCTCCACCTTCGCGGCGGCGGCGGCGGCACGTGCGGCCACCTGCTCCCGGCGCTGCTCCAGCTTCTGCTCGTGCTTGCGGAGCGTGGAGACCCGGTCGCGGACGTCGGCGCGGCGGCTCGAGAGCTGCGTGGCGCGCTCGGCCGAGCGGGAGATGCGCTGCGCGCGGCCGTCGGTGTCCTCGGTCACGTAGGTGACGTTGGCGAGCAGCGACTCGGAGTCCCGGGACAGCTTCTTCGAGACCGGGCGCGTCGGGGCGGCCGAGCCGGCGGTGCCGTCGTACTCCTCCACCACGCTGGTGGCGACCTCGGCGCGCAGCGTCTTCACCAGACGCTGGTGGTGCTTGATCTGCTTGAGCAGCCTCTCCAGCCGCTGGCGCGCCTGGGTGAGGTCCTGGGCGGCGGTGTCGTGCCGCTTCGCGGCGGCCGCGGCCAGCGTGGAGGTGTGCTCCGCGCGGGTCTTGGCGGACGAGATGTCGTTGTCGGGGGCTGCAGAAGCGGGGCCGGCAGTCGCGAACGCGAGACCTGCCGTGGTGAGGGCCGCCGTGGTGAGTGCCGCAGCCTTGCGGGCATGGGTGTGTTTCCGGCCGGACAAGAGCGGTCGGTCTCCTCTTTGTCTCGACGCCTACCAGGTGAGCTGACGGGTTCGGGCCCAAAGAACGCCCTACCGTCCCGTGCGCCACTGCCATGAGTGACGCGGTGGGTCGGATTCACCCCAGGAACGTGGGTCCCCGGCTCCGGATCAGGTTCCCCCGTGAAAGACCTGGCCCAGACTCGGCGCGGCCGCTGAGCGAGCCCGGGCGGCTCGCTGGTCCAGAGGCCATGAGCGACTCACCATAGGCAATCGACCCGCCACGTCAAAACCGTCATGCGCCTCTGCGTGTGTGGCGTCGCCCACGTCCGAGGCCTCAGGCGGACTCCACCTCGGGGCCCGAGACCGGGGTCACCATGCGCAGCGGGGGAACCAGGCCGGAGTCCGCGAGGACGTCCAACGCCTGCTGCTCCTCGCTGTCGAAGCTCAGCTCGGGCGGGGGTCCGAGCAGCACGGTCACGACGCAGTCGTGGCAGGACAGGCCGCGGACCAGGCAGCTGTCGCAGTCGATGCGAACGCTCATCGGGTTCTCCTCTGCAGTACCGGGGAAGGTGGTCGCGCCGACTCCACCACCCCCCACCGACAGACCTCGTCCAGAGCCGTGTTGCCCGCCGCTCCCCCGGCCTGCCTGCCGCGTTTTGTCAGTGGGGCTGCCTAGCGTCCTCCCCATGAGCAGGTGGTCGGCCCAGATGAGCTTCGACGAGCTCGGTCGTCCCCTGCGCGACCTCACCTTCTGCGTCGTCGACCTCGAGACCACGGGCGGGTCCCCCCAAGGAGGCTCGATGATCACCGAGATCGGCGCGGTGAAGGTGCGCGGCGGCGAGGTGCTCGGCGAGTTCCAGACCCTGGTCAACCCGCACGCGGAGATCCCGCCGTTCATCGCCGTGCTCACCGGCATCACCAACTCGATGGTGGCCTCCTCGCCCCCGATCGAGTCGGCCCTCCCCGCGTTCCTCGAGTTCGCGCAGGGATGCGTGCTGGTCGCCCACAACGCGCCCTTCGACGTCGGCTTCCTGCGTCACTTCGCCGAGGCGCAGGGCCGGCCGTGGCCGCGGTTCGAGGTGCTCGACACCGCCCGCCTCGCGCGTCGCGTCGTCACCCGCGACGACGCGCCCAACTGCAAGCTGAGCTCGCTCGCGGTGGCGTTCGGCTCGAGCACCACCCCCAACCACCGGGCGCTCTCCGACGCGCGGGCCACCGTCGACGTGCTCCACGGCCTGATGGAGCGGCTCGGCGGCCTCGGGGTGCACACCCTGGAGGAGCTGCAGACGTTCACCTCCCGGGTCAGCCCCGCCGTACGCCGCAAGCGGCACCTGGCCGAGCACCTCCCGCACACGCCGGGGGTCTACCTGTTCCGCGACGAGCAGGAGCGGGTCCTCTACGTCGGCACCTCACGCGACCTGCGCACCCGCGTGCGGTCCTACTTCACCGCCTCGGAGAGCCGCTCGCGCATGGGCGAGATGGTCAACCTCGCGGCCTCGGTCACCGGCATCGAGTGCGCCACCCCGCTGGAGGCGCGGGTGCGCGAGCTGCGCCTGATCGCCGCGCACAAGCCGCGCTACAACAAGCGCAGCCGCCACCCGGAGAAGATGCACTGGCTCAAGCTCACCGTGGAGCCGTGGCCCCGGCTCTCCCTCGTGCGCAAGGTCGCCGAGGACGGCGCCGACTACCTCGGCCCGTTCGCCTCGCGCCGCACGGCGGAGAAGTGCCTGGCCGCGCTGCACGAGACCTTCCCGGTCCGGCAGTGCAGCGACCGCCTCCCGCTGCGGCCCGCGAAGTCCCCGTGCGTGCTCGCCGAGATGGGCCGCTGCCTGTCGCCGTGCGACGGCAGCGTGTCGATGGACGACTACGCCGCCCTGGTGGCCACCGTGCGCGACAACCTGCTGCGCCGCGCCGACGACGTGGTCGAGGCGCTCACCCTGCGGATGGACCGGCTCGCCGCCGAGGAGCGCTTCGAGGACGCCGGCCAGCACCGCGACCGGCTGTCGGCCTTCGTGCGCGCCGCCTCCCGCACCCAACGGCTCGGCGCCCTCTCCTCCTGCGCCGAGCTGGTCGCGGCGCGCCGCGAGGACGACCGTCGCTGGGCGGTCCACGTCGTGCGCCACGGCAGGCTGGCAGCCGCGGGAGTGATCCCCCACGACGCGCACGCCGGGGAGTGGGTCCGCCAGCTGCGAGAGTCCGCGGAGACGGTGACCGGCGGTCCCGGCCCCACCCCGGCCGCCAGCGCGGAGGAGTCCGAGCAGATCCTGCGCTGGCTGGAGCAGCCCGGCGTGCGCCTCGTCCACGTCGAGGGCGAGTGGACCTGCCCGGTGGGGGGCGCGAGCCGCCACCTCGCCGTGCACGACGCCGTGGAGCAGTCCCGCGCCTCGCTGGTCCCCTTCGACGAGCGGCGCCAGCTCGCCACGGTCCACCAGCCCTGACGTGCGCGATACCTTGACCCCATGATCACCGCCATCGTCTTCGTCAAGGCCGACGTCGCGCGCATCCCGGAGGTGGCCGAGGCCATCGCCGCGATCGAGGGGGTCAGCGAGGTCTACAGCGTCACCGGCCAGATCGACCTGATCGCACTGGTCCGCGTCAGCAACCACGACGACGTGGCCCGGGTGGTCGCCGACGAGCTCAACAAGGTCCCCGGCGTGCAGGAGACCGAGACCCACATCGCCTTCCGCACCTACTCCCAGCACGACCTCGAGTCCGCCTTCTCGCTCGGCCTCGACTGACCGGGAGCGCGATGAGCCTGCTCGACCTCGTCGGCTGGGGCGGCTCCGTCCTGCTCATCTTCTCGGTGATGCAGGCACGCGTCCTGCGCTTCCGCGTGCTCAACCTGCTTGCCTGCATCGTGCTCACCGGCTTCAACGCCGCGCTCGGGATCTGGCCGATGGTGGCGATGAACGTCGTCCTGTGCCTGATCAACCTGTGGCACATCCGGCTCCTGGTCCGCACCCGGCACGACGAGGCCAGCTACACCGTCCTCGAGGTCGACCCGGGCGACGAGTACCTCCGCCACGTCCTGCGCGTCCACGAGGCCGACATCCTGGAGTTCCAGCCCGACCTGGTCTGGGACGGCGCCGCCTCCGACAGCCTGGCCTTCCTGGTCCAGCGCGGCGACGAGACGGTCGGCGTGGTGCTGGTGCGCGACACGGGCGACGGCGTCGCCCGCGTCCAGCTCGACTACGTCACCCCGCGCTTCCGCGACTTCTCCCCCGGCGAGTTCGTCTGGCGGCACAGCTTCGTGCTGCGCGAGCGCGGCTTCACCCGGGTGGTCACGCCGGCGGGCATGGTGGCGCCGTACTACGAGCGCATCGGCTTCCGTCGCGAGCCGGCCACGGACGGCTGGGCGCTCGACCTCTGAGGCGTCTCAGCGGGTCGCGGCGACCCACGCGTCCAGCTTGGCCCGCGCAGCACCCGAGTCGACCGCCTCGGTGGCGCGCGCGATGCCCGCGGCGAGGACCTCCTCGAGCGAGCCGGTCCCTGCCTCGTGGACCGCGAGGGCGGCACCGGCGTTGAGCAGCACGGCGTCACGCACCGGCCCCTGCTCGCCCGCCAGCACCTGCCGCACCACCTCGGCGTTGTACGCCGCGTCCCGGCCGCGCAGCGCCTCGGCGGTCCCGCGCGGGATCCCGAGCGCGGCGGGGTCGAGGGTGTGCTCCTCGACCTGGCCCTCGCGCACGGTCCAGACGCTGGAGGTCGTCGTCGTGGTGAGCTCGTCGAGCCCGTCGTCGCCCCGGAACACCCAGGCGTCCACGCCGCGCCGGGCGAAGACACCGGCCATCACCGGAGCCATCTGCCGGTCAGCGCACCCGATCGCCTGCGCCTGCGGACGGGCGGGGTTGGCGATCGGGCCGAGGAAGTTGAACGTGGTCCCGACGCCGAGCTCGCGGCGGGGCACGGCGGCGTACCGGAGAGCGGGGTGGAAGGCCGCGGCGAAGCAGAAGGTGATGCCCGCCTCCTGGGCGACCCGGGCGACGTCGGCGGGCGGCAGGTCCATCCGGATCCCCAGCACCTCGAGCACGTCGGCGCTGCCCGACTTCGAGGACGCCGAGCGGTTGCCGTGCTTGACCACCATCACCCCGGCCCCGGCGGCCACGATCGCGGCCATCGTGGAGATGTTGACCGAGAACGACCGGTCTCCCCCGGTGCCCACCACGTCGAGCACCCGGCCCGGCACGGGCAGCGGGGTGGCGTGCTCGTACATCGCCCGGACCAGGCCCTCCATCTCCTCGACGGACTCGCCCTTGGCGCGCAGCGCCACGGCGAAGCCGGCGATCTGGGCCGAGGTGGCCTCACCGGAGAGGACCTGTCCCATGGCCCAGGCCGTCTGGTCGGAGGTCAGGTCGCCGTGTCCGATCAGCGTGCCCAGGACCTCGGGCCAGCTCGACGGCATCAGGTCTGCGCCGGGACCCGGGAGCTCAGCAGCCGGATCACGGCCTCGGCGAGCTCGATCGGGTCCAGCGGGTGCGAGACGGCCGCGTCGGCGCGCGACCAGGTCGCCAGCCAGTTGTCCTGGACCCGTCCGGTGAGCACCAGCAGGGGCGGGCAGCGGAAGATCTCGTCCTTGAGCTGGCGGGCGATGCCCATCCCGCCGGCCGGGGTCGCCTCGCCGTCGAGGATCGCGAGCGCGATTCCCCCGGCGTCCATCTGCTGGATGACGACCGGCTCGGTGGCCACCTCGACGTACTCCAGCTCGGGCAGGTCGGGGTGCGGCCGCCGGCCCAGGGCCAGGATCACCTGCTGCCGGGTGTCGACGTCGTCGCTGTAGACGAGCACCTTCAGGGTCGTGGTCTGGCTGGTCACGCGGCCGATGCTACCGCTAGGACCCGGGCCCGGACGGGGTGTCCCCGGAGGCCGCGGCGGCGCGCGTCACGGGGCCCGAGGAGAGGCGCTCGAGCCGGTCCAGCCTGCGGTCCTCGCGGCGCGCCTCCTGCATCGAGGCGCGGGCCCACTGCGCGAACAGCACCGCGAACAGGAACACCCCGATCAGGTCGCCGGAGCCCCACAGGATCCCCCCGGCGAGGTGCTGGTCGGCGTGGGGATCGGGGAGCCAGGCCATCGAGTCGTGCAGCGAGGGGTACCAGTCACCGCCGATGAGCTCGGTCTGCCCCATGATCGTGACCCCGAGGAACGCGTGGAAGGGCAGCGTCAGCACCAGCAGCAGCATCCGGAACGGGTAGCTCACCCGGCCGGGCACGGGGTCCACGCCGAGGATCGGTGTGAAGAACAGCGCACCGACCACGACCAGGTGGACGTGCATGAACTCGTGCAGCAGCTCCGAGCGCAGCGTGGCGTCGTACCAGCTGGTGAAGTAGAGCGCCCACGGGCTGATCACGTACAGCGCCAGCGTCAGCGGGGCGAACGTCAGCACCCGGGCGAAGCGGGAGTGCAGGACCGACAGCAACCAGCTCCTGGGACGCCGCGGCAGCGTCCGCAGCGCCAGGGTCACCGGGGCGCCGAGGGCGCAGAACAGCGGCACCGCCATCGTCAGGATCATGTGCTGCACCATGTGCACGCTCAGCAGCGTCGTGTCGTACGCCGCCACCCCCGAGGCCGTGGCGAAGAAGAACGACCCCATCCCGCCGACGACGAAGGCCAGCGTGCGTCCCACCGGCCAGCGGTCACCCCGCTCGTGCAGCTTCCAGACCCCGAACAGGTAGAGCCCGGTCGCCCACACGAGGAGCACGAACAGGACTGGCGGCAGTCCCCACTCGGTGAAGACCGCCGAGGGCGAGAAGGGCGGCACCACCACAGGTTAGGCACTCCCGCCAACGCCTAGCGAACCAAGTTCGCGGCAAAACACCGGGGGTAGGGATGCCCTTCGACCAGAGGGAGGCAATAATGCTCGCGTGGCGACAGCAACGGCTATTCCGGCATCCAGGCTGCACGGGCACCACGACCGACCGAGCATGGTCAGCGTGGGCACCATCGTGTGGCTCTCCAGCGAGCTGATGTTCTTCGCGGCCCTGTTCGCGGCCTACTTCACGATCAGGTCCGTCAGCCCGGAGCTGTGGGCGCAGGAGACCGAGAAGCTCAACGTCCCGTTCTCCTCGGTGAACACCACGATCCTGGTGCTCTCCTCGCTCACCTGCCAGCTCGGCGTGTTCCAGGCGGAGAAGGGCATCGTGGGCAGGACCGGCTCGCTCCTCCAGGTCAAGCTCTGGGGGCTGCGCGAGTGGTTCGCGCTCACCTACGTGATGGGCGCGATCTTCATCGCCGGCCAGGCCTTCGAGTACGCCGAGCTCGTCCACGAGGGGCTGACGATCCCGTCGTCGTCGTACGGCACCGTGTTCTACCTCGCCACCGGTTTCCACGGCATCCACGTGACCGGCGGCCTCATCGCCTTCCTGTTCGTGCTCGGGCGCACGCTCATCGCTCGCAAGTTCACCCACGAGCAGGCCGTGACCGCGATCGTCGTGTCGTACTACTGGCACTTCGTCGACGTGGTCTGGATCGCTCTGTTCGCGACCGTGTACCTGATCAAGTAGCCCCCGTAGCCACACCGACCCGTTAGGACGCACTGGTGCGACTCACCTCGAGGATCCTTCACCGGACCGCCGGCCGGCTCTCGACCGGCCGTCGCAGCCGGCTCGCCGCGCCGCTGGTGCTGCTGGTCGGGCTGCTGATGACCGGTGGCCTGTACGCCGCGCTCTCCCCCGCCACCGCCGACACGAAGTCCGCCGACGAGGACATGGTGGCCAAGGGCCGCGCGCTCTTCCTGGTGGGCTGCGCGTCCTGCCACGGCAAGAACGCCGAGGGCATCAGCCAGGTCCAGGGCGGCCAGTACGGCCCCTCGCTGATCGGCGTGGGGGCCGCCGCGGTCGACTTCCAGGTCGGCACCGGCCGGATGCCGATGGCCCAGCCCGGCACCCAGGCGCTGCGCAAGACCCCCGTCTACACCGACCAGGAGATCGAGGCGCTCGCCGCCTACGTCGCCTCGCTCGGCCCCGGTCCCGACGTCCCGGACGAGAGCGCCTACGACGTCAGCAACGCCGAGGACGAGGAGATCGCTCGCGGCGGAGAGTTCTTCCGCACCAACTGCACGGCCTGCCACAACTTCGCGGGATCGGGCGGCGCCCTGCCCCGCGGGCGCTTCGCACCCACGGTCCGCGGGGTCTCCGAGAAGCACATCTACGAGGCCTTGCTCACCGGGCCCCAGCAGATGCCGGTCTTCTCCGACGAGGTGCTCACCCCGCAGGACAAGCGCGCGATCATCGCCTACCTGAAGAAGAACGAGGAGACGCCGTCCTACGGTGGCTTCGCCCTCGGCTCGCTGGGTCCGGTCTCCGAGGGCCTGTGGGCCTGGTTGGTCGGCGTGGGCGGTCTCGTCGGATTCGCGGTATGGATCGCCGCCAGCCCCGCCCGCTCGAGGAAGAAGAAGAAGGCATGAGCGAGACCCACGAGCTCTCCACGCGGGAGACCGAGCCGATCACCGACCCCGGTCTTCCCGAGCACCAGCCTCGCCCGACCGACGTCGACCCCGCGGCCGAGAAGCGAGCCGAGCTCCAGGTGGCCACGCTCTTCGGCCTCTCCACGGTGTTCACCCTGCTGTTCGTCGTCTCCTACTTCGTCTTCGACATCGGCGACGAGCCCAGCGAGGTGCTCGGCATGGGCGCCTCCAACCTGGCCCTGGGCCTGTCCCTGGGCCTGGCCCTGCTCTGCGTGGGTGTCGGGGTCATCCAGTGGGCGCGCAAGCTGATGAGCGACCACGAGCTCGTCGAGTACCGCCACCCGGTGGCCTCGAGCTCCGAGGACCGCGAGGAGACGCTGGCCGCGCTGCGCACGGGCACCGAGGAGTCCGGCATCGCCCGCCGCCCGCTGATCCGCAACTCGCTGCTGGGTGCGATGGCCGCCCTCGGCCTGGTCGCGATCATCCCGCTGCGCGACCTCGGACCGCTCCCCGGCGACAAGCTCTTCCACACCATCTGGAAGAAGGGGATGCGCGTCGTCCAGGACGTCGACGGCAGCCCGATCAAGCCCGAGGACATGGAGATCGGCCAGCTCGTCAACGGACAGCCGGCCATCTTCTTCGAGACCGACGCCGATGGCGAGCCGGTGATCGAGGGCGTGGAGCTGCAGCAGGCGAAGGCCAAGGCCGCGGTCATCATCGTGCGGATGCAGCCCGACGACATCACCCCGGCCAAGGGCCGCGAGAACTGGGGCGTGGACGGCATCCTGTGCTACTCCAAGATCTGCACCCACGTCGGGTGCCCGATCTCCTTGTGGGAGCAGCAGACGCACCACCTGTTGTGTCCGTGCCACCAGTCCACCTTCGACCTCGCCGACAACGGTCGGGTCGTCTTCGGCCCCGCGGCGCGTCCGGTCCCCCAGCTCCCGCTGGCGGTCGACGAGGAGGGCTACCTGGTCGCGACCAGCGACTTCACCGAGCCGGTCGGCCCGAGCTTCTGGGAACGTGGGTGATCTGAACGATGTCCGTCATTGCCAAGACCAACGCCAAGAAGGCCGCCAAGGCCGAGAAGCCCAACCGGATCGGCGCCGCGGCCACGTGGGCCGACGACCGGCTCGGGCTGGCGACGCTGGCGAAGAAGAACCTGCGCAAGGTCTTTCCCGACCACTGGTCGTTCATGCTCGGGGAGATCGCGCTGTGGAGCTTCGTCGTCCTGCTCCTCACCGGCGTCTTCCTGACCCTGTGGTTCCGCCCGAGCATGGGCGAGGTCGTCTACGACGGCTCGTTCACCCAGCTGCGCGGCATCCACATGTCCGAGGCCTACGCGTCCACCCTGGACATCTCCTTCGACGTGCGCGGCGGGCTGCTGATGCGGCAGATGCACCACTGGGCCGCCAACATCTTCATCGCGGCGATGATGATCCACCTGCTGCGCGTCTTCTTCACCGGCGCGTTCCGCAAGCCGCGTGAGCTCAACTGGGTGATCGGCTGCCTGCTGCTGCTCCTGGGCACCCTCGAGGGCTTCACCGGCTACTCGCTGCCCGACGACCTGCTCTCGGGCACCGGCATCCGCGCGGCCGACGGCTTCATGAAGGCCTCGCCGGTGATCGGCTCCTACATGTCGTTCTTCCTCTTCGGCGGTGAGTTCCCCGGCGACGCGATCATCCCGCGGCTCTACACCGTGCACGTGCTGCTGATCCCCGGCCTGCTGATCGCGCTGATCTCGGCGCACATGCTGCTGCTCGTCTACCACAAGCACACCCAGTGGGCCGGCCCCGGCCGCACCGAGCAGAACGTGGTCGGCTACCCGATGCTGCCGGTCTACGCGGCGAAGGCGGGCGGGTTCTTCTTCGTGGTCTTCGGCGTTTCTGCACTCATGGGCGGGCTGATGACGATCAACCCGGTGTGGCGCTACGGCCCCTACAACCCGGCCGAGGTGACCGCCGGCTCCCAGCCCGACTGGTACATGGGCTGGCCCGACGGCGCGCTGCGGATCATGCCCGGGTGGGAGACCCACATCTGGGGCCACACGATCTCCTGGAACGTGATGCTGCCCATCCTGATCCTCCCGCCACTGATGCTGACGATCCTGATGCTGCTGCCGTTCCTGGAGTCGTGGATCACCGGGGACAAGCGGGAGCACCACCTGCTCCAGCGTCCGCGCAACGCCCCGACCCGGACGGCCCTGATGGTCTCGCTGATGACCTTCTACGCCCTCACGTGGATCGCGGGCGGCAACGACATCATCGCGATCACCATGAACCTGAGCATCAACCAGATCACCTACTTCCTGCGCGTGATGGTGTTCCTCGGGCCGTTGATCGCGTTCATCATCACGCGCCGCTGGTGCATCTCGCTGCAGCGCTCCGACAACGAGAAGCTCCTGCACGGCCTCGAGACGGGCGTCATCATGCGCGACCCGCAGGGCGGCTACAGCGAGAAGCACGTCCCGATGGCGCTGGACCGGGCCTACACGCTCACCGCGCGCGATCGCGATCGCGTGTTCGTCCCGGAGTCGGAGGCCGACGGCAACGGGGTGGTGTCGCCCACGGCACGCAAGGACAAGCTGCGGGCCCGCCTCTCGCGGCTCTGGTACGCCGACAACGTCCAGAAGCCGACCCCCGAGGAGCTCGAGGAGGCACACCACCACAACGAGCTCGAGGAGGCGCACGACGCGCCCCTGGAGGGTCACTCGGTCGACGGGCACCAGTTCGACGGTCGCCACGCGATCGAGGACGAGAAGCTGCGTCAGTGAGCTGAGACGCGAGGAGGGGCCCGGACTTCTGACCGGGCCCCTCTTTCGGGTCTCGACAACTGGTCTGACCACTTGACCACCGGATGAGCTCCCGCGGATCCTTGGCGGCATGGCCCTGCGACCCGTTGCCCGCAAGCTCGTCCCCGAGGACGTCTTCGACCAGCTCCTCGGCGAGGTGGTCGAGGGTGAGCTCGCCGCAGGCGACCCGCTGCCCAGCGAGCGCCGGCTGGCCGAGGTCCTCGGCGTCTCCCGGCCCGCCGTCCGAGAGGCCCTCCAGCGCCTCTCGCAGGCCGGCCTGGTCGAGGTGCGCCACGGCGGCAGCACCACCGTCCGGGACTTCCGCACCAGCGCCGGGCTCGACCTGCTCCCCCGCTTGCTGGTCCGTTCGGGTGCGCTGGACGCCAAGGTGGGCCGGAGCATCCTGCAGGCCCGCCAGGCGATCGCACCGACGGTGGCCGCGCTGGCAGCCGAGGCCTCGGGACCTGCGGCCGCCCCGTCCCTGACGGCTGCGCTCGCCGAGCTCGACGGCGCCGCGGACTCCGTGGCCCGCCAGCACGCGGCGCTGCGCTTCTGGGACGCCGTCGTGGATGCGGCCGACTCCATCGTCTTCCGGCTGCTGTTCAACAGCCTGCGACTGGCCTACGAGCCCGCGATCGCCGCCCTTGGTCCGGTGATGGAGGCGGAGGTCGACAACGTCGCCGGCTACGAGCGCCTGGTGGGCGCGATCTCAAACGGTGACCCGGACGCCGCCCGAACGGCCGCTGACGACCTGCTCCGGCCCGCGACACAGGCACTGGGGCGGCTGCTCGCACTCCTCGAGACACCCCGGCCCCGGCACGAGACAACCGAGCCCCCCGCCTGACCCCTCGTCACTTCCCAGCCCCCCGACCCCGACCGCAACCTCCGAGGAGCAACGCATGTCCAAGCCCAGCCCCGAGATCGAGGCCAAGGCCCGGGAGCGCCTGGCAGCCGACGAGCACCGGATGGCCGAGCCCGCCGCCCGGATCACGGGCTCCTCGCGCCGGAGCTCCCAGACGCTGAGGCAGGCCTGGGGTGCGTTCTGGCGCCATCCCTCGCCCTGGCTGATCGGGACGTTCCTCGCCGGATCCGTGGCCTACCGGGCCACGCTGCCCACGTTCTCCCCGGTGGAGCTCGTCGCTCCCGTCGCGCTGGTGGCCCTGTTCCCGGTGATCGAGTGGGTCATCCACGTGGTGATCCTGCACTGGCGGCCCCGACGCCTGGGCAAGGTCGCGGTGGACACCCTCCTCGCCCGCAAGCACCGCGCCCACCACGCGGACCCACGGGTGCTCCCGCTGGTGTTCATCCCCTGGCAGGTCGAGCTGTGGCTGCTGCCCTCGCTGGTGGCGCTCGCCCTCCTCGCCTTCCCCGGCCAGGTGGTCGGCGCGACGTTCCTCGTGGCCGTGGTCGCCCTGATGTTCAACTACGAGTGGGTCCACTACCTCGTGCACAGCGACTACCGGCCTCGCACCCGGGCCTTCCGAGCGGTGTGGCGCAACCACCGGCTGCACCACTACAAGAACGAGCACTACTGGTTCACGGTGACCACGGCAGGCACTGCGGACCGCCTCCTCGGCACGTACCCGGAGTCCGGCGAGGTCGAGACCTCACCCACGGTGCGCCGGCTGCACGCGCTGGAGGACAGCCGGTGAGGCGCGTCCGTCAGTTCAGTGCAGAGCCGGCCTTGTAGTCACGGAACGACGCGTTCCAGTCACCGAACCCGTTGGTGAGGGTCATCGGCTTGGCGGTGCCGCCGTACTCGACGACGTCGCCGACGTTGGTGTTGTTGTAGAGCCACTCGGCGTTGGACGTGCTCATGCCGGTGCAGCCGTGGCTGACGTTGGCGCTGCCCTGCTGGCCGACCGACCACGGCGCCGCGTGGATGAACTCACCTGTGTAGGTGACGCGCATGGCGTACTCGACGTTGTCGAGGTCGTAGCCGTCGGCGCTGTTGGGGTCGATCCCGATCGTCTCGGAGTTCATCCGCTTCTGGCGGAACTTCTCCACGATCACCTTGGTGCCGGACCGGGTCGTGAACTTCGGCTGCTCCCCCGTGGTGATCGGGATGGTCCGCTCGAGCTTGCCGTTTCGGAACACCTTCATCTGGTGGGTGTTCATGTCGACCTTGCTGACCATGGCGTCGCCCACGTGGAACGTCGCGCTGCGGTCCATCTGGCCGTAGATGCCGTTGCCGGCCGGGACGCCGCCGATGTCGGCCTTCACGGTGACGTCGGTGCCCGGCTTCCAGTAGGTCCGCGGGCGCCAGTGCACCTCGTTGTCGCTGATCCAGTGGAAGGCGCCCACCTGGGCCGGCTTGCTGGTCACGTCGAGGTGGCGCTCGATCGCGGCCTTGTCGGTCACCGCGACGTCGAAGCGGATCACGACCGGCATCCCGACGCCGACGGTCTGGCCGTCGGTCGGGACGAAGCTGGGGTAGGTCTGCTCGTCCAGGCTCAGCTCCCGCGTGCCGAACGCCGCCTCGTAGGTCTGCTGCACGCCGTCGCTGTCGACGGCGCTGCTGACGACGCGGTAGCGCGAGTCGGCCTGGAACCGGGTGCTGGAGACCCACTTCGTCTCGTCGTCGGACATCTTGCCCTCGACGATGGCCCCCTTCGGGCCGGTGACCTGGACCTCCTCGAAGGTGCCCGAGCGCACGCTCAGCTTGAGCTTGCGCTCGATCCCGACATCCTTGGCTCCCCGCCGGATGTTGCTGACGATCTTCGCCGAGGACTCCTTCTTCGAGGCCTGCTTGGCCCCGGTGGAGTTCGCGTCGGGCTCGGCGCCGCCGCCGGACTGGCCGGAGCAGGCCGTCACCGCGACGAGCGCCATCACGGCGCCCGCGAGGGACAGGCGAGTACGGGTGGACCGGCTGAGCATCGAGGACTCCACGGGGGTGGCCGAGAACAGGAACTCGATCAGGCTAACAATCGCGCAATAACGAAACGCCGAGGTCCGGCGTGTCGATCCTCACGCGTGAGAACGGGAATGTTCTGGGCACCCGGACAGGTCGCCCAGCCGATGGTCGCCTCAGTGAGCGTGCTCTCCGCGGTAGTACTCGAAGACCAGGCCGCACAGGGCCACCGCGCCGAGACCGGCGCCGATGATGAACAGCCACCAGCCGATCGCCACGCCCAGGGTCATCGCGGCCAGGCACAGGGCGCACCACAGCGGCCACCAGCTGTACGGCGGGAAGAAACCCAGCTCGCCGGCACCCTCGGCGATCTCGCCCTCCTTGCGGTCCTCGGGCCGCGGCTCCATCCGCCGGGCGTGGAACCCGAGGTAGAACGTGATCAGCGCGACCAGCAGGAAGGTCATCACCAGCGCGGTGGTGCCGGTGGGGTCGTAGCTGAGGAACCAGTACGCCGGCGCGACCACCAGGAAGAAAGCGGTGCAGATTCCGAAGATCCAGGTCTCGGCCTTCATCAGGACTTGTCCTCCTGGCCGAGCGCGCCGCCACGGCCGGTCGTCTGGGGAGCGTCGGCGACGCCCTCGTCGTCGGCGAGGCCCTCGTTGTCGGCGTACTCCAACGCGGCGATCTCCGGGTGGTGCAGGTCGAAGGCCGGCGACTCCGAGCGGATCCGCGGGAGGCTGACGAAGTTGTGCCGCGGCGGCGGGCAGCTGGTCGCCCACTCCAGTGAACGGCCCCAGCCCCACGGGTCGTCGACCATCACCTTCGGCGTGCGAGCGGTGCGGTAGACGTTGAGCAGGAAGGGCAGCGTGGAGAAGGCCAGCAGGA
Organism: uncultured Actinomycetota bacterium; assembly: GCA_963837975.1. GTDB lineage: Bacteria > Actinomycetota > Actinomycetes > Propionibacteriales > Nocardioidaceae > Marmoricola. Next base: position 40,803 of record CAWIPI010000001.1, on the reverse strand, counting down.
AGGCCCCGGCGCTCGAGATCTGGTTGAGCGTGGTGAAGCCGTCCGAGGCCTCGTAGTCGGCGTAGCGGCGCGGCATGCCCTCCACGCCCAGCCAGTGCTGCACCAGGAACGTGGTGTGGAAGCCGATGAACAGCAGCCAGAAGTGGATCTTGCCCAGCCGCTCGTCGAGCATCCTCCCGGTCATCTTCGGCCACCAGAAGTAGAAGCCGGCGAACATCGCGAAGACGACGGTGCCGAACACCACGTAGTGGAAGTGCGCCACCACGAAGTAGGAGTCCGAGACGTGGAAGTCCAGCGGCGGGGAGGCCAGGATCACGCCGGTCAGGCCGCCGAAGAGGAAGGTCGTCAGGAACCCGACCGACCACAGCAGCGGGGTGTCGAAGGACAGGGAGCCGCCCCACATCGTCCCGATCCAGTTGAAGAACTTCACACCGGTCGGCACCGCGATCAGGAACGTCATGCCGGAGAAGAAGGCCAGGTCGACGGCGCCGGTCACGAACATGTGGTGCGCCCACACCGCGACCGAGAGGACCGCGATGCCGAGCGTGGCGCCGACCAGGCCGACGTAGCCGAAGATCGGCTTGCGGCTGAAGACCGGCAGGATCTCGGTGATGATGCCGAAGAACGGCAACGCGATGATGTAGACCTCTGGGTGCCCGAAGAACCAGAACAGGTGTTGCCACAGGATCGGGCCGCCGTGGGAGGCGTCGAAGACGTGAGCCCCTAGCTGCCGGTCGGCCTCCAGGGCCAGCAGCGCCGCGGCCAGGATCGGGAACACGATGATCGCCAGCAGGCTGGTGACCAGCGTGTTCCAGGTGAAGATCGGCATCCGGAACATGGTCATGCCCGGGGCGCGCATGCAGATGATCGTGGTGATGAAGTTGACCGAGCCGAGGATCGTGCCCAGACCGGCCAGCCACAGGCCCATGATCCACAGGTCGCCGCCGATGCCGGGCGAGCGCACGGCGTTGGACAGCGGTGTGTAGGCGAACCAGCCGAAGTCGGCGGCGCCCTCCGGGCTGAGGAAGCCCGAGGCGGCGATGAGGCTGCCGAACAGATAGAACCAGTAGCTGAGCATGTTCAGTCGTGGGAACGCGACGTCCGGTGCCCCGATCTGCAGCGGCATCAGGACGTTGCCGAAGCCGAAGAACAGCGGGGTGGCGAACAGCAGCAGCATGATCGTGCCGTGCATCGTGAAGAGCTGGTTGTACAGCTCCTCGTTGACGACCTGCTGCCCGGGGAAGGCGAGCTCGGAGCGGATCAGCAGGGCCATCACGCCGCCGGCCAGGAACCAGAGGAACGAGGTGGTGAGGTAGAGCTTGCCGATCAGCTTGTGGTCGGTGGTGGTGAGGATGCGCACCACCTGCTGGCCCAGGGTGCGCCGGGGGGTGCCGACGCGTGCGCCGGTCGGGGCGTCAGAGACCGCGGTCACTATTCTCCTCCGTTGTCCTCGGCGGGCTCGAGGCCTGCCGTCGTGTCGGCGTTCTCGCCGCCGATCGCGGGTCCGGTGCTGCCCCGGGCCGCGAGCTGCTCGAGGTGCGCGTCGTACGCCGCCTGGTCGACCACCTTGACGTTGAACAGCATCCGCGAGTGGTAGACGCCGCAGAGCTCGGCGCAGCGGCCCGCGAAGGTGCCCTCACGCGTCGGCGTGACGACGAAGTTGTTGTCCCGCCCCGGGACCACGTCCATCTTGAACAGGAACGCGGGCACCCAGAACGAGTGGATGACGTCGGGCGAGGTGAGGTAGATCTTGACGCTCTTGTCCTTGACCAGCCACAGCGTGGGCCGGTCGGCGGTGGTGCCGCCCTCGTGGACGACCTCCTCGGACCCGACAGGCTCGTACTTCTGGGCCTTCTTGTCGTAGCCGAGGTTGTAGTTGAAGGTCCAGGACCACTGCTGGCCGACGACCGTGATGGTCTCGTCGGGGTCCTTGTCGTCGTGGAGCACCTTGTTCTGGGTGTCGACGGTGAAGTAGAAGAAGACGATCACCATCATGATCGGGGCGATCGTGTAGAAGATCTCGATCGGCAGGTTGTAGCGCGTCTGCACCGGGATCTCGGTCTCGCTGCGCCGGTAGTAGCGCACGGCGACGTAGAAGATCAGGCCCCAGACGAGGATCCCGACGAGGATGGCCGCCAGCCACGCCCCCATCCACAGGTCGTGGATCGGCACCGCCTCCTTGCTGGAGGCCTTCGGCATGGCGAGACGCCTGATCTCGCCCTCCTGCTCGGCCGAGCAACCGCTCAGGACAAGCAGCGCGACGGCCACCAGGCCACCGAGCGCCACGCGGCGGAAGCGCATGAGGTGCTCCAGACTCACGGACGAGCCCTTTCGTAAGCAGACAAGGTATTTCTGACCAGCTACGGACAACGGCACCCTACTACTCGCGACCCCCCGTGCCACGGGCAGGGCGCGGGTAGGTTTTCGTCCGTGAGCGAAGGCATCGAGGACCCGCAGGTCGGGACGGGCGCCGCCCCACGGACGGTCTATCTCGACCATGCCTCGGGCACACCCCTGCACCCCGCGGCCCGGGAGGTGCTCACCCAGGCCCTGGAGCACGGCCACGCCGACCCGCGGCGCCTGCACCGGCAGGGCCGGGAGGCGCGCCTGATGCTGGACAACGCACGCGCGGTCGTGGCGGAGGCACTGGGTGTCCGCCCCGACGAGGTGACCTTCACACCCAGCGGCACCCACGCCGTGCACCTCGGCGTGCTCGGCCTCCTGCAGGGGCAGGCACGCCGTGGGGACCTCCTGCTCACCTCGGCGGTCGAGCACTCCGCGGTGCTGCGCGCCGGCGACTGGCACGCGGGTCGGGGCGGGCGCGTCGAGACGGTCCCGGTGGACCGGCACGGCCGGGTCTCCCCCGCCGCGGCCCGGGACGCGGTGACCCGGCACGGCGAGCCGGCCGTGGTCGCGCTCCAGAGCGCCAACCCCGAGGTCGGAGCGGTCCAGCCCGTCGAGGAGGTGGTCGCCGCCACGCTCGGCCCCGCTGTTCGTCGACGCGTGCGCGTCGGCCGGCCGGCTCCCCCTGCCGGAGGGGTGGTCGGCGGCGGCCGTATCGGCGCACAAGTGGGGCGGGCCCGCGGGGGTGGGCGTGCTCCTGGTGCGCCGCGACGCCCGCTGGCGCCACCCGCTCCCCGGCGACGACCGGGTCGAGGAGCGCAGCACCGGCTTCGAGAACGTGCCGGCGGCGCTGGCGGCGGCCGCCGCCCTGCGAGCGACCCTCGACGAGCACACGGGCCCCGGCTCCCTCGGCACCCGGCACCAGGCCCTGACGGCCCGGCTGGCCGAGGCGGTGCGGGCGATCCCGGACACCGAGGTGTTCCTCGCGCCCGGGGACCGGCTCCCCCACGTGCTCGCGTTCTCCTGCCTCTACCTCGACGGCGAGGCGCTGGTCACCGAGCTCGACCGCCTGGGGTTCGCGGTCGCCAGCGGGTCGGCCTGCACCTCCAGCGCCCGGGAGCCCAGCCACGTGCTCGCCGCCATGGGAGCGCTGACCCACGGCAACGTGCGGGTCTCGCTGGGCCGTGAGACCGCGGCCGAGGACGTGCACCGACTGGCGGGCCTGCTGCCCGGCCTCGTCGAGCGGCTCCGTCGTACGGCCGGGGTGCCGCATGGCTGAGCCCCCGACCCGGCCGCTCGCCGACGTGCAGATCGACTGCCGGGGTCAGGCCTGCCCGCGCCCGATCATCGAGCTGGCCCGCGCGTTCCAGGACCTCGCGGTCGGGGCCACGCTCGCGGTCGTCGCCGACGACCCGGCGGCGGCCGTCGACGTGCAGGCGTGGTGCCGGATGCGCGGCCAGGAGTACGCCGGGTCCACGCCGGCGGCCGACGGCGTGCCGGCCTACGTGGTGCGCCGGCTCAGCTGAGGTGCTCGCGCACCTCGGCGGCGGCGTCCTCGCCGTAGGCGCCGCCGAGCCGGGCGAGGAACTGCTCGGAGGTGAAGGAGTACTCCTGGGTGCCGACGCACTCCACGACGTACGCCGCCAGCACGCAGCCGACCTGGGCGGCGCGCTCGTGCGGCAGCCGCCACTCCAGGGCGGCGAGGAACCCGGCCCGGAAGGCGTCGCCGACCCCCGTCGGCTCGAGCGCGTGCACGCCGGGGACGGCCGGCACCACGATCGGCTCCTGGTCCTCGCCGACGATGTGCACGCCGTCGGGACCCATGGTGATCACCTGGGTGCCGACCCGCGAGAGCGTCTCCTCCGACGACCAGCCGGTCTTGTTCTGGATCAGGTGCGACTCGTACTCGTTGGAGAAGAGGTACGCCGCCCCGTCGACCAGCTCGCGGATCATCTCCCCCTCGCCGAAGGCCAGCTGCTGGCTGGGGTCGGCCACGAAGCGGTAGCCGCGCTGGCGGCACTCCTGGGTGTGCCGGACCATGCCCTCGGGGTCGTCGGGCCCGATGAGCACGAAGGTGGGCTCGCCGACGCGGCGGGCGATGGGCTCGAGCTCGATCAGCCTCGCCTCGCTCATCGCGCCGGGGTAGAAGCTGGCGAATTGCGCCATCGAGGCGTCGGTGGTGCACACGAAGCGGGCGGTGTGCAGGTCCTCGGAGATGTGCACCGAGTCGCAGTCGACGCCGTGGCGCTCGAGCCAGGAGCGGTAGTCGGCGAAGTCAGCGCCCGCGGCGCCGACGAGGACCGGGCTCAGCCCCAGGCTGGCGAGGCCGAAGGCGATGTTGCCGGCGCACCCTCCGCGGCGGATCTCGAGGTCGTCGACGAGGAAGGAGACCGAGAGCTTCTCGAGCTGCTCCACGACCAGCGAGTCGGAGAACTTCCCGCCGAAGCTCATCAGGTGGTCGGTGGCGATGGATCCGGCGATGAGAAGTGACATGTGCGTCCTCGAAAAGTGGCGGCCGGGTGAAAGGTAGCGCGACCCGGAAGACTACCGACCGGTAGTCGTAGGGCTACCCGGTGGTAGCGCCTAGCGTCGAGGTCATGAGCTATGAGCGCCTCGCCTACGACGACCAGGACTCCGCCCACCAGATGCACGCCGACTGCACCGCCTGCGCCAGCAGGGTCACCCTTCCCCGGCGCCGGATCGACGACGCCCAGCTGACGATGCCGGCCCCCTCCCTGGAGTTCGAGGAGTTCCCCCGGGAGATCCCCAAGCGCGAGATCCGGGTCAGCGACGCAGCCGCCCACCTCGGCGCCCGGCTGCACCTCCACCTCGACTGAGGCGACCCGACCCCGAGACGCACGAGTGGCGGTGCCCCTGCTGGGGCACCGCCACTCGTCGCGTCCGGCGTGGATGCCTCGGTGAGGCCTACCGCAGGCTCAGTGGAAGGAGTCGCCGCAGGCGCAGGAGCCGGTGGCGTTGGGGTTGTCGATGGTGAAGCCCTGCTTCTCGATGGAGTCGACGAAGTCGATCGTCGCGCCGTTGAGGTAGGGCACGCTCATCCGGTCCACGACCACGGCGACACCGTCGAAGTCGGTGACGACGTCACCGTCGAGGTTCCGCTCGTCGAAGAAGAGCTGGTAGCGCAGCCCCGAGCAACCACCCGGCTGCACGGCGATGCGGAGCTGGAGGTCGTCGCGACCTTCCTGCGCGAGCAGGCTCTTGACCTTCGACGACGCGGTCTCGGTGACGTTGATCCCGTCGGTGCGGATCTCGTGGGCGGTGTCGACCTGCTCGGTCATGAGGCTCTCCAGTGCTGATCGGGGTGCTGTTGCCAACTCCTCCAATCGTCGCACATCCACGGTTATTCCTCGCCCCGGACGCGGCCCCGGCGGCCCGGGTGCGCTAGTGCGACCAGCTGCGGGCGGTGCGCGCCGCCAGGTCGGCCAGCGCCTCCGCCGGAGCCCCGAGCGAGCGCTCCTCCCCCACCAGGTCGACCATCGCGTAGGCCGACTCGACGCCCAGGGCGCGCATCTCCCGGGAGCCCACCAGGACCCGGCCGGCCAGGGCGATGCACGGCACCAGGCGCCGCGTGGCGGCCTCGGCGACGCCGTACGGCACCTTTCCCGAGCCGGAGGAGAAGTCGAAGGCCCCCTCTCCGGTGACGGCGAGGTCGGCGCCCGCCAGGCGCTCGTCGAGGTGGACCGCCTCGGCGACCAGTCCGACGCCGGGCCGCCGGGAGGCGCCGAGCAGCATCAGCGCGAACCCCAGGCCGCCGGCGGCCCCGGTCCCCTTGCGCGCGGCCAGCTTGCGGTCGGAGGCCTCGGCAAGGCCCTGGAGCCATGCGTCCACCACGACCAGGCGCTCCTCGGGCAGGCCCTTCTGCGGCCCGTAGGTCCGGGTGGCGCCGGTGATGCCCAGCAGCGGGTTGTCCACGTCGCTGGCGACCACGACCTCGACGTCCCCGAGCCGCTCGCGCGCCGGGCCGAGGTCGACGGCCTCGATCCCCGCGAGACCGGCGGGCCCGGCGTCGAGACGTGCGCCCCGGCACGTGGCACCCAGGGCAGCGAGCAGCCCGGCACCGCCGTCGTTGGTCGCGGAGCCGCCGAGACCGACCACGAGCCGGGTCGCGCCGGAGTCCACCGCGCGCGCGACCAGCTCGCCGAGCCCCCGGGTGGTGGCGTGCTCGGGGTCCCGGTCCTCGGGAGGGGTGAGGTGCAGGCCGACGGCCTGCGCGCTCTCGACGTACGCCGTGTCGCCGACCTGCAGGACGGTCGCCGGCGTGGGCCTGCCGTAGGGGTCGGTCACCGTGACGGCGTGCAGCTGCCCGCCCAGCGCGGCGTGCAGCACGTCGACGAACCCCGGTCCGCCATCGGACATCGGGACCTCGACGACCTCGTCGCCGGGCGCCTGGCGCCGCCAGCCGGCGGACATCGCGGCCGCGGCCTCGACCGCGCTCAGGGTGCCGGCGAACTTGTCCGGTGCGAAGACCACGCGCATGCCCCCATCCTGCCGTGCCCGGCTCGGGGCACGGTGCCAGACTGGCCCCATGACCTCCGTGCACCTCCCTCTGCTCCCCCTGGGCCGCGGCGCCGACCGCTCCTCGGAGCGGGGCGTCGAGTGCCCCGGGGACCTCCCCGCCGCCTCCGACCCCGACCTGGTCGAGCGCGCGCGACGCGCCAAGGAGGCCCTGGGCGACCGGGTGTTCGTCCTCGGGCACCACTACCAGCGCGACGAGGTGATCCAGTTCGCCGACGTCACCGGCGACTCCTTCAAGCTGGCACGCGAGGCCGCGGCCCGGCCCCAGGCGGAGTACGTCGTCTTCTGCGGCGTCCACTTCATGGCCGAGTCGGCCGACATCCTGACCGGGCCCGAGCAGAAGGTCGTGCTGCCCGACCTCGCGGCCGGCTGCTCGATGGCCGACATGGCCCGGCTCGCCCAGGTGGAGGATGCCTGGGACGCCCTGACCGACGCGGGCGTCGCCGACCTCGTCGTACCGATCACCTACATGAACTCCTCGGCCGACATCAAGGCGTTCTGCGGCCGTCACGGCGGCGCGGTGTGCACCTCCTCCAACGCCCAGCGCTCGATGCAGTGGGCCTTCGACCAGCTGGGACCCGACACCAAGGTGCTGTTCCTGCCCGACCAGCACCTCGGTCGCAACACCGCCGTCATGCAGCTCGGGCTGTCGCTCGAGGACTGCGTGGTCTGGGACCCGCTGCTCCCCGGTGGCGGCGTCACCCCCGAGCAGCTCCGGGCGGCCCGCGTCATCCTGTGGAAGGGCCACTGCTCGGTGCACGGTCGGTTCTCCCTCGACGTCGTCGAGGAGCTGCGCGCCAAGGTCCCCGACATCCGGATCATGGTGCACCCCGAGTGCCGCCACGAGGTGGTCCGCGCCGCCGACGTGGTGGGCTCCACCGAGCTCATCATCGCCACCGTCGAGGCGGCGTCACCCGGGACGACCTGGGCGATCGGCACCGAGCTCAACCTCGTCAAGCGGCTGGCCGACGCCCACCCCGAGCAGGACATCGTCTTCCTGGACCGCACCGTGTGCTACTGCTCCACGATGAACCGGATCGACCTGCCGCACCTGGTCTGGGCGCTGGAGTCGTTGGAGCGGGGCCAGCTGGTCAACGTGATCGAGGTCGATCCCGACACCGAGCACTGGGCCAAGGTCGCGCTCCAGCGGATGCTCGACCTGCCCGGGACCTCCTCCCGGGACTGACCACCTGGCGTCCCGGGACCGGTCCCGCCGGGGCCGTCAGCCCCCGGGGATGCCCCAGATCGGCATCCACCGCGAGGTGTCCTGCTCGAGCGGCAGGTCGGCGCCGAGGGCGTCCCTGACCTGCCGCTCGCGCAGCGTGTCGCGGTTCCGGGCCCCGGTCGGGCAGAACGGGTAGAACGACCCCTGCTTGTAGAGGTAGACGACGTGGACCCGCGCGCCGGCGTCGTCGACGAAGCTGACCACCGAGCACAGCAGGCCGGTCCCGAACCCCTGTGCCTCGAGGGCGGAGTTGATCGCGTGCAGGTCGGTCACGAGACCGGCGGTGTCCTCGGGCGCCGCCCGGACCGTCAGCCAGGTGTAGCCGTACTCGTCGATGCGGCTCTCGGTCGCCGGGCCGCCGTCGAGGTCCAGCAGGGCCGTCGCCTCGCGCTGGGTGGCCCCGGCGGCCTGCCCCTCCGCGGCCCGGAAGCACACCGAGCCGCTCCCCGTGGGGCGCAGCCCCATCGACACCTCGAGGGTGAGCGCCGCCGAGGGCAGCCCGAACAGTGCGTCCAGGTTGGCCCGGCGCGGGCGGGACTGCCCGCGCAACGCGTCCCACAAGCCCATGAGTCTCCCGGCCCTACAGGGTCTGGCCGAGCTGCGCCGCGATGCGGGCGAGCTGGTCGAGTCGCTGCTCCAGCGGCGGGTGGGTCGAGGTGAGGGTCTTCAGCGACACGCCCCGGGCGGCGGGGGCGATGAAGAACGCGTTCATCGGCTGGGCGGCGCGCAGGTCGCGCTCGGGGACGGCGTTCATCCGCCCGCTGATCTTGGTCAGGGCCGAGGCGAGCGCCGAGGGGCGCTGGGTCAGGTAGGCCCCGGCCCGGTCGGCGCACAGCTCGCGGTAGCGCGAGAGCAGCCGGAGCAGGAAGAAGCTGACCGCGTAGACCACGAGGCTCATCGCGAGGACGACAAAGAAGCCGATGGCACCGCCGTTGTCGCGGGAGCGCCCGAGCCCGGCGAACTGCGCCCCCCGGGTGGCCATCCCGGCGATGATCCCCGCCGAGGAGGCCACGGTCATCACCAGCACGTCGCGGTGGGCGACGTGGGACAGCTCGTGCGCCAGCACCGCCTCGAGCTCCTCGGCGGTCAGGGTCTGCAGGATCCCGGTGGTGACGCACACCGCCGAGCGCTGCGGCGAGCGGCCGGTGGCGAACGCGTTGGGCACGCTCGTGTCGGCGATCGCCACCCGCGGCTTGGGCATGTCGGCCAGCACGCAGAGCCGGTCGATCATCCCGTGCAGCTCGGGGGCCTGGTCGGGAGTGACCTCGCGTGCACGCATCGCCCGGAGGGCGAGGGTGTCGGAGTTCCACCACTGGAAGAAGGCCGCGCCGATCCCGAACAGGCCGATGATGACGGCATAGCTCGGGAAGGCGTACATCAGTCCGACGACGAGCGCGACGAACAGGCCCCCGAGCAGGAACATGACCGTGGTCATGCGCACGGTCAGTCCCGTGTCCTGGATGAAGCGGGTGCGTGCCATCAGTCTCGGTCTCCGGTCTCCGGGGTCAGCCCGGGATCAGCCCTTCGCCCTCGAGGAGCTCGCGGACCTCCGCGATCGTGGCGTCGGCGGGCGGGAGGATCAGATCGGAGTCGTGCAGGAGGTCCTCCGCGACCGGGGTGCCGTTGCGGCGTACGCCGTCGAGGAGCGCGGCCAGGGCGGTCTCGAAGGCCGCCTCGTCGCCGGACTCCACCGCCGCCTCGACCTTCTCGTCGAGCTCGTTGAGGGCGCCCAGCCGGTCGTCGCCGACCTCGAGCTGCCCCTCGCCGAGGATGCGCACGATCATGCCTGCTCCCCCTTCTCCTGCGCCTGCGACTCGGAGGGCTCGGCCGCGGGGGCGTCCCCGGCGTCGATGGCCTGGGGACCGCTGCCGCCCCGCAGCGCGGCGAGCTCGGCCTCGACGTCGGCCTGGGAGCTCATCGACTCCAGCTCGCGGGTGATGTCGTCGCCGCGGTTGATCGAGCTGGCGTCGTCGAGCGCTCCGGAGGAGATCAGCTCGTCGATCGCGCCGGCCCGTGCCTGCATCTGCGCGGTCTTGTCCTCGGCCCGCTGGACGGCCATGCCCACGTCGCCCATCTCCTCGGAGATCCCGGAGAAGGCCTCGTTGATCCGGGTCTGTGCCTCGGCGGCGGTGTAGGAGGCCTTGATGGTCTCCTTGCGCGTGCGGAAGGACTCGACCTTGGCCTGGAGCCGCTGGGAGGCGAGGGTGAGCTTCTCCTCCTCCCCCTGGAGCTGGGCATGCTGGGCCTGGAGGTCGCCGATCTGCCCGGTGAGGGCGGACTTGCGCGTCAGCGCCTCGCGCGCGAGGTCCTCGCGGCCCATCGAGAGCGCCTTCTGCGCCTGCTGGGTGAGCTTGTCCGACTGCGACTGCAGCTGGTTGACCTGCAGCTCCACCCGCTTGCGGCTGGTGGCCACGTCGGCGACGCCACGGCGGACCTTGGTCAGCATCTCCAGCTGGCGCTGGTAGCTGTAGTCGAGGGTCTCGCGCGGGTCCTCCGCGGCGTCGAGCGCCTTGTTGGCCTTGGCCCGGAAGATCGTGCTGATCCGCTTCATCATGCTCATGACGATCAACCTACCCGGCCGCACCCACTCGAACGAGCGACATCGGCGGACTCCCGGGACACCCGCGACAGGTAGGCTCGGGAGTCGTTCACCTCCTCCCCTCGCCCCGGAAGGCACCGTGTTCCGCCGTAGCAGCAAAGTCGAAGATGCCCCGTCCACCCACGCCGATCCCAAGGGCCCCGGGGCCAAGGGGCGGCCCACCCCCACGCGCCGCGAGGCCGAGGCCGCCCGTCGCGAGCGCGCCCGGGCGGTCACGGACAAGAAGGCCGCCGCCAAGCAGCAGCGTCAGCGCCGGATGGGCGACGCGGCCAAGGCCCGGCAGGCCATGCGCACCGGCGACGAGCGCTACCTGCCCCAGCGCGACAAGGGGCCGGTCAAGCGGTTCATCCGCAACTACGTCGACGCGCGGATCTCGATCGCGGAGTTCCTGCTGCCCGCTGCTCGTGGTGATCATGGTGCTGCAGTACTCCGGCAACGCCCAGATGATCGCCCTCAGTGGCAGCCTCTGGACGGTGACCATCCTGCTGGTCGCCATCGACACGACGTGGCTGCTGTTCCGGCTCAAGCGGGCGCTGCGCGCGAAGTACCCCGACGAGAGCCTCAAGGGCACCACCACCTACACCCTGCTGCGGGTGATGCAGGTGCGCTTCCTGCGGGTGCCCAAGCCGCAGGTGAAGATCGGCGGCGCCCCGCGCTGACCGGAGTCGGCACGGAGCACCACCGTTCGCGTCGTCACGCGGCGACAGCGCCCGAGGTCGCCCCGTCGACCGCCGCGTCCCGCCCGGCGGCCCGGTAGCCGAGGAGCGCGAGGCCCAGGGCCGACACCGTCTCCAGGTAGGCCGGGTGTGCCCAGGCCGGAGCGGCAAGACCCACCAGGATCGTCAGGGCGAGCACGGGCACCATCGAAGCCAGCAGGACGTTCCCGGGGCGCATCTCGTCGCGACGCAGGAGGGCGACGCCGAGGACCGGACCCCCGAGCAGCATCCCGGCGAAGGCCCCGGTGGCCCCCACACTCACCAGCGTCGGCAGGTTCGACAGGTCGAGAAGGGGCATCACGAACAGGAAGGCCACGGCCAGCACGGCCACCGAGGAGAGCACCACCCAGTAGGCGGCCCGGGCCACGCGCCCGACGGCGTCGATCCGGACGCGGTGCTGCCACAGGGCTGCAGCGGCCGTGAGGTAGGCCAGCCCGTGCAGCGCGTTGCCGAGGTCGGCCAGCCACGGAGCACCCGAGTCGTCGGCGAACTCCGAGGTGTGACCGGTGATGCCGTGCGTGACGGCGTCGAAGAGCGCGATCCCGATGATCCCGAAGGCGGCGGTGGCGGCCACCTGGTGGATCGCGCGTGGCGTGATGGTCATGGCTTCTCCTGGGCTCGTGGGTGCCTGGGTCGACCTCTCGAACGTAGAGACGACATCCCTCCCCGCACATCGACCGCGCGGCGCCGATCCCGGGCACCGGCCGGGGGACCCGGAGATCCTCCGAACGGGGGACGCCGTGCACCCCGGGCACGCCTACCCTGTGGTCATGCGGACGCTCCGGCGATCCGATGTCGCCCTCGTGACGGGCGCGGCCGTCGTGGTCGCGGTCCTGGTGCTGCTCGACGACCGCGGATGGCTCGAGTGGCTCTTCGGCACGTTCATGCTGAGCGGCCTCGGGTGGCTCACACGCCTCGGTGTGGACGCCTGGCTCGCGGCCCGCGACGAGCGCCGGCGCGCCGAGCGCCTCGAGTCGACCCGTCCGTCCGTGGTCGCCGCCCAGGCCGTCGTCCTCGAGCGTGCTCGGCTCACCGAGGAGGTCGAGACCTGCATCGAGCAATCGCTGAGGGACATCGCCGCGGAGCTCGACGGGCTCGACCCTGCTGTCCCTGTCCCGGCCCTGCAGCGCGTCCACGGCCTCACCCGGCGCACGACAGCCGAGCTGCGGCGCATGCTGGGCCTGCTTCGCAACGCGGAGCGCGAGGAAGGCATCCCGACGGCCCGACCGGACGTGCCCCCTGGGCGGGCCCTCGTCGACAGCCCGTGGCTCCAGGGGCTGATGGTGGCCGTGCTCGCCGCGGTGGAGAGCAGCATCTACCTGGTGACGCAGGGACCGAGCGACTGGCTGCCCTGGTCGCCCGTGACGAGCGCCCTGGCAGCCGCGACGCTGGGGCTGCGCAGACTGAGTCCCCCAGCGGCGGTTCTCGCCTTCACCTGCGTGGTCGGGGTGGCCTCGGTCACAGGACACCCGGTGACCGGCGGCTTCTGGATCGTGATCACCCTGGGCGTGCTCGTGTGGTCGCTGGCGGCCACTCCGCCGACCGGGAGGACCGACCTCCTGGCGCGGGCGGGAGCGGCTGCACTGCTCGTCTCCGTGACGTCCTGGGCGTTCAGCCGCGACGACCCGGAGAACCTCGGTGCGCTGCTCCTGGTGGTCGGTGTCTCTGGCGCCGGCGGCCTCCTCGTGGGCACGCAGCGATGGGGCCGCCGGCGCGCCCACCGGCGGGCCGAGGAGCGGGAGCGGGCGCTGGCGGCGTCGGTCGGCGCGGCCGTCCGCTCCGAGCGGACGCAGGTCGCCAGGGAGCTCCACGACGTGGTTTCCCACGCCGTCGGGGTGATCGCGCTCCAGGCCGGCGCGGCGGAGCTGTCCTGGCCGCACGACACCGAGGCCACGGACAGGGCCGTCCGGGTGATCCGGCGTACCGCCGCCGAGGCGCTCCAGGAGCTCGACCGGCTTTCCCGCTCCGGAACTCCGACATCCGGCGGGGCAGACGACCTGTTGACGCTCGTCGACCGGGTCCGGACGGCGGGCACCCCGGTGGACCTGACAGTCGTGGGCGAGGCCGGTGACCACGCGGCAGTCGTGCACCGGATCGTCCAGGAGTCCCTCACCAACGCGATGCGGCACGCGCCCGGCGCCGCTGTGCGTGTGCGCGTCACCTCGGACGCGAATCGCACCACCGTCACCGTCAGGGACACGGGTCCGGGGCCAAGCGGCCCCACCACGCCCGGCTACGGCCTCGTCGGCCTGGCCGAACGGGTCGGCTTCCTCCACGGCACCTTCCGTAGCGGCGCCGCCCGCCGGGGCCGGGGGTTCGAGGTCGAGGCGACGCTCCCCGTCACCGAGGCGACGGGGGCACGATGACGGTCCGGGTGACGGTCGTCGATGACAACGAGCTCCTGCGGGCGGGGCTGGTGACCGTGCTGCGCAGCGACCCGGACGTCGAGGTCGTCGCCGAGTCCGCGGACGGTCCCGCCGGGGTCCGCGCGGCGGTCGACCACCGTCCGGACGTGGTGCTGATGGACGTCGAGATGCCCGGGGGCGACGGGCTCACCGCGACGGCCCGCCTGCTGGAGAAGCTCCCGGACACGCGCGTGCTCGTCCTCACGATGTTCGACCTCGACGACTACGTGCACGAGGCGCTGCGGGTCGGCGCCACCGGCTTCCTGATCAAGACCACCGAGCCGAGGGCGCTGGTCGCCGCCGTGAAGTCGTGCGCTGCAGGCGAGACGATCCTCGGCCCCAGCGTCGTACGCCGCTTGGTCGACTCCTACGTCGAGCTCGGGTCACGTCCGCTGCCCCCGGGCGCAGAGACGCTCACCGACCGTGAGCTCGACGTGCTGCGCGCGATGGCCCGCGGACTTACCAACGCGGAGATCGCCGCGGCCCTCTACCTTGCCGAGAGCACCGTCAAGACGCACGTGGCACGCATCCTCGCCAAGCTCGGAGTGCGTGACCGCGTGCGCGCGGTCGTCCTGGCGCTGGAGAGCGGTCTGGCGCACGGGTGACCCACCGCGAGTCACCGCGGCGGGGTGGTGCGGTTCAGCCGGCCTCGAGCGACATCGGGCCGTAGACCTCCCGGTCGCCCTCGAACAGGGTGACCGCGGAGACACCGTCCTCCGCGAGGTCGGGGTAGGCCTCCCCCAGCCAGCTCTCGGCGTCGCTGCGGGTGGGGAACTCGGTGCGCTCGGCGGCGATCACGCGGCCGTCGGCATCGAGCAGCTGCCACCACCACGGGACCATGTCGGAGGTGCGCGAGGAGCTGCCGAAGGCGGGTTCGGGGGTGTTGGTCATCGTGACCCTCTCGGTGTCGGTGCGGCTGGGTCTGGGGGGTGAGGCCGGCTGTGGGTCGGCGGGTCGGTCAGGAGTCCCGGACGCCGGCCTCGACGAACGGGGGCTTGGTGACGACGAAGACCTCGGCCCGGCCGCGCACGTCGACGAGGACCTCGGCGCCGACCTGGACCTGGCTGTTGACCAGCGCGAGGGCGACGCCCTTGCGCAGGGTGGGCGAGAACGTGCCGGAGGTGACGGTGCCGATCGGCAGGTCGCGGGTGAGCTTCACGCTCATGCCGGGACGGGCGATGCCACGCCCCTGGGCGACGAGCCCCCGCAGCGTCACCGTGGGGCCCGCCTCCTTCTCGGCGGCCAGCGGCTCCTTGCCCCAGAAGGCCGGCTTGGCCCAGCCGACCGCCCAGCCCAGCCGGGCCTGGACGGGCGTGACGTCCGGACCGATGTCCTGACCGTGCAGCGGGTAGCCCATCTCGGTGCGCAGCGTGTCGCGGGCGCCGAGCCCGCACGGGAGGATCCCGTGCTGCTCTCCCGCGGCCATGATGGCGTCCCACAGCTCGGGCGCCGCCTCGTTGTCGACCACCACCTCATAGCCGCGCTCGCCGGTGTAGCCCGTGCGGCACACGACGGCCTCGTGCCCGGCGTACGGCGCCTCGGCGAACGCCATGTAGTCGTGGCCGACCGGGAGGCCGACCTCGCGCAGCACGTCCTCGGAGCGGGGACCCTGCACGGCGAGCACGGCGTGGGTCCGGTGGTGGTCGGTGATCGTGAGGCCCTCGGGCCGGCCCGCCTCGAGCCGGCGCAGCACCTCCGCGGAGTTGGCGGCGTTCGGCACCAGCAGCAGGTGGTCGTCGTCGCGGTAGTAGACGATCAGGTCGTCGACGACGCCCCCGGTCGCCTCGTCGCAGACCAGCGTGTACTGCGCCCGACCCGGGCCGATGCGCCCGAGGTCGTTGGTCAGGCAGCGGTTGAGGTACTCCGCGGCTCCGTCCCCGCGCACCACGATCTTGCCGAGGTGGCTGACGTCGAAGACGCCGACGCCCGCGCGGACGGCCTCGTGCTCCTTGAGCACACCGGTGGGGTACTCCAAGGGCATCTCCCAGCCCCCGAACTCGGCGAGCTTGGCCCGCGCGGCGAGGTGGCGGTCGTGGAGCGGCGACTGGGAGAGCGACATGCGTGGCAAGTTACCCCAGCCGCCTCGGGTCACCGGTCCGGCACCGGGGCCTAGCATGGCCCCTCGTGACGACCTACACGCTGCGCAAGGGCAACCCCGCCAAGACCCGCACCGACCTGGTGGTGATCGGTGTGGTCCGCACCTCCAAGGGCGACCTCGAGGCCTGCTCGGGGGCCGAGGAGGTGGCCGCGGCGTACGGACGCAAGTTCCGGCCGCTGCTCGCCTCCATGGGCTTCCGGGGCGAGGCGGGCGAGACGGCACGGGTCCCCACGGCCGGCACGATCAGGGCCGACCAGCTCCTGCTCGTCGGCCTCGGCGGCGAGGACGACCTCACCCTCGAGGGCGTGCGGCGGGCCGCCGGGGTGGCCGCCCGCAACGTCGGGAACGCCGCCACCGTGTCCCTCGCCCTGCCTGCTGCTGACGCCGCGCACGTGCGGGCGGTCGCCGAGGGCTTCCTGCTGGGCGGCTACGCGTTCAAGAAGTACAAGTCCCGCTCGGACGACGGCGGGATCACCGACGTCTCCATCCTCAGCGAGGGGGCGCGGCGCCAGGACGTGGTCGCCGCGCTGGAGCAGGCGCGCACGGTCACCGGCCTCGTCAACCGCGCCCGTGACTGGGTGAACACGCCCCCCAACGACCTGACCCCCGAGCTCTTCGCCGCGGAGGTCGTGGCCCTCGGCAAGGAGGTCGCGGGACGCTCGCGCAAGGCCAAGGTCGCGATCGACGTGCTCGCACCCGAGGAGCTCGAGCGTCTCGGCTGCGGCGGCATCCTCGGCGTCGGTGGCGGCTCGGCCAACGGCCCTCGTCTGGTCAAGCTCACCTGGCAGCCCGCCGACGCGCGCGCCAGCCTCGCCCTCGTCGGCAAGGGCGTCACCTACGACTCCGGCGGCCTGACCCTCAAGGTCGGCAGCTCGATGGCGACGATGAAGTACGACATGGGCGGCGCCGCGGCCGTCATCGCCGCGACGTTCGCGATCGCCGAGCTGGGCCTGCCGGTGGCCGTGACCACCTACGCCCCGATGGCGGAGAACATGGTCTCCGGCGACTCGATGCGACCCGGCGACGTGCTCACGATGTACGACGGCAAGACCGTCGAGATCACCAACACCGACGCCGAGGGCCGGCTCATCCTCGCCGACGCGCTCGCGATGGCCGTCGAGCAGGAGCCCGACGTCATCGTGGACGCCGCCACCCTGACCGGCCCGTGCATCGTCGCGCTCGGGGAGAAGGTGGCCGGCCTGTTCGGCGACGACGAGGTCGCCGAGGCGATGACCCGGGCGGCCGAGGCCAGCGGCGAGATGCTCTGGCGGCTGCCGATCCCCGAGGAGACCCGCGAGTCGGTCCGCACCGAGAGCAAGATCGCGGACGTGCTGCAGCACAACTGGGTGCGGTGGGGATCCGCGCTGTACGCCGCCGCGTTCCTCGGCGAGTTCGTCGGCGACCGACCGTGGGCGCACCTCGACATCGCCGGACCGGCGTACAACGGGGGCGGTGCGTGGGGGCACGTGCCGGCCGGTGCCACGGGCTTCGGCGTCGCCACCCTCGTCGCCTACGCCGCCGCGCTGGCCGAGCCCAGCGAGCCCGACCAGGGCGAGGCGTAGCACTCCGGGACCTCGGTCCCTACCGGGCTCACCGGTCCGGGCGCAGGCTGGTGCCCCAGCGAGGGAGGGCTCCTGATGGCACCGCAGCCGGCACCCACACCACCTCCGGTCTCCATGCTGCGCCAGGGGACGCTCGGCAACGGGATGGAGTTCCTCACCTGGGGCCGAGGACCGCGCACCCTGCTGTTCATCCCGGGAGGTCCCGGCAGCGACCTGCCCAGGGGGCTGCTGCTGCGGCTGTACCGCCGGATGTTCGTGCCCTACGTCGAGGCCGGTTTCGCCGTGTGGATCGTGACCCGTCGCCGGGGCATGCCGCCGGGACACACCGTCGCGGAGATGGCGGCCGACCACGCCGACGCGATCGTCGAGGGGCTCGGCGGGCAGGCGGACCTGGTGGTGGGCGAGTCCTACGGCGGCATGATCGCGCAGTACCTCGCCGCCCTCCATCCCGAGCGGTTCCGGCACCTCGCCGTCGTGGTCGCGGGGTGCGAGGTCAGCGCGTGGGGCAAGGCGGTGGACGGGCGCCTCGCCGACGCGATCGCCCGGGACGACCTGGCGGCGACCGGGGCGGCGTTCCTTGAGTACCTCCTCCCGTCGGACCGGGCCCGGTGGCTGCGGCGGCTGCTCGGCCCGCTGGCCGGCCGCCTGGTGTTCGGCCACCCGGGCTACCCGCGCCAGGACGTCATCACCGAGATCGAGGCCGAGCTGGCGTTCGACTCACGCGAGGTCCTGCCGCGCATCGAGTCGCCGGTGCTGATGATCTGCGGTGACCGCGACCGGTTCTTCCCGCGCACCGTGGTGGAGACGACCGCAGCGCTGATCCCCGACTGCACGTTGCTCTGGTACGCCGGCAAGGGCCACGTCGCGACCGCCTCCAGCAAGCGGGTCGCCCACGACGTGCTCGACCACGTGGATCGCCACGGCGTGGCGGCGGACGCCTCGAGGCGGGACTACTAGCGCGCCTCGGGGTCGGCCTGGCCCTGCGTTGGACGCAACCGCTGCTTCTGCCTGCGGTTGTACTCCCGCATCCGGGCCGGGATGCCGACCAGGGCGGCGTCGTAGGACGGCACCCCGTTGCGGTTGGCGAACTCGTGTGCCCACCGCACCGAGGGCACCCGGCGTCGCGTCCACTCGCCGTCGTGCGCGACCAGCAGCAGCGTCACGTCGGTGACCGCGGTCTGCGGCTCCACGAAGCCCTCGACGCCGCGGCGGGTGTGGATGAACTCCTGCAGGTGTCGCTGGTCGGCGCTGTCCGCCGCGCGCAGCTGGCCGGTGCCGCCCGCGCGGCCACGATGACGGAAACGGTCGAGCAGGCCCATGCCCACCAGTGTGCTGCATCGGTGGTCGGCGCACACCGGACTCGGGCGAACCCGACGTCGTGTCCGGCGGGCCGACGCGGGGTGGTTGGATGAAGACCCACAGCTCGAGGGAGTGGAGGCAGACGTGCCGGAGTTCGATGTCGTGATCCTGGGGGCAGGGTCCGGGGGCTACGCGTGCGCCCTGCGCGCGGCGCAGCTGGGCCTCGACGTCGCCCTGGTGGAGAAGGACAAGGTCGGCGGCACCTGCCTGCACGTCGGCTGCATCCCCACCAAGGCGCTGCTGCACGCGGCCGAGGTCGCCGACGCCGCCCGGGAGTCGGAGAAGTTCGGCGTCCGGGCCACGCTCGACGGCATCGACATGGCCGGGGTGAACGCCTACAAGGACGGCGTGGTGAGCCGGCTCTTCAAGGGCCTCACCGGCCTGGTCAAGGGCCGCGGGATCACCGTCGTCGAGGGCACCGGCCGACTCACCGGCCCCCGCACGGTCGAGGTCGACGGGACGTCCTACGTCGGCAAGTCCGTCGTGCTCGCCTCCGGGTCCTACTCCCGCTCGCTGCCCGGGCTCGAGATCGACGGCACCCGGGTGCTCACCTCCGAGCAGGCGCTCCGGCTGGACCGCGTGCCGGCCTCGGTCGTGGTGCTGGGCGGCGGTGTCATCGGGTGCGAGTTCGCCAGCGTGTGGCGCTCCTTCGGCGCCGACGTCACGATCGTCGAGGCGCTGCCCCACCTGGTGCCGGCCGAGGACGAGCAGTCCTCGAAGATGCTCGAGCGGGCGTTCCGCAAGCGCAAGATCGCCTTCTCGGTGGGCACGAGGTTCGAGTCGGTGAAGGTCCACGACGAGGGCGTCGTGGTCACCGTCAGCGGCGGCAAGACCCTCGAGGCCGAGCTGCTGCTCGTCGCGGTCGGCCGGGGACCCGTCACCGACGGCCTGGGCTACGACGAGCAGGGCATCGCGATGGACCGCGGCTTCGTCACGACCGACGAGCGCTGCCGCACCAACGTCGAGGGCGTCTACGCCGTGGGCGACATCGTGCCGGGCCTGCAGCTCGCGCACCGCGGCTTCGCCCAGGGCGTGTTCGTCGCCGAGGAGATCGCGGGTCTCTCCCCCGCCCCGGTCGACGAGACCGGGATCCCGCGGGTGACCTACTCCGATCCCGAGGTCGCCTCCGTGGGGCTCACCGAGGCACAGGCGCGCGAGCGGCACGGCGACGCCGTCGAGACGCTCACCTACGACCTCGGCGGCAACGGCAAGAGCCAGATCCTCGCCACGCAGGGCTTCGTCAAGCTCGTCCGTGTCACCGACGGCCCCGTCGTCGGGGTGCACATGGTCGGCGCGCGCGTCGGGGAGCTCGTCGGCGAGGCCCAGCTCATCTGCAACTGGGAGGCGCACCCCGAGGACGTCGCCCCGCTGCTGCACGCACACCCGACCCAGAACGAGGCTCTCGGCGAGGCACACCTGGCCCTGGCCGGCAAACCGTTGCACGCACACTCCTGACCTGCTGGACTCTCCCTCGAGCCCACAAACCGGACCCACGACCACAGAAGCGACGAAGAGCGAAGGAAACCGATGTCGACACCCGTGAACCTCCCCGCACTGGGCGAGTCCGTCACCGAAGGCACCATCACCCGTTGGCTCAAGCAGGTGGGTGACACCGTCGAGGTCGACGAGCCCCTGCTGGAGGTCTCCACCGACAAGGTCGACACCGAGATCCCCTCGCCCGTGGCGGGCACCCTGCTGGAGATCAAGGCCGAGGAGGACGAGACCGTCGAGGTCGGCGCCGAGCTGTGCGTCGTCGGCGACGAGGGCGAGGGCGGCGGCTCCGCGGAGTCCGAGGAGTCCGAGGACTCCGGCGACGCCGAGGAGACCGAGGAGGCTTCCGAGGCCGAGGAGTCGGAGGAGGAGTCTGCCGAGGAGGAGCCCGAGCCGGAGGAGTCCGAGCCCGAGCCCGAGGAGAAGCCCGCCGCGAAGAAGGGCGGCGGAGGCGGTGGCAAGCCCGTCACCCTGCCCGCCCTGGGCGAGTCGGTGACCGAGGGCACGATCACGCGCTGGCTGAAGTCGGTCGGCGACGAGGTCGAGGTCGACGAGCCCCTCGTCGAGGTCTCCACCGACAAGGTCGACACCGAGATCCCCTCCCCGATCGCCGGCACCCTGCAGGAGATCAAGGCCGAGGAGGACGAGACCGTCGAGGTCGGCGCCGAGCTGTGCATCATCGGCGAGGGCGCCGGTGCGGCCGCCGAGGAGGAGCCCGAGCCGGAGCCCGAGCCCGAGCCCGAGCCGGAGCCCGAGCCGGAGCCGGAGCCGGAGCCGGAGCCGGAGCCGGAGCCCGAGCCGGAGAAGAAGGCCGAGAAGAAGGCCGAGCCGGAGCCCGAGGAGAAGCCTGCTGCGAAGCAGGAGGAACCGAAGCGCGAGGCCGCGTCCGACGGTGGCTCCGAGGGCGGGGGCGGCGGTTACGTCACGCCACTGGTGCGCAAGATGGCCGCCGAGCACGGCGTGGACCTCGAGAGCATCCAGGGCACCGGCGTGGGCGGACGCATCCGCAAGCAGGACGTGCTGGCAGCGGCGGAGTCCGGCAAGGCCGGGGCGCCCGCCGCGGAGGAGAAGCAGCCCGCCGCCTCGGGGTCGGCTGCCGCGTCGCCGAGCCCCTTGCGCGGGAAGACCGAGCCGATGAGCCGTCTGCGCAAGGTGATCGCCAAGCGCATGGTCGAGTCCCTGCAGACCTCGGCGCAGCTGACGCAGGTGGTCGAGGTCGACGTCACCAAGGTCGCGCGGCTGCGTGACAGCGCGAAGGCCGACTTCCTCAGCCGCGAGGGCGTGAAGCTGACGTACCTCCCCTTCTTCGCCAAGGCTGCGGTCGACGCGCTGAAGTCTCACCCCGCGCTGAACGCCACCCTCGACCTCGAGGCCGGTGAGATCACCTACCACGACAGCGAGAACGTCGCGTTCGCCGTGGACACCGAGAAGGGTCTGCTCACCCCGGTCGTCAAGGACGCCGGCGACCTCTCGATCGCCGGCCTGGCCAAGAAGATCGCCGACGTCGCGGAGCGCACGCGCACCAACAAGATCGGTCCCGACGACCTGTCCGGGGGCACCTTCACGATCACCAACCTCGGCAGCGTGGGCGCCCTGTGGGACACCCCCATCATCAACAAGCCGCAGGTCGCCATCCTCGGTCCCGGTGCGGTGGTGAAGCGACCGGTGGTGATCGACGACCCCAACCTGGGCGAGACGATCGCCGTGCGCCACATGGTCTACCTGGCGCTGACCTACGACCACCAGCTGGTCGACGGCGCCGACGCGGGCCGCTTCCTCACCGACGTGAAGCAGCGCCTGGAGGCCGGCAACTTCGACGTCTGAGGTGGCCGGCCCCTCCGGGGCCGGTCTCCCGGGCCCAGGACCCGAGCTGCCCCCTCACCCAGATGCGTGCTGGGTGAGGGGGCAGTGCGCGTTGCGGGGAGGACGAGCGGGGCGCGATCCCCTCAGAGGTGGATCATGTGCCCCGCGATGCCCTCGACGGCCTCCTTGACCGACTCCGAGAGGGTCGGGTGGGCGAAGATGTTGCGGGCGACCTCGTCGGCGGTCAGGTCCCACTTCTGGGCCAGGGTCAGCGCCGGCAGCAGCTCGGTCACGTCGGGCCCGATCAGGTGGGCGCCCACGATCTCGTTGTACGTCGCGTCGGCCACGATCTTCACGAAGCCGACCGACTCGCCGAGGCCCTTGGCCTTGCCGTTGGCCGAGAACGGGAACTTGGCGACCTTGACGTCGTACCCCTTCTCCTTCGCCTGCTCCTCGGAGTAGCCGAACGAGGCGATCTGCGGCTGGCAGTACGTCGCCCGCGGGATCATGTCGAAGTCGATCTCGATGGTCTCGTGGTCCGCGATGGTCTCGGCGGTGACGATGCCCATCGCCTCGGCGGTGTGCGCCAGCATCAGCTTGCCGGTGACGTCGCCGATCGCGTAGACGCCGTCGACGTTGGTGCGCCCGCGCGCGTCGACCGCGATCGCGCCGCGCTCGGTGGTCTCGACGCCGGTCTTGTCCAGGCCGTAGCCGTCGAGGCGCGGGGCGAACCCGATCGCCTGCAGCACCTTGTCGGCCTCGATGACCTCTTCCTTGCCGTCCTTGCTGACGGTGACCTTGACCCCGGAGCCGGAGTCCTCGATCTTCTCGACCTTGGTCTTCAGCAGCACGTTCACGCCGAGCTTCTTGTAGTGCTTGAGCAGCTCCTTGGAGACCTCGGCGTCCTCGGTGGGCACCATCCGGTCGAGGAACTCCACGATGGTGACCTCGACCCCGAAGTTGGCCATCACGTAGGCGAACTCCACCCCGATGGCGCCCGAGCCCGCGATCACGATCGAGCCGGGCAGCTCCTCGGAGAGGATCTGCTCCTCGTAGGTGACGACGTTCTCCGACAGCTCGGTGCCGGGCACGAGCCGGGTCGTCGCACCCGTGGCGATGATGACGTTGTCGGCGGTGACGGTGCGCTTGTCGCCGTCGTTCTCGACCTCGATCGTCTTGGCGTCGACGAAGGTCCCCCAGCCGTCGATCTCCTCGATCTTGTTCTTCTTCATCAGGAAGTGGACGCCCTTGACGATGGAGTCCGAGACCTCGCGGCTGCGCGCGTGGGTCGGCTTGAACTCCATCGAGGCGTCGCCGGTGATCCCGAACTTGTCCTTCTCGTGGTTGAGGAGGTGCGCCAGCTCGGCGTTGCGCAGCAGTGCCTTCGACGGGATGCAGCCCACGTTGAGGCACACCCCGCCCCAGTACTTCTTCTCGATCACGCCGACCTTGAGGCCGAGCTGTGACGCGCGAATGGCGGCGACGTAGCCGCCGGGACCGGCACCGAGGACAAGAACATCGAAATCGCTCACGGACGCGAGCCTATTCCCCGACCGTGGGAGGTCCGCAACAGGCGGCGTTCCCGAGCGCGTGGCACGGTTGCCCCATGCGCTTCCTGATCGCCGGCGCGTCCGGCTTCCTCGGCACCCGGCTCCGCGAGCAGCTCGAGGCGACCGGACACGAGGTCACGCCCCTGGTGCGCCGTACGGCGGAAGTCGGCGAGGTGCAGTGGGACCCGTACGGCGCGGGCCTCTCCCCCGACGTCGTCGACGAGCACGACGTGGTCGTCAACCTGGCCGGGTCCCCGAACATCGGCAACCCGTACTCCCGCAACTTCCGGGAGCGCCTGCGACGCAGTCGGGTCGCCACCACCACCGCGATCGCAGACGCCATCGCCCAGGGGGGGCGCAAGCCGACGTTCCTGGCCCAGAACGGCATCTCGTTCTACGGCGACCGCGGGGACGAGCGGCTGACCGAGAAGGCGGAGTCGCGGGGCGAGGAGCTGATGACCGTGGTCACCCGCGACTGGCAGGCGGCCACGGTCGGTGCTCGCGAGGTGGGCGCGCGGGTGTGCGTGCTGCGAACCGCCCCGATCCTCGACCGGCGCAGCGCTCCGCTCAAGGAGCTCCGGCTCCTGTTCGGCGCCGGGCTCGGGGGGAAGCTGGGCGACGGGCGCCAGTACATGCCGATGATCTCCACCCGCGACTGGGTCGACGCGGTGGTCCACCTCGCGGACTCGGAGCTGTCCGGCCCCGTGAACCTCTGCTGCGAGCACTCGCCGACCAACGCCGAGTTCACCGCCGAGCTCGGCCGTCAGGTGCACCGGCCGAGCGTCGTGCGGGTCCCCGCCGCGATCATCCGGCTCGGCATGGGCCAGCTGAGCCAGCTGCCGCTGGACTCCCTGAACGCGGTACCCCAGGCGCTGCTCGACGACGGCTTCGAGTTCAGCGACCCCGACGTCAGCGCTGTCCTGCGCGAGGGTCTCCACCCGAGCCGCTGACCTCGGCCACCCTCCAGACAGCCCCGCCACGCCGAAGGTCCACCACGCGTACGGTCGGCCGACTGCTGGCCAGGGGTGCCTCCGTGCCCGCCCGGACCACGACTCCCCCGGCCACACGGTCGACCACCCGCAGCCGCAACCAGCGCGAGTCCCGCCGCAGCACCCGGACGTCGAAGACCTGGGTGACCAGGCGGCGGACGACCGTCTGGCGCGCACGGTAGGCCGCCAGCAGCCGCAGGTCGGCCCGTCCCGCCGCCGAGCCCGGGACGTAGAGCCGGCGAAGCGCCCCCGGGTCGGAGGCAGCCCACGCCCGCGCCCGGCGTACATCCCAGCCGCGCAGCACGGCGAGCGCAGCGACCAGGTCGGGTCGGCCCACCGCTGGGGTGGTTTCGACAGGCTCGACCACCGAAGGCTCGACCACCGGGGGCTCGACCACCGCGCCGGGGCCGAGCAGGAGGACGAGGGCCACGAGCATCCGCATGCCGCCCACCCTGCCCGCGATCAGCGGGCCCGGGACGGTTGTCCACAGGCTCCGGCGGGGTGGGGTTAGCCTCGAGGGGTGAACGAACTGGTCTTCGAGCAGCTCACCGACGCGCCGGTCGACTACCTGGCGGCGTGGGACCGGCAGCGCGAGGTCCACGCGGCCGTGGTCGACGGCGGCCCGGACACCGTGCTGCTGCTGGAGCACTCACCGGTCTACACGGCCGGCAAGCGCACCGAGCCCCACGAGCGGCCGGCCGACGGAACCCCGGTGATCGAGGTCGACCGGGGCGGGAAGATCACCTTCCACGGCCCCGGCCAGCTCGTCGGCTACCCCATCGTGCGGCTCCCCGACCACGTGCTGGTCGTCGACTACGTCCGCCGTCTCGAGGAGGCCCTGATCGGCGTCTGCGCCGACCTCGGCGTCACGACCGCTCGCGTGCCGGGCCGCAGCGGCGTCTGGCTGCAGGCCTCCCCCGCCACCGACTCACGCCCGGCGCGTCCCGAACGCAAGATCGCCGCCATCGGCATCCGGGTCAGCCGGGGCGTGGCGATGCACGGCTTCGCGCTCAACTGCGACGTGGACCTGTCGTGGTACGAGCGGTTCGTTCCGTGCGGGATCAGCGACGCCGGGGTCACCACGCTCTCCGAGGAGCTCGGCCGCGACGTCACCGTCGCCGAGGTGCTGCCACTGGTCGAGCAGCACCTGCGCGAGCTGCTCGCGTGGACGCCGTACGACGCCACGCCGGACTACGAACCGCGCCCCGAGCCCGGTCGTCGCCCACCCGCCGGTGGGGGCACCGGTGACCTGCGTGTCCCCGTGCTCAATCCCCTTGCGTGAAGCCCGGTTGCGCCATGCTGGGACCCGCAGGCGGGAAGGGCGTGGCGACGACCGATGAATGACCTCGTGATCGAGACGAGAGACCTCCGCAAGGTCTACCGGTCTCGGGGACGACGCACTCTCGCGGTCGACGGCCTGGACCTGCAGGTGCCCGTCGGCGGCGTGCACGGCTTCCTCGGACCCAACGGGTCGGGGAAGACCACCACGATCAAGATGCTCCTGGGACTGGCGCGGCCGAGCGGCGGTGAGATGCGGCTCTTCGGGCTGCAGGTCCCTGCCCGGCTCCCCGAGGTGGTCGACCGGGTGGGTGCGGTGGTCGAGGAGCCGCGCTTCGTGCCGAACTTCTCCGGGCGCAAGAACCTCAGCCTCCTGGCCCGGTCGATCGGGGCCTCGCGGTCCACGGTCGACGCCGCGCTGCAGCAGGTCGACCTGGCCGACCGGTCCCGCGAGGACTACAACAGCTACTCGCTGGGCATGAAGCAGCGGCTGGCGATCGCGGCGGCGCTGCTCAAGGGCCCGGACCTGCTGATCCTCGACGAGCCGACCAACGGCCTGGACCCCGCCGGCATCCGCAGCATGCGTGACCTGGTGCGCGGGCTCGGCGAGTCGGGCGTCACCGTCCTGCTCAGCTCGCACATCCTGGCCGAGGTGCAGCAGCTGTGCCACTCGGTCTCGATCGTGGGCCAGGGCCGGCTGCTGGCCTCGGGCAGGGTCGAGGACCTGCTCGGGGAGAAGGTGTCGCGGACCAGGGTCGGGGTCACCGACCCTCGGGGCGCTCGCCACTTCCTGGAGGCGGCCGGCTACACCGTGGACAGCCAGCACGACCACCTCGTCGTCGAGGGCCACGAGCACCCCGAGCAGATCACGCGGCTGCTCGCCGACCGCGGCATCTACGTCGGCGAGCTCTCGGCGATCCGGCCCACGCTGGAGTCCTTCTTCCTGCGCCTGACCCGGCGGGACGAGGCGGCGTCCTCGAGCCCCGAGGACGCCGGTCCGCGGGGTGGAGCCGCGTGATGCGCCTGCTCGCCGTCGAGCTCACCCGGTTCCGGTCCCGCCGCGCGATCCTGTGGCTGGTGCTCGTCGCGATCGTGGCCGCGGCCGCGCTCGTCGGGTCGATCGCCTGGCAGACGCGTCCGCTCACCAGCGAGGACCGCGCCGACGCCGTCGCCCAGGCGCAGCTCGAGGGCGTGAAGCCGGAGCGACAGGCGGAGGTGCGCGCCTGCCGTGCGGCCCCCAAGGCCTACCTCGGGCCCGACGCCACGGCCGAGGACTGCGTCGACGCGCTGGTGCTGCCGCCCGAGAGCTACTACCCCCGCCAGGACCTCGACCTCGGCTCGGTGCTCAACCGCCGCGGGGTCGAGCTGGCCCTGGTCGTGGTGGGGCTGCTGATCATCGTCGGTGCGACGTTCGCGGGAGCGGACTGGTCCTCGGGCTCGCTGACCAACCAGCTCCTGTTCCAGCCGCGGCGCACCCGGCTCTGGCTGGCCAAGGCCGCGGCCGTCACCCTCGGCAGCGGGCTCGTCGCGCTGGTCGTGACAGGCGGCTTCTGGCTCGCGCTCGGGTCCGTCGCACAGGCCCGCGACCTGCCGATCTCGAGCAGCGACGCCACGGCGGTGGCCTGGCACGTCGCGCGCGCGGTCGCGCTGGGCGCCGGCGCAGCCCTGGGCGCGTTCGCGCTCACGATGGTGTTCCGCCACACGGTGGCCACCCTGGCGCTGCTGTTCGTCTACAGCGTCGGCGGCGAGATCGTCGTCAACCTGCTCCCCGTCGAGGGCACCGGCCGCTGGGCCGTGGGCAACAACGTGTTCGGCTGGCTCGCGCCGTTCCACCGCTACCTCGACTCGACGGTGACCTGCCTTCCGGCGAAGCAGTGCTCCACCCGCCAGGTGATGACGCACCTGGAGGCCGGCTCCTACCTCGGCGTACTCCTCGCCGTCGCCGTGGTCGGCTCGCTGCTGTGGTTCCGCCGACGCGACGTCTGAGTCCGCGTCGCCCACTCCCCCGTCCCATTGGTTCGGGTTTCGTCGGGGCGGCGACGTACAGTGGCGGGCGTGACTCAAGCGCCTGAACACGCCGCCGCCACACGCTCCTCGGGGACGTCCTCGGACCCGGCTGCTCCGGCGGGCCGCAAGCTGCTCCGTCTCGAGGCGCGCAACGCCGAGACCCCCATCGAGCGCAAGCCCGAGTGGATCAAGACGCGCGCCAAGATGGGCCCGGAGTACAAGCACCTCCAGAACCTCGTGAAGTCCGAGGGCCTGCACACGGTGTGCCAGGAGGCCGCCTGCCCCAACATCTTCGAGTGCTGGGAGGACCGCGAGGCGACGTTCCTCATCGGCGGCGACCAGTGCACCCGCCGCTGCGACTTCTGCCAGATCGACACCGGCCGCCCCCAGCCGCTGGACCGTGACGAGCCCCGCCGGGTCGCCGAGTCGGTGCAGACGATGGGGCTGCGCTACGCGACGATCACCGGCGTCGCCCGCGACGACCTCCCCGACGGCGGCGCCTGGTTGTACGCCGAGACGGTCAAGCAGATCCACGAGCTCAACCCCGAGACCGGGGTGGAGAACCTCATCCCCGACTTCAACGGCAAGCCCGACCTGCTGCGCGAGGTCTTCGAGTCGCGCCCCGAGGTGCTCGCCCACAACGTCGAGACGGTGCCCCGGATCTTCAAGCGGATCCGGCCGGCCTTCCGCTACGACCGCTCCCTCGACGTGATCACCCAGGCCCGCGACTTCGGGCTCGTCACCAAGTCCAACCTGATCCTCGGCATGGGCGAGACCCGCGAGGAGGTCTCCCAGGCGCTGGTCGACCTGCACGCGGCGGGTTGTGAGCTGATCACGATCACCCAGTACCTCCGCCCCTCCCCGCGGCACCACCCCGTGGAGCGCTGGGTCAAGCCCGAGGAGTTCGTGGAGCTCAAGCACGAGGCCGACGAGATCGGCTTCTCCGGGGTGATGTCCGGGCCGCTGGTGCGCTCGTCGTACCGCGCGGGCCGGCTCTACCAGCAGGCGATGGACGCACGCGGCGCCGCGTCCGTGGAAGCCTCCGGCGTCTGAGAGACTTAGGCGCTCCGCCCACCCGACGCAGACACCCAGAGGCATCACGCATGGCCAAGAAGCCTTCGAAGGCACCCAAGAAGGTCAAGACCCCGAAGGACCCGGACAAGCCCGGTCGGATCAAGCAGATCCGGCAGAGCTACTCGATGACCAAGCAGTCCGATCCCCGGATCGGGCTGGTCCTCCTCGGCGTCTTCCTGCTCGCCGGCCTCGCGGCCTTCGCCGTGATGCTGCTGGTGCTCGGGTCGTTGTTCTTCGCGATCACCTTCGGCGTGCTCGTCGGCATCCTCGCCGCGCTGATCATCTTCGGGCGCCGCGCCCAGCGCGCGGCGATCAGCCAGATCGAGGGCCGTCCGGGGGCTGCGGCAGCGGCGCTGAGCATGCTGCGCCGCGGCTGGAAGACCGACCCGGCGATCGCGATCAACAAGCAGCAGGACGTCGTCACCCGCGTCGTCGGCCCGCCCGGGATCGTGCTGATCGGCGAGGGCAACGTCAACCGGCTGCGCCCGCTGCTCACCTCCGAGCGGCGCAAGCACGAGCGGGTCGCCAGCGAGACCCCGATCCACGAGGTCATCGTCGGCAACGACCCCGGCCAGGTGCCGCTGGGCAAGCTGACCAAGCACGTCACCAAGCTCGGCCGCAACCTCAAGCCTGCGCAGATGACCGACGTGCTCGCCCGCATCAAGGCGCTCGACGCCAACCGGTCGAACATCCCGATGCCCAAGGGGCCGATGCCGACCTCGATGAAGGGCATGCGCGGGCAGCAGCGCGGCCGCTGACCCCGGGCGGCCGGAAATCCGGCGCGAGAGGGATCGGCAGCCCGGACGAATTGTCCTACGCTTGACGGGTGTCGCAGGCAGTCCGATCGGATGCGCCCTCGTCTGCGGGCCTCGACGAGTGGGCCCGGGACGCGCTGGCGCGTCTCGCTGCCCTGCCGGCCGTCGGCCGCGTGGGCATCGCGCTCACCGAGGGCGGCGGGCGCCGGCTGCAGTTCGCGGCCAGTGACCGCGACAACGACCCGTCGGTCGACTGGTGCCTGATCGACGCCTACGCCGACGTGCCGCTGAACTCCGCCGTGCGCTCCGGCGAGCTCGTCGCCGGGTCGCTGGACCAGCTCGCCAGGCGCTACCCCGAGCTCGTCGAGCGCCAGGCGGCCGGCACCTCGGCGGTCGCCGCCGCACCCATCCGCGCGGCCGGGCAGACCATCGGCGCGTTCGTGGTGTTCTACACCGCCCCGCAGCGGTTCGGGTCCATCCAGCGCGACGCGCTGGTCTCCCACGGCACCACCCTCGGCGTCCTGCTCCGCCGCTTCCAGCAGTCGCGATCCAGGAAGAGCCCGACCCTGGCCGCCGAGCCGGTCCCTGCCGGGGCCATGGCCGCGACCCGGGAGGTCCCGGCGCAGCTCGCAGCCGTCCGGGACGCCCGCCGCTTCCTGGCCACCACCCTCACGGAGTGGGGCGTCGACGAGGACACCAGGGACACCGCGGCGCTGTGCCTGAGCGAGGTGGTCACGAACGCGCTGGTGCACACCCACGGGGGCTGCGAGATCCGTCTCGTCCTCGACGGCGGCGTCCTGACCGCGTCGGTGCGCGACAGCGGGACGGGCGTGGTGCCGACCGCGCTGACCCCCGACCCGCTCGAGGTGCACGGGCGGGGCCTGCAGGTCGTGCAGGCGCTGACCGACCGGTGGGGCTCCGACCTCGACGAGGTGGGCACCACCGTGTGGTTCGTGCTCGAGCGCTGAGGCCGACCCGTCCGCGACTAGCGCCGGTAGGCCGCCGAGCCGGTCCACATGTCGTGCAGGCCGCGGCCACTGTCGGAACGGAACACCAGCGGCGGGACCACCGCGCAGATCAGCAGGGTGCGCACCAGGGCGAGCAGCAGGTTGAGCGGTCGCCCGTCGAGGCGGAGCACCCGGATGCCGACGACCAGCTGCCCGAAGGACCCGCCGGTCAGCGTGGTCAGCAGCGTGACCTCGACGGCGAAGACCCCCAGGACGATCCACCCGGAGCCCGACGTGGGGTCGGCGTACCGGTCGAGGCCGATGATCGCGATGGTGACCAGCGTGGAGGCGACCCAGTCGATGAGGAGCGCGGCGATCCTCCGCAACCAGGACGCGTACTCGGGCACGCGGTGACCCTATCTGCCGACCGGCTGGACGCCTTGACCGCCTCGTCCGGTCCGGGGGTGGCCGTTACATGGCGGAAACAATGTCGATACGGTCGTGCAACGGCCCCTGCGTAGGTTCACCTCGTCGCGATCGCTCCGGCAGTCGCGGTCTCTCACCATTGCCATGCGGCCGCACCCGTCGGCCAAGGAGGACGAATGTTCAACAACAGCGAAGAGCTGCTGAAGTACGTCAAGGACGAGGGCGTCGAGATGGTCGACGTCCGTTTCTGCGACCTGCCCGGGGTGATGCAGCACTTCACCGTGCCCGTGTCGTCCTTCGACCAGTCGGTGTTCGAGGACGGCCTCGCCTTCGACGGCTCGTCCATCCGCGGGTTCCAGGCGATCCACGAGTCCGACATGTCGCTGTTCCCCGACCCCACCACGGCCTACGTCGACCCGTTCCGGGTCGCCAAGACCCTGGTCGTGAACTTCTTCATCCACGACCCGATCACCGGTGAGGCCTACTCCCGCGACCCGCGCAACATCGCGCGCAAGGCGATGGCCTACCTGTCCAGCACCGGCATCGGCGACACGGCGTACTTCGCCCCCGAGGCCGAGTTCTACGTCTTCGACCAGGTCCGCTTCGCCACCTCGGCCAACGAGGGCTTCTACCACATCGACTCCGAGGCGGGCGCCTGGAACTCCGGCGCCGAGGGCTCCGAGGGCCGGCCCAACCGCGGCTACAAGGTGAAGTACAAGGGCGGCTACTTCCCGGTGGCGCCGTACGACCACTTCGGCGAGCTGCGCGACGAGATGGTCAAGGAGCTCGAGACCTCCGGCCTCACCGTCGAGCGGGCCCACCACGAGGTCGGCACCGCCGGCCAGGCCGAGATCAACTACCGGTTCAGCGAGCTGCTGCAGGCCGCCGACGACGTGATGAAGTTCAAGTACATCATCAAGAACGTCGCCTGGCGCAACGGCAAGTCCGCCACGTTCATGCCCAAGCCGATCTTCGGCGACAACGGCTCCGGCATGCACTGCCACCAGTCCATCTGGAACGAGGGCGAGCCGCTGTTCTACGACGAGACCGGGTACGCCGGCCTCTCCGACATGGCCCGCCACTACATCGGCGGCATCCTCAAGCACGCCCCGTCGCTGCTCGCGTTCACCAACCCGACGGTGAACTCCTACCACCGGCTGGTGCCGGGCTTCGAGGCGCCGATCAGCCTGGTCTACAGCCAGCGCAACCGCTCGGCGTGCGTGCGCATCCCGATCACGGGCTCCAACCCGAAGGCGAAGCGCATCGAGTTCCGCTGCCCCGACCCGTCGGCCAACCCCTACCTGGCGTTCTCGGCGCTGCTGCTGGCCGGCCTCGACGGCATCCAGAACAAGATCGAGCCGGCCGAGCCGATCGACAAGGACATCTACGAGCTCCCGCCGGACGAGATGGCCGACATCGACCAGGTGCCGACCTCGCTGAACGCAGTGCTCGACTCGCTGGAGGCCGACCACGACTTCCTCACCGTCGGCAACGTGTTCACGCCCGACCTGATCGAGACCTGGATCGACTACAAGCGCGAGAACGAGATCATGCCGGTGCAGCAGCGTCCGCACCCGCACGAGTTCGAGCTGTACTACGACATCTGAGTTCACATAGATGTACCTGCGGCCCAAGCCGCGCAGGGAATGAAGAAGCGGCTCCTGACCAGCGAAGACACCGTTCACCGTCTCCCAGGTCAGGGGTCGTTCTTCTTTTGATCTGACTCCCCGCGCGGCCCCAGCGCGGCCCCGAAATCAGATGCAGGAGATCAATTCAAGCTCGCCCTGCGGTCCTGCCGCGAGCTTCACCGCAAGCCGATCGGTCACCGGGACACTCGCCGTGCCCGTCCACTTGCCGGGTCGAAGCGTCGAGCGCAAGTCGGCCCGGGCTTGACAGTCATACGCGGCGAAAGGACGCGGTGTGGAGGGCTACAGGTCGCGCTCGTACGCCAGCATGAGCGGACCGCCGTCGCCTTCGGTCTGGCGGAACCCGGCTGCCTCGTACAGGCGTTGGGCGAACCGGTCGTCCTCGCTGGTGACCAGGAACGCGTAGTCTGCGCCGCGCTCGCGCGCGGCGCGCATGCCTTCGGTGAGCAGTTTCCGGCCGTACCCCTGGCCACGCTGGCTCGGTACGACGTAGAGCTCGGCGAGGTAGGCCTCAGATGCCGGACTCCACACCGATGGTTGCACGCGCATCACCGCGACCCCGATCGCTGCGCCAGTCTCATGCGCGCGAGCGACCAGGACCGTGACGTGGTCTGCCGCGATCAGCTCCGCCAGTCGGGCCGCCAGCTCGTCGGGGGGAGGTGCCGGCTCGTCGTACTCCACGTTGAAGTCGTGTAGCAACTGCGCGGCGTCGGCAACCGCACTGCTGCTCGAAGCCCCACTTACGGTCTCGACCATGCCCACCATTGTGTCGTGGCGAGCGACTGAAGTCGCCGCACCGACAGGGGCACTCGCGGCGCTAGGACGCGGCTCGTCCTCTTGGTGCTTGCCTTCGAGCAACCGGCACCGTCGGGCCCCCTGCGGGTCATCGATGCCCCAGGCGCGGCGACATGCTGGGATGGGCTGGTGACGAGGCTCGTGACGTGGTCGCAGTACCGGGAGTCGATCGGGGACCGTTCAGACCTGTTCGCGGCGCTAGCCGACCTCTGTCCGGTCGAGCGAGCGCTGTACCCGGGCAGTTACGTCGACTTGTCCCCGTCGACGGCGTTCCGGTCCGTGACCTACGTTGACACCGACGCCCGGGCGGCCCGGTTCTTCGACGAAACCGGGCTGGCACAAGCGGAGCTGGCGGGCCGGACTCGCCCCGGCGCCGGCATGGAGGTGCGGTTCCTCGCCGCGGACTACGACCAGCCGCTGGACGTGCCCGACGAAAGCATGGACCTGCTCATCTCGCTCTTCACCGGGCCGGTGTTGGAGCAGACCCGCCGCTACCTGCGCCAGGGGGGCTGGCTGCTGGCCAATACCAGTCACGGCGACGCCAGCCTGGCCGCCCTGGACCCCTCGCTGCGGCTGGTAGCCGTCGTGCATCACAGGGATGGGCACCACCGCATCGCCACAGACCGCCTTGAGGAGTTCCTGATCCCGAGACGATCGGAACGGGCCGACGCCGACCTGATCCGCTCCTCTGGCCGCGGCATCGTCTACACGAAGACGGCATTCGCCTATCTCTTCCAGGCATCTGGTTAGCGTTCATACCTGCAGCGGTGAACGGGAGACAACGGCTGTCGCGGATGCCTCGATGAGGTGGCCGGTGGGCCCGTAGATAACGCCGTCGACAGGCGGCGAAAAGACGCGCGGGAGCGGTCCCGCATGAGAGAGGCATCTGAGGGGTGCTCCATCGAGATGGTCCAGTCAACCGGATCGACGTGTCGGCTGGCGAACCAGCGGTTGACGCTGCCGAAGGGATCGGAACCGCGGAACGGCGGTTCGGCGCCGGCTGTTCGGAGGACCGACATGGGCGACCGGTGGCTGGAGGCGAAGACCTCGACCTCGGGCGCCAGGTGCTTGCGCATGCCTTGGGCACGGGCTCGCCAGAGCATCGCAGCGATCGGCCGAGCCTCGGCCTCCACCCGGAACGCCTTCATGGTGGCTACGGCCAGCGGCGACCACCAACGGATGTGCCGCTTCGCGAAGACCCGCAATCCAGTCGGTGGCGATCCTCCCTTCTCCGGCAATGCGGTCCAGGATCTGCGGTGCTCCGATCACGATCGGGAGCGTAGCGTTGCGGCCCCTTACCGAGTCCCTGGAAACAAGCACTTTCGATGCGGCGGCGGACGGGGACGCTCCAAGCTGGAGTCCGCCTGGCGGGGGAAGGACGCCCTCATCGCGGCTGATCCGCTTGTTGATGATCAAGGCCACCCGCTTTCCTGGGCGTCCACCCGGCTGATACCGAACCTCATGCTGGCCGGGTGCTGAGTTGTCGGAGTCGGCGTCCGACGTGTAGGACACGCAACCAGCCCCGCCAGCCAAGCAAGCTCAGGCGGCGATGCCGGTGGCGCGTCCACTGGTGTGCCCGGCCGTGCGTCCTACGCGCGTGAACCGGCCCCACAGCATCGCCCGACGCCCCGTGCCTGGGCACTGCGGACGCAGTATGTGCGCGAGCACCGAGGAGATCGCGCCTGCCTCCGAGCGCGACAGCACCCGCGGCCGGGCGCGCACAGCCTCGACCAGCGCGGGAGAAGTCGCGACGATGACCTCATCCACCAGGACCCCGTCATGGTGGGCGTCATGGTGGGCGTCCTGTGCGTCGCGGGTCTCGAGCATCAGCATGGCTGAGACGGCCCCCCGGTACCGGCCCGGCAGTGCCGACCTGACGGCCTGCGCCGCCTCCGAGGCCATTCGTGTGCGCAAGGCGAACCCGAAGAGGTCGCTGGACTCCTGCCGGGTGACCACGTACACCCCGGTAGGTCCGAGCACCACCGCGGCAACCCGCAGCGAGGAACCCGCGGGACCGGGCACGCTCACGTCACGCCACTGCGCCCACGCAGGCTCTGGCAGCGGGTCCAACCGGACGGTTACCTTTGGGGCGCCCACGGCGCGGCGGCGAATGAGGCCCCAGGGCAGGCGCGTGGCCGCGGGGCGGGGCGAGCGGGCTGTGGCGGTGCGCATGAGATGGTTCCTCCGAGTTCAAAGCGGAGCGTATGCGCTCCACGCGGCCACTGTGAGCCGAACGCGTATTTCGTCACTCACGCCCCATCCGTCCATCTCGTCACAGGCCACGGAGGCTAGAGTCGGCCCGTAAGGGGGCAAAGCGTCACGCCCCGGTCCGAGCTCCTGCATGTCCTCACCGAGTCGTTGGGCCGGGCTGAGCCGTGCACCACGTTGGGTGACCGGTGGTCAGAGAACAAGGACGACTTCTCGGCGATGTCCAGCGCCTGTTTCGCCAAGCCCAGAAGAGTCGCACGCCCCGGCTGATGTCGGCGACTCCTGTGCCGCGGCACGATCCGTGTGGGACGGCTTAGGCACTGCGCCGACACGCGGCGTATGACGCACCTGCCGCGCTCGCCGGCTCAGTGCGTTGTGTGTGGACGCGTCCGCGACAGGCCTTCGATTTCCCATGGGTACCCCGCACGGCTAGGCGAGACCGGACGCCGGATGGCGATCCGGTGACCTGCTTCAGGAGGATTTCGCGGACGACGGTGTGAGCCGCAGCAGCCGCCCGGCGCCCTCGTCCTCCAGGAGCCAGATCGCACCGTCGGGTCCCTCTTCGACCGCCCGGATCCGCTGGCCCATGTCGAAGACCTCAGTCTCGCCCGCGGCCTCGCCCTCGAGATCGACGCGGACTAGCGCCTCGCCCGAGAGGGCGCCGAGGAACGCGTCGCCCTGCCAGTCCTCGAAGAGGTCACCGCCGTAGATGAGCAGGCTTCCCGGCGAGATGCTCGGGGTCCATGACCTCGCCGGTGCGGCGTACCCGTCGCCCTCCGCATGGTCGGGGATCTCGCCGCCGCCGTAGTCGCTGCCGTCGGAGACCTCGGGCCACCCGTAGTTGGCGCCGGCCTCGATGAGGTTGAGCTCGTCACCGCCCTGGGGGCCCATCTCCGAGGACCAGAGCGTCCCGTCGGGGGCGAACTCGAGGCCCAGTGGGTTGCGGTGGCCCCAGCTCCAGATCTCTGCGGTGGCTCCTGACTCGTCCGCCATCGGGTTACCCGGCGCCGGCTCGCCCCCGGGAGTCAGGCGCACGATCGTGCCCAGTGTGTTGGTGGTGTCCTGGGCCGGGTCCCCGAGCTGCCGGTCGCCGGAGGACACGAAGAGGTGCTCCTCGTCGGGCGAGAACGCGAGCCGATGGCTGAAGTGACCATCACCGTTCGTCTTGGGCGTCTGCCTCCAGATTACCTCGAGG
Source organism: uncultured Actinomycetota bacterium (assembly GCA_963837975.1). GTDB lineage: Bacteria > Actinomycetota > Actinomycetes > Propionibacteriales > Nocardioidaceae > Marmoricola. Next base: position 3,796 of record CAWIPI010000001.1, on the reverse strand, counting down.
TCCTCCAGGCTCGCCTCGTCACCGCTGGTCTCGAGGCGAGCACGGCCCACTGCGGCACCCACTCCCCCGTCGCCCGCCTCGGCCCAGCTCAGGTAGACCAGCCCGTCCTCGGCGTACGTCGGCCCCGGCAGTACGTCGCCGAGCCCACCCTGTCCGGCGTCGACCACCGCCGGTGTGCCCTCGACCTCGACCCGCTCTCCGCTGTCGGCGTCACGCAGGTGCAGGGTGCCGCTGCGCTCGGCGACGAGCAGGCCGCCGCTGCCCGGCATGAATGCCATCGCCCAGGGCTCGTCGAACTGGTCGACCTCCTCCACCGCGAACGGCCAGCCCTGGTCGCCCTCGCTCGTCGCAGGCCCAAGGTCCCCGGAGGAGGCAGTGTCTGCGGAGCAAGCTGTGGTCATCGCAGCGAGGACTCCGGCAATGGCGACGGTCACTGACTTCATGCCCCCATCCTGCGCAGAGGTGCCAACCGAGGGTCCGAAGATGGCCAGTAGATGGTCGTGGGTAGGGCAGTCGCGGCGGCTTGACGCTGGTTTTGAAGGCCGTCTTGACCAGAATCCCGAGTAGCGCCGATGGCCACGTGCCGGGCGGTGGCTTCGGCCTCCCTGCCCCTGGGATGTCGGGCCCAGAACGGTGGCTCTTCAGTTGCGCCCCAGGGACTCGGAGGGCAGGCAGGAGTGCCACGACAGGTAGCGGAACGCTGGCAACCTCGCAGGTCAAGGTCGCGCCCCGCAAGCAGCGACGACAGTCTGGCATCCAAGGCCCGGCCCTTGTCTCACATCACTCGCCCACCGTTGACGGTGAACCGTTGGCCGGTGATGAATCCCCCTGCGTCGGAAGCCAGATACGCCACCATGGCGGCGACGTCCTCCGGCCTACCCATCCTGCGCAACGGGACTTCTGCAGCGTAGGTGTCGGTGTCCATGCCAGCGTGTCGTTCGACGGGGATCCAGCCAGGCTGCACGAGATTGACCGTGATGTCATCGGGACCGAGTTCCTTGGCCCACACCTTCGTGAGCCCGATCTGGGCGTTCTTGGCGGCCACATAGGCCGAGGCCAGCGGCTCTGCCCGCTCGGCCAGGTCGGAACCGATGAGGATGACCCGACCACCCCCAGACGCCCGCATGCTCGGGAGAGCAGCCTGCACCAGCAGGGTCGGACTCTTGACGAAGAACTCCAGCTGGTCAAGGTGATCGCGCCAGGTCAGCTCCTCAAGGCTCACCTCCGGCTGTGGGCCGGTCGCGTTCGCTACGACCGCAGTGACGGGGCCGAGCACCCTCCCGACCTCCCTGAACAGGTCCTCTACTCCTCCCTCGTCGGCAACGTCCGCTCCGAAGGCTTCGGCGACACCGCCCACCGCCCGGATCTTCTCGACGACGGATTCAGCCTGCTCCCGACCGCGGGCATAGTTGACACCCACCGCCCACCCGTCGGCGGCAAGCCGTTGCGCGATGGAGGCGCCTAGGCCACGGGAGGCGCCGGACACAACTGCGACCGCAGGGGCACTCATCCGTCCAGGCTATGGGCGGCGGGACGGAGGCCGTCAATCTCGGTGGCGTCGCGGCGGGTCGCGGGCGATCTTCTTGAGGGATGAGGGACTGGGGCTATCTGGGCGGTATGCAGCGGGCCTCGGTTCGCCCGCGCCCGAGTCATCCCGTTCGACGAACCGCTGTCGGGAAGAGGTTGGGCACCATCAGGAGCCTGGTGACGAGGCTCCCGTCTGTTCCGGATGGGATCCCGCTTGCGGTCATCGGCCCGCTGGGTCCCCCAGGGATGCCTTCGGCAACCAGCCTCGGTAGGCACCGACACCAGGCGACGACTTCAACTTCAGCGACCGCGGCGCGGCCCGTCGCCGCGCCCCCGTTGCAGCTCGAGAATCGCGATCGAACCCGCCTCGACATCACCCCTTTCCGGTACAGGCAAAGAGGCGACCTCAGGCGTCAGCGGCTACCGCATGCTTCTAGCGTGCACATTCCTTGTGTCCCGGGCTACCAGGACGCCCCCCGGCTTGGTGCCCTAGTCGACGGGGTCGAACCTGAGCAGTCTGCCTACCGGAGGCACGAGGTGATGGATCGGATCGAAGCCGAGAGTTGACTTCGACAGCAGTGGATCAGCCGCGATCAGCGCACCCTTTGTGTCATCAACGCTCGCCCCGGTGTCCAGAACCGGGCCGACACCGACACCCACGTGGTGGCCCACAGAGAACTGAAGGAGGACCTCGAGCACCTCCCTGAGTGTCCGGTTCTTCCACCGATGCAACTGGAGGGCGATGCCGCTCGTGTCGTTGAGCGGGGCTTCCGGGAGCGAAAGGTGGCGAACGAATGCCGCTCGGACATCCATGAGAACGGCCCGTGACAGCGCAAGGAACAGCGTGTTTACCGGGAGTCGAACCCAGGATCGCACCAGTGTCAGACCACAGGACCGCGCCGACTCGAGCATCGGGCAGCGCCCGACCCAAGCAGCAACGCGCGCCGGGCCCGCGGGCTGCAAGGGCGACAGCTGGGTGTCCAGCGGTCCCCCTGGGCGTCGACGAGTTCGTCGCGTGACAGGAGTCGAGTTTTGCCCGGTCTTTTGGCTACACTGATGGGCATGACCGCTGTACCGCTCGGCGACGCGCGAGACCGGCTCTCCGAATACGTCTCGGAGGTCGAACGCACCCACCAACGCGTGACCATCACTCGTCACGGCCACCCGGCCGCGGTCCTGATCTCCGCCGACGATCTCGCCGCCATCGAGGAGACCTTGGAGATCCTCGGAACGCCCGGCGCTGTCGAAGCCATCAACGAGGGCCTCGCCGACGCCGGCGTAGGTCGCTTCGCCGACAACGATGCGCTCAAGTCCCGCTACGGGATTGGCTGAGTGGAGGAGCGCTACTCAGTTCGAGTCACGGCTCGAGCCGAACGCGATCTACAGCGGTTACCAGAGAAGATGGCCACGGCCTGCGTCGAGTTCATTTTCGGACCTCTCGCAGAAAATCCACAGCGGGTGGGAAAGCCGCTCCGCGGTGAGCTCGGCGGCCTGCACTCAGCTCGCCGTGGTGACTACAGGGTCATCTACGGCGTGCTTGAAGACACCCGCACCGTGGAGATCGTGCATATAGACCGACGCAGCGACGTCTACAGGCGATAACCCACCTTCGCCCCCGTCCCGCTCACGGATCGGTCACGCGGAGCGTGCCGATGCGGATCGTCACCTGGGGCGCGCACCGGACCGGATGGTCGCCGCACGCTCAGCGTGCCATCCCGTGCGAAGCGGCAAGGAGCGATCGGGCCTACTGTGACTGGATGGCGGATCAAGACCTGCAAGGCGCTCTGCTCGCTCTGGAGCGAAAGGGATGGGACTCGCTCTGCGACAGCACAGGGGATGCGTTCTACGGACAAGTCATGACCGAGGACGCCGTCATGGTGCTGGCCAACGGTGAGGTCATGGATCGCGACACGGTGGTCGCCGCGCTTGGAGAGGCTCCTCCTTGGCGCACCTACGACATCACTGACGATCGACTCGTCCAGACCGGACCGGGCAGTGCCGCCCTGGTGTACCGCGGCACCGCGTACCGCGAATCAGACGAGCCGGCGTTCATAGGTCTCATGTCCAGCGTGTACATCCAGCGCAACGACGAGTGGCGGCTCGCGCTCTACCAACAGACAGTCATTCCTGACAGCTCCTGACTCCGCGCTTCAGAGCCCGATAGAGGATCCCCAGGTGGTGAGCCCAGCAGTCGCTGCCGCATCGGAGCCCACGTGTTTGCCGCTATCCGCTTGAGTGAGTTCGAACTCTACGTGCGAGATGACTAAAG